>NZ_AUCM01000006.1 GCF_000429765.1 Gemmobacter nectariphilus DSM 15620 | reverse complement strand
CATGTCGTTCTTCTGGCGCTTGACGTAGGGCTTCACGTAGGACGCGACCATCAATCGGACTTCGTGGCCTAGGGCAGAAAGTTCCCGCGCCCAATGGTGCGCGGAGGGGCACGCCTCCATGCCAACCAAGCACGGATCCAACCTCCCAAAGAACTCGAGCATCTGAGAGCGCCGCACCTTTCTGGTGATGACAACTTTTCCGTCAGCATCGACAGCGTGGACCTGGAAAACGCTCTTCGCGAGATCGAGGCCAATGATCATTCCGGACATATCCAACCACTCCTTCTTCTCGGGGAACCGTTGAAACCAGATTCGACGGTTGGGGTCGGGGTGTCCACATCATCAAAACAGACCAAGAGTCTTACATGATTGTTCTTGGGCGCCCGGCCTTGGGCGCGATGTCGGCCGTGGCGGGCCTGTCTTGTGTGGGCGCGGCGGCAAGTTCCGCATGGCCCAGAAGGGCCCCTGCAATCAGCCAGGTCATCGGGGTCAGGGTCGCGTTGGGCAACATGTCCACCATGTTCACCCCATGGATCACCGCCAGGGCACCAAGCGGCGCCGCCATGGTCCCGGGTGGCAATCGTTCCGCGCGGCGCCATAGCAGGACCAGCGGCAAGGCCAGCAGCCCGAATTCCCCGACATAGCCGACCCAGCCATACATCCCCAGCACGATGACCCATCGCCCGTCGGCCACCGTCAGGCTGCGGCCCGTGAAAATGTCATAGATCTGGCTGCGTCCGAACCCGCCCCAGCCGAACCATGACTTGTCGAACGCGTGGTTCAGCAGCGCCGCCTCGTTGGCAAAGCGGAATTCCAGCGATTGCGCGCGCTCGGCGCTATAGCTGGCAGCAAGGCGCACCAGGTCTTCGGCCGGGATCAGGCCGCTGGACCGCAAGACCGGGTAGCTCAGCGCCAGCACCGCCATGGCCATGGCAATCCGCAGCAACCAGCGCTGCCCCATCACCAGCACCAGCGGCGCCAGAGCCGCCGCATAGACCAGCGACCCGATGGACTTGCACAGGACCAGCACGACAAACAGATAGGCCGAGGCCAAGGCCAGCCGCGCCTTGTCCTCGGCCGGGGCCTCGCGCAGCAACGAGACCGCCGCCAGCACCGAGGTCATGGCAAAGAACGCAACCCACAGGCCGTGCTGCAAAAAGACGATCGGGCGAAAGCCCCCTTGCCGCATCATCTGTTCGAACGAATGCTGGAAAAAGCCGTAGATCCAGATGTTCAGCTGTGGCGACAGGCGCACCTCGAGCAGCATGGGCAGCGAATAGCCAAGCCCCCCGATCACCAGCGCGATCAGGATTTCGCGCAGGGCGGCCGCGCTGGCCAGCAGGCTGCGGGCCAGCGCGAAGGTCAGGATGACAAAGGCCTGAAACGCGATGATCGAGATCGCATCGTAAAGCCGCAGGCTGGGCAGCACGCCA
The DNA here is from genome assembly GCF_000429765.1 of Gemmobacter nectariphilus DSM 15620. Classification (GTDB taxonomy): domain Bacteria; phylum Pseudomonadota; class Alphaproteobacteria; order Rhodobacterales; family Rhodobacteraceae; genus Wagnerdoeblera; species Wagnerdoeblera nectariphila. Next base: position 315,589 of record NZ_AUCM01000006.1, on the reverse strand, counting down.
TGCCCGGCAACCGGGATCACCTCGGGGTTGGTCACAATGGTGCCAAAGGGCGCCAGCACGAACACAGCCAGCAACAGCCGCGCCAGCCGCCCCGAGGGGATCAGCGGCACCGATATGCCCAGCATCCGGGTGACCACCACATAGGCCGACAGCGCGGGGATCGACATCTTGTCCAGCGCGGGCACCGCCGGAAGGTCGATCGCCGCAACCGGCGGCAACAGCAGATAGCCACCAAGGATCGACCAGATCAGCGCACGTTCCACCGGCAGGCGGCGGAACAGCACCACCACCACCACAGGCCACAGGACAAGCGCGATATAGGCCAGGCTGTTGGGCATCGGTCCCTTCACTTTTGCAGCAAAAGGCTTACCACGAACGCCCCAATGCCGCCACAATGGCGGGCAGGACGATCCGGCGACAATCCCTTGGCCGAGCGGAAACGATATGTTCGCGCGCTGGCCGCTTGCCCCATGGCGCCCCGCGTGGCAGGCATGGGGCTGCATCAGCGGGGAAGCAACCTGTGAACTTCCGCTTTGGCCAGACCACGCTGCGGGTGAACATCCCGGACCGCGCCACCCTTCTGGCGACGGTGGAACGCCGGCTTGCCGCCGGCCAGGGGTTTGCGCTTGCCACGATCAACCTCGATCATCTGGTCAAGCTGCACCGCGACAGCGCCTTTCGCGCAGCCTATGCCCGGCATGATCTGGTGGTCGCCGATGGCAACCCCATCGTCTGGCTGTCCCGGCTGGCGGGCCGGCCTGTCGCGCTGGTTCCCGGATCGGACCTCGTGCTGCCGCTGGCGCAGCTGGCAGGCCGGACAAAGACCCCCGTGGCGCTGGTCGGCAGCACGCCTTCGGCGCTTGAAGGCGCCGCGCGCCACCTGCAATCGGCCGTGCCCGGCCTGAAGATCGCCGCGACGATCGCTCCGCCGATGGGGTTCGACCCTACGGGGCCACAGGCCGCAAGCCTGCTGGCCGAGGTGGCAGCCAGCGGCGCCCGGCTGTGCCTGCTGGCCCTTGGCGCGCCGAAACAGGAACTGCTCGCAGCCCTCGGCCGGGAGATTGCGCCAGATGTCGGCTTCGTCTCGGTCGGCGCGGGGCTGGACTTCCTGTCCGGCCAACAGGTCCGCGCGCCGGCCTGGGTGCGCGCCATCGCGATGGAATGGGCCTGGCGCATGACCCTGAGCCCGCGCCGCCTGATCCCGCGCTATGCCGCCTGCGCCGCCATCCTGCCAGGGGAATTGCGCCGCGCCATCGCCCAGCGCAGAACCGGCTGAGCCTTTCATCTGTCCGAAAATATCCCGGGGGGAGTCGCGGCACGCGACGGGGGGCTGGCCCCCCATCTGACCCAGACCAACAGCGCGCTGCGCTATTTGTATTCGATCAGGCCCGCCTTGCGCCCACGCAGACGGCCCCACCAATAGCCCAGCACCCCCAGGGCCTCGGGCAACTTGCCCAGCACGGTGAAACCCGCCCGCTCCCATGCCGCGCGCCCGCCACCCCAGCGCAGGGCCAGCCGCACAACCTGCGCCGGCCAGACCAGCAGCACCAGCACCGCCGCAGGATACCCCAGCACCAGACCGGCCAGCGCGATCAGGGGCACGGCCGCCCCCCACAGAACGGTGCGGCGGGTCTCGGCCACCCAGTGCCGCTCGGGTCCGGCCCCATGCAGCGCGGCGCCTTCGGCAAAGGCATGACCGGCCCGCCGCGTCCGGCGCCACCACTGGGAAAATCGGGTCATCGCCGCATCATGCAGCGTCATTTCGGCGTCCAGCCGCCAGATCGACCAGCCCAGCCGACCAAGACGCAGGCAAAGCTCGGGCTCTTCCCCGGCGATCAGGTCGGGCCGGTATCCGCCCACCTGCCGCAGCGGTGCCCAGCGCATCAAGGCATCGCCCCCGCACGCCCTGGCCTGCCCGACCGGCGTGTTCCATTCGATATCCGCCAGCCGGTTATAGACCGATGCCGCCGGAAACCTCTCGCGCCGACGGCCGCAGACCACGGCAACGTCCGGATGCCCGCGCAGAAAGCCCAGCGCGGCCCCGATCCAGCCCGCATCCATCGCGCAATCGCCGTCCAGCAGTTGCACGAAGTCGGGCGGATCCTCGGCCAAGGCCTCCAGTCCGGCATTGCGCGCCCGTGCGGCCGTAAAGGGCCGGGCCATGTCCAGCACGACGACCCGCGCCCCCGCAGAGGTCGCTGCCTCGACCGATCCGTCGGTCGACCCCGAGTCCACATAGACCACCCGCCGCACCTGCCCGCGCAGCGATGCCAGACAGGCCACCAGCCGCGCGCCTTCGTTCCGCCCGATCACCACCGCATCGACCGTTTCGACCATCTTGCACCCCGTCCGGACCGAACCGGACAAGGCTAGGACATTCAAAGGCTTTTGACCATTGGCACCGGATCGTTTCCATATCAGTGGCTTTTTCCGCATCCGCGAATCGGCTAGATCCTTGAGGGCTGGGCGGGGGCCCGGATCGGCAGGCATTGACCCGTGGCGCCACGCGCGCTGACGGGTAAAGGCTTTCTGTTCAGTGTTTTTCCGCCGCAAGGCGGGATGTGCCCGTTCTGCATCCGGCCTGCCGGACGCCAAAGGAAGGTCCTTTGACATGGCGAAAGCCGGTTCTTTGATGGAAACAGTTTTCGGGGGATATGGTCCCGATGATCTGCAGATGATCAAGGCCCCGCCTCCGGTGCAGCGCCCGTCCGGGCGGGCGGTTTCGGTCTTTGGCCATGAACGCCTGCCAGCACCCGCATTGCCGCTGCTGGACGACGAGGATCTGCGCAACGCCCTGCTGCCGACGCGCCATGACCCTGACAGGCTGTGGTCGGACCTGCCCGCGCTGCGGCTTGAGTCGGCGCATTGCGCAGCGATGCACCTTGTGGTGAACCATCGCGAGGATCCGGTGGGCCTGCTGTATGATCACCTGCGCACCCGGATGTTGCAGGCGCTGCAAGAACGCGGCTGGACGCGCATCGCGGTGGCCTCCCCGACGCGCGGCTGCGGCGCCAGCACGGTGGCGGCCAATCTGGCGCTGGCGCTGGCGCGCCGACCGTCGGGGCGCACGATGCTGATTGACCTGGACCTGCGCAAGCCAGGGCTGGCGGCGATCTTTGGTCATCCCGACCCCGGCCCGCTGCGCGATGTGCTGACCGGCCTCCAGCCCATCGAATCCCATTTCTGCCGTGTCGGCCGCACGCTGGCACTTGGCCTGAATGGCAGGGCCGAGGTGAACTCTGCGGAACTGCTGCAGGAACCGGCGACCGCCGACGCGCTTGAAGCGGTGATGGAGGATCTGTCGCCCGACGTGACCATCTATGACCTGCCCCCGGTGCTGGAGGCCGATGACGCATTGGCCTTTCTGCCGGAAATCGACGGGATCCTGCTGGTCGCGGATGCCACCCGCACCAGCGCCGCCCAGATCCGCGAATGCGAGCGGTTGCTTCAGGATCATACGCAGGTGCTTGGCGTCGTCCTGAACCGGGCCGAGGACAGCCCGGCACGGCGGAGGCGCTGACATGGGCAATATCCAGTCCATCGCCGATGTTCTTGGCATGATCCGGCGCCGGCTTGTGCCGATCCTGGCGATCGTGCTGCTGGGCAGCCTGATGACGCTGTTCGTCGCCCTGCAACTGCCCCGCACCTACGAGGCTGCGGCCGTCCTGCAGGTCGAACTGCCACGGGTGGCGGCCGATGTCACGACGTCCGACGCGGTGTCACATTCCTCGCAACGGCTGCAACTGCTGGAACAGGAACTGACCAGCCGCGACAGCATGCTGGCGATGATCGAGGCCCATGGCCTTTACACCGATCTGCCCGCGCTCAGCCCCGCTGAAAAGGTGGTGCTGCTGCGCAAGGCGGTGCGCATCCAGACCATCCGGGCCGGCCAGAACAGCTTTGGCGCCGAACAGCCCGTATCGGCCATGATCCTCATCGTCCAGATGGGCACCCCCCAGCTTGCGGCCGATGTTGCCAACGATCTGGCCCGAAAGGTGCTGGATCTGACGGCGGCCAAACAGTCGGCACGCGTGCGCGAGACGCTGGAATTCTACGAACGCGAGGAATCGCGCCTGGGCCTTGCCATCGCCGCGCTCGAGGCCGAGATCACCAGCTTCAAGAACGCCAACGTCGATGCCCTGCCAGAGGGCGTTCTGGCCCGCCGCGACGAGATCGGCCGGCTGTCCACGACGCTGCGCGATCTGGACAGTCAGATCCTGGACCTGAACCAGGAACTGGCGGCCCTGACATCGCGCGAGGCGCGGCGCACCATCGAACAGCGGCAAATCTCGGTGCTTCAGGCGCAGATTGCCGGGCTGGAAGGCCAGCGGCAGGCGGTGCGGGCCCGTCAGACCGAGGTAGAGGCCGCAGTGAACCGCGCGCCGATGGTGGAAACCCAGCTTGGCACCTTTGACCGGCGCCTCCAGCAGCTGCACGACCAATATACGGCCATCAACATGCGCCGGGCCGAGGCCGAAACCAGCCAGCGCCTGGACAGCGAGCGGCAGACCGAACGGTTCGAGCTGCTGGAATCGGCGCTGCCGCCCGACTACCCGCTGGCCTCGGGGCGGCGCAAGGTGATGGTGTTCGGGGTTTTCGGCAGCCTGATGGCGGCATTGGGGCTGGCGCTGGCGTTGGAGCTGCGTGACCCGGTGTTGCGGACCGCGCGGCAGACGGAACGCGCGCTTGGGATCAGGCCGGTCATTTCCCTGCCCGATCTGCCCGGCCCGCACAGCCGCCGCGCCAGATTGTGGCGCCGCCTGACATCCATGGCGCTGGTCGCGGGCGCAGGCGCGGCCGCGCTGGCCATGGTTGCGGCGCAGCGCGGCGGGACACCCCGCCCCTGAGGGCGCAGTTCAGGCGAACAGACCGGCAAAGTCCTTGCGCAGCAGGTTCTTTTGCACCTTGCCCATGGTGTTGCGCGGCAGTTCCGCCACCACGGCGATGTGCTTGGGCTGCTTGAACTTGGCCAGCGACTGGCCCATCGCCGCCTTCACCGCCTCGATGTCGATGGTCTGGCCCGGCAGCGCCACCAGCACGCCCACCACCGCCTCGCCGAAGTCGGGATGCGGCACGCCGATCACCGCGCTTTCCAGAACGCCGGGCTGTTCGTCCAGGATCAGCTCGATCTCTTTGGGATAGACGTTGTAGCCGCCGGTGATGATCAGATCCTTCTGACGGCCGACGATGCTGACATAGCCGTCCTTGTCGATCACCCCGATATCGCCGGTGATGAAGAAGCCATTGTCGCGCAGCTCCTCGCGGGTCTTTTCGGGCATCTGCCAGTAGCCCTTGAAGACGTTCGGCCCGCGCACCTCGATCATCCCCGGCTCGCCTTGCGGCAGGGCGGCGCCGGTCGTGGGGTCGGTGATCTTGACCTCGACCCCCGGCAGCGCCGGGCCGACGGTGCCCGCGCGGCGCTCGCCGTCATAGGGGTTCGAGGTGTTCATATTGGTCTCGGTCATCCCGTAGCGTTCCAGGATGCGATGGCCGGTGCGCTCTTCGAACTGCACATGGGTTTCCGCCAGCAGCGGGGCCGAGCCCGAGGTGAACAGCCGCATGTGCCCGACCAGATCGCGGGTAAAGCGCGGATCGTCCAGCAGGCGGGTGTAGAAGGTGGGCACGCCCATCATGCTGGTCGCCCGTGGCAGCCAGTCGATGGCCTGATCCGCCTTGAACCCTGGCAGGAAGATCATGCTGCCCCCCGACAGCAGCACCACATTGGTCGCAACGAACAGCCCATGGGTGTGGAAGATCGGCAGCATGTGCAGCAGCACATCGGCATCGGTGAAGCGCCATTCCCTGACCAACACCTCGGCATTGGACAAAAGGTTGTTCTGGCTGAGCATCGCGCCCTTGGACCGCCCCGTCGTGCCCGAGGTATAAAGGATCGCCGCCAGATCGTCGGGGCCACGGTCCACCGGGCTGAACCCGGCCGGGGCCTGGGCCGCCAGATCGGTCAGCGAGCCATCGCCCGCCGCATCCATCGTCTCGAATTTGGCGCCGTGGCGGGTGGCGACCTCGCGCAGGCTGTCGGCGCGGGCAGGGCTGCCAACCAGCAGCGCGGCACCCGCGTTGGAGACGAAATACTCCACCTCGTCGGCCGTATAGGCCGTGTTCAGCGGCAGGAACACAACGCCCGAGGCCAGCGCCGCCAGATAGAGCGCGAGCGCGCGGGGCGACTTGTCGATCTGCACCGCCATGCGATCACCGGGCTTCAGCCCCAGCCCGGTCAGCGCCGCAGCCAGCGCCATGGCCATGCCATGCAGGTCGCGTCCCGACAGGGTGTGCCCGGCAGCATCGGTCAGCACCGGAGTGCTGCGCGCGGCCAGCGGCGCGACAAGGGCATCATACAGCGGGTTGGTCATCACTTCTTTCCTGTCGTTTCGCCCTGGCCTGCCAGGGTCTGCACCTGCTTTGCCGCCGCGACCTGACGATCGGTCACAAAGGCTTCGTTGTTCCGTTCGACCTTGGCGAGATCATAAAGGTAGTTGACCATCGCCGTCGCGGACTGGCGGAACCCGTTGGCCGAGGTATCGGCCAGCGCGTGAACATCATGCAAGAGGGCACCATTACCCAGATGGAACCGCGCCACCGGATCGGCGGGCATTCCATCGCCGCGCTTGACCAGCAGCAGGTATTCCGCCGTCAACTGGCGCAGCGCGGCCTTGTGCGGCTCCATCGCCTTGGGGTCGGCCGTGGCGGCAGCCTCGAGCAGCTGGGCCACCGGCGGACGGTCTGGCGCCACCTTTTCCAGCCAGCGGCTGAGCGTCGGCACAGGCGAGAGGGTGACATAACGGCTGACTTGCGGCAGGTCGGCCTTGAGTTCCTCGACCACCTGCTTGATCAGCGAATTGCCAAAGGAAATGCCCCGCAGCCCTTCCTGACAGTTCGAGATGGAATAGAACACCGCCGTATCGAATTCGCCATCGGCCAGCGGCTTGCGTCCTTCGGCCAGAACCGCCTGCACCGACCCCGGCACCCCCTTGGTCAGCGCCACCTCGACAAAGATCAGCGGCTCTTCGGGCATCGCGGGGTGAAAGAACGCAAAGCAGCGCCGGTCATTGGGGCGCAACCGGCGTTGTAGGTCGTCCCAGTCGTTGATGGCGTGAACGGCCTCGTATTCGATGATCTTTTCCAGAATGTTCGCCGGTGTGCGCCAGTCGATATGGCGCAGCACAAGGAAGCCACGGTTGAACCAGCTGACGAACAGATGCTGGAAATCGGGGTCGATCACACCCAGTTCCGGCGCCTCGGGCAGCAGGTTCAACAGATCCAGCCGCATCCGCACCAGCTGTTCGGTCGCCCCCGGCGCCTGGTTGAGCCGGCGGAACAGTTCCTGCCGGCGCGGCTCTGCCTCGCGGGTCAGGCGGGCCAGCGCGCGGGCGCTGCGGCTTTCCTTGTAGGCTGCGGCGGCCTCGGCCACCTTGTCGGGGTCAAGGTCAAGGTCCGTCGCCAGATAGGCAAAGAAGGCCCTGCGATCCTCGGGCGTCAGACGGGCATAATGCGACAACACATCCCGGGCGAGCCGCGCCCCCGACACCTCGCCCCGCGACGACAGCAGCGCGGCGCACAATTCGGCAATGGGGGCCCGGCTGGGCACATCCGGCTTGGCGGGACGACGCTCGAACAGCGTCGTCATTAGATCGGCGAAATAGGCGATACGGCTCATGTCATGTCCCCTGTCAGCCTGGCCCCATCACGGCATCGGGCAGCCACGTCGCCAGTTCCGGCACCAGGCACAGGATGAAGATGGCCAGGAACATGCAGCCGACGAACGGTGCCGACCCCCACAGGATGGTTTTCAACGGAATCTTCGGTGCAATCGAATTGATGACGAAGAGGTTGAGCCCCACCGGCGGCGTGATCAAGCCGATTTCCATGTTGATCGTCAGGATCACCGCAAACCAATAGGGATCGAACTGCGCCGCCTGAAGAATGGGCATCAGGATCGGCGCCGTCATCAGGATCACCGCGACCGGCGGCAGGAAGAACCCGGCAACCAGCAGGAAGATGTTGATCAGGATCATCAGCACCCAGCGGTTTACCTCGAGCCCTGCGATCCACTGGGCAATGGACTGGGTGATGAACAGCGAGGACATCATGTAGGCGAACACCCCGGCCGCCGCCATGATGAAAAGGATCATCACGCTTTCCTTGGTGCTGTCGCGCAGCACGCCCCAGATGGCGCGGGGGCTCCACATCCGGTAGATCACGATGGCCATGCCAAGGCACAGGATCGCCCCGACCGCAGCGGTTTCCGAGGTCGTGGCGATCCCGCCATACATCGAATACAGCACCCCAGCGATCACCAGCAGGAACGGCACGACGCGCGGCAGGATCTCCAGCCGCTCGCGCAGGGAATAGTGGCGCGGCGACAGGACGGCGGTGTTGCCCGACCGCCATGTGGCAAAGATCGACCAGGCCATGAACAGCAGCGTCAGCAAGATGCCCGGCACGATCCCGGCCAGGAACAGCCGCCCGATCGAGGTTTCGGTCGCGATGCCATAGACGATCATCGTCACCGAGGGCGGGATCAGAATGCCCAGCGTCCCGCCTGCGGCGATGGATCCGGCGGCGACCGTATCGGGATAGCCGCGCTTTTGCATCTCGGGGATGCCCATCTTGCCGATCGCGGCGCAGGTGGCAGGGCTGGACCCCGACATCGCCGCAAACAGCGCGCAGGCCCCCAGGTTCGACACCACCAGCCCGCCCGGCACGCGGGTCAGCCAGCGCTCCAGCGCCTCGAACAGATCGGCGCCCGCGCGGGTCGAGGCAACGGCGGCCCCCATGATGATGAACATCGGGATCGACAGGATGGTAAAGCTGTTGAGATCGGCAAAGAAGATCTCGGGCATCATCTCCAGCGACCTTGCGCCATCGAAGATCAGCAGGAACAGCGCCGAGACGATCAGCAGCCCCACCGCCACCGATACGCCGGAAAACAGGACGACAATCGTGGCCACCGCCACCAGAAGGCCAAGCGTCAGCGGATCCATCTCAGCCCTCCTTCACGCCAAAGGGTGCGTCCTCGCCGGTGGCCAATGCCACCAGATCGGCCAGCAGTTGCAGCAGGAACAGCCCGAACCCCAGCGGCAGAACCATATAGGGGATCCACAGGCGCGGCCCCCAGACGGTCGGGGATTTCCAGTTGCGGTCCCAGGCCTGATGCCAGACCTCCCACGCATACCAGGCGATGACGGCGATCACGGCAATCGTGGCCAGTTGCACGACCCAGGCCAGCACCAGCCGCCCCCGACGCGGCAGCGCCATGGGCACCAGATCGACGTTCACATGACCGCGCAGGGTCTGGACATAGGGCAACCCGATGCAGGCGGCCGCGATCATCAGATAGATCACCGCCTCGGTCTGCCAGATCGTCGACTGGCCCAGCGCATAGCGCACAAAGATCATGTGGCAGGTCACGAACAGCGCGATCACCGTCAGCGCAGCGGCCACCCAGCCGCAGACGGTGGAAATGGCGCGAACGCCGCGCACAAAGGCATTGCCGCCGGGGGAATGCGGCCCGGCCGTCGAAAGTCGGGTCATGGGGGTCTCCGGGGGTAAGTCGGGGCGCGCCACCGGGCACGCCCCTGGTCAGGTCACTGAACCGACAGCGCCATATCCAGCAGCTTCTTGCCGTTGCCTTCAAAGGACTTGTAGGACGACTGTTCCGCCAGTGCCTTCCAGGCGTCGAAATCCTCTTGCGTCAGGTTGACGATCTCGACCCCGGCGGCCTTGAACACGTCGACCGAGTTGGCATCTTCTTTCGCGGCTTCGGCCATGTAATAGGCTTCGGCCTTGGCCGAGGCATCGCGCAGCGCCTTTTGCTGCTCGGGCGTCAGGCGGTCAAAGGTGGTCTTGTTGATCAGCATCGGCTGATACATGAACCACAGCGCGATGTCGGCGGCCGGCGTATAGCACTTGGCCAGTTCCTGCAGCCGGAACGACACGAAGGACGAGGACGAGGTGTTCAGCGCCTGCAACACGTGCTGCTGCATTGCGTTGTAGGTTTCCGACGACGGCATCGAGGCGATCGAGGCACCCGCCGCCTGCAACATTTCCTCGAACCCCTTGCCGGCGGCGCGCACCGTCTTGCCCTTGACGTCCTCGGGGCGGCGGATGCAGCCATCGACGCTGGCAAAGCCGCCAGCCAGATAGCCGTGCACCAGCGTCATCACGTCGTCCCCGTTCAGAACCTTTTCAATCTCGGCCATGAAGGGCGAGGCGATCAGCCGCGCGGCATGGTCGTGGTTCTTCACCAGCCCCGGCATCAGGGTCAGGTTGTATTCCGGGTGCTGGCCGCCCGCATAGGACAGCGGGAACACCGTCATGTCCAGCTGACCGCGGCTGAGCGGCATGTATTGCTCGGTCGCCTTGAACAGCGAGCCCGAGGGGAAAATCTTGATCGTCAGATCGACATTCGCGGCAGCCACATCATCGGCCACCATCTGCGCGATCTTGTGGCGCAGATCGCCCGGCGCGAACTGGTGCGACAGGCGCAGCTCAACCGCCGCAGCAGTGGTCGCGGCAAGACAGAACGGAATGGCGGCAATCGCCGCGATCCTGGCAAGTTTCATCGAAGTCTCCTCCCAAAGCTCTTCGTTCTTGATGATGCGAGGCAGGTTGACGACTGACGCATTCCAAGTCAACACTCTTGTATGCAAGATATTGCCATCCGGAACACAGAAATGACCGAGACGCATTCGGACCGCCGCACAGACCAGATCCGCGAGGCACTGGAGGAACTGATCGTCGAAGGCCAGTTCGCCGATGGCGACCGGCTGGACGAGGTCAGCCTTGCCGAACGCTTTCAGGTCTCGCGCACCCCGCTGCGCGAGGCGTTCCAGGCGCTGGCGGCCTCGGGGCTGGTCGAATTGCGTTTGCGGCGCGGGGCCTTTGTCCGCTTTCCCGCGCTCGATGAGGTGGTCGAGATGTTCGAGGTCATGGCCGAGATCGAGGCCCTGTGCGGCCGTCAGGCCGCCCGCCGCATGACCCCCGAAGATCAGACCAGCATCGAATCCGCCCTGCTCGCCTGCGAGAAAGCCTGCGAGACGGGCGACACCGAAGGTTACTACCGCGCCAACAAGGATTTCCATGTCGCCATCTATGCCGCCGCCGGCAACCGCTTTCTGGCGGGCGAGGCGGAACGGCTGCACCGCCGGCTGAAACCCTTTCGCCGCCTGCAGCTGCGCGTGCGCGGGCGGATGCCGGAATCGCTGCGCGAGCACCGGGCGATCTTTGACGCGCTGGTCTCGGGCGATGCGGCGCGGGCGGGCGAGGCGCTGCGCCGCCATATCGCCGTGCAAGGCGACCGCTTCAACGATCTGGCCGCAGGCTATCGGGCCCTTGGACTGCGCAAACGCGCCTGAGTGGACGGCGCCCCGCGGCAGGCGCATACTGCGCCCATCATGCCCGCCCTGTGCCGCGATTGCCTTGCCAGCTTTGCCCCCGCCCCGCGCTGTCCGGTCTGCCGCAGCCCGCGTGTGATCGCGCATGAGGAACTGGATACGCTCTCCATCGCCCATGTCGATTGCGATGCCTTTTACGCCAGCGTGGAAAAGCGCGAGAACCCCGATTTGCGCAACAAGCCGGTCATCGTTGGGGGCGGCACGCGCGGCGTGGTGTCAACCTGCTGCTATATCGCCCGGATCTATGGCGTGCGCTCTGCCATGCCGATGTTCGAGGCGCTGAAGAAATGCCCTCAGGCCGTGGTCGTGAAACCCCGGATGCAGCTTTATGCCGAGGTCTCGCGCGAAATCCGCGCCCGGATGGAGGCGCTGACCCCCGCAGTCCAACCCCTCAGCCTCGACGAGGCGTTCCTGGACCTGACCGGCACCGCCCGCCTGCACGGCGCTGCGCCGGCCGCGCAACTGGCCCGACTGGCGCGCGGGGTCGAGGCCGATCTGGGCATTTCCCTGTCGGTCGGCCTGTCGCACAACAAGTTCCTGGCCAAGATCGCGTCAGATCTGGACAAGCCGCGCGGATTTTCGGTGATCGGGCGTGCGGATACGGCGGCCTTCCTGCAAGACAAGCCGGTGCGCATCATCTGGGGTGTGGGCCTGGCCACCCAGACCGCGCTGGAATCGGCCGGAATCCGCACCCTGGCCGACCTGCGCCAATGGTCAGAAGCCGATCTGACAGCGCGCTTCGGCCATACCGGCAGCCGCCTGTGGCATCTGGCCCGCGGTCAGGACGATCGCCCCGTCAACCCGAACGAGGCGCCGAAGTCGATCTCCAAGGAAACCACCTTCGACACCGACATTGCCGATCCTGACCTTTTGCATGGCCACCTGTGGCGTCTGGCCGAACAGGTCGCCGACCGCGCCAAGGCCAAGGACCTTCAGGGCCGCACCGTCACCGTCAAGCTCAAGCGCGCCGACCACCAGATCGTGACCCGCCGCCGCGCCCTGGGTGAACCCGCGCAGATCGCCGATGCCATCTGGCGCGCGGCAGACCCCTTGCTGACCGCCCTGCTGCCGCAGGCCCCGTTCCGGCTGATCGGCGTTGGCATTTCGGATCTGTCGCCTGCCTCGGGCCACGACCCGGCCGGCGATCTGCTTGACCCGAACGCCGCCCGCCGCGCCGCCGCCGAACGCGCCACCGACCGCATCCGTGCAAAGTTCGGGCATGACGCGATCGTCAAGGGCCGCGCGCTGCGCTAAGCCCCTTCATCTGTCCATAAATATCCCGGGGGGAAGGCCAAAGGCCGTGGGGGGGCAGCGCCCCCCCCTTGCGCCGGATCAGATCTCGTCCGGCAGATCGACGATCAGCCGGCCACCGGCAATGTCCACCGTCGGCACCACGGCCAGGGTAAAGGGCACCAGAAGCGGCGTCTTCATCCCCGGCCCCATCACCTCCAGCAGATCCGAAGCGCCATGGTTCAGCACCGCCTTGACCTGACCGATCCGGTTGCCGCCTGCATCCAGAACCGTCAGGCCGATCAGATCGGCATGATAATATTCGTCATCATCCAGCTTCGGCAGGCGCGCCCGGTCAGCGAACAGCCGCAGGCCCTTGGCCGCCTCGGCATCCTCGCGCGACACGATCCCGGACATGCGGGCCGACAGCCCGTTGTTCAGAACCCCGGTCAGCACCAGATCAAAGCTGCGGCTGCCGTCCTCGGAATACAGCGGCGCATAATCGGCAATCGCCGCCGGATCGGCGCAATAGCTTTTCAGCCGCACCTCGCCCTTGACGCCAAAGGCACCGCTGATGGCCCCCACGCAGACGCGATCCTTGCCAGACATGACCAGATCCCCCGAAATGCAGATGCCGGGCGCCCCGCGGGCACCCGGCCTTGTCCGTCGCCGTCAGGCGCCGATCACTCGGCGGCTTCGGCCTTGGCAGCCTTGGCAGCGGCGCGCTCGGTGGCTTTCTTGCCCGGCACGGCTTGCTTGGGGTTGTTGCGGGTGGCTTTCGCGATCACGCCAGCCGCTTCCAGGAAGCGGGCGATACGGTCGGTCGGCTGGGCGCCCTGGCTCAGCCAGTATTGCACGCGCTCCAGGTTCATCTTGACGCGCTCTTCGCTGTCCTTGGCCAGCAGCGGGTTATAGACGCCCAGCTTCTCGATGAAGCGGCCATCGCGCGGCATGCGCGAGTCGGCCGCGACGATCGAATAGTGCGGGCGCTTTTTCGAGCCGCCACGGGCCAGACGGATTTTCATGGACATGGGTGTTCTCCTTGGGTGTCCTGTGCCGGGTCTCCGGCTTACTTCTGCAGTTTCTCGTGATGCCGGATGACTTCCGAGATGATGAACGCCAGAAACTTCCTGGCGAATTCGGGGTCCAGATCGGCTTCGCGGGAAAGCCGTTCCAGACGCTCGATCTGATGCGCCTCGCGGTTGGGGTCGCTGGGCGGCAGCGCATGTTCCGCCTTGAGCTTGCCCACCGCCTGCGTGTGCTTGAACCGTTCGGCCAGCGTATAGACCAGGATCGCATCCAGCCGGTCGATCGAGGCGCGATGTTCGCGCAGAACTTCGGCCGCGCGGGCGACAACATCGGTCATGGTGCTCTCCTTGGTCATGCGTAAGCCTCCATCCCGCCATCGGCCAGCGTGTCGGCCGACGGGTGGCGCCAGATCACGCAGGGCTTGCCCATCACCTCGGCCTCGCGCTCGGGGACGGCGCCCATACGGCGGGCAAGGGTTTGCGAGCGGTCATTTTCGGCCGCGATCAGGCTGATGGCGGTGGTCCAGCCCAGCTGGCCATAGGCCCAGGCGCGGGTGGCCAGTGCGGCCTCGGACGCAAGGCCACGGCCTTCGGCCTGCGGATCCCAGACCGTCCAGCCGATCTCTGGCTCGGGCCAGCCTTCGGGGCACCACGGGCCGGCGCTGCCCAGCGGTTTCCCGGTGGCGCGGTCGGCAAACACAAAGAACCCATAGCCGCGCATCACCCAATGGCCGATCAGATGGCCAAAGGCCCGCCAGGCCTGCGGCGCCTCGATCGGGCCACCGACAAAGCGGGCGCGGTCAGTGGTGAAGAACTGCGCGAACACCGCATAGTCCGACGCCTGCGGAGCGCGCAGGATCAGACGTTCCGTTTCCAGAACAGGGGTGCCGGACAGGGTGATCATTTGCGCTTCATCAGCCCCGACAGGCCAGGGGGCAGCGACAGCCCGCCCGGCATTCCCCCGCCAAGGCCCGGCAGTTTCAGCCCGTCCTGCATGCCCTTGCCCAGCTCGGCCAGCTGATCGGGGGTCATCTTGGACGGGTCAGGCATGCCCTTGCCGCCCATCATCTGCTTGATGGCCTGCTTCATCATGCCGCCCTTGCCCATCTTCTTCATCATGTCCGCCATCTGGCGGTGCATCTTGAGCAGGCGGTTCAGGTCGGCCACGTCCAGCCCCGCACCTTCGGCGATCCGCTTCTTGCGGCTGGCCTGCAGCATGTCGGGATTGGCGCGTTCCTTCTTGGTCATCGAATTGATCAGCGCGATCTGGCGGCGCAGCATCTTGTCGTCGAACCCGGCGCTTTCGGCGGCCTTGGCCATCTTGCCCATGCCCGGCAACATGCCCATCAGGCCCTGCATGCCGCCCATCTTGAGCATCTGCTCAAGCTGCATGCGCATGTCGTTCATGTTGAACAGGCCCTTGGAGAAACGCTTGGCCATGCGTTCCGCCTGTTCGGCCTCGAATGTCTCGCGCGCCTTTTCGACCAGGGCGACGATGTCGCCCATGCCAAGGATGCGGCCGGCAACGCGGTCAGCCTCGAAGGGCTCCAGCGCCTCGGATTTCTCGCCCAGACCCACAAAGCGGATCGGCTTGCCGGTGACGGCGCGCATCGACAGGGCCGCACCGCCGCGGCCGTCGCCGTCCATCCGGGTCAGGACAACGCCGGTGATGCCGACCTTGGCATCGAATTCCTGCGCGACCTCGACCGCGACCTGCCCGGTCAGGCCATCGACCACCAGCAGCGTTTCACGCGGCTGGGCAACATCGCGCACCTGCGCGACCTCTTCCATCAGCGGCAGGTCGATCTGCAACCGGCCGGCGGTATCAAGGATATAGACGTCATAGCCGCCCAGCGTGGCCTGCTGCTTGGCACGTTTCGCGATCTGGACCGCCGACTCGCCCTTGGCGATGGGCAGAACGTCGACGCCGATCTGCTGGCCCAGAATCGCCAGCTGTTCCATGGCGGCCGGGCGCTGGGTGTCCAGCGAGGCCAGCAGGACCTTCTTGTTCTCGCGTTCCTTGAGGCGGCGGGCCAGCTTGCCCGAGGTCGTCGTCTTGCCCGAGCCTTGCAGACCGACCATCAGGATCGGCGCAGGCGGGTTGTCGATCTTCAGTCGCTCGGCCGGGCCGTCGCCCTCGAGCATCTTCACCAGCTCGTCATGGACGATCTTGATGACCTGCTGACCGGGCGTCACGGATTTCGTAACCGACTGGCCTGTCGCCTTTTTCTGGACCGCACGGATGAAATCGCGGGTGACGGGCAGCGAGACGTCCGCCTCGAGCAGCGCGGTGCGCACCTCGCGCAGGGCGGTCGAGACGTCGTCTTCGGTCAGGGCGCCTTGCCGGGACAGCCGGTCGAAGACGCTACCAAGGCGCTCTGACAGGTTCTCGAACATGGGTGCCTCCTTCGGCAGAACGGGCGGCCCAAACGGCAACGGCACCCACGGGCGCAACGCGCTGGTGGATGGCGATCCCGGCCAAGGCCATGGGACCGGAAGGGCGTGGCCATTCCGGGGTTATGCTGGGATT
The DNA here is from genome assembly GCF_000429765.1 of Gemmobacter nectariphilus DSM 15620. Classification (GTDB taxonomy): domain Bacteria; phylum Pseudomonadota; class Alphaproteobacteria; order Rhodobacterales; family Rhodobacteraceae; genus Wagnerdoeblera; species Wagnerdoeblera nectariphila. Next base: position 299,390 of record NZ_AUCM01000006.1, on the reverse strand, counting down.
ACGCCCGCGGGGGGCGCGAGTCAAGCGTTGCAAGGGTGGCGAGGGCAGAAGCGGAGGGGTCATCCCCCCGCACCCGACCTGATAAGCGGGGGTTTCACACCCCCGCACCCCCGTGGGGTATTTGAAAAAAGGCAAAGACCGGCAGCGGGGTTCAGTCCGGCGGGTCGGTCCAGCCCGAGGGGTGGTTGCGCGGCAGGGGGCGGGTGTCCGGGGTGATCTCTGTTGCCTCGCCGTCGATGATGTCATCGCCCGCGCGCGGCCAGTGCGGCGGCGTTCGGGGGGCTGCATTGACGACAAAGACACGTGCGGCCAGTTGGCGCAGGATCAGCCTTCGGGTGACCGGGACCAGCAGCGGCAGCGCCAGAAGATCCGTGAAAAAGCCCGGCAGCAGCAGCAGAAAGCCGGCCAGCACGATCAATGCCCCATGCGCCAGCGGGCGCGCCGGATCGCCCATGCCCTGCGCCGAGCGTTGCAGATCGCGCAGCGCCGCAAAGCCCTGATTTCGGATCAGCGCCATGCCGACCACCGCCGACAGCACCACCAGGGCCAATGTCGGCCACAGACCCAGCCAGCCGCCGACCAGCACGAACAGCGCTATCTCGATCAGCGGAAGCAGCACAAAGATGGCAAGAAGCGGCAACGGTTGGTCCTTTCAGTGTCGCACGCGCCCCGCTGCGGTGGACTTGACGGGGGGCGTATCCTACATAAGTGACGTCCAACGAAAGCACCAACCCCGCGAGCCCGGAAAATGCCGGCGCATCCCAGACCCGAGGCCCCATGAATTCGCCCTTGATCCAACTTCTCATTCTGGCCGCGATCGCCGTGTTCCTGATCGTCAAGCTGAAGTCGGTTCTGGGCAGCCGCGACGGGTTCGAACGCCCGCCCGAGCCACAGGCGCGGCCCGATGCCATCGAAGGCCCCGCCCGTCGGCGCGATTTCCAGGTGGTCGAAGGCGGTCAGGACCGCGACATCACCGATCATGTCCCCGATGGCAGCCCGGCCGCCAAGGCGCTGGCCGCGATGAAGATCGCCGAGCCGGGCTTTTCCGCGACCGAATTCCTGAACGGCGCGCGCGGGGCCTATGAATGGATCCTGATGGCCTTTGAAAAGGGCAAGCTGGATGACATCGTCCCGCTGCTGTCCAAGGATGTCTACGACAGCTTCCAGTCCGTCGTGGACGCCCGCGAGCAAGAAGGGCTGGCGGTCGAGGCGAGCTTTGTCGGTCTGCGCGAGCTGGCGTTGCAGGATGCCACCTTCGACCGCGACACCCGCGAGGCCGAGATCACCGTGCGCTTCGTGGGCGAGCTGACCTCGGTCGTGCGCAACCGCATGGGTGAGGTGGTCGAGGGCAGCCCGACCGAGGTGAAGCGCCAGCGCGACGTCTGGACCTTTGCCCGCCGCATGGGGGCGGATGATCCGAACTGGCAGCTGGTCGCCACCGGGGAATGAGACCATGCTGCGCGCCCTGGTCACCGCGCTGGGGCTGGCGGTGAGCGCGGCCGGGGCGCAGCCCTTGCGGTTCGCCGATCTGGATGGCTGGGAGGCGGATGACCATGCCGCCGCGCTGGCCGTCTTTCGCGAAACCTGCGATCTGATGACGGCGCCCGACTGGGCGCCGCTGTGCCGTCTGGCCGCCGAGGTGACCGATGCGCGGGCGTTTTTCGAGATGTTCTTTCAGCCCGTGCTGACCGGCGCGCCGCCCGCCCTGTTCACCGGCTATTACGAGCCGGAGCTGCAAGGGTCCACCGTGCGCACCCCGCGCTTTGCCTGGCCGGTCTATGCGCGCCCACCCGAATTCGACGGCAAGGGCATCTGGCACAGCCGCGAGGACATCGAGCGGCGCGGGCTGTTGCGCGGGCGGGGGCTGGAACTGGCCTGGCTGGAAGATCCGGTCGAGGTGTTCTTTCTGCAGGTGCAGGGATCGGGGCGCATCCGGTTGCAAGATGGCCGGGTGATCCGGCTGGGCTTTGCCGCCAAGAACAACCACCCCTATCGCTCGATCGGGGCGGAGCTGGTGCGGCGCGGCGCGATGGATCAGCACGCGGTGTCGGCGCAGGGCATCAAGGCCTGGGTCCGGCGCAACCCGGCCGAAGGCGCGCGGCTCTTGCGACACAACCCCTCGTTCGTGTTCTTCCGCAAGCTGGCCGACCTGTCACCCGAACATGGGCCGATCGGGGCCATGGGCCGCAGCGTGACGGCGATGCGATCGCTGGCGGTGGACCCGGAATTCGTGCCGCTGGGCGCGCCGGTCTGGCTGGAAAAGGACGGGTCCGCGCCCCTGCGGCGGCTGATGGTCGCGCAAGATACCGGAACGGCCATCAAGGGCGCCCAGCGCGCCGACATCTTCTATGGCAGCGGCGCCGCTGCCGGCGACGCGGCCGGGCGCGTCAAGGACAGTGGGCGCATGATCGTTCTGCTGCCGCTGGACATAGCCCTTGCCAAGGCCGGAGAGTGACGATGGCACGCCGCCGCGGTCTGCGCCCCGAGGAGCAGGAGATCTGGGAACTGGTCGCCCGCACGACACGGGCCATGCACCCTGCCCGCCCGAAACGGACCGAGGCCGAGCCAGCGCCCGACAAGCCCGCGCCCAAACCACCGAAGCCGCCCGCCGGCCTGCCCGAATTCCGCATCGGCACCCGCGCACCGCACGCGCCCGCGCGGCACGACCTTAGCCCGACCATCGCCCAGCAGCTGGAGTCCAGCCCCCTGCGCATGGATGCGGGCACCCACAAGGCGATGCGCCGTGGCAAGCTGGCCCCCGAGGCGCGGCTGGATCTGCATGGCCTGACCCTGGCCGAGGCCCACCCCGAGCTGATCCGCTTTGTCCTCAATGCCCAGTCCGCCGGAATGCGCCTGGTGCTGGTGATCACCGGCAAGGGCAAGGACCGCGACACTGGCGGGCCGATCCCCACGCGCACGGGCGCGCTGCGTCATCAGGTGCCGCACTGGCTGCGCCTGCCTCCGCTGGGGCCGGCCGTGCTGCAGATTGCCGAGGCGCATCTGAAACATGGCGGGTCCGGCGCATTCTACGTCTATCTTCGACGGCACCGCTAGGCCGATCCGCGCGTTGATGCGTATCACCCAAAGACCGAACCGGAGACGATCATGGATTACGCAGTGTTCTTCATCTTCCTTGCCGCGACCGGGGCAGCCGCCGCGACGGGCAGCCTTTTCCCGCCGGGTGAGTGGTATGCCGGGCTGACCAAGCCCTGGTTCACGCCCCCCGCCATTGCCTTTCCGATCGTCTGGACAACCCTTTACATCCTGATGTCGCTGGCTGCCGCACGCATCGCCCCGCTGCAGGGTGCCCAATATGCGCTGGCCCTGTGGGCGTTGCAGATTGCGCTGAACACGCTCTGGACCCCCGTGTTCTTTGGCGCGCACCGGATGTGGGCGGGGCTGATCGTCATCGGGCTGCTTTGGCTGGTTGTCGCGGCGATGATCGTGGCGTTCTGGCGGCTGGACCGTCTGGCAGGCGTTCTGCTGCTGCCCTATCTGGCCTGGCTGAGCGTGGCCCTGTCGCTGAACGGCGCCTTGATCCGCCTGAACCCGGCCGCCAGCTGACCCCTTGCATCCGCGCGCACGGGTGTCACCATGCGGCGCATAGTCAAGGAGAGTCTCATGGGTTTCGAAGCGTTCATTGGTGCGAACATTGTCTATCTGGCCATCGCGGCCCTGCTGATCGTCACCGTCTTTCTGGCGGTGCGTGTCGTGCCGCAATCCGAGAAATTCGTGGTCGAACGCTTTGGCCGGCTGCAATCGGTGCTGGGGCCGGGGCTCAACCTGATCGTGCCGTTCTTCGATTCCGTGGCACACAAGATCTCGATCCTGGAACGTCAGCTGCCGACCAGCCGGCAAGATGCGATCACGGCAGACAACGTGCTGGTGCAAGTGGAAACCAGCGTGTTCTACCGCATCATCGAGCCGGAAAAGACCGTCTACCGCATCCGCGATGTCGATGCCGCGATTGCCGCCACCGTGGCCGGGATCGTGCGGGCCGAGATCGGCACGATGGAACTGGACGAGGTGCAATCAAACCGCGCCCGGCTGATCCAGCGCATCCGCGAGAACCTGGAAAACATGGTCGACGACTGGGGGATCGAGGTGACGCGGGCCGAGATCCTGGACGTGAACCTGGACGAGGCGACCCGCGCCGCCATGCTGCAACAGCTGAACGCCGAACGCGCCCGCCGCGCTCAGGTCACCGAGGCCGAGGGCAAGAAGCGCGCGGTCGAACTGCAGGCCGATGCCGAACTTTACGCCGCCAAACAGGTGGCCGAGGCCCGCCGCATCCAGGCCGATGCCGAAGCCTATGCAACCAAGGTCGTGGCCGAAGCGATCCGCGAAAACGGGATCGAGGCCGCGCAGTATCAGGTTGCCCTGAAACAGGTCGAGGCATTGGCCAAGGTCGCCCAGGGCGACGGCAAGCAGACGATCATCCTGCCAGCCGATGCCGTTGCCGCCTTTGGCGATGCGTTCAAGCTGCTGAAAGGGCGCTGAGATGTGGATGAACTGGTGGCTGTGGGTGGCGGCCGGCGTTGCCATCGGGGTGCTGGAGCTGCTGGCGCCCGGCTATATCTTCCTGGGCTTTGCCATCGGCGCGGTGCTGACGGGCGGCCTTGTGGCGCTGGCGGTTCCCGGCAGCCTTGCGGTGGCGCTGATGATCTTTGCCGCGCTGTCGCTGCTGGCCTGGGCGGCGATGCGCCGCCTGCTGGGGCGCCGCGCAGGCCATGTGAAGATCATTCGCCACGACATCAACGACAACTGAACCGCCCATATGATCGGCACGCTTGACCCGGGGCCCGGCTGCTCGCAAGACTGCCGCCATCCGCCGCGACCGCGGCCACGACGGGGATTTCATATGCGCCTTGCTGTCCTTGCCCTGCTTGCCGCCCTGCCCGCAACGCTGGCCCGGGCCGAAACCGGCGTCTGGTCGCTGATTGCCGAATCCGGGGGCTGCGAGGTGTCGTTCATCCCCGAGGCGGTGGATGACGGCATCTTCTTCGTCGATCGGGGCGATGCGGATTGCGGCCCCGACGTTGGCAAGATCACCGGCTATGCCCTGAACGAGGAAGGCGCGGTCGTCGTGCTGTATTCGACGCTCGATGGGGTCGATCTGGTCGGCACCGTCAGCCGCCAGGCCGATGGCGTGTTCACCGGCAAGCTGCGCGCGGGCGGTACCCTGCGGCTGGAACACAAATCGGGGCCGATGGGCATCACCGATCCGATGACCGGCCTTGCGACAGGCGAGGCGATCAACCCGACCGAGCCCGACGGCGAAGCCGAGGCCGAAGCCGACGAGCCGCTGGCCGAGGTCGTCAGGCAGGGCGATTGCCTGTCCTATGCCGGGCGCGAGGGCGAATGCGTCGATCAGGCCGATCTTGGCCCGCCCGATGGCGGCAAGCTTCAGGTGCTGACCCGGATGAACCTGCGCGATCAGGGCACCACCAGCGGCTCGAGCGTGATCGGCCGGGCCGAGGCAGGCACCTGCCTGACCATCACCTTCTGTTCCGAGGATGAACAGGGCCGTCTGTGGTGCGGGGTGCAAACCGACAGCGGGGCCGGCTATCTGCTCAAGCAGGACGACAAGACCGTCTATGCGACGAACACCTGCCGCTGACCGCCTTGCGCCGGATCGGCCGAAATCGCCGGCCCCTTCGGGCCAGCGATCACCATCCGCCGCCGATCAGCGGTTCGGCCGCTTCGCCTGAGGGCTGGCCAGTTCGGCATTGATCGCCATGGCCGCGGCGCGCGGATTGGCGGCTGTCCATACCGGGCGGCCGACGACGATATGGTCGGCCCCGTCCGCAACCGCCTGTGCCGGGGTTGCAATGCGCTTCTGATCGCCCGCATCCGCACCGGCCGGACGCACCCCCGGCGTCACGATCAGCCGCCCGGCGGCCTGGGGCAGCGCGCGGATGCCGGCCGCCTCTTGCGGGCTGGTGATCACACCATCCGCGCCGGCCTCAAAGGCCCGCGCTGCGCGTTCCAGCGTGATTTCGCGCAGATCCCCGGCACGGATCAGGTTCGCATCCAGATCCGCCCGGTCCAGCGAGGTCAGCACCGTCACCGCAAGGATCTTCATGTCCTTGCCGCGTTTGCCTTCCATCGCCGCGCGCACCACCTGCGGATCGCCATGCACGGTCAGGAAATCCAGATCGTATTGCGCCAGCCCGCGAACCGCCGCCTCGATGGTCGCGCCAATATCGAACAGCTTCATGTCCAGGAACACGCGCTTGCCATGTTCCTGCTTCAGCTCGTTGGCCAGCGCCAGCCCGCCGCCGGTCAGCATTCCCAGCCCGATCTTGTAGAAATCTACCGCATCGCCAATGCGCCGCGCCATTTCCAGCCCTGCCAGCGCATTCGGCACATCCAGCGCCACGATCAGCCGTTCATCCGCCATTCCCAAGCCTCCAGCGCTTCTGTTGCCATTCATCTGTCTGAAAATATCCTGCGGGGGTCCGGGGGTGCAAAACCCCCGGTCCTGCCGGTCAGGTCAGGACAAACGGCCGCTGCATAGTCCCGCACGGCCTGCAAGGCAACAGCTTTCAGCCCGGGATCATCCGCTTGATCGCCGCCGCATGGCCCGGCCTGGCGGCCAGAACATCGGCCGCCAGCGCCTTTGCGGTTTCCACCAGCGCCTCGGGGGCGACCAGACGGTCCAGCAGGCCCCAGGCCAGCGCCTCGTCCGCGTCGACCTTTTGCCCGCCCATCAGGATCATCTTGGCCCGCGCGGGCCCGACCAGCGCGGCCAGCCGCCCCGGATCGGACGGCTGCGGCAGATAGCCCAGCTTCATCACCGGATAGAACACCTTCATCCCCGGCACACCCAGACGGATATCGCAGGCCAGCGCCATACCCATCGACCCACCGGCCAGCGTGCCGTTCAGCGCCGCAATCGTCAGGCCCGGAAAGGCGGCAATCGCGCCCGACAGCTCTTCCCACAGCGGCGAGACGGCAAGGCCGGCCCGCGCGGCCTCCAGATCTGCGCCGGCGGAAAACACCTTGCCGATGCCGGTCAGCACCAGCACCGCTGCCCCCTCGGCGGCCGCCCGCCGGGCAATGTCGCGCAATTCGGCCAGCATCTCCGCCGTCACGGAATTCGCCTTGTCCGGGCGGTCGATGATCGCCATCCACAGCCCGCCGTCAGTCTCCAGCCGGATCATTTCACCACCCCGACCGCCTGCCGCACCGCCTCATCGCGCAGCGAGACCTCTTGCCCCAGATAGGCATCGCCCCCCGGCCCGCACAGCCAGACCAGCGCCTGAGCGGGCCATTCGGGCGGAATATGGACCGACCAGTCCAGCTGGCTGACCGGATTCACCCCGCTGGCCTTGATCGCCGCCTGCATGTCGGTTGCAACCGTGCCGGGCGAGAGCGAGATCACCCGCACGCCCGCCGGCCCCGCCTCGAGATGCGCGGCGCGGGTCAGCATGTAGGCCCCGGCCTTGGAGGAGCAATAGGCCGCCCAGCCCTCTTGCGGGTTGTGCGCCGCGCCGGAGCCGATGGTCAGAATGGTGCCGCGCCCGCGCGCGATCATCCCCGGCAGGGCCGCGTGCATCCCGTTGAAGACACCGTTCAGGTTCACCGACACTGCCCGCGCAAAGGCTGCGGGGCTGGCATCGGCGATATGGGCGATCGGGTCAATGACACCGGCGTTGTTCACCAGAACCTCCAGCGGCCCCAGCGCCACCTCGGCCTGAGACAGCGCGGTCTTCAGTGCCGCCGCGTCGGACACATCGCAGGGAAAGGCCAGCGCCCCGCGGCCAAGATCGGCCGCAAGCACCTTGAGCGCCGCCGCATCGCGCGAGATCAGCGCCACCCGCGCGCCCTTGGCCACAAAGGCCCGCGCTGCAGCCGCCCCGATGCCCCGCGCAGCGCCGGTGATTGCCACCAGCTTGCCCTCAAGTTCCGCCATTCTTGTGCTCCTTCCCTGCCGCTGTCGCGCCGCAGGTTAGGGCCGGCCTGTGCGCCCTGCAACCCGCTTGACCGCCCCCTTGCCTGCTGGGATGCTGGACCAAGACCTGCTGCTCCGAAAGGCATTGATATGTCGCTGCTTCGCAAGACCCGCTTCGCCGGGGCCATTCTTCTGACAGGCGTTCTGCCCGCGCAGGCGGATATCTCGCCGGAACAGGCCTGGGCAGTCTGGCAGGATCTGGCCACGAACATGGGCTACACCCTGACCGCTGAAAGCCAGCGCCGCGAAGGTGACCGGCTGGTCCTGGACCGCGTGCTTGGCGCCATGGTGTCGGGCACGGCCGAACTGCGCGCGCCGGTCGCTCAAGTCGTGATGCGCGACCGAGGCGACGGGACGGTCGAGGTCACGATGTCGCCGTCGATCGAGATGTCGATGAAGGTCAGCGAGCCTGACAGCGAGCCGGTGGACATGACCATGCGGCTGGACCAGTCGGGATACGTTGCGATCATCAGCGGCTCTGCGGACGCGCCAAAGCTGGATTTCACCGCGCAATCCATGACGATTTCGCAGATCCCGCCCAAGGTGGACGGCAAGGAAGTGCCGATGACCATGACGGCCACCCTGGCGGGGCTAAGGGGCGGCGCGGCCCTGACGCCGGGGCAGACCACCGATGTGACCTATGATTTCAGCGCCGATACGCTGGACGCCAAGGTCGATGCGGCAAACCCGGACGATACCGGAACCATGCTGATGACCATGCGCGCACAAGGGCTGACCGCCGCGTTCACCGGCGCGGTTCCGCCGATGATGGCACCGGGCGCCGAACTTCCGGCGATGCTGAACGCGGGTCTGCGCGGCTCGGGCAGCTATTCGACCGGCCCGACGGCCTTTGCCTTCAACCTCAACGACAAGGGCGCCTCGACCCAGGTCAACGGCACGCTTTCCGGCACCGCTGTCGATTTCGGCCTGACCCCGGCCGGCCTGAGCTATTCCGCCGGGCTGAGCGGGCTGGACCTGACCGCCGAGGGCGACAGCATGCCGTTCCCCGATTTCCGCGTCACCGCCAGCGAATACCGGCTGGGCCTGACCATGCCGCTGACCAAATCCGAAACGCCCTCGGATTTTGCCTTTCTGATGCGGCTGGCCGACTTGACGCTGCCGGAAGGCGTCTGGGCGATGGTCGATCCCCAGGGCCGCCTGCCGCGCGATCCGGCGACGGTTGAGCTTGATGCCACCGGCAAGGCGACGCTGTTCGCGGATCTGACCAGCCAGGCCGCGCAGGAACCCGATGCCGACATCGGCCAGATCGACGCGCTGACGGTGAACACGCTGCACCTGCGCGCGGCGGGGGCTGACCTGACCGGGACCGGCGCCTTCACCTTTGACAACTCCGACATGGAAACCATCCCCGGCATGCCGCGTCCGGCAGGCAGCGCGGATCTGAAGCTGACCGGCGGCAATACGCTGCTGGACAATCTGGTTGCGCTGGGACTGGTGCCCGAAGATCAGGTCATGGGCATTCGCATGATGCTGGCCCTGTTCGCCCGCCCCGGCGACGGGCCCGATACGCTGACCTCGAAAATCGAGATGACGCCCGAGGGCCAGATCCTCGCCAACGGGCAGCGCATCCAGTAACGCGGCTGGACAGGCGGGGGGCGGCGCGTTACCTCAGGGCCACCCCCTCAGGAAAGGCCGCCCCTTGCCCGACACGCGCGATACCGCCCTGACCCCCGCCGCGCTGGAGCGGCTGACCCAAGCGATGCTGGACGCCGCCCGCAAGGCTGGCGCCGATGCAGCCGATGCCGTGGCGGTCGCCGGGCAGTCGGTGTCGATTGACGTGCGCGGCGGCAAGCTGGAACAGGCCGAACGGGCCGAAGGCGTCGACATTGGCCTGCGTGTGCTGATCGGTCGGCGGCAGGCCTGCGTGTCCGCCTCGGACATCTCGGACGCCGTGATAGCCGGACTGGCCGAACGCGCCGTCGCCATGGCGCGGGAAGCCCCCGAAGACCCCACCGCAGGGCTGGCCGATCCTGACCAGCTAGCCCGGGGCTGGGACCTGGCTGCGCTGGAAATGCTGGACCCTGCGCCCGAACCCGGCGCCGCCGCCCTGCAAGACGATGCCCTGCGCGCCGAGGCTGCGGCACTGTCGCAGGCCGGCATCTCGCAGGTCGAAAGCGCCTCGGCCAGCTATTCGCGCCGGGCGTTTCACATGGCGGCCAGCAACGGGTTCTCGGGCGGTTACGGGCGCACCGGGCGGGCAGTATCTTGCGTGGCGATCACCGGCACGGGCGGGGCGATGGAACGCGACTATGCCGGCGAATCCCGCGCCTGGGCCGCCGATCTGCCCAGCCCGGAAAGCGTTGGCCTGCTGGCCGCCGAACGCACGCTGGCCCGTGCGGGGGCGACCAAACCGCCGACCGGCAGCTTTCCGGTTCTGTTCGACGAACGCATTGCCGGCTCGCTGATCGGCCATCTGCTGAACGCGATCAACGGCACCGCGATTGCCCGCGGCGCCAGCTTTCTGCGCGATGCGATGGGCCAGCCTGTCCTGCCCGACGGCATCGACCTGATCGAAGATCCGCACCGCCCGCGCATCGCCGGATCGCGCCCGTTCGACGGCGAGGGGTTGCCGACCGCCCGCCGCGCGCTGGTGCAAGACGGGGTGCTGCAAGGCTGGATCCTTGATCTGGCCACCGCCCGCAAGCTGGGCCTGACCAGCACCGGAAACGCGGCGCGCGGCACGGGTGGCCCCCCGGCCCCCAGCCCCGGCAATGTCGCGCTGACCCAGGGCAGCGCCAGCCGCAACGATCTGATCCGCGACATGGGGCGCGGGCTGCTGGTCACATCAATGATCGGCGCGACGATCAACCCCAACACAGGCGATTATTCGCGCGGCGCAACCGGGTTCTGGGTGGAAAACGGCCAGATCACCCATGCCGTCAACGAATGCACCATCGCCGGCAACCTGCGCGACATGCTGCGCCGGATCATCCCGGCGAATGACGCGCGGCAGCATCTGTCCACCGTGGTGCCCAGCCTGCTGGTCGAAGGAATGACGCTTGCAGGCGCCTGAGGCCGATCTTGCCCTGCTGTGCGATGCCGTGCAGGACGCGGGCGAGATTGCCATGCGCTACTGGCGGCACAAGCCCGAGCATTGGGACAAGCCCGACAACGGCGGCCCGGTCTCCGAAGCCGATCTTGCCGTCAACGAGCGGCTGGACTCGCTGCTGCGGGGGGCACGCCCCGGCTATGGCTGGCTGTCCGAGGAAAGCGCCGATACGGTGGAACGGCTTTCGGCCGCCCGTTGCTTCATCGTCGATCCGATCGACGGCACGCGCGGGTTCATCAATGGCGAGGATACGTTTTCCATCGTCGCCGGTATTGCCGAAGGTGGCCGGATGATTGCGGGCGCGGTCTGGCTGCCGGCGCTGAAACGGCTCTATTCGGCCCATAGTGACGGGCCGGCGCTGTATAACGGCACCCCTGTCCGCGTCAGCGCCACCAGCAATCCGCACGGCGCGCGCGTTCTGACCACCGCGCCCAACATGGCCGCCAGCCACTGGCCGGGCGGGGTGCCGGATCTGAAACGCAGCTTCCGCCCTTCGCTGGCCTATCGGATGTGCCTGGTGGCCGAAGGTCGCCATGACGCGATGATCACCTTTCGCCCGGCCTGGGAATGGGACATCGCCGCCGCCAGCCTGATCGCTGAACGCGGCGGCGCTCGCGTCACCGACGCAGGCGGCGGGCCGCTGCGCTTCAACCGCCCCGATCCGCGCGCGAATGGCGTGATCGCGGCGCCGCCTGCGCTCCACAGCGCGCTGATGGCGCGGGCGCTTGCGCCATCTTGAAACGCCGATCCATCCTCCCCAACTGAAAAGTATCCGGGCGCCACGAATGGGCCCGGTCACTCCGCCTTGCCCTGCCGGGAAGGCATCAGACATCGCTCAAAGAGGATGACCATGCGCAATTTCGATCTTGCCCCGCTGTACCGTGCCACCGTCGGCTTTGACCGCATCGCCGATCTGATGGATCGCGCGCTGGTTGGCGATACCGCCACCACCTATCCGCCCTACAACATCGAAAAGACGGCTGACCACGCCTATCGCATCTCGATTGCGGTTGCAGGCTTTGCCCCAGACGAACTGGCCGTGGAAGTCAAGGAAAACACCTTGCACGTCGCCGCCCGCAAGGCACCCGAAACCGTCGAGCGGACCTATCTGCACCGCGGCATCGCAACCCGTGCCTTTGAACGCCGCTTTGCGCTGGCCGATCATGTCAAGGTGACGGGCGCGACCCACGAAAACGGGATGCTGCATATCGATCTGGTCCGCGAAATGCCCGAGGCGCTGAAACCGCGCCGGATCGAGATCGCCCGCGGCGGCGATGTCGAGGCGCAGGCGATTGTGGCGCAAACCGTCGAAGCCTGATCCTGTTCAGACAACACTGGTTGATCGGGGGCGCGGTCCAGGCCGCGCCCTTTCATCTGTCCCGAAATATCCTCGGGGGAATTCTCAAAGGGGGCAGACAGCCCCCTTTGAGGCGGGGGACCGGGGGCGGCAGCCCCCGCGCCCGCCTAGAAGTCGATGGCAAGGCCCTTCTTTTCCCAGTCGCCATAGCGCACAGGTTCGGGGCCATCGCGGCCGCCAAGTTCAGGCGGCAACGTGACATCGCCAGCCTTGCGGCGGCGCTCTTCGGCCTCGGCCAGGGCGCGCAGGGCGGCGGGGGGCAGATCGGTGCGGGGGGCTTCGTCGGACATGTGGTTTCCCTTCGGCAGCTGACAGGGTTATACGCTCCTCGGCCGCATGGGCAAGCTGCACGGACAGGACCGGGGCCCTGCCCCGGACCCCGGGATATTTGGATCAAGGCGAAAAGGGACGCAGAGTGTCGGACGGACTGGCGGTAAGGCGTGCGGCAGCCCTGATGCTGCTGGAAGTGACAGGCAAGCGCCGGTTGCTGTCCGAGGTCCTTGGGGATGCCCAGGGCCCGCTGGTCGGGCTGGATGGCCCCGAGCGGGCGCGGGCGCAGCGGCTGGTGCTGGCCGCGTTGCGCCGGGTTCAGCCTGCCGATGCCCTGTTGGCCCCCCACATGCGCCGTGCCCCCGCGCCCTTCGTTCAGGCGGTGCTGCGGCTGGCGGTGGCCGAGCTGGCCGAGCGGCCTCAGGATGCGCATGGGATCGTGTCCGAGGCCGTCTCGCTGGTGCGCGGCGATGCAAAGACGGTCCAGGCGGCCGGTTTCGTGAATGCGGTGCTGCGCAAGATCTCCTCGGCCCCGGTCGTTCTGGACAGCCAGCGGTTGCCGGCGTGGCTGCGCGCGCCCCTGGTCAAGCGGTTTGGCAAGGCGGCGGTCAAGGGGATCGAGGCTGCGCATCTTGCCGGTCCGATGCTGGATCTGACACTGAAACGGCCGCAAGAGGGCGCAGATTGGGCGGCCCGGCTGGGCGGCGAAGTGGTGCAAGGAGGCAGCCTTCGGCTGGCGCCGGGGGTGCAGGTGTCGGCCCTGCCGGGCTATGACGATGGCGCGTGGTGGGTTCAGGATGCCGCTGCCGCCGTGCCTGCGCAGGTTCTGGCCCCGCAGCCGGGCGAGCTGGTGCTGGACATGTGCGCCGCGCCGGGCGGCAAGACGATGCAGATGGCGGCGGCCGGCGCGCAGGTGGTGGCGCTGGACAGCTCTGCCCAGCGGCTGGAGCGGCTGCGCGACAATCTGGCGCGCACCGGGCTGGGTGCCGAGATCGTCGTTGCCGATGCGCAGGACTGGCAGACCGACCTGCGGTTCGACGCGATCTTGCTGGATGCGCCATGCAGCGCGACGGGCACGATCCGGCGCCACCCCGACCTGCCCTTTGTCAAGGATGCAGGCGATCTGCCGGGGCTGGTTGCCTTGCAATCGGCACTGATCGACCGGGCCGCCGCCCTGCTGAAACCGGGCGGGCGGCTGGTCTATTGCACCTGTTCCCTGCTGCCGGACGAAGGCGAGGACCAGATGGCGGCCGCGCTGGCGCGGCACCCGGAACTGACGCGCGATCAAAAGGCGGTGGCAGGCTGGCCCGGCGCCTGGGATGCCAAGGGGGGCGGGCTGCGGATCAGGCCCGATCACTGGGCAGACAAGGGCGGGCTGGACGGGTTTTTCATCGGCGCGATGCGCAAGGCGCTGTGACGCGCGCGCCGGGGTGACAGTCCTTTGCCCCGCCGCTATGGTTCCGTCCGGGCCCACCCCGGAAGCAGGCACGGGAGCATGGCAGAGACCTCGACCCTAAGAACCGAACCGGACAGCACCCCCCGGTTTGCCGACCGGCTGGCCGCCTGGCGGGCCGGGTTTACGCGCCCGGCCAGCGGGTTCGTGTCGCAGCCAGAGCCGCGCAGCATCGGCATGGTCGCACGGGGCCGGCAGTTGGTGGCGGGCAACCTGCTGCTGGGCGGGGTTCTGGTCGAGGCGCCGGGCCGCACCCTGTGGGAAGCAATGTCGCCAGAGCCCAGCTTTATCGAGGCAGCGCACGGCTTTACCTGGCTGGACGATCTGGCGGCGGCTGGCGATCTGGCCGCCCGTGCCCGCGCGCAGGACTGGGTGTTCGACTGGATTGCCCGCTTTGGGCGGGGCAAGGGGCCCGGCTGGACCCCGGACCTGACAGGGCGGCGGCTGATCCGCTGGATCAACCATGCGCTGATGTTGTTGTCCGGTAAGGACCGCGCCGAAAGTGAGGCGTTCTTTGCCGCCCTGACCCGGCAGACGGTCTATCTGTCGCGGCGCTGGAAGGCTGCAGCCCCCGGCCTGCCCCGGTTCGAGGCGCTGACCGGGCTGGTCTGCGCCGGCCTTGCCCTGACCGGGATGGAGCGTCTGACGACCCCCGCCCTTGCAGCCCTTGCCCGCGACTGCGGGACCGAGATCGACAGCGAAGGCGGCATTCCCACCCGCAACCCCGAGGAGTTGCTGGAGGTCTTTACCCTGCTGACCTGGGTTGCCCAGACGCTGGACGAGGCAGGCCGCAAGGCCCCGCCCGAGCTGACCGCCGCGATCGTGCGTATCGCCCCGACCTTGCGCGCCTTGCGCCATGCCGATGGTGGTCTGGCGCGGTTCCACAGCGGCGGGCGCGGGCTGGAAGGGCGACTGGATCACGCACTGGCGCAATCCGGGATCAAGCCGATGGCCATTACAGGTCTGGCCATGGGGTTTGCCCGCATGGCGGCAGGCCGCACGACGGTGATTGTCGATGCGAAGTCGCCGCCCGAAGGGCGCGCCTCGACTGCCGCCCATGCCTCGACCCTGGCGTTCGAGATGACCTCGGGGCGGCGGCCGGTGATCGTGTCCTGCGGGTCGGGGGCGCCCTTTGGCGCCGAATGGCGCCGCGCCGGTCGGGCGACGGCCAGCCATTCGACGCTGACGATCGACGGCTATTCCTCCAGCCGTCTGGGGCAGGCCGAACGTCTGACCGACCGCGCGCAGGTCGTGCCGCCGCGAAGCACGCAGGGGCCGGACGGGCAGGCGCTGCTGATCGGCCATACCGGCTGGGCCGCGACCCATGGCCTGACCCACATGCGCGGGCTGGAGCTGTCGCCCGATGGCCGCGCGTTGATGGGGCAGGACACGCTGGGCGCGCTGACCGGGGCTGAACGGCGGCGGTTCGATGCCGTCATGTCCTCGGTCAAGTTGCAGGGCGTGCCGTTTTCCATCCGGTTCCACCTGCACCCCGAGGTGGACGCGCAGATCGACCTGGGCGGCGCCGCCGTTTCGCTGGGGCTGCGGTCGGGCGAGATCTGGGTGTTCCGCCATGACGGGGTGGCGACGCTGTCCCTGGAACCTTCGGTTTATCTGGAAAAGGGCCGCCTGAAGCCGCGTGCGACAAAACAGATCGTCCTTTCTGCCCGAGTTCTGGATTATGCGGCCGAGGTGGGCTGGACCTTGGCGAAGGCACAGGATACGCCGCTGGCCATCCGCGATCTCGAACGGGACGAGCCGCCCGTCTGACAGAAAGGCACCACGATGACCGATCTTGTTCCCATTGGCCGTGCGTTGATTTCGGTGTCCGACAAGGGGGGGCTGATCGAGTTTGCCCGCGCCCTCGCCGGATACGGTGTAGAACTGATTTCCACCGGCGGCACCTCGCTGGCGCTGCGCGCCGCCGGGCTGAAGGTGCGGGACGTGTCCGAGGTGACAGGCTTTCCCGAAATGATGGACGGCCGGGTCAAGACGCTGCACCCGATGGTGCATGGCGGTCTGCTGGCGCTGCGCGACGACGATGAGCATCTGGTCGCCATGGCCGCGCACGGGATCGAGCCGATCGACCTGCTGGTCGTGAACCTCTATCCCTTCGAGGCGACGGTCGCCAAGGGCGCCGCCTATGACGATTGCATCGAGAACATCGACATCGGCGGACCGGCGATGATCCGCGCGGCATCCAAGAACCATAAGTTCGTGACGGTCGTCACCGACCCCGAGGATTACGCCGCCCTGCTGGACGAGATGAAGCGCAACGATGGCGCCGCATCGCTGGCCTTCCGCAAGCGTCAGGCGCAGATCGCCTATGGCCGGACCGCCGCCTATGATGCGGCCGTGTCGACCTGGATGGCGGGTGCCATTGGCGAGGAAACCCCGCGCCGCCGTGCCTTTGCCGGAACGCTGGCACAATCGCTGCGCTATGGCGAGAACCCGCACCAGTCGGCGGCCTTCTATACCGATGGCTCGGCGCGTCCCGGCGTTGCCACCGCGAAACAGTGGCAAGGCAAGGAACTGAGCTACAACAACATCAACGACACCGACGCCGCCTTTGAGCTGGTCGCCGATCTGGGCACCGACGCCCCGGCCTGCGTGATCGTGAAACACGCCAACCCCTGCGGCGTGGCCAAGGGTGCATCGCTGGCCGAGGCCTATGCCCGCGCCTTCGATTGCGACCGCACCAGTGCCTTTGGCGGGATCATCGCGCTGAACCGCACCCTGGATGGCGCCACGGCCGAGAAAATCTCGGAGATTTTCACCGAGGTCGTGATTGCCCCCGATGCCGACGACGACGCCAAGGCGGTGTTCGCCGCCAAGAAGAACCTGCGCCTGCTGACGACGGGCGGTCTGCCCGATCCCAAGGCCAAGGGGCTGGCCTATCGTCAGGTGTCCGGCGGGTTCCTGGTGCAGGACCGCGATTCGGGGCAGCTGGATCTGTCGGCGCTTAAGGTGGTGACCAAGCGCGCCCCGACCGAAGCCGAGATGGCGGATCTGCTGTTCGCCTGGAAAGTTGCCAAACATGTGAAGTCGAACGCCATCGTCTATGTGCGCGACGGCGCAACGGTCGGCGTGGGCGCCGGGCAGATGAGCCGGGTGGACAGCACCCGCATCGCCGCGCGCAAGGCGCAGGACATGGCCGAGGTTCTGGGACTGGCCCAGCCGCTGACCAAGGGCTCGGTTGTGGCCTCGGATGCGTTCTTCCCGTTCGCCGATGGCCTGTTGACCGCGGCCGAAGCCGGGGCGACGGCCGTGATCCAGCCGGGCGGATCCATGCGTGATGCCGAGGTGATCGCGGCGGCGGATGAGGCGGGGCTCGCGATGGTCTTTACCGGGATGCGGCATTTCCGGCACTGAGGGCGTGGGGGGCCAGCCCCCCTTTGTCATCGGTTCAAGACCCGATGACAAATTCCCCCCGGGATATTTATGGACAGATGAAAGCGCTGCCATGAGACTTGCAGGACTGGTCGCCCTTGGCGTGTTCATGCTGGATCAGGCCAGCAAATACGCTGTGGTGCATGGCATGGAACTGGACCGGCGGCTGGCCGTCGATGTCTGGCCGCCGTTCCTGAATTTCCGCATGGCGTGGAATCAGGGCGTGAACTTCGGGCTGTTTTCCGGGGAAAGCGATACGACACGCTGGATTCTGATCGCGGTGTCGCTGCTGATTTCCGCCTGGGTCTGGATCTGGTCGCGCAAAGAGGCATCGAAGCCGCTGGTGGAGATCTCTACCGGGTTGCTGGTTGGCGGGGCGCTGGGGAATGTCGTTGACCGGCTGGTCTATGGCGCTGTGGCGGATTTTCTCAACATGTCGTGTTGCGGAATTGCCAATCCCTATTCGTTCAACGTGGCCGATATCACAATCTTTGCCGGGGCAACGGGGCTTGCGCTGTTTTCCGGCGGCGGCACGCCGAAGCGCCGAAAGACCCCGTGACGCGGCGCCCGCTTTGCGCTAAGAGGGGCCGGTATTGTGCGGAAGGAGGCTGGAATGGCGGCAGGAAAGGGTGCGGTGCTGGGTGCGCTGGCGGCCACGCTGCTGTTGACAGCCTGTAGCGGTCGTGAAGGCCAGCATCTGATGAACCTGCGCTCGCCGCATGACGGGCCGGACGAATTCGCCATTCTGCCGACGAAGCCGCTTGAAATGCCAAAGGATTTCAAGGATCTGCCGACGCCCGAGCCGGGCGCGCGCAATCTGGTCGACCCGGCGCCGCTGGATGATGCGGTGATCGCGCTTGGCGGCAAGCCGGGTGCGGGCAGCAACGATACTGCACTGGTCTCGGCGGCCGGGCGCTATGGCGTTGCCAGCGGCATTCGCGAACAACTGGCGGCCGAGGATGAGGAAATCCGCAAGCGCAACGGGCCCCGCCTGCTGGAGCGTCTGGTCGGAACCTCGACCTATCACCGCGTCTACAGCCGTCAGGCGATCAAGGCCACGCCCGAGCTGGAGCGTTGGCGCAAGGCCGGGGCGCGCACCCCGTCGGCCCCCCCCTCGAACGAGCGCTGAGCCGCGTTCACTTTCCTGTCGGTTGGCTTGACCCCGCCCTCGCGACGGATAGCTTGCGCATCGTGGTAGTGCGGAGGCTTTCCATGCGGCTGATCCTTGCAATTCTGTTCGCCCTGATCCCCCTGGCGGGGATTGCGGACGAGCGGGTGAACAGCTTTACCCTGGACAACGGATTGCAGGTGGTCGTGATCGAGGATCACCGCGCCCCGGTTGTCGTGCATATGGTCTGGTATCGCGTGGGCGCCGCCGACGAGGTCAGCGGCGAATCCGGGCTGGCGCATTTCCTGGAGCATCTGATGTTCAAGGGCACCAAGACCATGCCACCAGGCGAGTTTTCAAAACTGGTCTCGGCGCAAGGGGGCAGCGACAATGCCTTTACCAGCTGGGACTACACCGCCTATTTCCAGCGCGTCGCCGCTGATCGGCTGGAAATGGTCATGGGCATGGAGGCCGACCGGATGGTCAACCTGACTCTGGCCCAGGGCGATGTGGATACCGAGCGCAACGTGATCCTTGAAGAGCGCGCAACCCGGGTGGAAAGCGATCCGGGCGGGCTGTTCAGTGAACAGCGGCAGGCAGCGATGTATCTGAACCACCCCTATGGCCGCCCCATCATCGGCTGGCGGCACGAGATTCAGGCGCTTGGCCGCGAGGCTGCGATGAAATTCTACAAGGCGCATTATGCGCCGGACAATGCCATCCTGGTCGTGGCCGGTGATGTGACGGTGGACGAGGTCCGCCGGCTGGCCGATCAATATTACGGCCCCATCCCGGCTCGCGGCGGCATCCATGGCCGCGAGCGCCCGGCAGAGCCGCCGCAGATCGCCGAGCGGCGCGTCATCATGAACGATGACCGGGTCGGCCAGCCCTATCTGGTGCGCAGCTATCTGGCCCCCTCGCGTCAATCCGGGGCGCAGGCCGAACCTGCGGCGCTGACCGTGCTGGCGCAGCTTCTGGGCGGTGCCGGGCCGAATTCGGAACTGGCGCGGGCCTTGCAGTTCGACAGCAAGATCGCCGTGCAGACCAATGCCTATTACGACCCGACAGGCTATGACCACAGCACGTTCACCCTGATGGTGGTCCCCGCGCCCGGTGTCACCCTGGCCGAGGCCGAGGCGGCCATGGATGCGGCGCTGGCAAAGTTCCTGGAAACCGGCGTGAAGCCCGAGGATTTCGCCACCATCATGGCCCGCATCAAGGCGCAGCAGATCTATGCGCTGGACAGCACCATGGGCGTGGCGCGTCGCTATGGCACCGCGCTGACCAGTGGCCTGACCATCGGGGACGAGATCGCCTGGCCCGAGGCATTGGAAGCGGTAACCCCGGATCAGGTGATGGAGGCCGCCCGCAAGGTTCTTGACCGGCGCCAGTCCACAACCGGCTGGCTGCGCAAGGAGGCTGACCAATGATCGCCCGTCTCGCTGCATTCCTGACGTTGATCGCCCTGCCCGTCTGGGCCGAAGTCCCTGTTCAGGAAGTGAAATCCCCCGGTGGCATCACCGCCTGGCTGGTCGAGGCGCCCGAGATCCCCTTTGTCGCGCTGGAGATCCGCTTTCGTGGCGGCGCGGCGCTGGATGCGCCCGGCAAAGAGGGTGCGGTCGGCCTGATGGCCGGTCTGCTGGAAGAGGGCACCGGCGATCTGGACGCGCAGGGCTTTGCTGCGGCCCGCGATGCGCTGGCTGCCAGCTATCGGTTCGGCACCGGCACGGATAGCGTGTCCGTCTCGGCGCGGTTCCTGTCGGAGAACCGCGATCAGGCGGCAGATCTGTTGCGCCGTGCCATCGTCGAGCCGTCCTTCGCCGCGGAGGCGCTGGAGCGGGTACGGGCGCAGATCCTGTCGAGCTTGCGATCGGATGCGCAGGATCCGGCGGTTCTGGCCAGTCAGGCCTTTGACCGGGTGACCTTTGGCGATCACGTCTATGCCCGGCCCACCGATGGCACGCTGGACAGCATTGCCAGCCTGACTGTTGCTGACATCAAGGCTGCGCACATGGCCGCGCTGGCGCGGGACCGGGTCTATGTGGCCGCGGTTGGGGATATTTCGGCAGCCAATCTGGGCCCGATGTTGGACAAGCTGCTAGGTGGCCTGCCGCAAACTGGCGCCCCGCTGCCCGGACCGGCCAAGGTGGATCTGCATGGTCAGACGGTGGTCGAGCCATTCCCCGGCCCGCAATCGGTGATCCTGTTCGGTCACGAAGGCATCCGCGAGACGGACCCGGATTTCTTTCCGGCCTTTGTGGTGTCAGAGATCCTTGGCGGCAGCCGCTTTGGCACCCGGCTGATGACCGAGGTGCGCGAAAAGCGCGGGTTGACCTATGGGATCGGGGCCGGGCTTTCGATCATGGACCATGCCGCGCTGGTCGCCGGGCAGGTGCAGACGGCCAATGCGACCGTCAAGCCAACCATCGACGTGATCCGCGCCGAATGGGCCCGCATTCCCGAGATCACACAAGAGGAACTGGACGCCGCCAAGACCTATCTTACCGGCGCCTATCCGCTGCGCTGGGACGGCAACGCGAACATTGCCCGCGCACTGGTCGGGTTGCAGATGGATGGCTATCCGATCGACTATCCGGCCAAGCGCAACGGCTATATCGAGGCGGTGACGCTGGCCGATGCACAGCGCGCGGCGCGCAAGGTGTTTGACCCGGCCCGCCTGTCCTTTGTCGTGGTCGGCAGCCCGGTCGGGCTGGATGCGCAGTAGCGTCAGGGGCGTTCGCCTGCTATATCTGGCAGGATGAACGCCCAGCCCCCCCATATGCGCCCCATCATCCGGCAACTGGACGAATCCGCCATCAACCGCATCGCTGCGGGCGAGGTGGTGGAACGGCCAGCCGCCGCCGTGAAGGAACTGGTGGAAAACGCGCTGGATGCCGGCGCGCGGCGCGTTGACGTGGCCTATGCCCAGGGCGGCAAGGCGCTGATCCGGGTAACGGATGACGGCTGCGGCATGACGGCCGAGGACCTGCCGCTGGCGCTCAGCCGTCATGCGACATCGAAGATCGACGGCAGCGATCTGCTGAACATCCACACCTTCGGCTTTCGGGGCGAGGCGCTGCCAAGTCTGGGGGCCGTTGGCCGGCTGACGATCACCAGCCGGGTGCAAGGCGCCGAGGCGGCGGTGATCTCGGTCTCGGGCGGGCGGATGGGCGAGGTGCGGCCGGCGGCGCTGTCGCGCGGCACGGTGGTCGAGCTGCGCGATCTGTTCTTTGCAACGCCCGCGCGGCTGAAGTTCCTGCGATCAGACCGGGCCGAGGCGATGGCGATCGCGGACGTCATCAAGCGGCTGGCGATGGCGGAACCCAGCGTCTCGTTTACCTTGCGCGATGTCAGCGACGGGGGCGAGGGGCGGCTGATCTTCCGCGCAGACGCTGAAACGGGCGACATGTTTCAGGCGCTGCGCGGACGGCTGGCGCGGGTGATCGGCGGGGATTTCACCGAGAACGCCCTGCCCATCGACGCCGAACGCGATGGCCTGCGGCTGACCGGCTATGCCGCGCTGCCCACCTGGTCACGCGGCGCGGCGGTGGCGCAGTTCCTGTTCGTCAACGGCCGCCCGTTGCTGGACCGGATGCTGTTCGGCGCCCTGCGCGCGGCCTATATGGATGTGCTGAGCCGAGACCGGCACCCCGGCGCCGTGCTGTTTCTGGACTGTGATCCGCAGCTTGTGGACGTGAACGTCCACCCTGCGAAATCCGAAGTGCGGTTCCGCGACCCCGGACTTGCGCGCGGGCTGATCGTCTCGGCCCTGCGCCACGCGCTGGCCGAGGCCGGGCACCGCGCCTCGAGCACGGTCGCGGGGGCCACGCTGGGTGCGATGCGGGCGGAACCTGCCAACCCGGGCACCGCGCCGCACGTCTATCAGATGGACCGGCCCTCTGCCCCCGCCGTCTCGCGCAGCTTTGCCTTTCAGGCGCCGTCGGGCTTTGCCGAAGGGCCTACCGGCCGTGTAGAGCCTGTTTCCGAGCCCGCGCAGACCACAGCGCAGCCGCTGGGCGCCGCGCGGGCGCAGGTGCACGAGAACTATATCATCGCCCAGACCGATCAGGGCATCGTGATCGTCGATGCCCATGCGGCCCATGAGCGGCTGGTGTACGAGCGGCTCAAGGCACAGGCGCAAGGACGCATCGCGGCGCAGGCCTTGCTGATCCCCGAAATCGTGGAATTGCCGCAAGACGAAGCCGCGCGCCTGCTGGAGCTGGCCCCGGATCTGGCGCGGCTTGGCCTGACGGTTGAGCCCTTTGGCGGCGGTGCGGTGGCGGTGCGCGAAACCCCGGCGATCCTGGGCCAGGTGGATGCAGCCGCCTTGTTGCGCGACATTCTGGACGAAATCGCAGACCAAGGCACCGTCACAACGCTGACTGCCCGGATCGACGCGATCCTGAGCCGCATGGCCTGCCACGGATCGGTGCGCACCGGACGCCAGATGCGCGCGGACGAGATGAACGCCCTGCTGCGCGAGATGGAGGCCACCCCCCTATCCGGTCAGTGCAACCATGGCCGGCCGACCTATGTAGAGCTGAAGCTCTCTGACATCGAGCGACTGTTCGGGCGCACATGATCACGATCAACGGACAAAGCTATGCCCTGACCGATTGGCAGGTGCTTGCAGCGCTTGCCGCAGCGGTGCTGGTTCTTTTGCTGGTGCTGACCTTGCGTGCGGCGGCCCGCGCTGCACGGCTGGCCGCGCCGCTGCGCAACGATATGGGCTGGCTTGCCCAGCGGGTTCAGGCAATCGGCGATGGGCAGGAACGGCTGGCCGGCGGCCTTGCGCATGTGTCCGAGGCGCAGACCCAGGCGCAGGCCGCTATGCTCAAGCTGATGGAGGCACGACTTTCCGAGGTGCAGCAACGCATGGGCGAGTCGCTGAGCGGATCGGCCACCCGCACCGCCCGCAGTCTGGGCGATCTGCAACAGCGCCTGGAAACCATCGACCGCGCGCAGGCCAAGATCGAAAAGCTTTCGGGCGATGTGCTGTCGTTGCAGGATATCCTGTCGAACAAGCAGACCCGCGGCGCCTTTGGCGAAATCCAGCTGCATGACATCGTGCAAAAGGCGCTGCCGCGCGACAGCTACACGATGCAGGCGACGCTTTCGAACGGCAAGCGCGCCGATTGCCTGATTCACCTGCCCAAGCCACCCGGCCCGATCGCGGTGGACAGCAAGTTCCCGCTGGAGGCCTATGAGGCCCTGCGCAACGCCACGACACCGCAGCACCAGACCGAGGCCGCGCGCCTGCTGCGTTCGGCCGTGCGGACACACCTGAAGGCCATTGCCGAACGCTATATCATCGAGGGAGAAACGGCCGAGGGCGCGCTGATGTTCCTGCCCTCGGAGGCGGTTTACGCCGAGCTTCATGCGAATTTCGCCGATGTGGTGCGCGAAGGGTTTGCGCTGCGGGTCTGGATCGTCTCGCCCACCACCTGCATGGCAGTGCTGAACACGATGCGCGCTGTGCTGAAAGATGCCCGGATGCGCGAGCAGGCTGGGGCAATCCGCAAGGAACTGGCGCTGTTGCATGCCGATGTGGACCGGCTGGGCACGCGGGTCGAGAATCTGGATCGCCACTTTCACCAGGCTGCCAAGGATGTGGAAGAAATCCGCATCTCGGCTGACAAGGCGGGACGCCGGGCGCGGCGGCTGGATGCGTTCGACTTTGAAGAGCTTAGCCCCGAACCCGATCCCGCCGTTCCGCTTGGCTCTCGCTAAGCCTCAATGTTTCACGCGAAACATTCCGTGACGCGTCGCGTGCGGCTTTCTGCGCGGTCCGGTTGGACAGGTCGCGCGCCCGATTGACGCGAGGCCCTGCATTGACGATCAATCATTCATGATGAAGCGTCTTTTGGTCCTGTTCAGCATCCTGGCAATTGCGGCCTGCACCCCGCGGGGCACGATCACCATCGTGCCAGAAGCTGCTTCTGTCGGCGAGGTGCAGCGCGTTTTCATCGGGACAACGCGCAAGGATGACGGGGCGGGCGAGCCGTTTTCTCGCAATCGCAGTTTCGACACAAGGTTTGCGCGCTTCGACGTCTCCATCCCGCCAGAGCGCGAGCTTGGAACCGTGCCATGGCCGCCGCGCAATCGCCCGCCCGATCCGCGAACCCAGATGGTGACAGTGGATCAGATGGTCTTCGACTCGGGGATCGCCTTTCGGACGGCCTTGACCACGGAACTCCGACAGACACGGCGCGGCACCCGGGACGCTGTCGTGTTTGTCCATGGGTTCAACAATACCTTTGCCGAAGGGTTGTATCGATTCGCCCAGCTGCACCACGATCTCGACCTGCCTGGCGTTCCGGTGCATTACAGCTGGCCATCACGCGGCACGCCGGTCGGCTATGCCTATGATCGGGATTCGGCCCTGTTCGCGCGTGACGGGCTAGAGCGCCTGTTGCACGAAGTTGCGGCCGCCGGGGCGGAACGGATCATGGTCGTCGCGCATTCCATGGGTAGCGCCCTGACCATGGAAACACTGCGTCAGCTGGCCATCCGCAAGGACAACTCGGTCCTGAATCGGCTGGCGGGCGTCATCTTGATCTCGCCGGACATCGACATTGACGTCTTTCGCGCCCAGGCACAGGCGATGGGCCGCTTGCCGCAACCCTTTGTCGTGTTCACCTCGGCGCGCGACCGGGCGCTTGCCCTGTCTGCCCGGCTTGCCGGGGAAAGCGCGCGGTTGGGAAATGTCCGAGACGTGCGCGTCCTGGCCGGGCTGGAGGTAACGTTGCTTGAAGTTGGCGCCTTCTCGACCGGAGACGGGCACTTTACGGCAGGGACCTCGCCAGCACTGATCCGGCTGCTTAACCGGATCAATGACATAGACGAGGCGCTTGGCCGCGACGATGCCCGCCGCATAGGCCTGTTGCCAGGGGCCGTTTTGACAGTTCAGGGCGCGACTCAGATCATCCTGTCGCCCGTTGCAGCGATTGGCGAGGGGCTGGCCAAGTAGCCCCCGCCCGCTGAAAACGGCACCCGAACCCGGGTTCCGCCCCCTGGGTCAGCCCATCTTGCAGGCCGCCATGACGGCCATGTTCAGAATGTCGTTCACCGTGGCATTGGTCGAGCAGATCTGAATGGGCTTGCGCACCCCGGTCAGGATCGGGCCGATCACGGTTGCCCCGGCCATTTCCTGCATCAGCTTGACCGAGATCGAGGCCGAATGCCGCGCCGGAACCACCAGGATATTGGCTGGACCCGTCAGGCGACAGAACGGGTAATGCGCCATCTGGTCCATGTTCATGGCAACGTCGACGGTCATTTCGCCCTCATATTCGAAATCGACCTTCATCGCATCCAGAACGGCCGGCGCACGATGCATTTTCGATGCCCGCTCGCTGACCGGATAGCCAAAGGTCGAGAACGACACAAAGGCAACACGCGGCTCCAGCCCCAGATTGCGGGCCACGCCTGCCGCTGCAATGGCGATGGTGGCCAGATCGTTTTCCTCGGGCCATTCATGGACCAGCGTATCGGCGATCAGCACGATCCGGCCCTTGTGCAACAGCGCGGTCACGCCAACCGCCCCGTCGGCGGCCGTCGCATCGAACACATGGTTGATCAGGCTGAGCACATGCGCCGATTTGCGGGTCGCGCCCGTGATCAGACCGTCGCCATGCCCATGCGCCAGCATCAGCGAGGCAAAGACATGCCGGTCGCGCGCGGCAAGGCGGTGCACATCCTGACGGTCCAGGCCCTGACGCTGCATGCGCCGGTAAAGGAAATCCTTGTAGACATCCAGATGGCGGCTGTTCGCGGCGTTCACCACCTCCAGCTCGCGCACCGCATCCCCAAGACCGGCCGCATCCAGCTTGTCGCGCACATCGGCTTCGCGCCCGACGACCAGCGCCTTGCCAAGACCTGCACGCTGATAGGCAACAGCCGCCCGCAGCACGCGCGGATCGTCGCCTTCGGCAAAGATCATCCGGGCCTGCGCCTGACGCGCCCGCGCATGAACACCCTGCAGGATGCTCGAGGTCGGGTCCATCCGGCTTTTCAGGCTCTGTTCATAGGCCTTCATGTCGATGATCGGCCGCCGCGCGACCCCGGTATCCATCCCGGCCTTGGCCACCGCCAGCGGCACCACATGGATCAATCGCGGATCGAAGGGGGTCGGAATGATGTAATCGCGGCCAAACGAAAGCTTGCGGCCATAGGCCATCGCCACTTCGTCCGGCACATCCTCGCGCGCAAGCTTGGCAAGCGCATGAGCGCAGGCAATCTTCATCTCGTCGTTGATGGCGCGGGCGTGAATGTCCAGTGCGCCGCGGAACAGATAGGGAAAGCCCAGAACGTTGTTCACCTGGTTCGGATAGTCGCTGCGGCCCGTTGCGACGATGGCATCGGCCCGCACGGCATGGGCCTCTTCGGGGGTGATCTCGGGGTCGGGGTTCGCCATGGCAAAGATCACCGGGTTCTCTGCCATGCTGGCGACCATGGCAGGCGTCACCGCCCCCTTGGCCGATACGCCAAGAAAGACGTCCGCGCCGACCATGGCCTCTTCCAGCGTGCGCAGATCTGTCGCGGCGGCATGGGCGGACTTCCATTGGTTCATGCCCTCGGTGCGGCCCTGGTAGACCACACCCTTGGTGTCGCACATGATGCAGTTGTCATGCCGCGCGCCCATGGATTTCAGCAGCTCGAGGCAGGCAATACCCGCCGCCCCTGCCCCGTTCAGCACGATCCGGACGTCCTGGATTTTCTTGCCCGACAGCTCCAGCGCGTTGATCAGCCCCGCGGCGCAGATCACCGCCGTGCCGTGCTGGTCATCATGGAACACGGGAATGTCCATGATCTCCTTGAGGCGGCTTTCGATGATGAAGCACTCGGGCGCCTTGATGTCCTCAAGGTTGATGCCGCCAAAGGTCGGGCCCATCAGGCTGACCGCCTTGATGATCTCGTCCGGGTCTTCGGTATCCAGTTCGATGTCGATGGCGTTGACATCGGCAAAGCGCTTGAACAGCACCGCCTTGCCTTCCATCACCGGCTTCGACGCCAGGGCGCCCAGATTGCCCAGCCCAAGGATCGCGGTGCCATTCGAGATCACCGCAACCATGTTGCCCTTGACGGTATAGTCATAGGCGGTCTCGGGACGTTCCGCGATGGCCTGCACCGGCACGGCCACGCCCGGCGAATAGGCCAGCGACAGATCCCGCTGCGTCGCCATGGGGGTCGAGGCGACAATGTCGTATTTCCCCGGCCGCGGTTCCAGATGATAGGCGAGCGCGTCTTCGGGCGTGATCTTGGTGCGGGTCATGCGGGCCTCCCTTTCCGGCTCTCTTAGCGCCCGCGGGGGCGTGAAACAATGGATTTGCAGGCCTTTTCCCGCCTGTCCGTGCAGGTTAGGTTCGCCGTCACGACAGGGGGACCGCATGACCGAAACCGTCACGCCAATGATGGCGCAGTATCTGGAAATCAAGGCGCAGCACCCGGATGCCATCCTGTTCTACCGGATGGGTGATTTCTACGAGATGTTCTTTGACGACGCGGCGCAGGCTGCGGCGGCGCTGGACATTGCGCTGACCAAGCGGGGCCAGCACCTGGGCGAAGACATTCCAATGTGCGGCGTGCCCGTTCACGCGGCCGAGGGCTATCTGCTGACGCTGATCCGCAAGGGCTTTCGCGTCGCCATTGCCGAGCAGATGGAGGACCCGGCCGAAGCGCGCAAGCGCGGGTCGAAATCCGTCGTGCGGCGCGATGTGGTGCGGCTGGTGACGCCCGGCACCCTGACCGAAGATACCCTGCTGGAGGCCCGGCGGCACAACTATCTGGTGGCCTTTGCCGAGGTGCGCGAGGCTGGCGCGCTGGCCTGGGTCGATATCTCGACCGGCGAGATGCGGGTGATGCCCTGCCCCGCAGTCCGGCTTGGCCCCGAACTTGCCCGCCTTGCCCCGCGCGAGGTGCTGCTGTCCGAAGCACAGACCGGACTTGGCGAGGTGATCGCCGAGACCGGCGCTGTCGAGACCCTGCGGCCGCGGTCGGCGTTTGACAGCGCGGGGGCCGAGCGGCGGCTGTGCGATCTGTGGTCGGTCACAACCCTGGACGGGTTTGGCAGTTTTGATCGGGCCGAGCTGGCCGCCATGGGCGCGCTGGTCGACTATCTGGATCTGACGCAGCGGGGAAACCTGCCGCTGCTTCGCCCGCCGATCCGCGAACTTGCAGGCGGGATCATGCAGATCGACGCTGCCACACGGCGCAGCCTGGAAATCGCCCAAGGCGCGGCCGGCGGGCGTGACGGATCGCTTTTGGCAACGATTGACCGGACAGTGACCGCTGCAGGGGCACGGTTGCTGGAAAGGCGGCTCTCGGGGCCGTCCAGAGACCTTTTGCTGATCCGGGCGCGGCTGGAAGCGGTGCGCTATCTGACCGAAAACACCGCCCTGCGCGAGCGGCTGCGCAGCCTTCTGAAGGCTGTTCCGGACATGGAGCGCGCCCAATCCCGTCTGGCGCTGGAGCGCGGCGGCCCGCGCGATCTGGCAGCGATCCGCGATGGTCTTGGCCAGGCCGCCGAAATCGCGGATGTGATTGCCGCCTGCGCTGAAATTCCTATGGTTCTGACCGATGCGACCAGGGCCCTGACCGGACATCAGGCGCTGGCAGATCTGCTGCACTTGGCGGTGGTCGGCGAACCGCCGCTGTTGCTGCGCGATGGCGGCTTCATCGCGGCTGGCTATGATGGCGATCTGGACGAGACCCGCGCCCTGCGCGACGAAGGCCGGGGCGTGATTGCCCGGATGCAGGCGGATTATGCCGAAGCGACGGGCATTCCGACGCTGAAGATCAAGCACAACAACGTCCTGGGCTACTTCATCGAGGTCACCGACCGCCACGGCGAGCGGATGCTTGCCCCACCCCTGTCGGACCGCTTCATCCACCGCCAGACCACCGCCAACCAGCTGCGCTTTACCACGGTCGAGCTGTCGGCGCTGGAGACGCGCATTCTCAACGCGGCGAACCATGCGCTGGAACTGGAGCGCAAGCATTTCCAGTCGCTGCAATCCAAGGTTCTGGCGCAGTCGGCGAACATCGCACAGGCCTCACGCGGGTTGGCAGAGATCGATCTGGCCTGTGCACTGGCCGACCTGGCGATGGCCGAGAACTGGTGCGAGCCGGTGGTCGACGGAAGCCACGCCTTCGACATCACCGGCGG
The DNA here is from genome assembly GCF_000429765.1 of Gemmobacter nectariphilus DSM 15620. Taxonomy (GTDB): domain Bacteria; phylum Pseudomonadota; class Alphaproteobacteria; order Rhodobacterales; family Rhodobacteraceae; genus Wagnerdoeblera; species Wagnerdoeblera nectariphila. The sequence continues at coordinate 269,618 of NZ_AUCM01000006.1, read as the reverse complement.
CCGGCACCCCGTGGTGGAACGGGCCCTGCGGCGGACGGGCGAGCCCTTTGTTGCCAACGATTGCCGGTTGTCGACGGGCGCGACCCCGGCGATCTGGCTGCTGACCGGGCCGAACATGGCGGGCAAATCGACCTTCCTGCGCCAGAACGCGCTGATTGCCCTGCTGGCACAGGCGGGCAGTTTTGTCCCGGCCGATGCGGCAAGGATCGGTCTGGTCAGCCAGCTGTTCAGCCGGGTCGGGGCCTCGGACGATCTGGCGCGCGGGCGTTCGACCTTCATGGTCGAGATGGTCGAGACGGCAGGCATCCTCAATCAGGCCGATGAGCGCGCCCTGGTGATCCTGGACGAGATCGGCCGCGGCACGGCGACCTATGACGGGCTGTCGATCGCCTGGGCGGTGCTGGAACATCTGCACGACACCAATCGCTGCCGCGCGCTGTTCGCCACGCATTACCACGAGATGACGACCCTTGCTGGCCGTCTTGCAGGCGTCGAAAATGCCACCGTGTCCGTCAAGGAATGGCACGGCGATGTGGTCTTCCTGCACGAGGTGCGCAAGGGCGCCGCAGACCGGTCCTATGGCGTCCAGGTCGCCCGGCTGGCAGGCCTGCCCGGATCTGTGGTCGAGCGGGCGCGGGTGGTGCTGGAGGCGCTGGAAAAAGGTGAGCGCGAAGGCGGTCGGTCGCGGCAGATGGCGCTGATCGACGATCTTCCGCTGTTCTCGGCGGCTGCGGCGGCGCCTGCGGTGGTTGCCACGCCCCCCAAGCCATCGGCGCTGGAGGCGCGCCTGCGCGAAATCAGTGCTGACGATCTGACACCGCGACAAGCGCTGGATCTGCTGTATGAGCTGCGGGGCCTGCTGGACTGATCGCAGGAAAAAAAGGGGGGCCGTGCCCCCCTTTTCCTCACCCGACGTTGGACGACACGCCAACCTGCGCGGGACGCAAAAGCCGGTCATGCAGCATGAAGCCATCGGCCATACATTGCAGGACGGTGCCGGCGACGGTTCCGGGAACCGGTGCCTCGAACATCGCCTGATGGATCTGCGGGTCGAACTGGTCGCCCGGCTGGGGCGAGATCAGCGTGATTCCATGCTTGCCGAACACATTGTGCAGCTCGCGCAGCGTCAGCTCGACGCCTTCGATCAGCGCAGCGGACTGGGCGCGCTGCTCGTCGCTGATGGCCTCCAGCGCGCGGCGCAGGTTGTCATGCACCGGCAGCAGGTCACGCGCCAGACGCGAGCCGCCATATTGCTCGGCCTCGCGGCGATCACGTTCCGACCGCTTCCGCGAATTCTCGGCATCGGCCAGCGCGCGCATGAACTTGTCGCGGAATTCGTCGCGCTCGGCCTTGAGCCGGTCCAGCTCTTCGGCGTCGATATAGTCGAACTCCGGCTCGGCCCCCCCGGCTTCGGGCTTCGGGGTTTCGTCCGAAGGGTTGAGCTTTTCGTCCTGCATGCCTCTCATCCTTTCGATCGTTCAGAGATCATCCGGCCAATCAGCTGGGCGGTATAATCGACGATCGGGACGATCCGGCCATAGTTCAGCCGGGTCGGACCGATCACCCCGATGGCACCGATGATCTTTCGCTCGGCGTTCATATAGGGAGAGACCACGAGAGAGGAACCGGAAAGTGAGAAAACCTTGTTCTCGGAGCCAATGAAAATGCGCACCCCCTGCCCCTCTTCTGCCAGGTCAAGGAATTCCGCGATGTCGCGCTTGCGTTCAAGGTCGTCGAACAGGCTGCGGATCCGGTCAAGCTCGGCCGCTTCGTCGCTTTCGGGCAGCAGATTGGAGCGCCCGCGCACGATCAGCCGCTCTGACGCCTGACCGGCATTTTCCCATAGCGCAAGACCGCTTTCGACAAGCGCCTGCGCCAGCGAGTCGATCTCCTGGCGGCGCCGCGCGAGTTCCTTGGCGAACTCGGCGCGCAGATCGGAAAGCGTCCGGCCAGCGGCAATCGAATTCAGGAAATTCGCCGCCTCGCGCATCGAGGATGGCGTCTGCCCTGCCGGCGGCGTGAAGATGCGATTCTCGACATGACCGTCCGAGAACACCAGAACCACCAGCGCACGGTCCGGGGCAAGGCTGACGAATTCGATATGCCGGATCGCGGCTTCATGCTTGGGAGTCAGCACCAGGCTTGCCCCGCGCGTGATGCGTGACAGCGTCCCGCTGATCTGATCAAGCATCTGGCCCACATCGCGATCTGCGGGGTCAAGGCTGGCATGGATGCGTTCGCGGTCGCTGTCCCCGATCGTCTCGACCTCGAGCAAGCCATCGACAAAGATGCGCAGCCCCATATGCGTGGGAATGCGGCCCGCCGAGACATGCGGGGAATCGAGAAGGCCGAGGTATTCGAGATCCTGCATCACATTGCGGATCGTTGCGGCCGACAGCTTTTCCGACATCGTGCGGGTCAATGTCCGAGAGCCCACGGGCTCTCCGGATTGCAGGTAGCTTTCGACAACCCTGCGAAACACCTCGCGCGAACGGGCATTCAGATCGGCAAGCGGACTGGCGGATTTCGTCATCAAGGCACCCTGATCAGTCCTATGAATTAAGGATAGCAAGCGCCGAAGGTCAATCTCTCGGAACTGTCACAGGCTTGGGGTTGCCAGCGTAGGAGCACAAGAGTAACTGCCGGGAAACGCTGCACGGAAAGGAATTACCATGCGCCCTTCGGGACGAGCACTGGACGAACTTCGCAAGATCTCCATCGAGACCAATGTCGTCAAGCACGCCGAGGGGTCTTGCCTGATCAAGGTCGGTGACACCCATGTTCTGTGCACTGCCAGCATCGAGGACCGCCCGCCGCCATTTCTGAAGGGCACCGGGCTGGGCTGGGTGACGGCCGAATATGGCATGCTGCCGCGCGCGACCAACACGCGCAATCGGCGCGAGGCGGCTGCTGGCAAGCAACAGGGACGCACGGTCGAGATTCAGCGGCTTATTGGCCGCGCCCTGCGCGCGGGTGTGGACCGCGCCGCCCTGGGTGAGCGGCAGATCGTCGTGGATTGCGATGTGATCCAGGCGGACGGTGGCACGCGCTGCGCAGCGATCACTGGCGGTTGGGTTGCGCTGCGGCTTGCGGCCAACAAGCTGCTGTCCAGCCGCCTGATCATGTCCGACCCGATCACCGATCACATTGCCGCGGTGTCCTGCGGTATCTACGCTGGAAACCCGGTGCTTGACCTCGAGTATGTCGAGGACAGCTCGGCCGGGACGGATGGCAATTTCGTCATCACCGGATCGGGAGCGCTGGTCGAGGTGCAGGCCTCGGCAGAAGGTGCGATCTTCACCCGTGCCCAAATGCTGCAACTGCTTGATCTGGCAGAACACGGGGTGGCGCAGCTGGTCTATGCGCAGAAGGCAGCCATCGCATGAGGGTATTCTCGGGCGACAGCCTACTGATCGCGACCCATAATGCGGGCAAGCTGGAAGAGATCGCGGCGCTTCTTGATGGCCGCGGGATCCGCGTTCAGTCGATGGCCGAGTTCGATCTGCCCGAGCCTGCCGAGACCGAGACAACCTTCGCAGGCAACGCGCGCATCAAGGCACATGCCGCCGCAAAAGCCACCGGCCTTGTGACGCTGGCCGACGATTCCGGTCTGTGTGTTGCGGCGCTGGGGGATCAGCCGGGGGTCTACACCGCCGATTGGGCGGAAACGCCGAACGGGCGTGATTTTGCGATGGCCATGGCCCGTGTCCATCAGGAACTTGAACAATCCGGCGCAGCGCCGCCGTGGACTGCCGCGTTCGTCTGCACCCTGGTGCTTGCCTGGCCTGACGGGCATGATGAGGTATTCGAGGGCCGTGTTTCCGGTCAGATCGTCTGGCCAGGTCGTGGCGATCAGGGCCATGGCTATGACCCCATCTTTCAGCCCGATGGATACACGCTCACCTTTGGTGAGATGGACCGTTGGGAGAAGAACAAGATGAGTCATCGCGGGCGAGCCTTTGAAAAGCTGCTCGCGTGTTTCACATGAAACAGGTTTGATCATGGCGTTCGGACTCTATGTGCATTGGCCCTACTGCGAATCCAAGTGCCCCTATTGCGACTTCAACAGCCATGTGGCGAACGCGATAGATTCCGAGCGCTGGGTGAAAGCCTACCAAAACGAGATTGAAAGGGTTGCGCGATCTTGTCCCGATGAGATCCTGTCCACGATCTTTATCGGGGGCGGCACCCCTTCGCTCATGAAGCCTGAAATCGTCGAAGCCGTGCTGGGCGCAGCTACAAGCGCCTGGCGCACAACCAATGATCTTGAGATCACGATGGAGGCAAACCCCGGTTCGGTCGATGCAGCGCGCTTTCGATCCTACGCCAGTGCCGGGGTCAACAGAGTTTCCCTGGGCATCCAGTCCCTGGATGATACCCATCTTCGGTTGCTGGGGCGCAAGCACGGGCGTGATGAGGCGCTTGCCGCGATCGAGATTGCGCAGAACACCTTCAGCCGCGTCAACATCGATCTGATATACGCGCGGCAGAACCAGACGATCGACGCCTGGTACGCGGAACTCTCCGAGGCAATCAGCCTGGGAACCGGCCACATGTCCCTTTACCAGCTGACCATCGAGGATGGCACAGTCTTTGCGCAGCGCCACAAGGCAGGGCATCTGCGCGGCCTTCCCGGCGACGACTCGGCAGCGGACATGTTTGAGCTGACTCAAAGCCTGTGCGCTGCAGCGGGTCTGCCTGCGTATGAAGTTTCAAACCACGCAAGACCGGGCGAAGAGTGCCGGCACAACATGATCTATTGGCAAGCTGGCCGCTATGCAGGCGTCGGACCTGGAGCCCACGGCCGCATCCAACTCGACAAACGACGGATTGCAACCGAAGCCATTCGTGACCCCGGCCAATGGCTGCGCGCCGTCGAAGAGGTGGGCAATGGCGAGCATCCCGAAACATCGCTGACCAGTGAAGACCAGATCACCGAGACCTTGCTGATGGGGTTGCGCATCAACGAAGGTCTGCCGCTGGCTCAACTGGAAAAAGCGGGACTTGCCTTGAACGATTGGCAGTCCCGGCTTGATCTGATCGCCGAGGGCTATCTGGAAGCTGACGACGACAGGCTAAAGACCACGGCCAGCGGCCGCCTGCTGCTGAACTCGGTCATCGGTTGCCTGCTTCAGGATCTGAAAACCACTCAGTCCTGAAACTCGGAAGGGATGGACGAAAGCACACGGCACAGCATGTCCAGCTGTTCCAGCGTCGCATATCTGATGGTGAGCAGGCCTCCGCCCGTATGCGCCTCATGCGAGATCTTGACGCTCATGCCAAGATTGCTGGACACATCTGCCTCGAGCGCAAGGGTATCGTCGTCTTTTTGCCCGTTGCGCGACCGATAGCCACGCGCCGCACCCTTGCCGGTCTTGTCTTCGCGGACCAGACGCTCGACCTCGCGCACGGTCATGCCCTCATCGACAATACGGCGCGCCAAGGAGGACGCCTTGTCTGAAGCCACCAGGGCCCGCGCATGGCCCGCGGCAAGGGCGCCGGTCTCGACCATCCCGATCACATCGTCCGGCAAGGTCAAAAGGCGCAGCGAGTTGGCGATATAGCTGCGGCTTTTGCCCAGCGTTTCGGCCACCTTCTCTTGTGTATGGCCGAAACGGTCGATCAACTGACGGTAGGCCACCGCCTCCTCGACCGGGCTCAGATCCGCGCGCTGGATGTTCTCGATGATTGCGACTTCAAGAACTTCGGTGTCCGAATAATCCTTGACGATGACCGGCACGACATGCAGTTGCGCGATCTGCGCCGCCCGCCAACGGCGCTCGCCTGCGACGATTTCGAAAAGATCGCCGCGTTCGCGCACCAGCAGCGGTTGAAGAACCCCCTTCTCGCGGATCGACTCGGCAAGCTCGGCAAGCGCTTCGCTGTCAAATCGGCGACGAGGCTGATCCGGATTCGGCTGAACATGCTCGATCGGAATCTCGCGAACGCCGGCTGCTGAACGGCTTGTCACGGTTTCAGCCATTCCGACATCGGCCATCAGCGCCGACAGACCACGACCCAGCCCGCGGCGCTCGACTTTGCGATCATTCATGCTCTTGCCTCCTTGCGTCCGGCGCCTTCATGCCGCTCCAGCAGCTCCAGAGCAAGGGCCCGATAGGCCTGGCTCCCCTTCGAGGCCGGATCATAATCCAGCACCGTTCGGGCATAGGATGGCGCCTCACTGATCCGCACATTCCGCGGGATCACGCAGCGAAACACCAGATCGCCCAGCGTCTCCCGCACATCGGCCTCGACCTGTTGCGACAGGCGATTGCGCATGTCGGCCATCGTAAGGACCACCCCTTCGATCCGCAGCGCCGGATTGGCCTTCATGCGGACCTCGCGAATCGTCATCATCAGTTGCGAAAGGCCCTCCAGCGCGAAAAATTCGGCCTGAAGCGGAACCAGAATGGCATGGGCCGCCACCATCGCATTGACGGTCAGCAGGTTCAGCGACGGCGGGCAGTCTATCAGAACATAGTCAAAGTTCTGCCGCTCCAGCAACCCGCCACGAAGCGCATCATGCAGAAGAAAGCTGCGCTTTTCATGGGCATGAAGCTCGATATCGGCGGACGCCAGATCGGTATTGGCCGGAATGATCCAAAGGCTGCCGCCCCCGATCTCGACCTGATGCGGCTCGGGGACCGACTCGCCCAGCAGCAGATCATAGCTCGTCGCACTGCGCGAACCTGGAGCAATCCCCAGACCCGTCGACGTATTGCCTTGCGGATCAAGGTCGATCAGCAGCACACGCTTGCCCTGCTCTGCCAAGGCAGCGCCAAGATTGATTGTGGTGGTCGTCTTGCCGACTCCACCCTTCTGGTTCGCAATCGCAACAATTCTCATGACATTCACTGATCCACTGCTCGCTGCCTCAGATCTCCGATGCGGAGAATATGCCCATCTGGATCCGTCATGCTGGGAAATACGTCCAGCGAAAACTGCCAGTGATCCCTTGCCGCCGTCAACTCGTCCTGAAAGGCAGCACCCTTGGGCAGGATGGCAATCCCCCCTGGGCGCAGATGACGAAACGCAAAGCCAAGCAGAAGCGGCAGTGGAGCAAGCGCCCTGGCCGTCAGAACATCAGCTCCGACCCGCGGCGACTGTTCGATCCGTTCGCTTCGAACGATCGCCTTGCACCCGGTCTCGCGGATCACTTCCCGAAGAAAAACCGCCTTGCGCTGGTCCGATTCAATCAGCACATGTTGGCGATCAGGCACCGTCTGCTTGCCAATGATCGCCAGAACAAGCCCCGGCAATCCACCGCCGCTGCCAAGATCGACACATAGACCTGACTCCGCTGGCAAATAACGGAACAGCTGCGCCGAATCCAGTACATGCCGGGTCCAGAATTCTGACAGCGTGCTGCGCGACACCAGATTGATGCGCGGATTCCACTTTTCTGCCAACTGTTGAAAGATCGACAGCCGTTGGAATGTCGCATCGTCAATCTGAACGCCAGCCGCGTCCGACACCGCTTCCTTCGTCACGCCGAAGCCTCATGCGGACGTCCAACACTTGCCGCCTTCAGCTTCAGATGGATCAGGGCAATGGCCGCCGGGGTCATGCCCTCGATCCGAGAGGCTTGCGAGAGGGTCTCGGGGCGAACGCGTTCCAGCTTTTGCCGAAGTTCGTTCGACAGCCCAGCAATGGCACCAAAGTCGAAGTCCGTAGGGATCGCCCAGTTTTCATCGCGTCGAACGGCCTCCAGCTGGTGCTTCTGCCGATCCTCGTACGAGGAATAGAGCGACTCTCTTTGAAGTTGCTCCATGATCTCGGTGGCGACGGCCTCTGCCTCCGGAACCAGGCGCACGACTTGCTCGAGCTCTACCCCTGGAAACGCAAGAACCTCGAGCGCGGAACGGCGGATGCCATCGCGATTTGCCGCAATCCCCGCCGCGCTCAGTTCATTCGGGCTGAACCTGTCCTTGCCAAGCATCGCCCGCGCCGCAGTCAGATCCTGCATCTTGGCGTCAAAGGCGGCTTGACGTGCCGCACCAACACAGCCAAGTTCGATGCCCATCGGGGTGAGGCGCTGGTCCGCGTTGTCAACGCGCAAGCTCAGCCGATACTCTGCGCGAGATGTGAACATCCTGTACGGCTCGGTCACGCCTCGGGTGACGAGATCATCGATCATCACCCCGATGTAGCTGTCTGTCCGTTGAAGAACAAATTCGCCCTGATCGCGTGCATGGCGGGCGGCATTGATCCCGGCCAGAAGGCCCTGGGCCGCAGCCTCTTCATACCCTGTCGTCCCATTGATCTGGCCAGCAAAGAACAGACCTTCGATCTCGCGCACTGCAAGACCACGGGTCAGGCCGCAGGGATCAAAATAGTCATATTCAATGGCATAGCCTGGCTGGAGAATCTGGACGTTCTCCAACCCCTTGATCGACCTGACATAACGCTCCTGAACATCGGCCGGAAGCGAGGTCGAAATTCCGTTCGGGTAAACGGTGGAATCATCCAGCCCTTCGGGTTCGAGGAACACCTGATGGCTGTCCTTGTCCGAGAAGCGAACGATCTTGTCTTCGATCGAAGGGCAATATCGCGGCCCGATCCCCTCGATGAATCCACCATACATTGCAGATTGACCAAGATTTTCCCGCACAATCTGATGCGTGAGGTCGTTCGTGTGGGTGATTCCGCAAGAAATCTGCCCAACCTGAGGAACCTTGTTCAGGAAGGACAGCATGACAGGATCAACATCGCCGTCCTGCCGCTCAAGGACATCCCAGTTGATCGTCTTGCCATCCAGCCGAGGCGGCGTGCCGGTCTTCAGCCGCCCACGGCCCGGAGCAATTTCCCTCAGCAGATCAGCAAGTTGGTTGGATGCCTGATCTCCGACCCGACCACCAGCGGCGGATTTAGGGCCAACGTGCATGACGCCATTCAGAAATGTCCCTGCCGTCAGAACAACGCTACGGCCAGAGATCCTGATGTCACCATTGACGACCACGCCCTGGATTCGACGTCCTTCAAGGGTGAAGCCGGTAACCTCACCCTCGATGATCGCAAGTCCCTCGCGCCCGGACAGCATTTCCTGAACCGCCGCACGATAAAGCGCACGATCCGCCTGAATCCGTGGCCCCTGCACCGCCGGACCTTTGCGCCTGTTCAGAAGGCGGTATTGAATACCAGCCCTGTCCCCTGCGCGGGCCATCAGCCCATCCAGTGCATCAACCTCACGAACAAGATGTCCTTTTCCCAGCCCGCCGATGGCCGGGTTACATGACATCACGCCAATCCGGTCCATCCGCATGGTGACCAGCGCAACGGACGCACCTATCCGCGCTGCCGCATCGGCCGCTTCTGCGCCGGCGTGACCGCCACCCACGACAATGACGTCATAGTGTTTCATGTGAAACAAGCCCTACTTCCCGATGCAGAACGAGGCGAAGATCTCCCCCAAGAGATCTTCTACACCGACCCGCCCAACAAGATCATCCATCAAGCCAATCGCAGATCGCAGCGCATCCGCCGCGATTTCCTCGCCTTGCTCGCCGCTCAATACCACCTCGCGGGCGAATTCCAAAGCCCCAATGGCGTGAGCGACAATCTCCCGGTGCCGCACACGTATAATTGTAGCGGCCGAGGCAGTCTTGCTTTCCAGTGCATCGCCAATGAGGTTGATCAGCTCATCGACACCTTCGCCGGTGACACCAGACACAGCCAGCCCACCGACCTTGGCAAGGTCCGCCTTGCCTTGTATCGCGATATCGCCCGGCACTGGCGTCAAGGGCAGACTGTCCTCATCACCCCCAAGCAGAAACACCCGCAAATCCGCGTGACGCGCACGCGCGATGGCACGCTCTACCCCCATCGCCTCGACAGGGTCAGATGCTTCGCGAAGGCCTGCCGTATCCAGCATGGTGATTGGAATGCCACGCAGGTCCATCCGAACCTCAATCACATCGCGCGTTGTCCCGGCATATTCCGAGGTCAACGCAGCCTGGCGCCCCGCCAACCTGTTGAGCAAAGTCGACTTTCCCGCATTCGGCGCCCCGATGATCGCAACTTCGAACCCATCGCGAATGCGTTCGGCTGCGGCGTAACCATCCCGCTCTTCCCGAAGGTCGGCGAGAACGCCATCCAGCAAGCCGATCACCTCAGGCCGCACATCGACCGGCACATCCTCATCGGCAAAATCAAGCATGGCTTCAATCAACGCCGCTGATCTGATCAGCTTCCTGCGCCAATTCTCGGCCTTGCCTCCCAAGGCCCCCGAGAAGACACGCATCGCCTGCCGGCGCTGCATCTCGGTCTCAGCTTCGATCAGATCCGCCAGACCCTCGACCTGTGCCAGATCCAGCCGCCCGTTTTCCAATGCGCGCCGGGTAAACTCGCCAGGTTGCGCGAGGCGAAACCCAGCAAGGCGGCTCAACCGCTCCAGAACCGCCTGAACAATGGCCTGACTGCCATGCAGATGAAGCTCGACAACCTCTTCGCCGGTAAAGCTGCGGTCAGCTTCGAACACCAGCACCAGGGCCTGATCAAGAACCTCGGCGCCGTCCTTCAGAACACGCAGCGCTGCGACCCGGGGCGGGCCAAAGGATCCAACCATAGGCAAAAGCGCATCCCGGGCTTGCGGCCCCGAGATGCGGACGACAGCAACCCCCGCCTTGCCCCGAGCGGTCGCCAGGGCATAGATCGTGTCCATTGCACAGACCTCAGCTGTTCATGGAGTCGAAGAATTCCGAATTTGTCTTGGTCTGCTTCAGCTTCGAGATCAGGAATTCGATCGCATCCGTCGTGCCCATCGGGTTCAGGATGCGCCGCAGCACATAGGTCTTCTGCAGGTCATTCTTGGCAACCAGCAGCTCTTCCTTGCGGGTGCCCGACTTCAGAATGTCCATCGCCGGGAAGATCCGCTTGTCCGCAACCTTGCGGTCCAGCACGATCTCGCTGTTGCCGGTGCCTTTGAACTCTTCGAAGATGACTTCATCCATCCGGCTGCCGGTATCGATCAGCGCCGTCGCGATAATCGTCAGCGAGCCGCCTTCCTCGATGTTGCGCGCCGCACCAAAGAACCGCTTGGGCCGCTGCAACGCATTCGCATCGACGCCGCCGGTCAACACCTTGCCCGACGAAGGCACGACAGTGTTGAAGGCCCTACCAAGTCTGGTGATCGAGTCGAGCAAGATCACAACATCTCGCTTGTGCTCGACCAGTCGCTTGGCCTTTTCAATCACCATCTCGGCGACTGCAACGTGACGGGTTGCCGGTTCGTCAAAGGTCGAGGAAATCACCTCGCCCTTTACCGAGCGCTGCATGTCGGTCACTTCCTCGGGCCGCTCGTCGATCAGCAGAACGATCAGATAGCATTCCGGGTGGTTCACTTCGATCGACCGGGCGATGTTCTGCAGCAGCACCGTCTTACCCGTGCGCGGCGGCGCCACGATCAGCGACCGCTGCCCCTTGCCGATCGGCGAGACCAGATCGATGATCCGGGCCGAGCGGTCCTTGATCGTCGGGTCCTCGATTTCCATCTTCAGCCGCTCATCCGGGTAAAGCGGCGTCAGGTTGTCAAAGGCCACCTTGTGGCGCGCCTTCTCGGGCTCTTCAAAGTTGATCCGCGTCACCTTGGTCAGGCTGAAATACCGCTCATTCTCGCGCGGTGCTTGGATCACGCCTTCAACCGAGTCCCCGGTCCGCAGCGACCACTGACGGATCATGTCGGGCGAGACATAGATGTCATCAGGACCCGGCAGATAGTTCGCCTCGGGCGAGCGCAAGAAGCCGAAACCGTCCTGCAACACTTCCAGAACGCCGTCCCCGCCAATCTCGAACCCTTCTTCGGCGTGCTCCTTGAGGATCTGGAACATCATCTCGCCCTTGCGCATGGACGAGGCATTCTCGATTTCCCATTCCTCGGCCATCGCCAGCAGATCTGCCGGGGTCTTGGCCTTCAGGTCAGAAAGTTTCAGCTGCTCGCTCATGGCAGGCCCTCAACGCACACCGATACCACCCTGAAGGGCAGCACATCGGAATCAGAACGGGAAACGGTAGGGCCGGACGGCCACCAAGGCCCCCGCTACACCGGCCACCCCTGCGAGTCAACGTTTTCAGAACTTCACGATCACGGCAAAGACGATCACCAGCATCAAAAGCGTCGGAACCTCGTTCATCATCCGATAGGTGCGACCCGTGCGAATGTTCCGCCCTGCTTCAAAGTCCTTGCGCCGTGCCGAAAGCCACATGTGAAACCACGTCATGGCCAGGACTGAAACCGCCTTTGCCCAGGGCCAGACCATCCCCCAATCGACGATCCCCGGCGTTGCAACCAGCAAAAGCCCGAACAACCAGGTCGAAATCATCGCCGGGTTCATGATGGCCCGCAAAAGGCGACGTTCCATGGTGCAGAACAGTTCGTCCGCAGTGGTCAGACCCGCTTGGACCTGTTCGGCATGATAGACGAACAGCCGTGGCAGATAGAACAGCCCTGCCATCCACGAGATGACCGAGACGACATGCATGGCCTTGACCCATGGGTAAGCGGCAGCGAGCAGGTCTTCCATCTTATCCTCTTATAAAGATCTTAGAGTATAAGGATGTAGAAGATAGTAGGGGCGGTGGAAAACCGGAAATCTCGGAAAATCCATGTCTTCGTCCCCAGCCAGACTGCCTGTGGATAACTTGCTCATGATTTTGGGCGCTTTGAATCTTCGCTGCTGAATCTAAATATTTCAATGCGTTGCACGATATTCAGCGCGTCATGGGGTTGTGGATAAAATCGGGGGTGCTCCGTCTGTGCTGTCTTATCCCCATGCGGGTGGAAAAATCACGCTCATGTGGAAGAACGCACCTCAGCCTTGACAGAATGTCCGGTTTCAGCCCCAACCTTCGCCGATCGGCGGGATTTCCGAAAATCCACCACCAGAACGAAACGCGATTATCCACAGAGTCGTCCATGCCCCAGATCGTCCTTGCCTCTGCCTCGCAGATCCGCGCCGACATGCTGCGCAATGCAGGCGTGCAGGTGGAATGCCACCCTGCCCGCATCGACGAAGAGGCGATCCGCGCCGCCCTAGACGCAGAAGGCGCAAATCCGCGCGATCAGGCCGATACCCTGGCCGAGATGAAGGCCGCCAAACTTGCCAGCCGCTTTCCCTCTGCTGTCGTGATCGGCTGCGATCAGGTTCTGGACTGTGGTGGTCAGGTCTTTTCCAAGCCGGAAACCCCTGATGCAGCGCGGGCACAGTTGGTGGCTCTTCGTGGCCGCACCCACAAGCTTTTGTCAGCCGTCGTGGTATATCAGGATGGGGGGCCAGTGTGGCGGCATGTCGGGGAGGTGCGATTGACGATGCGTGAGTTTTCAGACGCCTATCTTGATGACTACATCAGCAGGAACGGTGCATCCGTCCTGGACAGCGTCGGCGGCTACAAGCTTGAATCCGAAGGTGTTCGCCTGTTCTCTCGGGTCGAGGGTGACTATTTCACCGTCCTGGGTCTGCCCTTGGTCGCGTTGCTCGGCTATCTGGGTCAACGGGGTCTGATCCCGGCATGACCACTCCTGCACCGACCCGCATTCCCCTCGCCGGTGTCATCGGCTCGCCGATTGCCCATTCGCGGTCCCCTGCCCTGCATGGCTTCTGGCTGCGGCGCTATGGCATCGCAGGCCACTATATCCCGATGGAGGTGTCCCAGGCCGATCTGGCCGAGGCGCTGCGGATGCTTCCCCGGCTTGGCTTCGTCGGTTGCAACGTCACCATCCCGCACAAAGAGGCGATCATTGGCCTTGCCGATATCGTGACCGACCGCGCTGCGGTGATTGGTGCGGCGAACACGCTGATCTTCCGCAAGGATGGCAAGCTGCACGCCGACAACACCGATGGCCTCGGTTTCCTGAACAACCTTCGGCAAGAGGCGCCGCATTGGGTGCCGTCCTCGGGTCCGGCGGCTGTCTTCGGGGCTGGCGGCGCCGCGCGTGGCGTGGTCTGGGCCTTGCTCGATGCGGGCGTGCCCGAGGTGCGCATCGCCAACCGCACCCGCCCCCGGGCCGAAAGCCTGCGCGCCGATTTTGGCGCCCGTGTGCAGGTCGTCGACTGGACGCAAGGCGCCAGTATGGTCGAAGGCGCCATGACGGTCGTCAACACGACCTCTCTTGGCATGGTCGGCAAGTCCGAATTTCGCATTCCGCTCGATGCGCTCGATCCGCGCGCGGTTGTCACGGATATTGTCTACACCCCGTTGGAAACCCCGTTCCTGCGCGCCGCCAAAGAGGCCGGCTGCACCACCGTCGATGGCTTGGGAATGCTGCTGCATCAGGCCGTCCCGGGCTTTGAACGCTGGTTCGGCGTCCGTCCCGTGGTCGATGCCGAAACCCGCGCTGCAGTGCTTGCCGCATGACCCGCTACGTTCTTGGCCTCACCGGCGGCATCGGCATGGGCAAGTCAACGACCGCCCGCATGTTCGCGGACGAAGGCATCCCGGTCTGGGATGCCGATTCCACCGTTCACCGGCTCTATTCGGCGGGTGGTGCCGCTGTCGCCCCCCTGTCCCAGGCTTTTCCCGAGTCTCTGGTGTCGGGCGCGATCGACCGCGGCGCGCTCAAGGCCCGGATCGCCGCCGATCCGACCGCGCTCAAGCGCATTGAATCCATCGTTCACCCGCTGGTTGGCCAGGACCGCGCCGAATTTCTGGCCCAGAGCACCGCCGATATCGTCCTGCTCGACATCCCCCTTTTGTTCGAGGGCGGGTCCGACAGGATGTGTGATGGCGTTGCCGTCGTCTCTGTTCCTGCCGATGTCCAGCGCGCCCGCGTTCTGGATCGTGGCACCATGACCCCGGCCGATCTGGACCGCATCCTTGCCAACCAGATGCCTGACACCGACAAGCGCGCCCGCGCCACCTGGGTGATCGACACCTCGACGCTCGAGGGCGCCCGTACCAAGGTGCGCGCCATCCTGTCCGAGATCCGAGAAAAGCTGCGCAATGCGTGAAATCGTCCTCGATACCGAAACCACCGGGTTCGAGCCCTCCGAGGGGCACCGCATCGTGGAAATCGGCGCGGTCGAGCTGTTCAACCACATGCCGACCGGCCGAACGTATCACCAGTATATCAACCCCGAACGCGACATGCCGGCCGAGGCCTTCGCCGTGCATGGCCTGTCCGAGGAATTCCTGCGCGGCCATCCGGTGTTTCGCGCCGTCGGCCAGTCGTTCATCGACTTTGTCGGCGATGCCCGGCTGGTGATCCACAATGCCGCCTTCGACATCAAGTTCCTGAACTTCGAACTTGGCCGCATCGGGCTGACCCATCTGGACTGGGGGCGCGTGGTTGACACGCTCGCGATGGCCCGCCGCAAGTTTCCCGGCTCGCCCGCCTCGCTCGATGCGCTGTGCCGCCGCTTCGGGGTCGACAATTCGGCGCGCGAAAAGCACGGCGCATTGCTCGACAGCGAAATCCTGGCCGAAGTCTATCTGGAACTGATCGGTGGCCGGCAACCCGATCTGGTGCTCGCACCGGTTGCCTCGGGCTCAAAGGGCCCCGTGGCCTCGGATCCTGACTGGCGCCCCCGTCCCCGCCCGCAACCCCTGCCCGCCCGGCTGACCGAGTCAGAGCTGACAGCGCATACCGCGTTTGTCGACGCGATGGGCGATCAGGCGATCTGGAAACGCTATTCCTGACCGGCCTTTGCCTTTTTTCAAATACCCTGCGGGGGTCCGGGGGTGCAAAACCCCCGGTCCGCAGATGTCACAGGCTCAGGCGTTGCCGACTTGCGCCCGGCGCGCCAGTTCCTGACGATACAGGCCCAGGAAATCCACCGGATCCAGGTTGAGCGGCGGGAAGCCGCCATCGCGGGTCATGTCAGACACGATCCGCCGCACAAAGGGGAACAGCATCCGCGGGCATTCGATCAGCAGGAACGGGTGCAGCTGGTCTTCCGGCACGCCTTCGACATGGAAGACCCCGCCATAATCCACTTCCAGCAGGAACAGCGTATCGCCATTCACCTTGTTCTTGGCGGTGATCTTGTACTTCTGCACCACTTCGTACTGGTGATCCTGCGCCCGCTTGCTGGCGTCCAGCGCCACCTGGACCTGGATGTCCGGCTGAACGTCGCCCGTGGACAGGCCCTTTTGCGCCAGCGCGTTTTCAAAGCTCAGGTCGCGGATGTATTGCGCGACAATGGTCATCCGCACCTGCGGCGCGGCTTCTGCGTCTTCGGCCATAGTCCTCTCCTGCTGTAAACCGGCTTGGCGACGTGTTATCAGGAAGCCTGCGGGGCCTCAATGGCGCGATCCCCTACCTGAATCGACCGCATCACGGGAAATCCGGCTTGTTTTCCTTGTCAGACAGGCGTGGGCGCGTTAAATGCCCGCCATCCCGCTGCGACGACTCCTGTGCCCGGATGATCCGGGGCAGACCGCGTTGACGGGGCCAAAGACCGGCGGAGCCAACCGCATGGCCTGTGAAACAGACCAAAAGGAAACTGATCTGCATGTGCGCTAAAGCGACCATGGAGGAATTCGAAGCCCTCCTGAACGAAAGCTTCGAACTTGACACCCCCGACGAGGGCACGGTTGTCAAAGGCAAGGTCATCGCCATCGAGGCGGGCCAGGCCATCATCGATGTCGGCTACAAGATGGAAGGCCGCATCGACCTGAAAGAATTCGCGAACCCCGGCGAAGCGCCCGACGTTGCTGTCGGCGACGAAGTCGAGGTCTATCTCGACCGCGTGGAAAATGCCCGCGGCGAAGCCGTCATCTCGCGCGAGAAAGCCAAGCGTGAAGCGGCCTGGGATCGTCTGGAAAAAGCCTATGCGAAAGAAGAGCGCGTCGAAGGCGCCATCTTCGGCCGCGTCAAGGGCGGCTTCACCGTCGATCTGGGCGGCGCTGTTGCGTTCCTTCCCGGCTCGCAGGTTGACGTGCGCCCCGTGCGCGACGCCGGCCCGCTGATGGGTCTGAAGCAGCCGTTCCAGATCCTGAAGATGGACCGTCGCCGTGGCAACATCGTTGTCTCGCGCCGCGCGATCCTCGAAGAGTCGCGTGCCGAACAGCGCGCCGAGATCATCGGCAAGCTGGCCGAAGGCCAGATCGTCGATGGCGTGGTCAAGAACATCACCGAATACGGTGCGTTCGTTGACCTGGGCGGCGTCGATGGCCTGCTGCACGTCACCGACATGGCCTGGCGCCGCGTCAACCACCCCTCGGAAATCCTGTCGATCGGCGAAACCGTCAAGGTTCAGGTCGTCAAGATCAACAAGGAAACCCACCGCATCAGCCTGGGCATGAAGCAGCTCCAGACCGATCCGTGGGATGTGGTGGAACGCACCTATCCGCTGGGTTCGGTCCACAAGGGCCGCGTGACCAACATCACCGACTACGGCGCGTTCGTCGAGCTGGAAGCCGGTGTCGAAGGTCTGGTCCACGTGTCCGAAATGTCCTGGACCAAGAAGAACGTGCACCCCGGCAAGATCGTCTCGACCTCGCAAGAGGTGGACGTCATGGTTCTGGAAATCGACAGCGCCAAGCGCCGCGTGTCGCTGGGCCTCAAGCAGGTCATGCGCAACCCGTGGGAAGTCTTCGCTGAAAACAACCCGCCCGGCACCGTCATCGAAGGCGAAGTCAAGAACATCACCGAATTCGGTCTGTTCGTCGGCCTCGAAGGCGATATCGACGGCATGGTCCACCTGTCGGATCTGTCGTGGGATCAGCGCGGCGAAGATGCGATCCAGAACTACCGCAAGGGCGACGTGGTCAAGGCCGCCGTCTCGGAAGTCGATGTCGAGCGCGAGCGTATCTCGCTTTCGATCAAGGCTCTGGGCGACGACACCTTCACCGACGCTGTTGATGGCGTGAAGCGTGGCTCGGTCATCACCGTGTCCGTCTCGGCCATCGAAGATGGCGGCATCGAGGTGGAATACAACGGCGCCAAGTCGTTCATCCGCCGTTCGGATCTGGCCCGCGACCGTGCCGACCAGCGCCCCGAGCGCTTCCAGGTTGGCGACAAGGTCGACGTGCGCGTGACCAACATCGACCCCAAGACCCGCCGTCTGGGCCTGTCGATCAAGGCGCGCGAGATCGCCGAAGAGAAAGAAGCCGTGGAACAGTACGGCTCGTCTGATTCGGGCGCATCGCTGGGCGATATCCTCGGCGCGGCCCTGCGCGGCGACCGCAACTAAGATCGGGGCCAGTGGCCCTTGCGACGGCCCCGCCCTGGCGGGGCCGTTTCACATTTTCTGTGCGCCAAGCGCCGCTTACCGGGTGCCTCGGCATGGCATTAGTATTTGTCAGGCGCCAATTTCTGCCTATAGTCGCGGCAGGTCCGGTAACAGGGCCACTCCAGAACCGGGGGGACTTGATGATACGATCCGAGCTGATCCAGAAGATCGCGGACGAAAACCCGCACCTGACCCAGCGTCATGTCGAGCGGATCGTGAACACCGTATTCGAAGAGATCATCTCTGCCCTTTCGCGTGGCGACCGGGTCGAGCTGCGCGGGTTCGGTGCGTTTTCCGTCAAGGAACGGGACGCCCGGGTTGGCCGCAATCCCCGCACCGGCGAGGCTGTCGAGGTCGAGGAAAAGCGCGTGCCCTTCTTCAAGACCGGCAAGCTGCTGCGTGATCGCCTGAACGGATACGATACCGGACCGGACGACGACGAATGATGAAATACCTGCGCTATCTGGTGCTGCTGCTGATCGCCGTCGGGCTGGTCGCAGTGGCGCTGGCGAACCGCGAAGTGGTTGCGCTGCACATGCTGCCGCCAGATCTGGCGCAGCTGGTCGGCATTGACTGGACGATCCGCCTGCCGCTGTTTCTGGTCGGCTTCGGCGGTGTTGTCGTCGGCGTGCTGATCGGCTTCGTTTGGGAATGGCTGCGCGAACACAAACATCGGGCCGCTGCCGCCGCCAAGGCGCGCGAGGTGCAGCAGTTGAAGCGCGAGGTCGCCCAGGCCACCCCGCCCGCGCCGAAAGACGATGTTCTGGCGCTGCTGGATGCGCCTCCGCGCAAGGCTGGCTGATCCATGGCTGTCAGATTGGTGATGAGCGCCCCCGACACGGGTGGCGGCGTTCGTGTCAAGATTTGTGGCCTGACCACGGCGGCCGATGTTCTGGCGGCGGCGCAGGCTGGCGCGGCCTATGGTGGCTTCGTGTTCTTCCCCCGCTCGCCCCGGAACCTGTCGATCCCGCAGGCGCGGGACCTGGCGTTGCTGGCGCCTGTGGGTCTGGCCAAGGTCGCGCTGACGGTCGATGCCGATGATGCGCTGCTGGATGCCATTCTGGCCGAAGTGCCCATCGACATCTTGCAACTGCACGGCAAGGAATCCCCTGCGCGCGTGTCCGAAATCCGCGCCCGCTATGGCCTGCCGGTTATGAAGGCGGTTGGCGTTGCCTCCGAGGAAGACCTGCCCGCACTGGACAACTATTCCCAGGTGGCCGACATGCTGCTGGTCGATGCCAAGGCGCCCAAGGGCTCGGCCCTTCCGGGTGGCAACGGGCTGGCGTTTGACTGGCGCCTGATCGCCGGGCGCCGCTGGAGCCGGCCGTGGATGCTGGCCGGTGGCCTGACGCCCGCCAACGTGGCCGAGGCGGTGCGCCTGACCGGCGCGCGGCAGGTCGATGTCTCGTCCGGTGTGGAAAGCGCGCCGGGGATCAAGGATCCGGCCCTGATCGCCGCATTCGTGGCGGCTGTGGCGTGATCCGCTGGCGCCTGGCCACGCGCGGCGATGTGGCGGCGGTCGTGGCCATGTTGGCAGACGACGATCTAGGCGCCCGGCGCGAGGTTGCGGACCTTGCCCCCTATCTGGCCGCCTTTGATGCGATGATGGCCGAAGGCAACAACCACCTGATCGTTGGCGATCAGGACGGGGTGATCGTGGCCACCTATCAGCTGACCTTCATCACCGGCCTTTCGCTGCGCGCCGCGCGGCGGGCGCAGGTGGAATCGGTGCGCGTGGCCTCGAACCTGCGCAGCACCGGGATTGGCGCCGCGCTGATGGCCGATGCCGAGACGCGGGCCCGCGCAGCCGGGTGCAGCCTGATCCAGCTGACCACCAACCGCGACCGCAGCCGCGCCCATGCGTTCTATGCCCGGCAGGGGTATGAGCCCAGCCACTTAGGCTTCAAGAAATCCCTGATCTGATCCTTAAACCGCCAGCCTCGATGGCGACAGCGCCGACATGGGCTGACGCCCGCCCACCATTTCCTCGGCCAGCAGGGCAGCGGTGGTCGGGCCAAGCGTAAAGCCCTGATGCCCGTGGCCAAAGTGGAACCACAGCCCCCGATGGCGCGGCGCAGCGCCGACCAGCGGCAGCATGTCGGGCATACAGGGCCGGTTTCCGACCCAGGGCTGGGCCTCTAGCGGGGTTCCAAGGTCCAGGATCTCGCGTGCTCCGGCTTCGGACCGGGCCAGCTGGCGCGGGGTCGCCGCCGCATTCGGGCGCGCCAGTTCGGCCCCGGTCAGCACGCGCAACCCGGCGCGCATCGGCGCCAGAACCGTGGCGATAGAGGTATCCATCATCGGCACATTCAGGCTGGCCCCGCCGGTGAAATGCCGGTGATAGCCCCGCTTGCGCAGCATCGGGATGTGATAGCCAAAGCGCCGCAGCAGAACCGGCGACCAGGGGCCAAGCGCCACGACAACATCCTGCGCGCTGTGCTGGCCCAGCCGCCAGCCGGCGCCCGCCTGTTCCAGCGTCATCGCATCGCCGGTGTCCACCGTGCCGCCCCGCGCGCGGAACAGATCGGCATAGGCCCCGACCAGCGCGCCGGGGTCGGAACAGGCCCAGGCGTCATGCCAGTGGATCGCCCCGGCAAAGCGCAGCCGCAACCCGGGTTCAGCCGCCGCCAGCGCCTCGCCATCCATGACCGAGATCGCAACGCCATAGTCCCGCGCCAACCGTTCGGCATCGGCAACCTGCGCGGCAAAGGGCGCCTCGGCCCGCGCGGCGGTGCGCAGACCATCGCGGCGGATCAGCGCCTCGGCCACCGCTGCGGCAATCAGCGGCGCATGATCGGCGGTCGAGCGTTGCACCAGCGCCGCATAGACCTGCGAGATTTCCCGGTGACGTCCGGGCGCCGAGGCGCGGAAATAGCGCCACAGCACGCCCATGTGCGAGGGCAACGCATCCAGATGATAGCTGACCGCATTGTCCCGCCGCAGCGCAATGGACAGCAGGGCCCCCAGATCGCGCGGCAGGGCATAGGGTTCCACCGCCTCGGCCTGAATGATCCCGGCATTGCCATAGCTGGTCTCGCGCCCCGGCTCGCCCCGGTCGATCAGCAGGACGGACCGGCCAGCGGCCTGAAGCGCAAGCGCAGTGGCCACGCCCACCATACCGGCGCCCAGAACCATCACCTCGGACATGTCAGCCTCTCTTACCTGAATGACCCGCGGCCAGCCTGCGCCGCTTTGGCGTGCTGCACAAGGTGGGCTGGATCAGCCCATTGCCGGCGTGACTGGCATGATCGGGGCGCCCCGGCTGGCAATGTCCTCGCCCGCGGCCAGCAGGATATCTTCGCGAAAGCGGCTGGCTATGATCTGCACGCCATTCGGCACCCGGCCCACCTTGTCCATGGCGACCGACAGCCCCGGCAGGCCCAGCACAGGCAGGGCAAGCTGGGTCATCTGGATCTCGGCCGCGATGGCGCCGGTTTCCGGCGACTGGATGTCGAAATCCTGCGGCATGGGCAGATGCGCCGAATTGGGGATCAGCACCGCGGGCCAGTCCTCCAGAAAGGCCAGCCACTGGCGCAGATATGTCGCGCGGCGGGTCAGCACCGAGGAAAACGCGGGCAGGTCGATGCTGTCCAGATGCTTGCCCAGCACATTGCTCAGCGTGGCAATCGCGCCGGGATCACCCTCGCGCAGAACCATGGCGCGGACATTCTCGATCCCGTCGCCACCAAACCACAGCGCCAGTTGCAGCGGCACCAGCTCGCGCAAAGGTGGCAGGGTGTCCATTTCCTGCACATGCCAGCCGGCATCGACCAGCCGCGCCGCCGCCTCGCGCAGCGCGGCCTCGACCTCGGGCGCGGTCTCAAGTCCGTCAGGGCGAATGCACAGCGCTGCGCGCCGGGCAAAGGCCGGGCCCTGCAGCGGCGCAGGCACCCACCACGGATCACGCATGTCGCGCCCGGCCATCGCGGCCAGCGCCAGCCGCACATCGGCAATGCTGCGCGCCATCGGACCTTGAACCGACATCATCTGCCCACCAATGCTGCGCTCGGCGCCCGAGGCGTTGAAGGTGGCCACCCGGCCAAAGCTGGGCCGCAGCCCGTGGATGCCGCAGGCATAGGCCGGATAGCGCACCGATCCCCCAATGTCGTTGCCATGCCCGACCGCGCCAATCCCTGCGGCCGTTGCGGCGGCCGCCCCGCCCGACGATCCGCCCGGGGTGATCGCCGGATCATGCGGGTTCAGCGTCTTGCCGTGCAGCTGGTTGTCGGTGAACCAGCGCATCGAAAACGCCGGGGTATTGGTGCGCCCGATCACCACCGCGCCCGCGTGCTGGAAATTGTCGACCACCGGGTTGTTCGAGGTTGCGATCAGATCCTTTTGCAGCCGCAACCCATTGGTCGTGGCATGGCCGGTCTGGTCGATATTGACCTTGATGGTCACGGGAACGCCCGCCATCGGACCCGGATCCTGCCCGGCGGCCAGCGCGGCATCCACCCGGTCGGCCGCGGCCAGCGCCTCTTGCGGGAATTCCTGCACCACCGCGTTGAGGGCAGAGTTGACAGCTGTCAACCGCGCCAGCGCCGCGCTGGTGACCTCGCGTGCCGATACCTCGCGGGCGCGCACCTTGGCCGCGATCACGGTTGCATCCAGTTCCCAAAGCTCGGCCATCCGTCGCCCCCCCCTGCCGGTTTCGGGGGCAGCATGGCCCCGTGGGGCGGGTATCGCAAGGTTGCTCTGACCCTCTTGTGTTTTGGGCGGTGCCGCGCCACCCATAGGGTCCCAGGATGGAGATTGTGATGCGCGCGTTCGACGGACTCGAAGTCGGTTTCGACATTCCCGCCCTGCCCGGCATGACCGAGGCGCAGATTCAGACACCCTGCCTGATCCTCGACATGGACGCGCTGGAGCGCAACATCCGCAAGCTGGGCGACTTTGCCCGCGCCCACGGGATGCGGCACCGCGCGCATGGCAAGATGCACAAGTCGGTGGACGTGCTGGCGCTGCAACAGGATCTGGGCGGGGCTGCGGGCGTGTGCTGCCAGAAGGTCTCCGAGGCCGAGGTGTTCGCCCGCGCGGGGGTGCGGGACATTCTGCTGTCCAACCAGGTGACGGATCCGGCCAAGATCGACCGGCTTGCCAGGCTGCCCGCCCTTGGCACCGAGGTTACGGTCTGTGTCGACGATCTGGCGAATGTTGCCGCCCTGTCGGCTGCTGCGCAGCGCCATGGCACTGCCCTGGACTGCTTTGTCGAGTTTGATTGCGGTGCCGGCCGCTGCGGCGTTTCTGGCCCGAACGCGGCCGTGGCGCTGGCGCAGGCAATCGACGCGGCGCCCGGGCTGCGTTTTGCGGGGGTGCAGGCCTATCAGGGCGCCATGCAGCATCTGGAAACCCATGCCGAACGTCAGGCCGCCGCGGACCGCGCCTTTGCGCTGGTCCGTCAGGTGGTCGACGCGCTTGCGGCCGCGGGGCTGCCGCCAAAGCTGGTGTCAGGCGCGGGCACCGGGTCCTATCGGCTCGAGGCCGCTTCGGGCCTTTACAATGAACTGCAATGCGGCTCCTACGCCTTCATGGACGCCGATTATGGCCGGATCCGCGATGCCGAAGGCCGGCGGATCGACGAGTCGGAGTGGGAAAACGCACTGTTCGTGCTGACCAGCGTCATCAGCCACCCCCTGCCCGGCCGCGCCGTCGGCGATGCGGGGCTCAAGGCCATGTCGGCCGAAAGCGGCCTGCCGCTGGTGCATGGGCTGGACGGCGTCACCATTACCGGCCTGAGCGATGAACATTGCACGCTGGCCGACCCCGAGAACCGGCTGAAGATCAACGACCGCCTGCGCCTTGTGCCCGGCCATTGCGACCCGACCTGTAACCTGCACGACTGGTATGTCTGCATCCGCAACGGCCGCGTCGAGGACGTCTGGCCAGTCAGCGCGCGCGGCAAGGTCTGGTAGGGGGCTGATCGGCCCCCAAAGGGCCACCCGCCTTTGCCGCAGCCTGAATGGCAGCCAAGACAATGGCCTAGCCAAGGCCAGACAAACTCTACCGATGTTCAGGAGTTGAATGGCGCGCCCGGAACGATTCGAACGTCCGACCCTCAGATTCGTAGTCTGATGCTCTATCCAGCTGAGCTACGGGCGCGTTGGGGTGGCTTCTAGCGGTGGTTCCGGGGGTTTGCAAGGGCGAAAACGACGGGAATGCGACAGTCAGTGCAATTCGTTCGGCGCGGGCAAGGTCAGCAGGAATTCGGTGCCCTCGGCATCGCTGCGCAGCAGCTCCAGCCGTCCGCCATGGCCGCGCACCAGCTCGGCCGCGATGGCAAGGCCAAGTCCGGTGCCGCCCTTGCGTGCCCCGCCCTGAAAGGCCGAGAACAGGTTCTCGCGCGCCTTTTGCGGCAGGCCGGGGCCGGTATCGCCGATGCGCAGCCAGATGCCGGCCTCGTCCTGGCCACCGCTGACCTCGATCTCGCCGGGCTTGCCGGTGGCCTCGATCGCCTGCCGGGCATTGCGGATCAGGTTGGACAGGACACGATACAACTGCTCGCCATCGGCCATGGCGGTCAGATCGTCCGGCAGATCGACCAGGGCCGTGACCGGCCCGTCGGTCGACAGCGATTCGGCCTCGAGCACCTCCTCGACCAGCGGGCGCAATTGCAGCGGGGCCAGCCTTGGCGGGGGCTCTTCGGCCTTGCCAAAGGCCAGCGTCGTTTCGCACAGGTTGATCGCCCGGTTGATCGAGCCGATCAGCTTGGGCGCGGCGCGGGCGACCATGGGATCGTCGCTGTCTTCCATCCGGTCGGCGAACAGCTGGGCCGAGGTCAGGATATTGCGCAGATCGTGGCTGATCTTGGCCACGGCGCTGCCAAGCTGGGCCAGTCGTTCCTTTTGCCGCAGCGCGCCGGTCAGCTGGGTTTGCAGCGTCTGCAACGCCTCTTCGGCCTCGCGCAGCTCGCGGATGCGGGCGGTGGGCACGATGACGCTGCGGGCATCTTCGGGCGCGGCAGCATAGGCGGACATGCTGGCGATCACGCGGCCGATGGGGCGCACCATCAGCACCTGGACGGCCATGAACAGCAGAACCGCCGTGGCGGCCGACACCAGTGCCGACATGGCCAGGATGCGCAGGCCCGAATCCAGCAGCGCCGCGCGCAGGGGCGCGGTCTGCGTGGTGATCTCGATCAGCGATCCGGCATCGTTCGTCGGCGTGCCGATGATGCGGATGACGTGGTTCCCGGTCCCGAACATGGCGACCACCGCATCGCCCACCAGATCCCACACGGTCGCAAGCCGCAGGTCATAGGTTGCAACAATCGGTGAGGGAATCGGCGAGGACAGCACAAGCTGGCGCACCTCGTCGCGCCGCAGCACGACGTTGAACACGCCTGCATTCGCCAGAAGCTCGGCCTCCAGCGACTCGTCGATGACCGCATCGGTGGTCAGGCGGGCAAGCGCGGCGATCTGGGCCTTTTCCAGCCGCAGAAGCATCCAGTCCTCGCGGAATTTCGCGATATAGGGCAGAAAGATCAGCGCTTCTGCCAACACCACGAAAACCACGGTCAGCGCAAGAAACCGCCCCGACAGGGTGTTCAGGATCATCCTCCGTCCCCAGTGTGCCGCGCCGTTGGCCGATCACGGCGATTTGCACCGACGTTACCAGAGCCTGCTGCGCTGCAACAGCGAAAGCACGGGCTTGTGGCGGAATCGGCGAAAAAAGGCGAGCAGCGTGATTGACTTGCGGGGGAGTCGCAGTTAAGGACCGGGCCTTGATGACGGCGGCTCTCGAATCCATCGGGTGCGGGCCGCATGATCGACACGGAGAGCCGCGATGAAACGCACGTATCAACCTTCGAAGCTGGTCCGCAAGCGGCGCCACGGTTTCCGCGCCCGCATGGCCACCAAAGGTGGTCAGCTGGTGCTGGCAGCCCGCCGCGCCAAGGGCCGCAAGCGCCTGTGCGCTTGATTTCCGGTTAGGGCTTCGGCCCGACCCGGATGTTGCGCCCGCAAGGGCAGGCAAGGCGCCGCATGCGGCGCCTTTTGTCGTTGGCCAGAGGAATGCAGATGGAAACCTTGCAGCTTCGGTCCGATTACCTGCGCGCTGCGCAGGGCCGCCGGCAGGGCACCGCAGGTTTCCTGTTGCAGGCCCGCGCCCGTGACGATGGCAGCCCCGCGCTGCGCGTCGGATTTACCGCCTCGAGAAAGATCGGCAATGCCGTGATGCGCAACCGGGCCAAGCGCCGGATGCGGGCCTTAGCGCGCGAGGTTCTGGCAGGGCAGGGGGTGCCGGGCTGGGATTATGTTCTGGTCGCGCGGCCGGGCGCCACGGTGATCCGGCCCTACGCCGACCTGCTGGCCGATCTGGCGCAGGCGCTGCGCCGCATTCATGGGGCCGGGGCATGACCCCGCTGGCCCATATCGCCGCGCTGCCAGTGCGCGCCTATCGGCTGCTGCTCAGCCCCTGGGTCGGGCATGGCTGCCGCTATCAGCCTACCTGCTCGGCCTATGCGCTTGAGGCGCTGGAGCGCCATGGTGCCCTGCGCGGCAGCTGGCTGGCGGCGCACCGGATCTGCCGCTGTCACCCCTGGGGCGGGCACGGATATGATCCTGTGCCCGGGGCAGACCCCGAGCATGACGCGCAGCACCACCGCTAGGCGTTTGGCGCGCTATCGCGGTGGCTGGGGGCTCAGGCGGCCAGTGCAGCGCCCTCTGCGTGGCCGTATTCGACCTGCACCACATCGGTGCGACCCGTTGCAAAGGTCGCGGCACATCCTTCAAGGTAATAGCGCCAGCCGCGCAGGAAGGCTGCATCATAGCCATACTTGCGGATACGCGGCGCGGCTTCAGCCATGCGCGCGGCCCAGATGCGGCAGGTCCGGGCATAGTCCTTGCCAAAGGAAAAGCTGCCCCGCAGCTCCAGCCCTGCCTTGGCGCCCTGATGCGCAAGGATCGCGGGGCTGGGCAACATGCCGCCCGGAAAGATGTGCTGGCGGATGAAGTCGGACCGTTTGCGGTAGACCGAGAATTCCGCATCCGGCACGGTGATCGCCTGCACGACCGCGCGCCCGCCGGGGGCCAGACGGGCCTTGAGCGCCGAGAAATAGGTCGGCCAATAACGCTCGCCCACCGCCTCGATCATTTCGACCGAGACGATGTTGTCAAACCGCCCGCTGGCGTGGCGATAGTCTTGCAGCCGGATGTCGGCCCGCCCGTCCAGCCGGGCATCGGCATAGCCCTTTTGCGCGGGCGACAGCGTAAGCCCGGTGACATGGCGCCCCGTATCGGCGGCGCGTTCGGCAAACCCGCCCCAGCCGCAGCCGATTTCCAGAATCCGCTCGCCGCTGGCAAGGCGCGACAGGATGCGGTCGTTCTTGCGCGCCTGGGCTGTTTCCAGATCGTCGGTGCCGTCAAAAAGGGCCGAGGAATAGCTCATGCCGGGGTCCAGCCAAAGCTGGTAGAACTCGTTCCCGACGTCGTAATGCGCCCGGATGTTGCGCGATGACCCGGCAAGCGTGTTCGCCCGCAGCCGGTCGATCATGCGAAACCGCAGCCCGGCCAGCAGCCCTTGCCTGCCCTGAGACCCAAGATGGTCAAGGTTGCGGATCGCCAGCGTCAGCAGCGCCTCGAGGTCCGGGCTGTCCCAATGGCCGGCGATGTGGCTTTCGCCAAAGCCGACATCGCCCCGCCGTGCCAGCGCCGACAGCAGCGCCCAGTCAGAGATCTGGATCTCGGCCTCGGGCCCGTCCGAGCCAAAGCTGTGGCGGTGTCCTTCGGGTGTGATCAGCCGTAGCCGCCCGTGGTTGATCCCTTCGAGAGAGGAAAGAAAGCGGGTCTGCATCAGGCTCATTGGCTGATCTCCTCGGACGGGGGTGGGGGCAGGCGGCGGTAGGCGATACCCTTCAGACGCAAGCGTAGCGCCTGCCAGTAGATCAGGGCAACAATGCGCAGCGCGCCGCCCGGGCGGCGCAGGGCGGCGGCAAGCAGTGCGGTCTGACGCAGCGGGCCGGGCCTTGCGCGCATGGTGGCGATCAGCCCTTCGTCGCCGTCGGTCTGGCGGATCAGCACGTTGATGCTGTCTGCGGTCAGGGCAAAGCGGAATTCATAGCTGCCTGCCACGTCCTGAAACGGCGAGACATGAAAGACCTTGTCGGCCGTCAGCGAATCCTCGGGCCTGATCGGGGCGAAACCGGGCCGGTGGCACAGATAGGAATGGCGTTGGCCAAAGGTGTTGTTGACCTCGGCAATCACGGCAAGCAGGTCGTCGCCGCGCAGCACCATCCAGAAGCTGACCGGATTGAACCAGTAGCCCAGAAAGCGCGGCTGCGTCATCAGGGCCATGGTCATCGACCCGTCCCGCACCAGCCCGGCATTTTCGATGATCTTCCAGGCCCAGGGCGCGCCCTTGCCCGCCCCGCGTGGCCCCCCGTGATCGGCAGCCAAAAAGCTGAACAGACCAAATCGGCCCAGCCGGAACAGCCCACGCGGGCGGACGGTTTCCGGCGCCAGAAGCAGGTAATCGACCCAATACCGAAAGGCGTGGCGCACCGCACCACGCCGGGCATGCATGACATCCGACGGCAGATGCAGCACGCCCCCGTCGGCCAGAATGGACCCAAGGCCCCCGGTCATCACCTAGATCCGTGCCGGCAGAAGCTGGCGCGCGATGCGCATGGCGCTGGCAAAGCCGTCCTCGTGGAATCCGTTGCGCAACCAGGCGCCGGCAAACCAGGTCTGGCGCGTGCCCTGCATGTCTTTCAGCCTGGCCTGCGCCGCAATGGCGGCCTGATCAAAGACCGGATGGCGAAAGGTCGTTTCGTCATAAATCAGCGCCGGGTCGATCGCGGCGCCAGGATTGAGGCTGACGAACAGCGGGTCATCCTCGGGCAGCGATTGCAGGCGGTTCATCCAGTAGGTCACGCCCACTGCCTGTTCGGCCTGCGGATCATCGGCACGGTAGACCCAGGAACTCCAGCAGGCGCGCCGGCGCGGCATCACGACAGGATCGGCATGCAGCACCGCGCGGTTGTCCTGAAAGCGCACGGCGCCCAGGGCTGCGGTTTCTTCGGCCGAGGGGTCGGACAGCAGGGCCAGGGTCTGATCGGCATGGCAGGCAAAGATCACCTGATCGAAACCTTCGGCCGTGCCGTCAAACTGAACCGTCGGCCCGGCGTCACCGCGCGTGACGGCCCGCACGGGCGTTCCCGGCCGCAAGGCGACGCCCTGCGCAGCCATAGCCTGCGTCAGCCGGTTCACATAGGTCACGCTGCCGCCCGTGACCGTCCACCATTGATGCTGACCGCCCTTGGACATCAGCGCATGATTGCCCATGAATCTTAGTAGCGTCTCGGCGGGAAAGTCGGCGATGCGGCTTGCCGGGGTGGACCAGATTGCCCCGCAGATCGGATACAGGTAGTGATCGCGGAACCGCGCCCCCAGCCCCAGTTCCCCAAGCAGCTCCTCGATGGTCAGCTCGGGCCGGCCCTGCGCCGCAGCCGCCCCATGGGCGTTGAAACGCAAGATGTCTCGGATCATCCGGTGGAACCCCGGACGCACCAGGTTCGAGCGTTGCGCGAACAGCGCCCCGGCCGAGCGCAGCGCATATTCGACCCGGCCATTCCCAAGCGAGACGCCAAAGCTCATGTCGCTGCGATGGACCGGCACGTCCAGATCGCGAAACATTGCTGTCAGGTGTGGGTAATTGGCATAGTTGAAGACGATGAACCCGGTATCGACCGCAATATCCCCCCGCCGCCCGGCCATGACGGTCCGTGCGTGCCCGCCAAGTCTGGGCGCGGCCTCGAACAGCGTGACCTTGTGGTGACGCGACAACAGCCAGGCCGCCGACATCCCGGCAATTCCGCCACCGATGATCGCGATCTTCTGCGGCGCGCCGCGTGTCAGGTCAAAGGGCAAGGTCGTCTCCTTGGGTCTGGGTATGTTTGGCTACGTTCCGGCACGGGCCCCAGATCACTCGTAAGGTCAGGAAACTGATCTGTAATTGAAATTCCCGCGTCGGGGTGATCTGATCTGCCGTGCGGTCCGTATCGAGTCCATGATGCCAGATGACCGCAGCAGCCATGATGTGATTGCACCGCCGAACCGCGGTGTTATTGCGCGCGCATGCCACGCCAGTCGAAGCGTGAAGGAGAGCGGCGTTTTGCAAGACGACACCGAGACACCGACACAGCCAACGCTCTGGCTTCTGGCTGTGCGCGACCATCGCGACCGTGCCGCGTTCTTGCGCCTGTTCGAATATTTCGCACCGCGTCTGAAGGCGATGCTCATGCGTGGCGGCTTGCGCGATGGCAGCGCCGAGGATGTCGTTCAGGACGTCATGCTGACGGTCTGGCACAAGGCCGCGCAGTTCGACCCCCACCGGGCCGAGGCCAGCGCCTGGATCTACCGCATCGCCCGAAACCGCCGCATCGATCTGGCGCGCCGCAAGCCACCGCCCGAACCCGATGCATTGACCGAACCCGAAGGGTCCGAACCGGATGCAGCCCAGATCCTTGCCCTTGGGCAAGAGGCGGCGCTGTTGCGCAAGGCGCTGGACGGGATGTCGCCCGATCAGGCCCGTGTTCTTGAACAGGCCTATTTCGAGGATCTGCCTCACTCGCGCATCAGCGAGGTGACGGGGCTGCCTCTTGGCACCATCAAATCGCGCATCCGTCTGGGACTGGAACGCCTGCGCCGCGACCTGAACTATCTGAGGCAGCCATGACCGCGATTACCCATCATATCTCCGATGACCTGCTGGATGCCTTTGTCACCGGCAACCTGTCACATCCTTTTGCGGTTGTCGTCGCGGCGCATCTGTCGCTGTGCGATACCTGCCGGGCACGGGCCGAGGCTGCCGAGATGCTGGGCGGCGCGCTTCTTGACCGGATTGCGCCCACTTCTGTCAGTGCAGGGGCCAGGGATCGGCTGCTTGACGCGCTGGACCGCGCGCCCTTGCCGCGCCCGCCGATCCAGCGGTCGGGCATCTTTCCGGCGCCGGTCATGCAGGCGCTTGGCGGGCAGCCGCCCAAGTGGCGCATGTTGGGGGGTGGCATTCGCCAGCAGATCCTGTCGGCCGATGCCGAAGGATCGCTGCGGCTGCTGTATATCCCGCCTGGGCGCGCGGTGCCCGAACACAGCCATGGCGGGCTGGAGCTGACCTTGGTGCTTCAGGGCAGCTTTTCCGACAGCGAAGGCCGCTTTGGGCGCGGCGATGTCGAAACCGCGCATGACGAGATCGACCATCAGCCCATCGCCGGATCCGAGGCCCCCTGCATCTGCCTTGCGGCCACCGATGCGCCGCTGCGGTTCCGCGCCGCGATCCCACGCCTGTTGCAGCCGCTCTTCCGGATCTGACGGCATGGACTTTGCCGGAAAGACGGTCTGGATCATTGGCGCAAGCGACGGGATCGGCGCGGCACTGGCCCGCGCCCTGGCGCAGGAAGGTGCGCGGCTGATCCTGTCGGCGCGCAATCAGGCGGCGCTCGAGGCGCTGGCGGCCAGCTGCGGCGATGCCCGCGTGCTGCCGCTTGATCTGGCCGATACCGGGTCGCTGGACGCCGCCGTTGCCAGCATCGCGCCTGGCACGCTGGATGCGGTGATCTGCACCGCCGCGCTTTATAATCCGGGGCGCGTGCAGGACATGTCCCGGGAAGCTACGGCCAAACTGGTGGCGGTCAATCTGCTGGGCAGCTTCGAGGTGGCGCGGCTCACGCCGCCGCTGCTGCGTGACGGGGGGCAGCTGGTGCTGTTCGGGTCGGTTGCAGGTTATTTCGGCTTGCCGGGCGGCCAGCCCTATAGCGCCACCAAGGCCGCCGTGAACAATCTGGCCGAAACTTTGCGGGCAGAACTCTCCCCGCGCGTCGATGTCAGGCTGGTCTGCCCGGGGTTCGTTTCCACCCGACTGACCGACAAGAACGATTTTTCCATGCCCGCCCTGATCACACCCGATCAGGCCGCAGCGGCAGTGGTCAAGGGGCTGAAAGGCAGCTCTTTCGAGCTGCATTTCCCAAAGCGTTTTACTTGTGCGGTGAAACTTCTGCGCGCTCTGCCCTATGCGCTTTCCCTGCGGCTGACCGCCAGGCTTTCGGTCAAGCCAGCCGACCGCTGAAGGCGGCAACCCCGGCCCAGGCCGCAAATCCGGTCAGGAAGGTGCCCCACAGCCCGTCGACCACCACCTGTTTCCAGGACCAGTCGGCAAGCGTGGCGTAATTCGTCATTTCATATGTGCCATAGCACAGCGCCCCCAGCAGGGCGCCCATGACAAGCGCCTGAAGCGGCGCCTCTTCCTTCAGTGCGGGCCACGAGACAAAGGCCAGAAGCCCGGCGACATAGAACAGATAGAACAGGGCCGCAGGCCCCAGCCGCAGGGGCGAGGCAAGCAGATGCCCGACATGCGGCTCGAAGACGGGGCGCACGATGTAGCGGATGCCGAGGATATCGAGCCCCAGAAAGATCACCGCCG
Source organism: Gemmobacter nectariphilus DSM 15620 (assembly GCF_000429765.1). Lineage (GTDB taxonomy): Bacteria > Pseudomonadota > Alphaproteobacteria > Rhodobacterales > Rhodobacteraceae > Wagnerdoeblera > Wagnerdoeblera nectariphila. The sequence continues at coordinate 237,039 of NZ_AUCM01000006.1, read as the reverse complement.
TCACAGCGTAAAGAAGTATCAGTTGCCCCATGATATCCGCGGTTCCATTTGCTGACGTTGCTAGGGTTACGCGGTGGCGGGGCAGATGGATCACCCGGGGCAGATCCTTGGGCCCCCGCAGGGCGGGCCGGTCAGCGTGGACGGCCTTGGCAGATCCACGGCGCCCTATGTCGGCCGCGCCGATCGAGCGACGCCAAAGAAGGGTTTGATGCGGGCGCCAATCGCCCCTATACCGCCCAACCCGGCAAGACCGTTCCTTGGCGGATCCCCGTTCCAACCGCGCCAGGATCTGCGGTCATGCCGCATCGCTCCGCCGTCTTGTCCACAACTTTGTTCGTCAACTTTCGCTTTACAGACTTCCGCATCGCTGACACCATATCTAGAATAGCTCGCGTCATATAGTGGCTTTTGTCCTGTGCAACCCAAGCTGATGGGTCGGTGGGTCGATAGCCGGGAAGGAACGCCGCGTGTCGATTGCCGAAGACCTCATGTTGACCGACGATGTTCACCCGATCGACCTGGTCGAGACTCTGGCGGCGCATCACGCATGGGATTTCGACCGTGTGACCGACGATCAGATCGCCATGGCGGTCACGGGCCAGTGGCGGACCTATTCGCTGACCCTTGCCTGGTCGGGCAGGGATGAAACCTTGCGCCTGATCTGCACCTTCGAAATGGAACCCCCGACCGGCGCCGAGGCGCAGCTTTACGCCCTGCTGAACCGCATCAATGACGAATGCTGGTGCGGCGCCTTTACCTGGTGGGAAGAACAGCGGCTGATGGTCTGGCGCTATGGCCTTGTGCTGACCGGGGGGCAGGGCGCGGCGGTTCAGCAGGTGGAAACCATGATCCGCGCTGCCGTCGGTGCGGCGGAACGGTTCTACCCGGCCTTCCAGCTGGTCGCCTGGGCCGGCAAGACCCCGGACGAGGCAATGCAGGTCGCCATGACCGAGGCCTGGGGCCGCGCCTGAGCCCCACTTGCCCGCCCGCGCCGATCCCCCTAGGCTGCAGGCCAAACCCAAGGGGGACCATATGGATTTTGCAGCGATTTCGGAACGCGGGCTGGTGCTGCTGGGCTGCGGCAAGATGGGCTCGGCGCTGTTGCAGGGCTGGCTGGCCCGCGGTTTGCGGCCGGATGCGGTGCATGTCATCGACCCGAACCCTTCGGGCTGGGTCAGGGCGCAGGGCGTTCAGGTCAACCAGCCCCTGCCGGCGGCCCCTGCCGTGGTTCTGGTCGCGGTCAAGCCGCAGATGATGGGCGCGGCGCTGCCGCAACTGCAAGCCTTTGGCGGGGGCGGCACGCTGTTCGTCTCGGTCGCGGCGGGGACGCTGATCGCCTCCTACGAGGCGGTTCTGGGGACGGCAACGCCGATCGTGCGCACCATGCCGAACACGCCGGCTGCGGTAGGGCGCGGCATCACTGCGATCTGCGGCAATGCCCATGCGACCCCCGCGCATCTGGACATGGCGCAGGCGCTGATGTCGGCGGTCGGCCAGGTGGTCCGGCTGGAGGGCGAGCACCAGATGGATGCGGTGACGGCGGTGTCCGGCTCTGGCCCCGCCTATGTCTTTCACCTGATCGAGGCGCTGGCGGCGGCCGGTGTGGCACAAGGGCTGGCCCCCGATCTGTCGATGCAGCTGGCGCGTGCCACCGTCTGCGGGGCAGGGGAGCTGGCCTATCAGGCCAGCGAAAGCGCCGAGCAGCTGCGCATCAACGTCACCTCGCCCGGCGGCACGACGGCGGCGGCGCTCGAGGTGCTGATGAACCCGGAAACCGGCTTTCCGCCGCTGCTGCGCCGCGCAGTGCAGGCGGCGGCCGACCGGGGCAGGGAACTGGGCAAATGACCATCACCTACGACGATTTTGCCAAGGTCGACATCCGTGTCGGCCGCATCACCCGGGCCGAGCCCTTTCCCGAGGCGCGCAAGCCCGCGATCAAGCTCTGGGTCGATTTTGGCGGCGAGATCGGCGAAAAGCGGTCCTCGGCGCAGATCACCCGGCACTATACGCCCGAAGGTCTGGTCGGCCGCCAGGTGCTGGCCGTGGTCAACTTTCCGCCCCGCCAGATCGGCAAGGTGATGTCCGAAGTGCTGGTGCTGGGCGTGCCCGATGCCGATGGCGAAGTCGTGCTGATCGCCCCCGACCAGGCGGTCCCAGAAGGAGGCAGATTGTATTGACCCCGAAGCTGCTGATCACCCGCACCCTGCCGGATCGGGTCATCACCCGTGCGCTGACCCGCTATGACGTGACACTGCGCGAGGATCTGGAGCCGCTGACCGAGGCTCAGGCCCTGGCCGCGCTTTATGACCATGATGCGGTGCTGGCAACGCTGGGCGATGCCTTCACAGCGCAGGTGTTTGAACAGTCTCCGGCGCCGCGCTGCCGGATCGTGGCGAATTTCGGCGTGGGCTACAACCATATCAACGTGGAGGCGGCCCGGACAGCCGGCGTCGTGGTGTCGAACACGCCCGGCGCGGTGACCGATGCGACGGCGGATATCGCGATGACGCTGCTTCTGATGACCGCACGCCGCGCCGGAGAGGGCGAGCGCCTGGTACGCGCTGGCCTGTGGACCGGCTGGCAGCCAACCCAGATGCTGGGGCTGCATGTGACCGGCAAGCGGCTGGGCATCGTTGGCATGGGCCGTATCGGCAAGGCCATCGCCCGGCGCGCGCATCATGGCTTTGGCATGCAGATCGCGTTCTACAACCGCTCGCGCATCGACGATCCAGGGCTGCCGGCAACGCAGGTGGACAGTCTGGCTGACCTGATGGGGTCTTGCGACTGTGTTGTCATTGCCGTGCCGGGCGGCGCGGGAACGCATCACCTGATCGACGCCGAGGCGCTGGCGGCGATGCAACCCCATGCAATCCTTGTCAACATCGCGCGCGGCGATGTGGTGGACGAAGCGGCGCTGATCGCCTGCCTGCAACAGCGAGGCATCGCGGGTGCCGGTCTTGATGTCTACGAACGCGAACCCGACGTGCCCGAGGCACTGCGCGCGCTGGAAAATGTCGTGCTGCTACCGCACCTTGGCACAGCTGCCCTTGAGGTGCGCGAGGCGATGGGCCTGATGGCGCTGGACAACCTTGATGCCTTCTTTGACGGGCATGAGGTGCCGAACCGGGTGGGCTGACGAAAACCTCCCGCAGGTCGTCGCCGCGCCAGCGCGGCTTCTTCCTTTGGGCCGGGCGCCGCGCGGGGCGCGGCGTGCCTCCGGCGGGGGTATTTTCAAAAAAGGCAAAGGGGCAGGGCGCGCGCTTTCCCCCTTTGCCTTTTTACAAATACCCATGCGCCGCCCACCATCCCGCGTCGCGCGATGGTGGGGAATACCGATCTTGCCGCCAGCCACGGGCGGTGCGGTATCAGTTTCCGCGCCGCGCGAACATGCCGGCATCTTGTGCGGCCCGGCGCAGAGCATTGGACTTGTTCACGGTTTCTTCGAACTCGGCGTCCGGATCGCTGTCATAGACCACGCCGCCACCGGCCTGGATATAGAGCGTCTCGTCCTTGACCACCGCGGTGCGCAGGGCGATGCAGAAGTCCATCTCGCCGTTGGCCGCAAAATAGCCGACGCCGCCGCCATAGACGCCGCGCTTTTCCGGCTCCAGCTCGTCGATGATTTCCATCGCCCGCACCTTGGGCGCGCCCGAGACGGTGCCTGCGGGCAGGCCGGCGAGCAAGGCAGAGAGGGCGTCTTCGTCCTCGCGCAGCTGACCTACGACGTTCGAGACGATGTGCATGACGTGGGAATAGCGTTCGATGATGAACTTCTCGGTCGGCCGTACCGTGCCGATTTTCGCTACGCGGCCCACATCGTTGCGGCCCAGATCCAGCAGCATCAGGTGTTCGGCCAGCTCCTTGGGGTCGGCCAGCAGGTCGGCCTCGAGCGCCTTGTCCTCTTCGGGGGTGGCGCCGCGTTTGCGGGTGCCGGCGATCGGGCGGATGGTCACCTCGCCCTCGCGCAGCCGGACAAGGATTTCCGGGCTGGCGCCCACCACCTGAAAGCCGCCGAAGTTGAAGAAGAACATGAAGGGCGACGGGTTCGTGCGCCGCAGCGAGCGGTAGAGCGCAAAGGGCGGCAGGGCGAAATCCATCGCCCAGCGTTGAGAGGGAACCACCTGGAAGATATCGCCGGCGCGGATGTAGTCCTTGGCCTTTTCGACGGCGGCCTTGTAGCCCTTGGGGGTGAAGTTCGACCGCAGCTCGCCCATGGTGGCGACCTCGCCCAGATCCCGCTGGGCCGGGGGCGCGCGGTCCAGATCGCGCAGCGCGTCCATCACCCGTTCAGCCGCCTGGGCATAGGCTGCGCGGGCCGAGAGGCCAGAGCCGACCCAGGCCGGGGCAACCACCGTCACCTCGCCCTTGACGCCATCCAGCACGGCCACGACCGAAGGGCGCATCAGCACCGCATCGGGCAGGCCCAGCGGGTCGGGGTTCACGTTCGGCAGGCGTTCGACCAGCCGGATCATGTCATAGCCCAGATAGCCGAACAGGCCCGCCGCGATGGGCGGCAGATCTGCGGGCATGTCCACCGCGCTTTCCGCGATCAGCGCGCGCAGCGTGTCCAGCGGGTGGCCGTCCAGCGGGTCAAAGGCGGTGGCATCATAGCGCGCCTGCCGGTTGATGCGGCTGGTCTGGCCGTGGCACTGCCAGATCAGATCGGGTTTCATGCCGACCACCGAATAGCGCCCGCGCACCTCGCCGCCGGTCACCGATTCCAGCATGAAGGTATCCGCCCGCGCCTCGGCCAGTTTCAGCATCAGGGAGACGGGCGTATCCAGGTCGGCGGCCAGCCGGGCATAGACCAGCTGGTTCCGGCCAGCGTTCCAGCCCTGTTCAAACGTCGCGAAATCGGGAACCAGGGCCATGGTGAATTACCGCATCTGGGCGTGGACGGCGCCGATTGCGGCCTCGTCCAGCGTGATCTTGGCTTTTTGTTCCAGCGCAGCCGAGAACAGGGCAAAGGCGTCTTGCCCCATGTCCTGACCCTGCCGGGCCTTCAGCGCCAGTTTCAGCTGTTCCGCCTCGGGGGTTGCATGGTCTGCGGCGATGATCTCGTCCAGACGGATCAGGCCGACGAAATCGCCCTCGACCACCGCGGCAAGGTCGCCCTGTTGCAGACGGAAGGCGCGCTCGACCAGATCGGCGGGGGCAGCGTCGATGCGGCCGCCGCGCGGCATGGCCTGCGCAACCTCGACGATCCCGAACCCGCCCATGGCGGCGCCCTTGGCCACCTCGGCCTGCACCTCGGCCAGACGCGATTCCAGCGCCTGTTTCACCGCGGCGGCGCGGGCAGCCTCGGCCACCTGGTCCGCCACCTCGTCATAGGGGCGCAGGGCGGGCGGCAGGATCGCATCAAGGCGCATGGCGACGATCCCGCCGTCATCCACCTCTGTTACCTCGGGGAAGTCCTTGTCGGTGATCTTTTCCGCCTGCTCGCGAAAGCGCGGATAGGCGGCGATGCCTTCGGCGGTGTCGGGGCCCATGTCGATGGTGCCCAGCGTCAGACCTGCCTCTTTGGCCAGATCCTCAAGCGTCGCACCGCCTGCCAGCAGATCCTCGATCTCGTTGACGCGGGTGCGGATCTGGCGGCGCGCGGCATCCAGCGCGAATTCGGACGTCAGCGCATCGCGCGCATCCTCAAAGCTGATCTCGTCAGCCGCCAGAATGCCGTTCATGCGAAACAGCGACGGCCCCAGCGGCGAGGGCAGGGGGCCGGTGACGCCCGGTTCGGTCATGGCAAAGATCGCCTCGCCCGCTGCGCCCAGATCGGCCTTGGTCACATCGCCCATGTCGGTGTCCGACAGGGCAAGGCCGCGTTCCTTGACCAGATCCTCGAAGGTGGCTTGCCCGGCATCCAGCTTGTCGCGGGCAGCCTTTGCAGCAGCATCGTCGGGATAGACCAGCCGTTCCACCAGCCGCCGTTCGGGCTGGACGAATTCGCCGATCCGCTGGTCATACAGCTTGCGCAGTTCGGCATCGTCCACCGTGACGGCCTTGGCCACATCGTCGGCCAGCAGCGCGGCATAGGTGATGCGGCGCAACTCGGGGCTGGTGAATTCCTGCGGATGCGCGTCGTAATAGGCCTTCAGCGCAGCGGCGTCCGGTTCGGCCACCGGGGTCGCAAGATCGGCCTCGGTCAGGCGCAGCAGCGAAAAGCTGCGGCGCTCCTCGGCATAGTCGTAGAACGCGGCGGCCGCCGCATCCGATCCGGCAAAGCCGGTGGCAATGGCGGTCTGCACCAGTCCGCGCGCAATGTCGCGGCGCATCTGGGTTTCGAACGCGGCCTCTTTCCAGCCGTTGTCCTGCAAGGTGGCCGTATAGGCCGCGCGGTCAAAGGCGCCCGACATGCCGCGGAAGGCCGGGATCGCGCGGATTTCCTGTGCCAGCCGGTCATCGCCGACCGAGATGCCCAGCCGGGCGGTTTCGGCGTCCAGCGCCGCCGTCGTCACCAGCCGTTGCCGGACCGAGGCATCAAGGCCAAGGGCCGAAGCCTCGGCAAAGCCGAGCGGGCGGCCGATCTGGGCCGACAGCGCGTTCAGATCGCTGCGCAGGGCGCGGAAATAGGCGTCGGTGGTGATATCCTCGCCATCGACAGAACCGATGCGGCGGACCGAACCGCCGAAGTTGGTGATCCCGAAGCCACCAAGGCCCAGGATCAGCATGGCCATCAGGATCCAGACCAGAACCTGTCCTGCCTTGCCGCCAGCCGCCATCCGTGCCTCCTGCACCTTGAAAATGTTGAAGCCTGTCTAAGGGCAGCGCGGGGCAGGGGCAAGCGTTCAGCGCAAGGGCAGGCGCAGGTCTGACAGGCGTTTGAACAGGGTGGCAATGCCCTCCGCGTCGATATTGGCAAAGGCAATGCGCATCTGGCGGGCGCCGGCGGGGTCATCCTCGGGCATGAACATGGTGCCGGGCAGCATGAGGATCGCCTGCTGGCGCAAGATCTCGCGCGCAACGTCAGGCGAGGGGGCGGCGAAGGGGTGTTCCGCATAGGCGAAATAGGCGCCGCACCCCAGAAGCCGCCAGCCGGTCAGCGCCGGAAAGCCCGCAACCATGGCGGCGCGGCGCGACAGGATTTCCTGCCGCTCGCCCGCGACCCACCGGGCCAGGTTGCGCATCCCCCAAAGGGCGGCGATCTGGCCAAGCTGGCTGGGGCAGATCGCGACCGTATCGAGGAACTTCTCGATTTCCGCCAGCCGCGCGGTGTTGGCCACCACGGCGCCCACCCGATGGCCCGTCAGCCGGTAGGCCTTGGAAAAGCTGTAAAGCTGGATCAACACATCGTCCCAGTCGGGATCGGCGAACAGATCGTGGGGGCGGCCCGTGCGGCTGTCGAAATCGCGGTAGGTCTCGTCCACGATCAGCGCCAGCCCGCGCGCGCGGCACAGGTCGCGAAAGGCGGCCAGCGTTTCGGCCGGGTATTCCGCGCCGCCAGGGTTGTTCGGGCTGACCAGCACGATGGCGCGGGTGCGGTCGGTGATCAGGGCGGCGGCCTGATCGGCCTCGGGAATCAGGCCGGGGCCGGTGGTCAGCGGCACGGCGCGAACGCCCTGCATGTCCAGCCACATCTTGTGGTTGAAATACCATGGCGTCGGCAAGATCACCTCGTCCCCCGCACCGGCAAGGGTGGCCATGACGGCGCAGAACGCCTGATTGCAGCCTTGGGTGATGGCCACCTGCCCGGCGGCAATCACGCCGCCATAGGCGGCGGACCATTGCGCCGCCACCTCGGCCCGCAACTCGGGCAGGCCCAGCACCGGGCCATAAAGATGTGCCGCATCATTGGTCAGCGCCGCATCCGCGATGGCCTGACGCAGGCCCAGCGGCGGGGGCTCCACCGGCGCGGCCTGGCTGACGTTGATCAGCGGCAGGCCGGGGGGCAGCGTGGTTTCCGCCAGCCAGCGCCGCGCCTCCATCACCGGGGGGGCAAAGGTTGCGGCCATGGCGGGGTTCAGCGGATGCATTGGACACTCCTTGTTCGGGGGCAGAGTGGCCAATGCCACGGCGCGCCGCAAGGGGTCTGTCAGCGTGCTGCGGCCTCGGGCTGGCTGCGCGGGGCAAAATTGCCAAACCGCCGTTCCGGCCCCGATACACGGGCCGAAACGAAATCCAGAAACACCCGGATCTTGGCCGGGACAGGCGTGGTTTCCAGAATGGTGGCATACATGCCATCCTCGAAGGCGGTATTGCTGGCCCGCAGCGTCGGAATCAGCCGCACCAGCGCCCCCGAGGCCAGATCGTCGGCCACCGTGTAATCGTCCAGCAGCGCGATGCCCTCGCCCATGCGGGCCAGTTCCAGCAGCACCATCCCGTTGTTGGTGACATGCCGCGGGGCAACCGGCACTTCCTCGATCGCGCCGTCGGCCTGGCGAAAGCGCCAGACGATGCCGCTGCCCGGCAGGTGGTAGGCCAGACAGGCATGGCGCGCCAGATCCTGCGGCTGTCGCAGCGCGGGCGCACTGGCGACATAGGCGGGCGAGGCAACGAGATAGCGTTCAGACATGAACAGCATCCGCCGTTTCACCCCGGCCTCGGCGGGCGGGGCGATGCGAAAATCGACATCCACCTGATGACGGCGCAGATCGACCTTGGCCTCGCCCAGCAGCAATTCGACCGTGATGCCCGGATGCAGGCGGCGGAATTCCACGATCAGCGGTGTCAGCACCCGCAGGCCGAACATGGTGCGCGAATGCACCCGCAAGGTGCCTGCCGGATCGGTGCCGATGGCCGATACCCCGCCCTCGATATCCTTGATCGACCACAGGATACCCTCGACCCGCCGGGCATATTCCTGCCCGGCCTCGGACAGTGCCACCTGCCGGGTCGAGCGCAGCAGCAGCTTGACGTTCAGATGGTCCTCCAGATCGGTGATTGTGCGCGAAACCGAGGTGGCGGACAGGCCGAACAGCCGCGCCGTTTCGGTGAAGCTGCCAGTGCGCGCCACCGAGGCAAACAGTTCCATCGCGCGCAGGCGGTCCATGATTACCCCCAACGAATGCAGGACAGTTGAAGGCATTATAGCGATTAACCGCAAAGATCAAAGCCGGATAGAACATCGACCAGACCATCGTTCGGAGGAAACCATGGAATTCGGCGTCTTCATTCTGGCCCAGCAGCGTGGCTATCACCAGACCTCGCAGCAAGTGATCAAGAATTCGGTCGAACAGACCGTCGTGGCCGAACAGGCCGGCTTTGATACGGCCTGGTATGCGGAACACCATTTCAACAACTATTCACTGTCACCCTCGCCCCTGATGATGATCGCGCATTGCGCCGGCAAGACCAGCCGGATCCGTCTGGGCAGCGCGGTGTGCATCCTGCCGCTCTATCACCCCGCGCGGTTCCTGGCCGAGGTGGGCTTTGTCGATTCCGTGTCCGATGGCCGGCTGGAGCTGGGCGTGGGCTCGGGCTATCAGCAGTTCGAATTCGAACGCTTCGGTACCAGCCTGGACGAGGCAGGCGAGATTTATAACGAATTCCTCGACATCATCCCGATGGCGATGTCGCAGAAGGTGTTCGAATACCACGGCAAGCACCTGAACATCCCGCCCAGCTCGATTGCCGTGCGCTGCGTGCAGGAACCGCTGCCGCCGATGTGGGTAACCTCGGGCAACCCGGCGACGTTGGGCCGCGCGGTGCGTGACGGGCACAACCTATTCGTGACCTCGCTGCTGAACGGCAACGAGGCCATTGCCGATCTGCGCAAGCGTCTGGACGGCATTGCCGCGAAAGAGGGCAAGGATCTGGACCGTGACGTCAAGTTCGGCTTCCTGCGCTGCGGCTATGCCAGTGACAATCAGGCGGAAATCGACAGCTACCTCGATAACGCCCGCTTCCAGCGCCGCATCTCGGAAAGCCTGAAGTATCGCCGCCAGCAAAGCGACGATGGCTACATGATCAAGGAAGTGCCGTCCGAGACCGACCTGTCGTTCGAGCAGCTGAAAAAGAACCTGCCGGTCGGCTCGGTCAATCAGGTCATCGACAAGCTGCTGGCCGAGATCGAGATCCTCAAGCCCAAGCACATCGCGCTGCAGACCCAGCTGGGCGATTTCGACCAGAAGACCATGCTCAAGCAGATCGAGCTGTGGGGCGACAAGATCATCCCCGCCGTGCGCAAGGAACTGGGCCAGCGCAAGGCGGCCTGAGTTCGATCACATGCGCATCCACATCACCGATGCGGGCGCGATCACGATGCTCGAGCCCGCGAATTTTCGCGGGCTCGACATTTTGATCGACCCGCAACCCGAAGACCGGCTGACCCGCCAGATCGCCCGCATCGGGCGCCGCGAAGGGGACGGCCACATTCGCATCGCGCCTGGCGTGCTGCGCTTTTTGTCGCCGCTTGCGGGCGATCCTGGCTGGGATGCCGGGTTCGATGCGATGATCGCCCATGCCGTCCGGGCCGGATGGGTGGATGATGCGGGCGCCGTGCGTGCCCATGTCACCTGGTCCGACCCGCCTGCCGCGATCGATCCCGACGATTTCCGCCGCACCTTGCGGCGGCTGGCGGCGGGCGTTTGCGCCGTCACCACCGGAACGCCGGCGAACCCGGCCGGGCTGGTTGCGTCAAGCGTGGTGTCGATTTCCGCCGAACCGCCGCTGATTGGCGTGTTTGTCAACGGGGCCAGCTCTGCCCTGCCGATGATCTTGCAAAACGGCCTGTTCGCCGCGAATGTCCTTGGCTGCCGGCATTCCGACATCGTGCGCGATTTCATGACCCAGCCGCAGGGCAGCCGGCGCTTTGGCGATGCGGACTGGCAGGCAGGGGCGCTGGATCTGCCGGTTCTGGCCTCGGCGCTGGCGGTGATGGAATGCCGGATCGTCACGACCGAAACCTTGGGCACCCATCGGCTGCTGGTCGGGCGCATTGTCCAGACCGCCACGCGCGAGTATCAACCCATGGTGCATTTCAACGGCGTGACCCGCCGGCTCGAGGGGGAAGCTGCATGACCGAAACGACATCGAAGGGCGCGCTGGACGGCGTGCTTGTCATTGACGCCAGCCGGGTGCTGGGAGGCCCCTATTGCGGCCAGATCCTAGCCGATCATGGCGCAAGGGTCATCAAGATCGAACCGCCGCAGGGTGATGAAACCCGGCTCTGGGGCCCGCCGTTCCAGGGCGATGCGGCCAGCTATTTCCTGGGCCTGAACCGCAACAAGGAAGGCATTGCCGTCGATTTCTCCCGCCCCGAAGGGCGCGAAATCCTGCTGGCGCTGCTGGAAAGCGCTGATGTGTTCCTGGAAAACTTCAAGACCGGCACGCTGGAAAAATGGGGCATCGGGCGCGAGGAACTGCGCCGCCGCTTTCCCCGGCTGATTCATGTGCGCGTGTCGGGCTTTGGCGAGGATGGCCCCTATGGTGGCCGTCCGGGCTATGATGCGGCCATTCAGGCGCTGGTCGGCCTGATGTCGGTCAACGGCGAGGCAGGCGGCGCCCCGGTGCGCATGGGCGTGCCGGTTGTCGATATGGTGACGGGCCTGAACGCGGCCATCGGCTGCCTGCTGGCGTTGCAGGAAAGGGCACGGTCCGGCAAGGGGCAGTTTGTCGAGGCGGCGCTTTACGATTGCGGCTTCTCACTGATGCATCCGCATCTGCCGAACCTTTATCTGGGGGCGCCGGTGCCTGCGCCTTCGGGCAATGCGCATCCGAACATCACGCCCTATGACACCTATCGCTGCAAGGATGGCGACATCTTCCTGGCGGTTGGCAACAACGGGCAGTTCGCCAAGCTGTGCGCGGTGCTGGGCTTGCCGGGAGACGATGCGCGCTATGCGACCAACGCGCTGCGCAAGGACAACCGCCCGGCCCTGCGCGAGATGCTGGAAGGTGCGCTGGCCGCCTTTGGCGCCGAAGAGATTGCGGAACGGCTGATCACCTCGGGCGTGCCCTGCGCGCCGGTCCGCACACTGGATCAGGTGGTGGCCGACCCGCATACGGCCGCGCGCGGCATGATCGTGGACATCGGCGACTTTCGCGGCACGGCAAGCCCGATCAAGCTGGACCGCACGCCGGCGACCTATCGCAAGGCGCCGCCCGCCTTTGCCGCCGATACCGATGCCGTGGTGCGCGAATTTGGCCTGAACGGCGATGATTCGGGGCTTGTGCGCAAGTAACGCCGGACATTGAAACGGAAAAGGGCGGGTGCCGATGCTCCCGCCCTTTGCATGTCTGCCGGACGTGCGGCCCCCTCAGGCCCGCACTGCCCGCATCAGGAACCGGCCCGAGAACCACAGCACCAGCGCGGCCCCGGCCAGCAGGAAGGCAGCCGAGATCGGGCGCTCGACAAAGGGTGCGAACTCGCCGCCGCTGACCACCATGGCGCGGCGAAAGTTTTCCTCGATCATCGGGCCCAGCACGAAGCCCAGAAGCAGCGTTGCCCCGTCAAACCGCAGCACCCGCAGGCCGATGCCGATCAGCCCGAACACCAGCAGGACATAGATGTCGGTGACCGAGCTGGAGACCGAATAGACGCCGACGCAGACACAGGCCACCATCACCGGGAACAGCAGGTGATAGGGCACCCGCAGCAGCCGCACCCACAGCCCGACCAGCGGCACGTTCAGGATGACCAGAAAGACGTTGCCCACCACGAACGAGGCAACAAGGCCCCAGAACAGCTGCGGGTTGTCGGAAATCACCGACGGCCCCGGCACGATGCCATGCACCATCAGCACGCCCAGCATGATCGCCATCACCGCATCGCCCGGAATGCCCAGCGACATGGTGGGGATGAAGGCGGTCTGCACGGCAGCATTGTTCGCGGCCTCGGGTGCGGCAACGCCTTCGATGGCGCCTTTGCCGAACCGCTCGGGGGTGCGCGAGAGCTTCTTTTCCACCGCATAGGAAATGAAGGTCGCGATCACCCCGCCCGTGCCCGGCAGCGCGCCAAAGAACGCCCCGATCCCGGTGCCGCGCATCATGGGCATGGCCGAGGCCTTCCATTCCGCCGTGCTGGGCAGCATCGACCGGATCGAGATCTTCTCGTTCGTCACCATCCCTTCGGGGCCGCGGCGGGCGGCCGAGATGATTTCGGGCAGGCCGAACAGGCCCATGGCAATGGCGACCAGCGACAGCCCGTCATAGAATTCCGGCATCCCGAACGTGAACCGCGCCGCGCCCGAGTTCAGATCCAGCCCGACAATGCCCAGCAGCATCCCGGTGCAGACCATGACCAGCGATTTCAGCGGCTGGCCGGTCGACAGCATGGAGGCCGCGATCAGGCCAAAGGCCATCAGCATGAAATATTCCTGCGGCCCGAACTGCATCGCGATCCGTGCCAGCGGCACGGTCAGCACCGCCAGCATCACCGCCCCCAGCATCGACCCGACGAACGAGGCGACGGCGGTGATGAACAGCGCCAGCCCCGCCTTGCCGCTTTTGGCCATGGGATAGCCATCCAGCGTGGTGATGACCGAAGTCACGGTGCCCGGCAGGTTCAACAGGATCGAGGCCGTCGAGCCGCCATAGGCCGCGCCATAATAGATGCCCGACAGCATGATGACCGCAAAGGTCGGGTCGATGTGATAGGTGATCGGCATCAGGATGGCGAGCGTCGCCATGGTGCCCAGACCGGGCAGCACGCCAACCACGGTGCCCAGCAGCACGCCAAGCGCGCAATACAGCAGCCCTTCGAACGACAGGGCAACCCCAAAGCCAAGGACGATGTTGTCAAGAAGCGAGCCGGTCATAGCGCAAACACCTTCATCGGCAGGTTGAGACCATAGACGAACACCGCGGCACAGGCCCCCGCCGTCAGCGCCGCCAGCAGCACCGAACGCGAGATGTTGCGGTTGTCCGATGCAAAGGTCGACAGCAGCACCGCGACGAATACCGCCGGCAACAGCCCGTTGCGTTCGATCAGCAGCGCAAACGAGCTCAGCCCCGCGCCGATCAGCAGGACCGAGGACAGCTCGGGCCGGTCGCCGCCAAAGCGGGTCGGCCCGCTTTTCAGCGAGGTCGCGGCAAGCAGCAGCCCAAGGCAGACCAGCCCCGCCGCCACCAGCCGGGGAAAGTAGCCCGGCCCCATGTCGCGCAGCGTGCCCGCCGCATAAGAGCCCGAGGCGATCCAGGCATAGCTGCCCAGTCCGATCGCCAGAGCCGCGCCGATCAGATCGGGCAGGCGTTGCCTTATGTGATCGTTCATGCTGTCTCCTCCGGTTTCGCCGCAGTGCCTGTCAGGCGTTCTTCAAGAATGGTCGCCCCCAGCGCCGCGCCATGCACCGACAGATGCGCGCCAAGCTGGATGGCTTGCAGGATTTCGGCCCGCGATACGCCAGCTTCCAGCGCGATGCGGATCAGGCGGCGCAGGCTGGCCGGGTTGTAGCCGGTGAAACAGGCATTCAGCGCGATCTCGATGATCGTGCGTTCGGTGGGCATCAGCCCTTCCATCGGATCGCCATAGCTCAGGAACCCGACCAGAACGTCCAGATAGCCGGGGTCCAGTTGCGCCAGCGCGGCGACAAAGGGGGCGTCTTCGGGGAAGATCGCGCCCACCCGTGCCCGCTGGTCCGATGGCAGATGCACCTTGTCGGGCAGACCTGATTCCTCTGCCAGAATGCCCACGGCGTGGAATACCGTCTCCAGCCCCTGCGCGGTGACAAGGTGCAGCACGTCCAGAATGTCGGCCGGCGTGGCGCCTGCCTGCATCGCAAGGTCGATATGGGTGCGGACCCCTGCCGCAAACAGATGCGTGGAGGAGGCATCGAGCGCGACATAGATCAGCTCGACCATCCGTTTCGACAGGGGTCCGCTGCGGGCCGGATAGCCCGCATAGGTCGCGTACCGGCGCAGGAAATCCGGGTTGATCCGCAAGATCGTCTCGGTCCAGGGGCGCCAGTAGCCGCGTTCGGCGACAAAGTGATCCTTGATCGCCTGTTGTTCCGGGGTCAGTGCGGCGGTCATGCCGCCTGTCCCAAGGGGATGACCTGTCCGGTCAGATACTGCGCCCGTGCGCCGCCGACCCAGGACAGGACACCCGCCAGAGCTTGCGGGGCAACCGGCCCGCGCAGCTCCAGCGCGTTGATGCGCAGGCCCGAGCGGCCCCATTCGCAGGCCAGCGTCGCAGTCGCCATCACCGCCGCCGCGTGATCACCCGCAGCGATCCAGTCCGTCGGGGCAGGGGGCAGCAGCAGCGTCAGGCTGGCAGGGCGGGCGCCGCCCTTGGCAAAGCGGGCGGCCGCGGAATGAACGGCGGCAAAGGCGTTGCCTGCGGTCAGGGCGGTGGCATCCACCTGTGCCTCATACCCGCCCGAGGCGGGCAACAGCCCGGCCAGCCCGTCATCGCCCGTCACCGCAAAGGCCGTGTCCGTGTCCATCGCCACCGGCGCCGCTGCCTCGGCCGCGTTGAACGAGATCGAGCCGCCGAACACCGACGAGCCGCCATCATAGCTGAGCGCCTGCCCGTTCAGCGGCGCGGCTTCCGGCGAGGCCAGGAACACCAGCGCCTCGGCCATCTCGGCGGGCGAGGCCATGCGCGCCAGCGGAACCCGCGTCACGGCCTGCGCGGGGTCCAGCCGACCTGCGGAAATCAGGCTCTCGACCAGTTCGGTGCGGACATAGCCGGGGCATAGCGCGGTTGCGCTCAGGCCGGGGTCTGATGCGGCCAGCGCATGGGTCAGTCCGATGACGCCCGCCTTGGTCGGGCTATAGGCGCCCCGGAACGGAATGGCACGCAGACCCGCGCCGGACGATACGTTGACCACCCGCGCAGCAGGCGCCAGATGCGGGCGTAGCGCGCCGATCAGCGCAGCCGGCGCACGCAGGTTCAGCGCGATCAGCCGGTCCAGCTGGTCCATGGTCTGTTCGGCCATCGGAATGCCCGAGGTGTCGGACATGCCCGCATTGTTCGCCACCACCTGCACCCGGCCAAGGCCGGCCACGGTTGCCGCGATATGGCCAAAGCTGGCCGGATCGGTCAGATCGCAGGCCAGCACATGATGCTGTCCGGGTAGGGTGCCTGCCACCTTTGCCAGCCCGGCTTCGTCACGGTCCAGCAGCAGGCAGGTGTTCCCGCGCGCAGCAAAGGCCTGTGCCGCGGCCCGGCCGATGCCCGATGCCGCGCCTGTCAGTACAACCAGTTCCGTCATCCTCTCCCCCCTCAGGATTGATCTAGATGTTGGTGAAGGTAACCCCACCATCGACCACCAGCGCCTGTGCCGTGACGAATTCCGCCTGCGGCGAGGCCAGATAGCAGATCGCCTGGGCAATATCGGTCACCGTGCCCAGCCGGCCCATCGGTGTTGCCGCGATGCGTTTGGCGTCCCGGTCGGCATTGCGGTTGCGCTGCGTCCCTTCGGTCGGCACGGCAGACGGGCAGACGGCATTCACCCGGATATGCCGCGCGCCCAGTTCGGCCGCGGCGGCGCGGGTGATGCCAAGGATCCCCGACTTGATCCCGGAATAGACCACCGAATTCAGCGTGGACCGCACCGCAGCGGTCGAGGCCACGTTGACGATGGCCCCGCCACGTTCCGGGTCCATCGCCTCGGTCGCGGCCTGAATTGCCCAGATCACGCCCTTGAAGCCTACATCCAGCATGCGGTCCATCGTGTCGGCCTGGATGTCCGGCACGGCCTGATAGCGAACCCAGGCGGCATTGTTGACCAGAATGTCGAACCGGCCCTTGTGCGCGGCAGCAGCCTGCACGGCGCCCTGCACACCCTCGCGGGTCGAGACATTGGCAACGACGCCAAAGGCATCACCGCCTTCGGCGCGGATCATGTCGACCGCAGCATCGACGAATTCGGGCTTGAGATCGTTGACCCCGACCGTTGCCCCGCGCGCGGCCAGCTGGCGGGCGGTTTCCCGCCCGATGCCGTTGCCTGCGCCGGTGACCAGTGCGACAAGTCCTTGCATGTCCTGCATCGCCATCCCCTTATGCTGCGTCGATGCAGGCGGCGCCAAGCGCCTGGGCGGCCGCGCCCGCCTGCATGGCCAGGGCAATCCGCTTCACGTCGCGCAGCGAGCGGTGCAGCGGCAGTTCCCAGGTAAAGCCGATGCCGCCATGCAGCTGGATCGCCTTTTCCACCACAAAGGTCGCGTTTGCCACCGCGCCGACAAAGGCGCTGTCGGCCCCGCGCGACTGGCCGAATTCGTCGGGCAGCGTGGCACGGCGCAGGGCGGCGGCCGACACGTCGGTCAGCAGCTTCATCTGGGCCAGATGGTGGCGCACCGCCTGTTTCGCGCTGAGCGGGCGGCCGAACTGGACGCGGGTGCCCATATAGGTCGCGGTCCGGTTCAGCGCGCCTTGCGCGGCGCCGATGACATAAGCGGTCAGCAGGATCCGGGCCTCGGCCTTCAGGGCCGACCAGGCGGCCGCATCCAGACGTGCGGTGACTGTGGCGCCGTCCAGCAGGGCCTCGCCTTGGGGGAACTCGGGGTCCAGCGGGTCTTCAAGCGTCAGCGTGACCGAGGACAGATCGACCAGCGCCGCACCATCGCCATCGGCAACCAGCATCACGCTGGCCTGACCGGCAAAAGTGGCATGGCTGGCAAAGCCAAGATCCAGTGCGCCTTGCCAGGCGATTGTGCCGATGGTCGCGCCGGACATCAGCGCGGCGCCGATCTCATAGCCCGCAAAGGCGCGGGCCAGCAGGATCTGTTCGACCAGCGGAAACCGCAGCTGCTTTTCGCCCGCAACGCGTGCCACCGGAATGGAATAGTCCAGCGCCAGCCCCATGCCGCCTGCATGTTCGGGCACCGAGACGGAAAACAGCCCGGCCTCGGCCAGAACCGCAGCCACATCGGCCTTGCCCTGGGCATCGGAAATCGCGGCGCCAGCAGCTTCGGCGAAATCTTCGGGGTTCAGATCGTCAGCGGCATTCATGCTTGCAGCTCCGTCGGCAGGTTGAGGATGCGCTGGGCGATGATGTCGCGCTGCACCTCGGAGGCACCCGCGTAGATCGTTTCAGCCCGTGCAAAGAGATAGGCGTTGTTGAAATAGTCATGGGCCCGGCGCGCCAGCGGGCTGGACTTCGGCCCGACGCCGCCAAGCATGTCCAGCGCCAGCGCCACCAGCGACTGGTGCGTTTCCGACCAGTAGAGCTTGGACAACGAGCCACGCGCGCCGATCGGGGCGCCCGCAACCATCTGGTCCACCGCGCTTTCGATCAGGCCCTTGAGCCCGTCGATTTCCGCCTGGGCCGCGCCGATGCGGCTGCGCGCATGGCTGCCGCTCAGCAGCCCGGCCAGTGCCGGATCGGATTTGCAGGCGCGGATCAGGAAGGTCAGCTCTGCCTCGACGCGCCAGGGGCGATACATGCGGTTCGTCGCCCGTTCGATCGACAGCACGCGGATTGCGGCCGACCAGCCTTCGTCCGGGGCGCCAAGGCGGGCGCTGTCGGGCACGACGACGTTGTCGAAGAACACTTCGGCAAAGCTTTCCTTGTCGTCGATCGACCGGATCGGGGCGACGCGGATGCCGGGGGTGTTCATCGGCACGGCGAACATCACCATGCCGCGGTGCTTGTCCGCCACCGTGCCGGTGCGGGTCAGCAGGAAGCAATACTGCGCCTTGGCCGCGCCCGAGGTCCAGATCTTCTGCCCGTTGATGCGCCAGCTGTCGCCTTCCTGCACCGCGCGGGTGCGCAGGCGGGCCAGGTCCGATCCGGCCTCGGGTTCGGAAAAGCCCTGGCACCACATGTCCTGCATCGCCAGGATGCGGGGCAGGAAGGTGCTTTTCTGCTCTTCGGTGCCCACGGCCATGATGATCGGCCCGGCCAGTTCCTTGCCGATCGAGCTGACGGATTCGGGCATCATCAGCGCACCGACTTCCTTGTTCACCGCCAGATGTTCGCGCAGGGTCAGCCCATGGCCGCCGTATTGCACCGGCCAGGTCATGCCAGCGAGGCCCGCCTTGTGCATGGCGGCTTCCCAGTCGATGCTTTCGTCCAACGTCGGGGCGCGCCAGTTCAGGCTGTCGGCCAGCATGTGCTCGGGCAGGTTTGCCGCCAGCCAGTCGCGCGCGTGCTGGCGATAGACGGCCCGGCCCGTGGCGGGATCGGGAAGGGTGATGTTGGTGTCAAAGCTCATGTCAAACCTTCAGTGGGTCTGGTGCGCTGTGCCCAGGGGCACGATCAGCGCATCGAGTGCGACAACGCCCTGACCAGCAGGGCGGACGAGAACGGGGTTCAGATCGACTTCGCCGACATCGCCCGCGTGACGGCAGGCGAAATCCGACAGCCGCACGAGGGCCTGAGCGGCGGCGGCAATATCGCCCTTGGGTTGGCCACGCGCGCCATCAAGGATCGGGAACAGCTTCAGCCCGCGGATCATCGCTTCAGCCTCGGGCAAGGTGATGGGGGCGGTCTGGACGGCGACGTCCTTCAGCACCTCGGCATAGATCCCGCCGATGCCGACCATGACCACCGGACCAAAGACGGGATCGCGCGAGATGCCCATGATCAGCTCGCCCACGCCGCCGGTGGCCATCGGGGCGACAAGGATCCCCTCGATCCGGGCGCCGGGCGCGCGCTGTGCCACATTGGCCATGATCCGGGTATAGGCGCCCTGAACGGCGGCCGCATCGGCCAGGTTCAGCGCGACGCCCCCTGCCTCGGTCTTGTGGGCGATATCTTCCGAGACGATCTTGAGCACGACCGGAAAGCCCAGCTCGGTCGCCTTGGCAACGGCGGCCCCGGGGCTGGTCACGATGGCCTCGGGCAGCACCGGCACGCCGGCCGCCGCCAGCGCAGCCTTGGCGGCGTGTTCGTTGCGGAAGGCGGCCGGGTCCAGCGCAGCAGTCGCGCCCGTGTGCGTCGGCGCCGGGGCGATCTGCGACAGCTGGCCAAGGCGCACCAGACCCGCAAGGCCGCTGGCCGTGGCGTCGATCGTCGGGAACACCGGAATGCCCATCGCGGTGATCTCTGCCACCGCATCCGCCGGCCCGCGCGAGGTGATCACCAGCAGCCGTTCCGGATAATCGGCCCGGATCTTGGCCAGCGTCTCCATGTAAATCCCGCGCAGACGCTTGTTGAACAGCGACAACGACATGAACAGCTGGACCGTATCGGTCTGCGGTTCCTCCATCAGCGCCGAGAGCATCTTGTAAAGAATGTCGGGGCGCGAGGACATCTGGGCCGAGGCATCGACCGGGTTGTTGGTGCCAGCGGTCGGCACGGCCTCGTTGATGCGGGTGCAAGTGGCGGGCGACAGCGGCGGAAGTGTCAGCCCGGCGCGGGTCGCTGCATCGGCCATCATGATCCCGAAGCCCCCCGAGGCCGCGACCAACGTTACCCGGTTGCCCGCAGGCAGCCGCCCCGGCATCAGCTGCGAGGCTGCGTGGCCCACATCCAGCAGTTCCTCGACCGACCCGACGCGCAGCGCGCCATGGCGGCGGAACACGGCGTCGAACACCGCATCCGACCCGGCCAGCGCACCGGTATGCGAGGCGGCAGCCGCCTGACCGCTTTCGGTCGCACCGATCTTCAGCACCAGCACCGGCTTGCCGGCGGCACGCGCCATGCCAAGCGCCTCGATCAGGCGGCCGGCATCGCGGCAGGTTTCCATGATGCACAGGATCACCCACGTCACGCTGTCCTGCGCCAGTGCGGCGATGCCGTCGGCCACGTCCACATCGGCCTCGTTGCCGGTGGCGACAAAGCGCGACACGCCAAGCCCGCGTTGCGACACCGCCTGCATGGTGAAGCTGCCGATGTTCCCCGATTGCGAGACGATGCCGACATTGCCGGCCGGGGGCATGTTGTCTTCAAGCACGATGGTGAAAGACCCGATCACGCCATCCGTCACCGACACCGTGCCCAGGCAGTTCGGCCCCAGCAGGCGCAGTCCGGCCTCGCGGGCAATCGCGACCAGCTCGTCCTGCATCGCGGTGCCTTCGGGCCCGGCTTCGGCAAACCCCGAGGTCAGCACGACCGCCGCCTTGACCCCGCGCGCCGCGCAATCGCGCAGCGCATTGGCGGTGGCGGCTGCGGGAACCGCCAGAACGGCCATGTCGGGCGCCGTCGGCAGATCGCGGACCGACGCATAGGCCGTCAGCCCCTGCACCGTGCCGCCGCGCGGATTGACCGGATAGATCGGCCCCGCATAGCCGTATTTCTTCAGCAGATGGACCGGCCGCCCGCCGATTTTCGTGATGTCATCCGAGGCACCGACAATGGCGATGCCTTGCGCGGCGAAGAACGCCTCCAGTCCCTGGCCCGGCCGCATGTCAGCGCCCCTTGAACACGGGTTTGCGCTTTTCCAGAAAGGCCATGCGGGCCTCGCGCGCATCTTCGGTCCTGGACAGGGCAACGGTGAATTCCTGCTCGAACCGATAGGCATCGCGCTGGGGCATCACGTCGACCATGTTGGCCGCCCGCTTGGCATAGGCAATCGCCAGCGGCGCCTTGGAGGCGATTTCAGCCGCCAGCTCCAGGCAGACCGGCAGCAGGCGGTCAGAGGGCAGCACGTCCTCGATGACATTGCGTTTCAGCAGGTCCTGGGCGGTCAGGCGCTGGCCGGTAAAGAACATCCGCCGCAGGGTGGACCGGCCGAACACCGTCTTCAGCATCGAGGCCCCACCGGCAAGGCCGACGTTGATTTCCGGCATCCCGACGGTTGCTTCCTCCGAGGCGTAAAGGATGTCACAGGCCGCAGCCAGGCCAAAGCCCGCGCCAAGCGCAGCGCCGTTGATCGCGGCGATCACCGGCTTGGTGCATTCGCGGATCGAGTTGCCGGTTTCCCGCGTGATGCGGTTGTGATCGAGGAAATCGCCCGCAACATCCGCGTTGGGGCGGTCCTTCAGGTCGGCACCTGCACAGAACACCTTGCCCGCGCCGGTCAGCACGGCGCAGCGAATGTCCTCGCGTTCGGAAATGGCGTCGAAGGTGGCAACAAGCTGGCGCCGCATCACGCGGTTCAGGGCGTTCACCGGCGGCCGGTCCAACGTCACCAAAGCAACATGATCGGTCACGTCCAGACGGACGAACTGGTCTTCCATAGCGTATCCCCCCTTGGCTGACCGATCGGTCAGTGAACACTTGGCTACCCTTGCGCAGGGGGATGCGGCAAGTATCGTGGTGCTGCATGATGCGCAGAACTTCCCTGCGCATTTTGCAGGAAATGCGCCATATAATTGATTTATTTGTTTATTTCCTGCCTGTTCCGTGACCTTTGGCGCGCCGGACTTCGGCTTGGTCAATTGACGGGCCGGCGGGCAGCTTTCTAGACCCTTGGGAAATGTCAGGGTGTTCGGTCGGAAAAGACTGACCTTCTGGTCAGGATTTCGGCGCCGGTGGCGCTCGGCTGTGGGGGCGGCATGTTTCGGGAAATCAGCCGTCGCGGTGGATCGGCCGGGTCATGGCCCCGGGGAAAAACCGGGATCGCCCAAGTCCTTGCGGCCCTGCATTTCACGCTGGTTTTCCAGGTGAACCGATCTGGCCCGGTTCAGGCCGAGGGCGGCAGCGGATGGCCGCTGCCGATGCCCTGCACGATCATGCGGCAATATTCCTCGGCAATCTCGGGCGCGCGGCGCTTGCCTGCCGGGTTATACCAGCGATGCATCCAGTTCAGCGACGACAGGATCAGCCGCCCCGCCAGCCGCACATCGGCAATCTGGAATTCGCCGCTGGCGACGCCATCCTCGAGGATCGTGCGCAACATCCGCTCGAACGAATCCCGCCGCAGCTTGACCTTGAGCGACATGCGCGCCTCGTTCGAGGACCAGAATTCCTGCGATGCCGCGATCCAGGACAGGCGGTTTTCCTCGAAGAAGGCAGCCGTCGTCACCATGAACAACCGCAGCTTTTCAGTGGCGGTCGTGCCGCCTGCGATGGCCTCGGCCACGCTTTCGTTCAGGCCGATGCCCGAGGAGGCGGCGATCTGGCTGAAGATCTGATACTTGTCGGTGAAGTGGTGATAGAGCAGCGATTTCGACACCCCCGCGCGTTCCGCAATGTCACGCATGGATGTCGCGTCATAGCCCTTGAGCACGAACAGATCCGCAGCCTGCGCCAGAATGTGGTTGATCTTGTCGCTGGTCCCGGCCCGCATACCCGCCCCAAAGTCTTTTCACCGCTGATATCGGTTGCTTTATGCGACCCGGTGCAGCCCGACAACTGCAAGGAATCCGCATGTCCGTGACGATCACCCCGTTTGGTCCCTTTCGCGCCGCGCTGGGCGAATGTCCGCGCTGGGATGGTGGCGCGCTGTGGATGATGGATTGCCGCAAGGGGCTGATCCTGTCGCTGGACGGGCAGGGCGCGCCCACCGTCCGGGCCGAGGTTCCGGCCCCGGCGGGTTCCTTTGCCGTGCGCGAAGCGGGCGGGTTCGTCGTCGCGCTGAAGGAAGAGGTTGCGCTGATCGACCCTGACGGCAGCCGTCGCAGCGTCGGCCGGATTGCTGACAGCCACCCGAACCTTCGGCTGAACGATGGCACGGTGTTGCCCGATGGCAGCTTTCTGACCGGCACGATGCACATATTCCGCGAGCCGGGCGAGCCGCCGCTGGGCGGCATCTACCGCCTTGCCCCCGATCTGTCGTTTCACAAGGTCGCCCCCGCGGTCGGCGTGGCGAACGGGCCATGCGTGGGGCCCGATAACAGGCTCTATCTGGCCGATAGTGCCGCAAAGTTTATCTTCAGCCATGCGATTGCGCAGGACGGCACCTTGTCGGATCCGCGACCCTTTGCCGATCTGGCGCCGCTGGGTTCGGCCCCCGATGGTTGCTGCTTTGACGACCAGGGGGGGCTGTGGACTGCGCTTGTCCATGCCGGCGCCGTCGTGCGGCTGGATGCGGACGGGCGGGTCACCCAGCGGATCGACCTGCCTGTCCGGCACCCCGCCGCGCTGTGCTTTGGGGGCAAGGCGCTGGACCAGATGTTCGTCGCCTCGATTTCCGACAGCGGACGGCTGAGGGCCGATGGTCCGCTAGACGGTGCCGTCCTGTGCGTCACCGGGCACGGGCGGCGGGGCCTTCCGGCGCGCCGCTTTGCCGGTTAGTCAGTCCTCGTCCAGAACCTCGCGCTTGCGGCGCAGGTTGGGCAGCGCCATCGTCAGCAGTGCCACGGCGGCCAGCAGGTAGAACCCGATCGAAATGGGCGATCCGACCAGCGCCGCGAAATCCCCGCGCGAGATCAGCAGGACCCGGCGCAGGTTTTCCTCCAGCATCGGGCCAAGGACAAAGCCCATCAGCATCGGGGCAGGCGGCAGGCGCAGCAGCACGATGGCATAGCCGCCCAGCAGCATGACGGCGCAGAGCATCACCTCGAAGCTGTCGTTCTTGAGCGAATAGGCCCCGATGCAGCACAGCAGCATGATGGCAGGATAGAGCAGCCGGTAGGGCACGGCCAGCAGCCGCACCCACAACCCGACCAGCGGCAGGTTCAGCACCACAAGGATCAGGTTGCCGATCCACATGCTGGCAATCAGGCCCCAGACCAGTGCCGGATCGCTGGTCATCACGCGCGGGCCGGGGGTGATGTCGTGGATCATCATCGCACCGATCATCAGGGCCATGACCCCGTTCGATGGCATCCCCAGCGTCAGCAGCGGGATAAAGCTGGTCTGGGCTGCAGCATTGTTCGCAGCCTCGGGCCCGGCAACGCCGGCCATATGGCCCTTGCCGAACTGTTCGGGGTTGCGCGAGACCCTCTTTTCCAGCGCATACGACGCGAACGAGGCCAGCGCCGCCCCGCCCCCCGGCAGAACGCCAAGGATGGATCCCAGCATTGTGCCGCGCGTGGCTGGTGCCAGCATCTGCTTCAGCTCGGCCCGCGTTGGCATCAGGCGGGTGATCTTTGCGGTGCCGGTGACCGTGTCCTCATCCTCGCCAAGGTTGCGCACGATCTCGGCAAAGCCGAAGACGGCCATGGCCAGAACGATGAAGTCGAGGCCGTCGAACAGCTTGGTGATGCCAAAGGTGAACCGCTCGTCCCCCGAGGTCAGATCGGTTCCGACGGTGGACAGCAGAACGCCGACCAGCACCATGGCCACGCTCTCGAGCAGGCGGGCATT
Organism: Gemmobacter nectariphilus DSM 15620; assembly: GCF_000429765.1. GTDB lineage: Bacteria > Pseudomonadota > Alphaproteobacteria > Rhodobacterales > Rhodobacteraceae > Wagnerdoeblera > Wagnerdoeblera nectariphila. Next base: position 212,083 of record NZ_AUCM01000006.1, on the reverse strand, counting down.
CGACAGGACGGTTGCCAGAAGCAGGCCGACGACCATCATGGCAAAGTATTCCGCCGGGCCAAAGCTGAAGGCCAGATTGGCCAGCGGCCGGGCCGCCAGCATGATGAACACGGTCGCAAAGGTGCCCGCGATGAAGGACGAGATGGCGGCCGTCGCCAGCGCCAGCCCCGCCTTGCCTTGCCGGGCCATCTGATAGCCATCCAGCGCAGTCACTACGGCAGAGCTTTCGCCAGGCAGGTTGACGATGATCGCCGTGGTCGACCCGCCGTATTGCGCGCCATAGTAGATGCCCGCCAGCATGATCAGCGCGGCCGTCGGCCCCAGCGAATAGGTCAGCGGCAGCAGCATCGAGATGGTCGCAAGCGGCCCCAGCCCCGGAAGAATGCCGATCAGCGTCCCCAGAAGGCAGCCGACAAAGGCATAGATCAGGTTCTGAAAGGTCAGGGCGGTGGTCAGCCCAAGGATTGCGTGGTCCAGCAGTTCCATGCCCGGCCCCCTACAGCGTTGGCCAGAGCGGCAGTTGCAGGCCGATCCCGCCCACAAAGATCAGGCTGGAGGCGGCGGCCAGGAACACCCCCAGCGCCAGCGCCTGCACTGGGCGAATCGGACGTTCGGCAAGACAGCCGATCAGCACCAGCAGCACCGACGCCAGCGGCAGGCCAAGCGGGCGCAGCGTATAGGCAAAGACCAGGATGCCCGCCGCCACGCAGATCAGCCCGCGCCAGTTGATGCGGGCGATCGGCTCGGGGGTGCGCCGCAGCAGATCCTGCCCCAGGATTACCGCGCCCAACGCCCCCAGAAGCACCGCCCCCAGCACCGGCACATAGCCCGCGTTCATCCGGGCAGCGGTGCCAATGGTCAGCTGGCTGCCGAAAAAGGCGAAGAACGCCGCAATGGCCAGAAAGGTCAGGCCAACGATGGTATCGCGTCGCACCGCGCACCCTCCTGCAATCAGATGGGCGGCGGGCCGATCGGCCCGCGGCCATGTCCCCGGTTCAGGGCGTCAGTTCGAAACCGCGCCGCCGGCGGCCTTGAACTTGGCGATTTCGGCCTGGATGAAGGCCTTGCCCTCGGTCTCGCCCACGGCGGGCACGACGATCTGCCCGCCAGTGCGGATCATGTCGGCGATACGCTGATCCGCCATCACCGCGTTCATCGCGGTTTCCAGCCTGGCGCGGATTTCGGCCGGGGTGCCAGCGGGCACGCCAAGGAAGGTCCAGCCCATGTTCACCGCATCGGGATAGCCTGCCTCGACCACCGTTTGCGCGTCGGGATAGGTGGCGATACGCTCGCGCCCGGTGGTGCCAAGGATCTTCATCTTGCCCTCTTCGACATAGGGCTTCACGATCGGCGAATATTCGAAGGACAGGTCCAGAACCCCCGACGCCAGGTCGACCATCTGCGAGGTGCCGGCCTTGTAGGGCACATGCGTCATGTCGGCGCCGGTCGCCTTGTTGAACAGCTCGCCCGCCAGATGCTGGGCCGTGCCGATGCCGGGCGAGCCGAAGTTCAGCTTGCCGGGGTTCGCCTTGGCGTAATCCACCAGTTCCGCGATGGTGCTGAACGGCGCATCCGCATGGGTCACGATCATCTGCGGCGAGGCCGAGACGCCCCGGATCACCTCGAAATCCTTGAGCGGATCATAGGTCAGCTTTTCCGGGCTAAGCGCGGGGATGATCCCGAACGGACCCGAGGATCCATAAAGCACCGTATAGCCATCGGGGGCCGCGCCTTGCGCCTCTTTGGTGCCGACCAGACCGCCCGCGCCGGGCTTGTTGGTCACGATCACCGGCTGGCCAAGCTGTTCGGTCAGCACCTCGGCCAGCTTGCGCGAGGAAATGTCGGTCACGCCGCCGGCCGAGAACGGCACGATCCAGGTGACGGGGCGGTCGGGATATTCGGCCTTGGCAAGGCCAGCTGCGGCCATGACAAGGCCAAGCGCCAGAAGCGGTGCTTTCATCTTGATCTCCAAACTGATGCAGGCAGAACGGCGCTGCGGCAATATGCCGGGGGCCCACGATGTCGGGGTGGTTCTGCCTCTCCTTCTCCCACGGTTGATGATAGGGGCGGTGCGTGATGTGGCAAGGTCCGACAGGGCTGGCCCCCAAGGGGCCTCTGGCCCTCATGTCATTGGAATCACATGATTTCGCGATGAAAATGACAATCACATATGTGAACTTGCCCTCGGGTCACCAAGGGGCGGCGGAAATCGTCGGCTGGCGCCCTTGCGGCCTTTGCAGGCAAGCCCCGTTGCCCTGACGCCTGCCTCGGGTTAAACCCCGCACATCCCGAGGAAGCAGATCATGAACCTGTTCGAAGAATTTCGCGCCGCCGTGCTGGCCGCGCTCGACACGCTGGAAGCCGAAGGAACGCTGCCCGCCGGTCTCGACCGCGGCAATATCGCGGTGGAACCGCCGCGCGATCCGGCCCATGGCGACATGGCCACCAATGCCGCGATGGTGCTGGCGAAACCGGCTGGCAAGGCCCCCCGCGTGATCGCGGATGCGCTGGCCGCCCGGCTGGCCGCCGATCCGCGCATCGCCAGCGCCGAAGTGGCCGGCCCCGGCTTTCTGAACCTGCGCCTGGCGCCCGCCGTGTGGCAGGCGCAGATCGCGGCGATCCTCAGGGCGGATGGCGATTATGGCCGTTCGGCCATCGGGCAGGGCCGCAAGGTCAACGTCGAATTCGTCTCGGCCAACCCGACCGGCCCGATGCATGTGGGCCATGTGCGCGGGGCGGTCGTGGGCGATGCGCTGTCGAACCTGCTTGCCTTTGCCGGCTGGGACGTGACGCGCGAATATTACATCAACGATGGCGGCGCGCAGGTCGATGTTCTGGCCCGATCCGCCTTTGAACGCTACCGAGAGGCCAATGGCCTGTCGCCCGAGATCCGCGAAGGGCTGTATCCCGGCGATTACCTGATCCCGGTGGGCGAGGCGCTGAAGGCGAAATACGGCGCAAGCCTGCTGGACAAGCCGGAACAGGACTGGCTGGCCGACGTGCGCGAGTTTGCCACCGACATGATGATGCAGATGATCCGCGAGGATCTGGCGGCGCTGGGCGTGGCGATGGATGTCTATTCCAGCGAAAAATCGCTGTATGGCACCGGCAAGATCGAAGCCGCCCTGGCCGAACTGCGCGACAAGGGCCTGATCTATGAGGGCGTGCTGGAGCCGCCCAAGGGCAAGACCCCCGAGGATTGGGAGCCGCGCGAGCAGACCCTGTTCCGCAGCACCCTGCATGGTGACGACGTGGACCGCCCGGTGATGAAATCGGATGGCAGCTGGACCTATTTCGCCCCCGACATCGCCTATCACTACGACAAGGTGAAACGCGGCTTTGACGAGCTGATCGACATTTTCGGCGCCGACCATGGCGGCTATGTCAAACGGATGAAGGCGGCGGTTTCGGCGCTGTCCGGGGGCAAGGTGCCGCTGGACATCAAGCTGATCCAGCTGGTCAAGCTGTGGAAGAACGGCGAGCCCTTCAAGATGTCCAAGCGCGCCGGCACCTTTGTCACGCTGCGCGATGTGGTGGAACTGGCGGGCGCCGATGTCACCCGCTTCATCATGCTGACCCGCAAGAACGATGTCGCGCTGGACTTCGACTTCGACAAGGTGCTGGAACAGTCCAAGGACAACCCGGTCTTTTATGTGCAATACGCCAATGCCCGGGTGAATTCCGTGCTGCGCAAGGCGGCCGAGGCGGGCGTTGCGGTGGATGATGCAGCGGTCGATCTGTCGCTGATCGCCCATCCGGCAGAGCTGGCGCTGGTCGGCAAGCTGGCGGAATGGCCGCGTCTGGTGGAAATCGCCGCCCGCGCGAATGAACCGCACCGCGTGGCCTTCTACCTGTATGAACTGGCATCCGACTTCCACGGGCTGTGGAATCGCGGCAATGACGAGCTTTCGTTGCGTTTCGTGCAGGAAGATCCGGCACAAACGCAGGCGAAAATCGCCCTTGTCCGGGCCACGGGCGTTGTCATTCGCGCCGGTCTTGCTATTCTGGGCGTCAAGCCGGTCGAAGAAATGCGCTGATCACAGGCGCCGCGTCCGGTCTGACACAGGCAAGCGCGGGGGAAACCCCGTGACCGGCGGGGCCAGCCCCGTCGCAGGCGGAGCAGGACATGGCGGAAGCGAATTTCGATGAATTCGTGGCCGGGGCTTATGCGCCCCGCGCGACGATGAGCCGGTTTTTGAACATTGCCGGGGCGATCTCTACGCTTGCACTTGTGGCGGGCGTTGCGGTCTGGGGCTATCGGCTGGCGGTGCGCGATGCGAATGGCGTGCCGGTGATCATCGCGATGGAAGGTCCGGTGCGCGTGGCCCCTGACGATGCGGGCGGCAAGATCGCCGCGCATGTCGGCCTGTCGGTCAACCGCATCGCGGCCGAGGGCACGGCGGGCGAGGTGCCGGACCAGATCGTTCTGGCCGAACCCCCGGTGGGGCTGGAAGATGACGATGCGCCAGGCATTGGCGCCGCTGCCCCCGAACAGCCGACCGAGGCCGATACCTTGGCCCGCACCCTTGCACTGGCCGAGGAGCTGGCGCGCCAGGCGGCTGCGGAAATCGCCGCCGAGGATGCGGTTGCGGCCGACGATAGCCCCCCGCTGCCCGGCAATGTCGTCCAGCGATCGCCCCGCCCGATGCCGCGTCCTGGCCAGGTGGCCGGGATCATCACCAACGCCGCCCGGGTTTCCGCCGAGGCGCCGGTTGCCACCGAGATCGACCCGACAAGCCTGACCGCCGGAACGCGGCTGGCGCAGATCGGCGCGTTTGACGACATGGCCAGCGCGCGTCAGGAATGGGCGCGTGTCGCCGCCCTGCATCCTGCCTTGTTCGAGGGCAAGAACCGCATCATCCAGCCCGCCAATGCCGCAGGACGCCAGTTCTACCGCCTGCGCGTCCAGGGCTTTGACTCCGAGGACGACAGCCGACGGTTCTGTTCCGCCATCGAGGCAGGTGATCTGCGCTGCAACCCGGTCACCGTGCGGTGAGCCAGCTTTCGGCCTGCATTCTGGGCGTTCAGGGGGCTGAACTTGGGGCCCCCGAGGCGGCGTTCTTTCGCGATGCCGCGCCTTGGGGCTTTGTGCTGTTCGCCCGCAATGTCGAAACACCGGACCAGCTGCGCCGCCTGACCGGCGATCTGCGCGCGGCGGTGGGGCGGGATGCGCCGATCTTTGTCGATCAGGAAGGCGGGCGGGTGCAACGTCTGCGCGCGCCCCATTGGCACGACTATGCCCCGCCGCTGGATCAGGCCCGCTTTGGCCCGGCCAGTTTTCATCTGCGCGGGCGGATGCTGGCGGCGGAACTGCGCGCGGTGGGGATCGACGGCAACTTTGCCCCCTGTGCCGATCTGGCCTGGCCGGAAACGCACCCCTTTCTGCGCAGCCGCTGCATGGGGACCACGGTGGCCGAGGTTGCGGCGAACGCCCGCGCGCTTGCCGACGGGCTGCTGACGGGCGGTGTTCTGCCAGTGGTGAAGCACATGCCGGGCCATGGCCGGGCAACCCAGGACAGCCACCTTGAAACCCCGCTGATCGACCAGCCCCGCGCAGCGCTGGAGACGACGGATTTCGCCCCCTTCAAGGCGCTGGCCGATCTGCCACTTGGCATGACCGCCCATATCCGCCTGCCGTTCCTGGGCGATCTGCCGGCCACCATGAACCCCGCAGCGCTTGCGATGATGCGTAAGGACTGGGGCTTTGCCGGTGCCATCATGACCGACGATATCGGCATGGGCGCGCTGACCGGGCCGATCCGCGACCGCGCCGCCGGGGCCGTGGCGGCAGGCTGCGATCTGGTCCTGCACTGCAACGACGGGATCGAGGGCTTTGCCCAGGCCGCCGAAGGCGCGGGTCTGCTGACCGGGGCGGCGCTGGCCCGATGCGAACAGGCCCTTGCCGCCCGCCGCATGCCGGAAAGCGTTGACTTTGCCGCCCTTGCCGCCGACCTTTCCGCCATGACCGGACCCCTTGCCACCCATCATGGCTGAACAGCCGTCGCTTGATTTTCCCGAAGGCCCGGCGCTGTCGGTGCCCGAACGGCTGGCGGCCGAGGCGCTGATCGTCGATGTGGACGGGTTCGAGGGGCCGCTTGACCTGCTGCTGACCCTCTCGCGCACGCAAAAGGTGGACCTGCGCCGCATCTCGGTGCTGCAACTTGCGGAACAGTATCTGGCCTTTGTCGAACATGCCCGCGCGCTTCGGATCGAACTGGCGGCGGATTATCTGGTGATGGCGGCCTGGCTGGCCTTTCTGAAATCCCGCCTGCTGCTGCCCCCCGACCCCGAGGAAGAAGGCCCCAGCGCCGAGGATCTGGCCGCCCACCTGGCCTGGCAGCTGGAACGTCTGCAGGCGATGCGCGAGGCGGCGGCCAACCTGATGGCGCGCGATCAGCTGGGGCGCGATTTCTTCGTGCGCGGCGCGCCCGAGAAATTCTCTCATGTGCGCAAGGTGCGTTATACGGCGACCTTGCTGGATCTGATGCAGGCCTATGCCCGCATCCGCACCCGCGACGAATTCCGCCCCTATGCGTTCGATCGCAAGAACGTCTACACGATGGAACAGGCGCTGGACCGGCTGCGCGGCCTTCTGGGCTATGCGGGCGAATGGGTGACGCTGATGGAATTCCTGCCCGACGACTGGAAGGGTGATCCGACGCGGCGCCGGTCGGCCACGGCGGCGCATTTCGCGGCTTCGCTGGAACTCGCCAAACAGGGGGCGGTGCAGATACAACAGTCCGAAACCTTTGCGCCCCTGCGAATCCGGGTGAAGCCCCAGTGACCGACCGTTCCGACGATTCCCCCTCGCTGTTCGCCGCCCCGCCCATGGGCGAGCAAGAGCGCATGGTCGAGGCGATCCTGTTCGCGGCCGTCGATCCGGTGACGGTGGTGGAGCTGGCGAACCGCATGCCCGTCGGCTGCGACCCGATCGAGGCGCTGGCCCACCTGCGCCGCCGCTATGAGGGGCGCGGGGTGCGCCTGATGCGGGTGGGCGAAGGCTGGTGTTTTCGCACCGCGCCCGATCTGGGCCACCTGATGCAAAAGGAACAGGTGGAGACGCGCAAGCTGTCGCGTGCAGCGATCGAGACCCTGGCCATCGTCGCCTATCACCAACCCGTCACCCGCGCCGAGATCGAGGAGATCCGCGGCGTTGCCGTCTCTCGTGGCACGATAGATCAGCTGCTGGAGCTGGAATGGATCCGGCTGGGTCGGCGCCGCATGTCGCCGGGCCGGCCGGTCACCTTTGTCGTGACGGATCAGTTCCTTGACCACTTCGGCCTTGAATCCCCGCGCGATCTGCCGGGGCTGCGCGAGCTGCGGGCCGCCGGTCTGCTGGACGCCCGCGCCATGCCGGGGGTCGAGCCCGCGACGGATGAGGAAACACCCGACACCGGCCAGGCCGAGATGTTCGAGGATTAGGGAGTAGGGCATGAATTTCGACAGCATCATCAACATGATCAGCCGCATGTTCCTGCGTCGTGCGACCAACTGGGGTATCCGCAAGGGGATCGACATGGCGGCAGGCAAGGGCAAGCCGGCCAGCCAGATGAGCCAGCACGAACGCGACATGGCTCGTAAGGGGCGCGAGACGGTCAAGCTGGCCCGCCGCGCCGCGCGCATCTCGCGCCGGATGGGGCGCTGAACCTTAGCCGGTGCGCGCGCGGTCAGTGCATGGCGGGGGGCACACCCCGTGCCGATTGGTTCTTGAACCAACGGCGAACAATCGGCATCCCCCAGAGGGATATTTTCACAAGTCGAAAGACGCGGGCCGTAGATACCGGCGACACTGGCGGCGGCTTCGGCACAGGCGTACTCTGGCGGCATGACCGACCTGTTCGACTCTGTCCCCCGCCCATCCGCCGAGGCGCCGCGCCCCTTGGCCGACAGGCTGCGGCCCAAGCATCTGTCCGAGGTGATCGGTCAGGAAAAGGTGCTGGCCCCGGATGGCCCGCTGGGCGCCATGCTGGCGGCGGGCAGCCTGTCGAACCTGATCCTGTGGGGTCCGCCGGGGGTGGGCAAGACCACCATCGCGCGCTTGCTGGCCGAAGGCAGCCAGATGGCCTTTGTCCAGATCAGCGCGATCTTCACCGGCGTCCCCGAGCTGCGCAAGGTCTTCGAGGCCGCGCGCCTGCGCCGCGGCCAGGGCCGGGGCACCTTGCTGTTCGTCGACGAGATCCACCGCTTCAACAAGGCGCAGCAGGACGGGTTCTTGCCCCATATGGAAGACGGCACGATCACCCTGGTCGGTGCCACGACCGAAAACCCGTCCTTTGAACTGAACGCCGCGCTGCTCTCGCGCGCTCAGGTGATCGTGCTGGAACGGCTAAGCCTGGCCGATCTGGAACGCCTGATGCAGCGGGCCGAAAAGGAACTCGGCCGCGCCCTACCTCTCAAGGCCGAGGCGCGCGAGGCCCTGCTGGACATGGCCGATGGCGATGGCCGGGCCTTGCTCAACCTTGTCGAGCAGGTGGCGGCGTGGAAAACCGCGCCGCTCGACCGTCAGGGCCTGTCGACCCGGCTGATGCGCCGCGCCGCGAAATACGACAAGTCGGGCGAGGAACATTACAACCTGATCTCGGCCCTGCACAAATCGGTGCGCGGATCCGATCCCGATGCGGCGCTTTACTGGTTCGCCCGCATGCTCGAAGGGGGCGAGGATCCGCGGTTCCTGGCCCGCCGCCTGACGCGCATGGCTGTCGAAGACATCGGCATGGCCGACCCGCAGGCGCAGGGCCTGTGTCTGGACGCCTGGCAGACCTATGAGCGGCTGGGCAGCCCAGAGGGCGAACTCGCGCTGGCCAATGCGGTGATCTACCTGGCACTCGCCCCCAAGTCGAACGCAGCCTATGCCGCCTACAAGGCTGCCCGCGCCCTGGCCCGTGACAGCGGCAGCCTGATGCCGCCCAAGCATATCCTGAACGCGCCCACGAAGATGATGAAGGGTCTCGGCTATGGCGACGGTTACGCCTATGACCACGATGCCGAAGACGGGTTCTCGGGCCAGGACTACTTCCCCGAAGGCATGAAGCGCCCGGTGCTGTATTCCCCGGTCGAACGCGGGTTCGAGCGTGAATTGCACAAGCGCCTCGACTGGTTCGCCAAACAGCGCGCCCGCCGGCAAGGCGGCTGACCGGGCCGCCCTTTCACCTTTCTGCAAATACCCATTCCCGGCCGGACATCCCGCGCCGCGCCTGGCATCATCTTGCCCCAAATACCCAATCGACGCCTGCCACGCGCGGCACGGCCAGAGGGTCAGCCCATCCGCTCGGACGCATAGGACCCGGGCGAGGCCGGGAACACCACCGTCTTGTTGCCGTTGATGAACACCCGGTGGTGGATATGGGCATGAACCGCCCGCGCCAGCACCGAGGATTCCACCTCGCGCCCCAGCGAGACATAATCCTCGGGCGATTGCGCATGGGTCACGCGCACCGTGTCCTGTTCGATGATCGGGCCTTCGTCCAGATCGGCGGTTACATAATGCGAGGTCGCGCCGATCAGCTTCACCCCGCGGTCAAAGGCCTGTTTATAGGGGTTGGCCCCTTTGAAGCTGGGCAGGAAGGAATGGTGGATGTTGATGATGCGCCCCGACATCATGCGGCACATGTCATCGGACAGGATCTGCATGTAGCGCGCCAGAACCACCAGCTCGGTTCCGGTCTCCTCGACCAGCGACAAAAGCCGCGCCTCGGCTTCGGGCTTGTTGGTCTTGGTCACCTTGATGTGGTGGAACGGAATGTCATGGTTCACCACCAGCTTCTGATAGGTCAGGTGGTTCGACACCACCCCCACGATATCCACCGGCAGCGCGCCGATGCGCCAGCGATACAGCAGATCGTTCAGGCAGTGGCCAAAGTTCGACACCATCAGCAGCACCTTGACCGGAACGGCGCCATCGTGGATCGCCCAGTCCATGCCGAACCGTCCGGCAATGGGGGCAAAGCCGTCGCGCAGCTGGGGCAGGGTGGCGCCGGTTTCCGGGTGGAACGAGATGCGGGCAAAGAACCTGCCAGTCGCCGGATCGTCGTATTGCGCCGAATCCGTGATGTTGCAGCCCTGTTCGGCCAGATAGCCCGAGACGGCCGCCACGATGCCGCGGCGGGATTCGCACTGGATGGTCAGGACGGCGGCGGCGGTCGATGTCATGGCGGCATTCCGTTGGATCTGTTGCCGGGCATGGATAGGGAGGCGCCCCGGCGCGGTCAACGCCGCAATGCGGTGCGCTGCTACAGCGGAAAGGTTATCGTGACTGTCAGGCCATGCGGGTCGAACTTGCGCTCGATGGTGCCTTCAAGCTCAAGCCGGATGCAGCTGTCGATCAGCTGGCTGCCAAAGCCCTTGCGCTCGGGCGGCGTGACGGGATCGACCGCCGTCTCGGCCCAGACCAGCCGCAGGCGCTGGCTCTTGCCGACGCGCTGGATGGCCCAGTTGATCGCCAGCGTGCCCCCCGGCGCGGCACCCGCGCCGTATTTCAGGGCATTGGTGGCCAGCTCGTGCACGGTCAGCCCCATGGCCTGGGTCTGGGTCGCGTTCAGCCGCACTTCGGGGCCTGTCATATGTGCCATGGCATCGGCATCGCCATAGATCTGCTGCAACTCGGCCTGAATCAGGTTGCGCAGATCCGCCCCGTCGGTGGCGGACCGGATCAGCAGATCCTGCGCCTGTGCCATGGAATGCAGCCGCTGCGTCATCGAGGTGACAAAGGCCTCGGTGCTTTCGGCTTGCCGCGCCGCCTGCCGTGTCATGGCGGAAACCCTGGCCAGCGAATTCTTCAGCCGGTGCGACATCTCGCGCAGGTGCAGATCCTTTTCCTGCAGGCGTCGCTGCTGGGCCAGGGCAAAGTCGCGGTTGTGCCGGATCGAGGCGGCGATCCCCTGGACCGCAAGCGCCACCAGGACCGACAGCAGCACCGAAGCGGCGGCTGACAACAGGGTCAGCGGACGGCGCATCAGCAGGTTGGCGGCCTCGTGCCGGCGCCCGCTGAAGCGCCACTGGCGGCCGGCAATCGTCGTCTCCAGATGGGCGGCGGTGGTGCCGGCGGCCTCGTGTGCCGGGAAATCCGCGCTTTGGAACAGGATGGTGTCGGGGCTGGCCGCATCGGTCACCCGGATGGCCAGGGCGTTCACGCCGCCATAGCCAAGCGCCTCGAACAGCCGACCCATGCGCAGCGGCGCATAGATGAAACCCGGCTGCCCCCCGCCGGTTCCGTCCATGTAAAGATACATCAGCGCGCCGGTCTGCCGGTCGGGGGTGATTTCCTGCACCAGATCGACCGGCCCCGACAATGTCGGACCCCCGCTGTCCATCGCGGCCCGCATGGCGGCGCGCCGCACGGGTTCGGAAAACATGTCATAGCCGATGGCGGCAAGGTTGCGTTCATCCGCGGGTTCCAGCAGGGCGATTGTGGTGCGCATCGCGGGGTCGGCCTCGGCCGGCCAGATGCCGCGATCGGGGCCATAGTCGCGGCGGATCCGCTCTTCGATCCGGGCGTCGGTCTGGTGGTCCACGACAAGGGCAAGCCCCAGCCCGTGAACGCCTGCCAGCATCCCGGACCGGGCCAGATCGTCCACATAACGGGCAAACCGTTCGCGCGGGATATCGTCAGCGGTTCGTGTGCCCAGATAGGACCGCGTGGCGATCAGCACGGTCGAAATCTGGCCCATCCGCTCGCCGACGCGATCCGCCACCTCGGCCAGCTGCTGTTCCAGCGCCTGGGTGATCCTTGCGGTCTCGAAACGGTGGACGGTCAGGGTGGTGACGGCCCCGACGGCGGCCGCGACCAGAAAGGCGATGGCTGGAACGTGCAGTTTCCGAAGCATGTGTTGACCTGACCTCGGGCCGCATCGCCCTGCGCCATGACGACCTTTGCGACCCTAGCGGCCCCGGTGCGGCGTGAAAAGGGTGTTCGTCTTGCAACCGACTGATTTGCAAGGAAACGTCCGAAAATCCGCTTGGCGGGAACCCGACGGGGGCTTCTTGCGTTTCTTCTTGTGGTCGCGGGCACCTCCCCGCCAGAAGGAATGCTGGAATGGGTTTCGATGCGGTGCCGCGCCCCGCCGATCAGCTGCCGCATGATCATGCGCGCCGCCGCATGACCCTGACCACGCTGATCGCCGCGACGCTGATCGCCGCCGTCCTGCACATCGGGCGCGAGGTGTTCCTGCCGCTGGCCTTTGCGATGATCATCGCCTTTGCCCTGACCCCTGCGGTCAGCTTTCTGCGCAAACGCGGGTTGCCCAACCTGCTGGCGGTGCTGTCGGTCGTGACCGTGGCCTTTGCGGTGATCGGGGTGTTCATGCTGGTCGTCGCATTGCAATTCGGATCGCTGGCGCGCGAGCTGCCCACCTTTCAGGCCAATATCGTCACCAAGCTGGAAAGCGTGCAGGAAACCGGGTCGGGCAATGGCGTTCTGAACCGCCTGCGCCACATGGTGTCCGATATCGGTGCACGCCTTGGCGCCGGACTGCCCGCCGAGCCGGGGGCGCAACAGGACAAGCCGGTCGAGGTTCAGGTCGTCGATGGCCGCGACCCCCTGACGGTGATGCAGGATATGGTCTTGCCGCTGATCCGTCCGGTGGCGGCGGCGGGGCTGGTCATCGTCGTCGTGATCTTCATGTTGCTCGAACGCGACGAGCTGCGCGACCGCCTGATCCGGCTGGTCGGCACGAATGACATCCACAAGAGCACGCAGGTCATGGAAGATGCTGGCAGCCGGGTGGCGCGGTATCTGCTGATCCAGCTGGCGGTGAACATCATCTATGCCGTGCCGATCGGGGTCGGGCTTTGGGTCATCGGGGTGCCCAATGCCGCGCTGTGGGGGGCGCTGACGCTGGTGCTGCGGTTCGTGCCCTATGTCGGCTCGATCCTTGCGGCGGTCTTTCCGCTGGCGCTGGCCTTTGCGGCCTCGCCCGGCTGGTCCCTTGTGCTGTGGACCGCCGCGCTGTTCATCGTGGTCGAGCTGATCACCTCGAACATCGTCGAGCCCTGGCTTTATGGCAGCCGCACAGGTGTCAGCCCGCTGGCGATCATTGTGGCCGCGATCTTCTGGACCTGGATCTGGGGGCCGATGGGGCTGGTCCTGTCGACGCCGCTGACCGTGTGCCTGGTGGTTCTGGGGCGCCATATCCCGCAGTTCGAGGTGTTCAACATCCTCTTTGGCTCAGAACCCGTTCTGGCCCCGCAATCGCGGCTCTATCAGCGGCTGCTGGTCGGCGATGTGGTGGAAAGCACCTTTCGCGCCCAGGAGGCGCTGGAAGAGCAGTATCTGGCCGACTATCACCGTGATGTCGGACTGCCCGCGCTGTTGCTGGCGCAGTCGGATTACGAGCGCGGCATCGTCGATCGGGATCAGGAACAGCGCGCCGCCGCTGCCGCGATGCGGTTGCTGGACGAGCTGGAGGCGGTGGTGTCGGACGAGCTGGCCGAGGCGCAGGCGGACGAGGCGCCCTTGCGCGGTGCCGGTCGTCGCTTGATCTGCATCGGCGGGCAGTCCGGGCTGGACGATGTGGCGGCGCGAATGCTGGCGCAGGCCGCCAGTGCCGAAGGCGCCGAGGTTGCCGTTCTGGGCCATGTCGATCTGGCGCCCAGCCGGTTTTCCGCCCTGACCGGCGCCAAGGCGGATTGCGTCGTTCTCAGCCTGCTGGATGCCACCCCGCCGCGTGTTGCCTTGCTGCATGTCCGCCGGATCAAGAGCGCGGCGCCGCACATGCGGGTGGGGGTCGTGATCTGGCAAGAGGCGCCACCGGGGGAAGATCGCGATCCGGCCAGAGAGGCGCTGGAAATCGGTGCCGATTTCTGCGTGTCGGGCATGGCCCCGGCGCTAGAGGCGGCGTTCGCCGATGCTGCCCCGGTGCCGTTGCCCCCGACCAACCGCCGCAGGGCGCGCAGCCGCCGCACCTGAAAGCAAAAAAGGGCCGCAGGCGGTGCCTGCGGCCCTTGCAGCGCATCTGGGACAGGATGGCTGCGCGGGAACCGGCCTGTTGGGGTCAGACCGGGGGGCGACCCCGGATCGCACGGGCGATCAGCGAGACCACGAACAGGATGATGAAAATGAAGAACAGAACCTTGGCGATTCCGACCGAGGTGCCGGCGATGCCGCCAAAGCCCAGGACGCCAGCGATCAGCGCGACGATCAGAAAGGTGATTGCCCATCCAAGCATGACTTTACTCCTTGTACCCTGGCGCAACCAGCGCGCCGAACCATCGTGTCTGGACAACGCGGTAACGGGCTGCGGGTTCCCGGCATTGGCTGCGGGGGCCTGAAATCGCCTCATGGGAACCGCTTGTGCGGCGTCGCGTTGCCCTTGGGTTGGTGCCGCGCGTCCGCACGATCCGACGCAGGTGGCCAGTGGGCCCAGCCCCGACCACATGCTTGCGTTGCGCCAATTCCCTTAGTCTTGAGGAGTGATCCATGAGTACCCCGACCCGGACCCTGAAGAAAAACCTGGATGACACGCGCGAGGCCGCCTTGCGCACGGCAGGTTCGGCGGCCGATGTCGCCTCGGACGCGCTGTCGGGCGCACGCGATGCCCTGTCCGAATCCGGCGAACGCCTGTCCGACACGTTGCGCCGCGCGGCCGAACGTGCGGACCCCAAGGCAATTCAGCACGGCGTGTCTGCTGCGGTCAGTTCTGGTGTTGCCGCGACCGCGGATATGCTGCGCGATCGCAGCCTGAGCGATCTTGCAGCCGATGTCAGGGGCAGCGCTCAGCGCCATCCGGGCCTGTTCATGCTGGGCGCGGCCGTTGCAGGCTTTGCTCTGGCGCGGCTGCTGGCGCCCGCGCCGGGGCGCCGGCCGTGACCGGCACGGCGCAAGACGGCGGGCCGTTGCCCGCCGCCGCCATCTCGGCGGTCATCGCCGCGCTTGCCAGCCTGATCGGCAGCCATGTTGCGCTGCTGCGGGCCGAGGCAAGGCGGGCCGCAGCCGATACCCGCCGGGCCGTGGGGCTGCTGGCGGTTGCGCTGGTTCTTGGGCTGGTTGGTGCGATCTTGCTGGCCGGGTCCGCGGTTCTGGGCCTTGTTGCGACCGGGATGCACCCGGCCTGGGCCATGCTGGCGGTCGGTGTCGGCCTGATCGCGCTTGCCTTGGGGCATGTGCAGGCGGCGCGCTGGCGACTAAGGGCAGGCAACCTTGCCCCCTGGCGCAGCGCGCGCAGCCTGCGCCGCACGCTGGCCGCGCTGGATGGCCATGACGAAAAGGTCTCCGAAGATGGTCAACCCTGACGACTCCGCCCGCATCGAAGCTGACCTGGGCGAAACCCGCCGCGCCCTTGGCGCGGCCTTGGCCGATCTGAAGGCAAGCCTGACATTGCACGGCCTTGCCGCCCAGGCCGTGGACACCGCCCGGGCCCATCCGGGGCC
The DNA here is from genome assembly GCF_000429765.1 of Gemmobacter nectariphilus DSM 15620. Classification (GTDB taxonomy): domain Bacteria; phylum Pseudomonadota; class Alphaproteobacteria; order Rhodobacterales; family Rhodobacteraceae; genus Wagnerdoeblera; species Wagnerdoeblera nectariphila. The sequence goes on along the minus strand of NZ_AUCM01000006.1, from coordinate 196,720 downwards.
GACCGCGCTTGCCCTGGGCGGGTTGGGGGTGGCCGCCTATCGCAGCCTTGCGTCACGCGAGGATCCGCCAAGGCCCGCCGACTGGATGGCCGCCGCAGATGCGCTGCGGGCCCGCGCCGTCCGGATGCTGGCAGAGATCGACGCGCAGGGCGGCGATCCTGATGAACGGATGCAGCGCCGGTCCAAGGTTCTTGAAGCGTTGGCTGCGGATGTGCGCCGCATCCTGACGCAAGATCTGCAAGACCTGCCGCAGGCCGAACGCGCCTGCGCCCTTGCCACGCGCGAGGCTGCCTATGCTGCACATCTTGGCGCTCGGGACTCTGGCGACCCCCCTGATGACGGGGGATCCCGCCCGCTCTGGATCGGCGGGGCGCTTGCGGCTGTCGGGGCTGTGGCTGCCCTGCTTTTGCCGCGCAGCCGCATCGAAGAGCAGGTGCTGGGCGATGCCAGACGCCAGATCCTTGCAGCGGCGCGCCAGGCTGCGTCAGATGATCTGAACAGCGCTGTCCTGCTGGCGCGAACGGTCGTCGCGCTGGTGTCGGAACGGACCCGGTCCTGAACTGAAAAAGGCCCGCGACATCGCGGCCCTTGGGTCGTTCCGGGGGGCTTACATCCTGCGCAGCCAGTCGTCGATCTTGCGTTCGGCGTCTTCCTTGCTGTCGCCGTATTTCGTCTGCATCAGGCCGACCATCTGGTCACGCTTGCCGGCGACCCGGTCCAGTTCGTCATCGGTCAGGTCCCCCCACATCTCGCGGGCCTTGCCCTTCATCTCGGTCCAGCGTCCAGCGATCTGATCCCAGTTCATGGCATATCCTTTCTGCTTTTGCGTCAGACACTTGGCTAACGCATCAGCGCAAGGATGGTTCCCCGCTCAGGCCGCCTCGGGGACCTTTGCCGGATCAATCGTGCCTTGCCGCACCGTGAAGCCGACCGAGAATTCCAGCAGATCGCCATCCCGTTCCAATGCCGACTCGCCGTCCAGCTGGCGCACGAAACCGCGGATCAGCCGGGCGGCGATCACCTCGGGCGCGCTGCCGCCGGTGCCGGTCAGCCGCACCTCGGCCGATTGCGGGCCGGATACGCAAAGCACGGCGGCCTTGCCCGGCTCGGCCCTAAGCCGCACGCGAACCCGCAGGGGCGAGGCATCTGCCGCATCGGCCAGAAAGGCCGCCAGCACCTCGGCCAGCAGCAGCGCCAGCGGAACCGCCTGATGGGTCGCAAGTGGCAGGGGGGTCAGGTCCGTCTCGATGGTCGTGGTGCGCCCGCTGCGGGAATGCAGCATGTCGACCTTGGCGATCACCTCGGCGATCAGCTCGTCCACCGCCACCTCGGGGCTGCCCGCGATGCGGTAAAGGCCAAGGTGGACGGTCGACAGGCTCATCACCCGTTCCAGCAGGTTTTCCAGCACCTGGCGCACCGCATCGTCGGGGTTCTCGCGCAGATGCATCCGCAGGATCGAGGCGATGAGCTGCAAGCTGTTGCCGGTGCGGTGATGCACCTCGCGCAGCAGTTCGGCCTTCTGGTGCAGCAGGTTTTCCAGATCGGCCTCGTCGCGCAGGATGGTTTCGGTCATGGCGCCATAGACCTCGGCCAGTTCGGCGATTTCGGCAGGCGGGTCCACCAGGTCGGGCCGCGGGCGCAGCCGTGCGCCGGCGGCAAAGGCGGTCATCGCGGCAGACAGGCTGCGAATATGGCGGATCACCAGGCGTTCGGCCGCAAAGGCCGCAGCCAGCAGCCCGGACAGCACCATCAGCCCGGCGAGCAGCCAGGGCGCGACCGACGGGTTGATCATGGCGGCATTGTTCGCGGGCGACCAGATCCCCAGCAGATACAGCTCTGGCGTGATCGGCGCCACGGCATAGACCCGCTGTTCGCCGGACGGGCCAAAGTTGCTCAGCGTATGCGCGCCAGCGCGGGCCAGACCGGCCAGCGTCTGGCCCGCCGGCAGCAAGGCCGACGTCTGGTCCAGGGGCACGGTATGGGTCAGGATCGTGCCGTCATTGTCAAAGGTGATCAGCGCCACGGGCGTCTCGCTCAGCGTATCGCGTTGCACCGTATCGGGCGCCACGATCGCCTGATGCGGCACAGAAATGCTGACAATGCCCAGCTGCTTGCCCCCCGGCCCGAAGACCGGCTCGCTGACGCCCAGAACCGCATAGCCGGACACCGGGCCCCCGGGGTTCAGCACCAGCCGCGGCTCGGGCACCTCGGTCAGGCGGGCAAAGAACGGGTTGCCGCCAAAGTCATGGCTGCGCCCGCCCGAGGCACAGATCATCTGGCCGGACAGCGGGACATAGGCGATCAGCGAAAAATCGGGGTAGGCGCGGGCGGCGGCGTCCATCTTGCGGATGCAGGCGTCGGTGTCGCCAATCGTCTCGGGCATCATCTGCGCAAGGGTGCGCGCCAGTGTCCGCGCCGCGCCGATCAGCTGGATTTCCTGTTGTGCGGCCTGCACCGTTCGGGCCATCGCGGCGCGGGACAGGCTGTCGCTGGCCTCGTTGACCAGCGTGCGGGTCTGCATTGCGGTCAGAATGACCAGCGGCAGCAGGGCCACGATGTTCACAATGGCAAGGCGCCGGACAAGTCCGGCGCCAAACCTTCCAAGGCGGACTGCGCTCATGCCGCGATGACGGATGAACGGCTCAGGACGGCGGCTGTTCCTCCATCGGCATCGGGCAACATGTCTTCGCCTTCGGCAAGGCCCATCAGCTCGGCCAGACGCTTGCGGGCGCGGCTGGTGCGGCTTTTGACCGTGCCGACGGCCACGCCCATCATCTCGGCCGCTTCCTCGCAGCTGTAGCCCGAGGCGCCGACCAGAACCAGAACCTCGCGGTGTTCCGGGGAAAGCTGGTCAAAGGCGCGCTCGAAATCCTTGAAGGCCAGGCGGCCATCGTGATCGGGCTTGTCGAACTGGCTGGCGGCGTGAATGCCGTCGCTGTCCTGGACCTCGCGGCGCGACTTGCGCAGCGCCGAATAGAAGGTGTTGCGCAAGATGGTGAACAGCCAGGCCTCGAGCTTGGTCGCAGGGTCGAACTTGTCCATGTTCGACCAGGCCTTGAGCAGCGTTTCCTGCACCAGATCGTCGGCCTGCGCCCCGTTGCGGCACAGGCTGAGCGCAAAGGCGCGCAGGCTGGGCACCAGTGTCACCAGCTGATCGCGCGGATCGCCGCCCCCTGAAGCTGTCATTGCTGCGACTCCTTGGCCTTCAGCTGCGCCAGAAGTTCCACGAAGCGGTCAGGCACCTCTTCGGTCAGGGCCTGCTGGTAGACCCGCTTGAGGTTTTCGTCGATCTGCGTCTTGATCGCCGACGACCGCGCGCCGGTCTTGGGATTTACGGGCTTCATAGTCAGATTCCTGCCATTCATTGGGAACCAAACGCCACAGCCCGCGTTCGGTTCCAGAAGAAATGCAAATCTGGAGATGTTTTTCATGGCGCTGACAGGAAATTCCCCGGTGTCCACCGCAGTGGCCACCCATCTTCCGTATCTGCGTCGCTATGCCCGTGCGCTGACCGGCAACCAGACCAGCGGCGATCGCTACGCGCTGTCGACGCTGGAGACGGTTCTGGCCGACCCCTCGCTGATCCCCGAGGCGGGTGTCGCCAAGGTGGCGCTGTTTCGCGTGCTGCATGCCGTCTGGTCCAGCTCTGGCGCTCCGGTGGCCGAGGCGGACAACGGTGTCACCGCCGCCGCGCAGGCCCATCTGTCGCGCCTGACCCCCAACTCGCGCGAGGCCCTGCTGCTGCACACGCTCGAAGGGTTCACGACCGGCGAAATCGGCCAGATCATCGGGTCCGATGCCGACGAGGCCGCAGCCCTGATCGACCGGGCGGTGGCCGAGATGGAAAGCTCGATCCGCGGCAAGGTGCTGGTGATCGAGGACGAGGCGATCATCGCCATGGATCTGTCCGCCATCGTCGAGGACATGGGCCATTCGGTCACCGGCATTGCGCGCACCCGGTCTCAGGCGGTGCGGCTGGCCGGGCAGGAACGGCCCGATCTGATCCTGGCCGATATCCAGCTGGCCGACAATTCCTCGGGGATCGACGCGGTGAACGACATTCTGGGCGACTTCACCGATCTGCCGGTGATCTTCATCACCGCCTTCCCGGAACGCCTGTTGACCGGCGAACGGCCAGAGCCGGCCTTCCTGATCAACAAGCCCTATTCCGAGGAACAGGTGCGTTCGGCGGTCAGTCAGGCGATGTTCTTCGCCTCGACCGAGACGTTGATGACCTGATCGGACCCTTGGTTGTGACATGATCTGAACCAAATCCGGATTGGTTGCATAAATTTTGTGCAAAACGGGGCCATTTCAGGCCTCGTTTTCGTGTTTCTACAGAACATATGCAAATTTCTGCTTTTCATGGCCTGAGATTGGTTTCAGATTGATCGAACCAATATGAAAATGGTTCGCAACAGTGCTCACCTCGGCTGACACGCAATCCAGGGATGCCAACTCCGCGCTGGAAGAGCTGCGGCACCTGATCGCGTCGCCCGAATGGGCGCAGGACGGCGGCAAGCTGCCGACCGAACGGGCCTTGACCCAGCGGCTTGGGATTGGCCGCCACGCCCTGCGCCGCGCGCTGGAGGTGCTCGAGGCCGAAGGGCTGATCTGGCGCAAGCAAGGCGCGGGCACCTTTGTCGGCAGCCGGCAAGAGGTGCTGGCCGAACAGATCTCGGCCACCATCCCGCGCGCGACCTATGACGAGGTGATGGAGGTCCGCCTGAGGCTGGAGCCGCAGATCGCCCAGCTGGCCGCCCTGCGCGCCGACGATGCCGACGTGGCCCGCATGATCGAGCTGAACCGCCGCAGCATCGAGGCAAGCGACCCCGAAAGCTGCGAGCTGTGGGACGGCGCCTTTCACCGTCAGATCGCCGTCGCCGCGCGCAATCCGATGTTCCTGACCCTGTTCGACATCATGAACCGGGTGCGGCAGGAAAAGGCCTGGCAGATCGTGCGCGACCTTGCGCGCGAGGGTGGCGCGACCGCTGCCAGCGTCAGCAACCAGCACGTCGCGATCATCGAGGCGATCGACGCCCGCGATCCGGCCCGCGCGGGGGCTGCCATGCGCGAACACCTGCTTGATCTTCAGATGCGGCTTTTGCGCCGTCTTACCTCGTTTGACCCTGTCACATCGCCTGTCCCTACGGAGGATACCCTGAAATGAGCTGGAAAACCCTAGCCACCACGGCACTTGCCGGGTGCCTGTTCGCCTTTGCCGGTCAGGCCGCCGATCTGCGCATCGCGCTGCAGGACGACCCCGACATGCTGGACCCGGCGCAGTCGCGGTCCTTCGTCGGGCGGATCGTCTATGCCTCGCTGTGCGACAAGCTGGTCGACATCAACGAGAACGTCGAATTCGTGCCGATGCTGGCGACCGACTGGTCGACCTCGGAAGATGGCCTCAAGCTGGTGATGAACCTGCGCGAGGGCGTCAAGTTCCACGACGGCGAGCCGATGAATGCCGAGGCGGTGGTCTATACCATCACCCGCAACATGACCCTGCCGGAAAGCCGCCGCAAATCGGAACTGTCCTCGGTGGAAAAGGTCGAGGCGACCGGCCCGCTGCAAGTGACCTTCACGCTGAAAAAGCCCGATGCCTCGCTGGTGGCGCAGCTGTCGGACCGTGCGGGCATGATCGTCTCGCCCAAGGCGGCCGAGGCGGCTGGCGCGAACTTTGGTGCGAACCCGGTCTGCGCCGGCCCGTTCAAGTTCGTCGAGCGCGTGGCGCAAGACCGTATCGTGCTGGAAAAGTTCGCCGACTACTGGGATGCCGGCAACTATCATGTCGACCGCGTGACCTATGTGCCGATCCCGGACTCGACCGTGCGCCTTGCCAACCTGCGTTCGGGTGATGTGCAGCTGGTGGACCGCATTGCCGCGACCGATGCTGCCACCGTGCAGGGTGATGCAAGCCTTGGCTATGCCGAGGCCGTCGGTCTGGGCAGCATGGGCATGTATGTGAACATGGCCAACGGCGAGAACGGCAAGAAGCCGATGGGCCAGTCCAAGGCGCTGCGTCAGGCGTTTTCCATGGCCATCGACCGCGAGGCGATCAACCAGGTCGTGTTCTCGGGCACCGCACTTGCGGGCAACCAGCCCTGGCCGCCCACCTCGCCGTGGTACAACAAGGACATCCCCGTCCAGCCGCGCGACATCGAAAAGGCCAAGGCGCTGGTCAAGGAAGCGGGCTTTGACCGCGTTGCGGTGACGCTCAAGCACCACAACAACCCGGTCGTCACCCAGACCATGCAGATGATCCAGGCGATGGTGGCCGAGGCGGGCTTTGACGTCTCGCTGATCTCGACCGAATTTGCGACGCTGCTGAACAACCAGTCCACCGGCGATTACGAGATGACCCGTTCCGACTGGTCGGGCCGTGCGGACCCGGATGGCAACGTGCATCAGTTCTACCATTCCAAGGGTGGTCTGAACGACATGAAGTATTCCAACCCCGAGGTCGACAAGCTGCTGGATGCGGCCCGCGCCTCGTCCGATCCGGCGACCCGCAAGGCCAGCTACAACGCCTTTGCCGCGATCGTCACTGACGAGCTGCCGATCATCACCTTCGGACACCAGAAGTTCCTCTATGGCTTCACCGCCAAGCTGAAGGGCTTCGAGGCCTATCCCGATGCGATGATCCGTCTGCGCGGCGTGACGCTGGACAACTGATCTGATCGCCGCCCCTTCGGGGGCGGCGCCTTTCGCGGAACGGCGCCCATGCATATCTTCATCGCCAAGCGGCTGCTGGTGGCCATTCCCACGCTGCTGCTGGTTTCCATCTTCGTCTTCTTCCTGCAAAAGCTGCTGCCCGGCGATCCGGTCATGGCGTTGGCAGGCGAGGAACGTGACCCCGTGGTTCTGGCTGAACTGCGCGAGCGCTATGGCTTCAACGATCCGCTGCCGGTGCAATATGTGCGCTGGGTGGTCGCGGCGGCGCAGGGCGATCTGGGCATCTCGCTGCGCACCGGCCAGCCGGTGCTGGAACTGATCGCGCAAAAGCTGCCGGTGACGATCCAGCTGGCCATCATGGCGCTGGCCATCGCCTTTTGCCTGGGGGTTCCGGCCGGGATCTATGCCGCAGTGCGCAAGCGAAGGTTCGCGGACCATGCCGTCAACTTCCTTGCGCTGGCTTCGCTTTCAATACCGAATTTCTGGCTGGGGATCATGCTGATCCTGCTGGTGTCGGTGAACCTGCAATGGCTGCCGGCCTCGGGCTATGTCTCGCCTTGGGAAAACCTTGGGCTCTCGCTCAAGACGATGATCATGCCCGCGGTGGTGCTGGGAACCGGGCTGTCGGCGACGCTGCTGCGCCATACCCGGTCGTCCATGATGGGCGTTCTGAAATCCGACTATATCCGCACCGCACGGGCCAAGGGGCTGTCAGGCCGCACCGTGGTTCTGGGCCATGCCTTCCGCAATGCGGTGCTGCCGGTCATCACCCTGACTGCGCTGCTGTTCGGTGAATTGCTGGCCGGTGCCGTGCTGACCGAACAGATCTTCACCATTCCCGGTTTCGGCAAGCTGATCGTCGATGCCGTGTTCACCCGCGATTATGCGGTCGTCCAGGGCGTCGTGCTGTGCACCGCGACCGGCTTCATCTTGCTGAACCTGGTGGCCGATGTGCTGTATGTCCTGCTCAACCCCCGTCTGAGGTCGCAGCTATGACCGATGCCGCCGTTCCCGCCCGCAAGGGCTCGCGTGCCTGGCGCTCGCTGCGCCGCAACCCCTCGGCCATCGTGGGCGCGGTGATCGTGATCCCGATCATCTTGCTGGCGGTCTTTGCGCCGCTGCTGCCGATTGCCGATCCCACGGCGACCAGCTGGACGGCGATCCGCCTGCCGCCCTCGGCGCAATACTGGCTGGGCACCGACGAGATTGGCCGGGACATCCTGTCGCGCATGATCTGGGGCGCCCGTGCCTCGTTGCTGGCGGGGGTGATCTCGGTCGCCATCGCGCTGGTGACGGGGGTGCCGCTGGGCCTGCTGGCCGGGTATTTCGGCGGCTGGGTCGACATGGTGATTTCCCGCATCACCGAGGCGCTGCTGGCCATGCCCTTCCTGATCATGGCCATCGCGCTGGCGGCCTTTCTGGGCCCGTCTCTGACCAATGCGATGATCGCGATCGGCCTGTCGGCCATGCCCATCATCATCCGCCTGACGCGCGGGCAGGTGCTGGCCGTCAAGGCCGAGGATTATGTCGAAGGCGCCCGGGCCGTCGGGCTGAACCATGTGGAAATCATGGGGCGCTATATTCTGCCGAACATCGTGCCGCCGATCATCGTGCAGGCCACGCTGACCGTGGCCACCGCGATCATTGCCGAGGCATCGCTTTCGTTCCTTGGCCTTGGCCAGCAGGCCCCTGCGCCCAGCTGGGGATCCATGCTGAACACGGCCAAGAACTTTCTGACCCAGGCGCCGACCTATGCGCTGTTTCCCGGCCTTGCGATCTTTCTGGTCGTCGTGGGCTTCAACCTGCTTGGCGATGGCCTGCGCGAGGCGCTTGACCCGCGCGAGAACTGACGGACGACATACATGACCACTTTCACCACCCGCCCCGAGATTACCGGCACCTTCGGCGTCGTGACCTCGACCCACTGGATTCCCACGGCTGTCGGCATGGCAATCCTGGAAAAGGGCGGCAACGCCTTTGACGCCGCCGTTGCCACCGCCATGACGCTGATCGTGGTCGAGCCGCACCTGAACGGTCTGGGCGGCGACATGCCGGCGGTGATCTATTCGGCCGACAAGGGCAAGGTGCAGGTGATCTGCGGCCAGGGCCCGGCGCCTGCCGGTGCCACCATCGCGCATTACAAAGCCGAAGGGATCGACATCATTCCGGGCGATGGCCTGCTGGCCACCGTCATTCCCGGCGCCTTCGATGGCTGGATGCTGATGCTGCGCGACTATGGCACCATGACCGTGCGCGAGGTGCTGGAGCCTGCGATCGGCTATGCCCGCGATGGTCACCCGATGCTGCCGCGCGTCGCGAACCAGATCCGCGATCTGGCGGATTTCATGCGCGACGAATGGCCGACCTCGTATGAAACCTGGGTGCCGGGGGGCAAGCTGCCCAAGGCCGGTGCGCTGTTCCGCAACCCCGATCTGGCCCGCACCTGGACCCGCATCGTCGAGGCGGCCGAAAAGGCCACGGGGCGCGAGGCGCAGATCGACGCCGCGCGCGATGCGTTCTACCGCGGCTTCGTGGCCGAAGAGATGGCCCAGTGGCTGAAGACCGCCGAGGTGATGGATGCCTCGGGCCGCAAGCACAAGGCGGTGCTGAGCGCGGCCGACATGGCCGGCTATGCCGCCCATGTCGAGGATCCGCTGACCTATGATTACGGCGACTGGACGCTGTGCAAACAAGGTCCGTGGGGGCAGGGGCCGGTCTTTGCCCAGACCCTTGCGCTGCTCAAGCACACCAACATCGCGCAGATGGACCCGACGGGCGAGGAATTCGTCCATACGGTCATCGAGGCGATGAAGCTCGCCTTTGCTGACCGCGAGGTCTATTACGGCGACCCCGACTTTGCCACGGTCCCGGTGGATCACCTGCTGTCGGACGATTACAACCGCGAACGCGCCAAGCTGATCGGCAGCACCGCCTCGCTGGAGCTGCGCCCCGGCACCGTGCCTGGCTATGAGGATCAGGTTGCGCGCACCATGGCGATGCTGTCGGGGCAAACGGGGGGCGCGGTCTATGAACCCACCATGGCGCATCTGGCGAATGCCGCCGACAAGCCCACGGAAAAGCGCGGCGATACCTGCCATCTGGATGTGATCGACCGCTGGGGCAACATGGTCGCGGCGACCCCTTCGGGCGGCTGGCTGCAAAGCTCGCCCATCATTCCGGGCCTTGGGTTCTGCCTGAACAGCCGCGCCCAGATGTTCTGGCTGCAAGAGGGGCTGCCCACCTCGCTGGCGCCGGGCAAGCGGCCGCGCACTACGCTGACGCCCTCGATCGCGCTGCTGGGCGGCAAGCCGACGCTGGCCTTTGGCACGCCGGGCGGCGATCAGCAGGACCAGTGGCAGATCAGCTTCTTCCTGCGCTATGTCCACCACGCGCTGAACCTGCAACAGGCGGTGGACATGCCGCTGTTCCACAGCTCGCACTTCCCGGCCTCGTTCCACCCGCGCACGATGGATCCCGGCGTGATGATGATCGAGGACCGCATCGGTGAAGCCGCCATCGAGGCGCTGCGCGCCCGTGGTCACAAGGTGGTGGTTGCCGGGTCCTGGGACATCGGCCGCCTGACCGCCGCGCGCCGCGATGCCGATGGCCTGCTGCGCGCCGCTGCCACCCCCCGCCTGATGCAGGCCTACGCTGCCGGCCGATAAGCCGAAAGGACGCGCCCGTGACCGCCCCCATCCTGTCTGTCCGCAACCTGACCACCGCCTTCCGCACCGAGGACGGCTGGCGCGAGGTCGTGCGCAACATCGGCTTTGACATCCGCGCCGGCGAGACGGTGGCGGTCGTGGGGGAATCCGGCTCGGGCAAGTCGGTGACCTCGTTGTCCATCATGCGGCTGCTGGATCCGCACCAGTCCCGCATCTCGGGGCAGGTGCTGGTCAACGGGCGCAACCTGCTGGATCTGACCGAAGGCCAGATGCAGGACGTTCGCGGCAACGAGATCGCCATGATCTTCCAGGAACCGATGACCTCGCTGAACCCGGCCTATACCGTGGGCCGCCAGATCGCCGAGGTGCTGACCCGCCACAAGGGCATGGACCGCGCGCAGGCCCGCACCGCCGCCATCGCCATCATGGAACGCGTGCGCATTCCAAACCCGGATCGCCGGTTCGACCAGTATCCGCACGAATTTTCCGGCGGGATGCGCCAGCGCGTGATGATTGCCATGGCGCTGGCGGCGCGGCCGAAACTGCTGATCGCGGATGAACCGACGACGGCGCTGGACGTGACCATTCAGGGCCAGATCCTTGATCTGATCAAGGAATTGCAGGCCGAATACGGCATGGCCGTGCTGTTCATCACGCATGACATGGGCGTTGTGGCGGAAATCGCGGATCGCACCGTGGTGATGTTCCGCGGCGATCAGGTGGAAACCGGCACGACCGATCACATCTTCCGCCGCGCCGATCACCCCTATTCGCGCGCGCTGCTGGCCGCCGTGCCCGCCCTTGGCGCGATGGAAGGCCAGGCCCAGCCCCTCCGCTTTCCGCGCGTCGACATGGCCAGCGGCGCCATTGCCCCCTTGCCGCCCATGGCCCGGCCGGTGGACCGTTCCGTCCCGCCGCTGCTGTCGGTGCAGAACCTTGTGACCCGGTTCGATGTCAAGGCGGGCCTTCTGAACCGCCCGGTCAGCGCCGTTCACGCGGTCGAAGGCGTCAGCTTCGATCTGTGGGCCGGCGAGACGCTGGCGCTGGTCGGCGAATCCGGCTGTGGCAAGTCGACGACCGGACGGTCGATCATGCGGCTGGTCGAACCGCGCGGCGGCGCGATCACCCTGCAAGGTCAGGACGTGCTGGCGCTGAAGGGCGCGCCGATGCAGGCAATGCGGCGCGACATCCAGATGATCTTCCAGGATCCCTTCTCCTCGCTCAACCCGCGCATGACCGTTGGGCAGGCGGTGGCCGAGCCGCTGGTCAAGCACGGCATTGCCCGCGGCAAGGCCGCCCGTGCCAGGGCGGGCGAGTTGCTGGAACAGGTCGGCCTGTCGCCGGCGATGATGGACCGCTACCCGCATGAATTTTCGGGTGGCCAGCGCCAGCGCGTCGCCATCGCCCGCGTTCTGGGGCTGGAGCCCAAGCTGATCGTGGCCGACGAATCCGTCTCGGCGCTGGATGTGTCGATCAAGGCGCAGGTCTGCAACCTTTTGATGGACTTGCAGGAACGGCTGGGGATTTCTTTCCTGTTCATCAGCCACGACATGGCGGTCGTCGAACGCATCAGCCACCGCGTCGCCGTGATGTATCTGGGCGAGATCGTCGAGATCGGCAGCCGCGAGGCGGTGTTCGGCAACCCCCAGCACCCCTATACGCAAAAGCTGATCGCCGCGGTTCCGGTGCCCGACCCCGACCGCCGCCTGCTGCGCCGCAACACGCCCATCGACGAGCTGAAAAGCCCGGTCCGCCCGCTGGATTACCAGCCGCCGAAACGCGAATGGCGCGAGGTGGGGCAGGATCATCTGGTGATGGTCTGAGTTTCGTGTCAGGCTGACCCCGAAAGGGAGCCCTGCCATGAATCGTCCCGATCTGCCGATGACCGGCGCATGCCGCTGCGGCCACACGCGCATTCGCATTGTCGCCGCCCCGTTCATGACGGCCGCCTGCCACTGCAGCGGTTGCCAGAAGATGTCGGCCAGCGCCTATTCCCTGACCGCGATGATCGCGCCCGACGCGATGGAGGTGATCGAGGGGGACACCGTCATCGGCGGGCTGAAGACGCCCGGGCAGGACCACCACTTCTGCCCGCATTGCTTCAGCTGGATGTTCACCCGCATCCAGATGGGCGGCAACAGCTTCCTCAACCTGCGCCCGACCATGCTGGACGATGCCTCATGGTTCGAGCCCTTCATCGAGACGATGACGGCCGAGTGTCTGCCATGGGCCACCACCCCGGCGCGGCACAGCTACCAGGGCTTTCCCGACATGTCCGAATTCCCCGCGCTGATGGCCGGGTTTGCCGCGGCGCAGGTCTAGGCCAGCCGCGCCGCCAGCCGCTGCGAGATGATCGCGCAGACCACCAGTTGCAGCAGGTGGAACACCATCAGCGGCAGCACCACCAACGAGATATCCTGACCGGCGAACAGGATCCCGGCCATCGGCAGGCCGGTCGCCAGGCTTTTCGTCGATCCGCAATAGAACAGCGACACCAGATCCTCGCGCGGCATTCCGGCGGCCCGGCCCGCGCCCAGCGAAATGCCCATGGCAATCGCCAGCATGACGGCGCAGACCGCGATGATCGTCAGCAGCGCGCCGGGCGAGACCACCTGCCAGATGCCGTTGACCACCCCGGCCGAAAACGCCGAATAGACGATCAGCAGGATCGAGCCGCGATCCACGATCATCGTCGGAAACTTGTAGCGGTGCAGGAAATCGGCCAGCAGCGGCCGGCACAGCTGCCCGACGGCAAAGGGCAACAGGATCTGCTGCACGATCTTCCACACCGCCGAAGGATCGACGCCATAGCCCGTCCCCGACGGGATCAGCACCGCAAACAGCAGGGGCGACAAGATCACGCCCACAAGGTTCGAGATCGACGCCGCACAGACCGCCCCCGCCACATTCCCCCCCGAGACCGAGGTAAAGGCGATCGAACTTTGCACCGTCGACGGCAGGCAGCCGATATACAGGAACCCGACCCCGATGGCCGTCGGCAACCACTGGATCACCACCGGCTTGATCGCCAGCCCCAGCAGCGGAAACAGCGCAAAGGTGCACAGCAGCACGCCGATCTGCAGCCGCCAGTTGGCAAAGCCCGACACGATGGTCTTGGTCGACAGCTTGGCGCCATACAGAAAGAACAGCAGCGCCACGACCCAATAGGTCACCGGCTTCAGCGCCGCCGCGAAATCCCCCCGCGCCGGGGCAAAGGTTGCCAGCAGCACGGTCAGGATCAGCAGCATCATGTAGCGATCCAGCCCGAAACGCCTCAGGTTGGCTTCGACGGTGGCAAGCGACATGGGCGCTCCTTGCGAATGGGTTCACATGCGATGTATACTTCGCCGCGCACATATCATCATTCCGTATGCAATCCAACTGGAATTCCCGGATGTCCGAAACAACTGCCCTGCGGCTGGCCGACCAGATCAGCGAGGCGATCCTGAACGGCGAATTCCCCCCCGGCACCCGGCTGGAAGAGGCCGCCCTTGCCGCCCGCTATGGCCTGTCGCGCACCCCCGTGCGCGAGGCACTGGCCGAGGTCTGCGCCCGCGGCCTTGCCGACCGCCGCCCCTATCGCGGCGTCGAGGTGGTGGCCCCCGACCGAGCCGCCCTGCTGGACCGGTTCGAGGCGCTGGCCGAGGTCGAGGCCCTGTGCGCCCGCCTTGCCGCCCATCGCATCACGCTCGAAGGCGCGCTGCAGCTCGACGATTGCCTTGGGCGGATGGCAGAGGCCGATCCCGATGCCTATCGCCAGCTCAATGCCGAACTGCACGACCTGATCGGCACCCTGGCCGGAAACGCCGAACTGATGCGCATGACCCAAAGCCTGCGCACGCGGCTGGAAATCATCCGCCGCGCCCAGTTGCGCCGCCCCGACCGGATGCGCCGCTCGCTGGACGAACACCGCGCCCTGGTCGCCGCGATCTGCAACCGCCAGGCTGACCATGCCGCCGACCTGATGCGCGGCCACCTGCGCGCCGCCGCGGCCGAGCTGCTGGCATTGCTGGATGCGCAAGGCTGATTGTCTTTCGCCTTGATCCAAATATCCCGGGGGGCCGCGGGTCCGGCGCCAGCCCGCGCATCACCGGCCATGGGGGCAGCGCCCCCCTAGGCGCCGGCGCCGATATGATCCGGGTTCTGCGCCGTCCACTCCCTGAGCCAGCGCTTCGGCGCCGCCGCCTGCCATTCCCGCAGCAGCCGTGCCCGCGCCCAGCCAGGGTCGATCCGCCCGCCCCGCACCAGCACCAGCGCATGGGCGGCGTAATGCGGGTGCAGAAAGAACGTCTCCGGATCGGCCGCCATCAACATCTCTCGCTCGTCCCGATCCGCCCGGAACACCGCCGCATCTTCCAGCGGCGACCACCAGCACCACATCTTGCCATGCGCCTTCAGCGCCTCGTGGCCCCAGGGATGTTCGACCGTCACGCGCGGCAGATCCAGCGACAGGGCCAGCGCCTTCAGCTCTGGCCAGTCGCGGATCATCAATGCGCCTCGGCCCAGTTGGCGCCGCGCCCGGCATCGACCACCAGCGGCACGTCCAGATGCACGGCAGGGGCGGCCGCGCCCTCCATCACCGCCTTGACGCGGGCGATGGTGTCATCGACCGCTGCGGCCTCGACTTCGAACAGCAATTCGTCATGGACCTGCAACAGCATGGTCGCAGGCAGGCCGGCGATTGCCTCGGGCATCCGCACCATGGCGCGGCGGATGATGTCGGCCGCTGTCCCCTGGATCGGCGCGTTGATCGCCGCGCGGCGGGCAAAGCCGGCGCCGGGGCCGCGCGCATTGATCTCGGGCGTGTGGATGCGCCGGCCGAACAGGGTGCGCACATGGCCATGTTCCTTCGCAAAGGCGATGGTGTGGTCCATGTATTCGCGGATCCCCGGAAAGCGCTCGAAATAGCGGTCGATGAACCCCTGCGCCTCGGCCCGCGGGATCCGCAGGTTGCGCGCCAGCCCAAAGCCCGAGATCCCGTAGATCACGCCAAAGTTGATCGCCTTGGCCTGCCGGCGGATCATCGGATCCATCCCCTCGATCGGCACGCTGAACATCTCGGATGCTGTCATCGCGTGAATGTCGAGGCCATCGCGGAACGCCTGTTTCAGCGCCGGAATATCCGCGATATGCGCCAGGATGCGCAGCTCGATCTGGCTATAGTCCAGGCTGAGCAGCACCTTCCCCTCGGGCGCGACAAAGGCTTGGCGGATCCGCCGCCCTTCCTCGGTTCGCACGGGAATGTTCTGCAAGTTCGGATCGGTCGAGGCCAGCCGCCCTGTGTTCGCCCCCGCGATGGAATAGCTGGTGTGCACCCGCCCCGTCTCGGGGTTGATCGCCTCTTGCAGCGTGTCGGTGTAGGTGGATTTCAGCTTGGCGATCTGGCGCCAGTCCAGCACCCGCGCCGCCAGCCGCGCGCCCTGCGGGTGGCTGTCCTCCAGCGTCGTCACATCCTCCAGCACATCGGCGCCGGTGGCATAGGCGCCGGTCTTGCCCTTTTCGCCGCCCGGCACGCCCATGCGGTCGAACAGCACCTCGCCCAACTGCTTGGGGGAACCCACGTTGAACTTCTCGCCGGCGATCTCGTGGATTTCTTCTTCCAGCTGCACCAGCTTTTGCGCGAATGCATTGGACATGCGGGCCAGAACATCGCGATCCACCCGGATCCCGGCCATTTCCATGTCGGCCAGCACGGGCACCAGCGGGCGCTCCAGCGTCTCGTAGACCGTGGTCACATGCGCCAGATGCAGCTGGGGGCGGAACTTCTGCCAGAGCCGCAAGGTGATGTCGGCATCCTCGGCGGCGTATTTCGACGCTTCGGCCACATCCACCTTGTCAAAGGTCACGGCCGATTTGCCGCCCCCCAGCAAGGATTTGATCGGAATCGGAATATGGCCCAGATACTGCTCGGACAGCAGATCCATGCCATGCCCGTGCAGGCCCGCATGCATCGCATAGCTTTGCAACATGGTATCCTCGATCGGCGCAACACGAATGCCATGCCGGGCGAAGATCTTCATGTCGTATTTCATGTTCTGCCCGATCTTCAGGACAGACCCATCCTCCAGCACCGGCCGCAACAGCGCCAGCGCGCGGCCCATGTCCATCTGCCCCTCGGTCCGCGTGGCCGCCCCGAACAGATCCCCGCCCCCGGTCACATGACCCAGCGGGATATAGGCCGCCCGCCCCGGTGCCAGCGCCAGCGAAACGCCAACCAGCTCTGCCCGCATCTCGTCAAGGCTGGTGGTCTCGGTATCCACCGCAACAAAGCCCTGCTCCACCGCAGCCGCCAGCCATTGCGACAGCGTGGCCTCGTCGCGGATGGTGACATAGGCGCCTTGATCAAACGGCACCGAGGGCGCGGCTTCGGGCGGCGGGGCATGGTCGTCGCTGGCCGCCATGTCGGCGGAAATCGCCGGGGCCTCGATCTTCAGCCGCTCGGCGATCCGCTTGGTCAGGCTGCGGAACTCCATCCGGGTCAGGAATTCCATCAATTCCTCGGCCACCGGCTCGCGCACTTCCAGATCATCCAGCGTCACCGGCAAGGGCGTGTCATCCTTCAGCCGCACCAGCTCGCGCGAGATGCGAATCTGGTCGGCAAAGTCGATCAGCGTCTGCCGCCGCTTGGGCTGCTTGATCTCGGCCGCGCGGGCCAGCAGGCTGTCCAGATCGCCATACTCCTGAATAAGCAGCGCTGCGGTCTTCAGCCCGATCCCCGGCGCGCCAGGCACATTGTCGACCGAATCCCCGGCCAGCGATTGCACATCGACCACGCGGTCGGGGCCGACACCGAACTTTTCCTCGACCTCGGCCAGCCCCATGGCGCGGTTCTTCATCGGATCGAACATCTCGACCCCGCCGCCCACCAGCTGCATCAGATCCTTGTCCGAGGAAATGATCGTGCACCGCCCCCCCGCCTCGCGCGCCTGACGGGCCAGCGTGGCGATGATGTCGTCGGCCTCAAAGTCCTTCACCTCGATGGCCGGCAGGTTGAAGGCCCGCGTCGCCTCGCGCGTCAGGGGAAACTGCGGGCGCAGATCCTCGGGCGGCGGCGGGCGGTTGGCCTTGTAGTCGGGGAAAATCTCGTTGCGAAAGGTCTTGGACGAATAGTCAAAGATCACCGCGACATGCGTTGGCGCATCCTTGCTGGACCCGTTCCCGTCCACATAGCGCGAGATCATGTTGCAAAACCCTGCAACCGCCCCCACCGGCAACCCGTCCGATTTGCGCGTCAGCGGCGGCAATGCGTGATAGGCCCGAAAGATATAGGCCGATCCGTCGATCAGATGCAGATGATGCCCCTTGCCGAATGCCATCGACGCCTCCTTGGCAACCCGGCGCGGGCTGCTTTGCCTTTTCTCAAATACCCCGGGGGTCCGGGGGCTGGCCCCCGGTCCCGCAGTCTCAGCCCTTCGATGCCTTCCAGGCCTCGAACCGCGCTTTCGTCTCGGCGTTCATCGGATAGAGCCCCGGCAGCGCGGCGCCGCCCTTGGCCTGGTCCATGATCCAGCCTTCCATCTCTTCCTGTTCGACCGCGGCAGCGGCGACATCGGCCGCCACATCCTTGGGGATCACCACCGCGCCATCGGTATCGGCCACGATCACGTCACCGGCAAAGACGGCAACCCCGCCGCAAGCGATCGGCTCGTTCCAGCCCACAAAGGTCAGCCCGGCGATCGAGGCCGGTGCCGCCGTGCCCTGCGCCCAGACCGGAATGCCGGTGGTCTGCACCCCGGCCAGATCGCGCATCACGCCATCGGTCACCAGCGCGCGCACCTTGCGCACCGCCATGCGGGCACACAGGATATCGCCAAAGATCCCGGCATCCGTCACGCCCATCGCATCGGCCACCGCGATCACGCCTTCGGGCATTGCCTCGATGGCGGCGCGGGTCGAAATCGGGTTGCCCCAGCTGGCGGGCGTTGCCAGATCCTCGCGCATCGGAATGAAGCGCAGGGTAAACGCCTCGCCCACGGCACGGCTGCCGGTTTGCGCGGCGCCCGTCAGCGGCATCGCGCCCCGGATCCAGCAGTTGCGCAGGCCCTTTTTCAGCAGAACGGTGGTCAGCGTGGCAGTCGTCACCTGTTCCAGCTGTGCGCGGATTTCAGGGGTCAGGGTCATGGCGTGGTCCTTGTCATCAGCCAAGAGGTGGGGTCGGCGCCCCGCAGCCTACCCCAGCCGCCAAGGCGCCGCCAGACTCAGCCGCCCAGAAGATCGCGGGCAACCCGCTCGAACACCCGCACGCCCGGCTCGATGATCTCGTCGGGGAAATCATAGTCGGGGTTGTGCAGGTTCGGCGTGCGGTAGCCCGACCCCAGCCGGAACATCGCCGATTTCGCCCCGCCACGCGATCCGAACAGGCCGAAATCCTCGGATCCGCGCATCGGGAACTGACTGTTTTCGCGCGTGATCCCAACCGCCTCGGCAGCATTCAGCAGGCGCTGCGTCGCCTCGGCATCGTTGGTGCAGGCGTGAAAGATGTCGTGGTGCGAATAGTCCACCTTCAGCCCCGTCGCCTTGGCCTCGGTCTCGACCAGTGCGGTGACGCGCGCCAGCAGGTCGGCCATGTCGCGATCATGCACGGTGCGCAGCGTCATCCACAGCTCGGCCCGGCCCGGCGTGATGCCGAATGCCGGCTCTCCCATCCGGGCATGGGTCACGGTGACCAGCCGGAACGCGTCGCCCAGATCGCCCCCCGGCCCTTCGGCCATCACCGCCGGGATCAGCCGCGCCAGCGACAGCGCGGGCGACAGCGCATGTTCCGGCGTCGAGGCATGCGAGGTATGCCCCGTCAGCACCACCCTCAGCCCGCGCGAGGCACAGTTCGCCGGCCCCGCCTCCAGCGCCATGGCGCCATGCTCGAGGCCCGGGAAGTTGTGCAGCGAAAACGCCCAGTCGGGCCGGATCTCGGCAAAGGCCGGGTCGTCCAGCACTGCAGCGGCGCCTGCGCCGTTTTCCTCGGCAGGCTGGAACATCAGCACCGCGCGGCCCCGCGCCGGCGGGCGGCGCGACAGCAGACGGCCCAGCCCCAGCAGGATCGTCGTATGCCCGTCATGGCCGCACTGGTGCCCCTTGCCGGGGATCGTCGAGGCCCAGGGATTGCCCGTCAGCTCCTCGATCGGCAGCGCGTCCAGCTCGGACCGGAACATCACGGTCGGTCCCGGCTCGGCCCCGTGCCAGATGGCGGCGACACCATGCCCGCCCAGCCCGGTCAGCACTTGCGGCGCGCCCATCTCGCGCAGGGCCTTGACCACTTCGGCGGCCGTCCAGGCCTCGTCCCCCGAAACCTCGGGGTGCTGGTGCAGGTGGCGGCGAAAGGCAGTCAGTTCCACAATGTCGGAATTGGTCAGCATGGCAAGTCCTCCTCACTCCCCGGTCGCGGCCGGGCTGTCGCCCATCGCCTCGCGCCAATGGCGGCGGCACAGGCTGACATATCGCTCGTTTCCGCCCACCATGACCTGCGCGCCTTCCTTCAACGGCTTGCCGTCGGGGCCGGTGCGCACGACCATGGTGGCCTTCTTGCCGCAATGGCAGATGGTGCGAACCTCGCGCATTTCATCGGCCAGCGCCAGCAGTGCGGCGGATCCGGGGAACAGCTCGCCCCGGAAATCGACCCGCAGGCCATAGCACATCACCGGCACGCGCAGATCATCGACCGCCTGCGCCAGTTGCCAGACCTGATCGCGCGTCAGGAACTGTGCCTCGTCCACAAAGGCGCAATCGACATGGCCGCGCCCCAGCCGCGCAGCCACCAGCGCATACATGTCGTCCTCGGGGGTGAAGGTATCGGCGGGTTCCGAAATGCCGATACGGCTGGCGATCCGCCCTTCGCCGGCGCGGGTGTCCAGCCGGGCGGTCAACAGCCATGGCGCCATGCCGCGTTCACGGTAGTTGTAGGCGGCCTGCAACAGCAGCGTCGACTTGCCGGCGTTCATGGTGGAATAGTGGAAATAGAGCTTGGCCATGCCCGAGCGATACCGGCTGCCGCCCGGCACGGCAATAGATCGGGCGCAGCATTCCGTGGTGATGCAGCTTGCGCCCGGCCCCGGGATCGCCATCGCATACCCGGCAATTCCACCTGGGCGGGGGCGCGCCTGCATGGCTCATCCCTGGCCCTTGGCCGGGGCCGCCGCGCGGCTGGTCCCGCCGGGACCGTGACGCAGCGACCCCCCCCACACATGCCGATGCTGGGGACACCGGCCACTCGTTACGGCCACGGCACGTTCCGCAGCGTCTTTTACATGACAACCATCCGTGATCGGATTAATGGGAAATCGCAGTGGAATTTCCCCGACCCGTGCGGGGGTGTGCGCCGGGGGCCCGATGTCGCTTGGAAGTTATCTGAAGAAACACACCGAGGCCCTGGTCAAGGACGTCGGGATCGAGGCGGCCTGCACCATCACCGGGAAATCCAAGGCAACGCTTGGCCGGTATTATTCCGACAGCGCCGAACACGACGACCGCTTCATGCCCATCGACGTCGTTGCCCAGCTGGAGGCGGCGGCGAAGTTTCCCCATGTGACCGAGGCGCTGGCCGACCTGCAAGGGATCACTCTGTCCTACGATCAGGAACGCCGCAATGCGGCCTCGGGCGGGGTGAACAACGATGTCGTCATGCTGTCGCAGCGCTTCGCCATGCTGATGGGCGAATATCACACCGCCATCGGTGACGGGGTCATCTCGGTGAACGAGGCCAAGCGCCTGTTGCGCGAGACGCTGGCCCTGCAACAGGTGCTGCTGGACATGAAGCTGAACCTGGAACAGGAAGCGACCGGCAGCTAGGCGCGGCGCATCCCGGCCTGAAGTGATCCGGGGCAAGCCGCATGTGCATGAGACCTGGCGCGACGTGCAAGCGCGGCGGGGTGAGCCCCGCCCGATGGATTGCCATCATGGCGCAACAGGTCGTGGGGCGGGGTTCACCCCGCCGCCACCCTCATGCCTTGCTGCGCGACGTCAGCGCGGCTGCCTGCGCGGCGGGCGGTTGCCCGATGCGGCAACCTTCGGCTGGGCGGGCCGTTGGCCCTGCGGCTTGCCATCGCCCCGCTGGCCCGGCTTGCCCTGCGGCTTCGCGCCTTGCGGCTTGCCACCCTGCGGACGGTCGCCCTGAGGCTTGCCGCCTTGCGGGCGATCCCCCTGCGGGCGTGCCTTGCGGGCGCCTTGTGGCTTTTGCTGGCCGGGGCGGCGCGGGGCATGCGCGGGCTTGGCCACCGGGCCGTCATAGGGCGTGCCACCGATCACCGGCAGCGGCTGGCCCGTGACCTTTTCGATCGCCTTCAGCTCGTCCTGTTCTGCGGGCGCGCAGAAGGCCACCGCCTTGCCCGAGGCACCCGCCCGCGCCGTCCGCCCGATGCGGTGGACATAGTTGTCCGGCACATTCGGCAGGTCATAGTTGTAGACGTGGCGCACTAGCGGAATGTCGATCCCGCGCGCGGCCACATCCGTGGCCACCAGCACATCCAGCTCGCCCGCGCGGAAGGCCGCAAGGGTGCGCTCGCGGTTGTTCTGGCTCTTGTTGCCGTGGATCGAGCCGGCCGAAAACCCCCAGCTGACCAGCAGCTTCATCAGCTTTTCGGCACCATGCTTGGTGCGGTTGAAGACCAGCGCCGCCTCGCCGGGGTGTTTCAGCAGGTAATCTTCCAGCAACTTCGCCTTGTCGCCCTGATTGACGAAATGCACGGCCTGGTCGATGCGGTCGGCGGTCTTGCCGGGCGGGTTGACGGCCACCTTGACCGGATCGCGCAGATAGGTCTCGGCGATCTCGTCGATCAGCTTGGGCATGGTGGCGGAAAACATCAGCGTCTGGCGCTTGTGCGGCAGATAGCGGGCGATCTGGCGCAGCAGATGGATGAAGCCCATGTCAAGCATCTGGTCAGCCTCGTCCAGCACCAGATAGCCCGTGGCATCAAGGGTCAGCGCCCGCCGCTCCAGCAGGTCGATCAGCCGGCCCGGCGTCGCGACCAGCACATCGGCGCCGCGCGCCAGCGCTTCGGCCTGCTTGTGCAAAGATGCGCCGCCGATCACCTTCTGCACCTTGACCGGGGTGCCCTTGGTGAACAGCATCAGATGGTCGGCGATCTGCGCCACCAGCTCGCGCGTCGGGGCCAGGATCAGCGCACGCACGGTGCGCGGGGCCGGCGGATGGCCAATATCCAGGATGCGGTTCAGCAGCGGCAGGCCAAAGGCCGCCGTCTTGCCGGTGCCGGTCTGTGCCAGCCCCATCAGGTCGCGCCCCGCCAGCACCTGCGGAATTGCCTGCGCCTGGATCGGTGTGGGTTTGTCAAAGCCCAAGCGGTCCAGCGCCTTGAGCAGGTTGGGCGTCAGCCCGAGATCGGAAAAGGTTGTCATATGTTGGCTCCACCCCGCGCGGGGGTTGCAAAAGGGCCACCGGCAGAAACCCGCACGGACCTCTTGTCCTTGCGCCTGCCGGATCGGTGCCCCTGCGTGATGGTGGGAACCTGAACTGCCTGCGCCCTTTCGGTGCTCACGCGGCACGGGGCGCGGGCAGATGATCGCCAGATGGGCCTGACGCGCCAAAAAGTCAAGGCTGCGCTGGTTTTCTGCCCCCGATCCGTCCTGACGACGGCCGCGCCGCCCTTTCATCTGTCCATAAATATCCCACGGGGAGGTCTGGAGGGGTGTGAAACCCCTCCAGCGCCGGATGCGGGCGCATGCTTGCCGGGGTGCGCAGCGTCAGCGGCAGACAAACCCGCCATCCACCGGCAGCTCGATCCCTGTGACAAAGCCTGCATCGTCCGAGGCCAGCCACAGCGCTGCATGGGCCACTTCCTCGGCCCGCACCAGCCGGCCCAGCGGCACCTGCGCGATCATGGCATTGGCATTCGCCTCGGCCTCGACGGGATCGCCCTTGCGGCTGGTGAACCTGGTCATCATCGGCGTATCCGCCAGGCCGGGGCAGACGACATTCACCCGCACCTTGTCGGGGGCATAGGTCTGGGCCAGCGATTTTGTCAGCCCGACCACCGCGAACTTGCCCGCCGAATAGATCGGTGAGAAGCGCGAGCCGACCAGCCCCGACACCGAGGCGGTAAAAACGATCGCCCCGCCGCCGCGCTTGCGCATGTGGCGCACCACCTCGCCCGCGCCCAGAACGGCCGAGTCGATGTTCAGCGCCATGGCCATGCGATAGGCGTCAATGTCCAGATCCTCGATCCCGCCTGGCCCGGGGATCCCGGCATGGGCCCACAGGATATCGACCCCGCCCAGCTTGTCCGCCGCCGCGTGGATGCTGCCCTTTGCGCCGTCCACCGTGGACAGATTGGCCTGGACCGTCTGGATCGGTGTGCCCCTGGCCGCCATGTCGGCCGCCATGCTGGCCAGCGCCTCGGCGTTCACATCGACGGCGCAGACGGTTGCACCCTCGCGGCTGAACAGCTCGACCCCGGCGCGGCCCATGCCGGATGCGGCAGCGGTGATGATGGCAAGTTTTCCCTGAAGTCGCATGGTTTCCTCCCGTTCAGGTCGCATGGGCATGGCAGCCGCCCCGGCCGGGCGACGCAGATCGCGCATCAAGGCCAGTTCCCGGAGTCGTGCCCATCGAGGGGCCGTCCCCCGATCTGGCCCGACACTAGGGGGTGATGGTTTTAGTGTCCACGATAATAACTATCAAGTGCATATATGTGCATCATATTGCGCCTGTGTGCGCGCCATCTCTGCGCCGCGGCGTTGCGCGCGCAGCAAGGATTTCGCAGCTTTTCCAAAGAAAACAAGCCTGATCGCGAATGATCCTTGACGCAACGATCATATATGTGACCAATCTGTTCTGAATAAGGAATAGTCCAGTAATTCACGATCATGAACAGTGATGGCTGGCCGACTGGGAGGAGCAAACCATGAAAGCAGCCGTTCTGCGCCAGTATGGCGCGCCGTTGAGCCTTGAGGATCTTGACCTGCTGCCGCCTCAGGACGGTGAGGTTCTGGTGCGCTTTGCGGCCAGCGGTGTCTGTCACAGCGACATGACCCGGATCGAGGGCAAGCGCCCGTCGGCCCTGCCCATCGTGCTTGGCCACGAGGCGGCGGGCCATGTCGAACAGGTCGGGCCGGGCGTCACCCATCTGGTGCCGGGGGATCGGGTCGTGCTGTCGTTCCTCTATGATTGCGGGCAATGCTATTATTGCTGCTCGGGCCGGCCCAACCTGTGCGAGGTCGGGCGCGGCATCCTGCGCGGTGGCACCATGCCGAACGGCACCACGCGCCTGCGCAAGGGTGACGAGGAAATCCATCACATGGTGGTATCCTCCTTTGCCGAAAAGGGCGTCGTGCCGGCGCGCTGCGCCGTGAAGATCCCCGACGAGGTGCCGCTGGAAGCCGCCGCCCTGATCGGTTGCGGCGTGCTGACCGGGACGGGCGCGGTGTTCAACACCGCCGCGGTGCGCCCCGGCGATTCCGTGCTGGTGGTCGGCACCGGGGGGATCGGGCTGAATGTGGTGCAGGGGGCAAAGATCGCCGGTGCCTCGGTCATCGCCGTGTCGGACCTGAACCCCGACAAGCTGGCCACCGCGCGCGAGTTCGGCGCCACCCATCTGATCGACGCGCGCACCGAGGATCCCATCGCGGCGGCCCGCAACCTGACGCAGGGCCGCGGGGTCGATCATGCCTTCGAGGCGATCGGCAACAAGCACACGATCCGCCAGTGCTATGACGCGGTCCGTCCGGGCGGCAAGGCCGTGGTCGTCGGCATCGCCGAGGTCGGCACCTGCTGCGAGGTCGAGGCGATCAGCCTGCCGATGACCGAGAAAATCCTGACCGGGTCGTTCTATGGCAGCTACCGGCCCCGGCTGGATGTGGAACGGCTGGTCGATCTCTACCGCTCCAACCGGCTGCGGCTGGACGAGCTGATCTCGCGCCGCTACCGGCTGGACCAGATCAACGATGCCTTTCACGATCTGCATTCGGGCATCCTGACCCGCGGGGTCATCAGCTATGAATGACCGGCCCGATACCGGCCTGGTCGCAGGTCTGCGGGCGGCCGAAACCTTGCTGAACCGCGTGCTGGCCGGGGTCACGGTCACGCTTCTGACGCTCAGCGTGGCGCTGGCTTTCGTCAGTGTCGTGCTGCGCTACGTCTTTGGCAGTTCCTGGGCGATCATCGAGGAATTGTGCCGGTTCTTCATCGTCTATTCGGCGCTGCTGTATTTCGGCCCGCTAATCACCCGCAATGCGCATCTGACCATGTCGATCGTGACCGACATGTTGCCGCCACAGGTCTACCGGCTGTTCGATCTGGCCTTGCATCTGCTGCTGGTCGTGCTGCTGGCCGGGCTGTTCCAGGCGGCCTGGCAATGGGAATCCGGTCTGATCGCCATGGGCCTGACCACCATGTCGGGCGAGATGAAAGCCTGGATCCCTTCGGCCGCGCTGCCCATCGGCGTTGGAATCGCGCTGGTCTATGCGCTGCTGCGGGCGGCTTACCGCATTGCGGGCGTGCCCTTGACCCAGACTGCGGGGGCGGGTGAATGACCGCACTTGCCTTTGTCGTCTTCTTCGCCCTGCTGGTGCTGGGCGCGCCGATCTGGGCGGCGATGCTGGTCTCGGGCGGGGTCATCGCGGTGCTCGATATCGGGCTGCCCGCGCAGATGGTCGTCTCGCAGCTATACATCGCGGTGGACAGCTGGCTGCTGCTGGCGGTGCCCTACTTCCTGTTCGCCGGCAACCTGATGACCGATCTTGGCCTTGCTGGCCGGCTGTTCCGCTTTATCGAAAACCTTCTGGGCCACATGCGCGGCGGATTGCCCGCCACGGGTGTCGTCACCTGCGCGATCTTCGGGGCGCTGTCGGGCTCGTCCACTGCAACCGTGGTCGCGGTGGGGTCGATGCTGCTGCCTTACATGATCCGCGCCGGATACAAGCAGCAAGACGCGCTGGGCATCATCGCGGTTTCCGGCACGCTGGGGCAGATGATCCCGCCCAGCGTCTACATGATCCTCTTCGCCTCGCTGGTGCAGATGGATGTGTCCAAGCTGTTCCTGGCCGGCATCGTGCCAGGACTGGTGATCACCGTGCTGCTGGTCGTCACCGCCGTCGCGCTGAACATCTTCGGCGGGCAGGAGCTGCGCCCCCGCGCCAGTGCCGCCGCGATCCGCCGCAGCTTTCTCGAGGCGCTGCCGGCGCTGATCATGCCGGTGGTGGTGCTGGGCGGCATCTATGCCGGCATCTTCACCCCGACCGAGGCCGCCGCCGTCGCCGTCGTCTATGTGCTGGCTGCAAGCGCGATCTTCGAGCGCAAGGCCTTTACGCTGAAGCGCATCTTCAAGGCAGCCGAAAGCGCGGTGGTCACCAGCACGATCATCTTCATCATCCTTGGCGGGGCCACGGTGTTCGCCAATGCGCTGACCTTTGCCGACGTGCCGCAATCCTTCACGCGGTTCATGACCTCGCTGCCGGTGAACGTGCATGTGACGATGGGGCTGATCTTGCTGATCTTCATCGTGCTGGGCACGGTGCTCGATCCGGTGCCAATCCTTTACATCACCATCCCCATCGTCTTTCCGGTCGTGGTGGCGCTGGGCTATGCGCCGACCCATTTCGCCATCCTGACCATCGCCTGCATGATGGTGGCCCAGGTGACCCCGCCCGTCGGTATGAGCCTCTTTGCCCTGTCTGGCGTCTTCAACGTGCCCATCGGCACGGTGATGCGCGGGGCGCTGCCCTATCTGGCCACGCTGGTGCTGGCGCTGCTGGTGCTGTGGTGGGTGCCGGGGATTTCCACCGTCTTCGAATGACGCGGCCAGGCCGCGATCAGCCCCGGCCAGAGGAGAGGCCGGGCAACCCCAAGGGAGAGAAGTCATGTTTGCAAGATCACTCGCCGCGCCGCTCAAGCGCGCCGTCCTGGGTGTGCTGGCGGCCGGCACGCTGGCGCTTCCCGCGCTGGCGCAAGAGCTGCGGTTCGTCCACGCCTATCCGGTCGCCTCGCAGCACCACCGCAACGTCGAATGGTTCACCCAGCAGGTGACCGAGCGCACCAAGGGCGAGGTCAAGTTCCGTGTGTTCCCCTCGGCGCAGATCATGCCGATCAACCAGGAACTGCCAGGCATCCTGTCGGGTCAGGTGGCGATGACCTATTCGGTCGCCCCCGTGGTCTCCAGCGTCGAGCCGCTGTGGGGCGTGTTCGATCTGCCCTTCGCCTTCGACGTCAAGCTGAACGACATGGGCCATGCTGCCCGCTTCTTTGCCAGCGAAAAGGGCGGCGGCGTTCTGGCGGCCGCCATGGAAAAGCGCGGCTTCAAGCTGATCACCATTGCCCCGACCGACTATCCCAGCTCGATCTACCTGACCAGGCAGGCCGCGCCCAAGACGCTGGAAGACGTCAAGGGCCTGAAGATCCGCATCACCGGCGGCCGCATCGCCCAGCTGACCGGCGAGGCTCTGGGCTATTCGCCGGTCGCCATCGCAGGCGCAGAACTGGTGCCGGCGCTGTCGCAAGGCGTGGTCAACGGGGGCATCCTGCCGCCGATCTACACGCTGGACAACAAGCTGCCGCTCAAGGGGCTGATGGTCGGCCCGCACGCCTGGCCGGCCACCACGCCGATCATCATGTCGCTTCAGGTGTTCAACAGCCTCTCGCCCGCGAACCAGAAGATCATGCTGGAGGTCGGCGCCGAACTGCGGGACCGCGCTCTGAAGATCGTCGAGGAAAACGCCACCAAGGCGCTAGAGGATCTGAAAGCCGGGGGGGCCGAGGTGTCGTATTTCTCGGCCGAGGAAACCGCGCGCTGGCGCGATCTGACCAAGCCGGTCTGGGAGGCGTTCGTCAAGGACAATGGCGCCGATGCCCAGGCGATGCTCGACGAGTTGGCCCGGCTGCGCGACGGCAAGTAATCGCGGCACCGCCGCCAAGACAACTGGCCGGTCCCTCTGGGGCCGGCCTTTCCTTTGCCTGTGGCCAGTGCCGCGCGGCGGGGGCCCTGCCCCCGGGCGACGGCTGCGCCTCTGGCTGGCGACGCGCCTGCCCCCGGGATATTTGGATCAAGGCGAAGACATGCAGGCCGCCCGCGCATCGTGGACGCTGTTGCAAGCGGGCTGTGTTTCGCCTTGTTCAAATATCCCCGCCGGAGGCAGCCGACATCGGCCGGCCCGCGCGCCGGTCAGGGTCGGGTTGCAGGTGGCGGCAGCTCTTGTGCTTCGCTCAGGCGGCGCGTCAGGAAGAACGGGGCGGCTGCGAAAAAGACAGCCACGGCTGCCGTCAGGAAGGCTGCGGAATAGTCTCCGGTCCAGCTGTAGAGCTGGCCGGACAGCCAGGCCCCGACCGCCGCGCCGAAGGACATCAGCATGAAGATCAGGCCATAGATCGAACTTACCCGCCCGCGCGCGAAAATGCGGGCATTCAGGGCCGAGATCACCGGGCCGCGCGCGCCCTGGCTGGTTCCAAAGGTCAGGATGAAGACCCAGACCAGAACGGGATTCGGCCAATACGCAAACCCCATCAGTGCCAGCACGCCGATCAGCGTTCCGGCATAGGACACCAGCGTTGCCCGCCGGATCCCGAAGCGCACCGTGGCCCAGCCCGACACGATGACGCCAAAGATCGACAGCATTCCGGCGATGCCGAAGGCCAGCGCCGCCGCAATCGGGGGGTAATCGCGCGAGATCAGGAAGGCGATCACCTGAACCGTCGTCAGATAGGCCGCGACTGCGGTAAAGAAGAACGCCTGCACCAGCAGCCAGAATTCCGCCGTGCCGATGGCGCCGCGCACCGTCCATTGCGGCTCGGATGTGGATATGTTGCGGCGCGGCCCCCTGTCGCGTGCTGCGGCGGCGCGGGTGTTGCCGGCGGCGCCTTCGGCAATGCGCCCCCAGGGCAGCAGCACCAGCAGCGGCAGCAGCCCGGCGCAGCACCAGAAGAGGATCCGATAGGTCTCGCGCCAGCCGAAAGCGTCGATCCCGGCCTGTGCCAGCGGAACGACCAGCAGCATTCCCGACCCGAAGCCGGCATAGGCGATGGCGACCATCAGGCTCATCTGCCGGTCGAACCAGCGCCCGATCAGCGCCGCGGCCGGGACCATGCCCATCATCGAGGCCGCCATGCCGCACAGAACGCCCGGCGCCAGATACAGGTGCCAGATCGACGTGGTGTTGCCCGCCACAAACATGGCCGCCGCCAGCAGTGCCGCCCCGGTCAGGTAGGATACGCGCGGTCCCCAGGTGTCCAGCAGCGTTCCCGTAAAGGGCGACATGGCGCCCAGCGTGATCAGATAGACCGAATAGACCTGGGTCAGCCGCGCATGATCCCAGCCGAATTCATGTTCCAGCGGCTGCATGAACACCATGAACGTGTCCACGATCCCGCGCGCGAGGAAGTTGCAGGCAAAACCGATCACGACCACGATGATTGCGAGCGCCGTTGGCCCGATGACCCGCCTGCCTGCCGTTTCCATGTCGGTTCAGCCCCGTCCTGCCGCTGCCAAGATCTTGCGCGCCGCGCGTTCATGCGGCTTGTCGATCATCTTGCCGTCGATGGAGACGACGCCAAGACCGGGGTTTTCCTCGAAGGTGCGGATGACGGTCTCGGCCCAGGCGATCTCGGTCTCGGTCGGGGTGAAGGCGGCGTTGACCGGACCGACATGGCTGGGGTGGATCACCATCTTGGCGGCAAAGCCGTCGCGGCGGGCGGCGCGGGATTCCTCGGTCACATAGTCCAGATCGCCGATGGCGGTGCAGACCGTGTCGATGGCCATGACCCCGGCCGAGGCAGCCGCGAACAGGCACATGTTGCGCGCCAGCACAAAGGGGCCGGAATAGCCCGCGCCATCGCGGTTCGAGGTCGCCCCCAGCGAGGCCGACAGATCCTCGGCCCCCCACAGCAGGCCGCGCAGGCGGGGATGGGCGGGGGTATAGCTGGCCATGCCCAGCATTGCCTCGGCGGTTTCGGTCGCCACCGCCATGATCCAGGTGGATCCCTGTTTCAGCCCCGATGCCGCCTCGAAGGCGGACAGGTAGTGGCCAAGTTCGGCAATGTCCTGCCCGCCGCGCGATTTGGGCAGCAAGATCCCGTCGGGCCGGTGCGGCATGACAGCGGCCAGATCGTCCAGCGTCAGCCCGGTGTCAAAGGCGTTGACCCGCACGATCAGCTGCTTGCCAGCCCGGTCAGTGCCCAGCATGTCGGCCACGGTGCCGCGCGCGGCGGCCTTGGCCGGGGTGGCGACCGAGTCTTCCAGATCCAGCACCAGCGCGTCGGCAGCAGTGCCCATCGCCTTGGCAAATTTGCGCGGGCTATCGCCCGGAACGAACAGAAAGGACCGCATCAGGCAACCTCGCGTTTGCGCATCAGACCGGCGCGGCGGCAGATCGCCACGACCTCGCCCTTCTGGTTAAGGCAGGTGTGTTCGAATTCGACAATCCCCGCGTTGGGGCGCGAGCTGCTTTCGCGCTTGGAGATGATCCTGGTGCGGGCGCGCAGCGTGTCGCCGGCAAAGACCGGCTTGGGGAAGCGCACATCGGTCATGCCCAGATTGGCGATGGTGGTGCCCTGCGTGGTATCGCTGACCGCCATGCCGATCATGATCGCCAGCGTGTAAAGGCTGTTGAACAGCGGCTTGCCCCATTCGGTCTGTTCCGCAAAGTGATGGTCGATGTGCAGCGGCTGGGTGTTCATCGTCATCAGGCTGAACGAGATGTTGTCATACTCGGTCACCGTGCGGCTGAGATCGTGATCGAAGACGCGATCGACCTCGAATTCCTCGAAGTAGAGCCCTGCCATTCTGTCCTCCCTGTCAGAGCATGATGCCGGCGGCGCGCAGCGCCTGGCGGCGGGTGTCGGTGATGCCCCAGCCGTCCAGCGCATCTGCCCCGGCGCCGCGCGGTTGCGGTGGGGTGGGGGTGGCGGTCGGTGTGGCGGAAAAGCGGGGCGCGGGGGCGGGTTGCGGGTGGCCGGCCACCGTGATCCAGGCCGCGCGTTCCTGTGTTGCGGGGTGGGCCTGTGCCTCGGCAAAGTTGAGGATCGGGGTTGCACAGGCGTCCGAGCCATCGAACACGGCGGCCCAGTCATCGCGCGTGCGGCTGGCGATGCGGTCTGCTATCAGGCGGCGGGCGGCGGGCCAGTTGGCGCGGTCAGTCACATCGGGGAATGTCGCCGGGTCAAACCCCAGCCCGCGCAGCAGATCGGCGCGGAACTTTGCCTCGATGGGCGCGACCGCCAGATAGCCACCGCAGGCACAGATATAGCTGTCATACTGCGGTGCCCCGGTATCGAGCAGGTTCTCGCCCCGTCCGCCCGAATGAATGCCGGCCGCCATCAGCCCCAGAAGCGGCGCCGCCAGCAGCGAGACGCCATCGACGATGGCCGCGTCCACCACCTGCCCGCGCCCGGACTGGATGGCGGCCAGAAGGCCGATGACCATCATCAGGCTGCCACCGGCATAATCGCCCAGCAGGTTGGCGGGTGGGGTGGGGGCTGCACCGGCGCGGCCCAGGGCGTCCAGAACGCCGGTCTGTGCCAGATAGGTCAGATCGTGCCCGGCCGTATGGGCCAATGGCCCGGTCTGGCCCCAGCCGGTCAGCCGGCCATAGGCAAGGCGCGGGTTGCGGGCCAGGCAGGGGGCGGGGCCAAGCCCCAGCCGTTCCATCACGCCGGGGCGGAACCCCTCGATCAGCCCGTCGGCGCGGGCGATCAGATCCAGCACCAGCTGCACCGCCTGTGGCTGCTTGAGATCCAGCGCGACCGAGGCCCGGCCCCGCGCGGCGAAATCGCAATCCACCGGCCGCTCGATCCCGTTGCCGGACGGCTGGATCCGGTCGATCCGCAGCACATCGGCGCCCAGATCGGCCAGCACCATGGCGGCAAAGGGGCCGGGGCCGATGCCGACCATCTCGATGAACTTCAGCCCGGCCAGAGGTCCGCTCATCCCAGGCCCCCCTCGCGCCAACTGCGTTCCAGCGCGTCGCGGTGTTCGGGGGCGGCAATGGCGATCATCCGGCGGGCGCGTTCGGTCAGCGGCTGGCCGCGCAGCTCGGCCACGCCATGTTCGGAGACAAAGGTATCGGCATCGGCCCGCCCGCAGGTGGCGGCGGCGACGCGCGGCACGATGCGGCTGATCCCCCTGGGCGTGACCGAGGGCAGCGCGATGATCGACCGCCCCCCTTGCGACAGTTGCGCGGCGCGGACGAAATCCACCTGCCCGCCCACGGCGCCAAGGTATCGCCCGCCGACCTCCTCGGACCCGACCTGTCCGGTCAGATCGACCTCCAGCGCGGAATTGATCGCGTGAAAGCGCGACAGGCCGGCGATGATGGCGGGGTTGTGGGTTTCCTCTTGCCCGGCAAGCCGCATGGCAGGGTTGCGGTCGGCCAGCGCATAAAGCCGCGGGGTGCCGATCAGCATTCCGAACACCGAAACGCCGCAGTCGCGTTCCTTGCGGGCGTTGGTCAGAACGCCGGTCTCGATCAGATCGGCGGCCCCGTCCGGCACGGCGCCGGAATGCAGCCCCAGGTCGCGGTGCCCGGACAGGGCGGCCAGAACGGCGGCGGGGATGGTGCCCACGCCCAGCTGGATCACCGCGCCATCGGGGATCAGCGCGGCAACATGGGCGGCAACCTGGCGGTCGGTGTCCGACAGGGGCGGGGTGGGCAAGGTCACCGGCGGCTCTGCTGCCTCGACCAGCGCGGTCAGGGGCAGATCGTCGATGTCGCCGCCATGGCAGGCGGGCAGATGCGGGTTCAGCTCTGCCACTACAACGCGGGCGGTTCGGGCGACATGCGCCACGAAATCGCGACCAAGGCCAAGGTTCCAGCCTTTGCCACTGGCCGAGGGGCGCAGCTGCAACAGCACCGCATCCACGGGCATCCGCGACCCGCCCATGGCCGCCGCCAGCGCCGAGACATGCATCGGGTAGATCGCCAGCCGCCCCGCCCGCGCCAGCCGGGCACCGGCCCCGAAGGCGCCATAGCATTCCAGCCGCAGGGCCGGGGGCACATCGCCGTTCCACACATCGGACCACATCGGCCCCAGGAACACCGGCAGATCGGCGGGCGGCGGGGCCGCCACCAGCCGCCGGGTCAGGGTCAGCGGTTCCGCCGTGCCCTGACCGACCAGCACCCGGCCCCCTGCGCGCAGCAGGGCGCCATAATCCAGCCGGTCTGCCGCGATCGCCTGCATCAGTAGGACTTCGGCAGGCCCAGCACACGCTCGGCGATGTAGGACAGCACCAGCTGCGGGCTGATGGGGGCGATGCGGGGGATCATCACCTCGCGCATGTAGCGTTCCACATGATATTCCTTGGCATAGCCGAACCCGCCATGGGTCATCACCGCCTGTTGGCAGGCGTTGAACCCGGCTTCGCCGGCCAGGTATTTGGCGGCATTTGCCTCGGCCCCGCAGGGCTTGCCCGCGTCGTAAAGCCAAGCCGCTTTCAGCACCATCATCCAGGCGGCTTCCAGCTCGCACCAGTTCTTGGCCAGGGGGTGCTGGATCGCCTGGTTCTGGCCGATGGGTCGGTTGAAGACCACGCGTTCCTTGGCATATTGCGTCGCCTTGCGCAGCGCGGCCATGCCCAGGCCGACCGCTTCGGCGGCGATCAGGATCCGTTCGGGGTTCATGCCCTGAAGGATGTATTCAAAGCCGCGCCCTTCCTCGCCGATCAGATCGCTCGCAGGGATCTGGAAATCCTCAAAGAACAGCTCGTTCGAATCGACGCATTTGCGGCCCATCTTCTCGATCTCGCGCACCTTGATGCGTTCGCGGTCGAATTTCGTATAGAACAGGCTCAGGCCGTGGGTGGGCTTTGTCACCTCTTCCAGCGGGGTGGTGCGGGCCAGCAGCAGGATGTTGTCGGCCACCTGCGCGGTCGAGATCCAGACCTTTTGCCCGGTGACATGATAGGTATCGCCCCTGCGCACCGCGCGAAGCTTAAGTTGCGTGGTGTTCAGGCCGGTATTCGGCTCTGTCACGCCGAAACAGGCCTTTTCGCGCCCCTCGGCCATCGGGCGGATCATGCGGTCCTTCTGGTCCTGGGTGCCGAACACATCCACCGGCTTCAGCCCGAAGATGTTGATATGCACCGCCGAGGCGCCCGACAGGCCCGCACCGGATTCCGCGATGGTGCGCATCATGATCGCAGCTTCGGTGACCCCCAGCCCGGCGCCGCCCTGCGCCTCGGCGGTGCAGATGCCCAGCCACCCCTCACGCGACAGGGCATCGTAGAAATCCTGTGGAAAGCCGCCCTCGCGGTCGCGCTTGAGCCAATAGGCATCGTCGAATTTCTCGCAGATCCGGGCGATTGCGTCGCGGATCGCCTCTTGGTCCGGGGTCAGTGCAAAATCCATCGGTTCCCTCCTTGGCGGCGCCTCAGCGCGCCATCACGACCTTGTCGCGCAGCAGCGCGTCGATTTCCGGCTGGGTCAGGCCAGCCTCGCGCAGCACATCCTGCGTGTGTTCGGCAAAGTTCGGCGCCAGCCGTGGCGGCTCGACGGGCGTTGCGGACATGCGCACCGGGTTCGCCATGCTGACCAGCGGCCCTTCGGTCGGGTGCGTGACATGCTGAAAGAAGTTGACCGCCTTGAGATGCGGATCTTCCAGCACGCTTTCAAAGGTGTGCATGGCCATCACCGGCACGTCGATGCTGTCCAGGAGCGCGATCCATTGCTCTGATGTGCGGCTTTCGAACTTTTCCAGCAGCCAGCCATAGACCATGTCATAGTTGCGGTTCCGCCCGGAAAAGGTGCCAAAGCGCGGATCGTCCATGCGTTCGGGTTCGCCAATCGCGGTCAGAAAGCGGCGCCAGTGGTCATCGGTATAGATCAGCGCACAGACATGGCCGTCGGCCGTTTTCAGCGGGCGGCGGTTGGGCGCCAGCTGGCGCGGATAGCCGCCGCGATCCAGCGGCGGATCATAGGTCAGCCCGCTCAGATGGTCGGACAGCACGAAGCCCACCATGGATTCGAACATCGGCACATCGACGCGCTGGCCCTTGCCGGTGGTTTGCCGCGCAACGACGGCGGCCAGAATGGCGGACAGCGCCATCAGCCCGACCACGCGGTCCGCCACGGCCGTGGGAATATAGCGCGGCTCGGGGCTGCCAGAGACCTGGAACAGATGCGCGACCGTGGCGCCCCCCTGGATCAGGTCGTCATAGGCGGGGCGGGCGGCATAGGGCCCGTCCTGGCCATAGCCATAAAGCCCGGCATAGATCAGACGTGGATTGACCGCCGACACCTCGTCCCAGGACAGGCCAAGGCGGTTCATCGCGGCCGGGCGCACGTTGTAGACCAGAACATCGGCATCCTTGCACAGCCGCAACAACAGCGCGCGTCCCTCGGGGGCCTTCAGGTTGATGGCGATGGATCGCTTGGAGCGGTTCGAGTTCAGGAACATCGGCCCCATGCCATCGTGAAGGGCCGGGCCGATCCCACGCACCAGATCGCCGGCCGGAGCCTCGACCTTGATGACGTCAGCCCCGAAATCGCCAAGGAACTGGGTCGCATAGGGGCCCATCACCACGGATGTCAGGTCGATTACCTTCAGTCCTGCCAATGGTCCCATGACTCGGGTGCCTCGCTGCTGGTTCCGTTATGTAGACGTATCATGCATAATTTTGGATCATCAGGGCAAGGCCCGTGCCAAAGGATTGCCGGAAAATCCCGCGATAATATCGTTTTCTGACAATATAAAACGGGGGCCCCAACCGGGGCCCCCAATGTTGTTCAGATATCGGAACAAATATGTCGATCAGTCTACGGGCGGCCCGGCCATCAGGCGCAGGGGCGTGTAGACCATGACCACCTCGCCGCGCTGGTTGATCACCTCGTTGCGGGTCCGCACCAGCCCGCGCCCGTGTTTCGAGGCTGCGCGCTGTTCGATCACTTCCAGCTCGACATGGATGGTGTCGCCCTGAACGACCGGGGCCTTGACCGTCAGCTCCATCCCCAGAAAGGCCAGCCCCGTTCCTTGGCCGGTCGCGTTCAGCACCAGCCCTTCGCACAGCGACAGCACCAGCGCGGCGGGTGCGGGGCGGCCGGGGATCGCGGAATGCGCGGCGCGGAATTCGGCATCGACGAACAGCGATTCCAGCATCCCGGCAACCGAGACGAAGTTCACGATGTCGGTTTCGGTGATCGTGCGGCCAAAGGTGCGAAAGCGCGCACCGACGGGAAGATCGGTCCAGTAATAGCCCTGACCCACAAGTTTCATGGCAAACCTCCGAAGGGGTGGCCGGGCACCGGGGCGCCCGGCCGCAGGATCAGTTCTTCACCGCAGCGCGGAAGGCGGCCAGGATTTCCTTGGCCGGCTTGCCGCGGCCTTCCAGCGCATTGGCCCACTGGTCACCCACGGTTGCCATCATCTCGGCCACCTTCTGGGCATCGGCGGGGGGCAGGTCGACGAACTTGACGCCCGAATCGGCAATGGTCTGCTTGTCCTTGCCGTCCAGCTGGTCGGCAACCTCGCAGCCGTGCATCGTGGCGGCCTCGCCAGCCTCGGCCAGCACCTTCTGGACATCGGGGGCCAGCTTGTCCCAGCGCGACTGGCTGATCGTGTAGGTCACAACGAACGAGCCGAAGTTGGTGTTCTGCGTGGCATATTTCACCAGCGGGTGCATCTCGTAGGGGATCATCGAGGAATGCGGGAACAAGATCCCGTCCAGCGTGCCGCGCGACAGCGCCTCGCGCGCTTCGGGGGCCGGAATGCTGACCGGCACACCGCCCACCAGGCGCACGGCGATTTCCTTGGACCCGCCGGTCGAGCGCAGTTTCAGCCCCTTGAAGCTGTCGATCCCGGTGATTTCCTGCGACTTGGTGAAGATCTGATAGGGCGGCAGCACCATCACCATCAGCACGCGCACCCCGTTTGGCGCGAATTCCGCCTTGTCCAGCACGCCGCCCGGCTTGGCGATCTGCCAGAACGCCTTGGTCCCGGCGCATGAGGTGGTGAAGGCCTCGGGCAGCTCGCCCACCGAGGACAGCGGCAGCTTGTCCGCCACATACGAGGCGCCGACATAGCCCACGTCCAGCACGCCGCTTTGCGTCAGTTGCAGCATGTCCTTGGCCTTGCCCATCTGCTCGGCCGGGAAATATTCAAAGGTCACGCCACCGTTCGATTGCTTGCTGACCATGTCCATCCAGACCTTGGTCATGTTCTCGGCGATGTAGTGGCCCACCGGAAAGCTGTCGCCCACGCGGATGGTTTCCGCCATCGCCGGAACGGCCGCAGTGGCCATCAGGGCGGCAAGCGCCGCGCCCATTGTCTTCTTGATCATCTCCATCTCCTCCACTGGATGCCGATCGGTTTTCAGTTCATTTGCGACGGCAGCCACAGCACCAGCGCCGGGAACAGCGTCAGCAGCACGACCACCAGAAGATGCGCCCAGACATGGGGCATGACGCCCCGGAACAGCTCGCCCAGCGGGCGGCGGGTGTAGCGGGCGACAACGAACACATTCATGCCCAAGGGCGGCGTCACCATGCCGATCTCGGCCGTCACGACGACGATGACCCCGAACCAGATGGGATCGAACCCCAGCTTCAGCACGATGGGCAGCACGACCGGCACCGTCAGGATCAGAATGGCGATCTGGTCCATGAAGAAGCCAAGCACGATATAGCCCAGCAAGATCACCGCCATGATCGCCAGCGCCGGCAGCGGCAGCGCCCCCACCCAGTTCGCCAGATCGTTGGTCACCCGCGTGATGGTGAAGAAATAGCCGAACACATGGGCGCCCAGGATGATGAACAGGATCATGCAGGTGGTGTGGGTCGACCGGCGCAGCGCGCCCCACAGCGCGGGCAGCGTCAGCTTGCGTTCCATCATCGCCAGCAGCATGGCGGCAAAGGCGGCGATGCCTGCGGCCTCGGTCGGGGTGGCGATGCCGGAATAGATCGTGCCGGTGACCGACAGGAACAGCACCAGCATCGGCCAGATTCGGCGCAGCGAGACGATCTTGTCTTTCAGGCTGTAGCGCTGCCCGGGCGGGGCGGCACCTGGCCAGATCGCAACCAGCAGCGCCACCGTCAGGATGATTGCCAGCGTCACGATCAGCCCCGGCACGATCCCTGCGATCATCAGCCGCGAGATCGAGACATCGGCCAGAATGCCATACAGGATCAGCGCCACCGAAGGCGGGATCAGCATGGCCAGCGTGCCGGAAATCGCCACCACGCCGCCGGCCAGCTTGGGTTCATACCCCTGACGCATCATCTCGGGCAGCGAGGTCGAGGCCAGCGTTGCCGCCGCCGCCGTGCTGGACCCCGAGATCGCCCCGAACCCTGCCCCGGCAATCGCGGTGGCCATCGCCACCCCGCCGCGCAGGCGGCCGACCCAGATGGTCGCGGATTTGAACAGATCGGTGGCGATCCCCGAGATGATCACGAATTCCGCCATCAGGATGAACATCGGAATGGTGATCAGTTCATAGGAATTGGCCGTCGACAGCGGCGTCGTGCCCAGAATGCCCATCAGGATCGGAACGCCGCCATACAGGTAAAGGCCAAGCGCCCCCGAAACCGCCATGGCCAGCGCAACCGGAAGCCCAATGACCAGCAAGACGACAAGCGAGATCAGAACAGTCGCGACCAGCATCAGACGCCGCCCTCTTCGTCGGTGTGATGGGCGGCGGGCTCCAGCCCGGCCGGTGCGGTGCCGGTCATCATCGCGGACACATGGCCGATGACGCGCACCCCGCAGCGCAGCGTCATCGTGGCCGATCCGATCACCACCATCGCATAGGGAACCCAGGTCGGCAGGGCGACGGTCGCGGCGATCCGGTCGTCATTGACCCAGGCCGAGACAAAGCGTTGCCAGCCGCCGACCCCGATCAGCGCCACCACGACAACTGCCGCCGCATAGCCGAGGGCCAGCGCCAGATGCCGGACCCGTGCGGGAAGCAAGGGCTGGAACACGTCCACCGCGATGTGGCTGTGGTGCGTCAGCGTGTCGGGCAGCGCCAGAAAGAACACCGCGACCATCAGATAAAGGCCGATCATGTCATAGGACCACGACAGCGGCGAGGCGAACAGGTAGCGTCCGCAGACGTCGATCACCACGATCAGCATGATGGCCATCATCGCGGTGGCCGAGATCGACATCATCGCCGTTTCGATGCGCGCCAAGACCCCACCACCGGCGGGCAATTCCTGTGTCTGCATTGTCCTCCCCTTCTGCCTTGGGCCCGTGGCGCGGGCTGGCAGTGTTCGTCTATTTATACAGATGGTTCTTATATGTGAATGAATGCGACTGGGGCGGTCATGTCAACAAACAATGCCGATGTTTGGGGGCGGATCCGGGCGTTTGCGCAGGTCAATGCCGACGGGGGTTCGCAGAAGTCAGTTGCGACTGTATGTTTTGTCCTTATATCTAGACAATCAGGTTGCGCGCGCCGTGCCCCCGAACGCCACGAAAGGACCAATCATGCTTGTCAGGCAGGTTGCCAACGTGCTGGATTTGCTGGAGTTCTTTGCAGATCGCGGCAAGCCCGCCAGTCTGGCAGAGGTGTCGCAGCATTTCGGCTGGCCGCGGTCGTCCACGTTCAACCTGCTGTCCACGCTGAGCGGGCGGGGCTTTCTGTTCGAACCCGAAGGGCGCGGACGGTTCTATCCGACCCCGCGCTGGCTGTCGCTCGCGCAGGCCATCGTCGCGGCCGAGCCGCTGCCGGAATCGCTGCTGCGCATCGCGCGCGACCTTGCCGAGCGCACGGGCGAGACGGTTTGCGTGGGCGCCGCCGCCGGGACCAGCGTGGTGTTTCTCGAGGTGATCCACTCGGCCGCGCGGGTCCGCTATGCGGCCGAGGTCGGGCAGCGCATCCCGATTCACGCCACCGCCTCGGGGCATTCGATCATCAGCCAGTGGCCGGAAAACCAGCGCGCCGCCCTGCTGCGCAAGGTCGAGTTCGAGCGCTATGGTTCTGGCACCCCCATGAGCGTCGAGGCGGTCGAGGATCAGATCCGCGCTGGCCTTCACCGGGGCTGGTTCCGCAGTGCGTCCAACTATAGTATCGATCTGGGCGGGGTCTCGTTGCCCATCGTTGAATCCGACCGGGTCTATGCGTTGACCGTGGCCGGGCCGCTGAACCGGATGGAAGCGGTGATGCCCGAAATCGCCCGCCAGATGCACGAGGCGATCGGGCGCCAGTTCGGCCCCGACTACCTCAAGACGCGGATCAAGGGCCTGACCGTGCCGCCGCGCGACACGATCTGACCAGGGCTTCATCGCGGTTTCAACTGGCTGCGAAGGTCTGTTTTCAGAACCTTGCCATAGCTATTCTTGGGCAGCGCCTCGGGGAATTCATAGCGTTTCGGCCGCTTGAACGCCGCGATATTGTCGCGGCACCAGCGGTCCAGCACGGCGCTGTCCACCGACTGGCCGGGCACGAAGACGACAAAGGCCACCACCTGTTCGCCCCATTCGGGCTCGGGCTCGCCCACCACGGCAACCTCGAACACCGCAGGGTGGCG
The DNA here is from genome assembly GCF_000429765.1 of Gemmobacter nectariphilus DSM 15620. Taxonomy (GTDB): domain Bacteria; phylum Pseudomonadota; class Alphaproteobacteria; order Rhodobacterales; family Rhodobacteraceae; genus Wagnerdoeblera; species Wagnerdoeblera nectariphila. The sequence continues at coordinate 155,990 of NZ_AUCM01000006.1, read as the reverse complement.
CAGCAGCACCTCTTCGACCTCGCGCGGGTAGATGTTGGTGCCGCCCGAGATGATCACATCCTTGCTGCGGTCGGTCAGGTGCAGAAAGCCGTCGCCGTCCAGATGCCCCAGATCGCCAGTATGCAGCCAGCCGTTCCGCAGCGTTTCGGCGCTGGCCTCGGGGTTCTGCCAGTAGCCCTGCATGACGGTCGGTGCCTTCAGGCAGATCTCGCCCGTCTCGCCAGCCGGCAGCGGCGCATCGTCCGGTCCCAGGATCGCCAGTGTTACCGCTGCCTGCGCCACGCCCACCGAAGCGCGGCGCCCCCGCCAGTTCGGGTGCGAGGTATCGGCGACCAGGTCCCGCGACAGATAGGATATGGTCATCGGGCTTTCACCCTGTCCATATATCTGAACAAACCGGGGGCCGAGCTGTTCCAGCGCCTCGTCGATGTCGGCGGCATACATCGGGCCGCCGCCATAGATAATCGTGCGCAGCCCCTCGCCCGTCCAGCCGGTTTCGCGCGCAAGGGCGATCAGGCGCTTGACCATGGTGGGGGCCGCGAACATCACCAGCCCGCCGCGGCTTTCGGCCAGCGCGATGATTTCGGCGCTGTCGAACCCGCGCGAGGGCGGGATCAGATGCGCCCCGGCGGCCCGGATCTGGGCGAACATGTAAAGCCCCGCGCCATGTGACATCGGCGCGGCATACAGCATGTGGTCGCCCGGCTGCGGCCGGTCCACATCGGTCGCATAGGACAGCGAGGCCTGCACCAGATTGTCATGGCTGAGCATCACGCCCTTCGGCCGCCCCGTGGTGCCCGAGGTATAGAACAGCCAGGCCAGGTCGCTGCCATCGCGCGGGGCGGGGGGCGTCACCGGCGCGCCGCCCGGAACCGGGGCGCCAAGCGCCAGTTCCGCCCGGCCGGGGAACAGATCGCCCGTGTCGGTATAGATCAGCGCGGCGCCGGAATGATCCAGGATCCATTCCGCTTCGCGCGGGTGCAGCTTGTGGTTCACCGGCACGGTCACCGCGCCCAGCCACCAGATGGCGTGCAGCGCGGCAATATAGTCGGGGGCGTTCCTGGCAAAGATCGCGACCCGATCGCCCGCCCCGATGCCCCGCGCCGCCAGATCGGCGGCGCGGTCGCAGACCGCCTGCAACAGCCCGGCATAATCGTGCAGCAGCACATCGCCATCATGGATCGCAGGGTTCGACGGCCAGGACCGCGCGGTCTGGTACAGCCAGTTGGCGATGCTCATCGCAGCCTCAGGCGCGGTCGGCCTGAAGGACGGTGGCATAGTTCGCCACCGCCGCCCCGCCCATGTTGAAGGTCAGGCCCCATTCGGCGCCCTGGCGCTGCATATCGCCGGCCTGTCCGGTCAGCTGGCGGAAGGCAATGGCATGCATGGAAACGCCGGTCGCGCCCACCGGGTGCCCCTTGGCCTTCAGCCCGCCCGACAGGTTCACCGGGGTCTTGCCGTCGGCCATCACGCGGCCTTCCTCGATGGCGCGGGCGCCCTGGCCCTTGGGGGCAAGGCCCATCGCCTCGTAGGTCAGCAGCTCGGCCGAGGTGAAGCAGTCATGCACCTCGGCAAAGTCCAGATCGTCGACGCCGATGCCCGCCTTGGCATAGGCGGCGGCAATCGCGCGCTCTGGCCCCTCGAATGCGACGAAATCGCGCCGCGACATCGGCAGATAGTCCGACACATGTTCCGCCGCCGCGATCCGCACCCGGCGCCCGGCCGAGGCCGCATCGCCAGACAGCACGATGGCCGCCGCGCCATCGGTCACCAGCGAGCAATCCGACAGCCGCAAGGGCGGCGCGATCAGCGGGTTCTTGTCGCTGACCTCGCGGCAGAAGTCATAGGTAAAGGGCTTGTGCATCTGCGCCAGCGGGTTCTTCATCGCATTGGCGTGGTTCTTGGCGGCGATGCGGGCCATGGCGTCCATCGGGTCGCTGTGGCGGTCGGCATAGGTCTGGGCGGCAATGGCAAAGACCTGCGGAAAGCTGAGCGCGGCCTCGGCCGGGTCGTTCTGATAGCCGGCGCCTGCCAGCGCGGCCGTCACGTCGGGGGTGGACCGGTGGGTCATCTTTTCGGCGCCCACCACCAGCACATGCCGTGCCTTGCCGGAAAGGATCTGGTTGATCCCGGCATGGATCGCCGCCGCGCCCGATGCGCAGGCGTTTTCACAGCGCGCCGCCGGCTTGAACCGCAGCGCCGGATGCGCCTGATGGATCAGCGACGAGGCAAAGCCATCGGCCACCAGGCCCGAGTTGAAATGCCCCAGAAACACCGCGTCGATGTCTGCGGGGTCAAGGCCGGATTCGGCGATCGCCTCTTGCGCAGCCTCGACGATCAGCTGTTCCAGCGTCTCGCTCAGCCGGCCAAAGCGGGTGTGCCCGCTGCCGATGATGTGGATGTCTTGCATGATCCGTCCTCCATTCGGGGCAGCATCGCGCGGCGCGGGGCTTGGCGGAATACGCAGTTTCACCTAGAAAGATGCGTAGAAAATACGTAGCAGGCCCCGGATGCCCGACCCCGACCTTGCCCCGCTTGGCTTTCACGAGGCGCCAGTTGCGCTGTCGATCCTGTCGCATCGGCGGGTTCTGCTGGTGAATGCGGAATTCGAGGCGCTGTTCGGCTGGCCGCAGGCCGAGATCGAAGGGCAGTCGGTTCGGCTGCTGTATCCGTCCAGCGTCGATTATGAAAAGACCGGCAGCCGCTGGGCGCGGCGTCTGGCGGGCCAGCAGCGGCACGAGGACGAACGCTTCATGCGCTGCCGCAGCGGCCGGACGCTGTGGATGCGGGCGCGCGGGCGGACCCTGACGCCGGACGAGCCGTTTCGGCTGACGCTCTGGGCCTTTGACCCGGTGCCCGAGCGGATGAGCGGGACCGAGGTTCTGACGCTGCGCGAACGTGAGGTCGCGCGCTATGTGGTGAACGGGTTCACCAGCAAGGAAATCGGCCAGGCGCTGGGGATTTCCCCCCGGACGGTCGAGGTGCATCGGTCGGCCATCATGCGCAAGCTGGATGTGGGCAAGGCCGCCGAACTGGTGGCGCGGCTGACCGGACGGGGGTAGCGAGGGGGGCCAGCCCCCCTCTTGGCGCGTGCCGCGCCAATTCACCCCCCGGGATATTTTCGGACAGATGAAAAGGCGCGGGGCTCGCCTAGCGATTGACCCGCGCGGCGCCCGAGACCATGCGCGCCAGGGCGGCGTGGTAATCATCGGTATGGTGGGCGACGGCCTGCATCGCGGCGGACATGTCCAGCACCGCAGGCAGGGAATTGTTCCAGGCCTGACGCAGCAGACGTTTGGTCATGCGCGTGGCATGGGGCGAATGGGCGGCGATGCGGCGGGCCATCGCGCGGGCCTCGTCCAGCAGGGCGGCGTCATCGACCACGCGCGAGACAAGGCCGATGCGCAGCGCCTCGTCGGCATCGACCAGATCGCCGGTCAGGGCCATTTCGCTGGCCTTGGCAAAGCCGACCGCACGGGGCAGCAGCCAGGCGCCGCCATCGCCGGGAATGATGCCCAGCCGCACGAAGCTTTCGGCGAATTTCGCCGCGCGGCCGGCGATGCGGATGTCGCACATCAGGGTCAGATCGCAGCCTGCGCCGATGGCCGGGCCGTTGACGGCGGCGATCACCGGAAGCTCCAGCGCCTCCATCGCCAGCGGCAGGCGCTGGATGCCGGTCTTGTAGTTGCGCCGGGTCTGGGCGGGCAGATCGTCCACCAGCCCCTGTCCGGGCGACATGGCCTTGATGTTGCCGCCCGAGGAAAACGCACTGCCGGCGCCAGTCAGCACGATGACGCGCGATGCCGGGTCCGCCTCGGCGGCGTCCAGCGCGGCCAGCAGCGCCTCGATCATCGGCAGGCCGGAAATGGCGTTGCGGGTTTCGGGGTCGTTCAGGGTGATGGTGACGACGCCATCGGCATCGGTTTCGGAAAGGACGATGGGCATGGGGGGTCTCCTATCTCAGGCCTAGGCCGCGGGCGATGATACCGCGCAGCACCTCGCGCGTGCCACCGCGCAGGGAAAAGCAGGGCGCCAGTTGCCGGATGCGCGCGAAGGTCGCGGCATAGGCGGCGTCGGCGGTGGCGGGGTTGATGACCTCGCGCGCGCGTTCGGGGGTTTCCTGTTCCAGCAGCGCGCCCAGATCCTTGACGATGGCGGCGTGCAGGTCGGGCTTTTCGCCGCGCTCCAGCCGGCCGGCGATGGATTGCGACATGTGGCGCAGCACCAGCGTATGGGCGGCAAGGCGGCCGACCGAAGCCTCGGCCGCCGGGGTGCCCGCGCCCAGCCGGGCCATTTCCTCGAGCAGCGCGAACGAGGACAGGAACCGTTCCGGCCCGCTGCGTTCGAACGAGAGTTCCGACATGACCTGCGCCCAGCCGTCGCCTTCGCGGCCCAGAAGGGCGCTGTCGGGCAGTTCCACGCCGTCAAAGCTGCATTCGTTGAAGTGATGTTCGCCCGCGATGTCCAGCACCGGGCGGACGGTGATGCCGGGCAGCGACATGTCGATCAGGAACTGGCTGGTGCCGCCGTGACGATCCTCGGCCGGGCCGGTGCGGCAAAAGCAGATCATGTAATGCGATTCGTGGGCGTAGGTGGTCCACAGTTTGGTGCCGCTCAGCCGCCAGCCGGTGGCGGTGCGTTCTGCCCGCATCCGCACCGAGGCAAGGTCGGATCCGCTGTCAGGCTCGCTCATGCCGATGCAGAAATAGCACTCGCCTGCGGCGATGCGGGGCAGGATGGTGCGGCGCTGGTCCTCGGTGCCATTGCGCAGGATCATCGGGGCGCTTTGGCGGTCGGCGATCCAGTGGGCGGCGACAGGGGCGCCGGCGGCGAGCAGTTCCTCCATCACCACATGGCGTTCCACCGGGCTGCGGGCGTGGCCGCCGTATTCGGTGGGCCAGGTCATGCCGATATAGCCCGCAGCGCCAAGGGCGCGGCTGAAATCGGCGTCAAAGCCGGTCCAGCTGCGGGCGCGGTCGGCGGCCGGGTAGTCGGGCGGCAGGGTGTCGCGCAGAAAGGCGCGGACCTCGGCGCGCAGGGCGGCGTGGTCGGTGCGTTGGTCGGGCAGGGGAAAGGTCAGCGCGGTCATCAGAAGCGGTCCGATTGCAGGGCGGTGATCTGCGGCCAGAGCGGGCCGCCAGCGGCCAGGGCCGCGCCAAGGGTGGCGGCCCAGTCAGCCTCGTGCCCGTGGTCGTCGCGCCAGGTCCACAGGCGGCGGGTCAGCGGGTGCAGCGGGTATTCCTGGCTGAAGCCGATGGCGCCGTGGATCTGATGCGCCAGTTCCGCGACCTTGCCCGCCGCCTCGCCCGTGCGGATCTTGGCGGCGGCGGCCAGCAGAACCAGCCGGTCCGGGTGATCGTCCACCAGCGGCAGGGCGAGCGCTGCCATCTGGGCCGCGGCCCCGGCGGCGGCGGTTTCGGCGGCCATGGTCGCAAGGTATTGCTGGATCGCCTGAAACTTGCCAAGCGCGCGGCCGAACTGCACCCGTTCGCCAGCATAGCGGGTTGTCATCTCCAGCACCGATTGCAGCGCGCCGGCGATCTGCTGGGCGCGCAGGGCAGCTGCGATGGCGCGCGGCACCTGCGGGTTCAGGTGCAGGGTCGCGCTGCCGGTCGGGGCGGGCAGGCTGGCCAGATCGTCGCGCGGCTCGCCCGCGATGGAACTGCCGTGCTGCCAGTCGCCACCGGCAACCGCATAAGTTGACAGCCGGCACCTTTCGCCCTGCGCGGTGCAGGTGACCAGAAGGGCGAGGTGGCGGCCGAACGGCACCTGACGCGGCGCAGCGAAGACCACGGCGGCCGGGCCTTCGGCCAGCGGCAGGCCGGCGCGGGCCAGCAGCCAGTTGGCCAGCATGGTTTCCGCCAGCGGCACCGGCGCCGCCACCGAGGCCGAGATGCGCAGCGGCTCCATCGCCTCGTCGGGGTCAAGGCCGAAGCCGCCGTCGTCTTCGGTGAGCAGCGACAGGGCAAAGCCTGCCTCTTCGATGGCTTGCCACAGTGCGGCGGGCCAGCCGTCCGCAAAGCCGCCATGCTGCGCGAACAGGCGCCGCGCGCTGTCGGCGATCAGATCCGATGCCATGGTTCCTCCCTTGCCATATTTCATCACATGAAATATGATTTCATCAAGATTAGCACGGAACCCGGGCCGCGCAACAGCCGCGTGAAAAGGGGGGCAAGATGACATCCTACAAGCCGGTGGTGGCGGCCCTGCGTGTGCTGGATGTGCTGGCGGCGCTGAACCGCCCTGGCGTTGCGGCGACGGTGGCGGGCATTCACGGCGCGACCGGCATCGACAAGGCAACCGTGGTGCGGATGCTGGAGACGCTGATCCATGCCGGCTATGTGCTGCGCGACCCCGATCAGGCGGTCTATCGGCCAACCGGCAAGACCCTGTCGCTGGCGACTGGCTATGACCGGCACAAGGTGGTGGGGGCCATCGTTTCGGACGATCTGGCCGGGTTTCGCCAGCGCATCGGCTGGCCTTCGGATGTGGCGCTGTTCGATCACGATGCGATGCTGGTCGTCACCTCGTCGCGCCCGCCGGAACCGCTGAGCTTCATCCGGGCCTCGGGTTTTCGCGCGCCGATGCTGGTGACCAGCCTGGGGCTGGCCTGGCTTGCCCATTGTTCCGAGGCCGAGCGGGCGGCGTTTGTGGCCCGGGCCGCCGCCGATCCGGCACCGCAAAACGATCTGGCGCGCGATCCGCAGGCCTTGCAGGCGCGGCTGGAGACGGTGCGGGCGCAGGGCTATGCGACGATGGACCCCAGCTATTCGCGGGCGAATTACGAGGGGCGGTTTTCCAGTATCGGCGTTCCCGTGATGGCCGGGGGGCGGGTGTTCGGGGCGGTCAACGTCATCCACCTGCTGAGCGCGCTGGGACCGCAGGAGGCGCGCGACAAGCTGCTTGCGCCGTTGCAGGAGGTTGCCGCGCGCATGGCGGCGCGGCTGGCCGAGCGCGAATAGCGCCGGGTGGCCGCGGTGCGCGGTGGGGGCGCTGCCCCCAGGGTCGCGGCGCGCCTGTGTCGGGGGTGCGCCTGCCCCCGGGATATTTGGATCAAGGCGAAAGGGGGCGCCGCGCTCACGTTTCGTTGATCTGCGGGGTTGAAAGCCCGGGCGGCCCCGCTATATGCAGCCGCAACCGCCCGTGTTCATGCACGCGCGGATGCTGTTCGGTGACCGGGCCCCTCTGGCGGAAGTGGCGGCGCTTTCGTGATGTCGGCACTGCAACATTCATAGCCGCCGGACACTTCGTCATGACCTCTGGGACCACCCTTCCGACCGGCGCCGGGCACCGCCCGACGTTGCAGTATTTCCGCTGGGCTTTCATTGTCACCGCCCTGGGCCTTGGCCTTGGCCTGTGGCTGGGTTTTTCGACCGAACATACCTTTGCCGGGGCGATGAAGGTGTTCTTCATCGTATCGGTGCTGGCGGTGCTGGAAATCTCGCTCTCGTTCGACAATGCCATCGTCAATGCCAACAAGCTCAAGGACATGACGCCGAAATGGCAGCAGCGGTTCCTGACCTGGGGGATCCTGATCGCGGTGTTCGGGATGCGGGTCATCTTTCCGCTGCTGATCGTGGTGATTGCCGCCAATGTCGGCCCCTGGACTGCGCTGGTCATGGCCGCCAGCCAGCCCGAGGAATACAGCCGCATCATGCATGATGCGCATCTGCCGATCGCGGCCTTTGGTGGCACCTTCCTGATGATGGTGGCGCTGTCGTTCTTCTTTGATCACGAGAAGGACATTCACTGGGTGCGCTGGATCGAGGAAAAGGCCACGCAATATTCGTCGGTCAAGGGGATCGAGATCGCCTTTGTGCTGGGCATAATGCTGATCTTTTCCGAGGTGATCGAGGGCTACAAGGGCGCCGAGGCGGCCACGGTGTTCTTTCACGCCGCGATCTGGGGACTTTTGACCTTTCTGCTGGTCGAGGTGCTGGGCGGCATCCTGGACCGCAGCCAGGAGTTGATGGAGGGCGCGGCGCGGGGTGGTCTGGGCGCGTTCCTCTATCTGGAGGTGCTGGACGCCTCGTTCAGCTTTGACGGGGTGATCGGCGCCTTTGCCCTGTCGTCCAACCTGTTCGTCATTGCGATCGGCCTGGGGGTCGGCGCGATGTATGTGCGGTCGATGACCATCATGCTGGTCGAAAAGGGCACGCTGGCGCAATACCGCTTTCTGGAACATGGCGCGTTCTATGCCATCCTGATCCTGTCGGTGATCATGTATGTCCAGACGCTGGTGCATATTCCCGAGGTGATCACCGGGCTGGGAGGCGCCGCGCTGATCGGGATTTCGCTCTGGTCCTCGATCCGGTGGAACCGCAGGAACGGCGATCAGGCCGAGGCGGTCTGATCGCGCGGCGTGAAGCCGAGATCCGCCGAGAGCTGGTCCGTGAAGGCGCGCGTTGCCCTGACGGTCCGGCCATCGGTGTCCAGGTCGATCTGGGCGGTCGGGCCGATCACCGTGATGGCCAGCTGCATGGCGCCGGTATGGTCGAACACCGGGGCGGACACGGCCGAAACGCCGGGGATCGGCAGATCAAGTGTGGTGGTGAAGCCGCGCCGGGCGTCTTCGGCGACATCGGCCCAATAGGCGCGCTGCTGCGCCGGGTCAGGCAGTTCCTGACGGACAAGGGGCTCGGTGGTCTTGCGCGGCAGCAGGGCGGCAAACAGCCGGCCCGTGGCCGTGCCGGTCACGGTGAACATGCCGCCAGCCCGCACATTGGCATGGATGCGCGGGCCTTCGTGAACGTAGACGATCACCGGCCCGTGCAGGCCCCAGACCGTCACCGCAACCATCAGCCCGGTTTCCTCGGTCAGCTGGGGCAGGCGGTGCATCGTCTCGCGGTAGGCATCCTGCCCGCGCAGGCGCACAAGGCCCAGTTCCAGCGCAAAGGGGCCAAGGGCATAAAGCCCGGTGTCGGTCTGTTCGACCATGCGGATGGTGCGCAGGCTGACAAGGTAGGGGTGCAGCTGCGAGGGGGCGACGCCCACGCCTTCGGCCAGATCGCGCAGCTTGACCGGCCCGCCGACCCGCGCCAGTTCGCGCAGGATCGCGCCGCCGGTTTCCAGCGATTGCACGCCGCGCTGCTGCCTTGGCTTTGTCACCCGGACCTCGTTCATCGTTCGCCTTTCAGGTAACGGGGCGGGGGCCGCGGGGCAAGCCGGGGTCACGGCGGGTTGGCAGCGCCATCGACAGCGTCAGGCCAATTGTTGCCAGCCCGACGCCCAGCCATTGCAAGGGATTGGGCAGGATCCCCGCGACCGGGATCGCCATCAGCACCGCCGAGGGCGGGACCAGCGCGTTGAACACCGACGCCCGTCCCGTCCCCAGCAGCATGACCGCCGCCGCAAAGGCGGCGGGCGCGCCGCTGCCAGCGATGACGCCCTGAATGACCGCCTGGTCAAGCCAGGGCAGGCCCGGCGCGTCGGGAAAGCCCCAGATCAGCAGATAGGCCGGGATGAACAGCGCGCTGGCATAGACGGCAACGCCGGCCGTGGTTTCCACCGGGGGCATCCGCCAGCGGCCCAGCAGCCAGCTGAACGTGCCCCACAGCGAGCCCGAGATCACGAAGCACAAATCGCCCGCGACAGCCCACAGGCCCGTGGCCTTGGGGCTGCCGCCGCGGTCGGCGCCGATCACCAGCAGGCCGGCCAGCAGCAGGGCAAGGCCGAAGATCCGCAGCGCGCTGATCGGCTGGCAGTCGACAAAGCGCACCAGCGCCAGCGCGACCAGAACCGACATGCCCGGCCCAATCACCACCGCATGGGCCAGCGGCGCCAGCCGGAAGCCAAGGTTGAATACCAGCGAAAACGCCGGGCCGACCAGCAGCGCCAGCACGATCAGCCGCCACTGATCCAGTCGCAGGCCGCGCCACAGGAACCAGGGCAGCAGCACCAGCCCTGCCACGCCATAGCGCAGCAGTGTCAGATCCTGCGGGCGAAAGCCCTGGGCCTGGCCGATCTCGGTTCCCACGTTGAAAAGCCCCCAGCCCGTGACGGCGATCAGGCCAAGCGCGATGCCGGCGGCCAGTCGCGCGGGCGAAGGGGCCTCAGTCATTGCCGCCCGCCATGTCGCGCGCAGCGATCCAGCCAAATGTGATCGCCGGGCCAAGGGTGATGCCGCCGCCCGGATAATTGCCGCCCATGATGCTGGCCGCATCGTTGCCCGCCGCATAAAGGCCGGGGATCGCGCGGCCGTCGTGGTCCAGCACCTGCGCGCGGCCGTTCGTTTTCAACCCGGCAAAGGTGCCCAGATCGCCCACATACAGCCGCACGGCGTAGAACGGCCCCTTGGCCAGGGGCGCAACGCAGGGGTTGGGCTTGTGATCCGGGTCGCCAAGGCTGCGGTTGTAGCTGGTCGAGCCCTTGCCAAAGGCCGGATCCTCGCCCCGCGCGGCGTGGCGGTTGAACTCGGCCACCTCGGCCTCCATCGTCGCAGGATCGGCGCCGATCTGGCGGGCGAGGTCGGCAATCGTCGCGCCGCGCAGCAGGTAGCCGTTCTTGATCAGATGGCCATAGGGCACCGGCGCGGGCTTGGCAAAGCCCAGCCCGTATTTGCGAAACGCCCGGTGATCGGCAATGAACCACGCCGCTAGTTCGGCATCCGGCCCGCCTTCCTCGCGGCATCGCTTGACCATGGCCTGGCAGAAATCATGATAGCTTTGCGCCTCGTTGACAAAGCGCCGCCCAGACCGGGTGACCGCGATCACCCCCGGCTTCGATCGGTCGACGAAATGCGGGAAGGTGCCCAGCGTGCCATCCTTCCTGCGCGGGCGCGAGATCGGCACCCAGGCGGCGGAATGCGGCAGGCTGGTGTCGACATCGGCGCCGACGCCTTCGCCAAGGCGCAGCCCGTCGCCGGTATTTCCGGGCGGCGCGGGGGTGACATGTTCGTGGCCGGTGGGGGAATGCGGCATCAGCTCCTTGCGGCGCAGCGCATCTTGCGGAAAGCCGCCTGCGGCCAGCACGACGCCCTTGCGCGCGATCACCTCGACCTCGCCGGTGCGGGTGTGCAGGATGGCGCCGGTCACCCGGCGCGTATCGTTGCGCAGCAGGCGTTTGACAGGCGCGTCGGTCCAGATTTCGACCCCCTTGTCAAAGGCGGATTTCGCCAGCCGCCCGACCAGCGCATTGCCATTGGTCAGCCGCATCGGGCGGCCATGCAGCACCACATCGCGCAGGTATTTCGCGAACAGTTGCGCCACAAAGGCGAACGAGACGGGCGAGCGCAGCACATTGAAGAAATGCAGCAATTCCTTGCCGGATCCGATCATCATGCCCAGCACGGTGATTTCCGCCAGCGGCGGGCGCAGGCGCCTGATCTCGGGCCCCAGCGCGCGGGCATCAAAAGGGCGGGCCACGATGGACCGGCCGCCATCCATGCCGCCCGGCGCGGTGGGGTGGTAATCGGCAAAGGTGGGGCCAAGGTCGAATTGCAGCTCGGTGTTCTGTTCAAAGAAGTCGACCGCCCTTGGCCCGGCGTCCAGAAAGGCATCGACCCGGTCGGCATCGAAATGTGCGCCGGCTTCGTGTTGCAGGTAGGTGCGGGCCTTGTCCTTGCTGTCTTCGACCCCTGCCCGCCGGGCGGGGCCATTGCAGGGGATCCACATCCAGCCACCCGACCGCGCAGTGGTGCCGCCGAAGACGGGTTCCTTTTCCGCCACCAGCACCGTCAGGTGCCGATGCGCCGCCGCCACCGCCGTGGCCAGCCCCCCGGCGCCCGAGCCTACCACCAGAACATCGACCTCGTGCCGCCTCATGGCGTTTCTCCTTTTCAAGCCGTCAGATAGCCACCGTCCACCGGCACCAGCGTGCCGGTGACGTAGCTGGACATGTCAGAGGCCAAGAACAGCACCGGCCCCACCAGTTCGTCGGGTTTGCCCGTGCGGCCCATGGGGGTATGCGCCATGAACCGGCCAATGGCGGCCGGATCGGCGCGCGTTGCCTCGGTCATCGGGGTGTCGATCACGCCGGGGGCGATGGCGTTGACGCGAATGCCCTGCGGCGCCAGCTCGTTTGCCAGCGCGCGGGTCAGTTGCAGCACCGCCCCCTTGGAGGCCGCATAGGCCGACAGGCCCGGCCCCGAGGACACCGACATGATGGACCCAAGGTTCACCACCCGGCCCCGCGTTGTGCGCAACTGGTCCAGAAAGGCCCGCGTGACCCGCATGGGGCCGGTCGCGTTGACCGCCATGATGGCGGACCAGTCGGCTTCGAACCCGGCGGAATCGGCCGGGGTGCGGCGGATGATGCCAGCGTTGTTCACCAGAATGGCCGCCGGGCCGAGACGCCGCGCCACCTGATCCGCAAAGCCGCGGATCGACTCGCCGTCTGTCACATCCAGCGCCAGCCCGATGGCCTGCCCGCCCTGCGCGGTGATCTCGGCCGCGACGGCGTCGGCGCCGGCTGCGTTGACATCGCCAATCGCCACCCTGGCACCGGCCTGCGCCAGCCCCAGGGCAATGGCGCGGCCATTGCCCTGCGCGCCGCCGGTGACGACGGCGACCTGACCCGTGATCCCCTCCATGGCTTCCTCCCAGCCAAATTTGCGTGTTGCAAATTGATTTGACTATAACTAACGTTTTTCCCATGCCAAGCCGAAAACCGCTTGGCGCCAAGGAGGGCCCGGACCAACAAGGGTCAGGGTTGGCACAGGGAGGACATGATGAAGAAACGCCTTGCGGCGGCCCTTGTGGCTGCCAGCATCCTGGCGGGGGCCGTCGCCCCGGCCAGCGCACAGACCTTTGACCTGCAATCGGTGTTCGGCCTGAACACCCCGTCGATCGGACCCAGCCCCAAGCTGTGGGCCGAACGGGTCAAGCTGATGACCGGCGGCAAGGTCAACATCAACGTGCATGGCGCAGGCGATTTCGTGCCGCCGTTCGAGGTGTTCGGCGCGGTGTCCTCGGGCGCGCTGCAGATGGGCTTTGACTGGATCGGCTATTGGGCGAACCAGATCCCGGTGGCGAACCTTGTGGGGTCCATGCCGTTCGGCCCGGAACCCGACATCACGCTTGCCTGGATGTTCAAGGGCGGCGGGCTGGAGATCATCCAGAAGGCCTATGATCCGCATAACGTCGTGGTGCTGCCCTGCCATCTGGTCGGGGCCGAGGCGGGCGGCTGGTTCAACAAGGAAATCAACTCGGTTGACGACCTCAAGGGCCTGAACATGCGCATCGCGGGGCTGGGCGGCAAGACGCTGGCCAAGATGGGCGCCAACACCCAGCTGGTTCCGGCGGGCGAGATTTTCGTGTCGCTGGAAACCGGGCGGATCGACGCGGCGGAATTCTCGGCCCCGCAGCTGGATGTGGGTCTCGGGTTCCAGCGGGTGACGAAGTATTACTACTTCCCCGGCTGGCACCAGCCATCGTCCTGGGACAGCATCATCATCAACAAGGCGGTCTGGGACGGGCTGGGCGCCGATACCCAGCAGGTGATGAAGGAAGCCTGCTTTGCCAACATCGCCTGGAACCTGGCCGATCAGGTCAACGCCCAGGCCGCAGCGATCAAGACCATCCGGGATGCAGGCGTCGATGTGCGCCGCTTCCCCGATGACGTGCTGAAGGCGATGTATGCCACCTCCAAGGAAGTGCTGGCAGAAGAGGCGAAGAACGATCCGATCTTTGCCGAGGCGCTGGCCTCGCTGACCGCCTACATGGACAGCGTGGGCGAGTGGGCGCACCTTCAGGCGCTGCCGCGCGAATGACCGGACGGGCGGCCCTGCAAGGGGCCGCCCTTTCACCACGATAGGACCGTCATGCGCCTTGCAGATCGCCTTCTTGATCTTTTGTGCCTGCCCGCGAAATGGGTCAGCTGGTTGACCCTGCCGCTGATCGCCTCGATCCTGGCGGCGGTGGTTCTGGCCAAGATGGGGCAGAACACGCTGGTTTCCTGGTCGCAGCCCCTGCCGGTGCTGGGCCGCGCGATCACCGTGAATTCGCTGCTGGACATCCAGTGGTATGTCTTTGCGCTGCTGGTGCTGTTTGGCGGCATCATGGCCTATCGCAACGATCGCCATGTCGCGGTGGAAACCATCGCGCTGAACCTGCCGCCACGGGGGCGGCTGCTGATCCGGGTGCTGGGCGATCTGCTGTTTCTGGCGCCGTTCTGTGCGATCATCGCCTGGTATGGCCATGCCTATGCCATGACCGCCTATACCACGGGCGAGGGATCCACGCAGGGCGGGCTGATGGATCGCTGGCTGATCAAGGCAATGTTGCCGCTGGCCTTTGCGCTGCTGACGGCTGCGGGCGTGGTGCGGGGCATTTCCGGCATCATTACGCTGGTTCGGGGGCGCTGAGATGGAACATCTGTGGCCCATCCTGATGCTGCTGGGGCTGATGGCCGGCATCTTTTCCGGCTATCCGGTGGCCTTTGTGCTGGCAGGCATCGGCATCCTGTTCGCGTTCCTGAACGGGATCCCGATCATCTTTCTGTCGCTGGGGGTCGGGCGCATCTTTTCGGGCGTGCTGGCCAACTGGCTGCTGGTGGCGATCCCGCTGTTCGTCTTCATGGGGCTGATGCTGGAACGGTCCGGCATTGCCGAGCGGTTGCTGCGATCCCTTGCCTCGGTGTTCCGGGGTATGCCGGGGGCCTATGCCTTTGCCGTGGCGATCATCGGGGTGGTCATGGCGGCCTCGACCGGGATCATCGGGGCCTCGGTCGTGCTGATGGGCATGATGGCGCTGCCGGCGATGAAGGAAAACCGCTATGACATGCGGCTGGCCTCGGGGCTGATCGCATCCAGCGGAACGCTGGGCATTCTGATCCCGCCGTCGATCATGCTGATCATCCTGGGCGATCAGTTGCGGCTGTCGGTGGGCGATCTGTTCATGGGCGCCATCGTGCCGGGGCTGCTGCTTGGCGTGCTGTATGTGGCCTATCTGCTGGCGGTGGCGATCTTGCAGCCGCAGCGGATGCCGCCAGCGACCAAGGCCGATCCGCTGCCCTTTTCCCGCGCCCTTTGGCAGCTGACGCGCGATCTGCTGGCGCCGATGATCCTGATCTTTTCGGTGCTGGGCACCATCGTGGCCGGGATCGCCACGCCCACCGAATCCGCCGCCATCGGCGCGGCGGGGGCGATGGTTCTGGCGCTGGCCTCGGGCAATCTGCGGATGAAGGCGCTGCGCGAGTCGCTGTATGACACCACATCGACCACGGCGATGATCGTTTTCGTGATGATCGGCGCGTCGATCTTTTCGGTGGTGTTCCGCCGGCTGGGCGGCGATGCCATGCTGGCCGATCTGTTCCTGGACGAAGGCTCCAGCCCGATGGGGGTCATGCTGACCATCATGGCGCTGATTTTCCTGCTGGGCTTCTTTCTGGAATGGGTGGAAATCACGCTGGTCGTGGTGCCGATCGTGGCGCCGATCCTGGGCCATCTGGATTTCGGGATGCCGACCGAACATGTGCTGATCTGGTTTGCCATCGCGCTTGCCGTGAACCTGCAGACCAGCTTTCTGACGCCGCCTTTTGGCTATGCGCTGTTCTATCTGCGCGGGATTGCGCCGGATCTGCCGATTTCGACCATCTATCGCGGGGTGATCCCCTTTGTGGTGCTGCAACTGATGGCGCTGGCGCTGGTGCTGGTGTTTCCGAGCCTGGCGCTGGATCTGCCGCTGTCGCTGCGCTGACTGCGCTGCAGTGCCGCACCGCCCTTGGACGGTGCGGCGACAGGGGGTATCCTGGGCGGGCGTCCAGTTCCGGAGAGCGCCAATGACCGAACCTGTGCATCTGCCCGCTGTCGTCCGCCCGCATCTGCCACCTGCCGCCCGCATCCAGGATGACGCGCTTGGGCTGGCCGCCTTTCAGGCCATTGACCGGATGCGCGAGGCGCTGGGCGGCCAGCTGACCGGCGGCATCTCGCCGGAATCGGCGGCGCTGGCGGCCTTTGACTGGGGGATGCATCTGGCCAACGCCCCCGGCAAGCGGGCCGAGCTGGTCTGGAAAGGCGCGCGCAAGGGCAGGCGGCTGATGGGCTATCTGCTGGCCTCGGCCATCGACCCGCAGACCCCGCCGGTGATTGCGCCGCTGCCCGGTGACGCGCGGTTCCGGCACGAGGGCTGGCAGAAGCCGCCGTTCTCCTGGCTGGCGCAATCCTTCCTGCTGGGTCAGCAGTGGCTGCACAATGTCACCCACGAGGTGCCCGGCGTGACGAAACACGCCGAGGACATGGTGTCCTTTGCGGCCCGGCAATGGCTGGACATGTTCTCGCCCTCGAACAACCCGTTCCTGAACCCCGAGATCCTGGAGCGCACGCGCGAGACGGGGGGCATGAATTTCGTGCAGGGCTGGCAGAACTGGCTGGAAGATGTCTCGCGCCAGATGACCGGGCGCCCCCCGGTGGGGGCCGAGGCGTTCGAGCCGGGCGCAAGCGTTGCGGTGACGCCGGGCAAGGTGGTCTATCGCAACCACCTGATCGAGCTGATCCAGTATGCGCCCAGCACAGAGACGGTTCACCCCGAGCCCGTGCTGATCGTGCCCGCCTGGATCATGAAATACTATATCCTTGATCTGTCGGCGGAAAATTCGATGATCCGCTGGCTTGTCGGGCAGGGCTACACGGTCTTTGCGATTTCCTGGCACAATCCGGTGGCCGAGGATCGCGACCTGACCATGGATGATTACCGGCGCAAGGGCGTGCTGGCGGCGCTGGACGCGGTGAACAGCATCGTGCCGGGGCAAAAGGTCCATGCGGCGGGCTATTGTCTGGGTGGCACCATGCTGACCATTGCGGCGGCGGGCATGGGCGTAAAGGCGGCCGAGCGTCTGGCCTCGATCACGCTGATGGCCGCGCAGGTGGATTTCACCGAGCCAGGCGAGCTGGCGCTGTTCATCGACCCCAGCCAGATGCACATGCTGGACAGCATGATGTGGAACCGGGGCTATCTGTCGGCGGACCAGATGGCGGGGGCGTTCCAGATGCTGCGCTCGAACGATCTGATCTGGTCGCGGATGGTGCGCGAATACATGATGGGCGAACGGGCGCCGATGATCGACCTGATGGCCTGGAATGCTGACAGCACCCGGATGCCCTGGCGGATGCATGCGGAATATCTGCAACGGCTGTATCTGGACAACGAACTTGCGGCAGGGCGGTTCATGGTCGATGACCGCCCGGCGGCCTTGCAGAACATCCATGTGCCGTTCTTCGTGATCGGCACGGAACGCGACCATGTGGCGCCGTGGAGATCGGTCTACAAGCTGCAGCAGTTCAACGATTCCAGCATCACCTTTGTGCTGGCCTCGGGCGGGCATAATGCGGGGATCGTCAGTGCGCCGGGCAATCCGCGGGCGCGCTACCGGATCGGGACCCGCGCGCATGATGCGCCGTTGCAGGCGGCGGGCGACTGGCTGGCCTCGCACGAGGCGGTGCCGGGGTCGTGGTGGCCAGCCTGGAGCGACTGGCTGGACAAGCATTCCGGGGCGCGGGTGAAGCCCCCGATGATGGGGGCGGCAGGCGCCGGCTATGTGCCGATGTGCGACGCGCCAGGAAGCTATGTGTTCCAGCGGTAGGATGGGTCGAGAGGGGGCCAGCCCCCTCTTGGCGCGTGCCGCGCCAATTCACCCCCGGGATATTTGAGGACAGATGAAAACGCCGGGGTGGCCCGCCGTCAGATCGGCACGCCGCCGATGCTGGCCCCGCCGCAGACATAGAGGGTCTGGCCGGTGACGAACCCGGCCTCGGGGTCGGCAAAGAACAGGAAGGCCCGCGTCACATCGGCCGAGGTGCCAAGGCGGCCGACCGGCAGGCGGCTGGCCAGATCGGTTTCCTGCGCGCTGCCCTTGGGGATGATGCCCCAGAAATTGTCGGTCAGGATCGGGCCGGGGGCGACCACGTTGACGGTGATGCCATGCGGCGCCAGCTCCAGCGCCCAGGTGCGGGCCATGCCGATCATGCCCGCCTTGGTCGCGGAATAGGCGGTGCGCGTCTTGGCTCCCAGCGCCGCGCGTGAGGCGTTGAACAGGACGCGTCCGAAGCCGCGCGCCTTCATTGCGGGCAAAAAGGCCTGAAGCAGTTGCAGCGCGGCGCCAAGGTGCAGCTGGGTCAGCATCTGCAAATCCTCGACCTGCGCCTGTTCGACCAGATTGGGGCGGATGATCCCGGCATTGTGGACCAGATGGGTCACCTGATGGCGCGCGGCGATATCGGCCGCCACGCGGGCGACGGCGGCGGGATCGGTCAGATCGACCTCGATCTCCTCGACCGCCTCGGCGCCGGTGGATTGGCGCGCGAGCGAGATGACATGCCAGCCGCGCGCGCGCATCGCCTGCGCCAGATCGGCGCCGATGCCCTTGCTGCCCCCGGTGATGACGGCGGTATAATCGGCCATGCTGCCCCCTATGGCAAAAGCTGGATGTTGCCGAAGGCGGCATCGCAGTTGAGGATGTCGACCCGCTTGCCCGCGATGCGGATCGCGCCGTCGACCAGCCGCAGCTGATGCCGCACGGTCAGCGCCAGCAGCATCTGATCATCCAGCCGGGTTTCGACGTAATGCATCTGGGTCGCGGTCTGTGCTGTATCGGCCGTCAGCGTTTCGATCCGCGGCCGGTTCAGCACATGGTGACAGCGGCTTTTCGGCTTCTGGCTGAAGGTGCGCGCGCCGTGCAGCCGTTCGACCCGCAGGCGCAGCATGAAGTTGTCTTCATACAGCAGCGAGGTTTCATTGACCGGATCCTGCTGATTCCAGTTCAGCGGCATCCAGTAGATCGCCTCGGGCAGCCAGAGCGAGAGCCAGTCCTGATACTGGCCCTGATCCAGCATCCAGGCCTCGTCATGGATGAAGTCGATGATGGCGTCGGTCGTCAGCATCACGCGGCCCCCCACAGCATGAACCGTTTCCAGGCGTCGAACTGGTTGCGCATCTGGCGTTCGGTGGTGCCGTTCAGCACGGCCTCGGCGCTGAAATCCTCGGCGTCTTCATAAAGGCGCTGGATGTTGACCCATTCAAGGCCGTCGGCCATCAGCCCTTCTTGTGCGCGTTCATACATTTCCAGATCGTCATGCCCCACCATCGAGGTGGGCGCGTTGATCATGCGGTTGTACATCGCTGTCCGCGCCGTCAGTTCCGAGGGCGCGCCGTCCAGCGCAAAGATCCAGCTTTCCACCAGCGTCCTGTCGGGCCCCAGCGGGATGAAGTTGCGCAGCTGCTGGATCGGACCCTTGATCATGATGTTGGGGAAATAGACGGTGTTGTGCCGGTTCTCGCCCAGAATGGCGCGGGCGCGGTCTTCGCCATGGGCGGCGACCATCGCCTCCCAATAGCCGGGGATCGCGGAATAGTCCGAGTGGATCGAATGATGCACCCCGGTGTGGCCGTGGCCATTGGGCCAGGTGCGGATGCCCATGCCCTCGAAGAATTCATAGGGCGACATGAAGGGGGCGATGATTTCCATGGCGGGGGGCTTGGGCGCGCCCTCGGGGTGGTCCATCGATTCCCAGATCTTGACCGCGGTGCCGGCGCTGGATTCGTGCGCCACCATCGGGTGGCAGGTGTCGGTCTGGTTTTCGACCAGCATCTTCCAGTTGCACTTGTGCATGTAGCGCAGCGGCGCCCCTGCCACCCGCAGCTTGCCGGTGGGCGATCGGTCGACCATGTTGTCAAAGGACGACAGCGAATCGCCAAAGAAGTCGTCAAACCCGATCCCTTCGGGCGCGAGGCGCGCAAAGACAAAGCCGCGGTAATTGTGCCAGTCGCCCACGGGGGCCAGGCCGCGGGCGGCCTCGGTCTGGTCCAGCCCGGTGCCCTCGTAGCCCTTTTTCAGCGGGATCGCCAAAAGGCAGCCGTCGGTCTTGAACGACCAGGCATGATAGGGGCAGCGGAAGAACTTGCCGGTGTTGCCCGCCCTGTCGATCACGATCTTGGTGCCCTTGTGCGGGCAGCGGTTGTAGAGAACCTTGATCTGGTTGTCGCTGTGGCGAACCATCAGCAGTGGCTGGTCGCCGATCTGGGCGGTGATGTAGTCGCCCGGTTTCGCCACCTGGCTTTCATGGCCGATATAGACCCAGGCGTTGCGGAACAGGTGCTTCATTTCCAGCCGGTAGATCTCGGGGCTGGTATAGACGTCGCGGTGCACCTGTTGTGGCTGGATCAGGCGCTCGATGGTTGCGTGAAGGTCGGGGTCGTGAGGCATGGGGCTACTCCCTTCCGATTCAGAGATCGAGTTTCAGGCGCGGGCTTTTCGCGCGGCTGACGCAGATGTGGATCAGCGTGCCGGCCTCGCGTTCGGCAGGTGACAGCACCACGTCGCGGTGGTCGGGGATGCCCTCCAGCACGCCGGTCTGGCAGATCCCGCAATCGCCGCGCTGGCAATCGTAGACCAGATCGACGCCGCCCGATTCCAGAACCTCGATGATGGTCTTGCCGGGGGGCACGGTGAACACCTGTCCGGTCGAGGCGATTTCGACCTCGAAGGGCTGATCGCCGGCTTCGGCTTGCGGGGCATCGAACAGCTCGGTGTGGAATTGCGCATCGGGCAGGGCGCGGGCGGCCCAGGCGGCGCGGGTTGCCTCGATCATCGGGCGGGGGCCGCAGACATAGACATGGGTGCCGGGCGCAGCATCCGCGATCAGCGCGGCGACCGGCAGGGGGCCGCCTGCCACATCGTCCAGATGCAGCGTGACGCGGCCGGGGAACAGGTCGGCCAGCCGGTCGGCATAGGCCGCCGCCGCCCGGTTGCGCGCGGCCAGCACCAGTCGGAAGTCACGCCCCCGCGCCGCAAGGTCTGTCGCCATGGAGATCAGCGGCGTCAGCCCGATTCCGCCTGCGATCAGCAGCGCGGGGCCCGCGCCGTCATCCAGCGCGAAATCGTTGCGGGGCGGCTGGGCCCATACCCGGTCGCCCGGTTTCAACCCATGCATGAAGCGTGACCCGCCCGCCCCCGCATCCTCGCGCCGCACGGCGATGCGGCAGGTGGCGGCCTCGCCCGGCAGGGTGATCAGCGAATAGGCATTCCACTGGCCATCGGCCACCTGGAACCGCAGATGCGCGCCAGGGGTGAAGGCAGGCAAAGCCGCGCCGTTGACGGGGCGCAGAACCAGTTCCCGGATGGGATCGGCAATCTCGGTGGCGGTGACGACCTCAAGCGCGATGGCTTGCGCGTCATCGCCCGGCTGGCCGGGGTGCGACATCGCGTGATCCTTCCTGTTCGCATGACAGGCCGTTTCCCGGCCTGCGGTTCCTTGCCGTGAAGCATGAATTATCATGGATCAACCTGTCAATATTGAAGATCGAAAATATGACTTTTCATATTTATCTTGACGGATCGAGAAATCCGATGCCAGATTCTCGACATAAACGAGTCGGGCTGAACCGACCGCATCCATCAACCGGGAGCCTAGAAATGAGCCATGTTTTCAGGCAGTTCGCTGCCGCTGCCGCGCTTGTCTGCACGACTGCCCTGCCGTCCTTTGCCGCCGATGTGACCCTGCGGGTGTCGAACTGGCTGCCGGTGTCGCACCCGATCGTCAAGGACATCATCCTGCCCTGGGCCGACAATGTGAAGGCCGCGACCGAAGGCCGGGTCGAGGTTGTGCTGCTGGACGCCCCGCTTGGGCCGCCGCCCGCGCATTTCGATCTGGTGGCCAATGGAATCGCCGATATCGGCTTTGCGACCCATGCCTATACGCCGGGCCGCTTTGGCCTGACCGGCATTGGCGAGCTGCCCTTCCTGACGCCGAATTCCACCGCCGCCTCGGTCGCCTTCTGGCGCACCTGGGATGCGATGCTCAAGGAAAAGGGCGAACATGCCGGCGTCAAGGTGCTGGGCCTGTGGGGGCATGGGCCGGGGATGCTGTTCATGGGCAAGAAGCCCGCAAGCCCGCTGGCCGATCTGAAAGGGTCCAAGATCCGCATCGCGGGCGATATCACCAACCAGCTGGTGACGAACCTTGGCATGTCCTCGATTCAGGCGCCGTCGTCGGAAACCTATGAAATCCTGCACAACGGGATTGCCGATGGCATCGTGTTCCCGCCCGAATCCATCGCCTTCTTCAAGCTGACCGATACCGTGACCAGCGCGCTGGCGGTGGATGGCGGCATGTACAACGTCACCTTCTTCTTCGCCATGAACCAGGCCAAGTTCGACGCCCTGCCCGAGGCAGACCGCGCCGCGATCGACAAGGTGTCGGGCGAGGCGCTGGCGCGCATGGCCGGCAAGGCCTGGGACGAGGCCGATGCCAAGGGCATGAAGGCGCTGGAAGGCAAGGTGACCTTCATGCAGGCCACCCCCGACGACATGGCGGCGCTGCAAAAGGCATCCGAGTCGATCTACGCCGAGGTGCGCAAGAAGTATGAGGCCAAGGGCGTCGACTTCGACAAGGCGCTGGAAATGTACAAGGCGGAACTGGCCAAGGTGCAGGCCGAATGACCTTTGGGCGCCTGCGCGCCGCCTGCTATTCGGGAACCGCGGTCGTGCTGGGCATTCTGCTGCTGGCGCTGACCGCGGTGACCTTCACCGATGTTGTCGGGCGGTATCTGTTCAGCGCCCCGCTGCCCGGCGGGCCTGAACTGACCGAGCTTCTGGTGATGGCCGTGGTCTTTGGCGGCCTGCCGGCGCTGTGTCTGGATGACGGGCATATCACCGCCGATCTGGTCACCCAGCGGCTGGGGCCGCGGGCGCTGGTGGTGCAGCTGTTCCTGGCGCGGCTGGCCTCGGCGGCGGTGCTGGGGCTGGCGGCCTGGCAGCTGTGGAAGATCGGGCTGCGTCTGGCGGGCTATGGCCAGACCACGGTGTTCCTGAAGGTCCCGCTTGGCCCGGTGGCGCAGGCCGCCAGCGTGATCTGCGGCGTCTCGGCGCTGCTGGTGCTGGCGATGATCGTGATGCGGGTCGAGCGCGCGAAATAGCGCGCCCCCACCCAAACCCCCGGAGGAAACATGGACTGGCCGATCGGTCTGGTGATTTTGTTCGTCCTGCTGTTCGCGGGCATTCCGATCAGCTTTGCGCTGATCATCGTCGGCGTGCTGGGCGTGACGGCGATCATCGGCTTTGACCCCGCCATGGCGATGCTGAGTCAGGTGTTCTTTGACACCGCGCGCAGCTACACGCTGTCGGTGGTGCCGCTGTTCCTGCTGATGGGCAATTTCATCGTGCAATCGGGGGTGGCGGACGAGATTTACGACGCCGCCTATGCCTGGCTGCGCCACCGCAAGGGGGGCCTTGCCATGGCGACCATCGCAGCCTGCGGCGGGTTCAGTTCGGTCTGCGGATCGTCGCTGGCGACGGCAGCCACCATGGGGCGGATCGCGCTGCCCGCGATGCGCCGGCATGGCTATTCCGACAGTCTGGCGACCGGATCCATCGCGGCAGGCGGGACGTTGGGGATCATCATTCCGCCCTCGGTCATTCTGGTGATCTATGGCATCCTGACCCAGCAGGACATCGGCAAGCTGTTCCTGGCCGGGCTGATCCCCGGCCTGCTGGGGGTGATCGGCTACATGATCGCCGTGCGCCTGTCGCTGTGGATGCGCCCCGAGCAACTGGTCAGCGAGCCGCGCCTGCCGCTGCGCGATCGGATCGCGGCGCTGAGGGGGGTGTTCCCCGCGCTGGTGCTGTTCGCCTTTGTGCTGGGCGGGATCTATCTGGGCGTCTTCACCGCGACCGAGGCAGCCGGCATGGGGGCGGCAGGTGCCATCGTGCTGACCGCCCTGCGCCGCAAGCTGACGCTGCGCGCCACGCTGACCACGCTGTTCGACACCGGCAAGACGACGGCGGCGATGTTCTTCATCCTGATGGGTGCGCTTTACTTCATGAACTACGTCAACCTGTCGGGGCTTTCGACCGACATGCGCGGGTTCATTCTGGGGCTGCATCTGCCGCCTTTGGGCGTGATCGTGCTGATCGGGGTGATGCTGCTGATCCTGGGGGCGCTGCTGGAAAGCCTGTCGATGGTGATGCTGGTGGTGCCGGTGCTGTTCCCGATCGTCACCCAGCTGGGGTTCGATGCGATCTGGTTCGGCATCTTCATCGTTGTTGCCGCCGAACTCAGCTATATCACGCCGCCGATGGGGATGAATGTCTTCGTGCTGCGGGTGGTGGCGCGGGATGTGCCGGTCGGGCAGATCTTTGCCGGGGTCACGCCCTTTGTGGTGATGGATCTGGTGCGGCTGACGCTTCTGGTGCTGGCGCCGTGGTTGGCACTGGTCATTCCGAATTCGATGTAGTGAATAGGGGGCATGAGTCTCGACATGCCTCCTGCGCCCGACAACGGCTTTCTTGCGAATTACCTGCAATTCCTGCTGTCCACGGCCAGCGGTCTGGCCAGCCACGGCTTTCACCAGCAGGCCGCCGAGGCAGGTCTGCCGGTGGCGGAATGGCGCGTGCTGGCCTGTCTGTGGGACCGCGACGGCAACACGATCACCGAAATCGCCCGGCTGGCGCAGATGGAACAGTCGCGCCTGACCAAGGTGGTGGACCGGATGGACGCGCGCGGCCTTGTCCGGCGCGAGCGGGGCGCCGAGGATCGGCGGCTGGTCCATGTCTGGCTGAGCGATGCGGGCCGCGAGCTGGCCGATACCATGGTGGCCCGCGCACGGGTGCATGAGGCCGAGTTCATCGCCGCCTGCCTGACCGAGGCCGAGGGGGCCCGGCTTAAGGCGTTGCTGACCAAGGTCATCAAGCGCGCCAGTGCCGAGACCGCCCATGCGGTGCGGCGGGGCTGATCGGCGGACCGTAAGGCCCCGTGGCAGCCGTCGCATGGGGGGCTGTCTGCCCCCCGGTCTGCCGGTTCCCGGCAGACTCCCCCCGAGGATATTTGCGTCAAGGCGAAAGGGGGCCGCCTATCCGCGTTCGGCGCGGGCCTTGAGATAGCCGATGAGCAGCTTGTCGCGCTGGCTGGCAAGATCTGCAACGCTTTGCCCGGCCGCCTCGTCCTCGACACCCTTGACCAGCATCTCAACGACGTCGGGGGTCATATGGGCGGTGCCAAGATCGGCCCACCAGGTTTCGAACGCCGGGCCAAGATGGGCGCAGAGGCCGCGCATGCCGGCATCGCCGCCCGCCAGATGGAACAGCAGGCTGGGCCCCATGATCGCCCACCGCAGGCCTGGCCCATGGGCGATGGCAAGGTCGATGTCCTTGACGCTGGCGACGCCTTCGGAGGCGAGGTGGATCGCCTCGCGCCACAGGGCAGCCTGGAGACGGTTGGCAACGTGGCCCGGCACTTCCTTGTTCAGGCGGATGCAGACCTTGCCGAGCGATTCATAGAACTTTTGCGCAGTATCCAGCACATCGGCATCGGTGCGGGCATTCGCCATCAGCTCGACCAGCGGGATCAGGTGCGGCGGGTTGAACGGATGGGCCAGCACCAGCCGGCCGGGATTTGCAAAGCCGTCCTGCATCTGCCCCAGCATCAGGCCCGAGGTCGAGCTGCCGATGATCGCCCCGGGTTCAAGCGCGGGTTCGATCCGGGCATAAAGCGCGTGCTTGATGTCCAGCCGTTCGGGCACGCTTTCCTGGATGAACCCGGCGCCGACCACCGCATCCGCCGGATCGGCGGTGAAGCGCAGCCGCGACATGTCGCCGGCATCCGCCCAGCCCAGATCGGCCAGCGGGCCGGCGGCTGCCTCGACCATGCGGGCCACGCGGGCTTCGGCATCGGGGGCAGGGTCATAGACCGTGACCTCGCGCCCGCTGGCGGCAAACAACGCGGCCCAGCTGGCCCCGATGGTGCCGGCCCCCAGCACGGCGGTTCTGGTGAACATCATTGCGCGGTCTCCCCCTTTGCCATCCCCGAGACTTTGCCCGATCCGATGTCCCAGTAAAGCCCTGTCATGACACGCAATGCACTCTGGGCCAGCGCGATGGGCATGTGCTCGTCCGGGGCGTGCTGGCAGCAGCCGCGCCAGGAATGCGGCACCCAGATGGTCGGCAGGCCAAGGACATCGGAAAAGCAGTCGTTCGGCAGGCTGCCGGCAAGGTTTGGCAGGATATGCGGCGCGGCCCCGGTCGTGCGCTGGACGGACGCCGCCACGCGGCGCACCCAGGGGTGATCTGGGGCAAGGCGGGTCGCGGGAAAGATGCCTTCGTCCATCACGATCTGCACGGCTTGCAGGCCCTGGGCATCCAGATGCCGGCGCAGGGCCGGGATCAGCGCGCCGCTGTCGGTGCCCACGACGAACCGCAGCTGGCAGGTGGCCCGCGCATGGCCCGAGATCGCGTTCACCGGCGCCTCTGGCACCCCCGATTTCATCGCCAGCACGGCAAAGGAGTTCCAGCCAAAGGCACGTTCGGCCGGCGTCAGCGATGCCTCGCCCCAGTCGGGGTCGATGGCGGGGCCTTCGCCCTCCAGCGGCAGGCCGGCCAGGGCCGCGCGCACCTCGGGGGTCAGGCTGGTCGGGCGCCATTCGGGAATGCGGATCTGCCCGCGCGCATCGGTGATGCTGGCAATCGCCTGCACCAGCAGGATCGCCGGATCCGCCAGCAGACCGCCCCAGTTGCCCGAATGATGCGCCCCCTTGCGCAGATCGACCACCAGATCGAAATTCAGCGCCCCGCGCGAGCCCATGAACAGCGTGGGCTTTTCCGGCTGCAACCTTGGCCCGTCCGAGGCGATCAGCACATCCGCCGCCAGCAGATCGCGGTTCGCCTGACAAAAGGCATACAGCCCGCGCGAGCCGGTTTCCTCGGACATCTCGAACAGCAGCTTGGCGTTGAACCCAAGGCTGCCGCGGGTGGCGATCACGGCTTCCATCGCCAGCAGGTTGATCAGGTGCTGGCCCTTGTTGTCGGCAACGCCCCGGCCCCAGTAGCGGCCCTGATCCTCGGTCAGCTGGAACGGCGTCAGCCCGTCGCGCCACTGGTCGTCCTGCCCGTGGATCACGTCGCCATGGCCATAGCCCAGGACCGTAGGAAGGCCCTCGGCTTCGAATCGGGTGGCGGTCAGCAGGGGGCCGCCGCCCGGCTCGGGGTTCGCGTGCATCCGGCAGGTGAATCCCATCGCCTCCAGCCGGGGCACCAGCGCCTCGGTCAGATAGCGCATCAGCTCGATGGCCTGTGTGGGGTTCTGGCTTTCGGTCCGGTGTGCCACCAGGTCGGCCAGATCGCCCCGGAACCGGCCCGAGGCGACCATGCCGCCGGCAAGATCCAGGGCGGCGCTGCGCGGGTCGGTCGGTATCATGGGGCGTTCCTTCGTGATGCGGTCGGGCACAACCATGGGCGGTCTGCAGCGCAGGGTCCATATGGGAAAATCCGCAAGGCTCGACATTGCTCGGATGGCTCCCTATCTGTGGTGCATGACCAACGTCGCCCTCCAGCGCAGGTTCCGCATGACTGCCGGATCGCTGCTGACGCGCCAGATGCCCCGGGCACTGGCTTTGCCGCGTCTGGCCTGAGGTCCGGGGTCACCTTTCATCACCATCATCATGGCCTGCCACAGACGGGGGCCGCATGTGCCGGGCAAGGCCTGGACATCATTTCACAAAGGATACGATCATGGCCCGCAAACCTGCCCGCCCCAAGGTGACGATTGCCCGCGACCAGCTGGAGACGCTGGAGCGGCTGGCCGAAGGCGCGCTGTCGCGCAACCCCGATCTGGCCGACCGGCTGCTGGGCGAACTTTCCCGCGCCCGGATCGTCGCGCCTGGCGCGCTGCCTGCCGATGTGGCGGGCTTGGGCGATCGCGTGGCGTTTCGCGACGAGGCGACAGGCAAGGATCAGGATGTCACGCTTGTCCTGCCCGAGAATGCCGATATTGCCGCTGGCCGGATTTCGGTGCTGACCCCGATCGGGGTTGCGCTGATTGGTCTTCAGGCCGGGGCGCGGTTTGACTGGCAGACCCGCGCTGGCGAGGCGCGCGAGCTGACCATTCTGGGTGTTCAGCGCGGCGCCTGACCGCGGCGCAGGGTCGCGGCGGCTTTCGCGCCGCCGGGTCCGGGCCTATCTTCGGGGCAACCCCGGCGAAAGGAGGGTGGCATGACCCCCGATATTCCGCGTGTGCTCAATTCGGTCCGGCCCGAGGTGACGGCGGCGCTGATGGCCAAGACCGGGCTGGACGATGCCCGACTGACCGAACTTGTCCACCGCTTCTATGACCGGGTGCGGGCCGATCCGCTGCTGGGCCCGGTGTTTGCCGCGCGCATCACGGATTGGGGGCCGCATCTGGACCGGATGGTTGCCTTCTGGTCCTCGGTCGCGTTGATGACGGGGCGGTATAGCGGGGCGCCGGTGCCGGCCCATCTGGGGCTGCCGGTGGGGCAGGCGCATTTCGATCGCTGGCTGGCCCTGTTCGGGGAAACGGCGCGGGCGGTCTGCACGCCTTCGGGCGCCGCGCATCTGGTCGAGCGGGCAGAGCGCATCGCCCGTTCGTTGCGCATGGCCATCGAGGATCAGCGCCGCACGCCGGGCGCAGTGCCGCGGCTTTAGGGCGCGCCGAAGGTGCCGGGCCCCGATGCCAGCGGCACCGGGGCGCGGGGTCGGTCAAAGTCCGCGGATCATTCCGCCATCGACGCGCATCATCGCGCCGGTGACATAGCCTGCCTGCTGCGAGCACAGGAACGCGACCATCGCTGCGAATTCCGCCGGGGTGCCATAGCGCCCTGCCGGGATCGTCGCGCGCGAGGCGGCCTGAACCGCCTCGAACTCCTGCCCCGTCGCCTTGGCCTTGATCGCGTCCAGCTCGGCCACCCGGTCGGTGGCGATGCGGCCGGGCAGCACCATGTTGACGGTGATCCCCAGCGGCGCGACCTCGGCCGCCAGCGTCTTGGACCAGCCCGCCATTGCCCCGCGCACGCCGTTCGACAGCGCAAGGCCGGGGATCGGCGCCTGAACGCCCGACGAGCCGATGGTGACGATCCGGCCCCATTTCGCGGCCGCCATCCCCTCCAGCGCCGCATCGGTCAGGGCAAAGACCGGCGTTGCCATGGCGTCAAAGGCCGCGCGCCAGGCCTCGGCCGACTGGCCGCGCGCGGGGCCGGCCTTGGGGCCGCCGCAGTTGTTGACCAGAATGTCCACCGGGCCTGCGCGCAATTCCTCGCAAAAGGCAGCCGTTGCGGCGGCATCGGACAGATCCAGCGCCTTGGCCGTCACCTTGCCTTGCAAGGCGGGGGGCACATTGCCTGAACGGGACAGCGCGATGACCTGCACACCCTCGGCCACCAGCGCCTCGGCACAGGCGGCGCCAAGGCCACGGCTGGCGCCCAGCACAAGGGCGCGTTTGCCAGCGATTCCGAAATCCATCAGCCAAGCTCCTTCAGGCGGATCTCCAGACGGGCGATCATGCGGTCCACCTCGGCCCGGGCCTCGGCAGGCAGATTGGCGCCGGGGTTGCGCTGCGCCTCGGAGGCGATGGCTCCACGTTTGGCCAGCACATATTTGCGCACCGCCAGCCCCGCACCCGGCTGCTGTTCATAGCGCACCAGCGGCAGGTGGGCATCAAAGATGTCCTGCGCCCGTTCCGCCTGACCCGCCGCGCACAGCCCCACGACCTGCGCCAGCATTTCGGGATAGGCAAAGCCGGTCATCGCCCCGTCGGCGCCCCGGCCCATTTCCTCGGGCAGGAACAGCCCGCCGTTGCCGCACAGGATGGCAATCCGGCGCCCGCCCGCTGCCTCGGCCTTGCGCAGCGCGGTGATCTTGGCCAGCCCCGGCCAATCCTCATGCTTGAGCATGACGATCTGCGGCAGCGCATCAACGATGCGGCGGATCGTGCCGGGGTCGATCTGCACGCCGGTGGTCAGCGGGAAATCCTGCAGGACGACCGGCACGCCCTCGCCTGCCGCCGCGCAGGCCTGGGTGTAATAGGTGACGATCTGGGTGTCGGTGCGCAGATTGCCGGGCGGGGCGATCATCACGCCCGCCGCGCCCATGTCCATGACCGAGGCGCTAAGTTCGGTGATCGCGGCCAGACCCGGGGCCGACACGCCGACCACGACCGGCACATTGGCCCGGGCGATGACGCGCTGCGCCACCTCGCGCGATTCTGCCTGGGTCAGCTTGTTCGCCTCGCCCATGATGCCAAGGATGGTCAGGCCGGTGGCGCCTTTTTCCAGATAGAAATCCGTCACCCGGTCAAGGCTGTCAAAGTCGATGCGCCCGTCGGGGTGGAACGGCGTGACCGAGATGACATAGACGCCTTTGGCGTCGGCGGTCAGCAACGGCATGAGGGGTTTCCTTTCGGTTCGTGTGCGTCTGCCACGCGGCCAGAGGGTGGTAGCGTCAGACCTTCCAGAGTTGCAAGGGCAAGGCCGAGAATGTCTCGACGCCGCTTTCGCCGACGGCAAAGGTCTGGCCGACGCCGGCCACCAGCCCGGTGGTGGCGTCAGGGATCATGATATGGACAAAGAACACCATGCCCGGTTCCAGCACCAGCGGGTTGCCGGTGTAGATCATGGGCGGCACATCCATCCATGTCGGCTTGAAGGTGCAGCCAAGCGCATAGCCGCAGGCCGCATAGCGGGCATGGGCAAAGCCGGCGCCGTCCAGCGTGGCGCGGTGAATGTCGTCCAGCTTGCCAAGGCGCTCGCCCGGAACGGCGGCCTGCTTGATCCGCTCCAGCGCCTCGATGGCAACCTGCATCTGGCGGTCTTGCCGGGGGTCCAGGGCGCCGACGGCGACGGTGTGTTCGATCACCACATGATAGCGGCAGGCCGATCCTGCCAGTTCGATCAGCACCTGGTCCTGCGGCTCGATCCGCCGCGCCCCGCCAATGCCGCGCCCGAACAGCGCGCGCGGGCCGACATTGACCAAAGGCCCGCCCGAGGGCAGATCACCCCCCGCCGCCAGCATCGCCGTGACCGCCGCACCAGAAAGCGCCGTGTCGAACACCCCCGGTTTCGCGGTTTCGATGGCTGCCATCGTCGCGGCATCGGCCAGCTGGCCGGCGGCGCGAACCAGTTCCAGTTCGGCCGGGGATTTCACCAGCCGCTGCCCGCGCACGATGTCCGACGCATCTTCCAGCGTGCAAAAGCCGCTCAGCGCTGCCTCGACCATGCGGCCATTGGCGGCGGTCAGGCCATAGGTGGCGAATTCGACACCGATCTTGCCCCCCGCCAGCCCCTTTTCCGCAAGGATGCCGCGCAGATCGACAGCGGGGTTCGCATCCTCGGCGTTCAGCCAGATGCGCACCTCGTCGTAAAGCGAGTTGGTTTCCGCCTGCCGCTTGTCCGGGGTGCGGGTCAGCAGGGTCACGGGGCCATCGTCGGCGGTGACGATGCCGACCTGGAAGAACACATAGCCCGCCGTGTCGAACCCGGTCAGATAGAAATGGCTTTCCTGCGCAAAGACCAGCAGCGCATCCAGCCCCCGTTCGCGCAGGACGGCGCGGGTGCGGGCAAGGCGGGCGCGGTATTCGGCCTGGGGAAACCGCAGGGCAACGGTGCGGCCCGAAAGGGTCTGGCCAGGGTATTCACGGGCAAGGTCGATCATTGCAGCTCGCAGATGTCGCAGATGGTCAGCAGGTAGATGCGGATCATGTCCAGATAGTCGGGAATATCGACCCGCTCGTCCGGCATGGTGTTGTAGCGCCCGCCGGGGCCGCAGACGACGCCCTCCATGCCGCCATGCTTGTAAAGATGCCCTGCATCGGTGCCGTAAAAGCCGGTGGGTGTGATCGGGCCGGTCGGCTGCGGCTCGTGCCGGATCGCTTCATAGGCGGCGTTGATCGCGGTGACGATGCGGCTGTTGCGGTCGACCTGAAAGGCCGGCATCACCGGGCGGCCCGGCGATTTCTGGATATGGACCGACGCTTTCAGCCCCGGCCAGCGCGCCATCAGCCCGTCCAGCACCCGGCGCAGATCGGCAAGGGCGTTTTCCTCGGTCTGGGCGGGGCCATAGCGGCCCGACCCGGTCAGGCGCACCACATCAGCCACCTGCGGCGGGCGCCATTCGTGGAACTCGCGCCCCAGCGCGCCGCGGATGGTGCCGACATGCACCCGGTTGATGGAACGGTGATCGTCATCCGGCGCGTCCGAGAATTTCAGCTCTGTCAGTTCCGGCACCAGATCGCAGGCGGCGCGGATCGCATCGACCGCCTCTTCGCGTTTCGACAGATGGCGCGTGATGCCCTGAAGCTCGATCACAAAGGTGAAGGCCTCGGCGTGCATGGTGATCGCCTTGAGGTCCGAGGGTTCCGAGTTGATGAAGTAATCCGCCCGCAGCCCGGATTCGACCATCTTGTAGGTGCCGATGCCGCCCTGCAGTTCACCGATCACGAAGGTCAGGATCACGTCGCCCTTCAGCCGGACGCCATTTTCGATCAGCGTGCGCACGGCACACAGGTAGGACGCATCGCCCGCCTTCATGTTGGACACGCCGATGCCATAGATGAACTTGTCGTCCACCAGCCCGCCCCAAGGATCGACCGTCCAGCCCTCGGTTGCCGGGTTAGTGTCAAGATGGCCGTTGAACATCAGGCTCTTGCCGCCCCCCGTTCCGCGCCAGATGCCGATGGCGTTCACCCGCTCGCCCTCGACCGGCATCAGCTGCGTCTCAAGGCCCATGCCCTGCATGATCTCGACCATGCGTTCGGCCAGCACCCGCTCGCCCGGGGTTTCGGAATAGCTTTTGTGGCGGACCATCTCGGCCAGGGTATCAAGGCTGGCCTGTTCGTTGACGGATTGCGCCAGTTGCAGCGGGGTTTTCATGCGGTCACTCCCTGAAATTCCTCGGCCAGCGGCACCGCGTCCAGAAGGGCGCGGGTATAGGGGTGGCGGTCGGGGCTGTTCGCATCGGCCACGTCGAAACTGTCGACCACCTGGCCGCGCTGCATCACGGCGATGCGGTGGGCCAGCTGGCGGATCAGGTTCAGATCGTGGGTGATGAACAGGCAGGCCGCGCCGGATTTGCGTTGCAGATCGGTCAGAAGGCGCGCGACCGCCGCCTGCACCGACACATCCAGCGCCGCGGTGATCTCGTCGCAGATCACCAGCCTGGGCTCGGCGGCAAAGGCGCGGGCGATGGCGACGCGCTGCTTTTGCCCGCCCGAAAGCTGGTGCGGATAGCGGGACGCGAACTCGGGCGGCAGCAGCACCATCTCCAGCAGCTCGCGCACGCGGTCCGCCACCTTGGCGGGCGGGCACAGGCGGTAAAGCCGCAAGGGCCGCGACAGGATGGTGCCGATGGTCTGGCGCGGGTTCAGGCTGGAATCGGGATGCTGGAACACGATCTGCACATCGCGGCGATAGGCGCGGTCAAAATCGCCGCGCGCGGTGAAATCGCGCCCGCCGAACTGCACGGTGCCGGTAAAGTCGCGCAGGCCCGACACCACCTGCGCCATGGTCGACTTGCCCGAACCGCTGGCGCCCACCAGCCCCAGCAACTCGCCCGGATGCACCTGGAACGACACATCGCGGGCGCCATAGAATGGCACGCTTTCCTTGCCCAGCAGGCGGGTCAGCCAGCCATCGGCGCCATAGCGGACGGAAATGCCCTGCACCTGCAACAATGGCCGGGCCGGCGCAGGTTCGGGCACCGCGATCCGTTCGTCCGGGCGCGGCACGGCGGCCATCAGCGCGCGGGTATAGGCATCCTTCGGCGCCCGGAACACCTGATGCACCGGGCCGCTTTCGACGATCTCGCCCTGATGGATCACCGAGACGGTATCGGCGATCCGTGCCACCAGCCCCAGATCGTGCGAGATATACAGCGCCGCGACCCCGGTTTCCTGCCGCAGGCGGAGGAACAGATCGAGGATCTGCTGCGCGGTCAGGATGTCCAGCGCCGTGGTGGGTTCGTCGAAGATGATCAGTTCCGGGTTGCAGGCAAAGGCGGTGGCAATGACGACGCGCTGCTTTTCGCCGCCCGAGGCCTCGTGCGGGAAGCGCTGCATCATTTCGGCTGGGCGCTGGATGCCGGTGCGGGCCAGCGCGGCTTCGGCCTCGGTCCAGGCGGCGGCCTTGTCCATGCCGCGATGGCGCATCAGCACCTCGGCGATCTGCTCGCCCATCCGCATCGTGGGGTTCAGCGAGGAACTGGGGTCCTGGAACACCATGGCGATGCGCTTGCCCCGCAGCGCCTCCATCTGCGGCAGGGTCTTGCCCAGCAGCGGCTCGCCCGACAGCGCGATCCGGCCCGACACATCGCGCGCATTGTCCGGCAGATAGCGCATGATCGCCCAGGCCAGCGTCGACTTGCCCGATCCGCTTTCGCCCACCAGGGCATGGGTCTCGCCCGGGCGGATCGCCAGCGAGACGGATTTCAGCGCCATGACCTCGCCTTCGGGCGTGTCATAGGCCAGGGAATAGTCCTGCACGTCGAGCACGGGGCGCGTTGTCATCACCGGCTCCTTTTCGGGTCGAAGGCATCGCGCAGCGCGTCGCCGAACAGGTTGAAGCCCATGGCGGTGAACGCGATGGCCAGGCCGGGCACGGCCACGCACCACGGGTTGCGGAACATGAACTGCCGCGCCTCGGCCACCATCAGCCCCCATTCGGTCGAAGGCGGCTGCGCGCCAAGGCCCAGAAAGCCCAGCGTCGCGCCGATCATGATGGCAAAGGACACGCGGATCGTCGCCTCGACGATGATCGGGCCCAGGGCGTTCGGCAGCACCTCGCGCCCGACGATCCAGGCGCGGGATTCGCCGCGCGCGGTGGCGGCCATCACATATTCCCGCGTGCGCACCGACAGGACCGAGCTGCGCGCGATCCGCGCCATGCCGGGGGCAAAGGTCACGGCGACGGCCAGCATCGCCTGTGTGGTGCCGCCGCCCAGAAAGGTGACGATCAGCAGGGTGAACAGCAGCTCGGGCATGGCCAGCAGGCCATCCAGAACCCGCATGATCACGCTGTCCGTGCGCCCGCCCGCGACGCCCGCGATCACGCCGATGACCGATCCGACCCCGACCCCAAGGGCGGTGGACCCGATGCCGAAGAACACGGTCGAAGGCGCGCCGTTCAGGATGCGCGACAGCAGATCGCGGCCATACTGGTCGGTGCCCAGCCAGAAATCCCAGCTTGGCCCCTGAAGGCGCGTCTTGGGGTGAAATTGCTGCGGGTCATAGGGGGCAAGCCATGGCCCGAACAGCGCCGCGCCGATGACGATGGACAAAAGGCACAGGCCGACCAGCCCGGCCGGGTTTCGCAGGAAATCACGCATGGCGCACCCGCGGGTCCAGCCAGGCGATGATGATGTCCGCGATCAGGTTCGACAGCGCATAGACCACGGCCAGCAGCAGGGTGATCGCCTGGATCACCGGCAGATCGCGGTTTTGCAGCGCATAGATCAGCGTCCGGCCCAATCCGGGCCAGGCAAAGATTTCCTCGACCACGATGATGCCGCCCAGCAGATAGCCCACATCCAGCGAAATCACCGCCACCGCCGGCGCCAGCGAGTTCGGCAGCGCATGGCGCCAGACCACCCGGCGCCCGCGCAGCCCCTTCAGCCGGGCGGCGCGGATATAGTCGGACGACAGCACCTCGGACATTTCGGACCGCACCTGACGCGAGATATGCGCCATCAGGATCAGCCCCAGCGTGCCCGCAGGCAGAATGGCATGGCGCAAGAAGCCCAGGAAATCCTCGGACGGGGCGACATAGCCGCCCGCGGGCATCACCGGCCATTCCGGGGATGCGAACAGGATCAGCAGCAGCGTGGCGGTGACGAATTCCGGCATCGCCGTGCCGACATAGGAAAACAGCCCGATCACCAGATCCCAGACCGAGCCGCGTTTCAGCGCCGCCAGCGCGCCCAGCGGGATCGCGATGACGGTGACCCCGGCCAGCGCCATCAGCGCCAGCCAGGCCGAATTCCAGAACGCCTCGCCCACCACCTGCGCTACCGGCAGCGACAGCCGCAGCGACATGCCGAAGTCGCCATGCAGCACGCCCCAGACCCAGGTGCCGTATTGCACCCAGACGGGTCGGTCGAGACCCAGCTGACGCTCCATGGCGACAAGGTTTTCGGGGGTGGCATGTTCGCCAAGGATCATCAGGGCAGCATTGCCCGGCAACACCATGGTGATGCCGAACACTGCCACGGTGACGATCGCCAGAACCACGACGATCGCCCCGAGCCTGCGGAGGAGGTAGGCAAGGGTCATGCGCCGTCCTCAGGCCTTGTCCAGCCAGACATCCTCGACATAGAAATAGCGCGAGATCGGCGCCACTTCCCAGCTTGCGGTCTTGGTGCTGCTGGCGGTCAGGACATCTTCGAAGAACGGGACGATATAGGGCACGTCCTCGGCCTCCATCGCCTGGGCCTTGGCGTAGATTTCGGCGCGCTTCGCCTCGTCCACGGTGGCGCGGCCTTCCTCGATCAGGGCGTCGAATTCGGCATTCTTCCACTCGGTGTCCTGATAGGACGCATCCGAGGTCAGCAGCAGGCGGTAGGTCGCGTCGATGGTGGGCTGCATCCCCCAGTAGCCGATGTAGAAGGCGCCCTTCATCCAGACATTCGCCAGATAGGTATCGTGCGGCATGGTCTCGATGGTCAGGTCGAACCCGCCGGCGGCGGCCGACTGTTTCAGCGCGATGGCGGTCTGCGCGCGGATCGCCGGACGGTCCGAGGCAACCAGCGTCGCCTTGAGCCCGTCGGGATAGCCCGCTTCGGCCAGCAGCTTTTTCGCGGCTTCGGGATCATAGGGGATCGCCGGCTTGTCGGTGGCAAAGGCCAGTTCCGGCGGCACGATGCTGTCGGCGGCCGGGCGGCCCAGCCCTTCAAGGATCACGTCGACCAGCAGTTCGCGGTCGGTCGCCAGCGCCAGTGCGCGGCGCACGCGCACATCGTCCCACGGCTTCTGGTCCTGGCGCATCACGATGCAGACATAGCGGCCCGATGCAACGCGCTTGGCCTCGATCCCCGGCTGGGCGGCGATGCGGGCGAATTCGGCCTGCTGCACGGTCAGCATCACATCGGTCGCGCCGGACAGGAAGTTCGCGGTTTCGGCGGCCAGATCGGGGAACAGCATCATCTCGACCGCGTCAAGATAGGGCTTGCCGGGCTGGTAATAGTCGGGGTTCTTGACCAGCCGCACCATGCGCGCGCTGTCATAGACATCCAGCTTGAACGGGCCGGTGCCGTTCGCCTTGGTGTCCAGATCGGTCAGCGGGCCGGCCAGCGCGGCCTTGGAGAGGATCCGCGCATTGGCATGGGCGGTCGAGACCGGCAGGTCGGCAAAGGGCGTCTTCAGGGTGAATTTCACCGTCAGCGGGTCCACCGCCTCGATCTTTTCCACCATGGTCAGCACCGAGCGGGCCGAGCTGGGAATGTCGGGGTTCAGGATGGCGGTGTAGGTCGCGACCACATCCTCGGCGGTAAAGGGGGTGCCGTCGTGGAACTTCACGCCCTCGCGCAGGTGAAAGGTGAATTCCTTGGCATCGGCCGAAGCATCCCAGCTTTTCGCAAGGTCGGGATGAACCTTGCTGTCCAGCCCGATGCGGGTCAGGCCGGAATAGATCATGTCGATGCAGGGATATTCCGCCGGGCCCGACAGCGACAGCACGTTCAGCGTGGCGATGCGGGTGGAATGGCTGATGCGCAGCGTGCCGCCCGCCTTGGGCGTCTGCGCCATGGCGCCTTGCGGCAGGCCAAATGTCGCCAGCGTGCCGATGGCGCCCATGCCCATCAGGACGTGGCGGCGTTTGAGGGTCAAATCTGTCATGAGAAGGTCTCCGTGTTGGGTGCGGCCTTGGGCCTTGTCTTTGGTTTTGGTCGTCGGGGTCGGTCAGGAAATGACGGTCAACTCGTCAGGCAACCAGGTCAGCACCTCGGGCGCGCCTTCGGTGACCAGCAGCGTATGGCCCACCCCCATGGCGAGCCCTGAATCGCCGTCGCCGTTCATCACATGATAAAACAGCGTCATGCCGGGTTCGCAGACGGTGGCATTGCCGGAATAGATCATCGGCGGCACGTCCATGGACGTGGGCGCAAAGGAAATGCCCACCGAATAGCCCGTGGCGCCATAGCGCGAGGCCGCATAGCCGCCAGCATCAAGGCCATTGGCGTAGCAGTCGAAGATCTCGCCCAGCGTAGTGCCGGGGCGG
Source organism: Gemmobacter nectariphilus DSM 15620 (assembly GCF_000429765.1). Taxonomy (GTDB): domain Bacteria; phylum Pseudomonadota; class Alphaproteobacteria; order Rhodobacterales; family Rhodobacteraceae; genus Wagnerdoeblera; species Wagnerdoeblera nectariphila. The sequence continues at coordinate 118,077 of NZ_AUCM01000006.1, read as the reverse complement.
GCCAGGTCGGTCATCTTCCACAGCGTGTCGACGGCGACATCATACATGTGGCGCTGGCGGTCGGGCACCTTGCCGAACAGGATCATCCATTCGGTCTTGACGTTGTAATGGCGGTAGGTGACCGGGTATTCCACCAGGATCTGGTCCTGCGTTTCCAGCCGCCGCGGGTTGGTCACGCCCCGGCCATAGACCGCGCGTTCACCCGAATTGAACAGCGGCGCGTTCGGCGGCATGTCCGCCCCGTCGCCAAGGATCGAGGCCAGGTAGACCGCCTTGAGGTCGCTATCCAGCAGTCCGGGCCGCGCCGCCTCGATCACGGCCTTCAGCGAGCGGTCGCAGATTTCGCCCGCCTTGCGCATCACCTCGATCTCTGACGGCGATTTCACGACCCGCAGCTTGCGGATCAGGTGATCGTCGTTTTCCAGCCGGCACCAGTCGCCGAATGTGGTCTGGCAGCGCCACAGGTTCCAGCCGGTCAGCCCGTGGGTGTTCAGCTCGATCAGCAGGCGGCTGCCTTTCAGGCCAAGGTCCTCGAGGATGCCTTTCAGATCCTGCGCCGGGTTCGCATCGTCGGCATCCCACCAGATGCGGATATCCTCGATGGTCGATGTCGTGCGCGCCTGCAACAGGTCGGGGCGGCGGGTCAGCAGCACGATGGGCCGGTCATCCGCCGTGACCACCGCGCATTGGAAGAACACGAACCCGCCGGTGTCGTAGCCGGTCAGCCAGAACAGGCTTTCCTGCGAAAAGACCAGCATCGCATCGGCGCCCCTGGCGCGCAGCGTTGCGCGCAGCCGGGCCTGACGGGCCATATGTTCGACGCGGGGGAAGGGCAGCATCGAGCCGGGTTGAGGCGCCATGCATCGTCCTTTCGGTTGGGGCCGGGCGTTACGCTGCGGCGCAACGGCACGACAAGGTTGCGGCAACCGTAGAACTTGGTATACCAACAGTCAACCATCGGAATATACCCTGCATGTCATTTGGGATTGGCCTTGTGTTTGCACGTTCCGTTCGATGAAGATGCAGGCGATCCCAAGCCCCGCCCCGGCTGCGGACCCAGAGGAGACCGGATGCTGAACGCCCCTGACAAACGCCTTGCCCTGCAAGCCTATGAGCAGATCCTCGAGCTGATCCTGGGTGGCAGTGCCAAGCCGGGCGAGCTGGTCAACGAACGGCGGCTGGCCGATGCGCTGAACATGTCGCGCACGCCGGTGCGCGATGCGCTGCTGATGCTGGAGGGCGAGGGGCTGCTGCTGCGCCAGGGCAGCCGGGGCCTTCAGGTCAAGCAGATGCGGATCGAGGATTACATGGACGCGCTTCAGGTGCGTCTGCTGCTGGAGCCTGCGGTGGCCCGGATGGCCGCTGGCAAGCTGCCCGCCGCGACCATCGCCGCGCTGCGCGAGCAGATCGCCGAGGCGCTGGCCCAGGCGCCCGGCCAGCCCGCCGACCGCGCCCTTGTCCGCGACATCGACGAAGGGCTGCACGGCGCCATCTCGGATGCGGTGGAAAACCAGCAGCTTTCGTCGATCATCCGCACCATGCGGCGCCAGACGCAGATGTTCGACCTGCGCGCCGTGCCCGAGCGGCTGGAAGATACCTGCCGCGAACATCTGGAAATTCTCGATGCGGTCGAGGCCGGGAATGGCGAGGCTGCGGCCCAGGCCATGGCCGCCCACCTGTCCCGCGTGCGCGACAGCATCATCAACCGATTGGCCCGTCTATGACCCCTGCCCTGTCCATCGCGCCTGATCCGGTCGCCTGCGATCCCCGGCCCGACATCGCGCTTGCGGTGCGGCTGTTCACGGAACTGCGGTTGCGCACGGGCGCGGCGCGCGGGATCACCCGGGCCTCGTATGGGCTGGGCGAGCAGATCGCCCATGACATGGTGCGGCGCGAGGCGCGCAAGCTGGGGATGGATTGCCGCATCGACGCGGGCTGCAACCTGTACATGACCCTGCGCGGCCAGCGGCGCGGGCCTGCGGTCATGGTCGGCTCGCATCTCGATTCGGTGCCGATGGGCGGGAATTTCGATGGTGCGGCCGGGGTGCTGGCCGGGCTGGCCGTGGCGGCCGGGTATCGTGCGGCCGGGGTGCTGCCGCCGCAGGATCTGACCGTGGTGGCGATCCGGGCCGAGGAAAGCACCTGGTTCAGCGCATCCTACATCGGCAGCCGCGCGGCCTTTGGCCGGCTGTCGGGGGCGGAACTGGATGGCGTGTTGCGGGCGGGCGACCGCGTGGCGCTGGGCCGCGCCATCGACGCGGCTGGGGGCGAGTCGGCGCAGCTGCGCGCAGGTGTGCCGCAGATCGACCCCGCGCAGATCGCCTGTTTCATCGAGCCGCATATCGAACAGGGGCCGGTTCTTGTGGCGCGGGACCGCCCCATCGGCATCGTCACCGGCATTCGCGGCAGCTTTCGCCACCGTCACGCCGCCTGCCTTGGGGCCTATGCCCATTCCGGTGCCACCCCGCGCGAGGTGCGTCAGGATGCGGCCATGGCCGTCGCCCGGCTGGCCGTGCGGCTGGACGATGCGTGGGAACGGCTGGCCGCGCAGGGCCATGACCTGACCGTGACCTTCGGGCAGATGGCAACCGATCCGAACGAGGCGGCGTTTTCCAAGGTCGCGGGCCGGGTCGATTTTTCCCTTGATGTGCGCAGTCAAAGCCATGCGACGCTGGATCTGATGCGGGCCGAGCTGCGGCAGGCGCTGGCCGAGGTGGAATCGCGCTCCCGTGTCCGCTTTGATCTGGGCAAGGAAACCACCAGCGAACCTGCGCTGATGGATCGCCGGATCATCGCCGATCTGGCAGGAATCGCGGCCGCGCAGGGGGCCGAGATCATGCCCTGCGGCGCCGGCCACGATGCGGCGGTCTTTGCGCAGATGGGGGTGCCGACCGGCATGATCTTCATCCGCAACCGCAATGGCAGCCACAACCCTGACGAGGCGATGGAAATCGAGGATTTTGCCGTCGCCGCACAGGTTCTGTCGGCCTTCTGCCTGCAAGAGATGCCCGCCCGGACATGACGCGCTGCCTGCTGGTCCAGCCGATCGACGCCTCGGGCGTGGCCGTCCTGCAAGCCGCCGGGATCGAGGTTCTGGCCGCGCCCGACACCGGGCACAAGGTGCTGGCGCCGCTGCTGGCCGATGCCGATGTGGCGATCACCCGCAACTGGGGTTTTCCGTCCGCCGCACTGGCGCTGGCACCGCGTCTGAAGGTGATCGGCGTTCACGGCACCGGCATGGACCGGGTGGACCTTGCCGGTGCGCGGGCGCGCGGGATCACTGTGGTGAACACACCGGGCGCCAATGCGCCGGATGTGGCGGAACTGGCACTGGGCCTGATGCTGGCAGCGGCGCGGCAGCTGGTGGCGGCCGATGCCTCGGTGCGGTCGGGCGATGGCGGCTGGCGGCAGCGCAACCGTGGTCTGGGCCTGGGTGGCAGGTGCCTTGGGCTTTGGGGCTGGGGCCATGTCTCTCGTGCGCTGGTGCCGATGGCGCGGGGGCTGGGGATGCGGGTTCTGGTGCTGTCCGCCCATGCCGATCCCGCCGAACTGGCCGCGCTGGGGGCCGAGCGGGCGGTGGACGCCGCCGATCTGCTGGCGCAGGCCGATGTGCTGTCGCTGCACGGCGTGCCCGGCCCGCGCCCGGTGATCGGCGCGGTGGAACTGGCGGCACTGCGGCCAGGGGCCATTCTGGTCAATACCGCGCGTGGGGCGTTGATCGACGAACAGGCACTGGCCCTTGCGCTGCATTCGGGGCACCTTGGGGCGGCCGCGCTGGATGTCACGCGGGACGAACCCTTGCCGATGGACAGCCCTTTGTTGACCTGCCCCAACCTGACCCTTGCGCCACATGTCGGCGGGAACACCGGCCGCGCCCTGGCCGTGACCGCACAGGCCGTGGCCCGCGCCGTGCTGGAGGCCTTGGGCCGATGAGCGCCCCGCCGCGTGTCCTGCCGTGCGGCGATGCGGCGATCAGTGTCGATTTCGGCAATGTCATCGACCTAGCCGTCAATGGCCGCGTGATGGCGCTGGATCGTGCTCTGGCCGCCGATCCGGTGCCCGGGGTGGTCGAGACGGTCCCGACCTATCGCGCGCTGATGATCCTGTTCGACCCGCTTGCGACCGATGTCGAGGCCCTGTGTGCCCATGTGCTGGACCTTGCGACCCATGACGCGGCCGAACCCGCCGCGCCCCGGCGCTGGCGGGTGCCGGTGGCCTATGGCGGCGCGCAGGGCGAGGATCTGGACGACATCGCCGCCTTTGCCGGGCTGACACCGCCCGCCTTTGTCGAGGCTCATGCCGCCCCGGTCTATACCGTGATGATGATCGGCTTCATGCCCGGCTTTTCCTATCTGGGCGGGCTGGATCCGCGCCTGGCCCGCCCGCGCCGCGATACCCCGCGCGCGCGGGTTCCGGCCTCGTCCGTCAGCATTGGCGGGGCGCAGACGGCCATCGGCAGCGTCGCGGGGCCAAGCGGTTGGCACCTGATCGGGCGCACCCCGGCGCTGCCCTTTGTGCTGCACCGCGATCCGGTGTTCCTGTTCGGCGCGGGGGACGAAATCGTCTTTGCGCCCATATCCGATGCCGAATGGCGCAGCCTGTCGTCGGCTGCCGCAGATGGCGCGCAGGTGGCGGAGCGGATCGCATGAGCGCGCTGGTGGTCGATCGCTGCGCCCCCGGCGCCTCGGTGCAAGATGGGGGCCGCGTCGGCTGGCGACGCTATGGCATTGCAACGGCAGGCGCGATGGACCGGCTGGCCCTGGCGGTGGCGAATGCGCTGGTCGGCAATCCGGCCGATGCGGCGGCGGTCGAACTGACCCTTGCTGGCGCCCGGTTCCGGGTGGTCGGCGGGCCGGTGCTGGTGGCGGCCTCGGGGCCGGGCGTGGTGCTGACCGTCGATGGCCGCACCCTGGCCCCCGGCGTGTCGGCCCGCGCCGAAGATGGCGATCTGCTCGAGCTTTCCGCCATGCGCGGCGGGGTCTATGGCTATCTGGCCGTCGCTGGCGGGGTCGATCTGCGGCCCGAGATGGGCAGCCGCGCCTTTCACCTGCGATCGGGCATCGGCGGTGCGATGCTGACCCCGGGCATGCGGCTGCCGGTGGCGGGCGGCGCGCTGGCGCCCTTGGCGCTGGACCGGGTGCCGGACCATGCAACCGGGCCGATCCGCTTCATGCCCGGCCCGCAGGACGACTGGTTCAGCCCCGAGTCGCTGGAGCTGCTGGCCGGGGCCGACTGGCAGGTCGATGCGCGATCCGACCGGATGGGCCGCTTTCTGGCCGGGCCCCGTCTGATCCCGCGCGCGGGGTCCATGGTGTCAGACGGGGTGCTGCCAGGCTCGATCCAGGTGCCGCCCGACGGGCAACCGATCGTGCTGATGCGCGATTGCCAGACCACGGGGGGCTATCCCAAGCTGGCAACCGTGATCTCGGCCGATCTGGACCGGCTGGCGCAATTGCCGGCCGGCGCGCGCTTCCGGCTGGCGCCCGTGGACCGGGCCGGTGCCGTCAGCGCAGCGCAGCGCCTTGCCCAGACCATCGCGGCGCTGAACCCGCGCCCGGCCGGCGCCATCGACACCGTGCGGCTGCTGTCGGCCAATCTGATCGACGGCGTGGTCGATGCGCGCGGCGACCTCGATCAGGCCTGACCACACGATCCAACCCGGATCCGCGCCGTACCACCGCAGTCGTCCTGGTGTTTTCGCCTTGTAGAAATATCCTCGGGGGGTGAGGCGCGGAACGCGCCGAGGGGGGCAGACGGCCCCCCTTGCCCTACGGAAACCGCCGGCCAGTATCCCGGCGGGGGTAGCGGGGTGAACCCAGCCCTACGCCAGCGTCGGCTTGACCGCGATCCCCGCGGCCTCCAGCCCCTGCCGCAGATGCCGGGCCATCGCCACCGCTTGCGCAGTGTCGCCATGCACGCAGACCGAATCGATGCCCACCCTCAGCACCTTGCCGCTGGTCGAGGTGATGCGCCCCTCGACCACCATGTCGATCACCCGTGCCAGCGCCTCCGCCGGGTCATGGACCATCGCATCGGGGCGGCTGCGCGGGGTCAGGTTGAAACTGTCGGCATAGGTGCGGTCGGCATAGATCTCGCGGATCGGGCGCAGGCCCAGCTTGTCCGCTGCCCGCTCGGTCGCTGTGCCCGGCATGATCATGAACCCCAGCGAGGGGTCCACCGCCTTGATCGCCCGTCCCACGGCCATGGCCAGACCGTCATCGTCGGCGCAGGCGTTCCCCAGCGCACCATGGGTTTTGACATGGGTCATCGGATAGCCTTCCATCGCGCAGATCGCGGCAAAGGCGCCGGTCTGATAGGCGACCAGGTTCTCGACCTCGGCCTCGGTGATGCCCGGCACGGCGCGGCGGCCAAAGCCTGCCAGATCGGCATAGCCCGGATGCGCCCCGACCGCGACACCCTGCGCCCGCGCCGCGCGCACCGTTGCCCGCATGATCGCCGGATCCCCCGCATGAAAGCCGCAGGCGACATTCGCCGTGGTGACAATGCCCAGAAGGGCGCCATCGTCACCCATCTTCCAGGGGCCGAACCCCTCTCCCAGATCGGCGTTCAGGTCGATGCGCATGGGAACCTCCAACGGTTGGTATGATAGTGGTTGCTATATGGCACTCCGTTGGTATACCAAAATGGAGACCCATGCAGAACCGGGATTTCATCGTGAAACGACTGCTCTACCTCGGCAACGGCCGCAAGCTGCAATCGGTGGCGAAACTCGACGACCGTTTTGAAGGCTGGGGGCTGAAGGTCGACCGATACTGGGCCCATAACGGCGAATTTCCCGCCAGTCTGGACGGCTATGACGGCATCTTCCTGTCCGGCAGCCCGCATGGCGCCTATGAGGATGTGCCGTTCATCCACCGCGAACATGACCTGATCCGGCAGGCGGCGGATCTGCAGATCCCCATGCTGGGCATCTGCTTTGGCAGCCAGATCCTCGCCTCGGCGCTGTGTGGCAAGGATCAGGTGTTCCGCCGGTCCTATTGCGAGATCGGCTACAAGGACCTGCCCGTATCCGCGGCCGCCGCGACCGACCCGCTGGCGCAGGACTGGGGCGAGAGTGTGCGCATGTTCGTCTGGCACAATGACGAAGTGCGGGCCGGCCACCCAGACTTGGTGATCCTCGCCTCCTCCGACGATTGCCCCAACCAGGTCTGGCGCCACCGCACCGCGCCCGCCTGGGGCATCCAGGGCCACCCCGAGATCACCCGCGCGCAGGCCCCCGTCTGGTTCGAGGAAAACCGCGAGCGGATGACGATTGATGGCGGCGATGTCGATGCCTTCATCGCCGGTGCCGATGAGGCGCTGGACGCCAAGATCATGCTGACCCGCTTTGCCGAGATGGTCTCGCGCGGCTGAAGGAATACCCCCATGGTGCAACCGAATTACTGGTTCAATCCGGCCGAATACCGCGCGCGGCTGCTGCGTGTGCAGGCGGCGCTGAAGGCACGGGGGCTGGATGCGCTGCTGGCGTTCCAGCCTGAAACCGTGACCTGGGTCACGGGGTTCTTTACCCGCGGCTATGGCACGTTCCAGTTCGCCATCATCCCCGCCGAGGGCGAGCCGACGCTGTTCTGCCGCGATGTCGAGGAATATTACCTCGACAGCACCTGCGTGTTCCCTGACCGCGTGATGTGGACCGACAGCGACGACCGCATCGCGCTGGCCGCCCGCACCATTGCCGCCAGGGTCGGCAAGGCCGCCGCCATCGGGGTGGAAATGGGCGCCTGGGTGCTGAACGCCCAGCGGTGGGAGGCGATCCGGGCCGAACTGCCCGGCGTCCGGCTGCTTGACGAAAGCGCGCTGGTTCCCAACATGCGGTTGATCAAGTCGCAGGCCGAAATCGCCTATCAGCGCATCGCCGCCAGGGCGGCCGAGGCCGGGATGCAGGCCGCCATCGACAGCGCCGGCGTGGGCGTGTCGGAACGCGAGATGGCTGCCCAGATCTGCGCCGCCATGATCCGGGCCGGGTCCGACCTGCCGGGGCCGGGCGTCATGTCCTCGGGCGAGCGGGCGTTCCATCTGCATGGCGGCTATTCCGACCGGGTGCTGGAACGTGGCGATATCGTCCAGATCGAGACGACGCCGAACAATCACCACTATCACGCCCGCTTCATGCGCCCGATCCGCGTGGCCGAGGCCTCGGACGCCGATCATCGGCTGGCCGAACAGCTGATCGCCATTCAGGACGCCGCCATCGCCACCGTGGCGCCCGGTGTGCCCGCCACCACCCCGGATGCGATCTACCGCGAAGGCGTTCTGTCCGCCGGGCTGCGCGACAGCTATACCAACAAGACCTTCTATTCCGTCGGCCTTTTGCTGCAACCCAATGGCGGCGAGCCGCTGGAGGCGCATCCGGGTGCCGACTGGTCGTTCCAGCCGGGCATGGTGTTCCACACCTATGTCCTGGCGCAGGGTTTCGGCATGTCGGAAACCATCGTGGTGACGGCCGATGGATGCGAGCGGCTGACCAACTTCCCGCGTCAGCTCTTCGTGACCGCGCGCTAGGGGTGGCATTTCGCGCATGGCGGGGCAGGGGAACTCACCCTAGTCTGCCCTGATACATGCACGGAGACGCCCGATGACCCATCCCGATCAGCCCCGCTGGGACAGCCGCTATGCGACCGAGGCCTTCGTGTTCGGCGAAGAGCCGAACATCTTCCTGCGCGACCTTGCAGCGGGGCTGACCCCCGGCAAGGCCCTGTGCGTCGCCGATGGCGAAGGGCGCAACGGCGTCTGGCTGGCGCGCCAGGGCTGGGATGTGCTGTCACTCGATTTCTCGGCGGTCGCGCAGCGCAAGGCGGCGGCACTGGCCGCGCGCCATGGCGTCACGCTGCATCTGGAACAGGGCGACGTGCATGACTGGCCCTATCCGCAGGCCGGGTTCGATCTGGTGGCGGATGTGTTCAGCCAGTTCAGCGCCCCCGGTGATCGGCTGCGCAAATGGGCCGGCATGATCCGCGCGGTCAAGCCGGGCGGGCATCTGATCGTCATCGGCTACACCCCCAGACAACTGGACTTCGGCACGGGCGGCCCCAGGGATCCTGCGCATCTTTACACCGCCAACCTTCTGCGCAGTGCCTTTGCCAGTCTGGAGATCCTGCGCCTTGAGGAAATCGAGACCGAACTGTCCGAAGGTGCCGGCCATAGCGGCATGTCGGCCGTCGCCATCTTGCTTGCCCGCGCGCCGCTCTGATTTCCTTGCATGGCAGCGTTGACTGAATCGCTGGTCTGGGTTACCTCTTGTGAAACATGAATCAGACGTCATGTTCCAGGGAGGATACCATGAAACTGCATCTTGCCGTCGCCATGACGGCCCTGATGGGCTGGGCACTGCCGGCGACTGCCGAAATCAAGATCGCGCATGTCTATGACAAGACCGGCGCGCTGGAAGCCTATGCCAAGCAAAGCCACGATGGCCTGATGCTGGGCATCGAATATGCCACCGGCGGCACGTTCGAGGTGAACGGCGAAAAAATCGTCGTGATCGAAAAGGACAGCCAGCTGAAGCCCGATGTCGGCCGCGCCATGCTGGCCGAGGCCTTTGGCGACGACGAGGCTGATCTGGCCATCGGCCCGGTCGGGTCGGGCGTTGCGCTGGCCATGCTGCCCGTCGCGCAGGAATTCGAGAAGATCTTGATCGTTGAACCCGCAGTTGCCGATTCCATCACCGGCTCGGCGTGGAACCGCTATATCTTCCGCACTGGCCGCAACTCCTCGCAAGATGCCATCTCGAACGCGGTGGCGCTGGGCCGTGAAGGCGTCAAGGTCGTGACCTTTGCGCAGGATTACGCCTTTGGCCGCGATGGGATCGCCGCCTTCAAGGAGGCGCTGGCGAAGACCCCGGCCAAGCTGGTCGCCGAAGAATACGCCCCGACCGACACCACCGACTTCACCGCCTTTGGCGAGCGCATGTTCAACGCGCTGAAGGATCTGGACGGCGAGAAGCGCATCTTCATCATCTGGGCCGGCGCCAACAACCCCATGTCGAAACTGCAGGCCATGGATCCGGGCCGCTATGGCATCGAACTGGCGACGGGCGGCAACATCCTCGAGGCGCTCAAGGCCTACAAGGAATTCCCCGGCATGGAAGGGGCGGCGTATTACTACTACGAAATCCCGAAGAACCCGGTGAACGACTGGCTGGTCAAGGAACACATGGCCCGCTTCGGCACCCCGCCCGATTTCTTCACCGCAGGCGGCATGGCGGCCGGCATGGCGGCGGTCGAGGCGCTGAAGAAGGCCGGATCGACCGACACCGAGAAGCTGATCGAGACCATGGAGGGGATGGAATTCGACACCCCCAAGGGCAAGATGATCTTCCGCGCCGAAGACCATCAGGCGCTGCAAGCCATGTATCACTTCAAGATCAAGGTCGATCCGAACGTCGCCTGGGGTATCCCGGACCTGGTCCGCGAAATCCCGATCGAGGAAATGGACGTCCCTGTCCGCAATACGCGCTAAGCCCCCGAAGGGGCGCCTGCGCCCTTTCATCTGTCTGAAAATATCCCGGGGGGTCCGGGGGGCTGGCCCCCCGGCCTCACCGCCAGACCGACGGTTCCCATGCCCTCCCCATCGCTTGAAACCCGCGCCCTTACGGTGCGTTTTGGCGGCCATGTCGCCGTCAACGCGGTCTCCTGCGCCTTTCGGCCGGGCGAGCTGACCGCCATCGTCGGCCCGAACGGCGCCGGCAAGACCACCTGGTTCAACCTGATCTCGGGCCAGATCCCGGCCACCTCGGGGCAGGTGCTGCTGGACGGGCAGGACATCTCGCGTCTGGGCGTTGCGGCGCGGACGCGGGCGGGCATCGGGCGGGCGTTTCAGCTGACCAACCTGTTTCCGGCGCTCTCGGTGCTGGAAAACGTCCGCCTTGTGGTGCAGGCCCGGCGCGGGGCAGGGTTCAGCCTGCTGACCATGGCCGCCAGCCGCCGCGACCTGACCGCCGAGGCCGAGCAAATCCTGGATCGGGTGCGCCTGTCTTCGCAGGCCCATCAAGAGGTGCGGGCCCTGCCCCATGGCGATCAGCGCAAGCTGGAAGTCGCCCTGATGCTGGCGCTGAAGCCGAAGATCTTCATGTTCGACGAACCCACGGCCGGGATGAGCGTGGACGAATCCCCGGTGATCCTGGGCCTGATCGCCGAAATCAAGGCGGACCCCAACGCAACCGTCCTGCTGGTGGAACACAAGATGGACGTGATCCGCACATTGGCCGACCGCATCGTCGTTCTGCATAACGGCACGCTGGTCGCCGATGGCAAGCCTGTCGAGGTGATGGCCAGCGACATCGTGCAAGAGGCCTATATGGGCAAGGAGATCGAGGATGTCTGACCCCCTTCTGTCCCTGCGCGGGGTCAAGACCGACATCGCGCAATATCACATCCTGCATGGCGTCGATCTGGACGTGCCGCGCGGGCAGGTGACCATGCTGCTGGGCCGCAACGGCGCAGGCAAGACCACCACCTTGCGCACCATCATGGGCCTGTGGCAGCCGCACACCGGCGATATCCTGCTGGACGGCGACAACATCGCCCGCCAGCCCCCTGCCATTATTGCGCGCAAGGGCGTGGCGCTGGTTCCCGAGGACATGGGCATCTTTGCCAACCTCACGGTCGAGGAAAACATGACCCTTGCCGCCGTGTCGGGCCCGATCGACAAGACGCGGCTGGAGTGGATCTTTGCGGTCTTCCCACCGCTGCGGACCTTCTGGAAGAACCCCGCCGGCAACCTGTCGGGCGGGCAGAAGCAGATGCTGTCCACCGCCCGGGCCATGATCGAGGAACGGCGGCTCTACCTGATCGACGAACCCTCCAAGGGCCTTGCCCCCGCCATCGTGTCCACCCTTGCCCGCGCGCTGCGCGATCTGAAACAGGCGGGCGCGACGATCCTGATGGTGGAACAGAACTTCAAGCTGGCCAAGGCCCTGGGCGATCATGCCGCCGTCATGGACGACGGCCGCATCATCTGGACCGGCGCCATGGCCGAACTGGCCACCGACGCCGGACTTCAGGAACGCCTTATGGGCCTGAGCATGGAGCATGCCTGACATGACCGCCGCCCCCGACCATACCCCGATCATGCAGCGCCCGCCCCTGTCGGTGCGGATGCAGCCCTGGATCCCCGTTCTGCTGATCCCGGCGCTGGTCATCACCGGCTTCATCGCAGTCGGCAACCCGACCAGCTGGCTGACGCTGACGGTGTCCGGCCTTGCCATGGGCATGATGATCTTTGTCATCGCCAGCGGCATGACGCTGATCTTCGGCCTGATGGACATCATCAACTTCGGCCATGGCGCCTTCATCTCGTTCGGGGCCTTTGTCGGCGTCTCGGTGCTGATCGCGCTGGGGGGCCTGACGGGGGTGCCGTCGCTGGCGCTGAACCTGCTGGCGCTGCTGGCGGCGGTGCTGGCGGCCATGGCCGTGACCGGCGCCATCGGCTGGGGGTTCGAGAGGGTCATCGTGAGACCCGTCTATGGTGCTCATTTGAAACAGATTTTGGTCACCATGGGCGGCCTGATCGTTGCAGAGCAGCTGATTCAGGTGATCTGGGGGCCCAAGGAAATCCACATTGCCCGGCCCGAGATGCTGAAGGGTGCGATCACCATCCTTGGCGCCACGCTGGAAAAATACCGGCTGGTCGCCGTGGTCTTTGGCGCCGCCGTGTTCATCGCCATGCGGCTGGTGCTGCGTCACACCAAGATCGGGCTGATCGTCCGCGCCGGCGTTGAAAACCGCGAGATGGTGCAGGCGCTTGGCTACCGCATCCGCCGCGTCTTTGTCGGCGTGTTCATCGCGGGATCCGCGCTGGCCGGCCTTGGGGGCATCATGTGGGCGCTGTATCAGGAACTGATCACCGCCCATATGGGCAACGAGATCATGGTTCTGGTGTTCATCGTGGTGATCATCGGCGGCCTTGGCAGCGTCGAGGGCGCGTTCATCGGCGCGCTGCTGGTGGGCCTTTTGCAGAACTATGTCGCCTTCATCGAGCCCAAGGCGGCGCTGGTATCGAACATCGCGCTGATGGTCGCCATTCTGATGTGGCGCCCGCAGGGCATGTCCCCCGTCATCAAGGTGTAAGGCGATGGTGCGTTTCCTGCTGTCGGGCGATGGCCCGCGTTCGCTCATCCTGTCGGTCATCGTGGCGCTGATCTTCGTGGCGCTGGCCACGGCGCCGTTCCTGTTCCCGGGCAGCCGCTCGCTCGAGGTGGCGGCGCGCATCGCGATCTTCATCGTGCTGGTCGCCAGCTACGATCTGATGCTGGGCTATGCCGGGATCGTCAGCTTTGCCCATACGGTGTTCTTCGGTCTTGGCGCCTATGGGGTTGCGCTGGCGGGGGCGCACCTGGGGCGCGGCTGGGGCGCGCTGGCGGCGGGTGCCCTGGGCGGCACGGCGGTTGCGGTTGCGGTGGCCTTTGTGATCGCGCTGTTCTCGCTGCGGGTGCGGGCGATCTTTTTCGCGATGATCACCATGGCGGTTGCTTCGGCTGTGGCGGTGCTGGTCAGCCAGCTGTCCTGGCTGACCGGGGGCGAGGATGGCATGAACATCACCATCCCGCGCGAGCTGACCCCTGCCTTCCGCCTGGATCTGGAGATTTTCGGCACCAGGGTCACGGGCAAGATTCTGAACTATTATCTGGTGTTCCTCTGCTGCACGGTGCTGTTCCTGCTGCTGCTGCGGGTGGTGAATTCGCCCTTTGGCCGGGTGCTGCAGGCGATCCGCGAAAATGCCTTCCGGGCCGAGGCGGTGGGCTATCGCGTGGTGATCTATCGCACGGTGGCCACCTGTCTGTCGGCCGGGGTCGCGGCGCTGGCCGGGTCGCTGTTCGCCATCTGGCTGCGCTATGTCGGGCCCGATACCACGCTGGCATCGGAGATCATGATCGACATCCTTCTGATGGTGGTGATCGGCGGCATGGGAACGATCTGGGGCGCGGTCGTCGGGGCAACGATCTTTGTTCTGGCGCAGAACTATCTGCAGACGCTGATGCAGGGCGCCGCCGATGCAACGGCCGCGCTGCCGCTGGTGCCCGACCTGCTGAACCCCGACCGCTGGCTGCTGTGGCTGGGGGTGCTGTTCATCCTGTCGGTCTATTTCTTCCCCACCGGCATTGTCGGCCGGTTGCGGGCGCGGGGATGACGCCCCGGCGGCATATCCATGCGCAACGCTGGGGCACCGGCCCTCGCATGGTGCTGCTGCACGGCTGGACGATGTGCGGGGCGGTGATGGCGCCGCTGGCGGCGGCCCTGCCGGGCTTTGGCTGCCTGGCGCCCGACCTGCCGGGGCATGGTGCGACGGTCGGCTATACGGCCGACCTGCCGGGCGCCGTTGCCATGCTGGGCGATCTGCTGGCCGATGGCGAGCCGACCCTGCTGGTCGGCTGGTCGCTGGGCGCGCTGATCGGCTGGCAATGGCTGGACGCCCACGGGCCGGGGCCGGTTACCGGCATGATCAGCCTGGACATGAGCCCCCGCCCCCTGCCGGAACCGGGCTGGGATTTCGCCATGTCCGGCCAGTCGGCCGATCGTATCCGGGCGCGCACCGACTGGTTCCGCGACGACTGGTCCGCCGCCGTGGGCCCGCTGGCCACCGGGATTTTCGCGACCGATGCTGGCGCCCCTGCCTTTGGCGCCGCACAGGCCCGCGCGGTGATCGGCGCGCAGGATGGCGCGGTGATGGCCGGCTTCTGGGCCTCGTTGATCGAGGCGGACTGCCGGGCGGCGGTGCGCCGCCTGCCGGTGCCGCTGCTGGCTGTTCATGGCGCTCAAAGCCGGGTATATCCCCCCGCCTGCGCCGATTGGCTGGCCGGTGCCGCGCCCCATGGTGCTGCCCTGCGCATCACCGGGGCCGGCCACGCCCCGCATCTGGAGCGCCCCGAAGAAACCGCCGCCGCCATTGCGGCCTTTGCCCGTCAGGTTGTCGCATGACCACCCCTGCCAGCCCCCGCCAGCCTGCCACCAAGCGCGGCCGCGAAACCCGCGAGGCGATCCTGCGCGCTGCCGAAGAGGTGATCGGCGCGCGCGGCTTTGCTGCCGCCTCGATTGCCGATATCACACGCGCGGCGGGCATCGCCCAGGGCACGTTCTACATCTATTTCGATGGCAAGGAGCAGGTGTTTCGCGAACTGGTGGCCGAGATGGGCCGCTTTACCCGCCGCACCATTTCCGAAGCGGTTGCCGACACGCCCGACCGGCTGGCGGCGGAACGGATCGGTCTGCGCACCTTTCTGGAAATCGCCGCCACCCGCCCGACGCTTTACAGCATTGTCGAAGAGGCGCGGTTCGTCGATCCGCCCAGCTATGACGCCTATTTCACCGGATTTGCCCGCAATTATGCCCGCAACCTTGAAGCGGCGGCAAAAGAGGGCACCATTCGCCCCGGCAACCCGGAAATCCGCGCCTGGGCGCTGATGGGGCTGGCGGTCACGCTGGGGGAACGCTACGGTCAGCGCAACCCGGGGGCCGACCGCGATGCGGTGGTGGCCGAAGTGTTCGACATGCTGGAAAGGGGCCTGCGTCCCTGACACCCACAGGACGGAGCCATGGCCACCGCGCCCGACCTTTCCGCCCGCCGCGCCGCGCTGACGCCTGATGCGCGCGCCTTCACCGATCATGCGTCCGGCCGTGCCTGGACCTTTGCCGAGATCGAGGATCAGGCGAACCGTCTGGCCGCCGTGCTGGCCCCCCTGGGGGCGGGCGCGCGGGTGGGGCTGTTGACCTTCAACCGGGCCGAAGGGTTCATCGCGCTGTTCGCCGCCGCCAAGGCCGGGGTGATCCTGTGCCCGCTGAACTGGCGCGCGCCGCTCTTGGAACTGCGGGCCGTTGCGGCCTCGGTCGGGATGTCGGCGCTGGTCCACGATGTGGATCATTATGGGCTGGCCGCCGCGCTGGCGCCCGATCTGCCCCGGCTGGCCATGCGCAATTCGGGCGGCTTCGGCCTGCCCGAGGCGCCGCAGATCATCGCGCAGCTGGACGAGGATGCGCCGTGGTATCTGCTGTTCACCTCGGGCACCACAGGGGCGCCCAAGGCGGTGATACAGACCCCGCGCATGGCGCTGGCGGTGGCAATGAACATTGCCCAGGCGATGGGGCTGACCTCGGCCGATCAGTCGGTCTGCTATCTGCCGCTGTTCCATACCGCGGGGATCAACCTGTTCACCCTGCCCCTGTTCCAATGGGGCGGGCACAGCTACATCCTGCCGCGGTTCGATGCCGACCGGCTGCTGGACCTGATCGCAGCAGGGCAGGTGACGCAGTTCTTTGGCGTGCCGACGATCTGGCAGGCCTTTGCCGCCCATCCGGGGTTGCAGGCGGCGGGGATCGGCCGCTTGCGCGGGCTGGCCTCGGGCGGGGCGGCGCTGCCGGCCGATCTGATCCGGCGCTTTGCCCATCTTGGCGCGGTGGTGCGCAACGGCTTTGGCATGACCGAAACCGGCCCCACCGGCTTTCTGATCGACCCCGAGGGCGCGCAGACCCGCATCGGGTCGGTCGGCAAGCCACAGATGATGACCGAGGCCCGGCTGGACGGTGTGCCCGATGGCCAGCCCGGCGAGGGGGAATTGCTGATGCGCGGCGCGACGGTCACGCCAGGCTATTACCGCAACCCGCAGGCGACCGAGGCCGCCTTTGCCGATGGCTGGCTGCGCACCGGCGATGTCGCGCGGCGTGACGCGGATGGCTATTACACCATCGTCGACCGGCTCAAGGACATGTATGTCTCGGGCGGCGAAAATGTCTGGCCGGCCGAGGTTGAAGCCGCGCTTGGCCTGCACCCTGCGGTGGCCGAGGCCGCCGTCGTCGGCGTGCCGGACGCGAAATGGGGCGAAGCCGGTCTGGCCTTTGTCATCCTGAACCCTGGCCAGGCCGTCCAGCCGGACGAGCTGCGCCAGTGGTGCCGCCAGCATCTGGCCGCCTTCAAATCCCCGCGCGAGGTGCGGGTGGTGCAGGATTTGCCGCGCACCGCCTCGGGCAAGGTGCGCAAGACAGAGCTGAAGGGGCGGCCATGATCCGCGCCGACTGGTTGCCCACGCTGGAGGACTTTCGCGCCTTTGCCGCGCTGTCGGGCGACGATAACCCGATCCACACCGATCCGGCCTATGCGGCCACCCATCCCTTTGGCCGCCCCGTCAGCCATGGAATGCTGATCCATTCCCGGCTCTGGGCGCTGGCGATGACCATGGTGCCGGGCCGGTTCCGGGTGGCGGATCTGATGTTCCCCAACCCGGCCTATCCTGATGAACCCCTTCTGCTGACGCTGGTCCCTGATGGGGGCGCAATCCTTGCGCAGGCACATCGCGCCGATGGCACCCCGGTCTATCTTGGGCGTTGGGAGCTGGCCGAATGATCCGCGTGGGCGACCGCGCCAGCCTGTCGCGCAGCTTTGCTGCTGCCGATCTGGCCGCCTTTGCCGCGCTGGCCGGTGGCGGCCCGGTGGATACCGTGCCAGAGCCCCTGATCGCCGCGCTGTTTTCCTGCCTGCTGGGGACGCGGTTGCCGGGGCCGGGCACCGGCTGGCTGAAGCAATCGCTGCACCATCATGCCGCCGCCCTGCCGGACGAGGTATTGACCGCCTCGGTCCAGGTCACACGCCTCAGACCCGAAAAGCGGCTGGCCGATCTGTCCTGCATCTGCCTGGGTGCCGGCGGGCACACGATCTGCGAGGGGCGGGCGCTGATGCTGCTGGCCCCCGGCGCGCTGGACTGATTGCGGCGTTTCGCACCAGATCACACCCCCAAGGTTGAGTGGATTTCGCAATCGCGGCATGCTGCGGCCATGAGCGTGCCCGGACCTGCCACGACCAAGCCCCCTTATGCCTTGCCGGCCGCGCAGGTTCTGGCGGCACTGTCCAGCCGGGCCGAGGGGCTGAGCGCGTCCGAGGCCGCCGAACGGCTGCACCAGCACGGCCCCAACGCCTTGCACGCAGGGCGGCGAAGCCCGCCGATCCTGCGGTTTCTGGCGCAGTTCAACAATGCGCTGATCTGGTTCCTGCTGGCGGGTGCCGTAGCGGCCACCACGCTTGGGCATATCACCGATGCCTTGGTGATTGTCGCGGTGGTGCTGGTCAACGCCGTCGTCGGTTTCCTGCAAGAGGGCAAGGCCGAAAACGCGCTGGCGGCAATCCGGGGGATGATCTCTCCACATGCGACGGTGCTGCGCGGCGGGCTTCGCCATGCTGTCCCGATGGCCGAGGTGGTGCCCGGCGATATCGTGCTGATCGAGGCTGGCGACCGTGTGCCGGCCGACCTGCGGCTTATCCACGCCCGCAACCTGCGGATCGACGAGGCGATTCTGACCGGCGAATCCGTGGCCGCCGACAAGCACACGGCAGCGGTGGCTCCGGCGGCACCCTTGGGCGATCGCAGCGGCATGGCCTGGTCCGGCACGCTGGTGGCAACCGGGCAGGGCACTGGCGTTGTCGTCGCAACCGGGGCCGCCACCGAAATGGGCCGGATCAGCCGCCTTCTGGGCAGCGTCGAGGAACTGACCACCCCGCTGCTGCGCCAGATCAACACCTTTGGCCAATGGTTCACGCTGGCCTCGCTGATCGGATCGGTGCTGCTTTTTGCCTTCGCCGTCACCCTGCGCGGCTTTGCCTGGGACGAGGCGCTGCTGTCGGTCGTCGCCCTGGCCGTGGGGCTGATCCCCGAAGGGCTGCCGGCGGTGATCACCATCACGCTTGCCATCGGGGTCCAGCGGATGGCCGCACGCAATGCGGTGATCCGCCGCCTGCCTGCGGTGGAAACGCTGGGCGCGACCTCGGTGATCTGCTCGGACAAGACCGGCACGCTGACGCGCAACGAAATGACCGTGCGGCGCGTGGTCACGGCGCCCGAGCGGCTGATGGTCGATGGCGCGGGCTATGATCCGGGGCAGCACCGCCTGTTCAGTGATGGGGCGGCAGGCCATGGCCCGGCGCTGATGCTGATCCGCGCGGGCCTTTTGTGCAACGATGCCCGGCTGGATGGCAGCTGGCACGTTCAGGGCGATCCGATGGAAGGCGCGCTGATCACGCTGGCGCTCAAGGCAGGGCTGGATCCAGATGCCGATACCGCCGACTGGCCCCGTCTGGATGTGATCCCGTTTGACGCGCGGCACCGCTACATGGCCACGCTGCACCGGATGCCGTTCGACGACACCGTCGTTCTGGTCAAGGGCGCGCCCGAGCGGATCCTGTCGATGTGCAATCGTCAGCAGGGGCGCGATGGGCCGGAACCGCTGGATGCCGATCTGTGGTCCGCCCGCATCGCCGAGGCCGCGGCCGAAGGCGAACGGGTTCTGGGCTTTGCCACCCGGCCGGCCGCCGCCGATGCCCGCGATCTGGATCATGGCGATGTGCAGTCCGGGCTGGTGTTCCTGGGCATCGCCGGCTTCATCGACCCGCCCCGCGCCGAGGCGGTTCAAGCCATCGCGGAATGTCGCCGCGCCGGAATTGACGTGCGGATGATCACCGGCGATCACGGCGCAACGGCCGCCGCCATCGCCCGGCAACTGGGTCTGGCGCAGACCCCGCGCGTGCTGACCGGCCATGACCTTGACCAGCTGACCGGCGAAGGTTTCGCCCAGGCCGTGCGCGACACCCAGGTCTTTGCCCGCACCAGCCCCGAACACAAGCTGCGCATCGTGCAGGCGTTGCAGTCCGACGGGCATATTGTCGCCATGACCGGGGATGGCGTGAACGATGCGCCCTCGCTGAAACAGGCCGATGTCGGCATCGCCATGGGCATCAAGGGCACCGAGGCCGCCAAGGAAGCGGCCCGCATGGTGTTGATGGACGACAACTTCGCCTCGATCGTCAATGCAGTGCATGAAGGGCGGGTGGTTCACGACAATATCCGCAAGGTCGTGGCCCACATGCTGCCCACCAACGGCGGCGAGGCGCTGGTCGTGGTCCTGGCCATCCTGTTCGGTTTCGCGATGCCGATGTCGGCGGTTCAGATCCTGTGGATGAACCTGATCCTGTCGGCGACGCTCGATCTGGCGCTGGCCTTCGAGCCGGCCGAATCCGGCGTGATGAATCGCCCGCCGCGCAAGCCGGGGGCAGGGCTGCTGACCCCGTTCATGGTCTGGCGGACCGCATTTGTCTCGATCCTGTTCACGGCCATCGCGCTGGCGGTGTTCTTTGGCGCCCAGTCCATCGGCCATGATCTGGAAACCGCCCGCACGATGGTCGTCAACATGCTTGTCGTGCTTGAAGTGTTCTATCTGTTCAACGTGCGCTATCTGCACATGTCCAGCTTCACCCTGACCGGGGTCAAGGGCACCGGCCCGGTGCTGGCCGCCGTTGCGGTGGTGGTCCTGGGGCAGCTGGCGTTCACCTATCTGCCGGTGATGAACGGGATTTTCGGCTCGCGCCCGCTGCCCCTGGCCGAGGGCGCCGCGATCCTGGCCATCGGGATCGGCTTTTTGGGCCTGATGGAGATGGAAAAGCACCTTCTGCGTGATCGGTTCGGCTGATCCGCACCTTCATCTGTCTGAAAATATCCTCGGGGGGTCCGGGGGGCAGACGGCCCCCCGGCTTTCGCCTGGATTATCGACATGGCTCATGATCTTCTGGAAAAACATGAAATGGTCTTTCCGGTGCAACTGATATAGATTGCCGCGATCTTTCGCAGTCCGGGCTGTCCGATGTTCAACTTCCACCTTCCCCGCACCGCCGCCTTCGACCGCCTTCAGGCGCTTGCGCGCGAGCGCATCCTGATCCTCGATGGTGCGATGGGCACGCAGATCCAGCAGCTTGGCCTGTCCGAAGAGGATTATACCGGCCATGGGTCGGGGTGCGCCTGCCGCCACCATTCCGACCATCCGCAAAAGGGCAACAACGATCTGTTGATCCTGACCCAGCCCGAGGCGATCGAGGAAATCCACTTCCGCTATGCCATGGCCGGGGCGGATATCGTCGAAACCAATACCTTTTCGGCCACCACCATCGCGCAGGCCGATTACGGGATGGAACAGGCGGTGCATGACCTGAACGCCGAAGGCGCGCGCGTGGTGCGCCGGGCGCTGGACCGGGCGACCGCCATCGACGGCAAGCCGCGCTTTGTCGCCGGGGCGGTCGGGCCGACCAACCGCACCGCCTCGCTGTCGCCCGATGTGAACAACCCCGGCTATCGCGCCGTGACCTTCGATGATCTGCGCGTGGCCTATGGCCAGCAGGTGCGCGGGCTGATCGAGGGCGGCGCCGACATCATCCTGATCGAGACGATCTTTGACACGCTGAACGCCAAGGCCGCGATCTTTGCCTGTTTCGAGGCCTTTGCCGAACATGGCGCGCGCCTGCCGCTGATGATCTCGGGCACGATCACCGATGCCTCGGGGCGCACGCTGTCGGGCCAGACGCCGACCGCCTTCTGGCATTCGGTGCGCCATTCGCGGCCCTTTACCGTGGGGTTGAACTGCGCGCTGGGCGCGGCCGCCATGCGGCCGCATATCGCGGAACTGGCCTCGGTCGCGGATACGTTCACCTGCGCCTACCCGAACGCCGGCCTGCCCAACGCCTTTGGCCAGTATGACGAAGGCCCGCAGGACACCGCCGTTCAGGTGGCCGACTTTGCCCGCGAAGGGCTGGTGAACGTGGTTGGCGGCTGCTGCGGCACCACGCCCGACCATATCCGCGCCATCGCCGAGGCCGTGAAACCCTTTGCCCCGCGTGAGGTGCGCCAATGACCCGCTATCTGCGCCTGTCCGGGCTGGAACCCTTTGTCCTGACGCCCGACATTCCCTTTGTGAACGTGGGGGAACGCACGAACGTCACTGGCAGCGCCCGGTTCCGCAAGCTGATCACCAACCGCGACTATGCCGCCGCGCTGGAGGTGGCCCGCGATCAGGTGGAAAACGGCGCCCAGATCATCGACGTCAACATGGACGAAGGGCTGATCGATTCCAAAGCCGCCATGGTCGAGTTCCTGAACCTGCTGGCGGCCGAACCCGACATTGCCCGCGTGCCGGTGATGATCGACAGTTCCAAATGGGAGGTGATCGAGGCCGGCCTGCAATGCGTGCAGGGCAAGCCGGTGGTCAACTCGATCTCGCTCAAAGAGGGCGAGGACGCGTTCCGCCACCATGCCGGCCTGTGCCTGGCCTATGGGGCCGCCGTGGTGGTCATGGCCTTTGACGAAACCGGGCAGGCCGACACCTTCCAGCGCAAGATCGACATCTGCGCCCGCGCCTATCGCATTCTGGTCGAGGAGATGGATTTCCCGCCGGAAGACATCATCTTTGACCCCAACGTCTTTGCCGTGGCCACCGGCATCGAGGAACACAACAATTATGGCGTCGACTTCATTCAGGCGACGCGCTGGATCCGCCAGAACCTGCCGCATGCCCATGTGTCGGGAGGGGTGTCGAACCTGTCGTTCAGCTTCCGCGGCAACGAACCCGTGCGCGAGGCGATGCATGCCGTGTTCCTCTATCATGCCATTCAGGCGGGCATGGACATGGGCATCGTCAACGCCGGGCAGCTGGCGGTCTATGACCAGATCGACCCGGAATTGCGCGAGGCCTGCGAGGATGTGGTTCTGAACCGCCGCCCCGACGGCACCGAACGCCTGCTGGAGATCGCTGATCGCTTCAAGGGCGGCCCCAAGGAAGAAAAGGTCCGCGATCTGAAATGGCGCGACTGGCCGGTGGAAAAGCGGCTGGAACATGCGCTGGTCAACGGCATCACCGAATTCATCGAGGCCGACACCGAAGAGGCGCGCCTGGCCGCCGAACGCCCGCTGCATGTCATCGAAGGGCCGCTGATGGCGGGCATGAACGTGGTGGGCGATCTGTTCGGCGCGGGCAAGATGTTCCTGCCACAGGTGGTCAAATCCGCCCGCGTGATGAAACAGGCCGTGGCCGTGCTGCTTCCGCATATGGAGGCCGAAAAGGCCGCCAACGGGGGCGGCAGTGAACGTCAGGCCGCCGGCAAGGTGCTGATGGCGACGGTGAAGGGCGATGTGCATGACATCGGCAAGAACATCGTCGGCGTCGTTCTGGCCTGCAACAACTATGAGATCATCGATCTGGGCGTGATGGTCCCGCCGCAGAAGATCCTTCAGGTAGCGCGCGAGGAAAAGGTGGATGTGATCGGCCTGTCGGGTCTGATCACCCCGTCCCTGGACGAGATGGTCCACCTGGCCGCCGAGATGGAACGTGAAGGTTTCGACATTCCGCTGCTGATCGGCGGGGCGACGACTTCCAAGGTGCATACCGCGGTCAAGATCGCGCCGCGCTATACCCGCTCGCAGGCGGTCTATGTCACCGACGCCAGCCGGGCGGTGGGGGTTGTCAGCCAGCTGCTCAGCCCGACGCAGAAGGCGGGCTATGTCGACAGCATTCGCGCCGAATATGTCGATGTGGCCGAACGCCACGAACGGGCCGAACGCGCCAAGCAGCGCCTGCCGCTGCCGGCTGCGCGGGCCAATGCGATGAAGATCGACTGGGCGAGCTATGCCCCCCCCGCCCCGCAGTTCACCGGCCCCCGCGTGGTCGAGGATTGGGATCTGGCCCAGATCGCCCGCTATATCGACTGGACCCCGTTCTTCCAGACATGGGAGCTGAAGGGCGTCTACCCGCGCATCCTGGATGACGAAAAGCATGGCGAGGCCGCGCGGTCGCTGTTTGCCGATGCGCAAGAGATGCTGGGCAAGATCATCGCCGAGAAGTGGTTCAAGCCGCGCGCCGTGGTCGGGTTCTGGCCGGCGAACTCGGTGGGCGATGACATCGTGCTGTGGTCGGGGGATGATCGGGCGCATATCATGGCGACGCTGCACACCTTGCGCCAGCAGACCCACAAGCGCGATGGCCGCCCGAACCTTGCGCTGGCCGATTTCGTTGCCCCCGATGGCGCGGCGCGCGACTGGGTGGGCGGCTTTGTCGTGACCGCCGGGCCCGAAGAGCAGGAAATCGCCGCCCGGTTCGAACGGGCAAACGACGACTATGCCGCGATCATGGTCAAGGCGCTGTCCGACCGCATCGCCGAGGCCATGGCCGAGATGCTGCATGAACGGGTCCGCAAGGAATTCTGGGCCTATGCCCCGGACGAATCCCACGATCCGCAGGATCTGATCGGCGAGCCCTATCGCGGCATCCGTCCGGCCCCCGGCTATCCCGCCCAGCCCGATCACACCGAAAAGCAGACGCTGTTCCGGCTGCTGGACGCCGAGGCGACGACGGGCGTGGTCTTGACCGAAAGCATGGCGATGTGGCCGGGATCTTCGGTCTCGGGTCTCTATATCGGGCACCCCGAGGCCTATTACTTCGGTGTGGCCAAGGTCGAGCGCGATCAGGTCGAGGATTACGCCCGCCGCAAGGGAATCGATCTGGCCGAGGCAGAACGCTGGCTGGCGCCGATCCTGAATTATGTGCCGGTTGGCACCTCGGGCACACAAAGCGCCGCCTAGGCGGGGCTGTCCGAAGGGTGACAAGGGCGGGGGCGACCCCGCCCTTTTTCTGTGGATAAACTCTGTTTGCGGCTTGACGAAATGGCCTGCCGGCAAAGGGGCGCGGCCGCTGATTCACGGGCGGTGCGCCAAAGCCACAGACCCCGCCCAGCGTGCCGCCGATCCACTACTGATGTGTTAATCGCCGTTGACGCCCCCTACATCTGGTGTCTTTATGAGGGGGTCGCGGTGCCTGGGGCGACTCAGGACGACAAGGGAAGCCGGTGGAAATCCGGCGCTACCCCCGTAGCTGTAAGCGGTGAGCAAAACCGAAGAACCCACTGGGGCGATAGCCCTGGGAAGGGCGGTTGCGCATTGATCCGTGAGCCAGAAGACCTGCCGCGACACGAAAAAGACCAAACCACGCGGAGGGCGTGGGGAGATGTCGGGCTGGCCTTGTGCCAGTCGGATGGCTTCCTGTTGCCTTTCGCAAAACCTGACCCGAGGGACGAAGGCCATGACCATCACCGTGTATTCCAAGCCCGCTTGCGTGCAATGCACCGCCACCACCCGTGCCCTTGATGCGCGTGGTCTGTCCTATAGCGTCATCGACCTGACCGAGGATTCGGACGCGATGGAAATGGTCATGTCGATGGGGTACCGTCAGGCCCCCGTCGTCGTCGCCGGCGAGGCCCATTGGGCCGGCTTTCGCCCCGACATGATCGGCCGGCTGTCCTGATCCCGCCATGGGCGGGCTGGTCTATTTTTCCTCGGCCTCGGGCAACACGGCGCGGTTCGTGGCACGGCTGGGGATTCCCGCACAGCGCATTCCGGTCCGGCCTGACGATCCGCTGCCCATGCCGGACGGGCCCTATGTGCTGATCTGCCCGACCTATGCCGACGGGCAGGGGCGGGGCGCCGTGGCCAAGCCCGTGATCCGCTTTCTGAACGACCCTGCCCGCCGCGCCCTGCTGCGCGGCGTCATTGCCGGGGGCAACCGCAACTTTGGCGCGACCTACGGGTTGGCAGCCGAGGTGATCTCTGGCAAATGCGCCGTCCCGATCCTGTTCAAGTTCGAACTGGCGGGCACCGAAACCGATGTTGCCCGCGTCCGTGCCGGGCTGGATGAATTCTGGGGAATGGAATGCTCGACAGCGCTGTGAAGCCTACTCTTGATTACCATGCGCTGAACGCGATGCTGAACCTCTATGATGGCGAGGGGAAGATCCGCTTTGACGCCGACCGCATGGCCGCGCGGCAGTATTTCCTGCAGCACGTCAACCAGAACACGGTGTTCTTCCACAACCTGGATGAAAAGCTGCGCTATCTGGTGGACGAGGGCTATTACGAGCCCGAAGTGCTGGATCAGTATTCCAAGAACTTCCAGCGCCGCATCTGGGACGAGGCCTATGCCCGCAAGTTCCGCTTTCCGACCTTTCTGGGCGCGTTCAAATACTACACCAGCTACACGCTGAAGACCCGCGACGGACAACGCTATCTGGAACGCTATGAGGACCGTGTCGTCATGGTCGCCCTGGCGCTTGCCCGCGGGGACGAGGCGCTGGCGATGAGCTTCATGGAGGAAATCATCTCGGGCCGGTTCCAGCCGGCGACGCCGACCTTCCTGAACGCGGGGAAAAAATCCCGCGGCGAGCTGATTTCCTGCTTCCTGCTGCGGGTCGAGGACAACATGGAGTCCATCGGCCGCAGCATCAATTCCTCGCTGCAACTGTCCAAGCGCGGCGGGGGCGTTGCGCTGATGCTGACCAACCTGCGCGAATCGGGGGCCCCCATCAAGGGGATCGAGAACCAGTCCTCGGGCGTCATTCCTGTAATGAAGCTGCTCGAGGATTCGTTCTCCTATGCCAACCAGCTTGGCGCGCGGCAGGGGGCGGGGGCGGTCTATCTGAACGCCCACCACCCCGACATCCTGCGCTTTCTGGACACCAAGCGCGAGAATGCCGACGAGAAGATCCGCATCAAGACCCTGTCCTTGGGCGTGGTGATCCCCGACATCACCTTTGAACTGGCCAAGAAGAACGCCGACATGTACCTGTTCTCGCCGCATGACGTGGCCAAGGTCTATGGCGTGCCGTTCTCGGAAATCTCGGTCACCGAGAAATATGCCGAGATGGTCGATGACAAGCGGATCAAGAAGAAGAAGATCAACGCGCGCGAGTTCTTCCAGACCATCGCCGAGATCCAGTTCGAATCCGGCTATCCCTATGTGATGTTCGAGGACACGGTGAACCGCGCGAACCCGATCGCGGGACGGATCACCATGTCGAACCTGTGTTCCGAGATCCTGCAGGTCAACGAGGCCAGCGAATACAACGAGGACCTGTCCTACAGCCATCTGGGCACCGACATTTCGTGCAACCTTGGCAGCCTGAACATTGCCGCCACCATGGACGGGCCGGATTTCGGCGCGACGGTCGAAACCTCGATCCGGGCGCTGACGGCGGTGTCGGAAATGTCGGCCATCGACGCGGTGCCCTCGATCCGGCGCGGCAATGACGAGGCCCATGCGGTCGGTCTGGGCCAGATGAACCTGCACGGCTATCTGGCGCGCGAGCGGATCCACTATGGCAGCCCCGAGGGGATCGAGTTCACCTCGGTCTATTTCGCGGCGGTGGCCTATCATGCGATCCGCGCCTCGAACCTGCTGGCGCAGGAACATGGCACGACGTTCAAGGGGTTCGAGGCGTCGAAATACGCGGACGGGTCGTTCTTTGACAAATACACCAGCCGCGACTGGCTGCCCCAGATGCCCGAGGTTGCCCGCCTGTTCGAAGGCATCGACCTGCCGACGCGCGAGGACTGGGCGGCGCTGAAGGCGCTGGTGATGGAGCACGGGCTCTACAACCGCAACCTTCAGGCGGTGCCGCCGACGGGGTCGATCAGCTATATCAACAACTCGACCAGTTCGATCCACCCGATCGTGGCCAAGATCGAGATCCGCAAGGAGGGCAAGATCGGCCGGGTCTATTACCCGGCGGCGTTCATGACCAACGAGAACCTCGAGTTCTACAAGGACGCCTATGAGATCGGCCCCGAGAAGATCATCGACACCTATGCGGCGGCCACCGAACATGTGGATCAGGGCCTGAGCCTGACGCTGTTCTTCCCGGCCGAGGCGACGACGCGCGATATCAACCGGGCGCAGATCCATGCCTGGAAGAAGGGCATCAAGACGATCTACTACATCCGCCTGCGCCAGACCGCGCTGGAAGGGACCGAAGTGCAGGGCTGCGTGTCCTGCACGTTGTAAGAGCGGAGAGGCCGGGGGCCAGCCCCCGGACCCCCGGGATATTTGTGGACAGATGAAAGGGTTCTTCGCCGTGAAGGATCATGTCGTGCGCGCGCCGCTCAAGGCGATCAACTGGAACCGGATGCAGGATGACAAGGACCTTGAGGTCTGGAACCGCCTGACCGCGAATTTCTGGCTGCCGGAAAAGGTGCCGCTGTCGAACGATGTGCAAAGCTGGGCCACCTTGCGCCCGGAAGAGCGCGCGCTGACCATTCGGGTGTTCACCGGGCTGACGCTTCTGGACACGGTGCAAAGCGCCGTGGGGGCGTTTTCGATGATGGCTGATGCGGTGACCCCGCATGAAGAGGCGGTGTTGACCAACATCGCCTTCATGGAATCGGTTCATGCCCGCAGCTATTCGTCGATCTTTTCCACCCTGTGTTCCACCAAGGAGGTCGACGAGGCCTTTCGCTGGTCCGAGGAAAACCCGCATCTGCAGGCCAAGGCGCGGCTGGTGCTGGACAAGTATCGCGCGGGCGAGGACCCGCTGAAGCGCAAGATCGCATCGGTGTTCCTGGAAAGCTTCCTGTTCTATTCGGGCTTTTACCTGCCGATGTACTGGTCGAGCCGCGCCAAGCTGACCAATACCGCTGACCTGATCCGCCTGATCATCCGCGACGAGGCGGTGCATGGCTATTACATCGGCTACAAGTTCCAGCGCGCGCAGGAGGTGTTGCTCGAGGCGCAGCGGCAGGAGCTGAAGGATTTCGCCTTTGCGCTGATGTTCGACCTGTACGACATCGAGGCGAAGTATACCGCCGAGCTTTATGATGGGATCGGGCTGACCGAGGACGTCAAGGCGTTCCTGCATTACAACGCCAACAAGGCCCTGCAGAACCTGGGCTATGAGGCGCTGTTCCCGGCATCCGCCTGCGAGGTGAACCCGGCGATCCTGGCCGCGCTGAGCCCCGACAGCGAGAACCACGACTTCTTTTCCGGCTCGGGGTCCAGCTATGTCATCGGCAAGGCGGTGGCGACCGAGGACGAAGACTGGGATTTCTGATCCCTATCCTTGCCGCGTCATCACCAGATCGTGGACGAAGGCCAGTTTCTGCTGGACCGGCGCGGCAAGGGCAAAGGGATAGAGGTCCGGCTGTCCCATGGATCGGTTCAGCGCGTTCAGCGCAACGGTCAGGGGCAGCCATGCCGCCAGCAAGCGCCCGGTGTCGCCGGCGCGCCAGGGGTTGACGTCGATCTCGGCGGTCAGCTGGCCGTGGTTGTCGACGCCGGGGTCGATCTGGATGCCAAGGGCGGCGGCGGTTTCCAGCGTGTCGACCATGTGCAGGTAATGCGCCCAGGTTTCCGCCCAGTCCTCCCACGGGTGCATGGTGGCATAGGCCGAGACATGGGTTGCCTCCCACCCGGCGGGCGGGCCGTTCTGATAGTGCCGATCAAGCGCGGCCGCGTAATCGGCGCGTTCATCGCCGAACATGGCGCGAAACGCATCCAGTGCGCCGCCATCGCGCACCAGCAGATCCCAGTAATAATGCCCGATCTCGTGCCGGAAATGGCCCAGCAGGGTGCGATATGCCTCGCCAAGCCGGGTGCGCATCGCCTCGCGTTCGGCATCGTCGGCTTCGGTCAATGATATGGTGACGACGCCGCCGGCATGGCCGGTCAGCACGCGCTGCACGCTGCCGGGATCGTCGGCGAGGAAGTCGAAGATCAGCGGCTCGGGGTGGCCATCGCCCAGGGTGGGGCGGGGCAGGCCAAGGCGGCAAAGCGTGTAGATCAGCCGGCGCTTGGCCATCTCGATCCGCTGCCAGCGGCGATGGTTTTCGGGATCGGCAAGGTCGGGGACGGTGCGGTTGTGGCGGCAGGCCTCGCAATAGTCGGGGCCGGTTTCGCGCACCATCCAGTTGCAGGCGGAACGTTCCCAGTTCTTGCAGAACCGCCATCGTTGCGGATCGCCCGCATCGGCGACGGCCCAGAGCGCGCCGTCGGGTTCGACCGCGACCATGCGGTCGGGGCCGGGCAGATAGCCAAGGCTGCGCCCGCAGCTGAGGCAGACGGTATTCTCGAAGTGCAGCACCTGTCCGCAGCATTGGCATTGGAACAGTTTCATCAATGACACCCCGGATTGCCCGGTGCCCAGATCGCACCCAAGGCAACGCCGAGGTCAAGCGCGAGTTTCAGGCGTGCAGGAAAATCACGGCCGTTGCCGCGAAGCTGGCCGCGAAGATCGTGCCGAAGGCCCCAAGCAGCAGCGGGCGCGCGCCACGGGCGCGCAGGCGGCGCGGGTCGGTCATCAGGCCCATGGCGGCAAGTCCGGTAGACAGCAGGAACGTTGCCAGCAGGGCGGCGCCGGTGCGCAGCGCCGTGGGCAGATCCAGCGCGCTGTTGAGCAGCATGACCGCGATGAAGCCAAGGACGAACAATGGCACCGGCACGGCCGAGGCGCCGCCGCGCGCCTGCCCGCGCAGCGTCAGCGCGAGGCCCAGCACCAGCGGGGCCAGCAGCATCACCCGGATCAGCTTGGCCACCGTGCCCGCGTGGCCTGCGCCATCGCCAAGCTGGAAGGCGGCGGCTGTCACCTGCGCCACCTCGTGGACCGAGGCGCCGACCCAGATGCCATAGCTTTCGCCCGCCAGCCCCAGCGGGGCCGCCAGCAGCGGGGCCGCCAGCATGGCAATGGTGCCGAAGATGGTCACGCAGGCGATGGCATAGGCCACATCCTCGTCATCGCCTTGGGCCACCGGATTGGCGGCGATCACTGCCGAGGCACCGCAGACCGCCGTTCCGGCCGCGATCAGCGTGCCCAGCGGGCCCGAAACCCCCAGAAGCCGGCCCGCCAGACGCACGGCCAGAAAGGTCGCCAGCAGCGTCAGCGCCGAGACGGCAAAAGCCGCCGGACCCAGGGCCCAGACATGGCCAAGGGTGATCTGGAACCCCAGCAGCACGATGCCCGCCCGCAGCACGGGCCGCGTGGCCAGGGCAAGGCCGGGCCGGGCAGCGGCGGGCACGCGCCACAGGCTGCCCACGATCAACCCTGCCAGCACCGCCACGATCATCGGGCTGAGCACCGCGATGCCGCTGGCCTGCCGCAGCCCCATGGCGGCCGCCGCAAGGCCGCCGGCCAGGGCCAGACCGGGCAGGGGGGAAATCTGGCGGATGGCCGTGGTGGGTGCGCTCATGCTGTCCTCGCCTGTTCACAGGCGGTATGTCATTCTGCGAATGTTCGGTCCAATGGATTGATTTTCTCAAACCGTTCGATGCTTTGGATTGATGTTCCCGTGCCGGCGCCGCTAGGTAGCGACATGGCCAACCGGAGCGCCCAATGACACTGGATCAGCTGCGCGTCTTTCTGGCGGTCGCGGGGACCGAGCATGTGACCCGCGCGGCGCAGGCGCTGAACATGACGCAATCGGCGGTCAGTGCCGCCATCGCGGCGCTGGAGGCGCGCCATGATGTGCGGCTGTTCGACCGGGTGGGGCGCAATATCGCGCTGACCGATGCGGGGCGGCGCTTTGTGCCCCATGCCCGCGCGCTGGTGCAGCAGGCCGAGGCGGCGGCGGATGTGCTGGCCGATCTGGGCAGCGGGGTCGGCGGCAGTCTGCGGGTGCAGGCCAGCCAGACGGTTTCGGCCTATTGGCTGCCCCGTCATCTGGTGCGCTATCGTGCGTTGTATCCTCAGGTCGGGCTGGAGTTCGTGCCCGGCAACACCAGCACCGTCGCTGCGGCGGTGGCCGAGGGCAGCGCCGATCTGGGCGTTGTCGAGGGCGTTGTCAGCGCGCCCGACCTGATCGTGCAGCCGCTTGCCAAGGATACTATGGTCGTGCTGGTCGGATGCGGCCACCCCTGGGCCGACGGGCGGCGCCTGGCCCCGGCCGATCTGGCGGCCTCGGCCTGGGTGCTGCGCGAGGCCGGGTCGGGCACCCGGCTGGCCTTTGACGCCGATCTGGCGCGGGTCGGCATGGGGGCGGGGGCGCTGTCGGTGCTGCTGGAACTGCCCAGCAACGAGGCCTGCATCGCTGCCATCGAGGGGGGCGAGGCGGCGACCGTCCTGTCGCGCCGGGCCGCCGCGCCGCATCTGGCGCAAGGGCTGGTGGCCGTGGCCGGGTTCGATCTGGCGCCGCGCGTCTTTTCGGCGATCCGCCATCGCAAGCGGCATGAAAGCCGCGCGATGGCGGCCCTTCTGGCGCTCTTGCTCGCAGGCAGTTGAGGCGTTTGATCAAGATTGGCATTGCGCCGGGAATCCCTTCGCGTCACGCTTGGGAAATGTCAGGCTGTTTGCCGTTTTTCCGCGACGGAAACCGGATGGCTGGCCGTACAAGTGGCTCGGGATAATGTGGGGCATGGAATGAGACGATCCGCTTTCTTGGCAGCCGCTGCCATGGCCTTGATGCTGCTGGCGCCCGGGCTGGTGCTGGCGCAGGGCGGGCCGCCTGGCGGGGCGCGGGGGCCGGCCAAGGTGGGCATCGTTGCGCTGAAGGTCGAGGACGTGCCCTATGTCCGCACGCTGCCAGGGCGGGCGGTGGCGTTTGAAAGGACCGATATCCGCCCGCGTGTCAGCGGGGCCATCGTCGAAATCCTGTATCAGCCGGGCGCCGCGCTGAAACCTGGCGATCCGATGTTCCGCATCGAGGATGTGACTTACAGGGCCGCGCTGGCCTCGGCCCGTGCGGCCGTGTCGGGGGCCGAGGCAGAACTTGCCACCGCCCGCGCGACGGCCGCGCGCTATCGCGCCTTGCAAGGCAGTGCGGCGACGGCCGCCAACCTGCAGACCGCCGAGGCGGCGGTGGCCAAGGCGGAATCCGGGCTGGCTGCGGCACAGGCCAATCTGGAATCCGCCCAGATCGACCTGGACCATACCACGATCACCAGCCCCATCGCCGGTGTCGCCGGCAAGGCCGAGGTGTCGGTGGGCGCGCTGGTCACGGCAAACCAGACCACGGCGCTGGCCACGGTCACCCGGCTGGACCCGATCTATGTCGATGTGGCCGATTCCAGCTCGGGCATGCTGCGGGTGCGCGACCGGGTGGAATCGGGCAAGGTGCAGCAGGGTGACCACGTCGGCCTGCGGCTGCTGCTGGAAACCGGCGTGCCCTATGACCGGCAGGGCGAGCTGGTCGTTCTGGGCACCGAGGTTTCCTCCAGCACCGGCACGGTGGACATGCGGATCCGCTTTGACAACCCCGACCGGCTGATCCTGCCGGGCCAGTTCCTGCGGGTCGAGGTGACGCTGGGCACCATGCGCGCGATTCTGGTGCCGCAGCGGGCGACCACCCGATCCTCGGACGGCACCTTGACCGCATGGCTGGCCCGCGATGGCAAGGCCCGCCGCGTCGTCATCGAGGCGACGGGCAGCTACAGCAACGCCTGGGTCGTCACGGCCGGTGTCGAAGAGGGCGATCACCTGATCGTTGACGGCCTGTCGAACCTGCGCGAAGGCGCAGACATCCAGACCATTCCCGTGACCATTGATGCGCTTGGCGTGACGCGCGACAGCGCGCCGGCCAAGACGGGTCCGGGGAACTGACCGATGGCGCGCTTTTTTATCCATCGCCCGGTCTTTGCCTGGGTTCTGGCGATTGTCACCATGCTGGCCGGTGCCTGGTCGATCACCCAGCTTCAGATTTCGCAATATCCGAACATCGCGCCCACGACGATCCGCATCACGGCCAACTATGGCGGCGCAACCGCCGAAGCCGTGCAGAATTCCGTCACCGAGGTGATCGAGGACAGCCTGACCGGGCTGGACGGGCTGCTTTACACGGTGTCCACCTCGTCCGAGGGGCGGGCGTCGATCAGCCTGACCTTTGACGATTCCGTCAAGCCGATCGACGCGCTGAACGAGGTTCAGACCCGGGTGCAGCGCATCGTCTCGCGGCTGCCGGAAACGGTGCAATCCTCGGGCGTGCGGGTGTCGCGTTCGTCGGATTCGATCCTGATGGTCGGCTCGCTGGTTTCGACCGACGGACGCTATTCGACGCTGCAACTGGGCGACATGATGCGCACCACGGTCGAGGGCGCGATCAACCGCACCGAAGGGGTGGGCGGGATCAACGTCTTCGGGTCGAACTATGCCATGCGGATCTGGCTGGATCCGATGCGCCTGGTGCAATTCCAGCTGACCCCGACCGATGTGGTCGCCGCGGTTCAGGCGCAGAACACCACGGTCTCGGTTGGCTCGCTGGGGGCCCAGCCGGTGATTCCGGGCCAGCAGTTCACCGCCACGATCACCGCGCAAAGCCAGCTGACCACGGTCGAGGAATTCGAGCGCATCTTGCTGACCACCACGACCGAAGGCCGCATCGTCCGTCTGGGCGATGTTGCGCGAATCGAGATCGGGCAGTCCAGCTATGGCGGCGGGTCACGCTTCAACCGGCTGAATTCGGCCGGGTTCGGGGTGAACCTGGCTACCGGCGCCAATGCCATCGACACCGCCGCCGCCGTGCGCGCCACCATGGAGCGGCTCAAACCCGCGCTGCCCGAAGGGATCGAGGTCGAATGGGCCTATGACACCTCGCCCTTTGTGGAACTGTCGATCGAGAAGGTCTGGCACACCCTGGCCGAGGCGATCGGGCTGGTGTTCCTGGTGATCCTGGTGTTCCTCCAGAACTGGCGGGCGACGCTGATCCCGATCATCGCCGTTCCGGTGGTTCTGCTGGGCACATTCGCGGTGCTGGCAGTGCTGGGCTATTCGATCAACACGTTGACCATGTTCGCCATGGTGCTGGCCATCGGCCTTCTGGTCGATGACGCCATCGTCGTGGTGGAAAA
The DNA here is from genome assembly GCF_000429765.1 of Gemmobacter nectariphilus DSM 15620. Classification (GTDB taxonomy): domain Bacteria; phylum Pseudomonadota; class Alphaproteobacteria; order Rhodobacterales; family Rhodobacteraceae; genus Wagnerdoeblera; species Wagnerdoeblera nectariphila. Next base: position 83,671 of record NZ_AUCM01000006.1, on the reverse strand, counting down.
CGTCGAGCGGGTGATGAGCGAAGATCACCTGCCCCCCGTCGAGGCGACCGAGAAAAGCATGGGCCAGATCACCGGCGCGCTGATCGGCATTGGTCTTGTGCTGTCGGCGGTCTTCCTGCCCATGGCCTTCATGGGCGGATCGACCGGGGTGATCTATCGCCAGTTCTCGGTCACGATCATTTCGGCGATGGTGTTTTCGGTGCTGGTCGCGCTGATCCTGACCCCGGCGCTGTGCGCCACCATGCTGCGCCATGCGGGGCCGCCGCGCGGGGTGCTGGGCCTGCCGGCGCGGGCCTTCAACCGCGGCTTTGGCGCCGCGATCCGGGGCTATGGCGGCACGCTGTCGGGCCTGCTGCGCTGGCCATTTGCGATGCTGCTGGTGCTGGGGCTGATCGGTGGCGGCGCCTGGCATCTGTTCGGCCGGATCAACAGCAGCTTTCTGCCGACCGAGGATCAGGGCGTGCTGATGACCATGATCCAGCTGACCGAAGGCACCACCACCGACCAGACGCTTGCCGTCGTGCAAGAGGTCGAGGATTACATGCTGACCCAAGAGGCCGCGACGGTGCAATCGACCTTTGTGGCGCTTGGCTTCGGGTTCGGGCGGTCGGGCCAGAACAACGCGATGATGTTCATCAAGCTGCGCGACTTCGACGACCGGACCGAGGCAGACAGCGCTGCCTCGGCCCTTGCGCAGCGCGCGAACCGCCGGTTTGGCGGGCATCGGGCCGGGCGGGTGTTCTTTACCCAGCCGCCGGCGATTCCGGGCATGGGCACGGCGTCCGGCTTTTCGATGTATCTGGTGGATCAGGCCGGAAATGGCACCGATGCGCTGTTTGCCGCGGCTGCCCAGCTGACGGCGACCGCCACGGCAGACAGCCGCCTGACCTCGGTCCGTTCGGGCGCCTCCGAGGAAAAGGCGGCGCTGCGGCTGATCATCGACCAGGAAAAGGCCGGGGCGCTTGGGGTGTCGCTGAGCTCGGTGAACTCGATGCTGTCGATCATCTTTGCCGGGCGCGAGGTGAACGATTTCCAGATGGGCAACCGCCTGCGCCCGGTGATCGTGCAGGGCGAGGCCAGTGGCCGGATGCAGCCCGAAGACATCGAGAACTGGTATGCCCGCAACACCAAGGGCGAGATGGTGCCCTTTGCCGCCTTCACCTCGATCGACTGGGCGCCGGTCACGCCGACCCTGCAACGCATCGACGGTCTGCCGGCCGTGTCGATTTCGGGCGCGCCCGGCCCCGGCATTTCCTCGGGCGAGGCGATGGAGGTGATGGAGGAACTGGTTGCCGGGCTGGACGGCGGTTGGGGGGTGGCCTGGACCGACCTCAGCTATCAGGAACGCCAGTCGGGCGCGCAGGCGCCGTATCTTTATGCGCTGTCGGTGCTGGTGGTGTTCCTGTGCCTGGCCGCGCTCTATGAAAGCTGGGCGATTCCGCTGTCGGTGATGCTGTCGGTCCCGGTCGGGGTGCTGGGCGCGCTGGCCGCTGCCTGGTGGTTCGGCCAGCAGAACGACGTCTATTTCAAGGTCGGCATCCTGACGACCATCGGGCTTGCGGCCAAGAACGCCATCCTGATCGTCGAATTCGCGCGCGAGCTGGAAAGTCAGGGCCGCACCGCCGTTCAGGCCGCGCTCGAGGCCGCGAAGCTGCGATTGCGGCCGATCCTGATGACCTCGCTGGCGTTCATTCTGGGCGTGCTGCCGCTGGCCGTTGCCACCGGCGCGGGGGCAGGTGCGCAAAATGCCATAGGCATCGGGGTGCTGGGCGGGATGGTGGCGGCCACCTTCATCGGCATCTTCATGGTCCCCTCGTTCTATGTCGTCGTGCGGCGACTGACGCGCGGGCGGCTGGCGGCCCGCTGATCGGCCATTGACCCTTGGCTGCGCCCGGTGAAAGCTGCGACCGGGCGTAGGGAGGGTTCGTCCATGACCATCGGAATAGCCACGCGCGGACCCGGGGCCGGGCTTGCCGCCTGGCGCGCCCTGCTGGCGGCCGAATTGCTGGGCCGGGGCGAGATCGGGGGCTTTTGCGTTTTCGCCTGGCGCGATGGCGTCGGAGAGACCCGTTATGCCACCACCCAGCGCGGCGGCACCAGCGGCCTGACCCTGCCCGATGGCTGGGCCAAGGCGCGGCACGCTGCGCTGATCTCCAGCGGCCCTGACCGGCCCGAGCCGCTGACCCAGTTCCTGCCTGGCAATGCGGGCGGTCTTGTCACCGGCCATCGCCTGCCGACCAGCCCGCTGCCCGATGGCCGCCCGGTCAATCTGGCGGCGCTGGCGGCGATGGCGCAGGGCAGGCTGACACAGGCGGGGCTGGAGGCGCTTTTGTCCCTTGGCCCGGCGATGGATGCTGGGCTGATCTGCCTGCCATGGTCCGGCCCGGTGCTGGCCGCCAACAGCCCGCGGGTGGAAGGGCGCGGCGATACCGGGCGTCATGTGATGCAGCAAGGCGATGCGGCCTGTGCGATCCTTTACAATTCCATCACCACGGTCAGGTTGCCGGGCGATGCGCTGGCAGCAGCCCTTGGTGCGATTGCCGCCGAGGTCATGGGCCTTGGCCCCGCGCCGCTGGCGTTCGGGCAATTGCCGGATCGCGTTCCCGTCACCCCCGCCGGACATGAGGCAGTAGAGATCGACACCTCGGGCCTGGTGACCGCCATCCACAGCGCCGATCCGGCCTATTTCGGCCCGAAACCCGGTATCACGGCCGTCTATGCCCGCGTGCCGATCTGGCAATCGGGCCGCCACATCGGCTGGGCGGCCAGCGAAGCCTTTGCCGATCTGCGGGGCGGCGTGCTGATCGCCCGCCCCGGACTTGCTCAACGCTGTTTCCTTTATGAACGGACCCCGACATGACCCGCCACGACATCCTGATCCGCCATGCCACCGTGATCGACGGCACCGGCGCCCCGCGCCGCACCGCCGACATTGCCGTCGATGGTGACCGGATCACGGCGATCGGCGATCTGTCCGGCCACAGCGCGGCGCGCGAGATCGACGCGACGGGCCTGATCGCGGCACCCGGCTTCATCGATGTGCACACCCACGACGACCGCATCCTGTTTTCCGACCCGTCGATGACCGCCAAGGTCAGCCAGGGCGTCACCACCGTCATCGGCGGCAATTGCGGGATCTCGCTGGCGCCCATGCCGGTGCCGGTCAAGCGCCCGGTGACCCCGCCGCTGGATCTGCTGGATGCCTCGGGCGACTGGTATCGCTTTCCGACCTTCGCCGCCTATGTCGCGGCGTTCAATGCGACGCCTGCCGCGGTGAACTGCGCCCACTACGTCGGCCATACCACCCTGCGCGCCATCACCATGGATGATCTGACCCGCCCGGCCAGCCCGGCCCAGATTGCCGCCATGCAGGACCTGGTCGCCGAGGCGATGGAGGCCGGCGCGCTGGGTGTCTCGACCGGCCTTGCCTATCCGCCTGCGATTGCCGCCACGACCGAAGAGGTGATCGAGGTCACCCGCCCCATCGCCGCGCATGACGGCCTTTATGCCACCCATATGCGCGACGAAAGCGGGCACAGCATCGAGGCCCTGGACGAAAGCTTCGCCGTCGGCCGCGCGCTGGGGGTTCAGGTGCTGATCTCGCACCACAAACTGGCCGGCGAGGAAAATTTTGGCCAGTCCGTCCAGACGCTCGCCCATATTGGCGCCCATCGGGCGGATCAGCAGATCTGCCTCGATTGCTACCCCTACGAGGCCAGCTCGACCATCCTCACGGCGTCTCATGCCAAGGTCAGCCCGCGCACCATCGTCACCTGGTCGGTCGGCGCGCCGCAGATGGCCGGGCGCGAGCTGTCCGATATCTGCGCCGAATGGGGCTGCGATCTGGATACGGCCTGCGCCCGGCTGATCCCGGCCGGCGCGGTCTATTTCCGCATGTGCGAGGAAGACGTCCAGCGCATCCTGGCCTACCCGCCCACGATGATCGGCTCTGACGGCCTGCCGCATGACGAACGGCCGCATCCGCGCCTGTGGGGCACCTTCCCGCGTGTGCTCGGCCGCTATGCGCGCGATCTGGGGCTGTTCGATCTGGAAACGGCGGTCCACAAGATGACCGGGCTGACCGCCAGCGAGATCGGCCTGGCCGAACGGGGCGAGCTGCGGGCCGGGTTCATGGCCGACATCACGCTGTTCGACGACCGCACCATTGCCGACCGCGCCACCTATACCGATCCGATCCAGCCAGCGGCCGGCATCGCCCTTGTGATGGTGAACGGCGCCCCGGTCTGGGAAGATGGCCGCCCCACCGGCGCGCGCCCGGGACGCTACCTGCGGCGCGACCGCGCGGCGCACAAGATGGCGGCCGCAAGACCGGCCGGGTGATCCGCCGCCAAGGCGCACTTTCCTTTCGCCTTGATCCAAATATCCTCGGGGGGTGAATGGCCCGGAACGGGCCAGAGGGGGGCAGACAGCCCCCCCTATCCCCGGTTCGACACCCTGAAAACCCGCCCCCGATCGCTTCCAGATCGTAGACGATCCCCCGGAATACCCCGGACTTGTCGCGCGCTTTCCCCAATCCCGCCCCATTTGACCGGCAATACCGGATGAACACCCGGACTATTCGCATGGGGACGACAATGGACAGACTGACCGAAATGGAAGCCTTCGCCACGGTTGTGGACCAGGGTGGATTCACCGACGCGGCGAAGAAGATGGGGATTTCCAAATCGGCCGTCTCCAAGCACGTCTCGGCGCTCGAGGCACGACTTGGCGCGCGCCTTCTGAACCGCACCACCCGGCGGGTATCGCCGACCGAGATCGGCCTTGCCTATTACGACCGCGCCCGGCGCGTGCTCAACGATGCCGGCGAGGCGGATGCCCTGGTGACCTCGATGCAATCGGCGCCCTCGGGCCTGCTGCGCATCTCGGTGGCCACCGACTTCGGGGTGAATCACCTCTCGCCCATCCTTGGGGGGTTCTTGCAGGAATACCCCGACATCACCGTGAACATGGTGCTGAACAACCGCTATGTGGAACTGATCTCCGAAGGGTTCGACATGGCGATCCGCGTGGGCGAGCTGGAAGACAGCACCCTGCGCGCGCGCAAGCTGTGCGATACCTCCAAGCGGATGATCGGCGCGCCGTCCTATTTCCAGCGCTTTGGCCGCCCGATGAAGATCGACGATCTGAACGATCACAAGCTGCTGCACTATTCCAGCCAGGCCAATGGCAACGTCTGGAAAATCACCGCACCGTCGGGCGAGCGGCGTCAGGTGCGCTCGAACGGCTGGTTGACGGTGAACGACGGCCAGTCACTGCTGCACGCGGCCATCGCAGGGCTGGGCATCGCCTACCTGCCCTCGTTCCTCTATGCCGACGCCATGAAACAGGGGCTTGTCGAAGAGGCGATCCCCGGCCTTCCTGCTGAAAGCATGGGCATCTATGCAGTCTATCCGCCTGGCCGCTTCACCCAGCCCAAGGTGCGGGCTTTCATTGATTTTCTGGTGCGCAATTATGCGGACAAAGGGCCGGATAGCTGGTGAGCAGTTCCCTGGACGCCGGGGGCCAAGGCGTCACGTCAAGGTGCATCAATACCAACTTATCGGGTCGAGGCGAGAATGGCCTCGACCCGCCTGTTTCTGGCGCGGCCTTCTTCGGTCAGGTTGGAATCGCGCGGCGACATGAAGCCGGCCCCCAGCGCAACCAGTCGCCCGGCCTCGACACCGTACTCTTGCACAAGTCGGCTGCGCACCGCCTCGGCCCGGCGTTTCGACAGGGCAACATTGGCCTCGAGACTGCCCGAGGCATCGGTATGTCCGACCAGCGCGACATTGCGATCCGGGTGATCTGCCAGATAGGCGGCCAGATCCTTCAGCAGGCCGTCAGCGCCCTTTGGGGTATCGGCGGCGCCGCTGGCGAATTCCAGACCGTCCAGCACCACCGATCCGCGTTCCAGCGCGGCGCTGATTCCGTCGGCGGACATCGTGGACAGCGCCAGGATCTCGGGCCTGGAAGGGGCTGTGTCGGGGCGCGGGGGGGCTGGCCGCACGTCGGGCGGGCCAACGTGGATCATCTGCACATAGCCGGCCCCCGCCCCGGTCGATCGGCTGACAAGCAGGCTGATGTGTTCTTCGGTCATCCCCATGCCCTTGCGGGCGGACAGAAAGCGGAAATCACCCAGATCGACATGCATGCCGGGTTCGGGCAGCACCTGGGTTGAATAGCGAAAATCGAACCCGCCACAATCGACGGTTTCGCATTCGAACATCATCCGCCAGCCATCGGCCAGCAGGGCCGCGCGCATCGGCTGCAACAGTTCCAGCGTGCTCTGGTTGGGGGCGGGAATGCGCCAGGCGGTCTGTTCGATCCGGCCTTCGGTGCGGCGAGTCAGCATGCTGCCATCCGCCCAGGGACCGATCGGCAACCCGTAGCTGCCAAGCCGTTCGACCCGCATGGCGGTCTGTTCGGTCCCTTCGGGAAACGGCGCTTCCAGCGCGACGGCGGGGGCCACGCCCAACGCGACCGCCAATGCCATCTGCACAAGGCGCCGCAAGCCGCGAAGAGAGAGAACTTGGCAATCTGGCATCACTGCTCGGCCCATTGTCAGGCGCTTCTGTAGTGATACTGTCCCACAATGCCCATGTTCAGGGAAGCATAGAGTCGCGCCGCCCCCTCGTTCGCCTGGGTGACGGCCAGCGCCAGCCATTCTGCCCCGTTCTGTTGGGCCCACCATGCGGCAGACCGCAGCATGTTGTGAGCGGAACCCTGCCGACGCAGTGCCGGAAGCACCTCGACGGCATGGATCATCGCAATGTCGCGGTCGATGGCGGCAAAGGCGGTTCCGCAGGCCCGGTCCAGCCGTTCGGGACTGCGCGCGATGAAGGCGGTGACCGGGCCGCGCGGGCGCAGCATCACCGCTTGCCGTTCCGGGCCGATGCCGGTTTCGCGCCAGATGTCCTGCGCCATGGCCAGCGGCGGCCAGTGCGGAAAGCTGAACATCAGCTCTGGCGCGTCAAAGGCCGAAACATGCGCGGCCCGCAGGTCGACCGGATCGACCACCTTGTAGCCGCGCGCCTCGAGCATGGCATCGAGCGCCTCGTCGCCAGGGCGGATCCAGAACAGCGGGGTCTGGCCCAGCTTGCGGTGCATCGCCTCGGCCAGGGGAATATCGGCCTCGGTCACCGGCGCTTCGGCCGTGGCGGCAGAGACGCGCTTGCCGCCCCCGCGACCTTCGCGGATCAGCCAGGGACCAACCTCGTGCAGCTCGGCGGCGGGCCAGGTGGCATCGACCGCCGACAGCAGCCGCGGAGTCGATGGCGCGATCAGCGATTTCGGCGGTGTGGCATGCAGCATGGTCAGCCGTGCCCGAACAGGGCGACCAACCGCTGCATGGCCGCATCCAGCTGGGCGCCATCAGTGCCGCGAATCACCAGATTGGTGCCATGCGCGCCATTGCGAATGAACGGATAGCTGCCCATCGACAGATCGGGGTATTCGGCGGCCAGCGCGCCGAAGGGCCCGGCAATCTCGCCCTCGCCGCAGTTGACCTGCAACGACTGGCTCAGCAGCGGTGCCCCGCCGGTCAGCCGGGGCAGGACGCTGGCGACCATCGCCTCGAACACGGTCGGCACGCCGGCCATGACATGCACATTGCCGATGGTGAACCCGGGGGCCGAGGAGATCGGATTTTCGATCAGCGTCGCCCCGTCGGGGATGCGGGCCATCCGCTGGCGGGCGGCGTTGAATTCCAGCCCTGCGCGGTCGTAATGCGCCGCCAGAATGGCGCGCGCATCGTCGCGAATGTCGATCCCGACGCCAAAGGCGGCGGCGACCGCATCGGCGGTGATGTCGTCATGTGTCGGCCCGATCCCGCCCGAGGTGAACACATGATCCCAGGCCCCCCGCAGCGCGTTCAGCGCGGCGACGATGGCGGGCTGGTCGTCTGCGACGACCCGTGCCTCCATCAGGCGGATTCCATGTCGTGTCAGCTCTCGGGCAAGGTGGTGCATGTTGGAATCGCGTGTGCGACCCGACAGAATCTCGTCGCCGATCACCAGCATCGCGGCGGTAGGATTCGCCATCTCCGTCTCCTTGCAGCCCCCAACTCTTGGGTATAGGCCGGGTTCATGCGCTTTCCTACCCCCCTTTTCGCGTCAAGGTTGCAACAGCGCTACAAGCGATTTCTTGCAGATATGCAAATGCCGGATGGCAGCATCGTGACGGCCCATTGCCCGAACCCCGGTGCGATGACCGGGCTGCTGGATCCGGGCATGCTGTGCTGGCTGGCCCCGGCCCGTCCGGGGGCAAAGCTGGACTGGGGCTGGAAGCTGGCCGAGCTGCCTGGCGGCGGCATGGCGATGATCGACACGGGCCTGGCCAACCGCGTGGTGGCCGAGGCGCTGGAGGCCCGCGCGGTGCCGGGATTGCCCCCCTATAAGACCATCCGCCCCGAGGCGCGGCTGGACAGCGAAAGCCGCATCGACTTTCGACTTGATGGTGGCGATGGCCCGGTCTGGGTCGAGGTGAAAAGCGTGTCCTTGGCCCGGGATGGCTGGGCCGAGTTCCCCGACACACGAACCGAGCGCGGCGCGCGGCATCTGCGGGCGCTGACGGCAGCGGTGCGGCGGGGCGAGCGGGCGGCGATGGTCTATCTTCTGGCCCGTGACGATTGCGACCGTATCCGCATTGCGGCCGACACTGACCCCGCCTATGCCGCAGCCTTTGCCGAGGCGCGGGCGGCAGGCGTGGCCATGCTGGGGCTGGGCTGCCGGATCACCACCGATGAGGTGGTGGCGGCAGGTCCGGTGGTGATCGGGTAGGGGGGCCAGCCCCCCGTCCGGCCCGTGGCCGGACTCCCCCCGGGATATTTGGATCAAGGCGAAAGGGGGGAGGCCGGATTGCCCGGTATCCGGAAGGATGCGGCCGGGCCCGTCCGGGGCTTTTCGGCGGCGGCTCAGTCCGCCTGTTTCAGCATCCGGCCCAGAACGCGGCCGCCCAGGATGTGGAAATGCAGGTGCGGCACTTCCTGGATGCCTGCCTCGCCGCTGTTGGCGATCAGGCGATAGCCTTGCCCGCCGTCACCCGGACGAATGCCCAGTTCCTGACAGATCTTGCCGATGGTGCGGGTGTAATCCGCGATCTCTGCATCCGAGGCTTCCAGCGCGAAATGGTCGGCATTCACATAGGCACCTTTGGGGATGACCAGCACATGCACCGGCGCCTGCGGGGCGATATCGTGGAAGGCCAGCGTATGCTCGGTCTCCATCACCTTGCGGCAGGGGATCTCGCCACGCAGGATGCGGGCGAAGATATTGTTGGTGTCATAGGCATAGGCCATGGGTCTCTCCGGCTCTCAGTCCCTGAACAGATGGTCGCTCGCGGCGATCTCGCGCGCGGTCTCGAACGGAATGCCAAGGAACCGCGCCAGCGGCAAGGCATTCTCGTCTGGCGAGGCCTCCTCGCGGATGCGGTGAAAGCCGTCGAAGTCGGCATCGCGCAGGCGATCAGCCTCGAAGCGGATGTCATAGCGGATCGTCGGCAACAGCCGGTCCAGCACATCTTGCGGCGTTCCGTCGGCGGCAAGGCCGACCCGCCGGGCATGGCCCAGAAGGTAATCATCGGAAAACGCGCAATCGACATGCAGAAGGCGCACGTTCGACTTGTCGGAATAGAAGTCCTGGATCAGGTCGATGTTCGTCGGGTCGATGCAGATGACCAGCCGGTCGGTCTGCCACAGGTCGAACAGCATCCGCACCAGCGCGCGCCGGTGGCGGGTGCGCTTTTCCAGCGTGGTCTGGATGCCGCCCATGTCGGGCAAGGCGCAGCTGGCCTCGTTGAACAGGTAATGCACGACCGGAATGCCGGCACGGGCCCCGATCTGGTCGACCAGCCGCTTGGCGACATGCCACTTCTTGCAGGTCACGATCATCAGCGTCCGCTCGCGCCCCAGGCTGGTGCCGGTTTCCCAGAACCGCGGCGCAAACCGGCGCCCCACCCGCCCGCGCCCGGTCAGGAAGCGAAACAGGCTGCGCCCCTCGTTGGAAATGGCGAAGGCGCGGCCCGTCGCTGCGTAAAGCTCGCCCAATTTGGTCTTCAGCTCGATCGCCTCGGGCGAGATCTTGCGGGCGAACAGGTAATCTTGCGCCAGCAGCAGGTCATAGTGATCGTTGTAGAACGTCACCGGCATTCCATAATCGGTGAACATCAGGAAGGTCAGCGGACGCAGGCGGATCTGCGATTCCGGCACCACATGGCGCACCAGTGTCTGAAAGAAGGTCTCGTCCGGGATCCAGGTGGTGCGGAAGAACCGCATCACGTCGCGCCGGCGGTCACAGAAGTCCAGCACCCATTCGACGGTGCGCCGGCGCAGGCACCACCACTGGCTGCCGATCATGATCTGCAGATCGTCCGGGATCTTGCGCGCCAGCCCAAGCCGCTTTTGCCAGTCGAGCGAGCGGTAGAACCACGCCTTGTGCCGCCGTTCGTTGAACCAGTGCCGATAGATCAGCCGCTCTTTCTTGATCCCGGTCTTGATCCAGTCCGAGTTGAAGAAATCGAAGCTTTCGATGAAGTCGGCATCTTCGCGGTCCAGATAGTCATGGGCATATTCCGCCGACTTGATGCACATGCAATCGCCGGACAGCATGTAGAAATGCGTCGCGCGCGGAAACGCCTCGATCGCCGCGCGCACGGCTTGCAAGGTCGCCTCGACCAGGCTCCACTCGCCCCAGCCGCACCGGATGCGCCGCTGCGCAAAGACCACCGAGGGGTTGCCCTCCAGCGCCAGGCGGATGCGGTCGTAATCGGCCTTTCTGGCGTTGGCGTCGAAGTGGATGGCCATGTAATCGCCTGCCGCGGTCAGCCGTTCGGCCTGGGCGATGATCCCTTCGGGGTCCTTATGGCAGAGCAGGATATACGCGATTTTTGCCATATCGGAAACAGTATGCCTTCACCGTGCCACGATCCTTCTTTAATGGTCTTGCACAAGGGTTGGAAAGGCCGAGTTTACGCGCGTGCCGCATGGTGGCGTGCGGGGTGGCAGGAATAGATAAAAGGCAACGAACATGGGATTTCCCGGAACCTGGATGACCGAAAGCGAAAGCGTGGTCTACCGCGTGGTGCCCAAATGCGCCTGCTCTACCATCGGTCAGATCATGTTCTATTCAGATCATGGTCGTTTCTTCGATGGCGACATCCACGATGCCACCTCGGGCCTGCACAAATGGGCGATGGAGGAGAGCCAGCCCGCCATCACCCGCGCGGTCAAGGACCAGCAGATTCTGGCCTTTACCTGTGTGCGCAATCCCTATGCCCGCATCCTGTCGTCGTTCTTTGACAAGATCTGCGGCATCCAGCGCAACGGCAAGCGCTATCGCGGCAACCTTGTGCCGCTGCTGACCCAGAAATACGGCATCGAGGTCGGCGGCGACGATGGCAAGCAAGAGTTCGATCAGATCGCCAGCTTCCGCCGCTTTCTTCTGTTCGCGCGCGATACCATCCGGTTCCGCAAGCCGATGGAGCCCGATATTCACTGGTCGGCCATGTCGGGCCATATCTCGACCTTCATCGTCAACGGCGGGCGCTACAACCAGATCTTCTTCACCGAGCGGTTCAACGACGGGATGCAGAAGGTGCTGGACGCCATCGACACGCCTTTCAAGGTCGATCTGGCGCAGATCCCGCGGTTCAACGAATCCGAAGGTCACGGGCCAAAGCGCGCCCATCCGGTCAGCGCCTATTTCGATGACCTGTCGCGCCACCTGATGTGGGAAATCTACCGCAAGGATTTCCAGCTCTTCCGCTATGATTTCGACGACCCCGACAACAAGTATCCGCTGGCCGAGGTCGACCTGGACGAGGTTCACGCCAAGCTGGGCCGCTGATCCTTTCGCCTTGATCCAAATATCCCGGGGGGCTGCGCCTTGGTGGCCTTCCCGCGCTGTCCTTGCCATGGGGGCAGCGCCCCCCCCCTCGCACCGCCTTGCACCCCCCCGCGCCCGCGCATAGTTTGGCCGCCAGCAACGGGAGCGCATCATGGCCAAGCCACGCAGCATCTTCGAGGAAGTCCAGGGCGAACGTTCCGCCAGCCCCACGTCGGGCGGCATGATCGACAAGGCGCCGCGCGGCGCGCGCGGGGCGGTTCGGGTGTGGCTGGCAGTGCTGTTCCTGATGGTGGTCGCGATGATCGCCGTGGGCGGCGCCACCCGGCTGACCGATTCCGGCCTCTCGATCACCGAATGGCGGCCCGTCACCGGGTCGATCCCGCCGATGTCCGAATCCCATTGGCAGGCCGAATTCGACAAATACCGCCAGATCCCGCAATACGAGCTGGTGAACAAGGGCATGACCCTGTCCGAGTTCAAGACGATCTACTGGTGGGAATGGGGCCATCGGCAGCTTGGCCGCACCATCGGGCTGGTCTGGGCGCTGGGCTTCGTCTTCTTCTGGCTGACGAAACGCATCCCGCCGGGCTGGACCAGGCGGCTGGTCTGGATCGGCGCGCTGGGCGGGCTTCAGGGCGCCATCGGGTGGTGGATGGTCGCCAGCGGCCTGACCGGCGAGATGGTGCGCGTGGCCTCGTATCGTCTTGCCACGCATCTGGGCCTTGCCTTCGTCATCCTTGGTTTCATCGCCTGGTATGTCCTGTTGCTTGGCCGGTCCGAGTCGGACCTCATGCAGGCCCGACGCGGGCGCGAGGGGCGGCTGTTCTCGATCACCACGGGCCTGATGCATTTTGCCTTCCTGCAGATCCTGCTGGGTGCGCTGGTCGCCGGGATCGACGCGGGCCGCGCCTTTCCGACCTGGCCCGACATGAACGGCGAATTCTTCCCCTCGAACGCGCTCTATGTCCCCGATGGCGGCGCGCTGTGGCGGGCGTTCTTCGAGAATGAGGGGCTGGTGCAGTTCATGCACCGCATGTCGGGCTATCTGCTGTTCGTCTTCGGCCTGGTGGTCTGGAACCGGGGCCGCAAATCGCCGCATCTGGCGACGCGCCGGGCCTATGACTGGGTGGCGGTCATGCTGTTCGGGCAGATGGTTCTGGGCATCGTCACCGTTCTGACCGGCGCGCATCTGCATGTGGCGCTGACCCACCAGATTGGCGCGGTCATCCTGTGGGTGCTGATCCTGCGCGCCCGGCATCTGGCGCAATACCCCGTGGCGGGGTCGATCCGAAAGGGCACGGCATGAGCTATTCCGACCTGATGGCGTTCCAGCGCGAAACCGAGGCGCTGGCGCAGGTCGCCGGCCGTCTGGGCTGGGATCAGGAAACCATGATGGCGCGCGGCTCGGCCGATCAGCGGTCCGAGGAAAGCGCGGCGCTGGAAGGCGTGCTGCACGCCCGCCGCACCGACCCGCGCATCGCGGACTGGCTTGCCACGGCGTCCGCGGCCACCGAGGTCGAGGCCGCGCAGTTGCGTCACATCCGCCGCGAATATGATCGCGCGGTGAAGATCCCTGCCCGTCTGGCACAGGAACTCGCCCGCCTGACCAGCCTGTCACAAGGCATCTGGGCCGACGCCCGGGCCCGCAACCATGTGGCGCATTTCCTGCCGACGCTTTCGCAGGTCATCGCGCTGAAACGCGAAGAGGCGGCCGCGCTGGCGCAGGGCACCAATGCCGATGCCTATGATGCGCTGCTGGACGACTATGAGCCCGGCGCCACCGCCGAATGGATCGGCGGTGTCTTTGGCCGGATGCGGCCCCGGCTGGTTGCCTTGCGCGAAAAGGTGCTGGGCGCGACGGCGCCCGAGCCCCTGCGCGGCGAATTCCCGGCCGAGGCGCAGATGCGCATTGCCCGCGATCTGGCCAGTGCCTTTGGCTATGACTGGACGCGCGGGCGGCTGGATCTGGCGGTGCATCCGTTCTCCAGCGGGTCGGGCAACGATGTGCGCATCACCACCCGCGTGCAAGAGGCCGATCCGTTCAACTGCTTCTATTCCACCATCCACGAGGTTGGCCACGCCGCCTATGAGCAGAACATCGACCAGGCCTATCTGCTGACCCCGCTGGGGCGCGGCGTGTCGATGGGCGTGCATGAAAGCCAAAGCCGCAGCTATGAAAACCAGCTGGGCCGCAGCCGCGCCTTTACCGGCTGGCTGTTCCGCCGGATGCAGGCCGAGGGGCTGGCACTGAACCTGGGCGACGAAGGCGCGTTCTATGCCGCCGTGAACCGGGTGCAGCCCGGTTTCATCCGCACCGAGGCCGACGAGGTGCATTACAACCTGCACATCATGATGCGCTTCGATCTGGAACGCGCGCTGATTGCCGGCGATCTGCTGCCGACCGATCTGGAAGCCGCCTGGAACGATCGGTTCCTGGCCGATTTCGGCGTGGCGGTGGACCGGCCTTCGCATGGCATGTTGCAAGATGTGCATTGGTCAGTGGGCCTGTTCGGCTATTTCCCCACCTATTCGCTGGGCAATGTCTATGCCGGCTGCCTGACGCGGGCGATGCGGGCTGACCTGCCCGATCTGGATGTCGCGCTGGCCTCGGGCGATACCTCGCCGGCCACTGGCTGGCTGCGCGATCGGCTGCAACGCCACGGCGGGCTGCGCGAGCCGCGCGCGACGGTGGAACATGCCTGCGGCTTTGCCCCCGACGAAGGCCCGCTGCTGGATTACCTCGAGGCGAAGTTCGGTGATCTCTACCGGCTCTGACGCATGAGCCCCACCGAGGCCCTGTCGCGCGGCCCGGCCGTCTGGGCGCTGGCGGCCGGGCAGATGCTGGGCTTTGCCTGCCAGTTCTTTGTCTTTGCCGGGCTGGTGCTGTTCTGGCACGAGGATCTGGGCTGGGCCAAGTCCACGCTGGCCCTTGGCCCCATGCTGGCGCTGCTGGTCGGGGCCGCCTTTGCCCCGCTGATCGGCAAGGTCGTCGATGGCGGGCGCGGCCCTGAACTCATGGTGTTCGGTGCCATGATCGGGGTGGTTGCGCTGGTGCTGATGTCGCAGGTGCAGACGCCGGTGCAATGGGCGCTGATCTGGATGCTGCTGGGCATCGGGCAGCTGTCCAGCCAATACGAGGTCTGCTTTGCCTTTCTGATCCGGCGTCTTGGCCGCGATGCCCGCCGCGCGATCATCCGGGTGACGCTGGTTGCCGGATTTGCCAGCACCGTTTCCATTCCGGCCTACACCGCGCTGGCGCAGGGGCAGGGCTGGCGGTTCGCCCTGATGACGGGGGCGGCGGTGATGGCTTTTGGCGTGGTGCCGTTGAACTGGTGGGGCACCCGGCGGATTCGCGCTGGCGCGCCGCCGCCGGTTGCCGCGCCAGCGCCACCCATCGGATCGGGCACGCGGTCCCGCAGGCTTTGGCTGCTGGCGGTGATGTTCTCGCTGTCCGGCCTGAGCCACTGGATGATCGCGCACCTGCTGATCCCGGTGCTGGTCGGGCGCGGCTATTCGCAGGAACTGGCGGTCTTTGCGGCGGCCGTGATCGGACCTGCGCAGGTCGCCGGGCGATTCGCGCTGATGTATTCCGAGGCCAGGATCAGCAACGCACGGGCCACACTGCTGACCCTGTGCGCGATGTTCGTGGCCACCACATTCCTTGCCCTGTCCGGGGCCGGGGTCGGGATGGTCATCGCCTATGTGCTGGTTCAGGGCGCGGCGATCGGCATGACGACCATCCTGCGCCCCGTGCTGATTGCGGACATGCTGGGGGCCGAGAATTATGGCGCCAATGCCGGGCGGATTCAGGTGCCCTCGATGGTCATCAACGCCTTTGCGCCGATGATCGGGGCCTTGCTGCTGGAGGGGCCGGGCTTCGGCGCGCTGGTGGGGCTGAGCCTGGGGCTGATCTTGATCTCTGTCCTGGCGCTGCACGCCTTGCGCAGCACCTAGGGCGCGTCCAGCGCCTTTTCAAAGAAGAAATCCGCATAGGGATTGTCGTTGTAGCGCGCGATCTCGGCCCATCCATCGCGGCGATACAGCGCGATGGCCTCGGCCAGATGGCGGCTGGTGTCGAGGCGCAGGCGGGCATAGCCCAGATCGCGCGCCGCCTGTTCCACGGCCGCCATCAGCCGCCGCGACAGGCCGAGGCCGCGGGCGCCGGGCGATACCCAGAGCCGCTTGATCTCGCCCCCCGCGCCGTCGGGCCGCAGGCCGACGCAGCCCAGCACCTGGCCTGCGCGCTCGGCCAGCAGGAAGATGCCGCGCGGCGGATCATAGACGGTCGGGTCCGGCTCGACCCCTGGCTCGAACAGCGTGCCAAAGCGGCGCGAAAGTTCGTCGTAATAGGCGATCAGGCAGGCCTGCGCTTGCGGGTCGGTGACGGGAACAGGGCGCAAGGTGATGTCGGTCATGGGGCCTCGGGGGTTGTGCGTCAGTGATGCCGTGGGCGCAAAACCCTTGCAAGGGTTGCATGACGGCATGGCAGGCCCCAAATTGTATTGAGACTTCGGGCCAAACCCGCTACACGCCGCCCGCGCACGTCCGCGCACTTTCGACCACCGTCGCCGGAAGGGCCCGCCATGCTTCCCACACCCTGCTACGTCATCGACAAGGCGCGTTTGCTGCCGAACATGGAAAAGATCGCCTGGCTGCGCGAGCGGTCCGGGGCGAAATCCCTGCTGGCGCTGAAGTGTTTCGCCACCTGGTCGGTGTTCGACTTCATGTCGCAGTATATGGACGGCACCACGTCCAGCTCGCTCTTCGAGGTCAAGCTGGGGCGCGAAAAATTTCCCGGCGAGACCCACGCCTATTCGGTCGCCTATGCGCCGGACGAAATCGACGAGGTTCTGGCGTCTTCGGACAAGATCATCTTTAACACCATCGGCCAGCTGGACCGCTTCGATGCCGTATCTGCGGGCCATGTGCGGGGCCTGCGGGTGAATCCGGGCGTCTCGACCTCGGGCTTCGATCTGGCGGATCCGGCGCGCCCCTTCTCGCGGCTGGGCGAACATGACCCCGATGCGATTGCCAAGGTGGCGGACCGTGTCAGCGGCTTCATGTTCCACAACAATTGCGAGAACGCCGATTTCGGCCGGTTTGACGCGATGCTGGGGCATATCGAACAAAGGTTCGGGTTCCTTATCCGCCAGATGAAATGGATCAGCCTTGGCGGCGGTATCCATTTCACCGGCGAGGGCTATCCGCTGGACAAGCTGGCCGACCGGCTGAAACGGTTCTCGGATGAGAACGGCGTTCAGGTCTATCTGGAGCCGGGCGAAGCCGCGATCACCAATTCGGCCACGCTGGAGGTGACGGTGCTGGACACGCTGTTCAATGGCAAGAACCTTGCCATCGTGGACAGCTCCATCGAGGCGCATATGCTGGATCTGCTGATCTACCGTCAGCCGGCCAAGATGGCGGAAAGCGGTGACCACGAATGGATGGTCTGCGGCAAGTCCTGTCTGGCCGGCGACATTTTCGGTGAATTCCGGTTCGATCAGCCGCTGAAACCCGGCGATCGGCTGAGCATCCAGGATGCTGCCGGTTACACGATGGTCAAGAAGAACTGGTTCAATGGCGTCAAGATGCCCTCCATCGCGGTGCGCGAGCTGGATGGCACGGTGAAACTTGAACGCTCGTTCGGCTACGACGAATTCGTGGCCGCCCTTTCGTAAACCCGCAGAACCCCAAGGAGGTGCATGGGCGAAATGAAACGCAATGTCCTGATCATCGGCGCCGGTGGCGTGGCCCAGGTCGTGGCGCATAAATGCGCGCAGAACAACGACGTGCTGGGCGACATTCACATCGCTTCGCGAACGCTTTCGAAATGTGAAGCGATCATCGCGAGTGTCCGCGAAAAAGGCAGCCTGAAGGTTGAGGGCGCGTTGCAAGCCCATGCCGTGAACGCCCGCGATACCGACGAGGTGGCGGCGCTGATCCGCAAGACCGGCGCGCAGATTGTCATCAATGTCGCGCAGGCCTTTGTGAACATGCCGGTGCTGGATGCCTGCATCGCCTGCGGTGTGGCCTATATGGACACGGCGATTCACGAAGATCCCGAGAAGATCTGCGAAGCCCCGCCATGGTATGGCAACTATGAATGGAAGCGGCGCGAGGCAGCGGCCAAGGCCGGCGTCACCGCCATTCTGGGCGTCGGCTTCGATCCGGGCGTGGTGAATGCCTATGCCAAGCTGGCCATTGACGACTATGTGCCGCAGCCGCAGTCGATCGACATCGTGGACATCAACGCGGGCAGCCATGGCCGCTGGTTCAGCACCAACTTTGATCCGGAAATCAACTTCCGCGAATTCACCGGCACCGTTTACAGCTGGCAAAATGGCGGCTGGCAGGAAAACAGGATGTTCGAGGTCGGCAAGACCTGGGATCTGCCGGTGGTGGGCGAACAGAAAGCCTATCTGACCGGCCATGACGAGGTGCATAGCCTTGCCACCAACTATCCGCAGGCGGATGTGCGGTTCTGGATGGGCTTTGGCGATCACTACATCAACGTGTTCACCGTGCTGAAGAACCTGGGCCTGCTGTCGGAAAAGCCGGTGAAAACCGCCGAAGGGCTGGAAGTGGTCCCGCTCAAGGTGGTCAAGGCCGTGCTGCCCGACCCCTCGTCGCTGGCGCCGGACTATACCGGCAAGACCTGCATCGGCACGCTGGTCAAGGGCACCAAGGACGGCGCGACGGCCGAGGTGTTCATCTATAACGTCGCCGACCACAAGGACGCCTATCTCGAGGTCGGTTCGCAAGGCATCAGCTATACCGCCGGCGTGCCGCCGGTTGCAGCCGCCATGCTGATCGCGAATGGCACCTGGGATGTCGGCACTATGAAGAACGTCGAGGAACTGGACCCCAAGCCATTCCTGGCGATCCTGAACCAGATCGGTCTGCCGACCTGCATTCGTGATGCGCAGGGCGACCGTCCGCTGAACTTCTGATCGGCGATCCAACGCCGATGTGAACCGGGGGGCCAGTTTCCCCCGGTTTTCCTTTGCCCCGGCATTGCCCTTGAATCGGGTCCATGCGAGATTCGCCTCATGCTTGCGGGGTGTGTCGTGTCTGTTGGTCGTGTTCCCAGGGGTGTCCTGCCCGTCGTGACCTCGATGGTGTTCGCGGCATCCTCTGCATGGGCGCTGGATGGGGTGACCTTTGCGCTTCCGGGGGCATCGAAGGATCTGGCCGATTCGCTGCGTGGCGCCTCGCTGACCGAGGCTGCGCGGCGCGATGGCCGGACCGAAGCGCAGGAAATCTTCGGTGCCGCGCAGGCCGATTATGCCCGCCTTCTGGGCGCGCTGTATGCGGCGGGGCATTATTCCGGCATCATCTCGATCCGCATCGACGGGCGCGAGGCGGCGGATATCGCACCGCTGAACGCGCCTTCCCAGATTCGCAACGTGACCATCGAGGTGAAACCCGGCCCCGAGTTCACCTTTAGCCGGGCCGAGGCGGCGCCGCTGGCGCCGGGCACCCGCTTGCCCGGCGGGTTTGCGGTTGGCCAGCCGGCCTATTCCGGCACCATTCGCGATGCAGCGGATGCGGCGGTCGACGGTTGGCGCACCATCGGCCATGCCAAGGCCAAGGTGGGCAGCCAGCAGCTGACCGCCAATCATCCGCGTCATACGCTGGATGCGCGGCTTGGCATCGCCCCCGGCCCGCAGGCGCGGTTCGGCAAGCTGACTTTCAGTGGTCAGCAGCGGATGCGGCTGGCGCGGCTTTACAAGATCGCCGGGCTGAAAGAGGGCACGATCTATTCGCCCGAGGAATTGCGCAAGGCCGCCGACCGACTGCGGCGCACCGGCGTTTTCCGATCCGTCGCCATGACCGAGGCGGAAACCCTTGGCCCCGGCAACACGCTGGACATTGCGGCCAGCGTTTCGGAAATGCCGCTGCGCCGGCTGGGCTTCGGGGCAGAACTGACCAGCACCGAAGGCGCCACGGTTTCCGCCTATTGGCTGCATCGCAACCTCAATGGTGGCGGCGAGCGGCTGATGATCGAGGCCGAGGCGACCAATATCGGCGTCAAGGGCAGCGGCGGGATGGATTACAGCCTTGGCGTCACGCTGGAACGCCCTGCCACTTTTACACCCGACACCACCGCCAAGCTGACCCTGGGGGTCGAGCGGGTGAACGATTCGGGCAGCCGCACGGATCAGGCCTCGTTCGGATTTGGCCTGTCGCATATCTTCAACGACAAGCTGACCGGGCGGGCGGAGGTTGTTTACACCTTTGCCCACACGACCGATGCGAATGGCACCCGCAACTATCGCAGCCTCTCGTTGCCGGTTGGCCTGACATGGGATCGGCGCGACAATGCGCTGGACACCCGCAAGGGCTTCTGGATCGACGCCGAGGCAATGCCGTTCCTGGGGTTCGGGGGCACGGCTTCGGGTCTGCGCGGCACGGTCGATGCGCGCGGGTTCTATCCGCTGGGCAAGCGGATCGTTTTCGCGGCGCGCTTTCAGGGCGGGTTCATCGCGGGGGCCGCGCTGGACGATACGCCGACGGATTATCGCTTCTGGTCGGGCGGCGGCGGCACGGTGCGCGGCCAGCCCTACAAGTCGCTGGGGGTCACGATCGGCGGGGTCGCCTCGGGCGGATCGCGGTTCCTGGGCGGCTCGCTGGAGGTGCGGGGCAAGGTGACCGAAAAGATCGGCCTGGTCGGTTTCTTCGATTATGGCCGCATCACGGATTCCACGTTCAACGCTGGCGCCTTGTCCAGCTGGCACGCGGGCGCCGGCATTGGTGTGCGCTATGCAACCCCGGTTGGCCCCCTGCGGCTGGATCTTGCGGTTCCGGCTGGCGGGCGAAAGGGGGATGGCTTGCAGTTCTACCTTGGCATCGGGCAGGCCTTCTGATGCGGCGCGCGCTTCTTCTGGCAACATGTCTTGTCCCGCTGGGTGCCTTGGCCCAGCAAAGTGACGACCGCGGTTTTCTGACCGCCCTGCTGGAGGATAACCTGTCCGGCGCCGGGCGCGAGGTGCGGATCGAGGGGTTTCAGGGCGCGCTGTCCTCGCGCGCGCAGATCGCCGCGCTGACCATTGCCGACGATCAGGGCGTCTGGCTGCGGCTGACCGATGTGGCCCTGGACTGGAGCCGCGCCGCCCTGCTGGTCGGGCGGGTCGAGGTGAACAGCCTGACCGCAGGCAGCATCGAGCTGAAGCGCCTGCCCCAGACCGAAGCCGCCGCCCCCAGCCCCGAGGCGACGCCCTTTGCCCTGCCGGAATTGCCGGTTTCGGTGCGCGTGGGCGAAATGAAGGCCGACCGGATCAGCCTTGGCCCCACCATCCTGGGCGAGCCGGTCGAGGCCCGGCTAGAAGGCGGCGCCAACCTGTCGGGCGGCGAGGGTCAGGCCCAGCTGGTGCTGGAACGCACCGATGGCACCCTGGGCAAACTGGCGCTGAAAGGCAGCTTTGCCAATGCCAGCCGCGACTTGTCGCTGGATCTGTCCTTGCAGGAACCCCAGGGCGGGATCGCGGCTGGCATGATCGGCCTGCCGGGCAAGCCGGCGCTTGATCTGACCATTGCCGGCAAGGGACCGCTGAGCGATTTCACCGCCAATGTCGGGCTTGCCTCGGATGGGCAGGACCGTTTCGCCGGCAAGGTTTCGGTGGGCGGCGATGCCGATGGCAACCAGACCTTTGGCGCCGATCTGAAGGGCGATGTGACGCCGCTGTTCCTGCCCGAATACCGGGCCTTCTTTGGCCCCGATGTGGCGCTGTTCGCCAAGGGCAGCCGCTCGCCCGAAGGGCTGACCACGCTGGAGCGGTTGCAGATTCAGGCGGCGGCGCTGACGGTCGATGGTTCCGCGCAGATCGCGGCGGATGGCCTGCCCCAGCGGCTGAAACTCGCGCTGAACCTTGGCGCGACGGATGGGCAGCCGGTGCGTCTGCCGGTCTCGGGCGATCCGGTGCAGCTGGCCAGTGCGGTGCTGGCCCTGGACTACGATTCGCTGTCCGGGGGCGAAGGCTGGACCCTGACCGGCCAGATCGCGGGCCTTGATGCCCCGGCTGCCAAGGCCGCGCGGCTGGACCTGACCGGCAGCGGCCGCATTGCCCGCCAGCCCGATGGCCGCCAGGCCGTGGGCGGCGCGCTGACGTTCGAGGGTGTGGGGCTGGCCCCAGCCGATCCGGCACTGGCCGAGGCTCTGGGAAGTGCCCTGCGCGGCGCCGCCCGGTTCGACTGGGCCGAGGACCGGCCGCTGTCGATTTCCGAACTCGTGCTGCAAGGCACCGATTATTCCGCCGATGCCGCCGTGACCGTCGATGGTCCGGCCACCGCCCTGACCGTCGATGGCAAGCTGACCGCGCGGCTTGACGATCTGTCGCGCCTGTCGCGTCTGGCCGGGCGCGATCTGGCCGGGGCGGGGCAGCTGGATTGGCAAGGCGCGGTCACGCCGCTGTCTGGCGCCTTTGATGGTGTGGCCGATCTGCGCGGCACCAATATTCGCCTTGGCCAGCCCGAGGCTGACGCGCTGCTGCGCGGCACCAGCACGATCCGGCTGGATGCGGCGCGGGGCGAACAGGGCACGCAGATCCGCGCGCTGACTGTCAATGCGCAGACCTTGACGTTGGCCGGTCAGGGCTGGATCCGCTCGACGGGCCCCAGCCTGATGGCGCGGCTGGATTTCGCCGATATCTCCGTGCTGGGCGCGGATCGCGGCGGGCGGCTGGTGGCCGATGCGACCCTTGGCGGCTCGGCGCTGGACAATGACCTGACGCTGACGCTGAAGGGGCAGGGCACCGACCTGCGGACCGGCATCGCGCAGGCCGACGGTCTGCTGCGCGGCGCCTCGACGCTGGACATCGCCGCGCATCTGCTGGACGGCACGGTCACGGTGCAGCGGGCCACCGTTGCGGCCCCGACATGGACCGTGGCGGCCAGAGGCAGCCTGTCGGACACCGCGCGCGATCTGGCGGCGCAGTTCGATTTCGGCAACCTGTCGCTGGCAGGCGCGGGCTTTGGGGGCAGCCTGACAGGCGATGTCAGCTATAGCCTGACTGCCGGGCGCGAGGCCGCCCGTATCGAGGCCAGGGCGCAGGGCCTGTCGATCGGGCAGGCCGAGGCTGATCGGTTGCTGCGCGGCGCGACCAGCCTGTCAGTCAGCGCCAGCCGTCAGGACGGGGTGATCCGCCTGGAAGGGCTGCGGCTGGACAACCCGCAACTGACCGCCCGCGCGGATGCCCAGCAGACGGGCGATCGGCGGCAGGTCGATCTGACCGCGCGGCTGGTGGACATGGCCTTGCTGGTGCCGGGCGTTCCGGGCGCGCTGACCGTGGCCGGCCGGGTCGAGGAAGCCGCGGGCCGCCTGATGCTGGATCTGACGGCGCAGGGGCCGGGCGGGATCAATGCGAAGCTGGGCGGCACGGCGGCAAGCGACCTTTCCACCGTTGCGCTGACCGCCAACGGGACGGCCGATGCCGCGCTGGCCAATGCCTTTCTGGGGCCGGTCGCGGTGCGCGGGCCGCTGCGGTTTGACGTTGCAGCGAGCGGCAGGCCCGCCCTGCAATCGCTGTCCGGGCAGGTCAGCCTGTCAGATGGCCGCCTGACGCTGACCGATCCGCCCATGGCGTTTTCCGGGGTGCGGGTCACGGCCAACCTGTCGGGCGGCCGGGCCGATCTGGACATCCGGGCACAGTCGGATGCAGGCGGCGCGGTGACGGTCGCGGGGCCGGTCACCCTGGCGGCGCCCTATTCGGGCGATCTGCGCATCGCCTTGCAAGATCTGGTCCTGCGCGATCCTCAGCTTTATCGGACCCGGACCAACGGGGCGCTGACGGTGTCTGGCCCGCTGACAGGGGGGGCGCGCATTGCAGGCGATGTTACGCTGTCGGATACCGAAATGCGCATCCCCTCGACGGGGCTGGGCGGCGCGGCAGCGATTCCCGACCTGCGCCATATCGGCGAGCCGGCGGCGGTCCATCGCACCCGGGCCCGCGCCGGATTGCTGGACTCGCAGGCGGCCGGCTCTGCCGGGCCCGGCCGGGCGTTCCCGCTGGATGTGACGATCTCGGCCCCCAATCGGGTCTTCATCCGGGGCCGCGGGCTGGATGCCGAACTGGGCGGGGCGTTCCGCATCATGGGCAGCACGGCCAATGTCGTGCCCTCGGGCGGGCTGGAGCTGATCCGGGGGCGGCTGGATCTGCTGGGCAAGCGGTTTTCGTTCTCGGAAGGCCAGATGCAGATGGAGGGCAGCCTGATCCCGACCATCCGTCTGGTGGCGACCACCGATACCGTCGATGGAACAGCCAGCGTCGTGGTGGATGGCCCTGCCGATGCGCCGGGCATTCACTTCCTGTCCTCGCCCGAACTGCCCGAGGAAGAGGTGGTCGCCCGCCTGCTGTTCGGCCGCGGGCTGACGACGCTGACACCGATTCAGGCCGCGCAACTGGCCTCGGCCGTGGCGACGCTGACCGGCAAGGGCGGCAGCGGGGTCGTCGACAGGCTGCGCAAGTCGTTCGGTCTGGACGATTTCGATGTCACCTCGTCCGAGAATGGCGGCGCGGCGGTCAAGGCGGGCAAGTATCTGTCCGACAACATCTATGTCGATCTGACACTGGGCAGCAGCCAGGATTCGGAAGTGTCGATCAACCTTGATCTCAGCCCCAGCGTGACAGTGCGCGGGCGAACCTCGGCTGCGGGGAATACCGGGGTCGGCATTCACTTCGAACGCGATTACTAGGGGCGGGTCCCCTGATCCCGGCCCGTCAGCACGGCATTCACCGCCGCGCCCATCAGCACCGCCCAGGCGCTGAGATAGAACCACATCAGCAGCGCGATCACCGCCCCGATCGAGCCATAGACCTTGTTGTAATTGGCAAAGTTCGCCAGATAGATCGAAAATCCGGCCGAGGCGGCCAGCCATAGCAGCACCGCCACCAGCAGGCCGACGGACAACAGCGGCGGGCGCCGGCCAGGCAGGTTGGGGCCATAGCGGTAGACAAGACCGATTCCCATCACAGTCGAGATCGGCGCGATGGACCACCGCGCCAGCCCGATCAGATCCGCCTCGAACTGACCCAGCGGCACCAGCGCCAGGATGATCGGCACGATGATTCCCGCCGCCAGCGCCACCACAGCCGCCCCGACCATGGCCATGGTCAGCGCAAGCGACAGCGCCTGATGGTGGACCCCGCTGCGATTCTCGCGCCCGAAGATGGCGTTGATGCCCTGAACCAGCGCCGCCATGCCCGCGCGTGCCGACCACAAGGCAGCCCCAAGGCTGATGGCAGTGGTCCAGCCCAGCGTGCTTGCCCCGGCCCCGACAAGCCCGGTGACCTGTGCATTCAGGATCTCAAAGGCCTGGGGCGGCAGGAACTCGGCCAGATCGGCCATGTTCGCCGCAACCACATGCGGATCGGCGAACAGGCCCCAGATGGCGACCAGGGCACCAAGCGCGGGAAAGATGGCCAGAACGGAAAAGAACGCCACCCCCGCCGCGATCAGGCCAAGATGGCGCTGCGCGCTCAGCGTCCAGGCACGCAGGGCGACAATCACTGGCCGGCGTATGATGCCCGGCACGAATCGCAGAAGTTGGCCAACCATGTCTGCAAATGCGAAGGGGGCAGCCAAGGCTGCCCCCCGCGACATCCCCGAAGGGAATGCCGATCAATTGGTGGTCGTGGTGGTGGTGCCGTTGTTGGTGGCAGCAATCAGGCCCGCAGCGATAAGCGCGGTGATGATCGCTGCGGTCGCACCAGCGCCGCCCAGCGAGGTCACAGCAGCGCCAGCCGAAGCCTGAGCGAAAGCGGCCGGGGCGGTCAGCAGGGCAGCAGCAGCAGCCAGTGCAGCAATGGTCTTCTTTTCAATACTCCTCAGATAGGTCACTTGAGTTTTGATAGCATCGGCCAGTTTGCAAGTATAGCAAAAATCCCGGGGCCTAGTTCGCCGGGTTTGTCATGCGCAGCTTTCCGATCACAGTGCCCGTCCACTGGCGCGACTGCCTGATTTTTCCGCGGTTGTCGATCCAGTACTGATTCTCGAACACGTCGCCATCGCCGATGCAGACTTCGGTGATCGTGCGGGTCGGATAGCTGCGTTCCGCGATCACCAGCGTCTCCTGGCCTTCGGGGCGCAGGTGGCATTCGTATTGCAGATCAAGGGTCTGATCGGTGCCGTCAAGCACCTGATAGCTGCGCAGGTAGCTGGCATCACCCGAGGCAATGGTCGCGGCGGTCGGAACCTCGGCCGACATCAGGTCGGTCCCCAGCCCGCGGGTCGAAATCAGGACGCCATCGCGCAGCGTCAGCGAGACGGCATCAAGCGAGGCAAAGGTCTGCGCGCCGCTGTTCGCGCTGATCTGGCCAAAGATGCCGGCCCGCCCGTCTTTTTCAACCTGCATGATCAGCAGCGGGATCGGCGAGGCACCGACCTGTGCACGGGTCAGCTGGGGCACCACAGGTTTGGCCTTGCGGGCGGCGATCTGTTCCTTGAGCACCGCAGTGACAACCTTCATGCCGCCGACATCGGTATGATTGCCGCTGGCGCAGGCGGTCAGCCCAGAAATCAGTGTCAGCGCCAGAAGGCCGGGGCGCATCCGCGAAACCTGCCGGATCATCGCCAGACCCTCCCCCATTGATCGTCCGTGCGGTGCATGTGCCAGCTGCGGACCGTTTCATAAAGCCGGCCTGTCACATCCACCCGCGCGCCGCCGTCGCGCTGGATCGGGCGAATGGTCGTGCTGGCCGCAGCCCGCACAGGCGCGCCGATCAGCCAGTTTACCGGAATGGTCAGGCGGATCCCCTTGTCGAAGGACCCTTCGCCAAATCGCGCGGCCGACACGTTGGTCAGCGTCGCAAAGGCGCCGACACGCCAGCCATTGGCAAACTCGCGGTCCAGCGACAGTGTCGCGCCCAGATCGCCCGCCAGATACCGGCCGACATCAAGCTGCACATGATAGCCGCTGGGCAAGGCGTAATAGGCCGACACATGCCCGGTCGCGATGGCATAGTTGGCAAACCCGGTCGCCGAGGTGAACGAGCGCTGCTTGACATAGTTCAGCTCGGCCCCCAGGGCGAGGCGGCTGTCCACCGGCTTCCACAGCAGCTCGCCCGAGATGCCGCCATAGCCGCGTTCCAGATAGCCCGCGGTCACGCGGCTATAAAGGTTCGCACCGGGCCGCGCATACCAGGCCAGCGTTAGCCGCTCCAGCTCGTTGCTGCGGCGGCTGCGCAGATAATCGTCGGTCCGCACATGCGGCAGCACCGAGTTCGACGCCTTGTTGTATTTGCTGAGATTGCCGGCAAGGCGCTGGGTGACCGAGCCCGACAGATAAAGCCCGCGCGCCACCCGCAGCTCACCCGAAAGCCGCAGGCCGACGTCGGCGCGCACCGGACCCGACGGGTCGAACAGGCCATACCGCAGATAGGGCGACACACCCCAGCGCAGCGCGCGCTGCTTGTTCGGGCTTGGCACATGGCCGGGCGCAACGGTGGCCGCGTCCGAGAATTCCACCCGCTGGCGCAGCGCGGCGGCATTGTGCGGCTGATGTTCCAGCGATTCGATATCGGACCGGCGGACCCTGACGCGGGCCAGATCCATGCCGCGCTCGACCGGGACGATGTCGAAGGTCTCGACCGAGGCGGGCATCGTCGCGGTCAGCGCCCGCGCGGTGCGCCCGATCGCCTGGGCATTGGCATCGTAAAGCCGGTTCGAGATGCGCACCTCGACATGCGATCCCGTCACCGCCAGCGATTCCAGCACGACGCCTTCGGCCTGCAGCTGGTTGGCAACCTTGCCCCCCAGGCTGGTCGCCGCCGCAGTGCCGCCCGCGCTTGCCCAGCTGTCGGACCATGCGGCCGGATTGCTCTGCCGTGACGGCCTCAGCACCACCGGCGCCGGGGCAGGGCCGGAAATGCCGGTAATCGCCCGGCGCTTGGGGTTCAGCGCGATATTGGCCGAAAATCCAAGCGTCGAGCCATAGAGATAATAGGCGCCCAGCCGGACCCCTTCGGTCAGCTGATATTCCGCCCCGATGTTGAGGGCGCTGCGGCGGTTGAACAGGCCCTGCTTGCCTGCCTCTTCGCTATAGGCATCAGAGGAATATTCGAACTTCAGCCCCAGCTTGTCGGAGACCTGCCATTCGATCCCGCCAAAGGGGGCGATGGGGCCACGGAACCATTGCTTGATGTTGGGCGTGCCGCCCGTCGCGGTTCCCGGGGCCGGGCGCGTGCCAAGATTGGCGAACGAGCCAAAGCTGCCAAGGCGCCCCCAGCCCAGACCAGCCGTCACCTTGACGCGGGGGCTGACATGTTTGGTCGCCACGACATATTCGCCGGAAAACAGCCCGGTTCCGATGAAATCCTGCAGGCCGATCGTCACCGCGGGCCACCAGAGTCCCTCGTTCAGCAGGCGATAGCGGATGTCGAAGCTGCGGTCATAATAGGTGTCGTTCGGGCCGAAGCCGCCCAGCGTCAGGCCGCGCACCCCCGTATAGCGAAAGCTGCCTTGCAGGCGCGGGCTGATCTGGAAGGTCAGGGTCGTTCGCGTCGTGCGGCCGAACCGCGACACGTTCAGCGAGAAATCGCCATCGGGCTGCCCTTCGGCCGACGGCATGTCGATCAGCCCGGTCACCCCATAGAAGTTGAGCGTCGGCCGGGTTTCCGCCAGCGCTGCCATCGGCACGGCAGCCGTCAGCAACAGCGCGGCAGCAGGGCGGGCCGAAAAGCGGCGCCAGTCGGAAAGGATCATGCGGCGGTCCCTCGTGGTTTGCCGCACCTTAGGCGAGCGGTTCCCCCACGGCAAGCCGCGTGGCGGCGGTTATCGCTTGCCGCGCCGTCCCGGCAAAACCTTTGCCGCTGTTTCAATCATCAAGGAAAGATCAAGGCAGATCGAGCGCCGTTTCTGGTAGATCAGATCCAGCCGCGCCTTGCGCGGAATGCAGCGGCGCACATAGACGGCATCGGTTTCCTCGGGGGTGCGGCATTGCGCCAGCAGCCATTCCTCGTGCCGGTGAAAATGCAGGCTGGCAAGGCCGGTGATGCCGGGGCGCGATTGCAGGACACGGGCATAGATGTGCGGAAACCGCTCGACATATTCGCGCAGCGGCGGGCGGGGGCCGACAAAGCTCATGTCGCCCTTCAGCACGTTCCACAGCTGGGGCACCTCGTCCAGACGGGTGCGGCGCAGCAGGCGGCCGGTGGCGGTGATGCGGCTGGCCTTGTCGCCCCCCGAAACCCCGCTGTTCGCGCCGGGATCGGCCATGCGCATCGTGCGCAGCTTCCACAGGGCAAAGGGTTGGCCAGGCGCCTTCATCCGCTCGGCCACATAGAACACCGGCCGACCTTCGCGCCACAGCAGCCACAGCAGCAAAAGGCCGAACGGCAGCGCCAGAATGGCAATCAGCAGCAGCGCGACAGCCAGATCCAATGCCCGTTTCGCAGGTGTCATGCCGACATCGCCCCTTTCCATTCTGCCGCAAGCCCGGCGGCGGTTTCCGCCTCTGGCACGGGCGGCACCAGCGCCGCAAGGCGCGTGCAGTCCATGGCGACCTGCTGCACGGCCTGCGGCCCGGCCGGCTGCCAGTCAAAGCCGACCCCGGCCGCTGCCAGCAGATCCGCCATGGCGACAGGGCGCTGCCCGGCCACGTTCAGCGCCAATGGCAACGTCTCGCCCGCGATGATGCGGCGCGCCAGCGCCTCGACCACCCGGGCCAGCATCCGCGGCCCGACATAGGACCGCATCGGCCCGCTGCCATCGGCGAACTGGTCCAGCGCCACCCGGCGCCCCGAGGCGATCACGGTGCCCAGCATGTCGGCCCCCGCCACATTGCCCAGCCGCAGGGCGCACAGTGCGGTGCCGCTGCCGCGCAGGTGCTTGGCCATCGCCTGTTCCATGTCCAGCTTTGCTGCGCCATAGGCCTGCGGGTGATCGGGCGGCGTCTCTTCGGTCGCGCCTTCAGGCGGCGTCGCG
Source organism: Gemmobacter nectariphilus DSM 15620 (assembly GCF_000429765.1). GTDB lineage: Bacteria > Pseudomonadota > Alphaproteobacteria > Rhodobacterales > Rhodobacteraceae > Wagnerdoeblera > Wagnerdoeblera nectariphila. Next base: position 53,912 of record NZ_AUCM01000006.1, on the reverse strand, counting down.
CCATAAACCGCCATGGTCGAGGCCAGCAGGATGCAGCCAACCCCCGCCTTGATCGCCGCCTCGGCCACATCCAGCCCGATGCGGCGGTTCTCGGCCAATGCCGGTCTGTCGCCCGAGGTAATGCCAGACAACAGCAGAACGACCCGCGCGCGCGGCAGCGCCATTCCCGGCGTCCAGGCCGCCCAGTCAGGCGCTGCGCCCGCGCTGCGGCCCTGCCACAGAACGCGCAGCCCCTTGGCCTGCCAATGCGCCCGCATCAGCCGCCCCACCTTGCCGGTGGCGCCCATGACCAGAATATCAGCCCTGTTCATCCTGCCCCCTGTTGTCCGGGCCATCCTTGCCCCGCCCGGCCGCCCCCGTCCAGCATCTGCATGCTTCACCTTGCCTCAAATACCCATGCGACGGCGCCGCCCCGCCCCCGGTTCGAGGGGTGGCCCTGCTGCACCGCATCATGGTATCAGGGGGGATGATCCGCATCGCCCTTGTCCTTGCCATCATGCTTGCCGCGCTGCCCGTGCAAGCGGATCCCCGCATCACCTGCCGGGGGCCTGGTGGCGGGCATCTGGGGACGGGTCCGGCCTGTTCCAGCCTGACGGCCCTGCTGGCGGGGCACAATGTCACGGTGACACTGGAACTGACGCGGGACGAGCCGCAGGCGCTGGCCGGGCGGCTGGTCTGGCAGACCGGCGGGCGGACGGTCAGCGGCCCGGTGGTCGAGGTCACGGCCTCGGAACGCCCGCTGGACGCCCGCGCGGGCGAGCGGCTGGCGCTCGGCCTGGTGCAGGTCAGCGATCTGCCCTGAGCGGAGATTTCGCAGTCTGCTGCACTTCTTGAACAGGCATGTCACGATCCTTGCCGGCGTCGCAGGGGGGCTTTCATCTTTGGGGCCTACGCGGCCGCACCGCGGCCACGGTCCTCTCCGATCCCTCTTGTCCTGACGGCCAATTCACCCCCCGAGGATATTCGGATCAAGTCGAAATATGGCTGATCGAACGGGGGTGGGTGCTGCGCGCCTTTGCGTGGGCCTAGCCCCCGTGTTCCGGCGCGATCAGTGCCCCTTCGGCGCCGCCCGAAATGCCGGCGGCATTCGCCTCGTCGGTGTCGATGTGCATTTCGGTAAAGGCATTGGGCTGCACGCGGACAATGACGCCGGAAAAGGTCATGCCGCGGCCTGTGCCGGTGACGCGCACCTCGACCTCTTCCTTGTCGCTCACGCCCCAGCGGTCGGCATCGTCCGGGTGCATGTGGATGTGCCGCGCGGCGATGATCAGCCCATCGGTTTCCACCGTGCCCGCGGGCCCGATCAGGCGGATCTTTGGCGTGCCGTCCAGATCGCCTGACAGCCGAACCGGCGCCTCGACCCCCAGCGCGAAGGTATCGGTGCGCGAGACCTCGATCTGGGTGCGGCTGCGGGTCGGGCCCAGCACACGGACATGATGCAGCGCGCCCTTGGGCCCCTCGATCGTCACCTTCTGGTGGGCGGCGAAGTTGCCTGGCTGGCGCAGCGGGAATTCTGCGCTCAGCGTGGCGCCGGGGCCGAACAGCGCCTCGACATCGGCCTGGCACAGATGGACATGCCGGGCCGAGACCGCGACCGGCAGCACCAGCCGCGCGCGGCGCGTGACCGCCAGCGCGGCGGCGGTTTCGCGGGCGATCTGCAGCTGTTCCTGTGTTTCGGTGACGATCACCCGCACCCGGCCGCCCCAGGCCTGCAATTCGGGCGCCGCGCGGTTGGCCAGATCGACATGCTGGTTGCGGTCGATGTCCAGCGTGACGCCCATGAATTCCAGCCCGTCGCAGATCCGCCGCCGCATCGAGGCCGAATTCTCGCCAATCCCGCCGGTAAAGACCAGCGCGTCGATCCCGCCCATCGCCGCCGCATAGGCGCCGATGTATTTGCGGGCGCGATAGGCATAGATTTCGATGGCCAGCTGGGCTGCAGGATCGCCGGCCGCGGCCCGGTCCTCGGCATCGCGCATGTCGGGGCTGCCGGTCAGCGCCTTGAGGCCCGAATCGTTGTAAAGCGCGGCTTCGATCTGCGCGACGTCCAGCCCAAGTTCGCGCGACAGGAACCCGAAGGCGCCCGGGTCGACATCGCCGGACCGGGTGCCCATCACCAGACCTTCCAGCGGGGTCAGGCCCATGGACGTGTCCATGCTGCGCCCCCGGTTGATCGCGCAGACCGAGGCGCCATTGCCCAGATGGCAGGACACGATCTGAAGCCGCTCGACCGGCTGGCCGATCACCTCGGCCGCGCGCAGGGCCACATATTTGTGCGAGGTGCCGTGAAAGCCGAACCGCCGCAGCCCGGCCTCGCGCCAGAGCAGCGGCACGGCATAGGTGGTTGAAAAGGCGGGCGCCGTCATGTGGAACGAGGTGTCGAACACCCCCACCTGCGGCAGGCCGGGCCAGATCTGCTGCGCCAGCCGGACAGCGGCCAGATTGGCCGGGTTGTGCAGCGGGGCCAGCGGGGTCAGATCCTCGATGGCGGCCAGTGTCGGGGCGTCCATCAGGGCGGGTTTGTCGAACCTTGCCCCGCCATGGGCGATGCGGTGGCCGATGGCATTGATCCCGTCGATCCCGTGGCTTGCCAGAATGCCCGGCACGGCAGCAATTGCAGCGGCCATGTCGCGGTGCGGGGCGCGGCTGTCGTGGCGGGTGCCATCCACGGTCAGTTTCAGATCGCAGCCATCTTCGGCAAAGCGGTCGAACCCGCCCTTGAGGCGCAACACCTCGGCGCCGCCCATGTCGTAAAGGCCGAATTTCAGGCTGGAACTGCCCGCATTGAACACCAGTGTCCGCATCTCACCTCTCCGCTTTGGGGCAGAATGCCGCGCTGCGGTGACATGCGAAAGACGCAAGGGCGCCGCACATGGCGTTTTGTGGCTGGGCCGGTCCGTGGCAGACTGCCTGCAGATCATGGAGGCAAGGATGCGCCGGGTTGTCTGGGGATTGGTCGGGCTGATCGGTGGCGGGGCCATCGCCCTGGCCGCAGGGCTGGCCGCGGCCGAGATGTGTCACATCTCGCAGGCCGAAGGGGCCTATGCGATGGGGCTGGTGTTCTTCTGGGTGCCGCTGGGGTCGGTCATCGGGGCGATTGCGGGCGCCGTCCTTGGCGCCCGCAAGGCGGGTTAGTCGCTCAGCCCGCCCATGCGGCAGACCAGCGCCCATTCCTCGGGCGTGACCGGCTGCACCGACAGACGCATCGAGGTGACAAGCGACATGTTGGCCAGTTCCGGCGTCGCCTTGACCTGCTTCAGGCTGACCGGCTGCGGCATCGGCTTGACCGCGCGGATATCGACGCAATCCCAGCGGGTATCCTCGCCTGCCGTGCTGTCGGGATGCGACAGGGCGCAGACCTCGGCGATGCCGACGATCTCCAGCCCGACGTTGGAATGATAGTAGAACACCTGGTCGCCCAGTTCCATCGCCCGCATGTTGTTGCGGGCCTGGTAGTTGCGCACGCCGTCCCATTGCTCGCCCCGTGCGCCGGTGGCGACCAGATCGTCCCAGCTGAAGACGTCGGGTTCGGATTTCATCAGCCAGTAGCGCATCAGCCGATCACCTTGCGCCATTCGCGGATGGTGACATCGGAAAACAGTCCGGCCTTGGCATAGGGGTCGGCGGCGGCAAAGGCCTCGGCCTCGGCGCGGTCGGCCACGTCGATCACCACCAGCGATCCGGTGGGCTTGTCATCGGCGATGAACGGGCCGGCAAAGACCACCTTGCCGCTGGCGTTCAGGAAGTCGAGATGCGCGGGGCGGTTGTCCAGCCGGGTTTGCAGCGCGCCGGGCTTGTCGATGCAGGTCAGGGCAAAAAGCATTCATTCCTCCTTGAGCGGGCGGGTCATCAGGGTTTGCACGGCTTCGGCAATGCCGATCTGTCCGGTGGTGACGGCCACGACCATCTGCGTCACGGGCACCTCGGCCGCCATGTCCAGCGCAGACGCGCGGGCAAGCACGGCGCGGGCGGTGGCCAGACCCTCGACCGTGGCCGAGGCGTCGGGCGGCGTGCCCTGACCCAGCGCAAGGCCGTGGCGAAAGTTGCGCGATTGCGCCGAGGTGCAGGTCAGCACCAGATCGCCCAGGCCCGACAGCCCGGCCAGCGTTTCCGCCCGCGCCCCAAGCCGCGCGGCCAGGCGGACCATTTCCGCATAGCCCCGCGTCATCAGCGCCGCGCGCGCGCTGTCGCCAAGGCCCGCGCCCATGACGATCCCGGCCGCAATGGCGATCACGTTCTTCAGCGCGCCGCCCAGCTCGGCCCCGGCCACATCGGCGGTGCGGTAAAGCCGCAGCGTCGGGGTGGACAGCTGCGCCTGAAGCAGCGCGCCTTCCGCATCACTGGCGCAGGCCAGCGTCAGCGCCGTCGGCAGGCCGCGCGCGATGTCTGCGGCAAAGCTGGGCCCGGTCAGCACCGCCGGGGTGGCTGCGGGGCAATGCGTCTCGACCAGCGCCGAGGGGCCGCGCAGCGTGGCAAGGTCGATCCCCTTGCAGCACAGCACCAGCTGGCTGCCGTCCAGCCGTGCGGCATGATCGGCCAGGAACCGGCCAAGCGCCTGCATGGGCACCGCCAGCAACACCGGCGCGCTGCCGGGGGCGGGCAGGGATTCGGTCAGCGTGATGGTGTCGGGCAGCACAACACCCGGCAGCAGCGGGTTTTCGCGGGCATCCGCCCAGTCCAGCCGCCGACCCCACAGCGTGACCGGCCCGTTGGCCGCCAGCGCCACCGCCAGCGCGCTGCCAAAGGCGCCCGCGCCCAGAACCAGCGTCATGCCTTGGCCCCCTTCTTGCCGGCGCCCAGCATGGGGGCCGCGCTCTGGTCCAGCGGCCAGCGCGGGCGCGCGGACAGGTCCAGCCCGTCGCGATGGCCCAGCCGGAACCGCTCGATCCCCGCCCAGGCGATCATCGCGGCATTGTCGGTGCACAGCCTCAGCGGCGGGGCAAGGAAGGGCACGCCCGCCGCCGCAGCCACATCGGTCAGACGAGCGCGAATGACGGTATTCGCGGCCACCCCGCCCGCGACGGCAAAGGCGGTCATGCCGGGATGGGCCGCCAGCGCGCGGCGGGATTTTTCGGCCAGCACATCGGCCACGGCGGCCTGAAATCCCGCGCACAGATCGCGGCGGTCCTGCACGGTCAGCCCCGATTTTTCTGCAATCACCCCGTCGCGCGCCCGCAGCAGCGCGGTTTTCAGCCCCGAGAACGACATGTCACACCCCGGCCGGTCCAGAAGCGGGCGGGGAAAAGCGAAACGGCGGGGATCGCCCTGCGCGGCCTCGCGCTCGACGGCGGGGCCGCCGGGCTGGGGCAGGCCCAGCAGCTTGGCGGTCTTGTCAAAGGCCTCGCCCGGGGCATCGTCGATGGTGCCGCCAAGGCGGGCATAGGTTTCGGGGCCGTCCACGCGCAGGAACTGGCAATGCCCGCCCGAGACCAGCAGCATCAGATAGGGATAGTCCAGCCCATCCGTCAGCCGGGGGGTCAGCGCGTGGCCGGCCAGATGGTTGACCCCGACCAGCGGCAATCCGGTCGCGGCGGCCAGACCCTTGGCGCACATCACGGCGGCCAGAACCCCGCCGATCAGCCCTGGCCCTGCAGTCACGGCAATGCCGTCCATCTGCCCCAGCGTCAGGCCGGCGGCGGCCAGCGCCTCTTCGACGGCAAGGTCGATGCGTTCGGCATGGGCGCGGGCCGCGATTTCGGGGACCACACCGCCAAAGGCCGCGTGCAATGCCTCTTGCCCGGCGACGACCGAGGACAGGATCTGCGGCGCCTCGCCCGGCGCATGGCGCACCACGGCGGCTGCGGTATCGTCGCAGCTGCTTTCCAGCCCCAGGAATGTCAGCGTTTGCGCCATGCACCCTCCACCCCGTTGCCGGGGGTTGTCGTTGCAGGTAACACCGGACCCATGGCCGCACAATCCCGCCCGACCCTTCTGTTGACCCGGCCCGAGCCTGCCGCGACGCGATTCGCCGCGCAACTGCGCGAGAGGTTCGGGGACGGGCTGGAAATCCTGTCCTCGCCCCTGATGGCGCCGGTGTTTCTGGCGCCGACCCTGCCGGGCGGCTGGCAGGGCACGATCTTCACCTCGGAGACGGGGGTCGAAGGGTTGCGGCGCCTGACGGGCAGGCGCGGCCCCGCGGTCTGCGTCGGCCCGCGCACCGCCGAGGCCGCACAGGCCGCAGGCTGGCAGGCCGAGGTCATCGGCGGCGATGCCAATGGGCTGGTCGCCGCCCTGACCAGGCAGCCCCGCCCGGGCCTCTGGCTGCATGCGCGGGGGCGCGAGGCGGCAGGGGATCTGGCGGCCCGGCTGCGCACGGCTGGCATGTCGGTGACCGAGGCCATCGTCTATGCCCAGGAGCCGCGCCCGTTGACCGAAGCCGCCCGCGCCCGGCTGATGGAGGGGGCGCCGGTGATCGTGCCGCTATTTTCCCCGCGCAGCGCCGGGCTTTTCGTGGCACAAACAGGGGGGACGGTCGCGCCGCTGCTTGTCGCCGCGATCAGCAAGGCGGCAGCAGATGCGGTCGGGCCGCTGGGCGCGCTGCGCGTGGAATGTGCCCCGACGCCCGACGGGCCGGGGATGCTGACGGCGCTGGCGCGTCTGATGGGCGCAGGTGCAGGCGCTTGAACCCCGGCGGGGGATCGCTAGGTTAGTTCCTTGGGGCGAGTGGACAGCGGAAGGAGGCAAGCATGGCCGGGAGCAGGAAAAAATCCGACGAAACGGCTGATCTTGCCGAAGATGGGGCGACGGCTTCGGCTGGCGCCGAACCCGCGCCCGCCAAAGACCTTGGTGCGGCGCCTTTGGTCCCGGATGCAGAGGTGATCGCCGAGGCGCCGGTCGAGGATCGTGCCCCTGCGGAACTGCCGGACCCTTCCGAGGAACGCCCGGACCCCGCGTCGACCAGCGCATCCGCGCCGCCCGTGGCCGAACCGGCCCGCCAACCTGGGCCGCCCCCCGAACCGTCGCGGGGCGGCAACCCGCTGATGCTGGTGCTGGGCGGCGTGGTCGCGGCCGGGCTTGGCTTTGGTCTGGCGCAGGTGGTGCCGAATGGCTGGCCGCTGGCCTCGACGGGCGAGCAGCTGGCCAGCATTGAATCGCGGCTGGCGGCCCAGGATCAGAAACTTGCCTCCCTGGCCCCCGATCAGACCCTGGCCGACCGGATCGCCACGCTGGAGGCGCGGGTGCAGGGCCTGCCCGACCCGACGGCCGATCTGGCCGCGCTGCGCGCCGAGCTGGCCGATCTGAAACAGCAGGCCAGCGCCCCGGCCGCCGATCTGACCCCCGACATCGCGGCCCTGAAATCCGAAATCGCCACCCTGCGCGGCGAAGTGTCCGCGATCCCCAAGGATGGCAGCGCAGAATTGCAGGCGCTGAAAGCCGCAGCTCAGGCCGAACGCGAAGCCGCCGAGGCGCGTGCCGCCGCCTTGCGGGCCGAGGCCGAGGCGACAGCCCGGTCAGCCGTGGCGCGCGGTGCGGTGCTGCGCGTGCAGGCGGCGCTGGACGCGGGCGGGGCGTTTGACACGGCGCTTGACGATCTGGGGTCGGCCGGGATCACCGTTCCGGTGGCGCTGTCCGCGCACGCCGAAGGCCTGCTGACGCTGGCACAATTGCAGACCGCCTTTCCTGACGCCGCCCGCGCCGTGCTGGCCGCGACGCAAAAGCCGGGGGCCGATGCGACGGTATCGGAACGGCTGGGCGCCTTTCTCAAGGCGCAGACCGGGATGCGCGCGTTGACCCCGCAAGAGGGGGATGATCCCGATGCCATCCTGTCGCGGGCCGAAGCGGCCCTGCACAAGGGCGATCTGACCGGCGCGCTGGCCGAGCTGGACGCCCTGCCGCCCGAAGGCGCCGCAGCGATGGCCGACTGGCGCGCCAAGGCCGATGCCCGCGCCGAAGCCGCCGCCGCCCTGGCCACATTGGCCACCGATCTCAACGCGAAATAGGAGGCCGAGATGCTCTGGTCGCTTGCCAAGGCCCTTCTATTCTTCGCGCTGGTTGCCGCGCTGACCTGGGGGGCGTCGATCCTGTCGGAAACCGGCGGCGGGATCCGCATATCCATGCTGGGCTGGGAGGTCACGCTTGGCCCCCTGCAGGCCGCGATTGCCGCGCTGCTGCTGGTTGCCGGCATCTGGCTGCTGATGCGCATTGCGGGTCTGGCCATTGCGGTGCTGCGCTTTCTCACGGGCGATGAAACCGCCCTGTCGCGCTATTTTGACCGCAACCGCGAACGCCGCGGCTATGCCGCCCTGTCCGAGGCGATGATGGCGCTGGCTGCTGGAGAAAACCGTGTGGCCGCCGCCCGCGCCGCCAAGGCGGAAAAGCTGCTGGATCGCCCGGACCTGACCACCCTGATTACCGCCGAAGCCGCCCAGGCCGCAGGCGAGCGCACCAGAGCCGAGGCCGCCTATCGCAAGCTGCTGGCCGACGAGCGCAGCCGCTTTGTCGGTGTGCGCGGGCTGATGAAGCTGAAGCTGGAAGAGGGCGATACCGAAACGGCGATGAAGCTGGCCGAAAAGGCGCTGGCGCTGAAGCCGAAACATACCGAGACGCAGGATATCCTGCTGCAGCTGCAGACCGGCGGCAAGAACTGGCAAGGTGCGCGCCAGACCCTTGGCGCCAAGCTGAAAACCGGCGCGCTGCCCAAGGATGTCTGGCGCCGCCGCGATGCCGTGCTGGCGCTGCAAGAGGCGCGGGTTCTGCTGGATGACGCCTCGACCATCGAGGCGCGCGAGGCGGCGATTGCCGCCAACAAGGCCAGCCCCGATCTGATCCCCGCCGCCGCCATGGCCGCGCGCAGCTATATCGAACAGGGCAACGCCAAGGCCGCTGCCCGCGTTTTGCGCAAGGCATGGGAGGCGCAGCCCCACCCCGACCTTGCCGCCGCCTTTGCCGAGGTCGTGCCCGATGAAAGCCCGGCCGCCCGCGTGCGCCGGTTCCATGCGCTGACCGACATCAAGCCCGACCACGAGGAAACCCGCCTTCTGATGGCCGAGCTGAACATCGCGGCCGAGGATTTTCCCGCCGCCCGCCGCGCGCTGGGATCGCTGGTGACCGATCATCCGACGGCGCGGGCGCTGACCATCATGGCGGCCATCGAACGTGGCTCGGGCGCCGACGATGCGGTCGTGCGCGGCTGGCTGGCACGGGCGCTGACGGCGCCGCGCGGCCCGCAATGGGTGTGCGAGAAGTGCCACGCCGTCCATGCCGCCTGGGATCCGGTCTGTGACAATTGCGGCGGGTTCGACACCCTTGCCTGGACCGAGCCGCCGGAAACCAGCGGCCCCAGCCCGACCCAGACCGAGATGCTGCCCCTGATCGTCGGCCGCCCGGCGGCTGCCGAGCCCGCGCCCGAACATCTGGCCGGCACCGGCCCCAAGGATGCCCCTGTGGAAGACGCCGAGGCCGCCGAAGGCGCGCGCGACATCACCCCCGCCGAGCCGGAACCCAAAGGCCCCGTCACACCCGAGGAACTCGCACGCAAAGGCGCATTTTAGGGCTACACAGTCCCGTGGCCCGGTGCTAAGAGCACCGCGGACCTTGCGATCCGGCAGGAACGTATGGTCCGTGGTGTGGCCCGGTTCCTGACCGTGCTGCGTCAGATGCCGGTGTAGCTCAGCTGGTAGAGCACGTCATTCGTAATGATGGGGTCGGGGGTTCGAGTCCCTTCACCGGCACCACTTTCCAGCGAAAAGCCGCGCAGCCCGGATGGGGTGCGCGGCTTTCGTCGTTCATGGGGTCCGGCAGGATGGTGGGCCGGGGTCAGGCGATCCCTGGCGGTTGCACGCCGGTGTCGCCTTGGCCTGCGATCAGGCCCTCAGCTCGTGAAAGCGCCGCCCGAACCAGACAGATCCGCGTACATCCGGCTGCGTGGCGATGTCCACCACCTCGCAGAACATCACGTCATGTGTGCCGATGGTCTGACGCAGCGTGATGCGGCAGTCGAACGACACCGAGGCCCCGACCAGCATGGGCGATCCGGTGACGCCGGTCCGCCATTCGGCCGGGGCAAAGCGGTCTGCCATCGGAGTCTTGCCGCCGAACAGCATCGCCAGATCCTGATGAGCGGGCCCGACGGTGTTCACGCATAGCCGGTCATTGCCCAGGAATGCAGGCGCGGCGGAACTGGAACGGTTGATGCACACCAGCAGCGTTGGCGGCTGATCGGTGACCGAACAGACGGCCGAGGCGGTGAACCCCGCCCGTCCGGCCGGGCCATCGGTGGTGACTATGTTCACGGCGCCTGCCAGGCAGGACATGCCGTCGCGAAACGCCTCGCGCGAGACATGGGCAAGAACTTCGTCGGTGTGGGTATCTGTCATGGCAAGGTCTTTCCTGTTGTCCCGTTCCAATGGGATGTGGCCCCGGATCAGGCCTTGGCAAGGATCGGGCCGGCCAGCCCGGCGATGGCCAGGGCGGTGCGGTCGGCATAGCGGCGGGTGATGACACTGATCCCCAGCGGCAGCCCCGATGGCCCGGTCAGGCCCGGCACGGAAACCACGGGCACATGCAGCAGCGTCCAGATCGAGTTCATCGAGGCATCGCCCGTCATCTCCTGCCCGACCGGCGCCTCGCCGCAGGCCGACGGGGTGATGATCGCGTCGAACCCTTGCAGCAGGTCATCCAGCCGCGCGCGGCAGCGGTCGGCCAGGGCATAGGCGGCACGCATGTCCTCGGGCGTCAGGCCGGTGCGGTTCTCGACCTTGGCGAGGAATTCGTCGTGCAAGGTGTCGGGGGTGGCGCGGGCCTCGTTCAGAAAGGCAGCGCGGCCCTCGCGCGTCAGGATGCGCTCATGCGCTTCGGGCAGGCCGTCGAAGTCGGGCGGCAAGTCCAGATCGGTGACGCGGGCCCCGGCCTGTGCCAGCAGGTCTGCCGCCGTCGCCAGCGCATCGCGCATCGCCGGTTCGGTCCGGTCCCATGTCGGCGTGCGGCACAGGCCGATGCGCAGCCCGGCCAGCTGGGCCGGTTCAGGCGACGGGTCCAGATCGAAGACATCGGCCAGCAGCTTCAGATCGTCACAGTCGGCCGCATAGAGGCCCAGCGTATCGCAGGTCAGCGAATAGACCTTGAGCCCTTCGCGCGAGATGACGTTCCACGTGGGTTTCCAGCCCCAGATCCCGTTGAACGAGGCCGGGCGGATGGTCGATCCGCCGGTTTGGGTGCCAAGGGCAATGGCGCACATGCCGGCCGCAACCGCCGCCGCCGATCCCGAGGACGACCCGCCGGGCGTGCGCGTCAGATCGTGCGGGTTGCGCGTCTTGTCGCCGCGCTGGGTGGCGGCAAATTCGGTGGTGACGGTCTTGCCCAGGATGATCGCGCCGGCCTGCCGCAGCGTGTCGATGCAGGCCGCATCAACGCCGGTTGCCACGCCGCGATAGCGCGCGGTGTTGTGGCCGGTCGGCATGTCATGGGTGGCGATTACGTCCTTGACGCCCACCGTCACGCCGGCCAGCGGCCCCTTGGCCGGGCGGGCGTCGATCGCGCTGGCCTGAGCGCGCACCAATGCCGGATCAAGGAATTCAAAGGCCTGAACCTCGGGTTCGCGGGCGGCGATGGTGGCCAGCGTGGTTTCGGCAACCTCGGTCGCGGTGCGGCGGCCAGCGGCCAGGTCAAGGGCGATGCTGCGGGCGGTCATCGGGGGCGTGGGCATTGCGGCACTCCTGTCTTTGATCGACAGAAAGCATGAATGCGCAGCGCACGCGCCCGATGTTTCCTCATGCCGGGGCACGAGAAATCCTCAACACCTCAGATGGCGTGCAGCATCTGGTTGGGGCTGACCGATTCCAGCAGCCAATCCTTGAACCGTTGCAGACGCGCGCGGCTTTCGGGCTTCCAGGGGGTCATCATGTAATAGGGGCTGCGCACCGAAAACGGCTGGCCGACAACCACCAGCTCGCCCTTTTCCAGCGCCTGTTCGATCAGCAGCGAGCGGCCCAGCAGCACCCCGACCCCGGCCCTTGCCGCATCCACCCCGGTGCTGGAGGTGTTGAAGCGCGGCCCATGCGCGAGGTCGCTGCGCGAGATCCCGGCCTCGGCGAAATAGCTGGTCCAGTCGGACAGATTGCCGTCATATCCCATCAGGGTGCGGTCGACATGGATCAGCGGTGCCTGGCGCAGCACCTCGACCGGATCATTGCCGAACCGGGCCGCCAGCGCAGGCGCGCAGACCGGCACGATCTCTTCCTCGAACAGCGGTTCCACCTGGCAATCCAGCTGGCTTTGCCAGTTGCAGATGCGAATGTCGGCCTCGCGCCCTTCGGCCTCCTTGCGGGAAATGAAGGTCGACAGGTTCAGTTCCAGATCGGGCTCGCGTTCCAGGAACTTGCCGATCCGCGGCATCAGCCACAACGAGGTGACCGAGGCCGAGGCCGCAATCGCCATGCTGCGGCTGTCCTCGGCGCGGGCGCGGTTCATGGAAAGGACGGCATCGTCGATCAGATCCAGCGCCCGGGTGATGCTGACCAGATTGGCCGATGCCTCGGGGGTCAGATACATGCGGCTGTTGCGCCGCACGAACAGTTCCGTTTGCAGGAAATCCTCCAGCAGCCGGATCTGGTGGCTGACGGCGGTGGGGGTCACGCACAATTCGTTGGCCGCCTTGGCGACCGAACTGTTGCGCGCGACCGCTTCAAAAGCGCGGATCGCATTCAGGGGAACTCGTTTGCGCATGGCAGATTCCTCGTGCGCCCCGACAGGGGGTGATTCCAGAGTCCTCCCGACATCCATCTGATCGCGAAAGAAATGTATTATCCATATGATATGCGCCCCCGCGCACGGGGCGGCGGGGGCAGCTGCCCAGCTTTTGGGCAAACGCGGGTGGGGGCGATTAACCAGACGGCGCCCGGTCAGAGGCTGGCATAGACCTCGGGGCGCAGGTTCGCGCGAAAATCCCATTCGGCGCGCATCGCGGCCTGGCGGTCCAGGTCGATTTCGGCGGTGACCACTTCATCCCCATCGGTAAGCGCATGGGCCAGCACGTCGCCTTCGGGTCCGGCGATCAGGCTGTCGCCGATATAGCGGGTGCCGCCCTCGACTCCGGCCTTGCCGGCCGCGATGACATGCGTCGAGTTGAAGAACGCCCCGCCGCAGACGGACATCCGCGCCGCCGCGCGGCCCCGTTCCAGCGTGCCATCGTTCAGCACCGGGGTGTTGAAGCCGATGCAGAACACCTCGGCCCCGCCCAGCATCAGGCTGCGGTAGCTTTCGGGAAAGCGGCGGTCATAGCAGATCAGCCCGCCGGCGCGGACCGGGCCCAGATCATGGACCGCAAAGCCCAGATCGCCGGGCAGGAAGTAGCGCTTTTCAAGGATCGTGGTTTCCTTGGCGGGGTCGGGTTCGACAAAGCCGGGGATATGCACCTTGCGGAACTTGCCGACCTCGGTGCCCGAGATGTCGAAGAACGACATGGTGTTGTAGATGCCCCCCGGCTGCCGTTCGGCCCAGCTGGCCACCACCGCCATGCCATGTTCGGCGCCCTTGGCGGCGATCGCGGCCAGGGCGGCGGCATTCGCAGCCTCGTCCAGATGCGGGTCAAGGGCGGCCGGATCGTCGTGCACGCTTGAGGCGAAATAGGGCGTCAGCGCCAGTTCGGGCAGCACTGCCAGTTTGGCGCCCCGGGCGGCAGCCTGATCCAGCAACGCAAGGATACGCGCAAGCGTTTCGTCCATCGTGTCCGAGGCAGGGCCAAGCTGGACGGCGGCGGCAATGAAATTCGTCATGGGGTCAGGCCGTTTTCCGAAGGGATGAGGTTGCGATGATCTCCAGCGCGCGCGCCTCGTCGATCACGTCGCAGATCTTGAAGGTCAGATCGAACAACGAGGCGGCATGGCTCATCTGGATGCGGTCAAAGACGCCTTCCTCGACCACACTCATGCGAAAGCCGGCCGCTTCGCCATCGACGCAGGTGGCCCGCACACAGCCCGAGGTGGAATTGCCCACGACAATCAGCCCGTCGACGCCCAGCTCGGCCAGGATCGGCACAAGGTTGGTATAGGCAAAGCAGGACGGCGTCTGCTTTTCGATCAGGATGTCGCCGGGTTGCATGGCGACGGCGGGCTCGATCTCGCTGCGTGGGTCAGTTGCCGCAAAGACGCCCGACTCTGCCGCCTTGCGGCCGGTATAGGTGTGGAAGACGTGCTTGGAATAGATCACCGGCATTGCGGCGGCGCGGGCGGCGGCCAGCAGGCGCTGTTGCACCGGAATCGCAGCCCAGGCATGGGGGCCGCAGGCGCCGGGAAAGCGGTCCAGCTGTTCGCTGATCGGCCGGTCCTCGCCGCAGGCGGTGACCTGCATGTCGATGACCAGCAGCGCGTTGACCCGGCCCGGCCTCTTGGGCGCGCGAAGCTTTCCATTGGCAAAGACCCTGCGGTCTTCCTCGGTCATGTAGGTTTCCCAGACGCGCGGCATGGGGCACAGTCCTTGATGGTTCCTTTTGCCGAAAACCTAGGCGTAGGGGCCACCTTGTGGCGACTGCGGAATTCTTGCCTGCAGGATGAGAATTCATCAGCGCCGGGGGCCTGCCCAATCCTGCGGCGCCCGGCCTGCAATTGCGCCATTGCATGGGCCTTGCCGAGGCAGGGCTTGGGTTCCTTGCGGCTGACAATTGGGGTTCGCGGCACATTCTCTCGGCGCTGGAACGGAACGGCGGTGTCGCCTGGCACCCTGCTGAGCCGACCCAGGTTTTTCATCTGCCACCGAAACGGGCAATCTGCCTGTTCCTGCGGCGTTTTTACATGCGCAACATATTGAGGACGTGAGATTTTTTGTGCCATTGCCCTGCGAATAACTCCTTTGAATTCGCCCCCGTCACAGGGCGAGGATGGTGGAAAGAAACACCGACAGGAGAGACGTTCATGGACATCGGCATCTTCATCCCGATCAACAACAATGGCTGGCTGATCTCGAAGACCGCCCCGCAATACATGCCCAGCTTCGAGATGAACCGGCAGATCGTCGAAAAGGCCGAGAGCTACGGCTTTGACTTTGCGCTGTCGATGATCAAGCTGCGCGGCTTTGGCGGCGATACCGAATTCTGGGATCACGGGCTGGAAAGCTTTACCCTGATGTCGGCGCTGGCGGCGACCACCAAGCGGATCAAGCTGTTCGCCTCGTCCGCCATCCTGACGTTGCCCCCGGCGATTGTCGCGCGGATGATTTCCACCATCGACAATATCGCCCCGGGCCGCATCGGCGTGAACATCGTGACCGGCTGGGCGCCCAACGAATACACCCAGATGGGCATGTGGCCGGGCAACGACTATTTCGGCTACCGCTATGACTATGCGACCGAATACGTCCAGGTCATGCAGGATCTGTGGGAAAAGGGCAGCTCGGACTTCAAGGGCAAGTATTTCCAGATGGAGGACTGCAAGCTCTCGCCCCTGCCCAAGGAACCGATCGAGATCGTGGCGGCCGGCCAGTCGGGCCGCGGGATGGAATTCTCGTCGCAGTTCACCAACTATTCCTTTGTGAACGGCAAGGGGCTGAACAACCCGCAAGGCCACGCCCCGACCGCCGCGGCGCTGCTGGAAGCGGCCGCCAAGACCGGCCGCGACGTGGGCGCCTATGTGCTGATGATGGTCATCGCCGATGAAACCGACGAAGCCGCGATGGCGCGCTGGAAGTCCTATCAGGAAGGCGCCGACATGGGCGCGCTGGCCTATATGGGCGTGCAGGGCGCGGCCGATACCAACGCGGCCGACAATTCGACCGCCAAGCACATCAACCTGCCCGATGGCGCGATCAACTTCAACATGGGCACCTTTGTCGGCTCTTATGCGACCGTGGCCAAACTGCTGGACGAGGCAGCCGCCGTGCCGGGCACCAAGGGGCTGATGCTGACCTTTGATGACTTCCTGGGCGGGCTTGATGCCTTTGGCACCCGGATCCAGCCGCTGATGGCCTGCCGTGACAAGGTGAACCAGCTGGCGGCCGAATAAGCTGTCGTCGGACTGAACCGGCGGGCGCGGGGGGCATCCCGCGCCCGTTTGCATGAAAGGGCCCAGCCATGACCGTTTCCCCGCCCGCAAGCCCCGCCGATCTGTCCGCCTCTGCCGCGCGCCGGGCGATGCGCGAGGGGCGCCTGACGGCGCTTGAGCTGACGCGCGCCTGTCTGGCCCGCATCGCTGTGCGTGACACTGCGGTGCGCGCCTGGATCACGCTGAACCCGCGGGCCGAGGCCGAGGCGGCCGCCATCGCCCCGGACGATCCGCGCCCGCTGGCCGGGATTCCGGTGGCGATCAAGGATGTGATCGACACGGCCGATCTGCCGACCACCAACAACTCGCCCCTGTGCGGCACCAACCGGCCAGGGCTGGATGCGCCCGTGGTGCAGATCCTGCGCGCGGCGGGTGCCATCGTGCTGGGCAAGACCGATACCACCGAATTCGCCGCCTGCGGGCGCGATGCGGCGACGGGCAACCCGCATGATCCGGCCCGCACGCCGGGCGGGTCATCGTCGGGCAGCGCGGCGGCGGTGGCGGATTTCCAGTGTCCCATCGGCATCGGCACCCAGACGGGCGGATCGACGATCCGGCCGGCCTCGTTCTGCGGGGTTGCGGCGCTGAAACCCAGCTGGGGCCTGATCTCGACCGAAGGGGTGCGCCGCTATGCTGTCAGCTTTGACACCATCGGGCTGTTCGTGCGCGACCCCGAGGATCTGGATCTGCTGGCCGATGTCTTTGCCCTGCCGCCCGCGCCGCCCGTTACTGCGGCCCGCCTGCGGCTGGGGGTGACGCTGACCCCCTATGCCGATCACCTGGAGCCAGAGGCCCGCGCCCTGTTCGCGGATCTGGCGGCACGGCTGGCGCCCGTGGCCGATCTGGTGCCGGTCGATCTGCCCGAGGGCGCAGCCGATCTGGACCATCTGCACCGCTGCATCCAGCATTGCGAGGGGGCTTCGGCCTTTCTCAATCTGTCGCGCACGCAAGGCACCTTGCTGCACCGCGAGTTCCATGACCGGATCGAGCATCGCACCGGCTTTACCCAGCGCCAGCATTTCGAGGCCTATGACCGCCTTGCCCAGCTGCGTCTGGGGGTCGAAGCGCAGCTGGCGCAGGTGGATGCGCTGATCGCACCTTCGGCCCCCGGCTTTGCCCCGCTGGGGCGGGGGCCGGGCAATCCGTTGTTCAACGCGCTGTGGACGGCGCTGCAGCTGCCGGTGATGAACGTGCCGGTGCCGGGCCACGATCTGCCGCTGGGCCTGTCGCTGATCGTGCGGCGCGCGTTTGACCGGCAGTTGCCGGACCTTGCCCGGCGGCTGATGACCGCGCTGTAGCCGGCCATGCAAAGGCCCGCCGCGATGGGCGGCGGGCCTTTGCCGTCTGGCTGAGCGGCCTAGTCCGACAGGAACTTGCCGCGGAAGAAGATCAGCGGCGCGCCGTCACCCTTGGCGCGCACGCCTTTGACGGTGCCGATGATGATCGAGATGTCGCCATGTTCGACCACCTTGTCGACGGCACAGTCAAAGACCCCCAGCGCGGCATTGAACACCGGCGCGCCGGTTGCCAGCGTGTCCCAGTCGCCCTCGGCAAAGACCTTCTCGCCCTTGCCGCCGAACATGTTGGCCAGCGCGGCCTGACCTTCGGGCAGGAAGTTCACCGCGAAATGCCCGCTTTCCAGCACAGAGGTCAGCGCCGAGGTCTTGCGGTCGATCGAGACCAGCATGGTCGGCGGGTTCGCCGTGACATGCGCGGCCGACAGGCCCAGAAAGCCGACCGGCCCGCCTGCGCCCCTCGCGGTGACAACGGTGGCGCCGATCGGGCGCTCGCCCAGGGTTTTCCAGAACTTGCCGATGTCGATATCGGCGCCGGTGGCTTCGAGGGTCATGTCTTGCTCCGTCATAAGGACGGGGCCCCGGACAGGCGCCGGGGCCCCAAGGCTGTGTGGACAGGATCAGTTGAAATCCTGCGGCTCGCGCTTGCGCACAAGCTGGCTCAGGGCAACGGCGGTGACAAGGGCGCCGCCATAGAACAGGTTCTGCACATAGGACTGGATACCCAGCATGGTCAGCCCGGTGATGCCGATCACGATGAAATAGACCGCAACCACCGATCCCATCGGGTTGAAACGGCCCGGCGTGATCGCCGTGGCGCCCAGGAAGGCGGCGGCAAAGGCCGGCAGCAGGAAGCTGTTGCCCGAATTGGGGTCCGCCGCGCCGATGGTGCCGGCATACAGCACCCCCGCCAGGGCCGCGATGAACGATGATGTCAGAAGCGCCGCCGCGCGCACCCGGTCCACCGGAATGCCGGACAGCCGCGCCACCTCGCGCCCGCGGCCGACGAACAGCAGCCGCCGCCCGGCCGCGGTATAGCCAAAGACATACCAGATCAGCAGCGCCATGCCGATGGCATAGTAGAAGGCCAGCGGAATGCCGAACAGCCGCGTGCCCACCACCCACATCACCAGCGCAAAGTCGATCCCGCCGATGGTGGCCGAATTGCTGATCCACAGCACGATGCCATTGACGAATGTGCCCGTGCCCAGTGTGACGATCAGCGAGGGGATGCGGAAGTAAAGGATGAAGAACGCATTCACCACCCCGACCAGCAGCCCGACGACCAGCGCCACGGGAATCGCCAGGAACAGCGACACGCCCAGCCGCGCGTTCAGGATCGCGATCAGCATCGCGGCCATGGTCAGCACGGCCGCAACCGACATGTCGAAATCGCCCGAAGTCAGCGGCACGATCAGCGCCAGCGTCAGGAACACCAGCACCGCCTGGGATCCCAGCATGGTCGAGACATTGCCCCAGGTGGGAAAGGTCTTGGGCAGCGCAAGGCCGAAGATGCAAAACAGCACCACCATGGCAACCAGCAGCGCATAGCTTTCGCCAAGGCGGGCCCAGTTGAGGGGTTTTCCGGTGGCTGGGCGGCTCATTCGGCGGCCTCCTTGATGTGGTCCACGGCAACGCCGGGGTGGATTGCCAGCGTCTCGTGCGAGATCGCTTCCTTGGTGATGCGCGCGCCCGTCAGCTCGCTGACGATGCGCCCCTTTGAGAAGACCAGCACCCGGTGGCACAGCTGCGCCAGCTGTTCGGGATCGGTCGAGGCGATCAGGATGGCCGAGCCTTCGCGCGCCGCTGCATCCAGCGCCTGGAACAGCCGTTGCCGGGCGCCGACATCCACGCCCTGGGTGGGCTCGTCCAGCATCAGCAGGCGGGGCCGGGTCTGAAGCCATTTGGCCATCAGCACCTTTTGCGCGTTGCCGCCCGACAACGCGCCAAGCCGCAGGCCGGGGCGGTTGGGGCGGATGTCATAGATGCCGCCCAGTTCCAGGCAGTGGCGTTCAATGGCGGCCCAGTCGATGCCGAACATGGTGCGGAACTTGCCCAGCACCGGCAGCGACATGTTGTCGGCGATTGACAGCGACCCTGCGCCCGCCCGGCCCAGACGGTCGGCCGGCAGAAAGGCCACGCCCCGCGCCATCGCCTTGCCGGGCGTCATGCCGGGCAGATCAAGGATTTCATCGCCCAGCACCAGTTGCCCCGCCGTGGCCGGATCGGCGCCATAGATCGCCTCTGGCACCCGGTCGAACCCCGACCCGATCAGCCCGGTCAGGCCCAGGATCTCGCCTTGACGGATTTCCAGGGTGACATCCTCGGCGGCCTTGGACACCAGCCCCCTGACCCGCGCGGCGACCGGACGATCTGGCGCCAGATCCTTGCCCGCCTGAAACAACGACACCTTCTGGCCCATGATCAGTTCCATGAAGCCTGCATGGTCGGTCTCGGCGGAATAGACCGTGCCGGCCAGCTTGCCATCGCGCAGGATCGTGGCACGGTCGGTGATCTCGCGGATCTCGTCGATGTCATGGGCGACAAGGATCACCGACACCCCGTTCGCCTTGACCGCCCGGATCAGCGAGAACAGCTGATCCACCCCCGCCTTGGGCAGGAAGGGGGTCGGCTCGTCCAGGATCAGGATGCCCCGGCCTTCGGGGGCATGGGTCTCGATCTCGTCAAAGGCACGGGTGATGGCGATCAGCGCGCGGTCGGCTTGGGGCAGGTCCGCCACGCGGGCCTGCGGGTCGATGGCGATGTCGAAGCGGTCGAACACCTCGGCCACCCGGTTGCGGGCGCGTGCCCAGTTGATCCGCCAGTTCTGGGCCGTGGCCAGATCGTTCAGCATCATGTTTTCCAGCACCGTCAGCGACGGGATCAGCGCCAGATGCTGATGCACAAAGGAAATGCCATTGGCCCGCGCCCCGCCGGCCGGCAGCGGAAAGGGCACGCCCTGACCGTAGAGGATCAGTTCGGCCCCCGGTTCGGGGGCGTGCAGGCCGGCAATCGTCTTGATCAGCGTGGATTTGCCCGAGCCATTGGCCCCCAGCAGGCCATGCACCTCGGCCGGCATGACGGCAAAATCCACCCCGTCCAGCACGCGGGACGTGCCGAACACCTTCGACACGTTGCGCGCATAGAGGGCCGGGGCCTCTCCGGGCACCCGCCGGGGCAGGCCATCGGCCGGAAGCGCCCCGGCCGCGCTCATTCCAGACCCCAGAGCTTGCGGTAGCCCGCGACATGGGCATCGCCATAGCCCTTGTCGAAATCGGCCGGCTTGCCAGCGGTTTCGGCGTTGGTCTTGTCAAAGATGAAAAACGGCACATACAGCTCGGTCGGCACTTCGGCCTGGCCGCAGAGCGAGCGCATATAGGCATCCAGCGACGAGCGGGCGATCCATCCCAGGCTTTCGCCGACATTCATCTGAACATCGCCGTTGCGCACCATGTCGATCACGAAGGGCGTGCCGTTGAACGAGGCGATCGGCACATCCGCCTTGCGCCCGGTGATCGCCAGCGCCGGCAGCACGAACTGGGCCATGGAATCATACAGCGGCACGATGAAGTTGATCGAGGGATCCTGCAGCAGCGCGCCTTGGGCCGAGGTCTGGATCTTGGTCGCCCAGTCGGCCACCGAGACGTTGACATAGGTTGCCTTCGAATCGGGGTCGAGCTTCTTCAGCGTGGCCTCGAACGACTTCCAGTAGGGCTGCGAGGGCATCACGTCGTCCGAGCCGATCACCAGCACATTGGCATTGCCGCCGGTCTGCTTGATCACCCAGGCGGCGACGATTTCGCCCACGCGGGTGAACGAGACGGGCAGTTCCACATCGGTCAGCGCGCTGCGATCGTTGGTCACGTCCAGATGGTGGGTCGCAAAGACCTTGAGCCCGGCCTTGCGCGCGGCGGTCAGCTGCGGGGCAAGCCCGTCGGGAACGATCCCGGCCACCAGATCGACGGCGTCATAGCCGTTCTGGATCGCGTATTCGATGCCCTGAACCCATTGGGTCGGCTGGCCCTGGTTCTGCCAGACGCGCAGTTCGAACCCGATTTCCTTTGCGACCTCCTCCATCGAGGCGACGATCCCGGCATTGAACGGAATCGCGGACGAGGTGGGGATGGTCAGGATCTTTTTCCCGGCCATGCAGGTCTTGGCATCGAAGGGCGTCCCCGGCGGGGCAAAGGTCGGGATCATGGAATGTTCGGCGATGATCGCCTCGGCGGCGGTCACATCGGCGGCGGCCAGTGCGGCGCCCGGCAGCAGGGCCGCGCCCAGCAGCGCGGCGGCAAGGGGGGCGAGGCGGCGTTTGCGCGGGGCGCGGTCAGGCGTGTTGGTCATGGTGGTCCCTGTTGCTGTCATTCTTGCCCGGTTCCCGCTTTGCCAGTGGCCGAAACGGTCCGGTTTCATGCCGACAGTTTGCGGCCAGCAGCAGGGCAGGGGTCAAATGCAGGTTTCTCGGCAGGGGGGGTGAGAAAATCTTAGCGGCCCGCCAAATTGACAGTCGGCCCGCGCCATCCGACCTTTGCCCCAAGGGCCATGACAGGAGTCGTCATGGCTAACCCATTGACGGGAAAAGGGTCTTGCGACAGTGACGATCAGCGAACATTCCGCCAGCCGTTCTGCGGGGCTGGCCGATTCCCTTGCCCTGACCACGGCCTCGCAGGTTGCGGCGACAACATCGGTGCTGGCCTTGACGGCCATTCCTACGCTTGTTGCCTCTGCCTTGGGCGTTGCGCCACATCTGATCGGCTATCAGGTCAGCCTGATCTATGCCTCGGGCATCTTCTTTTCGATGCTGGCGGGCGGAATGGTCAAGCGGCTGGGCGCGGGCCGTGTGGGTCAGATGGCGCTGATCCTGGCGGCGATGGGCTTTCTGGGCATGGCAAGCGGCACGCTTGCGGGCATTGCGCTGGGCTCTGTGCTGATCGGTGTGGGCTATGCGCTGAACAATCCGTCATCCTCGCATATCCTGTCGCGGCTTGCGCCGGCGGCCAAGCGCAACCTGGTGTTCTCGGTCAAGCAGGCGGGGGTGCCGCTGGGGGGCGTCGTTGCGGCGCTGGCGGTGCCGCCGCTGGCGCAGATTTTCGGCTGGCAGGCCACCATGCTGGCGATGGCGGCGCTGCCGCTTGGGCTGGCGCTGATCTACCTGCGCTTCATCCCGCATTGGGATGGCGACCGCCGGCCGGATGCGCCGGTCATGGGCGGGATCTGGCGGGGGCAACGGCTGATCTGGCGTATGCCGGGGCTGCGCTGCCTGACGATCCTTGGCTTTGTCTATTCGGCGGTGCAACTGTCGATGTCCTCGTTCCTGGTCGCCATGCTGATCGAGGAATTCCACTGGTCCGTGGCCGCCGCGGCGGCCGTTGCGGCGATCATGCAGGCGGGCGGGGCCTTTGGCCGGGTGCTCTGGGGGCTGGTGGCCGACCGCGTGGGGTCCGGCTTTCTGGTGCTGGCGCTGGTCGGGGCGTTGACGGGGATCGCGGGCCTCGGCCTTGGCCTGATTGGCGCTGTGCCGCTGGTCGGTCTGGCCATGGTGGTGCTGGCCGGGCTGTGCGGCTTGGGCTGGAACGGGGTGCTGCTGGCCGAAACCGCGCGGCAAAGCCCGGCGGGCGGCACTGTGACCGGCGAGGTTCTGACCTGGACCTTTGCTGGCGTGATGGCGGGGCCGGCCAGCTTTGCGCTGATCTATGGCATGATCGGCGATTTCAGCCATTCCTACCGGCTGTTCGCAGTGCTGTCCTTCATCGGCGCCGGGCTGGCGCTGGCGGAACATCTGCGCGAAAGCCGCGCCCGGGGCTGATCGGGCCGCTCAGGCCAGCCCGTGACGGTCCATCGCAAGGCTGATGGTGCGGGCGATATCGGCTCGGTGGGGCACGCAGCGCGGCACGGGGCCCGCGACCACGATCGACAGACGCCGGCCGGTCTTTGGCAACCCGATCGCAAGGCCGGCCAGATCGGGCACATATTCCGCGTTGCTCTGGTGATAGCCGCGCCGGGCGGCGGCGGTCAGTTCGGCCTCGACCGCCTCGGGGCTGGACGGGGTGGTGCCGGAATACACCGGAAAGCCGGACTTGCGATAGATCGCCTGCCGCTCTTCGGGGGTCATCTGCGCCAGCAGCGCACGGCCGGCCGAGCTGGCATGGATCGGCACGCATGACCCGACCTGCGCGAAATACCGCACGGGCTGTTCCGATTCGATCACATGCAGGAAGATGGCCTGCGTGCCGTTGGGCGCGGCAATCGCCGTGGTCTCGCGCGTGGCGGCGGCAACATCGGCGGCCAGATCGAACACGGCTTCGGGCAAGGGGTCGGCGCTGTCGATCTCGTCCAGCATCAATCGCCAGCGCTGGGTGGGGTAATAGCCGCCCCTCAGCCGTGGTTCATAAAGATAGCCGCGTTCGGCCAGTGTCGCGACAAGGTTGAACGTGCTTGACCGTGGCCAGCCCAGCCCGTCCGAGATTTCGGCCATGGTCGCGGGTAGCTTGCGCTGAGCAAAATATTCCAGCAGCTCCAGAACGTTCGATGCTTGCCTGACTTGCATGGCGCGGCCCCTGCTGCTGTGCAGGTCCATCATGCCAAACGGCAGGCCACCTGGCAATTCCGCATGGTGGCTTTTGCGTTCCGGTATCTGAATTCTGCCCTAATGCGCGCCGAACCCGTGCGAGACGATGATGTCCCATGCCTCGGGGGTCAGCAAAAAGGCCATGAAGGATTGCGCAACCGGGTTCGTCGCGCCCTGGCCCAGCAGCACCGCATCGCGCGGCTGGGTCGCGCCCGCGGTTCCCTCGGGGCCCATGGCATAGGTGATCTGCGACCCGGCCTCGGCCCGGCCGCTTTGCGCAAGGCGCGTGGGCAGGGCAGCGTCGGGGGCCAGCAGCACATCGGCTGCCGTGCCCTCCAGTGCCGGGGCGGGCGCCACGGTCAGCACCAGATCATGGCCGGTCTGTTCCGCGAAGACCTGCAACAGCACCGAGGCCACCGGCGCAAAGCCCGGATCGACCGCGACCACGGTATTCGACGCCCGCGCCGCAGGGGCAAACAGGGCCAACATCAGGCACAGGGCAACACGCCAGCGAGTCATCTCATCCTCTTGCGAATGCGGCATCCCAGTGGCCCAATGCCCGCCGCCGGTCAAGCGCGCGCTTGCACAAACGCCGTGCCTGAGCCAAGACAAGCCGACAGGGGGACGCGCCCATGCAGATCACCACGGTCGGCTTTGATGCCGACGACACGCTGTGGCACAACGAGACATTCTTTCGCCTGACGCAGGCGCATGTGCTTGGCCTGCTGGCCGACCATGCCGAGCGCGAGCATCTGGAACAGCGCCTGCTGGAAGCCGAGCGGCGCAACGTCGGTCACTATGGCTATGGGGTAAAGGGCTTTACCCTGTCGCTGATCGAAACCGCGATCGAGGTCACCGAGGGCCGGGTTCCCGCCTCGGTCATTGCCGAGATCATGGCCGCCGGGCGCGATCTGCTGGCGCATCCACTGGAACTGCTGCCGCATGCGCGCGAGGCGGTCGAGGCGCTGGCGGACAGTCACCGGATCGTGCTGATCACCAAGGGCGATCTGCTGCACCAGGAACGCAAGCTGGCGCAGTCGGGGCTGGGCGATCTGTTCCACGGGGTCGAGATCGTGTCGGAAAAGACCCCGCAGACCTATGCCCGCGCCTTTGCCACCCATGGCGACGGGGCGGATCGTGCGCTGATGGTCGGCAATTCGATGAAGTCGGATGTGCTGCCCGCGATCGCCGCAGGGGGCTGGGGCGTGCATGTCCCCCATGGCGAGGTCTGGGCGCTGGAACATGCCGAGGCACCGGCCGATCACCCACGGTTTCGTGAGCTGCCCGATCTTGGCGGCCTGACCTTGCTGATCGCCGAACTGGGCTGATTGTGGCCGGATTGTGGCGCCCTTGCGGCGGTAGGGTGGCGGCTGCGCAGGGCTAGTGTCAGGGGGTGTCCGGCCTACGACATCTGCGATGCGCGAAATAAAGCTGGGTCGGAAAGTTACTGATTTTTCCGGGTTTTCTGACGCACGGCCTTGTGCTAGCCTTTTGAAGTCATCCGGCAAAAAGACCGGAGTCGAGGCAGAACAAGGACAGATACCGTGATCGGGTCAGGGACGATGCGCCCGGGCGACCGTGCCCGCAGGCTTGCACTATCCGCAGTATTCATGGCGATCATGCTGCTCGCGCCGGTTCTGGCGGTGGCGGCGCCTTTTGCCGGGATCGTGATGGATGCGCGCACCGGCAAGGTGCTTTGGGAACAGAACGCCGATACGCGGCTTCATCCGGCATCTCTGACCAAGATGCTGACCCTGTATATCACCTTCGACGCGATCCGCCGGGGCGAGATTTCGCTGGACGACATGGTGACGATCTCGGCCAATGCGGCGGCCGAGCCGCCCTCGCGTCTGGGGCTGCGGGCCGGGCAGAAGATCAGCCTGCGCTATCTGATCCGCGGTGCGGCGATCAAATCGGCGAACGATGCGGCAACGGCGCTGGGGGAACATATCTCGGGGTCCGAATCGGCCTTTGCCGCGCGGATGAACCGCACGGCAAAGGCGCTGGGGATGACCCGGTCCACCTTTCGCAATGCCAACGGCCTGACCACCGAAGGCCATCTGTCCACCGCCCGCGACATGACGCTGCTGGGGCGGCGGCTGTTCTATGATTTCCCGGATTACTATGGCCTGTTTTCGCGCATCACCGAGGATGCGGGGATCGCCAAGGTATCGAACACCAACCGCCGCTTTCTGGAAAGCTATCGCGGCGCCGACGGCATCAAGACCGGCTACACCAATGCGGCAGGCTTCAACCTGACGGCTTCGGCCGAGCGGGGCAACAAGCGTCTGGTGGCTACGGTGTTCGGCGGTACCTCGACCGCGCAGCGCAACGTGCGCATGTCCGAACTTCTGGACATCGGCTTTGGCAATGCCCCGGCCACGGCGCGCACCACGCCGCCGCCGCCGGTGGCGCTGGACCAGATCGCCGAGGCCGAGCCGGCAACCCCGACCGGGGCTGGCAAGACCATCCGCCTGAAGATGGCCCGCGACAGCTCGCCCCGCCCGGCGCGTCGCCCGCAACTTGTGGGGGCCGAGGCCGTGGCCCAGGTGACCAGCGGCGTGGCCGATGTGCTCGCCGGGCTGACCGACGAGCCCAAGGCACCCGAACCCGCACCGCTGGCATCGGTCGCCCCGCCGCAGGCGCGGCCGGCCGATCTCGTCGTTGCTGCGGCCGAGGACGATCCCGAACTCGAGGAAATCGCCGCCGATCCGCCCGCCGATGCGCCCCCGGTCGAGGTGGCCACTGCTGCGCCGGAACCCGTGCCCTTCCGCGTCGTCGATCCTGCGGGCCAGACGCTGGCCCTGCCGGGCGAGGCAACGACCGAAGACTTTGCCGCAGACGGCGAGCCCGAGGACCTTCCCGCCCCGATCGCCGAAGATGCCGACGCTCTGCCTGGCGCGGTGCGCACCGCCGCGGCCCTTGTCGTGCCGACGCTGACCGATTCGGGCCCATCGCGCCGCCCCCGCGCCCGTCCCGGCGAAATCGTGATGACCATGGCCGCGGCCGAACCCGCCGCCGAAGTGCCGCAAAAGATCGAACGCACCTCTGCCGTCGCCGCCGCCGCAGGCGAGGTGGTCAGCCGCGTCTCGACCTCGGGCGGGCGGCATTGGGCCGTGACGCTTGGCAAGTTCAACAGCCGTGGCACCGCCGAACGCGCGCTGCTGCAGACCGCGCTGTCGGAAACCCGCGCGCTTGATGGTGCCTTGCGCAAGGTCATCCAGCGCGGCCCCGGCTGGGAGGCAACCTTTGCCGGTCTGACCCAGGATCAGGCGGATCTGGCTTGCCGCCGGCTGCAGGCCCGCGCTATCGCCTGCTTCACACTCGGGCCGTGAGGAGCCTTGCCTTGGATTACGTCTTTCCCCCGCCACCGGTTCCCTCGCTTGCCATTCGGGGCAGCGAACAGCGGTTTGCCGTGCGCCGCATCTTCTGTGTGGGGCGCAACTATGCCGAACACGCCAAGGAGATGGGCGCCGACACGCGCGAGCCGCCGTTCTTCTTTGCCAAACCCGCCGATGCGCTGGTTCCGGACGGGGCCGTCCTGCCCTGGCCCATGGCGACCTCGGATCTGCATCACGAGGCAGAGCTTGTGGTCGCGATCGGTGCCGCTGGCCGCAACCTGACGCCCGAGGCGGCAGGCGCGCTGGTCTGGGGCCATGCGCCGGGCATCGACCTGACCCGCCGCGACATGCAGGCCGAAGCCAAGCAGATGCGCCGTCCGTGGGACATGTCCAAGGGGTTCGACCAGTCGGCGCCCTGCGGCGCCCTGGTGCCGGTGTCGGAAACCGGACCGCTGAGCGCCGCCCGCATCCTCTGCACGGTGAATGGCCAGATCCGCCAGGATGCCGATATCGCGGACATGATCTGGGACGTGCCGCATATCATCTCGCATCTGTCGGGGCTGGTGGAACTGGCGCCGGGCGATCTGATCTTTACCGGAACGCCCGCCGGTGTTGGCCCGATCCTTCCGGGCGAGACCTGCCGCGTTGAAATCGCAGGTCTGGGCGCGGTCGGGGTTCGCATCGGCTGACCCCCCGTTCTCGGGCATTGCGCCGATGGGGATGACCCGGCTAGGCTGCCCCGGCATTATCCTGTCCGGGGCCACCATGCGTTTGATGTCTTTCGTTGCCAGCCTTGCCTTTGCGTTTCCGGCCTTGGGCGCCGACATTTCCACCCAGCCGTTCCAAAGCGGAGATGGCGCGATCATCCGCGTCAGCGGCCAGTTCGATGCAGGCGACGACAAGAAGCTGACCCGCGCGCTGCTTGACACCCACGGCGAGCAGGTGGTGGTGTTCGAAAGCCCCGGCGGCAGCCTTCTGGCCGGGCTTGCCATGGGCCGCGCGATCCGCATTCAGGGTGCCCATACGGCGGTGGACGATGGTGCGGCCTGTGCCTCGGCCTGCGGTCTGGCCTGGCTGGGCGGGGTGCGCCGGCTGATGGGCCATTCTGCCAAGGTGGGTTTTCACGCCGCCTATTACGTCGACGATCAGGGCCGCGCGATTGAAACCGGGCAGGGCAACGCGCTGATCGGTGCCTATCTCAACCAGCTGGGCCTGTCGGAAAAGGCGGTGCTCTATATCACCCAGGCGGCGCCGGCCGAGATGACCTGGCTGAACTTCGACGATGCCGACGATCTGGGGATCCCCGTGCGCCCGCTGGGCGGCGCCGCGCCGACCCCTGCCGCCGCGCCTTCGGCCCCGCCGCAGGCATCGCCGCCGCGCGAGGCGCCCAAGGCCGTCTGGCGCATCAAGGGCAATGTGTCAGGCGGCTACATGAATGTCCGCTCGGGCCCCGGGACCATGCATGGCGTTCTGTTCACCGTGCCGGCTGGTGCGCGCGGCGTGCAGGTCGATGGCTGCCAGCCCGCCGATCCGGGCGGCGGCACATACGACTGGTGCCGGATCGTGTGGCAGGGGCAAGCGGGCTGGGTCTCCAGCAACGGGCTGGAACAGTAGGTCTGACCGCAGGATTGGCGGGGTTCACCCCACCGCACCCCCGGCCAGAATCGCCCCTGTCGCCGCCAGCAGCGCCGCACATTCCGCGCTGGTCCCGACCGAGATCCGCAGCCAGTCGCAAATCCGCTCTTGCCGGAAATGCCGCACCAGAATCCCCCGCTCGCGCAGCCCGGCCAGAATCGCTTCGGCCGCCATGCCGGGGTGATGGGCAAAGACGAAATTCGCAGCCGAGGGCAGCACCGTGAACCCCTGCGCCCGCAGCCCCTCGGCCATCGCCTCGCGGTCGGCCATCACCTGCGCGCGCGTGCGGTCGAACCAGTCGCGGTCCTGCCAGGCGGCCAGGGCACCGGCCAGCGCCAGCCGGCCCAGCGGATAGGAATTGAAGCTGTCTTTCACCCGCACCAGCCCCTCGATCAGATGCGGCTGCCCAAGCGCCAGCCCGACCCGCAGCCCCGCCATGCTGCGCGATTTGGAAAAGGTCTGCACCACCAGCAGGTTGTCATGGGCCGCGATCAGCCCCGCCGCGCTTTCGCAGCCAAAATCCACATAGGCCTCGTCCACGATCACCACCACATCGGGATTGGCGCGCAGCACCGATTCGATGGCCGCAAGGCCCAGCGGAATCCCGGTCGGCGCATTCGGATTGGCAATCACGATCCCCGCACAGGGGCCGCGATAGAGGCCCACATCGCAGCCGAAATCCGCATCCAGCGGGATCAGCCGGTGCGGCAGGCCATAAAGCGTGCAATAGGTCGGGTAAAAGCTGTAGGTCACATCTGCGAACAGCACCTCTCCGCCGCCACCGAAAAAGGCGTTGAAGGCATGGGCCAGCACCTCGTCCGACCCGTTGCCCGCGAACACATGCGCCGGGGTCAGCCCGAAACTCTCCGCCACCGCCGCCCGCAGATCGCCGGCCACCGGGTCAGGATACAGCCGCAGCCCGTCGCCGGTCGCGGCCCGGATCGCCTCGATCGCGCGGGGCGAGGGGCCATGCGGGTTCTCGTTGGTGTTCAGCTTGATGAACTGCCGGTCCTTAGGCTGCTCGCCAGGGACATAGGGCACCAGCGACCTTACAAGGGGGCTCCAGAATCGGCTCATGCTGCACCTCGGGACTTGCCTGCCCCGGGGGTATCCCGCGAAGCGTGCCAGCCTGCAAGGCCCCAGACCTGACGGGCCGCGCCCCGGCCCGCCGGGATCTGCCTGCCCGCATACTGGCCACCGTCGCTTCCCGGCCCGCTGCCAAGTTGCTTCCTGACCCGATGGCGCCGCCCGGCGCACCCGCCAGGGACCTCGATCAAGGCGAACAGATCGCGCGACCAACAAGCCCCGCCCGCACCCGACCCCGCGCGCGCTCTGCCTCTTTGCCTTTTTCCAAATACCCATCCCCGGCCGGGGCCAGGCGCCGGCCCCCGACCATCGCGCGCCCTCAATCCATGCGGATCGCATCCTTGTCGATCGACAGCACATAGCCCTTGCGCGCGATCGTCTTTATCAGCAGCTCGCTGACCATCTGGTTCCCCAGCGCATCGCGCAGGCGCTTGATTCGCGTGGCCCCCGCGGCTTCCTCGCAGTCGGCGGCATTCTTGCCGGAAATCATCGCCTCGATCTGCGCGCCGTTCAGCACCTCGTCATCCATCCGCGCCTCGGCCAATACGGCCAGCGTTTCGATGGCGGCGGCGGTCAGGGGAAATTCCATGCTGTTCAGCGTCACGGTATTTTCCGCCCGGCTGATCGCCAGCGAGGCCACCTGAATCCCGGCCTGCCGCATCTCGCGCAGACGCTGGTTCAGCGCGACGATGGTGACCAGAAACACCAGCGCCGCCACCAGCAGCGCCGAGGAAAACACCAGCAGCACGAAGATCACCATCCGGTAGCTGACCAGCACTTCGGAAAAGGCCGTGCCGGACTGGGCCAGAATCTCCAGCAGCTTGATCTCGGTCGCGCCGCGCAGCTGGTCGTTCTCGATGAACAGCCGCTCGATCCGGGTGTTGAACGCATTCGCGTCGGGCAGGTTCAGGAACAGGAACACCGCCGCCGCCAGCAAGATGACGACCACCGCCGCCACGCCCAGCGTCACCGTGCGGCTGCCCCGCCGCAGCGCCTCAATAGCGGAGGAAGTAGGCGCCGGCATTGCCTTTCCTTTCGCTCAGACCCTCAGGGCCGAAAACGCCGATGACGTTCAGCAAGGTCCATCCTTGCGCGGCCAGGCGCGGGGCAATCTCGGCCTGTGCCGCGCGCGGGGAACAGGCGCCGTCAGACACCTGCATCACGCCGTAATGCAGACGCAGGGGGTTGTCCTGCTTGGCCTTGTAATCGGCATAGCAGTCGGCCTGCGCAGGCAGCGCAAGCGCGGCGGCCATCAGGGCCGCAAGGGCTAGGGTGCGGGGCATCGGGGCCTCCTTCCGGGTGATGGGGGCAGGATGGCGGCTGGCACGCGGTTATGCAATGTCCGGCCCTCTGGCGCGCGTGTCATCACATGACAGGCGGGGTTTTGCGCGCCTGTTATGTGATGACAGGGCGGTGATTTTGCCTGACACGGCGCTGCGGGCCAGGGTGACCCCATCCCGACCGGGACACATCTCGGCGGATCACCCGAAAGGACAACGCCATGACCATCTTCCGCCCGGCCACCCGCAAGATCGCAACCGCCCTTGGTGTCGCCGCCATTGCGATGGGCGCCATGACCGCTTCGGCGCTTCCGGCCCGAGCCGAGCCTGACGACATGATGAAGGTGATCGCGGGCGTGGCCGCCATCGCCATCATCGGCTCGGCCCTCAATGACAATGACCGGCACCACCGCCCCGCGCCGGTGATGCGCCCCGAGCCTCCCCGTCCGCAACCCGGCTGGCACCAGCCCCGCCCGCAGTATCCTGGCTGGCACCGCCATGAACCCCCGCGCCCGCCGCTCGTCTATCCGCGCCCCTATCCCTGCGGCCCCTATGGGTGCGCCCGGCCGGCGCCCGGCTACGGCTACTATCAGCCCCGCCCGCAGCCCTATCCGCATTACGATCACCACTACGACCCGCGCCGCGACCGCGAGGTGATGCACCCCAGCCGGTGATTCCCTTCGCCTTGATCCAAATATCCTGCGGGGGGAGGCGCCGGCCCTGCCGGCGCCCGGGGGGCGCAAAGCCCCCCGTTCGCGCTTGACCATTGCGCGCGCCCGGCGGGCAGGGCATCACCGACCCATGCCCGATTTCAGCTTCGAATCCGCCGCCCGCGCCCTTGGCGCCACCCGCATCGCCGGGGTCGACGAGGTGGGCCGCGGCCCGCTGTGCGGCCCGGTTACCGCCGCCGCCGTCATCCTCGACCCCGCCCGCATCCCCGACGGGCTGGACGACAGCAAGGCCCTGTCCCCCGCCCGCCGCGCCCGCCTGGCCGAGCAGATCGCCGCCACCGCGCAGGTCTGCGTCGCCCATGCCAGCGTCGAGGAAATCGACCGCCTCAACATCCTGCAGGCCAGCCACCTTGCCATGTGCCGTGCCCTCGCCGGACTGCCCGAGATGCCAGACCATGCGCTGATCGACGGCAATCGCCTTCCGCGCGATCTGCCCTGCCGGGGCGAGGCCGTGGTGAAGGGCGATGCCCGCAGCCTCTCGATTGCTGCTGCCTCGATCATGGCCAAGGTCGCGCGCGACGCGATCATGGTGGATCTTTCGCAACAGTATCCCGGATATGGCTGGGACCGGAACGCAGGCTACCCGACCAGGGACCACCTTCAGGCGCTTCTAGATTTGGGCGTGACCCCCGTTCATAGGCGTTCGTTCCGCCCAGTGCACAATATCTTGTATCAAGTCAAAACCGTAACCCCTTGATTCAATAAAGAATTTGACGACGAATCAGGTTTGAATCAGACTCGGCCTCACAACAGCGCGATCAACGCGCGGGACTTAGAGGCAGAAGATGGCTGTAAAAACCAAGGCAACGGAGGCGCCCGCGCTTCCGCTCAACCAGATTTTGGCGGGCGATTGCATCGAGATGATGCAGTCCCTGCCCGAGGCGTCGATCGACCTGATCTTCGCTGATCCGCCCTACAACCTGCAGCTGAAAGGCGAGCTGCATCGCCCGGACAATTCCCGCGTCGATGCGGTGGATGACCACTGGGACCAGTTCTCCAGTTTTTCCGCCTATGACCGCTTCACCCGTGACTGGCTGGCCGCCGCACGGCGCCTGCTGAAACCCAACGGGGCGATCTGGGTGATCGGCAGCTATCACAACATCTTTCGCGTCGGGGCGGCGCTGCAGGATGCCGGCTACTGGATCCTGAACGATGTGGTCTGGCGCAAGTCGAACCCCATGCCGAACTTCCGCGGCAAGCGGCTGACCAACGCGCATGAAACGATGATCTGGGCCTCGAAATCCGAAGCCGCGAAATACACCTTCAACTATGACGCCCTCAAGGCGCTGAACGAAGGCGTCCAGATGCGCTCGGACTGGGTGCTGCCGATCTGCACCGGGCATGAGCGGCTCAAGGATCAGAACGGCGACAAGGCGCATCCGACGCAAAAGCCCGAATCGCTGCTGCACCGCGTGCTGATCGGCTCGACCAACCCGGGCGATGTGGTGCTGGACCCGTTCTTTGGCACCGGCACCACCGGCGCGGTCGCCAAGATGCTGGGCCGCAACTTCATCGGCATCGAACGCGAAGAGGCGTATCGCCAGGCCGCCACTGCCCGCATCGCCCGTGTGCGCCCCTATGATGCCTCGGCGCTGGAAACCTCGGCCTCGAAACGGGCCGAGCCCCGCGTGCCCTTTGGCCAGCTGGTCGAACGCGGGATGCTGCGTCCGGGCGAGGTGCTGGTCGGCCCGCGCGGCTCTACCGCCAAGGTGCGGGCCGATGGCACACTGGTCGGGGACAGCATGACCGGATCCATCCATCAGGTCGGCGCCCATTACGAAGGCGCCCCCAGCTGCAACGGCTGGACCTACTGGCACTTCAAGCGCGAGGGCAAGATGGTGCCCATCGACTTCCTGCGCCAGCAGATCCGCGCCGAACTGGGCGAGCCCTGAACCAATCGGCCTTCCGCCGGTGTTCCGCGGCCGTGGCCGCAGGAACACGCCTGCCGCGCCTGCAAGGGCGCGGCCTTTTTGCGTCTGCCGGTCCGCTGCGTGATCGGCTAAGCCCATCTCCAGCATGACCATTCTTGTTGCAGACATCGGGGGCACCAATGCCCGCCTTGCGCTGGGGCAGCACAGGCTGCGCCCCGGCACGCTGATGCGGCTGCGCATCGCGGACCATGCCGGGCTCGATGTCGCGCTCGATCACTATCTTGCCGCGCAGGGCAACCCGCCGCTGTCCGGCGCCTGTCTGGCCGTTGCGGGGCCAGTGTCGGGCGGACAGGCCCGGCTGACCAACAGTGGCTGGACCGCCGATGCCGCCCGCCTTTCCGCGCGGCTTGGCGCCCCGGTCACGCTTCTGAACGATCTGGCCGCGCTGGGTCATGCCTTGCCGCATCTTGGCCCTGGCGCCTCACACCTGCTGCAACCGGCCCGCACATCGCAATCCAACGGCCAGTCCGTGGTTCTCGGCCTTGGCACAGGCGTCAACGTCGCCGCGGTGATCCAGCGCCCCGGCCAGCCCGCCGCGATTCTCGCGGCCGAGGCCGGGCACCTCGCCCTGCCGCACCGCATCGCACAACAGCTGTCGGCCCGCATCGGCGCCAACCTAGCTGACTTTCCCACCACCGAAGATCTGTTCTCGGGCCGCGGCCTGTCCCGCCTGCACCAATGCCTGCACGGTCCCGCCCTGCCACCCGAGGCGCTGGCTGCCGACCCCCGATACCATGACACGTTCGCGCTTTACGCCCACCTTCTGGGCCTCTGGCTTCAGGACATCGCCCTGATCACCCTGCCGCAAAACGGCATCTGGCTGGCAGGCTCAGTTGCTCAGGCCCTCGTCCGTGCAGGGCTCGGGCCGACCATCGCCACCACTTTCAGCGCCCCGAACCCCAACAAGGGCCCGCCCTGCGACATGGCGCTACACCTCATCACCGACGATCTCGCCGCCCTGACCGGCTGCCTTGCGGCCATCCAAGGCGCCTAGACCCGCCTTTCACCTTCTGAAAATACCCTCGGGGGGCGGGGCCGACAGGCCCCGGCGGGGGGCAGACGGCCCCCCGGTGCGGCGCGGCCCCTCAATGGGGCCAAGCCGCACACCCTGCCTATTGCAGATCGCCGAACGCCTTTTGCAGCCGGGCCACCGCCTCGGCCACCCGCGCCCGCGGCGTCGCCAGGTTGAATCGCAGGAAGCTCTCGCCGCCCGCACCAAAGGTCGCGCCATGGTTGGCGGCGATCCCCGCCTCCTGCTCGACCCGGCGAATGAACTCCTCGGGCGCCATCCCGGTGCCGGAAAAATCGACCCAGGCCAGATAGGTGGCCTCCAGCGGCATGGATTTCACGCCGGGAATCGCATTGACGCCCTCGTCGAACAGCTTCCGGTTGCCATCCAGATAGGCCACCAGCGCATCCACCCATTCCGCGCCTTCCGGCGAATAGGCAGCCGTCGCCATCACCAGCCCAAAGGAATTCCCCGAAATCCCCAAGCCCCACAGCGTATCCGCCACCCGCTTGCGCAGGGCAGGGTCGGGGATGATGATGTTGCCGGTATGCCCGCCCGCGATGTTGAAGGTCTTGGTGGTCGCCGTCATCACGATGGTGCGGTCCAGCGCCTCGGGCGCGGCCTTGGTCATCACGGTGTGCTGCGCGCCACCGAACACCAGATCGTGGTGGATTTCGTCCGAGACCAGGATCAGATCATGCCGCTTGCAGAACTCGGCAACCCCGCGCAGCTCCTCGACCGTCCAGACCCGCCCGCCCGGATTGTGCGGCGAGCACAGGATCAGCATCTTGGTGCCAGGGTCGATCATCGCGTCCCAGGCCGCGAAATCCATCTCCAGCCGCCCGGCCTCCAGCTTCAGTGGCAGCTCGACCAGCCGCCGGCCCGACCCTTTCACCACCTTGCCAAAGGCATGATAGACCGGCGCCATCACCGCCACACCCTCGCCCGGCTGGGTAAAGGTCTGCACGCACAAGGCCGTGCCGTTCACCAGCCCGTGGGCGGTCAGGATCGCATCGCCCTCGATCTCCCAGCCATGGCGGTTTGCCATCCACCAGCGGATCGCCTCCTTGTAGGCGCGGTCGTCGCCGAAATAGCCATAGACCCCGTGGTCCAGCATGTCCTTCAGCGCGTTCTGCACACAGGCCGGTGGGCGAAAGTCCATGTCGGCCACCCACATCGAGATGCCCGTATCGGCCGGAACATTGTAAAGCTTGTCCATCATGTCCCATTTCGCCGAATGGGTGCCGCGGCGCTCGATGATCTCGTCAAAGTTCATGCTGTCTCGTCCTGCCTGCTGTGCGGGGTCTGATTGTTCCGGATATTCCAGCTTGATCGGGAAATCATCCCGAATTTCTGGGCAATTTCGCAACAATTTCCCACCAAACCGATCCTGCGCCGGAATCCGTTCCGCCCACCGTGCGACATTCCGGCCCGACGCGGCACCATTGCACGAAAGCGCGCCATTCACTAGATCATAGGGCATGACCCTGCGCCCCATCCTCATCCATCCCGATCCGCGCCTGAAAAAGGCCTGCCCCGCCGTGACCGAATTCAACGACGAGCTGCGCATGCTCGCCGATGACATGCTGGCGACCATGTATGACGCCCCCGGTGTCGGCCTTGCCGCGCCGCAGGTTGGCGTGATGAAACGGGTGCTGGTGATGGATTGCATGAAGGCGCCGGAACCCCCGCGCCCCATGGTGCTGATCAACCCGCAGGTCATCTGGTCCTCCGAAGACACCAGCACCTACGAGGAAGGCTGCCTGTCGATCCCCGAGCAATATGCCGAAGTCACCCGCCCGGCCGAGGTCAAGGTGCGCTGGATGGCGCTCGACGGCTCCGTGCACGAAGAACAGTTCGCCGGCCTCTGGGCCACCTGCGTCCAGCATGAAATCGACCATCTCGATGGCAAGCTGTTCATCGACTATCTGGGCCCGATCAAGCGCCAGATGATCACCCGCAAGATGGAAAAACTGAAACGCGACCGCGCCCGCGCCTGAACGGCCGCGGCGCGCTGCGTCCCATGGACGACGGCCCCGCCCGGTGGTAATTCCCGGCCATGGCCATTCTTCCGATCCTCCGCTTTCCCGACCCCCGCCTGCGGCGTCCCTGCACGCCGGTGACACAGCTTGACGATCGCCTGCGCCAGCTGGCCGCCGACATGCTGGACACGATGTATGCCGCCCCCGGCCGCGGCCTCGCCGGCCCCCAGATCGGCGTGATGCAGCGGATCTTCGTCATGGACACCACCTGGAAGGAAGGCGCGCCCAGCCCGCGGGTCTGCCTCAACCCGGAAATCCTTGCCGCCTCGGACGATCTGGTCACCCGCACCGAAGGCTGCCTCTCGATCCCCGGCGTCGATTGCCCCGTCGCCCGCCCGGCCGAAATCACCCTGCGCTGGACTGACCTCAGCGGCGCGATCCTCGAAGAACACCTGACTGGCTTTGCCGCCACCTGCGCACAACACGAACTCGATCATCTGAACGGCCGGCTCTGCATCGACCTGCTGGACGAACCTGCCCGCGTCGCCGCCTCGGTGGCACTTGCGGCCATGGGCCGCCCCGCCTGACCCCTCTTTGCCTTTTTCCAAATACCCTGGGGGTCCGGGGGTGAAACCCCCGGCCGCCGCCACAGGAGCAACGCCCGTGCAACGCCCCTTCCTGCCCTGGCCCGACAAACGCCTGCGCACCCCCGCCGCCCCGGTCGAGACCATCACCGACGACATCCGCCGCATCTGGGCCGATATGGTGGAAACTATGGACGCCATGCCCGGCTATGGCCTTGCCGGTCCGCAGATCGGCGTCATGCAGCGCCTTGCCGTCGTCGATTGCTCCGAGGAACGCGGCAAGGCGGTGCTGATGGCCAACCCGGAAATCCTCCATGCCTCGGGCCAGATGCGCGACCATGACGAAGCCTCGCCCAACCTGCCGGGGGTATCGGCCGTGATCTCCCGCCCGCGCGCGGTGACGATACGGTTTCTCAACGCCGATGGCGCAATCGAAGAACGGGATTTCGTCCATCTGTGGGCCACCTCGGTGCAGCACCAGATCGACCATCTGAACGGCAAGATGTATTTCGACCGTCTCAGCCCGCTGAAACGCCAGATGCTGCTCAAACGGGCGGCCAAGATCGGGGGGCGCTGATGCGGGTCGTCTTCATGGGCACGCCGGATTTCTCGGTTGCCGCGCTGGATGCGGTGGCCGCCGCACATGAGGTGGTCGCGGTCTACACCCAGCCACCCCGCCCCGCAGGCCGGGGCCAGCAGTTGCGCCCCTCGCCCGTCCAGGCGCGGGCCGAGACGCTGGGGCTGCCGGTGCGCACCCCGAAAACCCTGCGCACGCCCGAGGCGCAGGCCGACTTTGCCGCGCTGAATGCCGATGTGGCGGTCGTCGTCGCCTATGGCCTGATCCTGCCGCAGCCCGTGCTGGACGCGCCGCGCCATGGCTGCCTGAACATCCATGCCTCGCTTTTGCCGCGCTGGCGCGGGGCGGCGCCGATCCACCGGGCGATCATGGCGGGCGATGCAGAAACCGGCATCTGCATCATGCAGATGGAGGCCGGGCTCGACACCGGCCCCGTCCTTTTGCGTCAGGCAACCGCCATCGGGCCCGAGGAAACCACCGCCGATCTGCATGACCGGCTGTCGGCCCTGGGCGCGGATCTGATCGCGCAGGCGCTGGACCGGCTGCCCGATCTGGTGCCCCAGCCGCAGCCCGAGGACGGCGTGACCTATGCCCACAAGATCGACAAGGCCGAGGCGCGCGTGGACTGGACCTTGCCCGCCGATCAGGTCGCGGCGCGGATCCGGGGGCTGTCGCCCTTTCCAGGCGCCTGGTGCCAGATGGGCGCCGAGCGGCTGAAACTGCTGCGCGCCATTGCCGTCGACGGGTCCGGCATTCCCGGCCAGGTCTTGCACGGGGGCGGCCTGCGGATCGCCTGCGGCTCTGGCGCTGTCGAGATTTCGCAGGTCCAGCGCGAGGGCAAGCGCGCCCTGCCGGTCACCGAGGCCTTGCGCGGACTCGCGTTGCCAGAGCGGCTTCAGTGACCCCGGGCCGCCGCGCCGCGTCAGCGGCGCCCGGCCCAAGGCCGTCTGGCGCCCCCCGGGGCGCCTGACGGGTGCGGGAACGTTACGCCCCGTAGGGCAGCCAAAGCGTCTTGACCTGCACCGCCGCGCGCAAATCAGCTGCCGCATCCGCAAGGTCGGCCCAGTCGCGCAGGTGGCCATGATCAACCCGCGTGGCTTTCAGATTGTCTGCCGCTGCCCGCTCGACCATGGCCGAACCCTCGGCGCTGCCGCAATACCACAGCGCCGCCACCTCGTCGTGCTCGGCCAGCGTTTTCGCCAGCATATCCGACGGCCCTGTCACGATGTTCAGCGCCCCTGCCGGCAGATCAGACACCGCTGCCACCTGCGCAAACCGCGCTGCCACCAGCGGATGCACCTGCGAGGGCACACAGACCACACGGTTGCCCATGGCCAGCGCCGGCATCACCAGCGCGATCAGCGCCAGCAGCGGCGATTCGTCCGGGCAGATCACACCCATGACGCCCCATGGCTCGTTGATGTGCAGCGTGACATGGGCCGATTTCGTGGCCCGGACCGTGCCATCGACCTTGTCG
This sequence comes from Gemmobacter nectariphilus DSM 15620, assembly GCF_000429765.1. GTDB lineage: Bacteria > Pseudomonadota > Alphaproteobacteria > Rhodobacterales > Rhodobacteraceae > Wagnerdoeblera > Wagnerdoeblera nectariphila. Next base: position 14,445 of record NZ_AUCM01000006.1, on the reverse strand, counting down.
GCCTGCGCAGCCGCCCAAAAGGCGCGGCGGATCGCCTGATCCACCTCGGCCGTGCCATCGCCGCCGGTGCTGGCGGTGATCAGATCGGCAAATTCGCCGCGCCGCTGATCAAGGTTTTCCGCCAGGAAATACAGCACTTGCGCGCGGTTGTGCGCCGTGACGCCGCCCCAGCCGCCGGCCTTGGCCGCGGCCTCGACCGCGTTGCGGATGTCCTTGCGGCTGCCGATGGCAACCTGACCCAGCACCGCGCCATTGGCCCCGCGCACGCTGGCCGATTGCCCGCTGTCGGCGCGGGTCCATTTGCCGCCGATCCAGTGCCGGGCGGTGATGTCCACCCCGCCACTGGCCGCTTGCGCCACGGTTTCGGTCAGCGGCGCCGGATCGAAGTTGACAGCTGTCAACTTCCGCGTGTGCGGCTTTGGCCCGCTGCGGCGTGTCAGATATTCGCGCATCCCCTCGCGCCCGCCTTCGCGACCAAAGCCGCTTTCGCGCATCCCGCCAAAGGCGGCGCCGGCGTCAAAGATGTTGGTGGCGTTGATCCAGACCACGCCTGCCTTGACCCGCGCGGCCACGTCGATCGCCTTGGAGATGTTTTCCGACCAGACCGAGGCGGCCAGGCCATAGCGGGTATCGTTGGCCAGCTGAACCGCCTCGTCCGGGTGGCGGAAGGTCATGGTGACGGCGACTGGGCCAAAGATTTCCACCTGTGACACCGTGCTGGCAGGCGTGGTGCCGGTAAAGAAGCCCGGCGCGCTGAAACAGCCGTTGGCGGGCAGCTGGCCGGGGGCTCGGTGCAAAGTGGCGCCTTCGGCCTGACCTTGTGCCAGCAGGTCGTTGATGCGCTGAAGCTGGCGGGCCGAGACGACGGCGCCGACATCGGTGCATTTGTCCAGCGGATCGCCGACGCGCAACGATTCCATCCGCTCGGCCAGCCGGGCGAAGAAGCGCGGCGCGATGCCCTCTTGCACCAGAATGCGCGATCCGGCGCAGCAGACCTCGCCCTGGTTAAACCAGATGGCATCGACGACGCCTTCGATGGCGGCCTCCAGATCGGCGTCCTCGAACACGATGAAGGGCGATTTGCCGCCCAGTTCCAGCGAGAGTTTCTTGCCCGTTCCGGCGATCTGGCGGCGGATCACGCGGCCCACCTCGGTCGAGCCGGTAAAGGCCACCTTGTCCACGCCCGGATGGCCCGCGACCAGCGCGCCGGTGGGGCCACCCCCTTGCACGATGTTCAGAACACCCGGCGGCAGGCCGATTTCCACACAGATCTCGGCCAGGGCATGGGCGGTCAACGGGGTCAGATCGGCGGGTTTCAGCACCACGGTGTTCCCGGCGGCCAGCGCGGGCGCGACCTTCCACGCCAGCATCAGCAGCGGAAAGTTCCACGGGATGATCTGGCCGCAGACGCCCACGGGGCCATGGCCGGGAAATTCGCTGTCGATCAGCTCGGCCCAGCCCGCATGGTGATAGAAATGCCGGGCGACCAGCGGAATGTCGATGTCGCGCGTTTCGCGGATGGTCTTGCCGTTGTCCATGGTTTCCAGGACCGACAGGAATCGTTCGCGCTTTTGCACCGCGCGGGCGATGGCATAGAGGTAACGCGCCCGTTCATGCCCCGGCCGCGCCGACCAGGCCGGAAAGGCGGCGCGGGCGGCCTGCACCGCGGCGTCCACCTGCGATTCGCCTGCAGTATGAAGCTGAGTCAGCACGGCGCCGGTGGCAGGGTTCACCACATCCGACAGCGGCCCTTCGGCCACATGCGCGCCGCCGATCCAGTGCCCGACCGCAGGCGTGCGCGCCAGCCAGGTCAGCACATCGGCATTCGATTCGGGGGCGGGGCCGTAATCCATGGTTTCCATGAGGGTTCTGACCTTTGACATGGGGCTACCTCAGGCAAGCGGATGGCGGTTGGCGGCGGAATAGCGGCCGGTGACATGGTGTTCGAGCTGGCGTTCGATATCGGCCAGCATCGAGCTGGCGCCAAAGCGGAACAGGTCGGGCTGCATCCAGCGCAGGCCCAGTTCCTCCTTCATGAGGACCAGCCAGTTCATCGCATCCTTTGCGCTGCGGATGCCGCCGGCGGGCTTGAAGCCGACGATCTGCCCGCTGGCGGCGCGGTAGTCGCGAATCGCCCGGCACATCACCAGCGAGACGGGGAGCGTGGCGTTTACATCCTCTTTCCCGGTCGAGGTCTTGATGAAATCGGCGCCCGCCTGCATGGCCACCATGGAGGCAGCATAGACGTTGGTCAGCGTCTTGAGTTCCCCGGTGGCAAGGATCGCCTTCATGTGGGCCGCGCCGCAGGCCTCGCGCATGGCGGCGATTTCGTCATACAGCGCGGACCAGTTGCCCAGCAGCGCATGTTCGCGGGTGATGACGATGTCGATTTCATCCGCGCCCTGGTCGACGGCCCAGCGAATCTCGGCCAGTCGCAGGGGCAGGGGCATCAGGCCCGCCGGAAAGCCGGTGGCGACCGAGGCGACGGGGATGCCGCTGCCGGAAAGCGCGCGGACAGCGTGGGGCACCATGGTGGGATAGACGCAGACGGCGCCCACGGTCAGGTCCACCCCCAAGGCTTCGGCAATATCGGCGCGGATCGGCTGGCGTGCCTTGGCGCACAGGCGCTGGACGCGGGCGGGGGTGTCGTCACCGGCCAGTGTGGTCAGGTCGGTCAGGGTGATCGCCTTGCACAGCCAGGCGGCCTGGTGGTCCTTTTTCACGCTGCGGCGGGTGGTCAGCGTGGCGGCGCGGCGGTCGGCGGCGGGGGTGTTCACCGACACCCGGTCGAACCATGACGGATCGAGCGGGACACCGGAATTGCGGGGAAAGTCGGTCTGCATCGGGGCCCTCGTAGCGTCAGGGGGAATCGGACAGAAGGTGCCGGGCGGTCGATTCGTCGGTGACCAGCACGTTGACATGGCGCGCGCGCAGGGCGGCCAGGGCGATGTCCTGCTTGGCGGGGCCCGAGACGACGCCCACGGCATGACGCCGACAGGTCAGCGATTCGGGGCGCAGGCCCAGGGTGCGGGCATCCAGCGTGGGATCGACGACCTTGCCGTTCGCATCCAGGAACCGGCCTAGGATATCGCCCACAGCGCCCTGATCGCGCAGGCGCGCAATATCGGCATCGGTCAGAAAGCCCGAGGCGGCCAAGGCACTATCCTCCATCGCGCCCATGCCGAAGATCACCAGCGGCGCGCGGCGCGCAAGGTCCAGCGCGGCGGCGATCACCGGGTCCGATTCCAGCGCGGCGCGGGTTTCGGCGCGGCCAAGGATCGCCGGGGCGGGCAGCAGCGTGGCGGTGCCGCCCGCCGATTGCGCAAAGGATTCGGCCACCGCCCCGATGCCGGGCGAGGTCAGGCGCAGCGCGGTTGCCCCGTTCACCAGCACCACATGCGCATCGGGGTTCCAGCCTGGCGGCAGCGCCCGGGCGACGGCAGCCATGGTGCGCCCCCAGGACACGCCGATCAGCGCCGGTTTGTCGGCCAGCCCGGCCAGCCAGGTGGCGGCGGCCTGCGCGACCGCCCCCGCATCCACCGCAGCATCGCCATCCGAGGGCACGACCACCGCATCGCGCAACCGCCACTGGCGCTGCAATGCGGATTCCAGCGCGGCGACGCGGTTGGCGCGGGGGGCGATCTCGATGCGGACGACGCCGGTTTCGCGCGCCTCGGCCAGAAGGCGGCCGATCTGCCAGCGCGTCAGGCCCAGCGACTGGGCGATTTCGGCCTGTGTGCGGTCGAGCTGGAAATACATCTTGGCGACCTGCACCAGCAGGTGATCGCGCGATTCGTCCATCGGAAGGCGCTGCCGTGTCTGGTCGGTTGCGGGCGCGCCCATGTGAACCTGCATTTGTGCAATTATTGCTCAGATGCAGGTTAGGGCGGATCGGGGCGGCAAGTCAACCTTGCGCTCTTGCCTTGACGGGCATTCGGCAGGCAGGACAGGGCAAAGAGCGGAGTGGATGATGGACGACGGGTTTCAGGCCGAGGCGCAGCGCTGGGTGGTTGCATGTTTCGGCCCCGAGGTGGCGATGGACCGGGCCGAGCGGATGCGGCGCTTTCTGGAAGAAGGGCTGGAACTGGCCCAGTCGCTGGGCTGCCCGCGCGAGGTGGTCGGGCAGATCGTCGATTACGTCTATGCGCGCCCTGCGGGCGAGCCGGGGCAGGAAATCGGCGGCGTGATGATGACGCTTGCCGCGCTGTGCAGTGCGCATGGCTTCGACATGGCGGGCGAGGGGCGGGCGGAACTTGCGCGGATTGACCGGCCCGAGGTGATCGCCACGATCCGGGCCAAACATGCGGGCAAGCCGCGGTTCTAGGGGCGGCCCGGCTCAGGGCCCGCCCTGACTGACGCGCGCCACGACCAGCACCGAAACCTCGGCCACGCCAGCGGCCTTCAGCGTCTCGGCCCCGGCGGCAAGGGTGGCGCCCGAGGTCATCACATCATCCACCAGCAGGACATGCCGCCCCTGCGCCTGCGCGATTCGGCGGGGGTGGGCGCGCAGTGCGCCCGACAGGTTGCGAAAGCGCGCATCGCGCCCGCGGCCTTCCTGGCTGGGGGTATGGCGGGCGCGCAGCAGCAGGTCGGGGATATGCGGCAGGCCTGTCACTTGGGCGATCCGCGCGCCCAGCAGCGCCGACTGATTCGCGCGCCGGCGCAGCAGGCGGAACCAGTGCAGCGGCACCGGGGCGATGATCATGTCCGGCGTCAGGATCGGTGCCGCCGCCCGGGCCATCCAGTCGCCCAGCGGGCGTGCCAGATCCAGCCGGTCAGCATGTTTGAGCTGCAGCACCATCCGGCGGGCGTTGCCGCCATAAGCCGCGACGGCACGCCCGCGCGCCCAGGGCCGCGGGGTGCGCAGGCAATCGTCGCACTGGATGCGGGCGCCGTCATCTTCCACCCCGGGCAAGGGCAGGCCGCAGGTGTCGCAGGCCAGCCCGGTGACAAAGGGCATGTCGCGCCAGCACGCGCCGCACAGGGCAAAGTCCTGTTCCACCAGCGCCTCGCAGCACAGGCATTGCGGCGGGTAGATCGCCCGCACCAGGGCTTGCATTCGCATTCCGTCCCCCTATGGTCCGCCCATGTCCGCGCCGCAGTTGACCGACCCCGCCGCCCTTGCCCGCAACCGTGCCCGCGCCCGCCGCGCGCCGGAGCTGTTCCTGCACGAGCTGGTGGCCGACGAGGTGCAGGATCGCCTCATCGAGGTTAACAGGGCGTTTACGGATGTGGCGGTCGTCACCGCCTTTCCGCAGGTCTGGCAAGATCGCCTGCCCGGCGCGCGGATGCTGGCCGAGGGCGAGGTGCTGGATCTGGCGCCCGGGTCGCAGGATCTGGTGATCCATGCGCTGTCCTTGCACTGGGCGAATGATCCGGTGGGGCAGATCATTCAATGCGCTCGCGCGCTGCGGCCAGACGGGCTGTTCCTGGGCGCGCTGTTTGGCGGGCAGACGCTGGCCGAATTGCGCGCTGTTCTGGCCGAGGCCGAGGCAGCAGTTTCGGGCGGGCTGTCGCCGCGTGTGCTGCCGATGGGCGAGATCCGCGATCTGGGCGCGCTGCTGCAACGGGCCGGGTTCGCGCTGCCGGTGGCCGACAGCCTGACCCAGCGGGTCAGTTACCGCGATGCGCTGCATCTGATGCGCGATCTGCGTGCGATGGGCGAGGGGAACGCCCTGGCCGGCCGGCTGCGGCGCTTTACCGGGCGGGGCGTGCTGGCGCAGGCGGCGGCGCTGTATGCGGCGCATTACCCCGAGGCTGACGGGCGGATTCGCGCAACCTTCGAGCTGGTGTTCCTGACCGGATGGAAGCCGCACGAGAGCCAGCAAAAGCCGCTGCGGCCCGGATCGGCCGCGCATCGGCTGGCCGAGGCGCTGAATGTCGACGAGGGCGTTCTGCCGCAGCGCGATTGATTGACCCCGGCGCAAATCCGCTTATCTGAGGTATGTTCCAGCCCGGATGCCAGAGGAGCCCCGATGACCGACCCACAGGCCACCGCGCCGCTGCCCGCCAATCACCCGCCTGTGCCGCGCCGCAAGGTGGGCGTTCTGCTGGCCAATCTTGGCACACCGGACAACTACGACTACTGGTCGATGCGCCGGTATCTGAACGAGTTTCTGTCGGACAAGCGGGTGATCGATTTCCCCGCGTGGAAGTGGCAGCCGCTGCTTCAGCTGATCATCCTGACCAAGCGCCCGTTCACCAGCGGGGCGAACTACAAGCTGATCTGGAACCACGACAAGGGCGAAAGCCCGCTGATGACGATCACCAAGGCCCAGACCGCCAAGATTGCCGCGTCGCTGGCCGATCTGCATGGCGATGAGGTGATGGTCGATTTCTGCATGCGCTATGGCAACCCCTCGACCGTCAGCAAGGTGCGCGAGATGGTCAAGGCGGGCTGCGACCGGATCGTGTTCTTTCCGCTGTATCCGCAATATGCCGGGGCGACGACGGCGACGGCGAACGATCAGTTCTTCCGCGCGCTGATGGCGGAAAAGGCGCAGCCGGCAGCGCGCACGGTGCCCGAATACTTTGCGCATCCGGCTTATATCGAGGCGCTCGCCCAGTCCGTGGAACGGGTCTATGCCGGGCTGGAACGCAAGCCCGACGTGCTGGTCGCCAGCTATCACGGGATGCCGAAGCGCTATCTGATGGAGGGCGACCCCTATCACTGCAAGTGCCAGAAGACCTCGCGCCTGCTGCGGGAACGGCTGGGCTGGGACAAGGGCAGTATTGATACCACCTTCCAGTCGGTCTTTGGGCGCGAGGAATGGCTGCGGCCCTATACGGTCGAGCATGTGGCCGAGCTGGCGAAACAGGGCAAGAAGAACATCGCGGTGATCGCGCCTGCCTTCTCGGCTGACTGCATCGAAACGCTCGAGGAGATTCAGGGCGAGATTCAGGAAGCCTTCGTTCATGCCGGGGGCGAGAGCTTTACCTATATCCCCTGTCTGAACGATGACGAGGCGCATATCGCAGCGCTGGTCGCGGTGATCGAGGAGAACCTGAAGGGCTGGGTCTGAGGACCGGCCCTGTCTGGCCGCCGCGCCGGGCAAATCACCGGACAAACAAAAAGGGCGCCCGCTGGGGGCGCCCTTTTCGTTTGACTTGCGTCAGATCACTTCGACGCAGCAGCGGCGACGATGACCAGCAGCAGCAGCGGGATCAGGACGCCCGACGACGACGACGTTTTGGCGGCGATGACCGGAGCCTCGACGACCGGAGCAGCCGGGCCGCCAGCGAAAGCGGTCGAAGCAGCCATCGACAGGGCGGCAGCGAGAGCGATTTTCTTCATAGTAACCTCCAGATAAACCCGCTGCCAGTTGAATGAGGGCAGCAGCGGGCGCGAACAAGATGCCTCGTGATTCATTCCTAACCATCGGTGCGGTGAAAACGCAACGGGGGAAAGCACATGGCCTGTGGCAATCGGGTCACGTTGTCAAATCAGCAACACCTGCGTGCCGATTTTGGCCATCTCGTACAGCTCTTCGATGTGCTCGTTATACAGCCCGACACAACCGTTGGAGGACCGACGCCCGATCTTGCGGGTGTCGTGGGTGCCGTGGATACGGTAGTAGGTCCAGCCAAGGTGCAGCGCGCGGGTTCCCAGCGGGTTTTCCGGGCCGGGGCCGATGAAATCCGGCCAGTCCGGGTTGCGTTCCTTCATCGACGGGGTCGGGCGCCAGCTGGGGCTGGGATCCTTGAGCACCACGGATGTGCGGCCCCGGCGGGTCAGATCCTCGCTCAGCGGCACCGAGGTAGGATAGAGGCGGTAGATCGACTGATCCTCGGACCAGTAGTGCAGCGCGCGCGAGGTCAGGTCGACCAGGATCGCCCCGTTCTTGGTGTTGTCGAAGTAGGGCTGCCATTGCAGCGTCCGGAAGCTGGAGATGTTGTGACGCACCCCGCCAGCGACGGCGTTTTCCATTTCGGTGGTGCTGGCGCTGGTCTGGGCCAGTGCGGGCATGGCCAGTCCGGTGGCGGCAACGGCGGCCGAGCCAAGGAAGAGGCGGCGGTTCATGCGGTTCAGGGTGTCGCGCGACATGCGGCGGTCCTTCTGGTCGTCTGCTCTGATGGGAATTCGGATCGTTGGCGGTATCCTTACGGCGAGATGCCGGGGATCGCAATTCAAACCCCTGTCACTTCAGATGTCAGCGGGTATTCACGCAGGTGTCATTGGCAGGGTTTGCCCCCTGTCCGCTGATCATGTATTGCGTCGCAGAATACGTTGCAAACAAGGTGGATGCGCGATGCTGCGTCGTGAAGTGCTGCTTTCGCTGGGTGCGGTCCTGGTCCTGTCGGCCTGCGCGGACACGATGGGGGGCGCCACCCTGGGCCCCGATGGCAAGCCCTTGCCGCAGGTCTACAAGATCCGCGAAGCCGATGTCGGGCGCATCCAGTTGCGCATGACGGATTCGGTCAATGCCTTGCGGCAGGCGCGCGGTCTGACGCCGCTTGCGTTGAACGCCGAACTGAACGCGGCCGCCGCGACGCATTCGCGGGACATGTCGGTGCAGAACCGGCCCTGGCACTTCGGGTCTGACGGCTCCTCGCCCATCCAGCGGGCGCAGCGCGTGGGCTATCCCGGCACCCTGCTGGGCGAGCTGATTTCCGAGACCTACGAGACCGAGCTGGAAACGCTGGCCGCCTGGATGGCTGACCCGGATACCCGCGCCATCGTGCTGCAACCCGACGCGCGGAACATGGGTTTTGCGCTGTATCAGGAAAAGAGCGGCAAGATCTGGTGGACGATGTTGACCGGCAGCTAAGCCCGGTCAGTCCACCACCAGCCCGACCACCGGCCCCATCGGAAAGCCGAAATCGCTGCGCCCCAGTCCGGGGGCGTGCAGACGCGAGATATTGCCGTCAAAATACAGCGCGTCGCGCAGGCCAAGGCCGTCGCGGAAGAACCGGGCGATCTGGTGAAAGGTCACGCGGGCATCCGAGATGACGAACAGCGCGCGCCTGCCATCTGCGCTGACGCCGACGCCGTTGCGGGTATAGCGCGAATCGGATTCGGGCAGGAACCGCGGGTGCAGATCGCCACCGATGACCAGCATCGGCCCGGATTGGGTGGCAAAGCGGCACTCGGGCGGGGTCTGCGCGAAGGTGCGCGATTCGATGACGGCGAATCGCCCGTCGGGCCGGATGCAGAACACACCGTTCGGGCGCATCCCGAAATTGCCGGGGCCTGCAGATGTGACAAGGCGGGCGGTCTGCTGCCCTTCTTCTATATACAGGCCGACCGGGCTTCGGTCGGCATGATACATGCCCGCGTTCATCGCAAAGGCCAGCTTGCGCGGTGACAGCGCGGCATCGATTCGCTGAAAGCTGCCAAGGAGCGCGCCATCGGCGCCGTTCAGGAACAGGCGCAGATCCTGCCCGGCCTGCGCCTCGCAGACCGTGTAGGGGGTGTCCTCGAAGGTCGCGGTGCGGCAGGGGTCTGCCAGGGCGGGGCTCGCCAGCGCAAGGATGGCGAGAATCGCCTTAGCTATCATCGTCTTCGTCGTCGGGGGCCGCGATGTCGCGCTGCACCCGTTCATCCGCGAACAGGCGGCGGGTTTCGTCCAGGCGGTCGAACGTCTCGTCCAGGCGAAAGCGCAGGTCGGGCGAGAATTTCAGCGTCAGGGCCTTGCCGACCAGGTGGCGCAGCTCGCCCTTGTTGCGGGCAAGGGCGGTGATGGCGCCCTGAGGATCGCCGCCGCCCAAGGGCATGACGTAGCAGGTGGCGATCTTGAGATCGGGGGAAACCGCGACCTCGCCCACCGTGATCGACATGCGATTGAGATCGGGATCGTGCACATCGGCACGGTTCAGCACATCCGACAGCGTGCGGCGGATGAGTTCGCCGACGCGAAGCTGACGTTGCGAGGGGCCGGAGCCCGAGGAAAAGCGGTTCTGTGCCATGACCCTCAGATAGGCGTTTCGGCGCGTTCCCGCAACGGGCGGCTTTGCATGGGCGATTCGGGTGCGGTATGGAGGCGGTGGAGCCTTGTGGCAGGCGCCGGTTGGATCCTGATCCGATGGCGCACCAGGCGGTGCCCGCGAGGGTATTTGGAAAAAGGCAAAGAACAGGGGTGCTGCATGGCTGACTTGCCGGGAATCGTGATCACGGGCGCTTCGGGCCGGATGGGGCAGATGCTGGTGCATACGGTGCTGGCCAGCGAGGCTGCGCGCCTGGTCGCCTGTGTGGAACGGTCCGGGCACCCTTGGGTGGGGCGCGATGTCGGGGCCTGCATGGGCGGGGCTGATGTGGGCGTGGTGGTGACCGACGATGCGCTGGAGGCGTTTTCCCGCGCGCAGGCGGTGATCGACTTTACCGCGCCCGCCGCGACGGTGGAATTCGCCGCGCTGGCCGCCCAGGCGCGGGCGGTTCATGTGATCGGCACCACGGGGCTTGAGGCCGAGCATCTGGTCAGGATCGAGGCCGCGGCGCGCCATGCGGTGATCGTGCGGGCCGGCAACATGAGCCTTGGGGTCAACCTGCTGGTGCAGCTGACGCGCAAGGTGGCGGCGGCGCTGGATGCCGACTGGGATATCGAGGTGATCGAGGCGCATCACCGCATGAAGGTGGATGCGCCATCCGGCACCGCGCTGATGCTGGGCGAGGCCGCGGCCGAGGGGCGGGGCGTCGTGCTGGACGAGGTGTCGGACCGCGGGCGTGACGGGATCACCGGTGCGCGCGGGCGCGGGCGGATCGGGTTTTCCGCCATTCGCGGGGGTGACATCGTGGGCGAGCACGACGTGCTGTTCGCTGCCGATGGCGAGCGGATCGTGCTGCGCCATATCGCGACGGACCGCCGCATCTTTGCCCGCGGGGCGCTGAAGGCGGCGCTTTGGGGGCAGGGTCAGAAGCCGGGGGAATACGATATGCTTGACGTTCTGGGGCTGTAGGGTGCTGGCGCTGCTGCTGACCCGCCCTGGCAGGTTCTACCGCGTCGAAGTGACCGAGAACCTGTTCGGCGAATATTCGGTGCTGCGCGAATGGGGCAAGTCGGGGCGCCGGACGCAGCCGCTGGTGTGCTGGTTTTCCAACCTGCGTGAGGCGGTCATTGCCGCTGAACGCTGGGCGCGCGGGGCAGAGCGCCGGGGCTTTCACCGGCTGCGCGCGGCCTGACGGAAAGCGGGCCGGGAAAATCCCGGCCCGACCTTGCAGATCACATCGGGGGCATGATCACGCTGTCGATGACGTGGATCACGCCGTTCGAGGCCGCGATATCGGGCGTGACCACAGAGGCCTCGTTCACCTTGACGCCGCCTTCGGTCATGATGGTCACTTCGGCGCCCTGGACGGTGGCCGCCTTCATGCCGTTCGACAGATCGCCCGACATGACCTTGCCCGGAACGACGTGGTAGGTCAGGATCGCGGTCAGCTTGGCCTTGTTCTCGGGCTTGAGCAGATCATCGACGGTGCCTGCCGGAAGTTTGGCAAAGGCCTCGTCCGTGGGGGCGAAGACCGTGAAGGGGCCCGCGCCCTTGAGCGTATCGACCAGACCCGCGGCCTGCACGGCAGCAACCAGGGTGGTGAAGCTGCCCGCGCTGACGGCGGTATCGACGATGTCTTTGGAATGGCCATCGGCAAAGGCCGGCGCGGCCAGGAAGGTCGAAGCGGTCAGAGCCAGAAAGGTTCTGCGGATCATTGGTCACTCCCTAAAAAACCCGATGCCGTGCTTGGCATCGTGGGGAATTACGGGGCGTGACGGGGACAGATCACTGTCATATTCGCGTCAGCGCCCCTTGAAATCCGGGGTCGATGACCGGTGCCGCCTGTTTCGGCCCGCACTCACGCCGCCGTCAAGAGGCGTGAGGGGATGTGATCAATCCAGCGCGTCGCTGACGATGTCGGCCAGCAGGGCCTGGACCTCTTGCATGGCGCCTTCGGGATAGCTGCGATAGCCGACGGTGACCTTGCCGGGCTGGTCGGGCAGGGCAAAGACCGAGATGCCATAGGGGCAGAACTGGATATTGGCCGGGTCGGCCTCCATCACCTTGCGCGACAGGCTGGCCGAACAGAAGCTGAGCACATCGGCCTGGGTAAAGACGGTGCGGGTCGCTCCGACATCAGCCTTGGTGCGTTCCAGCATCTCGCCGACGTGGCTGACGGCATCGACCACCAGCCCCTTGCCGATGATGGCGTTTTCCACCGCAAAGGCGATGTCGTCAAAGTTGCCCTCCACGGTGCGGGTGATGAACTCTGCCGAGGCGGGGCTGGCGGCTGCCAGAACTATGGCGGCGGCAAGGGCGCGGAACATGGGTCTCCTCCTGTCGGCCAGACGGGCCGCAGGGTCAGAATGATGCGAGATCGTGAATATGTCTACCCGGCCCACCGGGTCACGATGGCGTGAGACGGTGTAATCGCAGGCCGGTTTGCCGCGTATTGTCCAGTAGACTTGTCAGCATCCGCAGGAGGCCCCGATGCGCAGACCCCGTTCCGCCGATCCGCGTTGGTCCGATGTGACGCCCAAATCCCTGTTCCTGTCGCGCCGTGCGGTGATTGCCGGGGCGGGGGCGATGGCCCTGGCCGGTCCCGCGCGCGCCGCTTGGACGGTGGACGAGCCGCCGACCGCGCTGGAGGCGATCACCAGCTACAACAATTTCTACGAATTCGGCTTTGGCAAGGATGACCCCAAGCGCCATGCCGGCGCGATGACCATCGACCCCTGGTCGATCAAGATCGACGGGCTGGTTGACCGGCCCGGCACCTATGATCTGGCCGATGTCCTCAAGGGGCAGGCGATCGAGGAGCGCATTTACCGCTTCCGCTGTGTCGAGGCCTGGTCGATGATCGTGCCATGGCAAGGGTTCGAACTGGCGGGCCTGCTCAAGCGGGTCGGGGTGCAGCCGGGGGCAAAGTATGTCGCCTTCGAATCGCTTGCCCGCCCCGAGGAGATGCCGGGGGTGCGCAAGATGAACCTGGATTATCCGTATGTCGAAGGCTTGCGGCTGGACGAGGCGATGCACCCGCTGACCCTGATGGCGACCGGACTGTATGGCGAGCCGATGCCGAAGCAGAACGGCGCACCGATCCGGGTGATCGTGCCGTGGAAGTATGGCTTCAAGTCGATCAAGTCGATCGTGCGGATCCGCCTGATGGACCGCGAGCCGCCGACGACCTGGAATCAGCTGCAGCCGCAGGAATACGGCTTCTATGCGAATGTGAACCCGCAGGTGGATCATCCGCGCTGGAGCCAGGCCAGCGAGCGGCGCATCGGCGAGGGGATGTTCGCCAAGCGACGCGAGACGCTGATGTTCAACGGCTATGCCGACGAGGTGGCGGGGCTGTATTCCGGCATGGATCTGGCGAAGTTCTACTGATGCCGGTTGCCGCACTGATGCCCGTGGCGATGCGGGTGAACCGGGGGCTGCGCCATGTGCCGACCTGGGTGGTCTGGATCGGGGGGACGCTTCCTGCGCTGTGGCTGGTGTGGCGGCTGGTGCAGGGCGGGCTGGGGCCCGATCCGGTCAGGCCGCTGGAACATGAACTGGGGATCTGGTCGCTGCGATTCCTGATTGCGGCGCTGTGCGTCACACCGCTGATGCGGGCCTTGGGGATCAACCTGATCCGCTATCGTCGTGCGTTGGGGGTCCTAGGCTTTGGCTATGCGGTGATTCACCTGCTGGTCTGGCTGGTCCTGGATATCCAGCTGCGCTGGGACGAGGTCATCCGCGATCTGATCAAGCGTCCCTATATTACCATCGGAATGCTGGGGCTGGTCCTGCTGGTGCCATTGGCAGTGACAAGCACCGACCGGGCGATCCGCCGGATGGGCGGGGCCGCCTGGCGCCGGCTGCATCTGCTGGCATGGCCGGCAACGCTGGCGGGGGCGGCCCATTACATGATGGTGGTGAAGGCCTGGCCCCCGGAACCGATGGTCTATCTGGGCATCGTTTTCGCACTGATCGCCCTGCGTCTGGGGCGGATTCGGCGCCTCTAGAAGGGGTGGGTAAGGCCGCTTTTGCAAAGCTTGCTCGCCAAGGGTGCAAAATCGTTCGGAAATTTCCCTGCGCCGGGGTGATCGCGAAATTTTCCGGCGTTCTGGCAGAAAGCGTCATCTCCTCGACATTTTCCTCTTGCGGCCCCCTTCGAACCTCCCTAAATACCGCTTCACCGAGACGACGGGGACGGAAGGAACCGGGACGGACGGTAGCTGAGACGGAACGGAGGGTGCGAGCCTGATGGGAAGTTGAGGTTGACAATGTGGACTGCACGGTCGAGTTGGCCCGGTGAGAATTGGGTCGGTTCGGTTGTTTGTTGTTCTGGATTGTTGCGCTCTTTGACATTGATGGATGATGAAGGGATATGCGGGCGGTTTGGTCGTTTCGGCGACGATCGTTTGCATATCGGTCCACTAGGCTTCGGCCGATGATGTGGATGTCAGCTTCACTACTTGTGGGTCACGTTACTTCGGTAACTTGGCACATGACGTAGAGACTGGACTGGTCGAG
>NZ_AUCM01000005.1 GCF_000429765.1 Gemmobacter nectariphilus DSM 15620 | reverse complement strand
CGCAAAATGCGCTGACGCCTTGCGAAGGATCTCGTTCGCCTGGCGCAGCTCGCGGTTCTCGCGTTCCAAAGCCTTCATGCGCTCGGCCATCTCGGTCGGAATGCCCGCGCGCTTCCCGCTGTCGACCTCGGCCTTCTTCACCCACTCGTTCAGCGTATGGGCAGAACAACCGATCTTCGCCGCAATCGACACGATCGCCTGCCACCGCGACCCATGCTGCCCCTCGTTGTCGAAGACCAGCCGCACCGCGCGTTCACGCACTTCGGGGGAAAACTTGTTCGTCGTCTTGCTCATGATGCTCCATCCTACTCAGGAGTTGGAGCCTCCGGCAAACCCGGTGCGGTTCACACTTCTGGGCTTTCCGCGCACCTCGAACAGTGTCGCCAACTCCCGTGCCACCCTTGCGCCGGACAGTGACGTGTCCGCGATCAGGGCGAGACATTCCCGCGTGCAGTCATCCGCCACGGTCAGCACCCGGAAGCGGCGGCCATCGGTCAGCTGGTCAGACACGAAGCCCAATGACCAGCGCTGGTTCGGCGTCAGCGGCAACGACATCAAAGCCCGTGTGCCGATGGCCCTCTTGCGCCCGCCGCGACGCCGGACGTGCAGCCGCTCCTCGCGGTAGATGCGGAACAGGTGGTCTGGGCCGAGACGCAAGGCATCGCCCTGACCTGCATACAGCCCGGCAAGCCCCAGCAGAACGCCTATGTCGTGCGTTACAACCGGACGGTCCGCCACGAATGGCTGGACCTCTACAACTTTGAAACCATCGAGGCGGTGCAACAGATCGCCACCGAATGTCGGTGGACCTACAACAACGAACGCCCCAACATGCGCATCGGCGGGGTCACACCTGCCATGAAGCTGAAGGTGGCCGCGTGAATTCTACGGCCGGACCCCACTAAAACCGAGAGGATCACCCTAACAGTGATATGCTGTGGGTATATTGTGGACAGATATACCCTTGACCGCTGATTTCCTGATGAAATCAATTGCCTAGGAAGGCACAGTGGCAGCCCGTAGGGGAGTCGAACCCCTCTTTTCAGGTTGAAAACCTGACGTCCTAACCGATAGACGAACGGGCCACGCTTGGCGTGAGCGGGTATCTAGAGGGTTGCTCGGGAAGGCGCAAGAGGGAATCCGCGCCTTTCTGCAAACTTTTTTCTGCAAGGCTTTTCGGGCAGTTGCGAGGCGCGATCACGCGCGCGCCGCGTCCTCCAGTTTCAGCTGCACGCGCTGGCGTCCGCCCCAGGAATCGACCTCGACCCGTCCAGCCAGATGAAAGCGCCCGGCCGCCCCAGAGCTCAGGGCCATGCCAAGCGGGCTGTCCCAGACGCCGAAGGCGATGGCCTGCAACCGTGCGCCGTCACCGAAGGTCAGGCGCAAATGGTTCTCTCCGATCTTGCGGGCATCCGCGATGCGCTGGTCGGCAAAGACAAAGCGCGGGGCAGGTGCCGAGGCGCCGAAGGGGCCGGCAGCCTCGATCTGGGTGATCAGGTCGGGCGTGGCCCCTTCGGGGGCCAGCAGGCCGTCGATGGCAAGATCGCGGGGGCCGCCTTCGCCGGCGCCCTGACGGCCAAGCAGCTCGGCCAGCCGGGCCATGGCAGGTTCCAGCGCGTCCTGCGCGACGGTCAGCCCGGCCGCCATGCGGTGCCCGCCGCCTTTGATCAGCAGCCCCTCGGCGGCGACGCGTTGAACGGCGGCGCCAAGGTCGACGCCGGGAACCGACCGGGCGCTGCCCTTGCCGATGCCGTTCTCAAGCCCGATCACCACCGAGGGGCGGTCGAACGCCTCTTTCAGGCGGGCAGCGGCAATGCCGACCACGCCGGGATGCCAGCCCTCGCCGGCCGCCCAGACCAGCGGGCCTTCGGTCCCCCGAGCCTCGGCCTGGGCCATGGCCTCGGCGCGGACGGCGGCCTCGATCTCGCGCCGCTCGGTGTTCAGCTGGTCCAGCCGCTGGGCCAGAACGACCGCTTCGGACGGGTTGTCGGTGGCGAGCAGCCGGGCCCCCAGATCGGCCTGGCCGATCCGTCCCCCGGCATTGACCCGCGGCCCCAAGAGGAACCCCAGCGCATAGGTGTCGGGCGCCTTGGTCATGCGCGCGGCGTCCGACAGGGCAACCAGCCCCGGCCGCTCGCGCCGGCCCATCACGGCCAGACCTTGCCGGACCAGCGCCCGGTTCACCCCGATCAGGGGGGCCACATCGGCCACCGTCGCCAGCGCCACCAGATCAAGGAACCGCATGAGGTCGGGGCCCTGAACGCCCGCGCCGCGCAGGCGCCGGTTCGCCTCGACCAGCATCAGGAACACGACACCCGCCGCGCACAGGTGGCCAAGCTCGCCGGTTTCGTCCTGTCGGTTGGGGTTGACCACGGCCAGCGCAGGGGGCAGCGTTTCGCCGCCAAGGTGATGGTCCAGCACCACGACATCGCAACCCGCCGCCGCAATCGGCTCGTGGCTCAGGGTGCCGCAGTCGACGCAGACGATCAGGTCATGCTCGCGCCCCAGCGCCTGCATGGCGGGCACGTTGGGGCCATAGCCCTCGTCGATGCGGTCGGGGATATAAAGGGTGGCGCCGTGCCCCATGGCGCGCAACCAGGTCAGCAACAGCGCGGCCGAGGCGCCGCCATCGACGTCGTAATCGGCAAAGACCGCGATGCGTTGGCGATGCTTCAGCGCGTGGATAAAGCGATCCGCTGCGGGACCCATGTCACGCAGCAGCATCGGATCGGGCAGCAGATCGCGCAGGGCTGGCGCCAGGAATCCCGGGGCCTCATCTGCGGCCACTCCACGGCGTGCCAGCACCCGAGCCACAGGCAAGGGCAACCTCTGGCCCTGGGCAATCGCCTCGGCCAGCCGGTCCTGCTCGTCGGTCAGACCGACCCAGCGGCGCCCGGTCAGTGACGCCTCGACGCCCAGAAAGGCCATGGCTGCCTCTTCATCTGTCGCAACAATTCTGAACGGGGGCGCCGCACTTCTGCCGACCAGCGGCCGTGCGGCAATCCCCTCGAAGCACTGACGTGCCGCCGATCACTTCACCGGCGTGCGATAGGTCATCCGCCGCACCGACCCGGTTTTCGAGCGCATCAGCACCGTCTCGGTGGTGACCCAGCCGACCTCGCGCTTGAGGCCGCGCAGGATCGAGCCATCGGTCACGCCAGTGGCGGCGAAGATCACGTCGGCGGTCACCATCTCGTCGCGGGTGTAGATGCGGTTCAGATCGGTGATCCCGGCGCGTTCGGCCCGGCCCCTTTCGTCATCGTTGCGAAACAGCAGCTGGCCATAGATCTGGCCGCCCATGCATTTCAGCGCACTGGCCGCCAGCACGCCTTCGGGCGCACCGCCCGACCCCATGTACATGTCGATGCCGGTCTGTTCGGATTCGGCGCAGTGGATGACACCTGCCACGTCACCATCGGTGATCAGGCGGATTGCGGCGCCGGTCGAACGAACCGCCTTGATCAGATCCTGATGCCGCGGGCGCTCGAGAATGCAGACGGTGATGTCGGCCGGCGTGCCCCCCTTGGCCTTGGCCAGCTGCCGCACCCGCTCGGCCGGGTCCATGTCCAGCGTGACGACCCCATCGGCATAGCCGGGACCGACCGCCAGCTTTTCCATGTAGACATCGGGGGCATGCAGCAAGGTGCCGCGCGGCGCCATGGCGATCACGGCCAGGGCGTTGGGCATGTCCTTGGCGGTCAGCGTGGTGCCTTCCAGCGGATCAAGCGCGATGTCGACCGCAGGGCCCTTGCCGGTGCCGACTTCCTCACCGATGTAGAGCATGGGCGCCTCGTCCCGCTCCCCCTCGCCGATGACCACGGTTCCGGCGATGTCCAGCAGGTTGAGCTGCTTGCGCATGGCGTCCACCGCAGCCTGATCCGCGGCCTTCTCGTCGCCGCGCCCGATCAGCTTGGCCGAGGCGATGGCGGCGGCTTCGGAAACGCGGGCAAGGCCCAGCGACAACATGCGGTCGTTGAAATCGACGGTCTGCGGCATGGCGGCATCCTGAAAAGGGGTAATTCCGGCTAGGTTCTACCCCTGGATGCCTTGAAAGGGAACCCCGCGCAGGCGCTCCCGCACCCTTGCGCCGCCCGTTCCGGGCGGCTTCAGGCTTTGGGCAAGGCGGGGGGCCTTGCCCCCCGGCCGATCCTGCGCAAGCGCCGGATCGGCTCCCCCCAGGATATTTGGATCAAGTCGAAAAGCAGACCTGATGCTGCGGCGCGGATAATCGTTCGGTTTCACCTTGCTACAAATACCCCCGCCGGAGGCAGCCGACGCAGGTATCTTGCCGTGGCCCCGGTCAGAAGCGAGACTTTGCCACACATCCGCGGCAGCGCCGGGCAAGGGGGCTCGATGCCCCCGCGCACGGCTTTTCTTCAGCCGCGATGGATCAGGCTGGCGAACAGATGCGGATCGAGGCTTGCGCCGGCGAAGGTCGGGCCTTCGGTCAGCACGCTCACCGCATCGTGGCTGTGCAGGCTTTCCTGGTGGCTGGCGACCACGCGGAAATCGCCGATCCGGCCGTCGGCCCGCAACGCGGCGCAGAAGCTGCGGGCGGCATCTTCGACAAAGATCGGGTTCGCCGCGTTCAGCTCGGCGAAGGCCTGTTCGTCCTCGCGTTTCACCATGACCTGCGTCTCGGTCGGGATCGCGCGGCGGGCCAGATCGATCAGATCCTCGAACCACAGGCGATCTTCGCCCACCAGCTCGACCGAAAGCCGCGCGACAGATCGCTGGGCGTGGGGCGTTGCCAGCTGGCCCCGCGTGGCGCGTGCGTGCTCTGACAGCTCCAGCGAGCAAGGGCAGGTCGAGGAATAAACGTAATCCACATGCACCAGCCGTTTGCGCACGCCGGCCGTATCCACCAGTTCCAGCGCGATGTCGTAATACTGCCAGCCCGACAGCCCCGAGCGCAGGCTTTCGACCCGCATCGGCCATGAAAACCGCATCTGGATCCGCGCATCGAAGCTTTCGAGATCGCGGCGGTAGTCTTCCAGCGCCGCTTCGACCACCCCAAGCGAGAATTGCCGGTCGCTGTGGGCATAGAACGAGCGCATGATGCGGCTCATGTTGATGCCCTTCTTGTCGGCCTCGAGGCTGACGGTGCCCGTCACCGAGGTTTCCAGAGTCAGTTCGCCGCCATCGCGGGTCTGGTAGCGGATCGGCAGGCGAAAGTTGGAAATGCCGACATGCTGGATCACCGCCTTTGCGCCGCGGATCAGGCTGGAGGGGCCGTTCTGCAGGTCAGGCAGCGTCGCCTTGTAGGAGGCATCGGGGCGAAAATCGGCCGGATAGTCGCGGCTGAGCCCGCCCGTGGCCAGCACGGGTGCCAGGGCCGGGTCCAGCGATGCCACCACTTCCGCCGGCATGTCCCTTGCCCAACGGCGCAGCAGGGCCAGGGCGGCCTCTGCCTCGGCATGGCCGGGTTCGCGGTCGATGGCGGGGGTGTGGATGGTCATGGCATGTTCTCCTCACGCGCTGTCATCTAGATTACGGCTGGCCCTGCAGGCTGGATCACCCGGCTGGCCGGCTTTCTCGATGAGGCAGGCACCCTGAGGATATAGCCCCCGCACGGGCAGGGGCCAAGGACCGGGGGCAAGTTGCCTATTCCGCGACCAGCACGCCGCGTTCGATCTGGTCCCGCTCGATTGATTCGAACAGCGCCTTGAAGTTGCCCTCGCCAAAGCCGTCGTCACCCTTGCGCTGGATGAATTCGAAGAAGATCGGCCCGATCACGGTTTTCGAGAAGATCTGCAGCAGGATCTTCGTCTCGCCGCCATCCACCACGCCTTCGCCGTCGATCAGGATGCCGTGCTTCATCATGCGATCCAGCGGTTCGGTATGGCCGGTGACGCGATCCAGGCTCATGTCGTAATAGGATTTCGGCGGCGCCGGCATGAATTTCAGCCCGCGTTCGGCAATCGCATCCGTGGCGCCATAGATGTCTTCGGTGCCCACCGCGATATGCTGGATCCCCTCGCCGTTGTAGCGGCGCAGGTATTCGACGATCTGGCCCTTGTCGCCGCGATCCTCGTTGATCGGAATGCGGATGCGGCCGCAGGGGCTGGTCAGGGCGCGGCTGGTCAGGCCGGTGTATTTGCCCTCGATGTCGAAGAAGCGGATTTCGCGAAAGTTGAAGATGTCGCCATAGAAGCGGAACCACACATCCATGTTGCCCTTGTGGACGTTGTGGGTGAGGTGGTCGAGGTAATAGAACCCCACCCCCGCAGGCTTGGGCGTCGCGACAAAGTCGAATTCGGTCGCATAGGGCCCCTGGGGGGCGCCGCCATAGGCATCGGTGAAATAGATCAGGCTGCCGCCGATCCCGACGATGGCGGGCAGGTCCATCGTCTTGCCGGGGCCGTCATAGGGGGTGGCGCCCTTGGCCACCGCGTGGGCATGGGCCTGATGGCGGTCAACCACGCGCCAGCACATCGACGGGGCGCAGGGGCCGTGTTCCTCGACGAACATGCGGGCATGGCTGCCGGGCTCGTCATTCAGCACATAGGTGATGTCGCCCTGCTGCCACAGCTCGATGGCGCGGGTCTTGTGGCGGGCGGTCAGCGCATAGCCCATCCGCGCGAACAGCTCGCGCAGCTGTTCGGGGTCGGGGTGGGCGAATTCGACGAACTCGAACCCGTCGGTGCCGGCGGGGTTGTGGTCGGTGATCTGCGCGCGGGGGGCGGCGTGGGGGAAGGGGCCCATGGGTTTCTCCTCCGGTTCCTGGGGTTAACCTGAGTCTGCCGCACAGCTTGCAAGGGAAGTGTGCATTATGGCTGGCCCTGCCTGCAATCTGCGCGCAATATGCGCATTATACAGCGGATTAATGCGGGAAACGCGCAATGCTGGACGAGATCGATTCGCGCCTGCTGGCCGAGCTGCAAAAGGACGCCACCCTGACCTCCGAGGTGCTGGGCAGCCGCCTTGGCCTGTCGCCCAGTCAGGCTGGCCGCCGCCGCCAGCGGCTGGAGGCCGAGGGCTATATCACCGGCTATGCTGCCCGTGTCAGCCCGGACCGGCTGGGCCTGCATGTGCAGGCCTTTGTCCAGGTGCAGATGGCCAGCCACGATCCCAAGGCCGCGCAGGCGCTGGCCACGCTGGTCGCCACCCGGCCCGAGATCATCAGCGCCTGGACCCTGACGGGCGAGGCGGATTACCTGCTGCGGGTCTGGTGCGCCGATCTGCCAGGGCTGAACCGGCTGATCCATCAGGTTCTGCTGCCCCACCCGTCAGTCGCGCGGGTGCAAAGCCAGATCGTCATGGACCAGTTCAAGCCCGATGCCCCGCTGCCGACATGAGTTCATGCGAAAATGCTGTCAACTCGGGGTCTTTTGCGGCCGGCCGGGGCGGTTGCACGCTGGCCTGCCTGCGCTATACCCGTTCGCAAAGATCACCATTGCGGAGGCTCTGCCGTGCTGAACCCGGCCGATCATCGTTTCGTGGCAGAGCTTGCCGCCGGCTTGCCCGATGGCACCATCCGCGCCCCTGAGCCGCGCTATCTGGAAGAGCCGCGCGGCCGCTGGGCCGGCCTTGGTGGCTGCGTTGCGCTGCCGCGCACGACCGAGGAAGTGGCCGCCATCGTGCGGGCCTGCCATGCGGCGCGGGTCGGCATTGTGCCATGGGGGGGCGGCACCGGACTTGTCGGCGGTCAGATCATGTCCGAAGGCCCGGCCCCGGTCATCCTGTCGCTGGAACGCATGAAGGCGGTGCGCGGCGTCTGGGCGGATGAAAACGTCCTGATCGCCGAGGCCGGCGCGAAACTGGCCGATGTGCGCGCGGCGGCCGAGGCAGCAGGGCGGATGTTCCCGCTGTCGCTGGCCTCCGAAGGCACCTGCAGCATCGGCGGCAACCTGGCCACCAACGCGGGCGGCGTGAACGTGCTGCGCTGGGGCAATGCGCGCGATCTGTGCCTTGGCATCGAGGCGGTGCTGGCCGATGGCAGCATCCTGGCCGGGCTGAAACGGCTGCGCAAGGACAACACGGGCTATGACCTGCGCAACCTGCTGATCGGGTCCGAAGGCACGCTGGGCATCATCACCGCCGCCAGCTTGCGGCTGGTCGCCCCGCCCCCGGTGACGGGCGCCGCGCTGATGGTGGTGGGCGGGCCGGCCGAGGCGCTGGCGCTGCTGGCCCTTGCCGAAGGGCTGGCGCCCGGCTGCGTCTCGGCCTTTGAACTGATCCACCGCAACGGGCCGGTGTTCCTGTCGGAAACCATGCCCGATGTCCGCCAGCCCTTTGCCGATCCGCCGGAATGGATGGTGCTGGTGGATCTGGGCCTGCCGCATGGCCTGTCGGCGGCCGAGATGCTGGAATCCCTGTTCGAGGCGGGGGGCGAGGCCGATCTGGTCAGCGATGGCCTGATCGCGCAATCCGAAAGCCAGCGGAACGATTTCTGGACCCTGCGCGAAACCATCCCCGAGGCGAACCGGCTGATCGGTGCGATTTCCTCGCATGATGTGGCGCTGCCGCTGTCGGAACTGCCGGGCTTCATTTCCGAGGCAGGGGCGGCGCTGGCGGCAATGGGCGATTTCCGCATCAACTGCTTTGGCCATCTGGGCGATGGCAACCTGCACTACAATGTGTTCCCTCCCAAGGGCGCGTCGCGCAGGGCCTTTGCCGGGCAGGCGAATGCGGTCAAGGAACTGGTCCATGACCTTGTGCACGCGCGCGGCGGGTCAGTCAGTGCCGAACACGGGCTGGGCCGGGCCAAGACCTCGGATCTGACGAAATACGGCGATCCGGCGCGCGTGGCAGCGATGCGCGCGCTGAAGGCTGCGCTGGATCCGGTGGGGATTTTGAACCCCGGCGCGGTTCTGGGCTAGGTCCATGGCCCGGGTCGTCCTTGCCCAGCTGCGCCGAGGCGATGCAGACGAGCTGGTCGCCTTTCACCGCGAGAACCAGGCGTTTCATGCGCCATGGGTCAGCCCCTTTACCGAGCCCGAGGGGTTCGAGCCGTGGTTCGCGCAGCGCGTGACGGGCAGCCATGTGACCTGGCTGGCGCGCGAGGCCGCGACCGGCGCGATGGTCGGGGTGTTCAATCTGGGTCATATCGTTCTTGGCCCGATGTGCAGCGCCTATCTGGGCTATTATGGATCGGCCCGGCTCGCTGGGCAGGGCTACATGACCGAGGCGCTGCGGCTGGTGGTCCGGGCCGGATTCTACGAGCTGGGCCTCCACCGGATCGAGGCGAATATCCAGCCGGGCAATGCGCCCTCCATCGCGCTGGCGCGCCGGGCGGGGTTTCGCAAGGAAGGCTTTTCGCCGCGCTATCTGAAGATCGGCGGCCAGTGGCGCGATCACGAACGCTGGGCCATTCTGGCGGATGACGATCGGGAATAAGGCGCGCACGACCCCATCGAGGGGCCGCGCGCGCCTGCGGGGCATGCGCCCCGCGCCACCGCACCGCTCCCAGCCGCAGCAAACGTGCCATTTCCCCTTTCATTCCTGACCGAATCCCGCTATGGCCGCCCGGTCGCGCCGCACACCCTTGGAGGGCGGCGGACTGTCAAAGGAGAAAGACAATGGCTAAAGAGATCCCGGATCTCGTCGCCGAGGTTCGCGCGGGGACAGGCAAGGGGGCCGCCCGCCAAGCTCGTCGTGACATGAAGGTTCCTGGCGTGGTTTACGGTGGCGGCACCGAGCCGCTGGCGATTCAGCTGAACTACCACTACCTGCTCAAGCGCCTGAAGGCCGGCCGCTTCCTGTCGACCCTGTTCAACCTGAAGGTTGAAGGCCAGGAAGACGTGCGCGTGATCTGCCGCGGCGTGCAGCGCGACGTGGTCAAGGACCTGCCGACCCACGTCGACCTGATGCGTCTGCGTCGCACCAGCCGGATCAACCTGTTCATCCACGTCGACTTCATCAACCAGGACAAGGCGCCCGGCCTGAAGCGCGGCGGCACGCTGACCATCGTGCGCCCGGAAGTCGAACTGGAAGTCACCGCCGGTGACATCCCGGATCACATCACCGTGGATCTGGAAGGCAAGCAGATCGGTGATGTCATCCACATCAACGACATCGCGCTGCCTGAAGGCGTCAAGCCGACCGTCGACCGCAACTTCGTGATCGCCAACATCGCCGCGCCCTCGGGCCTGCGTGCGTCGGACGCCGAAGAAGGCGCCGAAGGCTGATCTCTGTCACGCTGACAGACTCGCGGCGCGAAGGGCAACCTTCGCGCCGTTTTCGTTTCAGGCCGCGGCCTTGCCGTCGATGACCTGCACCGAGGAAAACATCTCCAGCTCGGGGGGGCCGGCGTAAAGATCGCCATGGCTGCCGGCGCCGCGATGGGCGTTGCGGAAGGCCTCGGATTTCGTCCAGGCGGTGAAATGCGCCTCGGATTCCCACAGGGTGTGGCTGGCATAGAGCGTATGGCCCTCTTTTGCCGGGCCCTTCATCAGGTGGAACGAGACAAAGCCCGGGACCTGCGGCAGCTGGCTGTCGCGGCCGGTCCAGACGGCCTCGAATGCGGCCTCCTGGCCGGGGTTCACCTTGAAGCGGTTCATCGTCAGGAACATGAATTCATCCTTGCGTTGGGTGACGGGCTGGATGGCAGGGCGATGAGCCTGGCGGTCTGGCGTGGCGGCACCTTTTCAGGCGCCGCCGGACAGGTCAAGCGCAGGCCGCCTGCCCTGGCCCTCAGGGACGCCCGTCGCCACCATTGCCGCCACCGCCCGGGCCACCGGCACCGTGTGCGCCGCCGCTGCCTGCGGATGCGCCCGCCCCCGTATCGGCGGCCATCCCGTCCAGCTTGCCATGCGCGGTCTGCACCATGGTTCCCAGCATCTCGTCCTCGCCCGAGGTGCCAATGCTGCGGGCAAGGTTTTCCTTGTGATACTGCATGTTCAGGATCGAGGTATCATCGGTCCAGGGGTTCGCATGGCCTGCCAGAACCGGCGATGCGGTCGTAGCGGTCCCAAGGGTGCCAATCAGGAACAAGGTCTTCATGTGGGGTCTCGTTCATGGGTGATGGTTGCGGCCATGGTCGAAGATCTGGCCCGGGGCCGATACAGGACACACCAGGCCGAACCGCGCCGGAACCGGACGACATGCCGCAGGCGCGGAAGTCCGCCGGGCGGGTCCAGATTCGGGCCGGATCGACGCGTTCGGTTGCTGGCCGCTTGACGCATCGTGACGCAACGGGCAGATCCCCAATCCGGAACGTGCAGGGGACATGCGATGAAACTTTGGGTCGGGCTGGGCAATCCGGGCGCGAAATACGCGGGCAACCGGCACAACATCGGCTTCATGGCGCTGGACCGCATTGCCGCGGATCACGGGTTTTCCGGCTGGAAGCGCGGGTTTCAGGGGCTGGTGGCCGAAGGACGGCTGGGCCCGGACAAGGTGCTGCTGCTCAAGCCCGAGACCTTCATGAACCTGTCGGGCCAGTCGGTGGGCGAGGCGATGCGCTTTCACAAGCTGACCCCCGCCGATGTCATGGTGTTCCATGATGAACTGGATCTGGCGCCCGGACGCATCCGGCTGAAACAGGGCGGCGGACATGCCGGGCATAATGGTCTGCGATCCATTCATGCCCATATCGGCGAGGCTTATGGCCGGGTCCGGCTGGGCATCGGCCATCCGGGGCACAAGGATGCGGTGGCCGCCTATGTGCTGCATGACTTTGCCAAGGCCGATCAGGACTGGCTGGACGATCTGCTGCGCGGCATATCGGACGGGGCCGCCGATCTGGTGGCCGGGGATGGCACGCGGTTCCTGAACGCGGTCAACGCCCGCCTTGCGCCGCCCCCGCGCGAACGCAAGGCCCCGCCCGAGGGCAAGGCCCCCGCAGCCGCCCCGGCGCCCGAGCCGGAACCCGCGAAATCCCCCCTGCAACGCCTGGCGGAGAAATTCAGATGAATGTGCGTGACGCCTTCCGCGATCAGGCGGCAAGTTGCGAGGGCCTTGGCTCGCCCCTGACCGCACGGCTGTGCCGGCTGTGTGCCGACCGGCTGGAGGTCAGCGGCCCGGTCGGCGCTGCGGTTCTGCATTGGCCTGGTGATGCCTCCAGCAAGGGCGACTCGGTGCCCTTGCGGCTGATGGGCGGGCTGCACGCGCTGGTGCTGAGCGGCGCCGATCCTGCCCTGGCCGAGACCTATGCCGCCGCGCGCCTGCTGTCGGACGATCATCTGTGGTCGGTCGTCGGCCCTGCCATCGCGCGGCACGAGGATCATCTGCTGCACTGGCTGCAAAGCGCGCCGCAGACCAACGAGGTGCGCCGCTCGGCCGCGCTGATCGCGGCGGGGAACTGGCTGGCCGCCTGCCTTGGTCTGCCGCTGGAGCTGTCAGAGCTTGGCGCCAGCGCCGGGCTGAACCTGCTTTGGGACCGCTGGCGGCTGGAAACACCCTCGGGTGCGCTGGGCCCTGCGGGGGCGCCGGTGGTGCTGACGCCCGAATGGCGCGGCCATGCGCCGGTCCGGGCGACGCCTCGGGTGGTGGGGCGGGCCGGGATCGACCTGAACCCGCTGGATCCGGTGGCGGACCGGCTAAGGCTCTTGTCCTATATCTGGGCCGATCAGCAGGACCGGCTGACCCGCACCCAAGCCGCGCTGGACATTGCCGCCCATGAACGCCCGCCGGTGCAGCGCGGCGATGCGATCGACTGGCTGGCCGGGCGGCTGGCCGCGCCCATGCCGGGGCGGCTGCATCTGATCTACCACACCATCGCCTGGCAGTATTTTCCCGCCGCCGCGCAGGCCCGGGGCGAGGCGCTGCTGGCCGAACATGGCGCGCGGGCCAGCGTGGATGCACCGCTTGCCCGGCTGGGGATGGAGGCGGACAGCTCGGGCCTGCCGGGTGCCGCGCTGTATCTTGACCTGTGGCCCGGCGGGCAGCGCATTGCGCTGGGCCGGATCGACTTTCATGGCCGCTGGATCGACTGGCAGGCCCCGGTTCCGACCTAGAGGCCGCGTCTGCGACAAGACCGGAGCCTGCCTAGGCGACGGCGCGATCGCGCCGGGGCAGGCCCAGATTGCCGCGCAGAGTGGTTGCCTCATAGCTGGTGCGGAACAGGCCGCGGCGTTGCAGTTCCGGCACGACCAGATCGACCATCGCCTCGATGCCCGCGGGCAGATGCGTCGGGATCATGTTGAACCCGTCCGCGGCGCCAGTTTCGAACCACAGCTGCATCTCGTCCGCGATCTCGGCCGGGGTGCCGACCAGCATCCGGTGCCCGCGCCCGATGGCCATCAGCTCATAAAGCTGGCGGATGGTATAGCCCTTGGCGCGCGCCAGATCATACATCACCTGCGCCCGGCTGCGGAACGCGGGGTCCTTGGGTTCGGGGACCGGGCCGTCGATGTCATGGCCGCTCAGATCGCCCAAGCGGTCGTAAAGCGAGGCAAGGCCGACCAGCGGGTCCAGCAGCGCCTGCAACTCGGTCAGTTTCGCGTTGGCCTCGGGGCTGGTGGGGGCGGTGATCGCCATCAGGCCCGGCATCACCAGCACCTCGGACGGGTCGCGGCCATGGCGCACCGCACGGGCCTTGATATCGGCGTAGAAGGCCCGCGCGCTGTCGATGTCCTGCTTGGCGGTAAAGACCACATCGGCCTCGCGCGCGGCGATGTCGCGGCCCTCGTCGCTGTCGCCGGCGGAAAAGATCACCGGCTCGCCCTGCACCGATGGCGCCATGTTCAGCGGGCCACGCACCCGGAAATACGGCCCCGCATGGTTGACCGGATGCAGATGGGCAAAATCGGAAAAGCGCCCCGACGCCTTGTCGCGCAGCAGTCCCTGCGGGTCCCATGAATGCCACAGGCCCCGGACGATCTGTGCGAATTCCCCGGCGCGGGCATAGCGCTGGTCATAGCCGGGCAGCGTGGCATGGCCGAAGTTCAGCGCATCTTCGGCGCCCCATGAGGTGACAAGGTTCCACCCCGCGCGTCCGCCTGACAGGTGATCCAGCGACAGCACCTGCCGGGCCAGGTTGTAGGGCTCGCTGTAGGTGGTCGAGACGGTGGACACCAGGCCGATGCGCTCCGTCAGTGCGGCGATGGCGGACAGCAGGGTCAGCGGCTCCAGCTCGGCGACATTGGCCATGCGCTCGGCGGCGCCTTCGGGCTTGGTGCCGCCGCGAATGGCCAGCTCGTCGGCCATGAACACCAGATCGAACAGGCCCCGCTCGGCGGTTCGGGCGATATGGGCGAAAAAGCGCAGATCCATCGCGCCATCGGCCTGCACATCGGGGTGGCGCCAGGCGGCGACATGATAGCCCAGCCGGAACATCGACAAGCCGAGACGCAGTTTCCGCATGTGTTGGACCTTTCGCCGAGTCTTGATCTGATTCCTATAAACTATATAGTATTAAACATGGCCGAGAACCCCCAATCTCCCTTGGCGCGTGCGCCGCTGCACCAGCAGGTCAAGGATCGGCTGACCGAGGCGATCCTGTCCGGCGATCTGGCGCCCGGTGCGGTGCTGCCCGCAGAACAGGAGCTGGCGCAGGATTATGGCATCGCGGTCGGCACCTTGCGCCGGGCCCTGATGGCGCTGACCGAGGAAGGCCTGCTGGCCCGCCGCCGCCGCACCGGAACCGTGGTCACCGGGCGATCGCCGCAGCTGACCTTGCGGTTCCTGATCCGCTATTTCCGGCTGCACGGGCTGGACGGGCGGCTGGTGCAGGCGCGGTCCGTGTCGCTGTCGGTCGGCGCGGCGCCCGCGACCGGGGCCGAGGCGCAGGCGCTGGATCTGCCGCCCGGCACGCCGCTGGCCCGGTTCCGCCGGTTGCGGCTGGTCGAGGGGCGGGCGGTCATGCTGGACGACTATGCCGTTCAGGCGTCGCGGCTGGCGGGGTCTTTGCCAGACAGCGTGCCCGCCCAGCTATACCTGCATCTGGAACAGGTCCACGGGCTGCGGCTGGCGGCGGTGCGCGAACATCTGTCGGCCGTGCTGGACCCCGAGGCCGCCAGCGCGCTGGGTCTGCCCGAAACCGCGCCGCTGCTGTGCATCGACGAGATGGCCTATGATGCGGCCGGGCGGCCGGTGGTGCTGGCGCGGCACCATGCCGATACCTCGCGCCACCGCTATGTCAGCGAGATCCGTTAGGGAGCGGCCTTCGCAGGCATGCGTGCCTGGCCCCGGCCGCTGGAGGGGTTTCACACCCCTCCGCGCCGGTTGGTTCTCGAACCGATGGCGCACCAACCGGCGCTCCCCGTGGGCTATTTTCGGCAAGATGATGGAGGGAAAGCAGGGGATTTCGGGGCCATCCACGCAGCCGGTGCCCGGAATTCCGATCAGCCCTGGCCGGTTTCCCCCGGCATCGCCGCCAGCAGCTTGCGGGTATAGTCGGCCTGCGGATTGGCGAACACTGTATCCACCGCGCCGCTTTCCACCACCTCGCCGCGATACATCACCATCACCCGGTCGCACAGGTAGCGCACCACTGACAGGTCATGCGAGATGATGATGATCGACAGTGCCCGTTCCTGCCGCAGGCGCAGCAACAGTTCAAGCAGCTGCGCCTGCACCGACACATCCAGGCCCGAGACGATTTCGTCGGCAATCAGCAAGCGCGGCACGTTGCACAGGGCCCGCGCGATGTTCACCCGCTGCTTTTGCCCGCCCGACATCTGCGAGGGGTAGCGCGCCGCCATTTCCGGCGACAGGCCGATTTCCGACAGCAACTCGGCCGCGCGGTCGGCCCGGTCGGCGGCGGTGCTGGCCATCACCTCCATTGCCTGGGTGACGATGGCACCGACCCGGCGGCGCGGGTTCAGCGCGGATTGCGGATCCTGAAACACCATCTGGATGTTTCGGCGCCGGAAGGCCGCCGTTTCCGGGTCCATCCCGGAAATGTCGCGGCCCTGATAGGTCATCTGGCCGGAACTTGCGCCCTCGAGCCCGACCAGCAGGCGCGCAAGGGTGCTCTTGCCGCTGCCGCTTTCGCCGACGATGCCCAGAAACTCGCCCTCGGCCAGATCGAGGCTGGCCGAGCGGACGGCGGCGAAGGTGTCGGGTTTGCGCAGCAGGCGGGCGCGGGTGACGTAATGCCTGGACAGATCGCGCGCGGTGAACAGCGGCGTGGTGCCAGCCTGGCGCTGGCGGTGTTCGGGGGGCGGCGGGGGCTGGATCGTCCCGGTATCCATCGGGCGCAGGCAGGCGGATCGGTGGCCCTGGCCGACCGTCACATCTGCCGGAACGGTGCTGAGGCAGGCGTCCATCGCCAAGGGGCAGCGGGCGGCAAAGCGGCAGCCCTGCATGTCGTTCAGCGCCATCAACCCCGGCATCCGGTCGGGCAGGGTGAAGAGGCCCCGATGTTCCGCCATTGTCGGCGGAATCGCCAGCTGCAGCGCGCGGGTATAGGGGTGGGCAGGCGCGTCGAACACGGCCGGGCCGGGGCCGAATTCCACCTGCTTGCCCGCATACAGCACTAGCACCTCATCGCAGATCTGCCGGGCCAGCCGCAGATCGTGGGTGATGAAGATCACCGCTGTGCCATTCGCGCGCCGCATCTCGTTGATCAGGTCGATGATGCGCGCCTGAACTGACACATCCAGCGCCGTCGTCGGCTCATCCGCGATCAGCAGCTTTGGGCGCGACAGGAAGGCCATGGCGATCAGGATGCGCTGGCACATGCCACCCGACAGCTGGTGCGGGTATTTGTTCAAAAGGCCTGCGGGGTCGTTCAGATGGGCCGATTGCAGCACCTCGATGGCGGTGGCGCGCCAGTCGGCCACCCGCGTGCGCCCCTCGCCGCGGGCGACATGGGCCAGATGTTCGCGGATCTGCTGGCCGATGGTCAGCACCGGGTTCAGCGCTGCCAGCGGCTCTTGCGGGATAAAGGCGATGTCGCGGCCCAGCAGGGCGCGGCGTTGCCTTTCATCAATCCCCAGCATGTCATGGCCATCGAACACCAGCGTGCCGTTGCTGACATGGAACCCCTTGGGCAGAAGCTGCGCGATGGTGCGGCCGATCATCGACTTGCCCGCGCCGGATTCGCCCACCAGCCCCAGCACCTGACCGGGTTCCAGCCTAAAGGTCAGCTCGCTCAGCACGGTGAAGGTGCCCTTGGAATTGCCCACCGAGACGGTCAGGCGGTCGACATCCAGCAAGCTCATCTCAGGCGCGCTCCGTCTGGGTCAGGCGGGTGTCCAGACTGCGCCGCAGCCCGTCGCCAAGGATGTTGAAGCCGAAGACCGTGATGAACACCGCAAAGGCCGGCAGGATCAGCGTCGAGGGCGAGGTGTAGATGTCTTGCCGCGCATCGGCGATCATCTGGCCCCAGGCCGGCACCTCGTTGCCGACGCTCATGCCGGCAAAGGACAGGATCGCCTCGACCACGACGGCAATGCCCATTTCCAGCGCCATCAGCGTGATCAGCAGCGGCAGCGTGGCCGGCAGGATTTCCCGCACGATGGTGCGCAGGTGCGAAAAGCCCAGGAGCCGCGCCGCCGCCACATAATCGCGCCGCCGCACCACCAGAACCTCGGCCCGAAGGACGCGGCAAAAGCGGGTCCAGTCCACCAGGATGATCGCCAGGATCACGTTCCACAGGCCCGACCCCAGCCCCACCATCAGGATCAGCGACAGCACGACCGGCGGGAACGACAGCCAGACGTCGATGATCCGGCCGATCAGCCAATCGGCCCAGCCGCCGAAATAGCCCGCGACATGGGCCAGGAACCCGCCCAGCAGCATCGCCCCGAAGGAGGCCGATATGGCCACCGTCATCGCCACCCGCGCCCCATGCAGCAGGCGCGACAGGATATCGCGACCCAGACTGTCGGTGCCGAAGACAAAGGCCGGATCGCCGCCATCGGCCCAGACCGGCGGCAGCAGGGTGTTCAGCAGATCCTGTTCGTTCGGATCATGCGGTGCGATCACCGGGGCCAGCAGCGCCGCGGCGCAGACCAGCACCAGGATCGTCAGGCCGATCACGCTGCGGGTGTTGCGAAGCCAGAGAGGAAGTGCCGCCATCGCCTATCGCGCCCGCAGTTTGGGGTTGAGCACCAGATGCAGCGCATCCACCACCGTCGAGATCAGCAACACCATGACGCAATAGGTCAGGCCGACAATCTGGATCACCGGCAGATCGACGTTGCGGATTGAATCGATCATCAGGTTGCCCATGCCGGGATAGGAAAAGATCACCTCGACCAGCAGGGTGCCCCCGAACAGAAAGCCGAACTGCACCCCCATCAGGCTGAGCGTCGGCAGGATCGCGTTCTTCAGCCCGTGGCGCAGCAGCACCTGACGTTCCGACAGGCCGCGCAGGCGGGCCTGATGGATGTAATCTTCCTGATAGACGTCCAGCAGGCTGGATCGCAGCACCCGCATGATCGAGGGTGCCGCCGAAATCCCCAGCGCCAGCACCGGCAGCACCATATGTTTCAAGGCGCTGGCAAAGGCATCCAGCCGGCCGGTCAGCAAGGTGTCGATCAGCAGGAAGCCGGTGATCACCGGCCGCTCGATCCCGGGATCGAGCCGCAGCATGAAGGGCAGCGCGTTCAGCCACACCCCCAGCACCAGCATCAGCAGCAGCGCCCACAGGAAATCGGGCAGCGACAGGATGACGACGGAACCCAGATCCAGCACCGCCTCGCCCGCGCCATCGCGGAAATAGAATGCCGCCAGCCCGCCCGCCAGGCCGACAATGGTGGCCACGACCATCGACAGCAAGGCCAGCTCGATCGTCGCGGGCAGGGCATCGCCGATCAGCTGCCAGACCGGCAGGCGATACTGGATCGAATTGCCGAAATCGCCCCCCAGAATCTGGCCCAGCCAGATCAGGAATTGCGTCACCAGCGACTTGTCCAGCCCCATGGTGCTGCGCATTGCGGCCAGCTCGTCATTGGTCGCGTTGGGCGGCAGCGACATGGCTGCCGGGTCCACCGGCAGAAGCCGCAGCACGATGAACAGCAGGGCCGAGACAACGAACAGCGTAGGCACCGCGACGGCAAGGCGGCGCAGGAACAAGGAGAGGAGGGTTGCGAACATGCGGGCTTCCGGGGCGGGCTGGCCGGTCGGCCGGGGCACCAGTGGCGCCCCGGCCAGATCCGGTCAGCCCCAGGTCATGGTCTGGGCAAGCACCCAGCCATTGCCGAACTTGAGGTAGTTCAGGTTGTCCTTGCGCACGAGCGTCTGCACGCTTTGCAGCAGCGGAATGGTCGCCCCCATCTCGACCGCAAAGCGGTTCAGCTCGCGGTAGCCGGCAAGGCGCTTTTCGGTGTTGGTTTCAACGAACAGCTTGGCGATCTGATCGCCCGGCTGCTCGCCCCGCCAGGGCGAGAACGGCATCTTCGGGTTCAGCAGGTATCCGGTGAAGATTTCCGGGTCGCCGGTGGCATTTTCCCACGAATACAGCGTCAGTTCCGGCAGCTGGCCACCGCGGTTCAGCTCAAAATACTTGGCGTATTCGATGGTTTCCAGCTCGACCTCGATGCCGACCTTCTTCCACATGCCGACCAGTGCGCGGGCAATGTCGAAGTCCGAAGGGAAATGCCCGTTGGTCGCGGCCATCTTCAGCGTGGCGGGCTTGCCGGGGCCATAGCCGCTTGCGGCCAGCAGTGCCTTGGATTTCTCGGGGTCATAGGGAAAGACAAAGCCGGGCACATCGCCTGCGGTGCCGGGCGGGGCCGGCACGCTCAGCGGCACGGCGCCGCCGCCGTAGAACGCCTTGGACAGCGCCTGCTTGTCGATCGCATGGTGCAGCGCCAGACGCAGGTTCTGATCGGCCGTTGCCAGATCGCTGCGCAGCTGGATCAGCACGACGCGCTGAATCGGGTTCAGTTCCGACACCAGCCCCGGCACCTTGCCCAGACGCTCGGTCTCGCGCACCGGGATGTTGACGGTCAGGTCGGCCTGGCCCGACTGCATGGCCGCCGCGCGGGCCGAGGGGTCCTTGATGATGTTGACCACGACCGTCTTGATCGCGGGTTTCTCGCCCCAGTAATCCTCGTTCCGTTCAAAGACCATGCGGCTGTTGACCTGATATTCGGCCAGTTTGTAGGGCCCGGTGCCGATGGGCTTGGACCGGAACTGTTCGATCCCGACCGACTTGATGTAGGCCTCGGGCACCACATAATTCGCCATGAAGGCCAGCCACGGCACGGCGGTCGTGATCGGCGCGCCAAAGCGGAAGGTGCCGGCATAGTCGCCGTCCAGCTCGATGTCCTGGATGTTCTTCCAGGTGTTGGCCGCATCCAGCTTGTTGCCGCCCGACAGGCTTTCCTTGACCCGGTCAAACCAGTTGAACCGGATGTCACGGTTGGTCAGGGGCGATCCATCGTGGAACTTCACGCCTTCGCGCAGCTTGAAGCCAAGCGAAAGCCCGTCCTCGGACGTTGTCCATTCGGTGAACAGGCCGGGCACGAAGTTCAGCTTTGGATCTTGCATGATCGGCTGTTCGAAGATCAGCTTGAACAGTGCCTGACCGTCGGGGAACGTGCGCTGGTTGGGATCCCAGGTCGGAACATCGGTCGGCCAGGCGATGGTGACCGTGTCCTTGGTCTGCGCCCAGGCCAGGCCCGGCGCGACAGAGGCAAGCGCGGCCGCCCCGGTCCCCAGCCCCATGAGTTGCAATAGATGGCGTCGGGATAGGTCGGATGTCATGGCGATCTCTCCTGAAGGAAACACAGCATCAAGGCGCGGCGTCTTGGCGTTCAGCTTTCCTGTGGCTGGCGGGGCAGCGCGGAAACTGAATTCTGTTTCTGCGAGTCAGACTTGCTTGCGTTTTCCCTTGCGTCAAGAGAATTGTTTCGAACTCAAACAAACCTGCTGAAACGGGTTGTTTTGCAGGCCATCCCCAGGCGCCTGTGTTGACGTTGGCACCAGTGGCCTGTTTGACTGATCAAAACGGCAGCATGAACTGAATACAGTATTCCCATGGGCGCCCCGTATGTGAAATCCCCGACCTTGCGCCCGCGCGGCATCAGCTTGCGCCAGCATGTCTATGACAATCTGCGCCGCCAGATCCGGCTGGGCGAGATCGCGGGCGGCACCAAGCTGGTCGATGCGGCGATCGCCAAATCGCTGGGGATTTCCCGGATGCCGGTGCGCGAGGCGCTGCTGCAACTGGCGGCAGAGGGGCACGTCAGATCCACCTCGCGCGGGTTCGAGCTATGCCGCCCGACCGCGCGCGACGTGGCCGAGATCTTTGAAGCGCG
The DNA here is from genome assembly GCF_000429765.1 of Gemmobacter nectariphilus DSM 15620. Taxonomy (GTDB): domain Bacteria; phylum Pseudomonadota; class Alphaproteobacteria; order Rhodobacterales; family Rhodobacteraceae; genus Wagnerdoeblera; species Wagnerdoeblera nectariphila. The sequence continues at coordinate 325,899 of NZ_AUCM01000005.1, read as the reverse complement.
CAAGCTGATCGAGCCGCAGATCGCCGCGAATGCCGCGCGGACCCTGAGCGACGAGGCGCTGAGCCGGATGTCAGAGCTTGTCGAACAGGCACGGGCGGCGGTTGCCAGGTCCGATGTGCCTGACTTCGGGGCGGCGAATGCCGCGTTCCGGGCGATCTGGATCGCGGCCAGCCCCAATCGCCGGCTGGCCGACATGCTGCAACACTTCACCGATCAGGTGGAAATCGTCCGCCACGCGACACTGGTCGATCCGCGAACGCAGCAGATCGTTCTGGACGGCATGGTCGGATTGCTCGAGGCCTTTCAGCGGCGCGATACCCTGCAGGTCGCGCAGCGCATGTTCCTGTTCGCGCATCAGGCCGAGGTCGCCTATTCCCACCTGCCGCATGTCCGCGCCGAACGCGAGGCCGAGACCCTTGGCGCAGCTGGCGGCGCGGTGGCCGGCATCCCGCAGTCCGGCGGTTGATGCCCGGATCGGGTTGGCCCGGCGCGATGTCCCGGCTCGGATGCGGCGGCTTGTCCGGGGTTGCCTTCCGGGCTGGCAGTTCCTACCAACGCTTACGGGGTTTCCGGGGGCAGCGAACCGCCTGTATCCGGGGCCGAAACCATATCGAACACAGGGGTGTCCCATGATCCAGCGTATCAATCCCGGCGCGCGCATGTCCGAAGCCGTCGTCTACAACGGCATTGCCTGGCTGGCTGGCCAGGTCGGCGAAGGCGCGACCGTTGCCGAACAGACCGCCGATTGCCTTGCGCAGGTCGACCGCATCCTTGCCGAGGCTGGCAGCTCCAAGGAAAACATCCTGCAGACCATCATCTGGCTGTCGGACATGGCCGATTTCGCCGAGATGAACGCCGTGTGGGACAAGTGGGTTCCGGCTGGCCACACCCCGGCCCGTGCCACGGGCGAGGCCAAGCTGGCCGCGCCGAAATACAAGGTGGAAATCATCGTCACCGCCGCCGTTCCGGCCAAGTGATCGCGCAGGCCCCGGTTCGCCGGGGCCTTTCGCTTGCGAAAGAATTTTGATCAAAATCCATTGACCTTGCGCCCCGGCTGGCGCACCTTGCGCCAAAGGGGATTTGCCATGACCATCATTACCAACCACCTTCCCACGGCCGAGCTTCAGGCACTGGACGCTGCCCACCACATGCACCCGTTCACCACCGGCAATGCGCTGGCGGCCAAGGGCGCGCGGGTGATCACCCGGGCCAAGGGCGTGTTCCTGACCGATTCCGAAGGCAACGAGATCATCGACGGCATGGCCGGCCTCTGGTGCGTCAACATCGGCTACGGGCGCGAGGAAATGGCCGAGGCCGCCGCGCGCCAGGTGCTGGAGCTGAGCTATTACAACACCTTCTTCCAGACGACCCATGTGCCGGCCATCGCGCTGGCCACGCGCATCGCCGAACTGGCGCCGGGCGATCTGAACCATGTGTTCTTTGCCGGGTCCGGATCCGAGGCGAATGATACGAACATCCGCATGGTGCGCCACTATTGGGCGCTCAAGGGCCAGCCGCAAAAGCATATCCTCATCAGCCGCCGCAATGCCTATCACGGGTCGACCATGGGCGGCGGCAGCCTTGGGGGCATGAAGCCGATGCACGAACAGGGCGGGCTGCCGATCCCCGGTATCGTCCATATCGGCCAGCCGCACTGGTATGCCGAAGGCGGCGACATGTCGCCCGACGACTTCGGCCTGCTGCGCGCGCGCGAGCTGGAAGACAAGATCAAGGAGCTTGGCCCCGAGAACGTCGCGGCCTTCATCGGCGAACCCATCCAGGGCGCCGGCGGGGTGATCGTGCCGCCCGCGACCTACTGGCCGGAAATCCAGCGCATCTGCGACGCATACGACATCCTGCTGATCGCGGACGAGGTGATCACCGGGTTCGGCCGCACCGGCAACTGGTTCGGCAGCCAGACCTTCGGCATCCGTCCCCATATCATGACGATCGCCAAGGGGCTGTCCTCGGGCTATGCGCCGATCGGCGGCTTGATCGTCTGCGACGAGGTGGCGGCGGTGATCGGCAGCGACGAATTCAACCACGGCTACACCTATTCCGGCCATCCCCTTGCCGCGGCCCTGGCGCTGGAAAATCTGCGCATCCTGTCCGAGGAAAAGGTCATCGACCATGTCCGAGACGTGGCGCACCCCCACCTTGCCGCCAAATGGGCGCAGCTGGCCGATCACCCGATGGTGGGCGAGGCAAAGCTGGTCGGCCTGATGGGCTCGCTTGCCCTGACCCCGGACAAGGCGTCGCGCGCAAGGTTCGCCGCCGAGGAAGGCACCGTCGGCCTGATCACGCGCGAACGCTGCTTTGCCAACAACCTTGTCATGCGCCATGTCGGGGACCGGATGATCATTGCCCCCCCGCTGGTCATCACCCCGGCGGAAATCGACGTGCTGATCGAACGGGCGTGGACATCGCTCGACGAGGCGGCGGCAAAGGTCAAGGCCGAAGGGCTGTGGCAGGCCGCCTGATGGCCGCGATACCGCTGCACGACCTCGCCTATGCCGCCCTCAAGGAGGCGCTGCTGGAAGGGCGCATCGCGCCAGGCCAGCCGGTGACGGTGGCCTCGCTGGCCGGTCTCCTGGGCACCGGCACCATGCCGATGCGCGAGGCCGTGCGCCGTCTGACCGCCGAAGGAGGCCTTGCCGCCAGCGAAACGCGGCGCCTGACCGTGCCCGCGCTGGGCCATGACCGTTTCCAGGCCCTGATCCGCGCCCGCCTGCTGCTGGAACCCGAGGCGGCGGCGGATGCGCTGCCCTATCTTGATGCGACGATGCTGGATCGGCTGGCCGCCACCGACGCCGCCCTGTCGCAGGCGATCCGCGCCCGCAATGTGGCGGCCTATATGCGGCTGAACTACCGCTTCCACTTTGGCATCTACCGCGCCGCGCCCGGATCGGTGCTGTGCCCACTGATCGAAAGCCTGTGGCTGCAGTTCGGCCCCTGGATGCATCTGTTGTTCGATCAGGCCCCGGCGCATCTGGCCGCTGACAGGCATCTTGCCGCGCTCGAGGCCATCCGCACCCGCGACGAAACCGGCCTGCGCGCCGCCATTGCCGCCGATATCGGCGATGCACTGGAAACGCTGAAGGCCGCCCAGGGCGCCTGAACGCCCCTGCGGCTTTCACCTTGCCCGAAATACCCCGGGGGGAGCCGCCCATGGCGGCGGGGGGCTGGCCCCCCGCGCGCTCTCCACCCCGCGCGCGGGCTTTTCAGCGATAGATGAGGGTCTGTGCGTCCTCGCCCTGACGGACCATGCCGCGATACATGCCCTCGCAGTTGAACGGCATCGAGACATTGCCCAGCCGGTCCACCGCGATCAGCCCGCCCGAGCCGTCGTTGGGCGCCAGATCGTCCATCACGACGGCCGTCGCCGCCTGATCCAGCGATTGCCCGGCATGGCGCATCCGCGCGGCGATTTCGGCGGCGGCGGTCCAGCGAATGAAGATCTCGCCATGCCCGGTGCCCGAAACCGCACAGGTCGCATTGTCGGCAAAGGTGCCGCCACCGATGATCGGCGTATCGCCCACGCGCCCCGGCGGCTTGGCTGTCATCCCGCCGGTCGAGGTGGCGGCGGCCAGGTTGCCCGCCGCATCCACCGCCACCGCGCCCACGGTGCCGTGGCGGCGGGCGGGGTCGTCATTGGTCTTGCCGGCCGCCTGCAAGGCCAGCGTTTCCTGCAAGGCGGTCCAGCGTGCTTCGGTAAAGAAATAGTCGCGGTCGCCAAACGGCAGGCCGGCCTTGCGCGCAAGCTCCACCGCCGGGGCGCCGATCATCAGAACCTGCGGGCTGTCCATCACCAGCCGCGCCAGCCGCACCGGGTTGCGCGGGCCAAAGACGCCCGCCACCGCGCCGGCCTGCCGGTTGCGCCCGTCCATGACGGCGGCGTCCATCTCCTGCGCGCCGGCGGCGGTATAGACCGCCCCGCGCCCGGCGTTGAACAGCGGCTCGTCTTCCAGCGCGATCACGGCCTCTGTCACGGCATCAATCGCGGCGCCGCCATCCTTCAGCACTGCCTCGCCAGCCTCCAGCGCGCGGCGCAGACCAGCGTGATAGGCAGCCTCCTTTTCGGGCGTCATCTTGCTGCGCAGGATGGTCCCCGCGCCGCCATGGATCGCCAGTGCCCAACGCCCGCTCATGCCTTTGCCCCCAGCCCGGCCGAGGCGGCGCAATGCCGCGCGATGTCGGCATGGGTTGCAACCCAGCAATCGCCCTTGTCCATGATCCGCTCCAGCAGCTGTTCCAGAATGAAGATGCGCGAGCGGTAGCCGGTGATATGCGGATGCATGGTCAACAGGAACAGCCCGCCTTCGGCATAGGCGCCTTCGAATTCGCGCAAGAAGATGTCCAGAACATCGGCAGGCGGCGTATAGGGCCGCTGGGCGCCAAAGCGGTTCATCATGAAATAGGGCGCGTCATCGCGGATCCATTCGACCGGCAGCTCGACGATGCCCGTGGCGCGGCCCTTGTGGATGATCTCGTAGGGGTCGTCGTCGGCAAACAGGCTGCTGTCATAGATCAGCCCCAGTTCCTCGGCGATTGCCAGCGTCGTGGGGCTGTAATCCCAGGACGGCGTGCGCATCCCGACCGGGCGGGTGCCGGTGACACGTTCCAGCGTGTCCGCCGCGCGCAGCATCAGCTCGCGTTCCTGCGCCGGGGGAACCTTGGTGTTCACCTCATGGATCCAGCCGTGCAGGCCGATCTCGTGCCCGTCATCAGCCAGCGAGCGTTGCTCGTCCGGGTAGATCTCGGCCGCGACACCAGGAACGAAGAAGCTCGCCTTGACCCCGAAGCGGTCCAGCACCTGCCGGATGCGCGGGATGCCGCGGCGGTTGCCATACTGTCCCCAGGACAGCCGGCCGATGGAATTGCCGCCATCGCGCAGCTCGTTCGTTTCGTGGTCGCTGTCAAAGCTGAGCGCCACGGCGCAGCGCGCCCCGCCCGGCCAGCTGGCGGGTTTCAGCGACTGGCCCGCGCGGACGAAATCGACAAGGCCGCGCCATGTCGGCTCGTCCCAGGTATGGGGCGGGGTATCGGGGGCAAAGGTCATGCGTGTCCTCCATCCACGGACAGGATCTGCCCGCTGATCCAGCCAGCACGGTCCGAGGCAAAGAACATCACCGCATCGGCGATATCCTGCGCCCGGCCCAGCCGGCGCATGTTGATGCGGTTCAGCACCGCCTGTTGGCGTTCCTCGCCCATCGCGTGCCATTGCCTTTCGGTCGAGGGGTTCGACCGCACAAAGCCCGGCGCCACCGAATTGACCGTGATGCCAAAGGGCCCCAGCTCCAGCGCAAGCTGTTTCGTCAGCCCCACCAGCGCGTGCTTGGCCGAGGCATAGGCCTGAATCCCCGTCAGGCTGGGGCGCAGCCCGGCCCCCGAGGCGATGGTGATGATCCGCCCGCGCCCTGCGGCCTTCATCGCGGGCGCAACGCCCTGGGCGCACCACATGGCGGCATCGACATTGGCCTGAAAGATCACCCGCCAGTCATCTTCGCCGATCTCTTCGATGGGCCGCCCGACCTGGCCGCGCACACCGCCTGCCGATGTGACCAGCCCGTCGATCCGGCCGTGCCGCGCGATCACCTCGGCCATCGCAGCCCCGGCGCCCGCGCGGGTGCCCAGATCGGCGGCGTGAACGCTCATCCCTTCGGCCGCAAGCGGGGCCATGCCGCCCGCATCAATGTCCACCGCCGCCACCTGCGCGCCGGCCGCGGCCAGTTCACGCGCGATGGCGGCGCCGATGCCCTGCGCGGCGCCTGTCACTGCGAAAACCTGTCCGTCGAGTCGCAAATCCATCATGCCACCAGAGTATCGGCAAGGTCGTCAGCCTGTGCGCGGCGTCCGTCCTCGATATCGTGGATCAGCTCCACCAGCTTGGTCACCACGGGCATCGGCACACCGGCCTTGGCACCCATTGCCACCATGACGCCGATCTGGGCGTCCACCTCGGTCTTGCGCTTGCGCACGGCAAGGTCGCGCCAGATGCCGGAATGGGTTTTCGCCGTCTTGCGGTTGTTGGCGATCATCCGCTCCAGCGAGGCCTGCATCCCCGCCTGATCCAGCGCCAGAAACGCCTCTGGATCAAAGCCATAGATGCTGACCGGCCGCGCACCCATGGCCTTGGCCAGACGCATCACCTCGTGCCCAAGGGCGATATAGCTGGCGCGCGCCTGCGGCCGTTCCATCGCGTCGGACATCGAAAGCGGCGTCAGCGCGGTTGCGAACAGCAGCGCGCCATAGCCCATCTTGCCCCACAGATAGCCAAGGATGTTGTCGGTCAGCGCGGCATCGGGTTCGACCAGTTGCAGCAGGGCGTGAACCTCGCGCACGCGGTCGGTCATGCGGCCGTCAAGTTCGCCCACGGCGATGCCGCCGCGGTTGCCGAACAGGATCTGCCCCGGCCCATGCCAGTCGGCACCATAGTTGACGAAACAGCCGACGGTGCGATCTGCGCCGATCATCTCGGCGATGGTCAATTCGTTCAGCCCGTTCTGGGCCGACACCACATAGCCGCCGGGCGCCAGATGCGGGATCAGCATTTCCATCGCCGGAACGGTGTGATGCGCCTTCACCGCCAGATAGATGCGGCTGTATTGCCCGGTCAGTTCATCGGGCGTGCTGGCGGGCAGCACCTGCGTGAACTCCTCGACTGGCCCCTCGATCCTCAGGCCAGTGGTGCGCATCGCCTGCACATGTTCGGGCACCACATCGACCATGTGAACGGCATGGCCCGCCCGCGCGAAATAGGCGCCCAGCACGCCGCCAATGGCCCCGGCCCCCCAGATCAGGATCGGATCGGTCATGCCCAGTCCCCCGCCAGCTGGTCGCGGGTTTCGGCAACGGCGATCTGCCACAGGCGGTCCATGTCTTCGTCGGGTTTCTGGTAGAAGCCGCCATAGTTGCCGTCGCCGATCAGCTCGCGCACCCCGGCCGCGTTGCGGTCGCGCAGGCGGCTGAAATCGACATAGGGCTTTTGTTCCGTCGGCATCGCCCGGTTGGCAAGCCGCGTCCAGGGGAAGTTTTCCATCCAGCTGGCGTGGCTGGCGATCGGGTCGATGGACTGCACGGCGTCCCAGGTCTTGGGCGCGCGCCACCAGTCGTGGAACCGGCAACGGGCGCCGGGATGGGCCTCCATCCATTCCATCGTCACGGGCTGGACAGGCGAGTTGCCGCCATGCCCGTTGACGATGAGGACACGGCGGAACCCGGTGGCGTAAAGGCTGTCCAGGATGTCGCGCACCAGCGCGCCATAGGTCGCCAGCTTCAGCGACACGCTGCCCGGAAAGGCCATGAAATACGGGGTCAGCCCATAGGGCACCGCCGGAAAGACCGGCACACCCAGCGGCGCGGCGGCATCGGCGGCGACCTTTTCGGACAGGATCGAATCCACCGACAGGCTGAGGTGCGCGTGCTGTTCGGTGCTGCCCAGCGGAAGCACGCAGCGGTCATCGGTCTTGAGATACTTCTCGATGTCGAACCAGTTGCTTTCCGAGATCTTCATGCGGCGGACTCCTTCAGGCCGGGCGGACGGACGCGCAGCGCGTCCAGCACCGGCAAAAGCTCGGCGCGGACGGCATTGCTGTCCGGGGTGTGGTGATATTCGAAACTGGTCTGACCAGGGGGCAGGTCGGTGAACAGCCGTTCTGTCCCCGAGGCGTAGACGATCACATCGGCCCCGGCCAGTTGCGCCTCGGCATCCGGGTCGCCATGGACGACCATGGTCAGCCGCGTGACATGCGGGGCAAAGCGGATCACGCCCGCCTTCATCGAGGTGACGAAGCCGGGGAAATAGGAATAGGCGACCACGCGGGCCTCGGGTGATACAGTCGCCAGTGACACCCGCGTCGCCTGATCGGGGATCAGGGTCAGGCCGAAACATTCGGTCTGCGGAAACAGCTCGCTGGCCCGCGGCAGCAGGGTGCGGGGCGCAATCACCAGATCGGCAGCGGGCAGGTGCGCAGGGATGTTGTCGTCTTGCAGGGTGACGATTTCAATCTGGTCCTGCGGGGCCAGGAAGGGGCGCAGGGCCTCGGCATAAGAGGCTGTGGTGGAATGGAAATTCCCCAGCATCAGCAGCCGCAGCGGGCGCGGCGCGCGCGCGCCGCTATGCGTCAGCCGCGCGGCCAGTTCGGCCGGCCCGATCCCCAGCCGGCGGCCCAGATCGACCAGGTCCGCGATGCGCCGGTCCAGCTCTCGCAGATCGGACACCGAACGGTTGGCGCTGGCCTCGCACACGAAGGTGCCAGAGCCCACACGGGCCTCGATATGCCCGGCGGATTGCAAGGATGAATACACCCCCGACACCGTTACAGGTGACATGCCCAGCATCGCCGCCATCTGCCGGACCGAGGGCATGCGCGCCCCCGCCGGAAGGTCGCCAAGGGCGATTCCGAACTCCAGTGCACCTTTCAACTGCACCGACAACGAGACCGAAGAGTCGCGGTCGATCGCCTCGACGATGCGCTGAATGGATTGATCTAGTTGGGCTTGGCGGTCTGTCATGGTGTTACCATGTTGAAAAACACTAAGGCAGGCAAGTGCAATTTATGGGCAGTTCTGGAATCATTTACGCCATAAAGTTACCAAGTTGCTTGACGATTCGGAAATCTGCCCGCTAGTGTTTCTCCAAACTGTCACACAAGGAGGTAACACTATGAATGTTCGCGCCCTGAAATCCGCGGTCGCGGCCCTTGCGCTGCTGGTCGCGGCCCCGGCGGCCTTTGCCCAGGACCTGACCATCGGTGTTCGCGCCGGCCCTGATTCGATCGACCCGCACTGGTCGACGCTGGGCAGCCAGGCCGAGACCCTGCGCCACATCTTCGACACCCTGGTCGATGTGGACGAGAAACTTCAGCTCAAGCCGGGCCTTGCCACCAGCTGGACGCCGATCGACGATACCACCTGGGAATTCAAGATCCGCGAAGGCGTGAAGTTCCACGATGGCAGCCCGCTGACCGCCAAGGACGTGAAATTCTCGATCGAGCGTATCCCGGTCGTGACCGGCCCGATGCCGATGACGCTTTATACCAAATATGTCGAAACCGCCGAAGTCGTCGATGACTACACGCTGCGCATCAAGACCAAGGGTGTCGCGCCGTCGCTACCGAACGACTTCACTCGTCTGTTCGTCGTGTCGGCCAACACCGGGATGGAAGCGCGGAACGAGCAGTTCAACTCGGGCGAAAAGGCCATCGGGACCGGACCTTACAAGTTCGTTTCCTGGCAGCCCAAGGGCGATCTGGTTCTGGTGCGCAACGATGACTACTGGGGCGGCGCGCCGCACTGGAAGAATGTCGTGCGCAAGGAAATCGCCGACGATGCTGCCCGCGTCGCCGCGCTGCGTTCGGGCCAGGTCGATCTGATCAACTACGTTCCGGCCTCGGACTATGTGGGCTTCAAGAACGACAAGGCGCTGGACACGTTCATCTCGGATTCGGTCTACATCCTGAACGTGCAGCCGACCGTCAAGGATGTCCTGCCCCAGAAGGTCAAGATCGACGGCAAGGAAACCGACGTGAACCCCTTCAAGGATCTGCGGGTCCGCCAGGCGCTGGACTATGCGATCAACCGCGATGTTCTGGTGAACGTGGTTCTGGAAGGTCTGGGCACCCCGGCGAACCAGCTGATGCCCGAAGGCTTCTTCGGCTATTCGACCGAACTGCCCAAGCGCGAATACGATCTGGCCAAGGCCAAGGAACTGCTGGCCGAGGCCGGCTATCCCAAGGGCTTCGAGTTCGATTTCACCTGCACCAACAACCGCGTGCCCGGCGATGCCGTGGTCTGCGAGGCGCTGGCGCAGATGTGGTCGCGTGCGGGCCTCAAGGTGAATGCGCAGGCGCTGAACGGCACCGTCTATTTCCCCGCCGCCGCGCGCGAGGAATTCTCGGTGGCGATGTCGGCCTGGGGAACGCTGACGGGCGAGGCGGCCTATACCTATGGCGCGCTGGTGCATACCCGCGACAAGGACAAGGGCTTTGGCAACTTCAACCGCACCGGCTATTCGAACCCCGAGTTCGATGCCGTCTTCGCCAAGGGTGCCGCGACGCTGAACAATGACGAGCGCCGCAAGCTCTACGAACAGGGCTCGTTCATCGCGATGGAAGACCGTGCGCTGATCCCGACCGTGATCCTTCAGACCGTCTGGGCCGCCAAGGCGGGCGAGCTGAAGTTCACCCCGCGCGTCGATCAGGAAACCCGCGCCTACGCCATCCAGCCGGCGAAGTGATCCGACCTGCCGGGGGCGGCGAGCTGCCCCCGGTTTCCTTTGCCCTACGGGGCCTGCCAAACAAGCTAGGGGCCTGATGCTCGGCTATCTCGCACAGCGCATCGCGCAAGCCGTCGTGGTGATCTTCGCCATGTCGATCATCGTCTTTGTCGGTGTCTTTGCCATCGGCAACCCGATCGACGTGATGATCGACCCCGCTGCCACCGAGCAGATGCGGGACGAGCTGATCCGCCGCTACGGGCTGGATCTGCCCTTGTGGCAGCAATATTTCCTGTTCCTGCAGAACGTCGCGCGCGGCGATCTGGGAACCTCGATGATCTACAACGTGCCGGTGGTGGGGCTGATCTTCTCGCGCCTGCCGGCGACGCTGGATCTGGTGCTGGTCTCGGTCAGTATCGCGGGCCTGATCGGCATTCCGGCCGGCATCTGGGCCGGATACAAGCCTGACAGCAAAAGCGCCAAGATCATCATGGCGCTGTCGGTGCTGGGCTTTTCGGTGCCGACCTTCTGGATCGGCATGTTGCTGATCATGGCCTTTGCCGTGCATCTGGGCTGGCTGCCATCGGGCGGTCGGGGCGAGGTGGGCACGATCCTGGGCATTCCTACGTCGCTTGCCACGCTGAACGGCTGGTCGCATGTCATCTTGCCGGCGCTGAACCTGTCGCTGTTCAAGATGGGTCTGATGATCCGTCTGGCCCGCGCCGGCATGGTCGAGGCGATGCGCACCGATTACGTCAAGTTCGCCCGCGCGCAGGGTCTGCCCGACCGGCAGATCGTGACCAGCCATGTCATGCGCAACATCATGATCCCCATCGTCACCGTCTTTGGTCTTGAGCTGGGGTCAACGCTGGCCTTCGCCGTGGTCACCGAAAGCGTGTTCAACTGGCCTGGCGTGGGCAAGCTGATCATCGATTCCATCCTGCAACTGGATCGGCCGGTGATGGTGGCTTACCTCGTGATGGTGGTCACGCTGTTCGTGCTGATCAACCTGGTGGTCGATCTGATCTATGCCCGGCTGGACCCGCGTGTCCGCCTGAAGGGAGGTGCGTGATGGCCACTGCAATGGAAACCGCCAGCCCGTCGCGCGGGCAAAAGCTGCGCGAGTTCTGGCAAGATTACCGCCGCTCGCCTGTCGCCGTGATCTCGCTGGCTGTCATCTTGCTGCTGCTGGCGCTGTCCTTCGGGGCGCCGCTGGTGACGCCGCAAGATCCCTATGACATGGCGGCGCTGGACTGGATGGATGCCTTTCTGCGTCCGGGAACCGAAGGCTCGGGCGGCTATGCCCATGTCCTTGGCACCGACAATGCCGGGCGTGACATGCTGTCGGCCATCCTTTACGGGCTGCGCACCAGCTTTGTCATTGGGGTGTCGGCCGGGGCGCTGGCGCTGATGGCGGGGATCTGTGTGGGCCTGGTCGCCGCCTATTCCGGTGGCCGGATCGAGGCGCTGCTGATGCGGATCGTCGATCTTCAGCTGTCGATGCCGGCGATCCTGCTGGCGCTGGTGCTGGTCGCCATGCTGGGGCAGGGTGTGCCGCAGATCATCCTGGCGCTGGTCGTGGCGCAATACGCCTATTTCGCCCGCACCACCCATGGCGCTGCCACGGTCGAACGCGGCAAGGATTACATCGAGGCCGCGCGCTCCACCCCGCTGCCCACCCGCCGCATCCTGTTCCGGCACCTTTTGCCCAATGTGCTGCCGCCGCTGATCGTGGTGGCGACCGTGCAGGTTGCCAGCGCCATCGCGCTGGAGGCCACGCTGTCCTTTCTGGGCGTCGGGCTGCCGCTGACCGAACCGTCGCTGGGCTCGCTGATTTCCAACGGGTTCAAGTATATCCATACCGACCGCTACTGGCTGTCGATCTTTCCGGGCGTTGCGCTGATGATCACCGTGGTTGCCATCAACCTTGTGGGCGATCAGGTCCGCACCGTGCTGGACCCGAGGAACCGTCGATGACGCAGGCACTGGATGTTCGCGGGCTGACCACCCGTTTTGAAACCCGCAAGGGCTGGGTGACGGCCGTCAACGATGTCAGCTTTTCCGTGGCGCCGGGGCGCATCATGGGGCTGGTGGGCGAAAGTGGGTCGGGCAAATCCGTCACCGGCTTTTCCATCATGGGCCTGATCGACGCGCCTGGCGAGGTCTCGGCCGGCGAGGTTCTGGTGGGCGGGCGCGACATGCGCAAGCTGTCGCCCGAGGATCGCCGCAAGATGCGCGGCCGCGATGTGGCGATGGTGTTTCAGGACCCGATGATGACCCTGAACCCGGTGCTGAAGGTGGGCGATCAGATGGCCATGGCGGTGCGCGTCCATGACCCCATGAGCAAGCGCGCCGCGCTGGACCGGGCGCAGGCCGCGCTGGAAACCGTCGGCATCCCCGCCGCGCGCGAGCGGCTGGAGGTCTACCCCCATCAGCTGTCCGGCGGGATGCGCCAGCGGGTGGCGATTGCCACCGCGTTGCTGCACAGCCCGTCGGTCATCATCGCGGATGAGCCGACGACGGCGCTGGACGTGTCCATTCAGGGCCAGATCCTGGCCGAGGTGCGCCGGCTGGCGGATGAAACCGGCACCGCCTTTGTCTGGGTCTCGCACGATCTGGCGGTGGTCTCCTCGCTCGCGGATGAGGTTTGCGTGATGTATGCGGGCCGCATCGTCGAGACCGGGCCGACCGATCGGGTCATCGCCGCGCCGCGCCATCCCTATACCAAGGGGCTGATCGGATCGGTCCCCGGCCTGCACGAGCCGGGCGAGAAACTGCCGCAGATCCCCGGCGCGACGCCGCAGCTGGTCAACCTGCCCACGGGCTGCCCGTTCCGTCCGCGCTGCTTCCGCGCCACCCCGGCCTGCGAGGCGCCGCCGCCCCGTGTGGCGCTTCAGGACCGCGTGGTTCTGTGCCATCACCCGCTGGAGGGCACCGCATGACTCTGCTGACTGTCGATCACGTCTCGAAACGCTTCACCCGCCGCCCCGGTGCGGTGGTGCGCGGGGTGGAACGGCTGATGGGCCGCGATTCCACCCGCACGGTCCATGCGGTTTCGGATGTCACGCTGAGCGTGCCGCGCGGCGAGGTGCTGGGCATCGTGGGCGAATCCGGCTGCGGCAAGTCCACGCTGGGCCGCATCGTGTCCGGCATCTATGCCCCGACCGAAGGATCGGTGATGCTGGATGGCAAGCCGGTGGCAACGGGCCCGGACGGGTCGGTCCACAAGCTGACGACGCGGGTGCAGATGATCCACCAGGATCCCTTTGCCAGCCTGAATCCGCGCATGAAGGTGGGCGAGACCATCGCCGAAGGCCCGCTGTTCCATGGCATCACCCCCGCGCACGAGGTGCGGGCCGCCGTTGCCGCGCTGCTGGAACAGGTGGGGCTGGAAGGCGCCTATGCCGAACGCCTGCCGCACCAGTTTTCCGGCGGCCAGCGCCAGCGCATCGCGATTGCCCGCGCGCTGGCGATGAAGCCCGAACTTCTGGTGCTGGACGAGGCCGTTGCCTCGCTGGACGTGTCGATCCAGGCGCAGATCCTCAATCTGTTCATGGAACTGCGCCACGATCTGGGGCTGACCGCGCTGTTCATCAGCCATGACCTGTCGGTGGTGCGCCATGTCTGCGACCGGGTGGCCATCATGTATCTGGGGCGCATGGTGGAACTGGCCCCGGCCCGGCAGCTTTATGACGACCCGCAGCACCCCTATACCAAGGCGCTCTTTGCCTCGGTTCCCCGGCTGGGGGCGGGCAAGGGCAATTTCCACCCGATCCAGGGCGAGATCCCCTCGCCCCTGAACCCGCCCAAGGGCTGCGCCTTTCACCCCCGCTGCCCGTTCGCCGGTCCGCGCTGCAAGGTCGAGGTGCCGCGCCTGACCGATGGCGCGGGGCGCAGCGTTGCCTGTCACCTGCACGATGGCGGCACTGGCGCCGCAAGCGAGGCCGCATGACCACCGATTTCGCCACCCGCACCGCGCGCATCAACGATGTGCTCTGCGCGGTGAACACGCTGCAATGGGATTCCCGCGTGATGATGCCGCAGCAGGGTGCTGCCACCCGCGGGCAGCAGATCGCCACGCTCAAGGCGATGGCGCGGTCGATGATCCTTGATCCGGCGCTGGCCCGCGCGGCCGAGGCGCTGCTGGGCAGCGACGATCCCGTGCAGCAGCGCGCCGCCGAAACCGTGCTGACTGCCCGCGAGCATCATGCCCGCCTGCCCGATGCCCTGCTGCAAGAGCAGGCCGAGAACGCGACCCTTGCCGGTGCCGCCTGGGCCGAGGCGCGGCGCACCGCCGATTTCGCGCTGTTTCGCCCCTATCTGGAGCGCAGCGTCGCCATCGCCCGCCGCACCGCCGAGGCGCTGGGCTATGACGGTCATCCCTATGATGCCCATGTCGCGGTGTTTGAACCGGGGGAAACCGCCGCCTCGTTGACGCGGCTGTTTGATCGGCTGCGCGCGGGGCTGCGGCCCATTCTGGCGGCAGCCATGGCGCGGCCCGCGCCGCGGTCGAACTTCCTGTTCCGCCATTACCCCAAGGCCGCGCAACAGGCGTTCTGCGCCGAGATCGCGGGGGTTCTGGGCTATGACTATGCGCGCGGGCGGCTGGACACCACGGTTCACCCGTTCGAGGTCAGCTTTACCCGCAACGATGTGCGCATCACCTCGCGGTGGAACGAAGGCTATCTGCCGGTGGCGATCTTCGGCACGATCCATGAAACGGGCCATGCGCTCTATGAACAGGGGGTGGACCCGGCGCTGACGCGCACGGTTCATGCAACCGACCTGCCGGGGCTTTATGCCGTGGGGGGCACCAGTTTCGGAATGCACGAAAGCCAGTCGCGGCTCTTGGAAAACCATGTCGGCCGATCGGCCGCGTTCTGGCAGGCGCATTTCGGCCGGCTGAAGGCGCATTTCCCCGACCAGCTGGCCGATGTGACGGCCGAGGAATTCGCCGCCGCCGTCAACCGCGTCAGCCCTGGCCTGATCCGCATCGAGGCCGACGAGCTGACCTATGATTTCCACATCATGCTGCGGGTGCGGATGGAAATGGCGCTGCTGGACGGTTCGCTGAAAGTGGCCGACCTGCCCGAGGCCTGGAATGCTGCCATGGCCGAGGATCTGGGCGTTTCGGTCCCCGATGACGGGCAGGGCTGCTTGCAGGATGTTCACTGGTCGCATGGCTACATGGGGTCGTTCCCGACCTATACGATCGGCAACATGACGGCGGCGCAGCTGATGGCGCATCTGCGCACGGCACGCCCCGAGGTGAATGCTGCGCTGGCGCAGGGCGAAACCGCCCCCCTGCGTGCGGCGCTGGGCGATCTGGTCTGGCGCCATGGCCGCAGCCGCAGCCGGGCCGAGCTGTTGGCCGGGATCGGGGCCGACCCTTCGGACCCCGAGCCCTATCTGGACTATCTGCGGGCCAAGTTTGCCTGAGCGGGCGGCTCAGGCCGTGATGAACTCACGCACGAAGGGCGTGGCGGGTCGGGCGCGGATATCCTGCGGCCGGCCGATCTGTTCGATCCGGCCCATGGACATGACGACCACCAGATCGGCGAGTTCCATCGCCTCGTCCTGATCGTGGGTGACGAAGATCGTCGTCAGGCCGGTGGCATCGTGGATTTCGCGCAGGCCCTGCCGCAGTTCCTTGCGCACGCGGGCATCCAGCGCGCCGAAGGGTTCGTCCAGCAGCAACATCCGCGGCTCGATCGCCAGGGCGCGGGCCAGCGCGACGCGCTGCCGCTGGCCGCCCGACAGCTGCGAGGGGTAGCGGGTGCCAATGTCGGGCAGCTGGATCAGCTGCAAAAGCCGCGCGACCCGGCGGGCGATTTCGGCCTTGGGCGGGCGGCTGGCGCGCGGGCGGGCGTGCAGCCCATAGGCGATGTTGTCAAACACCGTCATATGGCGAAACAGCGCGTAGCTTTGAAACACAAAGCCTGCTTGCCGGTCCTGCACCCGAAGGTTGGTGGCATCCTGCCCGTCGAACAGCACCCGCCCCGAGGCCGGAAATTCCAGCCCGCCCAGAATGCGCAGCAGCGTCGTCTTGCCCGATCCCGAGGGGCCCAGCAGGGCGACCAGCGCCCCCGAGGGGATGGAGAGCGAGACAGGATGCAGTGCAGCGGTGGTCCCGAAGGTCTTGGCGATTTCGTCGATCTCGACATGCATGGCGATGTCTCCTTGGCTGGCCGGGGCAATGGGTATTTGGAAAAAGGCAAAGCAGGTCAGTGGCGGCGCGTGGCGGCAAGCTGGTCGGCGTGGCGCAGCTCGAGCGCGGTCTTCAGCAGCAGGGTCAGCAGGGCGAGCATCGTCAGCACCCCCGCCATCGAGAAGGCGGCGACCGAGAGATATTCGTTATAGAGCATCTCGATGGTGATAGGCATGGTCGCGGTCTGGCCGCGGATCTTGCCCGAGACGACCGCAACCGCGCCGAATTCGCCCATGGCCCGTGCGGTGCACAGCAGCACGCCATACAGCAGCGCCCAGCGGATGTTGGGCAAGGTGACGGTGAACAGCACCCGCCAGCCCGAGGCGCCAAGGGTAAGGGCGGCCTCTTCCTCGGACCGGCCCTGTTCGATCATCACGGGGATCAGCTCGCGCGCGACAAAGGGGAAGGTGACGAACAGGGTCGCCAGCACGATGCCGGGCAGGGCGAAGACGATCGGGTGGCCGTTTGCCACCAGCCAGCCGCCAAGCGCGGAATTGGCGCCGAACAGCAGCACGATGCACAGCCCCGCGACCACGGGCGAGACCGAGAAGGGCAGGTCGATCAGCGTGATCAGCAATGCCTTGCCGCGAAAGTCGAAGCGGGTGATGAACCAGGCGGCGGCAAGACCGAAGGCGGCGTTCAGCGGCATGGCAATGGCGGTGACGGTCAGCGTCAGCCGTATGGCCGCCAGCGCATCGGGGTTGCCAAGGCTGGCAAGGGCGGCGAGCCATCCTTGTGCCAGGGCTTCGGCAAAGACCACGGCCAGCGGGGCGAAGACCAGAAGGATCAGGCCCCCCACCGCAAGGCCGATCAGCGCAAGGCGGATCGCGCGCGGCTCGGTCACGGCCGACAGGGGGCGGGGCAGGGTGGTATCAGACATGACCGATCCTCCGGCGGCTCCAGATCTGGATAAGGTTGATGGCCAGCAGCAGCGCAAAGCTGATTGTCAGCATGGCAAGGCCGATGGCGGTGGCGCCGTTGTAGTTGAACTCTTCCAGCTGGATGACGATTAGCAGGGGGGCGATTTCGGTCTTCAGCGGGATGTTCCCGGCAATGAAGATGACCGAGCCGTATTCCCCGACCGCCCGCGCCAGCGACAGCGCAAAGCCGGTCAGCGCGGCGGGCATCAGCATCGGCCAGATCACCCGGCGCAGCGTATAGGCGCGCGAGGCGCCTAGCGTGGCCGAGGCTTCCTCGACCTCGCGGTCGATTTCCTCGATCACGGGTTGTACGGTGCGGGCAACGAAGGGCAGGCCGACGAAGACCAGCGCGATGAAGATGCCCCATTGGCCATAGGCGATCTTCCAGCCGATCTCGCGGGCCAGGCTGCCAAAGGCGCCGTTCGGGGCATAAAGCGCGGTCAGCGCGATGCCCGCCACTGCCGTTGGCAGCGCAAAGGGCAGGTCGACCGCCGCGTCGATCAACCGGCGGCCCGGAAAGCGGTAGCGCACCAGAACCCAGGCCAAGAGGATGCCGAAGAACAGGTTGAACGCCGCCGCCAGCAGCGACAGGCGGAACGACAGCGACAGCGCCGCCCAGACGCGGGGCCGGTTGATCGTGTCCCAAAGTCCGGCAAGGCCGAAGCCGGCACCCTGAACAAGCAGGGCACCGATGGGGGCAAGCACGACGATGGACAGCATCGTCAGGGTGATCCCCATGCTGAGCCCGAGGCCGGGCATGGGGGAGCGCTGGATCAGGGCCATGATCCTACTTCCCGGTGTAGATCTGATCGAAGATGCCGCCGTCGCCGAAATGTTCCGGCTGTGCCTTCGCCCAGCCGCCAAAGTGGCCGATGTCGACCAGATCCAGCGCGGGGAAGCGGGCAACATCTTCGGGGGCGGCGGCCGAGGTATCCCAGGCGCGGTAGTAGTGCTTGAAGGCCAGCGCCTGCCCTTGGGGCGTATACAGGAAGTCCAGATAGGCATTCGCCAGCGCGCGCTGTTCCGGCGTCTCGATATTCGCCTCGACCAGCGCGACGGGTGGCTCGGCCAGGATCGAGACCGAGGGGACGACGATGTCGAACTGATCCGCGCCCAGTTCCTTCAGCGCCAGATAGGCCTCGTTTTCCCAGGCCAGCAGCACATCGCCGATGCCGCGCTGGGCAAAGGTGGTGGTCGCGCCGCGGGCGCCGCTGTCCAGCACCGGCACATGGCGGAACAGATCGCCGACGAAGGCTTTCGGATCCTTGCCGTTCCTTTCCGCCCAGGCCCAGGCCGCCAGATAGTTCCAGCGCGCCCCGCCCGAGGTTTTCGGGTTGGGGGTGATCACCTCGACGCCCTCGGCCACCAGATCGCCCCAGTCCTTGATCGCCTTGGGGTTGCCCTTGCGGACCAGGAACACGATGGTCGAGGTATAGGGCGAGGAATTGTGCGGCCGGCTGGCCTGCCAGTCGGCGGGCAGCTTGCCCGCCTGTGCGATCCGGTCGATGTCCGAGGCCAGCGCCAGCGTGACCACCTGGGCCTTCAGCCCCTCGATCACCGAACGGGCCTGCGATCCCGATCCGCCATGCGAGGTTTCAATGCGCGGGGCCGGATGGCCCTGGTCTTGCCAGTGCTTGGCAAAGGCGGCGTTGACGTCGCGGTAAAGCTCTCGGGTGGGGTCGTAGCTGACGTTCAGCAGCGCCTCGGCCCGTGCCTGCGGCGCGCCGCCAAGGGCGGCCACCGACAGCGCCAGAATGGCGATCGCGCTGCGGATCACGCGGGCAACCGGCCAGCCGGTCAGGGTGCGGGCGCCATCGCGGATGGTCACGCGGCCATCGGCGTGATCGTGGATCTTGGGGCCCTGCGCGCTGATATGGCGTGACATGCGGATGGTGGTAAGCATCAGGGGCTCATTCCTGGGGTGACTGGTCATCGCGCGATCCTCCGGGACAGGCGGCCGGCGGGGCCGCCGTGGCGGGGCATCGTGCAGGTCATGGGCATGGTCATGCTCAGCGAAGCCCGGTTGCGGGCAGCGGGAGCAAGCGGGACGATCTGCGTCATGGGCGTCTCCTTTCCGGCTGATGACACATCTGATGGGTTAAATATCGACCAAGTCAGTAGTGATTAGCAATGGAATAATCTCGCCATTCTTTGTCGTGATTATAGAATATAATTCTCCGACCTGCCCTGCGCCTGCCTGCCCAGCCCAAAGAATAACGACATAATCACTGGACATTTGTTGATAATGAGTCATGCTGCCCCCAACCAAGGAGGTTTGCATGACCGCGCTGGACCTGATCGACCGCAAGATCGTGGCGCAACTGATGCGCGATGCGACGCAATCGGTGGCGCAGATCGCCGATCAGGTCGGGCTGTCGTCCACCCCGTGCTGGAAGCGTATCCGCAGGCTGGAAAGCGACGGGGTGATCGAACGGCGCGTGGCCCTGGCCAGCCCGCAGGCGCTGGGGCTGGGGGTTTGCGCGGTCGTCATCCTGCGCGCCCCCGATCACAGCGCCGAATGGCGCGAGCGGCTTGGCGCCGTCGTCGCGGCCATCCCCGAAATCATGGAGGTCTGGCGCGTCGCGGGGGAAAATGACTATCTGCTGCGCATCGCCGTGGCCGACATGGCGGCCTTTGACCAGCTGTGCCAGCGTCTGGCCGGTGAAGTGCCGATCCGCGAGATCACCTCGCATCTGGCGATCGAGCGGGTGAAGTTCACCACCGCCTTTCCGGTGGATACGATCCGCCGCTAGGCCGCCGGGGGCAACCGGACGGTCACGGTCGCAAGGCCATTGCGGATCTGCTTGTCCACCGTTGCCCCAAGGGCCGAGGCCAGCGTCGTCACGATGGACAGCCCAAGGCCCGACCCGGCCGATCCCGGTTCCTTCTGATAGGGGTCATCGAGCAATGCGGTGCGGGTGGTCGTGTTTTCGAATGTCACGTCGGCGGCCGGGCTGACGCGGATCGTGATGTCGCCGGTTCCATGTTCGATGGCGTTTTCCAGCAGGTTGCGCAGCAAGATCGCCAGCGCATCGGGATCGCTGGCCACCATCAGGCAGTCCAGATCGCTGTCATCCATGCGGATGCGGCCCTTTGCACGGGGCCGCAGCTCGTCGATCAGCAGGCGCAGCACCTGGATCAGATCGGCAGGGCCACGGCCCAGGCCCAGCCCTGCCTCGGCGCGGGACAGTTGCAGCAGGCGTTCTGTCCGGCGGGTCAGGGCATCCAGAATGGGCAGCGCGGCCTGCGCCTCGGGGTCGGACGACAGGTTCAGCCGGGCGCGCACAGCGGCGATGGGGGTGCGCAATTCATGCGCGGCATGGCCGATGAAGCGCCGCTCGGCATGGCGCAGGGCCTCGATGCGGGCGATATGCTCGTTCATGCCATCCACCAAGGGGTGCAGTTCGGTGGGCAAGCCCTCGGCAGGCATGGCCGACAGATCGTCGGGTCGGCGCCCGGACACCGTCTTTGCCAACCGCTCGACCGGGGCCAGCCCGCGGGCCAGACCACGGCGCAGCGCCCAGACCAGCCCGATCAGCAGCGGCAGGATCAGCACCAGAAAGGCGGTTGCGGCCTCGAACATCTCCTCGCGCCGCCAGGATCGCTTGTGCGCAACCTCGATCACCGTGCCTTCGCTGGTATGGCGCAAGATGCGCCAGCCGTTGCTGTCGGCAAATCCGTCGCGGGTCAGCGGCGCCCAGGACGCGGGCGGTTCCGTGCCGCCAAGCGCATAGGTGCGCAGCACACGTTCGCCATCGTTGGTCTCGATCCCGACCTCGCGCGCGATGGTTCCGGTGCCCGAGGCATCAAGGAACAGCACCGTCGCCTCGGCCAGCGCCGAAAGTTCCTCGTCGAACATCTCGTTGATCTCGCGGTCCAGCATGTGGACCGCCTGCGCGATGGTGATCGCCCAGCCAAGCGCCACCAGCCCGACCACCTGCCGCGTCAGGCGGCGGCGCAGCGACCAGGGGCGATCGGGCGCGGGGCTCATGGCACGATATACCCAAGCCCGCGGCGGGTCTCGATCACATCGGCGCCCAGTTTCTGGCGCAGGCGCGAGACATAGACCTCGACCGCATTGCCCTCGATCGGGGTGTCAAAGGCATAGAGCGCATCCTCCAGCGCCGATTTCGCCAGCACCCGCCCCCGCGCGCCCACAAGCGCATCCAGCAGCGCCCATTCGCGCGAGGTCAGCCGAATCTCGGTCCCAGCGCGCCAGACCCGCGCGGCGGCCCGGTCGATTTCCAGCGTGCCGACATGCAGGCGCGTTTCCGGCACGCCCTGTGCGCGGCGGGCATGGGCGCGGATGCGGGCGGACAGTTCCTGAAGATCATAGGGCTTGCTGACATAATCGTCGGCCCCGGCATCCAGCCCCGCAATGCGGTCGCTGATCTGGTCAAGGGCCGTCGCGATGATGACGGGCGTGCGGTCCCCCTTGCGGCGCAGGTGGCGCAGCACCGCAAGCCCCGAGCCATCCGGCAGGCCAAGATCAAGAACCACGCAGGCAAAGTCCGCAACGTCCAGCGCCGCAAGTGCGGTCGCCACATCCGGGGCATGATCCACGGCATGCCCTTCGGCCCGCAGGAATTGCAGGACAGATCGGGCAAGATCGGGGGCATCTTCGACCAGAAGCAGGCGCATGGTGCTGCATACCGCCCCCGCCGCATCCGGGCGACAGAAAAATGCGATCCTGTCGCCCGCTGTAAGGCTGGTGCAAGCTGGCGGCGCGATCTGGGCGCAACAGGACCGGCGCCCGGAAGGACCGATTCCGGCAACGGATCGCCACGGGTTCGGGCAGCAACGACAGCCGAACGGATGCATCACATGACCGACGACACCAAGACACCGCCAGCCGGGTTCCGGCTGCCACGGCCCATGATCGGGCAGACAACCCTGAACCTGATCGTGGCCAGCTATATCATGCTTGTCCTGAACGGCGGGTTCTGGGAACGGGTCGTGCATGTCTTCCCCGGCTCGACGATGCAGCCCGTGCTGTTCGGGGCGGGCGTGTGGGCGCTGACGGTGCTGCTGCTGGAACTGCTTGGCCCCTGGCGGCTGCAAAAGCCGGCGGCTGCCCTGCTGGTGATGATCGCGGCCGGCGCGCATTACTATGAGCGCAACTTTGGCGTGCTGATCGACCGCGAGATGATCCGCAACGTCTTTCAGACCACGGTGGCCGAAGGGCGGCATCTGATCACCTGGGGCGCGGTCGGTCAGATCGTGCTGACGGGCATTGTGCCGGCTGCCCTGATCTTCTGGCCGCGGGTGCGGCGGCTGGGGCCGTGGCATCAGCTGTGGCGCTGGCCGGCAGGCGTGGGCATCGCCTTTGCTCTGATGGCCGGTGCGCTGTTTGCCGACTACAAGTCGTTTTCCGCCGCCCTGCGCCAGCGGCATGACCTGATGGCGGCCTATCAGCCGGGCGCCACGGTCAATGCATTCGTGCGCTTTGCCCGCGAGCAGTGGAAGACCGCCGATCCCGTTGCCCGCCCGCTGGGCACCGATGCCCGGCCCGGCCCGCTGCTGGCGGCGGCGGACAAGCCGGTGCTGCTGGTCGTCTTTGCAGGCGAGACCGCGCGGGCCCAGAACTTCGGCCTCAATGGTTATGCGCGCGACACCACGCCGGAACTGCGCAAGCGGGGTGTCATCAACTTCAGCGATGTGACGGCCTGCGGCACCTCGACCGCGGTTTCGCTGCCTTGCATGTTCTCGCGCCTCACGCAGGCCGAATACAGCCGCATGGGCTTTCTGAGCGAAGAAAACCTGCTGGACGTGCTGGGCCATGCCGGGCTGGGTGTTGCGTGGTATGACAACAACACGGGCGATCAGCGCATCGCCGCGCGCCTTGGCTGGAGCCATGTCGACGCCACCCTTTCGCCCGAGGCCTGCACGGGCGAGTGCACGGACGAAGCGTTCCTGCCGCTGATCGAAAAGACCATCGCCACGATGGAGCGCAACACCGTGCTGGTGCTGCACATGATCGGCAGCCATGGCCCGGCCTATTACCTGCGCTATCCGCCGGCGCGGGCGGTGTTCCAGCCCGAATGCAGCACGGCGCAGTTTTCGGACTGCACGGTAGAGCAGATCGTGAACACCTATGACAACACGATCCTTGAAACCGATTATGTGCTGTCGCGGACCATCGACATGATGGCGGCGTCGGATCGGGTGCTGCCTGCCATGGTCTACATGTCGGACCACGGCGAATCTTTGGGCGAGGACGGGCTTTACCTGCACGCCGCCCCCCGCTTCATGGCGCCCGAAGTGCAGACCAAGGTTCCCTTTGTCATGTGGCTGGGCGACACGTTCCGCAGCACGATGAAGCTGGACCAGGCCTGCCTGAGCAAGCTGGGTGACCGCCCGGTCAGCCATGACAACCTGTTCCACACGGTGCTGGGCCTGCTGGACATCACCACCTCGGTGCGCGATTCTGGCCTTGATCTGACGGCAGGGTGCCGGACCAAGGAGGGGGCCTGATGCCGCAGGCACAAGATAACGACGCTCAGCCCAAGGTCGTCCCCCCGCGGGGCGGCCTGATGCACCTGATCGATGCCACGGGCTATTCGCTGGCGGGCTTTCGGCGGCTGATGGGCGAAACCGCCGCGCGGCATGAACTGCTGGGCGGTGCGGTGGGGGTGGGGCTGCTGATCTGGGCCGGCGCCGGGGTTGGCCATTGGCTGGGCTTTGCCGCGCTGTTCTGCGCGCTGCTGGCAACCGAGGCGCTGAACACCGCCATCGAGGTTCTGGTCGATCACCTTTCGCCTGGCTGGTCGCGCATGGCGAAAGAGGCCAAGGATCTGGGCTCGCTGGCCGTGGGTCTGATGGTGCTGGCCAATGTTGCCTTTGTCGGTGCGGTGGTGACCGGGCTGGTGTAACCACGGGGGGCCCGCAGGGATGACCTGCGGGCCCCCGGGTCACTGGTCGGGTCACTGGGCGGTATAACCGCCATCGACCAGATGATAGGATCCGGTGATGAAGCTTGCCCGGTCCGAAAGCAGGAACACGATCAGCGCCGCCACCTCATTGGCCCGGCCAAGGCGATTGAGGGCGTGCTTGCCTTCCAGAAACTTCAGCGTGTCGGCATCAAGCGCCTCTTCGACCATGGGCGTGTGGATGAAGCCCGGACCAACCGAATTGACCCGAACGCCTGCGGCCGCATGTTCCAGCGCGGCATTCTTGGTCGCGCCCACCACGCCGTGCTTGGCGCTGACATAGGCGACCGAATTCGCAAACCCGACCGACCCCAGGATCGAGGCCACGTTGACCACCGCGCCGCCGCCTGCCCTGGCGATCTCGGGGATGGCAAAGCGCATGCCGTAAAAGACGCCCGACAGGTTGATGTCGATCACCTTTTGCCAGCCCGACAGGTCGTAATCGCCCGTTGGCGCCTGCGGCCCGCCGATGCCCGCATTGTTGACGATGCCATGCAGCGCGCCGGTCCTGGCAACGGCAGTCTCGACCATGGTCTTGACGCTTTCGGCCTTGGCGACATCCACCGTCACGGCATGGGCCTTCCCCCCCTTGGCCGCGATGTCTGCGGCGATCTTTTCGGCATGGGCAAGGTTCAGGTCGGCCACGATCACGGTTGCGCCGCTGCTGGCCAGTTCCTCGGCGGTCGCGGCGCCGATGCCAGAGCCGGCCCCCGTCACGATGATCGTCTTGCCGTCGAAACGCAGATCCATGGCCATTCTCCTTGTGGTGTCGTGTCTGGGGCTTTCTCACTATACCCGGCATGTGACGCGGGGGTGAGGATTTTGCCCCGGCCGCGTCATCATATCACGGTGCATCGCCTTTGCGGCCGGCTGGCGCGATCTTTGATTTGCCGCGCGGCGGGGTGCGCGCCTATGCTGGCGTCAGGGAGAGAGTTCAGATGACCCATGACGCCGAGCCGGCATCCGCGCGCGGGGCCGCGGTCGCCGAAATCGTCGCGCGCCATCACGGCGCCGAAGGGCCGTTGCTGCCGATCCTGCACGATGTGCAGGCGGCCTTTGGCCATATCCCCCCCGATGTGCTGCCGCAGATCGCGCAGGCCTTGCCGATCCCGGCGGCCGAGCTGCATGGCGTCGTCAGCTTCTACCATGACTTCCGGCAGGCGCCGGCCGGGCGCCATGTGCTGCGGATCTGCCGGGCCGAGGCCTGTCAGGCCGTGGGCGGCGCCGCGCTGGCCGATCATGCGCGCGATCGTCTGGGGCTGGACTGGCACGGCACCACCCCCGATGGCCGCGTGACGCTGGAGCCGGTGTTCTGTCTGGGCCTGTGCGCTTGCGGTCCTGCGGCCATGGTGGATGGCCGGCCAGTCGCCCGGCTGGATGCCGCCCGGCTGGACCGGATTGTCGCGGGGCTGGACTGATGCGGATCTATGTTCCCATGGATACTGCCGCCCGCGCACTGGGCGCCGATGAGGTGGCCGACGCGATCCGCACCGAAGCAAAGGCGCGCGGGCTGGACGTGGCCATCGTGCGCAATGGCAGCCGGGGGATGATCTGGCTCGAGCCGCTGGTAGAGCTGGAAACCGATCAGGGCCGGCTTGCCTTTGGGCCGATGGAACCTGCCGATGTTCCTGCGCTGTTCGATGCGCCCGGCGCGCACCCCAAGGCGCTGGGGCGGACGGACGATCTGCCGTGGATGGCCCGTCAGACCCGGTTGACCTTTGCCCGCGTGGGGGTGATCGACCCGCTGTCGATCGCAGATTACGAACAGCACGGCGGCCTGCGGGGCCTGCGCCGCGCGCTGGAAATGCCCCCCGCGCAGGTGGTGCGGCAGATCACCGACTCGGGCCTGCGGGGCCGGGGCGGGGCGGGCTTTCCCACCGGCCTCAAGTGGCAGACCGTTCACGATGCGCCGGGGCCGCAGAAATACATCGTCTGCAATGCCGACGAGGGCGACAGCGCCACCTTTGCCGACCGGATGCTGATGGAGGGCGACCCCTTCACGCTGATCGAGGGCATGGCGATTGCCGGCATCGCCGTCGGGGCCGACCGGGGCTATGTCTATATTCGGTCGGAATATCCGGGGGCGGTGGACCAGATGCGCCGCGCCATCGCCATTGCCCGCGCGGCGGGGGTGCTGGGGCCATCGGTGCTTGGATCGGCCCATGCCTTCGACATCGAGGTCCGGGTTGGCGCCGGGGCCTATGTCTGCGGCGAGGAAACCAGCCTGCTCAACAGCCTTGAAGGCAAGCGCGGCGTGGTGCGCGCCAAGCCGCCATTGCCGGCGCTGCAGGGATTTCTGGGGCGGCCGACGGTGGTGAACAATGTGATCTCGCTGGCCTCGGTGCCGGTGATCCTGGATCGGGGGGCCGCGTTCTATCGCGATTTCGGCATGGGCCGTTCGTGCGGGACCATGGCGCTGCAACTGGCGGGGAATGTGCGCTTTGGCGGGTTGTTCGAGGCAGCCTTTGGTCTGACACTGGGCGAGATCGTCAACGATATCGGCGGCGGCACGGCCTCGGGCCGGCCGGTCAAGGCGGTGCAGGTGGGCGGGCCGCTGGGGGCCTGGTTCCCGCCTGCGCTGTTCGGCACGCCCTTTACCTATGAACATTTCGCCGCGGCCGGCGGGCTGATCGGTCACGCCGGCCTGACAGTGGTCGATGAGCGCACCGACATGTTGCAGATGGCCCGCTTTGCGATGGAATTCTGTGCCATCGAAAGCTGTGGCAAATGCACCCCTTGCCGGATAGGCGCGGTGCGCGGTGTCGAAACGCTGGACCGGATCGCGCAAGGCGACGCCGCCGCAATCCCGCTGCTGACCGATCTGTGCGAGACGATGAAGGCCGGATCCTTGTGCGCGCTGGGGGGCTTTACCCCCTATCCGGTGATGTCCGCGCTGACCCATTTTCCGGGCGATTTCATCCCCCACCGGGAGGCTGCCGAATGAAGGATTTCATCCTGCCATCCGATCGCGACATGGGCACGCCGGCCAGCCGGTCGACCACCATGGTCACGCTGGAAATCGACGGCTTTGCGGTGACGGTGCCCGAAGGCACCAGCATCCTGCGTGCGGCGGCGGAAATCGGCATCAGCGTGCCGAAACTGTGCGCGACCGACAGCCTTGAGGCCTTCGGATCGTGCCGTCTGTGCCTTGTCGAGATCGAGGGCCGCGCGGGCACGCCGGCCAGTTGCACAACCCCGGTGGCGGCGGGGCTGAAGGTTCACACCCAGACAGCCAAGCTGAAACAGCTGCGCCGCGGGGTGATGGAGCTCTATATCTCGGACCACCCGCTGGATTGCCTGACCTGCGCGGCCAATGGCGATTGCGAACTGCAGGACATGGCCGGGGCGGTCGGCCTGCGCGAGGTGCGGTATGACTCGCCGCAAGTTAATGAAATGGCAACACATTTTCGCGCGCGAAACACCTCGGGCGAGCCGAACCCGGACTGGCTGCCCAAGGATCAGTCGAACCCCTATTTCACCTATGATCCGGCGAAATGCATCGTCTGCAACCGCTGTGTCCGCGCCTGCGAAGAGGTGCAGGGCACCTTTGCGCTGACCATCGACGGACGCGGCTGGGACAGCCGGGTCTCCACCGGGGCGGCGGATTTCCTGTCGTCGGATTGTGTCTCTTGCGGCGCCTGCGTGCAGGCCTGCCCGACCGCCACCCTGACCGAAAACACCGTGATCCAGATCGGCGCGCCCGAGCGGTCGGTCCTGACCACCTGCGCCTATTGCGGTGTCGGTTGCCAGTTCAAGGCCGAGATGCGCGGCGAGGAGCTGGTGCGCATGGTGCCCTGGAAACAGGGCAAGGCCAACCGCGGCCATTCCTGCGTCAAGGGCCGCTTTGCCTGGGGCTATGCCACCCACAAGGACCGCATCCTGAAGCCGATGATCCGCGAGGCGATCACCGACCCGTGGCAAGAGGTCAGCTGGGCCGAGGCGCTGGATTTCGCCGCGACGCGCCTGCGGTCCATTCAGGAACGCCATGGCCGGCGGTCGATCGGGGTCATCACCTCCAGCCGCTGCACCAACGAGGAAACCTATCTGGTGCAAAAGCTGGCCCGCGCGGTGTTTCGCAACAACAACACCGATACCTGCGCGCGGGTGTGCCATTCGCCGACCGGCTACGGGCTGGGCCAGACCTATGGCACCAGCGCGGGCACGCAGGATTTCGACAGCGTGGATCATTGCGATGTGGCGCTGGTGATCGGGGCCAATCCGGCGGCCGCGCATCCGGTCTTTGCCAGCCGCCTGAAACGGCGACTGCGGCAGGGGGCCAAGCTGATCGTCATCGACCCGCGCCGGACCGAAACGGTCGAAGGCGCGCATTACCGCGCCGTCCATCATCTGGCACTGACACCCGGCACCAATGTGGCCGTGGTCTCGGCGCTGGCGCATGTGATCGTCACCGAAGGGCTGCATGATGAGGGGTTCATCCGCAACCGCTGCGACTGGAACGAGTTTCTGGACTATGCCGAATTCATCGCGGACCCGCGCCATTCCCCCGAGGCGGTGGAATCCGTCACCGGCGTTCCCGCAGCCGAAATCCGCGCGGCGGCCCGGCTCTATGCCACGGGGGGGAATGCGGCGATCTATTACGGGCTGGGCGTGACCGAGCATTCGCAAGGGTCCACCACCGTGATTGCCATTGCGAACCTTGCAATGCTGACCGGCAATATCGGCCGCCCCGGCGTGGGGGTGAACCCCTTGCGCGGGCAGAACAACGTGCAGGGCAGTTGCGACATGGGATCGTTCCCGCACGAATTGCCCGGCTATCGCCATGTCAAACACCCCGAGGTGCGGGCGATCTTCGAGGCCGCCTGGGGCGTTCCCATCGACCATGAACCGGGCCTGCGCATCCCCAACATGCTGGACGCGGCGGTCGAGGGCACGTTCCGCGGCCTTTACTGTCAGGGCGAGGATATCCTGCAATCCGACCCCGACACCCACCATGTCGCGGCGGGTCTGGCGGCGATGGACTGCGTGATCGTCCACGATCTGTTCCTGAACGAGACGGCGAATTATGCCCATGTCTTCCTGCCCGGATCCAGCTTTCTGGAAAAGGACGGCACCTTCACCAATGCCGAACGCCGCATCAACCGGGTGCGCCGGGTGATGGCGCCCAAGGCAGGGTTTGCCGATTGGGAAGTCACCCAGATGCTGGCCAATGCCATGGGCGCGGGTTGGGGGTATACGCACCCTTCACAGATCATGGCCGAGATCGCGGCGACCACGCCCAGCTTTGCCGGGGTGACCTATGATCTGCTGGACCGGCTGGGATCGGTGCAATGGCCCTGCAATGCGGCGGCGCCCGAGGGCACGCCCTTGATGCATGTCGATGGCTTCGTGCGCGGCAAGGGCCGGTTCATCCGCACCGACTATGTCGCGACGGATGAAAAGACCGGGCCGCGCTATCCGCTGCTGCTGACCACCGGGCGCATCCTCTCGCAATACAACGTCGGCGCCCAGACCCGGCGCACCGACAACGTAGCCTGGCACCCCGAGGACGTGCTGGAAATCCACCCACATGATGCCGAGGTGCGCGGGATCCGTGACGGCGATTGGGTGCGGCTGGCCAGCCGATCGGGCGAAACCACCCTGCGGGCGAACCTGACCGACCGCGTGGCCCCCGGTGTGGTCTATACCACCTTCCACCACCCCGAGACGCAGGCCAATGTCATCACCACCGATTATTCGGACTGGGCGACCAACTGCCCGGAATACAAGGTGACGGCGGTGCAGGTCAGCCCCTCGAACGGCCCGACGGACTGGCAAAAGGACTATGCCGCCCAGGCCGCGCAGGCCCGGCGCATCCTTCCGGCGGCAGAATAGCCATGGATCAGGGCGATGCAAAACTGATCCGCATGGCGAACCAGATCGCCACCTTCATGGCCTCGAAACCCGAGGCCGAGGGGGTGGCGGGCCTTGCCGGTCATATCAACGATTTCTGGGATCCGCGGATGCGGGGCCGGTTGCTTGATCACCTGGCGCGGGGCGGCGCGGGGCTGATGCCCATGGTGATCGCCGCGGCCCCGCTGATCCGCCCGCCGGCCGAGGCGCCCTAGCCGCCGGTCTGCCGCGACAGGGCAAAGGCCGAGAGGTCGATCGGGCTGGTGCCGTCCAGCGCGCGAAGCGCCGCACATTCGCCGATTGCGGCAGAATGCTTGAACCCGTGGCCCGAACAGGGCGAGACAAGCTGAACGCGGTCCATATCCGGGTGATCGTCGATGACAAAGGCGGAATCGGGCGTCACCGTGTAAAGGCAGGTCGATGCCTTGACGACCTGCGGGGTCAGCCCGCGCAAGCGCCCGGCAAGGCTGTGGTCAAAGAAGCGGCGCGATTCATCGGCGCCGACCTGCCGGTTGAAATCGTTCGGATCGACCAGCGCATCGTATTGCTCGTTCGCGACCTTCAGCGTCAGCCCACCGTCAAGACTGGGGAAGCCGTAGAAGAAATCGTCCTGACCATCGCCGTGCGGCCACATGTAGACCGGGCCGTTCACCCAGGTCGGCGCGAGGTCCGGGGCCTCAAGGGCGAACCAGTGCAGCATCTGGCGATGAGGCTGGAACAGCGGGCGCATCGCGGATGGCAGGAAATCCGCGACCCAGGCCCCGGCCGACAGGATGGCCCGATCCGCCTGGATCGTCGCGCCATCGGCCAGTGTCACCACCACACCGGCGCCATGCTGGCTTATGCCGGTGACGATGGTTTGGGTGCGCAGCTCGGCGCCCATCCGCGCGGCCTCGGTCAGTTGGGCGGTGATCGCGGCTTCGGGGCTGACCCAGCCGCCGCCGGGTTCGAAATAGCCGACCTCGTCGTCTGCGATGGCGAATTGCGGGAAACGGTGGCGCAGATCGTCGGTGCCCAGCACGTCATGCGCGATACCAAAGGTCCTGGCCGACTGAAGCGTGCGGCCAAGGAAATCGGTGCGCAGGCCACGGTCGGCCGTATCGCCCGGACGCGCGATCAACAGCGCGCCGCAGCGGGTCAGGATGCGGGTGCCGGTGGCCGCTTCCAGCTCGTCCCAGATCTGATGCGCGCGCAGCACCAGCGGCACATAGTCCGCACCCTCGCCTATGCCCTGCCGGGTGATCCGCGTCTCGCCATGGGTCGAGCCCAGGGTATGCGGCGGGGCGTGGCGGTCGATGCCGATCACCCGCGCGCCGCGCCGGGCGGCCTGATACAGCGCCGCGCTGCCCATGGCGCCCAGGCCGATCACCACAAGTTCGCAGCCGCTTTGCGTCACCATACCCATGCCCCACTCGTATGTTGCGCGCAGGATGGGGCGCGGCGCGGCGGGTTGCAAGGGGCAGCCCTAGGCGATCGGCAGCGGCAAGCGGACGCGCACCGTGGTTCCCTTGTCCGGCTGGCTTTCGACAGCGATGGTGCCGCCCATCGCCTCGACGATATGGCGCACGATGGCCATGCCCAGCCCGCTGCCACCAAAGCGCCGGGTGGTGCTGCCATCGGCCTGTTCGAATTCGTCAAAGATCCGCGCGGTCTGTTCGGCGGTCATGCCGATGCCGGTATCGCGCACCTCGAAGTGAAGCGCGCCGTCCCTGGCGTCCGACAGGGTGACAAGCACTTCGCCCGAGACAGTGAACTTGACGGCATTGCTGACCAGATTCTGCATGACCTGTTGCAGGCGATGCGGATCGCCGATCCGCGATTGCAGCGCCCCGCCCGGCACCATGACCGAAAAGGACAGGCCCTTGGCATCGGCCTGACGCCAGAACAGGGTGTCGATCCGCTCGGCCAGGTCGATCGGGGCAAAGGGCGCGCTTTCCAGCACCATCTTGCCCGCCTCGATCTTGGCCATGTCCAGAATGTCGTTCAACAGCGCCAGCAGCAATTCGCCCGAATCGCGGATGGTGGCCACCATGGCCCGCTGTTCCGGTGTGGTGACGGCATCGGACAGCACCTCGGCCATGCCCAGAACCCCGTTCAGCGGGGTCCGAATCTCGTGGCTCATATTGGCAAGGAACTGCGATTTCGCGCGGCTTGCAGCCTCGGCCCGCTGAACGGCCTCGGTCAGGTGCTGTTCGTGGCGATATTGCTCGGTCACATCGGCAATGGAAAAGACGATGCGCACCCGGCTGTGGCGTTCGGGGGCCAGATGCGTTGCGTTCAGCGAGACGATGCGCCGCTCGCCATCCGATCGGCGGATCAGCGACAGGCGTTCATCGCGGATCGGCGTGCCGTCAATCAGGGCGCGGCGCAACATGTCGTCAAGGCCGGGGATGCTGTTGCCATCGGGAAGCCGGATATCCCATTCGGGATCGTCATGGCGGATAGGGGTGCCGGGTGTCAGGCGGATGCCCAGAATCCGCTCGGCCTCGGCGTTGACGAACAGGAAGGTGCCGGTTTCGTCCAGCGCCAGCAGGCCTGCCAGGCTTGTTTCGGTCAGCGCGGCCTGCAGATCGCGTTCGGCACTGAGCGCGCGTTGCAGCTGCTGACGCTGCGTGACGTCGTGCATCCGCACCACCCAGCCCACGGGTGCCGCCTTTTCATTCAGCGGCCGGGTCATCGGCGCGACCGAAACGGAATAATCGCGCCCGCCGACGGTCTGGACACAAAGCGCGTCGGGCTTGCCGGTCAGGATGGCGCGCACCAGCGGCTCCAGCCAGTCGGCCGCCTGTTGCGGCAGCCCGGCTTGCGGGTGATCGGTGCCGATCAGCCGGCGCCCTTCGGGGTTGGCGCTGAGCAGGTTGCCGGCGGGGTCGATCACGATCACCGGGTCCGGCACGATGTAGAACAGCACGTTGCGCGCGATGGCGTCGGTGTCCATCAGCCGGTTGTTGACGATCAGCAGCGCCAGCACCGTCAGCACGGCGGAAAAGGCGAAGGGGGTCGGGTCAAAGCCAAAGACCGTCACGCCGAACAGCAGATAGGACAGGTTCGCGATGGCCGGAACCAGCGTGATGACAAAGAGCGCGCTGAAAAAGGTGCGAAACGGCCGCTGGGCGCGCAAGGCACCCAGCAGGGTCTGGGCGATGGCATATCCCAGGAAGATGTAAAGATAGCCGGCCAGCAGATAGAACAGCGGGCCGTGATCGAACTGACCGGAAAGTATGTCTTCCGCCTGCTCCAGCCGGGTGTCGGGGCCATAGAACATCTGGTGTAGCGGATTGGTCGCCGCCACAAGCAGTGCCGTGACCGGCCCGGCGATCAGCAGCGCCCGTTCCAGCGGGCGGACGCGTTCCGCGATATGGGGAAAGCAGTATTCCATCAGGAAGAACGACCAGGCCGTCGGCAACAGCACGATCATCGGCCAGCTGGCGCTTGCCCAGAACACCGTGCATTCCAGCGAGACCTGCGACATTTCCATGGCGCCGCCGATCAGCCACAGCGCCATGGCGCCAAGCGCGATCAGGAAATTCTGCTTGCCGAAAAAGCCCTTCTGCCTGCGCAGCCAGATTGCAACGCCAACGACGCCCAGCATGACGAGGAATGTGAACACCACCCTGTCGTCGATGATATGCGGGCGGAAACACTGCATCATGCGGGGGGTGGCTTTCGGCTGTCGTGTCTTTGCTGTTGGAATGTGGACCAGATTGCACGCGACCTCGCAACCCAAGAGTGCGATCGTGGGTCAGGATACCGGCAATAGATGAATGGTGCGCGAACTTTCGCGCCGGAGCGGCCGCTAGGCCCGCTCGCGCAGCGCCGAGATGGTGTCGATCAACTGCTGGCGGCGAAAGGGCTTGGCAAGATGGCTGTCAAAGCCGCCTGCGACATATTCGTCCAGTTGATGGCTGAGGGCATTCGCCGTCACGGCAACTGCAGGGATAGGCGCAAGGCCCCGGTCGTTTTCTTCGGCGCGGATGGTGCGCAGTGCGGTCAGCCCATCCATGACGGGCATCGCGATATCCAGCAGCAGCATGTCCAGCGGGGAATTGCGCCAGGCCTCCAGCGCCTGGGCGCCATTGCTGACAGAGGTGATGGTCGCGCCGGTGTTTGCCAGCATCTCGCGCATGACCATCAGGTTCGTTGGGCTGTCATCCGCGATCAGGAATCGCAGGCCGGCAAAGGGTGCCGGGGCGGTCGTGGAAGAGGCAGGCCCGCGAACGAGACTGCTGCTGTCGGTTGTTCCGAAGGGAAGCGTCAGGCGAATGGAGCCCGAGGGCGTATCTTCGATCTTGCCGCGCATCCGGGCCACAAGTTCCCTGATGCGAGAGGTTGGCGGCGGCACGCCTGACAGCTCGATCGTCAGCGGGCGTTCGGGGCGGCCGCTGAAGAACAGCCGAACGGTTTCTGCCCCGTCGGCCGGTTTTTCCAGCAGCAGGTCAAGCGTTTCGCGCAGACGAAAGGGATCGCCCCGGCGCAACTTGCCGGCCCCGAGCGCCACCGCAACCTCAAGCGTGGCGCCTTTGGCTGCCAGCAGCGGCGCGAACGCCTCTTCGCATTCGCGGGCCAGTGTCAGCAGCGCGAATTATATGGTTGGCTCGTTGACGCGATCTTGCACTGTCATAACCGGCCTTTCCGATATGAGGGAAGAAAGTTCAACGCGAATCCCAGTCGCACGCAGGGCAGATTACCAGAAATTTCACCCTATGCGTGTAATTTGCAATTTGCAAGGCGCCATCGGGTTGCTGCTGCGATCCCGGCATAATTTCGCCCGTCGGATCGACCGATACAGGCGGTCATGGTCCTTCGATCCTGGTCACGATGATGAAATGGCCGTCAGATTTGCCTTTGTGCGGCTGGCGGATTGATCCAGATTGCGGGTTGCGGTGGCGGCCATATCGCCCAGCGTTTCCCCCTCGCGTCCCGTGCAGAGCCCCGAGCAGCGCCGTTTCCTGGGGGGCGTGAGCCGCGCCCCGCCAGTGCGACCTGGCCGGATTTCGACCAGCCCTTCGG
Organism: Gemmobacter nectariphilus DSM 15620; assembly: GCF_000429765.1. GTDB lineage: Bacteria > Pseudomonadota > Alphaproteobacteria > Rhodobacterales > Rhodobacteraceae > Wagnerdoeblera > Wagnerdoeblera nectariphila. The sequence continues at coordinate 290,766 of NZ_AUCM01000005.1, read as the reverse complement.
CTTGCAGCACCCGCAGCGCCTTGCGTATCGGAACACCGGGGGCCTTGCGGCACCCTGTCCGCTCGATCGGGCGCTCGATTATCGGGGCGGGTGTGGTATCTGCTGGCAAGCCCAGATGCAGCAGATGACATGACCGCCCGCCGCCCGCCCACCCCCTTGATCCGGCTGATCGCGCGGCCGCCCTATGTGGTCGATCTGGCCGATGGCGAGGGCGGGGGTCTGGTGATCGCGTTTTCCTCGGTCGGGCATGATCCGGGGCGTGTCCCGTCCCCCGAATTCGTGGCGACCGCGCGGGGGCAGGACGGGCGCCGCGCGCTGTTCGTGACGGATGCAAGCCGCAGTTGGGCCAATGCGCCGGGGTTCGAGGATGTGCTGACCGAGGCGCTGGCGCTGATGGCAGCTCGCGCCCCGGTCACCCGAATCGCAACGATCGGGCTGTCGATGGGCGGCTGTTCGGCGCTGGTGGCCGCGCAGGTCTTGCCGGTGGATGTGGTGCTGGCGTTCTCGCCGCAATGGTCTGTCGCGCCGGGCGTCGTGCCGGGGGAAACCCGCTGGGCGCGCTGGACCCACGCCTTGCCCAAGCTGCGCTGGCCGGTGGCCCCCCTGCCGGTGCGCGGTCATGCCTGGCTGTTCCATGGCGCGCAGGACGATCTGCCCCATGCGCTGCGCTTTCCGCGCCAGCCGGGGGTTGATCAGGTGTTGTTCCCTGATCTCGACCATTCCGGCCTTGTGCCGCACCTCAAGGCGCGCGGAGCGTTGCAAGGGCTGCTGGATGCCGCGATGGAGCGGGATCGGCGGCGCGTTCTGCGCATTGCCGCATCGGCGGGCGGACGGTTGCGCCAGCGCCTGTTTCCAGACGATGCCAGCGCGCCTGACTATAGATACAGCTAATCTGCATGATTATTATTATGAATTTGAAGAATAAAATAACCTGGCGCATGCTGAGACATCAGCAAAGGAACGCGCCATGACCGCCATCGACCGCACCAGCGCCCAGACCGGCGCCCCTGTTGCCAGCTTTGATCCTGCCAAGGCCACCGAAACGCCGGAATTCGCAGAGCTGCTGCGGGTTCTGTCCGAACGTCAGGCCGAATTCGAACAGTTGCGCCATATCCCGCGCGATGTGATCGCGCTGATGAAGAAGGCGCGGATCTTCCGTTCCTCGACCCCGGCCCGGTTTGGCGGCGATGCGATGGCGCCGCATCACTTCCTGAAGATGGTGGACAAGATCGGCACGGTTGACGGATCGGCCGCCTGGGTCGCAGCCTTTGGATCGGCAAATACCTATACCGCCGCCCTGCCGCTTGCCGCGCAGGAAATCATGTATGCCACCGGCCCCGATCAGGTCTTTGCCGGCGGACTGCACCCGGTGCAGCAGGCCGAGCGGGTGAACGGCGGCTGGAATGTCTCGGGCCGCTGGAAGTTCGCCTCGGGCTGCATGGGGGCAGACTGGATCGGCGTCGGCATCCTGGGCCAGCGCGAAAACGCCGGCCCGAACGATGCGCCGATGGTGATGATGGCCGTCGCCCCGGCCGCCGAGGTCGAGATCATCGAGACCTGGGACGTCTCGGGGATGCAGGGCACCGGCAGCCATGACACCACCGTCAGCAACAAGTTCTATCCCGATCTGTGGATTTGCGAACGCGGCGCGCCCGGCGTGATCGACGAGCCGCTCTATCGCTATCCGGCCATGGCCTATCAGGCGCAGGTCCATGCCGCCTGCAACCTTGGCCTTGCCCGCGCGGCGATCGAACATGCCAAGTCGGTATCCGGCGCCAAGAAGATCAACATCGGCTTCTCGCGCCTGTGCGAGCGGAGCTATTTCCTGTCGGGTATTGCAGAATGCGAGGCCAAGCTGCGATCTGCCCGGGCGTTCTTCTACGAGGCGGCCGAGGCGGCGTGGGACAGCATCCTCAAGGGCGATCCCGTCTCGCTGGAACAGACCACGCTGATGCGGCTGAGCGCGACCAACGCGGCGCAGGTCGGGGCCGAGGTCGTGCAGCTTGCCTGGCGTCTGGCCGGCATGGGCGTGATCGCCAAGACCAACCCCATGCAGCGCTACATGCGCGATGCGATGGTGGTCACGCAGCATTCGGCGGTGACCGACCTGACCATCGAACAGGCCGGGCAGGTGCTTCTGGGGCTCGAACCGCCGCGCGCCTTCCCGTAACATCGGGCCGCAGGCGGGCGGGGGCGGCATGGACAGCAAGGCACTGTTGCGGTTCGATCTGAACCTGATCAAGGTGTTCCTGACGATCTGGGATGCCGGCAACCTGACCCTTGCGGCCAAACGTCTGGGCCTGACCCAACCCGCTGTCAGCCACGCGCTCAAGCGGCTGCGCGACGAATTCGGCGATCCGCTCTTCGTGCGCAGCGGCAAGACGATGGAGCCGACACCAACCGCCATCGGCCTGCGCGGCGCCTTCGAGGAGGCGATGGATCTGGTCGCGGGCACCATGCGGCAGGCGCGCAGCTTTGATCCCGCAACGGCGACACGGCAATTCCGCATCGCCCTGACCGATACCGGCGAATTCGTCATGTTGCCGCGCCTGCTGGCCGCGCTTCAGGTGCAGGCGCCGGGGGTCAGCGTGCGGTCGATCCGGGTGCCGCCGGATGATCTGGCGGCGGCCCTGCGCACCGGGCAGGTCGATGCGGCGGTCGGCTATCAGCCGCTGCTGGGGGCCGCCGGATGCGTCGGGCGCCACCTGACCACCGACCGCATCATCTGCCTGTTCCGCGCCGGTCATCCGCTGGCCAGCCAGCCCTGGACGGTCGAGGCGTTTTCGTCCCTGACCTTTCTGGATGTCGCACCCGATGCCACCGGCTATCGCATGGCGCGGCAGCGGGTCGCGGAACTGGGGCTGCCCTACCGCATGGCGGCGCAGCTTTACCACTTTACCATCCTGCCCGAGATCATCCGCCGCACCGATCACGCCGCGCTGTTTCCGGTGTCGGTGCTGGTCGAGACCAACCGCCACGGCGAATTCGATCACCGCGAGTTGCCCTTTGACGTGCCGCCCTTTGACGTGAACTTCTGGGTGCACGAGGCCTTTGCCGCTGATCCGGGGCTGAACTGGCTGTTCACGCTGCTGAAGGCGGCACTGACGGGTTGACCCTGCCCGCGCGGTGCCCCACAGGTCCACGTTTTGCCGCGTGAATGCGGTGCATGACAAAAGGGGGCTGGCTTCGATGACCGCCGCCACGCGCGCAGCGGAATCGGCCCGCATTGGCTGCCAGGACAGCTCCAGCGTGCTGCGATATTCACGACGATTTCGGGATTTTGACTTGGTCGGAGCGAGAGGATTCGAACCTCCGACCCCCTGCTCCCGAAGCAGGTGCGCTACCAGGCTGCGCTACGCTCCGACCGTGAGCGGCGGGGTAAACCCTTCGCGGGCGGAACGCAAGGGGGATAATGCGGTCAAAGTGTGGGTGGCTTGCCATTGTCCGGCCCCAGCACGGGGCGGATCTCTGATGTGCGCGCGTTCGATTCGCGCAGCAGGATGTAGACACCGCTTGCGATCACGAGTCCGGCGCCGATCAGGGTTGTCGGGGTGGGCAGTTCATCAAAGAACAGCGCGCCATAGACCGTCGCCCAAAGGATCTGGGAATATTGCATCGGGGCGACGATGACCGCTTCGCCGCGCCGATAGGCCATGATGATCAGCTGCATAGCTGCAAAGGCCATCGCCGCGATGACGATCATCACCGAGATGTCCGGCCCCGGCATCGGCACATAGACGAAGGGCATGGCCAGCCCCATCAGCACGAAATTCCCGCCCATCGCATAAAGCAGCATCACCGCCGAGCGTTCGCGTCGCCCGATCCGCCGCGTGATGATGGCATTCAAGGCCCCGGCTGTGGCCGAGGTCAGCGCGGCCAGATGCCCGAGCGAAAGATCGGCGCTGCCCGGGCGCAGCACGATCAGCACCCCGCACAGCCCTGCCGCCACGGCCAGCGCGCGGCGCAGGCCGACCCGTTCCCCCAGCAGGGGAATGGCCAGCACGGTGATCATCAGCGGGGTCGAGAACAGGATCGCATAGGCTTGGGCAAGCGGCAGCACCGAAAAGGCATAGAACGCCGACAGGGCTGACACCGCAACCGAGACGCCGCGAAACATCATCAGACGCGGGTGGATCGGCAGCAGCGTTCCGCTGACCCTGTCGCGCGCCAGCATGACCAGCAACAGCGGAAAGCTGAACAGCGCGATGCAGAACACGATCTGGATCGGGGAATAGGTCTTTGCAAGCGACTTGATCAGCGCGTCATGGGTCGCGAAAATCCCGAAGGCGGCAAGCGCCAGAAGTGCTCCGGCGGCATTGGGGCTTGGTCGGGGCATCTGCGGTTCCGGCGGCCTCGTCGGGAGCGATGGGGCAACCATACCGCATTCGTCGGCAGGCACAACCTTGCCCGGGGGCAATCGGCGCTTTACTCCGGTTCCGGCATTGTTCACAGTGGCCGGACACCTCTTGCCCGCGATCTGTGCCCATGACCTCTGACGCAATCCAGGATCTTCGCCGCTTTCTTGGCTCCGACAGGTTCGGTTGCGTGATGGCCGATCCGCCATGGCGCTTTGCCAACCGCACCGGCAAGGTGGCGCCGGAACACCGGCGGCTGTCGCGCTATCCGACCATGACGCTGGAAGATATCTGCGCCCTGCCGGTGGCCGAGCACCTGGAGGACCGGGCGCATTGCTACCTTTGGGTGCCGAATGCGCTGCTGCCCGAAGGGCTTCAGGTGTTGTCGGCCTGGGGGTTCGAATACAAGTCGAACCTGATCTGGCACAAGGAACGCAAGGACGGCGGATCCGACGGTCGCGGCGTGGGGTTCTATTTCCGTAACGTGACGGAAATCATCCTGTTCGGCACGCGGGGCAAGAGTGTCCGGACGCTGAAAGCCGGGCGGCGGCAGGTGAATTTCCTGTCCACCCGCAAGCGCGAACATTCCCGCAAGCCGGACGAGCAATACGAGATCATCGAATCCTGCTCCTGGGGGCCCTATCTGGAACTGTTCGGGCGCGGTGTGCGGCCAGGCTGGACGGTCTGGGGCAACCAGGCGGATGCCGATTACAAGCCGACCTGGAAGACCTACGGCTACAATTCCGGCATGGCGGCGGAATAGGAAGGGACCGGGGGGCGGGCCTGCGCCCGGTTTGGCGAGGGAGCTGGCCGGAGATATGCGCAGCGCATCCCCGGCGGTGCGCCTGTGGCGGGCCGGGGCCTCCGGCGGGGATATTTGGATCAAGGCGAAATGAGGCCGCGCCGGCCGATCAGGCGAAGAGGTCCGGTTCAGGGGGCAGTTGCGGTGTGGTGTCCGACAGGGTGCCTTCGGGCAGGCCGATCAACAGAAGCGGGCAGGGATTGCCGACGCCGCGGCTGACGCGATCTTCCAGTTTTGACCAATGGGTGCTGGCGGCGCCGAATTTGTCCGCGACGAACTTGCGCGCAAAGGCTTCGGCAAAGCCGGTGCCGCGCGCGACCTGTGCGGCGACCGCGCGCCGCTGGGCGGTGGTGCGTTCCGAAATGCCCAGCCGGTCCAGATCATCCTCGGAGGCAAGGCCCTGCGCGTCCATCCAGCTGCGGATGCGGGGCAGCAGCGCCTCTTGCAGGCTGCGGCCGCGGGTGACGATGATGCCAAGGCTGATCGCCGACAGGGCGTGCAGGCGCTTGAAGTTTTCCAGATCGCGGTCGAAGAACGGGTCCTTGTTGTTCCATTCGATCTCCAGCGCCAGCCGGCCATTGCGGGCAAAGCGGACGTGATCGACCTCGTGGCTGATCGAAGCGCGTTCAAACCCGTCGACGATGGTCAGCACGCCGAACTTGTGCTTGTGCCATCCGGCATCGGTCAGCGCATGGCGCAGGCGGCGGGTCTGGCCGCTTTCGCCGCCGCCCCCGCCGATCATCTCGGCAATGCCGACGCGGAAAGCGCGAAGGGCGGCCACTAGGCCGCCCAGCTCGTCGGGAAAGTCATGGCTGAGGATCGCCTCGGCATGGTTCAGCGCCAGAACGTCGAACCCGGCCGCGCGCAGATCCGCCAGCATCAGGCGTCTTTCGGCAGCACGCGCAGGCGCAGATCGCGCAGCTGATCGTTCGTGGGCTCGGACGGGGCGCCCATCAGCAGATCCTCGGCCCGCTGGTTCATCGGGAACAGGATCACCTGACGGATGTTTGCCTCGTCTGCCAGCAGCATCACGATGCGGTCGATGCCCGCCGCGCAGCCGCCGTGGGGCGGGGCGCCATAGCGGAACGCCTTGACCATGCCGCCAAAGCGCTTTTCGACCTCGTCCTTGCCATAGCCGGCCAGTTCAAAGGCCTTGAACATGATCTCGGGCGTATGGTTGCGGATGCCGCCGGAAATCAGCTCGTAGCCGTTGCAGGCCAGGTCATACTGATAGGCATGCACCTTCAGCGGATCGCCGTTCAGCGCATCCAGCCCGCCCTGCGGCATCGAGAACGGGTTGTGGCTGAAGTCAACCTTGCCGGTTTCCGGATCCTTTTCGTACATCGGGAAATCGACGATCCAAGCGAATTCGAAGCGGTCGGTCTGGGTCAGCCCAAGCTCGCGGCCAATCTCGTTGCGGGCCTTGCCGGCAACGGCCTCGAAGGTTTCCGGCTTGCCGCCCAGGAAGAACGCCGCATCGCCGACGCCAAGGCCCAGCTGCTGGCGGATCGCCTCGGTCCGTTCGGGGCCGATGTTCTTGGCCAGGGGGCCGGCCGCCTCCATCTGGCCGCCTTCCTCGCGCCAGAAGATATAGCCCATGCCCGGCAGACCCTGCTGTTGGGCAAAGGCATTCATCCGGTCGCAGAACTTGCGGCTGCCACCCGTCGGGGCGGGGATGGCGCGGATCTCGGTGCCGTCCTGTTCCAGCAGCTTGGCAAAGATCGCAAAGCCCGAGCCGCGGAAATGCTCGCTCACCACCTGCATCTTGATCGGATTGCGCAGGTCGGGCTTGTCCGAGCCATACCACAGCATCGCATCGCGATAGGCGATGCGCGGCCAGTCGGTGCTGACCGGGCGGCCGCGGCCGAATTCCTCGAACAGGCCCTGAATCACCGGCTGGACGGTGGCGAACACGTCCTCTTGGGTGACGAACGACATCTCCAGATCCAGCTGGTAGAAATCGGTCGGGCTGCGGTCGGCGCGCGGGTCTTCGTCGCGGAAGCAGGGCGCGATCTGGAAATAGCGGTCAAAGCCCGACACCATCAGCAGCTGCTTGAACTGCTGCGGCGCCTGCGGCAGGGCGTAGAACTTGCCCGGATGCAGACGGCTGGGCACCAGAAAGTCTCGCGCCCCTTCAGGGCTGCTGGCGGTGATGATCGGCGTCTGGAATTCGTTGAAGCCCGCGTTCCACATCCGGTTGCGGATGGACCGGATCACGTTCGAGCGCAGCATCATGTTGGCATGCAGCGTCTCGCGCCGCAGATCGAGGAAGCGATAGGTCAGGCGGGTTTCCTCGGGGTAATCCGGCTCGCCGAACACCGGCAGCGGCAGATCGTCCGACGGCCCCAGCACCTCGACCGAGGTGCAGTAGACCTCGATTTCGCCGGTCGGCAGCTTGGGGTTGACCAGCGATGCATCGCGCGCCTTGACCTTGCCGTCGATGCGCACGCAGGTTTCCGCGCGCAGCCGCTCCAGCGCGGGCAGCGCCGGGCTGTCGGCATCGGCCAGAACCTGCGTCACGCCATAATGGTCGCGCAGGTCGATGAACAGCAGACCGCCATGGTCGCGCACCCGATGCACCCAGCCCGACAGGCGCACATCCTGCCCGACATTCGCGCTGTTCAGTTCGGCACAGGTATGGCTGCGATAGGCGTGCATGGGCTTCCCTTTCCGCGGGGCTTTCGTGACCGCGCCGTGAAAGCGCGGGGCGCGCCCGAAGTCAAGGGGAAGTCAGGGGCGCGCCCGCCCCCATCTTTCGCCTTGACCCAAATATCCCCGCCGGAGGCCCCCCTCTGCCAAAGGCGCCACGGCCAAAGAGGCGACCGCGATCACCACATGCGGCAAGTGCCGCCTGCGGGCCCGAACAGGATCAGCCCGGCCCCGCACAAGGGTCAGACCAGCACCTCGCGCGCCGTCTGCTCGCCCACGCCAAAGACGCGCTTGTAGCGGGCGATCTCGTCGGCCGGTCCCATCGCCTTGTTGGGGTTGTCCGACAGCTTGACGGTGGGCCGTCCGTCCGCTGCGACCGCCTTGCACACCAGGCTGAAGGGCGCCAGCGCATCGTTCGGCACCAGAGCGCGGAAATCATTGGTCAGGTTGGTGCCCCAGCCGAACGACACTTTCACCCGGCCAAGGAACTGGTGATACAGCTCCTCGATCTTGTCCACATCCAGCCCGTCGGAAAAGATCACCAGCTTGCGGCGCGGATCCTCGCCCCGTTCCTGCCACCAGCGGATCGCGGTTTCCGCGCCCAGACCCGGATCGCCGGAATCGATGCGAATGCCGGTCCAGCTGGCCAGCCAGTCGGGCGCCCGCTTCAAAAACCCCTCGCTGCCATAGGTGTCGGGCAGGATGATGCGCAGGTTGCCCTCGTGTTCCTCGTGCCAGTCGGCCAGCACGCGATAGGGGGCCTCGGCCAGTTCCGCATCGTCGCGGGCCAGTGCGGCATAGACCATGGGCAGTTCATGCGCATTGGTGCCGATCGCCTCGATGTCGCGGTTCATGGCGATCTTGCAGTTCGAGGTTCCGGTGAACTTGTCGCCCAGACCTTCCTGCATGGCCTGGACGCACCAGTCCTGCCACAGGAAGCTGTGCCGCCGCCTTGTGCCGAAATCGGCGATCTTCAACCGATCCAGCCGGCGCAGGCGTTCGATCTTTTCCCAAAGCCGGCTGGTGGCGCGGGCATAAAGAACCTGAAGCTCGAACTTGCCCATGCCTTTCAGAACCGCGCGGCTGCGCAGTTCCATCAGCACGGCCAGCGCGGGGATTTCCCACAGCATGACCTCGGGCCATTTGCCTTCAAAGGTCAGCTCGTACTGTCCGTCGCGCTTTTCCAGATGATAGGGCGGCAGGCGCAGCCCCTCGAACCATTCCATGAAATCGGGGCGGAACATCTGGCGCTTGCCATAGAACATGTTGCCGCGCAGCCAGGTGCTTTCGCCCCGCCGCAGGCTGAGCGAGCGCACATGGTCCAGCTGCTCGCGCAATTCGCCCTCGTCGATCAGATCGGCCAGCCGCACCGATTTCGTGCGGTTGATCAGGCTGAACTCGACGGTCGTGTCGGGCTTGTTGCGATAGATCGACTGGCACATCAACAGCTTGTAGAAGTCGGTGTCGATCAGTGACCGCACGATCGGGTCGATCTTCCAGTTGTGGTTGTGAACGCGGGTTGCAATGTCCATTCAGCCCTCCAGCGCCACACCGGCGGCGATCATGGCGCCCCGCATGGTGTCCATTGATCCGCCAAGGTCGATCCCGCGGCAGGCGGCCAGATCGACCGTCACCGCAAAGCCCAGCCGCGCCGCATCCAGCGCGGAAAACGCGACGCAAAAATCGGTCGCCAGACCCACCAGCCTCACCGAGGTCACGCCGCGATTGCGCAGATACCCCTCCAGACCCGTGGGCGTGGTGCGGTCATTCTCGAAAAACGCCGAATAGCTGTCGATGCCGGACCGGAACCCCTTGCGGATCACCAGCTGCGCCGGATCGGTGCGCAGCATCGGGTGAAAGGCGGCGCCATCCGTGCCTTGCACGCAATGGGCAGGCCACAGCGTCTGGGCACCATAGGGCATGTCCACCGTCTCGAACGGGGCCTTGCCGGGGTGATTGGCGGCAAAGCTGGCATGATCGGCCGGGTGCCAGTCCTGCGTCAGCACCACGGTTGCGAAATCATCCATCAGGGCATTCACGCGGGGGATGATCGCATCGCCATCCGCCACCGCCAGCGCGCCGCCGGGGCAAAAGTCGTTCTGGATGTCGATCACGATCAAGGCGTCGGTGGCCGGGCGCATCTGGATCCTCCCCCTCATGGCCGTCACAGTTTCGTTGCGTAAGGGGCCAGGGCGGGCGCGTCAATCGCCTGCGGCAGTTGCGGGGCTTGCGTTTTTTGTGCGGCGGGCGCAGGGGATGGGCATGATCACCGTTGCCGCACTCTATCATTTCACCCGCTTTGCCGACCCTGCCGCCCTGCGCGCACCGCTCTTGCAGCTGGCGCGCGATCAGGGTGTGCGCGGATCGCTGCTGCTGGCGGCCGAGGGGATCAATGGCACCATCGCCGGCTCGCGCGCCGGGATAGATGCCATGCTGGCGCATATCCGCGCGCTTCCGGGATGCGCCGATCTGGAGTGGAAGGAAAGCCCGGCAGCCCGGATGCCCTTTGGCCGCATGAAGGTGCGGCTCAAGCGCGAGATCGTCACCATGGGTCAGCCCGATGTCGACCCTCGCGCCCGTGTGGGGCATTACGTCCAGCCGCAGGACTGGAACGCGCTGATCAGCGCCCCCGATGTCGTGGTGATCGACACCCGCAACGACTATGAGGTGGCCATCGGCACCTTTCAGGGCGCGGTCGATCCTGGCACCCGCAGCTTTGGCGAGTTTCCGGACTGGTGGGCCAAGAATGCCGACCGTTTTCACAACAAGCGCATCGCGATGTTCTGCACCGGCGGGATTCGCTGCGAGAAATCGACCAACTACCTTCTGGGGCAGGGGGTTCAGGACGTGTTCCACCTGAAAGGCGGGATCCTCAAGTATCTGGAAGAAGTGCCCGCGTCGGACAGCCTGTGGCAGGGCGAATGCTTCGTCTTCGATCAGCGGGTCTCGGTCGGGCATGGGCTGGTGCAAGGCGACAATGGCATGTGCCATGCCTGCCGCCGCCCGGTGACCCCCGAAGACCGCAGGCACCCCGACTATGAAGAAGGTGTCAGCTGCCACGCCTGCATCGGCGAATACGATACCGCCCGGCGCGAGCGGTTCCGCGAGCGGATGCGCCAGATGCGGCTGGCCGAGGCACGCGGCGGTGTGCATCTGGGCGATGGGGCGATGCCCGAGGCATAGGGTGCCGACATTCCGCCGCGCCGGGCACTTGCCTGTCCGCCGTGCCCCCTGCGCAAAAGCCGCCGGCCCCGCGCCCGGTTTGCAGCTTTTGCCTTTTTCCAAATACCCATCCAACGCCAGAGCCAGGCGCGTCAGCAGACAGACTGTCGATCGGCCCCGCTTCGCGCCTTAGTGGACAACTCGCTCCCGGACCCGGTCGTGGATGGGTATTTGGAAAAAGGCAAAGCAGCCCGTCAGGGCGCGAGGGTCAGCGTGACCCGTGCGGCCTGGCCGTTGGCGTCGATCACCGAGAGCGTCAGCGGACCCAGATGGGGCAAGGGCAGGTGGCTTTCGCGGGTGGTGGTGGCAATGTCCAGCGGCTGGCCATCGGCCATCCAGGTAAAGGGCGGGGTGCCGCCGCGCACGCGGGCCAGCAGGGGGGCGCCGTCCAGCGCGACCTCGGCCCCGTCGGGGGGAAAGGCGATTTCCGGCAGCGATCCGGGGGCGGCAATGGTGCCGCGCGGGCGGAATCGTTGCAGGGGCAGCGGCAGGCGGGCGTTCTCGACCTGAAGGGTGGCGGCGGGCGGCGGGGGCAGCGGTTGGGGCTGGATGCGGGCCAACGCGGCGAACAGGATCGGCGCTGCCAGATCGCCGCCAAAGGCGCCGGGCACCGGCGTTCCATCGGCGCGTCCCATCCAGACGCCCGCGACATGGCGCCCGTCCCAGCCCACGGCCCAGGCATCGCGGTGGCCATAGCTGGTGCCGGTCTTCCAGGCGATGCGCCCCGGCGCAGAGCCATCGGGCGGCTGCAGCCCGGCCAGGATGTTGCCCACCTGCCAGGCCGCGACCTGCGAGACGAGGCGTTCCCCTTCGCTTCTGCCGTCGGGCAGGGGGGAAAGCGGGCGGGCGACCCCGCCACGGGCAAGCGCGGCGTAAAGGCCGGTCAGATCCTCCAGCGTCACACCCAGCCCGCCCAGCGAGACCGCAAGCCCTGGCGGGCCGTCCCCCGGCAGCACCGCCCGCACCCCGGCGCGGCGCAGGCCCTGCATGAGCCGTTCGGGGCCGATCGCCTCGGTCAGCGTGACGACGGGGATGTTCAGCGACAGTTGCAGCGCCTCGCGCACGCGGACGGTACCGCGGAACTGGCGGTCGAAATTCTGCGGCTGATAGCGGCCAAAGGCGACGGGGCGATCCTCGATCAGCGTTTCGGGATGGGCAAGGCCCTGGTCAAAGGCCAATGCATAGACCAGCGGTTTCAAGGTGGAACCGGGCGAGCGCAGCGCCTGCGTCATGTCGACAAAGCCTTCGCGGGCGTCGTTTTCATAAGCCGCCGAGCCGACCGAGGCGAGGAGCTCGCCCGATGTGTGGTCGGCCACGATCATGGCTACCTGCAACCGCTCGCCTTGGCGGGCGACGGCTTCGGTGGCCAGACCCTCCAGCCGTTCCTGCAAGCTGGCATCGAGCGTGGTGGCGATGTGCAGGCGGGCAGGATCGGCAAGGCGCAGGCGGTCGGTCAGATGCGGGGCCAGCCGGGGAAAATCGCGCCGGGCCGATGGCAGGGGTTCGGTCCGGGCAGCGGCGGCGGTTTCCGCGCTGATCAGCCCGGCGGAAAGGGCGCGGTCCAGCACACGGCTACGCCCGTCGGCCGCTGCGCGGGCGCCGCGATCGGGGCGCCGCGCCTGAGGCGATTGCGGCAGGGCGACCAGAAGGGCGGCCTGGGCGGGTGTCAGCCGCGCAGGCTCGCGCCCGAACCACGACAGGCTGGCCGCGCGCAGCCCTTCCAGATTGCCGCCATAGGGGGCAAGCCGCAGATACAGGTTCAGGATCTGCGGCTTGGTCAGCCGCCGCTCCAGCGCCAGCGCGACGCGCATCTGGCGCAGCTTGCCTGACAGCTTGCCCGTGCCGCTTTCCTCGAGCAGCCGGGCGACCTGCATGGTCAGGGTCGACCCCCCCGAGACCACGCGGCCGTTCCAGACCGCCTGCGCCACCGCCCGGACCATGGCGCGCGCGTCCACCCCGAAGTGGGTGGCAAAGCGCCGGTCCTCGTAGGCGATCAGCATTGACAGGAACAGCGGATCGACCTGCGTGCTGTCGGCCGCCAGCCGCCAGCGCCCGTCCGCCACCGTCCAGGCGCGCAGCAGGCGGCCATCGCGGGCCACCACCTCGGCCCCGGTTTCGATGGTCAGGGGCGGCAGGGTGGTGGCGTCGATCCAGGCCTCTGCCCCGTCGCGCGCCGCGGCGGCCAGCCACAGGCCGGCCGCCAGTGCAAAGGCCGCCCGCGCGATCATTCCGTGACCGTCACCGTGCCACTGGCCGTGCGGGCGCGGAAGGTCGGGCGGTACATATCCTCGACCGAGGCCGCCGGGTGGTGGAAGGTGCCTGGGCTGACCGCCCGGACGATATAGGCCAGCCGGAAGGGCTGATCGTCGCGCCGGTCGATGGCGGTCAGGAAGCGGTCCTGCCGGAATTCGGAATGGGCGACGTCGCTTTCGGTCTCCAGCCAGTCCAGCGCGCCGATCTGGCCGCCGCGCAGAAGGTTCGGGTTGTCGATCTCGAACCCGGCGGGCAGCGGGTCGGCCACCATCAGCCGCGCCTCGCCCGACCCCAGCGGCGTGACTTCCAGCACGGTGACCAGCCGGGTGCCGGATTTCACGCGGGTCGGATCAGCCTCTTCGCCCTCAAGGGTGTAGTAGCTGCGGGCGATGGCATAGCCGTTGCCGCCTTCATCTTCGCGGCCCTGCGGCTGGCCAAAGGCGGCGATGGTCAGCGTTGCCGGGGCCGCGCCGGTGTTGGCGATCACCATCGGTGCGCCGCCGTCAAAGCGGCGAACCAGCGGGCCGGAAACGGCGGTGCCGTCCACGGTCAGCCCCTCGCCCCCCAGGCCGCCGACCATGCCGTTCGCGGCCAGCAGGATCCAGGCCTGTTCCTGCGTCGACAGCGCGCGGTCCCCGGCGCTGGCGGCGATGCGGGTGGCAAAGTCCTCGCGGTTCACCGCAGTGCTGCCGGTTTCCAGCGCCAGCGCCAGAACCCCCGCCGCATCGCGCAGGTTCGACCCGAAATCGGCGCGCCAGACCTGTTCGGCCTCGCGCCCCTTGCGGTTCATCGACTGTTCGGCCGCCCGGCGGAACAGCGCATCGGCGCGGGGCTGATCGCCATAATAGGCCAGCGCCGTGCCCAGTTGTGCGACCGCCAGCGGGGTGGCGAAATCGCCCGCCTTCACATCGGCATAATAGCGCAGATCGCCGATGGCCGCCGCACCTTCGCGGGCCAGGACCATCAGCGCATAGGCCAGATCCTCGCCGCCCTGTTCAAAGTCACCCGCATAGTTCACCCGCGTGCGCAGGTTGTCGAGCGCGGCGCGGAAGGCACGGTCCGGCACTTCGAACCCCTGCGCACGGGCGCGCGACAGGAAATCGGTGACATAGGCGTCCAGCCACATCTCGCCGCCCGAGGTCGCCGACCACAGCCCGAACCCGCCTTCCGAGGTCTGGTTCAGCAGCACCTCGGAAATCGCCTGACCGATCCGCTCGCGCGCCGTTGCGGCGCCGGGCAGGGCCATCGCCTGCGCCACCTGATCGAAGTAGATCAGCGGCAGCGCGCGCGAGGTGATCTGTTCCGTGCAGCCATAGGGATAGGCGTCCAGCGCGGCCAGCAGGCCGGGGGCATCGAAGCGTGCGAGGTTACCGGCGCTGACCATGGCGCGGGCGGTGCCGGGACGGAAATCGGCAAACAGCGCACTGTCCAGCGTGACGGACTGGCCGGGAGCCAGCTCCAGCCGGGTCAGGCGCTGGGTTTCGGGATCGCCCGCCTGCACCGGCAGGTTCAGCGGCTTGACCAGAACCTTGCCATCGGGGGTGGTCAGCCGCACCTCGATGCGGGCCAGCCCTTCGGTGTCGGCGGTCACGGGAATCTGCACCACCGCCTTGCCGCCTTGCGCCAGATCGACGCCGGACGGAACGGGGCCCAGCGTGGCACCCGCTGCGGTGACATCCACCCCCATCCGCCCCGCAGGGCCGGTCGCGTGGACGATTTCAAGCAGCAGGCGGCTGGCATCGCCCGGTTGCACAAACCGCGGCAGGCTGGCCGTGACCACCACCGGATCGCGCACCAGTACATCCGATTGTGCCTGCCCGATGCCGCTGTCCGACCAGACCACCGCCATCACCCGGACCGTGCCGTTGAACGAGGGCAGGTCAAACGCCGCGCGGGCATAGCCATCGGTGCCAACCTCGACCGGCCCGTCGAAAAAGGCGACCAGATCCTCGGTCGGCGGCGGGGCCAGCAGGCGCGGCATCGCCGCATCGCCGCCCGAGCGCACGATGCCTTCGGCCCCGTTCAGCCCGTCGATCAGCCGCCCGTAAAGATCGCGGATGCCGACCCCCAGCTTGCGCTGGCCAAAGTAATGGGCTTCGGGATCGGGCGCCTTGGTCGCGGTCAGGTTCAGGATGCCGACATCGACCGCCGCGATGGTGGCCCAGGCGGTTTCGCCCGGTTTCACGCCCTGAACCTTCAGCGCGACCTCCAGCGGGCCGCGCGGGGCGGCCTCGGCCGGGGTTTCCAGCGTGGCGGTCAGCTTGCGATCGCCCGGTGCGATGGCGGCATGGGCCAGACCCATGGCGCGGGCGGGCAGGCGGCCCGCCGCCGCATCCATCGGCCGCAGGACGGACGCCGTGACATAGACCCCCGCGCCCCAGTCGTCGGTGACAGGAAGGTCGATCAGGTTCTCACCCTCGGTCACGGCAACCGCCTTCAGCGCAACGACACGGTTCGACAGCACCGAGACCAGCGCCGTTCCCGCGGCGCGTGGCACGATGCGCAGGCGCGCCGTATCCCCCGGCGCATAGGCCGGCTTGTCGAGCGAGAGTTCCAGCGTGTCGGGGCTGCGGGTGGTGTCGGCAGGCGCATACCAGCCCGCGCTGAACCGGACCGAGCTTGCCGCGCTGCCATCGGCGGCGCTGACCGTCAGTTCGTATTCGCCCCATTCCACCGCCGAGGCGATGGCGGCGGGCGTGCGGCCCAGCGTGACCTTGGCCTCGGCAATGCGGCTGCGGGTGGTCATGGGTTCCCAGTTCCACTCGCCATACATCTGATACCATTGATAGCGCGTCTCGATCCGGTCCAGCCGCCAGGTGGCGGCCATGCCGTCCGCCCCGACCGCGATTGCATCGAACCGTGCCTCGCCACGTTCGGGCACCACACCGTCAAAGCCGGGTTTGATGCCGACCAGCGGCGCAGGCGGCGTGACCGGCCGGGTGAGCGAGCGTTCGACCGGACGGCCCGAGCCTTCGGCCAGACGCACCTGCAGCACGGCCTCCAGCGGGCGGCCGGGGTTTGGCAGATCGGGCAGGGTGGCGGCCAGCATGCCGGTGCCATCGTCGCCCGTGGTCACGCCATCGGCAAAGACAAAGCGCTCGGGCCGGAAGGGGGCATCGGCCATGCCAAAGCGGTAGCCGGGAAAGCCGTCCAGCGCCTTGGCCTCGCGCAGGATCACCTCGCCTTCGCCGCTCAGGCCAGCACCGGGGGCGCCAAACAGATAGCGCGCGTCGATCCCCAGATCATAGCTGGCGCCCAAGGCCACCGGGCCATCGGGCAGCGACAGGGCAAAGTCGATCCGTTCGGGCAGGAAATCCTCGACGACAAAGCTGGCGGTGGCCAGCGGCGGGGCGTCGGGATCGGCCAGAACGTCCAGCTTCCACGACCCGCGCGGGGCATTGCCGGCAATCGGCATGGCAAAGGCAAAGCCGCCCGCCACATCGGTGATCCGCTGGCGGGAATATTCCACCCCGTCGGGGCGGCGCAGCCGGGCGGTCAGCGGCAGGCCGGGCAGCGCGCGCGCCTGACCATCGCGGGCCAGCGCGGTGGCGAACAGGGTCTCGCCCGCGCGATAGGCGCCGCGATCGGTCGCAAGGAACAGATCGATCGGCGGGCTGGGCTCGCGCCCCGCAACGCCGCGGTCGGACAGGTCGAATTCGGGATCGGTCAGCGACAGGAAGGCCATGTCGCTATCGCCCTCGGCCACCGTGACCAGCGCGGGTTGCGCCGTGCCGGTGCCTCGGCTTAGGGCGGCGTCAAAGCGGGCCACGCCCTGATCGTCGGTCACCGCCGTTCCCAGCACCCGGTTGGAGCGCGCGATCAGCTCGACCCGCACCCCCGCCTTGGCCCCCGCATCGGCCAGCGAGCGCACGACGACCGTCAGCCCGTCGGTGCCCGACAGCGTGGTCAGCCCCAGATCCGACACGACGAACCATTGCCACGCCGGTGCGTTGTCATAATCCTCGGCGCCCGGCACCCTGGCCTTCAGGGCGTAGATCCCGGCAGGCTGGCCTGCCAGCGCCTCGGCCATCGGCAGGCGGGTGGTCATGTCGCGATTCACCTCGACAGGAACCTCGGCGCGGCCTTGCCAGATCCGCTCGCCCACCGAATCCGAGAACCGCTCGGCGTCCCACGCATCCATCGGGCGGGCCAGCCAGTCGGCCTGCATGGTGCGGATCAGGTTGCGGTCGGAAATGCGATACAGCTCCAGCTCCAGCCGGGGCGTGTTGACCGTCTGGACGGGCAAGGCAGGCGCCCCGCCGCGCGGCAGCACGAAGCCGGTGCCCGGAAAACGCACCTGCGGGGCGCGGTCGCGCACATAGGCGGTGATCGTGACCGACTTGGCCAGGGTCTGACCATCGGCGGCGGGCAGCCCCTCGCGGAAGGTCACGCTCACGCGCTGGCCATGTTTCATGCCGGCCACGCACAATTGGCGCCAGCCGCCGGGTTCCACGGTCATGCCCGCCTCGGGCAGCTGGACATAGGGGGTATAGTCGAGACCCTTTTCGACCAGATCCTCGGTGAAGGTCGCGCACAGGCGGGGACTGGCCAGATCGGCCTGAACCTCGTGTTCCTCGATCCGCAGGCCGTAAAGCCCCGCCACCCGGTCCAGGGCTGTCTCGGTATCGTCGCGGAACTGGATTTCCTGCGCCCGGCGCAGCGCACCGACGGCATTGCGCCCCATGCCATTTGCCTCCAGCGCCTCGGCCAGAACGGTCAGGATGGTGTGGCGCTGGGCCGCCGTGCCCGAGCGCAGATAGGCATTGGTCGCCGCCAGAACGGCGGTTTCGCGCAAGGTCCGCGCCTGGTTTCCATCGGCATTCGCAGCCGTCAACGACAGGCGGGCATATTCTTCCCAGTCCGAGGCGATGTCCGACACATTCGCCGCCGCCCCCCACAGCCGCATGGCGCGGGCCGGATCGCCGCCCGACCCGGCCTCGACCGCCGCCTGCCGCAGCGCGGCAAGGTCAAAGGCCCCGGCAACATGCGCCCGCCCTAGCGCGGCGGCTTGATCGGTGGCGCGCGTCTTCACCCAGCCGGGCAGAAAGCCCAGGTCTTCGGCCCGCGCCTTGGCCGTGGCCTGCGCCTGAGGCGCGGTGGCGATCACCGTGCCGGAAATCGCGCGGGCATAGGGCGCGGCCTGCCCCGGCTGCGACTTGGGAAAGCACGATCCGTTGCGGGCATTGTAGGTAAAGGCCGTGCAGCGCCGGTCGCTCAGACAGGCCCGCTCGCACGCTTCCAGCGAGGTATCGAGAATCGTCCGCAGATCGCCGCCCGGCAGGTCGAACCCCTCGGCCAGCACGCTGCGCCGCTCTGGCAGCAGCGATTGGGCATGAAGCGGGGCGGACAGGGCGGCAAATGCCAGAACGGCAATGGACAGGGCACGAATACGCATCTCAAATCTCCCTCGGCAGGCGGGCGAATGCTGCCAGCATGGGGCCCGCAAAGCAAGCCGGGGCGGTTCGCGGTTAACCGGCTGTTCACCTCAAGCTGCGCAATGTGAGGCGCGGAAACGACGGGGCCGGAACAGGCATGGATATTGCAGAGCGGCTGGCACAGGAACGGCGGGCACGGCTGGCGGCGGAACGGCTGCTGGACCTGAAAAGCCGCGAATTGCACGCCGCCAATGAAAAGCTGGCCCTGCATGCCCGCGCGCTGACCGAACAGATCGTCGAACAGCGCCATGCCGCCGCCTCGGCCCGATCGCAGGCCGAGGTGCTGCGCGGCCAGAACTCGCGCTTCCTGTCGGATCTGGAACGCGCCCATACCGCCGCGGTCATGGCCGAACGGCGGCTGTGGGATTCGATCAACACCATCCGCGACGGCTTTGCGGTGTTCGATGCCCAGCATCGGCTGGTCATGGCGAACAAGGCCTATCTGCGCCCGTTCGAAGGCCACCCCGAGGTGCGTCCCGGCATCGTCTATGCCGACCTTGCGCAGCTATGCGCCCATCGCGGCGTGATGCGGATCGGGGACGAACCGCCGGACGACTGGGCGGCGCGCATGTGCGCAAGGTGGGATCTTGACCCGATTCCCCCGCAGGATACGCAGTTTTCGGACGGCTCCTGGGTGCGCCTGATCGACCGCCGGTCCCGCGATGGGGGCATGGTCACCCTGGCCATCGACATCACCGAACAGATGCGCGTCGTCGCCGGGATCGAGGCCTTGCAGGATGGCTTTGTGCTGTTCGACAGCCAGGACCGCGTGGTCATGTGCAACGACCGCTTCCGCACCCGCTATCCAGGCGCCGAAGAGGTCACGCGCCCTGGCGCCACATTCGAGGACCTGATCCGCGATGGCCTGTCGCGCGGCGTCTATGCCGAAGCCGAAGGCCGCGAGGAGGAATGGCTGGCCGAACGCCTGTCCTGGCAGTCCATGCCTGAAATCGACACCGAACAGCATTTCGCCGATGGCCGGTCCTTGCGCATACTTGAACGCCGCACCCCCGATGGCGGCCGCGTCGGCCTGCGCATCGACATCACCGAACAAAAGCGCCGCGAGGCCGAACTGGAAGCCGCCCGCGCCGCGGCCGAGGCCGCCAACCGCGCCAAATCGGCCTTTCTTGCCAATATGAGCCACGAAATTCGCACCCCCATGAATGGAGTCGTCGGAATGGCCGAATTGTTGTGCGATACCGCCCTGACCGAAGAACAGCGCCTGTTCGCCGAGACGATCAAATCCTCGGGCGAGGCGCTGCTGGTCATCATCAACGACATCCTGGACTATTCCAAGATCGAGGCGGAAAAACTGACGCTCTATCCGGAACCCTTTGATCTGGAACGGGTGATCCACGAGGTTGCGATGTTGTTGCAGCCCAGGGCACGCGGCAAGGGCATCGACATCCTGATCGACTATGACATGTTCCTGCCCACCCGTTTCATTGGCGATCCGGGCCGGCTGCGGCAGGTGCTGACCAATCTGGTCGGCAATGCGGTGAAGTTCACCGACAGCGGACATGTGCTGATCCGCATCGTCGGGATCGAGGCGGAAGACGGCCTGCAGCAGCTGCATGTCACGGTCGAGGATACCGGCATCGGCATCGCGCCCCAGCACCTTGACCACATCTTTGGCGAATTCAATCAGGTCGAGGATGCGGCGAACCGCAAGTTCGAAGGGACCGGGCTGGGGCTGGCCATCACGCGGCGCCTGATCGAGCGGATGGGCGGCGCGGTCTGGGTGGAATCCGATCCCGGGCGCGGCTCGTGCTTTGGCTTCCGTCTTGCGCTGCCGGTGGCCGAAGGCGCGCCGCCCATGCCGGGGGTGCCGATCACCCTGCGCCGGGCGCTGATCGTGGACGATCAGTTCATCAACCGCACCATCTTGCAGCGCCAGCTGGAAACCGCCGGGGTGGAAACCGTGGTCTGCCGTTCCGGCGCCGAGGCGCTGGAGGCTTTGGCACAGGGCAGCGCGGTCGATGTCGTGCTGACAGATCACGACATGCCCGAGATGGACGGCCTGGCCCTGGCTGCGGCGATCCGGGCGGCGGGGCATCGCCAGCCGATCGTGCTGCTATCGTCCAACCCGGCTGCGGCAAGGGCCGGAACGGGCGCGCAATATCTGGCGGCGACGCTGCAAAAGCCTATCCTGCGATCTGAACTTTTCGGGCGCCTGCGCGCACTTTCGGTGACCGAGGCACCGGCCCCCCCGCCGGCGCCGGTTTCCGCGCCCCTTGCCGGACGCGCCATGCGGGTGCTGGCGGCCGAAGACAACCGCACCAACCAGCTGGTGTTCGGCAAGATGGTGCGCGATCTGGACATCGAACTGGAATTCGCCGCAAACGGGCGCGAGGCGGTGGATCTGTGGCACAGTTTCCACCCCGACCTGATCTTCATGGATATTTCCATGCCGGAAATGGACGGCAAAGAGGCCGCCCGCGCCATCCGCGCCGCCGAGGCCTCCAGCGGCGCCCATGTCCCCATCGTGGCCCTGACGGCCCATGCGATGGACGGGGACGAGGCTGCGGTTCTGGCGGCCGGCATCGACCGCTACATGACCAAACCTCTGCGCAAAAGCGCGATCGTGCGGATGATCGCCGAAATGGCGCCCCCCATGGCCCGCCAGATCGGCGCAACGGCCGAGGATTAGCGCGCCCGCACCGATTAACGCGCCCGCACCGCGCCCTTGGCGCGGTGCGCGGCCCAACGCCTTGTGCCGCGCCGGAACGGCGCTGCGCAAGGGGGCGGGAGCGCCTTGTCAGCTATCTCCCCGGCCGGTGTGCTGGCTGCGGGCGGCGGATGGGTATTTGGAGCAAGGTGAACGGGGGCCTCGGCTGGTGTCAGTGCCCCGGGTCCGATGGCAAAGCCGCATTGCCTGGGCGGCGCAGCCGCGCGTTGCTTGTCGGGGGGGCGAGCCTGCCGACCGCCCTCCAAAACGTCTGTCGCCAGCGATCGTTCCGCCCCTGACTTCCCCGTGTCAGCGCGCCATTGCGCGCTGAAAGGCCGGGCGCTCGCGCATCCGGGTCAGGAATTCCTCGAGCGCGGGTTCGGTGATCGGGAATTTCGCGCCCTGCGCCCAGATCAGGCAATGCGCCAGCAAGATGTCGGGCACCGTGATCTTGTCGCCCATCAGGAAGGGCCCCGGCCCCATGCGGGCCACCAGCGCCTTCTGGCTGCGCTCGAATTCCCATTTCAGCGAGGATTTCACCTCGGGGCAGCGCTTGTCCTCGGGCAGGATGAAGCTGTGCCGCGCGGCCATCCACAGCACGGCATCGAATTCGTCGAGCAGGAAATGCAAAAGGCTGTCCTGCTGTGCCCGCTCGATGGTGCCGGCAGGATAGGTCAGCGCGCCGTGGCGGTCGGCCAGGAACTGCATGATCGCGGCCGAATCGGTGATCGGCGTGCCATCGACCAACAGCACCGGCACCTTGCCCGCCGGGTTATGGGCGATGACCGAATCGCTGCGCGGACCTGCCGGGTCGTGGTCGTAGCCTTGACCCAGCTCTTCCAGCATCCACAGCACCCGTGCAGCGCGGCTCTTTGCGGTTCCGATGACCTTGTACATGACGTCCCTCCCTTGGTTGGCGCATCTGACGTCAGGTCAAGGCCGCAGGCAAGCCGCACGTTGCGTCAGCGCCGCGCATCCGCAAGGCCGGCCAGCCGCAGCAACATCCGTTCCACCAGCGCCATCCCGGGGGCCTTGCTGGTCGACCGCAGGGTCAGGTCGGTTTCCACGATCAGCGCAAGCGCCTGCTCCAGTCGGTCGCTGCCCAAGCCTTGGGCCTGGCGCAGCATCCGGTCGCGCCGCGGCCCGAACACGGGCGGGCGCATCCGCGCGATGCCGGCCGCCGGGCCGCCTGGGTCCGAGGCGGCCGCGTGCAATGCGCGGAAATGCTGAAGCGCGCGGATGGCCAGGGTGACGGGCGTCACCCCCTGACCTTCCAGCCGCCGCATCAGCGCGCCGACATCGCGGCGCCGCCCCTCGGCAGTGGCGTGCAGCACGTCGTCCACCT
Organism: Gemmobacter nectariphilus DSM 15620; assembly: GCF_000429765.1. Classification (GTDB taxonomy): domain Bacteria; phylum Pseudomonadota; class Alphaproteobacteria; order Rhodobacterales; family Rhodobacteraceae; genus Wagnerdoeblera; species Wagnerdoeblera nectariphila. The sequence goes on along the minus strand of NZ_AUCM01000005.1, from coordinate 268,037 downwards.
CGGCCTCGACCGTGGCGGGGGCGCAGGCGGCGACCTCTTCCCCGGTCAGCGGGGACGGATCGCCCCATTTGTAAAGCCCGATCTTTTCCACCGTCTGGCGGAAATCGCCCGGGTCGAGATCGCGCGACAGCGCCACCAGATCCTTCATCGCACCGGGGTCAATGGCGGCCAGCCCCGCGCGGCGCAATTCGTCCTCGATCTCGGACTGGCTGGGCGGGTCGTCGTAAAGGGCAATGGCCGGGGCGTTCGGATGCGTTTCGAACAGCTTGCGCAGCGCCGATTTCGCAGCCAGCAGCCCGGCGGTGACGATGATCTGTGCATCGCCAGCCCGCCAGTCGGCCAGCGCCGCGCCGATCACCGGGGCCAGCCCGTCGCCGACGTCTTCGACCAGCGCGACACGAGGGCCGGGAAAGAACCCCTGCGCCTTGACCGCATCCATCAGCAGCGCCGGATCGCGGCGCAGATCGGCAGCTGAAATCCGGGTCAGGCGCATTTCCGCCTCGCCCTGCGGGCCCACGATGGCGGCAACCGCCTGTTGCCGCTTCATGGCGACCCGCATCGGATCGGCGCCATAGATCAGGAACCCGGACGCTTGCGGCGCAGGTTTCGCCAGAAACCTGTTCGCCTCGGCCCCCGCCAGCTTCATTGCGGGGCGGCGGCGATCAGCCGGGCAACCACCTGATCGGCCAGAATGATCATCAGCCTGCGGTGCGCATCCTGCTCTGCCGACAGGGTGGCGACGGTCGAGCCCGAGGTGGACCAGCTGGTAAAGCTGTCAACCCTGCCCGAGGTGACGGTCTGTCCGCCGTCCAGCCGCACCAGCGCATAGCGGGCCTGGCCTTTCAGCGTATAGCGCGTGATCGCGCCGGTCGGCGTGATGCCGGCGCCGACCGGCTCTGCCGCTACGGACCAGTCCAGCCGGAACCGCGCGGCCGAGGCGCGGCCCAGCCGATCCTCGAGCCGGTTGGCGAAATCGAATCCGTTGCGGTCCTTGGGTTCGGTCAGCGCCACGGCCTCGCGCAGCGCATGGGCTGCCCCGCCCGGCGCATAGGCGGGGGAAAACCCGCAGGCCGCCAGCGGTGTGGCGGCCAGCAAGGCCAGAACTTTGCGGCGGTCAGACCACGACATTGACGATGCGCCCCGGAACGACGATCAGCTTCTTGATGGGCTGACCGGCCATGAAACGGATCACATCTTCATTCGCCAGCGCGATCTTTTCAACCTCGGCGGCGGGCATATCCTTGGGCACGCTGATTTCCGCGCGCCGTTTGCCGTTGATCTGCACCGGCAGGACGACCGTATCGTCGACCAGAAGCGCCGGATCGGCCGCAGGCCAGGGCGCGAGCGCGCACAGACCTTCGCCGCCCTGGGCCGCCCAGATCGATTCGGAGATATGCGGCGTCATCGGCGACATCAGTTTCGCCAGCACGCGCATGGCGTCCTGCATCGCGGGTTTCGACGCTTCGGCCTTTTGCACGGTGTTGGTAAAGGCGTAAAGCGCCGCGATGGCCTTGTTGAAGGCAAAGCCTTCGATGCTGCGCGTCACCTCGTCGATGGTCTTGTGCATGGCACGGCGCAGGCCATCGTCGTCGCCGGTTGCGGCAGCGTCCATTTCCAGCACGCGCGAGCACAGGTTCCATACCCGGTTCAGATGCTTGAAGGTGGCGTCGGCGCCCGCGGCGGTCCATTCCACGTCGCGCTCCGGGGGCGAGTCCGACATCACGAACCAGCGCGCGGTATCAGCGCCATATTCCGCGATGATGTTCATCGGATCGACGACGTTCTTCTTGGATTTCGACATCTTGGCCGAGGGGATGATCTCGACCGCCGTGCCGTCTTGCAGCGTCGCACCGGATTCGGAACGGATCACGTCCTCCGGCAGGTGATACACGGGCCGGCCGTTGGCATCGCGGGTCAGATAAATCTCGTGCGTGACCATGCCTTGGGTGAACAGGGCGTTGAACGGCTCGATCGCCTTGGCGGGCAGATGGCCGGTCTTATGCATCGCCCGGGCGAAGAAGCGCGAATACAGCAGGTGCAGAATCGCATGTTCGATGCCGCCGATATACTGATCGACGTTCATCCAGTAATCGACTTCGGCCGGATCGGTCGGCGTGGTGGCGCGCGGCGCGGTGAAGCGGGCATAATACCAGGACGAATCGACGAAGGTATCCATCGTGTCCGTCTCGCGCTTGGCAGGCTTGCCGCAGGCGGGGCAGGCACAATCGCGCCAGGTCGGGTGACGGTCCAGCGGGTTGCCAGGCAGATCGAAGGTCACATCGTCGGGCAGGCGGACCGGCAGGTTTTCCTTGCGCTCGGGCACCACGCCGCAATCGGTGCAATGCACGACCGGAATCGGGCAGCCCCAGTAGCGTTGCCGCGACAGGCCCCAGTCGCGCAGGCGGAACTTGGTCACGCCCTTGCCGAAACCCTTGTCCTCGGCCAGCGCGATGGCGTCCAGAATGCCCTGCTCGCCCGTCTTGACCGCGTCGCCTGCCACGTTGCGCACATAGCGCACGCGCTCGGACTTCATGGGGACGAAGGGCTCGGTCAGCGGGGCTTCCTCGGCGCCTTCGGCCACAAAGACCGGGGGAATCGGCAGGCCGTATTTCGTGGCGAATTCAAAGTCGCGCGCATCATGCGCCGGGCAGCCGAAGATTGCGCCGGTGCCGTAATCCATCAGGATGAAGTTCGCGATCCAGACCGGCAGTTCCCAATCGGGGTTCAGCGGGTGGCGCACCCGGATGCCGGTGTCAAAGCCGATCTTCTCCGCCGTCTCGATTTCCTCGGCGGTGGTGCCGCCCTTGCGGCATTCGGCGATGAAGCCAGCGATTTCAGGGCTTTGCGATTCCAGCGCCTTGGCCAGCGGGTGATCGGCGGCGATGGCGGCAAAGCTGGCGCCCAGCAGGGTGTCGGGGCGGGTGGTATAAACCTCGATCCGCTCGAAGCCCTCGGGGGCGTTCACGGTGTCAAAGGCGAATTGCAGGCCCTGCGACTTGCCGATCCAGTTCGCCTGCATCAGGCGCACCTTTTCCGGCCAGTGGGTCAGCCCGTCCAGCGCCGAGAGCAGTTCCTCGGAATAGTCCGAGATCTTGAAGAACCACTGCACCAGCTCGCGCCGTTCGACCGGGGCGCCGGACCGCCAGCCCTTGCCGTCGATCACCTGCTCGTTGGCCAGAACGGTCATGTCGACCGGATCCCAGTTGACCACGGCGGCCTTGCGATAGACCAGCCCGGCCTCCAGCATGTCGAGGAACATGGCCTGTTGCTGGCCGTAATATTCCGGATCGCAGGTGGCGAATTCGCGGCTCCAGTCGATCGACAGGCCCAGGGGCTTCATCTGCCCCTTCATCACCGCGATGTTGTTATAGGTCCAGGTGCCCGGATGTCCGCCCTGTTCCATCGCGGCGTTTTCCGCCGGCATCCCGAAGGCGTCCCAGCCCATCGGGTGCAGCACCGAATAGCCCTGCGCCAGCTTGGTGCGGGCGACCACATCGCCCATGGTATAGTTGCGCACATGCCCCATGTGGATGCGCCCCGACGGATAGGGGAACATCTCGAGCACATAATATTTCGGCTTCGCGGGGTCCGCCTTGGCCGTGAAGGCCCCGGCCTCGTCCCAGGCGGCCTGCCATTTGGCTTCGATGTCAGAGGGCGTGTAGCGGGACATGCGGGATTCCTGTCAGTGAAAACGCCGGGCACAGGGGCCCGGCGTGGTTATATCGTTCATCGCGGCGAATGCCAGTGCCGGGTTACAGCCGCGAATCGCGGACCCGAAGCTCGCGGGCGCGGGTCAGGATGGCATCTTCGACCTGGCGCACGATTGCCGGCGACACCGGCCCGCCGCCGCGCGTTTGCAGCGCAACCTTGAGCGAGCGGGCATCCAGCGCCGGGTCCGAGACATAGATCGTCGCGCGATAGGCGCGCCCGCCGCCGGGCGGGGTGCCGTATCCGGTCGAGATCACGCCGGTGAACGGATCGACCGTTTCCACCGGCAGGAACGACAGCGCGTCCAGCGAGGCATTCCACAGATAGCGGTTGACGTTCGTGCCCACATCGCTTTCGCGGCGGGCGCGGAACAGATCGCCCAGCACGCCCCGACGCTCGGTCAGCGGGGTAAAGCCGCGGGCCCGCTCGCCGCGGTCCTCGCGCGAAATGGGATCGTTCAGATTCTCGAGCCGGATCTGTTCGTCCTCGGACATGGGCGCGGCAGGCGCACGGCTGCCGCCGAACAGACCGCCACCTGCGCCGCCGCATCCGGCCACTGCCAGAATAAGGGCGCCGGAAATCACCAGGCGAATGCGGCTCTGGATAGTCATGCTTGGGCCTCCGATCCGATGCGAACCTCTCTATCCGAGGGGGTCGCGCCCGGCAAGTCCTTGTGCGTGCAGGCCTGCCGGGCAGGTGCGCGGCGCCAGGGCAAGCCCGGCGGGATGGTGCCAGTGTGGCATGTCTGCACCATGCTGAAGGGCGCGTTTTGCCAATTCGCGCCTTTACGTTGCAATCCGGGGCGGCTGGAACGAAACAAGGGGGCATACCCAATTCGGATTCCCCTGAGTTGGGCGCACCTTTGACACAACGAGGGAAAACGATGAAAAAGGTTCTGATCGCGACCACCGCGCTCACCCTGTCGGCCGGCATCGCCGCTGCTGACGTGAAAGTCAGCGGCTCGGCTCGCTTCGGTCTGCAGTACAACGGCGCCAACGCCACCAAGACCTCGCTGGAAAAGCGTATGACGCTGAACATCGATGGTTCGACCACTGCTGACAACGGCGTGACCTTCGGCGCTCGCGTTCGTCTGCGTTCGGACGAAGTCGCTGGCTCGGCCGTCAACGGCGCCCGCGTCTACGCTCGTTCGGGCGGCCTGACCGTTGCCGTCGGCAACATCCTGGGCGCCATCGAATCGATGCCGAACCTGTACGGCCCGTCGGTCGGTCTGACCGGTCTCGGCTGGTCGGGTCTGGTGACCAACATCGACCGCGCTGGCGCTGCCCACAACTCGAACTACTTCGACTGGGATGCGTACGACTCGCGCGGCATCGGCGCCGAAGGCATCGAAGTCATCTACTCGATGGGCGACTTCGCCGGCCACGTGTCGTACTCGTCGTCGAAGCTGAACGGTGGCGTTGCTGCGACCAAGCGTCTGGCCGCTTACGGTGCCTACACCTTCTCGGGCTGGACCGTTGCTCTGGGCGTTCAGGATGCCGACACCGCTCGTAACGTGCAGGACAAAGTCGTCCTGACCGCTTCGGGCAAAATCGGTGACTTCGGCGTCGGCTTCGGCGTTGCTCAGAACGGCAAAGGCCCGAAAGGCGTTGGTGGCAAAGTCACCAAGTACGCCATCAACGGCTCGTACACCATGGGCGCGACCACCCTGTCGGGCTACGTTGCTACCCAGAACGTCCTGCCGGTCGCCACTGGCTCGAAAACCTCGTACGGCATCGGCGCTTCGTACGACATGGGCGGCGGTGCTCGCATCGTCGGCGGCATCGAGCGGACCACCCGCAAAGACACCCGCGCTGACGTCGGCGTCGCGTTCAACTTCTGATCCTACCCGGATCGGTTGACAGGAAAGAGCGGGCGAAAGCCCGCTCTTCTCCTTTTCTGGCACTGCCTTGCAGGAGGGGTCATGGCACTTGACGATATCACCGCCCGCATCCGCGCCGCCGAGGCTGCGCATGGCCGCGCTGCCGGATCGGTCACGCTGATCGCGGTTTCCAAGGTGCAGCCGCTGGACCGGGTTCAGGCCGTGCTCGCCGCCGGTCATCGCGTCTTTGGCGAGAATTATGTGCAGGAAACCGCCCGCAAATGGCCCGCGCTGCGCGCGCAGTTCCCCGGTGTTTCCGTCCACATGATCGGCCCCTTGCAGACCAACAAGGCCAAGCAGGCGCTGGATCTGTTCGATGCCATCCACACGGTCGACCGCCCCTCGCTGGCCGACAAGCTCGCCCGCCTGATCCAGGCCCGTGGCGCCGCGCCTGAGCTGTTCGTGCAGGTCAACACCGGGGCCGAGCCGCAAAAGGCCGGCATCCTGCCCGCCGATGCCGATGCCTTTGTCGCCAGCTGCCGGGCGCTGGACCTGCCGCTGCAGGGCCTGATGTGCATCCCGCCCGAAGACGCCGACCCCGCGCCGCATTTCGCCATGCTGGCACAGATCGCGGCCCGCAACGGGTTGCCCGGCCTGTCCATGGGCATGAGCAGCGATTTCGAGACCGCAATCGCCCACGGCGCCACCCATGTCCGGGTCGGCTCGGCCATCTTCGGCGCCCGGGTCTATGCCTGAGGCGCCGCGCGCTGGTCAGTCCGGCGCCCGATGTGCAAGCCTTGAATCGTACGATTCGGAGTTCGCCATGAAAATCACCCTTGCCACCGCAGCCACTCTTTTCGCCATCGGTACGGGCGCCGCCCATGCGGAATTCACCATCGCTTTTGACTGGTCCGGCCTGAAGCTCTGCAATACGGGCAATCCGAATCGGGTCGGCAACCCGGCCTTTGTGGTCAAGGGTCTGCCCAAGGGCACCGACAGCGTCGAGTTTCGCCTTACCGATCTGAACGTGCCGTCCTACAACCATGGCGGCGGCAAGCTGAAGATGTCCGCCGATGGCAAGGTGCCGCCCGGCCTGTTCCAATATGCCAGCCCTTGCCCGCCCGATGGCGTTCACACCTACGAATGGACGGCCACGGCACGGCAGGGCAGCAAGGTTCTCGCCCGCGCCAAGGCGCAGCGCAAATACCCCGAATGACGGCTCAGGCCCGGGTCAGCGCCCCGACCAGCCGTCGGGTGATCGGGGCCACGATCAGCACGGCAGGAAAGGCCACCGTCCAGCTGGGCAACCACGCGCCGACAATCCAGCGGCCCGGAAAGCCCGCATCCAGCCCGGATGCCAGCGCCGTCGATATGCCGGAAACCATCAGGCTCATCAGACCGGACAGGATGAACCCGAACAGGATATGGGCATAACGGCTCGGAATCATCAGATCTCTCCATGCGGACGCGCGCATGACCTAGGCCCCGGGGATGGCCCTGTCCATCCCGCCCCGCGCAAGGCAGACCTGCACCGCAGACAGCCCCTCACCAGACGGCGCGTGTCAGGTCATTCCCGCGCAGGTCAGGCGGCCCAAGACGCAATGCCCGCCCTCGACCCCGCACGTCAGCAAACCCCGGCTTTGCCTTTTTCAAAACACCCCCGCCGGAGGCAGCCGCGCGGAACGCGCGGCCCGGCCCAAGGGAAGGGGCCGCGCTTGCGCGGCCGCCGCCCTGCGGGAGCGCACCCTCAGCCGTCCAACTCGGCCGAGGGGATCAGCGGAAAGAACGCCCCGCCCGACCATAGCCCGAACCATCGCGCGCCCTCGTGCAGCGCATGGTCGCCAATCTCGATCAGTCGATAGAAACTCTTGCGGTCGATCCGGGCCTCCAGGCCCCGCCGCACCATGACATAGGGCGACGGCTCGCCGGTTGCCGCATCACGTTCCACCCGGATCGGATGGTCGGGCCCGGCTGTCACCTCATCCTCGACATGGGTCACAAAGGTGATCGCCTGATCCTGCCCCTTGCCGGTCACTGAAAAGTCCACCGCGACAAAGGGTGCATCTTCAACCGTGATCCCGACCTTCTCGACCGGCGTCACCAGGAAATACTTGCCATCCTCCAGCTTGAGGATCCCCGAGAACAGCTTGACCAGCGCATGGCGCCCGATCGGGCTGCCCAGATAGAACCAGGTCCCGTCCCGGGCGATCCGCATGTCCAGATCGCCGCAAAACGGCGGGTTCCACAGGTGCACAGGGGGCGGCCCCTTGCGCCCGGCCGCCTTGGCGGCTGCGGCCAGCGTATCGGCGGTGGCGGGTTGCGGTTTGTGTGCCATCACTCTTTTGCCATTTGTGCCCGAGGCATTAGTTTGCTTTCCTGCATATAGGACATTCAGGGGATTTGTCATGGCCGACACGCTGGTTGCAGAGATCGAGGCACTTGGGGAACGGCTTGCAGCGGCCCGCGCTTCGATCAACCGGCGCTTTCTGGGGCAGGGGCAGGTGGTCGATCTGGTGCTGGGCTCCATGCTCTGCGGCGGCCATGCGCTGCTGGTGGGTCTGCCGGGCCTTGGCAAGACGCGGCTGGTCGACACGCTGTCGACCGTCATGGGCCTCAAGGGCAGCCGCATCCAGTTCACCCCCGACCTGATGCCCGCCGACATCCTGGGATCCGAGGTGCTGGACACCGCCGCCGATGGCAGCCGCGCCTTCCGCTTCATCGAGGGGCCGGTGTTTTGTCAGCTTCTGATGGCGGACGAGATCAACCGCGCCAGCCCCCGCACCCAGTCGGCGCTGCTTCAGGCGATGCAGGAAAAAGAGGTCACGGTCGGCGGCATCCACCGCCCGCTGGGCCGCCCGTTCCATGTGCTGGCCACCCAGAACCCCATCGAGCAGGAAGGCACCTATCCGCTGCCCGAGGCGCAGCTGGACCGCTTCCTTGTCCAGATCGACGTGCCCTACCCGGACCGCGAAACGGAACGCGCCGTGCTGCTGGCCACCACCGGCGCCGAAGAGGCGCAGTCCGAACAGGTCTTTACCACCGACACCCTGCTGGCCGCGCAATCGGTGCTGCGGCGCATGCCGGTCGGCGATCAGGTGGTGGAACATATCCTCAACCTTGTGCGCGCCTGCCGCCCGGCCGAGCCTGATGGCCTGAAGGATCTGGCCGGCAGCCTGGCCTGGGGCCCCGGCCCCCGCGCGGCGCAGGCGCTGATGCTGATGGTGCGGGCCCGCGCGCTGCTGGATGGCCGGCTGGCCCCCAGCGTCGAGGATGTGGCGGCCATGGCGCAGCCCGTGCTGGTCCACCGCATGGCGCTGACCTTTGCCGCCCGCCAGCGGGGCGAGGATCTGCCCGCGCTGATCGCCCGTGTGACCGCCCGGATCCTGCAGACCGAGGCTGCAGCGTGACCACGCTGCCCCCCCTGCGCGGCCTGGCCGAGACGCTTGGAGCGACGCTGCCGCCCCTGCTGGCTCAGGCGCAGCATCTGGCCGCGACGATCATTCTGGGGGAACATGGTCGGCGGCAGTCGGGCATGGGCGATGCCTTCTGGCAGTTCCGCCCCGCGATGGCGGGCGATTCGCTGCGCCGCATCGACTGGCGCCGGTCGGCGCGGGGCGATGTGCCCTATGTGCGCGAAACCGAATGGCAGGCGGCGCAGTCGGTCGTCCTGTGGGTCGACGGGGCTCGCTCGATGGGCTTCTCGGGGGCCAAGGCCCGCCCGCCGAAATCCGACCGCGCGCGTCTGATCGCGATGGCGCTGGCCATCTTGCTCTTGCGCGGGGGTGAACGGGTGGGCCTGTCGGGCGGGGATGTTCCGCCCCGCTCGGGCCGCGCCCAGATCGACCGCATTGCCGAAGGCCTGCTGGACGAGGCTGCCGATTATGGTGCGCCCAGGCCCGAAGGGCTGGTGCCGCATGGCCGCGCCGTGTTCCTGTCGGATTTCCTGGGCGATCTGGCGCCGCTGGAAATCGCCCTTGGCCGCGCGGCTGACAGCGGCGTCACCGGCGCGCTGGTTCAGGTGCTGGACCCGGCCGAAGAGGAATTTCCCTTTGACGGCCGCACGATCTTTGAATCCATGGGCGGCAGTTTGCGCCATGAAACCCTGCGCGCCGGCGAATTGCGCCAGCGCTATCTGGACCGTCTGGCAGAACGCAAGGAACAGGTGCAGGCCCTCGCCCGCGTGGCGGGCTGGCAGTATGACTGCCATCATACCGGGCAGGGCGCTCAGGCTGCGCTGCTGTGGCTTTACCGCGCGATGGAGCGTCGGCGCTGATGTGGGTGATCGGTCCAATCGGGTTCACGGCCCCGTTGATCCTGTGGGCACTGGCTGCGTTGCCGGTGCTGTGGTGGCTGCTGCGCGCCGTGCCCCCCGCGCCGGTGCGGCGGCGGTTTCCCGGTGTGGCGCTGCTGCTGGGCCTGCGCGATGACGACGCCGAAACCGACCGCACGCCGTGGTGGCTGCTGCTGCTGCGCATGGCGGCGATGGCCGGGCTGATCCTGGCCTTTGCCGGGCCGGTCCTGAACCCGGTGCAGCGCCAGCCCGGCAGCGGCCCCTTGCTGGTGCTGCTGGATGGCAGCTGGGCCGACGCCCGCGACTGGCCGCGCCGGGCCGAACGAATCGCCGCCGCGCTCGAAGATGCCGGCCGGCAGGGCCGCCCCGTCGCGGTTGGGCTGCTGGCCGATCCGCCAGCCGGGCCGCTGGCCTTTCAGGCGGCGGCCGAGGTGCGCCAGCGTCTGCCCTCGGTCACGCCGACTGCGTGGGAGCCGGGCGCGGCCGCCGTGACCTGGGCACAAGGTCTGACCGGCGGGTTCGAAACCCTGTGGATCTCGGATGGCCTGGACCGCCCATCCCGTGCGGGGGTTCTGGCGGCGCTGGAGTCGCGCGGGCCGGTCCGGGTGTTCGAAACCGGGCGCCCGGTGCTGGGGCTGACGGCCCCCGCGCATCAGGACGGCACCTTGCAGATCACCGCGCGCCGCGCCGGGGCAGGGGCGTTGGCGGACACAAATGTTCTGGCCATTGGCCCCGACCCCTCGGGCACCGAACGCGAACTGGCCCGCGCGCCGGTAAGTTTTGCCGCTGGCGATACCGAAACCACCGTCACCTTTGACCTGCCCCCCGAAATTCGCAACCGTGTGACCCGGTTCGAGCTGGAGGGCATTCGCAGCGCCGGGGCTGTCGCGCTGGCCGATGACAGCCTGCGCCGGCGCAAGGTTGCGCTGCTCTCGGGCCGCGAGGACCGCGAGGGGCTGCAACTGCTGTCCCCCACGCATTACCTGCGTCAGGCGCTGGCCCCGGTGGCCGACCTGATCGACGGCACGCTGACCGATGTGCTGCTGGCCAGCCCCGATGTGGTGGTTCTGGCCGATGTCGCCCGCCTGACCGTGGACGAGGAAGAGCGGGTGGCAGACTGGCTGGCCAAGGGCGGGCTGCTGTTGCGCTTTGCCGGCCCCCGCCTTGCTGCCAGCGATCTGGGCCGGGCCGAGGATGACCCGCTGCTGCCCGTGCGCCTGCGCGAAGGCGGCCGCACCGTCGGCGGCGCCATGAGCTGGGGCGAGCCGCGCCGCCTTGCGCCCTTTGCCGAAGGCTCGCCGTTCTTTGGCCTGCCGGTGCCCGAAGAGGTGACGGTCAAGGCGCAGGTTCTGGCCCAGCCCGATCCCGACCTGGGCGAGCGCACCATTGCCACGCTGGCCGATGGCACCCCCCTTGTCACGCGCAAGCCGGTGGGCGAGGGGCAGGTGGTGCTGTTCCACGTCACCGCAAATGCCGAATGGTCCAGCCTGCCGCTGTCGGGTCTGTTCGTGCAGATGCTGGAGCGGCTGGCGGTTTCCGCCCGCACTGCGCAACCGGGCGCTGCCGATCTGGATGGCACGGTCTGGCAGGCGGCGCAGCTGCTGGATGCCTTTGGCCGGTTGGGCGATGGCGGCCGTCTGGCGGCGGTTGAAGGGGCAACCCTTGGCGCTGCGCTGCAAACCGGCGAGACGTCCCCCCGGCTTCCCCCCGGGCTTTACGCCGATGGCGACCGGCGCATCGCGCTGAACGTGATCGGCCCTGACCGCCTGCTGGGCCCCAGCGTCTGGCCTGCCCGCATTCCGGTCGAGGGGATCGCCCTTGCCCATGAACGCAGCCTCAAAGGCGCGCTGCTGGCCGCAGCCCTGCTGGTGCTGATGGCTGACATTCTGGCAACTCTTGCGCTGACTGGCCGGTTGCGGCGCGGGGTGGTGGCGATGCTGGCGGTGCTGATGCTGGCCGCGCCGCAGGCCCGCGCCGATGATGCCCTTGCGCTGCGCGCCACGGTGGATGTGGTGCTGGCCCATGTCATCACGGGCGATGCCCGGATTGATCAGGTGGCGCAGGCGGGGCTCAAGGGCCTGGGCGACATCCTCTATGGTCGCACCACCATCGAACCCGCCGAGCCTATGGGCGTGAACCTCGAAACCGACGAGCTGGCGTTCTTCCCCTTTCTGTATTGGCCGGTGACGGCGGATCAGCCGATGCCCTCGCCTGCGGCCTATCGCAAGCTGAACCAGTATCTGCGCAGTGGCGGCATGATCCTGTTCGACACCCGCGATGCCGACGTGGCCGGTTATGGCAGCGCCACGCCCGAGGGGCGCAAGCTGCAGATGCTGGCCGCGCCCCTGGACATCCCGCCGCTGGAACCCGTGCCCGCCGATCATGTCCTGACCCGCACCTTTTACCTGTTGCAGGATTTCCCCGGCCGCCACGTCGGCCGCCCCGTCTGGGTCGAGGCCGCGCCCCCCGATGCCGAACAGGCCGAAGGCATGCCGTTTCGCAACCTGAATGATGGGGTGACCCCGGTGGTGATCGGCGGCAATGACTGGGCCTCGGCCTGGGCGGTGGATGACCGGGGCGTGCCGATGTTTCCGGTGGGCCGCGGCTTTGCCGGGGAACGCCAGCGCGAATACGCCTGGCGGTTCGGTGTCAACCTGATCATGCATGTGCTGACCGGCAACTACAAATCCGATCAGGTCCATGTGCCTGCGCTTCTGGAAAGGCTGGGCCAATGACCGGCGCCGTGGTGTTCGATCCGCTGCTGTCCTGGCCGGTGATCTGGGCGCTGGCGGGGCTTGCCGCGCTGCTGCTGGTGCTGGCTTTGTGGCAACGGATGACGGGCGCGCTGCTGCGCGCGCTGGCGGCGGTGGCGGTGCTGGCGGCGCTTGCCAACCCTTCGTGGCAGCAAGAGGATCGCACGCCGCTCTCGGACATCGTGGTCGTGGTGGTGGACGACAGCGCCAGCCAGCGCATCGCGGACCGCCCTGCCCAGACCGAGGCGGCCTTGCAGGGCCTCTTGTCCCGCATCGCCCGCCTGCCCGCGACCGAGGCGCGCGTCGTTCGCGTGCCCGATGCCGAGGGCGATGGCGGCACGCTGGCCATGGCGCGTCTGGCCGAGGCGCTGGCCGATGTGCCCCGCGCGCGCCTTGCCGGGGCCTTCCTGATCTCTGACGGCCAGGTCCACGATGCCGCGCAGGCCCCCGATCTGCCCGCCCCGCTGCATGTGCTGCTGACCGGCCAGCCGACCGACTGGGACCGCCGCCTTGTGGTCAAGACCGCCCCCGCCTTCGCCATCATGGGAGAGCCGGTCTCGCTGATCCTGCGGATCGAGGATCAGGGCGCGGTGCCGCCCGAGCTGGCCGGTGTTGCCGATCTGACCGTGACCATCGGGGCCGAGGCGCCGATGCATTTCGCCGTGCCGGTGGGCGAGGATCTGGAGCTGCCGGTCAATCTGCCGCATGGCGGGATCAACGTGCTGCAACTGTCTGTGGCCCCCCAGACAGGCGAGTTGACAGCTGTCAACAATACCGCGGTTCTGCGCATCAACGGGGTGCGCGACCGGCTGCGCGTGCTGCTGGTCTCGGGCGAGCCCCATGCCGGGGAACGGGTCTGGCGCAACCTGCTCAAATCGGATGCCTCGGTCGATCTGGTGCATTTCACCATCCTGCGCCCTCCCGAAAAGCAGGATGGCGTGCCGGTGACCGAACTGTCGCTGATCGCCTTTCCCACGCGCGAGCTGTTCGTCGACAAGGTGGACGAATTCGACCTGATCATCTTCGACCGCTATCGCCGCCGGGGCATCCTGCCGATGTCCTATCTGGAAAGCGTGCGCGATTACGTCCGCAAGGGCGGCGCGGTGCTGATCGCGGCGGGGCCGGAATTCGGCTCGGCCGACAGCCTGTGGCGCTCGCCGCTGGCGGACATCCTGCCGGTGGAACCCAGCAGCCGCGTCCTTGAAGAAGGCTTCCGCCCCGCCCTGACCGATCTTGGCCGCAAGCATCCGGTGACCGAAGGGCTGGACGCACAGGCCCCCGAAGGCGGCTGGGGCCGCTGGTTCCGCCAGATCGACATGACGGCCACCCGCGGTCAGGTGGTGATGGAAGGGATCGGCGCCCGCCCGCTTCTGGTCCTGGACCGCGAAGGCGAAGGGCGCGTTGCCATGCTGGCCTCGGATCACATCTGGCTTTGGGGCCGCGGGTTCGAAGGCGGTGGCCCGCAGCTGGAACTGCTGCGCCGCCTGGCGCACTGGACCATGAAGGAGCCCGAACTCGAGGAAGAAACCCTGACCGCCGACGGGCAGGGGCTGGAACTGACCGTGACCCGTCGCACCTTGGGCGATGCACCCGGAGAGGTCACGATCACTGCACCCGATGGCACGGAAACCGGCCTTGCCTTGCAGGAAACCCGGCCCGGCCTGTGGCAAGGCAGCTGGGATGCGCCGGGCATGGGCCTCTATCGCCTGTCGCAGGGCGACAAGACGGCGGTCGCCGCCCTTGGTCCCGCCGCCCCGCGCGAGTTCGAGCAGACCATCGCCTCGCCCGATCCGATGCAGCCGGTGCTGTCCGCCACGGGTGGCGGCGCGCAGCGCCTGTCGGACGGTGTGCCCGATATCCGCCGCGTGGCCGAGGGGCGCATCGCCGCCGGCCGCGGCTGGCTGGGCATCACCCCGCGCGAGGCGTTCCTGACCCTCGACATCCGCATCCGCCCCCTGCTGCCGCCCTGGGCGTTCCTCTTGCTGGCGGCCGGCCTTGCCCTGGCCGCCTGGCTGTGGGAAGGCCGCCAGCCCCCGCGCAAGGCCTGACCTTCATCTGTCCCCAAATATCCACGGGGTTTCCAAAGGGGGGCGTGCCCCCCTTTGGGCGGGGTCGGGGGCGGCAGCCCCCGCCTTCCCCCTAACGGTCGAACATGCCTGCCGGCAGCCGCAAGATCAGGTCGGGGTCCGGGCAGATCGCCTGCCAGACATCCCACAGGCTTTCATGCGCGACGCCAAAGAAATTCGTCGTCTGATCCAGCATGTCGGTCATGATCTGGAAATGCACATGCGGCGCCCAACCGCCATTTTCATGCCAATGGCCCAGATGGGCGATCGGCGCGCCTGCCGCCACCCGGTCGCCCGGTTGCAGCAGGCTGGGCAGCGTTCCGGCCAGGTGGCCATACAGCGTGAACAGCGGCAGGCTGCCGACCTCGTGCTCCAGGATCAGCGTATGGCCATAATCCAGCGGGTCGGCATTATAGTGAACCAACCGCACCACACCGGGGAGCGGGGCATACAGCGGGCTCATCGCCGGGGCAAAGATGTCGATGCCCATGTGGATCGTGCGCCGCTCGGGGCTGGCCGTGTCGGCGAATTGCGCGCTGGCATAGACGCTGCGCTTTTCGCCATAGGCGCCAAGGCCATAGCTTGCCCCCGTCGCCTCGAACCAGCTGTCAAAGGCCGGGTCGGAATAGGCCGGCATTGCCGGATCGCTGCCATCGGCGCGCAGCACGATGCTGTTCTGCCGCGTGGGTACCGGGCGCATCAAGGGCGCGATCTCGGCCGTCTTCAGGGCGGCGCAGATCACGCTGGCGCCTGCGATCGCTTCCTTGCCTTGCCCCGCCCGCAGCACCGCGCGCAGCAGTGACTGGTCGATCCCGGCCAGCCGTTCCTGCACGGCGGCGGGCGAGGCGGCAAGCAGCGCCCCCAGGTCTTCGGGCGCGGCGCCGCTGGCGCGCAGGGCGGCGTAAAGGTCGGTCTGGTCGGGAAGCGGGCGGATCATGGGGCACCTATGGCGACTGTCGCGGCCAGCATGGCGCGGGGGCGGGCGGACCTCAAGCCTTGGCAGGCGTCAGGGTTTCGGGCACGATGCAAGGGTTGAGCGATGAATTTACCCGGAGTCCGTGATGTTGCGCCGCAGTCTTGCGACCATTCCCGTTCTGCTGACCCTGGTCGCAGTGACCCCCGCAGCCCAGGCCCAGATGGATGCCCGCGACATGGAAATCTGCCGCCAGCAATGCATGTCCGGGGCCCGCGATGCCGATGATCCGCGCTACAAATCCTGCGTGCGCACCCGCTGCATGGGGCAGCCCGCCGTGCGCCGCACAGCCCCGGCACCCAGGCAATCCGCCGCAGCCCCGGCCCCCCCGCAGGGCACCTGGGCGCTTGGCAGCAGCGAGGCGCTGGGTGTCTCGGTGCATGTCCAGACCGACGAGGGCGTGATCGGCATCGCCTGCGCGCCCGAAGGCGTGGCCATCCGGGCAACCAACGGGCTGTTTCGCGCGCCCGCGCTGGGCTGGATCACCGATACCGGCAGCGCCGGGGGCACGATCCAGCTGACCCCCGGCGCGATCTATTCCGAGGTCAGCGGCCCGGCCTGCGCGCTGGGGGTGCCGGGTCTTGCGGCCGCCACCGCGCTGGTGCTGGTCGATGCGCCGGTCGTGCCCAAGGGGCGCGGTCTGGGCTATGGCCTGACCTTGCCCGCGGGCGAGGTGCCGGTTGCTTCGGGGGCCGAGGCGCAGGCCCGCCTTCCCGGTGCGCGCAACGTGCCGGTGCCGGGCCTTGCTGCCGGATTGGGCGCGCTGGCCACCAGCTGCCCGCCCCTGGCCGAGGCGTTGCGGCAACCCTGCCCATGATCGCGCGCGTCAGATGCGCTTGCGCCTTGCCGTGACGGATTGCGCCCATTATCCCATGGGCAGCCAGTCGCGGAGGAACAGCCCATGAGCACGAACCAGCGTTTCGACAAATCGAAACTTCCCAGCCGCCATGTGACCGAGGGCCCGGCGCGCGCCCCGCATCGCAGCTATCTTTACGCCATGGGCCTGTCCGAAGAGGAAATCCACCAGCCGCTGGTGGGTGTCGCCACCTGCTGGAACGAGGCCGCGCCCTGCAACATCGCCCTGAACCGTCAGGCGCAGGTCGTGAAGATGGGTGTCAAGAAGGGTGGCGGCACGCCGCGCGAATTCACCACCATCACCGTGACCGACGGTATCGCCATGGGCCACGAGGGGATGCGCTCGTCGCTGGCCTCGCGCGATGCCATCGCGGATACCGTGGAACTGACCATGCGCGGCCATTGCTATGACGCGATCGTCGGTCTTGCCGGCTGCGACAAGTCGCTGCCGGGCATGATGATGGCCATGGTGCGGCTGAACGTGCCGTCGGTCTTCATCTATGGCGGGTCGATCCTGCCGGGCCGCTACAAGGGCCGAGACCTGACCGTGCAGGATCTGTTCGAGGCCGTGGGCCAGAACCAGGCCGGCACCCTCTCCGAGGCCGAGCTGGACGTGATGGAACGCATCGCCTGCCCGTCGTCGGGGGCTTGCGGCGCGCAATATACCGCCAACACCATGGCCTGCGTGTCCGAGGCCATCGGGCTGGCGCTGCTGAATTCCTCGGGGGCGCCTGCGCCTTATGAAAGCCGCGACCAGTATTGCGATTTCTCGGGTCAGGCGGTGATGACACTGATCGAAAAGAACATCCGCGCCCGTGACATCGTCACCCGCAAATCGCTGGAAAATGCCGCCCGCGTGGTGGCCTGCACCGGCGGGTCGACCAACGGCGCGCTGCACCTGCCGGCCATCGCACACGAGGCGGGGATCGACTTTGACCTGTTCGACGTGGCCGACATCATGCGCGACACGCCCTATTTCGTCGATCTGCGCCCGGGCGGCAAATATGTCGCCAAGGATCTTTATGAAGTCGGCGGCATTCCGGTCGTCATGAAGGAACTGGCCAAGGCCGGTCTGATGCACCTTGACTGCATCACCGCCAGCGGCCGCAGCATCGGCGAAGAGCTGGAGTTGATCCAGGGCGAGGCCGATGGCCGCGTGATCTATCCGATCGAAACCCCGCTGACCAAGACCGGCGGCGTCGTCGGCCTCAAGGGCAATGTGGCGCCTGACGGTGCCATCGTGAAGGTTGCCGGCATGTCCGAGGCGGAACAGGTCTTCACCGGCCCGGCCCGCGTCTTTGAATGCGAGGAAGAGGCCTTCGATGCCGTCAAGGCCCGCACCTACAAGGAAGGCGAGGTCATCGTCATCCGCAACGAGGGCCCCGCCGGCGGCCCCGGCATGCGCGAGATGCTGGCCACCACCGCCGCCCTGTCGGGGCAGGGCATGGGCAAGAAGGTCGCGCTGATCACCGATGGCCGCTTCTCGGGCGCAACCCGCGGGTTCTGCGTGGGTCACGTCGGCCCCGAGGCCGCGCATTGCGGCCCCATTGCGCTGCTCAAGAACGGCGACATGATCACCATCAACGCCCTGACCGGCGAAATCTCGGCCGATGTGTCGGACGAGGAATTCGCCAAGCGCAAGGCCGAATGGAAAGGGCCGCGCAAGACCGATTACGCCTCGGGCGCGCTGTGGAAATATGCCCAGCTGGTCGGCAAGGCCCGCTATGGCGCCACCACCCATCCGGGCGCCAAAGCCGAGACCCATGTCTACATGGACCAGTAAGATCGCGCTGATGGCCGCCAGCCTCGCGCTGGCGGCCTGTCAGATGTCGGATGGCGGCGCAGGCGCGGCCATGCTGTCGCGCTTCACCGACCCGCCGCCCGCCCGCATGGGCGTGGCGCAGGGCAGCGTGATCGTTGCCGGCCCCAAGGGGTTCTGCATCGACCGTGATGTCAGCCAGGATACCGGCGGCGCGACCGCGCTGACAGTGCTGTCGGCCTGCCGTGGCCTTGGTGCGGGCATGTTCACCCCGATGCCGGCCCATCCTGCCGTGCTGACCGCCGCCGTCGCCTCGAAGGGGCGGCTGATCGAGGTCGAGGGGGCGGCACCGGCCCTGACCGCCTATTTCGCTTCGGCCCGCGGGCGCGCCGCGCTCAGCCGGTCCGGCAAGGCCGAGACCGTCGCCGTGCAGGAAAGCTTTGCCGAGGATGGCGCCTTCCTGCTGCATCTGTCCGACCGGGCGCCGTTTTCCTGGGGGGCGGTCGAGCCGGACTATTGGCGGGCGCTGTTGCAGGCCGGTGGGCGGATGGTGACGGTTTCGGTGCTGTCGCTGCCCGATGCGCCTCTGGACCGCGATGAAGGGCTGGCCCTGTTGCGCGAATTCATCGCCTCGTTGCGGAATGCGACAGCCAAGGCGGCAAAACCCGGGGCGTGACCTCGTTTACTGTTTCCTCAGAACTGCCTGTTCTATAATAACTTTGGCAGTGTCCCCGATGCAGATACAAACGGGGCAGACGGGTAAAGCGTATGTCGGGCAGGCTTGACGGGTTTCTGGATCGTGTCGTGATGCGGCGCGCCTTGCGGCGCTGGCGCAGGGCGGCCGATGCGGCCAATGCGCTGGATCTGGAAACGCTGCGCGGCCTGCGCGGGGTCGCGCGCCAGCACCGCCGCCAGATCGACCGCGTGCTGCATGTGGCCGAGGGGCGGCTGGCCCTGCCTGTCATCGGCCCGAACCCGATCCGCCGCCCTCCGGGGTCGGACTGGGCCTGGCGGCCGGATCTGTGGCGCGGCCCGGTGCCGGTGGCGGGCCATGCTGCCATCGAAAGCCGCACCCAGCTGTGTGACGGTGCCACGCTGTTTCACGATTGCCGGGTGTCGGAAATCACCACCCGCCAGATCCGCAACACCCGCGAAGAGGACCTGGCGCCCTTTGGCCTGCGGATGGATGTGTTCCATTTCGACGGCAGCTTCCTGTCGATCGTTCTGGATCTGCCGCCCGATGCCGTGCAGGGCCTGCGCACCAAACATCTGATCCGGCTGGACACCATCG
Source organism: Gemmobacter nectariphilus DSM 15620 (assembly GCF_000429765.1). Lineage (GTDB taxonomy): Bacteria > Pseudomonadota > Alphaproteobacteria > Rhodobacterales > Rhodobacteraceae > Wagnerdoeblera > Wagnerdoeblera nectariphila. Next base: position 248,522 of record NZ_AUCM01000005.1, on the reverse strand, counting down.
TCGAGATGGAAAAGCCGCTGGAGATTTTCGCGCGGCTCAACATCAAGCATGGCCCCAACGTCGAACAGATCGTGCGCGAGCTGCCCTTGCACGAGTCCGACGTGATGGTCGAATTCGACCTGTTCTATACCAAGCTCAATGAAAAGCGGGTGGAACAGGCCTGGATCGACGTGATCTTCGAAGGGCCGCAACTCAACCAGATCGTGCTGCGCGATGTCACGCTCAGCCGCCGCCCGCGCGCCGAGCTTTAGGGGAACCGACATGGCCGAACCCGTGCTGACCGAAACCCGCATCCGCGCCGGCGTCTGGGAAGGTGTGCTGCGCGCCGCGCCTGGCGACGCAGCCCCCGAAATCGAGGTGCGCCACCTCGATCGCCGGGTCGAAGGGGCAACGCTGGCCTCGGTGCCCGATCGGCCCGGTCACTGGGCGCTGCGGGTGCCGGTCCCGGTGCAGGCGCTATCGGACGGGGTGCAGACCTTTGTCATCCGCTCGACCGCCAGCGATGCGACGCTGGGGCATTTCACCATCGTCACCGGCGCGGCGGCCACCGACGATCTGCGCGCCGAGATCGATCTGCTGCGCGCCGAACTCGACATGCTCAAGCGCGCCTTCCGCCGCCATTGTCTGGAAACGATGTAGCAAGGCCCTGCCCGCGAAAACCGCCCCGGCCCGTTGTCTTTGCCTTTTTCCAAATGCCCATGCACGGCGCCAGTGCCGGGGGCGCCGGTCAAACAAGGGCGATCCGGTCCGCGGTCAGGGGCCTGGCTTCACGAATTTGGCGCCATCGCGCGGCCGTGTTCCGCCGCCGATCTGCGGCAGCGCCGTGCCGTTCAGCCGCATCGCCGGGGTGGTTTCCAGCGCATTGCGAAGCACTTGCAACACGCCCTCCATATCGGAGGCCAGCGCGACCTTCTGGCCGGTCATTTCCGCCTTGGCCGCCACGACCGAGACAATGCGCGGCACGCCCCCGGCCATGCTGAACACCGGCGCGCCAGACGATCCGAAATCGACATCGCAGGTCAGCACCATCACGCCGGTCTGATGGCCCAGCACATGGCAGACCTCTTGCAACGACGGCGCCTCGGCCCGGTCGCGGGCATAGGAAACCACGCCCACCTCATCGCCCTTTTGCGGCAGGCGGGCGGTTTCATAGGGCTTGATCGAGGGCAGCCGGATCGGCGTTGCCAGTTCCAGCAGCGCCAGATCGTATTGCACCCGGTCGATGCTTTCGTCGCTGGAGAACACATAGTCGGGGTGCGGCACCGCGCGGCGAATGTCGCGATAGGCCGCGGCGCGGCCATTGCGCCAGCCGGCCAGGAATTCGATCTTGCCGGCATTCACCCGCTCGCCCGTCTTGCGATCCCACAGGCAATGCGCGGCCGTCAGCACCAGATTGGGCGAGATCAGCGCCCCGGTGCAAAAGCCCTTGCCATCCAGGTTCAGCCGGCCGACCGCCTCCCAGCCCTTGCTGTCGGCGCCAGTATCCAGCCGTTTCAGCCCATCGGCCTGAACCGGCAGTCCAAGGGCGATCAGGGCGGCGGCAAGCAGGGCAGGGCGCATCAAGGGACGCATGGCAGTCTCCGGGTTCGCGGGCCTGCGTAGCGGCTCGGCATGGCGAAAGTTGGGCAGGTTCAGCCCGGCGTCAAGGCGCGCGGTTTCGGCCCCCCCGTGGCCCAGTCCAGCAATTCGACCGTATGCACCACCGGCACCCCGGTGCCCGACCCGATCTGCATCATGCAGCCGATATTCCCGGCCGCGATGATATCGGGCTGCCGCGCCTCCAGCGTTGCCACCTTGCGCGCCTTGAGCTGGGCCGAAATCTCGGGCTGAAGCAGGTTATAGGTGCCCGCGCTGCCACAGCACAGGTGGCTGTCGGCGGGCTCCACCACCTCGAAACCGGCCCGTTTCAGCAGATCCTTGGGCGCCGTCTTGACCTGCTGGCCATGTTGCAGCGAACAGGCGGCGTGGTAGGCAACCCGCAGCCCCTTGGCGGCGCCTTCGGGGATGCCCAGCTTGACCAGCAGCTCGGAAATATCCAGCGCCATGCCCGCCACCGTCGCCGCATCCTGGGCCAGCTCTGGATCGGTGCGGAACATGTGGCCGTAATCCTTGACCGTCGTGCCGCAGCCACTGGTGTTGATGACGATATGGTCCAGCCCCGCCGCCCGCTTTTCCGCCATCCAGGCGTTGATGTTCTGCGCCGCGCTGGCGTGCGACAGATCGGCCTTGCCCATATGATGGGTCAGTGCCCCGCAGCAGCCGGCGCCCTTGGCGACCACCACCTCACATCCCAGCCGGCGCAGCAGGCGGATGGTGGCATCGTTGATGTCGGTGTTCAGCGCCTTTTGTGCGCAGCCGGTCATCAGCGCGACGCGCATCCGCGGCGTGCCTTGCGCCGGAAAGCTTTGCGGATCGTCATTGCGGCTGACCGGGGGGATGGTCTTTGGTGCCATGGCAATCATCGCCCGCAGCCGCGCATCAGGCAGCAGCGCGGCAAAGGGCCGCCCCAGTTTCGCCAGCCCCAGCGCCAGCCGGAACCGCCCCGGATAGGGAATGATCCGCGCCAGAACCGCGCGCAACGCGCGGTCCATGAACGGGCGCTTGTAGGTCCGTTCGATATGCTCGCGCGCATGGTCGACCAGATGCATGTAATGCACCCCGCTCGGGCAGGTCGTCATGCAGGCCAGGCACGACAGGCAGCGGTCGACATGCTTGACCGTCTTTTCATCGGCCGGGCGACCCTGTTCCAGCATGTCCTTGATCAGGTAGATCCGGCCGCGCGGGCTGTCCAGCTCGTCCCCCAGCACCTGATAGGTCGGGCAAGTCGCGGTGCAGAACCCGCAATGCACGCAGGCGCGCAGGATCTCGTTGGCGCGGGCGATGCCGGGGTCGGCCAGCTGTTCGGGGGTGAAAGTGGTCTGCATCGCTCTACCCCATCAGTCCGGCGTTGAAGATCCCGCGCGGGTCGAATTCGGCCCGCAGCCCGGCCGTCAGCGCCGCCACCGGCGCAGGTTCGGGCTGGAACACCGGCTGGCCCGTGCCCCGGATCAAGGTTGCATGGCCCTGAAACGCCCCCAGCCGTGCCCTCAGATCGGTGCCAGGCGCCACCAGCAGCCAGACCAGCCCGCCCCCCCAGTCATACAGCACCCCGATGGCCCCGGCCTTCGCCACCAATCCCGGCGCGTCCGAAGGCTTGACCGACAGCCGCCACACATCGCCCGGCTGGCCATGGAACGGCGCGACATCGCGGATCTGCTCCCACGGGCCCTGCTCCTCGATCCGCCCGCCCAGCAGCGCCTGCAACCGCCCCGCGCGATAGGCGACCTGCGCCGCCAGACCCTCGATCCGCAGGAACGTCCCGCGCCCTGGCCAATGCGCGGCCCCCGTCACGTCATAGGGCGATCCCAGCGCCCGGGCCATCGCCGTCACCGCCTCGGCGTCGGACAGCCCGTCCAGCACCAGCGTTGCCTGCGCCGCCGGCGCGGGCAGCACCTTCAGGCTGACCTCGCTCAACACCCCAAGCGTGCCATGACTGCCCGCCAGCAGCTTGACCAGATCATAGCCGGTGACATTCTTCATCACCCGCCCGCCATTCTTGACGATGGTGCCGCGCCCGTCGACGAACCGCACCCCCAGCAGGAAATCCCGCGCCGCCCCGGCCTGAACCCGGCGCGGCCCGCTGGCATTGGCCGCCATCACCCCGCCAATGGTGCTGTGCCCCTGACGCCCCAACAGGCCCCGCATATCCGGCACCTCAAAGGCCAGCCGCTGCCCCTCGGCCGCCAGCAGGGCCTCGATCTCGACGAGCGGCGTGCCAGCCCGCGCCACCAGCGTCAGCGCGCCCGGCTCATACAGGGTCACCCCCGACAGCCCGCCCGTCTCCAGCACCTCGCCTGCCGGCGCGCCCAGCCCCCGCGTGCCCCCTCCGCGCACGACCAAAGGCCCGGCCGCCCCGCGCACCGCCTCGGCCATTTCGCTTTCCGTCTCAGGCCGCATCCTGCTGCCCCTTCATCTGTCCGAAAATATCCTCGGGGTTTCCAAAGGGGCAGACAGCCCCTTTGGCCCGCAGTCTCAACCCGCCCGCCGCCCGGCCGAGGCGCCCAGCGGAAACACCTTGGCGGGGTTCAGCAACCAGCCCGGATCGAACACATCCTTGACCCGCATCTGCGCTTCCAGATCCTGCGGCGCATATTGCACCGCCATCAGATCGCGCTTTTCAATCCCCACGCCATGCTCGCCGGTCAGACAGCCGCCCACCTCGACACACAGCTTCAGGATTTCGGCCCCCAAGGCCTCGCACAGCTCCAGATCGCCGGGCTTGTTGGCGTCGAACAGGATCAGCGGATGCATGTTGCCATCCCCGGCATGGAACACATTCGCCACATCCAGCCCGAACTCGCGGCTCAATTCGCCAATCCGGCGCAAGACGCGCGGCAGCTCCGACACCGGGATCGTGCCGTCCAGGCAGATGTAATCGTTGATCTGCCCCATGGCGCCAAAGGCCGACTTGCGCCCCAGCCAGATGCGCCGCGCCTCGTCCTCGGTCTGCGCCTCGCGGAACTCCACCGGGTCATGGCGCCGTGCGATCTGGGCGATCAGGCCAAGTTGCTCGGCGATTTCGGCGTCCGATCCTTCGACCTCGACGATCAGCAGCGCCTCGGTCATCGGATAGCCCGCCTTGGCAAAGGCCTCGCAGGCCTCGATGCAAGGGCGGTCCATGAATTCTATCGCCACCGGCAAGACGCCCGCCTTGATGATGTCCGACACGCAGGCCCCGGCCACCTCGTTCGAGTCAAAGGCAATCAGCACCGGCCGCGCGCCTTCGGGCTTGGGCAGGATGCGCAAGGTCGCCTCGGTCACCACGCCCAGCTGACCTTCGGACCCGCAGATCACACCCAGCAGGTCGATCCCCCCCGCATCCATGAACGGCCCGCCAATCTCGACCACCGTGCCATCCATCTGCACCAGCGTGACGCCCAGCAGGTTGTTGGTCGTCACCCCGTATTTCAGACAATGCGCCCCGCCCGAGTTCATCGCGATATTGCCGGCAATCGCGCAGGCCAGCTGGCTCGACGGGTCGGGGGCGTAAAAGAACCCGTCCGCCTCGACCGCGCCGGTCACCGACAGGTTGGTCCGCCCGGCCTCGACCCGGATGAAGCGGTTGGGGTAATCCACCTCCAGCACCGCATTCATGCGCGCGACCCCCAGGATCACCGCATCCGCCGTCGGCATCGCCCCCCCGGCCAGCGAGGTTCCCGACCCCCGCGGCACCACCGGCACGCCTTCCTCATGGCAGATGCGCAGCACGGCGGAAACCTCGGCGGTGGACCGGGGCAGCACGGCCGCCAGCGGCGGGCAGCGATAGGCGGTCAGCGCATCGCATTCATAGACGCGCAGCTCTGCCCCGTCCGAGATCACGGCATCGGCGGGCAACACGCTGCGCAGCCGCGTGACGATCCGGTCCTTGCGCGCCAGAACGGCGGCATTCGGGGCTGGCATGTCCATGGCGGGCTCCCTGACAACTGGTCAGGTAAAATAACCAGTTTCCACCGCCGGGCAAGCGCAAACCGGCCCCGGCTTTCGCCTTGATCCAAATATCCCTGCCCAAGGCCCCGGCCGGCCACATCGTGCGGTCTGTCCGCCCCGTCCCTGTCGCGCTGTCCGGCGCATCCTGCTGAAAGCCCTGCCCGCGCCGGACAGGGCTTGCCGACAGTCAATACCCCAGCGCGCAGCCATCCTTGCGCGGGTCCGAGGCACCTTCCAGCACGCCCGACCCATGCAGCCAGATCGCCTGCGCGCCGCCCAGCGGCTCTTCTGACCACGAAACCGCATGGCCCCGCGCCGCCAGATCGTCGAACACCGCCTGGGAATAGCCGGTTTCCAGCCGCAGCCCATCGCGTCCCGAAAACGGCCCGGTAAAGCTGCGCGGCGCGTCGATGGCGGTTTGCGGGTCCATCCCGTAATCCAGCAGGTTCGACACCAGCCGCGCATGGCCGGCCGGCTGATAGGCCCCGCCCATCACGCCGAACGGCATCACCAGCCGGCCGTTCTGCCGCAGCATCCCGGGAATGATCGTGTGCATCGGCCGCTTGCCACCGGCGGCCTCGTTCGGGTGCCCCTCGGTCAGCACGAAGCCGGCGCCGCGGTTCTGGAACCCGATCCCGAACCGGTCCGAGGCCAGCCCGGACCCAAAGGCATGGAACACCGAATAGATCAGCGACACCGCCATGCCGTCGCGGTCCACCACCGTCAGATAGACCGTATCCTTGTGCACCGCCTCGGTCAGCGGCGCGGCGGCGGGCATCGCGCGGCGCATGTCGATCAGCGCGGCCAGCCGCGCCGCCGTTTCCGGCGCCAGCATATGCGCCAGCCGCGTCGTATGCCCGGCATCGGCGATGAATCGGTTGCGGGCGTCATAGGCCAGCTTGGTCGCCTCGGCCTCCAGATGCGCGCGGTCGGCGCCGAACGGATCCATCGAGGCCAGATCGAACTGCGCCAGAATGTTCAGCATCAACAGCGCCGTCGCGCCCTGGCCATTCGGCGGATGCTCGACCACCTCGGACCCCTGATAGGGGCCGCTGACCGGATCGGTGTAATCGCAGGCGGTGGCGGCGAAATCCTCCAGCGTGTGGCAGCCGCCAAGCGCGCGCAGGCTGGCGACCATGTCCTCGGCCACCTCACCCTCATAGAACCCGGCGCGGCCCTCGCGCGCGATGCGGCGCAGCACCTCGGCCTGACCGGGGGCGCGGAAGGGCTCGCCCACCTGCGGCGCCCGGCCCCAAGGCAGGTAATGCCGCCTGGCATCGCCTTGCAGATGCGCCGCCTCGCCCCAGTCGCGCGCGGTGCGCGGGGCGACGGGCACGCCCTGTTCGGCCGCCTCGATCGCGGGCTGCAACAGCCGCGCCAGATCCACCCGGCCCCAGTCGGCGTTCAGGCGGCAAAAGGCGTCGACCGCGCCCGGCACCGTCACAGCCTCGACGCCATACAGCGGCACGGTGGCCAGCCCGCGCCCGCGCATCTCGGCCGCCGACAAAGCCCCCGGCGCCCGGCCCGATCCGTTCAGCGCAACGATCCGCTCTTCTCCGGCCGGTTTCAGCAGCACAAAGCAATCGCCGCCCAACCCGGTCATCTGCGGCTCGCAAATCCCCAGCAGCACGCCCGCCGCGATCGCCGCATCGGCCGCATTGCCACCCTCGCGCAGCACATCCACCGCGACCCGCGCCGCCAGCGGATGCGACGTCGCACACATCCCGTTCATCGCATAGACCGCCGAGCGCCCCGGCTTCTGGAAATCGCGCATCCTGCCCTCCGTGTTGCGCGGCCAGCCTAGTGCGCGTCCCGGCAACGGAAAAGGGCAGATCGGTAAACCGACCTGCCCTTTCGCCTTGATCCAAATATCCTCGGGGGGTGAGGGCCGGCTTGCCGGCCCGAGGGGGGCAGAAGGCCCCCCTGCGCCCTCAGATCCGCTCGATCGCCAGGGCAATGCCCTGACCGCCGCCGATGCACATGGTGATCAGCGCGCGCTTGCCGCCGGTGCGCTCCAGCTCATGCAGCGCCTTGATGGTGATGATCGCGCCGGTGGCGCCGACCGGGTGGCCAAGCGCGATGGCGCCGCCGTTCGGGTTGACCTTGGCCGCATCCAGCCCCAGCGCGCGGTTGACCGCAATGGCCTGGGCCGCAAAGGCCTCGTTCGATTCGATCACGTCGAAATCGGCAACCGTCAGGCCGGTGCGCGCCAGCAGGTTCTGCACCGCCGGGATCGGGCCGATGCCCATCACGCGCGGGGCAACCCCGGCATGGGCATAGCCGATGATCCGCGCGCGCGGCTTGAGGCCAGCCTTTTCGGCGGCATCGGCGCGGGCCAGCACCAGCGCGGCAGCACCGTCATTGATGCCGCTGGCATTGCCGGCGGTCACGGTGCCATCCTTCTGGAACACGGCCTTGAGACCGGCCAGCGCCTCGGGGCTGGTGGCCTTGGGGTGTTCGTCGACCTTGAACTCTTCAACGCCCTTGCGGGTCTTCAGCTCGACCGGAACGATCTGGTCGGCGAAATAGCCCGCCGCGATGGCCGCAGCCGCACGCTTCTGGCTTTCCAGCGCAAAGGCATCCTGATCGGCGCGGGTGATGCCGGTATCCGCGGCGACGTTTTCCGCCGTCACGCCCATGTGGCCGGTGCCAAAGGGGCAGGACAGGGTCGCGGTCAGCATGTCCACCGCCTTGGTGTCGCCCATCTTCTGGCCAAAGCGGACGGCGGGCATCGAATAGGGCGCGCGGCTCATCGCCTCGGCGCCGCCGGCCAGGGCGAAATCGGCATCGCCCAGCATCAGGGCCTGCGCCGCCGACACGATGGCCTGCGCGCCCGACCCGCACAGGCGGTTGACGTTCATCGCCGGCGTTGCCTCGGGGATGCCGGCCTGAATGGCGGCGACGCGCGACAGATACATGTCGCGCGGTTCGGTGTTGATGACATGGCCAAAGACCACATGGCCGATCTGCGCGGGGTCGATCCCGGCCCGCTCCATCGCCGCCTTGGTGACGATGGTGGCGGTTTCGGTCGGCGGCAGCGACGACAGGCTACCCCCGAAGGTGCCAATGGCGGTGCGCGCGCCGGAGAGGATGACGATATCGGACATGTGTCAGCTTTCTGGTTTGAAGTGGTCGGGATGGGCCGCCTGGACGGCCGGAATGTCGTTCATGGCGGCCATGATGGCGCCGATGCGGGTCAGGCCCGCGGTGTCGATCCCCCAGCGGGCGGCATTATACATCTGCGGCACAAGGCACAGGTCGGCCAGCGTCGGTCTGTCGCCATGGCAGAACCGGCCGGTGGCGGGGCTGTCGAGCATCTGGTCAAAGGCGGCAAGGCCGGGGCCGATGAACCGGGCCATCCAGCTTTCCATGGTGATCGCACCGCCCGAGGCCTGAACGGCATGGCGCGCAACCGACAGGTTGCAGACCGGGTGGATTTCCATGGCAATGGCATAAGCAAGCGCGCGCACCCGCGCCTTGCCGGCCGCATCGGCCGGCAGCAGGCCAAGGCCGCGCGTTTCATCCAGATATTCAATGATCGCCAGCGATTGCGTCAGGCGCAGCCCGTCAATCTCCAGCGTCGGAACAAGCCCTTGCGGGTTGCGCGCCAGATTGTCGGCCCCGCGGTTTTCCCCCGTCAGCAGATCGACCGAGACGGCCCGCCAGTCCAGCCCGGCAAGCCCCAGCGCAATACGCACACGGTAGCTGGCCGATGACCGCCAGTAGTCATAAAGTACCGTCTGCATGGCTCCCCCTCGCTCGGGCGGGATCATTGGCACCTGCTACCGTGGCGTCAAGTGCTGCAATGCGTCATTTGGGCGCGACGTTACGCAACTTTCTTGCCCGGCCGGGTGTCAGGCCAGGTCGCGCGGCGTCAGCGGGGCGAGACCGCCCGGCCGATGATGCGGGCTGAACAGCCGCTCGAGGCTGAACGAGGACCGCTGTCCGACATCGGCGAAATGGCGTTCCAGCCAGTCATCCGCCCAGGCGCGGCCGCGCTCGAACAGCTTTTGCAGATAGGCCCAGTCGGCGTTCATCTTGCTCGAGGCTGCCAGCTCGCGCAGATCCTCGCCGCAGTGGATCATGTGCAGCCGCACCTCGCCGCGCAGATCGACGCGGCCCTGTTCGGACAGCTGCCGCAGCAGATCGAGCGTACGCAACTCCTTGAGAAGGCTGGTGTTGAAGCTGATCTCGTTCATCCGGTTGATGATCTCGCGCGCGGTGCGGGGGATTTCGTCGCGGATCATCGGGTTCAGCTGCACGATCAGCACATCGTTGCTGCCTCCGTCGCCCACCAGCGGAAAGATCGCCGGATTGGCGGAAAAGCCGCCGTCCCAATAGGCCTCGCCGTCGATTTCGACGGCCTTGTACATCTGCGGCAGGCAGGCCGAGGCCATGACGGCATCGGCGGACAGCTCGCCCGTGGAAAAGGTGCGCGCCTGGCCGGTGCGCACGCTGGTGGCGGTGACATGCACCCGGATCGCCTTGCAGCGGTTCAGCGCGGCGAAATCGACATGTTCCGCGACCAGATCCTGCAAGGGGTTCAGCCCCAGCGGGTTCAGCTCATAGGGCGAGAACATGCGGCTCAGGCCATCCAGCATCAGATAGGCGGGCGAATTGTCCAGCGAATCGTTGCCTAGCAGCCGATCCCAGGGTGCAGGCTGCATCGGGGAAAAGCGCGCAGCCTCGCTGATCGCTTCCCAAAAGCGCGCCAGCGCGGCGCGGGCGCCTTCGGGGCCACCGGATTCGTAGGCGGCGGCCAGAACGACGGCGTTCATCGCCCCGGCGCTGGTGCCGCTGATCTGGTCGATGTGCAGCCGGGGATCTTGCAGCAGGCGATCCAGCACCCCCCAGGCCAATGCCCCGTGCGATCCGCCCCCCTGCAAGGCAAGTCTGATCGGCCGCGATGTTTCAGACGGGGTCATCGCATTCTCCTGGACGGCCATACTGCGGCGCAGCATGACGGAAAACCACAACCGCAGCAAGGGAACGCTGCGTTGCAGCGACCGCAACCCTTGGTCAGATCACACCGATCCCGCGCAGGATGATCGTCTTGACGCTGGCTTTCGCCTCGGCCCACTGGCGATCGGTCAGCGGCGCGCCGCCGTTCAGCGTCTCGATCTGGTGGCTGAAATCGGCATAATGCTGGGTGGTTGCCCACAGCATGTAAAGCAGATGGCGCGGGTCCACGGGGGCCATGCGTCCGTCAGCGATCCAGCGGTTGATCACCGCGATGCGCCCTTCGGTCCAGTTGCGCAGGGTGGTTTCCAGATAGTCCTGGATCACCGGCGCGCCGTGCATCACCTCGGAGGCCCAGACCTTGGACCCGTGCGGGTGGCGGCGGCTGATTTCCATCTTGGCGTCGATATAGGCGGCGATCCCTTGGGCCGGGCCTTCGGCATCGTCCATCGCATCGGCGGCGCGCAGCCAGATTTCAAAGATCTCCTGCACCACGCGGCGATAGAGGTCTTCCTTGGTTGCAAAATAATAGTGCAGATTTGCCTTGGGCAGCCCGGCCACATCGGCGATCAGCTGCATGGTGGCCCCGCCAAAGCCTGCCTCGGCAAAGACTTTTTCGGCTGCCTGCAAAATAAGCCGTTCGTTCTGTTCGCGTATCTCTTGCCGACGCATCGGACGTGCGGTTTCGGTCATCTGGCCCCCATGCGTCGAGAAAATCGTTGACCGGATGGTCAGGGAGTGTAGCCTCAACCTTGACCATACGGTCAGGTTAAGATTCGAGGCAAGGGGCACAAGACCCCTGCCGTCAGGGAGCAAGCGATGGCGCCAGCGGGGCAGAACCTGCGGATCGATTCCGCGCGGCTGTGGGACAGCCTTGAAGAGATGGCCAAGGTCGGCCCCGGCATCGCGGGGGGCTGCAACCGCCAGACCCTGACCGACGCCGACAACGAAGGGCGGCACCTGTTCAAATCCTGGGCCGAGGCAGCAGGCATGACCATGGGCGTCGATACCATGGGCACGATGTATTTCACCCGCCCTGGCACAGACCCGGATGCCCTGCCGGTCTATATGGGCAGCCATCTGGATACCCAGCCGACCGGCGGGAAATACGATGGTGTTCTGGGCGTCCTTGGCGCGCTGGAAGCCGTGCGCACGATGAACGATGCCGGCATCCGCACGAAACACCCGATCGTGATCGTCAACTGGACGAACGAGGAAGGTGCGCGGTTTGCCCCGGCGATGCTGGCCTCGGGCGTGTTCGCCGGGACGATCGATCAGGACTACGCCTATGCCCGCACCGACATGGAGGGGCTGCGCTTTGGCGACGAGCTGAAGCGCATCGGCTGGGTCGGGGACGAGGTTCCCGGCGCGCGCAAGATGCACGCCTATTTCGAGCTGCATATCGAACAGGGCCCGATCCTTGAGGCCGAGGGCAAGGACATCGGCGTTGTCACCCATTGCCAGGGGCTGTGGTGGCTGGAATTCACCCTGACCGGGCGCGAGGCGCATACCGGATCCACCCCGATGGCGATGCGGGTGAATGCGGGTCTGGCCATGGCGCGGATCCTGGAAATGGTGCAGGCGGTGGCGATGGATCATCAGCCGAATGCCGTGGGCGGTGTGGGGCAGATGAAATTCACCCCCAACAGCCGCAACGTGCTGCCGGGCAAGGTGGTGTTCACGGTCGATATCCGCACCGTCGATCAGGCCAAGCTGGATTCCATGCGCGCCCAGATCGAATCGAAGGCCGCCGCGATCTGCGCCGAGCTGGGCGTTGGCTGCGCGGTCGAAGCGGTGGGGCATTTCGACCCGGTGACCTTTACCCCCGATCTGGTGGCCAAGGTGCGCAGCGCGGCCGAGCAGCTGGGCTATAGCCATATGGATATCGTTTCCGGCGCTGGCCATGATGCCTGCTGGGCGGCGCGGGTGGCGCCGACCACGATGATCATGTGCCCCTGCGTGGATGGTCTGAGCCACAACGAGGCCGAGAAGATCAGCCCCGAATGGGCGGCGGCGGGCACCGATGTGCTGTTGCACGCGGTGCTGGATGCAGCCGGGGTTGTGGCGTGATCTGGCTGGGGGCCGACAATTCAGCCATGTCGCACCTTGCGGCTGGCCAGGTGTGGCGCAGCCAGCATCACGACTGCATCGACTGACGGAGAGGCCGGGGGTTTCACACCCCCGGACCCCCGTGGGATACTTCGACAAGGCGAAACACAGAAATCGGGAGCATGGGATGACCAGCACTGTCATCAAGGGCGGAACGGTTGTCACGGCGGACCTTTCCTATGAGGCCGACGTCAAGATCGAGGGGGGCGTGATCGTCGAGATCGGCAAGGGGCTGAGCGGCGACAGGGTGCTCGACGCCTCGGGCTGCTACATCATGCCGGGCGGGATTGACCCGCATACCCATCTGGAAATGCCCTTCATGGGCACCTATTCGGCGGACGATTTCGAATCCGGCACCCGCGCCGCGCTGGCGGGCGGGACCACGATGGTGGTGGATTTCGTGCTGCCGGGTCAGGGCCAGGGCCTGATGGATGCCGCGCAGATGTGGCACAACAAATCCACCCGCGCGCATTGTGACTATAGTTTCCACATGGCGATCACCTGGTGGGGCGAGAAGGTCTGGGAAGACATGGAGGCCAGCGTCAAGGCCGGCATGACCAGCTTCAAGCACTTCATGGCCTACAAGGGCGCCCTGATGGTGAATGACGACGAGATGTTCCAGTCGTTCCGCCGGGTGGGCGATCTGGGCGGGCTGGCGATGGTGCATGCCGAAAACGGCGATGTGGTGGCCGAGCTGACCGCGCGCCTGCTGGCCGAAGGCAACAATGGCCCCGAAGGTCACGCCTATTCCCGCCCGCCGCAGGTCGAGGGCGAGGCGACCAACCGCGCCATCATGATTGCCGACATGGCGGGCGTGCCGCTTTATGTGGTCCACACCAGCTGCGAGGAAAGCCACGAGGCGATCCGCCGTGCGCGGCAGGCCGGCAAGCGGGTCTGGGGCGAGCCGCTGATCCAGCATCTGGTGCTGGACGAGTCGGAATATTTCCACACCGACTGGGACCATGCTGCCCGCCGCGTGATGAGCCCGCCGTTCCGCAACAAGACGCACCAGGATAGCCTGTGGGCCGGGTTGCAATCGGGCTCGTTGTCCTGTGTGGCGACCGACCATTGCGCCTTTACCACCGATCAGAAGCGCTATGGCGTGGGCGATTTTTCCAAGATCCCGAACGGGACCGGCGGGCTGGAGGATCGGCTTCCGGTGCTGTGGGCGCAGGGCGTGAACACCGGGCGGCTGACGCCGAACGAATTCGTCGCCGTCACCAGCACCAATATCGCCAAGATCCTGAACATGTATCCGAAGAAGGGCGCGGTTCTGGTCGGGGCCGATGCCGATCTGGTGGTTTGGGATCCGGCCAAAGAGGGCGTGGTTTCGGCCAAGACCCAGCAATCCAGCATCGACTATAACGTGTTCGAGGGGCAGAAGCTGAAGGGGATGCCGCGCTACACCCTGACCCGGGGCCGCGTGGCCGTGGAAGATGGCACGATCAAGCCGCAAGAGGGCTGGGGCCAGTTCACCCCGCGCGCGCCGCGCCCGGCGGTGAACCGTGCGCTGACGGCATGGAAGGATCTGACCGCCCCGCGCCCCGTGCAGCGCAGCGGTATTCCGGCGACGGGAGTCTAGGGCCAGGATGTTCTGCCAGCCAAGCCACGTTTCAGACTGGCCGAGCCACCGGGACCAATGCCATGCTATACCCTGCAAGACCAGGAGGGCAGCATGAAAACGGCATTGATCATTGGTGGCGGATCCGGGATGGGCGCGGCTTCGGCCCGCGCGCTGGCGGCGGACGGGTTCGCGGTCGGCATCCTGTCATCCTCGGGCAAGGGGGCTGCGCTGGCCGAGGAACTGGGCGGCATCGGCATGACCGGCACCAACCGATCCGAGGCCGACATCAAGCGATTGATCGAGGCGATGCAGGAGAATTGGGGCCGCGTCGACGCCCTGGTGAACAGTGCCGGCCATGGCCCCAAGGGGCCCTTGCTGGATCTGACCGATGCCGACTGGCACGAGGGGGTCGAGGTCTATTTCCTCAATGTCGTGCGGGCGGTGCGGGCGGTCACGCCGGTGATGGAATGGCAAGGCGGCGGGTCGATCATCAACATCTCGACCGCCTGGGCGTTCGAACCCAGCGAGATGTTCCCGACCTCGGCCTTTGCGCGGGCGGGGCTGGCCAGCTTTACCAAGATCTTCACCGACACCTATGGGGCCAAGAACATCCGCATGAACAACGTCCTGCCCGGCTGGATCGACAGCCTGCCGAAAAAGGACGAACGCGCCGCTGCCGTGCCGATGAAACGCTATGGGACGGCCGAGGAAATCGGGCGGACGGTGGCCTTTCTGGCCTCGGACGGGGCGGGCTATATCACCGGGCAGAACATCCGTGTCGATGGCGGATTGATGCGGGGGGTATGATGGCGGCGGCCCCGATCACCGGCGTGCTGGAAACTGCGCTTTACGCGGACGATCTGGACGCGGCGCGCGGGTTCTACGGCGGCGTGCTGGGGCTGGCCGAGATCATGGCGCTGGCCGGGCGGCATGTGTTCTTTCGCACCGGGCCGGGGGTGCTGCTGGTGTTCCGGGCCGAGGCGACGCAGGTGCCCCACCCACCCGGTGCCCTGCCGGTGCCGACCCATGGGGCGGTGGGGCCCGGACATGTCTGCTTTTCGGTGCCCGAGGACCAGATGGAGGCCATGGCGGCCCATTTGACCGCTGCGGGAATCGCCATTGAGCGCGACCTGCGCTGGCCTTCGGGCGTGCGCTCGATCTATGTCCGCGATCCTGCGGGCAATTCCGTGGAATTCGCCTCTCCGAGGCTGTGGGAGATACCTGAATGACGACGACTGCCCCGCCAGTGATCGAGGCTAGGGGCCTCAACCTGGTGTTCCAGACCGCCGATGGTCCGGTCCACGCGCTGAAGGATGTGGACCTGACGATCCGCAAGGGCGAGTTCGTGTCGTTCATCGGCCCGTCGGGCTGTGGCAAGACGACGTTCCTGCGCTGTGTCGCGGCGCTGGAACATGCGACGGGCGGCAGCCTGACGGTGAATGGCATGTCGCCTGACGAGGCGCGCAAGAAGCGCGCCTATGGCTATGTGTTCCAGGCGGCGGGGCTTTACCCGTGGCGGACCATCGCGGGGAACATCAAGCTGCCGCTGGAGATCATGGGTTTTGACAAGGCCGAACAGGACCGCCGGGTCGAGCGGGTGCTGGAGCTGGTCGAGCTGTCGGGCTTTGGCAAGAAATACCCCTGGCAGCTGTCGGGCGGGATGCAGCAGCGCGCCAGCATCGCCCGGGCGCTGGCCTTTGACGCCGACATCCTGCTGATGGACGAGCCCTTTGGCGCTGGACGAGATTGTCCGCGACCGGCTGAATGAAGAGGTGCTGAAGCTGTGGGCTGCCACCGGCAAGACGGTAGGATTCGTCACCCATTCGATCCCCGAGGCGGTCTATCTGTCGACCAAGATCGTGGTGATGTCGCCGCGCCCCGGACGGATCACCGATGTGATCGACAGCCCGCTGCCGAAGGACCGGCCGCTGGAGATCCGTGACAGCCGGGAATTCATCGAGATCGCGCACCGGGTGCGCGAAGGGCTGAGGGCCGGGCATGTCGATGACTGATCCCTGCGCCGGCGAGGGGCCAGCCCCTCGCGCTCCCCGCCAAGGGGGGCTGTCTGCCCCCCTTGGAACCCCCCGAGGGTATTTTGAAAAAGGCAAAGGGGGCAGGGCATGAAGACCGCAGGTCCCGTGCTGAGCGTGCTGCTGGTGATCCTTGGCATCTGGTATGCCGCGACGGTGTTCATGAACGCCCCGCAGGTGCGCGATGCCGCGCGGCGGGGCAATGTGGAGCTGACGCTGGGGCAAACCATCGCCGCCACGATGAGCGAGAAGCGCCCGATGCTGGCGGCGCCCCATCAGGTGGCGGCCGAACTTTGGAAGGGGATCGTCAGCGAAAAGATCACCTCGAAGCGCAGTCTGGTCTATCATGCGCTGATCACCTTGCAGGCCACGATGACCGGCTTTGGTCTGGGCGTGGTGATCGGGGTGCTGCTGGCGGTGGGGATCGTCTATTTCCGGGTGATTGACCTGTCGGTCATGCCCTGGGCGATCATCAGCCAGACCATTCCCATTGTCGCGCTGGCCCCCATGATCGTGGTGCTGTCCAACTCGCTGGGGCTGGGCGACCGGCTGGGGGTGGAAAACCGGCTGGTGTCGAAAACGCTGATCGCGGCCTATCTGAGCTTTTTCCCCGTGCTGGTCAGCATGGTCAAGGGCCTGCGCAGCCCAGATCCGATGCAGCTTGATCTGCTGCGCACCTATAGCGCCAGTGGCGCGCAGGAGTTCCTGAAACTGCGCCTGCCCTCGTCGCTGCCGTTCTTCTTTGCCTCGCTCAAGGTGTCGATCGCGGCGGCGCTGGTCGGGGCCATCGTGGGCGAATTGCCGACCGGCGCGGTCGAAGGCTTGGGCGCGCGGATGCTGGTGGCCAGCCAGTTCGGCCAGCCGCTGCTGATGTGGGCCTCGCTGTTTGCCGCGACATTGCTGGCGGGGGTGCTGATCGTCGCGCTGGGCGTGGTGCAACGCCTGGCCGACCGCATGATGGGGGCACGGGCATGAGCGCATTGTGGATCGCCCTTGCCGTCTGCCTGCTGGGCTGGGGGCTGAACCTGTGGCTGGCGGCGCGCGGTGGGCGCGCGGCGCGGGTGGCGGCGCCGGTGATCTTTGGCCTGGGCCTTCTGGCGCTGTGGGAAGGGGTCGTGCGCGCCTTTGCCGTGCCCGAGGTGATCTTGCCGCCCCCCAGTTCGGTCGCGGTGGCCATTGGCGCGAACCTTGGGCTGATCTGGTCGGACTTCGTGCAGACGATCCTCAAGGGGGCGGTGACGGGCTGGGCGCTGGGCTGCGCGGCGGCGGCCGTGGTGGCGGTGCTGGTCGACCGCTCGCCCTTTCTGTCGCGCGGGTTGCTGCCCATCGGCAATTTCGTCGCCGCCCTGCCCATTGTCGGGGTAGCCCCGATCATGGTGATGTGGTTCGGCTTTGGCTGGCAATCCAAGGCGGCGGTGGTCTTTGCCATGGTGTTCTTCCCGGTGCTGGTCAACACCGTGGCCGGCCTTGCCACCGCCGACCGGATGCAGCGCGACCTGATGCGCACCTGGAGCGCGAGCTACTGGCAATCGCTGTTCGGTCTGCGCCTGCCGGCGGCCATGCCCTTCGTGTTCAACGGGCTCAAGATTGCCACCACCCTGGCGGTGATCGGCGCTATCGTTGCCGAATATTTCGGCAGTCCGACGCGCGGGATGGGGTTTCGCATCTCGACGGCAGTGGGGGCCTTGCAGCTGCCGCTGGTCTGGGCGGAAATTGCCGCAGCGGCGCTGGCCGGCACGCTGTTCTACGGGATCGTGTCCTTTGCCGAACGGCGGGTCACGTTCTGGCACGCCTCGCATCGGGGGCGCTAGGTTCTGAACGACGATAACGATACCAACAAGGAGGTTACGGGAATGAAGCGGTTGATGTTGGCGGCAATGTTTGCCGCATTGGGCGCGGGGGCGGCCTCGGCGGCCGACTCGGTCAAGCTGCAGCTGAAATGGGTGACCCAGGCGCAGTTCGCCGGCTATTACGTCGCGGCGGCCAAGGGTTACTACAGCGATGAAAACCTGGATGTCACCATCCTGCCCGGCGGCCCGGACATCGCCCCTGAACAGGTGATCGCCGGCGGCGGCGCCGATGTGATCACCACCTGGATGGCCGCGGGCCTTGCCGCCCGCGAACGCGGCGTTCCGCTGGTCAACATTGCCCAGCCGTTCAAAAGCCAGGGGCTGGAATTCACCTGCCGCAAGGATCTGGGCGTCAGCTCGACCGCTGATTTCAAGGGCAAGACCCTGGGCGTCTGGTTCTTTGGCAACGAATATCCGTTCTACGCCTGGATGGCCAAGCTGGGCCTGAAAACCGATGGCAGCGCCGATGGCGTCACCGTGCTGAAACAGGCCTTCGACGTCGAGGCGCTGCTCAAGGGCGAGGCACAGTGCATCTCGGTCATGACCTATAACGAATACGGTCAAGTGCTGGATGCGGGCTACAAGCCGGACCAGCTGGCGACCTTCAGCTATGCCGACCAGGGCGTGAAGGTCATGGAAGACGGCCTTTACGTCATGGAGGACAAGCTCAAGGATCCGGCCTTCGTCGAAAAGATGGCCCGCTTCGTGCGCGCCTCGATGAAGGGCTGGAAATATGCCGAGGCCAACCCGGACGAAGCCGCCGCCATCGTCGTCGATGCCGACCAGACCGGCCTGCAAACGCTGGACCATCAGAAATACATGATGAGCGAGGTCGCCAAACTGACCGCCGGCAGCAACGGCGCGCTGGACCCGGCCGATTTCGACGCCACCGTTGCGGCGCTGCTGTCGGCCGTATCGGCGGAAAACCCGGCGATCACCAAGAAGCCCGAAGGCGGCTGGACCCACGCGGTCACCGATATCGCGCTGAAATAAGCCAAGGCCGGGGCGGGGCCATCATCGGCCCGCCCCGGCGCACCTTGGTCCTGGTGGCCGTTGCGATCCCGGCCCCGGGCGGCGCGCGGCGCCCTTATTTCGCCTTGATCCAAATATCCTCGGGGGTGAATGCGGCACTAGCCGCAGAGGGGGCAGAAGGCCCCCTACCCGGCCGGGCCCATGCGCTGACGCAGCCAGTGCCGCTCAGACCAGCCCCTGCGCCCGGAACAGCGCCTTGACGTCCTTTTCCGGCCGCGCCCCGAAATGCGAGATCACCTCGGCCGCCGCGACACAGCCCATCTTGCCGGCTGTCAGCAGATCCTGACCCGTGGCAAGGCCATACAGGAACCCGGCCGCGAACTGATCGCCCGCCCCCGTCGCATCCACCGGCACCACGCGGTGCACCGGCACGCTGATCACCTGGTCGCGCGCCCGGATCACCACATCGGACCCCGAGCGGGTGCAGACCACCAGCGGGCAATCGGCCGCCGCCATGTCAAGCGCGGCCTCCAGATCGGTCTCGTAAAGCGAGGCCCATTCGTGTTCGTTGCCGATCACATAATCAAGCTCGGTCACCAGACGGCGGAAATCGCTGCGGTGCCGGTCAACGCAGAACGGGTCCGACAGGGCGATCCCGGCCTTGCCACCTGCGGCGCGGCAGGTTCGGGCGGCCTTGAGGAAGGCCTCCTTGCCCGGCGCCTTGTCGAAGAGATAGCCTTCGAGGAACAGGAATTCGGTGTCGCCCGTCACGTCCTCGGCCACGTCCTGCGGCCCCAGATCGGCCGAGATGCCCAGATAGGTGTTCATCGAGCGCTCGCCATCGGGGGTGACGAAGATCATGCTGCGCGAGCTGGGAAGTTCGGCCCCCGCGACCGGCGGATTCGGGAAATCGGTGCCCTCGGCCTGCAGGGCCCTGGCGTAGAAGCGCCCCAGCGCATCGTCGCGCACCCGGCCGATGAAAGCGGTCTTGAGCCCCAGATTGCCGCAGCCCGCCAGCGTGTTGCCGACCGACCCGCCCGGCGCCTCGGTGCGGTCCTTCATCGCGGCATATAGCACCTCGGCGCGTTCCCGCTCGATCAGCTGCATGATGCCCTTGGTGATCCCCATGTGATCGAGGAAGGTCTCATCGGTCTGGGACAGCACATCGACAATGGCGTTGCCGATGCCGACCACCTGATAGCGTTTCATGCGGTTTTATCCTCGAATGGGCAAAGATCGTTGATCAGGCAATCCGCGCAGCGCGGTTTGCGGGCGGTGCAGATATAGCGGCCATGCAGGATCAGCCAGTGATGGGCGTGCTGCTGGAATTCGGCGGGAACATTGTCCTCGATCGCGCGCTCGACGGTGTCGACATCCTTGCCGGGGCAGATGCCGGTGCGGTTGCCGATGCGGAAGATATGGGTGTCGACGGCCTGGGCCGGGATGTGCCACCACATGTTCAGCACGACATTCGCCGTCTTGCGCCCGACGCCGGGCAGCGATTGCAGCGCGGCGCGGGACGATGGCACCTGACCGCCATAATCGCGCACCAGAATCTGGGACAGGCGGATGACGTTCTTCGCCTTGTTGCGGTAAAGGCCGATGGTCTTGATATGTTCGATCAGACCTTCCTCGCCAAGTGCCAGCATCTTTTCCGGGGTGTCGGCGATGGCGAAGAGGCCGGCGGTCGCCCGGTTGACGCCCTTGTCCGTCGCCTGGGCCGAGAGCGCCACGGCGACCAGCAAGGTGAAGGCGTTGGTATGATGCAGCTCTCCTTTCGGTTCCGGCTCGGCGGCGTGGAACCGGGTGAAGATGTCATGCATCGTGGCATAGGGAAGCTGTGCGGCCATATCGGCGGTTCTAGCCGCGTGATGCAGGTGCGGCAATGCGCAAAATCCGGGTCGCGGGGGCAGGGCGGTGCGGGTAGATTGAAGGGATGCGGGGGGCCAGCCCCCCGACCCCCGCTCAAGGGGGTTTTCCACCCCCTTGAGAAACCCCCGAGGGTATTTCGGAAAAGGCAAAGCAGATGGACGATCAGGAAGGGGCCTATCATTACCGCGTCATGGCCAGGGCGCTGCGCGAGCTGGATGCGGCGGGGCCGGGGCTGACGCTGGAGGAGCTGGCTGGCCGGATGGGCATGAGCGTGGCGCATTTTCAGCGGCTGTTTTCGGCCTGGGTCGGGGTCAGCCCCAAGCGGTATCAGCAGTATCTGGTGCTGGATCATGCGCGCGCCTTGCTGCGGGAGCGCATGACGTTGCTGGACACCGCGCAAGAGGTGGGCCTGTCGGGCACCGGCCGGCTGCACGATCTGTTCCTGCGCTGGGAGGCGATGGCGCCGGGCGATTATGCGCGGGGCGGGGCCGGGCTGGAGATCCGCTGGGCCTGGCTCGATACTCCTTTTGGCGAGGCTTTGGCGATGGCGACCTCGCGCGGGCTGTGCGGCCTGGGCTTTGCCGAAGAGATGGGCCGCGCCGCCACCATGGCCGATCTGCGTGCCCGCTGGCCCGAGGCAGAGTTCGTGGAAGATGCCGCCCATGTCGTGCCGCTGGTCGATGCGGCCTTTGGCGGGCAGGGCGCGCGGCTGCATCTGATCGGCGCGCCGTTCCAGATCAAGGTGTGGGAGGCCTTGCTGCGCATCCCGTCAGGTCAGGTCACGACCTATTCGGAAATCGCCAGGGCCATCGGCAAGCCGGCCGCGGTGCGGGCCGTGGGCACGGCGGTTGGCAAGAATCCGGTCAGCTTCCTGATCCCCTGTCACCGCGCGCTGCGCATGTCGGGCGGGCTTGGCGGCTATCACTGGGGGCTGCCGGTCAAGCGCGCCATGCTGGCCTGGGAGGCCGCACGCGCCGAGGCGGTCTGAGCCGGGAACCGATTGCCTGCCGGTGCGTTGCCTTGACAGAGCGTGCGGCCCGTCCGGCGCATCCCTGCGGACACGCAAGGGTGATGGGCGGAAATCTGCACACTGCGGCGACGGGGGTTCAAGGGCCTGCGTGCCGGATGGTAGCATAGGACAATGGCCGCCGGTTTGGGCCATCGGAGCGAGAGACAGACATGAAATTCAAAACCCCTGTTCTGATCGGTTGTGTGGCCCTGATCGGGCTTGCCGCCTGCGACCCCTATCCCCAGGGCGATCCCAACAACACCCGCACCCGCACCGGGGCGCTGACCGGCGCGCTGATTGGCGGCGCCATCGGGGCGACGTCGAACAGCAGCACCAGGCCGCTGGCAACTGTCGCGGGCGCTGCGGTCGGCGCGGCCATTGGCGGCGCCATCGGCCAGTCGCTTGACCGGCAGGCCGCCGATCTGCGGGCCCAGACCTCGGGCAATGTGGGCGTGGTGAATGCGGGCGACTATCTGGTCGTGACCATGCCGCAGGATCTCTTGTTCTCGACCGACAGCTCGGCCGTGCGTCCCGACCTTCAGGCCGATTTGCGCGCTGTTGCGGGCAACCTGCTGCAATATCCCGACAGCCGGATCGAGGTGATCGGCCACACCGACAGCACGGGCGATGCTGCCTATAACCGCAGCCTTTCGGCGCGGCGTGCCGGTTCGGTGGCTTCGGTGCTGATCGGCGCGGGTGTGCCCTCGTCGCGGATCGTTACCGTGGGCCGGGGCGAGGATGCGCCGATTGCCAGCAACCTGACGCCCGAAGGCCGCGCCCAGAACCGCCGGGTGGAAATCATCATTCGCCCGAACCGCTGATCGGGCCGAAGGGCGTTGCAGGGCTGCACAGCTGGTCATATGACTTGACCAGACCTAGCGGAGCCGGCGATGCCCTTCGAGAAGATCCAGTCAGAAAAACTGTCCCGGGCGGTGGTGCGGCAGATCGAAAGTCTGATCCTGCACGGTGTCCTGCGCCCGGGAGAACGCCTGCCCGGCGAACGCGAGCTGTCCGACCGCCTGGGCGTCTCGCGCCCCAGTCTGCGCGAGGCAGTGGCCGAGTTGCAGGAACGGGGGCTGCTGGTCACCCGCGCCGGGGCAGGGATTTTTGTTTCCGACGATCTGGGCTCGGCCTTTTCGCCGGCACTGGTCAGCCTGTTCCGCGCCCATGACGATGCGTTTTTCGACTACGTCGATTTTCGCCGCGACATGGAGGGGCTGGCGGCCGAGCGGGCGGCGCTCATGGGCTCGGACACCGATCTTATGGTGATCGCGGCGATCCTGGCCAAGATGGAAGCCGCCCATAGCAAGCGCGACCCCGCAGACGAGGCGGCTCTGGATGCCGATTTCCACATGGCGATCATCGAGGCGGGGCACAATGTGGTCATGCTTCACATGATGCGGTCGATGTATGAACTGCTGCGCGAAGGCGTGTTCTACAACCGCCAGGCCATGTTCCGTCAGCGCGCCACGCGCGATGAACTGCTGGACCAGCACCGCACGATCAATGCCGCGCTTCAGGCCCGCGATGGCACGGCCGCGCGCGCGGCGGTCGAGGGGCATCTCGATTACGTCCGCCGTCTGCTGGCGAACGAGCGGCAGGCCGAACGGTACGAGGCCGTGGCCCGCCAAAGGCTGGAAAGCGAAACCCAGCGCTAGGTCAGAACAACCCCAGCAACGCCCTGGACAGTGCGGTTTCAGGGTCTGTCAGATCCAGCACCACATCGAAATGGTTGCGGTCCGGCACCGTCAGCACCGGGGCGCCCACAGCCTGGCCATAGGCCGCGCTCTGGCGGTGGAAACCGGGCGTCTCGCGCTCGGCCGATGCGACCACGGCGGGCAGGGGGGCGGCCGGCAGATTGCGCAGGGGGCTCAGGGCCTGCACCTCCTCGGGGGTGAACTGCATCCAGTCGTTGACATGGCTTGCGGCCAGCGGCGCCAGGTCGAACAGGCCCGAGACGGGCAATTGCCCCTTCAGCGGCTGACTGGGCAGGCCTGCGGCCGCTTGCCATCCCCCCGCCGCGACGGCTGATGTCAGATGCCCGCCTGCGGACGATCCGCCCACCACGATCCGCGTGCGGTCGATCCCCAGCGCCTCGGCATTGTGCCAAAGATGCGCCAGCATCGCGCGGCACTGGCGCACGATCTCGGTCAGGTTGACAGTCGGGGCCAGGGTATAGTCGGGCACCGCACAGGCAATGCCGCGCGCCGCCAGCATGGGCGCCATGAAGGCCGAATGCCCCTTGCTCAGCGCCCGCCAGTATCCGCCATGGATGAAGACGAAACAGGGCCGCGCCGCGCCCGGTGCGGTACCGAACAGGTCATAGGTCTCGGCGCTGGCATCGTCATAGGCAATGCCGGTGCGCGCGCCGGGCAGATCCAGCGCCGCCTGCGACAGACGGGCATAATCCTCGGTGATCCGGGCGAAGTCCTCGGCGGAACAGGTCAGACGGGCGGTATAGTCGGCATCCAGCCGGTCGCGGGGCCAGGTGGCTTCGGTCGCAATATCCATCAGATCACCATGGGGTTGACGCGGTTTGCCAGCAGCCGCACCAGCGACAGCGCCGTCAGTTCCGACGTCTTGGGGTTGCTCGCCATCGGGCGGTTTTCCAGTTGAATGGCCATGCGACCGAAATCGCCTGAGGCGGTGACGCGATGCGCATTGCGCGCAGCGCCCGGATCGGCGACCAGCGCGACAGTGGTGCGCGCCATGCCCATGCCGGCCAGCGCGGTGATCGCCGCCACATTGGCATTTTGCGGAAACCGCGCCGCCGCCTGATCCGCGCTGCCCTCAAAGAACACGGCCGGCGCGGTCAGGTGGAACAGATCGCACAGGCTCTCCGCCTCGGTCCCCTTCCAGGCGGCAGGCGGCTTGACGATCTCGTGCCGCACCTCGCTCAGCCCCAGAACCGCAGCCGCGGCCAGCGCGTCGATCCCCCCAAGCGCACCCGGCGGGATGACCAGCTGCCGACCCGCCTGCCGCGCCGCCCCGACCAGCCGGTCCAGCAGTGCCGCATCGGTCAGCGCACTGGTCGAGGCCGGCGCGAAATCCGCCCCCGCCGCCAGCGCCGCCAGCCCCCAGGGCGCAACCGCCGCCCGCCCAGCTGCCTCGATCACCAGATCGGGCGCCAGGGCCGCCAGCCCCTCTGGCCCGTCCAGCCGCGCAACGCCCGCTGGCAAGTCCGCCACCGAACCGGGCCGCAAGCCCACCCCGGCCAGCACCACCCCATCCGGCAACAACCCCGCCACCCGCTGCGAAATCGCGCCCCAGCCCACCAGCACCAGCCGCAAGCGTCCCATGCGCGCCTCCTGCATCTTTGCCTTTTCCAAAATACCCCGGGGGTCCGGGGGCTGGCCCCCGGTCCGCCGGTTCAGCCGGGGCTACAGCCCGACATAGCCCTGCACGGTCGCCGCATCGCGGTCCAGATCGGCGCCCGAGCCGGACCAGACCGTCCGGCCCTTTTCAATGATGTAATGCCGGTCAGCCAGACGCTTGAGCACCCCAAGGTTCTTGTCGATCAGCAGGATCGACTGGCCTTGCGACTTCAGCTTTTCGATCACATGCCAGATCTCGGTGCGGATCACCGGGGCCAGCCCCTCGGTTGCCTCGTCCAGGATCAGCAGGCGCGGGTTGGTCATCAGCGCGCGGCCCACGGCCAGCATCTGCTGCTCGCCCCCCGACAGGGTGCCCGCCAGCTGCCCGGCCCGCTCGCCCAGGCGCGGGAACAAGTCATACACCTTCTCCAAGGTCCAGGGCTCGGCCCGTTTCAGCCGGTTCGAGGCGGTGGCGACCAGATTTTCCCGCACCGTCAGGGTCGAGAAAATCTGCCGTCCCTCGGGCACCAGCCCCGCGCCCATGCGGGCGATCTTCTCGGGCGACAGGCCGGCGACGGACTGCCCCTCGAACTGCACGCCGCCCGATTTCGGCGCGACCAGCCCCATGATGGACCGCACCGTTGTCGTCTTGCCCATGCCATTGCGGCCCAGCAGGGTCACCACCTCGCCCTCGCGGATCTCCAGCGAGACATCGAACAGCACCTGGCTGGCGCCATAGGCGGCGGAAAGTCCCGATACGTTCAGCACAGCTCGTCCTCCGCGCCCAGATAGGCCTCGCGCACTTCGGGGTTGGCGCGGATCTCGTCCACCGTGCCGGTGGCGATGATCCGGCCATAGACCAGCACCGAAATGCGGGTCGCCAGGGCAAAGACCGCGTCCATGTCGTGTTCCACCAGCAGCATCGGCATGGTCTGCGCCACCTCGCGCAGGCGGTCCACCATCTCCTGGCTTTCGGCATGGCCAAGGCCGGCCATCGGTTCATCCAGCAAGAGGATGCGCGGCTTGCGGGCCAGCGCGACCAGCAGTTCCAGCTGCTTCTTTTCGCCATGCGACAGGCCGGCCACCGGAATATGCGCCCGGTTCTGCAAGGGCGTGCCGGCCAGCAGACCATCAGCCTCGGACCACAGCGAGCGGCGGCGTGCCACCGCGTCCCAGATGCGGAAATTGTGCCCCTCGCGCGCCTGCACGGCCATGGCGATATTCTCGCGCACCGTCATGTCATTGAGCAGGTTGGTGATCTGGAACGTCCGTCCTAGCCCCAGCGCCACGCGGGCGGGCACATCCATGCCGGTCACCTCGGTGCCGCCCAGGAAGACCGCGCCCTCATCCGGCACCAGCTCGCCGCACAGCTGGTTGATCAGCGTGGATTTGCCCGCCCCGTTTGGCCCGATCAGGGCATGCACCTCGCCCGGCCGCACCTCGAGCGTGACATGATCGGTCGCCGTCAGCCCGCCAAAGCGCTTGACCAGACCCTTGACCTCCAGAACCGCACTCATGCCCGCCCCCGAAAGATCAATGCCACACCGCGCGCGATCAGCGCATTCAGCCCGCCCCGGGTGCCCAGCACCACGGCCATCAGGATCAGCCCCAGCCAGAACTGCCAGTATTCGGTCAGCGCGGCCAGCTCGGTTTCCAGCACCAGATAGGCGGCGGTGCCCAAGAGCGGGCCAAAGAACGACCCCACCCCGCCCAGGATGACCATGGTCATCAGCGCGGCCGATTTGGTCCAGTGCAGCATGTCGGGGCTGGCAAAGCGCAGGAAGTTGGCCATCAAGGCCCCCGCCAGCCCGCAGCCCATGCCCGACAGCACAAAGGCATACAGCTTGTAGCGATAGGGCGCAAAGCCAAGCGCGGCCATGCGGCGCTCGTTCTGCTTCATCCCGCGCAGCACGGTGCCAAAGGACGACCGGATCAGCCGCCACAGCGCCAGCATGAACACTGCCCAGAACCCGAGGATGACGTAATACAGCGTCAGCCGGTCGCGCATGTTCAGGCCAAGGAATTCATTGGTGCGCCGCACGATGATCCCGTCCTCGCCGCCATAGGCCTTGAGCGAGACGAAGAAGAAAAAGATCATCTGCGCAAAGGCCAGGGTGATCATGATGAACTGCACCCCGCCGGTGCGCAGCGACAGCGCGCCGATGATCAG
The DNA here is from genome assembly GCF_000429765.1 of Gemmobacter nectariphilus DSM 15620. Taxonomy (GTDB): domain Bacteria; phylum Pseudomonadota; class Alphaproteobacteria; order Rhodobacterales; family Rhodobacteraceae; genus Wagnerdoeblera; species Wagnerdoeblera nectariphila. Next base: position 221,147 of record NZ_AUCM01000005.1, on the reverse strand, counting down.
TGCCAGCAGGCCCGAAACCGCGATGGCCGCCGGAATGGTGATCAGCAGCTGGTTGGTGCCGGGGATCACTCCCATCAGCGGCGTTTCGTCAGTGTAATGGACGAACAGCAGCCCGACGACATAGCCGCCGATCCCGAAGAAGGCCGCATGGCCCAGGCTGATCATGCCACCATAGCCCAGCACAAAGTTCAGGCTGGCCGCGGCGATGGAATAGATCAGGATGCGGGTGATCAGCGACAGCGCCGAATTGCCGCCGACGATGTCGGTGATGAAGGGCACCGCCAGCAGCACCACGATGGCCAGCGCGACGGCAACCTTCAGGCCGAGCGATTTGAATTCCTGCGACTGTGTGCTCATGTCAGCCTCCGGCCGCGAACAGGCCCTTGGGCCGCACAAGCAGCACCAGCGCCATCAGAAGATAAATGCCCATGGACGCGATGCCGATCCCCAGCGCATCGGCCTGATCGGCCGGCATCATGCCGCGCAAGATACCGGGCAGGAATGCGCGCAGCATGGTATCGACCACGCCCAGCAGGATGCCCGCGACAAAGGCGCCCTTGATCGAGCCAACCCCGCCGACGACGACCACGACAAAGGTGGCCAGCAGGATCTGCTCGCCCATGCCCACCTGAACGGCGCTGATCGGGCCCGACATGTAGCCGGCAAAGCCCGCCAGCAGCGCGCCAAGGCCAAAGACGATGGTGTACAGCAGCCGGATATCCACCCCCAGCGCGCGCACCATGTCGCGGTTGGTGGCGCCGGCGCGCACCAGCATCCCGATGCGGGTGCGGTTGATCAGCAGATAAAGGCCATAGGCCACCAGCAGCCCGGCCGCGATGATCACCAGCCGATAGGGCGGGTAGAACAGGCCCGGCAACAGCTCGACCGGGGCCGAAAGCGTTTCGGGAATGGCGATGAACACCGGCTGGCGCCCGATCCCCCAGGTGATCGCCTGGTTGAACAGCAAGATCAGCGCAAAGGTGGCCAGCACCTGATCCAGGTGATCGCGCGCATAGAGCCGGCGGATCACCAGCGCCTCGATGGCAAAGCCGACCACGGCGGCGGTGATCAGGGCCACGGGAATGCCCAGCCAGAAGCTGCCGGTTTCGGCTGCGGCCAGTGTGCCCGCATAGGCGCCGACCATGAACAGCGAGCCATGGGCCAGGTTGATGACGCCCATGATGCCGAAGATCAGCGTCAGGCCGGCGGCCATCAGGAACAGCATGACGCCGTACTGAAGCCCGTTGAGGAGTTGTTCCAGGATGAGGATCATGTCGCCGCCGCGCAAGAGATCAGGGCGAAGGCGCGCACGGATGGTGCGGATGCCTCCGGCGGGGATATTTGTATCAAGGCGAAAGGTCAGGCGCCGAAAGGGGCGGCCACGCGCCGCCCCCCGGCGATCCGATCACATCTTGCAGTCTGCGGCGTAGATGTCGCCGTAGTTCTCGATGATCTTTTCCTTGCTGACGGTCGTCGGCTTGCCATCGGCGCCCTTGACCACCTCGACCGCGTACCAGTCCTGCACCGGGTGCTGGTTGGGGCCAAAGGAGAAGTTGCCGCGGGTCGATTTGAAATCGGCCGCGCGCAGGGCGGTGCGGAAGGCGTCGGCATCTTCGGGATTGGCCTTGGCCAGGGCCGAGGCGATCAGAAGGCCGGTGTCATAGGACTGCTGCGCGTAATAGGTCAGCGGGCGGTCGCCGAACTTGCCTTTCCAGGCGGCCACGAATTCCTTCGAGGCTTCGTTGTCGAAGTCAGGCGCCCAGTGCGAGGTGCCTTTCAGCCCGATCGCCGCATCGCCCACCGCGTTCAGGATCACGCCGTCGATCGAGGGTTCCGACAGCACCATCGGGATCGCGCCCAGAAGGCCGGCCTGCTGATACTGTTTCAGGAAGGCGATGCCGATGCCGCCCGGGTGGAACTGGAACACGACTTCCGGGTTCGCCGCGCGGATACGGGCCATTTCCGAGGCAAAGTCGGTCTGGTCAAGCTGGGTGTAGATCTCTTCGACCTCGCCCTCGAACATGCGCTTGAAGCCGGCGATGGCGTCCTTGCCGGCCTGATAGTTCGGGGCCAGCGCGACGGCCTTTTTATAGCCAAGCGCCTTGGCGGCGGCGCCGGTCGCCTGGTGCAGCGAGTCGTTCTGCCAGGCGATGGTGAAATAGTTCTCGTTGCAGCCCTTGCCGGCCAGGCCCGAGGGCGCGGCGTTCGGCGACAGGTAGAAGGCGCCGTTATCGACGACATCGGGCACCACCGCGCCGGCGACGTTCGAGAAGACGATCCCGGTCAGCAGCTTGATGTCCATGTCATTGACGAATTTCTCGGCGATCTGGCGCCCGTTGCCGGGGTTCAGCGCATCGTCCTCGACCACCAGCTCGATATCCTTGCCGCCCAGCTTGCCGCCTTCGCGGTCCATCGCCAGCTGGAAGCCATCGCGGATTTGCTCGCCGATATAGCCGGCGGGGCCGGACAACGTGGTGATCATGCCGATCTTGACCGGATCGGCCCAGCCGGGCAGCGCGGTCAGCGCAAGGAAGCTGGCTGCGGTCAGCAGTTTCTTCATGGTCGTCTCCCTGTGGGCGCACCTTTGCGGTGCTGGTGATTGACGGCAATCATGCCGCAGGGCGGAAAGTATTTCAATTCTGAAACACCTGATGCCTTGGTGGCTGGCCCGATTTTCGAAAATCCGGCCAATATAGGAAGGCTGCACCAAGCGGTGCGCCGCAGCAAGCGGATTCGCTACAGCTTGACCCAACCGGCCGGCGGTTCCTTGCCCGGATGGATCGTGCCGCAGTTCGGGCAGGTGCGGGCCTGTTCGTCAGCATAGAACGCCTTGTAGATCGGCGGCAGGTCATCGACGATCGATTCCAGATCGACCTCGGCCCGGTGCACGCGCGCGCTGCATTCGAAGCAATACCATTCCACCGCATCCAGCGCGCCTTCGGGACGCGCGGGTTCGATCACCAGCCCGATGGATCCTTCCTGCGGGCGCTGGGGCGAATGGCGGATATGGGCGGGCAGCAGGAACACATCGCCCTCGCGGATCGGGACGTCATAGAATTCGCCCGACGAGGTATCGTGCAGTTTCAGCAGCATGTCGCCCTTGAGCTGGTAGAAGAATTCTTCCACCGGGTCGTCATGGTAATCGGTGCGCTGGTTCGGGCCGCCGACCACGGTGACCATCAGGTCGGCATCCTTGAACACCATCTGGTTGCCCACCGGGGGCTTGAGCAGATGCTTGTGTTCGTCGATCCACTTCTGGAAGTTGAAGGCTTGCAGGCGTGCCATTGGGGTCTCCCTGTCTTTATCGGATCATGCAAGTTTCAGGCCGCAGGCGTCAAACGCCTTGCGGGTCGCTGCGCGTTCTTCTTCGGTCAGTTCAAGGCAGGGCGGGCGCACGCGGCCGCCGGTCTGGCCCAGCAGGGTCTGCCAGTATTTCTGGTGGCTGTGCGGCTTTTCGGCCGGGCGGGTGGATTTCAGCGCATGGCGCACCGGATCGAGGCTGTCGCGGATGCGCCGCGCCTCGTCGGCCTTGCCGGCAAAGGCCAGGTCCGTGTACTGGCGCATCCGCTTGTCGGCCGCCGTCTGGATCAGATAGGGCGGCGAGGAGCACAGATAGAGCTGCCAGTTCAGCTCCAGGATGTTGTCCAGCCATTCCTCTTCCGAGGCGGTCGAGACAAGGATGCGGTCCGAGGCAAGCCGCGTCAGGTCCTTGTACATCTCACGCTCGACCGAATACTTGATCGCGACGACCGTTTCGATATCGGCCAGCCGGTTGCACAGCTGGGGCGACATCAGATAGCCGCTGTCGGGGTGCGACCAAAGGGCGATGCCGATATCCACCGCTGACGCGATGGTTTCGTAATAGCGGATCAGCGTTTCGTCCTGCTGCTTGAAGAAATGCAGCACGGGGGCGTGGACGACGATGTAATCGGCACCGCTGGCCTGAGCGTGCTTGGCAAGATCAATCACCACATCCATGTTCTGATCCGAACAGGACATGATGGTCTGCGCCCGCCCGCCCGCCGCCTCGACCGCAAGGTCAAAGCAGCGCTTGCGTTCGTCCACCGACATGGAAAAGAACTCGCCCTGTTTGCCGGCGATGAAGAAGCCGTCGATCCCCAGATCTTCGATCCAGTGGTCCATGTTGGCGCGGAACCCGTCTTCGTCGATCGACAGGTCGTCCTTGAACGGCATCAGCGCAGCGGCCCAGATGCCTTTCATGTTGGCAAAGGCATGGGCCTTGGCATCCTTGCGGGTGTATTTCATGTCGCTCCCCCTCAGAACGTCATCTTGTGCGAGACGTTCTTGATGATCGTGTAATGGTCGAGGCCCTCGGCCCCGCCCTCGCGGCCGTAGCCGGAATATTTCACGCCGCCGAACGGCACTTCGGCGACGGATGCCTCGAGCGTGTTGATCGACAGGTTGCCGACCTCCATCCCGTCGATCAGCTTGTCGACGTTGGCGGCGCTGTGGGTAAAGGCATAGCCCGCCAGACCAAAGGGCAGGTCATTGGCGCGCAGGATGCCTTCGTCCAGATCCTTGATCGGGTTGATGACGGCCAGCGGGCCAAAGGGTTCTTCCTGCATCACGCGGGCATCATAGGGCACGTCGGCCAGCACGGTGGGCGCCCAGAAATAGCCCCGGTTGCCGATCCGGTGGCCGCCCGCCAGCAGCTTTGCCCCCTTGGCCACCGCATCGTCCACCAGCGTTTGCAGCGCGATCAGGCGGCGATCATTGGCAACCGGGCCCATTTCGGTGGCAGGGTCGAACCCGTCGCCGGTGACGGTGGCCTTTGCCCGGGCGACGAAGGCATCAGTATAGGCCCGCACTTTCGATTCATGCACAAAGAACCGCGTGGGCGAGGTGCAGACCTGCCCGGCATTGCGATATTTGCGTTCCGCCGACAGCTTGCCCGCGACCACCTCGTCCGCATCGTCACAGACAATGACGGGGGCATGGCCGCCCAGTTCCATCAGCACTGGGGTCATGGCGCTGGCCGCCATTTCCGTCAGGTGCCGGCCCACGGCGGTCGAGCCGGTAAAGGCCACCAGGCGGACCTGATCCTTGGGAATCAGATAGCCCGAAATCTCGGCCGGGCGGCCGAAGACCAGGTTGAACACCCCGGCCGGCAGGCCCGCATCGTGAAACGCCCGCGCAATATGCAGCGCGCCTGCCGGGGTTTCCTCGGCCGCCTTGAGGATGATCGAACAGCCCGAGGCCAGGGCCCCCGCGATCTTGCGCGCCGGCTGGCTCATCGGGAAGTTCCAGGGGCTGAAGGCCGCCACGGTGCCGACCGGCTGGCGCAGCACGATATAGCGGATGCCCGCCTCGGACGGCACGACCCGGCCATAAAGGCGCTGGCCCTCGGCCGCATCCCATTCAAAGAATTCGCAGCCCCGGATCACCTCCAGCCGCGCCTGCTGGAACGGCTTGCCATGTTCCAGCGTGATGGCACGGGCAATCTCGTCGATCCGCTCGCGCATGATGGCGCAGGCTTTCAGGATGATGTCGCCCCGCACCCGCGGCGCCATCCGCGACCAGATGCGAAAGCCCTTGTCCGCCGCCTCCAGCGCATCGTCCAGATCGGCCTGGCTTGCCACCGGCAGCGCCCCCAGCACCGATTCATCGGCCGGGTTCAGCACTGGAATGGTTTCGGCCGTCTTGCGCCACTTGCCGCCGATATACAGCTGAAGGTCGGGATAGCTCATGGATCACCTGCGCGTTCGTGCGTGGCCGGGGCCACCTGTCGCGGGCAAGATGCGCGGGCGGGGATTTCCAATCAAGTGAATTGCAGTTAGTCTGATATTCCCATCCGGAATATCTGGTGCTGCATGAGCCTGCTGGAATCGCGCATGACCCTGCGCAACCTGCGCCTGATCGTCGTCATCGCGCGCGAGGGCAATCTGGTCCGCGCCGCCCAGGCGATGAACATGACGCAATCCGCCGTCACCAAGGCCCTGCAAGAGGCCGAGGCAACCATCGGCGCCCCGCTGTTCGATCGCACCAATCGCGGCGTTCTGCCCACCGCCATGGGCGAGGCGCTGATCGCCCATGCCCAGGTGATCCTGGCCCAGATCCGCCACGCCGAACAGGAACTGGCCGATCTGCGCGACGGCTCCAGCGGCACGGTGGTGGTCGGCACGCTGCTGGCGGCCTCGGCCCTGCTGTTGCCGCGGGCCATCGCGCGGGTCAAGGCGGCGCGGCCCAACCTGATCGTGCGCATCGTCGAAGGCACGAACGACACGCTGATGCCCCAGCTGCGCAACGGCACCATCGACCTTGTGGTCGGCCGCCTGCCGGTGTTTCGCGAACGCGACGGGATCGAGCAAGAGGAACTGCTCGACGATCACGCCGCGGTCGTGGCTCGCGCCGGCCATCCGCTGGGCGGGCGCGCCAGCCTGACGCTGGGGGACATGGCGGGCCAGCGCTGGATCCTGCCGCGCCCCGAAACCACCTTGCGCCGCCAGGTGGACGAGGCGTTCCGCGCCGCTGGCCTGCGCGCGCCCCAGGGGGATGTGGAATCCATGTCCGTGCTGGCCAATCGCGAGATCCTCTTGCGCACCGATTACCTGACGGTCTGGCCGCTGGAACTGGCCCGGATCGAGGCGCGGACCGGCGCCTTCACCATCCTGCCGGTCGATCTGTCGCAAACCCGCCGCCCGGTCGGCATATCCACCCGGGCCAATGGCCGCCTGACCCCGGCGGCCGAGGTCTTTATCCGCGCCTTGCGCGAAACGGCCGCGCGCGATCTTAGCGCTGATACTTGATGAACGGCGTCAGCTTCGCGATCCGGTCATACAGCTGCCGCGCCGTGGTGTTGAACTCTTGCGTCATCCAGTAGACCGAAGGGGTGCCATGGCGGTCCGCCTCGGCATAGACCGCCTCGATCAGTTTGCGCCCCGCCCCGGTGCCGCGCACCGCAGGATCGACATACAGATCCTGCAGGTAGCACACATCCTCAAGCCGCCAGTTGTGCGCATGATAGATGTAATGCACCAGCCCGATCAACGCGCCATCCTGTTCGGCGACAAAGGCGCCGCGCTCGGCATGCGCCGGGTCGATCAGCCGGGCAAAGGTGGCCGTATAGACCTCCTCGGGCACCGTGGACTGATAGAACTCAAGGTATCCGGTCCACAGCTGCCGCCACTGGGCCTCGTCCTTCTGGTCCAAAGGTCGGATCGTGACGGTCATGCGTGCCTCCCTGCCTGTCGGCATCAACCTTGGCCAAGGCCCGCAAAACTGCAACCCCAGCCTTTCATCTGTCCTTCAAATATCCCGGGGGAGTCCGGCCCCCGGGCCGGACGGGGGCTGGCCCCCGCCCCCCTTTTACGACCCGCGATACGTCGAATACCCATAGGGCGACAGCAACAGCGGCACATGATAATGCGCCATCGGATCGCTCATCCCGAACCGGATCGGCACCTGATCCAGAAACAGCGGCTCGGCCCCCGCCTGACCGCTGGCGCGCAGGTAGTCGCCAGCATGGAACACCAGCTCATAGGTGCCGGTCTGGAACCGCTCGGCCGGCAGGATATGCGCATCGGTGCGCCCGTCGGCATTGGTCCGCATCTCGGCCAGCAGCTCTCGCTGATCCGCATGGATCCGATAGAGCGCAATCGCCAGCCCTTCGGCCGGACAGCCCCGTGCAGTATCCAGAACATGGGTGGTCAGCCATCCGGCCATCCGGCATCCTCCTGCTTTTTCGCCACATTGCCGCAAGGCTGCGCGCGATACTACCGCGCGATCCCGCGAAAACAGCTATCGGAAGTTTTTGAAAGCCGCCCCCGCATTCCTGCGCTATCCCTGAACCATCCAGATCCGGAGACTGCCATGCACCGCTATCCGCGCGATTTCACCGGCCATGGGGCCACGCCCCCGCAAGCGAACTGGCCCGGCGGCGCCCGCGTCGCGATCAGCCTGGTGCTGAACTACGAAGAGGGCGGCGAGAATTCGATCCTCCATGGCGATGCGGCCTCCGAAGGGTTCCTGTCCGACATCGCCGGCGCGGCCCCCTGGCCGGGGATGCGGCACTGGAACATGGAATCGATCTACGATTACGGCGCCCGCGCCGGCTTCTGGCGCCTGCACCGGCTGTTCACCCAGCGCGGCCTGCCTGTCACCATCTATGGCGTCGCCACCGCGCTGGCCCGTGCCCCCGAACAGGTCGCCGCGATGAAATCCGCCGGCTGGGACATTGCCAGCCACGGCCTGAAATGGGTCGATCACCGCGACATGCCCGAGGATGAGGAACGCCGCCAGATCGCCGAGGCCGTGCGCCTGCATACCGAAGTGGTCGGCACCGCGCCCACCGGCTGGTATACCGGCCGCTGCTCGGTCAACACGGTGCGGCTGACGGCGGAACTGGGCCTGCCGTGGATCTCCGACACTTATGATGACGATCTGCCCTATTGGGCCGAATTCGGGGACCGCGACCAGCTGATCCTGCCCTATACGCTCGAGGCAAACGACATGCGCTTTGCCACCGCGCCCGGCTGGGTGACGGGGCAGGATTTCGGCCAATACCTGATCGACAGCTTTGATACGCTGTATGCCGAAGGCGGGCGGATGTTCTCGATCGGTCTGCATTGCCGGCTGATCGGGCGCCCCGGCAAGATCGCGGGGCTGATCCGCTTTCTCGATCACGTCGCGGCCAAGGGCGGCGCCTGGTTCGCCACCCGCAGCGACATCGCGGCCCATTGGGCTGCCCTCCACCCCCATCAGCGGCGCGAACGCCCCAGCCAGATGACCCGCGACCGCTTTGTCGAACGCTTTGGCGGCGTGTTCGAACATTCCCTCTGGATCGCCGACCGCGCCTGGAACCTGGAACTGGGCCCCGCCCATGACAGCGCGACCGGCGTTCACAACGCGCTGTGCCGCATGTTCCGCTCGGCCAGCGCGGCCGAGCGGCTGGGCGTGCTGCGTGCCCACCCCGATCTGGCCGGCAAACTGGCGCAGGCCCGCCGCCTGACCGCAGAATCGACCCAGGAACAGGCCAGCGCCGGGCTGGATGCCCTGACCGATGCCGAACGCGCCAGCTTTCAGCAGCTGAACACCGATTATGTGGCGAAACACGGCTTTCCCTTCATCATCGCCGTGCGCGACCATTCCAAGGCCTCGATCCTCGCGGCCTTCCACACCCGGATCGCCAACGATACCGACACCGAATTCGCCACCGCCTGCGCCCAGGTGGAACGCATTGCCGAACTGCGGCTTCAGGACATGCTGAAATGACCGGCTATTACACCCCCCCCGGCGGCTTGCCGCCCCAGACCGCCCTGATGACCCAGCGCGCGGTCTTCACCAATGCCTATGCCTTCATCCCGCGCGGCTGCTTTTCCGACATCGTCACCAGCTACCTGCCCGGCTGGCGCGCCACCCGCCTGTGGCTGATCGCGCGGCCTATGTCCGGCTTTGCCGAAACCTTCAGCCAATATGTGATGGAACTTGCCCCCGGCGGCGGATCCGATGCCCCCGATGCCGAGGCCGGCGCCGAACACTGGCTGTTCTTCACCAGCGGCCTTGCCACCCTGACCATCGACGGCCAAGGCTACGAGGTGGAAACCGGCTCCTACGCCTATATCCCTGCCGGTGCCACCTGGACCTTGCTGGCCGAAGGCCACCAGCCCACCCGCTTCCACTGGCTGCGCAAACTCTACGAACCCGCCCCCGGCGTCCCCGCGCCCGAGGCTTTCGTGACCTCTGACCGCGATACCCCGGTGCGCTGGATGCCCGATACCGGCGAGCGCTGGGGCACCACGCGTTTTGTCGAACCCGAGGATCTGCGCCACGACGCCCATGTGAACATCGTCACCTTCCGGCCAGGCGGGGTCATCCCCTTCGAGGAAACCCATGTCATGGAACACGGGCTTTATGTCCTCGAGGGCAAGGCGGTCTACAAGCTCAACCAGGACTGGATCGAGGTCGAGGCCGGCGATTTCATGTGGCTGCGCGCCTATTGCCCACAGGCCTGCTATGCCGCCGGTCCGGGCCCGTTCCGCTACCTGCTCTACAAGGACGTGAACCGCCACGCGAAACTGCGCGGCCCAGGCGCCTTCGGTCCGCCGCGATGATCTGGCGGCCCGCCCCTTTGGCGCGGCCCGGTTTTCTCTACGCTCCATCCGCGCGGGGCCGACCTGCCTGCCCCACGCGGCCCCACTTTGCCTTTTTCCAAATACCCCACGGGGGTCCGGGGGTGTGAAACCCCCGGCGCCCGCCACAAGCGGATCATCAGACCATGACGCGCCAGATCACCGCAGCCCCCCTGACCTCTGACGCCTTCGCGCCCTATGGCGACGTGCTCGATGCCACCGGCGATTTCCGCCTCATCAATGATGGCTGGTGCCAGCGCCACCATGATCGCGCGCGGCTGGACTTCGGCCTAGATGGCCGCGCCGGCCTCTCGATCTTTCAGGCCCGCCCGCGTGCGCTGCCCTACAGCTTCGATCTGATCGAGCGTCACCCCGATGGCAGCCAGGCCTTTCTGCCGATGACCCAGCATCCGTTCCTGGTGATCGTGGCCGATGGTCCGCAGGCCACCCCGCGCGCCTTTCTGACCGCGCCGGGGCAGGGCATCAACCTGCATCGCGGCACATGGCACGGGGTGCTGACCCCGCTCCACGCACCCGGCCTGTTTGCCGTGGTCGACCGGATCGGCCCGACACCCAACATCGACGAATACCGCTACGCCCAGCCGTGGACGGTCCTGGCCCCCTGTAGGGTCCAACCGGGCCGCGGGACCGGGGGCCTGCGGTGACGGCCAAAAACAATCCCCCACAGGGAAGGAACCCATCCTATGGCCGATACAAGCCTTGGGACCGCTGCACAATTGCGCGATCCCGACTTCATGCCGCCACTTGCGCGGGCGGTGCCGCTGGGCATCCAGCATGTGCTGGCGATGTTCGTCTCGAATGTCACGCCAGCGATCATCGTCTGCGGCGCGGCCGGGATCGGCTTTGGATCGGATCAGGGGGCGCTGGGCTTTCCCGACATGACCTACATGATCCAGATGTCCATGCTGTTCGCCGGCATCGCCACGCTGTTCCAGTCGATCGGCTTTGGCCCGGTCGGGGCGCGGCTGCCGATCGTCCAGGGCACCTCGTTCGCCTTTGTGCCGATCATGATCCCGGCGGTTGCGGGGCTTGGCGCGGCCGGGCTTGCGGGGCTGATGACCGGCATCGTCATCGGCGGGATGTTCCACTTCTGCCTTGGCTTCGTGATCGGCCGCATGCGCCATGCGCTGCCACCGCTGGTCACCGGGCTGATCGTGCTGATGATCGGGCTCGCGCTGGTCAAGGTGGGCATCCAGTATGCCGCCGGGGGCGCCCCGCGCATGGGCAAACCGGAATTCGGCAGCCTTGCCATGTGGACCCCCGCGCTGGTCGTTGTGATCGTCACCTTGCTGGTCAAGTTCTTTGCCCGCGGCTTTCTGGCCGTGGCGGCCGTGCTGATCGGCATCGTGGCCGGCTATCTGGTTGCGCTGGCCATGGGGCAGGTCAGCTTTACCGCCATTGACCGGGCGGGCTGGTTCTCGGTTCCCATGCCCTTCAAATGGGGGTTCGAGTTCAATCTGGCCATCGTTCTGGGCATGTGCTTCATGGCGGTGATCTCGGCCATCGAGACGGTGGGCGATGTGTCGGGCATCACCAAGGGCGGCGCCGGGCGCGAGGCGACGGACAAGGAAATCTCGGGCGCGACCTTTGCCGACGGCGCGGGCACGGCCGTTGCGGGCATCTTTGGCGGGTTGCCGAACACCTCGTTCAGCCAGAATGTCGGCCTGATCGCCATGACCGGGGTCATGAGCCGCCACGTCGTCACCGTGGGTGCGCTGTTCCTGATCGTCTGCGGCCTGATCCCCAAGATCGGCGCCGCGATCAACACCGTGCCGATCAACGTGCTGGGCGGCGGGGTGATCGTGATGTTCGGCATGGTCTGCGCGGCGGGCGTCAACATGCTGTCCGAGGTGCGCTGGAACCGGCGCAACATGGTGATCTTTGCCACGGCCCTGTCGGTCGGCCTTGGGCTTCAGCTGGAACCTTCGGCGCTGCAGCATGTGGGGCAGACGGCGCAGATCCTGCTGACCTCGGGCCTGCTTCCGGCGGCGGCCATCGCCATCACGCTGAACCTGATCCTGCCCGAGGACCTGGGCGAGTGATCACGCCAGCAGCCGGTCCAGCGCCGCATCCAGCGGGGCGGGGCCGGCGTCGGGCACCAGCCGCACCGGCAAGGTCAGCACCTTGCGGCGAAAGGCGGCGGGCAGGCGGACGGCATCCTTTTCGGTCGTCACCAGCTGCGCGCCTTTCAGCTTTGCCTCGCCCTCCAGCCGGGTCAGCAGGGCGGGGGCAAAGGGCTGATGATCCCCCAGCGCCACGGTGCCGACCAGATCGGCCCCCTCAGTGGCAAGGGTGGCAAAGAACTTTTCCGGGTGGCCGATCCCGGCAAAGGCCAGCACCCGCTCGCCCTGCCAGCCCATGCCCATCCGAAGCGGGCGCAGCACCGCGCGCTGGCGCGGCACAGGCCCCAGGGACGCCCCCCATAGCGCGGTGAACCGATCCTGCGCCGCCGGTTCCCCAATGGTCAGCAGCAGATCGGCGCGGGCCAGCCCGGCCGCCACCGGCTCGCGCAGCGGACCGGCCGGCAGGCAGCGCCCGTTGCCAAAGCCGCGCGCCGCATCGACGACGACGATGGACAGATCCTTGGCCACCGACGGGTTCTGGAACCCGTCGTCCAGCAGCACGACCTGCGCGCCCTCGGCCTCGGCCAGCTGCACGCCTGCCGCACGGTCGCGGGCGATATAGGCGCGGGCAAAGGCGGCCAGCAACAGCGGCTCGTCCCCGACATCCGCCGCCGTATGGGCGTTCGGGTCCACCCGCAGCGGCCCTGCCAGGCGCCCGCCATGGCCCCGGCTGACCACCGCCACCTTCAGCCCCCGCGCCGCCAGCCGTTCGGCCAGCAGAATCGCGGTTGGCGTCTTGCCGGTGCCCCCGGCATTGAGGTTGCCAATGCAGATCACCGGCACCTTTGCCCGATACCCGGGCCCGCCCCGCGCCAGCCGCCGCGCCGTGGCCGCCGCATAGATCACCCCCAGCGGCGCCAGCAACCGGGCCTGCCATCCGGGCCGGTCCGGCGGGTTGAACCAGAAGGCGGGGGCGTGGCTCATGCCTTGGGCGCCCTGAGCAGATCGGCCGCAAGGTCAAGCGCAAGGTTCGTCGCATCCGCCCCCGCCGAGGCAACGCCCCAGGCCGCCTGCGCAAGACGCGCGCAGCGGTCGGCCGCCAGCAGATCGCCCACCGCCTCGCCCAGATCGGCGGGAACCCGCACCAGACGGCTGCCGCCCGCGCGGCGCAGGCGGGCGAAATTCTCGGTCTCGGTGCCGGTTTCCGGGCCGTGGATGATGGCCGATCCCATGGCCGCAGCCTCGAACGGGTGACGCAAGGGGCCGGGGCCGGACAGGGTGCCGCCGCACCATGTCATGGGGGCCAGGCGATACCACAGGCCCATCTCGCCCTCGGTATCCGCCAGGTAGACCTGTGTCTCTTCGCCCGGTTCCTCGTCCAGCGAGCGGCGGGCGCATTCCAGCCCGAATTCCCCGTTCAGCCGTTCGGCCAGCGCATCGGCGCGCGCGGGGCTGTCGGGCACCAGCACCAGAAGCAGCCGATGGGCGCTGCGCAGGGCCGACAGATGCGCGGCGGCGATCGTGTCATCCTCGGCCTCGGGCACGCCGACAGCCAGCCAGACCGGCCGGGTGCCCAGCGTGCGCGCAAGGGCGGCGCGTTCGGGCTCGTTCACCGGCTGGATGCGCGAGGGCACTTCCAGCGGCCCTGTCACCTGGATGATGCCCGACGGCGCCCCGGCGCGATGGAACAGGCGCTGCGCCACCGGATCTTGCACCAGAACCTGGCGGAAGGGGCGCATGATGCCGGGCATCAGCCGGTGGCACCAGCGCGGGCCGGGCAAATCGGGGGCCCGGCCATCCACCAGCAGCATCGGCACGCCGCGCTCGGCCGCCATGTGCAGCAGGACGGGGCGCAGGACGCCATCGGCCCAGATCCCCAGATCGGGGCGCCAGTGATCGAAAAAGGCCGCGACCGCAGCAGCCCGGTCAGGCGGCGGCGCGATGGTGTGGCCGCCGGGGCAGTCGCCCAGACCGGGACAGGTGACGACGACAGCGTCCACCAGCCCGCGTTCGGTCAGCCCGCAGGCCAGAGGCCCCAGCCCGCGCGCTGCCTGCGGTGCAGGCGCGTGCAACCAGGCCACCCGCCCCGCCGGCCGGGCGGGCCAGTCGGGTTGCCCCGGGTCTTCCGCGTCACGATGCAGCGCACGGAACAGCCGCAGTCCAAGAGGCAACACCGGACCCGTCCTGCCCGATCAGCCGCCAAGTTCCGAGGTGGCGCCGGTCGGCTGCGCCTCGTCGTGCAGCCGGTGCAGGTGGGCGATGAAATACCGCATGTGGGCATTGTCGACGGTCCGCTGCGCCTCGGCCTTCCAGGCCTTGAAGGCGCTGGCATAGTCGGGGAACATGCCGACGATGTGGATATCGTCGACATTGCGGAACTCGGTGCTGCCGGGGTTTACCAGCTCGCCCCCGAACACGAGATGCAGTCGCTGGGTCATGCGGGCTCCTTTGCGCAAGATTGCGCCAAGGGTAGACGATGTGATCGCAGCGTCAAGGCTTGGTCCGGCCTTGGGGGCCTGTGTCGCCACGCCGGGACAAGTCTGCTGCGCCGGTGGGCTGATGGCGCAGCCTTGCCGCATTCCTGACCAGCGCGGCGCCGGATCGCGGGGCGCCCGCCCGCGTCGGCTTGTGCCCGGTCGGTGGGCGTGCTGTCCTGCGGACCACCCTTGCAGACCGATGACCGGGATCGCGGATGATCGCACAGGATGACGCCTGCGAGCTGGTCGCAGCCTTTGCCAGCGGGCAGACGACCCCCCTTGCGCTGGCCGAGGCGACCCTTGCGCAGATCGCGGCGCTTGATCCTGTCCTCAATGCCGTTTCGGCGCTGTCCGATACGCTGTTGGCCGAGGCGCAGGCGGCCACGCGCCGCTGGCAGGCCGGGGCGCCTTGCGGGCCGCTGGATGGTGTGCCGCTGATCGTAAAGGACAATCTGGTCAGCGCCGGTCTGCCCGCCGCCTGGGGCAATGCCGCGCTGGCCCGCCGCATGGCTGCGCAGGACGAGCGCCCCGTCGCCATGCTGCGGGCTGCAGGGGCGCTGGTGGTCGGCAAGGGCAATACGCCGGAATTCGCGGTCGAGGGGTTCACCGCCAACTTGACCTTTGGCACAACGCGCAATCCGTTCGATCCGCGCCTTACGCCGGGCGGGTCGTCGGGCGGCGTCGTGGCGGCCGTGGCCTCGGGCATGGCTTTTGCGGGGCTGGCAACCGATGGTGGCGGCTCGATCCGGCGGCCTGCGGGCTATTGCGGGCTTTATGGTCTGAAGCCGGGGATCGGCACGGTGGCGCGCGGGGGTGGCCTGCCGCAGGTGCTGCTGGATTTCGAGGTCGCCGGCCCCGTCGCCCGGTCCTTGCGCGACATCCGCCTTCTGCACAGCGTGCTGACCGGCCAGCCTGACCGCCCTGTGATGGCGCGGCCCGCGCGCATTCTGGCGGTTGCCGCGCTGGCCGATGCCCCGTGCGATCCGGACATCCGCACGGCCTTTGCCGAAACGGTCGAGGCGCTGCGGCGCGCCGGGCATGACGTGACCGTTGGTCCGCTGCCGCTGGAAATGGCGCCGCTGAATGCCGGCTGGCGCACCATTGCCGAAGTCGGGCTGGCCGCCTGTTTCGCCGCCGATCCCGAACTCGCAGAGGCCGCGGCCCCGAAGTATCGGGACATGGCAGCGCGCGGTGCAGCTGTGGCCGCCCCGGCCTTCCATGCGGTCCTCGATGCGGTGTTTCGCTTGCGCGAGGAGGCGCGGGGGCTTTGGGGCCATGATGCGGTCCTGATGCCCTGTTCGGCCGCGCATCCCTGGCCAGCCGATGAAAGCCACCCGGCCGTGATCGACGGCCAGCCGGTCGGACCACGAGGGCATGCGGTCTATACCGGCTGGGTGAATGCGGCGGGCCTGCCTGCGCTGGCCTTTCCGGCGCAGCGTTCGGCAGGCCTGCCGGTGGGCATGCAGATTGTCGGCCCCATGGGGTCGGAAACCGCGCTGATGGACATGCTGGCGCCGCTTGCCCCAAGGTTTCGCTGGCCGGATCTTGCGCTCAGGCCAGCGTAAGGGCGACCTGGCCAAGCCCTGCGATCTGGCCCGCGACGGCATGGCCCGGCCCGAACCAGGGCAGGCCGCACAGCGATCCGGTGATCACCACCTGACCGGGCTGCAGGCCGCCGCAATGGTCCCCGACATTGGCCACCAGCAAGGCCAGATTGGCCAGCGCCGAGCCGCCGGGCACCGTTGCCGGGCCATCCAGCACCACCTGATCCCCGACCCGCAACGCGCCGGTCACGGTGCCAAAGTCCGACCCGTCCCAATCGGACAGACCCCCGCCCACCACCAGACCGGCGTTGACCTGAAGATCGGCCAGCTTCATCGCCGGATCGTCCGCAGCAGGACCGGACAGCCGTGTGTCGACCAGTTCCAGCACCACGCAGGGCCGGAAAAAGGCCGCAAGATCGGTCGGCAGATCGCCAGCCGGCAAGGGGGCGATCAGCTCGAACCCGACCTCCAGCTCGACCCCGACCCGGTCGCGCACCGTGCGTGTGCCGCCATCGTTGATGCGATGACATGCCGGGATCGGGGCCAGGATCGGTGCGCCCCCCGCGACCCGCGCGACCTTGAAGCCCGCGACCGGCCCAAGCGCGGCCATGACGGCGGCTTGCACCGAAAGCGCCTGGTCCCGCGACAGCGGCAGGACCGGGGCTTCAACGCGGGTGCCGGTCCTGTGCGCCTCGATCAGCGCGGCGGCAAGGGTCTGGGGGTCGGTCATGGCGTCTCCTGAAGATGGGCCGCGACTTCCTGCGCGGCGCAAAGGATCGGGTTGAACAGGCGCACCGGCGCGCGGGGGCGCAAACGCTCGGCCGCAGCGCCCAAGGGGCCGCCGCCGATGATGACATGCGCCGCCCCGGCAGCTGCTGCGCGGCGTATCGTGTCCAGCAAGGCGCTGTCCAGTGCCTCGGGATCTTGCATCAACGCCAGCGGATCGCCCTGTGCCAGGAAACAGCCCAGGTAGTGCCCGGCAGACCCCTTGGCGCGCATCAGGCTGTCGATCAGCGGGGCCAGTGCCGGGGTCGTGGTCGCCACCGCAAAGGCCGCACCAGCGGCAGATGCCGCCCGCGCGCTGGCCGCGCCGATGCCGACCACCGGGCAAGGCAGCCGCGCCTGCAACCCGTCGGCCCCTGGATCGCCAAAGGCCGACACGATGACGGCGCCAAGGTCCGGCCACGGCGTTTCCGCCGCGACCAGCAGGGCGGCGCGGGCCAGATCCTCGGGGGTCGAGATCAGCGGCGGGCCGGACGGGGCCGTCCATCCATCGGGGGGGATCGGCAGCGCGGTGGCCGCAATGGCGCACATCACCCTGGTCGTCTGCGCGTTGCTGTTGGGGTTCATCAGCAGGACGGGTTTCATCAAGCCTCGGTGAATGGGCGCCGCAGCGCAGCAAGGTGACAGGGTCGGACGCAGAGCGCGCCAGGTTCGGGAAACCGCGTCAGGGCCAAGCCGTCAAGAACGCCGCTCACCGACAGCCGGGGCCCTGTCATTCGCGACGGGCGGTGCCCAATAAACCGCCAAAAACCGCAGATCCGAACGCAGATTGGGCGTTTTCTGCGATTGCAAACAATAATGTTGCGCTGCGGCATGATTTCCGCCCGAGGCCGCCTGCGCCGGTGTTTTCTTGTTCCTGCACGAAAGCCGCAGACCCAAAGGCGGCACCTGCAAGACACGGAACAGGACAGGGGGCAATCCGCAATGAAATTCGAACGACTGATCTGGGGCGCACGGGGGCTGGCCATCACGGCCGCACTTGCCGCCGCGCCGGCGCTGGCACAGGGCACCTTGCGCGTGGGCATGACCGCATCGGACATTCCGCTGACCACCGGCCAGACCGATCAGGGCGGCGAGGGGATGCGCTTCATGGGCTATACGGTCTATGACGCGCTGATCAACTGGGATCTGACCTCGGCCGACAAGCCGTCGGGGCTGATCCCCGGCCTTGCGACGGAATGGGGCGTGGGCGCCGACCAGCTGACCTGGACCTTCAAGCTTCGTCAGGGCGCCAAGTTCCACGACGGGTCCGAGTTCGACGCAGCCGCCGCGGTGTGGAACTTTGACAAGCTGTTGAACGACAAGTCCGAACAATACGATCCGCGCCAGGCCGCACAGGGCAAGTCGCGGATCCCGGCCGTTGCCAGCTATCGCGTGGTCGACAAATACACGCTGGAAATCGTCACCAAGACGCCCGACGCCACGCTGCCCTATCAGCTGGCCTGGATCCTGATGTCCTCGCCTGCCAACTGGGAAGCCAAGGGAAAAAGCTGGGATGCCGTCGCACAGGCGCCCTCGGGCACCGGCCCGTGGATCATGCAAAGCTTCGTGCCGCGCGAGCGGGCGGAGCTGACCCCCTTTGCCGGCTATTGGGACCCGACCCGCGTGCCCAAGCTGGACAAGCTGGTGCTGATCCCGCTGCCCGAACCCAACGCCCGTTCGGCCGCGCTGATGTCGGGGCAGGTCGACTGGATCGAGGCCCCCGCGCCCGACGTGATCCCCGCGCTGGAAGGCAACGGGTTCAAGATCGTCTCGAACACCTTGCCGCACAACTGGACCTGGCACCTGTCGCGTCTGGAAGGCTCGCCCTGGAATGACATCCGCGTGCGCAAGGCGGCAAACCTGGCCATCGACCGCGAAGGCATGAAGACCCTGCTGGGCGGGCTGATGGTTCCGGCCGAAGGCTTCCTGCCGCCGGGTTCGGCCTGGTTCGGAAATCCGACGTTCAAGGTGAAATACGACCTTGATGCCGCCAAGGCCCTGATGACCGAGGCCGGATACGGCCCCGACAAGCGGCTTGCGGTCAAGGCGCTGATCTCGCCGTCGGGGTCGGGCCAGATGCTGCCGCTGCCGATGAACGAGTTCGTCCAGCAAAGCCTTGCCGAGGCCTGGATCGACGTTGAATTCGTCGTGGTGGAATGGAACACCATGATCAACATCTGGCGGGCCGGCGCAGCATCCGAGTCGAGCCAGGGCGCGCATTCGATCAACTTCACCTACTTCATCCAGGATCCCTTTACCGGGCTGATCCGGCACCTGAGCTGTGATCTGATCGCGCCGAACGGCACCAACTGGGGCCATTATTGCGATCCCGAGATGGAGGAGAATTTCAAGGCGATCCGCACCACCTTTGATCCGGTCGAACAGACCAAGGTGCTGCAAAAGACGCATGAGAAGTTCGTGAACGATGCGCTGTTCCTGATGGTCACGCATGACGTGGCACCGCGCGCGCTGAGCCCCAAGGTCAAGGGCTTTGTCCAGGCGCAGAACTGGTATCAGAACTTCGGCACCATCACGATGGAGTAAGGGGGCAGGGGGCCCCCCGGGGCCCCCGCCTTCGCATTGACATGCTTGGATATCTTCTTCGCCGCCTGATCTATGCCGTTCCCGTTGCCATCGGGGTCAGCCTGATCTGCTTCCTGCTGGTGCATATCGCGCCGGGCGATCCGCTGGTCGCCGTGATGCCCATCGACGCCACTGCCGAGCAGGAAGCCGAGATGCGCGCCGTCTACGGCTTTGACAAGCCGCTGCCGGTGCAGTTCGGCATCTGGCTGGGCAATGCGGTCCAGGGGGATCTGGGCAAGTCCATCGCCACCGGCCGCCCCGTCGGGGCCGAGGTGGCGCGCGCCGTGGCCAATACGCTGCTGCTGGCAGCGGCGGCCAGCGTGATCGGCTTTCCGCTGGGGCTGCTTCTGGGCTTCATGGCGGGCTATCTGAACAACACCGCCTGGGATCGCGCCATCACGGCGCTGGCCATCGGCGGGGTGTCTACCCCGAACTACTGGCTGGGCATGGTGCTGGTGATCGTGTTTTCCGTCAGCCTTGGCTGGCTGCCATCCATGGGGGCCGGGCCTGGCGGGTCGGGCGACTGGTCCTGGGACTGGGCGCATGTGCGCCATCTGATCTTGCCGGCCGTGACGCTGGCGGTGGTGCCCATGGGCATCGTGATGCGCACGACGCGGGCCCTGGTGGCCGACATCCTAGATCAAGATTTCGTGCAGGCGCTGGAGGCCAAGGGCATGACGCGCGCGGGCATCCTGCGCCATGTGGCCCGCAATGCCGCGCCCACCGCGCTCTCGGTGATCGGGCTGCAGCTGGGCTATCTGCTGGGCGGGTCGATCCTGATCGAGACGGTCTTCAACTGGCCCGGATCGGGCTATCTGCTGTCGGTCGCGATCTTGCAACGCGATCTGCCGATGCTGCAGGGCACGATCCTGGTGCTGGCGATGTTCTTTGTCGCACTGAACCTGATCGTCGATCTGCTGCAATCCGTCATCGACCCGAGGATTTCGCGCGCATGACCGATGCCACCACCGAACCCGTCCTGCGGATCGCGGCGCAATCGCAAGGCTACTGGGCCGGGGTCTGGCGCCGGGTGCGCCGCGATCCGGTCACGCTGGTCTGCGGCGCAATTCTGGCCGCGCTGATCCTGGCGGCCATCTTTGCCCCGTGGCTGGGAATGGCCGATCCCTATCAGGGCTCGATGATCCGCCGGCTGAAACCCATCGGCACCGCCGGCCATCCGTTCGGCACCGACGAGCTGGGCCGCGACATGCTGGCCCGGCTGATCCATGGCGGGCGGCTGACGCTGTTTCTGGGCATCACGCCGGTCGTTGCCGCCTTTGCCATCGGCACCACGCTGGGGCTGATCGCGGGCTATGTCGGCGGCTGGGTCAACACGATCATCATGCGCACGGTCGATGTGTTCTTTGCCTTTCCCTCGGTGCTGCTGGCCATCGCCATTTCCGGCGCGCTGGGGGCGGGGATCGTCAATTCGCTGGTCTCGCTGACCATCGTGTTCATCCCGCCGATCACCCGGGTGGCGGAAAGCGTCACCGCCTCGGTGCGCAAGCTGGATTATGTCGATGCGGCGCGGGCCAGCGGGGCGGGGGATTTCACCATCGTGCGGGTGCATGTGCTGGGCAATGTGATGGGGCCGATCTTTGTCTATGCGACCTCGCTGACCTCGGTGTGCATGATCATCGCGGCGGGGCTGTCGTTCCTGGGCCTTGGCGTCAAGCCGCCCGAGCCGGAATGGGGCCTGATGCTGAACACGCTGCGCACGGCGATCTATGTGAACCCCTGGGTCGCGGCACTGCCGGGGGTGATGATCTTCATCACCTCGCTGTGCCTGAACCTGATGAGCGACGGATTGAGGAGCGCGATGAATGTCCGCCAATGACCTTGGCCTGCCCGACAAGGGCGGCCCGGCCCAGCCGCTTGTCATCGCCAGTGACCTGACCTGCCACTTTCCGGTGCGCGCCGGGGCCTTCGGGCCGAAAAAGGTGGTGCGCGCCGTGGATGGCGTCAGCTTTACCATCGCCAAGGGCGAGACGCTGGGGGTCGTCGGGGAATCCGGTTGCGGCAAGTCCACCACGGCGCGGCTGATGATCGGCCTGATCGAGGCGACCGGCGGCAAGATCATCTATGACGGGCAAGAGCTTGGCGCCGACCTGTCGCTGCGTGAATTGCGGCGCGGCGTGCAGATGGTGTTTCAGGACAGCTTTGCCTCACTCAATCCCCGGCTGACGATCGAGGAATCCATCGCCTTCGGCCCCAAGGTCAACGGTGTCGATCCCGCCGAGGCGCGGCGCATCGCCCGCGATCTGCTGGACCGGATCGGGCTGGATCCGGCCCGCTTTGCCGGCCGCTATCCGCACGAGCTGTCAGGCGGCCAGCGCCAGCGGGTGAACATCGGCCGGGCCTTGGCCATGCGGCCCCGGCTGGTGATCCTGGACGAGGCGGTTTCGGCGCTGGACAAGTCGGTCGAGGCGCAGGTGCTGAACCTGTTGGCCGATCTGCGCCGCGATTTCGACCTGACCTACATGTTCATCAGCCACGATCTGAACGTCGTGCGGTATATCTCGGACCGGCTGATGGTGATGTATCTGGGCGAGGTGGTCGAGATCGGCTCCGCCGAAGCGCTGTATGAGCGGCAGGCGCATCCCTATACCGCGGCGCTGTTCTCGGCCATGCCCTCGATGGATCCCGATGCCCGGACCGAGGTTCCGCCCCTGGCAGGCGATCCGCCCAATCCCATCGACCCGCCGTCGGGCTGCCGGTTCCACACCCGCTGCCCCTTTGCCGAAGAGGTCTGCGCGGCGCGCAAGCCGCAGGTCGTCACCCTGGGCGAGGGGCATCAGGTGGCCTGCCACATGCACGATGCCACCTCTGGCCATGGAAAGGCTGCCGCATGAGCGCGCTGGTCGAGATCAACAACCTGACCGTCCGCTTTGGCGGGGCGCGCACGGTTCATGCGGTGAACGGGGTCAGCCTGAGTGTCGAAAAGGGCGAGGTGCTGGCGCTGCTGGGCGAAAGCGGCTCGGGCAAAAGCGTTACGCTGAAATCCATCCTGCAATTGCTGCCACCCCGGCGCACCACGATCGGCGGGCAGATCCGGTTTGACGGCACCGATGTTCTGGCGCTGAAGGGCCGGGCGCTGAGCGATTTTCGCGGGCGCGACGTGTCGATGATCTTTCAGGATCCGGCGCTGGCGCTGGATCCGGTCTATTCCGTGGGCGCGCAGATTGCCGAAACGGTGATGCGCCACCAAGGCGTCCCGCGCGAGGTGGCGATGGATCGCGCGCTGGAGATGCTGCGCAAGGTGCGCATCCCGTCGCCGGAACGTCGGCTGAAGAACTATCCGCACGAGATGTCGGGCGGGATGCGCCAGCGTGCGATGATCGCGCTGGCGCTGTCGTGCAACCCGCGCCTTCTGCTGGCGGATGAACCGACGACGGCGCTGGACGCCACGGTTCAGATGCAGGTGCTGCTGCTGCTGCGCGCCTTGCAGAAGGAAATGGGCATGTCGGTGATCTTTGTCACCCATGACATCGGCGTTGCGGTGGAAATCGCCGATCGGGTGGCGGTGATGTATGCCGGCACCATCGTGGAAACCGGCACGATTGCCGAGATCATGAAGAACCCCCGCCATCCCTATACGCGGGGGCTGTTGGCCGCGAACCTGCATGGCGCGGTCAAGGGCACGCGGCTGGATGCCATTCCCGGTGCCCCGCCGACGCTGGAACAGCCGCCTTCGGCCTGCCCCTTTGCGCCGCGCTGCCCCCAGGTGCGCCCGGCCTGCCACGCGGCCTTGCCCCCGGTGGTGCAGTCCGGCCCCGGCCGCCGGGTGGCTTGTGTGCTGGAAGCTGCCACCGCATGATCCGCCCGCAACCGGACAAAAGGGGCTGACATGATCTTGGAACCGCAGGCACAGCCAGGGCTGATCCGCAATTCTCTGGCCAGCGCGGACAAGCCGTGGACCGCGGCGCAGGATGCGATCCTGTCGGATGAGGCACTGGCCGAGGCGCGGCGCGTCATCGGATCGTGGCAAGGCTATGCCCCGACGCCGCTGGTGGCGCTGCCGGGGCTGGCGGCCCGCGCCGGGATCGCCGCGCTGCACCTCAAGGACGAAGGCGGGCGGTTCGGCATTGGCAGCTTCAAGGCGCTTGGCGGGGCCTATGCGGTGGCGCAGGTGCTGGCGCGGGCGGCCTCGGCCCGCGCAGGGCGCCATATCAGCGCCGAAGAGGTGGCCACCGGCGCCGTCCCCGATCTGGTCCGGGCCGAAACAGTCACCTGCGCGACCGATGGCAACCATGGCCGATCCGTCGCCTGGGGCGCGCAGCGGTTTGGCTGCCGCGCGGTGATCTTCATCCATCAGACCGTCTCGCAGGGCCGGGCCGACGCCATCGCGGCCTTTGGCGCCGAGGTGCGCCGCACCCCCGGCACCTATGACGACAGCGTGCGCATCGCCGCCGAAACCGCGCAGGCCGAAGGCTGGCATGTGGTGTCGGATACCTCGTGGGGCGGCTATACCGACGTGCCACGCCATGTGATGCAGGGCTACGAGATCATGGCCACTGAGGCGTTTGAATCCCTGCCGCAGCCCCCTACGCATATCTTCCTGCAAACCGGGGTGGGCGGCATGGCGGCGGCGGTCGCGGCGCTGGCGAAGCGGCGCTGGGGCGCGGCGCGTCCGGTGATCGTGCTGGCCGATCCTGTCGGCGCCGCCTGCTGGGCCGAGAGCTATGCCGCCGGTGCGCCCACCCCTGCCAAGGGCGAGGTCGAGACCATGCAGGCCGGCCTTGCCTGCGGCGAGGTTTCGCTGCTGGCCTGGGAGATCTTGCGCGATCATGGCGACTGGGTGGTCACCGTGCCCGATGAGGCCATCCCCGGGGCGATGCGCCTTCTGGCGCGGTCTGCGGGCGGCGATCCTGCGGTGGTCGCGGGCGAATCCGCCGTGGCGGGGCTGGTGGCGTGCCTGTCGGCCGATGGTGCGATGCGAGGCGCGCTTGGTCTTGGTCCCGCGTCGCGCGTTCTGGTCTTTTCGACCGAGGGCGATACTGACCCCGCCCTTTATCGCCGCATCCTTGATTCCTGACCGCCGGAGCCCCCATGAGCCGCAAATTCGTCGCCGCCGTCGCCCAGCTTGGCCCCATTGCCCGCACCGAGCCGCGATCCACGGCCGTTGCCCGGATGATGGATCTGCTGCGCGAGGCGGCGGATCGTGGTGCGCGGCTGGTGGTGTTTCCCGAACTGGCGCTGACCAGCTTCTTTCCGCGCTGGCCTCTGGAGGGGGCCGAACTGGACGCCTGGTTCGAAACCGCCATGCCGAACCCCGAGGTGCAGCCGCTGTTCGATCTGTCGCGCGATCTGGGGGTGGCCTTTCATCTTGGCTATGCCGAACTGACGCCCGAGGGACGGCATTTCAACACCGCAATCCTGGTCGAGGCCGGGCGGATCGTCGGCAAATACCGCAAGATCCACCTGCCCGGCCACCGCGAGGTCGAGGACTGGCGCCCCTTCCAGCACCTTGAAAAGCGCTATTTCGAAACCGGCGATCTGGGCTTTCCGGTGTGCGACGCGCTGGATGGCAAGCTGGGCATGTGCATCTGCAACGATCGCCGCTGGCCCGAAACCTGGCGGATGCTGGGGCTTCAGGGGGCGGAACTGGTGGCGCTTGGCTACAACACGCCGCTGCACTACCCGCCCGCGCCCGAACATGACCACCTGCAATATTTCCACAACGAGCTGTCTTTGCAGGCCGGCTGCTATCAGAACGGCCTGTGGGCGCTGGCGGCTGCCAAGGCCGGGCACGAGGAAGGCTGCGATCTGATCGGTGGCAGCCTGATCGTTGCCCCCACCGGCGAGATCATCGCCCGCGCGGCGACAGTCGGGGACGAGGTGATCACCGCAACGGTCGATCTGGACCGCTGCCAGGAGATCCGCCGCAACATCTTCGACTTCGCGCAGCACCGCGAGCCGCAAGCCTATGGGCTGATCACGGCGCCCAAGACGGCCTGACAGCGACCGACTCGGCACCTCGCATCAACGCGGACGTTCGGCCGCACGAAACGGGGGCCAGCGATCTGCCGAAATGCGCGATTTTTCAACGTGTCGGGGGATTGACTGGTGGAGCAGAGGTCCACCATGCTTAGGTTTGTCGTAGTATCAGGAGGCGCAGAGGCGCCTTGAAAACAAAGGAAAGACTTGCGCACCACGTCCCGCAACGTCTAATGGCGTTTCATGTAGTCCCACAATTCATGTGGGTCTTAGTGTGGGGCGAGGCGATGGGCAGCAAGACCGGCAAAGGGCTATCTGCGGCGTTCGTTCGGACGGTGACGGAACCGGGCCGCTATGGTGACGCGATGGGATTGCATCTTGTGGTTTCGCCCAGCGGGTCCAAGCGGTGGATCCAGCGCATCACCATTCGCGGCAAGCGTGTTGACCTTGGGCTAGGACCGTTGGCCGCCGTGTCGCTGGCCGAGGCGCGGGAACTGGCGGCCCGGAACTTCAAGGAAGCCCGGACGGGGGGCGATCCGCTGCGCGCCAAGCGTGAGGCACAAGCCGCCGTGACATTCGAGGAAGCCGCCCGCAAGGTTCACGAAATCCACCTGCCGACATGGCGCAATGCCAAGCACGGGAAAGACTTCATTGCTTCGCTGGAAGCCTACGCCTTCCCAAAGCTGGGCAAAATGAAGGTGCAGGACGTGACAACGGCGGATGTTCTGGCCGTGCTTACCCCGATCTGGACCAAGATCCCCGAGACTGCCAAGCGGGTTCGGCAGCGCATCGGAACGGTGATGAAGTGGGCCATTGCGCAGGGCTGGCGTCAGGATAACCCGGCCGACAATCTGGACGGGGCCTTGCCCAAGGTGCCAAAGGTCAAGGCCCATCGGGTGGCGCTGCCCTATGACAAGGTGTCGGGCTTCCTTGATGCCCTGGGGGCTTCTGGCGCCGGGCCGTCCACGAAACAGGCCCTTGAATTTCTGGTGCTGACCGCCGTTCGGTCTATCGAGGTGCGCGAGGCCCGCTGGTCGGAAATCGACATGGCTGCGAAGGTCTGGGAAATCCCAGCCGAGCGAATGAAGATGAAGCGCGCGCATCGGGTGCCGCTGTCGCCCCGCGCATTGGAAATCCTGCGCGAAGCCGAGGCCCTGCGACCTGCTACACCCGCTACACCTGCTACGCAGGCCGAGCCATCGCCGCTGATATTTCCCGGTCAGAAGCCGGGCCGCCCGCTGTCCGACATGACCCTTTCAAAGCTGGTGAAGGAACTCGGCTTCCCGGTGGATGTTCACGGCTTCCGCACATCGTTTCGCACCTGGGCGCAAGAGCGCACCACGACTGCCCATGAGGTGGCCGAGGCTGCACTTGCCCACAACGTCGGCAACAGCGTGTCACAGGCTTACGCCCGGTCTGACATGTTCGAGAAGCGCCGCGACCTGATGGACCGCTGGGCCGCCTATCTGGCCGAGGAAGCGGGGAAGGTGATTCGTTTTCCGGCGGGGAACGCGTGAGGCGTGGTGTTCTCAGTTTGTGCAGGGGTGGGCAAGTCTATATCTGCGCAAGCGACCGTGCATCTGACCGGCAAGGAATATCCAATGCGGTGATAGGTGTGGGGATAAATCCGCTAAATCGCCAGACACAGAGCAATCACATGGGTTTGGGCTGTCAATCCGCTAAGTCTTTTGGCTCAAAGGGCAAAGTTGCCTCGTGCCTTGGGCGCAACGAAAGCGGGGTTCAGCCTCGCGTCCTGACTATTACGATTGCGAGAAGCCCAAGACTGAACTAGGCGTTGTAGCGTCTCGGGCCGTTCGAGGCAAATGTAGGGAAAACGGCGACCCCCGTCTAAGGCTCAACCGCCAAGTTAAAGCCAAAGACGGAGGCCGGGTAGAACAAGATTGAACCCAATGTTCTGCCCCACCCCTACGCATCGTTTGCGAATTTAGCAAGTGGCTTGTGGGCGCTTGCTAGGTCCGCATAGGGGACATGAGGGGGCTTCTGCCTTGTCGTTCATCATGCGTCTGCCTGCCGTCATGCAGGCTACCGGGCTGTCAAAGGCCAGCATCTACAATGGCATCAAGGCGGGCACGTTCCCGCCTTCCGTGAAGCTGGGCGAACGCGCCGTTGGCTGGAAATCCGATGTGATTGCCGAGTGGGTGAAAACCCGCACCTCGGCTGTTGCCTAAGAGAAACCCCGCCGGGGCACGGCGGGGCTAAAGGCTGTCGCAGGCTCACATCGCAAGGGCGAAGATAGCCTAGACCCGCTGCCCGGCGCAATGCCGAGGCAAAGCAATGGCACATCACGGATTCTATTCCAGCGCCACGCAGGTTGAATGGGCCTGCCGCGCGCTGCTGTCGGGCCGCACCATCGGGCACGGCGACGAAATCAGCGAAGCGCAGGGCTGGAGGCTCGCCGCCATCGTCTGGCGCCTGAAACGCCGCTACGGCTGGCCGATCCAGACCGCCTATGCCGGGCCGGAAAACCACGCCCAATACAAGCTGGAACCCGGCTGCGACCGTTCGCGGCTGCGCTTTCCGCGAAGCGCCCGGCACATGTCGGAAGGCGGTGCGCAATGATGGACCTGGGCACGATCCGCAAGAACAGCCGCGAGGAAATCCGCTTCACGGTTGAGACCTACAAGGGGGTAGAAATCGTCAACGCCCGTGTCTGGTATCTGGACACGGACGGCGAATATCGCCCTGGCAAGCAAGGGCTGGCCTTCCGGCTGGACCTGCTGGGCGAGGTGTTGGCGGCGCTAGGCAAGGCGCGCAAGGCGGTGCTGCAATGACCCGCCTGCAAATGCTCTACCTGCGCCGCCTGCACGGGCTGTCAGAGGCGCAGGCCCATGCGCTGGCCGTCCTGATCTGGGGGGCCGCATCGTGACCGAAGCCCAGCGCATCACGGCAGCCCTGCAAGGCCGCTGGCATGGCCGCTATGGGCTGGCCCGCTGCCCCGCCCATGGCGACCGCAACCCCAGCCTGTCTCTGTCCGATGGACCTGGCGGGCGGCTGTTGGCCCATTGCAAGACCGGCTGCACCTTCGCGGCGGTGCTGGACGCCCTGCGCGGCCTTGGCATCATCGAGGGCCGGGGCACGGTGCCGCAGACCGATCCGGCGGAACTGGCCCGCCATGAGGCCGCCCAGCGCCGCGAAGCCGACAAGCGGGAAGCGCAGGCCCGCACCATCTGGGCCGAGGCGCAACCGATCGGTGGCACCATCGCGGAAACCTATCTGCGCCGCCGCGCCATCACCTGCGCCTTGCCGGACACCCTGCGCTTTCACCCCGACTGCTGGCACGGGCCGACCGCCCGGCGCCTGCCTGCGATGGTGGCGCGGATAGACGGGGGCGAGCGGCTGGCCGTGCATCGCACCTGGCTGCGCGGCGATGGCAGCGGCAAGGCCGAGGTGGAACCGGCCAAGGCAATGCTGGGCGCCTGCGCTGGCGGCGCTGTGCGGCTTGCTGGCGGGCAGGACGCCCTTGCGGTGGCCGAGGGCATAGAGACCGCCCTTAGCTTGCTGTGCGGCCCGCTGATCGGCTCTGTGGCCGTGTGGGCCGCTCTGTCCACCTCTGGCCTGACCGGCCTGCGCCTGCCCGCTGCCCCCGGCACGCTGATTATCGCAACCGATGGTGACGCCCCCGGCCACGCCGCCGGGCACAAGCTGGCCGAGCGCGCCGCCGCGCTGGGCTGGGCTGTCACGATGTTCCCCGCCCCAGAGGGGCGAGACTGGAACGACGTTCTGCAATCCATGAAAGGGGCCACGCCATGAGCGCGCCCGCCAATATCAACCCCGCCTACGCCGCGACCGTTCACGACTACAAGGCCGAGGGGCCGCAGCCGCTCTTGCGGGAAATCCCGCCGGGGGCGCCTTACCCTGTCGATGCGCTGGGTCCGCTGCGCGCGGCGGTGGAGGCCGCGCAGGATGTGACGCAGGCGCCCGTCGCCCTGGCTGCGCAATCCGCGCTGGCCGTGGCATCGCTGGCGGTGCAGGGCTTCGCCAATGTCGAGACACTGGGCGGCGATGCGCCATGTTCCCTGTTCTGCCTGACCATCGCGGAAAGCGGCGAGCGGAAATCATCCTGCGACCGGCTCTTGATGCGCGGCGTTCGGGACCATGAGAAGGCAAGGGGCGCCGACTATCGGGACGCCATCGCGGAACATGAGGTTGCCCGCGAAATCTGGACCGGCAAGCGCAAGCGGCTGATGGCCGAGGCCGCCAGCGCCGACAAGGCCAAGGCCGCCGGGGCCGAGGCTGACTTGCGCGGCCTTGGCCCGGAACCCCGCCCGCCGCTCTATCCCAGTGTGACAGCGCAGGAACCGACCTTCGAGGGGCTGTTGAAGCTCTACCAGATCGGGCGCCCGTCGCTGGGGCTGTTCTCGGACGAAGCCGGCGGCTTCATCGGGGGCCATGCCATGAACTCCGACAACCGCCTGAAAACCATCGCCGGCCTGTCGCAGCTGTGGAACGGCGACACGGTGAACCGGATCCGCTCTGGTGACGGGGCCAGCGATTATCCGGGCCGCAGGCTGGCCATGCACCTTATGGCCCAGCCCATTGCCGCCCGCCCGTTGCTGGCCGATCCGCAGGCATCGGGCCAAGGCTTCCTTGCCCGCTTCCTGATTACCGAACCGCCCAGCCTCATCGGCACCCGGCTGCGGCGCGGGCATGATCCGGCCAGCGATATGGCGCTTTCTGCCTTCACGGCCCGCCTGACTGCCATTCTGGAAACCCCGATGCCGACCGGCGACACGGCGCAGGAACTGGCCCCGGAACGCCTGCCGCTGTCGCAAGGGGCCAAGGAACTGCTGTGGCAATTCTATGCAGCCATAGAGGCGGCGCAGGCGCCTGGCGAAGCCATGGAACACGTTCGGGCCTATGCCAGCAAGAGCGCGGAACAGGCCGCCCGCATCGCTGGCGTGTTGACCCTGTGGGCCGATCTGGACGCGCCCGAGGTCAGCCCCGAGGCCATGCGGCAGGGTATCGCGCTTGCCAGCTTCTATCTGAAAGAGGCGCGGCGCCTGGCCGAAGCTGGGGCGGTGTCCGAAGAAACCGCAAAGGCCGAGCGGCTGCGGCAATGGCTGGTGGAAAGCTGGCCGCATGGCGAGGTGACGCCGCGCGAGATTGTGCAGCTTGGCCCGAACGCCCTGCGGGAACGAAAGGCACTGTCCGGGCCGCTGGGCCTGCTGGTCAAGGCTGGGCATCTGGTCGCGCTGCCAGACGGCACAGTTGTTCGAGGGGCGGCCCGCCGGGAAGCCTATCGCATCGTGAGGGTGGGCCATGAAATTTGACCTTGATGCGGCTCTTGCGGAAATCCTCAACTGCGAACTTCCCCCTGCTACAGTCGCTACGCCCGCTACAAATCGGGCAAATGTAGCAAGTGTAGCGGGTGTAGCGGCGCAGCCTGCTGAAACCCCGCCGCCTGCCGAGGTGTTGCCGTTCCCGCCCCAGCCCCGCGCGCCCGCGCCTTCACGGCTGGACGGTGCCGCTTCCCTTGGCATCGCAGACGATACCCCACGCGCCCTGTGCAGCGTGACCGGCAGGCCCATGACCTGGACGGGCAAGGTTGTGCCCTTGGACGCATGGCGCCGCCTGTCGGCTTGGGAACGGCACGGGCCGGATGGGCGACTGTTCTGCGGCATCTGCCGGGCATGGGTGGCGGCTGGAACCTTCCCGCATTGCCACGCCGGGGGTGCGGCATGAACCGCGCCCTGCGCCGGGCCGCAAAGGCCAATGCCAAGGCGACGGCTGCCATCCTTGCAAGCAGCGTCTATGACTATCAAGGCGGCGCCATGGTGCGCGTGACCGATGGCCGGGCTATCGAGGCCCTGACCCGTGCATTCACTCTGCTGTTGCGCTTCGAGGGAAAGCCGGTGGCCGTGCCGCTGTCCGAAGCTGAGGCCATGGGCTTCCCCGCCCACAAGCGCGCCTGCCTGTCCGGTGGCGTGACCTGGCTTGCCGTGGGGCTGGATCCAGATATGCGCGCATCCTACGCCCTGCAATCCGCCGCCGGGCCTGACCGGGCCGCCGCCCATGAGGCCGCGCGGGAACTGGCGCTATCACGGCTGGCCGGGCTTTGCGCCACGCCCGGCTTTCCGATGGGGCGGCCACGGGGGCGCGCATGACCGGGACCAGTCAGTTACCGGCACCCCCGCCCCGTCAACACCCTGGCCCGCCTGTGGCCCCGGATTTATCAAGAGGAAATCATATGCCCGGACCTGACCCGGACGGCCTGCACTATGACGAAACCCCGGACGGGCGCCCGATTGTCATGGCGCATGTCTGGCCGTCTGACGGCTTCTTTGCCCAAGGCAACCGGAGCCATCGGCTGGCCCGCGCCCGTGCCGTGCTGATGAACCTGCAAAGGGGCGGCTGGACCTGCCCCGGCTGCGGCGACCCGGTGCCGATCTGGCGCCGCGCCGATGCGGTGTTCTGTTCCACAGGGTGCCGCAAGCGGGCCGCCCGTGCCCGGCGCAAGGACAGGGAGGGGGTGGGCGAAAGTCTGGAGCCTTCAAGGCCCGGACCGGCGGGGTTCATGCGCGATGTGCGCTAACACAGGTTTTCGCATTCACGGGCGCGCAGGCGCGGCATGGGGTAAGAGGGGCCGAGCGGCTTTGGTTGGCCAATACGCGCGCGAAGGGGAGGGGTGATAGGATGCGAGCCAAGCTGGACGCCGAGGAAGCCGCATTCTTGGCAATGGTGGCCCGGCGGCGGGCGAGGCTAGAGGCCGCCCGCGCCCGCCGCCGGGTGCCTTGCGGCGCCAAGACCCGGAAGGGCACGCCCTGCCGGTGCAAGTCCGAACCGGGCAAGCGGCGCTGCAAGTTTCACGGAGGGCTGTCTACCGGGGCCAAGACCCCCGAGGGCCGCGAACGCATCCGCGAGGCCCAGCGCCGCCGCTGGGAACGCTGGCGGGCAGAGCAGGGACAACCTCACAAAACTTGACATCGCATCGCCTCGCACGCGTCATGGGGTGATAGGGCCGAACCCTAAGATTACCCTTAGGTGGCGGGGCGCGCTGATTACTCTCGGAACGCGCCAGCTTCGCACCAGAACCGGGCTTTGACCCCCTCCTGTGCTTGCATCAAGCTGGCAACCAGATTGCAGTTTTCGCGGTTGTAGCCCGACCCATGCGCCGTATCGAAGCTAGCAACATGGATCCGCGCGCCAGCATCTAGCACGCTGTTTCTGTAGAGCGTGAATGACCCGGCCCCGTCAGACCGCGCTGGCCCAGCGGCAAAGGCCAAGGTTAAGACCAGAACCCATCTCATTCCTTCGCCCCCAGCGCCACGCCCGGCCCTGCGGCGACCTGACCGCCTTCGAGGAACTGCACGCCCTGGGCTTCGAGGGCGCGGCGGATGGCTTCCACTGTGTCGTGCCTGCCGGAAACTTGCCCCTTCGCGGCATCCATCCGCTGGATGGTCGGGTAGCTGACCCCCGATGCCTTCGCCAAGTCTGCCGCTGTCCAGCCGAGAAGGGCGCGTGCCGCCCGAATCTGTTCGCCGTTCACTGTCCACCTATGGAAAATCTATCAGTTTAGATAGAAGGCATATTGATATGCCGTCTATTGGTTGTTATAGATAACCTATCAAAACTGATGGGGCAACCGCCATGACCTATGACCGCGCCGCGATTATGAAAGCCGCCCACGTCGCCGCCCGTGGCCTGACCGGCCATCCGATGATGAAGGGCCGCACCTATGCCCAGAACTTCGCGGGCCAGCTTCGCCGCGTCTGGGCCGAGGCGAAGGCGCGGGCGCAGGCCGAAGCGATGGCCAAGGCCGCCAAGCCCAAATCTGCTGCCGATCGGATCCGCGAAGCCATCTTCCTGCTGGAATGCAAGGACCGGCTGGAACCCCGCGACTGGGCCGCGCTGGATGCCATGCGCGCCGATCTGCGCCGCGTGACCTACG
This sequence comes from Gemmobacter nectariphilus DSM 15620, assembly GCF_000429765.1. Classification (GTDB taxonomy): domain Bacteria; phylum Pseudomonadota; class Alphaproteobacteria; order Rhodobacterales; family Rhodobacteraceae; genus Wagnerdoeblera; species Wagnerdoeblera nectariphila. Next base: position 187,760 of record NZ_AUCM01000005.1, on the reverse strand, counting down.
CCGCCGCTGCCTGACAACCTCAACTTTTCTCAGCAAGGAGCCTGACCCGTGAACGCCTTTCCCTTTGACCGATCCGCGACGATGAAAGCCGCCGCTGCCGAGCGCCTCGCCCGTTTCGCGGAATGGACCGGCACCACGCCGCCCGAGCGCATCCTTGACGGCGAAGGGGCCGAGGCGACCTTTTCCGATGCCCTGCTGGCCTATGCCGAGGCCGAGGGCCTTAGCCTGGATTGGCTTTGGCTGGCAGACGACAAGGGCCTTGTCATGGCCTGCCACAATGCCGCGAAGGCCGAGGCCGCCCGCAAGGCGCTGCCCCCGGCTTGCAATGCGAGGTTTGCCGCGCTGGATGGCGTTCTGGACGCCATAGACGAACTGGCCAAGGTGCAGGACATGCTGGAACTGCTGTTCATGGCTGGTGAAGGGATTGCCCGATCCGACCGCACCACGGGTTCCGCGATTGTCCGGGGCGCCGGTATGGCGCAACACGCCCTAGCCGCCGCCCGTGACCTTCTGGACGATGCCCGCGCCGCCATGGTCAATGGGGGCGAAGCATGACCCGGCTTGAAACCCCGTGGCACAACGTCATGGCCGCCGCCAGCATCGTGCAGGCGCATGTTCTGGCGCAGGACAGCACGGCGCGGGGCGCTGCCGTGTTCGGGCTGGACTACCTGCCCACTGATGGGCTTGTGACCGCCTGCAAGCTGCTGGCCGAACTGTTCGGGGTGCTGGAAGAACTGCCCTGGGATGATGCAGAGACGAAAGAGGGCGCAGCATGACCGCCCTACATGCGCCGCCCCGCCCCCGCGCTGCATCGCCTGCGGAAAACGTGCGGATTGCCCTGCACACAGTCCAGCAACGCATCCTTGCAGCGGAAACCAGTCTGGATCCTGACCGGATGTTCGGGGCGTGGGCGCTGGGCCGGGCCGACCTGGAACACGCCGCGCACCTTCTGGCCGAGGCGCTGACAGAACTGGATGGGGTGAACTGGTCCGACTGACTGCCTTCCATCTTCACGGCATCAAGGCCCTGCCCAGCGCGGGGCCTTTGTCATTACCGCGCGCCGTGTCGCAATGTCGCGGGTGTAGCAGGGGGCGGCGCCCAGTGTCGCAATGTCGCGGGTGTCGCAAGGCGCACAAATCGCAGGAATCGCGGGAATCGCAACGGGGACCGGGGCCGCGAAGGTGCCACGACCAGCGTTAGACCTTGCCCGACCAGCCCGGCGCTGGCGCGAAGGTATGGCGACTGTCACCATGCCTTGCCGCACCTTGCCGCTCGGGCGGGGGTGTCGCTACTGCCGATGCCCTGTGGCTGGCCGATCTGGCGGGCGCGAGCGGCTGGCCGGTGACTTTCCGACCGGGGGCGAAGTCTCGCACGGTATCGTGAAGTTGCAGGGCATCTAGCGCGCGGCGTGGGGCAAAACGTGGGGCGCAGAAAATCGCGGCTCGAATTTCGCCAGCGTTTTCAACGTATTGCGGAAAGTGACTGGTGGAGCAGAGGGGGATCGAACCCCTGACCTCGTCATTGCGAACGACGCGCTCTCCCAACTGAGCTACTGCCCCAGTCGCGCGGGTTCTGAACCATGGATGCGCGATTGTCAAGGGGCGCGACGGTGGCGGCTGGCGATGTTTTCGGGCCAGGATGCAAGGGGCGCAGCGCCATGGAACTGGTGTCTGCGGCTGTGTTAGGGTGACGCCGCGCGACAGGGCCTTGTGGCAAGGAGAGGCGGATGCCAGTTTCAGACCAGCCGGGCTATGTGATTGCCCCAAGCCCTGATGATGACCGGCTTACGCGCAAGGTGATCGGCCACGATCACACCGGGGCCGAGGTCGCGCTGGATGTGGTGGTCGAACGCCCCCTGTCGATCTGGCTCAATTCACGAGAGATCGTCACGGCCATGACCATCGGGGATTACCCCGAATACCTGGCCCTGGGTTTCCTGCGCAATCAGGGCATGTTGCCCGATGGCACCGCGGTCACGGCCGTCGACTACGACGATTACGCCGAGGCCGTGGTGGTCAGGACCGACCGCGAAACCGATTTCGAGGCCAAGCTGGCGCGCAAGACCCGCACATCGGGCTGCGCGGTGGGCACGGTCTTTGGCGACATGATGGAGGGGCTGGAAGGGCTGCGCCTGCCTGCGGCCGAACTGCGCAGCTCGTGGCTTTACGATCTGTCGCGGGTGATCAACACGACCCCCAGCCTCTATCTGGGCGCGGGGGCGATCCATGGCACGGTGCTGTGCCGGCAGAGCCGCCCGCTGGTCTATATGGAAGATGTCGGGCGCCACAATGCGGTGGACAAGATTGCCGGCTGGATGTTCAGCGAAGGCGTCGGGGGTGATGACAAGATCCTCTATACCACCGGGCGGCTGACCTCGGAGATGGTGATCAAATGCGCCCATATGGGGATCCCGGCGCTGGTCTCGCGCTCGGGCTTCACCGCCTGGGGGGTCGAGATTGCGCGCCAGCTGGGCATGGTGCTGATCGGCCGGCTGCGCGGGCAGCGCTTCGTCTGCCTGTCGGGCGAGGAGCGGCTGATCCGCGATGCCGACCTTGCCAGCGTTGCCGCCGAAGATCGCCGATCGGCCCGCAAGGGGGCATCGGATGACTGAGCGGGTTCTGGGCACCATCCTTGCGGGCGGGCAGGCCCGGCGCATGGGCGGGGGCGACAAGGGGCGGCTGGATCTGGGCGGCCAGAGCCTGATCGCCGAGGTGATCCGCCGCCTGACCCCGCAATGCGGCGCCGTGGTGCTGAATGCGAATGGCGATCCGGGGCGGTTTGCAGACCTGGGTCTGCCGGTGGTTGCCGACAGTATCGCCGGGCATCCGGGGCCGCTGGCCGGGGTCCTGGCCGGGATGGATCATGCGGCGGCGGCCGGGTTCAGCCATGTGCTGACGGCTGCGGCCGACACGCCCTTTGTGCCGCACGATCTGGGCGCGCGGCTGGCGGCCAGCGCCAAGGGCAAGCCCATCGCGCTGTGCGCAACGCGCGAAGAGGGGCGGCTGATCCGCCAGCCGACCTTTGGCCTGTGGCCCGTGGCGCTGCGCGACGATCTGCGGGCGGCGTTGCAGGACGGGGTGTCCAAAGTGGTCGTCTGGGCCGACCGGCATGGCTATGCGCTGGCGGAATTTGCCACGGACCCGCATGATCCGTTCTTCAACGTCAATACCCCGGCCGATCTGGAACTGGCGCGGCGGATATGGCAAGGCATGACGGCGGGCTAGGCGGGAACGGGCGATGAGGGTTTTCGGGATCACCGGGCGCAAGAACTCGGGCAAGACCACGCTTGTCGTGCGCCTGATCGAGGAACTGACCGCGCGGGGTCATACGGTTTCCACCGTCAAGCATGCCCATCACGACACCGACATCGACCAGCCCGGCCGCGACAGCCACCGCCACCGCGAGGCCGGGGCGCAGCAGGTGCTGCTGGCCTCGCCCCGCCGCTGGGCGCTGATGCGCGAGCTGCGCGGGGCGCCCGAGCCGGAACTGGACCAGCTGCTGACCCGGCTGGAACGTGTCGATCTGGTGCTGGTCGAGGGGTTCAAGCAGGCCGGTCATCCGATGATCGAGGTCTGGCGGCAGGCGACCGGAACCGCCCCGCTGGCGCCCGAGTTTCCGGCGATCCGGGCGCTCGCCTCGGATCAGGGCGATGGGGGGACGGGGCTGCCGGTCTTTGCCCCCGACGACATTCCCGCGATGGCCGATTTCATCTTGCGCGAAACCGGGCTGGACAAGGTGCGGCGCCGTGCCTCGTCGATGCCGCCGGGGGTGGACTGGACGCCGGTCGATCAGGTGCTTGATCGGCTGCGGGCGGGTATCCAGCCCATCGAGGGGGCGCTGGATCTGCCGCTGTGGCAGGCCGCGGGCCATGTGCTGGCCGAGGATGCGCTGGCCCGGCTCAGCCATCCGCCGCGGCCGAATTCGGCGGTCGATGGCTATGGCTATGCGTTCGGCACGGTCGATTTCGCGGCCGGTCCGGTGCCGCTTGCCATGGGCCGCGCGGCGGCAGGTCAGCCATGGCCCGGCGTTCTGCCGCCCGGTCAGGCGCTGCGCATCCTGACGGGGGCGATCTTGCCGCCGGGGGTGGATACGGTGGCCTTGCAAGAACATGCCCGCCTTGAGGGCGAGCGCCTGACCATCGCCCGTGCGCCGGCCAGGCGCGGGGCAAATACCCGTGCCGCAGGCGAGGATATGGCGGCGGGCACGGTCGCACTGCGGGCCGGGACGGTGCTGCGCGCGCAAGAGATCGGGCTTGCCGCCGCGCTGGGGATCGCGTCCTTGCGTGTGCGGCCCCGGTTGCGGGTCGGCGTTCTGTCGACCGGCGAGGAACTGGTCGGGCATGACACGCCCGAGCTGCCGGCCGGCGCGATCCCCGATGCGAACCGGCCGATGCTGCTGGCGGCGCTGGCGCGGCTGGGGTTCATCCCGGTCGATCTGGGCATCTGCCGCGACCGGCCGGATGATCTGCGCGCGGCGCTGGACGGGGCAATCGGCCGCGTGGATGCGGTGCTGACCTCGGGCGGGGCCTCGCAGGGCGACGAGGATCATGTCTCGGCCCTGCTGCGGGCCGAGGCCGAGTTGCAGGACTGGCGCATCGCGGTCAAGCCAGGCCGCCCGCTGGCGCTGGCGCATTGGCGCGGGCCGGGCGGGCAGCGGGTGCCGGTGTTCGGTCTGCCGGGCAATCCGGTGGCGGCGATGGTCTGCACGCTGGTCTTTGCGGTGCCCGCGCTGTTCCAGCGGGCTGGCGCCGGCTGGCGCGCGCCGGTCGGGTTCGACGTGCCGGCGGGGTTCGCGCGGGTCAAACAGGCCGGGCGGCGGGAATACCTGCGCGCGCGCCTTGCACCCGATGGCCGGGCCGAGGTGTTTTCGTCCGAAGGGTCGGGCCGCGTCTCTGGCCTGTCCTGGGCGGATGGTCTGGTCGAACTGCCGGACGGATTTGCCGACATCCGCCCCGGCGATCCGGTGCGCTATATCCCGTGGTCCGGCTTCGGGCTGTGACGCCTTAATCCCCCGCAGCGGTCAGGCGCACACCGCCGGTCGCATAGATCGTCTGAGCGTCGATCTGTTCCCGATCCAGAACCATTTGCGCGGCTATGGCCAGCACCACGGCCACCAGGCAGCCCAGAAGCACGGATTTCATCGGAATACTCCCCTTGACGTGGCCGTGCCGGTCAGCAAGGCCCGGTCCTTCATTTCATGGGCCAGCCGCCCGGCGATTTCGGCCATGGCCATGCCCACCGCGCCATCGGGGTCGGTGGCCAGCAGCGGGCGCCCCAGATCGGCCGAGCGGCGCAGGTCCATCGTCAGCGGCACGGCCCCCAGAAAGTGCACGCCGATCCGCGCGGCCTCGGCCCTGGCGCCGCCATGGCCGAACACCTCGTGCCGGCCGCCGCAATCGGGGCAGATGAACTGCGACATGTTCTCGATCACGCCCAGCACCGGCACATCCAGCTTGCGGAACATCGCGATCCCGCGCCTTGCGTCGATCAGCGCCAGGTCCTGCGGGGTGGACACGATGACCGCCCCCTTGAGCGGGCTGTTCTGCGCGACCGCCAGCTGCGCATCGCCCGTGCCGGGGGGCATGTCCACCAGCAGCACATCCAGTTGGCCCCAGTCCACCTCGGTCACCAGCTGAACGATGGCCGAGGTGATCATCGGCCCCCGCCAGATCATCGCGGTATCGGGATCGACCAGATTGCCAACCGACAGCGCGCTGAGCCCCCAGGCCTGCATCGGCAGCAGACGGCGCCGGTCGGCGGCCATGCGCGGCTTGCCGGTCAGGCCCAGCAGGGTCGGCACAGACGGTCCATAGACATCGGCATCCAGAATGCCCACCGTCAGCCCAAGCCGCCGCAGCGCAAGCGCCAGGCTGACCGTGGTGGTCGATTTCCCGACCCCGCCCTTGCCCGACGCGACCGCAATGACGGCGCCAACCCCGGCCAGCGGGGCGGGGGCGGTCAGGCGCGGCGGCTCGGCCCGTTCGGCAGTCAGCATGACCAGCGCGCGGGTGATGCCGGGCAGGGCCAGCGCCGCAGTTTCCGCCTGGGCGCGGACGGGTTCAAAGGCGGCCGCCTCGTCCGGCGTGACACGGATCGAGAAACTGACCTTGCCCGCCCCGTCAAAGACGATGTTGCCCAGTCGCGCACCAAGCCCCGTATCGCCGCCCGGAAGCGCGATGCCCGAAAGGGCAGCGCGCAATTCTGCGCTCTGCCCTTCGGTCTGCGAGGGATGGCCCGTCGTGGACATGACCTATTCCGCCGGGGTCGCGCCCGTTGGCGGTGTGCGGGGCGTCGTCCCCTTGGCCATTTCTTCCTTGAGCCACAGCGAATGGTGCTGCTCGGCCCAGTTCACATCCACCTCGCCAGTGGTCATGGCCTCGAGCGCGCCTTCGGACCCGGCAGTGGCGATGTAGATGTGGCCGATGGTCATGGCGATCAGCCCGGCGGCGGCCAGGGCATGCACGACCTGCGCGGCCTGCCATTGCAGCGGGCTGCCCAGCAGATAGGGGAACATCAGCGCAAGACCCGTCACCGCGACCGCCGAGCCGCCAAGGACGACGGCCCAGAACACGACCTTTTGCCCCGCGTTGAACTTCGTTGCCGGCGGATGGGCGCCGTTCTTCAAAAGCCCGCCGCCCGCCTTGAACCAGGCAATGTCCAGCCGCGACGGCATGTTGTGGCGCACCCAGACCAGGAAGGTCAGTACGACGCACAGCATGAAGGGCCATGCCAGATAGTTGTGCGCCAGCTTGCCCCAATGGGTCGCGGTGCCAAAGGCCGCCTCGCCCAGCCAGGGCTGCACGACATAGCGCCCGATGGCCACATTCAGCCCGCTGAGCGCCAGCACCACAAAGCTGGACGCCATGGTCCAGTGCATCACCCGTTCAAAGATGTTGAACCGGGTGATGGTGCGGCCCGAGCGGCCCTTGTCGATCTCCAGCCGCCCGATGCGCAGATAGAAGATCACGACGACGGCCAGGGTCACCAGCACGGCGGCAATGATGACCCAGTCGATCACCTCAAGGTTCAGCCACATCCAGACCTTGTTGGTGGGCTTTTCCAGATCGGCGGCGCTCTGGTTCGGAATGGTGATGCGCCCGCGGATGGTGTCGCCGAATTTCAGCGCGTCCAGCAACTGACCTTCGGTGACGGATCGGGCGGTCGGGTTGATCGCCTCGGTCGATTGCGCGGCGGCCCGTCCGGCGCCAAGGCCGATGGCGGCCAGCGCGGCGATGATCCGGGTGGTGGTTCTGGTCATGGTCCGTTCCCCCCTCAGGCCGATACGTCGATGGCTGCGCCGTAGGCCGTCTTCCAGCCCCAGGCGCCCGAGCCATAGCCGCGCGTGACGACACGTTCGCGGTAGATTTCGGCGATGATGTCCCCGTCACCGGCCAGCAGCGATTTGGTGGAGCACATTTCGGCACATAGCGGCAGCTTGCCTTCGGCCAGACGGTTCGCGCCGTATTTCTCGTATTCCTCGACCGACAGATCCTCTTCGGGGCCGCCCGAGCAATAGGTGCATTTGTCCATCTTGCCGCGCGATCCGAAGTTGGAGACCTTGGGATACTGGGGCGCGCCAAAGGGACAGGCGTAGAAGCAATAGCCGCAGCCGATGCAGGTGTCCTTGTTGTGCAGGACCACCCCGTCATTGGTGGTGTAGAAGCAGTTCACCGGGCAGACCTGCGCGCAGGGCGCATCGGTGCAATGCATGCAGGCCATGGACACCGACCGCTCGCCCGGCAGGCCATCGTTGATGGTCACGACACGGCGCCGGTTGATGCCCCATGGCACCTCGTGTTCGTTCTTGCAGGCCGTGACGCAGGCGTTGCATTCGATGCAGCGATCCGCGTCACAGAGGAATTTCATGCGGGCCATTTCGGTGGTTCCTCCCTTACGCGGCTTCGATCTGGCAAAGCACGGCCTTGCCTTCGTGCATCCCGGTCACCGGGTCATAGCCATAGGTGGTCACGGCGTTGACGGATTCGCCCAGCACGATGGGGTCGGCACCGGCAGGATAGTTGCCCCGCTGATCCTCGCCCATGAACCAGCCGCCAAAGTGGAACGGCATGAAGGCCACGCCCGGCGCCACCCGTTCGGTGACCAGCGCCTTGACGCGCACCTTGGAATTGCCCTCGGTGCCATAGACCCAGACCCAGCCGCCATCGGTGATGCCGCGGGCGGCTGCATCCTTGGGGTTGATCTCGCAGAACATGTCCTGCTGCAATTCGGCCAGCCACGGGTTGGATCGGGTTTCCTCGCCGCCCCCTTCGAATTCGACCAGTCGGCCCGAGGTCAGCACGATCGGGAAGCGTTCGAACACCTTGTCCTGCACCGCCTTGGACTGGATGGTGAAGCCGATGTTCGGCATCCGCATCTGGCGCCCGTCTTCGCGCGTGGGATAGTCGGCGACCAGATCGGGGCGCGGGGTATAGATCGGCTCGCGGTGGACCGGCACCGGGTCAGGCAGGTTCCAGGCGACGACCCGCGCCTTGCCGTTGCCAAAGGGCACGCAGCCGTGCTTGATCGCCACCCGCTGGATGCCGCCCGACAGGTCGATCGACCACGACACCTTGCCCATCGCCTCGGGATCGCCGCCACCGATGCGGGTGATGGTCGCCAGCTCGTCGGCCGTCAGATCGGCGTCCCAGCCCAGCTTTTGCAGCACGGCATAGGTGAATTCGGGATAGCCGTCCTGAATTTCCGATCCCACCGGCCAGCTGTCCTCGGCCAGCAGGGACACCCCTTCGCGTTCCAGCCCAAAGCGCGGGCGGAAGGCGCCGCCACCTTCGGCTACCGGAATGTTGGGGTTGTAAAGGATATGGGTGCCGGGATGCTTCATCTCGGGCGTGCCCCAGCACGGCCAGGGCAGGCCGTAATAGTCGCCGCCAACCTCGGGGTCGTCCTTGGGGGCGCGCAGGGTGATGACGTCGAACTTGTCCTGATTGCGCATATGCGCCTTGAGCCGTTCCGGGGACTGGCCGGTATAGCCGGTGGACCAGCCGCCGCGGTTGATCTCGCGCAGGATGGATTCTGCCGTCGGTTCAGCCGAAAACTTGCCCTGCACCATCTCGTAGGGCTTGAACATTTCCTGGGCAAAGCCAAGCCGTTCAGCCAGCCGATACATCACCGCATAGTCGGTATCGGATTCAAAGATCGGATCGACGACCTTTTCGCCCCATTGCACGGATCGGTTGGACGCGGTGCGCGACCCTGCGGTTTCAAAGTTGGTGCAGATCGGCAGCAGATAGGTGTTGTCGCCGCGCGAATGCAACGAGGCGAAGTTGGTCGGGTGCGGGTCGGCCACCACCAGCAGATCCAGCGCGTGCATCCCTTCCTGGGCGGATTTCATCCGGGGAATGGTGTTCGCACCATGGCCGAAGACGACCATCGCCTTGATGCCGTCGGCCTGGTCCACATCATCGGCCGGCAGCAGCGCCGCATCGAACCAGCGGGTCGAGGGGATGCCCGAGACGTTCATGTTCTGCTCGCGCGTGCGGGCAGGGCGGCCCTGCTTTTCCGGCACTTCGTCGAACCGGCTGACCAGATAGTCATAGGGCACGCCCCAGACGCGGGACCAGTGTTTCCACGCGCCGGCGGCCAGACCGTAATAGCAGGGCAGGTTGCCCACATCGAGGCCCATGTCCGTCGCGCCCTGCACGTTGGTATGGCCGCGGAAGATGTTCGCCCCGGTGCCCATGGACCCGACGTTGCCGGTCGCCAGCAGCAGCGTGCAATAGGCGCGCACGTTGGCGGTGCCCACCGTGTGCTGCGTGCCGCCCATGCACCAGATGAAGGTGGCGGGGCGTTCCTGGGCAAAGGTCCTGGCGACGCGCTCCAGCACCTCGCCCTTGATGCCGGTCACACGCTCGACCTCGGCGGGGGTCCATTTCGAGATTTCCTTGCGCGCCTCGTCAAAGCCATAGACGCGCTTGCGGATATACTCCTTGTCTTCCCAGCCGTTCTCGAACACATGCCACAAGATGCCCCAGATCACGGCAATGTCGGTGCCGGGGCGGATGCGGATGTATTCGGTCGCATGGGCGGCGGTGCGGGTGAAGCGCGGGTCCAGCACAAAGACATTGGCGCGCTGGGTTTCCTTGCCCGACAGGATGTGCTGCATGGCGACCGGATGCGCCTCGGCCGCGTTCGAGCCCATGAAGATCACGGTCTTGGCGTTGCGGATGTCGTTGTAGCTGTTGGTCTGGGCGCCATAGCCCCAGGTGTTGGCCACGCCCGCAACGGTGGTCGAATGGCAGATCCGTGCCTGGTGGTCGACATTGTTGGTGCCCCAGAAGGCGGCGAACTTGCGGAACAGATAGGCCGCCTCGTTGGTGAACTTGGCCGAGCCCAGCAGATAGACCGAATCCGCGCCGGATTTCTGGCGGATCTCCAGCATTTTGGCGCCGATCTCGTCGATGGCCTGATCCCACGAAATGCGGACCCAGTCGCCGCCGACCTTCTTCATCGGGTATTTCAGCCGGCGATCGCCATGCACCAGCTCGCGCGAGGAGGCGCCCTTGGCGCAATGCGATCCGCGGTTGATCGGGCTTTCAAAGGCAGGTTCCTGCCCGACCCAGACGCCGTTCTGCACCTCGGCGATCACCGAACAGCCGACCGAGCAATGCGTGCACATGTTCTTGAGCCGCTCGGCGGGTTTGGAATGGTCATGCACTGCTGCCGCTTCGGCCGGGGCGAACATGCGCGGGGCCAGCGCGGACAGCGCGGCCAGCCCGCCCACTGTGACGCCCGACCGGCGCAGGAACGACCGGCGGTCCAGCTTGCGCTGCCCCATGCCGACAAAGGCCTGCGCCAGCGCGCCGCCGGATTGAAGGGATGCGGAATCCTTGCGTTTGGTCAGCATGTCACTTCATCCCCTCGGGCCAGACCAGCTGGTTGACGTGGTAGTATTCCTTCACATGCGCGCTGTCGGGCTGATAGCGCGCCTTGGTGCGTTCATCGCCCGTCTCGCTGGCCAAGACCGGCAGCGCGGCCCCGCCGGCCAGCCCGGCTGCCGCCAGTCCCAGCGAGGCACCAAAGAACCCGCGCCGGCCGATGCGCGGGCCCTGCGGGGCGGCGGCTTGCGCAAGCGCGCGGTCGTTGCGGTCAGTCATGGCGTCTCCTCCGTCATGCGATGGCGCGTTCCTGCGCGGCAAGCGCAAAGCCCTGGGTTTCGATGGCGATGAATTCACGGCCCACGCGGGCCAGGGCCGCGTAGAACCGCGCGGCTGGCGCATTGGCCAGATCCTCGAAGAACGCTGCGGCCCATGGGGCCAGATGGCGGGCGAAGAATTCGCCCTGCGATGGCCCCGGCCCATGGCCAAGATCGCCCCGCGCATAGGCCGCCATGATCGCGCACAGCAGCGCGATGCGGTCCTCCGGGTCATGGTCGCCGGACTGCCGGGCAATGCCCAGCCGGGCCAGATCGCCGCGCAGCTCGGCCAGCGGGCGTTCGTTCAGAAAGCCCGTGATATAGAACGAGGCATAGGGCAGCAGCTCTCCGCGCCCGACGCCGATGAACAGATCGAAGAATTCGCGCGCGGCGCTGGCGGCGTCCGTGTCGCCCGCCGCCTGTGCCAACCCGCGCCAGGCCCGGCCCAGGGCCGTCTCGTCGCCCGCGACCTCGGCCAGCAGCCCAAGCGTCTGGTCCGAAGGCGCGCCAGACAGAAGCAGCGCAAGAACATCCCAGTTCTCGGCCCTGTTCCGGTCAACCTCGTCCGATGGCATGTGTTCAGCTGGGGTCACGGTTTCAACGTTCCTGGCGCCAAGGCTGGGCAACCTGAGCATGATACACCCGAAACGGGACAAAAGACAATTCTTTGCAGCAATTTGCAGCGCCGGTCACCGGGGCAGCGCGCCGCCATGTCGACGGGGCAGCAAGAGCGGGCTGGCCACGGTCGGGGGGTGGTCGGGTGGCGGGGCGACGGCCTCGGTCTTGGAATGCGTTTCATCGTCCGGGGGATCGGCGGGCGGCAGCGCGCCGGGGTCTTCGGCGGCGGCCAGGGTCGGGGCCTGCACGGGCTGGCGGGTCAGGCCATCAAGCGCAGCCAGGCCGCGTTCGACCGCATCCTTGCCAAGCGCCGCATAGAACCCGTCGGGCCCGGCCCCGGTGTTGAAATCCCAGGCGTAATCGCGCGCCACGTCCAGATGCGAGGCAATGAGCGGGTCCGCCGCCCAGGCCCGCCGCATCGCGGCCTTGCGCAGGGCTGCGGGAACGAAGTCCTGCAGGAATGGCCGGATATCGGTGGTGGCGCCAATGTCATCGAGGGCAGGCAGGGCGGCGATGCGGGCGGCAATCTCGGCCTCGTCGGGCGCCGCCGGGGATTCGGGGGCTTCGTCGGTGGCGGCCGGTTCGGCCTCGGCTGGCTTGCGCGCCTCGGCCTTGCGATCCGACCAGCGGCGGACAAAGCCGCTCATGGCTGGCCCTCGCCGCGCCGGCCGCCAGGGCGATAGCCGCCGGGCAGGATGCGCGGCGCGATCAGGCCGGGATCCTCGGCCTCGATGCTGGAGCGGCGCTTCTTGCGAAACCGCTCTTCTTCGGGGAACAGCGCGGCAAAGGCGGCGATGTGCTCGCGCAGATCGGGCGGCATCGGCAGGGCGGCAACCGTCAGATCGGGGTCGGTCGCCATGGCCTCGCCCTCGAACGGATCGGCGGTGACGGTGTGGATCGCCACACGCGCCGGATCGTCGGCATTCGCCAGCGAGACCCAGATCCGCGGCGGCGCCATCGCCAGGTTCTGGCGCATGTTGGCCGCATCGCCCGGATGCAGGACCAGCGTGGCCGGCCCGATGAACCAGGTTTCCACCCCGTCCTGCGTCGTCGCCATGCGGCTGCGCGGCCCAAGCGGGGGCGGCGGCATCATCAGCGAGGACGGATGCAGCACCCGCCCCGCCCAGCGGGTCGGCGGCGGAAACGATCGGGCCAGAACGGCCAGCGGGATCGTTCGGGCAAGGCTCATGTCGGGCCTCCTAGCGGCAGGCCGCCGATCAGGTTCTGCGGCTTCATCCGCAAGGTCAGATCGGCGCCGGTGCCCAGCATAAGCCATGTCGGCCTGTCGCGCATATGGGAAAGGACAGGCGCGCCGGGCGGAAAATCCAGCGTGAACAGGCCCACCAGCCGCCCCTGCGGCGCCCTGCCGTTCCACAGCGCATTGCCGATCTCGGTGCCCTCGCGCGTCAGGCCGACGAACCAGCCCAGATCGGCGTGATCCTCGCGGCTGACCGGCTGGACCGTGACCGCGATGCGGTGCAGGTGGCGCACAAAGGCTTCGATCGCGCGGGCCAGGCCCAGCCGCGCGGCCGGATCGCCGCCGAAGTTCTGCACCATCGTATGGGCGTCAGAGCGGCTCCACCACGTCCAGGCGTTGTGATCGCCCAGAACGTCCAGCGCCTCGAGCCCGCCATCGAACATTGCGCCCAGCGGGTTGTGGTGCTGGCGGGTCTCGATGTCCTGCGCCAGTTCCAGATCGACCAGATGCAGGTTGCCGTCGCGCAGAAAGCCATGCTGCGGGCGGAACAGGTTTTCCGCCGCACGCAGGGTCTGCACGTCGTCCACCCCGTCCAGCGCATTGCGCAAGATCAGCTGCGCAAGCTGGTCGAGCAGGACCGGCGCGGTCGGAATGCCCTGGCGGATCAGCGCGGCATATCCCCCTTCGACCGACCCTTCGCGCGCCAGCGTATCGCGCAGGGTCAGGAACAGATCCCAGTTCTCGCGCCCGTCCGGGTCTGCGATGGCGGCGATCTGCGCCGCGGTGACGGGCGCGAAGGGATCGGCCAGCAGCCGCGCATGCAGCGCGCGTTCGCCGGCGCAGGCATCCTCTGGCGGGGCCAGTTCCGGGCGCGCCAGCCATGCGGTCAGCAGCTCGGGCGTGACGGCCAGCCAGCCATCGGCCCTGCGCCGTGTCAGATGGTGGCCCGAGGCGACCCAGAATTCCCTCATGCGCTGTCTCCGCGTCTGACTGTGCCGAACAGGTCGAAATCGTCGTCGTCCGTTTCGACAAAGTTGAAGGGGCGGTCGTGCCCTGCCAGCGATGGCGCAGCCCATTGGCTGCCCGCGCGCGGGCGCAGGGCGCGAAAGCGTTCGGTGATGCGCCCTTCGGCATCTTCCTCGCGGTGCAGGGCGATCAGGCGGCCAGCCTCGTGGCCCTTGCACAGATCGGCGGCAAAGGCGATCTCGTCCCGCGCGGCGGCGCGGGCGGTCTGCATGTCCGGCGCGCCAAGGCGGGCGACAAAGGAGGCGGCCAGCTGATCGGTCGCGGTGTCCATTTCGGCGGCTGTCACGGGGGTGACGGTCGCAAGGGTGGAAAAGCCGAAACTTTCGATCCCCAGAAAGGCCGAGCGAAAGGCCACCCGTTCCTTGCGCGTCAGGCTGTCAAAGGGGCGGCCGTGGAACAGAAAGCCGCCCGGCACGGCCCATTCCCCCGGTGCCGCCGCAGGTGCGAACATCAGCCGATCCGATGGATCAAGCTGGATCGTGCGCAGCAAGGCTACCATGCCGGCCCCCCACGTTCCGGATCGCGCCAGCGCGTCTCGTCCAGAACGGACGCCAGCGGGGGCAGCTTCAGCCGCCCGCCCTCGATCCGCGCACCGGCCAGGGCATCGGGCTGCGGCACCCGGTCCAGCACGCGGCGCAGCACGGCATCGGGGCCATGCACCGACCAGCGATCCACGATCAGCTTGAGCCAGGCGGCAAGGCTTTCGATCATCGGCGGCGCTTCGGGGAACTCTTCCTCGGCCAGCGAGGTGCTGTTCGGGAAAAGGCCAGGGTGGTCCAGCCCGTCGCGGCTGGCGGTGATCTCGGCGGCAAAGACGGCCCATTCGGGCAGCCCATCCGGCCCGGCCGGGCCGGTCTGCCAGCGGGTGCCGGCCAACAGCGCGCCATCATACAGCACCCGGTCGGGCCAGCCGATCTCCACCCGCCGCTCGGGCTGGCCATGCTGGGCCAGCGTGTCGCACAGCGCGGCCAGCGCGGCCAGATAGCCCAGATCCGCCTCGGCGGGGGTGGTGGCCAGCGGGGGGCCAGGTTCCAGGATCAGGGCGATGGCCAGAACCCCGCCCGCCTCGCGCCACAGGATGGTTCCGGCGCCTTGGGTGGCGCGGTCGGCGGCCATCGCCAGAATGTCGCCCGCGCCGGCGGCAAAGGCCTGGAACGGCGGGGGCAGCAGCAGGCGGCGGTCGGGTTGGGTGTCGGGCACGGGCGCTTCCTGGGGTGCGGGGCGTGACAACCCCCTTGGCATGACATACATCCCATCTAATCTGCCAGCGCATGGAATGGCAAACAACGCAGGATTTTGCAGTTGCAAACCCGCCACCCGTGCCAGCCAAGGAGGATGCGATGTCGGCCCGCCCAGTCTGTTGCGTGACCTGCACGTGCCTTGAAACGATCACGCCGGATCTGGCAGCGATGGGGCGCGCGGGCCTTGCGCCGCAAGGCGGCCCGGTGACAGAACTGTGCGGCGCGGATTTGCAGCATCTGGCCGCTGCGCTGGAAGATGTGGCCGAAACCGGCGCCGCGCTGGTGATCGGCTGCCGCCGGAAAGAGGCGTTCTTTCGCGACGTGCTGGCTCAGGTAGGAATCGACCTGTCGCCGGGCTTTGTCGATGCCCATGCCCATGCCCTGTGGTCGGACGAGGCGGCGCTTGCCGGCCCCAAGCTGGCCGCGCTGCACGCCCGCGCCGCGATTGAACCGCCGCCCGTCGGCACTGTCAGCTATGACAGCAAGGGCGTCGCGCTGATCCTTGGTGCCGGGGACGAGGCGCTGGAACTGGCCCGGTCCTTGCAGGGGCGGCTAAATGTGACCGTCCTGCTGCGGCCCGGCGCGCAGGCCCTGCCGCGCGGGGGCGACGCCTTTCCCGTGGCGCAAGGCCGGGTGCGCACGGCGCAGGGCTGGCTGGGCGATTTCACGCTGCTGATCGACGACTACGCGCTGGCCCCGCCGGCGCCGCGCGGGGGCTATGGCTTTGGGCCGGGCCGCGATGGCGCGGTGTCGACATGCGATCTGGTGATCGACCTGGCCGGCGGCGCGCCCCTGTTTCCCGAAGGGCTGCGGCCCGGTTACTTGCGTGACGATCCACGCCGCCCCGGCGCGTTGGCCGATCTGGTGCTGAAGGCCGCCGATCTGGTCGGCACCTTTGACAAGGAACGCTTTGTCAGCCTTGACCCCACCATCTGCGCCCATGCGCGCAACCGGATCGGCGGCTGCCGCGCCTGTGTCGATCTGTGCCCGACCGGGGCGATCACGCCGGGGGGCGATGCGGTCAGTGTTGACCCGATGATCTGCGCGGGCTGCGGGCAATGTGCGGCGGCCTGCCCGTCGGGGGCGATCAGCTATCAGGTGCCGCCGGTCGGCACCTTGGCCGACCAGTGCCGCGCCATGCTGCAGGCCTATGCGCAGGCCGGGGGGCAGTGGCGCCCGGTGATCCTGTTCGCCGATCTCGCCCACGGCGCCCCGCTGATCGAGGTGTCGGCCCGGCTGGGGCGCGGGCTGCCCGCCCATGTCCTGCCGTTCGAGATGAACGAGATCACCCGGATCGGCCCCGACCTTGTGTCGGCCTGTCTGGCCTGGGGGGCGGATGTGGCGCTGCTGGTCTCGGCCCGGCCGAAACATGACCTTGCGGGGCTGGACGGGACGCTTGCCCTGCTGCGCGCGCTGACCGCGCCGATGGGGCTGCCGGATACCGCCCTGCGGCTGATCGCCACCGATGATCCGACCGATCTGGTCCAGGCGCTGCGCGCGGGGGCGCCGCAGCCGCCGCGCCGTGCCTCGCAGTTCCTGCCGCCCGGGGACAAGCGCGGCCTGCTGATCGCCGCGCTGACCGAACTGAACCGCGTGGCGCCTGCCCCGCAGCAGGCCATCGCGCTGGACAAGGGCGCGCCCTTTGGCGCCGTCACGGTCGATCCGGCCGCCTGCACCCTGTGCATGGCCTGCGCCGGAGCCTGCCCGGCCAATGCGCTGATCGACAACCCCGAAACCCCGATGCTGCGCTTTACCGAAAGCGCCTGCCTGCAATGCGGCATTTGCGCCGCGACCTGTCCGGAACAGGCCATCACCCTGACCCCGCGGCTGGATTTCGCCATGTGGGACCAGCCGCGCCGGATCCTGCACGAGGAAGAGCCGTTTTGCTGCACCGAATGCGGCAAGGGCTTTGGCACCCGGTCCGGGATCGAACGGGTGATCGCCCGGCTGTCGGATCACTGGATGTTTTCCGGCTCGCGCGGCGAGGCTGGCCGTGCCATGCTGACCCTGTGCGAAGATTGCCGTGTGCGGCGCGCTGCCGAAGCCGGCTTTGACCCGCATCAGTGACGAGGTTCCCATGACCCCAGATGCCCCCCGGCTGGCCGCCGTCGTCTTTGACCCGCGCGAGGCGGTGGATCTGTGCATCCGCACGGCGCTGGACGGCTTTGCCGGGCGGCGCATCCTGGGCTGGCTTCAGGGCTATGACATCGAGGACAGCTGCGAGTGTTCCGATATCGTGCTGACCGCCATTCACGGCGGCGCCCGGCGCAGCATCACCCAGAACCTTGGTAGCGGCTCGCAGGGGTGCCGGCTGGACAATGCCGCGCTGGCCGAGGTTGCGGGCTGGCTGGCCGCCGATCTGGCCGATCCGCCCGATCTGCTGGTGCTGAACCGCTTTGGCAAGACCGAGGCCGAAGGCGGCGGGCTGCGCGGGGTGCTGGAACAGGCGCTTGCGCTGGATGTGCCGGTGCTGGTGCCGGTGAACCGCAAGCAACTGCCGTTCTGGCGCGACTATGCCGGCGATCTGGCCAAGGAGCTGCCCTGCGACACCGGCGCGGTGCGCGCCTGGGTTGCCGCCGTCCTGGGGGCCGATCAGCCGTGTTCGATGGTAAAGACCGTCGCTGCACCCTCGCTGGTCTGATCGACGATCCGGTGCCCGGCTTCAGCGCAGAAATGCGGCACGTCGATCAGCGCCAGCGGGTCGGTGGTGCGGGTGCGGATCAGCGCGCCCTTGGCCAGCCCCGCCATCGCCTTGCGCAGGCGCAGCACGGGCAGGGGGCACAGCCGGCCGCTGCTGTCGATCAGGGGAATGTCGTCGCTCATGGCCCCTTGATGCCGCGCCCTGCGGCCCAAGGCAAGGCGGACCCTGCAGGGTCCGCCCGCACGGTCATTTCGCGGCGTTGCCGAAGAACAGCTGCTCGCCGTTCACCTTGTAGCCGTTGATCGCCGCCTGACCTTCGTCCGAGATCAGCCAGTCGATGAAGGCCTGACCCTCGGCCACCTTCACATGCGGGTGCTTGGCGGGGTTCACCAGGATCACGCCATATTGGTTGAACAGCACCTTGTCGCCTTGAAAGGTGATTTCCAGCGGGCCGCGGTTCTGGAACGACAGCCAGGTGCCCCGGTCGGTCAGCGCATAGGCCGGCACCTGGGCGGCGGTGTTCAGCGTGGCCCCCATGCCCGAGCCGGTTTCCATATACCAGGACTGGCCGACCGGATCGACGCCCGCCGCCTTCCACAGGTTTTTCTCGGCCACATGGGTGCCGCTGTCATCCCCGCGCGAGGCAAAGGCCGCGCCCTTGTCCGCCACCGCCTTGAACGCTGCCGGGGCGCTGGGGGCGGCCCGGGTGCCCGCAGGGTCGTCCGAGGGGCCGACCAGCACGAAATCGTTATACATCACGTCGAACCGCTGCACGCCCCAGCCATCCTTGACGAACGCTTCCTCGCGCGCCTTGGCATGGACGAAGACCACATCCGCATCGCCGCGCGCGGCGGTTTCCAGCGCCTGCCCGGTCCCTTGGGCGACCACGCGCACCTCGATCCCGGTCTTGTCCTTGAAGATCGGCAGGATGTGCCCGAACAGCCCCGAATTCTCGGTCGAGGTGGTCGAGGCCACGGTGATGAAGGTTTCGGCCCAGGCCGGCAGTGCCCCAAGGCACAGCGCGGCGCTGACCGCCAGTCGTTGCATCAGTTTCATGTCCTGTTCCCTTTCCGATCCACGAAGTCACCACAAAAGATCGCCAGACAGAAACGCGCGGGCCTCTGTCGTGGCAGGCGATGCAAAGAAGCCCGCAGCCGGGCCATGTTCCAAAAGCCGCCCCCGGCTCAGGAAGGCGACATCCTCGGCAAGCCGTCGCGCCTGCCCCAGGTCATGGGTGGTCATTACGATGGTCATGCCTTCGGCGCTGAAGCCGCGGATGATCTCCTCGATCGTTCGCGTCGCGCCGGGGTCGAGCGCCGATGTCGGCTCGTCCAGAAACAGGATCTCGGGCCCGGTCAGCCAGGCGCGGGCCAGCGCCAGACGCTGTTGTTCGCCCCCCGACAACAGGCGCGCACCGCGCGTGGCCAGATCGGTCAGGCCAAAGCGGTCCAGTGCGGCCGCGATCCGGCCCGCCCGGTCAGCCCGGGCAACCCCGTTCAGCGCCAGCGCATGGGCCAGGTTTGCGCGCACGGACCGGCGCAGCATGACGGGCCGCTGGAACACCATGGCCTGCGCGGCCGGGCGCGGGCTGCCATCGGCCCAGATCACCCGGCCCCGGCTGGCATCCAGCAGCCCATGACACAGCCGCAACAGCAGGCTTTTGCCTGCGCCATTCGGGCCAAGCACGATCAGCCGCCGCCCGGCCGGCACGGTCAGGGTCACACCCGACAGCAGGGGCGTTCCATCGGCGCTATAGCCGACCCCCTCAAGCCGCAGCGGCAGGATGGTCGAGGTGCGGGCCATGTCCTTCATCCGCCCCTCCTGCGTGACCATTGCGCCACGGCAAAGGCCATGCCGTTCAGCGAAAAGGTGATGGTCAGCAAGATCAGCCCCAGCGCCACCGCAAGGCCCAGATTGCCCCGGTTGGTTTCCAGCGTGATGGCGGTGGTCATGGTGCGTGTGTGGCCCGCGATGTTCCCGCCGACGATCAGCACCGCCCCCACCTCGGCGCTGGCGCGGCCAAAGCCGGCCAGAACGCCCGTCAGCAGGCTGACCCGCCCGTCCCACAGCAGCGTGGGCACGGCCCGCAGCCGCGTGCTGCCCAGGGATCGCAGCTGGTCGCGGTATTCTTCCCACAGGTCCTCGACCATGCTGCGGGTCAGCGACACGATGATCGGCAAGATCAGCACGGTCTGCGCCAGCACCATCGCCCAAGGGGTGAACAGCAGGCTGAGACTGCCCAGCGGCCCCGAGCGGGACAGCAGCAGATAGATGACCAGCCCCGCGACCACGGGGGGCAAGCCCATCAGCGCGTTGAAGGTGACGATCACCCCGGACCGCCCGCGAAACCGCACCAGTGCCAGCGCCGCGCCCAGCGGCAGGCCGATCAGGCAGGCAATGGCGACCGCGCTGAGCGAGACCCGCAGCGACAGGCCGATGATCTGCATCAGGGCCGGATCGGCCTGAGCGATCAGCCCGAAGGCCGCCAGGAACGGGTTGTCAGCCATTTGCGGAATCTACCCCCTGATATGTCTATGCAGTAGTTTTCGATCTGGTGGCAAATATGTAATTTTCGCGCTATGCTACATGTGATGTAGAAAATGCAGGATAACGGGGGCAGCTGCATGGCGGGGGCGAATTCCACCCATGGTCTGATGACAACGGCGGAAATCGCGGACTACCTGCGCATCCGCGAGCGCACGATCTACGAAATGGTTTCGCGCCAGCAGATCCCCTTTACCAAGGCATCCGGCAAGCTGCTGTTCCCGCGCCGCCTGGTCGAGGCATGGCTGGAAGGGCAGACGGAATTGCCCGACGCACGCTTTGCACCGCCCCCGATGATCTGCGCCGGATCGTCCGAACCCTTGCTGGAATGGGCGCTGCGCCAGTCGGGGTCGGGCCTTGCGATCCTGACCAACGGCTCGCGCCATGGGCTCGAGGAACTGGCGGCGGGCCGGGCCATGATCGCGGGCACCCATCTGATCGAGCCGGACACCGGCCGCTACAACATCGACGCGCTGCGGGCGGTGCTGCCCTTTCCCGACATGCTGATGATCCACTGGGCGCGGCGGGTGCAGGGGCTGCTTGTCGCGCGCGGCAATCCGCTGGACATCCGGGGGCTGCGCGATGTGGCCGATCGGGGCCTGCGGGTGGCCGTGCGCGGCGAAGGCGCGGGATCGCAAATCCTGTTCGACATGCTGCTTGCACGCGAGGGGCTGTCGCTGGCCGATCTGGTGCTGGCCCCGCGGTTTGCGGAAAGCCATGGCGATCTGGCCGGCATGATCGAGATGGGCGAGGCCGATTGCGGCCTTGGTCTGGCCGCGGCCACGCTGGGGTTCCTGCCGCTGTGGCCTGGCGAGGATTTCGATCTGGTGATGCGGCGGCGCGACTATTTCGAGCCGCCGGTGCAAAAGCTGCTGGCCTTTGCCCGGACCGAGGCCTTTGCCCGGCGGGCGCAGTTCCTGACCGGCTATGACATCTCGCGTCTGGGCGAGGTGCGGTATAACGCATGAGCGCCCCGGTTGCGGGCGGTCGGCGGATCGGCGAGACTGCGCCACCATGACCGCCCCGCCCCGTCTTTCGCCCTTTGATACGGTGCTGCACGCCCTGATGCAGCCGCTTGTCGCTGTCCCGCCTAAGGCCGTGCCACTGGCCGCGGCGCCGGGCCGGATTGCGGCCGGGGGCGAACGGGCGGGGCAGGCGGTGCCTGATGGGACTGTTGCGCGGCTGGATGGCTGGGCCTGTGCATCGGCTGACCTGATCGGTGCGTCGGTCATGGCCCCGGTGCCGCTGGTCCCGCCTGCGCCCTGGGTCGAGGTGGGTCAGCCGCTGCCGCCGGGCACCGATGCCGTGCTGGCCCCCGATCTGGTCCAGCGGCAGGGGCCGATGTGCCTTGCGCTGGCCGAGGCGCTGCCGGGCGAGGGAGCCTTGCGCCCCGGTGACTGGCTGGGCGCGGGCGATGCGGTGGTGCCGGGCGGGCAGCGCATCGGCCAGGCCGATCTGCTGCTGGCCGAGGCCGCGGGGCTGACCGCGATCGCCTGCCGCATTCCCCGTGTCCGGCTGGTCGATACGGGCACACCCGGGCCGACCTCGCGGCTGATCGGCGCCTGGCTGGAGACCTGGGGCGCGCAGGTCGAGAGGGTTGCGGCCGATGGGCGGCCCCTTGCGCAGGCCATGACCGGCGGGCGGGCCGATCTGGTCGTGACCATCGGGGGCACCGGGGGCGGTGCGCAGGACAAGACGGCCGCCGCGATTGCCGAAGCCGGGCGGCTTGCGGTGCATGGCCTTGCGCTGGCCCTGGCCCCGACGGTTGCGGTTGGCTGGCTGTATAGCGTGCCGGTTGTCGCCTTGCCCGGGGCGCCCGAATCCGCGATGGTCGCGGCGCTTGCGCTGTTGCATCCCGTGGTGATGCGGCTGGCCGGGGCCAGTCCCGCCCTGCCGCTGCGCCTGCCGCTGCTGCGCAAGATCGCCTCAATCGTGGGGCAGGCCGAACTTGTTCTGCTGGAGCGGCAGGCCGATGGCTGGATGCCGCTGGCCGTGGGGCAGATCACGCCGGGCCACGTTCGCCGCGCGGATGGCTGGGTCGTGGTCCCGCCCCTGAACGAAGGATGGCCCGTCGGGGCGCTGCTGGACGGCTGGCTGATGGAAAGACCGCTATGACCACATCGCCCAACGGTCAGGACCAGTTCCTCAGGGTCGTCTCGCGCGAAGAGGCCATTCGCCTGTTCGATGCCGCGCTAGGCCCCGTGCGGCTGGTGGCAGAGCCGCGCGCGCTGGACCGGGCGCTTGGCGCCGTGCTGGCGGCCGATGTTCTGGCCCCCGGTGACGTGCCCCCCTTTGACCGATCCGGGGTAGACGGCTTTGCCGTGCGCTCGGCCGATCTTGCGGGGGCGGGGCCGTCAAGCCCGGTCACGCTGACCCTGACGGGCGAGGAAATCGCCTGCGGTCACAGCCCGGTGCTGCCGGTGCTGCCCGGCCATGCCGCGTTGATTGCAACAGGCGGGCCCATCCCGCGCGGGGCCGATGCGGTGGTGATGGTGGAACATACCGACCCGCTGGGACCGGACCGCATCGAGGTGCGCCGCGCCGCCCTGCCGGGGCAGTTCATCGGCTGGGCCGGCAGCGACATGGCGCGCGGCGAGACCTTGTTGCGCAAGGGCACGGTGATCGGCGCGCGCGAGATCGGGATGCTGGCGGCCTGCGGTCTGGCCATGGTGCCCGCGGTCCGGCCGCCGCGCGTTGCCGTGCTGTCCACCGGGGACGAGCTGGTGGCGCCGGGCAGCCCGCTTGGGCCGGGCCAGATCCACGACACCAACGGCCCGATGATCGCCGCGGCGGTTCAGGAAAACGGCGGCCTGGGGCAGTTCCTTGGCGCCTTGCCCGATGACGAACCCATGCTTGCGGCCGCGATGCGCGCCGCGCTGGCCGATTGCGACATGCTGATCCTGTCCGGCGGCACGTCGAAAGGCGCGGGCGATCTGACGCATCGTATCCTGGCCCGGCTGGGGGCGCCGGGGGTCGTGGTGCATGGCGTTGCGCTGAAACCGGGCAAGCCCTTGTGCCTTGCGGTGTGCGAGGGCAAGCCGGTGGTCGTGCTGCCGGGGTTCCCGACCTCGGCGATGTTCACCTTTCACGACATCGTGGCGCCGGTGCTGCGCCGGATGGCGGGCCTGCCGGCGCGGGCCGAACACCGGGTTGAGGCCGATCTGCCGGCGCGCCTGCCCTCGGAACTTGGCCGCACCGAATTTGCCATGGTCTCGCTGGTCGCGGGGCCCGATGGCCTTGTCGCTTATCCGACCGGCAAGGGATCGGGGGCGGTGACGTCCTTTGCGCAGGCCGACGGGTTTGTCCGCATCGAGGCGCTGGCGGACCATCTGCCCCAGGGCGCGCGGGTGGGCGTCGATCTGTTCACCCCGGCGGTGCGGGTGCCCGATCTGGTGATCATCGGCAGCCATTGCGTGGGGCTGGATCTGGTCACGGGCGCCCTGGTCGCGCAGGGGCTGTCCGTGCGCACGATTGCCGTGGGCAGCATGGGGGGCTTGCAGGCGCTGGCGCGGGGCGAATGCGATCTGGCCCCGATCCACCTGCTGGATCCCGGAACGGGCCGTTTCAACACCCCGTTCCTGACCCAGGGCCAGATGCTGATGCCCGGATGGCGCCGGATGCAGGGCATTGTCTACCGCCCGGGTGACGCGCGGTTTCAGGGCAAGGACAGTTCCGCCGCATTGGCGGCGGCGCTGGCGGACCCGGATTGCCTGATGGTCGGGCGCAATCAGGGGGCGGGCACGCGCATCCTGATCGACCAGCTTCTGGCCGGCCAGCGTCCGGCGGGCTACTGGAACCAGCCACGATCCCACACGGCGGTGGCCGCCGCCGTGGCGCAGGGCCGGGCCGACTGGGGCCTGACCATCGCCCCGGTCGCGGCGGCCAACGGGCTGGGCTTCATCCCGGTGGCCGAGGAGCATTACGACTTTGCCCTGAATGCCGCGCGGGCGCCCAGTGCGATGCTGGGGGCATTTCGTGATGCGCTGGGATCGGCAGAGGTTGCGGCGCGGCTGCAGGCGGCGGGGTTTCAGCCCGCAAGCCGATAGGTCAGTCCTTCGGGGCCAGGGCCCTTGCAAGGCCGTTCATCAGCGTCTGGGCGGCATCGCGTGTGAAGGTGACGGTCACTTGCAGGTTGGTGCCGCTGGTGAAGGTCACACCGATCTCGCCCCAGCGCGCCAGGGGCTGCACGGAGTCGATTCGCTGAATGACATGCGGTGCGGGGTCCCTGTCCATCCTTGC
Source organism: Gemmobacter nectariphilus DSM 15620 (assembly GCF_000429765.1). Lineage (GTDB taxonomy): Bacteria > Pseudomonadota > Alphaproteobacteria > Rhodobacterales > Rhodobacteraceae > Wagnerdoeblera > Wagnerdoeblera nectariphila. The sequence continues at coordinate 163,105 of NZ_AUCM01000005.1, read as the reverse complement.
ATCATGCACGAGATGACGGGCGTATGACAGCAAAGCCGCAGACCGCGGCCCCATAAGCAAAGACTTGCCGGTGATGGCGGCCCTTGGGGCAGCCTTGGGTCCGACAGGTCGCGACGTGCCATTTCGCATTGGTGATTATTTCGGTACAAACGGCAAGATGATGCAGCCCCGGATCGCCGGGGCGCGAATGATCAGGTGAGCCATGGTGCAAAAGCGCGCGGTCGAGACACGGCAGAAGATCATCGCGGGTCTGGTGCGCGTGATCGGTCAGGCCGGGCTGCCTGGCGTCACCCACCGCGCGGTTGCGCAGGCGGCGGGGGTCAGTCTTGCCGCGACCACACGGCATTTCGACACCAAGGATGCGATGCTGGCCGAGGTTTCCGGGCAGGTGCTGGCTGGCTATCTGGCGGGGCTTGATCGTCTGCGTGCCCGCATCCAGGGCGGGCAGGCGCCGGGCATCGCCCGGCTGGACGATGTGGTGGCGCTGGTGACCCGCAATGCGCTGGTGCGCGAGCGCGATCTTTCGCTGGCATGGTGCGAGCTGATCTTGCATGGCGGCCGCTCGGCCCAGGGCCGGGCATTGGCGCGGCGCTGGTTCGACGGCATCGACGGGCACTGGCGCACCATTGCCGCAACCCTCGGTGATGGCAGCGACGAGGCGGATGTGACGATCGCCGTCGATACGGCGGTCGGGCTGCTGTTCCTGTTGCATCCGTTCCGCTTGCGGGCCGATCAGATTGGCCCTTTGCTGGCTGGCCAGACCGCTGTTGCCGCAGACCCCGGGAATGTCGCGTCGCATGATGCCGCAGGGGCCACGGGGCGCGCCCATGTGCTGGAGGCGGCCATCGGCGTGCTGGTCGATCAGGGGCCGCAGGCGGTCAGCTATCGCGCCGTGGCCGAGCGGGCGGGCCTGTCGCGCAGCGCGCCGGGCTATTACTTCGGGGCGGTCGATGCGATGCTGGAGGCCGCGCAGACCGCGCTGTTCGTCCGGGCCAAGGACCGCTACCGCGACGGGTTTCGCGCCTATGAACGCGGGCGGCTGGATGCCGGGCAGCTGGCCGACCTGACCAGCGCCATCTTTGGCCGCGAGGCGCTGCAATACCCGCAAGAGAACCTGGCCTTCTATTCCGTCTGGGTCCGCGCGGCCGTGCAAGGCAGCCTGCGCCCTGCCATCGGCGCGGCCTTGCACGATCAGCAGAAGGCCTGGCGCCAGGCCCTGTCCAGCGTTGGCGCCCCCCCCGCCAATGCCTTGCGGGTGCAGGCGCTGTTCGTGGGCAAGCTGGTGCGCGCCATGACGGCAGGGGCCGATCTGTCGCAGACGGCCGGTGCGCGCGAGCAGTTCCTGCGCGCCACGCAAAAACGGTACAGTTGTGCAAATGATGGTGCCGTGTTAGGCCTGCGGCCATAGTCGCCCCAAGGAGACGCCGCGATGTCCCTGATCGTTGACCGCCGCCAGCTTGATTTCCTGCTCTATGATCTGCTCGATCTTGATCGCAGCTTTGCCGCCGGCCGGTTCGATGGCTGGGACCGACAGACGGTCGGCCAGATTCTGGACACCGCGCAGAAGATCGCCGAGGATCAGTTCCTTGCCTGCGCCGCCGAAACTGACGCGCAAGAGCCGCGGTTCGAGGCGGGCAAGGTGGTGCTGCCGGATGCGATTGGCACAGCCCTGCGTGCGCAGGCCGAGGCGGGGTTCTTTGCCCTGCCCTTTGCCGCCGATCTTGGCGGGCTTCAGGCGCCCTGGGTGGTGCATATGGCGGCCAGCGGGATGTTCACCTGCGCCAACACCGGGGTTGCCAACTATGCCTTTCTGACCATCGCGGCGGCGAACATGCTGGCGGCTTTCGGATCTGACGATCTGAAGGCGCGGTTCCTGCCGCCCATGCTGGAAGGGCGCTGGTTCGGCACGATGTGCCTGTCGGAACCTCAGGCAGGCTCGTCCCTGGGCGACATTCGCACGCGGGCAGAACCGCGCGGGGACGGCACCTATGCGCTGCGCGGCAGCAAGATGTGGATCTCGGGCGGCGAGCATGACATCGCCGGGAACATCGTCCATTTCGTGCTGGCCAAGGCGCCGGGCGGCGGGGCGGGCACGCGGGGGATCTCGTTGTTCCTGGTGCCGAAATACCGGCTGGATGACACCGGAAACCCCGGCGAGTTCAACAACATCGCCCTTGCCGGGCTGAACCACAAGCTGGGCCAGCGCGCGACGACCAACTGCCTGCTGAACTTTGGCGAGACCGGCGAAAGCATCGGCTATCTGATCGGCGAGGAACATCGCGGCCTGTCCTACATGTTCCACATGATGAACGAGGCGCGGATCGGCGTTGGCTATGCCTCGGTCATGCAGGCGCTGGGGGGGTATCTCTATTCGGCGGGCTATGCGCAGGACCGTACGCAGGGCCGCCCGCTGGCGGGGGGCGATCCGGCCGCGCCGCCGGTGCCGATCATCCAGCACCCCGATGTGCGGCGGATGTTGCTGGCGCAAAAGGCAGCGGTCGAAGGGGCGCAGGCGCTGTGTCTTTATGCGGCGCATCTGGTCGATGAAACGCATGACAACCCCGACGCGGCCGCCGCCGCGCAGGCCCAGTCCCTGCTGGGCCTGCTGACCCCGGTGGTGAAGTCCTGGCCATCCGAGCATTGTCTCGAGGCGAACAAATGGGCGATCCAGGTTCTGGGCGGCTATGGCTACACGCGCGACTATCCGGTCGAGCGGCTGTATCGGGACAACCGGCTGAACCATATCCACGAAGGCACCTTTGCCATTCAGGGGCTGGATCTGGTCGGGCGCAAGATCCTGGGCGATGGCGGGGCCGCGCTGGCTGTGCTGACCGCGATGATGGATCAGACGGCGGGGGCCGCGCGCGCCAGCTTTTCCGCCGAGGCCGAGGCGCTGATCGGTGCGGTTGCACAGCTGCGCGCCACGGTGGCCGCGTTGGCGGCTTCGGATGATGCCGAACTGCGGCTGTCGAACGCGACGGTGTTTCTGGACGCCTTTGGAACCGTGGTGATCGCCTGGATGTGGCTGCGCATGGCGCTGACCGCGCAATCGGCGCTGGACGGCGGGCGCGATGATGCGGGCGGGTTCCTGGCGGCCAAACGGGTGAGCTGCCGCTATGTCTTTCGCCATGTCCTGCCGCGGGCGCTGGTCGATCTGGCGCTGGTGGCGGATCTGGATGCCACCTGCCGCGATGCGCCGGTCGGCATGTTCGTGACCGCCTGAGACCGCTGGTTCCGCCGCGCCCCGGTTGCTATAGGCTGGGGCCAGCAGGCCAGGCAGGAGCGCACATGCAGATCAAGGTCATCGACCCGCGGGTTCTGGACTGGGGCTTGCCGGACTACCAGACGGCAGGCGCGGCGGCGGTCGATCTGTTCGCCTGTGTCGATGGGCCGACGCTGATCGCGCCGCAGGCGCCTGCGGTGCTGGTGCCCTCGGGGATCGCGCTGTCGTTCGGGGACATGAGCTTTGCCGGGCTCATCCTGCCGCGTTCCGGCGCCGGGCACAAACGCGGGCTGGTGATGGGCAATTCGGTCGGGCTGATCGACCCGGATTATATGGGGCAGGTCTTCATCAGCGTCTGGAACCGCAACCCGCCCGGCAGCGACCCTGTGCTGATCGCGCCGGGCGAGCGGATCGCGCAGATGATCTTTGTGCCGGTTGTCCGCCCGATGTTCGAACTGGTGCCAGAGTTCAGCGAACAGACCGCGCGTGGTGCGGGCGGCTTTGGGTCCACGGGGGCCTGAGATGCTGGCGGTTCTGGTGCTGGCAGCGGTGATCTGGCTGGGCGGGGCGGCGCTGCGCATTCCCCGGCCGGTCCGGGCGGTCGCGCTGGGGCTGGTGTGGCTGGCCGTGGTTCTGGCGCAGATCTTGCTGCCGCCCGAGGCTGCGGTGCGCGTGGCCACTGGCGGTCGGGCCGAGCCTTGGCTGGTGCTGGGCGGGGTCGCGGCGCTGGTGCTGGCCTATCGCGCGGCCCTGCGCTGGTTGCGGAGCCGTGCGGCACCGGCCGCCAAGCCGGAACCTGCGGGGCCGCTGTCGGATACCGAACTCACCCGCTATGCCCGTCATATCGTCCTGCGCGAGGTGGGCGGGCCGGGGCAGGTGCGGCTGAAACAGGCCAGGGTGCTGGTGGTGGGGGCCGGGGGGCTTGGCAGCCCGGTGGTGCTGTATCTGGCGGCCTCGGGGGTTGGGGTCATTGGCCTGATCGACGATGACATCGTGGAAACCGGCAACCTGCAACGCCAGATCCTGCATGCGGACGACCGGATCGGGATGCCCAAGGTGCGATCGGCCCAGATCGCCGTGCGCGCCCTGAACCCGCATGTCGAGCTGCGCCCCTATGAACGGCGCCTGGACGAGGCCGCGGCCCGCGCGCTGATCGCCGACTACGATCTGGTGCTGGACGGGACTGACAATTTCGACACCCGCTATCTGGTCAACCGGGTCTGCGTCGAGCTTGGCAAGCCGCTGATCTCGGGCGCCATCGCGCAGTGGGAAGGGCAGATCTCGCTGTTCCATCCTGCGGCAGGTGGTCCCTGCTATGCCTGCGTCTTTCCGGTGCGTCCTGCCCCCGGTCTGGCCCCCAGCTGCGCCGAGGCGGGGGTCGTTGCGCCGCTGCCGGGCGTCGTCGGGTCGATCATGGCGCTCGAGGCGGTCAAGTGGATCACCGGCGCGGGCGAGGGGCTGGCCGGCCGGCTGATGATCCATGACGGGCTTTACGGCGAGAGCCGGGTGATGGCCGTGCATCGCCGCGCCGATTGCCCGGTCTGCGGCGCGCATCCGCCGGGCTGATCTCACAACCGCTTGCAAAGGGCTGGAAATCCCGCGCTTGCCGGGCATACTGCGCCCGAGTTGTGACAGGAGATTGCCGATGCTGCGTAGAACCGCCCTTGCCGGGATTGCCCTTGCCCTGACCTTGCCTGCGCTTGGCGGCGCGGCACTGGCCCAGACGCTTCCCGATCTGCAAGGGCGCGAGATTGTCGTGGTGACGGAAAACGCCTATCCGCCGCTGCAATTCCTGGACAAGCAGGGCAAGGCCGTCGGCTGGGAATATGATGCGATGGCGGAAATCGCCAAACGGCTGAACGCGCGGGTCAGCTATCAGAACACCAGCTGGGATGCGATGATCCCGGCGGTGTCGCAAGGCCAGTATGACATCGGCATGACCGGCATCACCATCCGCGACGATCGCAAGGACAAGGTGGATTTTTCCGATCCCTATCTGCGGTCGGAAATGCTGATGATCGTGCGCGGGGATGAACAGCGGTTCGACGATGCGGCCGGCTTCGCTGCCGATCCGCTGCTGCTGATGGCGGCGCAGCCGGGCACCACACCGTTCTATGTGGGCGTCTACGAGGTGCTAGACGGCAACGAGGAAAATTCCCGCATCATCAAGTTCGAAACCTTTGGCGCCGGGCTGGCCGCGCTGCGGGCAGGGGATGTCGATCTGGTGCTGTCGGATTCGACGGCGGCGCAGGGCTATGTCGGCGCTTCGAACGGTGCGCTGAAGATCGTGGGCCAGCCGCTGGGGGCCGAGGATTTCGGCTTCATCTTCCCCAAGGGATCGGATCTGGTCGCGCCGATCAACGCGGCCATCGCGGCGATGAAGGCCGATGGCACGCTGGATGCGCTGAACAAGACCTGGTTCCTCGACTACAAGATGGGCGAGTGAGGACCGCCGCCGCATGACCCCCGCCCCCGGCCGCGACGGTGATTTCCCGCTATGGCTGGTCGTGCTGGCCGGGGCAGGGCTTTGGGCGCTGGGTCTGGCGCTGGCCTCGGACATTCACAGCCAGATCCTTGCGACCCTGTGGAAGGGGGCCGGCATCACGCTGCTGGTGACAGTCACGGCGTTTGCGGGGGCCTCGGCGCTGGGGCTTGCGCTGGCCATGGGCAGCCTGTCGCGGCACTGGCTGATCCGTCAGGCGGTGCGCCTCTATATCGAGGTGATGCGCGGCATCCCGATCATCGTCTTGCTGCTGTATGTCGCCTTTGTCGGCGTGCCGCTGTTGGTCGAGGGGTGGAACGCCCTTGGCCTGCCCGAGCTGCGCACCCGCGACGTGCCGCTGCTGTGGCGGGCGGTGATCGCGCTGATCCTGGCCTATGCCAGCTTTCTGGCCGAAGTGTTCCGCGCCGGGATCCAGTCGGTTGACCCTGGCCAGATCGAGGCGGCCAAGGCCCTTGGGCTAAGCGGGGCACAGCGGTTCCGGCTGATTGTCCTGCCACAGGCGTTTCGCACCATCCTGCCGCCCTGGGGCAATGATTTCGTCGCCATGGTCAAGGACAGCTCGCTGGTTTCCGTGCTGGGGGTGACCGATGTGACCCAGCTGGGCAAGGTCGCGGCGGCTGGAAACTTTCGCTATTTCGAGACCTATAACATGGTCGCGCTGATCTATCTGGGCCTGACGATCACCCTGTCGCTGGCCCTGCGGCGGCTGGAGCGGCATCTGCGCCGGTGATCCTGGCGGCTGCGACAGCCGGTCGCAGCAGGTGCCGGGGCGGTTTGATGCAGGTCAAGGCGCCTGGCCGGGGTTGATGTCACAATCCACATCAAGCCCCCAGAAGGGGCCCCGCACCGGCGCCCCGTCCTGTTCGCGCGTTTCCTGGGGTGCCGGTGCGACAAATCAGCCAAGGGCCGGGATCCGCACAGGATTTCGGCCCTTTGTGCACCTGGTGTGGCGTTTAGTTGCATCGCCCATGCGGGATTTTGATGCAAGTCAATGTGGACGCCGCGCCCATGCGCGAAGGAAGATCAGCCAGAAAATTCCGGGAGCATTCCCTTGTCCACCGATTCTAACCAGCCCGCCAGCCTTTACGCCGCCCGCGAGCCCGTGTTTCCCCGCCGCGTGAAGGGGAACTTCCGCACGCTCAAGTGGTGGATCATGGGGGTTGCCCTTGGCATCTATTACCTGACGCCGTGGATTCGCTGGGATCGCGGGCCGAACATGCCCGATCAGGCGGTGCTGATCGACCTGGCGAACCGGCGGTTCTTTTTCTTCATGATCGAGATCTGGCCGCACGAATTCTATTTCGTCGCGGGCCTTCTGATCATGGCGGGGCTGGGGCTGTTCCTGTTCACCTCGGCCGCCGGGCGGGTCTGGTGCGGCTATGCCTGTCCGCAGACGGTCTGGACCGACCTGTTCATCCTGGTCGAGCGCTGGGTCGAGGGCGATCGCAACGCCCGGCTGCGCCTGCACCGCCAGAAATGGGATGGCGAGAAGATCCGCAAGCGGCTGGTCAAGTGGGTGGCATGGCTGCTGATCGCCGTGGCGACCGGCGGCGCCTGGGTGTTCTATTACACCGATGCGCCGACGCTGCTGCACGATCTGGTCACCTTCAACGCCCATCCGATCGCCTATCTGACCATCGCCGTGCTGACTGCGACCACCTTCACCTTTGGTGGCTTCGCGCGCGAGCAGATCTGCATCTATGCCTGCCCGTGGCCGCGCATTCAGGCCGCAATGATGGACGAAGACACCCTGACCATCGGCTATCGCAGCTGGCGGGGCGAGCCCCGCGGCAAGCTGAAGAAGGGGGCCGAGGCGCCCGGGGTTGCGCAGGGCGATTGCATCGACTGCATGGCCTGCGTGAACGTGTGCCCCATGGGGATCGACATCCGCAACGGCCAGCAGCTGGCCTGCATCACCTGCGGGCTGTGCATCGATGCCTGCAACGACGTGATGGACAAGATCGGCAAGCCGCGCGGCCTGATCGACTATATGGCCCTGACGGACGAGGCGGCCGAGCGGTCGGGCAAGGCGCCCAAGCCGGTGTGGCAGCACATCCTGCGCCCGCGCACCATCATGTATACGACCCTGTGGTCGGCTGTCGGCATCGGGCTTGTGGTGGCGCTGTTCCTGCGCTCGGATATTGACGTGAACCTGACCCCGGTGCGCAACCCGACATTCGTCACCCTGTCCGACGGGTCGATCCGCAACACCTATGACATCCGCCTGCGCAACAAGTTCCATGAAGAACGCACCTTTGCCTTCTCCATCGACGCCCCGCCCGGTTTGCGGGTAGAACTTGAAGGCGAGACGGACAACGCGGCCTCGGTGGCGGCTGATGCGACGCTGCAGCAGCGGGTCTATATCGTCGCGCCGCCGGGCTCGCCCGCGGCAAGCGTGGCACGGACGGACATCACCTTCTGGTTCCAGGCCGAAGGATCGTCCAGCCGGGTCAGCGCGCATACGGTGTTCAACGGGAAGGGGCAGTGACATGGCACGCGAAATCACCGGGCGTCATGTGCTGATCGGCACGGTTTCGGCCTTCAGCGTCATCATCGCGGTCAACCTCTATATGGCCTATTCCGCGATCAGCACCTTTCCGGGGGTCGAGGCGCAGAACACCTATTACGCCAGCCAGAACTTCAACGCCCAGCTCAAGGCGCAGCAGGCCCTGGGCTGGGAGGTGGCGCAAGATTATGCCGATGGCCAGCTGGTGCTGAAGATCACCAACGAGAAAACCGGGGCGCCGGGCGATGTCGAGGATCTTCAGGTCCTGATCGGCCGCGCGACCGAGGCCAGCGATGACCGCCTGCCGGTCTTTGTGCGCGAGGCGGGGGCCTTTGTCGCCCCGGTCGATCTGGCGCCTGGCAAGTGGATCCTGCGGATCGAGGCGCTGGCCAAGGACGGCACGACCTTTCGCCAGCAACGTCAGCTTTATGTGAAAGGCTAGGGCCATGTCGGTCGCGGCCGATCCTGAAACCCATGTGTCGATCTCGGCCTGCCCGGCCTGCGTTGCGGCGCCCTCGGCCGAGCGGATCGCCCAGATGGCCGCCCCGCGCGAGGCGCGGCTCATGCTGTCCATCCCCGGCGCGCATTGTGCGGCCTGCATCTCGACGGTGGAACAGGGGCTGGAGCGGTTGCCCGGCATCCGGTCCGCCCGCGTGAACCTGACTTTGCGCCGCGTTCTGGTCGAGGCAGAGCCCGAGGTGACGGCGGCCAGCCTGATCCCGCATCTGGACCGCCTGGGCTATGAGGCGCACGAGCTGGACCCCGGCGTTCTGTCCGTGACCGAAACCGACCGTCAGGGGCGCGAGTTGCTGATGCGGATCGGTGTGGCCGGTTTCAGCATGATGAACATCATGTTGCTGTCGGTCGCCGTCTGGTCGGGGGCAACCGATGCGACGCGCGATCTGTTCCACTGGATTTCGGGCATGATCGCGCTGCCCACGGTGGCCTTTGCGGGCCAGCCGTTCTTCAAGTCTGCCTGGCGCGGGCTCAAGGCCGGGCGGCTGGGCATGGATTTCCCGATCTCGCTGGCGCTGGTGCTGGCATCGGGGATCTCGATCTACGAGACTTGGCATTCGGGGCGGCACGCCTATTTCGATTCGGCTGTGATGCTGACCTTCTTCCTGCTGGTCGGCCGCTATCTGGATCACCGCACGCGGGCGGTGGCGCGATCGGCCGCGCAGGAACTTGCCGCGCTGGAGGTGCCGCGCGCCATCCGTCTGCTGGACGGGGCCGAGGAAACCGTGATGGTCGCCGATCTGCGCCCCGGCGATCTGGTGCTGGTGCGTCCGGGCGGGCGGGTGCCTGTCGATGGCGTGGTGACTGAGGGCACGTCCGAACTTGACCGATCCTTGCTGACGGGCGAGGTGCTGCCGGTGTTCGCGGGCCCTGATCGTGTGGTCAGCGCGGGCGAGGTCAACCTGACCGGCCCCCTGGTGGTTCGGGTGACGGCGGCGGGGCGCGACAGCTCGCTGTCGCGCATGGCGGAACTGGTCGCGGTCGCGGAAAGCGCGCGCAACCGTTATACCAGCATCGCAGACCGCGCGGCGCGGGCCTATTCGCCGCTGGTGCATCTGCTGTCCTTTTCCGCCTTTGGCTACTGGATGTGGGCGACGGGCGGCGATGTGCGCTATGCGATCAACATTTCTGCGGCAACGCTGATCATCACCTGCCCCTGCGCGCTGGGGCTGGCGGTGCCTGCGGTGGTGACGGCGGCCTCGGGGCGGCTGTTCCGCAAGGGGCTGCTGATCAAGTCGGGGTCGGCGCTGGAGCGGCTGGCCGAGGTGGATACGGTCGTGTTCGACAAGACCGGCACCCTGACCATGGGCGCGCCCGAGCCGACCAATCTGGGCGATCATCCCCGCGCGGTGCTGGATCTGGCGGCGGCGCTGGCCGGGGCCTCGGGCCATCCGCTGGCGCAATCGCTGGCGCAGGCCTGCCGCGCGGCGGGGGTGGTTCCGGCCCCGCTGACCGATCTGGCCGAGGTGCCGGGCTATGGCGTCGAAGGGCGGTTGCATGGCCGCCGGGTCCGTCTGGGCCGCGCCGAATGGGTGGGGGCCGCGCCGCTGGAGGTGACGGCCACCTATCTGGGCATGGCCGATGGCACCACCCGCGCCTTCACCTTTGCCGATGCGCTGCGACCGGGCGCGGCCGAGGTGGTGGCCGCGGTCAAGGCGCAGGGCCTTGCGGTCAAGCTGATCTCGGGCGATGCGCCGGGGGCTGTGGCCGATCTGGCGGCGCGGCTGGGGATTGCCGACTGGACCGCCGGTGCGCTGCCCGAAGGCAAGGCGGCCGAGGTCGCGCGCCTGACGGCTGCGGGGCGCCGCGTGCTGATGGTGGGGGACGGGCTGAACGATACGGCGGCGCTGGCGGCGGCCCATGCCTCGGTCTCGCCGGCCTCGGCGCTGGATGCCGCGCGGGTGGCATCGGACATCGTGCTGCTGGGCCGCGATATTGCGCCCGTGGCCGATGCCCTGCGCATCGCCCGCCAGTCGACCCGGCGCATCCGCGAGAATTTCGGCATTTCCGCCGCCTACAACCTTGTGGCGGTGCCGATCGCGCTGGTGGGGCTGGCCACGCCCCTGTGGGCCGCGCTGGCGATGTCGCTGTCCTCGATCACCGTGGCCCTGAATGCGCTGAGGTTGAAGTAACCCGATGGAAGTTCTGACGATCCTGATTCCGGTCTCGCTGTTTCTGGGGGCCTTGGGGCTGGCGTTCTTTTTCTGGACGATGAAGAACCGCCAGTACGAAGACCCCGAGGGCGATGCCCGCCGCATCCTGCGCAGCGACTGGGACGATCACCCCAAGCCGTAGGGCGGGCGTCACCCCGGCCCCCTTTTCGCCGGGTTCAGCCCGGAATGACAAAAGCCCCGGCCAGTCGGCCGGGGCTTTTCTGTTGTCTCATCTTACCGATCAGCGGGCCAGCAGCACCGGAATATCGGTATTTTCCAGCATGTCGCGCGTAGCGCCACCCAGGATCGCCTCGCGGAAGCGGGAATGGCCATAGGCGCCCATCACCAGCAGATCGGCATCGCGGTCGCGGATATGGCGGGCCAGCACGTCGGACACGCGCGGCAGCGTGCGTGCCAGAACCGAAACCTCGGCCCGCACCTCATGGCGCGAGAGCCACTGGCTGAGCATCCCGCCCGGGTCCGAGCGTTCCGGCCCATGGGCCGGCGGGTCGATGATGGTGATGTCCACCATCGAGGCACGTTGCAGCAGCGGCAAGGCTCGGCGGATCGCGGCCATCGCCTCGGGCGACTGGTTCCAGGCGATGACCACCCGGTCAAAGGCCGGCGGGTCGATCATGCCATCGGGCATCACCAGAACCGGGGCCTGCCCGTCGAACATCGCTGCCTCGACGACGGCCTCGTCAGTGGCCGACCGGCCGGGGCCATAGGGACGGCTTTGCACCACCAGATCGCTGAACCGGGCACGATGCGCGACCAGCGGCGGCACCCCGCCCAGCTGGGCAACGGCGCGATCGACGGCCCAGCGGATTTCCTCGGCGGCAAGGCGCTGGCGCACCTTTGCCTCAAGTTCTTCGGCGGCAGCCATGGCCTGTGCCAGCGTCTCTTGCACCATGGCAACGCCGGCGCCGGCGCTGAAATAGCCATACTGGGTCTGGTCGATTCCCAGCACCAGCACGTCCAGGTGGGCGTCCTCGCGGCGCGCAAGCGCAATGGCGGTATCCAGCGCCGCCAGTCCAGGACCATCGGGTCCCTGTTCGGTAACTACGGATAGCAAGGTCTTGCAGGCCATGAGTGCCTCCTTGATTGCGGCGCACATGGCGCCTGGTCCTGTTCATGTGGCCACAGGCTAGGCCGCATTTCCACCCTGAACCTTGATACGGATCAACATCATGTTGCGCGATGGACCAAGCTGGCGGAAGCTGACGGCCGAGATTGACATGGATCAAGGCATATTCGCCGCAGCGCAGCCATGACCGAACATGTCGTATAAGATCCGGCAGGGCGCGACTCGTGCCGGACGACAAGACGAAGGGACGCAACATGTGGGATTACATAAAACTGGTCGCGCTTGGCGTGATCGCGGTGCTTGCCGCGATCGCAGCCAACTATGCGCGCGACGAGGCCTATCTGGTCAACGCACTGGTCGTAATGCTCGCTGCAGCCGCCACGTTCATCTGGACCGTGCGGGGCATCGGCGAGGCAAAGCCGGCCATTTCGCAGAACGAATATTTTGACGGCGTGGTGCGCGCCGGGGTCATCGCGACCGCGTTCTGGGGTGTGGTGGGCTTTCTGGTCGGGGTCTGGGTGGCGGCGCAGCTTGCGTTCCCGTCGCTGAACTTCGACTGGGCGCAGCCCTACCTGAACTTCGGGCGCCTGCGGCCGCTGCACACCTCGGCGGTGATCTTCGCCTTTGGTGGCAACGCGCTGATCGCGACGGCCTTCTACGTCGTCCAGCGCACCACGGCCGCGCGGCTGTGGGGTGGCGGGCTTGGCTGGTTCGTGTTCTGGGGCTGGCAGCTGATCATCGTCCTGGCGGCGACCAGCTATGTCTTTGGCGGCTCGCAGAGCAAGGAATACGCCGAGATGCCCTGGCACGTCGACATCCTGATCACCGTGGTCTGGGTGGCGTTCCTGCTGGCCTTCCTTGGCACGCTGTGGAAGCGCAAGGAGCCGCACATCTACGTTGCGAACTGGTTCTATCTGTCGTTCATCGTCACCATCGCCATGCTGCACGTCGTGAACAACGCGGCGCTGCCGGTGTCGATCTTCGGCTCGGCCTCGGTGCAGGCCTATGCCGGTGTGCAGGACGCCATGATCCAGTGGTGGTATGGCCACAACGCCGTGGGCTTCTTCCTGACCGCGGGCTTCCTGGGCATGATGTACTACTTCATTCCCAAGCAGGCCGAACGTCCGGTCTTCAGCTACAAGCTGTCGATCATCCACTTCTGGGCGCTGATCTTCCTGTATATCTGGGCCGGTCCGCACCATCTGCACTATACCGCGCTGCCGGAATGGGCCTCGACCCTTGGGATGATCTTCTCGATCATGCTGTGGATGCCCAGCTGGGGCGGCATGATCAATGGCCTGATGACGCTGTCGGGCGCCTGGGACAAGCTGCGCACCGACCCGGTGATCCGCATGATGGTGATCGCGGTGGGCTTTTACGGCATGTCGACCTTTGAAGGCCCGATGATGTCGATCAAGGCGGTCAACTCGCTGTCGCACTATACCGACTGGACCATCGGTCACGTCCATTCCGGCGCGCTTGGCTGGAACGGCATGATCACCTTCGGCGCGCTTTACTTCCTGGTGCCGAAGCTGTGGAACCGCGAGCGGCTGTATTCGCTGTCGCTGGTGTCCTGGCACTTCTGGCTCGCCACCATCGGGATCGTGCTTTACGCATCGTCGATGTGGGTCACGGGCATCATGGAAGGGCTGATGTGGCGCGAAGTCGATGCCAACGGGTTCCTCGTGAACGCGTTTGCCGACACCGTCAGCGCCAAGTTCCCGATGTATGTCGTGCGGATGCTGGGCGGCGTGATGTTCCTGACCGGCGCCATCATCATGTGCTACAACCTCTGGATGACCGTTCGTGCCCAGCCGGCCAAATCGCCGGTGAACGCGAACGACTTCGTCCCCGCAGAATGATCGGAGTGTGAGCAATGGCTTTCCTTGACAAACACAAGGCCATCGAGACGCACGCCACGCTTCTGCTGGTGCTGAGTTTCCTGGTTGTCACCATCGGCGGTCTGGTCCAGATCGTCCCGCTGTTCTACATCGAGAACACCATCGAGAAGGTGGAAGGGGTGCGCCCCTACACGCCCTTGGAAATGGCCGGCAAGGACATCTATGTCCGCGAAGGCTGCTATGTGTGCCACAGCCAGATGATCCGCCCCATGCGGGACGAGGTCGAACGCTATGGCCATTACTCGCTGGCGGCCGAGTCGATGTATGACCGTCCGTTCCAGTGGGGGTCCAAGCGCACGGGCCCGGATCTGGCGCGTGTGGGTGGCCGCTATTCCGACGAATGGCACCGCGACCACTTCCACAACCCGCAGTCGGTCGTGCCGGAATCGGTGATGCCGAAATACGCCTTCCTGTTCCGCACGCCGATCGATGGCGCCCATATCGCGGATACGCTGAAGACGAATGCGGTGTTCGGCGTGCCCTATACCAGCGAGATGATCGAGGCAGCGCAGGCTGACTTCGCCGCGCAGGCTGACCCCGATGCCGATACCGAAGGGCTGTTCGCGCGCTATGGCGACAAGGTGAACGTGCGCAACTTCGATGGCCAGCCGGGCGTGACCGAGGCCGACGCGCTGATCGCCTATATCCAGGTGCTGGGCACGATGGTCGACTTCTCGACCTTCCAGCCTGACCCGCTGCGCTAAGGGGGGTATCATGGGATCGGAAACCTATGCCTTTCTGCGCAACTTCGCGGACAGCTGGCATCTGCTGTTCATGGTGCTGTTCCTGATCGGGGTCTTTGTGTGGGCCATCCGTCCGGGCGCGAACAAGGTGCACCGCGAGGCGGCCAACTCGATCTTTCGCAACGATGATCGCCCGGCGCCTGCAGGCGCCGGAGCCCCGGCAAACAAGGAGGCGTGAGGGACATGAGCGCCAAGAAGACTGACCATAAACCGGGGGAAGTTCCAACCACCGGCCACAGCTGGGACGGGATCGAGGAATTCGACAACCCGATGCCGCGCTGGTGGCTGTGGACCTTCTACGCCTGTATCGCCTGGGCGCTGGTCTATTCCATCGCCTATCCGGCCTGGCCCATGATCACCCGTGCCACACAAGGCGTGCTGGGCTATAACCGGATCGAGGCGCTGAACGCCGAGGTTGATCGCTTTGCCGGTCTGAACGGCCCGATCCGCGCCAAGCTGGTCGAAACCGAGCTGACCGAGATCACCTCGAACCCTGAACTGGTGCAATTTGCCAACCAGGCCGGGGCGGCGGTGTTCAAGACCTGGTGCGCCCAGTGCCACGGCGCCGGCGCGGCCGGCGTGCAATCGCTGGGCTACCCGAACCTTCTGGACGACGACTGGCTGTGGGGCGGCGATATCGAGGCGATCCACACCACGGTGACCCACGGCATCCGCAACACCACCGATGACGAGGCGCGCTATAGCCAGATGCCGGCATTCGGCGAGATGATCACCGCCGAGGAAATCGGTCAGGTCGTGCAATACGTCCGCCAGATCTCGGGCCAGGATCACGATGCCGCTGCGGCGACCGCTGGTGCGACGCTGTTTGCCGACAACTGCACCTCGTGCCATGGCGTCGATGGCAAGGGCGACCGCGCGCAAGGTGCGCCGAACCTGACCGATGCGATCTGGCTCTATGGCGGCGACGTGGCTTCGCTGACCCATACGGTGAAGTTCGCACGGTTCGGCGTGATGCCGAACTGGAACACCCGCCTGTCGGAAGCCGACATCCGCGCGGTGTCCGTCTATGTGCACGGGCTTGGCGGCGGCGAATAAACCGCCCCGCCCAAGCGTCCCGGACTGGCCCGGCACCTTTGGTGCCGGGTCTTTTTCATGGATCGGGGCAAACGAGAAGGGCGCCACTGGGGCGCCCTTGAACCGTTCGATGATGATCGCGGCTCAGAGCTGAGCCGCGACGTCTTCGGGCACGTCGAAATTGTGGGTGACGGTCTGCACGTCGTCATCCTCTTCCAGCATCTCGACCAGGCGCATCAGCTTTTGCGCGGTGTCCAGATCCACCTCGGTGCGGCTTTGCGGACGCCAGATCAGCTTGGATTCGGTCGATTCGCCAAGCGCCGCTTCCAGCGCGTCGGAGACGGACGACAGATCCTCGACCTGGCAATAGATGAAGTGGCCATCCTCGTCGGACTCCACATCCTCGGCGCCCGCTTCCAGCGCGGCCATCATCACCGTGTCGGCATCGCCCACCGAGGCCGGATAGGTGATTTCCCCCACCCGATCAAAGCTGTGCGCCACCGAGCCGGTCTGGCCAAGGTTGCCGCCGCATTTGGTGAAATAGCTGCGCACGTTCGAGGCGGTGCGGTTCAGGTTGTCGGTCATCGCCTCGACGATCACGGCAATGCCGCCCACGCCATACCCTTCATACCGGATTTCGGTATAATCCGAGGCATCGCCCATCTGCGATTTCTTGATCGCGCGGTCGATCACGTCCTTGGGCATCGAGACGGCCTTCGCCGCCTTGACCGCCAGACGCAGGCGCGGGTTCTTGTCGGGGTCAGGATCGCCCATCTTGGCGGCGACGGTGATCTCCTTCGCCAGCTTCGAGAACATTTTCGAGCGGATCGCATCCTGCTTGCCCTTGCGGTGCTGGATGTTCGCCCATTTCGAATGGCCTGCCATGACCTTCCCCCGGAAGCACGATCTGTGAATGCGTCCGTATAATCCAGCGGGCAGGTCGCCCGCAACCCCGGCCTAGAAGGGCCAGAGCAGCGGGACGGTCAAAGATACCACAATAGCCAGCGAAATGTTCAGCGGCAGGCCGATGCGCAGGTAGTCGGTGAACTTGTAGCCGCCAGGGCCATACACCAAGGTATTGGTCTGATAGCCGATCGGCGTCGAGAAGGCGGCGGACGAGGCGAACATCACCGTCACCAGCAAGGGCCGCGGGTCGATGCCCAGCGTTTTCGACAGGCCGATGGCGATGGGCGCCACGATCAGCGCAACGGCGTTGTTCGACACCACCTCGGTCAGGGTCGAGGCCAGCACATAGACCGCCAGCACCAGCAAGGGCGCCGGCAGGTCGGCCAGCCAGGGGGCCAGCGCCTCGACGATCATGCGCACGGCGCCCGATTGTTCCAGCCCCGCGCCAACCGCCAGCATCCCGAAGATCAGCGCCAGCAGGCGCCCCTCGATGAATTCAAAGGCCTCGTCCGCGTCGATGCAGCGGGTCAGCAGCACCACCGCCACGCCGATGATCGACAGCACCATGATGGGCGCGACCTCAAGGGCCGACAGCAGCACGATGGCCGCCAGCGTCGCCAGCACGATGGGCGCATGGCCACGGCGATAGGCGCGTTCCGAGGGCTGCGAGATATCGACCATGTTCATCTCGGCGGCCAGACGCTGAATGTCGGACTGCGCGCCTTCCAGAAGCAGCGTGTCGCCCACCTGCACGACCAGATCGTCAATCTGGCGACCGATGTTCTGGTTCCGCCGGTGCACGGCCAGCGGATAGACGCCATAGCGCCGCCGCAACCGCAGCGACCCCAGCGAGCGCCCGATCATGTGGCAGCCGGGGGTGATCAGCACCTCGACCGTGGTGGTCTGCACCGAGGACAGCTTGTCGACCAGCTTGAGGTCCTTGTTCTGTTGCAGGCCCAGCACCTCGGACATTGGCGTGCGCAGGACCACGCGGTCGCCTTCGGCCAGCACCACGCCCGACAGATCGCGCCGCAACGAGGCATCGCCGCGCAGCACGTCGATCACCCGCGCGGTATCGCGCTTGAAGATGTCCACCTCGTCCAGGCGCTTGCCGATCAGGGTGGACCCTTCGGGCAGGGCGACTTCGGTGAAGAACTTCATCTTGGACTTGTCGGACAGCAGCGCCGCCATGCTGTCACGGTCGGGCAGCAGCCGGCGCGCGAACAGTGCGATGTAGCCAAGCCCCCAGGCCGCGACGATCAGGCCAAGCGGCGTGATCTCGAACAGGCTGAAGCCCGGCAGCCCCGCATGACGCGCCACACCATCGACCAGCAGGTTGGTCGAGGTGCCCAGCAGCGTGACCGTGCCGCCCAGGATGGTCAGGTAGCTGAGCGGGATCATCACCTTGGAGGGCGAGAGCGACAGCTTTTTCGCCAGCTGCATGAAGATCGGAATCATCACGACGACGACTGGCGTATTGTTGACAAAGGCAGACATCGCCAGAACCACCAGCGCCAGCAGCACGACGGTGCGCACCGGGCGCCGCTCGACATGCGCCGAGGCCTGGCGCGACACCCAGTCCAGCCCGCCGGTCCGTACCAGCGCGCCCACCACGATGAACAGCGCCGCGATGGTCCAGGGCGCCTGGTTGGCAAAGACCTTCAGCCCCTCGGCCTGCGGCAGGATGCCCAGCACCAGCATGGCCACGGCGCCGCCGATGGCGACAACCTCGACCGGATAGGTTTCGCGGATGAACATGACCAGCATCGTCAACACGATGCCGATGGCCAGGAGCCCCTGGACTGTCTGCGGGAATTCTATGCCAAACATGGTAGCCTTTGGGGAATAATCTCGACCTTTCTAGCAGAGATTATGGGCAAAACAAGCGCCGCATCGCGGCATGACTGCCGCAGGCGGTCAGCCGCCCTGCAAGGGGGCGTTTGGTCAGTGCAAGCGCCTTGGCAAACCCGGCGCGGGCCGGTCAGGGGGCCGCAGCTTCCAGCCGGCCGCCGATGCGCACCATGCGGATGCGCGTGGCCCGGCCGGTGCGGTCATCGGTTTCGACAAAGACGCCCGACAATGTGGCCTCGCCACCCGCAGGTTCGAACCGGCCGCCCGGCATCTGGGTGATGAAGCGGCGCATCGGCTCTTCCTTCTGCATCCCGATGACCGAGTTGTAATCGCCGCACATGCCCGCATCGGTCTGATAGCCGGTGCCGCCGGGCAGGATCATCGTATCGGCGGTCGGCACATGGGTATGAGTGCCGACCACAAGGCTGGCCCGCCCGTCGCACCAATGGCCCATGGCCATCTTCTCGCTTGTCGCCTCGCAGTGCATGTCAACCAGGATCGCCTGCGCCATGCCGCCCAGCGGGTGCGATTGCAAAACCGGCTGGATGGCCGAAAACGGGTCGTCAAAGGGCCGCTTCATGAACACCTGGCCCAGCACCTGCGTGACCAGCACCTTGCGCCCGCGCGCATCGGTGAACAGGCGCGCGCCCTTGCCGGGGGCCAGCTTGGCATAGTTCAGCGGTCGGATGATGCGGGGCTCTTGCTCGATGAAGGACATCATGTCCTTCTGATCGAAGGCATGATCGCCCAGCGTCAGGCAATCGGCCCCCGCCTCCAGCAACGCCTTGGCATGGGCGGCGGTCAGGCCGGCCCCGCTCGAGGCGTTTTCGCCATTGACCACCACGAAATCCAGCGCCCAGTCGTCGCGCAGGCCCTTGAGCCGTGCCTGCACCGCCGCGCGACCGGCGCGACCCATCACATCGCCAAGAAAGAGTATCCGCATATTCCCGCCTTACGACACGGCGCGGCGGTTGTGAACGGGATATTTCCGGCCGCGCGCCATTCCCGCCTGCAGCGCTCCAGCCCCCGGCGTCTCATGACGTCCCGCGGCGCCCCGTTTCGCCTTGATGCAAGTATCCTCGGGGGGCGGGGGGCAGACGGCCCCCCGTCCGACACCGCCAACCCGCACCGCGCCGGACGGGGGCGTTACCCGATCATGCCGCCGTCGCTGTCATCGCCCGCCTCTTGCAGCAGGCGATACATGTCGGGCACGATCACATGGCGCTTGCCGTCCAGCACGATCACCCCGTCCTTGCGCAAGGCCGAGATCTGGCGGCTGACCGTTTCCAGCGTCAGCCCCAGATAATCCGCCATCGCCTCGCGCGTCAGCGGCAGATCGAAGGTCAGCGGGCCGGGGGCGTTCCTCGCGCGCAGGCTGGCATCGCGCCGGGCAATGATCGCCATCAGGCTTGCGATCTTTTCACGCGCCGTCTTGCGGCCCAGCAGCAGCATCCATTCGCGGGCGGCGTCCAGCTCGTCCAGGGTCATTTCCAGCAGACGCTGGGCAATGTGCGGGGTGTGCAGCATCAGGTCTTCGAACGGTTTCTTGCGGAAACAGCACATGACCAGATCGGTGGTCGCCGTCACGTCATAGGCGGCGTTCGGCCGCCCTGGCCGTCCGACAAAATCCGACGGCAGCAACAGGCCGACCATCTGGCGCCGCCCGTCTTCCAGCGTCTGGGTCAGCGAGGCGATGCCGGTGACAACGGATGCCACGAAATCCATGCGGTCGCCGGACCAGATCAGCGTCTGCCCAGCCTCATAGCTGCGATAATACTTGATGCGTTCCAGCGCCGCCAATTCGTCGGTTTCACATCTGGCGCAAACGGCGCGATGACGGATCGGGCAATCACCGCAAGATATGTGAGACGTGCCGGGAGTGTCTTTCATGGCCCTACCGTCCATCGCTGTTGATCTAGGTCAAGGCCGCTGCCCAACATGCCAATTAGGCTACACGAATGGACACGGAATCGCAACTCACGCGCCTCGGGCTTTTTGACGCGCGGGTGCCACGGTATACCAGTTATCCCACGGCGCCGCACTTCAATGCCACGACGGGCCCCGCGCAATTCGCCGAATGGATCGAAAAGATCCCGGCGGGTTCGGAAATCTCGCTTTATCTGCATGTGCCGTTCTGCCGGAGGTTGTGCTGGTTCTGCGCCTGCCGCACCCAGGGCACGACCAGCGATGCCCCGGTTCGCGCCTATGTCGAGACGCTCAAGGCGGAACTGGCGCTGTTCGCCCGCCATCTGGCCCCGGGGGTGCGCCTGTCGCGCCTGCATTGGGGGGGCGGCACGCCCACGCTGATGGATGCCGACATGATCGCGGAATTGGCCGAGGCGGTCTTTGCCGTGACGCCGATGGCCGAGGGCGGCGAGTTTTCCGTCGAGATCGACCCGAACGAGATTGACGATACGCGGCTGGATGCGCTGGCAGCGGCGGGGATGAACCGGGCCTCGATCGGGGTGCAGGATTTCGACCCCGAGATCCAGCAGACCATCGGGCGCGAGCAAAGCTATGACATCACCCGCGCTGCGGTGGACATGATTCGCGCCCGCGGGGTGCACAGCCTGAATGCCGACATCCTGTTCGGCCTGCCGCATCAAAACCCCGAGCGGATCGCCGATTCGGTGCAGAAACTGCTAAGCCTGTCGCCTGACCGCGTGGCGCTTTATGGCTATGCCCATGTGCCATGGATGAGCCGGCGCCAGCAGATGATCCCGTCGGACGCCATGCCGACCCCGCAAGAGCGGCTGAAGCTGTTCGAGGTCGCGCGCGAGCTGTTCTTGTGGGACGGCTATGTCGAGGTCGGCATCGACCATTTTGCCCGGCCCGATGACGGGCTGGCGCGTGCGCTGGCCAATGGCACGCTGCGGCGCAACTTTCAGGGCTATACCGACGATCAGGCGCAGGCCCTGGTGGGGCTTGGTGCCTCGTCGATCTCGCGCTTTCCGCAAGGCTATGCGCAGAACGCCCCGGCGACCGGCGATTACACCAGGTCGATCCGCGACGGGCAGTTCGCCACCCGCAAGGGCCATACCTTCGCGGGGGAAGATCTGCTGCGCGCCCGGATCATCGAGGCGCTGATGTGCGATTTCCGCGTCAGCCGGGCCGAGCTGCTGGACCGTTTCGCGATCAGCGAGGCGGCGCTGGAGGCGATGTTCCGTGCGGCTGCCGACCATTTCGGCGACATGGTGCGACTGGATGATTTCGGCCTGGCGATCCCCGAGCGGGGACGGCCGCTGACCCGCATCATTGCCCGGATGTTCGACGCCTATGACCTGTCCAAGGCTGGGCATTCCAGCGCGATCTGAGCTGGTGTTGGCCCGTGTGGCTGGCCGCCGGGGCGCTGCCCCGGACCCCGGGGTATTTGGGGAAAGATGAAGCCGAGGCAGATGTGTCTTGGCAGGGGGCAGGAGGATCGGGCGCGGGCCCCGAGGGCCTGATTGCTTGGCTCGCGCGGGGGTGTGTCCGCAGGAGCGGGGCAGGGGGGCTGCACGCTGGTGGCCCCCTGCGACAAGCGGCGCGATGTGGCCGGGCGCCGGGCGATCGGCGCAGCGCCCGGGCCGTTCTGCCCGGCGCTACAGCGCCTTGACGCGATTGCGCAGTTCGAACTTCTGGATCTTGCCGGTCGAGGTTTTCGGCAGGTCGCAGAAGATCACCTGTTTTGGCGTCTTGAACCCGGCCAGGCGGGTGCGGGCAAAGGCGATCAGCTCTGCCTCGGTCGCGCTGGCGCCCTCTTTGAGTTCGACGAAGGCGCAGGGCACCTCGCCCCATTTGTCGTCCGGCTTGGCGACCACGGCGCACAGGGCGACAGCGGGGTGATGCATCAGGGCGCCTTCGACCTCGACCGAGCTGACATTCTCGCCCCCCGAGATGATGATGTCCTTGGCGCGGTCGGCGATCTTGATGTAGCCGTCAGGGTGGCGAAAGGCGATGTCGCCTGACCGGAAGTAGCCGCCCTTGAACGCCTCGGCCGTCGCTTCGGGGTTCTTGTAATAGCCTTTCATCACGCCATTGCCGCGATGCGCGATTTCGCCAAGGCTGGTGCCGTCGCGGGGGACGGGAGTGTCGTTTTCGCCCAGCACGGTGACATGTTCCATGAAGGGCATCGCGACCCCGGTGCGGGCCTTGACGGCGGCGCGTTCGTCGCCTTGCAGCCCGTGAAAGGCCGATTGCCAGACGCATTCCACATCGGGGCCATAGGTTTCGGTCAGGCCATAGACCTGCGTGACGTTAAAGCCCAGCGGCTCGATGGCGGCCAGCGTCGCGGCAGGCGGGGGCGCGCCGGCGGTGAAGACCTCGACGATCTGGTCAAAGGGTTTGCGGTCCTCGTCGCGGGCATGGATGATGGTGTTGAGCACGATGGGCGCGCCGCCGAAATGCGTGACCTTTTCATCGGCAAAGGCGGAATACAGCGCCTTGGCCGTCACGTCGCGGCAGCAGATCACCGTGCCCGCCAGCAGCGGCATCATCCAGGCGTGGCACCAGCCGTTGCAGTGGAACAGCGGCACGATGGTCAGATAGCGCGGGTGCAGTTGCATCCGCCAGCTGACCACCTGGCCATAGGTCGACAGCATGGCCCCGCGATGGTGATAGACCACGCCCTTGGGCCGCCCCGTCGTGCCCGAGGTATAGTTCAGCGCCAGCGATTCCCATTCGTCCTGCGGCAGGATCCAGGCGAAATCGGGATCGCCTGCGGCGAGCAGATCCTCGTATTCCGGGAACCGTCCGGTGGCGGGGAAGCCGGCCTGCGGATCGGCCACCTCGATGATTTCGGGGGGCGTTCCCTCCATCGCGGCGCAGGCAGCTTCGGCCAGCGGCAGGAAGGCGGTGTCGACCAGAACGACCCGCGCCCCGCCATGATCGAAGATATAGGCGACGGTATCGACATCGAGCCGGGTGTTGATCGTGTTCAGCACCGCCCCGCAGGCGGGCACGCCGAAATGGGCCTCGACCTGTGCGGGCAGGTTGGGGATCAGCGTGGCCACCACGTCACCCGGACGCACGCCGCGCGCGGCAAGGGCCGAGGCCAGCCGGCTGACGCGGGCGTGATAGTCGGCATAGCTGCGCCGGATGGTGCCATAGACCAGCGCCTCGTGGCTGGGCCAGATGTCGGCGGCGCGGGCCAGATGGGATAGCGGGGTCAGGGGCACATGATTTGCCCTGTTACGCTCCAGTCCCGATTCATCGGCCAGCCAACCCATTCCGCGCCTCCCGGTTGCGTGCTTGTGGTGCGGCATATTGCCGGGATATGCCAGCAAGGGAAAGTCCCCGTCGGAGCTGACATGACCCCTGCCGACCGTTCCAACCGCACGCTGGCTGCCGCCGGGGCGATCGTCATCTATGCGGCGCTGATCGGCTATATCGACAATTATGTCCGGGTGATCGCCGAAGGCACCGGGCTGTGGCAGTTTCAGGCAATGCGCTCGGGCATGGTGCTGGTGATTGTCGCTGCGGTCATGGCGCTGCCCTTTGTGCCGCGGCTGAAGATCGTGGCGCCGGGCGCGGTGCTGGCGCGGGCGGTGGTGCAATCGGTGGCGCTGTTCATCTATTTCGGCAGCCTTGGCTTTCTGTCGGTGGCGCAGGCGGCGGCGGGGCTGTTCACCGCGCCGATCTTCGTGCTGCTGATCGGGCGGCTGGTCTATGGGCACCGGATCGGGCCCTGGCGGATCGTCGCGGCGCTGGTCGGGTTTGCCGGGGTGGTGATGGTGCTCTCGCCCGATCCGGCGGCGCTGGGGCCGGCCTCGCTTGTGCCGGTGGCGGGCGGGGCGCTGTATGCGCTGGCCAATATCGCGACGCGCGAATGGTGCGGGCGAGAAAGCGCGGCAACGCTGGTGGTCAGCTACATGCTGGTGATGGGCGTGCTGGCGGCGGTCGTGCTGGCCGGCCTGTGGTGGCTGGCCCCGGATGCGCCGCAGGGGGCCGCCGGTTTCCTGACCCGAGGCCCCGCCATTCCCTCGGCCGAGGTGCTGTTCTGGACCGCCGTGCAGGCGGTTGGCTCGCTGGTCGCGGTCGGGCTGATGGTGCGCGCCTATCAGCTGGCCGAGGCAAGCCGGGTCTCGGTGCTGGAATATGTGGTGCTGCCGTTTTCGGCGCTGTGGGCCTGGGTGATCTGGGGCGAGACCATCGGGCCGGTGGCAGCCGTGGGCATGGTGATAATCATCGCCTCGGGCATAGCGATGGGCTGGCGGGGCAGGGCGGCATGATCCTGTCGCGCGGGCGCCGCTATCTGTTCGTCCATGCGCCCAAGACCGGGGGCACCGCGCTTATGCTGGCGCTCGAGGCGCGGGCGATGAAGGATGACCTGATCGTCGGCGACACGCCCAAGGCGCGGGCACGGCGGCGCCGGCTGGCCGGGCTGGCCCCGCGCGGGCGATTGTGGAAGCATTCGACCCTGGCCGATCTGGACGGGGTGCTGGGCCCGGACGAGGCGCAGGGCCTGTTCGTTCTGACGCTGGTGCGCAACCCCTGGGACCGGATGGTCAGCTATTACCACTGGCTGCGCGGCCAGCGGTTCGATCACCCGGCGGTGCATCTGGCCAAGGGCAGCGATTTTCGCGCCTTTGTGCTGGACCGTGCAACGCGCCAGGCCATGGCGGGCTGGTCCTGTGCGGCATGGGTGCGCCTGGCGGATGGCACCGAACGTTGCGATCTGTGCGCCCGGCTGGAGCATCTGGACAGCGACCTTGCCCCGTTCGAGGCGCATCTGGGCTTTCGCCTGACACCCGTGGCCCGGGCCAATGCCTCGGACCGGGCGCAGGATTGGCGCGGCTATTATGATGACGAGACGGCGGCACTGGTCGGCCAGTTGTGTGCCGCCGATATCGCCCGCTTCGGCTATCGGTTCGATCCCTGACCGGCCCGCGCCGCCAGCAGCGCGCCGCCGGCGATCAGCGCCGCGGCCAGTGCCAACGCAGGCGCCGGGTCCGCAACCCCAGCGATCACCAGCGCCAGCGTCGACAGCAGCGGCGCGGCATAAGAGGCAACGCCCAGCAACTGGATGTCGCCCCGTTTCATCCCGATGTCCCAGACATAGAACGCCAGCCCCACCGGCCCCAGCCCCAGCGCGCCAACGGCAGCCCAGCCGACGGCGCCCTGCGGCCATAGCGTTTCCTCCAGCGCCAGATGGAACGGCACCGACAGCAGCGCCGTGGCCAGGCAGAACAGCGCGACCGCCTCGGTCGGTGCGGTGCCAAGGCGGCGCGAGCCGACGGAATAGGCCGCCCAGGTCAGCGCGCAAAGGAAGGCCAGCCCCAGCCCGGCTACGGCGCCGGGCGCCATCTCGCCCCGCCCGCGCGACAGGACGATCAACGCCGCCCCGGCAAAGGCGATCAGCGCGCCAATGACATGGCCGCGCCGCAGATGCTCGCCCGGCAACAGGCCCGAGAACAGCACGATGAACAGTGGCCAAAGATAGGCCAGCAGGCTGGCCTCGGCGGCGGGGGCCAGCCGCAAGGCGCTGAAGTAAAGCGCGTGATAGCCGAACAGCCCGGCGATGCCAAAGGCCAGAACGCCAGGCGAGACCGCCTTGAGCCGCCCGGCCCCCCCGGTGGCCGCGATCCAGACCACACCCACTGCCCCGCCGATGCCAAAGGTCAGCGCGTTCAGCAGGAAGGGTGGCACGGGCGCGGTGGCCACGGTCAGCAGGGCCAGCACGGACCATAGCAGAACGGCGACAAATCCGATGGCCGTGGCGCGCGTGCGTGTCATGGGGCCTCCTGCCCGGGAGCGGTTCGGGGCCGGCGCCTGCAGTCCCGGGGTGGGGCATGTCCCACCGTGTTCCGGGCAATGGCGCCGGGCGCCCTGGGGGCCGGTTTCTCAGCCGCTCTAGCCTCAGGGGTGCGGATGACGCAAGAGTGGGCAGATCGTCGCAGCCGCCTTCCCCTTGGAAAGTGGTCATGCCTGCCCATCTACCGTGAAACAGCCAGTCCCACGAGGATCGCCATGGATGCTGCCCGCATTACCTGCCTGACCTGCGGTCAGGCCAATCGTGTTCCGCTTGATCGTCTGGACCAGTCGCCGCGCTGTGGCAGCTGCGGCGATCCGCTGGTGCCCGGCACGGTTGCCGAACTTGACCCTGCCGCCCATGACAAGGCGACCAAGCGCGACGATCTGCCGATCCTGGTCGATTACTGGGCGCCATGGTGCGGGCCCTGCCGGATGATGGCGCCCGAATTCGCCAAGGCCGCCAGGACGCTGGCACCGCAGGTGCGGCTGGCCAAGCTGAATACGCAAGACCATCCCGACATTGCCTCGCGCACACGGATTCAGGGGATCCCCGCGCTGGTTCTGTACAGCAAGGGGCGCGAGGTGGCGCGGCTGGCCGGGGCGCGGCCGGCGGCCGATATCGTGGCCTTTGTGCAAGGCAAACTGGGCGCACGGGCTTAGGCCTGCCCCCACCCTGCGGCTTTCCTGCATCGACCGGGGAAGGGGGCCTTCTGCCCCCTCTTGTCGCGTTCCGCGCCAATTCACCCCCGAGGATATTTGGATCAAGGCGAAACGCAGCAGCGGTGCCTGAGCGAAGACGCGCCTGCCAGACGGTGGCGCGCCGAGGCAACGGTGCCGTCCGTCCCTGCGTTTGTGGCTTTGCCTTTTTTCAAATACCCATCCAGAACCGGGGCCAAGCGCACCAGTTGGCTGGATGCCGGCCGGCCCTAGCGGCGCCTCTTGAACCCCGCCTCGGCCATCAATTCGTCCGAGCGGGTTTCCACGGCGGTCTCGAGTTCCTTCATGAACTCTGGCAGCGGTTTGCCGGCGGGAATACGGGGCAGAAAGTCCACAACAGCCACGCCCGGCTTGCGCAAGATGCCGTGCCGGGGCCAGAACACCCCGACATTCGTGGCGACCGGCACGCAATCCTGGCCCAGTTCCTTGTAAAGTGCGCCGATGCCGATCTTGTAGGGCGCCTTGACCCCCGGTGCGACGCGGGTGCCCTGGGCGTAGATCGCCAGCTGCCCGCCCTTGTCCTTGCCCGAAGCCACAGCGGCGATCATCTTCTTGATTGCCGCGCCGCGCTTGCCACGATCGACCGCGATGCAGCCAAGGCGCAGGGCATACTGGCCAAGGATCGGGGTCCAGATCAGCTCGCGCTTCATGATGAAGCGGGGGCGGGGCATGGCGCCGAAGATCAGCAGGATGTCGAAGAACGATTGATGCTTGGCGGCGACCAGCACGACATCCCTGGGCGGGGTGCCGCGGATTTCCGACTTCAGCCCGACCAGCCAGCGCGCCGTCCAGCGGACCCAGACGCAATAGCTGTGGCAGGCGGCAAAGGCCCCAGAGGGCGAGGTCAGCGCCCATGGCAGGAAGATCACCGCCATGACCGCCATCGCCAGATACATCTGCACGATGAAGATCAGCGACAGCACATATTGCAGCGCAAGGCGCAAGGGGCCCATCAGGTCAGCTCCCGCAGTTTGGAAAAGGCGGCCGTCCGGGTGGCGGCCCAGGCGACAAGCGCGGCGATCGCCGGCAGCACCAGCGGCACCAGCCAGCCCCAGCCCTGAAAGCCCAGCCCGGTCAGGAACCCGCCCGCCGCATCGGCCGAAGGTAGCAGCAAGATTCCCGCAACACCCAGCACCATGCCGACCGCAGCCCCCGCCACCGCCCGCAAGGTAAAGCGGCGCACGAAGGCCCCGGCGATGAAATCGTCCTGCGCGCCGACCAGCCGAAGCACCCGGATCACCTGGGCATTGGCGGCCAGCGAGGCATTGGCGGCCAGCGTGATCATCGCGGCCAGCGCCCCGCCGATCAGCGCCAGCGACAGCCAGCCCAGCAGCCGCAGCCGTTCCGCCGCCACCGTCAGCGGGCGGCGCCAGCGGGTGTGATCGTCCAGCACGGCGCCCGGCGCCTCGGCCTGAAGCCGCAGGCGCAGGCCCTGGGCATCGTATCCGCCATCGTTCTCGGTGAATTCGACCAGCTGCGGCAGCGACAGGCTGTCGACCGGCAAGTCGGGGCCGAACCACGGCTCGAGCAGCGCGCGCTGTTCGGCATCGGACAGGGCGCGCGCGCCGTGAATGCCGGGGGTTGTGCCCAGCAAATCCAGCACCGCGCGGGTCTGCGCCGCCAGCTGGTCGGGCGGGGCCGAGATGCGGATGGTCGCGGTGTTGGTCAGCGCATCGGCCCAGCGGTCGGCCAGCCGCCCCGCCGCCAGCGACAGCGCCAGGGCAAAGACCGCCAGAAAGGTCATGGCCCCTGCCGTAAAGCCGGTCAGCCAGACCGTATGCCCCGTGGGCGGAACGACCCGGTAGGCCGCGCTTTCCGGCCCGAAGCCCGTCAGGATCAGCAGCCGCTTCACAGATCGGCCCCCGCCAGCTGGACGCGCCGGTTCTGGATGCGCAGCACGCGGGCCGCGACTTGCCCCTTGGTGGTGCGGATCAGGTTCATGTCATGGGTGGCGATCACGATGGTCTTGCCCATCCGGTTCAGTTCGACGAACAGCCGCAGCAGGCGCTGGGACATCTCCCAGTCGAGGTTCCCGGTCGGCTCGTCGGCCAGGATCACCTCGGGCGACATGATGACGGCGCGGGCGACGGCGGCGCGTTGACGTTCCCCGCCGGACAGCGAGGGGGGCAGCGCATCGGCCAGCGGGCGCAGACCGACCCAGGTCATCAGATCCTCGAGGTCCGCCACATCGGGTTCCTTGCCCGACACGGTCAGCGGCAGGGCGATGTTGGCGGCCACCGGCAGGTGGTCAAGGAACTGGCAGTCCTGATGCACGACGCCGATGCGCCGGCGCACCATGGCCACATCGTTGCGCGACAGGCTGCGCGCCTCGCCCTCGAACAGGGTCAGACGGCCCGAGGTTGGCAGAAGTTCCCCGTAGCACAGTTTCAGGAACGTCGTCTTTCCGGCACCGGATGGCCCGGTCAGAAAGTGGAACGATCCGGGCGCAAGCGTCAGCGAAATGTCCGACAGCAACTCGCCGCCGCCATAGCTGTAGCCCACCTTGTCGAACGAAATCACGCTGGTCCCTTTGCGAATCAGGCCGTGGCAGAATGGCCCGAGGCGCACAGCGTTGCAATGACTGGTGCAAAGGTGTTGGGAATACTGGAAGAACCCGCGTTCCCTTGCTACAACGTCGACAATGGGCGCTGCCAAGGGGGCCAGGCAGCACGAGCGGGGATAATGGCCGATGCGACTGATTTGCCCGAACTGCGACGCCCAATACGAGGTGGACGCGTCGTTGATACCTGCCGAAGGGCGGGATGTGCAATGTTCTGCCTGCGGCCATGT
Organism: Gemmobacter nectariphilus DSM 15620; assembly: GCF_000429765.1. Taxonomy (GTDB): domain Bacteria; phylum Pseudomonadota; class Alphaproteobacteria; order Rhodobacterales; family Rhodobacteraceae; genus Wagnerdoeblera; species Wagnerdoeblera nectariphila. The sequence continues at coordinate 133,443 of NZ_AUCM01000005.1, read as the reverse complement.
CTGGTTCCAGTCCCCCGATATGACCGAGGCGGAGCTGGTCGAGGCCGAGCCCGAAGAGGCGCCCGCCCCCGAGCCTGAAGATCCGCAGGTGCTGCGGCGTCACTCGCTGGACGAATCCATGCTGGCCGTGCTGCGCGAAGAGGCCGAGCGCGAGACCCGCGCCCGGTCCGAGGAAGCCGCGCGCGCCGCTGCCCGCAGTCTGGAGATGCAGCCAGAGCTGGGCCTGCCCGAGGCGCCTGCCGCCCCGCGCCTGCGCATTCGGCCCCGGGCGCAGGCCCCGGTCGACGAGCAGCCCGAACCCGAGGACGAGGCCCCGGAGCCACCCGCCCCGCCCCGCAGCGCGCGGCGCGAGCTGTTGCCCGACATCGAGGCGATCAACTCGACGCTGGATGCCAGCGGGGCTACGGGCCGCAATGCCGGCGCGGGCGTGATCACGGCGGCGCCGGATGCCGGGCGCAGCGGGTTCCGGCTGGGCTTTGGGCTGGTGATCTTGCTGGCGGTGCTGGCCTGGCTGCTTTACGCGCAGGCGCCGCGCCTGATCGCGGCCGCTCCGCAGGCCGAGCCGGCCTTGCGCGCCTATGTTGCGACCATCGACAAGGGGCGTGTGGCGCTGGACGGGTTGATGCAGCAGGCGCTGAACGCGCTGGGAAACTAGCGGTCCCGCGATCCGATACCGAACGGCCCGCCATTGGCGGGCCTTTTTCATGGCGCCCGGCCCCGAAATGCAAAAGGCGCCCCCGCGAAGGGGCGCCCCTTTGGTTCGATGGAACAGGCCTCAGGCCTTGATCAGGCCCATCGCTTCCAGCTTCAGGATGACCTGCTGGGCGCAGTAATCGACGTCCAGACCTTCGGTATCCAGCTTGAGTTCGGGCTTTTCGGGGGCTTCGTAGGGGTCCGAGATGCCGGTGAATTCCTTGATCTTGCCTTCGCGGGCCAGCTTGTAGAGGCCCTTGCGGTCCCGCTTTTCGCATTCCTCGACCGAGGTCGCGACATAGACTTCGATGAAGGCGCCATAAGCCTCGATCATCTCGCGCACGGCGCGGCGGGTCGCGGTGTAGGGCGCGATCGGCGCACAGATCGCAATGCCGCCGTTCTTGGTGATCTCGGACGCGACATAGCCGATGCGCTTGATGTTGATGTCGCGGTGCTCTTTCGAGAAGCCGAGTTCCGACGACAGATGCTTGCGCACCACGTCACCATCCAGCAGCGTGACCGGACGGCCGCCCATCTCCATCAGCTTGACCATCAGCGCGTTGGCGATGGTCGACTTGCCCGAACACGAGAGGCCGGTGAAGAACACGGTAAAGCCCTGCTTGGCGCGCGGCGGCGAGGTGCGGCGCAGTTCGGCCACCACTTCGGGGAACGAGAACCATTCCGGGATCTCCAGCCCTTCGCGCAGACGGCGGCGCAGTTCGGTGCCCGAGATGTCCAGCACGGTGCAGCCTTCCGGCACTTCGTTCGCCGGGTAGTACTGCGCCTTTTCCTGCACATAGACCATGTGCTTGAAGTCGACCATGGTCACGCCGATTTCCTCTTCGTGCTGCTTGAAGAGTTCCTGCGCGTCATAGGGGCCGTAGAAATCCTTGCCCTGGCTGTTCTTGCCGGGGCCGGCATGGTCGCGGCCGACGATGAAATGGGTCATGCCGTGGTTGCGGCGGATCAGGCCGTGCCACACGGCCTCGCGCGGGCCGGCCATGCGCATGGCCAGGTTCAGCAGCGACATGTGGGTCGTCGATTGCGGGTATTTGTCCAGCACCGCCTCGTAGCAGCGCACGCGGGTGAAGTGATCGACGTCGCCCGGCTTGGTCATGCCCACGACCGGGTGGATGACCAGGTTCGCCTCGGCCTCGCGGGCGGCGCGGAAGGTCAGTTCCTGGTGCGCGCGGTGCAGCGGGTTGCGCGTCTGGAAGGCGACGACCTTGCGCCAGCCCATCTTGCGGAAATAGGCGCGCAGCTCGTTCGGGGTCTCGCGGCGGGCCTTGAAGTCATAGTGCATCGGCTGCTGGATGCCGGTGATCGGGCCACCCAGATAGACCGGGCCCGCGACATTGTGCAGGTAGTTCACCGCCGGGTGGGCCAGATCGTCGGCACCAAAGACCTTCTCGGCCTCTTTGGCCTTGTTCGGGACCCATTTGTCGCTGACCGACATGATCGCCAGGATCACGCCTTCCTGATCGCGCAGCGCGATGTCGGTGCCCGGCTCGATCCCGTCGGCGAACTTCTCGCTGACGTCCAGCGTGATCGGCATCGGCCACAGCGCGCCATCTGCAAGGCGCATGTTGTCGACGACGCCGTCATAATCGGCCTCGGTCAGAAAGCCCTTGAGCGGGTAGAAGCCGCCATTCATCAGCAGTTCAAGGTCGCAGATCTGACGGGGGGTCAGATCCCAGGAAACAAGATTACCAGCTTCGAATTTCAGTTTCTGGGCAGATTCTGCAGAGACATACAGCTCGGGAATCGGTGCGGTATTGGACAGGGCCATGGGATCTCGGCTTTCATAAAACAATGCGGACAGACAGCTTTCGGCGCCTGGCGTGGCCATAGCCTTGCCCGCGGGTGGATTTCAAGCAGGAAAGGCGATTCCGATTATGCAGTTGCGGAAAAACGCCGCCCCAAAGGGAACGCCCGGCCATCGGGCCGGGCGCTCGGTCGTTTGTGTCAAATGTTGGCCAGGTTCAGCCTTTGACGAACTCGGGATAGGCTTCCATGCCCAGCTCGGCCTTGTCGAGGCCCAACATCTCGTCTTCGGCCGAAGCGCGCAGGCCGAAGATCGCCTTGACGATGAACCACACCACCAGCGAGGCCACCACGGTGAACACGCCCACGATGACGATCGACTTCAGCTGCACCCACAGCGAGGCGTCGGGGTTGGTGAAGACCACCGCGATGGTGCCCCAGATGCCCGACATCAGGTGAACCGGCACGGCGCCGACCACATCGTCGATCTTCAGCTTGTCGAGGAACGGCACGGCGAAGACCACGATCACGCCGCCAACGGCACCGATCAGGGTCGCAGCGCCCAGGCCAGGGGTCAGCGGCTCGGCGGTGATGGCGACCAGACCGGCCAGAGCGCCGTTCAGCACCATGGTCAGGTCGGCCTTCTTGTACATCGCCATGGTCAGGATCAGGGCGATCACGGCACCGCCAGCGGCGGCTGCGTTGGTGTTGGCCATCACGCGGCCCACGTCTGCGGCGTCACCGACCGACGAGAAGGCCAGCTGCGAGGCGCCGTTGAAGCCGAACCAGCCCATCCACAGGATGAAGGTGCCCAGCGTGGCCAGCGCCAGGTTGTTGCCCGGCATGGCGACGGTCTTGCCGTCCTTGTACTTGCCGATGCGCGGCCCAAGGATGATGGCGCCGACCAGGGCGGCCCAGCCACCGACCGAGTGCACGACGGTCGAGCCGGCAAAGTCGAGGAAGCCCATCTCGTCCAGGAAGCCGCCGCCCCATTTCCACGATGCCTGGATCGGGTAGATCAGCGCGGTCAGGACCAGCGTGAAGATCAGGAAGGGGATCAGCTTGATCCGTTCGGCCAGCGCGCCCGACACGATCGAGGCAGTGGTGGCGCAGAACATGACCTGGAAGAAGAAGTCCGACGAGGTCGAGGCATAGTCATAGGCATCAAGGCCCGAGACTTCGACGCCCACGGCTTCCAGCTGGGCGGTGCCGATGGCGCCCAGGATGCCCTGGATCATCCAGCCGTCGCCCGGATACATGATCGAATAGCCGAGGACGTAATACATGATGCAGGCGACCGAGAACACGGTGATGTTCTTCATCAGCTGCATGGCGGCGTTCTTGGACCGGACAAGGCCGGCTTCCAGCATGGCGAAACCGGCGGCCATCCAGAATACCAGGATCCCGCCGATGATCATGATCAGCGAGTTCATGATGAAGACCATATCGGTCGGAACCGCGGCCGGGGCGGTGGCTTCCTGCGCCCAGGCGGGCAGGCCGGCAATCATCGACACCGCAAGGGCCGAGACTCCAGCGAACTTCAGACGGTTGAACATTTCTTCTGCTTTCCCTTCACAAGCCGCAGGTCAGAGCGCGTTGTCGTCGGTCTCGCCGGTGCGCACGCGCACCGCGCCCTCGACGTCGAGGACGAAGATCTTTCCGTCACCGATCTTGCCGGTGGTGGCGGTCGCGCGGATGGTGTCGACGACCTGATCCGCCATGGTGTCGCTGACGACCAGCTCCAGCTTGACCTTGGGCACGAAGTTCACTGCGTATTCTGCGCCGCGATAGATTTCGGTATGACCCGACTGCGTGCCGAAGCCCTTGATCTCGGTTACCATCATGCCGCGCACGCCGATGGCGGTGAGCGCCTCGCGCACCTCCTCGAGCTTGAACGGCTTGATCGCTGCTATGATGAGTTTCACGTCGTCACCCTTCCTTTGGCAGGCGGCCCGCGATGGGCCCACGGCGCCACCTCACGCCAATGTGCAGGTGCAGCACAACGCTGGACGCAGGCGGAAACCGGCCCAAGACAGCGCAAAATGCACAAGTTTTGCACAATTGACGGGCATTGATTAAGTTTTGGGCGGTATGCTGACGCGAATCGTCGGGTCTTCCCCCTTCGCACTCTGGCCGTTCCGGGCTATTGTGCCGCCAACAAGGCAAGGGCCCGACAACGGGCGGACAGGCACGCATGACGGCAAAGGGATCAGGCAAGCCACCCATGGTGGCGGTGCGTCGAACGGGTTCTGCGCGCAAGGCGCCGGCGGGCAAGACGCCGGCCAAGGCGCCTGCGCCCAAGCGCAAGGCGCCCCGCCCGCCGCGGCGCGGCGGGATCGTCGGGTTCTTTTCCGGCATCTTGCGGTTCATCTGGCGCATGGTCTGGGGCGTCGCCTGGCGGGTGACGGCGGTTGTCGCGCTGATCCTGTTCGCTGCCACCTGGTTCTTTCATGCCCAGATGCCCGAGCTGTCCGCATTGCTGGACGGGCGCCAGCGCGGATCGGTCACGCTGCTGGACCACGAGGGCAATGTCTTTGCCTGGCGGGGCGAAACCTATGGCGGGCAGGTTTCGTCCACCAATGTCTCGAAACATCTGCGCAATGCGGTGGTCGCAACCGAGGACAAGCGGTTCTTTGGCCATTTCGGCGTGTCGCCCCGCGGCATTGCCAGCGCGATTCGCATCAACCTGTCCGAAGGCCGCGGGGCCTTTCAGGGCAACGGCGGGTCCACCATCACCCAGCAGGTCGCGAAACTGCTGTGCCTTGGCGTCGACTATGACCCCAAGCGCTGGAAGACCGAGGCGGAGTATGAGGCCGACTGCCGCAAGGGCTCTCTGGTGCGCAAGCTCAAGGAAGTGCCCTATGCCTTTGCGCTGGAATGGAAATATTCCAAGGACGAGATCCTGACGATCTACCTGAACCGCGCCTATCTGGGCGCGGGGGCGCGCGGGTTCGAGGCGGCGGCGCAGCGCTATTTCGGCAAATCCTCGCGTCAGGTCAAACCGGCCGAGGCAGCGATGCTGGCAGGTCTGCTGGTGGCGCCGTCGTATTATGCGCCGACCAACAACCTCAAGCGCGCGCAGGACCGGGCCAGCGTGATCATCGGGCTGATGCAGGATCAGGGCTACCTGACCAAGGCCGAGGCCGACGATGCCCGCAGCCATCCTGCCACCCTGTCGCCCGAGGCCGAACAGCGCGCGGGGGGCTATTTCGCCGACTGGGTGGTGGACAGCGCCCCCAGCTATCTGGCCCGCGACACGACCGAGGATGTGACCATCCACACCACGCTGGACCAGCACCTGCAAAAGGCCGCAGAAAGCGCCGTGGATGCGGTCTTCGAGACCAAGCTCAAATCCGGGTCCAAGGCGCAGGCCGCTGTCGTCGTGATGTCGGCCGATGGCGCGGTGCGGGCCATGGTGGGCGGGCGCAAGATCGGCGCGCCCGGATCCTTCAACCGGGCCACCATGGCGCGGCGGCAGACGGGGTCGGCGTTCAAGCCGTTTGTCTATGCGGCGGCCTTGGACATGGGCTATTCGCCGGCCGATTATGTCGATGACAGCCCGCTGACCATTCGCGTGCCTGGATCGGGCCCATGGACGCCGCAAAACTACACGCGCGACTTCAAGGGCGTGATGACCCTGACCGAGGCGCTGAAGGAATCGCGCAACATCCCCGCCGTGCGCATCTCCGAGGCGGTGGGCCGCGATGCCGTGCGCCAGGTGGCCGAGCAGTTCGGCATCGTCTCCGACCTTGCGCAGGGGCCGGCCCTGGCGCTTGGCGTGTCCGAGGCAACGCTGGTGGAAATGACGGGCGCCTATGCCGGCATCCTGAACGGCGGCTCGTCGGTCAAACCCTACGGCTTGATCGAGCTGCGTCTGAAGGGCGACAAGACCCCGCTGATCACCCAGTCCGGCGGCATCGGAGAGCGGGTGATCCAGGAAGACGCCGCCCGCTATCTGACCTGGATGATGATGCAGGTCATAGACAGCGGCACCGGCGGACGGGCAAGACTGCCGGGCCGCGAGGCGGCTGGCAAGACCGGCACGACTCAGGCGGCCCGGGATGCCTGGTTCGTGGGGTTTACCGCGGACTATGTGGCCGGTGTATGGATGGGTTATGATGACAACACCCCGCTGACCGGCGTCACCGGCGGTGGTCTGCCAGCAGAGATCTGGAAAGAGGTCATGGTGCGTGTGCATGAAGGGCTGCCCTCACGTCCGTTGCCGAAGAAGGTGCCGGAACCGCGCCTGCCCCCGCAGGTGCCCGGCACCTCGTCCGAGGCATCCTCGGGCGGTGTGCCGCAGCCCGGCCAGCCGCAGCCTGGGGCCCGTCAGCCCGATCTGGCCGACCGGATCATCAACGAAGTGCTGGGGACTTTCCTCGGGGGGCGCTGGTAGGGCGCTCTGACTTGGGCAAAGGGGGCGAAGATGCCGGGCTGGCTGACCGCGTTGGGCGCTGGACTGGCGGGGCTTGTCGCCGCAGGCGTCTGGCGCCGCCAGGCCGATTTGCGCGATGATCGGCAGGCCTCGGCGGCGCTGTCCGCCCGGCCGGCGCCCACCCGTTTCGATCCTGCCATGCTGGACGGCCTGCCGCCGCTTGCCCGCCGCTACCTGACATGGGCGATCGCGCCGGGCACGGTGCTGTCGCCGGTGGTGTGCCTGCAGATGCGGGGCCGCTTTGTGCTCAACGGCAAGGGTCTGCCGATGCGGGCCCGGCAGGTTCTGGCGCCGCCGCATGGCCTGGTGTGGCAGGCGCATATCGGGCAGGGGATCGGCGCCTTTTCAGGGTCCGACGGTCTGCTTGCCTTGCCCGGGCAGCCCGCGCGCAGCTGGACCCGCTTTCGCGCCCTTGGGCTTGTCCCGGTTGCCCGCGCTGGTGGCACGCCCGATCATCTGCGCTCTGCCGCCACCCGCGCCCTGATGGAGGCCGTCTGGTGCCCCGCGGCGCTGCTGCCGCAGGCGGGCGCGGTCTGGCGCGATCTGGACGGCGCACAGACCGAGGTTGGCTTTCCCGCCCTGACGGGTGTTGCCCCGATGCGCCTTGATCTGGCCGAAGATGGCAGCCCGCGAACCCTTGTCGCGCCGCGATGGTCCGATGCGAACCCGCAAAGACGCTGGCAGCTGCAACCCTTTGGCGGCCGTGTTCTTGCGCATGGCAGGTTCGGCGGGTTCCGCATCCCCACGCATGTCGAAATGGGCAACCACTGGGGCACCCCCGCCTATGCGCCGTTCTTCGAAGCCGAGGTGACGGGCGCCGACTTCACCGCCAGCCCATTGGCTTTGGCCACCGGCTGAGGCAGACTCGCGCCATCGCGGTGCGAGGAGGCATCATGTTCCTGTCGGTGTTCGAGATCTTCAAGATCGGCATAGGGCCGTCGTCCTCGCATACCATGGGCCCCATGGTGGCGGGCCGGCGCTTTCTGGACCGGCTGCGCGGCCTGCCGTTCCATGCCCATGGCCTGCGCGCCAGCTTGCACGGATCGCTGGCCTTTACCGGCGTCGGCCATGCGACCGACCGGGCGACGATCCTTGGCCTTGCCGGGTTCGCCCCCGACAGCTACGACCATGCCCTCGCCGAAGCGGCGCTGGACGACATTCGCACCCATCGCCGCATCCGGGCCGAGGGGCTGGGCGATCTGGCCTTCGACCCGGCCCGCGATCTGATCTTTGACTATGGCCCGCCGCTGCCGGGCCATGCCAATGGCATGGTGCTGCGGGCCACGGACGCCCAGGGCGATGTGATCTTTCAGGAAACCTATTACTCGGTCGGTGGCGGCTTTGTCCTGACAGCCGACGAACTCGCCCAAGGCGCCGAGGCCCGCCCCGCTGCCCGCGTGCCCTATCCGTTCGAGACGGCAGCCCAGATGCTGCAGATGGCGCGCGAATCCGGCCTGTCGATTGCCGCCATGAAGCGCGCCAACGAATGCGCGACCCGCCCGCCCGCAGACCTTGACGCAGGCCTTGCCCGGCTCTGGCAGGTGATGGCCGCCTGCATCGACCGCGGCATCGCGGCCGAGGGCATTCTGCCCGGCGGGCTGAAGGTGCGCCGCCGCGCCCATGGCATCCATCAGGCGCTGCTGGCCGAACGCGGCCGCAACCTTGCCCCGCCGCATGTCATCAACGACTGGATGAGCCTTTATGCCATGGCGGTGAACGAGGAAAACGCGGCCGGCGGGCAGGTGGTGACAGCGCCCACCAATGGTGCCTCGGGCGTGGTGCCTGCGGTGATCCGTTATTGGCTGGATCATGTCCCCGGCGCCTCGCAGGACCGCGTGGGCGAGTTCCTGTTGACGGCGGCCGCCATCGGGGGCCTGTGCAAGCACAATGCCTCGATCAGCGGGGCGGAATGTGGCTGTCAGGCCGAGGTCGGCAGCGCGGCGGCCATGGCGGCGGCGGGGCTTTGCGCGGTCTTGGGCGGCTCGCCGGCACAGGTGGAAAACGCCGCCGAAATCGCCCTCGAACACCACCTTGGCATGACCTGTGACCCGGTCAAGGGGCTGGTCCAGGTGCCCTGCATCGAACGCAACGGCCTTGGCGCGATCAAGGCGGTCTCTGCCGCCTCTCTGGCCTTGCGGGGCGATGGCCAGCATCTGGTCAGCCTTGACGCCTGCATCGAGACGATGCGTCAGACCGGCCGCGACATGAACGAGAAATACAAGGAAACGTCACTGGGCGGGCTGGCCGTCAACGTTCCGAACTGCTGATCCCCTTCGCCTTGATACAAATATCCTGCGGGGGGAATTCCCGCCGGCCCTGGCCGGCGGGGATGGGGGGCGCAAAGCCCCCCTTCACGATCACAGCTTGAGCGCCGGAATGATCTGCTTCTTGCGGCTCATGATGCCCGGCAGCACGACCGTATCGCCCGACACGGTGCAGCCAAAGCTGGCTTCGGCCAGTTGCTTGACCAGATCGTTCGGCACCAGAAGCGTCGCTTCTTCCTTGATGATGTCGACGACGAACAGCAGCACCTGATCAGCGCCGTCTTCCTTGGCCACGTCCACCATGCTGGCCATCAGGCTGTCCTTGCGGTCCAGCACGACCTTGGGCGCGGTGGTTTCCAGCACGCTCACGCGCAGTTCCTTGCCGGCGACGTTGTATTCCTTGCTGTCCATCCGCAGCAGCTCGGCGTCCGAGAACGCGGACACGTCCGACTTCGCCTCGAACATCGCGGTGGCCAGCTCGTTCAGGTTCACGCCCAGATCGGCAGCCAGCTTCTCGGCCACGGCACGGTCATGCGGGGTGGTGGTGGGCGAGCGGAATTCCAGCGTGTCGGACAGGATGCACGACAGCATCGCGCCCTTGATCCCGCGCGGCGCGGCGGTCAGCGCCTCGCCCATCAGGTCGTGCATGATGGTCGCGGTGCAGGCCAGCGGGCGGATGGTGATGTCGATCGGGTTTTTCGTCTTCAACCCGCCCACCAGCATGTGGTGGTCGATGATGCCTTCGATCTTGGCATCGTTCACCGAGGGGGGCAGCTCGGCCGGGTTGTTGGTGTCAACGATGACAACCTTGTCCTCGGCCGACACGTCCGCAATGATTTCCGGCTTGGCCAGATCCCAGTGCTTGAGCACGAAGGCGGCTTCGGTGTTCGGCTCGCCCAGCAGCACGGGTTTCGCCGGGGTGCCCTTCACTTCGGACAGGTACCAGGCCCAGATGATGGGCGAGCCGGTGGAATCGGTGTCGGGGGATTTGTGGCCGAAAACGAGCGTGGTCATGGAAGCGCCTTCGCGAAGGTTGCAATTTCGGGCGCGTTATAGGCGGGGGCGCTGCGAATGTCACCTTCTGCAAGCAGGCTGCGGCGAATTTCTGCGCCGCAGCGTGGCGCCTCAGCCTTCCAGCAGGCGGCGCAGCATCTGCAGATCGTCGGCAAGGTGGCTGTCGGTCGACATCAGCTCTTCGATCTTCTTGACGCCATGCATGATGGTGGTGTGATCGCGCCCGCCAAAGCGGCGGCCGATTTCCGGCAGGCTGCGCGAGGTCAGCTGTTTGGACAGATACATCGCCACCTGACGCGGCCGGGCCACGGCGCGCAGGCGTTTCGGTCCGATCATGTCCGACAGGCGAATGTTGTAATGTTCCGCCACCTTGCGCTGGATTTCCTCGATCGTGACCTTGCGGTCCGAGGCGCGCAGGATGTCGGCCAGGCAGTCCTGCGCCAGATCCAGCGTGATTTCCCGCCCGACCAGCGAGGCAAAGGCGAACAGCCGCGTCAGCGCGCCTTCCAGCACCCGCACGTTCGAGGTGATGCGATGGGCCAGGAACTCCAGGACACCCGGCGCAATCTTCAGGCCCGGATACTGGCCGCGGTAGAAATCCGCCTTCTGCTGCAAGATGCCAAGGCGCAGCTCATAGTCGGTCGGGTGCAGATCGACGATCAGGCCGCATTGCAGGCGGCTGGCGATTCGCTCTTCAAGGCCCTTGATCTCGCCCGGGGCGCGGTCGGCGGAAATGACGATCTGGCGGTTCTGGTCAACCAGCGCGTTGAAGGTATGGAAGAACTCTTCCTGCGTGCTGTCCTTGCCGGCGATGAACTGCACGTCATCGACCATCAGCACGTCAACCGAACGGAACAGCTCCTTGAAGGACATGATCTGCTTGTCGCGCAGCGCCTGGACAAAGCGGTACATGAACTGCTCGGCCGACAGATACAGAACGCGCGCGTCCGGGTTGCGGGCGGTGATCTCGTGGGCGATGGCGTGCATCAGGTGGGTCTTGCCCAGCCCCACGCCACCATAGAGGAACAGCGGGTTGAAGCTGACCGGCCCGCCCTCGGCCACGCGGCGTGCGGCAGCATGGGCCAGCTGGTTCGGCTTGCCGACCACAAACGTGTCAAAGGTAAAGCGCGCATCCAGCGGGGCGCTGGTCAGTTCGGCCTCGTCGGCCGGGCGGGGCTGGGGCTGGGCGGCGGGCGCGGCGGCCACCGGGCGGGCCGCAGGCGCCGGGGCAGGGCGCGCGGCCTGACGGGCGACCGCGAATTCGACGCGCGCCACCGGGGCGCCGGAATTCATCAGCTCGCGCCGGATGTGTTCGCCAAAGTTGCGCGCCACCCAATCGCCATGAAAGCTGGTCGGAACGGTAAACCGTGCCACACCGTCAGACAGGTCGGCGAATCGCAGGGGCTCGATCCAGGTCAGGTAGTTGTTGCGGCCCACCCGCTTGATAAGCTCTTCACGCACCTGCCCCCAAGTTTCTTCCGTCATCTGTCCCGATCTGAACATTGTTGTTGTCATTGCCACAGCCACCCCGGAAGGGATGGCCATGCCTGCCAATGGCGGTCACGTTTCGCTCTGGGGGAGGACGCGAGATGCAGACAACACACTGGCACGCCACGAAACGCCTGCGGGAGCAGTCGAATCGCGGCGCGCAGGAATTGCGCATTTCAAAACAAATGCAAAGGGTTGGCAGAACGCGGCAGGCCCCTTGCGATCGTCATGTCCCCCCCCAGGAGACGATGTGAATCGCAGGCCCAAGCTAGCAATCCCGGCAAGGCGGCCGCAACCGAACTTCGCTGTTGACTCGGGGATTGCCGGATCCGAATCCCGCAGCCTTTGCACAGATGCCACAGTTGCGTGACAAAAACGAACGGGCGCCCGAATGGGGCGCCCGTCACAACGTCTTGAGATGTCGGAAGAATTCAGGCCGAAGCGGTGCCCAGGGCCTTCACGCGGGCCGACAGGCGCGACATTTTGCGCGCGACCGTATTCTTGTGCAGAACGCCTTTGGTGACGCCACGGTCCAGTTCCGGCTGCACGGCCAGCAGAGCCGCCTTGGCCGCGTCGGCATTGCCCGAGGCGATCGCTTCTTCCACCTTGCGCAGGTAGGTGCGGATGCGCGAGCGGCGTGCCTTGTTCACGGCATAGCGGGCTTCGGACTGACGGGCGCGTTTTTCGGACTGGGGCGTATTGGCCATGGGCTTTCGATCTTTCAGGTCTGTTACGTTACGGTTGCGCAAAAGACCCGAAACCCGGTCACAGATGACCGGATCGATTCTTGCCTAAGCGGGCCCACGCGCATGTAAGGGCGGCGCATACACCATCGCCGCACCAAAGGAAAGGGGCGCCGGCGGCGCCCCCCTTGAATTACTTGTCGCGGAACTGCGGGGTGCGCTTTTCCATGAAGGCGGCCATGCCTTCCTTCTGATCCTCGCTGGCGAACAGCGAATGGAACACGCGGCGCTCGAACAGGATGCCTTCGCGCAGCGTGGTCTCATAGCTGCGGTTGACCGATTCCTTGACCACCATCACCGCGATCTGCGATTTTTCCGCGATCTTGCGGGCGGCGGCCATGGTTTCCTTCATCAGATCCTTGAGCGGCACCACGCGCGAGACAAGGCCCGAGCGTTCAGCCTCGGCCGCGTCCATGAAGCGGCCGGTCAGGTGCATGTCCATCGACTTGGACTTGCCGACAAAGCGCGTCAGACGCTGGGTGCCGCCGATCCCGGCCACGACCCCAAGGTTGATTTCCGGCTGGCCGAACTTGGCATTGTCGGCGCAGATGATGAAATCGCACATCATCGCCAGCTCGCACCCGCCGCCCAGGGCATAGCCGGCGACCGCGGCCACGATGGGCTTGCGCACGCGCAGCAGGGCTTCGGTTTCCGGGGTAAAGAAATCCTGCGTGAACATGTCGACAAAGGATTTCTCGGACATCTCCTTGATGTCGGCGCCAGCCGCAAAGGCCTTTTCCGATCCCGTCAGGACGATGCAGCGCACCTTGTCGTTCGCGTCCAGCGCCCCAAGCGCCTCGGCCAGTTCGCCCAGCAACTTGCCGTTCAGCGCATTCAGCGCCTCGGGCCGGTTCAGCCGCACGACGGCGACGTAGTCCTCGATCTCGACGATGATCGTCTCAAAGGCCATGGCTTGTTCCCCAGTCGTTTTTCTGGGCCGAGTCCTATCAGGACCGGGGCAGGGATCAAGTCATCTCTGGCACAGCGGGCAGAAGAAGGACGATCGCCCCGATTGCACAAGCCGCGCGATGGTGCCGGTGCAGCCGGGGGTGACGCAAGCTTCGCCCTCGCGGCCATAGACCCGAAAGGCGTGCTGGAAATAGCCCAGCTCGCCATCGGCCTGACGGTAATCGCGCAAGGAGGATCCGCCCGCCTCGATCGCCTCGGCCAGCACCTCGCGGATCAGCGGGACCAGCCGGGCGATCTGCGCCGGCGTCAGATCGCGCGCCAGCGTGGCCGGGTGGATGCCGGCGCGAAACAGCACCTCGCAGACATAGATATTGCCAAGGCCCGCAATATTGGACTGATCCAGCAGCGCGGCCTTGATCGGGGTCTTGCGCCCGGCCAGCCGGCTGGCCAGCCAGCTTTCCGAAAAGCCGTTGCCAAAGGGTTCGGGCCCCAGCCCTGCCAGCAGCGGATGGGTCTCGGCGCGGGCGGTGTCCATCAGGTCCATCATGCCGAACCGGCGCGCATCGTTGAAGGTGATCCGCGCGCCATTGTCCATGTCCAGCACGATATGGTCATGCTTGCCGATGGCGCCGTGGTCATGGGTGAACTCACCCACCACCTGTGCGCCCTCGCCAGGCGGCGAGATCAGCATCCGCCCCGACATGCCCAGATGGATCAGCAGCGTCTCGCCCCCCGACAGATCGGCCAGGATGTATTTCGACCGCCGCCGCAGCGCATCCACCCGCTGGCCGGTCAGCCGCTGTGCCATGCGGTCGGGCAAGGGCCAGCGCAGATCGGGGCGGCGGATGTCGGCGGCGGCGATGGTCGCCCCTTCCATCAGCGGCACAAGGCCGCGGCGGACGGTTTCAACCTCGGGCAATTCGGGCATGGGCGGGTGCCTGATCCTGAGTGATCCAGTAGGCCGCCATGTGCAGCAACTTGTCCCCGCCGGCAATATGCTTTGGCACCCGCATCACCGCGCCATCGGCAAAGTGAAGCGTCACGAACAGCGGGTTGTCGTCGGCCACGCTGTCCAGCTGCCGCCACAGCCGCGCGCGGCGCCAGAAGATCAGGACCGGCACCGAGACACCGACCGAGTCGAACCGCAACTGCCACAGCCAGAGCGCAAGGGCATTCCAGCCCAGCACCGCCAGAACCGCCAGCGCCGGCCAGGATGGCAGCTCGCCACCGTTCAGCCGCACCAGTGCCAGCCCCAGGCCTGCAATCATCACGGCCACGACCGCGCGCCAGCCAGTCGATGCGGACAGTCGCGTCTCGGCCGTGCCGTGCCCGGGCGGCGCCCCGGCAGGCGTGGCCGGTCCATGGCCCTGCCATTGCAAGGGCGGAGCGATCCACCTGCCCAGCAGCCAGGCCGACAGATTGACCAGCAGCGCCGGAACGCCAAGCAGCAGCAGGGCAATCATCAGCGGATCGTCATATGTCATGGCGGTTCCTGTGGCCATTTGCCGGTTTCCCCTTCGACCCTGCCCGGCTATATCCCCCTCGTGGCAATTTTCGGGCGAGGGCGCGGCATGACCGACGACAAGGACGCGACAACGCATTTCGGGTTTCGCGACGTGCCGGAATCGGAAAAGGCCGGCATGGTGCATGGGGTGTTCACCTCGGTCGCCTCGAAATACGACGTGATGAACGACCTGATGAGCATGGGCATCCATCGCATCTGGAAAGATGCGATGATGGACTGGCTGGCCCCGCGCCCTGGCCAGCGCCTGCTGGATGTGGCGGGCGGCACGGGCGATGTGGCCTTTCGCTTCCTTGGCCGTGCGCCGGGATCGTCGGCGGTGGTGTGCGACATGACCGAATCCATGCTGGTCGAGGGGCGCCAGCGCGCCGAGGCCGGCGCCATGGCAGATCGGCTGGACTGGGTGGTGGGCGATGCGATGGCGCTGCCCTTTGCCGACAACAGCTTTGACGTCTACACGATCAGCTTCGGCATCCGGAACGTCGTGCGCATCGACGAGGCGCTGCGCGAGGCCTATCGCGTCCTGCGGCCTGGCGGGCGGATCATGGTGCTGGAATTCAGCCAGATCCCGAACGATCTGATGCAAAAGGCCTATGACCTCTATTCCTTCAATGTCATCCCGACGATGGGGCAGGTGGTGACGGGCGATCGCGACAGCTATCAGTATCTGGTGGAATCGATCCGTCAGTTCCCCGATCAGGAAACCTTTGCCGGCATGATCCGCGCGGCTGACTTTGGTCAGGTGAAATACCGCAACCTGACCATGGGCATTGCCGCCCTGCATTCCGGCTGGAAGCTGTAACCGATGCGCGGCCCGCATAACCTGTGGCGGCTGATCCGCACGCTGGCGACCATGGAACGCACCGGCGCCATCGGTGTTGTGCTCGAGGCCATGGACGCACCGCCCCGCCTGCGCTTTGCCGCGCGGGTGATGGGCTGGCCGTTCAAGTGGCTGGGGCTCAGGGGCGATCCGACCTTGCCGCCCGCCACCCGCGCGATCACCGCGCTGGGTCCGGCCTATGTCAAGTTCGGCCAGATCCTCTCGACCCGGCCCGACATCGTGGGGGCAGAGCTGGCCCAGCAGCTGACCATGCTGCAAGACCGCCTGCCGCCCTTTGCCACCGCCACGGCCAAGCGGATCGTCGCGGACGAGCTGGAAATCGACGTGGATGTGACCTTCTCCGAATTTTCGGAACCCGTTGCCGCCGCCTCGATCGCCCAGGTCCACCGCGCGCGGCTGGCGGCGACAGGGCAGGAGGTTGCCGTCAAGGTGCTGCGCCCCGGCATCGAGCGGGCGTTCCGCAAGGATATCGACGCCTTTCACCTTGCGGCCTGGCTGATCGAGGCCATCGTGCCCTTCTCGCGCCGTTTGCGCCCCTCGGATGTGGTGGCGCATTTCGAAGGCGTGGTGGATGGCGAGCTGGACCTGCGGCTCGAGGCGGCTTCGGCCGCCGAATTCGCCGCGAACACGGCGGATGACGCGGGCATGACCGTGCCGCGCCCGAACTGGTCCCTGTCCGGGCGTCAGGTGATGACGCTGGACTGGGCCGAGGGGATCGGCCTTGCCGACCTGCCGGCGCTGGATGCGGCGGGGCATGACCGGGTAGCGCTGGGGTCGCGGGTGCTGGCGCTGTTCCTGTCCCATGCGCTGCGCGACGGGTTCTTTCATGCCGACATGCACCAGGGCAACCTCAAGGTCGCGGCAAGCGGCGATCTGGTGTTCTATGATTTCGGCATCATGGGGCGGCTGGATGAATACACCCGCCGGGTCTATGCCGAGATCCTGATCGGCTTCATCCGCCGCGATTACCGCCGCGTGGCCGAGGTGCATTTCGAGGCCGGCTATGTGCCCGCAGACCGCGACATCGACGAATTCGCCCGCGCGCTGCGGGTGGTGGGCGAGCCGATCTTTGGCATGGATGCGACCGGCATTTCGATGGCGCGGCTCCTGGCCTATCTGTTCGAGGTGACAGAGCGGTTCGGAATGCAGACGCGGACCGAGCTGATCTTGCTGCAACGCACGATGGTGGTGGTCGAAGGCGTCGCGCGCACGCTCGATCCCCATATCAACATCTGGAAGGTCGCGCGGCCGGTGGTCGAGGCCTATATCACCCGCAATGTCGGGCCGATGGCGCTGGCCCGCGATCTGGGCCGCGCGGCGCGGGTTGTCGCCCGTTTTGGCCCCCGCCTGCCCGCCATGGTCGAGGCTGCGTTGATCCGCCAGTCCGGCCCAGCCCGCCCGCCCGCCCGCGCCACGCATCCGGTCTGGTGGGTGCTTCTGGGGGCAGGTCTGGCCCTTGCAGGTCTTGGCGCCGGGGTTGTGCTGGTGGAACTGCTGTAGGGGCCGCCTCGGGGGGCATCGAGCCCCCGCTCGGCGGCGCTGCCGCGGAATGTGGCCTGGGCGGCGCGCTTGTCCGGCGCTGTGCTGGTGGTGCCTGCGGGAGCCTCCGGCGGGGATATTTTTCGGACAGATGAATGAGCAGGGCGCCGCGCTTGTCCTTTCACCTCGCTTGTCCTTTCACCTTGCTGCAAATACCCAAATCCTTCGGTATCCATCCGGCGCGGCCTTTGGTTAGCTGGGCTCACTCCTCAGCGCACGATCACTTCCAGCGGATCGTAGAACAGCCCCTCGCCCCAGGCGACGGGGCCAAGGCTGTCCGGTTTGTGTCGCAGCGTTGCGAGTTCCTCGCGTGTCACGAAGCGGCGTTCGGTAACGATGCCCTCGGGGTCGCGCCAGTCTGGCGGGATCAGCCCCGAAACCGGCGTGCAGCGGAAATAGATGTCGACTTGATGAAAGCCGCTGTCCGGGTCGTGGAATTCGTTCACCAGGCAAGGCGGGCCGACACTGATGTCGAAGCCGCATTCCTCGTGGATCTCGCGCCGCAGGTTGTCGGGCAGCGAGGCGCCGGCATGGACGCCGCCGCCAGGTGCGCACCACAGATCGGAGATGCCGCCAGGCCAGGCGTTGACCAGCAGCAGCCGGTTGTCATGCAGGATCAGCGCGCGGGCGGCAAGGCGGGGCGAGCGGGGTTTCATGGCGGATTTCTGCCCGCGAACCCCTGGGAAAGTCCAGCGCCCTCTTGCAGCCATCCTTGCGCCGCCCCACCCTTGGGCCATGAAACTGGTCCTGCCCCTTGTCCTTGCGCTGATCCCCTTGACGGCCCGTGCCGATTGCGTGGTGCTGCTGCATGGGCTTGCACGGACCGAGGCATCATTGCTGGTCATGCAGGCCGCGCTGGACTCCAAGGGCTACCGCGTGGTCAATCAGGGCTATCCTTCGACCGAAGGCACCGTGCATGCCCTGGCCGAGGCGCATGTCGGCCCGGCCGTCGCCGAATGCGGGCCAGAGCAGACGGTGCATTTCGTCACCCATTCCATGGGCGGCATTCTGGTGCGCGACTGGCTGGCGCATCACCGGCTGGCGCATCTGGGCCGGGTCGTCATGCTGGCGCCGCCGAACAAGGGGTCAGAGCTGGTCGACAAGCTGGGCAGCCTTGGCGCCTTTGAATGGGTCAATGGCCCTGCGGGGCTTGAACTGGGGACCGATGGCCGGTCAGTGCCCAAGGGCTTGCCGCCGGCCGATTTTCCGCTGGGGGTGATTGCGGGGGATCGCTCGTTGAACCCGATTTCCTCGGCGATGATCACCGGGCCGGACGATGGCAAGGTCTCGGTCGAAAGCACGCGAGTGGCGGGGATGGCGGATCATATCGTCCTGCCGGTCACGCACACCTTCCTGATGAATTCCCCGCTGGTGATCGCTGAGGTGCTGGAGTTCCTGTCCACCGGCCATTTCGATCACCAGATGGATCTGACCCAGGCGGCCGAGCGGTTGCTGCCCTGAGTTTCTTGCGCTGCAGTGCAGCCAGGCATTCCCGTTAAAGGCGAAAGGGTGCTAAGCAGGGGCCGGGCTGGCAGGGAGAGAGCGGCATGATCGCAGGCAAGCGCATCCTTCTGATCATCGGGGGCGGCATTGCCGCGTTCAAGGCGGTGGATCTGATCCGCAAGCTGAGGGAACGGGGCGCCTCGGTCGTGCCGGTGCTGACGCGGGCGGGGGCGCAGTTCGTGACGCCCCTGACCGTGGGGGCGCTGGCCGGGCACAAGGTGCACCTCGATCTGTTCGACCTGACCGAAGAGGCCGAGATGGGCCATATCCAGCTGTCGCGCGCGGCCGATCTGGTGGTGGTGGTGCCGGCGACCGCCGATCTGATGGCCAAGATGGCGGGGGGCCATGCTGACGATCTGGCCTCGACGCTGCTGATGGCGACGGACAAGCCGGTGATGATCGCGCCCGCCATGAACGTGCGGATGTGGGAACATCCGGCAACGCAGCGCAACCTGGCCACGCTGCTGGCCGATGGCGTGCGGGTGATCGGGCCGATTGCCGGGCCGATGGCCTGCGGCGAATTCGGGCCGGGGCGGATGGTCGAGCCTGCCGATATTCTGGCCGCCATGGAAACCGAACTGGCGGATGGCCCGCTGGCCGGGCGGCGCATTCTGGTGACCTCGGGCCCGACCCACGAACCGATTGATCCGGTGCGCTATATTGCCAACCGATCCTCGGGCGCGCAGGGCACGGCGCTGGCGGCGGCGCTGCGCGATCTGGGGGCGCAGGTGGTGTTCGTGACCGGCCCGGCCAGCGTGCCGCCGCCGCAGGGCGTTCAGGTGGTCCGGGTGGAAACCGCCCGCCAGATGCTGGAGGCCGTGCAGGCCGCCCTGCCGGTGGATGCGGCCGTGATGGCGGCCGCCGTCGCCGACTGGCGCGTGGCCAATGCCGCCGGGTCCAAGATGAAAAAGGATGGCTCGGGCCGTGCCCCGGCGCTGGAATTCGCGGAAAACCCCGACATTCTGGCCACCGTTTCGAAACATGCCAGCGCGCGCCCAGGTCTGGTCGTCGGCTTTGCGGCCGAGACCGATACGGTCATCGAACATGCCACCGCCAAGCGGCTGCGCAAGGGGTGTGACTGGATCGTTGCCAATGACGTGCGGCCCGATACCGGGATCATGGGGGGCAGTTCCAACGCCGTCACCATCATCTCTGATGCCGGGGCGGAAAGCTGGCCGATGATGGGCAAGGACGAGGTCGCCCGCCGCCTCGCCGACCGGATCGCCGCAGCGCTGGCGGCGGGCTGATCCTGCCGCGACGCCTGACTTCCGCCGCAGCCCGCTGATCCCTGGCGGCCCGGTCAGGACGCCTGCAAGGAACAGGCGCCTTGCCGGGGCAAGGTCGGGGCCAGCCGGACCAGCACATCCGCGATGGCCTGCTCGAAGGTTGCGGCGGCCGTGCTGTCGCCAGCCAGATGGCGCTGCAGGTAATAGCGAAACGCGCCGTCCAGCAGGAAATAGGCCGGCATCACATCGGCCCCGGTCTGTCCCAGCCGGTCCAGCAGGCGCGAGACCACCTCAATCACGGCATCCTCGATATCGGCCACCACCTCGCGGAAGGCGGGGTCAAACATCGCCTGAGACCGGAAATCATACCACAGGCGATGGGTCTCGGCGTTGCGAAGGATGGAATGCGCCAGCCCGCGCACAAGGTTGCGGGCCAGAACCTCGCCTTCGGCCGGGCCGTTCAAAATGGCGCCCATCTCGTCCAGAAAGGCCGACTTGTAGCGCTGGACGCAAAAGCCGATCAGATCGACCTTGTCCTCGAAGTAATAGTGCAGCGTGCCGACCGACAGGCCCGAGGCTTTGGCAATGTCGCGCAGGCTGGTGCGCGCATAACCCAGCTGCTTGAGCACGCCGATGGCGGCCGTGGCCAGCTCTTCCTTCTTGCGCAGGCGTTTGGCCGATTTTTCCTCGGCCTTGCGGTGCAACTGCGAGATCTTGTCGATCCGCGTCATGCCCGGCCCCCCGGCAAGGTGACGATCCCGGTATCGGGCGCCTGGACAGGGGGCCGGTGCAGCATCAGGCGTCCTGCCCCATCAGCACATCGCCATAGGTCTCGCGCAGCTTGACCTTGACCACCTTGCCCGTCGCCCCCAGCGGCAGCGCATCGACAAAGATCACCCGGTCCGGCACCTGCCATTTGGCAACCTTGCCCTCATACGAGGCAAGGATCTCGGCCTCGGTCGGGGTCTCGCCCTGGGCGGGCACGGCAATTACCACCGGGCGTTCGTCCCATTTCGGATGGCGCGCGGCAATCGCGGCGGCATTGGCGATCTTGGGATGGCCGATGGCGATGTTTTCCAGCTCGACGGTCGAGATCCATTCGCCCCCGGACTTGATGATGTCCTTGGACCTGTCGCGGATCACCATGTAGCCATCGGGGTCGATGGTCGCCACATCGCCCGTGTCGAACCAGCCGTCTACCGTCAGCGCCGATTTCGACTGGCCGTAATAGCTTTCCAGGATCCAGTGGCCGCGGATTTGCAGCTCGCCCTGGGTGGTGCCGTCACAGGGCAGCTCGCGCCCGGTTTCGTCGACGATGCGCAGCTCGACCCCCCATGGCGGGCGGCCTTGCGATTCGCGCAGCTTGGCGCGCTGGTCGGCGGGCAGGCCGGTGTGCTTTTGCAAGAGGTTGTTCACCGTGCCCAGCGGCGAGGTTTCGGTCATGCCCCAGGCGTGGATCAGCTCGACCCCGTATTTGTCGCGGAACTCGACGATCATCGAGGGCGGCAGCGCCGAGCCGCCCACCACCGTGCGCTTCATCGAGGCGGCCTTGGACCCGGTCTTGGCAAGGCCGGCCAGCAGCCCCATCCAGATCGTCGGCACGCCCAGCGACAGCGTGACCTGTTCGGCGTCGATCAGCCGGGCCAGGCTTTCGCCGTCCAGGTTCTGCCCCGGCAGCACCAGCTTGGCCCCCGTCGCCGCCGCAATATAGGGCACGCCCCAGGCGTTGACGTGGAACATCGGCACCACCGGCATCACCGTGTCGCGGGCGGAAATCGCAAGCCCATCCGGCTGATTGCCCGCGATGGAATGCAGCACGGTCGAGCGGTGGGTATATTGCACCCCCTTGGGGTTGCCCGTGGTGCCCGAGGTATAGCACAGCGCAGCGGGGCTGTTTTCGTCCAGATCGGGCCAGGGCTCGTCGGCGCTGCCGATCTCCAGCAGCTCGTCATAGAACAGCAGCCCTTGGATGGCGGCCTCGGCTTCGGCATCGCGCGGGCCCATAAGCACAACGTCACGCACGGTTTTCAGCATCGGACGCAGCTTGGCGATGGCGGGCAGGAAGGTGCGGTCGAAGAACAGCACCTGATCCTCGGCATGGCTGATGATGTAGATCATCTGCTCGGGCGTCAGGCGCGGGTTCAGCGTATGGGTCACGCGCCCGCTGCCGGCGACGCCGAAATAGATTTCCAGATGCCGGCGGTTGTTCCACGCAAGGGTGCCGCAGCGCGCGCCAGGGTCCACACCGCGCATTTCCAGCGCCGAGGCCAGCCGGCGGGCGTTGCGCGCCACGTCGGCCCAGGTCGAATGGCTGACGGTGCCGTCGGTCTCGACCGAGACCACTTCGGTGCCTCCGTGGTATTTTCCCGCGTGAACGATCAGCGAAGTGATCGTCAGCGGCATGGACATCATGGTGCCAAACATCGTGCTTCCTCTCTTCAGACGTGCGCTGCGGCGGTGGCCGCAGGATTTCTTCCCCGGATCATGTCGGCGGCGCGCTCGGCGATCATGATGGTGGGGGCATTCGTATTGCCGCTGACCAGCCGCGGCATGACCGAGGCATCGACGACCCGCAGACCGTCCATGCCATGCACCTTCAGCGCCGGGTCGACCACGGCCATCCTGTCCTTGCCCATCCGGCAGGTGCCGACGGGGTGATAGATCGTATCGGCGCGGGCGCGGATATGGCGTTCCCAGTCGGCATCGCTCATGTCGGTGGTCACGCCATACATCGGCTTGTGGCGATAGCGGGCCATCGCGGGCGATTCGAGAATCGCCTGGGTCATCCGCGCGCCCCGGATCGTCGTGTCCAGATCGCCGGGCGCCGACAGATAGCGCGGGTCGATCCCCGGCGCGGCCATCGGATCGGGGCTTTGCAAGACCACCTCGCCCCGGCTTTCGGGGCGCAGCTTGCAGACGTGGCAGCTGAAGCCATGGCCCATGTGCAGCCGCCGGGCATGATCATCGACGACCGAGATCACGAAATGCAGCTGGATGTCGGGCCGGTCCAGCGAGAGATCGGTCTTCAGAAAGGCGCAGCCTTCGGCAAAGGGCGTGGCGATCATGCCGGTGCCATCCTTGCGCCAGCGCAGGATGTGCCGCACCAGGTTCAGCCCGCCTGCAAGGCCGATGCCGAAAGTGTCAGTGTCCCTGGATGTATAGGACAGGATGAAATCCAGATGATCCTGAAGGTTCTGGCCAACGCCGGGCAGGTCGTGGACCACCGCAATGCCTTGGCGCCGGATCTGCTCGGCCGGGCCGATCCCCGACAGCATCAGCAACTGCGGGCTGTTGAAGGCACCGCCCGACAGGATCACCTCGCGCGCGGCACGGACCTTGTGATCGGCGCCGCCCTTGCGATAGGCAACGCCGGTGGCGCGCCGCCCCTCGGTCAGGATGCGGGTGGCATGGGCGCGGGTGATGATGGTCAGGTTCGGCCGGCCGGCCCGCACCGGCAACAGATAGGCCGCCGCCGCCG
Source organism: Gemmobacter nectariphilus DSM 15620 (assembly GCF_000429765.1). GTDB lineage: Bacteria > Pseudomonadota > Alphaproteobacteria > Rhodobacterales > Rhodobacteraceae > Wagnerdoeblera > Wagnerdoeblera nectariphila. The sequence goes on along the minus strand of NZ_AUCM01000005.1, from coordinate 110,024 downwards.
AACACCGCTCGCCGTTCCTGGCAGGGTCATGGAACTGGGTCACCTGAAACAGGCCGACCCCTTCATTGTCGCCGGTATTGAAATCGGCCACCTCGCGGTGCTGGCATTCGCTGGCCGCCTGCACAAAGGCCCGGCTGATCGGGCGCGGCGATTTCTGGTTGGACACCTGCAGCGGCCCGCTGTCCCCGTGAAAGGCGTCGGCGCCGTTCTCGTTGTTCTCGGCCTTTCGGAAATAGGGCAGGCAGTCATCCCAGCCCCAGCCCGTGCAGCCCTCGCGGACCCAGTCGTCGTAATCCGCCCTGTGGCCGCGCACATACAGCATGGCATTGATCGCGCTTGATCCGCCAAGCGCCTTGCCGCGCGGCTGATAGCCCCGCCGCCCGTTCAACCCTGCCTGCGGGATCGTCTGATAGGCCCAGTTCGAGATTTTGCCATATCCGGGCAACATGCCCACGACCCCTGCCGGGGCGCGGATCAGGATGTGATCGCCCTAGCCGCCCGCCTCCAGCAGGCAGACGCGGGTGACGCCATCTTCGCTGAGCCGGGCCGCCAGGACCGACCCTGCCGAACCCCCGCCGACGATCACATAGTCAAACGTGATCTCGTCCATGTTCCGATGTCCTCCCGCCCGGGCCTCCACTCCCGCGGGCGAAGTAACGTCAGAATTTGAACACCTGTCCAGAACTTTTGCCCAGATTGCGGCGCCTCAGGCCAGTGACCTGACGTTACGCGGTTTTTTGGCCGGAAGGGCGATGGGCGCGGGGTGGAAAACACAAAGGCCCGGGCGCAATGCCCGGGCCTTTTGTTCAAGTGGTGAGCCCGACAGGATTCGAACCTGTGACCCACTGATTAAAAGTCAGTTGCTCTACCAACTGAGCTACGGGCCCACTCTCTGCGGGCTCTCCTAACGGGGGCGGCGGGGGGGGTCAAGAGGCCGAAACGGAAAAATGCACGGGCACTGGCGAAAAGTTTGGGGCGGGCGTATATCGCCGCCATGGATACGCAAGAAACCTTGGGCCCGGTCGGCTTTCTCAAGATGCACGGCCTGGGTAACGATTTTGTGGTGATTGATCGCCGCGCCGGTGGGCGCCGGGTGACGGCTGCGCTTGCGCAGCGGCTGGGCGACCGGCATCGGGGCGTTGGATTCGATCAGCTGGCCGAGATTCTGCCCGATGATGGCGCCGATGCCCGGCTGGTGTTCTGGAACGCCGATGGCAGCATTGCGGGCGCGTGCGGCAATGCCACCCGCTGTGTCGGGCGGCTGCTGCTGGATGAAACCGGCAAATCCGCCGTGACCATCCGCACGGATCGCGGAGTGCTGCAGGCGGTTGACGTGGACGGCACGTTGACAGCTGTCAACATGGGCCCCCCGCTGCTCGAGGCGGCACAGATCCCGCTGGCCCCCGGCACCGACCCGCTGCACCCCCCCATCCCCGGCGATCCGGTCGCTGTCGGCATGGGCAACCCGCATTGCGTGTTCTTCGTGCCGGATGCCGATTCGGTCGATGTGGCGCGCGAAGGTGCCGCGATCGAACATCATCCGCTGTTTCCGCAGGCGACCAATGTGGAATTCGCCTCGGTCAGCGGCCCTGATCGGCTGCGGATGCGGGTGTGGGAACGCGGCACGGGCATCACGCTGGCCTGCGGATCCGGCACCTGCGCGACGGCCGTTGCGGCGCATCTGCGCGGCCTGACCGGGCGGCGGGTGACGGTCGATGTCGATGGCGGCACGCTGGAAATCGACTGGCGCGACGATGGCGTCTGGATGACCGGCCCCACCGCGCTGGTGTTCCGGGGCGAGCTGGCATGAGCGCGCCGGTGTTCCACACCCTTGGCTGCCGCCTGAACGCCTATGAATCCGAGGCAATGAAGGAACTGGCCGAACAGGCGGGCGTTCACGGCGCCCATGTGGTCAACACCTGCGCCGTGACCGCCGAGGCCGTGCGCAAGGCCCGCCAGGAAATCCGCCGCATCCGGCGCGAAAACCCGGACGCGCCGATCATCGTCACCGGCTGTGCCGCCCAGACCGAACCCGAAACCTTCGCCGCCATGCCCGAGGTCACGCGCGTGATCGGCAACACCGAAAAGATGCTGCTCGCCACCTGGAACGCCATGGTGCCCGACCTGATCGGCACGACCGAACGGGTGCAGGTCGATGACATCATGTCGGTGCGCGAAACTGCCGGTCACCTGATCGACGGCTTCGGGCGCCACCGTGCCTATGTCCAGGTGCAGAACGGCTGCGATCACCGCTGCACCTTCTGCATCATCCCGTTCGGGCGGGGCAATTCGCGCTCGGTCCCTGCGGGGGTGGTCGTGGACCAGATCAAGCGTCTGGTGGACAAGGGTTTTCTGGAAGTCGTGCTGACCGGCGTCGATCTGACCAGTTGGGGCGCCGATCTGCCGGGCGAGCCGCGTCTGGGCGATCTGGTGATGCGCATCCTGCGGCTGGTCCCTGGTCTGCCACGCCTGCGCATCAGTTCCATCGACAGTATCGAGGCGGATGAAAACCTCATGCGCGCCATCGCCACCGAGCCGCGCCTGATGCCGCATCTGCACCTGAGCCTGCAGCATGGCGACAACCTGATCCTCAAGCGGATGAAGCGCCGCCACAACCGCGACGATGCCATCCGCTTTTGCAATGAGGCCCGGTCCCTGCGCCCCGACATCGTCTTTGGTGCCGACATCATTGCCGGCTTCCCGACCGAGACCGAGACACATTTCGACAATTCGCTCGCGCTGGTCCAGGATTGCGGCCTGACCTTCCTGCATGTCTTCCCCTTCAGCCCCCGCAAGGGCACCCCGGCGGCCCGGATGCCGCAACTTGCCGGCCCCCTGATCCGCGAGCGCGCGGCCGCCCTGCGGGCAGTGGGCGAGACGGCGCTGACCCGCCACCTGAGCGCCCAGATCGGCCAGACCCACCGCATCCTCACCGAATCCCCCCGCATGGGCCGGACCGAACAGTTCACCGAAGTGCGCTTTACCGCCGACCAGCCGGAAGGCGCCATCATCTCGGCCCCGATCTCCGGGCACGATGGCGCCGCCCTGCAAGCGGGCTGACTGCCTGAAAAAAACGGCGCCCCCTTCATCTGTCCATAAATATCCCACGGGGGTGCGGGGGTGTGAAACCCCCGCTGCGACGCTTGCCGCCAGCGCCCACTTGCTATTTTGCCAGGTCCCCGCTATATGCTCCTCAACAGCGGCGCTACCGGGTCCAAACCGGCGGCCCACCGGAAGATCGCACGGGCCGCTTACGGCCCGTTTTTCGTTTCTGGGGTTCCCCATGTCCGACCTCACTTCTGACCTTATCGCCAAGACCGCCATCGACCGGCGCCTTGCGTCCATCATCCAGCCCACCATCGAGGGTCTGGGCTATGAACTGGTGCGCATCCGCCTGATGGGCGGCAAGACGCGGATCCTGCAAATCATGGCCGACCGGCCGGATGGCGGGATCAACGTCGATGACTGCGCCAGGATTTCCACCGCCGTCTCTGCCGTGCTGGATGTCGAGGATCCCATCGAGGACAATTATACGCTCGAGGTGTCGAGCCCCGGCATCGACCGTCCGCTGACCCGGCTCAAGGACTTCGACATGTGGGAAGGCTATGAGGCCCGCATCGAGACGACCGAGCTGATCGACGGCCGGCGCCGCTTCAAGGGGATCCTGGCCGGCACCGAAGGCGACGAGGTGCTGATCACGCTGGAAGAAGGCGGCGAGGATGTGACCATCGGGCTCAAGTTCGACTGGCTGTCCGATGCCAAGCTGCTGCTGACCGACGAGCTGATCGCGGAAATGCTGCGCCAGCGCAAGGAATCGGGGGCCTTTGACGGCGCCGACATCGACGAAGACGGGCTCGACGGGATCGAGACCGAAGAAGACACCGACGACGCGGACGAAGACGACACCGCGCCCACCAGGCACTGACAGGAGCCCGCAATGGCCATTACCTCTGCCAACCAGCTCGAACTTCTGCAAACCGCCGAGGCGGTGGCGCGCGAGAAGATGATCGACCCGGACCTGGTGATCCAGGCGATGGAAGACAGCCTCGCCCGTGCTGCCAAGTCGCGCTATGGCGCCGAAATGGACATCCGCGTCTCGATTGACCGCAAGACGGGCCGGGCCACCTTTGCCCGTGTGCGCACCGTGGTTGAAGATGACGCGGTGGAAAACCACCATGCGCAGCTGACTGTCAAGCAGGCGAAAAGCTACCTGCGCGACCCGCAGATCGGCGACGAGATCGTCGACGAGGTGCCGCCGGTCGATCTGGGCCGCATCGCCGCGCAATCGGCCAAGCAGGTGATCTTGCAAAAGGTCCGCGAGGCCGAGCGTGACCGCCAGTACGAAGAATTCAAGGACCGCGTCGGCACCATCATCAATGGCACCGTCAAGCGCGAAGAATACGGCAACATCATTGTCGACATCGGCCGGGGCGAAGGCATCCTGCGCCGCAACGACAAGATCGGCCGCGAATCCTATCGCATCGGCGACCGCATCCGCGCCTATGTGAAAGATGTGCGCCGCGAGGCGCGCGGCCCGCAGGTCTTCCTGTCGCGCACCGCGCCGGAATTCATGATGGCACTGTTCAAGATGGAAGTGCCGGAAATCTACGATGGCATCATCGAGATCAAGGCCTGCGCCCGCGATCCGGGATCGCGCGCCAAGATCGCCGTCATCAGCTATGACAATTCGATCGACCCGGTCGGCGCCTGCGTCGGTATGCGCGGCAGCCGTGTGCAGGCCGTGGTGAACGAGCTGCAGGGCGAAAAGATCGACATCATCCCGTGGAACCAGGATGTGGCCACGTTCCTTGTGAACGCGCTGCAACCGGCCGAGGTGTCCAAGGTCGTCTTTGACGAGGATGCCAGCAAGATCGAGGTCGTGGTTCCGGATGAACAGCTGTCGCTGGCCATCGGCCGGCGCGGTCAGAACGTGCGTCTGGCCAGCCAGCTGACCAACCTGGATATCGACATCCTGACCGAGGCCGACGAATCGGCCCGTCGTCAGGCCGAGTTCGCCGAACGCACCAAACTGTTCATGGACACGCTGGACGTCGACGAGATGATGGCGCAGCTGCTGGTGGCCGAAGGGTTCACCAACCTCGAGGAAGTCGCCTACGTCGAGCAGGACGAGCTGCTGTCGATCGACGGCTTCGACGAATCGACCGCCGAGGAACTGCAGGCCCGCGCCCGCGACTATCTGGAAGAGCAGGCCCGCAAGGCGCTGGAAGCCGCCCGCAAGATGGGTGTCGAGGAAAGCCTCATTGAATTTGACGGCCTCACTCCCCAGATGCTGGAGGCCCTTGGCAAAGAGGGTATCAAGACCCTGGAAGATTTCGCCACCTGCGCCGATTGGGAGCTGGCTGGCGGATGGACCACCGAGAACGGCCAGCGCAAGAAGGACGAGGGGATCCTTGAATCCTTCGACATGTCGCTGGAAGAGGCGCAGACCCTGATCATGACCGCCCGTGTCATGCTGGGCTGGGTCGACCCGACCGAACTGGAAGCCGAAGCCGAAGAGGCCGAGGAAACCGAGGAGGACGAGGCCTGAACAGGGCCTCGGTGTAACCCGTGACGCGAGGTGGCAGGGACAAGGACGGTACGGATCCGGAACGCAAGTGCATTGCGACCGGGGAAAGCCAGCCGAAAGGCGGGCTGATCCGCTTTGTCGCCGGACCCGACGGTCAGGTTGTGCCTGACCTGCTGGGCAAGCTGCCCGGTCGCGGGTTCTATGTCGCCGCCGACAAGGCGGCGCTGGACAAGGCGGTGGCAAAGAACCTGTTCTCGCGCGCCGCTCGCACGCAGCTGACCATCGCGCCGGATCTGGTGGCGCTGGTCGATGCCGGGCTGGCGCGCCGGGTGGTCGATCTGATCGCCATGGCGCGCAAGGCAGGGCAGGCGGTCGCCGGTCTGGAAAAGGTCAAGGACTGGCTTGAAAAGGACCAGGCCGAGGTTCTGATCCAGGCCTTTGACGGATCGGAACGCGAACGCGGGCGATTGCGCCCGCCGCGCGGCCCGGACAGCCTGATCGGCTGCCTGAGTGCGCAGGAATTGGGTTTGGCTTTCGGCCGCGAACGTGCGATACACGGCGCGCTTGCGGCTGGCGGACTCGAAAGACGTGTTGTAGAGGAAGCGGCAAGGCTTGCTGGCCTGCGCAAGGTGGCGCAGGCATCGGGCAAGCAGTTCGGCGGCAGGACTGCCGGGAAGGATACGAAAACGGCATGAGCGATACTGACGGCAAGAAACCCCTTGGTCTGGGTGGCGGGGCGCGTGGCCCGGGCCAGGTGAAGCAAAGCTTCAGCCACGGCCGCACGAAGAATGTCGCCGTGGAGGTCAAGCGCAAGCGCGTGGTGGTGCCGCAGAAGCCGGGTGCAGCCGGGGCTTCTGGTGGCTCGCAGCCGCTTGGCGACCCGTCGCGCCGCCCGGCCGGGATCTCGGACGCTGAAATGGAGCGGCGTCTGGCCGCCCTTCGCGCCGCCAAGGCCCGCGAAGCCGATGAGGCTGCGCAGCGCGCCGCCGATGAAAAGGCCCGCGAGGAAGAGCGTCAGCGCAAGCGCGATGAACTGGAAGCCCGCGAGCGTGAAGAGCGCGAGCTGGCCGAAGCCGCGCGCCGCAAGGCCGAGGAAGAAGAGCGCCTGAAAGCCGAGGAAGAGGCCAAGGCCAAGCGCGAGGCGGAAATCGCCCGTCGCGCGGCCAATGCGCCTGCCAAGGTGGCTGCGGCTGCGGCGTCTTCGGCGCCGGCCGTGCAGCCTGGCCCGCCCCCCGAGGATCGTGGCAGCTCGCGTCCCGGCCCCAGCCCGCGCAAGACCGACCGTGAACGCGAGCGGGAAGACCGCGAGCGCGCCGCCCGTGCCAAAGGCGCCGACGAAAGCCGCCGGGCTGGCAAGCTGACCCTGACCGCCGCGCTGGACGGTGGCGAAGGCGGCCGTCAGCGCAGCCTTGCGGCCATGAAGCGCAAGCAGGAAAAGGCCCGCCAGAAGGCGATGGGCTTTGGCCAGAAGGCTGAAAAGCAATCGCGTGACGTGCAGTTGCCCGAAACCATCGTGGTGCAGGAACTGGCGAACCGGATGGCCGAACGTGCCGCCGATGTCGTCAAGAGCCTGATGAAGATGGGCATGATGGTCAGCATGAACCAGGCCATCGACGCCGACACGGCCGAACTGGTGATCGAGGAATTCGGCCACCGCGCCGTGCGCGTCTCGGATGCCGACGTCGAGCAGGTCATCGACACTGTCGAGGACAAGGCCGAGGATCTGGTCGGCCGCCCGCCGGTCGTGACCATCATGGGCCACGTCGACCACGGCAAGACCTCGCTGCTGGATGCGATCCGCAAGGCGAATGTCGTCTCGGGCGAGGCTGGCGGGATCACCCAGCATATCGGCGCCTATCAGGTGACGACGCCGAACGGCTCGCTGGTGACCTTCCTCGATACGCCTGGCCACGCGGCCTTTACCTCGATGCGGGCCCGTGGCGCGCAGGTGACGGATATCGTGGTTCTGGTGGTGGCGGCCGACGATTCGGTCATGCCGCAGACCATCGAGGCGATCAACCACGCCAAGGCCGCCAAGGTTCCGATGATCGTCGCGATCAACAAATGCGACAAGCCGTCGGCCAACCCGCAGCGGGTGCGGACCGAACTGCTTCAGCATGAAGTCGTCGTCGAGGAAATGTCGGGTGACGTGCAGGACGTCGAGGTTTCGGCGCTGACTGGCAAGGGGCTCGACAACCTGCTCGAGGCGATCTCGCTGCAGGCTGAGATCCTGGAGCTGAAGGCCAACCCGAACCGTGCCGCCATGGGCGCCGTGATCGAGGCCAAGCTGGACGTGGGCCGTGGCCCGGTTGCCACCGTTCTCGTGCAGAACGGCACGCTCAAGCGCGGCGACATCTTCGTCGTCGGCGAGAAGTGGGGCAAGGTCCGCGCGCTGATCAGCGACAAGGGCGACACCATCAGCGAAGCCGGGCCTTCGGTTCCGGTCGAGGTGCTGGGTCTCAATGGCACGCCCGAAGCCGGTGACGTTCTGAACGTGGTCGATACCGAAGCGCAGGCGCGCGAGATCGCGGATTACCGCGAACAGGCCGCCAAGGACAAACGCGCCGCCGCCGGGGCCGCGACCACGCTGGAACAGCTGATGGCCAAGGCCAAGGCCGATCAGGACGTGGCCGAGCTGCCGGTTCTGGTGAAAGCCGACGTGCAGGGCTCTGCCGAGGCGATCGTTCAGGCGCTGGAAAAGGTCGGCAACGACGAGGTCCGCGTGCGCGTGCTGCACTATGGCGTCGGCGCGATCACCGATTCGGACGTGGGCCTGGCCGAGGCCAGCCGCGCGCCGATCATCGGCTTCAACGTCCGTGCCAATGCGACGGCCCGCAATTCGGCCCAGCAAAAGGGCGTCGAGATCCGGTATTATTCGATCATCTATGACCTGATCGACGATATCAAGAAGGCCGCCTCGGGCCTGCTCAAGGACGAAGTGCGCGAGCACTTCATCGGCTATGCGCAGATCAAGGAAGTCTTCCGTATCACTGGCGCCGGCAACGTGGCGGGCTGTCTTGTCACCGAAGGCGTGGCCCGGCGCTCGGCCGGCGTGCGCCTGCTGCGCGACAACGTGGTCATCCACGAAGGCACGCTCAAGACGCTCAAGCGCTTCAAGGACGAGGTCAAGGAAGTGCAGTCCGGTCAGGAATGCGGCATGGCCTTTGAACGCTACGAAGACATCCGCCCCGGCGATGTCATCGAGATCTTCGAGCGTGAGACGGTGGAACGCACCCTGGCCTGATAGGCGCAGCCCGACAGAAAAGACCCCCGGCCATCGGCCGGGGGTTTTGTTTTGCGCGCAAGCTGTCGTTTGCGGCAGATCAAGGTTTCCGGGCTGGCGCGGATACATCTTTCTTCTGGAATTTGTCCATGGAGGAAGACAATGGCACTCACTGGTCTGCCTACCGGATCGGGCGATGATCTGGTCACCGTGACACCGACCGGCCAATATTCGGTGAACGGCGAAGGTGGAACCGATACCTTGCGAGTGGACTACAGGACGCTTTCGTCCAACATTGATTATCGTTATGTGGCAAATGGTTGGTATACCTATACCGATGATTTCTTCAACCGGATCGACCATTACGGCTTTGAACGCTACGAGCTGTGGTTCGGTGCGGGCGATGACGTTCTGAACGGCGCCGGGCTGAATGACAGCCTGTCGGGCGGGGCGGGGAATGACCGAATCACCAGCGGGCTGGGGGCTGACAGCATTGACGGCGGGATCGGCAAGGATCGCTGGATCGCCGACTACAGCGGGCTGAACGTCGATGTGAAGATCTCGCTGTTGCCGACCGACTGGGTGACGGTTGCCGCCACCGGCGCGCAGGTGCGGCGGATCGAGGAGGTGACGCTGGCATCGGGGTCGGGGGCCGACCTGCTGAACGTGCGCAGCGTGACCGGGAACCACAGCTTTGACGCAGGGGCCGGAGATGACGTGTTCCGCGTCAAGTCGGGCGTCTCCAGCTATAATGGCGGCGCCGGTTTCGACCGCCTGGACGCCGATTTCTCGGCGGCGACCAGCCGGATCACCCAGGTCTATACCGCCAACGGCTGGCACAAGCTGGCCGATGCCGACGGCTCGCGCTCGGTCGATTTCTACGGGGTCGAGCAGTTCTGGCTGACCGGCGGCAGCGCGGGCGATTCGCTTTGGGGTGCCGATGGCAATGACAAGCTGATCGGAAATGGCGGAAACGACTGGCTGAACGGTGCTGGCGGCAATGACACGATTCAGGGCGGCGACGGCATTGATACCTGGCAAGCGAATTTCGGCGCGCTGACCACGGGCCTCACCATCGATCTGAACACCGACACCGCAAGCGTTGCCAGCATTCTGGGGATCGAAGCGATCCACGCCCTGTCCGGCAAGGGCAACGACAGGCTGACCGCCCATGCCGAGGCCTATAACGACAGCATCTACGGCAACGACGGCAATGATGTCATCTCGACCGGTCGCGGCAAGGATACGGTCGACGGGGGCGCCGGAACCGATACGCTGGTGATGAACTGGGGGGCGATCAGCGACAATATCATCCATCGCTATACCGCGAACGGCTGGTATCGCTATTCCGACAAGGCCGGGGACCGCGTCGATTACTATGGGATCGAGCGGTTCGACCTGACCGGCGGGGCTGGCAACGACTGGCTGGGCGGCGGCAGCGACAAGGACACGCTGCGCGGCGGTCTGGGCGACGATACGCTGAACAGCGGCGAGGGCCGGGCCACCATCGACGGTGGCGAAGGCAACGATCTGTGGGAGGCGAACCTTGGCGCGCTGAGCGTTGCGGCGATCTTTGACGCGGCCGACAGTCAGGCGAATTCGCAGATGACGGCACGGTCTTTCGATCTGCGCAATATCGAGCGGGTCGGGCTGACGCTGGGCGCGGGGGACGACAGCATCAGCACGCAGGGGTTCGCGCTGGATGACTGGGTGACGGGCGCTGCCGGAGATGACACGGTCAATCTTGGGACCGGGCATGACACCTTCAATGCAGGCGACGGGACCGATCTGCTGATCCTCGACTATTCCGCGCAGACCGAGGCGGTGACGAACCGCTATACCTCGAACGGCTGGTATCGCTATGCGGTCGGCAACGATGTGCACTATGTCGATCACTATGCGGTAGAGCAGTTCAGCGTCAACGGTGGCAACAATGACGATGTGCTGACCGGGGGTGCCCTGCGCGATACCCTGCGCGGCGGCATCGGGGACGATGTGCTGAACAGTGGTGCGGGAACGGCCATGATCGACGGAGGCGCCGGCAATGACCGGTGGGAGGCGGACCTGACCGCCTTGTCCGGCGATATGGTGCTCAATGCCGCTGCCAGCCAGTCCACCGCGCAGATGGTGGCTGCCGGCTTTTCGGTGCGCCGGATCGAGGCTGTGAACCTGTCTCTGGGGATCGGCAACGATGACATCAGCACCGCAGGCTATGCGCTGGACGATACGGTGAATGCGGGCGACGGCAGGGACAAGATTGCCCTGGGTCTGGGCTTTGACGTGGTCAATGGCGGGGCCGGCACCGATATTCTGGTGCTGGACTATTCCTCGGCAACCTCGCGGGTGTCCAACTGGTACACGTCGAACGGCTGGTATCGCTATGGCGATACCGATGGCACGATGGCAACCGATCACTACGCGATCGAGCGGTTCAACGTGAAGGGCGGCCTGGCGGGTGATCTGCTGGATGGCGGCGCGCTGGCGGACACGCTGATCGGGGGAGGCGGCAATGACGTGCTCAATGGCGGCACGGGCGGGGCTGACCGCATCTCGGGCGGCTACGGCGACGATACCTGGGTGATGAACCTGTCCGCCTCCACGCTGGTGCACCATCTGACGCTGGACGCCAGTGGGGCAGGGGTGCTGTCGAACAACGGCAGCAACCTGACCAGCATCGAGAACGTGCAGCTGAGCACCGGGGAAGGCGATGACGTGATCGACCTGTCGGCCTCGACCGGCAACCATGTGCTGTCGACAGGGGCAGGCAACGATCTGGTCAATCTGGGTCAGGGGCTGCACCATTCGGTCGATGGCGGTGCCGGGACCGATACGCTGATCGGCAGTGCTGCGATGGCAGAGATGGGGGTCAGGTCGGTCTATGTCTCGAACGGCTGGTATTCGCTGCGCAGCGCGGACGGGGCGTTCAGCCTGGACTATTACGCCGTCGAACAGTTCGACCTGACCGGATCGGCCCGGTCCGACAACATGTTCGGCCATGGCGGCAACGACACGCTGCGCGGCGCCGCCGGGGCCGACATCCTGAACGGGGGTGCCGGTGACGATGTGCTCTTTGGCGGGGCGGGGGCTGACCAGTTCTGGTTCAGCATGTCGGACGCCGGCGTGGACCTGATCGCCGATGCCGAGGTTGGCGATTTCCTGCGCCTGAGCGGGGTCGGGGTCAACAGCCTGACATCCGGCGACGGGACCGGGATCGTCGCGGGTCAGGCCCAGATCCAGAGTTCGGGGGGCGTGACGTCCATCTTCCTGGGGCTGGACGGAACGGCAGGCTATGACTTCCGCGTCGATCTGACTGGCACGTTCGATGTGGCGGATTTCCAGATCCTGAACTCGGGCTATACCGGGGCCGATCTGATCCTGATCTAGGTCAGGCGTGCCGTGGGGGCCATGCGCCCCCGCGGTTCAGAACGCGACGTCGACCCCCGGCAGGTTCACCGCGCGCATCAGGTCGCGCAATTCCTGCCGGGCGGCGACGTTCGAGATGTTGAGGTTGTCGACCCCGACATCCTTCAGGTCCAGCAGCGTCAGCCCGCGCGGGAACAGCTCGCGAAAGATGACGCGTTCGGAAAAGCCGGGAATGACGCGAAAGCCGATGCGGCGCGACAGGTCTTCCAGCGCCTTGCCGACCTTTTTCTTGTTGTGCATCTGCTGGGCGCCCAGACGGTTGCGCAGCACGATCCAGTCGATGGGCTTCAGCCCTGCCTGCGCGCGCAGCTGGCGGGCCTGCCAGACCATTTCGGAATAGATCGACGGGCCAAGGATCTTGTTCGTCTCGGGGTCGATCCGGGCCAGCAGGTCAAAGTCGATGAAGCTGTCGTTCATCGGGGTGATCAGCGTATCGGCCAGCGAATGGGCCAGCTGGCTCAGCCGGGTGTGGCTGCCAGGGCAGTCGATGACGATGAAGTCGCTGCCCGCGTCCAGCGCCGAGACGGCGGCCGACAGGCGGTGGTCATAGGCATTCTCGCCCGGTTGCAGCTGGCCTGCCTCGACCTCGGGCAGATCGCGCATGTCGGGGGTGGGCAGCGCAAGGCCGGATTTCTGAGCAAAGGCGATGCGGTTTTCCACATAGCGCCCGAAGGTGCGCTGGCGCAGGTCCAGATCCAGCGCGCCGACGCGAAAGCCCGACCGCGCCAGCGCGGTTGCCACATGCATGCAGGTGGTGGACTTGCCGGAGCCGCCCTTTTCATTCCCCACGACGATGATATGCGCCATGCAATCCCCCGGAATTCACTTCTGGTGTCATAGGCGGGCGCGCGCCGAGAGGGAAGCGGGAACCTGCGACATAGCCGCCCAGAGCGGGAAGCGCGGCGAAAAAGCCGGGGAATCGGGCAAAAGGGGCCGCCCCGGCGCGGTCAGAGAGGGGCGGCGCACCGGGGTGGCCAAGGGTCCGGGCGCAACAGGCCCGGACCCTTGGAGGATCAGAAGAAGCCCAGCTTCTTCGGGTTGTAGCTGACCAGCAGGTTCTTGGTTTCCTGATAGTGGTCCAGCATCATCTTGTGCGTCTCGCGCCCGATGCCCGACTGCTTGTAGCCGCCAAAGGCCGCGCCGGCCGGATAGAGGTGATAGCAGTTGGTCCAGACCCGCCCGGCCTCGATCGCGCGGCCGGCGCGATAGGCGGTGTTGGCATCTCGCGACCACACCCCGGCGCCAAGGCCGAAGACGGTGTCATTGGCGATCTCGATGGCCTCGTCCGGGGTCTTGAACGTGGTCACCGAGACGACGGGGCCAAAGATCTCTTCCTGGAAGATCCGCATCTTGTTGTGGCCCTCGAACACCGTCGGCTTGATGTAATAGCCCGAGGAGATGTCGCCGTTGAACTGGTTCGCACCGCCCCCCGTCAGCACCTTGGCGCCTTCGTTCATGCCGATGTCCATGTAGCGCAGGATCTTGTCGTATTGTTCCTGGCTGGCCTGAGCGCCGATCATGGTGTTGCCGGCGCGCGGATCGCCCGCAATGATCGCCTCGACCCGCTTCAGCGCGCGTTCCATGAAGCGGTCATAGATCGATTCCTGGATCAGCGCGCGGCTGGGGCAGGTGCAGACCTCGCCCTGGTTCAGCGCGAACAGGGTGAAACCTTCCAGCGCCTTGTCGAAGAAATCGTCATCCTCATTCATCACGTCTTCAAAGAAGATGTTGGGGGATTTGCCGCCCAGCTCCAGCGTGATGTTGGTCAGGTTGTCGGCGGCCGAATGCATGATCAGCTTGCCGACCGGGGTCGATCCGGTAAAGGCGATCTTGGCGATCCGCGGGGATTTGGCCAGCGCGGCGCCCGCTTCCTCGCCCAGCCCGTTGACCACGTTCAGAACGCCGGGCGGCAGCAGATCCTCGATGAAGGACAGCAGGTAAAGGATCGAGGCGGGGGTCTGTTCCGCCGGTTTCAGCACCACGCAATTGCCGGCGGCCAGCGCGGGGGCCAGTTTCCAGGCGGCCATCAGGATGGGGAAGTTCCACGGGATGATCTGGCCGACGACGCCCAGCGGCTCGTGAAAGTGATAGGCGACGGTATCGTCGTCGATCTGGCCGATGCTGCCTTCCTGCGCGCGGATCGCCCCGGCGAAATAGCGGAAATGGTCGACGGTCAGCGGGATGTCGGCCGCCATCGTCTCGCGCAGCGGCTTGCCGTTGTCCCAGGTTTCGGCAATCGCGATGGCTTCAAGGTTCTGTTCGATCCGGTCCGCGATCTTCAGCAGGATGTTGGACCGTTCGGTCACGCTGGTTGCGGCCCATTTGCGGCGGGCGGCATGGGCGGCGTCCAGCGCGGCCTCGATATCGGCTGCGTTCGAGCGGGCAACCTCGCAGACCACCGTGCCGGTGACGGGCGAGATGTTTTCCATGTAGCGGCCCGATTTCGGGGCCACCCATTGACCGCCGATGAAGTTGTCATAGCGGCTCTTGAACGGCGCGGCCTTCAGGCCGAATTCCTCGTGCTTGGTCATCTGGTCTCCTCCGGCCGTCTCCCGTGCGGCCATGAGAGAAGTGTGGGCGCAGGCGGGGCGCGCGTCAGCCGGGGGGCGAAAGCCCGCGTGCGACAGGTGTCGCAAATCTGAGACAACGGCACGAAAGAATGTTACTCGGTCCTGCCGATCTTGCGGTGCAGCGTGGCGCGGCTGATGCCCAACCTGCGCGCGGCGGCCGAAAGATTCCCGCCAGACCGCGCGATCGCGCGGGCGATGACGGCGCGTTCGCCATCCTCGGGGCGCTCGTGCGCCTCCAGCCCCAGCAGGTCGGCCAGCGGCACCGGCGCGCGGGACAGATCGCCGGTCAGGCCAAGGTGCTGACGGGCCGCGCGGGTGGCGCCGATCACCAGCTCGTCCGCATTCACCGCCAGCAGCGCGCCAAGGCCGCGGTCCAGCCCCGGCACCAGCACCATCCGCGCCTTGGGAAAGCGGGCGTGAAACAGATCGGCCTCGATCTTGCGGGCGGCTTCGGTGACGGAATGGCTGACAAGACCAGCAAAGGCCTCGGCGAAATCCTCGCGCGCGGTGGACACGTCCAGCACGGCGACCAACGCGCCATCCGCATCGTGGATCGGCGCCGAGGCGCAGGACAGCCCGATATTGGCCGACAGAAAGTGCTGGTCACGGTGAATCACCATTGGTCGGCCCTCGGCGATGCAGGTGCCGATACCGTTGGTGCCCACCGCCGATTCCGACCACAGGGTGCCCGTCCACAGACCGGCGCGGGCGAAATCGCCATCTTCGGACGCCTTGCCGCGCCGTTCCACCGGAACGCCGGTATCGCTGGCCAGCACGACACAGGCGCCGAAACTGCCCATCACGCCGAACAGCCGATCCAGCGTCGGCTGGGCCGAAACCAGCACGGGTTCCATGCGCGCGCGGACCTGGGCAAGTTCGGCCTGGGTCATCCGCTCGTCCCGGGGGCGCAGAGAGGGTGCCAGCCCATGGTGGCGGGCCGATCGCATCCAGGACGCCACGACCGATGAGCGCGCCGCGCCGCCCGCGCCAAGCGCAGCGGTGACGGCTTCTTCGTGGCGACGTTCCAGCCGGGTCATCATGCTCCCTTGTCAGGTGCTGACAGGGGCCTCCGCTCCCCGGACGCAAGGCCCGCAACATCACTGACAAGGCCCGATGCTACGGATCATGCCGCCACGGGTAAAGGCAAATGTTGCGATCCCCTTGCGGCCCCCTTGCCTTGGCCGTCCATGGCGTCATGCTGGGCGCGCGGGGCAAGGGGGCATGGCATGGCAGAAACGGCAGCGCAAACGGCTCTGGCTGCGCCGCACGGGATCGATCTGACGGTGGTCGTCGTCATGCTTGCGGCGGCCGTGGTGGCGGTGCCGCTGTTCCGCCGGGCCGGGCTTGGGTCGGTCCTTGGCTATCTGGCGGCGGGGCTTGCCATAGGGCCGCATGGGCTGGGGCTGTTCCAGGATGCGTAATCCGTCATCCGGCTGGCCGAGCTGGGGGTCGTGCTGTTCCTGTTCGTGATCGGGCTGGAGATGCGCCCGGACCGGCTGTGGTCCATGCGGGGCGAGATCTTCGGGCTGGGGCTGGTCTACATGCTGGTCGGCATCGCCGCGCTGATCTGTGTGGGCATCGCGCTTGGCTATCCGGTGGCCGCCAGTTTCGTGGCCGCCAGCGGCTTTGTCATGAGTTCCACCGCCATCTGCATGCAGTTGCTGGCCGAGCGCGGCCAGGCCGCCCTGCCGCGGGGGCGGCGGATGTTTTCCATCCTGCTGCTCGAGGATCTGGCCATCGTGCCGCTGCTGGCCATCGTGGCCTTCATGGCCCCCGGCGGCGACGAGGCGACCTGGGCCGACCGGCTGCGTGGTATCGGGATCGGCCTTGCGGCCATTGCGGTGCTGGTGCTGGCGGGGCGCTATCTGCTGGACCCGATGTTTCGCCTGCTGGCCCGGTTCGGCGCGCGCGAGGTGATGACGGCGGCCGCGCTGCTGGTCGTGCTGGGCGCGGCGATGCTGATGCAGGCGGGCGGGCTGTCGATGGCGATGGGCGCCTTTCTGGCCGGGGTTCTGCTGTCGGAATCGCGCTTCCGCTTTCAGCTCGAGGCAGATGTCGAACCGTTCCGGGGGCTGTTGCTGGGGCTGTTCTTCCTGGGCGTCGGCATGGCGCTGGATCTTGGGGTTATCGCGCGCAATCTGGGCCTGATCCTGGTGGCGGTGCCGGCCTTTCTGGGGTTGAAGATGGTGGTGCTGTTCGCGGTGGCGCGCCTGTTCCGGGCCAGCCGGGCCGAGGCGCTGGAGCGCGCGGTGATCATGGCCCAGGGCGGCGAATTCGCCTTTGTCCTCTATGGCACGGCGGTGCAGTTCGGCATCTTGCGGGCCGAATGGAACGCGATCCTGACCGCGATCGTCATCATCTCGATGATCCTGACCCCCGTGATGATCTTGCTGCATGACCGTTTCGCCGCGCGCCAGGTCGCGGCCCCCGAAGGCTTGCCGGCCCCCGAGGCGGTGGCAGGCAGCGTGCTGATCGTCGGCTATGGCCGCATGGGGCAGATCATCAGCCAGCCGCTTCTGGAGCGTGGATACAGCCTGACGATCATCGACAACGATCCGCAAGCCATCCGCGAGGCCGGCGAGCGGGGATTCAAGATCTGGTATGGCGATGGCGGGCGGCCGGAAATCCTCAAGGCCGCAGGGGCGGAAAGGGCGCGGCTGATCATCGCTGCGGCAGGTGATCGCGATTCCGTGACGCGCATTGCCGAACATGCCCGCGAGAACTGCCCGAATGTGCCGGTGCTGGCCCGTGCCTTCGACCGCGATCACGCGCGCGAATTGCTGGAGGCCGGGGTCGCCTGGCCGCTGCATGAAACCCTGGAAAGCGCGCTGGCCATGGGGCACGAGGCGCTGATCCGGCTGGGCGAGGCGCCTCCCTCGGCCGATGCGCTGATCGCCGACATCCGGCGGCGCGATACCGGGGAGACGGCCACGCAATGAAAAAGGCGCGCCGTGCGGGCGCGCCTTTGACAGACCTGTCGCTGGGCTCAGAAGCCGAGGCCGGCGTATTTGTTCTTGAACTTCGACACGCGGCCGCCGGTGTCCATCAGCTTGGCGTTGCCGCCGGTCCAGGCCGGATGCGCCAGCGGGTCGATGTCGAGCGCGAGCACGTCGCCCTCTTTGCCCCAGGTGCTGCGGATCTGGTAGGTGGACCCGTCGGTCATCTTGACCGTGATCATGTGATAGTCGGGGTGGATTCCGTCTTTCATGGCTCCGGTCCTCACTCGCCTTTGGATTTGGTGTTCGAGATCTCGGCGATGCGGGCCGATTTGCCGCGACGCGAGCGCAGGTAGTAGAGTTTCGCGCGGCGCACGCGGCCACGGCGAACGACCTCGATCGAGTCGATGTTGGTCGAGTAGAGCGGGAAGACGCGCTCGACGCCTTCGCCGAACGAAATCTTGCGGACGGTGAACGAGGCCGAGATGGTCGCGCCACCTTTACGGCTGATGCACACGCCTTCGTAGTTCTGGATCCGCGAGCGGGTGCCCTCGGTCACCTTGAAGCCGACGCGCACGGTGTCGCCAGCCTTGAAGTCGGGGATCTTCTTGTCCAGGGCGGCAATTTGCTCCGCCTCGATCTGCGCGATGAGGTTCATGCGCCAGTATCCTTTCCTGCTCGCGGTGGTCCGCGATGTGATTGCCGCGCCAAGAGCTCCTGGTCTTCGATCGGGTCCAGCCATGGCTGCCCGCCGGAGAACGGTCGCGCTGTTGATGCCTTGCCTGCCGGCCTGACCCCGCCGAAGATCATGGGGCATCGGTCAACAGAAAAAGGGTCCGCAAGCCGATTCCGGCCCCGAACCTGCGCCGTATAGGCCCTGTGCCTGCGCCGGTCAAGCGGGGCGGTTGACGGCGCGGTGCGGCGCGGCTATCGGGCGGGGCTTTTAGGCTGAAGGGGGCGACATGGCACGCGGGCGCAAGGGCAAACCGGTTTCCGGCTGGCTGGTGGTGGACAAGCCGGCGGGCGTCACCTCGACCTCGGTCGTGGGAAAGGTGCGCTGGGCGCTGAACGCGCAAAAGGCCGGTCACGCCGGCACGCTGGACCCGGCCGCGACCGGCGTTCTGGCGATCGCGCTGGGCGAGGCGACCAAGACCGTGCCGTTCATCACCGATGCGGTGAAATGCTATCGTTTTCGCGTGCGGCTGGGGGCATCCACGACGACCGACGATGCCGAAGGCGCGGTGATCGCCACCAGCGAGAGCCGCCCCACCGATGCGCAGATCGAGGCGGCGCTGGGCGCGTTCCGCGGCGACATCATGCAGGTGCCGCCGCAGTTTTCCGCCGTGAAGGTCGATGGCGAGCGCGCCTATGACATTGCCCGCGATGGCGAGGCGATGGATCTGGTGGCCCGCCCGCTGTGGGTCGAGCGGCTGGAGATGCTGGGCCGTCCGGATGCCGATCATGTCGATCTGGAAATGGTTTGCGGCAAGGGCGGTTATGTGCGGTCCATCGCGCGCGATCTGGGGCTGGCGCTGGGCTGCTTTGGCCATGTCGCCTGGCTGCGGCGCGAATGGTCAGGGCCGTTCCGCGCCGATCAGGGGATCTCGCTCGACGAGATCGACCGCCTTGCCCGCACGCCCGAGCTGGAGGCGCGGCTGCTGCCGCTGGAGGTGGGGCTGCACGACCTGCCCGAGGTGCAGGCGAGCGAGCTGGGCGCTGTGCGGCTGCGCAATGGCAATCCGGGGCAGGTGATCGGCAACCTGCCGTTCGGCACCGAATGCTGGGCCAGCCAGGATGGCCGGGCGGTGGCGGTCGGGCGCTATATGGGGGGCGAGCTGCACCCCTCGCGCGTGTTCGTGGTCTGAGGCGGGGCAGGGGGGCCTTCTGCCCCCCTCGGCGCGCAGGCGCGCCTTCACCCCCCGAGGATATTTTCGGACAGATGAAAGGGCCGGGGTCAGAGCTGGATCCAGGCCGTCTTGAGATCGGTGTATTTGTCGAGCGCGTGCAGCGATTTGTCATGCCCGTTGCCCGATTGCCGGACGCCGCCCAGGGGCACCGTGCCATCGGTGCCGCCATAGGTGTTGACGTGAACGACCCCGGTGCGCAGGGCGCGGATCATCCGGTGGGCGCGGGACAGATTGGCTGTCCAGACCCCGGCCGCGAGCCCGTAATCGGAGGCATTGGCGAGGCGCGCCGCCTCGTCTTCGGTGTCAAAGGGCGTGA
The DNA here is from genome assembly GCF_000429765.1 of Gemmobacter nectariphilus DSM 15620. Lineage (GTDB taxonomy): Bacteria > Pseudomonadota > Alphaproteobacteria > Rhodobacterales > Rhodobacteraceae > Wagnerdoeblera > Wagnerdoeblera nectariphila. The sequence goes on along the minus strand of NZ_AUCM01000005.1, from coordinate 90,122 downwards.
CCGCAAGCACGGGGCCGAACACCTCTTCGCGGTAGAGGCGGTGGTGGGGGGCGACGTCGGTGACGATGGTCGGCTTCATGTACCAGCCGCCGGTTTCGGTCAGCGTGCGATCGCCCCCAAGGACGATCTGGCCACCTTCGGCAACGGCATCGCGCAGAAAGCCAAGGTTGCGGTCCAGTTGCGGCTCGGAATTGATGGCGCCGATCTGGGTGGTCAGCTGTAGCGGATTGCCCGGCTGCATCCTTGCGGATGCCTGCGACAGGGCGGCGACGAAGTCGTCATGGATGCTGCGTTCGACCAACAGGCGCGAGCCGGCCACGCAGACCTGCCCGGCATTGCGAAAGATCGCGGTGGCCGCCGATTGCGCGGCGGCGCCAAGGTCAGGGGTATCGGCAAAGACGATGTTGGGCGACTTGCCCCCCAGTTCCAGATAGCAGCGCTTGAGGTTCGAGCGGGCGGAATATTCCAGCAGACGCCGCCCGGTGGCGCCCGAGCCGGTAAAGACCAGCACATCGACATCCATCGACAGCGCCAATGCTGCGCCGGTGATGTGGCCGGGGCCGGTGACAACGTTCAGAACGCCGGGCGGCAGGCCCGCCTCGAGCGCAAGTTCGGCCAGCCGCAACAGGGTCAGCGAGGCGGTTTCCGCAGGTTTCAGCACCACGGAATTGCCCATGGCCAGCGCGGGGGCCAGTTTCCACGCGCCGATCATCAGGGGAAAGTTCCACGGCACGATGGCGCCGACGACACCCACGGGGTCACGGTGGATCAGGCCCAGAACGTCCGGCGCGGTGGGGGCGATTTCGCCATACACCTTGTCCAGCGCCTCGGCGTAATAGCGGAAGGTGCCGGCGGCGCTGCCCGGTTCGGCCTTGAGCGCCATGGAAATCTCGGTGCCATTGTCGCGCACGCCCAGCACCGCCAGTTCCAGCGCATGTTGCTGGATCAGGTCGGCCAGCCGGTGCAGCACCGCCTTGCGCGCGGCGGGGGGCTGGCGCGACCAGCGCCCATCCTCGAACGCGGCGCGGGCCGAGGTGACGGCGCGGCCGACATCGGCCGCCGTCGCGCTGGCAAGGGTGGTCAGCGGCTGCCCGTCGATAGGCGAGAGCACCGGCAGGGGATCGCCCGTGCCGTCGACCCAGGCCCCCTCGATCAGAAGCGGGCGGGCGGTCACGGGGGCTGCGGACAGGCGGTCGATCTCGGTCTGGGTGACCATGGCATCCTCGGGGCAGGGCCGGGGCGCGGGGGGCGCCCCGGTGGGGTGGGTTACAGCTTGGCCTTGCCCAGATCGGCAAAGCGCGCCGGATCGCGGCGGGCCAGCCGGATCGCCAGCGCATAGCCCACGATGGCCGCCACGATGATCAGCCCCGGCAGCGCCACCGCCAGCACACCCGAGGCGCCGGTCAGCGCGCCGAAGTCCATGAAGATCTTGACGAACAGCCCGGCCATCACGATGCCCGACAGGATGGGCAGGATCTTGGTCGAGATCACGCTTTCCCCCATGGCATCCTTGGCGAAGAAGGCGGCGATGGCAAAGGAAGACAGCGCCATCAGCCCCAGAATGCCCAGCGTGCCCACCTGCGTCAGCCAGACGAACAGCTCCAGCACCGGATCGCGCTCCAGCGCGACAAAGATGGTGACGACGACCAGCGCAAGGATGGTCTGAACGATGGACCCCATGTGCGGCGACATGTGGCGGGCATGGGTGGTGCCCATGCGGTCGGGCAGGATCCCCTCGCGCCCCGCGACGAACTTGTAGCGCGCCACGGCGTTATGAAAGGCCAGAACGGCAGCAAAGATCGAGGTGACGAACAGGATGCCCATGATCAGCGTCGGCAGATCGCCCAGATACTGGCCCGAGAGTTCGAACAGGAAGTTGTCGGGGCCGTTCGCTTCCAGCGTCGGGATCAGATTGTCGACGCCGACCCCCATGATCATCAGCCACGAGGTCAGGATGTAGAAGATGCCGATGGCCAGCACCGACATGTAGGTCGCTTGCGGCACGGTGCGGGCGGGGTTGCGTGCCTCTTCGGAATAGATGGTCGTCGCCTCGAACCCGATGAAGGCGGCAAAGCAGAACAGGATCCCGATGGACGGCGTGCCCGAGGTCAGGTTTTCCCAGCTGAAGGGCGCAAGGTTCAGCCCTTCGGCCCCGCCGCTGGTCAGGATGGCCGCGTCCAGCAGCAGCACGATGGCGAATTCCGCCAGCACCAGCACCATCAGCACCTTGGCCGACAGATCGACCTGCCGATAGCCCATGACCGCGACCAGCGCGATGGCGGCATAGGCCCAGACCCACCAGGGCAGATCCAGCCCGAAACTGGCCGCCGTGCCCGAGGCCACCGCGCCGAACAGCCCGATCAGCCCGATCTGCATGCCGTTATAGGCCAGGATCGCGACCAGCGCCGCCGCGCCGCCCAGGCGCCCGCCAAGACCCTGCGCGGTAAAGGCATAAAAGGCGCCCGCGTTCTTCACATGCCGGGCCATCGCCACATAGCCGACCGAAAAGGCCAGCAGGATCAGCGTGACAATGGCAAAGCTGGCCGCGATGCCCGCGCCATTGCCGAACAGCATCGAGGGCGGCACGCCGCCGCCCGATCCGGTCAGTGGGGCCGCTGCCGAGACGACAAGGAACGTGATCGCCCCGACGCCAAGCGAATTGCGTTTCAGCTGGTTGGGTGCGGCCTCAGCCATGGCACCGATCCGATACACGCAAAGGTTGCATTTTTTCCGTCCCTCCTGCTATCATGGCTGCAGACGTGGATCGCCTGTCGTCTGGTTCGTTATTCGAACCAATGGTTCAAAATAATTTGACAGGCTCTGCGACAATCTGTCAACTCAAATGGCCAGGGGCGTATTGGGCCTCGCGGCAATTGCCGGAAAAACAGGCTGTTCCATGACGACCGTTGCCAAGGCGCTTGATCTTCTGGGTCTGTTCGACCGCGCGCGACCCTATATCGGCCTGTCCGAAATCGCGCGGCTGTCCGGGCTGAACAAGGCGACCTGCCATCGCCTGCTGGGTGATCTGGTGGCGGCCGGCTTGCTGGAACAGGTCGGCCCGGCCCGCGAATACCGGCTGGGTCCGGCCGTGCTGCGCCTTGCGATGCTGCGCGAGGCCACGGTGCCGATGCGATCCGCCGCCCGGCCCGAGCTGGAGCGGCTGGCCGAGGCGACGGGCGAGACCAGCCATGTCTCGGTGCTGGCAGGGCAACGGCTGAGGCCGCTGGACCATGCCTATTCCGCGCGCCACCCGATGCGGGTGATCATGTCGGATGCCGACGATCTGCCATTCCATGCCACCGCCTCGGGGCTTGCCGTGCTGGCCGCGCTGCCACAGTCGCAGGGGGCGTTGCTGCTGTCGGGGAACCTGCCGCGCCTGACGCCGATGACCGAAACCGACCCCGCGCGCCTTGCCGCCCGGATCGAACTGGCCCGCAGGCGCGGCTTTGCCGAAAGCCTTGGCGGCTATCAGGTCGATGTGCATTCGCTGGCCGTGCCGCTGTTCGGTGCCGATGGGGCCTGTGCGGGGGCGCTGGCCGTGGCCGCGCCGGGCCTTCGCATGACCGAGACCGCCCGCGCGCTGATCCGGGCCGAGCTTGGCCGCGCCGCGCTGGCCATCACCACGCATTGGGGCGGCGTGCCGCCCGACGATTTTGCCGCCCTCTGGCGCCAAGCCGCCTGAAGAAAGGACTGCCATGAAAGACGCCAACTTCCTCAAGGCCCACAACGCCCGCAGCCTGTGGCACCCGATGACCGCGCCGGCCGACAGCCTGAACACCCCGCCCATCATCGTGACCGGGGCCGAGGGCACACGCATCCGCGACATCGACGGGCACGAGGTGGTGGATGCTGTCGGCGGGCTGTGGAACGTGAACCTTGGCTATTCCTGCCAGCCGGTCAAGGATGCCATTTCGGCCCAGCTGGACCGGCTGCCCTATTACTCGATCTTTCGCGGCACCTCGAATGATTGCGTGATCGAACTGGCCGAGGATCTGCGCGATTTCTTTGCCCCTGACGGGCTGACGCGGGCCTTCTATACCTCGGGCGGCGGGGACAGCGTGGAAACCGCGCTGCGCCTGGCGCGCCAGTATCACAAGATCCGGGGCGAGGCCGGACGGGTCAAGTTCCTGTCGCTGAAGAAGGGCTATCACGGCACCCATTTCGGCGGCGCCTCGGTGAACGGGAATGCGAATTTTCGCACCGCCTATGAACCGCTGCTGCCCGGCTGCCACCATATTCCGGCGCCCTACACCTATCGCAATCCGTTCAATGAGGCCGATCCGGCGCGCCTCGCGCAGCTGTGCCTTGCCGCGCTGGAGGACGAGATCGCTTTTCAAGGCGCCGGCACCATTGCCGCCTTCATCATGGAGCCGATCCTGGGCGCGGGCGGCGTGATCCCGCCGCATCCCAGCTTTATGCCGGGGGTCGAGGCGATCTGCCGCAAGAACGGCATCCTGCTGATCGCGGACGAGGTGATCACCGCCTTCGGCCGCACCGGGGCCTGGTCGGGCAGCCGTTTGTGGGGGGTGAAGCCCGACTTCATGTGCACCGCCAAGGCGATCACCAATGGCTATTTCCCCTTTGGTGCGGTGATGATCGCCGAACATGTCGCCGAGGTATTCGAAAAGGATGAAACCGGCCGCGCGGCGATCGGGCATGGCTATACCTATTCCGGCCATCCGGTCGGCGCGGCGGCGGCGATCGCCTGCCTGGCCGAGACACGGCGGCTGAACGTGACCCAGAACGCCGCCGCGCGCGGGACGCAACTGTTCGCCGGTCTCAAGGCCCTTCAGGCGAAATACGAGGTGATTGGCGATGTGCGCGGCGGTCATGGGCTGATGCTGGCGCTGGAACTGGTGTCTGACCGGGCGACCAAGGCCCCTGCGGCCAAGCCGGTGCCGGGTCAGGTGCAAGAGGTCGCCTACCGCGCAGGCGCCATGGTGCGAGTGTCGGGGCCGAACATCATCCTCTCGCCCCCGTTGGTGCTGAGCGCGGCGGATGCCGATGTGATCCTGGCGGCGCTGGATGCGGGGTTTGCCAGCCTGACGGCCTGACATCGGCGGGGCAGGGGGGCCGTCTGCCCCCCTCGGATCGGCAGGGCCGATCCTCACCCCCCGAGGATATTTTCGGACAGATGAAAGAACCAAGGTTTGCCTTGCGCCGTATCAGGTCTAGATCAGCCTGAATGTCAGGGGAGACCGACATGAGCCAACCACCCGCCGCCCCCGCGGCGCTTGTCACCGGGGCGGCGCGACGCCTGGGCGCGGCCATGGTGCGCCGCCTGGCGTCCGAGGGGTTCCGCGTGGCGCTGCATTGCCATGCCTCGGTGGCCGAGGCAGAGGCGCTGGCCGAGGGGGTGCGCGCATCCGGCGGGATCTGCGAGGTGGTGACGGGCGATCTGGCCCGCCGCGCCGACTGCGAGCGGATCTGGGACGAGACGGCCCGGCGCCTTGGGCCGGTATCGCTGCTGGTCAACAACGCCTCGACCTTTCGCAATGACGATATCGTCGGGGCCGAGGAGGCCGTGCTTGACGACCATATGGCGGTGAACCTCAAGGCGCCGGTCTGGCTGACGGAACGCATGGCAACCCAGCGCGATCTGCCGGCAGGGGCGCTTGTGGTGAACATGCTCGACAACAAGTGCTTTGCACTGAACCCGGATTTCTTCACCTATACGCTGTCCAAGACCGCGCTGCATACGGCCACCACGCTGTGCGCCATGCGCTTTGCCGGGCGCCCGCGCGTGTGCGGGATCGCGCCGTCGATCACGCTGATCTCGGGCAAGCAGACCGAGGAAAACTTTCGTAAATCCGCCCGCATCAACCCCCTTCACCGCCGCGTGCAGCCCGATGACATCTGCGATGCGCTGATCATGCTCTGGCAGGCGCAGGCGCTGAACGGCGAGGTGGTGGTGCTGGACGGTGGTCAGGTCCACTGGCGACTGGACCGCGACGTGGCGTTTCTGGTCAAGGAGGGTCTGACCAATGGCTGAATTCCTGATCGAGGTGAACGAGCAGGAGGTCGGCATCGTCATCGGCCTGCACGATCACGAAAAATCCGCGCCCCAACGGGTGGTGATCACGGTGCAGGTGCTGACGGCCGATGTCTCGGGCCGGGCGAGTGATTATGTGGATTATGACGCCATCGTCCACCGCATCCGCAGCTATGCCGGCACCCGGGTCGAGACGCAGGAGGATCTGATCCTAGAGCTTCATGCCTTCGTGATGGCGCTGCCGAATGTGCAGGCCGCGCGGGTCTGTTCGCGCAAACCCGATATTTTCGACGATTGCGCCTGGGTCGGGCTGTGCTATCCGGCGCGGCCCCTGTTCGGCTGACGGGCTTTCATCTGTCCAAAAATATCCCGGGGGCAGGCACGCCCTGACCGCAGGCCCAACGGTGCCATGGGGCAGCGCCCCCTCGCGCCCCCGGCTCAGCCGGCAAGCCCGCCCAGGATCGTCCTGGCATGATCCGCCAGATAGATCCGCAGCCAGGGGGTGAAGCGGGCAGGATCGGCCGCGATGTCCGCCCGCAGGTCGGGCAGGGCGATCCAGCGGGTCTCGGCCACCTCGGCCGGGTCGGGGCGGATTGCCAGATCGGGCGCGGCGCAGGCGGTGAAGATCGCGGCGAGCTCATGCTCTACCAGCCCGTTGCCGACCTCGGCGCGGTATTCGACCGATCCCGCCGGGTGCAGCGTCAGGCCGGTGATCCCCAGTTCCTCGTGCAGGCGCCGGGCTGCGCAGTCCGCAGCCGCCTCGCCCACATGCGGATGGGTGCAGCAGGTGTTCGCCCATAGCCCCGGCGTGTGATACTTGCCCGGGGCCCGGCGCTGGATCAGCAACCGCCCCGCGCTGTCCAGCACAAAGACCGATACGGCCGGATGGCGCAATCCGCGGCGGTGGACCTCCAGCTTGTCCATCGCCACACTGGCGCCGTCGATCCAGGCGGGAATCAGCATGGTGCGCATCCTGATGTTGCTGCGGGGGCATTTGCCCCGCATATGGGCCATGCTGGCGCGCAAGGCCAGTGGTCCGCTGCGGATCGGACTTCACAGAATAACTGAACGTGTTATGTATTTGCCATGCTGCGCGTGAACGATCAAATCCAGATTGCCGACTGGGAACTGACCGAGACCTTCTCGCGCTCGCAGGGGCCGGGCGGGCAGAACGTCAACAAGGTGGAAACCGCGGTCGAGCTGCGGTTCGAGGCGGAACGCTCTCCCCATCTGGCCCCGCCGGTCAAGGCGCGGCTGAAACGGCTGGCGGGCCGGCGCTGGACACTGGATGGCGCCATCGTGATCCGGGCCGAGGAAACCCGCAGCCAGGCCCGCAACCGCGAGATGGCGCGCGAGCGGCTGGTCGAGCTGATCCGCGCGGCGCTGGTGGCCCCGAAACGGCGGATCGCCACGCGCCCCACGCTGTCCAGTCAGCGGCGGCGGGTGGCAGCAAAACAGGCGCGCGGCGCGCTCAAGACAAGCCGCGGCAAGGTAGAGGACAGCGACGAATGAGCGAAACCCTTGTGGACCGGCGCGCGCGGCTGATGGGGCCGAATGTGCCCACCTTTTACCGCCAGCCCGTGCATCTGGTGCGGGGCGAAGGCGTGTGGCTGTGGGATGCCGGCGGAAAGCGGTATCTGGATTGCTATAACAACGTGCCGCATGTCGGGCATTGCCACCCCAAGGTGGTCCGGGCGATCTGCGATCAGGCCGCAACCCTGAACACCCATACCCGCTATCTGCACGATCTGGTGCTGGACTATATCGAGCGGCTGGGCGCGACCTTCAATCATGGCACGACGCAGGCGATCATGACCTGCACGGGGTCCGAGGCGAATGACATCGCGCTGCGCATGGCGCAGGCCGTCACCGGCAAGACCGGGATCATCGCCACCGACAACACCTATCATGGCAATACCGCGCTGGTCTCGCAGCTGTCGACCCGCAAGCCGCCGATCGGGGGCTATGCGCGCAACATCCGCCTGGTGCCCGCGCCCGACAGTCTGCGCCCCGTGGGCGGCACGGTGGAAGGTCAGGCCGAGGCCTTTGCCGCCAATGTGCGGCAGGCCATCGCCGAACTGGAGGCCGAGGGTTTCGGCTTTTCCGCCATGCTGCTGTGCCCGCTGTTCGCCAACGAAGGCCTGCCCGATCTGGCGCCGGGGTTCCTGGACCCGACCATGGCGGCGGTGCGCGCCGCGGGCGGGCTGATGATCGCCGACGAGGTGCAGCCGGGCTTTGGCCGTTCGGGCAGCCATTTCTGGGGCCATGACCGGCTGGGCTTTGCCCCCGACGTGGTGACGATGGGCAAGCCCATGGGCAATGGCCATCCGGTCGCCGCCGTCTTTGCCCGCCCCGATGTGATGGCGGCCTTCCGCGATGCGTTCGGCTATTTCAACACCTTTGGCGGCAATCCGGTTTCGGCCGCGGCGGCCATGGCGGTGCTGGACGTGATCGAGGGCGAAGGGCTGCAAGCCAATGCGCGCGACGTCGGGGCCTATGTCGTCGAACGGCTGTCGGCGCTGACCCATCCGCGCATTGCGCAGGTGCGCGGGATCGGGCTGTTCTTCGGGGTGGAATTCCTGCTGGACGATGGCGAACCCGCAACGACCTTTGTGGCCGACCTGATCGAGGGGATGGTCGCACGCGGCGTTCTGCTGAACAACATCGGCAAGTTCCGCAACACGCTGAAGATGCGCCCGCCCATGCCGTTCAGCCGCGAAAACGCCGATCTGCTGGTCGATACGCTGGCCGAGGTTCTGGCCGAAACCCCGGTGCGCCGATGAGCGCCGAGGCCGCCGAGGCCGCAGCCCACTGGGGCGGTGCCAGCCGCCTGCGCCTGATCAACGACCGCGAGAATGCGGTCTATGAGGCGTGGTTCCCCTTTGGCCGCGCCGCCTTGCGGCTGCACCGCACCGGCTATCAGACCGAGGCCGCGATCCGGTCAGAGCTGTGGTGGTGCGCCGCCATGGCCGATGCCGGCGCCCCCGTCCCGCGCGCGTTGCCCGCGCAGGATGGTCAGATGCTCAAGGCGCTGTCCAGCGGGCGAATGGCCTCGGTCATCGCCTGGATCGACGGGCCGGGCTTTGGCGAGGCGGGCGTTCCCCTGACAGGCAGCCGCGATGAACAGGTGGCGCGGTTTCGGGCCGTCGGCGATCTGGTCGCGCGTTTTCACGATGCGACCGATGCGCTGACGCTGCCCGACTGGTTCACCCGGCCGCGGTGGGACATCGACGGGCTGACCGGCGATCAGCCGTTCTGGGGCCGGTTCTGGGATCACCCCGCCCTGACGGCCGAGGAAGCCGGGGTTCTGTTGCAGGCCCGTGCCCATGTGCGGGCAGTCTTGCAGGCCCATCAGGCGAAGGGTGGTGATTTCGGCCTCATTCATGCCGATGTTTTGCGCGAAAACGTCCTGATGGCGCCGGATGAACCGAAGTTGATCGACTTTGACGATGCAGGCTGGGGATTTCGTGCCTACGATCTGGGGACCATGATGTCACAGACCCTGTATGAACCGCACCTGCCGCACCTGGCCGCCGCCCTGGCCGAAGGTTACGTCGCCCGCCGCCCGCTGGATCATGGCCTGATCCCGGTGGCCACCCTTGCGCGCTGCTGTGCCAGCGTCGGCTGGGCCGCGCCGCGCCTTGCGCCCGATCATCCCGTGCACCGGCGCCATATCGACCGCGCCGTCACGCTTGCCCGGTCCGTGATGGACGGGGGGGCGGACTGGTGGCATTGATCGACGCCATCCGCGGGCTGCTGGCGCGGCCCAGTGCCGCCTTGCAGGTGGCCATGCTGTGCACCCGCCAGGGACCGGACGGCCCCGAGGTGCTGCTGGTCAAAAGCCTTGATTCCGGGCGCTGGATCCTGCCCAAGGGCTGGCCGATGCCGGGCCGCTCGCTGGCCGAGGCCGCCGCGCAGGAGGCCTGGGAAGAGGCGGGCGCCCGCGGCCGTGTCGCGCCCGATGAAATCGCGCGCATTCCCGCGAACAAGCGGCTGAAATCGGGGCTGGATGTGCCTTGCGAGCTGGTGGTGTTCCGCATGGATGACGTCACGCTGGCCGATGACTACCCCGAGGCGGCCAAGCGCAAGCGCCGCATGTTGCCCGCCGACAAGGCCGCCGCCCGGGCCGATATCGAGGAACTGGGCGAGCTGATCCGGAACGTCTTTTCCTGACGCCTGGGCCTTTTTCATTGCCGCGAAGGGCCAAACCGGCTAGGGCACCGGCGCTGATGTAACGGTTACATGACAGGGCCCGCCATGGACACCCCGCCGCCGACCAACGCGCCGACCAACGCGCCGATCAACCGCTGGAAGACGCTCGACAAGGATCTCGGGCGGATCGGCACGCTGGAACTGGCGACCCAGTATGTTGCGCGGCCGCTGGTCGCGCCGGGCGTGGCGCTGGCCTTTGTGGCCGTTGTCGCCATCGCTGCGGCCGTGTTCACCGGCGGCTCGCCCGACCGGCTGGCGGTGATCGCGGCGGCGGTGTTCGGGGCCTATATGGCGCTGAACATCGGGGCGAACGATGTGGCCAACAACATGGGCCCGGCGGTGGGCGCCAATGCGCTGACCATGGGCGGGGCGCTGCTGATTGCGGCGATCTGCGAAACGGCAGGCGCGCTGATCGCCGGGGGCGATGTGGTCTCGACCATCTCGGGGGGGATCATCGCGCCCGATGCGCTGGGCAATGGGCAGGTCTTTGTCTGGGCGATGATGGCGGCGCTGCTGGCCTCGGCGCTGTGGCTGAACCTGGCGACCTGGCTTGGCGCGCCGGTTTCGACCACGCATTCGATCGTTGGCGGCGTGATGGGCGCGGGGATCGTCGCGGCAGGCTTCATGGCGGTGAACTGGCCCAACCTTGCCAAGATCGCGGCCAGCTGGGTGATCTCGCCCGTGATGGGCGGGGTGATCGCGGCGGGCTTCCTGGCCTTCATCAAGCCCCGCATGATCTATGCCGAGGACAAGATCGCCGCCGCGCGCCGCTGGGTGCCGTTGCTGGTCGGGCTGATGGCGGGGGCGTTCACCGCCTATCTGGCGCTCAAGGGCCTGTCCAAGATCATGAAGATCGGGCCGGGCACGGCGGTGCTGATCGGGCTTGCGGTTGGCGTGGCGGTCTGGGCTGCCGCGGTGCCGGTGGTGCGCCGCCAGTCCGCCGGGCTGGAGAACCGCAAGAAGTCGCTGAAAAAGCTGTTCGGCCTGCCGCTGGTGGTGTCGGCCGCGCTGCTGTCCTTTGCGCATGGCGCGAACGATGTGGCCAATGCCGTCGGCCCGCTGGCCGCGATCGTTCATGCGCTGGGGGATGGGCAGGTTGCCGGCAAGGTGTCGATCCCGCTGTGGGTGATGCTGATCGGCGCGGCGGGCATTTCGTTCGGTCTGATGCTGTTCGGCCCCCGGCTGATCCGGCTGGTGGGCACCGAGATCACCAAGCTCAACCCGGTGCGGGCCTTTTGCGTCGCGCTGTCTGCGGCGATCACGGTCATCGTGGCCAGCTGGCTGGGGCTGCCGGTGTCGTCCACCCATATCGCCGTGGGCGCGATCTTTGGCGTCGGCTTTTACCGCGAATGGCATTCCGAACGGCGGGCGCGCCAGCTGGGCTTGCTCAAGGGCAAACCCGTCGCCCCCGAGGAACGCACCCGCCGCAAGCTGGTGCGCCGCTCGCATGTGCTGACCATGGTTGCGGCCTGGGTCGTCACGGTTCCGGCCACCGCCTTGCTGGCCGCGCTGCTGTTCGTGGTGCTGCGCGCGGTTGCGCTCTGATCCGGCAAGGCGGGCGAATCACAAGGCCCCGCCGCAAGGGGCCTGCCGCAGAATCGGGCGCTGCGCCAAAATGGCGGTCAGCCGTTCAGGTTCGATCTGGAAACAATGCCCGGCACATTTCCTGATTGATGCCCCTGCCGGTTGTCAATCAGGGCCAGATTGTGGCCAATCGGATTTTTCTCTTGTTTTCATGGGTCCGATTGTGGCTTTTCAAAGACAAGAGAACGGAATTTGAGGAGCTTCGGCATGAATTCTCTGAAGTCTGCATTTGCTGCTGCGATGGCTCTGGCCCTGTCGTCTGCGCCTGCGATGGCCCAGTCGCTGTGGTGGTGGTGGCCGTGGGGTGGTTCGGGTGGTTCGACCACGCCGACCCAGCCCGCCAGCGTACCCGAAATCGATGGTTCGACCGCGCTTCTGGCTGTCGCCGCAATTGCAGCGGCGCTTGCCTTTGCGTGGGAACGCAACCGTCGTCGCGCCTGAGCGTCAGCGCATGACCCTGGGGGCGCTGCGGGTATTGCCCGCAGCGCCCTTTTTCATGGGCCGATCAGATCAGCGCCCAGTCGCCATGAACAAGCGCAACGCCGGCCACCACTGCATTGGCCGCGACATGGGCCCAGACCGCATCGGACAGCCGCCCGCGCCATAGCGCCAGCAGCCCGAAGACCAGCCCTGCCAGCGCCGCATCCCACCAGCGCCCGTGCAGCAGCCCGAAAAGCGCGCTGGACACCAGCAGCGCCGCCACCCGCCAGCCGATGCCGCCCCGGTCCAGCCGGGTTAGGATATAGCCGCGAAACAGCAGCTCCTCGATCAGTGGGACCAGGGCAACGGTGCCGATCACCCGGCAGATGATCCAGATCGTCAGCGCGGTGCTGCCCAGCCCGGTCAGCAACTGCGACAGGACAAAGGCCTCCATGTTGTCGGCGGGAGCGGCCAGCACCCAGAACACCCCGACCGCAAGCCCCGCCACAATCGCAGCGGCCGACGGGCGCCATTCGCGCGTGCGGTAGGCCGGCCAGAAGGCGGCCAGCACCACCGCCATCACCACGGCCTTCAGCGGATAGCCAAGTTCGGGGTGAAAGAAGAACGCGGCCGCCATGGTCGAGACCAGCATGAAGGCGACGAAGGGCAGGATGCGTGCGGCGTCCCAATCCTGCCGCAGGGGCGGGGCAGGGGGGCGGTCAGCCGGGCTGCGGTGCAGCCAGGGCGTTGCGTGGACGAACCACATCAACCCAAGGGCCAGCAGCGTAAAGAACAGCCAGCCCGCATAGGAATGGAACCCGTTCACCGCCAGCTGCGGCGAGACCAGATCGCCGATCACGATCAGCACCGCGATGCGCAGCACGTTCAGCGCCCAGCTGAGCAGCAGCCCCAGCGGCAGCACCACCAGCCAGTAATGCGGCACCCGGATCTGCTGGCGGAACAGGGCACCATACAGCAGGGTAAAGCCGGTCACCAGGGCCAGCCCTTCGATCCCCGAACATTGCTGGGCGATGTGGACGTAGAAATCCCCGACCCCGATGATATAGCCCGCCGCGTCCTCATAGACCGGGGCACCGATGGTGCGCAGCAGCCCTGCGATGGCGTGAAAGGTCACCGAGGTCAGTTGCGGCCAGTGCCACCACAGCGGCAAGATCAGGTCGGTCAGATCGGGCAGGATCAGCGCGCAGGCCAGCGCCGCGATGGCCAGCCGCGCATCGGCCCCGGCGGCCCGGCGCCAGACCTCTGGCGGGGCCAGCCACAGGATGCCGCCAAGCGCCGCCGCCAGCGCACCGGCGCCCCAGAAGGGGGCCAGCGTGCCGAACTGGGGGGCCATGTCCTCGCCAGCGGCCAGGAACAGCGGCACCAGCAGCAGCGCGACCCCGCCAAAGTGCAGCGCCGTCCATTGCCCTGGCGAGGGGTGCCGTGCCGCCATCCGTGCAAAGCGCGAGGCAAGGCCGGGCCGTGCCCACAGCAGCAAGGCCCCGACCGCAAAGACCGACAAGGCCCGCGCCACCAGGCTGCGCAGCCCGCGGCACAGCGTTTCGGCATCGGTGGCCTGGCATTCGATGCGGGCAAGGAACTGATAGGCCAGCGCCAGCAGCACCAGTTCGACAATGAACAGCGCGACCAGCAGAAGTGCCCGGCGCACGCCCCGCGCGAGTGTCGGCCGGGGCCGTTCCCTGTCCAATCCGGTATCCGTCATCATGCCTTCCCGTTCAACGAGACCCATGATGACGCAAAACCCGGCAAGAGCGTGAGCAGAATGCGGCCCTGAGGGGGCGTTCGCCTGCAAGGTGTGACGGAAATCGCTCGGCGCCGCCCGCCGTCAGTTGCGCAGGCCCGTCTCGCGCAACATGCCCCGGCGCTTGGCCTCATAGTAATAGCCGTTGGAATACCACTGGATCGCGCGGTCCGGGTTGCCATCGGCCACCAGCCAGGCGCCGCGCAGGTATTTGACGCCGTATTTCAGGTTCGTTTCGGCATCCAGCAGGCCCGAGGGCGCACCGCGATACCCCATGGTCTGCGCGGTCTGCGGCAGCATCTGCATCAGCCCGTAATAGGGACCGTTGCGCGCGCCGGGGTTGTAGCGGCTTTCGCGTTGCACGACCCGATGCACCAGCGAGGCCGGCACCTGATGTTCGCGCGCGTATTTGTCGATCAGCTGGCGCAGTTCCGGCGAGGGGGCGTGCGATCCCGAACTCGACATGCCCAGCGTGCTCTGCGAGCCATCGCGGCGTTGCACCGGGCTGCATCCGGCCAGCATCAGCGCCACCAGGCCGGCCGTCACGATCATCCGTCCTGTGATGCGCGCCATGGGTGGCTCCTGCCAAAAAGGTTTCAGGGCCAAGGGATAGCCGACCCCCGGCCTTGCGCAAGCCCCTTCGGTCCGGCAAGGGCCCTGGGGCGGCGGCGTTCCGCCGATCTGCTCTGGACCCCGCCCCGCCTCGCCGTTAGCGTGCGCCACGACAAAGGACGACGGAATGCTGCGCTACGCCTTATCACGCCTTGTATCCCTTGCGCTCAGCCTTCTGGTGGCGAGCGTGGTCATCTTTGCGGTCATCGAGGTGATTCCCGGTGACCCGGCCAGCTACATGCTGGGCATGAACGCCTCGCCCGATACCGTCGCCGCGCTGCGCGAGCAGCTGGGGCTGAACGGGTCGGTGCTGGTGCGCTATGTCTCGTGGCTGGGCGGGCTTTTGCAGGGGGATTTCGGCACGTCCTATACCTATCGCGTGCCGGTGGCCGAACTGGTGGCGGCGCGGGTGCAGGTATCGTTGCCGCTGACGCTGTATGCGCTGGTGCTGTCGACGGTGATCGCGATTCCCGTCGGGCTGATCGCCGCCGCGCGGCAGGGCAAGCCGACCGATCTGGGGGTGATGGCCACCACGCAGCTGGGCGTTGCGGTGCCGAACTTCTGGTTCGCCATGATCCTGGTGCTGATCTTTGCGGTCAAGCTGCGCTGGTTCCCGTCAGGCGGGTTTCCCGGCTGGGACAAGGGGATATGGGTCAACTTCCGCGCCCTGACGCTGCCGGCCTTTGCGCTGGCGCTGCCGCAGGCGTCGATCCTGGCGCGGGTCATGCGGTCCTCGGTGCTGGAGACGCTCAGCCAGGACTATATCCGCACCGCCCGCGCCAAGGGGCTGAACCGCGCGCAGGCCGTGCTGCGCCATGCCTTTCGCAACGCGCTGATCCCGGTGCTGACCATCCTTGGCCTGCAATTCAGCTTTCTGCTGGCTGGTGCGATCATCATTGAAAACGTGTTCTTCCTGCCCGGTCTGGGGCGGCTGATCTTTCAGGGCATCACCCAGCGCGATCTGATCGTGGTTGAATCTGTCGTCATGCTGCTGGTCGGTGCCGTGATCCTTGTGAATTTCCTTGTCGATCTGGCCTATGCGCTGGTCGACCCCCGCCTGCGGAGCCGCGCATGAAGGGCCGCCTTATGCTGGTTGTCGGCGCCGTCCTCGCCGGTGTCTTTGCCATCGCCGCGCTGGTGTCGCTGGTCTGGGTGCCGGTGCCGGTGGAACAGTTGGCCGTGGCCTCCAAGCTCAAGCCCATCGGCACGCCGGGCTTTCCCCTAGGCACCGACCATTTCGGGCGCGACATCCTGTCGATGCTGATGGTGGGGGCGCGCACCTCGATTGCGGTGGCGATCCTTGCGGTGGGCATCGGCATGGGTTTTGGGGTGCCGCTTGGCCTGTTGGCGGCCGCAAAGCGCGGCTCGCTGGTGGACGAGGTGGTGATGCGCGGCAACGATCTGGTGTTCGCCTTCCCCTCGCTGGTCATTGCCATCCTGATCACGGCTGTCTTTGGCCCCTCGGCCACCAATGCGATCATTGCGATCGGCATCTTCAACATCCCGGTCTTTGCCCGCGTCACCCGTGGCGGCGCGCTGAGCCTGTGGACGCTGGATTACATCCGCGCGGCTGAAGTCGCAGGCAAGGGGCGGGCGCGGATCAGTTTTGAACATATCCTGCCCAATATCGCCAACCTGCTGATCGTCCAGGGCACCATCCAGTTCAGCCTTGGCATTCTGGCCGAGGCCGGGCTGTCCTATGTCGGCCTTGGCGCGCAGCCGCCCATCCCGTCCTGGGGCCGGATGCTGGCCGAGGCGCAGACCATGATCGCCATGGCCCCGCACATGGCCATTCTGCCCGGCCTTGCCATCGTGCTGACGGTGCTGGGCCTGAACCTGATGGGCGATGGCCTGCGCGATCTTCTGGACCCCCGCCTGAGGCGTGCTCGATGACCCTGCTTTCCGTTCAGAACCTCAAACTCGCGATCCACGGGACCGAAATCCTGCATGGCGTCTCGTTCGACATGGCGCGGGGCGAGGTGTTCGGCCTGGTCGGCGAAAGCGGCTCGGGCAAGTCGCTGACCGCGTTTTCCGCCATGCAACTGCTGCCGAACGGGGCGAAAACCTCGGGGCGGATCGTGCTGGATGGCACCGACCTGCTGGCGCAGACCGAACCCCAGATGTGCGGGATCCGGGGCCGCGACATCGGGATGATCTTTCAAGAACCGATGACCGCGCTGAACCCGGTGCAGACCATCGGCGATCAGGTGGCCGAGGCGCTGGTGATCCACGGTGCCGCGACCCGCGCCGATGCGCTGAAGGTCGCGCGCGAAAAGCTGGACCGCGTGGGTCTGACCGCGGACCGCTTTCCCCTGGCGCGCTTTCCGCATGAACTGTCGGGCGGTCAGCGCCAGCGGGTCTGCATCGCCATGGCCATCGCCTTGCGTCCCAAGCTGCTGGTGGCCGACGAGCCGACGACCGCCCTCGATGTGACGACCCAGGCGCAGATCCTTGACTTGCTCAAGGGGCTGGTGGCCGAGGAAGGCATGGGGCTGATGCTGATCACCCATGACCTGGCCGTGGTCGCGGGTATTGCCGACCATGTCGCGGTGATGCAGCATGGCCGCATCGTCGAACAGGGCCCGACCGAGGCGCTGTTCCGCGCCCGCACGCATGACTATACGCGCCGGCTGTTCGCCGCATCGGCCCATCATCCGGTGCGCACGGCCGAGGTGACCGAAACCCCGCTGCTGCAGGTGCAGGACGTGCGCCGCAGCTATGCCTTGCCGCGCAAGTCGCTGACCGGCCCCGCGCCCCGGCTCGAGGCGGTCAAGGGCGTGTCCTTCACCTTGCGGCAAGGGGAATCGCTGGGACTGGTGGGGGAATCGGGCTGTGGCAAATCCACGCTGACCCGCGCGATCCTTGGGTTGGAGGAAACCCAAGGCGGCACCATCCGGCTGGACGGCGCCGAGATTGGCGCAGGTGGCATGACCCCCGCCCTGCGCGCCAAGATGCAGGTGGTGTTTCAAGACCCCTATGGCAGCTTCAACCCGCGCTGGAAGGTGGGGCGGCTGGTGGCCGAACCCTTCCATCTGGTGCCGACCCCGCAGGCCGAACAGCACGACCGCGTGGCACAGGCGCTGAGCGAAGTGGGCCTGAAACCGGCTGACGCCCAGAAATACATCCACGAATTTTCCGGCGGCCAGCGCCAGCGCATCGCCATTGCCCGCGCGCTGATCGTGCGCCCCCGGCTGATCGTGCTGGACGAGGCGGTCTCGGCGCTGGATGTGCGGGTGCGCGCCCAGATCCTTGATCTGCTGGCCGATCTGCAGGCCAGCCATGGCCTCTCATATCTGTTCATCAGCCACGATCTGCATGTCGTGCGGGCAATCACCGACCGCGTGATGGTGATGCAGTCAGGCCAGATTGTCGAACAGGGCCAGACGGAAACCGTCTTCAGCGCGCCTCAGCACCCGTATACCCGCCAACTGATCGCGGCGACGCCCGTGATCCCGTCCGAATGGATGCAAGACAATGACACTCTGGTTTGACAGCCGCGAAATCCTGATCAACGGTCAATGGCGCCGCACCGCCGATACGCTGGGCCTTGAAGACCCCTCGACCGGCGAGACCTGGGGCGAAATCCCGCGCGGCCTCGCCACCGACATCGACGAGGCGGTCGCCGCCGCCGAGGCCGCCTTGCACGGCGAATGGGGCCGGATGCCTGCGTTCGAACGTGGCCGCCTGCTGGCAAGGATCGGCCAGATGATCTTGGCCCGCGCCGACGATCTGGCGCAGATCGAGGCCCGCGATGTCGGCAAGCCGCTGAAACAGGCCAAGGCCGACGCCATCGCGATGGCGCGCTACATGGAATTCTATGCCGGCGCCTGCGACAAGTTCCATGGCGAGACCATCCCCTTCCTCGATGGCTACACCGTCTATACCCTGCGCGAGCCGCATGGCGTGACCGGCCACATCATCCCCTGGAACTACCCGATGCAGATCCTTGGCCGCTCGGTCGGGGCTGCACTCGCCATGGGCAATGCGGCGGTGCTGAAGCCGGCCGAAGAGGCGTGCCTCACCGCGCTGGCCTTTGGCCGCATCGCGGAAGAAGCCGGGATGCCGAAGGGTGCCCTGAACATCGTCCCCGGTCTGGGCGAAGAGGCGGGGGCGGCGCTGTCCTCGCATCCGGGCATCCATCATATCAGCTTCACCGGCTCGGTCGGGGTCGGCCAGCTGATCCAGTCGGCGGCGGCGCGCAACGTGGTGCCAGTCACGCTGGAGCTGGGCGGCAAGTCGCCGCAACTGGTGTTCGAAGATGCCGATCTCGACAAGGCGCTGCCGTTCCTCGTGAACGCCGGGATCCAGAACGCAGGGCAGACCTGCTCCGCCTCCTCGCGCATCCTGGTCCACCGCTCGAAATATGCCGAAGTGGTGGAACGCATGGCCGCGCGTTATGCTGCGCTCAAGGTGGGACCCGCGCTGGCGGATCTGGACGTGGGCCCGGTGATCTCGGCCCGGCAAAAGGAACTGATCGAGGGGATGCTGGCCCTGTCAGGCGATCTGACCATCGCCGCGCGCGGCCAGATCGTGGCGGATGCCCCCAAGGGCGGGTTCTATGTGGCGCCGACCCTGATGGCCGACGTGCCGGGCACGCACCGCCTGGCACAGGACGAAATCTTCGGGCCCGCGCAGGTGGTCATCTCGTTCGACGATGATGACCACGCGGTGGCCATCGCCAACGGCACGCAATACGGTCTGGTCGCCGGCGTCTGGACTGAAAACGGCGGCCGCCAGATGCGTATGGCAAAACGGCTGCGCGCGGGGCAGGTGTTCTTGAACAACTACGGCGCCGCAGGTGGGGTCGAACTGCCCTTCGGCGGGGTCGGCAAGTCGGGCCATGGCCGCGAAAAGGGCTTTGAGGCGCTTTACGGCTTCTCGGTGCTCAAGACGGTCGCGGCGCATCACGGTTAAGCGCGCCGCCTTTGGCTGGCGTCGGTAGTGGGTATTTGGAAAAAGGCAAAGAGGCGCGCGCAGATCTTGTGACCACCCGTCAGCAAGGTGCTCCGCCTGCCATCTTTGCCTTTTGATAAATACCCCTGCCGGAGGCATCCTGCAGGGCCGCTGGCCTGACGCTGGTTCGTCGTGGGGCAGTGCCGCTTTCCGCAGCCGCGCCGCCGAGCGGGGGCACGATGCCCCCCGAGGCGGCTTCCGCTCAGCTGCGGTGATAGGGACCGCCGGCAAGGATCGTGCTGGCCCGATATAGCTGTTCGGCCAGCATCACGCGCACCAGCATATGCGGCCAAACCATCTTGCCAAAGCTGATCGCATGGCCGGCCTGCGCGCGAAGGCTGCGGTCGATCCCGTCGGCGCCGCCGATCACGAAGGCCAGATCCTGATGCCCGTTGTCACGCCAGCGCGCCAGAAGGGCGGCGAACTCGGGGCTGGTATGTTCGCTGCCGCGCTCGTCCATCACCACCATCAGGGCGCCCTGCGGCACGGCGCGCGCCAGTAGCGGCGCTTCGGCGGCCATGCCGCCATTGCGCTTGTCCTCGACTTCGTGGATCTGGGCCGGGCCAAGCGCCAGGGGGCGCCCGGTGCGGGCAAAACGGTCGAGATAGTCGGACACCAGATCCTGCTCGGGGCCCGGACGCATCCGGCCCACGGCGCAGATATGGACGCGCATCAGCCTTGCGGGCCGCGAACCGCCCCGGCCGGCAGCCACATCTTTTCAAGCTGGTAGAATTCGCGCACTTCGGGGCGGAAGACGTGGACGATCACGTCGCCCGAATCGATCAGCACCCAGTCCGCGGTTTCCTTGCCTTCCATCTTGGCGATGATGCCGAAGCGTTCCTTCAGCCGTTCCGACAGCTTTTCGGCGATCGCCGCGACTTGGCGGCTGGACCGGCCCGAGCAGATCACCATGTAATCGGCCACGTCAGAGCGCCCGCGCAGGTCGATCTGCACGATATCTTCGGCCTTGTCGTCATCGACCGAGGCGAGAACGGCATCCAGAACGTCTTCAGAGGAATAGTCGGCAGGCGCGGCGCGCCCGGACCGGGGGCCGACCGGCAAGCCGGTGGCAGGATCGGAATGAGACAGGGGTTCACCCTCCCAGCAGCGTGCCGCATGGCCCCGGCACCGGGCATAGGATCAATCTAGCATCGGGGCGGGCACGACTCAACAAGCGCGCTCCGGCCGGATGAAGGCTGGCGCATACAGGATCGGACGGGCGCAGGCAACACTGGCAGGTGCGAAAGCTGCGCCCTGCGGCCTGCCGAGGCAATTGCATTTCATTCGCGGGCGGCGTATCTGAAAGGCATGCAAGGGTTTGTCTACTTCGACATCACGGATCACGCGCGCCTGCCGCAGCGTTTCGCCCGCGAAAACCGGGCGGTCCTCGCACGACTCTGAGAGTTGACAGCCGTCAACTTTCCGGCGCCCCGGCGCCTTTTGCCGATTTCACAGCCATATCCGAGAGATGAGCCAATGACCGCTCCGCGTACGCTCTATGACAAGATCTGGGACGACCATGTCGTCGATACCGCCGAAGACGGCACCTGCCTGCTGTATATCGACCGCCATCTGGTCCATGAAGTGACCAGCCCGCAGGCCTTCGAGGGGCTGCGCATGGCGGGCCGCAAGGTGCGGGCACCGGAAAAGACCATCGCTGTGCCGGACCACAACGTGCCGACCACCGAAGGCCGCGACAAGCACATCGACAACGAGGAATCGCGCATTCAGGTCGATGCGCTGGACAAGAACGCCCGCGATTTCGGGATCAACTATTATCCGGTGTCGGATGTGCGTCAGGGCATCGTGCATATCGTCGGCCCGGAGCAGGGCTGGACCCTGCCGGGCATGACCGTGGTCTGCGGCGATTCGCATACCGCGACGCATGGCGCCTTTGGCTCGCTGGCGCATGGGATCGGCACCTCCGAGGTGGAGCATGTGCTGGCCACCCAGACGCTGATCCAGAAGAAGTCCAAGAACATGAAGGTCGAGATCACGGGCAAGCTGCCGCCCTATGTCACGGCCAAGGACATCACCCTGTCGGTCATCGGCGCCACCGGCACCGCAGGCGGCACCGGCTATGTCATCGAATATTGCGGCGAGGCGATCCGCGATCTGTCGATGGAAGGCCGCATGACCGTGTGCAACATGGCCATCGAGGGCGGCGCCCGCGCCGGGCTGATCGCGCCGGATGAAAAGACCTTTGCCTATGTCAAGGGCCGCCCCCATGCGCCCAAGGGCGAGGCCTGGGATGCCGCCGTTGCCTATTGGAAGACGCTGTTCAGCGATGAAGGCGCGCATTACGACAAGGTGATCACGATCCGGGCCGAGGATATCGCCCCCGTCGTCACCTGGGGCACCAGCCCCGAGGATGTGCTACCGATCACCGCGACCGTCCCCTCGGCCGACAGCTTCACCGGCGGCAAGGTCGGCGCGGCGCAGCGCAGTCTGGACTACATGGGTCTGACGCCGGGCCAGAAGCTGACCGACGTCAAGATCGACGCCGTGTTCATCGGCTCTTGCACCAACGGCCGGATCGAGGATCTGCGCGCCGCAGCCGCCGTGCTCAAGGGCCGCAAGCTGGCGTCGGGCGTGCGCGGCATGGTCGTGCCGGGTTCGGGCCTCGTGCGGGCGCAGGCGGAACAGGAAGGTCTGGCGCAGATCTTCATGGACGCGGGCTTTGAATGGCGTCTGGCCGGTTGCTCGATGTGTCTGGGCATGAACCCTGACCAGCTGGCACCGGGCGAGCGGTGCGCGGCGACCAGCAACCGCAACTTCGAAGGCCGCATGGGCCGGGGCGGGCGCACGCATCTGATGTCGCCGGTGATGGCGGCTGCGGCGGCCGTGACCGGGCGGCTGACGGATGTGCGCGAACTGATGGCGGAAACCGTGTAAGCTGGCGCCGATCCCTGCAAACAAGGAGTGGCGGGCATGAAAGGTTCTACGGTCAGTCTGGTCGCGGGTGTGCTGGCCCTGTTGGGCGGCATGATCGCGCTGGTGTTCCCGCTTCCTGCCTCGCTGGCGGTGACTGTCTTTGTCGGCGCCAGCTTCCTTGTCAGCGGGGCCTTTGGCCTGTTTGGCGCGTTTTCCGACAGCAGCCTGCCGCAGCGCGGCTGGATCGCGCTGTTCGCGGCCCTGCAACTGGTGCTGGGCGTCTGGATTCTGGCCAATCCGCTGGCCGGGCTGATCTCGCTGACGCTGATGGCCGGGGCGCTGTTCCTGATCTCGGGCGTCGGGCGGATCGTGCTGGGCTGGCGGATGCAGGGCACCGGGGCCTTCTGGCTCTTGGTGCTGACCGGCCTGTTGTCGCTGGGCCTTGGCCTCTATGCGCTGTTCTTCCCGCTGGCCTCCAGCCCGGTTCTGCTGGGCACCTTGCTTGCGGTCGAGCTGATCTCCGTGGGCGCGGCGCTGATTGCGCTGGGTCTTACCCTCAAGAAACTCCACTAGGCTTATCCCAATGGACAAATTCACCACTCTGACCGGCATCGCGGCCCCCATGCCGCTGGTCAATATCGACACCGACATGATCATCCCCAAGCAGTTCCTCAAGACGATCAAGAGGACCGGGCTGGGCGTGAACCTGTTCGACGAGATGCGCTATACGCAGGACGGCAAGGAAATCCCGGATTTCGTGCTGAACCAGCCGGCCTGGCGCAACGCGCAGATCATCGTGGCGGGCGACAACTTCGGCTGTGGCTCGTCGCGCGAACATGCGCCCTGGGCGCTTCTGGATTTCGGCATCCGCGCGGTCATCTCGACCAGCTTTGCCGACATCTTCTACAACAACTGCTTCAAGAACGGCATCCTGCCGATCGTCCTGCCGCAAGAGGCGGTCGATGTGCTGATGGAAGACGCCAAGCGCGGCGCCAACGCCCGCATGACGGTGGATCTGGAAAGCCAGACCGTCACCGCGTCGGACGGGCAGGCGTTCCACTTCGACATCGACCCGTTCAAGAAGCACTGCCTGCTGAACGGGCTGGATGACATTGGCCTCAGCCTTGAAAAGGTCTCGGCCATCGACGCCTTCGAGGCCAAGGCGGGCAAGGCGCGTCCCTGGGTCTGATCCAGCCTGCATCTGCTTTGTCGCGGGCCGCCCCTGCCGGGCGGCCCGCGCAGTTTTTCAAGTTGATGCAGTTTGGCGACAAATTTTCCGATTTTCGCCGCATTGACCTGCTCTGATGGTCAAGTGCTTGCGAGGCTGGGGAAAATGGGGCAAAACTTGGGCAAGATTGAGGCAATCCGCCACAAAGTGCGGGAACGGGCAACGAAACGAAGAGCGGGCCGCCGAAAAGCCCGCCGCCATGAGGACGGTTTGAGCACGGTTTTCCGACTGGCCGGCGCCATCGTGCGCGCGGTTCTTGTCATGCTGATGGTGGCGACGCCGTCATTGCTGCTGCCCGATGTGGCCATCGACACCAAGCAGATGGTGGCGCTGATCGCGCTGTTCTTCGGGGCCCTGACGCTGGTCGAATACGCCGCAAGCTACCCCAGCCTGATCGAGTTCCGCCACGCGCCCCCCTTCAACCGCATCCGCTTTCTGTCGATTTTCCTGACGGTGCTGGTTCTGTCGCTGATTGCCCGCGGCCAGACCGAACCCACCCAGTTCACCCAGCTGCTGGAAATCCTGGGCGGCATGATCGGCAATGCCATCGACTTCCCGCTCAGCCCGGTCCGGCTGGTGCTGCTCACCGTCTCGCAAGAGGCGGGCCTTGAACATGTGGCCCTGGTGCGCACCGCGGCCGGGATGAGCTATCTGGTCTCGCTGACCATGCTGACGATCTTTGTGCTGTATCTGCGCACCGGCAACTGGCCGGCGCGGGGGACCAGCTTCAACGTCTGGGTGAACCTGCCGACCTTTGACCCCACGGCGGGCGGCGATGTGATCTACCGGCTAGAGCGGGACGCCCGCATTAACGTCGCATTAGGGTTCTTGCTGCCATTCTTGGTCCCGGCGGTCGTCAAGGCCGCCACCAGCGGAATCGCCCCGATCACGCTGGCCAACCCGCAAGTGCTGATCTGGACGATGGCCACATGGTCCTTCCTTCCTGCAAGCCTGTTCATGCGCGGCATCGCCATGGGCCGGGTGGCGGACATGATCCGCGACCAGCGCCGCGCCGCCGCCGCCGAGGCCGAGGCCGAGGCCGAGGGCAAGGCAGCCTTGGCCCACGCCTGATCCTGTGGGTTGCGGCCCTGTTCTGGGTCGTGGCCGCCTCGGCCGGTGATCTGCGCCTGGCAACCTGGAATGCAGATCTGTCGCGTGACGGGCCGGGGCTGTTGCTGCGCGACATCCTCTCGGCCAAGGATCCCGAGGTTGAGGCCGTCGTTCAGGGCCTGCTGAAGATCCGCCCCGATATCGTGCTGCTGACCCGGTTCGATCACGATCTGGACGGTGTTGCCCTGGGCGCCCTCGCTGATCGTCTGGCCGCAGGGGGCCTCGACTATCCCCATCGCCTTGCGCCCGCGCAGAACCGCGGCCTGCCCTCGGGCCTCGATCTGGATGGCAACGGCCGGCTGGGCAATCCTGATGATGCGCAGGGCTATGGCCGCTTTTCGGGCGATGGTGCCATGGCGATCCTGTCGCGCCTGCCGCTGACGATGGAACGGGACTTCTCGGGGTTTCTGTGGGCCGATCTGCCGGATGCGCGGCTGGCGCATGTGCCCAAGGCGGCGCTTGCTGTGCATCGCCTGTCCTCTTCGGCGCATTGGCAGGTTCGGGTCGCAGGCCTGACCTTGCTGGCCTGGGCCGCCACCCCACCGCTGTTCGGCGCGCGCAACCCCGATCGCAACCACGATGAGGCGGCGTTCTGGCTGCATCTTCTGAACGGCCAGTTGCCGATGCCGCCGCCCTCGCCGCCCTTCGTGCTGATCGGTCTGCCCAATATCGGCCCGTCTCAGGGTGATCCGGCGGCGCTGCGGGCGCTGGCCGCGCATCCTGCGCTGCAACCGCCCGTGCATGGCGCCTCGGCCGTGCTCAAGACCGGGCCTGCCGCGCTCAGCCTGATCCAGCCATCGGCAGGGCTTCAGGTCCGGGCCAGCGGCCTTTATCCCGACACCGCCGCGCATCGGATGGTGTGGCTCGACCTGGCGCTTGACCCAGCGCCACCTTGACCCTTCCCCGCCCATTCGCTACGCCCACTGCGACCCCCTTTCAGGAGAAATGCCGTGGCAAACCCTTCGCTCCTCATCCTCGCCGGTGACGGCATCGGCCCCGAAGTGATGGCCGAGGTGAAGAAGATCATCGCCTGGATGGGCGACAAGCGGGGCATCCGCTTTGACGTGTCCGAGGATCTGGTCGGCGGCTGCGCCTATGACAAGCATGGGACGCCCCTGCATGACGACACGATGGCCAAGGCGCAGGCGGTCGATGCGGTGCTGCTGGGCGCCGTGGGCGGCCCGAAATACGACAACCTCGATTTCAGCGTGAAGCCCGAGCGCGGCCTTCTGCGTCTGCGCAAGGAAATGGATCTGTATTCCAACCTGCGCCCGGCCCAGTGCTTTGACGCGCTGGCCGATTTCTCGTCGCTGAAAAAGGACGTGGTCGCGGGTCTCGACATCATGATCGTGCGCGAACTGACCTCGGGCGTCTATTTCGGCGAGCCGCGCGGCATCTTCACCGAAGGCAACGAGCGTGTGGGCATCAACACCCAGCGCTATACGGAATCGGAAATCGCCCGCGTTGCCCGTTCGGCCTTTGAACTGGCCCGCAAGCGCGGCAACAAGGTCTGCTCGATGGAGAAGGCCAACGTCATGGAATCGGGCATCCTGTGGCGCCAGGTCGTGCAGGAAATCCACGACAAGGAATACCCGGACGTTGAACTCTCGCACATGTATGCCGATGCCGGCGCCATGCAGCTGACCCGCTGGCCCAAGCAGTTCGATGTGATCGTCACCGACAACCTGTTCGGCGATCTGCTGTCGGATCTGGCGGCCATGCTGACCGGCTCGCTGGGGATGCTGCCCTCGGCCTCGCTGGGCGCCCCGATGGCCAATGGCCGTCCCAAGGCGCTCTACGAGCCGGTGCACGGCTCGGCCCCCGATATCGCGGGGCAGGGCAAGGCGAACCCGATCGCCTGCATCCTGTCGTTCGCCATGGCGCTGCGCTACAGCTTCGACATGGGCGCCGAGGCGGATCGCGTTGAAAAGGCGGTTGAAAAGGTGCTGGCCGATGGCGTGCGCACGGCCGATCTGATGGGCCCAGCGGGCGGCACCCCGGTGTCGACCAGCCAGATGGGCGATGCTGTCGTCGCCGCGCTGGACGCCAGCCTCTGACAGACCAAAGGGGGCGCCTGCGCCCCCTTTTTCACGCCATGCGGGGCGGCGGCCGCATCAGCCCAGGACAGCACAGGTCCAGGCCCCATGCCATGATCCTCATGGCGCCGCGCCCCCATTTCGCCTTGATCCAAATATCCCGGGGTCCGGGGCAGGGCCCCGGTCCGGCGGTGACACCAGGCTCAGACGATGCCGGGGTTCGCGCCCATGTCCAGCCCGGGAAACACGCTGGTCTGCAGCCTGCCCTTGTCCGTTCCCATCAGCCCATGGATGACCCAGGCGGCAACCGCGCGCACATCGCCGGTGGGCATCAGGTCGCGCCCGGCATAAAGGTCGCTGTCCGCAAGGCCGGGCCAGCGGCCCAGCACCTTGCCGCCCCGGATCGCGCCGCCTGCGGTGATCATCGCACCGCCCGTGCCATGGTCGGTGCCCTTGGTGCCGTTCTGCCGCACCGTGCGGCCAAATTCCGTCATCGCGATGAAGGCAGTCTTTTGCCAGACCGGCCCCAGCCCTGCCTGCAAGCCCAGCATCAGCTGTTCCAGCCGCGCCAGAGGCCGGCGGATGCCTTGTTCCTGCCCGGCATGGGTATCCCAGCCCGCCAGCGACAAGGCGACGATCCGGGTATCCTCGCGCAGGCGCGCGGCCGCGAATTCGGCAAAGGCGGCCACTTCGGCATTGGCGCGCCCGGCGTCGGGCATCATCACCTTCTGCGGCGCCATCATGGCCTCGTCATCCTCGGCGGGGGTCGGCGGGTCCGCGTCGGTCAGCATGTCGGTCAGCTCCAGCGCCGTTTCGGCGGCCGCATGGAACGGCAGATCGGATTCGTAAAGTTGCGCCAGCAGCCGCCGCCCCTGCGGGCTGACCCGCATTTCGGTATCGGGCGCCCAGCTTTGCATGGGGCTCTTGCCGCTCAGGATCGGCAGCGCCTCGCGTCCGACGGCAAAGGCGGTTTCCGCCCGCGCCCCCGGAATGTCCGCAAGCAGGCGGTTCAGCCAGCCTTCGCGGCGAAATTCAGGGGGGCTGTCCATCGCCGTCCCGGCCTCGAGCATGTCCTGCCCGTCGAAATGGCTGCGCTGGTCGCGGTATGGGGTCGAGACAGCCTGAACGAAGCCAAGCTCGCCCGCCTTCCACAGCGGCATCAGCCCGGCAAGGCCAGGATGCAGTTGCCAGTAATCGTCCAGCGCCGGCCCTTCGTCCTGGCCAAGGTCCGGGCGCAGGCTGCGAAAGGCGCGATCGCCGGCCGGGCGGATCACGTCCAGCCCGTCCAGCGCCCCGCGCAAGATCACCACCACCAGCCGGTGATCGAAAGGCGCCGAGGCAAAGGTTGCATGGGTCATCAGCGGAAAGGCCGCCGCCGAACACCCCAGCGCCAGCCCGCCCCGCAGAAAACCGCGCCGATCCAGATGTTGCGTCATCGTCGCCTCCTTAACGGCGGTTGAACCGGGGCGAGGCCAGCACCAGCCCGACCCCCTCGGCTCCGGTCTCCGACCGGGCGACCAGCCGCAGCAGATCGTCATCGGCCATGTCGGCCAGCGCCATATCCACAAAGTTGCGCGCATCGGGCAGGGTCTTGCGCAGCCGGCGCGGCATCTGGATGCCCCAGTCGATCCGGGTCGCCAGCGCCTGCGGCGTGATCCAGCGGCTGAAATCCTCTTCCCAGCCATCGGGGCCGTTCGGCTCTTGCCAGGTCTGCCCCATCGCCGCCATCGGGTTAAGCGCGATGCGCCGCAGCGTGGCATCGTTCCAGCCGGTGATCTGCTGGCCGCCCACGTCCAGCGCCCGCAGCGCGGCCACGATGAAGTCAAAGGGCTGGCGGGCCTTTTCCAGCGCCGGCCGATTGGCGGCGGGATGCTCGCTCAGCGCGGTCGAGACGGCCAGCAGATCGCCCCCGGTCTTCAGCCAGATCGCCGCCAGATCCTCGATCAGCGCCCGGTCGGGGGTGTCCGAGACGAAATGGACCGCAAGTTTCCAGCTGATGTGCCGGGCGGTGGCCGGATGCACGGCCAGATCGTCGAGCAGCTGGTAGATATCCTCGATCCGCGCCTTGCGGGCCCCGCCATAGCTCTTGCCCAGCACGGTCTCGGCGCCCGGCTCGGCGCGCTTGTCCAGATAGACCGTGCCCTTTTCCACATTCACGGACAGGCCGGTCAGCAGCAGGGCCGCTTGCCGCACGTCGGTCTGGGTATAACCGCCGTCTACCCCCAGCGTGTGCAATTCCAGCAGTTCGCGGGCGAGATTTTCGTTCAACCCCCGGCCGACGCGCTGCCCGAAGACCGAGTCAGGGCCGACCGACGACGACTGGTTCAGATAGGTCAGCATCGCCGGATGGGTGATCGCCGCGCGCAGCAGCGTTGCAAAGCGCCCGGTGATATTCGGGCGGATGACGTCGTCGGCAAAGGCGGTCGTCATCGGAAGCTGCGAGGCGCCCCGCGCGATCACGGTGAAATGGTCCGCCCAGAACCGGACCAGCCGCTCACGGTAGCTGTCATCCGAATCGACGGCGCGCGCCAGTTCCAGACGCGCATTGACCAGCGCCTGCCGCTTGCCTTCCATGAAGGAAACCCGCTTGATCTTGCGCCTGATCTCGGGATTGGCCGCGTCCCGGTCGGCCTGCCGGTCCTTGGCCATCTTCATCAGAACCTGTTCCGTGCTTTGGCCGGGCCAGACCTTGAGCATCCTGTCGCGCTTGCCCAGCAGGGCGGCGGGGGCATGATCGGGCAGCCTGCCCGCCCTCGGGCCATATCCGAACCTGTGCGCGGCAAGCCCCTTGGGCGTGGTCATGTCACTCTCCCGAACCGTTCGTCCAGCAGCCTAGCATGGCTGCAGCGCAGCATGGCAGCCACACAATCGTGTGCGGGGCGCGTTCGCCCGACCATCGGCGCAATTCCGCGTGAGGCGCCCTAGCCCTGCGCCGCGCGCCAGCGATCCAGTGCGAAGCGGCTGGTCATCAGGTCCAGATGCGCGCCGCCACCGTTCTTGGAAATGGTGATCTCGTCCTCGGACCGGCGTTCCCAGGCACCCGAGCCGATGTCGTAGTAATCGCCCTGGATCGCCGCTTCGGTCAGTGCCCCGGAGGCCAGCGGGGCCATGATCTCGCCGATGTGGTGGATCGTGGTCGCGCGGCTGTCGACATAGACACGGGCGCGCGCGATGGCGGTATCGTCCACCTCGCGCATGTCGGGGCGGTAGGCGCCGATCAGGTCCAGATGCTGGCCGGGGCGCAGCCAGTCGCCCTTGATGACCGGCTGGCTGCTCATGGTGCAGGTCACGATCACATCTGCCGCGCCGACCGCCGTTTCCAGATCGCCTGCCACGGCAAGGCCGGGCACTTCGGCCGCCATCCGTGCGGCCCCTTCAGGCGAGCGGTTCCAGACCGTGAAGCGTGCATCCGGGAAGGCGGCGGAATAGGCCTCGACCATCGAGCGGCCGACCGTGCCCGCCCCCACGATCAGAAAGTTGCGCGCATCGGGCCGGGCCAGCAGGCGGGCGGCCAGGAGGCTGTCGCCGGCAGTCTTCCACTTGGTCACCAGGTGGAAATCGACCAGCGCCTCCAAAAGCCCCGTGGTGTCGTCGAACAGGTTCACCACCCCGTTCACCATCGGCAGACCCCGCCCCGGATTGCCCGGCGTCACGGTCGCGACCTTGACCGCTGATCCCATCCCGTCGATCCAGGCCGCGCGGTCCAGCAGCGTATCCTTGCCGCGATACAGGAACAGGTCGGCGATCTCGGCCTTTGGCAGCAGGTGCGCGGCCTTGAACGCCTCGGTCAGACCGATCCAGTCCATATGGGCCTCGGCCTCGCGCGGCACGAAAATCGGGGTCATGGCAGGGTCTCCTCGGTCAGCAATCCATGCGTCAACAGCGCCTTTTCCAGCCCATCGGGGCCATCAAAGACATGGGTATGCCAGCCGCGCGCGGCAGCGGCATCGCAATTTTCGGGGCGATCGTCGGTAAAGAACAGCCTTTGCGGCGCATAGCCGGTGCCCAGCTCCAGCGCGGCATAGATCGCCGGATCGGGTTTGAGCAGCCGCAATTCGGCCGAAACGAACATGCGGTCGAATTCGTTCAGGAAATCGAACCGCGCCTTGGCGATCTTCAGCGTCTCGTTGCCGAAATTGGTCAGCGCCAGCACCGGCACCCCGGCCCGTTTCAAGGCCCGCATCATGGCGACCGACCGGGGGATCGGCCCTGTCACCAGATCCAGCCAGCGGTCATGCCAAAGCATGATCGCATCGGCCCAGTGCGGATAGCGGGCGGCCATCTCGGCCACGGGCCCCAAAAAACCCTCGCCCGCGTCGATGCGCAGGTTCATCCCGTGCAGATCGACCTCGGCGAACAGGCGCGCCCGCGCCTTGGGGCCGATCACGCGGTCATAGAACCCTTCGGGATCCCAGCCGATCAGCACCCGGCCAATGTCGAACACCATCACATCGGGTTTCACCGCATCCGTCCCCTGACCGCCTCGCGCCACAGGGTGTATAGACCGGCCCCCACGATCAGCACCATGCCCAGCAGGCCTTGCGGATCGGGGAAGGTGCCAAAGACCACGACGCCCCACAGGATCGCCATGGGAATCGCCGCATATTCAAAGGGCGCCACGACCGCTGCCTCCAGCGTGCGATAGGCCTGGGCAATCATCAGGCTGCCGACCGCAACCGCAAGGCCGGTTGCCAGGAACGCGGGCCAGTCCTGCATCGGCGGCCAGACCCAGGCGCGCAGCAGAAAGGCCAGCGAGGCATCGCCCGACCCGGCCATGTGCCCGTCCCCCGCCCAAAGCCCCATGGCGCTGGATGTCACCAGGAACCCGACCTGAATGTAAAAGCTCAGGGCAATCGCGCTTTCCGTCTCGCGCATGCCGCGCGCCAGAAGCTGGCTCAGCGCATAACAGGCGGCAGAGATCAGGATCAGGATTGCCGCAGGCTGGATCGCGCCTTGCCCGGGCCGCATCATCACGAAGGTGCCGATCAGCCCGGCCGCCACGGCCGCCCAGCGATGGGGCCCCACCTTTTCCTTCAGCATGACGATGGACAGCAAGGTAATGAACACCGGCGCGACAAAGGCCATGGCCACCGCATCGGCCAGCGGCAGCGCCGCCAGCCCCAGGAAATAGCTGGCATTCGAGGTAACCACGATCACCACTCGCAGCAGATGCGTGCGCGGCCGGCGGGTGCGCAGCTGGCGCCAGTTGCCACCCGTGGCCGCGATCAGCAGGACCAGGAAAATCAACCCGATCACCGCGCGCACCAGCACCACCTGATGCAGCGGATAGGCGCCCGACAGGAACTTGATCGCGACATCGTTGACAGAAAACACCACGCTGCCGCCCAAGGCCAGCAAGATGCCGCTAAGGGGCACGGCCCCGACAGGAACGACGCTCATGCCCTTCACCCGCATTGCGGCCGCACCTTTGCGGCGCGCCGACGATGCCACGGCTTTCAGTCGCGCACCAGACGTTCCAGCACATCCAGAAACCGCGATCGGTCAGCGGCGGAAAATGCCTTGCCTCCGCCTTGCCGGAACGGGTCGGCCGCGCGCAGATCGGCCATCAGATCGCGCATCGCCAACGCCTCGCCAATGTTGCGCTCGGTCAACAGGCTGCCATCGGGCCGGATCGCCCGCGCCCCGGCGGCAACCACTTTCGCGGCCAGCGGCATGTCGCTGGTCACCACCACATCGCCCGGGGCCACACTGTCGGCGATCCGCTTGTCCGCCTCGTCAGGGCCCGCGGCGACATAGACCATCTCGACCAGCGGATTGGCACTTGGCCGGATCCCGCCGTTCGACACCATCACCACGCGGCGCCGGTGCCGCGTGGCAACCCGCTCCACCTCGGCCTTGACCGGGCAGGCATCGGCATCAACCCAGATCGTCATCCCGCGCCCCCCGGCTGCCCCTTTGCCTTTTGCCAAATACCCCCGGGGGTCCGGGGGCAGGAGGCCCCCGGCGCCATCCACCCGCGCAGCGGCTCAGCCAAACAGCGCATCGGCATGAAACGCGACATGGCTTTCCATGAAGGTCGAGACAAAGAAATAGCTGTGGTCATAGCCCTTTTGCATGCGGAAGGTCGCATTCTGCCGCCGTGCCGCCATGGCCTCGGCCAGCGCCTCGGGCTTGAGCAGCTCCAGAAACTGGTCCGAGGCGCCCTGATCCACCAGAACCGGCCCGTCAAAGCCCCGCTTGCGCATCAGCAGCGTCGAATCGTGCGGCGCCCATTTCCCCTCGTCTGGCCCCAGATAGGCGCCCAGCTGCTTGCGGCCCCAGTCACTCGCGGTCGGATGGGCGATCGGCGCAAAGGCCGAAACCGACCGGAAGCGGCCCGGAAAGCTCATGGCAATGGTCAAGGCGCCATGCCCGCCCATCGAATGGCCGGTGATCGCCTGCGCGTCCTCGGCCAGCGGAAAGGCGGAAAACAGCACACGGGGCAAATCCTCGGTGACGTAATCCCACATGCGGTAATGCGGGGCCCAGGGCGCCTCGGTCGCGTTCACATAGAACCCGGCGCCTTGCCCCAGATCATAGGCCGGGTCATTCGCCACCCCCTCGCCGCGCGGCGAGGTATCTGGGAACACCAGCGCTATCCCTGCCTCGGCCGCCCATTTCTGCGCCCCCGCCTTGGTCATGGCGTTTTCATGCGTGCACGTCAGGCCCGACAGATACCACAGCACCGGCACCGGCCCTTCTTCTGCCTCGGCGGGCAGGAACAGGCCAAAGGTCATCTCGCAGCCCGTCGCCTCGGAGCCATGGGCATAGACCCCCTGCACCCCGCCAAAGCACCGATTTTCGCTGATGGTCCGCATGTCGTGTCCTTCCTCTAGCCGCCCGTCACCCAGGCGATCACCGCCGTCACGGTCACGATGCTGATCGCCGTCGAGATCAGGATGGATGCCGAAACGCGTTGCGGTGCAACCCCATAATGCGCGGCCAGAATGTAGGTGTTTCCCGCCACGGGCAAGGCGGCGGCTGCCACCATCACGCCAGCGGCCATCGGATCGACATCAAAGATCCAGAAGGCACAGACCGCCACCGCCAGCGGATGCAGCACCAGTTTGGCAAAGGACAGCCAGCCTGCGACCGCCAGCCGTTCCGCCCGCCGCCCGGCCAGCGAGGCCCCGATGGCGAACAGCGCCCCCGGCGTCGCTGCCGCTCCCAGCAGCGCGACAAAATCGTTCACCGGCCCCGGCACCGGCCATTCCGTCGCGCCCCAGCCAAGGCCCAGGATCATCGACACGATGATCGGGTTCTTCACCAGCCCCAGCCCCAGCGCGCGAAATGTCGACAGCCGCATCCGCCCTTCGCGCGCGCCTGTGATGATCACGGTGATCAGCGTGTTGAAGACGATCATGTCCAGACACAGCACCAGCAGCACCGGCCCCGTCGCCTGCGGCCCCAGCAGCATCACCAGCATGGGCACGCCCAGAAAGCCGGTGTTGCCGATGACGGCGCATTGCGCCTCGACCGCCGCTTCCGCCAGGGGGACGCGGCGGGCAAAGGCCACGCCCATCGCCAGCGCATAGACCACCGCGCAGCCCAGCAGATAGGCGCTGGCGAATTGCACATCGAACAGGTCGGCCAGCGACAGGTTTGCGCAAAGTTTCACCAGCATGGCGGACAGTGCGAAATAGAACACGAACTTTGTCAGCCAGGCCGTGCCTTCGGCGGTGAAGAACCGCAGCTGTCCCGCGACAAACCCCACGCCAATCAGGGCAAAGAATGGAAGTGTTTTCAGCAGGATATCCAGCATGGTCCGTCGCGCGCCCGTCGTTTGGCGCCAAGGGTTTCATGCCCCGCCCGCCACCGCAAGGCAGGATCGGTGCGCATCCGGCCCTGCAAGAATGCCGCAAGGGTCGCACGAACAGGGCTAGCGGAACCGTCGGAAGAAGCGCACCTTTTCGTAAAGCGCCTCCATCCGGGTCAGGCGGGCCTCGGTGTCCTGCCAGCGCAGGTTCTGCACGGCCGCCAGCAGCGTTTCCACCAGCACCAGAAGGGGAACCGTGCTGTCCCAGGCGCTGGGCGCCTCGACATGGCACACCAGCCTGTGACGCGCATGGCTTGCCGCAGGCGAGATCCATCGGTCGGTGATCAGCACCACCTCGGCCCCCTGTTCCCCCGCCAGTTCCGCGACCTGCAGCACCGAATTTTCATAACGCCGGATGTCGAAGATCAGCAACACATCGCCCGGCTGCATGTCCAGCAGCGCCGGGGGCCAGGTGTTCGACATGGCCGACAGCAGCGTCACCTCGGGGCGCACCACCTTCATCAGCGTGACGAAATATTCGGCCATCGCATGGGTGATCCGCCCGCCAAGCGCATAGATGCGGCGCGACGGGTCCGCCAGCAGCGCG
Organism: Gemmobacter nectariphilus DSM 15620; assembly: GCF_000429765.1. GTDB lineage: Bacteria > Pseudomonadota > Alphaproteobacteria > Rhodobacterales > Rhodobacteraceae > Wagnerdoeblera > Wagnerdoeblera nectariphila. Next base: position 54,976 of record NZ_AUCM01000005.1, on the reverse strand, counting down.
GCGATGGCGTCAAAGTCGGCCGGGTCGATCCCGGCCAATGTCGCCTGAAGGTTCGCGACCACCTGATCGGCAAAGCGGTTGAGGATATGGGCATCCGGTGCGCTGCCGGACCATTTGTCATGCTTGGCCAGGGGCGAGGCAAGCATGTCCTCGACCTCGGCGCGCAGGCTGTTCTGGAAGTCGGGATAGCCCTTGAACCCCAGCTTCTGCATCAGCCGCACCACGGTGGGGGTGGAGACCTCGGCCGCCTTGGCAAGCGCGGTGATCGAGCCAAGCGCCGCGACCGGGTAATGGTCCAGCATATGGCGGGCCAGCTTGCGTTCGGTCGGGGTCAGCCCGTCCATCGCGCGGCGAAGCTGGTCCTCGATCGGGGCCGGGGGGGCGGGTGCCGGAAAACTCATCATGCGCCTCTAAATGGCTCTGAAAGATTTGTAACAGAGTTTTCGGTGGAAGAAACATTCTTGACAGCCCGGCAGGCTCTGGCCAGCCTTGGACCAACGACAGGGATGACTCGCCCATGATAGAACAACAGGGCTTTCCAGCGCGGATCGAGGGCGCCGATGCGCCGTCGCGCCTTGTGCTGGTGTGCGAACATGCGTCCAATGCCTTCCCCGAACCCTGGGGTGCGCTGGGGTTGGATGGGGCGGCGCAGCGCGCGCATATCGCCTGGGATCCGGGCGCATTGGGGCTGGCACGCGGGCTGGCGGCGCGGCTGGGCGCCTGTCTGGTTCACGCCCCGGTCAGCCGGCTGATCCACGATCTGAACCGCGCCCCCGACAGCCCCGGCGCCATGCCGGCGCGGTCCGAAACCTATGAGGTGCCCGGCAATGCCGCGATCACGCCGCAGGATCGGGCGGCGCGGGCGGCGGCGGTCTATTCGCCGTTCCACAATGGCCTTGCCGCGCTGATCGCGCAGCGCATCGCGCTGGGGCTGCGGCCGGTGGTGGTGACGGTGCATTCCTTTACCCCGGTCTGGCACGGCAAGCCGCGCGCGGTGGAACTGGGCGTGATCCATGACGATACCCGCCCTGGCGATGACCGCCTGGCGCGCGAGGTGCTGGCGGCCGCCTGGGCGATGACCGGCCTGCAATCCGAACTGAACGCGCCCTATTCCGCCGCCGACGGGGTGACGCATCTGCTGCGCTGCCATGCGGTGCCCTATGGCCTGCCCCATGCCATGCTGGAGATCCGCAACGATCTGATCGACACGCCCGAGGCCGAGGCGGCCATGGCCGATCAGCTGGCCCCCGTGCTGACCCGCGCGCTGGCGATGTTCGAGGGGGGCAGCTGATGCCGCGTGTGCTGGTCCTGTATGTGCGCTGGGTCGAGGCGCTGAACTACCGCATCGGGCGGATGGCGATGTATCTGCTGTTCGTGCTGGCGGGCGTTCTGCTGTGGTCCACCATCGCCAAGGCGTTCTTTCGCCCGCCGCTGTGGACGCAGGAAATGGCGCAGTTCACCATGGTGGGCTATTTCGTGCTGGGCGGGGCCTATGCGCTGCAGATGGGCGCCAATGTGCGGATGGATCTGATCTATACCCGCTGGGATCTGCGCCGCCGCGCGATGGTCGATGCGGTCACGGTGCTGGCGATGATCTTCTTCCTGTCGGTGGTGCTGTATGGCGGGATCGACAGCACGCTTTACGCGCTGGACATTGGCGAGCGTTCGCGCACCGTCTGGCGCCCCTACATGGCGCCGATCAAGATCGTGATCTGCACCGGCGTGTTCCTGATGATCCTGCAATCGGTGGCCTTCCTGATCCGCGACATCGCCTTTCTGCGCGGAGAAAAGATCTGATGCCCTACGAATACATCGCCCTTCTGATGTTCGGCGGGATGATGATCCTGCTGCTGACCGGGCAGCGGGTCTTTGCGGTGATCGGCTTTGTCGCCTCGCTGGCGGCGATTGCGCTGTGGGGCGGGGGCGGGTCGGCCATTCCCTTCACCAGCGCGATCAAGCTGATGAACTGGTATCCCATGCTGACGCTGCCGATGTTCGTCTGGATGGGCTATGTCATGTCGGAAACCCGCATGGCAGACGATCTTTACCGCATGTTCCACGTCTGGTTCGGGCCGGTGCCGGGGGGGCTGGCCATCGGGACGATCCTGCTGATGGTGCTGATTTCCGCCATGAACGGGCTGTCGGTCGCGGGGCTGGCCATCGGGGCCACCATCGCGCTGCCGGAACTGCTCAAGCGCGGCTATGACAAGCGGATGGTCACGGGGATCATCCAGGGCGGGTCGAGCCTGGGGATCCTGGTGCCGCCCAGCGTGGTGCTGGTGCTGTATTCAATGATCGCGCGTCAGCCGGTCGGGCATCTGTGGCTGGCGGGCGTGGTGCCGGGGCTGATGATGGCGGGCATCTTCATCCTGTATGTCGTGATCCGCTGCCGGATCAACCCGGCGCTTGGCCCGGTGCTGCCGGTGGCCGAACGCACGGTGACGCGGGCCGAAAAGCTGCGCCTTCTGTCGGCGGGCCTGCTGCCGGTCGGCATCTTTGTCGCCATGATGGGCCCGTTCATCTATGGCTGGACCAGCCTTGTCGAGGCCTCGGTCGTGGGGGCCGCCGTGGCCACGCTGGTGGCCGTGCTGCGCGGGCGCATGTCGCGCAAGGTGTTCGACACCTGCATGGTGCAGACCCTGGGCGTTTCCTGCATGTTCATGTGGATCATCCTGGCGGCACTGGCCTTCGGCGCGGTGTTCGACGGGCTGGGCGCGGTCAAGGCGATCGAGGGGCTGTTCCTGCGCGACATGGGGCTAAGCCCCTGGACCATCCTGATCCTGATGCAGCTGTCCTTCCTGATCATGGGCATGTTCCTGGACGATACTGCGATGCTGGTGATCGTCGCGCCGCTGTATGTGCCGCTGGTGGCGAAACTGGATCTGGGTATGCCGCCGCAGGATGCGCTGATCTGGTATGGCATCATGTACACGATCACCTGCCAGATCGCCTATATCACGCCGCCCTTTGGCTATAACCTGTTCCTGATGCGCGCCATGGCGCCCGACCATGTCACGTTGGCCGACATCTACCGATCCATCACGCCCATCGTTCTGCTGATGCTGCTGACGCTGGTGATCGTGATGATCTTTCCCCAGATCGCGCTTTGGCTGCCGCATCTGGTCTACGCACGATGACCCGAACGGGGCGGGACAACCGCCCGACAACCAACCAGGAGGTGACGACATGACGACGACCAGACGCAAGTTTCTGACCACCGGCGCCGTTGGCGGCGCGGCGGTGCTGGCCGCCCCGGCGGTTCACGCGCAGGGCGCCCCGATCAAGTGGCGGATGCAGACCTATGCCGGCGCCGCGCTGGGCGAGCATGTGGTCAAGCCCGCCATCGACACCTTCAACCAGATCGCCGACGGGCAGATGGAAATCGAGCTGTATTACTCGGACCAGATTGTCCCCACGTCGGAACTGTTCCGCGCCATGCAGTCGGGCACCATCGACGCCGTGCAGTCGGATGACGATTCCATGGCCTCGCCCACCGAGGTGACGGTGTTCGGCGGCTATTTCCCGTTTGCCAGCCGCTATAGCCTGGATGTGCCGGTGCTGTTCAACCAGTATGGTCTGAAACAGATCTGGGAAGAGGAATATGCCAAGGTCGGCGTGCAGCACATTTCGGCCGGCGCCTGGGATCCGTGCCATTTCGCCACCAAGGATCCGATCCGCAGCCTGAAGGATCTGGAAGGCAAGCGCGTCTTCACCTTCCCGACCGCGGGCCGGTTCCTGGCGCAGTTTGGCGTCGTGCCGGTGCAGCTGCCGTGGGAAGACATTCAGGTCGCCCTGCAGACCGGGGAGCTGGACGGGATCGCCTGGTCGGGCATCACCGAGGATTACACGGTCGGCTGGGCCGATGTGACCAAGTATTTCCTGACCAACAACATCTCGGGCGCCTGGATCGGGCATTTCTTCGCCAATCAGGAAAAATGGAACGCGGTGCCGGACAACCTCAAGGCGCTGATGAAGGTCTGCTTCGAGCAGTCGCACTATTACCGCCAGTGGTGGTATTGGGGCGGCGAGGCCGATCTGCGCGTCAACGGGCCCAAGCTGGAGCTGACCTCGATTCCCGATGCCGAATGGGCTACGGTCGAGGACAAGGCCCGCGCCTTCTGGGACGAGATCGCGGCGGAATCGCCGACCAAGGCGAAGGTTGTGGAAATCTTCAAGAAATACAACGCGGTGATGGCCAAGGCCGGGCGGCCCTATCGCTACGGCTGAGGACGGCGCCGGGGGGCCTTGCCCCCCGGACCCCCCAGGGTATTTTCAGAAAGATGAAAGGGCGCCCGTTTCCGGGTGCGGGAGAGGGCGAATATGCCGGGCAACATGAGTTTCGAGGCGCTGAAGGATGCGGTGGCGCGGGGCGAGGTGGATACCGTTCTGGTCGCCGCCCCCGACATGCAGGGGCGCCTGGTGGGCAAGCGGTTCCATGCCCAGTTCTTCCTGGACGGTGGGTTCGAGGAGACGCATTGCTGCAACTACCTGCTGGCCGTGGACATGGAAATGACCACCGTGCCGGGCTACAAGACCTCGAGCTGGGAAAAGGGCTATGGCGATTACGTCATGAAGCCCGATCTGGCCACGCTGCGCCGCTTGCCCTGGCTGGAGGGCACGGTGCTGTGTCTGGCCGATCTGCTGGAACATGCGACGCATGAGGAAGTGGCGGTCTCGCCCCGCGCGATCCTCAAGCGGCAGGTGGCCCGCGCCCGCGCCATGGGCCTGGAGCCGATGATGGCGACCGAGCTGGAGTTCTATCTGTTCGAGAACAGCTATGACAATCTGCGCGACGGCGGCCTGAGCGCGCTGAAGCCGATCAGCGCCTATAACGAGGATTACCACATCTTCCAGACCACCAAGGAAGAAGATGTGATGCGGGCGGTGCGCAACGGATTGTATGGCGCCGGGATCCCGGTGGAAAATTCCAAGGGCGAGGCGGATGCCGGGCAAGAGGAGATCAACTACCGCTACTCCGACGCGCTGGACACCGCCGACAACCATGTGATCGTCAAGCAGGGCGTCAAGGAAATCGCCTGGTCCAAGGGCAAGTCCGTGACCTTCATGGCCAAATACGACCACCGCAAGGCCGGATCGTCGAGCCATGTTCATCAGAGCCTGTGGACGCTGGACGGCAAGCCTGCCTTCTACGACCACGACGACACGCACGGCATGTCGCCCCTGATGAAGCACTTCCTGGCCGGCCAGCTCGCCCATGCCGAGGAGCTGACGGTGTTCCTTGCGCCCTATGTCAACAGCTACAAGCGGTTCTGCGTGGGCATGTTCGCGCCGACCAAGGCGGTCTGGTCTGCCGACAACCGCACGGCGGGTTTCCGCATCTGCGGCGTTCACACCAAGGGGGTGCGGGTGGAATGTCGCATTCCGGGATCGGACGTGAACCCCTATCTCGCCTGTGCGGCGCTGCTGGCCGCAGGGTTGGCGGGGATCGAGGGCAAGATGGAACTGGAGCCCGAAATGACGGGTGACATGTATGCGACCGACGGTATCCGCGAGATCCCGACGAACCTGCGCGATGCGGCGGCGGCGCTCGGGGGCTCGGCCATGCTGCGGGCGGCGTTTGGCGACGATGTCGTCGACCATTATGTCCGCAATGCCGAGTGGGAGATTCAGGAAACCGACCGCGTGGTGACGGATTTCGAGCTGCAACGGCTCTTGGAACGCGCGTAAGGCGGGCCGCCTTGCGCCGGGAATGGCGGGGGCGACCCCCGCCCGACAGGTGACACGATGAAACCGATACAACTGATTTCCCCGGTCGATGGCCGGGTCTATGCGGAACGGATGCCGCTGGCGCCCGAGGCGGCCGATGCGGCCGTGGCCGCCGCGCGCGCGGCGCAAAAGGCCTGGGCCGCGCGCCCGCTGGACGAGCGCATCGCCCTGGTCAAGGCGGGCGTTGCCCACATGACCGCGAAAAAGGACGAGATCGCCCGCGAGCTGGCCGAGCAGATGGGCCGCCCGATCCGCTTTGGCGCAGGCGAGTTCGGCGGGGTGAACGCCCGCACCGACTATATGGCCGGGATCGCTGCCGAAACGCTGGCGCCCAAGGTGATCGAGGATACCGATGCCTTCCGCCGCTACATCGCGCGCGAGGCGCTGGGGGTGGTGTTCGTGATCGCGCCCTGGAACTACCCGTTCCTGACCGCGATCAACACCATCGTCCCGGCCCTGATTGCGGGCAACAGCGTGGTGCTGAAACACGCCAGCCAGACCCTCTTGGTGGGCGAGCGTCTGGCCGAGGGTTTCCATGCCGCCGGCATTCCGGCGGACGTCTTCCAGAACGTCGTTCTGGACCATGCGACGACCGAGCGGCTGATCGGCGCGCGGGCGTTCGATTTCGTGAACTTCACCGGCTCTGTCGGTGGCGGGCAGGCGATCGAACGCGCGGCGGCGGGCACCTTTACCCCCTTGGGGCTGGAACTGGGCGGCAAGGATCCGGGCTATGTGCGCGCCGATGCCAATGTCGATGCGGCGGTCGATACGCTGATGGACGGGGCGATGTTCAACTCGGGGCAGTGCTGCTGCGGGATCGAGCGGATCTATGTCCACGAAAGCCTGTTCGACGAGTTTGTCGAAAAGGCCGTGGCATGGGTCAACAGCCTGAAACTTGGCAGCCCGCTGGACCCGGAAACCACCCTTGGCCCGATGGCGAACGTGCGCTTTGCCCGCGTGGTGCGCGACCAGATCGCCGCCGCCGTGGCAGCTGGGGCAAAGCCGCTGATCGACCCGGCGCACTTTCCGGCCGATGATGGCGGCGCCTATCTGGCCCCGCAGATCCTGGTGAATGTCGATCATTCCATGGCGGTGATGCGCGAGGAATCCTTTGGCCCCGTCGTCGGCATCATGCCGGTCAAGGACGACGCCGAGGCGATCGCGCTGATGAACGACAGCCCCTATGGGCTGACTGCCAGCATCTGGACCAACGATTACGACACCGCCGCCGAGATCGGTGCACAGATCGAGACCGGCACGATCTTCATGAACCGGGCCGATTACCTTGATCCTGCGCTGTGCTGGACCGGGTGCAAGAACACCGGGCGCGGCACCTCGCTGTCTTACCTGGGTTTCTATTCGGTGACCCGGGCCAAATCCTATCATCTCAAGAAGGTGTGACATGTCGCACGGCGTTCCTTTCCGCAACTGGTCCTATCCGACCGCGATCAAGTTCGGCGTTGGCCGGATCGGGGAACTGGCGGTTCATGCCGCCGAAACGGGGCTGAAAAAGCCCCTGCTGGTGACCGACAAGGCGCTGGCCGCGCTGCCGATCACCGCGCAGGCGCTGGATGTGCTTGAGGCAGCAGGCCTTGGCCGCGCTGTGTTCTCCGAGGTCGATGCCAACCCGACCGAGGCGAACATGCAGGCCGGTATCGCCGCCTACAAGGCGGGCGGGCATGACGGGGTGATCTGCTTTGGCGGCGGCTCGGCGCTGGATCTTGGCAAGATGATCGCCTTGATGGCCGGTCAGCGGGCCGACCTGTCGGTCTGGGATCTGGAAGACGTGGACGACTGGTTCACCCGCGCCGATGCCAGCAAAATCGCGCCGATCATCGCCGTGCCGACCACCGCCGGCACCGGATCCGAGGTTGGCCGCGCCGGGGTGCTGACCAATTCGGCCACCCACAAGAAGAAGATCATCTTCCACCCCAGGCTAATGCCGGCCGTCACCATCTGCGACCCGGCCCTGACCGTGGGGATGCCGCGCTTCATCACGGCAGGCACCGGGATGGACGCGCTGGCCCACTGCCTCGAGGCCTATTGCTCGCCGCATTACCACCCCATGAGCCAGGGCATCGCCCTCGAAGGCATGCGGCTGGTGTTCGAGAACCTGCCCAAGGTCTATGACGATCCGAACGATCTGATGGCGCGCGGCCATATGATGAGCGCGGCAGCCATGGGCGCGGTGGCCTTCCAGAAGGGCCTGGGGGCGATCCATTCGCTGAGCCACCCGATCGGCGCGGTCTACAACACCCACCACGGCACCACGAACGCGGTGGTCATGCCCATGGTGCTGGAGTTCAACCGCCCCGCCATCGAGGACCGGATCGAGCGCGCGGCGGCCTATCTGGGGATCGACGGCGGCTTTGCGGGCTTCCACGATGCCATCATGGACCTGCGGTCCAAGCTGGCGATCCCGGCGAACCTGTCGGCCATGGGCGTGCAGTTCGCCGATCTCGACATGCTGACCGAGATGGCGCTGGAGGACCCGTCCTGCGGCGGCAACCCGGTCGAGATGACGCGCGAGAATACCCGCGCCCTGTTCGACGCCTGCATGTAAGCTTGAAGGGGGCGCAACCGCCCCTTTCATCTGTCCCGAAATATCCTCGGGTGGGTCCAGGGAGGGCAGACAGCCCTCCCTGGCGGGGGTGCGGGGGCTGGCCCCCGCATCCGCCCCCTGCCTCAGGGCCGCAGCGGCTCGCGCCCGCCATCACCCAGCAGCCAGACATCGCGGCCTTCGATCACCACAGCCGTCAGTGGCCCGCCATAGGCGGCGCTGGAATCGATGTTGACGCGGTTGCCGTAATGGGTGGCCCGCTCGATGGCGGTATGGCCATGCACGACCAGCGCGCCATGATCGCGCGGATCGTCCAGGAAATCGTGGCGGATCCAGGTCAGATCGTCTTCGGTCTGTGCCTCCAGCGCGATGCCGGGGCGGATGCCCGCATGGGCAAACAGCAGATCGCCCAGCCTGTAGGAGGTCGGCCTCGCGGCCAGGAATTCCAGATGCGCTTGCGGAACGGCGGTCAGCGCCTCGGCATGGACCGCGGCTTCGGGCCGGTCGCCCGCGGCCCGCACGCCATAGGCGATCAGCGTCTCGGCTCCGCCGATGCGCGGATGCAGCCAGGAATATTCCGCGCGCAGCCTGGGGTCGCGGGCAGGGGGGCTTTGCATCCAGAGGCTGAACATGCGGTCATGGTTGCCCTTGAGCACCACCCAGGGCGCACCACCGGCGATGCCCTGCATCAGAAAGTCGATGACGCCGGGGCTGGCGGGGCCGCGGTCCACCAGATCGCCGATGTGGATGACGGGCGCCGCGTGGTCGCCCGTCGCCGCGCGGTCGGCGGCGATGCGGCCGTGGGCGGCGTGCAGCAGGTCGAGGTGGCCGTGGATATCACCGATGGCATAGGCGCGCATGGGAAACGGTTCTCTGAACTGAAAGGAAGGACCGGGGGCCGCGTGCCCCCGGACCCCCCGGGATATTTGTCGACAGATGAAGGGGCCGCGCCCCTTCGCTCAGGCGCCTTCGAAGTGCAGCGGCTTGACCTGGTTGAACTTGCCGGTTGCCGTCAGTTCTTCGACGGCCTTGGGGTCGATCGCCTGATCAAGGTAGAGCAGCGCGATGGCATCCTGCCCGACCGCCGAGCGGCCCAGCGTGAAGTTCGCGATGTTCACGCCGTTGTTGCCCAGCGTCTGCCCCAGAAGGCCGATGATGCCCGGCACGTCGTCGTTGGTGGTATACAGCATGTGCTCGCCCACCTCGGCGTCGATGTTGATGCCCTTGATCTGGATGAAGCGCGGCTTGCCATCCGAGAAGCAGGTGCCGGCGACCGAGCGTTCGCGCTTGTCGGTGACCATGGTGACCTTGATATAGGCATCGAAGGCGCCCGACTTGTCCTGACGGGTGGTCGAGATCTGGATGCCCTTTTCCTTGGCGACGATCGGTGCCGAGACAAGGTTCACATCTGGGTTGGCGGCCTTGAGCACGCCCGCGATGACCGACTGGTTCAGCGCGGCGATGTTCATGTCGGCGACGCGGCCGTCATAAAGGATGTTGATCGCCTTGATCGGCTCGTCGGTCATCTGGCCGATGAAGCTGCCCAGATGGCCGGCCAGCTTGATCCACGGCCCCATGACCGAGGCCTGTTCGGCGGTGACGTTCGGCATGTTCAGCGCGTTCTGCACCGCGCCGGTCAGCAGGTAGTCCGACATCTGTTCGGCCACTTGCAGGGCGACGTTTTCTTGCGCTTCGGTGGTCGAGGCGCCAAGGTGCGGGGTGACGACGACGTTGGGGTGACCGAACAGCACGTTTTCGGTCGCCGGTTCCACCTCGAACACGTCCAGCGCCGCGCCGGCGACATGGCCGCTGTCCAGCGCATCCTTCAGGGCCGCTTCGTCGATCAGGCCGCCGCGGGCGCAGTTGATGATGCGCACGCCCTTCTTGGTCTTGGCCAGGTTCTCACGCGACAGGATGTTGCGGGTCTTGTCGGTCAGCGGGACGTGCAGGGTGATGAAATCGGCCTTTGCCAGCAGGTCATCCAGTTCGACCTTGGTCACGCCCAGTTGCTTGGCGCGCTCTTCCGACAGGAAGGGGTCATAGGCGATGACCTTCATGCGCAGGCCGACCGCACGGTCGCAGACGATGCCGCCGATGTTGCCGGCGCCGATCACGCCAAGGGTCTTGTTGAACAGCTCGACGCCCATGAACTTGGACTTTTCCCACTTGCCGGCATGGGTCGAGGCAGAAGCCTCGGGCAGTTGCCGTGCAATTGCGAACATCATGGCGATGGCATGTTCGGCCGTGGTGACCGAGTTGCCGAAGGGCGTGTTCATCACGATCACGCCCTTTTTCGACGCGGCCGGGATGTCGACGTTGTCGACGCCGATGCCGGCGCGGCCGACGACCTTCAGGTTGGTCGCGCCCTCCAGCAGCTTTTCGGTGACCTTGGTCGCCGAGCGGATGGCAAGGCCATCGTAGTTGCCGATGATCTCGGCCAGCTTTTCCTTGTCCTTGCCGAGCTTCGGCATGTAATCGACCTCGACGCCACGGTCGCGGAAGATCTGGACGGCGGTTTCACTCAGTTCGTCGGAAACGAGAACGCGGGGGGCCATAGCGGGCTCCTTGAATGAGGGGGCGGGGGCAACCCGCCGGAGTGTATCTTGGGAAGGGGCGGGGTCATCCCCGCCCTGCGATGCGCGTGGCCGGGCAGGGCGGGGTTCACCCCGCCGCCACCCGCGGCGATCAGGCGGTTTTCGCCAGCGCCTCGATCTCGGCGTCGAAGGCGTATTCGACCCAGGGCATCAGCGCCTGGACATCGGCCGTTTCCACCGTGGCACCGCACCAGATGCGCAGGCCGGGAGGGGCATCGCGATAGGCGCCGGCGTCAAGGGCAACGCCCTCTTTCTCAAGACGTTTTGCAACATTCTTGGCGAAGGTTGCGCCGTCGGTGATGCGATCATCGGTGAATTTCAGACAAACCGAGGTGCACGAGGCCGTCGCCGGATCGACCGCCAGATTGGCGATCCAGCCCTTGCCGGCGATATAGTCGGCAATCGCCTTGGCATTGGCTTCGCTGCGCCCGATCAGGCCTTTCAGCCCGCCGATGGTCTTGGCCCATTTCAGCGCTACCAGGTAATCCTCGACGCACAGCATGGACGGGGTGTTGATCGTCTCACCGACGAAGATGCCTTCGGAGATCTTGCCCTTGGAGGTCAGGCGGAAGATCTTCGGCAGCGGCCAGGCGGGGGTATAGGTTTCCAGCCGCTCGACCGCGCGGGGCGACAGGATCAGCACGCCATGGCCGCCTTCACCGCCCAGCACCTTTTGCCAGGAGAAGGTGGTCACATCCAGCTTGTCCCAGGGCAGGTCCATCGCAAAGGCGGCCGAGGTGGCGTCGCAGATGGTCAGGCCGGCGCGGGTCGCCGGGATCGCGTCGCCATTCGGTACGCGCACGCCCGAGGTGGTGCCGTTCCAGGTGAAGACCACGTCCTTGTCGAAATCGACGCTGGCCAGATCGACGATCTCGCCATAGGGGGCCTTCTTGACGGTTGCGTCCAGTTTCAGCTGCTTCACCACATCGGTGACCCAGCCTTCGCCAAAGGATTCCCAGGCCAGCATTTCCACCGGGCGGGCACCCAGCAGCGACCACAGCGCCATTTCGACGGCGCCGGTGTCCGAGGCGGGCACGATGCCGATGCGGTAGTCCGCAGGCACGCCCAGAATTTCACGGGTAAGGTCGATCGCCTCTTTCAGCTTGGCCTTGCCGACGGTCGCACGGTGCGAACGGCCCAAGGGGGCATCGGCCAGCATGTCGAGGGAGTAACCGGGGATCTTCGCGCAGGGGCCCGAAGAAAAGCGCGGGTTGGCCGGACGCGTGGCCGGGGCGGTAAGTGCCATCTCTGGTATCCTTCCAGATATATGCCCTTCGTTGGGGAAGGGTGTCCCGCTGACGCACTTACGCCCGACTCGCCTTGCACGCAAGACATTTCAACGCGTGGCAGGCTGTCGCAGGCCTGGGGCCGCGTGGCGGCGGGGGTATCGGAACGGCTTGGCCTTTGGCGCACGGCATGGGATATGGCGGCGGACCGATGCCCCGGAGACCTGCCATGATGTTCGCCGTCCTGATCGCCAAACCCGACACGCTGGACCCGGTTCTGGCCGAGGCCCTGCGCACGGCCTGGGGCGGCGGGTCGCCGCGCTGGCTGGCGCTGGGGCAGGCGCTGGAATTTCCGGTGATGGACCAGCCCGGGAATTTCCGCGAGGTCTGGCAGGATCTGCAAGGCATGGGGGTGGATCTCAACCTTGTTCCCGCCGAGGGCCGGCGCAAGCGGATGCTGCTGGCCGACATGGACAGCACGATGATCGGTCAGGAATGCATCGACGAGCTGGCCGACATGGCCGGGGTCGGGGCGCATGTGGCCGGCATCACCGCCCGCGCCATGAATGGCGAGCTGGATTTCGAGGCGGCGCTGAAGGAACGGGTCGGCTTGCTCAAGGGGCTGCCGGTCGGGGTCATCGGTCAGGTGCTAGCAGAGCGCATCACCTATACTCCCGGCGGCAAGGAGCTGATCGCCACCATGCACGCGAATGGCGGCCATGCGGTGCTGGTGTCGGGCGGGTTCACCGCGTTCACCACGGCGGTTGCGGCGCATCTGGGCTTTGACGAGCATCGCGCCAACACCCTGCTGGCCGAGGATGGCCTGCTGACCGGCACTGTCGCCGAGCCGATCCTTGGCCGTCAGGCCAAGGTGGACGCGCTGGACCAGATCAGCGCGCGGCTGGGTTTTGGCCCGGATGCCGTGCTGGCGGTGGGAGACGGCGCGAACGATCTGGGCATGTTGAACCGCGCGGGCATGGGTGTTGCCTTGCACGCCAAGCCCAGCGTGGCCGCGCAATGCGAAATTCGCGTCAACCATGGCGATCTGACGGCCCTGCTGTTCCTGCAAGGCTATGCCGCCGAAGACTTCGTAACCGGCTAAGCCGGTCAGAACAGGTCGGTCTGCGCGGAAAGGCCGGTGGCCGTCAGCCCGTCGATATGCAGGCTGTCGCTGCCGAAGGTCAGCGTCAGGCCGGTCGTGTCCTGGCTTGCGAACTGGTCCAGCACCTGCGCCACCGACAGGCCGCCGCCCCATAGCCCGCAGTCAAGCTGCAGGCGGTCGCCTTCGGTGACGCTAAAGTCGTGCACCCGGTCGACCTGCCCCCCTTTGGCAAAGATGAAGGTATCTGCGCCGGCACCGCCGCTCAGCCGGTCATTGCCCGTTCCGCCATTCAGCCGGTCCATCCCGGCGCCCCCGATCAGCCGGTCGTTGCCGCCCCCGCCATACAGCATGTCATTGCCGCCCTGACCATTCAGCCGGTCGCTGCCCGCCTCGCCGTAAAGGCTGTCGTTCCCCGCGCCGCCTAGCAGCAGATCGGCCCCCTGGCCGCCGGAAAGACGGTCCTTGCCGCCGTTGCCTGTCAGCGTGTCGGCGCCCGTGCTGCCCGTCAGCCGGTTGTTTGCCGCGTTGCCAGTCAGCGAAAGTCCGGCGATGCCAAGGGCCTGGGCATCGGCAAATCCCGCCCCCAGCACGACATTGCCCGATGTCAGCAGCGCGCCATCCGCCAACAGGTCAAGCTTGACGTTGCCTGATGTCAGGTCAACCGTCAGGCTGCGCTGGCTGCCATCCCAGGCGAACCCGACCGCCACCGCGCTGCCCGGCGTGACACCCAGCGCATAGCCCCCGGCGCTGGCCGCGCCGGTTGTGCTGCCGCCCGCCGTGATCAGCGCGCCGCCCCGCCCCTCGCCGAGATCATAGAACCGGTCGCCGTCGAGATCGTCATAGATCACCCCGGTGATGAACACCTTGCTGCCCGATGTGGCAAAGACCTGCGTGATCATGGACGTGTTGTAATCTTGCCCGTCCGAGGTATAGACCCCGATCTCGTTGCCGATCCCCGTCTCGCGAAAGGCATCGCTCAGCATGTTCGTCCGGTGCCCGGCGCTGTTGAACAGCTGGGAATACAGCTGGACGATGGCCAGGGCCGGGTTCACCGTGCCTGTGGTGCCGGTCAGCGCAATATTCTCGCCCACGATCCATGTTCCGCTCAGCGCATAGCCCGCAGCGGCGACCCGTGTGCCAACGCTGGATCCGCCGGCGCCGGTGTGGCCGAACGTGTCGGTCGCCAGCATCCACAGCGAATGGTCGCTGGCTGCGGTTTCCAGCAGCGTGTTGGGGGCGAGCACATGGCGGGCGCTGCCATCCAGCGTGCCAGCCGTCAGCCCCGCGTTCAGCGAAATCCCGATGCGCGCGGCCTCGGCCATCGGGTCAAGCCGGGCACGGTTCACCAGCTCCAGAAAATACTGCTCAAAGGCATTCAAGGCCATCCGTCGCTCCTGCAAGGGCGGGGGATCCCGCGTCTTTCCTTGCCGTTGCCGCACCGGGCCCTTGCGGACAAGAAATTCCTGCGGCATCGCCAGCCCATCGGCGATAGTCTGCGCGCCGGAACAGGTCAGGAGAGCGGAATTGCGCGAACGCATCATCATCGACACGGATCCGGGGCAGGATGATGCCGTGGCGATCCTGCTGGCATTGGCCAGCCCGGACATCGAGGTGCTCGGGATCACCTGTGTTGCCGGCAACGTGCCGTTGTCGCTGACCACCCGCAATGCCCGCGTAGTGTGCGAGCTGGCCGGGCGCCCGGACATGCCGGTCTTTGCCGGGTGCGACTGGCCGATGCGCCGTGCGCTGGTGACGGCGGAACATGTGCATGGCAAGACCGGGCTTGATGGGGCCGACCTGCCCGATCCCGTGATGCAGCTGCAATCCGCCCACGCTGTCGATTTCCTCATCGACACGCTGCGCGCCGAACCGTCCGGCTCGGTCACGCTGGTGCCGATCGGCCCGCTGACCAATATCGGCACCGCGCTGGAGCGCGCCCCCGACATCGCCAGCCGCATCAAGCGGATCGTGCTGATGGGCGGCGCCTACTTCGAGGTCGGCAACATCACCCCGGCGGCCGAATTCAACATCTTCGTCGACCCCGAAGCCGCCGCACTGGTCTTCGGTGCCGGGATCCCGCTGGTCGTGGTGCCGCTGGACGTCACGCACAAGGCCCTGACCACCCGCCCCCGGATCGAGGCATTGCGCGCCCTTGGCACCCCCGTCGGCCATGCCGTCGCCGGCTGGACCGATTTCTTTGAACGGTTCGACATGCACAAATACGGCAGCGAAGGCGCGCCCCTGCACGATCCCTGCACCATCGCCTGGATCTTGCGCCCCGATCTGTTCACCGGCCGCGAGATCAACGTGGAAATCGAAACCGAGGGCCGCCACACCACCGGCATGACGGTGGCCGACTGGTGGCGCGTCTCGGGCAGGGCACCGAATGCGCTGTTCCTGGGCGATATCGACGCCGAAGGGTTCTACACCCTGCTCACCAAACGCCTCGCCCGCCTCTGACCTGCCGGGGCCGCCCGCCCCATCACCTTCGCCAAATACCCCCGCCGGAGGCATCCCCGGCGGGCCGCCCGCGCAAGCCCTGCGTCATGGGCGCCACCGCCGCGCAGACCTGCGCGGCGCGGCCCAAAGCCTTGGGCCGCCCCCGGGCGGCGCAAGGGTGCGGGAGCATTCGGCGCTTCTCCAGGGGGTCAGGTGCGCTGTGCCGCCAGCTCGGCATCCAGCAGCCGCCGGATCAGCGCCACCGCTGCCTTGCCATCCGGCGCGGTCGCGGCCAGCGCCTGACGCAGATAGACCCCGTCGATCATCGCGCCCACCGCCTCGGCCAGACGCGGCGCCTCTGCCCCGGCCAGGGGCCGCAGGCAGGCGGTCAGGTTCGATTGCAGCCGCCGCTCATAGATCGTCAGCAGGCGCCGGGCCTGCGGCACCGTCTGCGCCAGCACCCAGAAATTCAGCCAGGCCCCCACCACCTCGCGCCGAAAATTCGTCGGTCCGAACGAGGCGCGCAGGATCGCATTCAACCGCGCCTCGGCCCCGTCGGCCGCCGCCAGCGCGCCGCGCACTTCGGCGCCATAGACGGTCAGCACATGGCGCATCGCGGCCAGGAACATGTCTTCCTTGGATCCGAAATAGTGATGCGCCAGCGCCGCCGACATGCCGGCGCGCCGCGCGATCTGACTGACAGTGACGTCAAGCGAGCCGGTACGCCCGATCTCCGAGATCGCGGCTTCAACCAGCGCGGCCTTTCGTATAGGTTCCACACCGGGTCTGGGCATCTTGGGGCAGAATCCTCCAACGTCCAGATTCGCAGATTTTGATTGATCCGTCAATCAAGAAAACAACCGCCCACGAAAGGCCCCGCCATGACCATGATCCGCCTTGCCCTTGCCACCGCTCTTGGCTTGTCCGCGGCCCCAGCCCTTGCCGATTGCAACACGGTCGTGTTCTCCGATGTGGGCTGGACGGACATCACCGCCACCACGGCCGCGACCTCGCTGGTGCTGGAAGCGCTGGGGTATCAGACTGAAACCAAGGTGCTTTCGGTGCCTGTGACCTATGCCGGGCTGGCGCAGGGCGATATCGATGTCTTCCTTGGCAACTGGATGCCCACGATGGAAGGCGACCTTGCCCCCTACCGCGACAAGGGCCAGGTCGATACCGTCCGCACCAACCTTGAAGGGGCCAAGTACACCCTGGCCACCAATGCTGCCGGTGCCGCGCTGGGACTGGCTGATTTCAAGGACATCGCTGCGCAAAAGGCCGCGCTTGATGGCAAGATCTACGGGATCGAGCCGGGCAATGACGGCAATCGCCTGATCCTCGACATGATCGCCTCGGGCCCCTTTGGCCTCGACGGGTTCGAGCTGGTCGAAAGCTCCGAGGCCGGGATGCTGGCCGCCGTCAAGCGGGCCGACGATGCGGGCAGGCCGGTCGTGTTCCTTGGATGGGAGCCGCACCCGATGAACGCCGCCTTCAAGATGACCTATCTGACGGGGGGCGACGATTACTTTGGCCCGAACCTTGGCGGCGCCATCGTGGCGACCAACACCCGCGCGGGCTATGTCGCGGAATGCCCGAACACCGGCAAGCTGCTGGAAAACCTGTCCTTCACCCTTGCCATGGAAAACGAGATCATGGGCGCGATCCTGAACGATGGTGCTGACCCGAAAGAGGCCGCCAAGACCTGGCTGGCGGCCCATCCCGAGGTCTGGCAGGGCTGGCTGGGCGGTGTGACCACCAAGGACGGTGGCGATGCTGTCGCCGCCGTCACCGCTGCCTTGAAATAAGGGCACGCCGGGGCCGCGCGGCCCCGGCATCCTGACCGATGGGCTGGATCACTCAGACAAAAATCCCGGTCGGGCGGCAGGCCAAGGCCGCCTTCGACTGGATGCAGGCCCATCTGGGCAGCGCGTTCGACGCGGTCGCGGCGGCGCTTGGCGGGGTCATCGACACGATCCTGCTGGTGCTGCAATGGCCGCTCGACCTGGCACCGTTCGCGGATGACTATGTGCCGCTCTATGATCCCGCGCTGCAGCCCTATGTGGTGATCGCGGCATTCGTGGCGCTGGCCTGGTGGGTCCGGCGCAGCTGGCGCATCTGCCTGCTGGTCGGGCTGGGTCTCTTGTTCATCGTCAATCAGGGCTACTGGAAGGCGACGACCGAAAGCCTCACGCTGATCCTGACGGCCTGCCTTCTGTGCATGGGGCTCGGCGTGCCGCTGGGCATTGCGGCGGCGCATCGGCCCCGGCTTTACCGGATCCTGCTACCAGTGCTGGATCTGATGCAGACGCTGCCAACCTTTGTCTATCTGATCCCGGCCATCGTGTTCTTCGGCCTTGGCATGGTGCCGGGGCTGGTGGCCACGGTGGTCTTCGTGCTGCCCGCGCCGATCCGGCTGACCCATCTGGGCATATCCTCGACGCCTCCCGCCTTGTCCGAGGCCGCGGATGCCTTTGGCGCGACCCCCTTGCAAAAGCTGTGGAAGGTCGAGCTGCCCTGGGCGCTGCCCCAGATCATGGCAGGGCTCAATCAGGTGATCATGCTGTCGCTGTCCATGGTGGTCATTGCGGCCCTCGTCGGGGCGAACGGGCTTGGGGTGCCAGTGGTGCGGGCGCTCAACAGCGTCAATCCGGCGCTGGGGTTCGAATCCGGCATGGTCATCGTGGTGCTGGCGATCGTGCTGGACCGCATGTTGCAAAGGCCGCGCAAATGACTGCCGCCATCGAATTCGACCGCGTATCCATCGTCTTTGGTGACCGCCCGGACCAGGCGCTGCCCCTGATGGACCGCGGCGCGACACGGGCCGAGGTGCAGGCCGCCACCGGCCAGACCCTCGGTGTCCACGACTGCTCGCTTGCCGTGACCGAAGGCGAGATCGTCGTGTTGATGGGCCTCTCGGGGTCGGGCAAGTCCACGCTGCTGCGGGCGGTCAACGGGCTGAACCCGGCGGTGCGCGGCGCGGTGCGGCTGCGCGACGGCGATCGCATGGTGCCGGTGACGGAGGCCGATGCGGCCACCTTGCGGCGCCTGCGCCGCCAGCGCGTTGCGATGGTGTTTCAGCAATTCGGCCTGCTGCCCTGGCGGACGGTGGCCGAAAATGTCGGCCTTGGGCTGGAACTGTCGGGCCTGCCCGCCCCCGAACGCGCCCGGCGCGTGGCCGATCAGCTGGATCTGGTCGGCCTGTCGCAATGGGCCGATCGCGCGGTCGCCGATCTGTCCGGCGGGATGCAGCAACGCGTCGGCCTTGCCCGTGCCTTCGCGACCGAGGCGCCGGTGCTTCTGATGGACGAGCCGTTCTCGGCCCTTGATCCGCTGATCCGCACGCGGCTCCAGGACGAGCTGCTGGACCACCAGCGCCGCCTGCGCCGCACGATCCTGTTCGTCAGCCATGATCTGGACGAGGCCTTCCGCCTAGGCAACCGCATCGCCCTGATGGAGGAAGGCCGCATCGTCCAGAGCGGCACGGCGCAACAGATCATCGCGCGCCCGGCCTCGCCCTATGTGGCCGAGTTCGTGGCGCATATGAACCCGCTGGACGTCTTCACGGCCCGCGACGTGATGGGGGCCGGGCTGGTCGCTGAGGGTACGCCGATCCCGCCCGACATGCCGCTGCGCGAGGTCATGGCGCGGCTGGTCACCGTGGAAGGGGCGCTGCCAGTGGTCGAAAATGGCCTCAGGATCGGCGCCGTGACGCGCGATGGTGTGCTGCGTCGCCTTTCGGACAGGTCGGCGAGTGGCAGGGCGCCGTCTGGTGGTCTTTCGCCTTGATCCAAATATCCTGGGGGCGGCCCTGCCCTTGGGCCTCGCGCTCCGGTGCGATGGGGCAAAGCCCCCTCGTGCCCCCTGCCGACGCGATTGCCTCTGGCCGGGTGTCGCGCCTGTGGCGCCTGTCGGATGCCTCCGGCGGGGATATTTGGATCAAGGCGAAACGAAAGGCTTGGGCTTGGTTTGCAAATATTCTAGGCTGAATTTGCAAAGCTGGGGGCGCCGATGGCCACGCAAAAGCTCTATGCCGGAACCAAGCTGCGCGAGGTGCGCGGGCGGATCGGTCTGTCGCAAAAGGCCTTTGCTGAAAAGCTGGGGATTTCGCTGCCCTATCTGAACCAGATGGAGCACAATCACCGCCCGCTGTCCGCCTCGGTCGTCTTGCGGCTGGCGCAGGAATTCGGGCTGGACGTCACCGAGCTGACAACGGGCGATTCCGAGCGGCTGGTGTCAGACATGCGCGAGGCGTTGGCCGATCCGGTCTTTGGCGCGGGGCTGCCGCCACAGGCGGATTTGCGGCTGGTCGCCTCGAACGCGCCGGGCCTTGCGCGGTCGTTTCTGAACCTGCACCGCGCCTATCGGCAGGTCAGCGAGCGGCTGGCCTCGCTGGATGAGGCGCTGGGGCGCGAGGATCGGTCCGCCGCGCCCAGCCCGTGGGAGGAGGTGCGCGACTTTTTTCACTATTGCGACAATTACATCGACGCGGTCGACCGCACGGCCGAGCGGTTTGCGCGCGGCGCGGCCGGGCGCGATCTGGTGCAGGCTGCGCTCGCCGCATTGGAGGCGCGCGGCATTGCCGTCGACTTTGCGGAAACGGCACTGGTGCGCGCCTATGACCCCGAGGGCAAGCGGCTGGTGATTTCCGCCCGCATCCCCGAGGCGACGCGGCGGTTTCAGCTGCTCCACCAGATCGCGCTGCTGACGCAGGACGAATTGCTGGAGGCGACGCTGGATCTGGCCCGCTTTCAGACGGCCGAGGCGCGGGGGATCGCCAAGATCGGGTTGGCCAACTATTTCGCAGGTGCGGCCCAGATGCCTTATGCCGCCTTCCTCGCCGCCGCGCAGGAAGAACGCCACGATCTGGAGCGTCTGGCCGACCGTTTCGGCGCCAGCATCGAGCAGGTGGCGCATCGGCTGTCGACCCTTCAGCGGCCGGGGCTCAAGGGGATCCCGTTCTTCTTTGTCCGGGTCGATCAGGCGGGCACCATCACCAAGCGTCATTCCGCGACGCGGCTGCAATTCGCGCGCTTTGGTGGGGCCTGTCCGCTGTGGAACGTGCATCGGGCCTTTGAAACGCCGGGCCGCTTCCTGCGCCAGCTGGCGCAGACGCCGGACGGGGTGCGCTATCTGAGCCTTGCGCGGGATGTGACCAAGCCGGGGGGCAGTTTCACCGCCCCCGTGCGCCGGTTCGCCATTGGTCTGGGCTGCGAGATCGCCCATGCCCCCAACCTTGTCTATGCCGATGATCTGGACCTGACCCGCCGGTTCGAGCCGATCGGGATCTCGTGCCGGATCTGCGAGCGGCCCGATTGCCACCAGCGATCTGTGCCCCCGCTGGAGCGCCGGCTGGCGGTCGATCCGGACCGGCGCGGTGTCCTGCCCTATGGCATTCCGGGCTGACCGCGGCCGCCATGCTGCGGCTGCATGGCGGCTTTCCGCAGGCTGAAACACGCCTGACGGAGATGTGTTGGCATTCCTCCTTTATTCCTTATAGAATCTGCGCCAATACGCCGCGCGACGGCCACAAAGATCGAGCAGTCCCTGATGGAAACCGAAGCCCTCGCCATGGCGCAGGAGATCGACTTCTCCTTGCTGGCACTTTTTGCCCGCGCCACCCTGACCGTGAAGCTGGTGATGATCCTGTTGATCGTCATGTCCTTCTGGTCCTGGGCGATCATCGTGCAAAAGCACCTCCTGTTCCGCAAGGCGCGGGCCGAGGCTGCGAATTTCGATGCCGCCTTCTGGTCCGGCGAGCCGCTGGACGAACTTTACGAGGCGCTGGGGTCCGATCCGCAGGGCGCATCGGAAAAGGTGTTCGCGGCCGGGATGACCGAATGGCGCCGCAGCCACCGGCAGGATGGGGCGCTGATCGCAGGGGCCCAGGCGCGGATCGACCGGGCGATGAACGTCGCCATCGCGCGCGAGACCGAGGCGCTGAACAAGTCGCTGCCGTTCCTGGCGACCACCGGCTCGACCGCGCCGTTCATCGGGCTGTTCGGGACGGTCTGGGGCATCAAATACGCCTTCGAGGAAATCGCCATCGCGCAAAGCACGAACCTGGCCGTTGTGGCGCCGGGGATCGCCGAGGCGCTGCTGGCGACCGGCCTTGGCCTTATGGCGGCAATCCCGGCTGTGGTGTTCTACAACAAGCTGTCGGCCGATAGCGACCGGATCGTGGGCAACTACGAATCCTTTGCCGACGAATTCGCGACCATCCTGTCGCGCCAGCTTGATTCGGCGGCCTGAGCCATGGGCGCGGGTGTCATTCAGAAAGGCGGCGGCGGGCGTCGCCGGGGGCGTGGGCGCGGTGGCGCGCAGCCGATGTCGGAAATCAACGTCACGCCGTTTGTCGATGTGATGCTGGTGCTGCTCATCATCTTCATGGTGGCCGCGCCGCTGATGACCGTGGGCGTTCCGCTGGAGCTGCCCAAGACCGCCGCGCAATCGTTGCCGACGGAACGCGAAGAGCCGTTGACCATCTCGCTGGATGGCACGGGCGGGCTGGCGATCCAGACGACGCCGGTGGCCGATGCCGACCTGATCCCGCGTCTGCGCGCCATCATGACCGAGCGCAAAAGCACCAAGCTGTTCATCCGCGCCGATGCCGGGGTGGAGTATGGCCGGGTTGCGCAGGTGATGGGCGCGTTGCAGGCGGCGGGCTATACCAGCATCGGCCTTGTGACCGATACCGACGGCCCGCGGTTCGGGGCCAGTGGCGGCTGAGCCATGAACAATCGCACGGGCATGATGGTTTCGGGGGCCGGACACGGGGCCCTGATCCTGTGGATCGCGGTCGGCGGGGTATTCTTTCCGCGCGACCGTGCCCAGGAAATGACTGTCACCCAGGTCTCGCTGGTCACGTCCGAGGAATTCGCGGCGATCGAGGCGGCGGCGCCCGCCCCGTCCGAGGAGGCTGCCGAGGCCGAGCCGGAGCCGAAACCGCAACCTGCCCCCGATCCGGCGCCAGCCCCCGATCCGGCGCCAGAGCCGACCCCCGAGCCGCAGGTGACGCCAGAGCCCGAGGCCCGGCCCGAGCCGCAGGCCCAGCCCGAACCTCCCGCGCCTCAGCCGGTGCCGCAACCCAAGCCGGTTCCCGTGCCGCAGCCGCCAGTGACCAAGCCCTCGGTCCAGCCGGTCCCTGATCCGGTCCCGCCGGCCCAGCAGGAAAGCGCGCGCCCGCGCCAGCGCCCTGTTGACCGGGTCGCCGCCGAGGCGACGCCCGCCCCGCCGCCCGAGGCCGAAGAGGCCCCGGTGCGCGAGGAGGCGGTCGAGGATGCCCCTTCCGAGACCCCGGCCCCGGTCGAGCCGCCCCGCAAGGCGGCCGCGCCCAAAGAGGCGACGACCCGCACGGTGACCGAGGCGACGGAAACCGCCAAGGTGGATTCGGCCCCCGCGCCGATGGCGCCGCAATCCTCGGCCCGGCCGAAGTCGCGGCCGAAACCCTCCGAGACCGAAGCCCCTGAAACGGCCAGCGCCAAGCATGCCGAAACTGCAAAACCCGCCGAGCCCGCCAAACCGGCCCAGCCGGCGAAACCGGCCGCTGACAAGCCGGCGGCCAGGTCCGAGCCGAAAGAGGATGCGGTCGCCGCCGCTGCGGCTGCTGCGGCCGCGGCTGCGGCAAAGGCCGCGTCCGGGGCCGGAACGGGCGGGGCAGGGCGCGCGGCCTCGGGCCCGCCGCTGTCCTCGGGCGAGGTGGACGGGCTGCACCGGGCGATCAGCGCGTGCTGGAACGTGGGGTCTGCCTCGACCGACACGTTGCGGTCCGTCGTCACGGTCAAGGCGATGATGAAGCCGGACGGGGCGGTCGAGTCGGTGGAACTGGTGTCCGCCGAGGGGCCGAGCGACGCTGCAAAACGCGGCGCCTATGACATCGCGCGCCGCACGATCATGCGCTGCGCCAAGAACGGCGCGCTGCCGGCCGAGAAATACGACCAATGGCGCGAGATCACGATGGAATTCGATTATAATGCCATGCGGCTGCGATAGCGGCCGTGGGCGAATGACGGAACGGATGCCGGCTGCCCGCGTTGGCAACTGGCGCAGACGTGACTGGAACGCGGCCTGACCCCGGCCCAGACTGGGCAGGCCCAAGGACGAGGGCGGGGAAACCCGGAGCGTAGATGACCAAGATGCACATTCCCCAACCGCTACGGCTTTGGGCGGCGCTGCTGGCGGTGCTGTTGGCCTTGCCGGTGCTGGCCCCGGCACCTGCACAGGCGCAGCTGAAGCTGCGCTTTACCGACGGGGTGATCGAGCCGATGCCCTTTGCCCTGCCGCAATTCGTGGGCGATGGTGGCAAGGTGGCGGCCGACATCACCGCGCTGGTGGCGCAGGATCTGGTGAATACCGGCCTGTTCCGCGAAATCCCGGCCTCGGCGCATATCTCGCGGCTGGACAGCTTCGATGCCCCCGTGCGGTTCGAGGACTGGCGCGCCGTCAATGCCCAGGCGCTGATCACCGGGGCGGTCAGCGCCCAGGGCGGGCGGCTGGTGGTCAAGTTCCGCCTGTTCGACGTGTTCGCGGGCCAGCAACTGGGCGAGGGGCTGCAATTCGTCGGCACCACGCAAAGCTGGCGGCGCATGGCGCACAAGGTGGCCGATGCCGTCTATGCCCGGATCACCGGCGAGTCGGGCTATTTCGACACCCGCATCGTCTTTGTCTCGGAAACCGGGCCCAAGAACCAGCGCGCCAAGCGTCTGGCGGTGGCCGATTACGATGGCGCGAACCTGCAATATCTGACCGACAGCCGCTCGCTGGTGCTGGCGCCGCGTTTCTCGCCGGCGGGGGACCGGATCCTTTATACCTCGTATGAAAGCGGCTTTCCGCAGATCGTGCTGATGGATGTGGCCAGCGGCGCGCGGCGCGGCCTTGGCCAGCTGCCGGGCGAGATGACCTTTGCCCCGCGCTTTGCCCCGGACGGGCGGACCGTGGTGTTCTCGGCCTCGCAGGGGGGCAATACCGACCTTTACCGCCTTGATACCGCAACAGGCCAGACCAGCCGCCTGACCTCGGCCCCCTCGATCGAGACGGCGCCCTCGTTCAGCCCGGACGGCAGCCAGATCACCTTTGAATCGGACCGCACTGGCGCGTCGCAAATCTACATCATGTCGGCCGCAGGCGGAGAGCCGCAGCGCATCAGCCAGGGCCGGGGCCGCTATGGCACCCCGGTGTGGTCGCCGCGCGGCGACCTGATCGCCTTTACCAAGCAGCTCGACGGGCGTTTCCATATCGGCGTGATGCGCACCGACGGATCGGAGGAACGTCTGCTGACCGCCAGCTTCCTGGACGAAGGCCCGACCTGGGCGCCGAATGGCCGGGTCATCATGTTCACCCGCGAAAGCGCCGGGCCTGCGGGCACGCCGGGCATGTTCACGGTCGATATCACCGGGCGCAACCCGCCGCGGATGGTTCAGGTGCAGGGCGGCGCGTCCGACCCGGCCTGGTCGCCGCTGTTGCCCTGATCTGTCACGGGGCCGTGAGACAGGGGTGATTCCCATCGCGGCCCAAGGATGCTAGAACGAAACGATGCCGCGCCGGGCAGTCGCGGCCTGAAAAGGAACGGAACAGGACAATGCGCCATATCACCAAGGCCGCCCTGCTGATCGCCGCGCTCGGCCTCGCGGCGTGCAACAACCCCGATCGTTATGGCCAGGGCGGCTATGGCGATGGCACCGGCGGCAGCGGGTTCGGCGCGGGTGGCGTGGGCACCACGGGCCTTGGCGATCCGAACGATCCCAAGTCGCTGGCCTATTTCCAGCAGCGCGTGGGCGATCGCGTGCTGTTCGCGGTCGATCAGCATACCCTGTCGGCCGAGGGGCGCACGATCCTGGCCGGTCAGGCGCAATGGCTGAACGCCAATCCGCAGTATGCCGTGATCGTCGAAGGCCATGCTGACGAGCAGGGCACCCGCGAATACAACCTTGCCCTTGGCGCCCGCCGTGCCAGCGCCGCGCAGGATTACCTGATCTCGCAAGGCGTCTCTGCGGGCCGGGTGCGCACGATCAGCTATGGCAAGGAACGCCCGATCGAGGTGTGCTCGTCCGAGGAATGCTATGCCAAGAACCGCCGCGCGGTGACCGTGCTGTCGGTCGGGGCTGGCAGCTGACATGCGCCGCCTGCTCGTCGCGTTGGCGCTGGTCGTCTGGCCTTTGGCCGGGTCCGCGCAGGACCGGGCCGAGACGCTGGCCGACATCCGGGCCGAACTGACCCAGCTGGGGGGAGAGCTGTCCTCGCTGCGGTCTGAACTGATGACGACCGGGGCGGTTGCGCGCCCCGGCGGGTCCACCATGCTGGAGCGGATGGAGGCGCTGGAGCTGGAGCTGATGCGCCTGACCGGCCGCACCGAAGAGCTGGAGCTGCGCGTCAACCGCATCGTGGCCGATGGGACCAACCGCCTGGGCGATCTGGAATTTCGCGTGACCGAACTGGAAGGCGGCGATCCGTCGGCGCTGTCCAGTCCTGCGCCGCTGGGCGGCGACAAACCTGCGGCTGCCAGCCCGGCCGCGCCCAAGCCGCAGACGGCCGTGGGCGAACAGGCTGATTTCGACCGGGCCCGGGCGGTGCTCGGTCAAGGTGACTTTCGCACCGCCGAAGGTCTCCTTGCGGCCCATGCCGCGGCCTGGCCGAACGGCCCCCTGACCGGCGAGGTGCTGTTCCTGCGCGGCGAGGCGCTGGAAGGGCTGGGCGAGACGGCGGCCGCCGCGCGCAGCTATCTGGACAGCTTTTCCAGCTATCCCGACAGCCCGCGCGCGCCCGAGGCGCTGTTTCGCCTTGGCCGTGCGCTGGGGCGGCTGGGGCAGGTCCACGAGGCCTGTCTGACCCTGGGCGAGGTTGGTGTGCGCTATTCCGCCAACCCGGCCGAGGCGCTGGCCCAGGCGGAACGCGCGGCGCTGGCCTGCCCGTGAGCGCGGCCGAAGCCGCCGTTGCTCGCGCCTTTGATGCCTTGCCGGACCGTCGCCCGGTGGCGATTGCGGTGTCCGGCGGGGGCGATTCCATGGCGCTGCTGGATCTGGCGATTGGCGCGGCGCGGGGTATCCCCGTGCAGGCCGTGACGCTGGACCATGGCCTTCGCCCCGAGGCAGCGGCCGAGGCCGCCACCGTCGCCGCCTTTTGCGCCGGTCGGGGCATTCCCCATACCATCCTGCGCTGGACCGGCTGGGACGGCTCGGGCAACCTTCAGGCCGCGGCGCGGGCGGCGCGCTATCGGCTGATTGGCGGCTGGGCCTTGGGGCAAGGCATTGGCCAGGTCTGGCTGGGCCATACCCGCGACGATGTTGCGGAAACCTTCCTGATCCGCCTTGGCCGTGCCTCGGGGCTGGAGGGGCTTGCCCGCATGGCGCCCGTCTTTCAGCGCGAGGACATGGCATGGGCCCGCCCGCTGCTGGATATCGCGCGCGCCGATCTGCGCGCCCATCTGCGCGCGCGCGCCGTGAACTGGGTCGAGGATCCGTCTAATCTGGACGATGGCTATGCCCGCGTCCGGGTGCGCAAGGCGCTGGATGTGCTGGCAGGCATCGGCCTGACGCCCGAGGCCATCGCCCATAGCGCCGCCGCGCTGGACGGGGCGCGCGGGCTGGTCGCGGATCATATGGCCGGCGAATGGGCCGCCCGTGTGACGCTGGACCGCGGCGATCTGCTGATCCGCAGCGACGGCGCGGGGGCCGAGGTGCTGCGCCGCCTGCTGGTGGCGGGGCTGCGGCTGATCGGCGGGCAGGACTGGCCCGCCCGACATGCCGCGCTGGCCGATCTGACCGAACGGCTTGCCGCGCGGGGACGGCACACGCTTTCCGGCTGCCTGATCGCCCGAAAAGGTGATATGCTGCGCATAGCCCGCGAATGGCAGGCGGTGCGCGGGCTCGAGGTGCCTTCGGATGCCGAATGGGATGGCCGCTGGTCGCTGGACGGGCCACATGCCCCCGGCCTGACGATCCGCGCGCTGGGGCAGGGGATCGGCCTTTGCCCGGACTGGCGGAGCACGGGCCTGCCGCGTGCCTCGCTGATGGCAGGGCCGGCGGTCTGGTCAGGCAGGTCCCTGATCGCGGCCCCACTGGCCGGTTTCGGCGCCGGATGGACCGCGCGCCTGCGGCCAAGTTTCGCTATGGTGCCGTTCGCACATTGAACCCGGCGCCGTTATCCTTATCTTATCGCCAACAGGACAGGCTCGCCCTGCCCGGCGTATGGGAGATTTCATTTGGGCAACGCACGCAACATTGCCTTCTGGGTCGTGCTTCTGGTGCTGATCGTCACGCTTTTCTCGCTGTTTGGTGGGGGGCAGCAGACGACATCGTCGCGCACGCTGTCCTATTCCGACTTCATCCAGCGGGTGGAGGATGGCGCAGTCGCGGCAGTCACGCTGGATGGCGAGAAGGTGGAGGTGCAGGCCAAGGATGGCAGCCGCTACACCACCATCAAGCCGGGAGGCGAGAATCTGACCGACCGGCTGATCGCCAAGAAGGTCGAGGTCCGGGCGGTGCCGCAGGAAGAATCGGGTCTGATGTCGATTCTGTCGCTGTGGATGCCCTTCCTGATCCTGATCGGCATCTGGATCTTCTTCATGAACCGGATGCAGGGCGGCGGTCGTGGCGGTGCGATGGGCTTTGGCAAGTCGCGCGCCAAGCTGCTGACCGAAAAGCATGGCCGGGTGACGTTTGACGACGTGGCCGGCATCGACGAGGCCAAGGAAGAGCTGGAAGAGATCGTCGAGTTCCTGCGCAACCCGCAGAAATTCAGCCGTCTGGGCGGCAAGATTCCGAAAGGCGCGCTGCTGGTCGGCCCTCCGGGCACGGGTAAGACCCTGCTGGCCCGCGCCATCGCGGGCGAGGCGGGCGTGCCCTTCTTCACCATCTCGGGGTCTGATTTCGTGGAAATGTTCGTCGGCGTCGGTGCAAGCCGTGTGCGCGACATGTTCGAACAGGCCAAGAAGAACGCCCCCTGCATCGTCTTCATCGACGAAATCGACGCGGTGGGCCGTGCCCGCGGTGTCGGCATCGGCGGCGGCAATGACGAACGCGAGCAGACGCTGAACCAGCTGCTGGTCGAAATGGACGGCTTCGAGGCGAACGAGGGTGTCATCATCATCGCCGCCACCAACCGCAAGGACGTGCTGGACCCTGCGCTGCTGCGCCCTGGCCGGTTCGACCGTCAGATCCATGTGCCGAACCCCGACATCAAGGGGCGCGAGAAGATCCTTGCCGTGCACGCCCGCAAGGTTCCGCTGGGGCCGGATGTCGATCTGCGCACCATCGCGCGCGGCACCCCCGGATTCTCGGGCGCCGATCTGATGAACATCGTCAACGAGGCGGCCCTGCTGGCCGCCCGCGTCGGCCGCCGCTTTGTCACGATGGAAGATTTCGAAAATGCCAAGGACAAGGTGATCATGGGCGTTGCCCGCCGGTCCATGGTGCTGACCCCGGCGCAAAAGGAAATGACCGCCTATCACGAGGCGGGCCATGCCATCGTCGGGATCAACCTGCCGAAATGCGATCCGGTCTACAAGGCCACGATCATCCCGCGCGGCGGCGCGCTGGGGATGGTGGTGTCCTTGCCGGAAATGGACCGGCTCGAGTTCCACAAGGACGAGGCGCGCGAAAAGATCGCCATGACCATGGCGGGCAAGGCGGCCGAGATCATCAAGTTCGGCGACGAGCGTGTGTCGAACGGCCCCACCGGCGATATCCAGCAGGCCAGCGCGCTGGCCCGTGCCATGGTGATGCGCTGGGGCATGTCGGACGTGGTCGGCAACATCGACTATGCCGAGGCGCATGAGGGCTATCAGGGCAACACGGGCGGCTTCTCGGTTTCGGCCGAGACCAAGAAGCTGATCGAGGCCGAGGTGAAGCGCCTGATCGACGAAGGCTACGAGACCGCCCGCCGCATTCTGCTGGACAAGAACGAAGAGTTTGAACGTCTGGCCCAGGGGCTGTTGGAATATGAAACCCTGACGGGCGATCAGATCACCAAGGTGATCGCTGGCGAACCGCTGGACAGCGACGACGATTCGGGCAGCTCGTCCAATCAGGGCGGGGGGCTGTCGAACCTGATCTCGATTCCCAAGACCAAGCCGCGCGGCAGCAGCGGCGGGATGGAGCCCGAACCCAGCGCCTGAAACGGTGCACCATGATGCAAAGACCCCGAAGATGCGAATCTTCGGGGTTTTTTCTTGCCGCGCGACTCGGGTTGCAGCGTCAAAGCGGGAATGAAACGCCTTCGGTGTCCCGGTGTCCCGGTGTCCCGGTGTCCCGGTGTCCCGGGGGATTGCGTTTTCCGGCTGAACCCCGCGGCTGTCCGGGCTATGGAAGGGGCACGAACCGCCACAAGGAGCCCGCATGAGCGTCCGCACCGACCTTGAGATCGCCCGCGCCGCCCGCAAACTGCCGATACAGGAGATTGGCGCACGCCTGGGGATCCCCTCGTCCGCCTTGTTGCCCTATGGCCACGACAAGGCGAAGGTGGATCAGGACTTTATCCGCAGCCTGTCAGACCGGCCCGATGGCAAGCTGATTCTGGTGACGGCGATCAACCCGACCCCGGCAGGCGAGGGGAAAACCACGACCACGGTGGGCCTTGGCGACGGGCTGGCGCGCATCGGCAAACGCGCGGCGGTCTGCATCCGCGAGGCAAGCCTTGGCCCGAACTTTGGCATGAAGGGCGGGGCAGCAGGCGGCGGCATGGCGCAGGTCGTGCCGATGGAGGACATGAACCTTCACTTCACCGGCGATTTCCACGCGATCACGGCGGCGCATAACCTGCTGGCCGCGATGATCGACAACCACATCTACTGGGGCAATGCGCTGGATATCGACGAGCGCCGCATCGCCTGGCGCCGGGTGATGGACATGAACGACCGCGCGCTGCGCGATTGTGTCGTGGGGCTGGGCGGGGTGTCGAACGGCTATCCGCGCCAGACCGGCTTTGACATCACCGTCGCGTCAGAGGTGATGGCGATCCTGTGCCTGGCCGAGGATCTGGCCGATCTGCAGGACCGTCTGGGGCGCATTGTTGTCGCCTATACCCGCGACAAGCGGCCCATCCACGCGCGCGATCTGAAGGCCGAGGGCGCGATGACGGTGCTGCTGAAGGATGCGATGCAGCCGAACCTGGTGCAGACGCTGGAGAATACGCCGGCCTTTGTTCATGGCGGGCCGTTCGCCAATATCGCCCACGGCTGCAATTCGGTGATCGCGACGCGCACGGCGCTGAAACTGGCGGATTATGTGGTCACCGAAGCGGGCTTTGGCGCCGATCTGGGGGCCGAGAAGTTCTTTGACATCAAGTGCCGCAAGGCGGGCCTGTCGCCTGCGGCGGCGGTGGTGGTGGCCACAGTGCGGGCGCTGAAGATGAACGGCGGGGTCGAACGCGCCGATCTTGGCACCGAGGATGTGGCCGCCGTGACGCGGGGCTGTGCGAACCTTGGCCGCCATATCGCCAATGTGCGCGGCTTTGGCGTGCCGGTGGTCGTGGCGATCAACCATTTCAGCAGCGATACCGAGGCCGAGATCGCCGCCGTTCGTGCCTATGTCGCCGCGCATGGTGCCGAGGCGGTGCTGTGCCGCCATTGGGAATTGGGGGGCGCAGGGGCCGAGGACCTGGCGCGCTGGGTTGTTGCGCTGGCCGAAGGCGGCACCGCGCGGTTCGCGCCGCTCTATCCCGATGACATGGGCCTGTTCGCCAAGATCGAGACGGTGGCGCGCCGCATCTATCATGCGGGGGCGGTGGTGGCCGACAAGGCGGTTCTGGCGCAACTGGCGACCTGGGAGGCGGCGGGCTATGGCAACCTGCCGGTCTGCATGGCCAAGACGCAATATTCCTTCTCGACCGACCCGACGTTGCGCGGCGCCCCCGAGGGCCATACCGTTCCGGTTCGCGAGGTGCGGCTGTCGGCAGGCGCGGGCTTCATCGTGGCGATCTGCGGCGAGATCATGACCATGCCCGGCTTGCCGCGCCATCCGGCTGCGGAAACCATTGGTCTTGATGCCGCAGGGCAGGTCGAAGGGCTGTTCTGAGCGCGGATTTGGCTGTATCGGCAGCCGCAGGGGCATCGAGCCCCTGCGGCTGCCGGGCCTCCGGCGGGGATATTTGGGTCAAGGCGAAGAGGGGCAGGTCATGGGCGCGACGGTGATCGACGGCAAGGCATTCGCGGCGCGGGTGCGCGCGCAAGTGGCAGGGCATGTCGCCGGGCTGGCGGCGCAGGGGATCGTGCCGGGGCTGGCCGTGGTGCTGGTGGGCGAGGATCCGGCCAGTCAGGTCTATGTGCGCAGCAAGGGCAAGATGACCGCCGAAGTCGGCATGGCCGGGTTTGAACGCCGTCTGCCGGCCGAGACATCCGAGGCCGAGCTGCTGGCGGTGATCGCCGCGCTGAACGCCGATCCGGCCGTGCATGGCATTCTGGTGCAACTGCCGCTGCCGGCGCATCTGAACGCCGATCTGGCGATCAATGCGATTGACCCGGCCAAGGATGTCGATGGCTTTCATATCTCGAATGTCGGGCTTCTGGGCACGGGGCAGAAGGCGATGGTGCCCTGCACCCCGCTGGGCAGCCTGATGCTGCTGCGCGATCATCTGGGCGATCTGTCGGGCCTGGAGGCGGTGGTCGTCGGCCGGTCCAACATTGTCGGCAAACCGATGGCGCAGCTGCTGCTGGCGCAGAACTGCACCGTGACGATTGCCCATTCGCGCACGAAAGACCTGGCAGCCGTTTGCCGGCGCGCCGATGTTCTGGTGGCGGCGGTCGGGCGGCCTGGCATGATCAAGGGCGACTGGATCAAGCCGGGCGCGACGGTGATCGACGTCGGGATCAACCGGATCGACGCGGGCGATGGCAAGACCCGGCTGGTCGGCGATGTGGATTATGCGGCAGCGGCCGAGGTTGCGGGGGCCATCACCCCGGTTCCGGGCGGCGTCGGCCCGATGACCATCGCCTGCCTGCTGGCCAATACGCTGACCGCCTGTTGCCGCATCCATGGCCTGCCCGAGCCCGAGGGGCTGACCGTCTGATCACGGATCGACCGGCACCATGGTGCCCAGCAGCGTGGCGATCAGCACCCGCTGATCCCCGGTGATCGCGTGAACGTCCGAGCGCACGATCACCAGCCTGCGACCGGCCTTGATCACCTCTCCGGTGGCTTCCAGCATGTCCCCCATTGCGGGGCGCAAGAGGTGGATCTTGATTTCCGATGTCATCACCTCGACCCCTAGCGGCAAGACCGAGAGTGCGGCGTAGCCTGCCGAGGTGTCCCCCAGTGTGAAGGTCACGCCAGCATGTCCCGCACCATGTTGCTGGCGCGTCATTTCCAGGATCGGCGCTGTCATGACGCAAAGCCCGCGCTCGACGTGCGTCAGGCGGGCTTGCAGGGTGTGCATGAAGCTTTGGCGGGCAAAGCTGTCGTGGATATGGGCGAAGGGATCGGTCATCAGTCTATCCTGGGCTGAGCGCATTGTCGGGGGCGGGTTTCGATGATAATTCCTGTCATCAGGGGCTTTGTGAACGAGTGCGAATGACAGGTTTGTTGAACCGGATCCGCAAGGATCTCCGGTCCAGGGCGGTTCTGGTCGCATGGGCGTCGTTGACCACCATGATGGCGCTTGCCGGGCCGTTTGGCAGCTATGAACAGGTTCCGCTGCACCAGCGGCTGGCGGTCTGGGTTGTGATCACTGCCCTTGCGATCGTTCTGACCACGGCAATCCGGGTCGTCGTCTATTCCTGCTGGAAGGTTCAGGATTATTGGCGCGGTGGCACGCTGACGGCGCTGATCGCGGCGCTGGTGCTGACGCTGCCGCTGTATCGGCTCGCGCAGGTTTCGGGGGATGCCTATCTGACCATGCCGCCGGGGCTGATCGAGATTGGCGGTTTCATCTTTTGCCTGACCATGGGGGTCAACGCGCTGCGCCACGGGCTCGAAACAGGCGGGGTGGCCGGTTTTGTGGACAGCGATGACGAACCGGCCCCCATCCTGCCCCGTCTGACCCTGCGCCTGCCCGAAGAGTGCCGTGGGCCGGTCCTGCGCATCTCGGGGCGCGATCATTATGTCGACGTGACCACGACATGCGGCGAGGCCAGCCTTCTGATGCGCTTTTCCGACGCCTTGGCAGAGCTTGAAGGGGTGGATGGCATGCAGGTTCATCGGTCCCATTGGGTGGCGGCCGATGCGGTGATCGGCGGGGGGCGTGAAGGCGGGCGGATCTTTCTGCGGCTGACCGATGGTGGCCAGGTGCCGGTCAGCCGCACTTATATGGCCGAGGTCGAGGCGCGGGGCTGGCTGGCTCAGGCCTGACCGCCGGCGATCTCGATGGTCTGGCCGTTGACGCTGGACGATCCGGGGCCGCACAGCCACAGCACCGCTTCGGCCACCTCCGAAGGTGCCACCAGGCGGCCATGGCGATTGGCCGACAGCATCAGTTGCAACGCCTTGTCCGCAGAGATCCCGGCACGGGCGGCAATGGACGTGGTGTTCGACGTGACGATATCGGTTTCCGTATAGGCCGGGCAGACCGCATTGCAGGTGATCGCGGTGCCCAGGTAATCCTCGGACAAGGCGCGGATCAGCCCGATCATGCCATGTTTCGAGGCGCTATAGGCGGGGGCGCCTTTCAGCCCGCGCACCCCGGCGATCGAGGAAATGGCGATGACGCGGCCCCAGCCGGTTTCCTTCATGCCGGGCAGGCATTCGCGGATCGTCAGGAAGGCGCCATCCAGGTTGATCGCCATCATCCGCCGCCAGAAGGCCATGTCGGTCTTGGTCAGCGCGCGTCCTTCGGCGATACCGGCATTGGCGATGCAGATCGACACCGGACCGCGCGCGGCGATGGCCGAGGCGATGCCGGTCGCCACGCTGCCCTCGTCGGCGACGTCCATCACCAGCGGGAACAGGCCTGGCGTTGCCGCTGCCGCCCTGTCCAGCACATCGGCGCGTCGGCCGGCAATCGTGACCTTCGCGCCCTGCGCGGCCAGCGCCTGGGCGATGGCGAGGCCAATTCCGGTTCCCCCTCCGGTAACGAGGGCGTGGCGTCCTTGTAACATTGTGTCCTCCCTGACTGGTGCGAGTTTGCCGCACCCGGTCACGCAATCAACCGGGACGTTGCGGCAAACGGCCGTTTCATCCATGTGCAATGTGCAACGGGGATGATGTTGCGCTGCCATGCAGCACGGGCTTGTGAAATAATGTTGCGCAATGTTATGTGGGCGCGCAAGGAATCCGGCGGTGTGCCGCCACGTAAAGTCGTCGAGACAGGACAAGGGGGACGGATCAGGTGAAGATCGGCGCTCTGAAAGAGATATTCGAGGGCGAGAACCGGGTGGCCATGACCCCGGACTCGGCCCTTCAGCTTGCCAAATTGGGTCATACCTGCTGCATCGAAAGCGGGGCAGGGGCCAAGGCGGGGTTCTCGGACGCGGCCTATGCGGCAGCGGGCGTCGAGGTGCTGCCCACGGCCGCCGCGGTGGCCGAGGCCGCTGATGTGCTGGTCAAGGTGCGCGGGCCGGAACTGTCCGAAGTCGCCCTGCTGCGTTCGGGCCAGACGCTGATTTCGTTCTTCTGGCCGGCCCAGAACCCGGAACTGCTTGAGGCAGTTCGGGAAAAGGGGGCAACCGTCGTCGCCATGGACATGGTGCCGCGGATCAGCCGGGCGCAGAAGATGGACGCGCTGTCCTCGATGGCCAACATTGCCGGCTATCGCGCGGTGATCGAGGCGGGCAACAACTTCGGCCGCTTCTTTACCGGCCAGGTGACGGCAGCGGGCAAGGTGCCCCCGGCCAAGGTGCTGGTTGTCGGCGCAGGTGTGGCGGGTCTTGCCGCGATCGGCACCTCGACCAGCCTCGGCGCGATCACGCTGGCCTTTGACGTTCGTCCCGAAGTGGCCGAGCAGATCGAATCGATGGGCGCAGAATTCGTCTATCTGGATTTTGCCGAACAGGCCCAGGACGGCGCGGCGACCGGCGGTTATGCTGCCCCGTCGAGCCCCGAGTTCCGCGACGCGCAGCTGAAGAAGTTCCGCGAGCTGGCGCCGGACATGGACATCGTCATCACCACCGCCCTGATCCCCGGCCGGCCTGCGCCCAAGCTGTGGACCGAGGACATGGTCAAGATGATGAAGCCGGGTTCGGTCATCGTCGACCTGGCGGCCGAGCGCGGTGGCAACTGCGATCTGACTGTGCCGGATGAAAAGATCGTCACCGACAATGGCGTGACCATCGTTGGCTATACCGACTTCCCCAGCCGGATGGCGGCGCAGGCTTCGACCCTGTATTCGACCAACATCCGCCACATGATGACGGATCTGACGCCCAAGAAGGATGGCGTGATCTTCCACAACATGGAAGACGACGTGATCCGCGGCGCCACGGTCGCCAAGGACGGCGCGATCACCTATCCGCCGCCGCCGCCCAAGATCGCCGCCATCGCCGCGCAAAAGCCCAAGGAAAAGGCCAAGGAGCTGACGCCCGAGGAGAAGCGCGCGCAGGAGGTTGCCGCGTTCAAGGCGCAGACCCGCAACCAGTTCACCCTGCTGGGCGTCAGCGGCGCCTTGCTGCTCTTGGTGGGGCTGGTCGCTCCGGCCAGCTTCATGCAGCACTTCATCGTCTTCGTGCTGTCGTGCTTTGTCGGCTTCCAGGTGATCTGGAACGTCTCGCACAGCCTGCACACGCCGCTGATGGCGGTGACCAACGCGATTTCGTCGATCATCATCCTGGGCGCGCTGATGCAGATCGGGTCGGGGTCGTGGCTGGTGATCGTGCTGGCGGCGCTGTCGGTGTTCATGGCCGGCATCAACATCTTCGGTGGCTTCATGGTCACCCGGCGCATGCTCGCCATGTTCCAGAAGTCGTAAGGAGCGAGGGGCAATGGAATACGGTTTTACCACTGCTGCCTATGTGGTCGCGGCTGTCCTGTTCATCCTGTCGCTGGGCGGCCTCTCGGGGCAGGAAAGCGCCAAGCGCGCGGTCTGGTATGGCATTGTCGGCATGGCGCTGGCGGTTGTTGCAACGCTGATCGGTCCCGGTGCGGGGCTGTGGTGGCTGTCGGCCATCCTGATCGTTGCGGGCGGCATCATCGGCTGGATCGTCGCCAAGCGCGTCCAGATGACGGAAATGCCGCAGCTTGTGGCCGCGATGCACTCGCTGGTCGGTCTGGCGGCGGTGTTCATCGGCTTCAACACCGAGATCGAAATGGCCCGCATCAGCGAGATGCTGGCCACCGCTGATGCCAATGCGCTGAACGCGCTGGCCGGATTTGCCAAGAAGGTGTTCGAGAAATCGCCGGCCGAGCTGGCCATCCTGCGGGTCGAGACCTTCCTGGGCGTGTTCATCGGCGCGGTGACCTTCACCGGATCGGTGATCGCCTATGGCAAGCTGGCGGGCAAGGTCGACGGCAAGGCGAAAAAGCTGCCGGGCGGGCATGTCCTGAACGCGGCCGCGGCGCTTGGCTCGCTGGTGCTGCTGGTGATGTATCTGAACGGGGCAGGCACCTGGGCGCTGATCGCCATGACGCTGCTGGCCTTCTTCATCGGCTATCACCTGATCATGGGCATCGGCGGCGCCGACATGCCGGTCGTGGTGTCGATGCTGAACAGCTATTCGGGCTGGGCGGCGGCGGCGATCGGCTTCTCGCTGTCGAACGATCTGCTGATCGTCGTCGGTGCGCTGGTCGGGTCCTCGGGTGCGATCCTGTCCTACATCATGTGCAAGGCGATGAACCGCTCGTTCATCTCGGTCATCCTGGGCGGCTTTGGCGGCACCACGGGTCCGGCGATGGAAGTGACGGGCGAGCAGATCGCCATCGACGCCGAGGGTGTGGCCGCTGCGCTGAACGATGCGGATTCGGTCATCATCGTGCCGGGCTATGGCATGGCCGTGGCGCAGGCACAGCAATCGGTCAGCGAGCTGACCCGCAAGCTGCGCGCCAAGGGCAAGAACGTGCGTTTCGCCATTCACCCTGTGGCGGGCCGTCTTCCGGGGCATATGAACGTGCTGCTGGCCGAGGCCAAGGTGCCCTATGACATCGTGCTGGAGATGGACGAGATCAACGAGGACTTCCCCGATACGGATGTGGTCATCGTGATCGGCTCGAACGACATCGTGAACCCGGCGGCGCAAGAGGATCCGAACTCGCCCATCGCCGGGATGCCGGTGCTGGAGGTCTGGAAAGCCAAGCAGGTCTTCGTGTCCAAGCGCGGCCAGGGCACCGGCTATTCGGGGATCGAGAACCCGCTGTTCTACAAGGAGAACACCCGGATGTTCTATGGCGATGCCAAGAAGTCGGTCGACCAGCTGCTGCCGATGCTGGACTGATCAGGGTTTCAGAATGTGGAAAGGCCCCGCGATGCGCGGGGCCTTTTGCATTTCGGGGCGGCTCCCGCACCCCTTGCGCGCCCTGCCGGGCGCGCAAGGGCTTTGGGCCCGGCGGCGCGCGTTCCGCGCGCCGCGCCTGCCGCGGGCGGGTATTTGGAAAAAGGCAAGGAGGAGCGGTCAGGCCAGGGTCAGGCCGCCTTCGGTTTCGAGAAAGGCGATGATGTCGGGGATGCCCTTGCCGGACTTGACCTGCGCCAGGACATAGGGGCGGGTGCCGCGGGCGGTGCGGGTGTCGTGTTCGAGACGGGCAAGATCGACGCCGACATAGGGGGCGAGGTCGGTCTTGTTGACGACCAGCAGGTCGGATTTTGTCAGGCCCGGTCCGCGTTTGCGGGGGATGTCCTGACCGGCGGCGGTGTCGATGACATAGATCGTCAGATCCGCGAGTTCTGGCGAGAAGGTGGCGGCCAGATTGTCGCCGCCCGATTCGATCAGGATCAGGTCGAGATCGGGAAAGGCGCGGGTGAGGTCGGCCACGGCGGCCAGATTGATGCTGGCATCCTCGCGGATGGCGGTATGGGGGCAGCCGCCGGTTTCCACCCCGCGGATGCGGTCTTGCGGCAGCACCTGGGCGCGCATGAGGTAATCGGCATCCTCGCGGGTGTAGATGTCATTGGTGATGACGGCCATCGAGCAGCGGGGGGCAAGGGCGCGGGCGAGGTGTTCGGTCAGCGAGGTCTTGCCGGCGCCGACGGGGCCGCCGATGCCGACGCGGAGGGGGCCGTGGGTGCTCATGTGCGGAACAGCCTTGGTTGCAGGGTTTCATGGGCCATCGCGGTCAGGTCGGCGGCAAAGGCAGAGCTGGCGAGGTCGTCGGGTGTGGCGGTGGTTGCCCGGTTGGCCAATTGGGCGATCAGCGGGTGCAGGGCCGTCAGCACCGCCTGGCCTTGGGACTGGCCCAGCGGCACGGCGCGCACGGCGATGGTGACGAGGTTCGAGGCGAAGGCATGCAGGTAGAGTGCGACCACCTCGGCCACCGGCAGGGCAAAGGGGGTGGCGGCTTCGGCCACCGCCAGCGGCAGGGGGCGCGGCGGCAGCGGGCGGCCTGTCACATGGGCGACGGTTCGGGCAAAGGCGGTGCCCTGGTCCATGGTTTCGCCGAGGCGCTCGGCGCTGCTGGCAAGGGCGCGGGCAAGATCGGAGAGATCGTCGAGTTTGCCGCCCCTGAGCCCGCAGGCCAGCAGAACCGCATCCTGCCATCCGGAGCCATGGCGCAGGATCTCGGCCAGCCAGTCCTGGACCGCTGCGGCATCGGGCAGGCGGCCGTCGGCAATGGCGGTTTCCAGCCCGTGGGAATAGGCGAAGGCCCCGGTCGGGAAGGCCGGGGAGAGCCATTGCACAAGGGTCAGAAGGCCGGGGTGCATGTCAGTGCTGGTGGCCGTGATCGTGGCCCATGGTGCGGCCATGGCCATAGGCGCCGCCTTCGGGGGTGAAGGGTTCAGACACCATGCGCAGGCTGGCGCCTTGTAGCGTCAGCATCCCCTCGATCACATGGTCGCGGCGGATCAGCAGGCGGTCGGGTTCGATCTGGCACGGCGTATGACGGTTGCCGATATGCCAGGCAAGGCGCGGCAAGTTGCCGGTGATCTCGACCAGATCCTCCTCGGCGGGTTTGACCTGAACGGTGGTGCCGTCCGACAGCTCGAACCCCCAGTAGTCGTCAAGGTTGGTCAGCGATTCCAGATCGACGAGGAAGCTTTTGCCAAAGGTGGTGACAAGGCGGCGGCGGCGGATCAGGCGGCCATCGTAATCGAGCACCACGGTATCGTGGGTCTTGGGCGGGGCCGTGGTCAGCAACTGGCGGATGGTGGGCAGTGTGGACATGGGGGCAACTCGGTGGGGTCAACTCAGAAGGTCGCGGTAGACATGGGCGGGGAGACCCTCGCGCGAAAGGCCCATGGCGCGCAGGGCGGCATCGGGCAGGGCGTCGAGGCGGACGAACAGATCCTCGCGTGCGCGGCGGTCGAGGGCGGGGTTCCAACCCATGCCGCTGCTGGCCAGGAACAGATCCAGCCGCGCCGATTGCGCGGGGCTGAGGCGGGAATTGGCAGGCGACAGGCGGTTCGTCATGGGGGCCCCCGGTCGGATGGCCCCTCCCCTTGGGTCAGGATGCCACAGACGGGGTGCCTGGTCCAGCCGTGGGCGGGGGGCCTTGCCCCCCGGCCGTGCGTTCCGCACGGCTCCCCCCAGGGTATTTGTGGCAAGATGAAGCATCAGAACATGAAATAGCGCTGTGCGAGGGGAAGTTCGGTGGCCGGCTCGCAGGTCAGCAGGACGCCATCGGCGCGCACCTCGTAGGTTTCGGGATCGACCTCGATGGCCGGGGTCGCGCTGTTGAGCCGCATGTCCGATTTGCCGATGCCGCGGGTGTGCCGGACGGCGATCAGCTCCTTGTCCAGGCCAAGCTGGTGGCCGATGCCCTCGTCCAGCGCGGCCTGGCTGACAAAGGTGGCGGCGGCGCGGGGCAGCGCCTTGCCAAAGGCGCCAAACATCGGTCGTGTGTAGACCGGCTGCGGCGTGGGGATCGAGGCGTTGGGATCGCCCATCTGGGCCACGACGATCTGGCCACCCATCAGCACCATTTCGGGTTTGGCGCCGAAAAAGGCCGGTGACCACAGCACCAGATCGGCACGCTTGCCGGGTTCGATGCTGCCGATATGGGCTGAAATGCCATGCGCGATGGCGGGGTTGATGGTGTATTTCGCGATATAGCGCTTGACCCGGGCATTGTCGTTCGGCCCGGTTTCCTCGGGCAGGGCACCGCGCTGTTTCTTCATCTTGTGGGCGGTCTGCCAGGTGCGGGTAATCACCTCGCCCACGCGGCCCATGGCCTGGCTGTCCGACGAGATCACCGAGAAGGCGCCCATGTCGTGCAGGAGGTCTTCGGCGGCGATGGTTTCGCGCCGGATGCGAGATTCGGCAAAGGCGACATCCTCGGGCACCTTGCGCGACAGGTGATGGCAGACCATCAGCATGTCGAGGTGTTCCTCGATCGTGTTGACCGTATAGGGCATCGTCGGGTTGGTGGACGAGGGGATGACGTTCTGGCTGGCCACCACCTTGATGATATCGGGGGCATGGCCGCCGCCCGCGCCTTCGGTGTGAAAGGCGTGGATGGTGCGGCCCTTGATCGCGGCAAGGGTGTTCTCCACGAAGCCGGATTCGTTCAGCGTGTCGGTGTGGATCATCACCTGCACATCCATCGCCTCGGCCACGGTCAGGCAGCAGTCGATGGCGGCGGGGGTGGTGCCCCAATCCTCGTGCAGTTTCAGGCAGCAGGCGCCGGCGCGGATCTGTTCTTCCAGCGCGGCGGGCAGGGACGCATTGCCCTTGCCGGCGAAGGCGAGGTTCATCGGAAACGCCTCGGCCGCCTGCAACATGCGGGCGAGGTGCCAGGGGCCGGGGGTGCAGGTGGTGGCCAGCGTGCCATGCGCGGGGCCGGTGCCGCCGCCCAGCATGGTGGTGATGCCCGAATGCAGCGCATCGTCGATCTGCTGCGGCGCGATGAAATGGATATGGGCGTCCATGCCGCCTGCGGTCAGGATCCGGCCTTCGCCCGCGATGATCTCGGTTCCGGGGCCGATGATGACGTTGACGCCGGGCTGGGTGTCGGGGTTGCCCGCCTTGCCGATCACCGCGATGCGCCCGTCGCGCAGGCCCACATCGGCCTTGTAGATGCCGGTATGATCGACGATCAGCGCATTGGTGATGACCGTATCCATCGCCCCCTGGGCGCGGGTCAGCTGCGATTGGCCCATGCCATCGCGGATCACCTTGCCGCCGCCGAACTTCACCTCTTCGCCATAGCGCGAGGCATTCCCACCATCGGCAGAGCGTTCCGCGATCAGGTCGCGTTCGACCTGGATGATCAGGTCGGTATCACCCAGCCGCAGGCGGTCGCCCGTGGTGGGGCCATACATGTCGGCATAGGCGGCGCGGGAAATGGCGTGCGGCATCGGGTTCCCTTGGGGGTTGAGGCGCGGCCCCGCATCAGGGGCCGCGCCGGGTTTCAGGCCTTGAATCTGTCGTCGGTTTCCACCTGCAGGGCGGTCGCCAGCGCGTTGGTCTGGCTGGCCATGGCGATCACCGCCAGAAGTTCGGCATGCATCTCGGGCGTCATGCCTTTGGCCTTGGCCGCCGCGGTATGGGAATGCACGCAATAGCTGCATCCGTTGGCGGTCGAGACGGCGACATAGATCAGCTCCTTGACCAGCGGGTCCAGGGCACCGGGCGCCATCACCTTTTGCAGACGGGTCCAGATCGCGGACAGCTGATCCGGGTCATGCGCCAGCGCGCGCCAGAAGTTGTTGACGTAATCCGTCTGGCGCTTGGCGCGGATGTCGTCGAACACGGCGCGGGCATCCGGGCTGGCGTCCTGATCGCTCAGCAGGGGAACCGTCGCCATGTCAGATCACCGCCATCACGCGGGCCGGCCCACCGGTGCCCTGCTTGTGCTTGGGCGCGCCGATGAAGATCGTGGCGCCCTTGGCCGGAACGGCGTCAAGGCCGGCAAGGTTTTCGATCCCGAAATGGCCCGAGGGCAGCCAGCTGAAATGCACCGCGAAATCGGCCGAATTGCCAGGATCGAGCGAGAGCGTATCCACCCCGATGCAGGCCGCGCCCAGTTCGGCCAGCCGGTCGGTCGCCGCCTTGGAAAAGCCGGGGAAGGCGAAGTTGCCATCGGGGGTATTGCGAAATTCGGGGCTGGCCACCTTGTCGGCCCAGCCCGAGTTCATGGCCACGCAGGCACCTGCCGGAATGTCGCCATTGGCCGAGATCCATTTTTCAATGTCTTCGGGTTCGACCATGGCGTTCGGATCGTCCTTGGCCTTGGCCTTGAGGTCGATCACGCACAGCGGGCAGATCAGGTTCTCGGGCGGCAGATCCGCGACCGAGGTGCCATCCTTGGAAAAGTGCAGCGGCGCGTCGATATGGGTGCCGGTATGTTCCCAGATCGTCAGTTTCCACAGCTGATAGCCGGATTCCTCGAACTTGACGGCGGGTTCGTACAAGATGCCGGGCTTGCCGTCGAAGGTGGGAAAGGTGCTGTCATAGGCATGGGTCAGATCGACCACCTTGCCCGAGGCTTGTGCCAGGGCGGGCCGGGCCGATCCAAGGCCCGAGGCCATCACGGCGGCCGTGGTGGCGGCGGCGCCAGTGAACAGCGAGCGGCGCGACAGCATCGAGCGTTTGACGTCTTCGATCAGGCAGGCGTTGCACATGTCGTTCGTTCCTGTTGAGGCGGGCGGGGCCCGCTGGTGTGTGGCGCGGGGGCTGCCCGCGCCGTCGCAGCGTTCCACCACGCATTGCGCCGGTCAACCGTCCAGCGCGCCCATCACCTTGCCGTTGAAGCCATAGACGGTGCGCCGGCCCGACAGCGGCACCAGCCGCACCTCGCGCGTCTGGCCAGGTTCGAACCGCACGGCGGTGCCGGCCGGAATGTCCAGCCGCTGGCCGCGTGCGGCGTCGCGGTCAAAGGACAGGCCGGGATTGGTTTCGGCAAAGTGGTAATGGCTGCCGACCTGCACGGGGCGATCGCCGGTATTGGCGACCAGCAGCACGGTCACGGGCGCATCCGCGTTCAGGACGATCTCGCCTTCGGCGGGGAAGAGTTCTCCGGGGATCATCGGCGCACCTTACGCAAACGCAAGCGCAAGGCCGGCGACCGTCGCCATCCCGCCCATGGCGCGCAGGGCCAGGGCGCCAAGGCCCTTGCCAAGCGCGATCCCCGCGACATGCAGCGCCGCCGTGACCAGCGCAAAGCCAAGCGCATACAGCGCAAGGCCGCTCTGCGGCCCCTCGGCGCCATGTGCCCAGCCATGGGCCGCACCGAACAGCACGATCATGGGCAGCGCGGCGGTCAGCGGCAGGCGGGCGGCCAGTGCGGTGATGGTGCCCAGCACGATGATCGAGGCCAGGATCATCGGCTCGACCGCCGGAAACGGCAGCCCGCCCGCGCCCAGCAGCCCGCCTGCGACCATCGCGCCGACAAAGGCCATGGGCGCGGCCCACAAGGCCCGCCCGCCCATCTGCGCCGCCAGCAGACCGACCGCCACCATGGCCAGCACATGATCGCTGCCGCCTACAGGGTGCAGCGCACCCGCGGCAAAGGTGCCCTGATCGTGGCCGGCATGGGCCAGCGCCAGCGTCGGCAGGAAGGTCAGCGGCAAAGCAAGACGAAGAATGCGCATCGGGGCCTCTTATCGGAT
This sequence comes from Gemmobacter nectariphilus DSM 15620, assembly GCF_000429765.1. Taxonomy (GTDB): domain Bacteria; phylum Pseudomonadota; class Alphaproteobacteria; order Rhodobacterales; family Rhodobacteraceae; genus Wagnerdoeblera; species Wagnerdoeblera nectariphila. The sequence goes on along the minus strand of NZ_AUCM01000005.1, from coordinate 10,777 downwards.
CGGGTGGTGAACGGTGACAAGCTTGGTGCCATCGGGAAAGGTCGCCTCGACCTGAACCGAATGGATCATCTCGGGGATGCCTTCCATGCATTGATCGCGGGTGATGACATGGGCGCCTGCCTCCATCAGGTCGGCGACGGACCGGCCATCGCGCGCGCCTTCGACGACGTAATCGGTGATCAGCGCCACCGCCTCGGGGTGGTTCAGCTTGACGCCGCGGGCCAGACGGCCCCGGGCCACCATGGCCGCAAGGCTGACCAGCAGCTTGTCTTTTTCGCGGGGGGTCAGGTTCATCGGCGGACCTCAGTTTTGCCAGACGCGGGGCAGGGGGGACTGGCGCAGGGCGGCCAGCAGGCGGACAAGCTGGCGGCGCAGAGGCCAGCCATCGGGGGCCATCAGGCGCACCACCAGCCGGCCATCCCAGCCAGAGGCGGCGGCGGTGACGCCGGGTTCGGTCAGCGCGGCGCGGGCGGGGCCGATGGCATCTTCGGCGCCCTGGGTCACCATGACCACGGTGGACACCGCCCGCGCCCCGGCGAGCCCCGCGGCCTGCGGGCCGATCCGCGCGGGATCAAGCGCCAGCGGCTCCAGATGCACGGGGCGGCCCTGACGGCGGATCAGCCGCCAGTCGCGCAGGTTGACGCGGGCCAGCGTCTCGCCCATGGCGGCGCGGCCCATCACCAGCGTCTCCAGCGTCAGGCAACCGGCATCGGCGGCAAGGTCGATGGTCGTGCGCCGCTCGGCCGCGCAGGCGTCGAACAGGATGGTTTCCTGCGGCAGCCAGTCCAGATGCCCGCCGGCGCCCACCGTCATGGACATGTCGATCTGCGCCCGCCCTTCGGCGGCGCGATAGAACCGCTCGGCCGTCTGGGTGGTTGCCGTGACGCGGCAGCCATCGCCCACGTCCAGCGCGACCGACAGCCGATCACCGCCCGTCAGCCCGCCCGAGGTGTTCAGCACCACAAGTTCCGGCCCTGGCAAGGCAATGGCGCGGGCCGATCCGGCCTGGCGCAGCCCGTGCAGCCGTGCCTGTCCGCCCGACATCCGCCACGAGGCCGTGACCTCTCCGCGGCTGCGCTGCATCCGGGTCGGGGGGATGGACAGGGTGGGCAAGGCGGTCATGCGGGTCCTCCGCCCTCCAGTGTCACCGGGCGCCGGGGCGGCTCAACCGCCAAGCGGGTGGTGTCTGCCGTGGCGCGGGCCATGGCGGCGTATCTGCGCAAGAAATGGGCATATGGCGCGGTATTTGGGCAGTCTGCAGTTTGCGCGGGCGGCGCTGCCGCTTTTGCAGGCGCAATGCGGCGGGGCGTTTGGGCAACACCCGGGCCGCATACCCCGGCATACTGCATTTGTGCTGGAACCAGGCGCCCGACGGCCGAAACTTGCGGCAAAAGGAACTGGACCATGGCCCCGATCGACGACCACCCGCAGCGCTATGCGCTGGTGAACGAACTGCACGCCCGCCCGTTTCCGCAGCTCGAGGCGCCGTGTCATGCTGTGCTGCTGGCCGTGAAGGAACCCGTCGAGGCCGCGCGGCGCGACCGGGGGCGGGACCGGGCGCATCTGCTGGCGCTCTTGGACCGGCACGGCGCCCCGCATCCGCAGCCCGACGCCACGCATCATTCGGCGCAGCTGGGGCGGCACCTGCTGAAGTGGGAAAGCCATACCGAATTCGTGACCTATTCGGCCTTTTGCCCCGGTGCGCCCGAGCGCCCCTTTGACCCGGCCGAAACCGATGTGTTCCCGGCGGACTGGCTGGACCAGGCGCCGGGCCAGCGGCTATGTTCCATGCTGATCCGCATCGAGCCGATGCCCGATGATGCCGCGCAGGTGCCGCGCAAGCTGGACGACTGGTTCGTCGCCGAAAGCCTGGCCTGTGCCGAGGTGCTGGACGGGGCGGCGATCGTCGCGGGCGATTTCCGCATCGACCCGGCGGGGAACATGCGCTTTGCCGTCTTTGTCCGCCCCGACACCGGCAGCCGACGCATCGGCCGCATTGTCCAGCGCCTGAGCGAGATCGAGACCTATCGCGCCATGTCGATGCTGGGCCTTGGCCGCGCGCGCGAACTTGGCGGTCCGCTGAACGCGGTCGAGGCGCAATTGTCGGCGCTGGTCGGCGCGATGCGTGACGAGGCAAGCCCGCCGGACACCACGCTGAACGATCTGCTGCGCATCTCGGCCGAGCTGGAGACGCTGGCCGCCCGCTTTGCCTTTCGGGCGGGGGCCACGGCGGCCTATGAGGCGATCGTTCACGACCGGATCGAGGTTCTGCGCGAGACGCGCTGGCAGGGGCGGCAGACCTTGGCCGAATTCATGCGCCGCCGCTATGATCCGGCGATGCGCACGGTGAAATCGGCGGAAACGCGGCTGGGCCAGATGGTTGAACGCGCGGCGCGGGCGTCCGAACTGCTGCGCACACGGGTCGATGTGGAACGCAGCGCGCAGAACCAGAAATTGCTGGAAAGCATGGATCGCCGCGCCGATCTGCAACTGCGTCTGCAAGCGACGGTCGAAGGGCTATCGGTGGTGGCGATCAGCTATTATGCCGTCAATCTGGCCAGCTATCTGGCGTATCCGGTCACCGAGCCCCTTGGACTGTCCAAGGGGCTGGTGACGGCGGGGCTTACTCTGCCGGTTGTGCTGCTGGTGTGGCTGATGATCCGGCGGATCCGGCAGAAGATGCACTAAGCAGCCGGTCGGTCAGTTTTGCCCCCAGCATGATGGCGACCAGCGCCAGCGCGGCGGCGCTGGACAGGGTGGCCACCCCGCTCAGGCCCGCGCCGATGGTGCAGCCACCGGCCAGAACGCCGCCGACCCCCATCAGCACACCGCCAAGCGCATAGCGCCCGGTCTCGCGCGGCGAGGTGAAGGATTGCCACGCGGCCCGCCGCCCGATCAGCGCCGAGATCAGCGCCCCGGCCAGCGTGCCCAGCACCAGCCCGACCCCCAGCGCGGGGGCAATGGCGGTGGCGGCGACCGACCAGAACAGCGTATCCGCCACCGGCCCGATGAAGCTGAGCGAGTCGACCGGGATCGGGTCGAAATCGTCCAGCAGCAGCCAGCCGGTTGCGGTCCAGGTCAGCGGAACCAGCGCACCGATGGCAATGCCGAAGGCCAGCGCCTTCCATCCGGGCCGTGCGGCCAGGGCAACGGCGGCCAGCACCAGCGGCAGCACGATGGCGGCAAAGGGCAGGGCGGTCACATGCGGCAGCGCCAGGGTGACGCTGGCAAGCGTGCTGGCCAGCGGCGCCAGCAGGCCCTTGAGCGTGATCAGCGCGGTGACCGCGATCAGCAGAACGACTGTCGCCGCCCGCAAGTTGCCGGTGGCGGCCAGAACCGTCAGCCGTGCCGCGCAGCCACGGGCCAGCACCATGCCGACGCCGAACATCAGCCCGCCCAGCACGATGGCCAGTGCCGGCACGTTGTCCGACAGGAAGCGGTGGTCCGACAGGTCGAACAGCCCGGCAGACCGGGCCGCTTGCGTGCCCGCCATGGCAGTGGCCAGCGCGATCAGCCACATGGCGCCCGCGCCCCGGCGTTCGGCCACAGGCCCGACCAGCGCGCGGCGCAGACAGAAGCGGCTGGCCTCGGCCAGCAGGCCGAAGGCAAGACCGACCAGCAGCCCAACCCACAGGCTGGCCGCACGCGGAGAGATGTCGAGAGATTCGAGCATTCCGGGCTCCTTGATCAGGAAACTGTTCCGAGATGCCGAGGTGTCTCTGAAGTTTCAAGGCCCCAGGGCCGCGCCCATGCGTGTAGCCTTGGAACATTGTTCCACAGACAGCCCTGCCGCCGGGATTGCCGTTCATCGACGCAGCCGGGGTGTCAGGGCATTGTCGGCCGTGGCAGCACGGGCGGCAAAGTCTGTTCTTATTTCGCAGTCCAGCGCATCAGCACCCGGACAGGGCTGCGATCTTCGATTTCTGCAAACCCGGCCTTGAGCAGCGAAGGGACGAGGCCCGTGAACCCCTCGCCCCAGGCGGTGCTGCCACCGGGGCGGCGGGCGGCAGCTTCGACCGCGGTGGCACCATGGGCGGCGGCATGGGTGCAGGCCGCCTGCGCCAGCCGGGTCATCAGGCCCTGCCGGCGCAGATCCTTGCGGATGAAGAAGCACGACAAGGCCCAGGTGCCGGCCGGAGTGTCGGCAGCCGGCCGGGCGGTCGGCACTTGGTTGAACCGCGGCACCTGCGCGCGCGGGGTGATCTGCACCCAGGCGGCCGGACCTTGGGCATCATGTGCGATCAGGCCGGGCACGGTGCCGTCGGTTTCCGCCGCAAACCGGGCAGGCCTGTCGGCGGCGGCAATCGTCTTGCGTTCTGCGGTCGCGATGCGCCAGTGCAGGCACCAGCACCCGCGCGCCACACTGTCGGCGGCGAACAGGCGCCGCAGGTCAGGCAGCAGATCCGGGGTCAGCGGCCGGATCTGCATGGCCTCAGCGGCCCCGGATGCGCGGGTCCAGCGCGTCGCGCAAACCGTCGCCGATGTAGTTCACCGACAGCACCAGTGCCGAGAGCACCATCGCGGGCCACAGCACCCGTTCGGGATGCAGGTTGATGTAGGGCATCCCGTCTTGCAGCAGCCGCCCCCAGGTGGGGAAGTCAGGCGGGAAGCCCAGCCCCAGGAAGGACAGCGCGCTTTCGGTGATCACCGCATTCGCGATCCCCAGCGTGGCCGAAACCATGATGGGCGAGAGCACCGAGGGCAGGATGTGCCGGGTGATGATCCGCCGCGAGGGCGTGCCGATCGAGCGGGCGGCCAGCACGAATTCGCGCTCCTTGATGGTCAGCACCTCGCCCCGCACGATGCGCGCGGTGTTCATCCACGAGGTCACGGCGATGGCCACGACGATCAGGATGAAGATCCCCATTTCCGGGCCGAAGGACATCACCAGCGGCTCGCGGAACAGCATGACCATCAGCAGCAGCAAGGGCAGCAGCGGCAGCGCCAGGAACAGATCGGTCAGACGCATCAGCAGGCCGTCAAGGCGCTTGAAGAAGCCTGACAGCACGCCGACCAGCGTGCCCAGCAGCATGGACAGCGCCATGGCGGCCATGCCGACCGCCAGCGTGGTCTTGCCGCCCGCGATGATGCGGGCCAGCATGTCGCGCCCCAGCTGGTCGGTGCCCAGCGGATGCAGCAGCGACATGCCCTGATCGCGGGCGCGGATGTTGATGTACTTGGGATCTTGCGACCAGATCCAAGGCCCCAGCACGATCAGCGCGATCACGCTGAGGAACACGAAGCTGCCGAACAGCGCGCCCTTGTGGGTCTTGAACTGGTCCCAGACATCCCACCACTGGTTGCGCGGCGGGCGGGCCGAGGTCGTGGCGGCAGTGTCAGTCATAGCGGATCCTCGGGTCGAGCAGGCCGTAAAGCAGGTCGGCGATCAGGTTGAAGGCCACGATCAGCACCGCGAAGATGAAGGTGATGGTCATCACCATCGGCGCATCGTTCCCTTGCAGCGACAACAGCAGCTGTTGCCCGATTCCGTTCACCTTGAAGATGGTCTCGGTGATGATCGCGCCGGTGAAGACGCCGGGGATCAGCAGGGTGATCACCGTGACCACCGGGATCATCGAATTGCGCAGGACGTGGACCAGCACCACGACCTTTTCGGTCAGCCCCTTGGCGCGGGCGGTGCGCACATAATCCTGGCCCAGATTGTCCAGCATCGACGAGCGCATGTAGCGGCTGATCTGGGCGGCATAATACAGGGCCAGCACGGTGGCCGGCAGCACCATCTGGCGCACCTGGGCGACAAAGCTGTGCCAGTCCGTGACCTTGAGCGTGGTGTCGTAGATCGTCGGCAGCCAGAACGGGCTGTCATTGGGGATCCAGACCGCGAAGATCACGATCAGCACGACGCCGGTGACAAAGGTCGGGATCGAGAAGCCGATCATCGAGATGAAGGTGCCCAGCTGGTCGAACCAGCTGTATTGCCGATAGGCCGAGATGACCCCGATGGGAATGGCGATCAGGATGCCGACCAGCATGCCGGTGCCGACCACGATCAGCGTTTGCGGCAGGCGCTCGCCAATGGTGTCAAAGACGGGCGAACGGGTCTGGTAGGACAGGATGCGCTGCTTGCCCTCGGCCCAGTTGGTGTGGAAGACGGAATCCAGCCAGTGTTGCGGCTCGGTGATGAAGAAGTTGTTCAGCCACAGCGCGTAACGGACGTACCACGGCTCGCCCAGGCCCATGGCCAGGCGGATCTTTTCGCGCACTTCCGGGGGAATGGTCAGGGGCATGTCCGCCAGCGGATCGCCGGGCGCGGCCTCCAGCAGCAGGAACAGCACGAGGCTGATGAAGATCAGCGTAGGGATCGCCAGCAGGATGCGGCGGATCGCAAAGGTCAGCATGGGCGAACCATCGGGAAGGCGGGGAAGGGATGGCGCGGGCAGAGAGCCTGCCCGCGCCGGTTCATGTCAGGCCGTGGCCCGGATCACTTGACCCTATACCAGTCGGCCGCGTTCCACAGTTCCGAATCCCAAGTGTTCAGGATGACGCCACCCAGCGTGTTCGAATGGGCCGAAACACGACCACGGTCGACCAGCGGGATGATGTAGTTGTTGTCGACGGTCAGGAAGTTGTTCATCTTCACCGCCAGCTCGCGGCGCTTGGCGATATCGGCAGTACGGCCAAGCTCGACGATCATCGCTTCATACTCGGGCGAGCAGACGCGGTTGATGTTCTCGCCCTGCCACTGGCTTTCCGGCCGCGGGATCTTGTTGCAGGTGTAGGCGGACAGATAGGCCTCGGGGTCGGTGCCATCGAAGTTGTTCGCATACATCTCGACGTCGGCATAGAACTTCTGGAAGGTATCCGGCGAGCCGGGATCGCCCCCGAAGAACACGCTGGCCGAGGCGTTCTTCAGCTCGGCGGCAACGCCGATTTCCGACCACCACTGCTTGATCAGCGCCTGGAAGTCCTGGCGCACGGCGTTGGTCGAGGTTGCATAGACCATCGACAGCTTCACGCCGTTCTTGGCGCGGATGCCGTCGCCGCCTTTGACCCAGCCGGCTTCATCCAGCAGCTTGTTGGCGCCGGCGATGTCCTGGGCAAAGCACGAGGTGTTCTTGGCCGCATAGACTTCCGGGCCGGGGACCAGATCGCAGGTCGGGCGGCCGGCGCGGCCATAGCCGACTTCGACCAGCAGCTCGCGGTCGATGGCCATCGACAGGGCCTTGCGCACCGCCGGATCGGTCAGGAACGGATGCGGGTGCTTGGTGGTCGAGCGCTCGCCCTCGGGCAGGCTGGGCGAGGCGTCGGTCAGGTTGACCTCTATGCGTTCCACCAGCGTGCCAAAGGCCGACACAGCCTGACCCTTGCCGGCAGCAGCCATCTGGTCGATGACCGACGGGGCCAGCTGAAGGTTCCAGGCGTAGTCGAATTCGCCGGTTTCCAGCACGGCGCGGCCCGCGCCTTCGGCATCGCCGCCGCCCTTGAGCGTCATGGTGGCAAAGCGCGGCTTGGCCGGGTCGCGATAGTTCGGGTTGGCGACCAGCGAGATCACGTCATTGGTCTTGAACTCGGTCACCTTGAACGGGCCGGTGCCGATCGGGCCAAAGTTGGCCGTGGTGCATTCCGGGGCCTTGGTGCCCATGCAGTCCTTGAACTGCGCCATCTGCAGGATCGGCGACTGGGCGCCGACGAAGGGCAGGTAGGGGTTCGGCTTGGCATCGGCGAAGCTGATCTTGACCGTCATCGGATCGACGGCCTCGACCTTGCTCACGCCTTCGAACTTGGCCGACTGGGCGCAGCCGCCTTCGGGATGCGTGCAGTAGTCATAGGTGAAGACCACATCGGCCGAGGTGAAGGGCGTGCCGTCCGACCACAGGATGCCCGGCTTGATCTTCCAGGTGATCGACTTGAGGTCCTCGGACACACCGCCATTGGCGACGGTCGGGATGTCCTCGACCAGCCACGGAACCATGGCGCCGGTCTGGTCGTGACGGGCCAGAGGCTCGATGACCAGCGACGAGGATTCCACGTCCTTGGTGCCACCCGACAGATAGGGGTTCAGGATGGACGGCGCCTGCCAGTAGATCACGTTGACATGGCCATCGGCGCCGCGCTCGGCCAGCGCCATCGGCGCAAAGGCAACCGTGGCAGCCGCGCCCAGAAGGGCGGTTCTCAGTTTCATGCGTTCTCTCCTTGTTGGGTATGCTCGGGCGCCCCAGTGCCGCCGGTTGCCCCGGCTGTTGTGGCGTTTCTGGTATCAAGTAGATGGCAGGCCGCCATATGCCCGGGCGCGATTTCGGTCAGGGCGGGTTTCACCTCGCGGCAGACCGGCATCACCTTGGGGCAGCGGGTGCAGAAGTTGCAGCCCTTGGGCGGATTGGCAGGCGAGGGCACGTCGCCTTGCAAGATGATGCGCTGGCGGGACGTTTCGGTGGCAGGGTCGGGTTCGGGCACGGCCGACAGCAGCGCCTGGGTATAGGGGTGCATCGGCGCATCATACAGCGCATCGCGCGGCGCCAGTTCGACGATCCGGCCAAGATACATCACCGCGACCCGGTCGCAGATATGGCGCACCATCGACAGATCGTGGCTGATGAACAGGTAGGTCAGCCCCAGCTTGTCCTGCAGATCCTCGAGCAGGTTCACGACCTGCGCCTGGATCGACACGTCCAGCGCGGCGATGGGTTCGTCGCAGACGATGAACTTGGGGTTCAGCGCAAGGGCGCGGGCAATGCCGATCCGCTGCCGCTGCCCGCCGGAAAATTCGTGCGGATAGCGGTTGGCGAAATCGCGATTCAGCCCGACGGCATCCATCAGCTCATAGACCCGCGCGAGCTTTTCGGCCCGGCTCATCCGCGTATGTTCGTCCAGCGGCTCCGAGATGATCGAGGCCACCGTCATCCGCGCATTCAGGCTGGCCTGCGGATCCTGAAAGACCATCTGCATCTTGGGCCGCAGCGGACGCAGCGTGCCCTGGTCCATCTTGCCGATGTCCTTGCCGTCGATGCGGATCGACCCCGCGGTCGGATCATAAAGCCGCAGCACCGCCCGCCCGCAGGTGGACTTGCCGCAGCCCGATTCCCCGACCAGTCCCAGCGTCTCGCCCTCATAGATGGTGAACGAGACGTCATCGACAGCCTTCACATCTCCGACCTTGGTGCGGAAGATGCCGGCGGTGATCGGGAAATACATCTTGAGGCCGTCCACCTCGACCAGTGGCTTGCGGGCGGTGTCAGCCATGGGCCACCTCTTGCGTGACGGCCAGTTCCTCGGCCCGGTGGCAGGCCACGTCATGGCCGGGGGTCAGGGTGCGGCGTGCCGGATTCTCCAGCCCGCAAAGCGGAACCGCATGGCGGCAGCGCGACATGAAGGGGCAGGCGGCCGGCGCCTTGCGCAGGATGGGCGGCTGACCTTCGATGGTGCGCAGCCGCGCCTCGCGCGCGCCGTGCAGGGCGGGGATCGTCTGAAGCAGCGCCTGTGTATAGGGATGACGCGGGCGCGCGAACAGTTCCTTGACCGGGGCCATCTCGACGACCTGACCGCCATACATCACCATCACCCGGTCCGAGATGCCGGCGACGACGCCCAGATCATGGGTGATCCAGACGATGGCCATGCCCAGCTTCTGGCGCAGATCGCGCACCAGTTCCAGGATCTGCGCCTGAATGGTCACATCCAGCGCGGTCGTCGGCTCGTCGGCGATCAGAACCTTGGGATCGCAGGCAAGGGCAATGGCAATCATCACCCGCTGGCGCATCCCGCCGGAAAACTGGTGGGGATAATCCTTCAGCCGCCGCGCAGCATCGGGAATGCCCACCAGATCGAGCAGTTCCGCCGCCCGCTTGCGCGCGCGTTCCTTATCAAGACCAAGATGACGCCGCAGCGGCTCCATGATCTGAAAGCCGACGGTGAACACAGGGTTCAGGCTGGTCATCGGATCCTGGAAGATGAAGCCGATCTTGCCACCGCGCACGGCGCGCAGCTCGGCCGGCGCGACCTTCAGCAGGTCCTTGCCGTCGAACATCACCTGGCCGCCGGCATTCTGCGCCGGGGGCGAGGGCAGCAGCCCAAGCAGCGACATCATGGTGACTGACTTGCCAGAGCCGCTTTCCCCGACAACGCCCAGCAGCTCACCGGGCCGCAGGCTGAAGCTGACATCATTGACGGCATGAATCAGGCCGCCGCGGGTTCGGAAAACCGTCTTAAGGCCCCGAACATCAAGAACAGGCTGCGCCCCATCGGGCATATGTCGCTCCCCGCGTATGGTCTTCTTGTTGCGGTCCGGGTCAGGCCCGTCCGTGTTTGTCCGCCGAGTGTTAGCGATATTTCGATGTGTCGCAAGACTGTTGTGGCACGCTTTCAGCAGCGTCAACGCGGGCGCGAGTCGAAGGGATTCGCGGTCTTCGTGAATCATGCGGGCGCAGGGGGGGTGACTCGTGGCGACTCGAGGGGGATTCGGGCTTCGACTGGGGTATTTTTGGTGTTTGTTGTGAGTTATCCACAGTTTGGGTGGTTTATCCACAGGTGTGATGTTGGGCGTTGGTGCTGAAATTTCCAACGAAACATGGGTTGGCGACAAAAAGATGACGGGGTGTGTTTTTTCCTCTTGCGCCCCCCGGCTGGTCTGACTAGAAACCGCTTCACCGAGACGACGGGGACGGAAGGAACCGGGACGGACGGTAGCTGAGACGGAACGGAGGGTGCGAGCCTGATGGGAAGTTGAGGTTGACAATGTGGACTGCACGGTCGAGTTGGCCCGGTGAGAATTGGGTCGGTTCGGTTGTTTGTTGTTCTGGATTGTTGCGCTCTTTGACAT
>NZ_AUCM01000004.1 GCF_000429765.1 Gemmobacter nectariphilus DSM 15620 | reverse complement strand
CGCTGACGCCTTGCGAAGGATCTCGTTCGCCTGGCGCAGCTCGCGGTTCTCGCGTTCCAAAGCCTTCATGCGCTCGGCCATCTCGGTCGGAATGCCCGCGCGCTTCCCGCTGTCGACCTCGGCCTTCTTCACCCACTCGTTCAGCGTATGGGCAGAACAACCGATCTTCGCCGCAATCGGCACGATCGCCTGCCACCGCGACCCATGCTGCCCCTCGTTGTCGAAGACCAGCCGCACCGCGCGTTCACGCACTTCGGGGGAAAACTTGTTCGTCGTCTTGCTCATGATGCTCCATCCTACTCAGGAGTTGGAGCCTCCGGCAAACCCGGTGCGGTTCAAATGGGCGTCAGGGGCGGTCAGGCCGATCTCGGCCGAGAGGAGCGGGTAGTTGGCAAGATCGGGAGCCGGATCGGCGATCCAGGCACGGGCCTCGGCTTCCTTGGCCTGGTAGATCATGTCCTGCCCGGGCAGCACGGTGATGACGGCCGAGCGCGCGGCGGTGATTGCGGCGGCGAGGCGGGCGCGGGCGGTGGCTTTGGCAGCGACAAGGGCTTCGGCCCCCATGTCTTCGGCGCTGCGGATGGTCAGGGCAAAGGTCAAGCGTGGTTGACAACAGCACGACTACAGCGATGCCTCGATCCAGACCTGCCTGACGATGAAGGGTCTGTTTGGAATGGCGCTCAGGCAGACGACGGGCTTCGTCGAGAGCCTGCTGCGCCTGATCGGCCTGGACTGGGCGGTGCCCGACTTCAGCACGCCGTCGCGGCGCCAGAAGAGCCTGAACGTGAACATTCCCTTTCGCTGCTCGGACGGCCCGCTGCACCTGCTGGTGGAGAGCACCGGGATCAAGGTCGAGGGCGAAGGGGAATGGAGCCCCGCAAGCATGGTGGCACCAAACGCAGGGTCTGGCGCAAGTTCCACATCTGGATCGACGCGAAAACACTGGAAATCCGGGCCGCCGAGTTCACCACCAGTGACATCGGCGATGCACCCATGCTGCCCGAGTTGCTGGACCAGATCCCGCTTGAGCAGGAGATCGCCACCGTCACCGCAGATGGCGCCTTCGACACGCGCAAGTGCCACGACGTCATCGCCGCCCGAGGTGCGTCGCGATCATCCCACCCCGCAAGAATGCCAAACCGTGGAAACCCGACACTCTCGGGGCCATCGAACGCAACGAGATCCTGCGCACATCGAAGCGCGTCGGTCGAACCATCTGGCGACGATCGAGCGGCTATCACCTCAGAAGCCGTGCAGAGACCAAGATGCACTGCGCCAAACTGCTCGGTCAGCGCCTGCCCGCCCGTGACTTCGACCGTCAGGTCGCTGAGTTCCAGGTGCGTGTCGCCGTGCTCAACGGCTTCACAGCCCTCGGTACACCCATCACAGAGGTCGCAGGATAGGTATGTCCGCGGAAAGGGGACGTCTGGTCAACAGCCGATTTGTGCAACAGAGCCATCTCGAGGTCAAATCCCGGATCGCCCAGATAGCTGGTGATGCCGGGCGCTGACAGCATCAGCACCCGTATCGGCGCGCCGTGTGTCTTGCGGATTCTCCGATGTCGCGGTCCGGCATCTCGCGGGAAAGGCCAGCGAGACCGTCGATGCATAGCCGCAAGTTCAGGCCGTCGACTCCGATATCGACGGGCCTGACCAGCAGAGCCACGATCCAGGGGGCGTATGCCTATCCCGCAAATCTTTCCTGCCGTGACTGGATGCTTGGCGATCATGCGACGGTCCCGCCTGACCGCGGCATCTTCCTGCCCATGTCGCGACGGATGCATCCGGATGTCTGCCGCTTCATTCCTGACCAGGTCTATAAGGGACGGCTGACCGGCCACCCAGATACCTCATGCCAGGCAGTGGCCGGGACTGCTTTTCCCCCGGCGGGCGCGTTTTGGGTGTCGGTCCCGCATGAGGGCAATGCCCAGATCGCGCCGGAGGGGGTCGCGTCCATCCATTCTGCAGCTCATGAACTGCTGTCGGGCGTATGGACGGAAAAGGACGGCACGACACGTCCCATGCGTCAGTCCGACAACATGGTGGTCGCACCTGACAACGCACAATCGAGCGACTCCGAGTTGGGGTAGTCCGAGAACTGCGACGTGCCCGACAGCGTCACCCGCTTGTCAGCGGCATAGGTGTTGAGATTGTGGACCAGAGCCGCAACCCGGGCCTCACGGATGTTCATCAGCGTGTCGGCCACCATTTCGGCCGCATGGGCCTCGGGGTCGATCGCGCCCAGGCCGCGCGCACGGGCATTGGCGGCCGCCTCGATGTCGGAATTCGGGATCGGCACGTCGAAGCCGAAATCCTCGACGGCGGATTCCTTCTCGGTGCCGGTGAATTCCAGCTGCGGCACGCGCCCTTTCGGCCGACACGGCCATCCGCAAGGGCCAGGCGGCGTCGATCCGAGGCGGGGCCCTTTGGCCCTTGCCTGTGCGATCCGGGCCAAAAGCTTGCAGGGGTTGGCAAAACCGTTCGGGCGCCCCGGAGGGGGCGCGGGCTGGGCGCCGGGGATGGGTATTTGGGGCAAGATGATGCGGCAAGGCATCTTCGACGTGAGAATGCTGCGCGGGCGAAAAATGCGCCGGCCCTCTTCCATCGCAGGTCAAATCCCCTATGCTGGCCCCAACTCGACAAGGGGGCGGCATGGCGCGGGGCATCGATTACGGCAACCTGATGCATCAGGCGATGCGGGGCCTGATCCGGCAGGTGTTGACCGAGGTGGGCGAGCACGGACTGCCCGGCGCGCATCATTTCTTCATCACCTTCGATACCACGCACCCCGATGTGCAGATCGCGGACTGGCTGCGCGCGCGCTATCCTTCGGAAATGACCATCGTTCTCCAGCACTGGTTCGACAACCTGATGGTCGATGACGACGGCTTCACCGTCACGCTCAACTTTGGCAACCAGCCCGAGCCGCTGCGAATCCCCTTCGATGCGCTGCGCACCTTTGTCGATCCGTCGGTCGAATTCGGGCTGCGCTTCGAATCGCACGAGGATGAGGACGAAGACGAGACCGACGACGAGGATGGCGACGACGATGGCGGCGACGACGATCCGCCCCCTGCCCCGCGCGAGGCGGAAGTCGTGCGGCTTGATCGCTTCCGCAAGCCCTGAGCCGATGTTCCAGGACACCAAGCTGTTTCTGAAAGAGGCGTTGCGCAACCCGCGCATGGTCTCGGCCGTTGCCCCCTCGTCGCCAGCGCTGGCGCGGGCCATGGCAGAGGGGCTTGGCCCGGGCTCGGGCCCGGTGGTGGAATTCGGCCCCGGCACCGGCCGCCTGACCGAGGCGATCCTGGCCGCGGGCGTTCCCCCGGCAAAGCTGACACTGTTCGAGATGAACGAGGAATTCGTCCGCCATCTGCGCCACCGCTTTCCGGGCGTGACCGTGGTGCATGGCCCGGCTCAGACAGCGCCCGATCACATGGGGGCCACGGCCGCGCGGGTGATCTCGGGCCTGCCGCTCTTGTCGATGCCGCATCCCTTGCGCGAGGACATCGTGGGGGCCGCGTTTCAGGTGCTGGCGCCGGGCGGGGTCTATGTGCAGTTCACCTATGGGCCGAAATCGCCGCTGACCCCGGGCCAGATGGTGCGGCTGGGGCTGGAGGTCGGCCATAGCCGCAAGGTCTGGGGCAATCTGCCGCCTGCGCGCGTTTTGCATTTCCGCCGCGCCTGACCGGCGGTATGCGGCGGCATACCGATTGATTCCGCGCCTGCCCCGCACTAAGGAAGGCAGCGCAGCATTCAGGAGGCTCCGATGACCGCCACCCGCACCGAGACTGACAGCTTCGGCCCGCTGGAAGTGCCCGCCGACAAATACTGGGGCGCACAGACCCAACGCTCGATCATGAACTTCCCCATCGGCTGGGAACGTCAGCCGGTCCCGATCATCCGCGCGCTTGGCGTGATCAAGAAGGCCTGCGCGCTGGTCAACAAGGCCCAGGGCGACATGCCGGCGGAGCTGGCCGATACGATCGCCGCAGCCGCGCAGGAAGTGATCGACGGCAAGTTCGACGACAACTTCCCGCTGGTCGTGTGGCAGACCGGATCGGGCACCCAGTCGAACATGAACGCGAACGAGGTGATCTCGAACCGCGCGATCGAAATGCTGGGCGGCGTGATGGGCAGCAAGAAGCCGGTCCATCCGAACGATCACTGCAACATGGGCCAGTCGTCGAACGACACCTTCCCGACGGCGATGCATGTCGCCATCGCCATGCTGGCGCGCGATGTGCTGCTGCCGGGGCTGGAAAAGCTGCACAAGGCGCTGGTCGCGAAGTCCGAGGAATTCAAGGACATCATCAAGATCGGCCGCACCCATACCCAGGATGCGACGCCGCTGACGCTGGGCCAGGAATTCGGCGGCTATGCCAAGCAGGTCGAGCGCGGGATCGAGCGGGTCAAGATGTGCCTGCCGCATATCTATGAACTGGCGCAGGGCGGCACCGCCGTGGGCACCGGGCTGAACACCCGTGTGGGCTGGGACACCCGCGTCGCCGCGCAGATCGCCGAAATCACCGGCCTGCCGTTTGTCACCGCGCCGAACAAGTTCGAGGCGCTGGCCGCCCATGACGCGATGGTCATGTTCTCGGGCGCGCTCAAGACGGTGGCGGCATCGCTGTTCAAGATCGCGAACGATCTGCGCCTGCTGGGGTCCGGCCCCCGGTCGGGTCTGGGCGAGCTGATCTTGCCGGAAAACGAGCCGGGATCGTCCATCATGCCGGGCAAGGTCAACCCGACCCAGGCCGAGGCGCTGACCATGGTTTGCGCGCATGTCATGGGCAATGACGCCGCCGTCGGCTTTGCCGGCAGCCAGGGCCATTTCGAGCTGAACGTCTACAACCCGATGATGTCCTATAACGTGCTGCAATCCATGCAGCTGCTGGGCGACGCGGCCAGCTCGTTCACCGACAACATGGTCGTGGGCACGCAGGCGAATGTCGCCCGGATCGACAAGCTGATGAAGGAATCGCTGATGCTGGTGACGGCACTGGCGCCGACCATCGGCTATGACAATGCCACCAAGGTTGCCAAGACCGCGCACAAGAACGGCACCACCTTGCGCGAAGAAGCCATCGCGCTTGGCTTTGTCGATGGCGAGACCTTTGACCGCATCGTGCGGCCCGAGGACATGATCGGCCCCAAGGGCTGAGGCAGGACCCCTCAGATGCCCCCCGGGGCTTCTGAGGGATCCACAAACCCGCAGGACCAGGCAGATGGCTGAAATCGTCAACCTGCGCACGGCGAAAAAGCAGGCGGCCCGCAAGGCCGCCCGCGCGCAAGGTGATGCGAACGCTGCCAAATTCGGCCGCAGCAAGGCCGAAAAGGATCTCGCGCGTGCGCGGTCGGACAAGGCCGAACGCGATCTTGACGCGCACAAGCGCGAGACGGACTAGACCGCCCGCGCGAAATAGCGGTCCGCCGGCAGCACGGCTGCCAGCTTGCCCGCCATCAGCCAGTCCCGCTCCCACGGCGCATCCGAGGCGATCAGCACCACCTGATCGCCCGGCAGCTTGCCAAGGGCCGCCCGCAGGCCGGCCGCCGCCTGACCAAAGGTGGCAAAGGGGTGCGGCGCGGCATGGGCGCTGTCCAGCACATCGGCATTGACCGCCGCCAACCGTTCGGGGGTCACCGTCTGCGCAAGGGCGATGCGCCCGGCACGGGTCAGGGCAGACAGCCGCGCGGCCTCCGCCTGGGGGATGCGCGCTGCGGCATCGACCCGCAAGGCGTTGGACGAAAACAGAAAGGCCACCACATCGTGCCCGGTTGCCGCACGAACCCCGGCATAGGTCTTGTAGTCGAGGCCCAGCTCGGCCGCGCGTTTGACGCGCATCCGCACCACCTCGATCGGCAGGACCGGCAGCAGCCGGGCGCGGGCGGCAGACCAGCAATGCTTGCGCCAGGCAACTCCCGCCATTTCGGGTCCGCCATTATGTCCGATCCCGGCCATGAAACACCTCGTCACCTGCAAGCCTGGGGCCAAGCATGATCGACCGGACCGGGCGCCGCAAGGCCCCCCGCCCTGGGACCCGGCTTGCGCCGACGCTGTCCGTGGCTATGCTTTGCGCATGTCGCAACGCCCCGTCAAACGATCGCTCACGCTGCATGGTCACCGAACCAGCGTCTCGCTGGAGGATGATTTCTGGCACGCCCTGCAAGAGATCGCCGCCGCCGAGCAGCGCCCGCTTGCGGCACTTGCAGCCGAGATCGACACCGCCCGCGACCCGGCCACCGGGCTTGCGACCGCGATCCGGCTGCATGTGTTGCGGCATTTCCGCAACAGAGGCGCCTCAACACCGTCCTGATCTGGTGAAGCCGGCCAAGGCGCACCCAAAATGTTGCGCCCACCACGGCGTCAACCGCAAGCTGTTCGCCTGTCGGTGCCGGACAACAGCTTGAATCTTGCAATGATTCGTCGCATCGGGCACAGTGTGGCGAAAGTGGGCAAAAATATCCCATGAACCGGACGCAGAGCCGGCGGGCAGTAGTGATCGGAGAGGCGGGTCACATGGACATCAGAAAGATCGGCCAGGCCGGCTTGTTTGGCATTGGGTTGGCCGTGTGCGCGGTGCCGCAGACCGCCGCCGCAGAAAGCATTCGCGTCATGCGCGGAGAGGCAGCGTCGGCGCTTCAGGTGCCGATGAACCGGGCCGTCGTGGTCGAAAGCGACACGCCCTTTGCCGAACTTTCCATCGCAAACCCCGGCATCGCCGATATCTCGACGCTGTCCGACCGCTCGATCTATGTCCTGGGCAAGACGCCGGGCCGCACCACGCTGACGCTGCTGTCGGCCGACGGGCGGCTGATCTCGAACGTCGAGGTTCAGGTGACGCCCGACATTGCCGAATTCAAGGAACGCCTGCGCCAGATCCTGCCTTCGGAAAAGATCGAGGTGCGCACCGCCAATGACGGGATCGTCCTGTCGGGAACCGTGTCGTCCATCGCCCGCCTGGACCGCGCGCTTGATCTGGCCGAACGCTATGCCCCTGGCCGCGTGTCCAATCTGATGAGCGTGGGTGGCACCCAGCAGGTCATGCTGAAGGTGCGCTTTGCCGAAATGCAGCGCTCGGTGTCGAAATCGCTCTCATCCTCGATCGCGGCCAGCGGCAGCATCAATGGCGGGCGCACCGGCGTTGTCAGCGGAACCGGCAATTTCACCGGCAGCGGCGCGGTTGGCACCGTGTTCAAGGACGGCACCTTTCCGATCAATTCGGCCAGCGCGGGCGCGCTTGGCCTTGGCTTCTCGGCCGGGTCGATGCAGTTCGCCGTTCTGCTCGAGGCCCTGGAATCCAAGGGCGTCGTGCGCACCCTGGCCGAGCCGAACCTGACCGCCCTGTCGGGGCAGGAAGCCAAGTTCCTGGCCGGCGGCGAGTATCCGATCCCGGTGCGCGACAATGATGGCGGCGTCAGCGTCGTCTACAAGCCCTTCGGGGTCGAGTTGAACTTTACCCCCCGTGTCGTGGATGGCGATGCGATCAACCTGACGATCAACGCGGCCGTTTCGGCCATCGACAGCTCGGTTGCGGTTCAGGCCTCGGGGATCTCGATCAACGGGTTCAAGCGGCGCGAGACCTCGACCACGGTCGAGATGCGCGATGGCGAAAGCTTTGCCATCGCGGGCCTCTTGCAGGACGATTTCCGCAACCTCAAGGGTCAGGTGCCGTGGCTGGGGGATATCCCGATCCTGGGCGCGCTGTTCCGGTCGGCCGATTACAACCGCGAGCAGTCGGAACTGGTGATCATCGTCACCCCGCATCTGGTGACCCCGACCCGGGGCGAGGCGCTGGCCCTGCCGACCGACCGCGTGCGCCTGCCCTCCGAGAAGGAATTCTTCCTGTTCGGCAAGGTGGCGGGCAGCGATCGCAAGGCGCCCAAGGGTGCGGCCGGCGAAGTCGCCCGGCAGGATTTCACCGCCCCCTATGGCTATGTGATGGAGTGACGGTCATGGCGTTTCCCCTGCGCGCGTCCCTGGCCGGTGTCGCCCTTCTGGCACTTGCCGCCTGCGGCGATCACGAAAGCGGCGCCGAGCTGAGCACGACCGGCTTTGGCGATGCGACGATGAACAACACGCTGATCCAGTCCGGCGAAAAGGATTACGTCATGGAACTGGGCGGGCGCTTTGCCCGCGAGGTGCCGGATACGGTGAACTTCGCCTTCAATTCGGCCGTGCTGGATGGCGAGGCACAGGCGATCCTGCGCCGTCAGGCCCACTGGATCCGCCAGTTCCCCGAAGTGCGCTTCCGCGTCTTCGGCCATACCGATCTTGTGGGGTCAGATGGCTACAACAAGGCACTTGGCCTGCGGCGGGCCCAGGCGGTTGTTGCCTTCCTGGGAACACAGGGCATCAGCCGATCGCGGCTCGAGGCGCTGGTCAGCTTTGGCGAGACGCGCCCCCTGATCCAGACCACCAACGAAGAGCGCCGCAACCGGCGCACCGTGACCGAGGTCAGCGGCTTCGTCAAACGCCACCCCACGGTGATGAACGGCAAATATGCCGAAGTGGTGTTCCGCGAATACGTCAAGGAGGCGGATCGCCCGCATCCGCAGAACAAGCCTGTGGCGACTCAGGTCGGCGAAACGCAAAACTGACCGATCCCGGGATCGATGAGTTGAAAGGGCGCGGAACCAGCAGGTTCCGCGCCCTTTTATACGCAAAATACCGAACAATGACGACTTTTTAGCCCAATTCTCGCCACCATTGCCCCCGACCTTGCGGTCAAGAAGAGCAGCGCGCGACCCCCGAGTCGCGCGGGGACGTTTCGGGCAAAGGCTGGCAGATGCTGCCCTGATACCCGTTTCGAACCCCGGAAACCGAGGATTGGCGAAATGGCAAGCGTGGCCCAACTGCATCCTGAACCAGCCCCCGTGGTCGCCTGCACCGTGTCGCGGGATGTGCAGAACTTTGACCTGCTGATCGAGGACATGGAAACCGAACTGGGCGAAAGCTGGGGCGATCTGTCCTTTGCCGATGCCATGGTGTTCTTCGACCAACCTGACGCGGCGGCGCTGGAATTCATCGCGGTCGCCGTCGACGATGAAGACGAGCCCAACCTTGCGCAGATCTCTGCGGTCGTGACGGCCGCACGCGACAAGGGCATCCGCGTCATCCTGATCGCCGACCAGATGAGCCCTGCCGGGCTGCACCAGCTGCTGCGACTGGGGGCCGAGGATTTCGTGCCCTATCCGCTGCCCGAAGGCGCGCTGCACGATTCGATCGAGCGGCTGCGCCGCCCTGCCCCGCCGCCCGCGACCGCAAGCGCCGTGGTGCCCGAGACCGCGCAACCCCACCCGACCTTTGCCGCCAAGGGCGACCGCGATGGCGTGATCCTGCCCGTCCATGGCCTCGCGGGCGGCGTGGGTGCAACCTCCTTCGCGGTGAACCTGGCGTGGGAGCTGGCAAATTCGTCCAAGACGAATGCGCCGTGCGTGTGCATCATCGACCTTGATCTGCAATTCGGCTCGGTCGCGACCTACCTTGACCTGCCGCGCCGCGATCAGGTGTTCGAAATCCTGTCGGACACCCCGTCGATCGACAGCGACACCTTTGTCCAGTCGATGCTGACCTTCAACGACAAGCTGCATGTGTTCACCTCGCCGGCCGACATGCTGCCGCTGGATTTCATCACCTCGGACGATGTCGGGCGGATCCTGGCGATGGCGCGGGCGAACTTCGACTTTGTCATCGTCGACATGCCCAAGGCCATCGTGCAATGGACCGAAACGGTGCTGAACGCCGCCCATGTCTATTTCGCGCTGATCGAGCTGGACATGCGCAGCGCCCAGAATGCGCTGCGGCTGGTGCGGGCGCTCAAGGCCGAGAACCTGCCGCATGAAAAGCTGCGCTTCGCGCTGAACCGGGCCCCGGGCTTTACCGACCTGTCGGGGAAAAGCCGCGTCAAGCGGCTGGCCGAAAGCCTCTCGATCGAGATCGAGGTGATGTTGCCCGATGGCGGCAAGCCGGTGACGCAGTCGAACGACCATGGCCTGCCGCTGGCAGAGAATTCCGCCAAGAACCCGCTGCGCAAGGAAATTCAGAAACTCGCCAAGCAGATCAGCGACCTGAACAAGGCCGTCGAGACAGCACGCAAGTAAGGACGCCCCCATGTTTGCCCGCTACCGCAAATCCAGCGCAGCCGAACCTGCCCGCACCGCCGTCAGCGCCGAGGCCGCGGTCGCGCCGCCCACGGCGGCCCCTGCCCGCTCGCCGCTGGCAACGCTGAAACCCGCGCAGCAGCCGGCGGCAAGTTCGGCCCAGGCCGTCGCGGCCGACAAGGAAAAGAAGCGCAAGGACCGTCTGGGCGAGCTGAAGGTAGAACTGCACAAGCGCCTGCTGGAAAACCTGAACCTTTCCGCGCTGGAACATGCCGCCGAAGCCGATCTGCGCTCGGAAATCGCCGACATCTCGAACGAGGCGCTGGCCGAGCTGTCGGTCGTCCTGAACAAGGAAGACCGCAGCCAGCTATATCAGGAACTCTATGACGAGGTGATGGGCCTTGGCCCGATCGAGCCCTTGCTGAAGGACGATACGGTCAACGACATCCTGATCAACGGCCCGCATCAGATTT
The DNA here is from genome assembly GCF_000429765.1 of Gemmobacter nectariphilus DSM 15620. Lineage (GTDB taxonomy): Bacteria > Pseudomonadota > Alphaproteobacteria > Rhodobacterales > Rhodobacteraceae > Wagnerdoeblera > Wagnerdoeblera nectariphila. Next base: position 388,096 of record NZ_AUCM01000004.1, on the reverse strand, counting down.
TCATCGAACGGGCCGGCAAGCTGACGCTGTCGGACATCACCTTCAAGGATGAAAAGCACCTGCTGCGGATCATCGACAAGATCGTGTCCGCCGTGGGCCGCCGGGTCGACGAATCGAACCCCTATGTCGACGCCCGTCTGCAAGATGGCAGCCGTTTCAACGCCATGGTGCCGCCGGTTGCGGTGGATGGCTCGCTCGTCTCGATCCGCAAGTTCAAGAAGGACAAGCTCAAGATCGAGGATCTGGTCCGCTTCGGTGCCTTTACCGAAGAAATGGCCGCCTATCTTCAGGCCGCCGTGGCCACCCGGCTAAACATCATCGTCTCGGGCGGGACGGGGTCGGGCAAGACCACCACGCTCAACGCGCTGTCCAGCTTCATCGACGATAGCGAGCGGATCCTGACCATCGAGGATACGGCAGAACTTCAGCTGCAACAGACCCATGTCGGCCGCATGGAAAGCCGCCCCGCCAACGTCGAGGGCAAGGGCGCCGTCACCCAGCGCGACTGTCTGCGCAACGCGCTGCGGATGCGTCCCGACCGGATCATCGTGGGCGAAACCCGCGGCGAAGAGGTCATCGACATGTTGCAGGCCATGAACACCGGCCATGACGGGTCCATGACCACGATCCACGCCAACAATGCCCGCGACGGCATCAGCCGTCTGGAAAACATGGTCGCCATGGCCGGGATCGAGATGCCGCTCAAGGCCGTGCGCGCCCAGATCGCCAGCGCCGTCAACCTGATCGTCCAGGCCAGCCGCCTGCAAGATGGCAGCCGGCGCATGACCTCGATCACCGAGATCACCGGGATGGAGGGCGAGGTGATCTCGATGCAGGAAATCTTCCGCTACGAGCGCCTTGGCATTGCGCCCGATGGCAAGATCATCGGCCGCTTCAACGCGACCGGCGTGCGATCGGCCTATTCCGACCGCTTCAAGCAATGGGGCTATGACCTGCCCGCCTCGATCTACGAACCGCTGCCATAAGGACCGCATCCATGGAATTCTCGGCTGCACCGCTGATTTACGGGCTTGTTGCCCTGGGTGTGTTCCTGCTGGTCGAAGGGCTGTATCTGACGGTCTTTGGCAAGTCGATCAGCCTTGACCGCAAGGTCAACCGCCGCCTCGCGCTGATGGAAAAGGGCGGCAACCGCGAACAGGTGCTGGAACAACTCCGCAAGGAGATGAGCCAGCACATGAAGGCGCGGACCATTCCGCTCTATTCGCTGCTGGCGGAAAAGGCGCAAAAGGCCAACATCGCCTTTTCGCCCAAGGCCCTGGTCGCCATCATGTTCGCCATGTCCGGGGTCGCCTATGTCGGCCTGACCGTCGGGACCGAGGCCGAAACCCCCGTCCGCGCCCTGGTCGCGGTGGTGATGGGCTTTGGCAGCGTCTATGTCTGGGTCAACGGCAAGGCGAAAAAGCGACTTGCCCTGCTGGAAGAACAACTGCCCGATGCGGTCGAACTGATGGTGCGCTCGCTGCGCGTGGGGCATCCGTTCTCGTCTGCGATCAGCATCGTCGCCAAGGAAATTCCCGACCCGCTGGGCACCGAATTCGGCGTGATCGCCGACGAGGCCGCCTATGGCCGCGACGTGTCGGAAAGCCTCAAGGCGCTGGCCGAACGGATGGATCTTCAGGATCTGCGCTTCCTGGCCGTGGCCGTCGCGATCCAGCAGCAATCGGGCGGCAACCTCGCCGAGGTGCTGGACGGTCTGGCCAAGGTGATCCGCTCGCGCTTCAAGCTGTTTCGCCGGGTCAAGGCGATCACCGCCGAGGCGAAATGGTCAGGCATGTTCCTGTCGGGCTTTCCGATCGGCGCCATGATCATGATCCAGGTGCTGAAACCGGACTACTATGACGAGGTCAAGGAGACCGCCTATTTCATCCCCACTGCGCTGGTCGTGGGCGCCTTTCTGACGATCAACGTGATCTACATGAAGATCATGGTCAACATCAAGGTCTGAGCCAATGGATTTCATCAATCAGATCAACCAGATGATCGTCGAGACGCTTGGCCCCACGGGCCCGCTGATGGTCATCGGCGTGCTGGGCTTTGCGCTGATCCTGATCGCGCTGCCATCGTTTCTGAACCGCAAGGCCGATCCGCTGGACAAGCTGCGCGAGTCCGTTGCGCGCGGCAATGCCCGCAACGATACGCAAAAGGCACTGCGCACGGCCGACTATGCGGAAAAGCTGGAAAAGTTTGCCCATTTTCTCGAGCCGCAAAAGGCCGAGGAACTGGGCGCCGCCCGTCTGAAACTGATGCGGGCCGGCTATCGGCAGAAGACGGCGGTGCGCACCTTCCATGCGGCGCAATTCGTGCTGGGGATCGGCCTGTTGCTGCTGGGCGTGCTCTACACAATGCTGGCGAATGGCGACACCAAGCCAACCACGACCAACCTGATGCTGACCACCCTGCTGCCGGGGATCGCGGGCTATTTCCTGCCGAAATACTGGGTGGAACGCCGCGTTCAAAGCCGGCGCGAGGAAATGATCAACGGCTTTCCCGACAGTCTCGACATGATGCTCGTCTGCGTCGAGGCCGGGCAATCGCTGGATCAGGCGATCATCCGCGTCTCCAAGGAAATCAAGCTGGGCTATCCCGCGCTTGGCGAGGAATACGAACTTGTCGCCCAAGAGATCAAGGCCGGCAAGGAACGCGCGCAGGTGCTGAAGGACTTTGGCGAACGCTCCGGCGTGCCGGATATTGCCTCGTTCGTGACCACCATGGTGCAATCGGCCACCTTCGGCACCTCGATCGCCGAGGCGCTGCGGGTCTATGCCTCGGAAATGCGCGACAAGCGCGTGATGCGGGCCGAGGAAAAGGCGAACGTCTTGCCGACCAAACTCACTCTGGGCACAATGCTGTTCACGGTGCCGCCCTTGCTGATCGTTCTGATCGGCCCTTCGATCTACGGCATCGCCACGACCCTGGGTGGAGGAGGCGCGTTCTAGCGTGTCAGTATTCTGGCGGCCCGTTGCAGCCGCGATGACGATCTTTCTGGCCGCCTGTGGCACGACAGGCGGCCTTCATGCACCTGCGGGTGTGGTCCCCGGCACCGACCGGCATGGGCAGTCCGTCGATGGGCTGACCGTCGGTCATCGCCTGGCAGAGGCGGGCGAATACGAACTGGCGCTCAAGGCCTATTACCGCGCCGCGGGGGAACAGGGCATCAATGCCGATGTGCTCTCGGCCATCGGCTCGACCAACCTGAAACTTGGCCGCCTTGGCCAGGCCGAACAGATGCTGCGCCGCGCGCTGGAGATGGACCCCGATTTCGTCCCCGCGCTGAACAACCTGGGCGTCGTGCTGATGGAAAAGGGCGAGACGGGCGAAGCCAAGCGCGTCTTCCAGCGCGCCTATGCCCTGGACAGTGGCAATTCTGACTCCATCCGCGAAAACCTGCGACTGGCTATCGCGCGCACCGAAAATCGCGTCTATGATGTCAAGAATGAGGCAAACTTCTCGCTGGTGCGGCGGGGACGCGGCGAATACCTGCTGCTTACGCACTAGACGGGTCGAGCAGAAAAGGACGCGAAATGCGCCACCCTGTGATCGTTGCGCTGTGCCTTGGCGGCATGGCGCTTGCGGGTTGTAACCGCAATTCGGATGCCGAAGTCGCGCGCGCCATGAAAAGCGTGAACGTGATCGACGAAAGCAACCTGTCCGACATCATGCTGACGGTGGGCGACCCGAACGAGGCGGTGGCCTATTTCACCCGCACCGCCGCGGAAAACCCCGACCGGATCGACCTGCAGCGCAATCTGGCCAAGGCGCTGGTGCGCGCCGGCAAGGCGCCCGAGGCCGCGAAGGTCTGGGAAGGCGTGATCACCCGCCCCGAGGCAAACGACGAAGACAAGGTCCAGCTGGCCGATGCGCTGATCCGCGCCAACGACTGGACGCGCGCGCAAGAGGTGCTGAACACCATCCCTCCGACGCACGAGACCTTTCAGCGCTACCGGCTCGAGGCAATGGTGGCCGATTCCAACAAGCAGTGGAAAAAGGCCGACAGCTTCTATGAAATCGCCCAGGGGCTGACCAACCGGCCGGCCGGCGTTCTGAACAACTGGGGCTTCTCCAAGCTCAGCCGCGGCGATTATGCCGGCGCCGAAAAGCTGTTCGCCGAGGCGATCACCTACGACCCCAAGATGTTCACCGCCAAGAACAACCTGGTCATGGCCAGGGGCGCGCAGCGCAAATACGATCTGCCCGTCGTCGAGATGACCCAGACCGAACGGGCGGAACTCTTGCACACCATGGCGCTGACGGCGATCAAGGGCGGCGATGTGGTTGTCGGACGCGGCCTTTTGCAAGAGGCGATCGACACCCATCCGCAGCATTTCGACGCCGCCGTCCGCGCCTTGCGCGCGCTTGAAAACAATGTGAAGCAAGGCTGATGCTGGCCGCAACCGCCCGAGAGGCGATGTGGTTCCTGCCCTTCGTCCTGCCCGTCGCGCTCTGGGCCGCCTGGAGCGACATGAAATACATGAAGATCCCGAACAAGGCCGTGCTGGCGCTTGCCGGGGTCTTTGCCATTGTCGGTCTGGTGGCGCTGCCGCTGCCGGAATACGGCTGGCGCTGGCTGCATCTGGCGGTGGTGCTGGCGATCACCTTCGCGCTGACCATGGCAGGCATGATCGGGGCGGGGGACGCGAAATTCGCCGCCGCCATGGCCCCCTTTGTCGCACTGGGGGATCTGCGCCTGTTCATCGGCATCTTTGCCGCCAGCCTGCTGGCCGCCTTTGCCGCCCACCGCCTGCTGCGCGCCATCCCGCCGTTCCGCCGCGCAACCCCCGACTGGGTCAGCTGGACCAGCAAGAAATTCCCGATGGGCCTGGCCCTTTCAGGCGCACTGCTGGCCCATCTGGGGCTTGTGGCCCTCTACGGCCGCTGATCCGCTGCCTTGTGGCCTCTGCGGCCGGTGATCCACAACCCGGCCGCCTGCTTTGCCTTTTCAAAAATACCCTCAGGGGGTCCGGGGGCAGAATGCCCCCGGTTGCGCCAGATGCCATGGGCGCTCAGCCTTCCATGGCCTCCAGCTCGTCGATGAAGCCCGCGATCATGCTCAGACCCTTGTCCCAGAACGCCGGATCCGACAGATCAAGACCAAAGGGCGCCAGCAGTTCCTTGTGATGCATGGACCCGCCCGCTTCCAGCATGGCGAAATACTTGTCCTTGAACCCTTCCAGCCCGCCCGCATAGGCCGCGTACAGCGCATTCACCAGACCGTCGCCGAATGCATAGGCATAGACGTAGAACGGCGAATGCACGAAATGCGGGATATAGGCCCAGAAAGTCTCGTATCCGTCCATGAAATCGAACGCATCGCCCAGGCTTTCGGCCTGAACGCTCATCCACAGCGCGTTGATGTCGTCGGGCGTCAGCTCGCCCTCGGCCCGCGCGGCATGCAGCTTGCATTCGAAATCGTAGAAGGCGATCTGCCGCACGACGGTGTTGATCATGTCCTCGACCTTGCCGGCCAGCAGCGTCTTGCGCTCGGCCGGGGTCCTGGCTGCGTCCAGCAGCTTGCGGAAGGTCAGCATCTCGCCAAAGACCGATGCGGTTTCCGCAAGCGTCAGCGGGGTCGACGACAGCAGTTCCCCCTGCCCGGCCGCCAAGACCTGATGCACGCCATGACCCAGCTCATGCGCCAGCGTCATCACATCGCGCGGCTTGCCCAGATAGTTCAGCATCACATAGGGATGCACTGTCGTCACCGTTGGATGCGCAAAGGCCCCCGGCGCCTTGCCCGGCTTGACGCCCGCGTCGATCCAACCCTTGGTAAAGAAAGGCTGCGCGATTTCGGCCATGCGCGGATCAAAGGCGGCATAGGCCTCGGTCACGGTCTTTTGCGCCTCGTCCCAGCTGACGATCCGGGGGGCCTCGGTCGGCAGCGGGGCGTTGCGGTCCCAGATCTGCAGCCTGTCCAGCCCCATCCATTTCGCCTTCAGCCGGTAATAGCGGTGGCTGAGTTTCGGATAGGCGGCAACGACGGCATTGCGCAGCGCCTCGACCACCTCGGGCTCGACGTGGTTCGACAGGTGGCGCGCGTGCTGCGGGCTGGGCATCTTGCGCCAGCGGTCGTGGATTTCCTTTTCCTTGGCCAGAGTGTTGTGAACGCGGGCGAACAGCTTGATGTTCTTGTCAAACACCACCGCCAGCGACCGCGCCGCCGCCTCGCGTTTCGCGCGGTCGGTATCGGTCAGCAGGTTGAGGGTGGATTCAAGGTTCAGCTCCTCGTCCTCACCCGCGACCTTGAAGGTTAGCCCGGCCATCGTCTCGTCAAACAGCTTGTTCCAGGCGCTGGCGCCAACGACCGATTCATCGTGCAGGAACTTTTCCAGCTCGTCCGACAGCTGGTGCGGGCGCATGGCGCGCATCCGGTCGAACACCGGCTTGTAGCGCGCAAGGGCAGCATCGGCCTCGAGCAGCGTGGCAAGATGGGCATCCTCCAGCCGGTTGAATTCCAGGCTGAAGAACACCAGCGGCGTCGTCGCATTGGTGACGCGATCCTGCACATCGGCCATGAACTTGGCGCGGCCGCTGTCCATGGTGTTCTGGTAATAGCGCAGGCCCGCAAAGGACATCAGCCGCCCGGCAATCACGTCGATCTGTTCATAATCCTGCACGCAGGCCAGCAGTGCGCCGGCATCCAGCGTGGCCAGCTTGCCTTCATAGCGGGTCGCAAAATCGGCGCAGGCCGTATCCAGCCAGTCCAGATCACGGCTGACCTCGGGGGCGTCCTCGGCCGGGTAAAGATCGCGCAGATCCCATTCGGGAAGCTTGCCAAGGCCACCGCCCCCGCCGGAACTGGCATCGAACACGGGGCGCGGAAGGGACAGGGTCATGGGGGCCTCACAAGGTTGCTTGCCCAAGACATAAGGGCAGCGCCCCCCTGCCGCAACGTGGTCAGTGGATGATCACCTCGTCGGCGCGGACATAGCCCAGCACCAGCCGGGCCCGTTCGTCCAGAAGGTCAAGATCAAGCGAGGTATCGGACAGCCGTGTCGTGAGGTTGGTCAGCCGGTCGAGTTCGGCCTGAAGCTCGGCCTTGCGCGTTTGCAATGCCTCGATGTCGGCGCGGGTCTGGACGCGGCGGAACAGCCCGTGATCGCCCTGCATGGCCGCAAAGGCGAAATAGCTGGTGATCGCAACGGCCACCATCAGCAGAAGGGCGGCCCCGACGGGCGGAGAGCTGGAAGGTCCGGTCATGCGCTGCCTCGAACAGGGTCTGAAGCCCCTTTGGCTGCATCATGGCACAGGTGATTCGGAATGGCAAACCTGCTTGATTTGCCGGCCCCTGCGCCACCTGGCCGGCGTTGCAGGGGGGCCGTCTGCCCCCCTCTGCGCGCCAGGGCGCGCATTCACCCCCCGAGGATATTTGCATCAAGGCGAAAGCAGTCCGCCGCAACGTCATTCAGAACGGCATTTGACGGGACGGGACCGGTGATGAAACCATCACGGGCGAGGAGGACCCATCATGTCCCAGGCCCCGCGCGCCCGACAGGCGACACATGAGGTGTTCAACCAGCCGGTCCCGGCGCCCCCCGATCTGTGGGCGACCGATCCGGCGTTGCGGCATTGGGCCGGGCTGGCTGGCTGCGGTGCGGATGCGCTGGCCGCTTTTGGCGCCCGCGCCGGCAGCGAGGAGATGCGCGAGGCGGGGCGGCTGGCAAACCGGCACCTGCCCGAGCTGCGCCTGTTCGACCGGGGCGGGCGGCGGCTGGACGAGGTGGCGTTTCACCCTGCCTATCACCAGCTGATGGAGCTGGGTCTTGGGTCCGGCTATGCTGCCTGCGCCTGGGACGGCACGCCGGCCGGGCACGCCCACCATGCCGCGCTGCTTTACATGATGAGCCAGATCGAGCCCGGCGTCTGCTGCCCCATGACGATGACCTATGCAGCCGTGCCCGCGCTGGCCGCCGATCCGGCGATAGCCGCCGAATGGCAGCCCAAGCTGACCGCGCGCGCCTATGATCCGGCGGTTGCGCCGCTGGCGATGAAGCGGGCCGCGACCATGGGCATGGCGATGACCGAAAAGCAGGGCGGATCGGACGTGCGGGCCAATACCACCCGTGCCGAGGCCGATGGCGAGGGCTGGCGGCTGACCGGGCACAAGTGGTTCTGTTCTGCCCCGATGTGCGACGGGTTCCTGACGCTGGCGCAGGCACCGGGCGGGCTGACCTGTTTCCTGGTCCCGCGCTGGACCCCGGACGGCGAGCGCAATGCCATGCAGATCCAGCGGCTCAAGGACAAGCTGGGCAACCGCGCCAATGCAAGTTCCGAGATTGAATATCACCGCGCCTGGGCGCAGCAACTGGGCCCCGAGGGTCAGGGCGTGCGCACCATCATCGAGATGGTCCAGCATACCCGGCTGGACACGGCCATGGCCCCGGCCGGCCTGATGCGCGCCGCCCTGGCCGAGGCCCTGTGGTGGGCCGAGGGGCGCAGCGCCTTTCAGCGCCGGTTGATCGACCAGCCCCTGATGCGCAGCGTTCTGGCCGATCTGGCAATCGAGGCCGAAGGCGCGCTGGCCATGGCGATGCGTGTGGCGCGCGCCTTTGACGATCCCGCGCAGGCCGCACTGGCGCGCATCGCCGTGGCGGTGGTCAAGTTCTGGTCCAACAAGCGCTGCATCTGGATGATCGGCGAGGCGATGGAATGCCTGGGCGGCATGGGCTATGTCGAGGACACCCCCATGCCCATGCTGTACCGCGAGGCGCCGTTGAACGGCATCTGGGAAGGGTCGGGGAATGTGATCTGCCTGGATATCCTGCGCGCGCTGGGGCGCGAGCCGGCGGCGGGCGCGGCATTGCGGGCCGAGCTGATGGCCGCCATGGGCGCCGATCGGCGCTATGATGCCGCGATCAGGGCGCATCTGGACCGCTGGCCCGGCCTGCCGCCCGAGGCCGAGGCGCGGCTTTATGCCGAGCGTCTGGCGGTGCTGTTCGGCGCCTCGGTGCTGATCCGCGAGGGCAGCCCGGCCATGGCCGATGCCTGGGTTGCCACCCGGGTCGATGGCGCGCGCGGCGCCTTGCCCGGAGCGGTTTCCGGCATCGACACAGATGCGATTCTGGCCGTGCTGACCGTCTGAGCCGGGCGCCGGTTCCGACCCAAGCAGCGGAAATGGAACGGCGATCTTGCAAGGCGGGCGGGGCGGGAATGGATGTCCTTTCCTGTCCGGCCCCGTTGCGCGCTTGCGCGCCCCGCCCTAGGGTGGCGCGCAACCCAAGGGGAGGTTTCCATGTCCAGACAACTCGGCTTTGACACTTTGCAGATCCATGCTGGCGCCCGGCCCGATCCGGCCACCGGCGCACGGCAGGTGCCGATCTATCAGACCACGGCCTATGTGTTTCGCGATGCCGATCACGCCGCCGCGCTCTTCAACCTGCAGGAAGTGGGCTACATCTATTCGCGCCTGACCAACCCGACCGTGTCGGCGCTGGCCGAACGCATCGCGGCGCTGGAGGGCGGCGCCGGTGCGTTCTGCTGTTCCTCGGGTCATGCCGCGCAGATCATGGCGCTGTTCCCGCTGATGCAGCCGGGCACCAATGTCGTCGCCTCGACCCGGCTTTATGGCGGCACGGTCCAGCAGCTGACCAACATGATCAAGAAATTCGGCTGGTCGGCCAAGTTCGTCGATTTCGACGATCTGGCCGCGCTGGAAGCCGCGGTCGATGACAACACCCGCGCGATCTTTTGCGAATCCATCGCCAACCCCGGCGGCTACATCACCGACATTCCGGCGGTGGCGAAGGTGGCCGACAAGGTGGGCCTGCCGCTGATCGTCGACAATACCAGCGCGACGCCCTATCTGTGCCGCCCGATCGAGCTGGGGGCCACCCTGGTCGTGCATTCGACCACGAAATACCTGACCGGCAATGGCACCGTCACTGGCGGCTGCGTGGTGGATTCGGGCAAGTTCGACTGGTCGGCCAGCGGCAAGTTCCCCTCGCTGTCCGCGCCGGAACCCGCCTATCACGGGCTGAAGTTCCACGAGGCGCTGGGGGCCATGGCGTTCACCTTCTACGGCATCGCCGTGGGGCTGCGCGATCTGGGCATGACGATGAACCCGCAGGCCGCGCATTACACGCTGATGGGGATCGAAACCCTGTCGCTGCGCATGCAGCGCCATGTGGAAAACGCGGCCAAGGTCGCCGCCTGGCTTGAGGCCGATCCGCGCGTCGATGTGGTGACCTATGCGGGCCTTGCCTCCTCGCCCTACAACAGCCGTGTGGCGACGGTCTGCCCGAAGGGTGCCGGGGCGCTGTTCACCTTTGGCGTCAAGGGCGGCTATGACGTGGCCGTCAAGGTCGTCGGCGCGCTGGAACTGTTCAGCCATGTCGCGAACCTTGGCGATACCCGCAGCCTGATCATCCATCCGGCCTCGACCACGCACCGCCAGCTGACGCCGGAACAGCAGACCGCCTCGGGCGCGGCGCCCAACATGCTGCGCGTCTCGATCGGGATCGAGGATGCGGACGACATCATCGCCGATCTGGATCAGGCCCTGACCAAGGCCGGCGCCTGAGCCCGCGCGCACGCCCTGCCCCCGCAGGGCGTGCCCACCACCGGCCTGGTTCCCCCTCGCAATCGCGTGCGGCGGCCCGATCTGACCTAAGCCAGGATCGGTCCACGGCCAGGGCGTCGCGCGGCATCTGCGTGCCAACATCGCCCCGCGACAAAAGAACCGAAAAGGGCGCGAAAAAATCGTGTGATGCTCTTGCGCCGGTCTGCGTTTGCGTCTATCTCCCGCCTCGCAAGACGCTGAAGCGCGAAACGACCCGGCACCGCAAGGAACCCCGACGTCGCAAACCGCGAAGCAGTTGAAAGCATGGGGCTTTTCCACCCCGCCAGGATCGCAGGTCGTGACTGGCAGAATGGAAAGACATAGGCTGTGGTAGCTCAGTGGTAGAGCACTCCCTTGGTAAGGGAGAGGTCGAGAGTTCAATCCTCTCTCACAGCACCATCCCACCCCGCTGCCAGATAGATCATGCATCACGAAGGGCTTGGGTGGTTTCGGCTGTGGATCCTCCGTCTGCACACGCGCATCAACATGGCGCTGCGGCAATCGGTTGCCGGATCGCCGGTCTGCCAAACCCAAGCGCGCGGATCAGGCCGGAAATCAAGGCGGCGGCCCTAGCCCGCGAACAGCACCCTGGCGGCTTGCAGCAGCGCGCGCGGATCGCGATCGCTGCGCACGACGGGCGGCGGTGGCGGCACCTGCCCTGTCAGCCCGTGAACCGCCGTCCAGGCCGAGCGGACCGAATATTCCACCGTAAAGACGCAATCGAGCGGCATCTCGCAGAACTGGCCGATCACGGCAAAATTCGTCGCCCCGCGCGGGATCACGGGCGGGCGGTCGCCCGTCTCGCGCGGCATGAACTGGCTGGTGATCAAGGGCATCCGGCAGGGAATGACCTGCGCGCCGTCAAAGAATGCGGCCGCCTGTTCCGCCGTCAGCCGCAGCTGGTGGGAAAGCTCCTCGAGGATCTCGCGGCCGGTTGCCTGCGCCATCGGCTTGGCGATCACGTCACCCGACCGCTCGCCGCGCAGGCCATAGCCCCAGAACACCGGTCGCTCGGCAGGTTGGCCGCGAAAATGCGGCTGATGGAACATCACGATGGACATGAGCCAGCCCGAATCGGCAAAGGTCACCAGACCGCCGGTCCCCGTTCGGTTGCTGCTGAAATCCTCCATGAAGGTCACGAAGGCCGATGAGGCCAGCGTGACGGTGAACGAGGTCCAGGACGTGCGATCCGTCTGGCCTGCAAACACCTCGGGCCGCCCCAGCCCGTCGTGGCGGGCCGCAAGGCTGCGCCACAGGCCAAACCCCGGGGCCGGACCATCTGCTGCTGGCGGGGGCGTGTCGCGATCGCCGGCCACGGTGGCATCCGTCATCGAGCCAAGCGTCAGATAGACCCTGTCCTCGGGGGCAACGTCGATGATCGCCCCGGACTGCAGATGCAGACGGCTCACCTGCCGTCCCCCCGCATCGCTGGTGATGGCGACATCCTGCACGCCGTGATCGACCCGCAGATCCACCCCGCGCTGCAACAGCCAGTCAAGGATCGGCGCGATCAGGGAATCGTACTGGTTATAGCGCGTGCGCAAGATGCCCTCGATCCGCGCAAGACCCGGAAACAGATGCAGAAAGCGCCGCATGTAGCGCCGCATCTCGGCCAGCGAATGCCACGGCTGGAACGAGAACATCGTGCTCCACATGATCCAGAAGTTCGTGCCGAAAAAGGCGGGGGCGAACCAGCTGTCGATGCGGCGTCCGTCCAGCCGGCCTTCGGGTGTCAGAAGCAGGCGGTTGATCGCGACGATCTCTTCGGCGCCAAGGCCCAGCTGGAACCGGTCTTCGGCCTTGTGTCCGGCGCGCACAAGGCGGCATTCCCCCCGCCCCGGCACCATCCGGTTGAAGGCGAAGATATCATCGCGGACGGAAACCGCAGGATCGTCGGGCGCCGGGATCGAGGACAGCAGATCAAGCGTGCAGACGAAATTCGGCTCGAACATGCGCCCGCCGCGGGTCAGATAGCCAAGCCCGGCGTCGCCCGCGCCATCAAGGCTGCCCCCCGCCGTGCCTGCGCCCTCGAGGATCGTGATCCGATCCCCCGAAACGCCACCATCGCGGATCAGCAGGACCGCCGCCGACAGGGCCGCGATGCCGCCCCCGACCATGTAGTGCCGGCCAGTCGCTGCGTGCCGTTCCATGGGCGCCCCCTGTGCCTGGGATCAGGAAACCGCATTTGCCGACATGCGTCCATCAAAAACCGCCCGGGCCGAGTTGCGCATGGCGCGGGCGCGGCCCTGACATGCGCCCGTGATGGGCCCGACGATCTAGACCGCGCGAACGCCCACCGTGATCAGCACCAGCACCAGATACCTCCCGCCCTTGGCCAGCGTCACGATCAGGACGAACCGCCACAACGGCTCGCGCAGGACGCCCGCCACAAGGGTCAGCGGATCGCCGATGATCGGGACCCAGGCGGCCAGCAGGCTCCAGTGTCCCCAGCGGTGATACCAGCGCGTCGCGCGTTCAAGCTGGCGTGGCGAGGCCGGAAACCAGCGCCGGTCCGCGAACTGGACCAGCCCGCGCCCCAGCCCCCAGTTGATGACCGATCCCAGCACATTGCCAGCTGTCGCCACCGCAAGCAACAGCCAGACCGGATGCCCGCCGGCCAGCACCAGACCGACCAGCACCGCCTCGGATTGCGCGGGGATCAGGGTGGCCGCCAGCAGCGCGGCGGTGAACAGGCCGAACAGCGCAAGCATCTCAGGGCCGCCCCGGCCAGCGCGGGTGCAGATCGTCGATCACAAGCTCATGGCGATGATCGGGGCCATGCGCGCGCAGATGCGGATGGTCGGGCGGCAGATCGTCGTGCCGGTGCGCCAGCACGGCCGGATCATCTGCAGGCCACAGGCGCAGCGCCAGCCCAAGACCCAGCGCCGCAAGCGCTGCCATCACAAGGAACGTCGCCTCGAGTCCGACGCCCGGGCCAAGCCGCCCGGCCAGCGGATAGGTGATCAGCCAGCAGGCATGGCTAAGCGCGAATTGCGCAGCAAAGATCGCGGGGCGGTCCTCGGGCTGGGCCGATCGGCGCAGCAGGCGCCCGGTCGGCGTCTGGGTCAGGCTGTAGCCAAACCCGATCAGCAGCCACAGCGCCATCAGCGTGGCAAGCGATCCAGCCAGCGGGCCAAGCGCCGTTCCCAGCGTCACGATCACCGCCCCCGCCAGCATCGGCGGGCGATCGGGCAGCCGGTCAAGCAACCGCGGCAAGATCAGCGCCGCCACCATCGAGCCTGCCCCAAAGGCCGCCAGCGCCAGCGCGACTTCGGTTTCGCCAAGGCCGAACTGCCCTTTCACGATCACCACGGTATTGACGATCACCATCGCCCCGGCCGCCGCCACCGACAGGTTCAGCGCCAGCAGCCCGCGCAGGCGCGGCGTCGCCAGATAGATGCGCATTCCGCGTGTGGTGCGGTCCCAGATGCCGCGCGGGACGGCAGGTTTCGGGGACGGCAGCGTCACGGTCAGGACCAGCGCCGCCGAGGCCAGGAACCCGATCACCGTTCCACCGAACAGGACCGGAAAGCTGACCACCGTCAGCAACGCCGCCGCCAGCATGGGCGAGAGCAGGCTTTCCAGATCATAGGCCAGCCGCGACAGCGACAGGGCACGGGTATAATGCGCCTCAACCGGCAGGACATCGGGGATGGTGGCCTGAAAGGTCGGGGTGAATCCGGCGGATGCGGCCTGCAAAAGAAAGATCAGCCCATAGACATGCCAGACCTCGGTGACAAAGGGCAACGCCAGCGCGACCGCCGCCCGGATCAGGTCCAGCGCCACCAGCATCGCGCGCCGCGGCACCAGGCTGGCAAAGGCCGAGGCGATGGGGGCCAGCGTGACATAGGCCACCATCTTGATCGCCAGCGCTGTGCCCAGCACCAGCCCCGCATCCTTGCCCGCGATCTGCCAGGCCAGCAGACCAAGGGCAACCGTTGCAAGCCCGGTGCCGGTCAGCGCGATCACCTGCGCGGCAAAGAGGTGGCGGTAGGTGCGGTTGGCAAGGATCGCGAACATGAGCCCTCAGAGCAGCTTTGCCAGCGCGCGGATCTCGGCAAGGTCATCCGTGCCGCCGTGGCCAAGACAGTGGTCGACATGATCGTGGATCAGCCTGCGCTTGGCGGCGGTTACCGCCTTTTCGACCGCCTGCAACTGAACGGCTATCTCGGCGCAGGGGCGCCCTGCCTCGATCATCTCGATGACATGGCGCAAATGGCCATCGGCGCGTTTCAATCGCTTGATCAGGTCGGGGTGAGAGGCGTGTGGCTGACTGTCGGACATGCGCCCTTGTATCCCCCCGGGGGGGATAATCAAGCCTGCAATCCTGGTGCTGATTGCGGCGGGCGCACCCTTGCCCCCCGGACGGATCGCCCCGCCAGCGGCCAGCCCGGCCATCACCGCCGCCTGCAAGGCAGCGCCGCAACCTGCCCCATGGAATTTCGGCCCGCGCCTGTGCTAGCCTTCGCGCATTGACACGGATCACAGGCGAAGGGGATAGGGGTGTCACGGATTGAACCTGTCCGGCGCCTGATGACGGGCGTGTCATTGCGCCTGGCCTTTGCCTTTTGTGTGCAAGGCATCGCGGCGGTCTATTTCCTGATCGAATCCGCGGCAGAGATGGCCGAGCATCCTGGAGGGCTGCACACGCTGATCGAGGCGCCGCTTGCCCTGGCGCTGACCGTGGGAATGGGGATCGTCGGGCAAGAGCTGATCCGATCCATGCGGATCGCGCGCCAGCAGCAATCGGCCCTTGCGGATCTGACCACCGATTTCCGCGCCGTTGTCGAGACGCGGCTTGCGCGCTGGAACCTGACGGCCGCCGAACGCGATCTTGCCTTCCTGTCCTTGCGCGGCGCCGGGCTCGAGGAGATCGCCGTGCATCGCGGCGTCGCGCCCGGCACGGTGCGCGCCCAGTTCACACGAATCTATGCCAAGGCCGGGGTCTCGAACCGATCGCAGCTGGCGGCGGTTTTCGTCGCAGAGCTTCTTGGCGACGAAACCGCCACGACTGGCACCCCGCAGGCCCGCTCCGGCACATAAGCAGATGCTTACGCGCACCCGGCAGGCACCCGACAAAAGCTGACCGGGCGTAAACGTCAGACATAGGCCACAGATTTGCGGCGAGACCGCGATTGACGCAAGGCCGGGGCACGGGCAGCGTTCCGCAGCGCCGCGCCGTTTTGACCGGATCCTTTGTCCCGAGGACTATGCATGCCCATTCCCAACACCAAGATCTTTCTGGGTTCGACCATCCTGTCGGGTGGCGGGTTTACCCTGCTCTCGCCTGCCCCGGGCGATCTGACCGCCACACCGCTTGGCGTCCCGGGTCCGACATCGATCGCCGTGGCCACGGATCTGGATGGTGACGGGCGCCTTGACCTGATCGTCGGCACCCCCGGCAGCGATGACAAGACCACCGATGCCGGGCGCATCTTTGTCGTGATCGGCGCCCCGACGGCGGGCAGCTCGACCGACCTGTCCCATGCCACGGCAAAGACGCTGGTGATCGACGGCATCTCGGCCAACGACATGAGCGGCTTTTCCGTCGGGGCTATCCGCGATCTGAACGGCGACGGGCTGGGCGAATTTCTGGTCGGTGCCCCCGGCAAGACGGTGGGGACGGCATCGGATGCCGGCGCGGGCTTTGTGCTGTGGGGCGCGCCCACGGGGGTCGGCAACGGGATCGACCTTCAGGATCCCTTCACCAACGGCGGCGGCGGCTACGCGATCAAGGGCGAGGCCGCAGGCGACATGGCCGGCTATGCCATGACCTCGGCAGGCGATCTGAACGGCGATGGCAAGGACGACGTGCTGATCGGGGCCCCGGGGCAGGACGCCGGCGGCGCCGATGCCGGTGCGGCCTATGTGGTCTGGGGCAAGTCCACCCAAAGCGCGGCCCTGCTGTCGAATGTCGCGGCGGGCACGGGCGGGTTCAAGATCACCGGGGCATCGGCAGGCGACCGCATCGGCGAGGTGCTGACCACGCTGGCCGACCGCAACGGCGATGGCCGGGCCGAGATCTTGCTGGGCAGCCGGACCGCTGCCGGCGGGGCCGGGTCGGTCTGGGTCGTGAACGGACAGGCCGTTGGCACGGGCGTCAACCTTGCCAGCCTGACAACGGGCTACCGGATCACCGGCCAGGCCGGCGAAGGGGCCGGCTCGGCGGTCAGCGATGCGGGCGATCTGAACGGTGACGGGCTGAACGATATCCTGATCGCGACGGCGACCGGCAATGCGGCCTATCTGGTCTATGGCCAGGCGGACAACACCGACCGCACGCTGGCAGATGTTGCCGCCGGAATTGGCGGGGTCAGGATTTCAGGCACCAATCTGGCAGGCATGACGGTGCTGGGCAATGTCGACCTGAACCGGGACGGCATCGGGGATCTGGTGATCGGCACCCCGCACGATAGCGAAGGCGGTGCGAATGCCGGGGCGGTCTATGTGGTCTGGGGCGATCAGCTGTACCGCAATGTGACGCTGTCCGACCTGGCCCAGGGCATCGGGGGCGCCAAGATCGTCGGCGCAGCCGGAAGCCTGACCGGCAGCGCCATTTCGCTTGCCGGCGATCAGAACGGCGATGGCACCACCGATCTGATGATCCTTGCCCCCGGCACCGGAGAGCGGGTCAACGTGCTTTATGCCCCCGCCAGCTGGGGCCCCGATGCGACGGTCTATGGAACGGCGGGCGCGGATGTGATCGGGGCCGGCTATGGCGGTCCCTTTCATGCGATCGGCGACGGCAATGACATGGTCATGGGCCTTGGCGGCAACGACAGCCTCTCGACCGGAAACGGCGATGACACGCTCGATGGCGGCACCGGGGCCGACACCCTGGTCGGCGGCGATGGCAACGATGTCTATTATATCGACAATGCCGCCGATGTGATCGTCGAAGCATCGGGCCGCGGCACCGACACCGTGATCGCCTCGGTCAACTACACGCTTGGCGCGGATGTCGAGAACCTGACCCTGACGGGGGCGGCCCGCGCGGCCACGGGCAACGCGCTGGACAACCAGCTGACCGGCACAAGCGGCAATGACACGCTGGACGGCGGGGCGGGGAACGACACGCTGACCGGTGGCGCCGGGAACGACCTTTATATCGTCGACTCGGCGGGCGATGTGGTGGTCGAACTGGCTGGCGGGGGCAGTGACACCGTCTCCTCCAGCATCGACATGACGCTGGGCGCCAATCTCGAGGCGCTGACCCTGACCGGCGCTGCCCTGCGCGGCGATGGCAATGGTGGTGCCAACCTGCTGACCGGCAACGCGCTGGACAACACGCTGGATGGCCACGCCGGGGCAGACACACTGCGCGGCGGGGCGGGGAACGATCTTTACTTCGTGGACAGCGTCCTGGATCAGGTCGTCGAACTGGCCGGCGAAGGCCATGACGTGGTGCGCGCCTGGTCCGATTTCACCTTGCAAGGCGAGATCGAGGAACTGGTGCTGAAAGCGCCCGGCCATCGCGGCACCGGCAGCGCGATTGCCAACATCCTGACCGGCACTGCGGGATCGGACACGCTGGATGGCGGGCTGGGTGCCGATACGCTGCGCGGCAACGCAGGCGATGACAGCTATTACGTTGACGATGCGGGCGATGTGATCCGGGAAAGCGCCACGGGCGGGACCGACACGGTCCATGCCAGCCTTGACTGGTTGCTGAGCAGCGGGCTGGAAAACCTTGTCCTGATGGGGGCTGCGCGCAGCGGAACGGGCAACGCCCTGAACAACCGGATCACGGGCACGGCCTTTGCCGATACGCTCGACGGCAAGACGGGCGCCGACACGCTGGAGGGCGGCGCCGGCGATGACACCTATGTCGTGGACGATGCCGGCGACATCGTGATCGAGGCGGCAGGCGGCGGCACCGACACCGTGCGTGCCACCGTCAGCCATGCACTGGCCGATCAGGTCGAGAACCTGACATTGCTGCGGGCCGGGCTGACCGGCACCGGGAACGCGCTGGACAACCTGATCACCGGCAGCAAAGGCGCCGACATGCTGATCGGCCTGGCCGGCAATGACACGCTGGACGGCGGCGGCGGCGCCGACACCATGGCCGGCGGCACCGGCGATGACACCTATTACATCGACGATGCCGGCGACGTGATCATCGAACTTGCAGG
Source organism: Gemmobacter nectariphilus DSM 15620 (assembly GCF_000429765.1). GTDB lineage: Bacteria > Pseudomonadota > Alphaproteobacteria > Rhodobacterales > Rhodobacteraceae > Wagnerdoeblera > Wagnerdoeblera nectariphila. Next base: position 369,388 of record NZ_AUCM01000004.1, on the reverse strand, counting down.
CGAGGGCACCGATGTCGCGGTGATCCTGCGCGACGGCCTTGCGGTCAACGGCGATGTCGAAATCATCCGGCTGGGCGGCACCGCCCATACCGTCACCGGGGGCGGCGGCAACAACATCCTGCAAGGCAGCAACGGCGATGACACGCTGGACGGCGGCGACGGGGACGATCAGCTGCTGGCCGGCGAAGGCGATGACGAGCTGCATTCCCGCTCGGGCTCTGACACGCTGTCGGGCGGGGGCGGCAATGACCGCTATCGCATCCACGGCGGCGCCGTCGAGATCGAGGATTTCCTTGGCGATGACACGCTGGACGGCTCGGAAAGCGAGACGGACGATTTCTATGACCTCTCTGGCGAGGTCGACAGCGAGATCGAACTCGAGCGGTGCCATATCAAGCAAGGCGGCACCGTCTCGGGTCCGCTGGATGTGCAGTTCCTGCAAGACCTGACCGGCAGCTTCGCGGATGACATCGCCACGGTGCGCGGGCTGGTTCCCCAGATCGTCAACGCGATCTTTGCCATTCAAGCCGACGCACGGTTCGGCCTGTCCTCGTTCATCGACAAGCCGACCTCGCCCTTCGGCGTGGCAGGCGAATGGGTCTACAAGCTGGAACAGGCCATGTCGTCGAACGGCGCGGCGCTTGGCGCGACCTATGCCGCCATCACGACCCACAGCGGCGCGGACGCACCGGAAAGCCAGATCGAAGCCCTGATGCATCTTGCCCTGACCTCGGCCGAGGTCGGGTACCGGGCCGAAGCCGCGCGCTTTGTGGTGCTGTTCACCGATGCGCCGTTCCATGTGGCCGGCGATGGCGCATCGGGCGGGATCGTGACGCCAAACGATGGCGATGCCGTGATCAATGGCGGCGGCCTGGGCGAGGATTACCCGATGGTCGCCCAGGTGCGCGCCGCGCTGGAAGCGGCCGGGATCATCCCGATCTTTGCCGTGGCCGGCGGGGTCGAGACCACCTATCAGGGCCTTGTGACCGACCTTGGCCGCGGGGCCGTCGTCACGCTGACCGCCAACAGCTCGAACATCGTCGATGCGATCAGCGCGGGCATGACAGCCGCCACCCGCACCTCGATCGAACATGCCGAGGCCGGCTCGGGCGACGACACGATGCTGGGCGGGGTCGAGAACAACAGCCTTGCCGGGAATTTCGGCAACGACAGCATGGACGGGCGGTCGGGGATGGATACGCTGCTGGGCGGGGCCGGGGATGACATCCTGACAGGCGGCGCCGGCAGCGATCTGATCAACGGCGGCGCAGGTCACGATACTGCGGTCTATTCGGGCGCCAAAGCCGACTACAGCTTTGCCGTGACCGAAGATGGCCTGACCATCACCGACCTGCGCGCGGCAAGCCCGGACGGCACCGATGTCGTTCTGGGGGTCGAAACCTTTGTCTTTGCGGATGGCACGGGAACAGCGGCGACGCTTTGGGGCACCAAGGTCACCGACCGGCTGACCGGCGGCGCCGATGCGCTGATCGTGACCGATGCGGATCACCACGCGATCCGTGGCTATGGCCGGGGCGACACCCTGACCGGGGGCGCCGGTTTCGACACGATCATGGGCGATGCGGGCCGCGATGTGCTGGACGGCGGGCTGGGGGACGATATGCTGAATGGCGGCACGGGATCAGACACGCTGAGCGGCGGTGCGGGGGCGGATTGCTTTGTCTTCCGCTCGGTCAGCGACAGCGCGGCCGGCAGCGAGGATCTGATCCTTGATTTCACCTCGGGCGTCGATGCCATCGACCTGTCCGGCGTGGATGCCGATGCGACGACCGTGGGGGATCAGGCCTTTGCCTTCATCGGATCGGCGCTGTTCAGCGGCACCGCGGGCGAGCTTCGCTTGACTGTCAGTGCCTCGCTGGCGGTCCTGCGCGGCGATATTGACGGCGATGGCACCGCCGATTTCGCGATCAAGTTCCATCTGGCCCAAGGCAGCGCGCCCGAACTGGCCGACCTGATCCTGTAACGACTGACGGCCCAGGCGCGGCCCGCCGCGCAGGGGATCGCAGGCCTGACTGCCCCGCGATGCGGTCCCCGGCCAGACCCGGGGGCCGGTCAAATACGGATGCCGCCCCTGCCCGCCGGTCTGCCGGCAGGTGGGGCGCCCGGCCGGCTGACATCGCCCCCCAAGGACGCCCCAGCCCGCTAACCCAGCGGCAGCATGGTGGTGGCCTTGATCTCTTCCATGCTCAGCAGCGCGGTCACGTTGTAGATTTTCACCTCGGAAATCAGCGCCTGATAAAAGGTGTCATAGGCCCGCGCGTTCTTGACCCGCACCTTCAGGATATAGTCGATATCCCCGGCCAGACGATGCGCCTCCATCACCTCGGGGCGCTTGCGCAGCACATCCAGAAAGCGGCGCTGCCAGTCGGCCTCGTGCTCGGAGGTGCGCACCAGCACGAAAAAGCAGGCCTCCAGCCCCAGTGCCTCGGCATCCAGCAGCGCGGTGGTGCGCAAGATCACCCCCGCCTCCTTCATCCGGCGGATGCGATTCCACACCGGGGTCTTGGAACTGCCGATGCGGCGGGCGATTTCATCCAGCGACTGGCTGGCATCTTCCTGCAATGCGGCAAGGATTTTCCGATCCATATCGTCCAGCCGGACAGTCATTCCGCAGATTCCCCCGAATGCGAACAGGCGTTCATATCTGGCGTAGTATCGGAACAATCATCCTTATCATCAAGGGCAATCTAGCAATAAACCGGGAAATTGTCCTATATTGGGGCAGGAAAACCAGCCCTCGGGAAGATCGCCATGACCACCAGCTTTGCCCCCGGCTCTGTCGCGCTTGTCGGCGCAGGCCCCGGTGATCCCGACCTGCTGACGCTGCGCGCGCTGCGCGCGATCCAGTCTGCCGATGTGATCGTGCTCGACCGGCTGATCGGTCAGGGCATCCTGGACCTGATCCCCGCCACGACCCGCCGGATCGACGCCGGGAAAGAGGGCTTCGGCCCCTCGACCCCGCAGGCCGAGATCCACGCCGCGATGATCGACGCCGCCCGCACCGGCGCCTTTGTCGTGCGGCTGAAATCGGGCGATCCCGGCATCTTCGGCCGGCTGGAGGAGGAACTGGACGCCCTCGATGCCGCCAACATCGCCTGGCAGATCGTGCCGGGCCTGACCGCCGCCTCGGCCGCCGCCGCGGCCCTCGGCCAGCCGCTGACCGCGCGCGGGCGCAACGGGGCGCTGACCATCGTGACCGGGCATGACGTCAAGGGCTTTGCCGATCAAGACTGGCGCGCGCTGGCCCGCCCCGGCGCGGTTGCCGCGATCTACATGGGCAAGGCCGCCGCGCGTTTCCTGCAAGGCCGGCTGATGATGCACGGCGCCTTGCCCGACACGCCGGTCACGCTGGTGGAAAACGCCGCCCGCCCCGACCAGCGCATCCATGCGGCAACCCTGGCCACCCTGCCCGCCACGGCCGCCCAATGTTCGGGCCCCGCCGTCATTCTGTGGGGCCTTGCCCCCCGCGCCGCCCTGTCCACCCTGCCCGCAGTCCTGGAGGCCTGACCATGGCCCGTTTCACCCCGAAAACCGTCACCGCCAACGACCTGCTGGATGGCGACTCCGTCTGGCTGACCCCCGAGGGCACCTGGACCCGCGATCACCATCAGGCCGAACTGATCGAGGACGAGGCCCATGCCCAGCTGCGCCTGCTGCTGGCCCAGCGTCAGGGCGACCGCGTGGTCGGCGCCTATCTGGCCGATGCGCGCCCCGGCCCGAACGGCCCCGAGCCTGTGCATTTCCGGGAAATCTTCCGCACCCGCGGCCCGTCGAACTATGCCCACGGCAAACAGGCGACCAGCGCCTGACCCCATCATCTTGCCACAAATACCCATGCGACGCCTGCCACCCCGCGCCGCCGCCTCAGGGAAAGCCCGATGTATCGCTATACCGACTTTGACGAAGCCTTCACCCGCGCCCGTGTCGCCCAGTTCAGCCAGCAGGTCGCCCGCCGTATCGACGGCTCGCTGACCGAGGATGAGTTCAAGCCCTTCCGCCTGATGAACGGGCTCTACCTGCAACTGCATGCCTACATGCTGCGGGTGGCGATCCCCTATGGCACGCTGTCCAGCCGCCAGATGCGCCAGCTGGCCCATATCGCCGACACCTGGGACAAGGGCTATGGCCATTTCACCACGCGCCAGAACATCCAGTTCAACTGGCCGAAACTGGCCGATGTGCCGGCCATCCTGACCGCGCTGGCCGATGTGGAAATGCACGCCATCCAGACCAGCGGCAACACGATCCGCAACGTGACGGCCGACCATTTCGCCGGCGCCGCGGCGGATGAAATCGCCGATCCCCGCCCCATCGCCGAACTTTTGCGCCAGTGGTCCACCGACCACCCGGAATTCCAGTTCCTGCCGCGCAAGTTCAAGATCGCCATCACCGGCAGCCCGAACGACCGCGCTGTCACCAAGGCGCATGACATCGGCCTGCGCATGGTGCGCAACGATCAGGGTCAAGGCGGCTTCGAGGTGATCGTCGGCGGCGGCCTTGGCCGCACCCCGATGATCGGCCAGGTCATCAACCCCTTCGTCCCGCTGGACGATCTGCTGCCCTATCTCGAGGCGATCCTTGGCGCCTATAACGAGGCTGGCCGGCGCGACAACAAATACAAGGCCCGCATCAAGATCACCGTCTTCGAAAACGGCCTCGATGCCTTCCGCGCCGAGGTTGACCGCCGCTTTGCCGAAATCCGGCCCGGCTTTACCCTCAACCGCGCTTTCCTGTCGGAAATCGAGGCCGCCTTTGCCCCCCCCGCCTTCCGCAATGCGCCCATCGACGCGCATCTCATGGCGCTTGGCAATCCGGTCTACCGCGACTGGGCGGACACCAACCTGACCGACCACCGCAACGCGCAATATGCGATCGTCACCGTCAGCCTGAAAGCCCATGGCCAGACCCCGGGCGATGCCACCAGCGACCAGATGCGCGTTCTGGCCGATCTGGCACAGACCTATGGCCATGACGAGCTGCGCATCAGCCACGAACAGAACGTCATCCTGCCCCATGTCCACAAGGGCGACCTGCCCGCCGTCTGGGCCGCGCTGACCGAGGCCGGGCTGGCCACCGCCAACGTGGGCCTGCTGTCCGACATCATCGCCTGCCCCGGCATGGATTATTGCGCCCTCGCCACCGCCCGCAGCATTCCCGTGGCGCAGGAACTGGCCACCCATTTCCGCGACCTGGGGCTCGAGCGGGAAATCGGTCAGCTCAAGATCAAGATCTCGGGCTGCATCAATGCTTGCGGGCATCACCATGTCGGGCATATCGGCATTCTCGGCCTCGACCGGGCGGGGGTGGAGAATTACCAGATCACCCTCGGGGGCGACGCCACCGAAAACGCGGCCATCGGCGAACGCGCTGGTCCCGGCTTTGCCTATGACCAGATCGTCCCCGCGATCGAGCGGCTGCTGCGCGCCTATCTGGCACAGCGCGAAACCCCGCAGGAAACCTTTGCGGCCGCCTTCGCCCGCCTTGGCCCGGCCCCCTTCAAGGAGGCGCTCTATGGCGCGGCCGAACGCTCTGCCGCGTGAGCTGCACGGCTCGGGCGCCGGGCTTGCCCCGGTCCCGGACCGTGTCGCCGCGCTGAACGCGCGCTATCGCCATCATGGGGCGGTGGCGGTGCTGGAACATGCGCTGAACGATCCCGATCTGGGGCGCGTTGCGCTGGTGTCGTCCTTCGGGGCGGAATCGGTGGTGCTGCTGCACCTTGTCTCGGTCGTCGCACCGCAAACGCCGGTGCTGTTCATCGACACGCGCCTGCTGTTCCCCGAAACGCTGGCCTATCAGCGCGAGATCGCGGAACGGCTGGATCTGCGCGATGTGCGGGTGATCCGCGCGGGGCTGACCGACCTGTCGGTCTGGGACCCAGACGGGGCGCTGCACCGGCGCGATACCGACGCCTGCTGCGATCTGCGCAAGACCGCGCCGCTCGACCGTGCGCTGTCGGGTTTCGATGCCTGGATCACCGGGCGCAAACGCTATCAGGGCACAACCCGCGCCGCGCTGGATTTCTTCGAGGCCGAGGCCGGCACCGGCCGCATCAAGGTCAACCCCCTGGCCCATTGGGGCAAGGAGGATGTGGCGGATTACATGCTGAACAACCGCCTGCCGCGCCACCCCCTTGTGGCGCAGGGCTATCCCAGCATCGGCTGCGCCCCCTGCACCAGCCGCGTCAAACCCGGCGAGGACGAACGCGCCGGGCGCTGGCGCGGATCGGACAAGACCGAATGCGGCATTCACTTCAACGACGGCCGCATCGTGCGCGGCCCCCTCAAGGACACGGCAGCATGAGCATCCTCGTCACCGATGCGGGCTTTGCCCCCACCCCCGCCGGCCCCACGCCCGTTGCGCTGGCCGACCTCGCCGGCGCGCCCCTGGCGACGGCCGTCGACCTTCTGCCCGGCGACCGCGCCAGCGCGCTGGCGGGCGATCTGCACCGCCTGACGCTGATCCGCATCGCCTTTCCGGCCTTCTCCGACGGGCGCGGCTTCACCCTGGCGCGCGATCTGCGCCGCATGGGCTATGCCGGCACGCTGCGCGCCCATGGCCATCTGCTGGCCGACCAATATGCCATGGCCCGCCGGTCCGGCTTTGACGAGGTCGAGATCAGCCCCGACCTTGCCGCCCGCCAGCCCGAAGACCAATGGCGCTTCCGCGCCGACTGGCAAACCCATGACCATAGGTCGCGGCTGACCGCCTGAATTGGCGATTCCCACGCCTGCCCCCAGCCGCTAGACTGGTGCGGCCCGCCAAGGCGGCCCATGGCCGTCTTTCGCCTTGATCCAAATATCCTGCGGGGGTCCGGGGGTGCAAAACCCCCGGTCCTGCCGCTGACATCCCGCGCGGCCCCGCCGCCTTGCCCGAGACGCATATGACCGACACGCCCGCCCCGACCCGCCCGACCGCCCCCGTCCTGCCCGATGCCCAGACCGTGACCTCGGTCAGGCACTGGACCGACCGGCTGTTTTCCTTCCGCGTGACGCGGCCGCAATCGCTGCGCTTCCGCTCGGGCGAATTCGTGATGATCGGGCTGATGGGCGACAATGGCAAACCCTTGCTGCGCGCCTATTCCATCGCCTCGCCCAACTGGGACGAGGAGCTGGAATTCTACTCGATCAAGGTGCCCGATGGCCCGCTGACGTCAAAGCTGCAGCATATCCAGCCGGGCGATCAGATCATCCTGCGCCCCAAGCCGGTCGGCACGCTGGTGCATGATGCGCTGCTGCCGGGCAAGCGGCTGTGGCTGCTGGCCACCGGCACCGGGATCGCCCCCTTTGCCAGCCTGATGCGCGATCCCGAGACCTACGAGAAATATGACCAGGTCATCATGATGCACACCTGCCGCCAGGTGGCCGAGCTGGAATACGGCCGTCAGCTGGTCGAGGGGCTCAAGAATGACGAACTGATCGGCGAGATGGTTGAGGGCAAGCTGCTTTACTACCCCACCACCACGCGCGAGGCGTTCGACCATATGGGGCGCGTGACCGACAACCTGTCCTCGGGCAAGGTCTTTGCCGATCTGGGCATCCCCGGCCCGATGGACCCGGCCACCGACCGCGCGATGATCTGCGGCAGCCTTGCGTTCAACATCGACGTCAAGGCAATCCTTGAAGGTTGGGGCCTGCGCGAGGGGGCGAATTCCGAGCCGGCGGAATTCGTGGTCGAAAAGGCCTTTGTGGGCGAGGGGATCTAGGGCTGCGGCGGCGCAGGGGGGCCGTCTGCCCCCCTCTTGGCCGTGCCGGCCAATTCACCCCCCGAGGGTATTTCAGAAAAGGCAAGATGGGCCCGGATCACAGGCCGAGCGCCCGGAACACCCTGGGCAGTTCTTCCGGCAGATCCTCGGCAATCAGGCCGGGGCCGAAGCTGCGGGCGCAGTCGGCGTGCAGCCAGGCGGCGGTGCAGGCGGCATCGAACGGATCTAACCCGCGTGCGAGCAGGCCAGTGATGAACCCGGCCAGCACGTCGCCGGATCCGGCCGTGGCCAGCCAGGGCGCGGCGCGGTCATAGGCCGCCGCGTGGATCGCCGCGCGGCCGTCCGGGGTGGCGATCACCGTATCGGGGCCCTTGAAGAGCACGGTGCAGCCGGCACGGGCAGCGGCCTCTCGGGTGGCATCCACCTTGCTATAGGCCGGGCCTTGTGTGGCGGGGGCGTTCAGCCGTTCGGCAAGGTCGGGAAACAGCCGCGCAAATTCGCCGCCGTGTGGGGTCAGGACACAGGCGCGGTGCAGGGCGGCGAACAGGTCGGGGTGCTGCGCCAGCAGGGTCAGGGCATCGGCATCCAGCACCAGACCCCGCCGGGCCGGGACAGGGGCGCGCAGGGCCGCCGCCAGAATGCCCCCCACGTGCGCATCAGTGCCCAATCCGGGGCCAAGGCACAGAGCCGTGATGCGGCGGTCCTCTAGCAGCGAGGCCAGCGCCGCGCCATCCGCCATCTCGCGCAGCATGATCGCATCCAGACGCGCGGCATTTTCCGCCATGGCGGCTGGCGGGCTGGCGATGGTCACCAGACCGGCGCCCATCCGCAGCGCGCCCCGGGCAGCCAGACGCGCGGCACCGCCGCGACCGGCCGGGCCGCCAAGGACAATCGCATGGCCAAAGGTGAACTTGTGGGTGCGATCCGCCTCGTCCCATCCGGCCTTGCCCAGCATCCCCGGCACGAAAGCGCCGGGGGTGCGAGGGAATGGCGCAAGGGAGGGCTCGACCCGGCCCAGGGTCGCGCGCGGTCTTGGCCCGCGCGGGCGGCCATCCGACTGGTCCGGAGGGGAACCCGCGCGCCAGGGACCGATCCCGATGTCCACCACCGCCAGCTTGCCGCACAGCGCCGGCCCCTGGGCCAGCAGATGCCCGGCCTTGGGACTGTCGAAGGTGACGGTCAGGCGGGCGCGCGGACAGTCCCAGCCCGGGTGCAGGCTGCGCCCGCTGTCCAGACACAGGACCGAGGGCGCATCGACCGCCACCAGACGCGGCGTGTAATAACCCGCATCACCGTTGCGCCCGCCGATATGGGTCAGCACGTCAAGACAGTCACCGACGGGCGGTCGCGACAGGCCGGTTCCGAAGATGGCATCGACATAAAGATCGTTGGGCGGCCCCTGCCGCAGGTTCGCCTCGGTCAGCGGCTCGACAGGGCCGAGCGCCTGCCAGCGCCGCGCATTGTGGGCCGCATCGGGCGGCAAGGCCTCGGGCGGGGCCATGGCCAGCACCCGGACGGCCCAGCCGCGGCCATGCAGCAGCCGGGCCACGACGAACCCGTCACCGCCATTGTTGCCCGGCCCGCACAGCACCACCGCACGGGGGGCGCCCATGGCCAGTTCCGGCCATTCCGCCAGGATCGCCCGGATCACGCCCTCGCCGGCGCGTTCCATCAGATCCAGCCCGGTGACGGCGCCAGAGTCGATGGCTGCCTTTTCGATGGCGCGCATTTGGGCAGAAGTCAGAACTTCGGTCATTTCGGCATCACATGGATTCTTCGAGCGCCCACATTCAGGGCTAAATGGGCAAAAAATGTGCAAACACCGCGTTTCCAGCCCTTGGACCCGCGCCCGTGAACCCTAACAGATTGTCCCTTCGCCGCGAAAGTGGTCAGTCGGCAGGGAAGAGGATGCAAGGGAGTCGGGGCCGTGAAGAAGATCGAGGCGATCATCAAGCCCTTCAAGCTCGACGAGGTCAAAGAGGCGCTGCAGGATGTCGGCATCCAGGGCCTTTCCGTCATCGAGGTCAAGGGGTTCGGCCGCCAGAAAGGCCATACCGAGCTGTATCGCGGCGCCGAATATGTCGTCGACTTCCTGCCCAAGGTGAAGATCGAGGTCGTGCTGACCGACGACATGGTCGACCCGGCCATCGAGGCGATCATCTCGGCCGCGCGCACCGACAAGATCGGCGATGGCAAGATCTTTGTCAGCCCTGTCGAACAGGTCATCCGCATCCGCACCGGCGAAACCGGAGAGGACGCCGTCTGAGTTTCCGCAGCCTGCCCCGCGCAGGCACGCGCCCGCAACCGCCAAACTGAGGAAGTACATATGAGCAAGGTTCAGGACGCCCTGAAGCTGATGAAGGACGAAGAGGTCGAATACGTCGACGTCCGCTTCACCGACCCGAAAGGCAAGCTCCAGCACGTGACGCTGGTGGCCGATCTGGTCGATGAGGACTGGTTCGAAGAAGGCTTCATGTTCGACGGCTCGTCGATTGCCGGCTGGAAGTCGATCGACCAGTCCGACATGAAGCTGATCCCGGATGCCTCGTCGGTCTACATTGACCCGTTCTATGCCGAAAAGACCATGTGCATCCACTGCAACGTGGTCGAGCCCGACACCGGCGAGCCCTACAGCCGCGACCCGCGCGGCACCGCGCTCAAGGCCGAGGCTTACCTCAAGTCCTCGGGCATCGGTGATGTGGCCTATTTCGGCCCGGAAGCCGAGTTCTTCATCTTCGACGACGTGCGCTACTCGGTGACCCCGGCGAAAGTGGCCTACCAGATCGACGCTGACGCCGCCTCGTGGAACACCGATACGGAATACGAGACCGGCAACCTGGCCCACCGCGCGCCCCACAAGGGCGGCTATTTCCCGGTCAACCCGATCGACGAAGCCCAGGATCTGCGCGGCGAGATGCTGTCGACCATGAAGCGCATGGGCATGAAGGTCGACAAGCACCACCACGAAGTGGCGACCTGCCAGCACGAACTGGGTCTGATCTTCGGTGGTCTGACCGAGCAGGCCGACAACATCCTGAAATACAAGTACGTCATCCAGAACGTCGCCCATGCCTATGGCAAGACGGTGACCTTCATGCCCAAGCCCATGAAGGGCGACAACGGGTCGGGGATGCACGTCAACATGTCGATCTGGAAGGACGGCAAGCCGCTGTTCGCCGGTGACAAATATGCCGACCTGTCGCAGGAAGCCCTGTGGTTCATCGGTGGCATCCTCAAGCATGCCAAGGCGCTGAACGCCCTGACGAACCCCGGCACCAACAGCTACAAGCGTCTGATCCCGGGCTTCGAGGCTCCGGTGCTGCGCGCCTATTCGGCTCGCAACCGCTCGGGCTGCGTCCGTATTCCGTGGACCGAATCGCCGAAAGCCAAGCGCGTCGAAGCCCGTTTCCCCGATCCGTCGGCGAACCCCTATCTGGCGTTCGCGGCGCTGCTGATGGCCGGCCTTGACGGCATCAAGAACAAGATCGACCCGGGCCCGGCTTCGGACAAGGACCTCTACGATCTGCCGCCGGAAGAACTGGCCGAAATCCCGACCGTCTGCGGCTCGCTCCGCGAGGCGCTGGAAGAGCTGGCCAAGGACATGGACTTCCTGCTGGCGGGCGATGTGTTCACCCGCGACCAGCTGGAAGGCTACATGGCGCTGAAGTGGGAAGAGGTCTATGCCTACGAGCATACCCCCCACCCGGTCGAATACCTGATGTACTACAGCTGCTGATCCCTTGCGGTCTGGCAGGCAAGGGCGCCCCTTGGGGCGCCCTTTTCGCTTGCGGATCACGGGAGCGGCGCGGCACTGTGGGCGGCAGCGATGCCCCCTTGCAGGGATTTGCCCCGCCCGCCCAAGTGACGGAGACCCGATGCTGACCTACCCTGACGGCTGGGATGCCGCCATCGCCCGCTATGAGGCGCGCCGCGCGCCTCTGGACTTCGCCGAGGGCGAGGCGCTGCCCCCGCTGGATGTGGCCATTGACCCGCTGCTGGGCCGGCCGGTCGCCGCGCCCGGCCCGCTTGCGCCGCGCCCCACGATGTATGCGCGCAAGCACCATGCCCTGTCCGAGGAACTGCAAGGCCAGCCGGAAATCGCCCTGCTGCACGGGCTGCTGATTTCGGCCCTGCGCAAGCGCGCCTGGCCGGACCATGCACCGGCACTGTTCCTCAGGCTATGGGCCGAACAGGGGGCCGCGCTGACCGGCTGCCTGTCGACCCGCTGGCTGATCTCGGCCGCGATCACCTTTGCCGACCATGGCAGCACCGAAAGCGAACGGCGGCTGGGGCAATCGCTGAAAGTGCTGTTCAGCCTGCTCAAGCTGACGGAATATGAACGGCTCTATTCCGGGCTGGACCCAACCACCCCGTTCCGGCTGGGTCACAAGGTCAAGGCCCCGCTGCCGATGGAGATCGAGCCCTTTTCGCTGCGCGATGGCGGGCTGGACATCAACCTGCTGGCCCCCCTGGTGATCGAGGCACGGGCCGAACCCGTGCTGGGGCCGCTGGCGCTGGAACTGCTGGACCGGCTGAATGCCGATCCGGGCACGGTGTTTCGCCGTCTTGGACAGATGCGGGCCAAACTTCTGGCCCGCAAGGCGGCCCAAGGCGGCTGACTGTCACGGCAAGGCAGGTCGGGTCTGGTGGCTGGACAGGCCGCCGCCTTCGGCGCATCATCCCCCGGAGCCGGGAGAGAGACGATGCGCAAGTTCATGGTCGTGCTGGATGACAGCCGCGAATGCCTCAATGCGATGCGCTATGCCGCGCTGCGGGCCGCGCATACCGGGGCGGGCGTGGTGATCCTGTCGGTGATCCCGCCCGAGGAATTCCAGCACTGGATCGGCGTTGCCGACCTGATGCGCGCCGAAGCCCGCGAGCGGATCGAGGCGCATTTCGAGGTCTTTGCCAAATGGATGCGCACCAAGCATGGCGTTCATCCCGAACTGGTGATCCGCGAAGGCGAAGCGGCGGCCGAGGTGCTGGCCCAGCTGAAGGACGACCCCAGCATCGGCATTCTGGTGCTGGGCGCAGGCAGCGACAAGGCGGGGCCGGGGCCCCTGGTGACGCATCTGTCGCGCCATTCCGCCAGCCTGCCCTGCCCCGTCACCATCGTCCCCGGCGAGATGTCCAAGGAACGGCTGGAAGCGATCACCTGAGCCAGGCGGTGTCCTCAGCGCCGGAACCACTGGAACGCGGCCGAGGCCAGCCAGCCTGCCAGAACCGCCAGCCCCAGCGACAGCAACCCATAGAGCGCGGGCTGATCCAGCGCGAGACGGTGCAAGAACCGCTCGATCCCTTCCTTCTGGACGTAGATCGCGGTTTCCTCCAGCGCGATGACCCGGCCTTCGCGCAGCAGGAAGATGCGGGCGCGAAAGCGGCCCTCGGTCAGGTTCGCCGGCAGTTGCACATCGGCCCGGATCAGCGTCTGCTGGTCCAGCCGCACTGCCCCCGCATCGACCTGATAATCCCCGCTGGCCCGGCGCAACCGCACCAGCGCCTGAGCAAACTGGTCGGCATCGGGCATCCGGCGCTGGACATCCAGCCCTTGCAGCACCTGACCGATGCCGATGCGATAGGCCTTGTTGTAGCTGTCTTCGACGATCTCGGGCAGCGGGCCGGTGGTGGCAATGGCATAGAACGAAGGCGCGCTGCCGATCTCGACCGCCTCGGTGTTGACCCAGATGCCCATCCGCCGTGCCTTGCGCCAGACCGTGACGGGGGCAAGCGGCCCCTCGATCGTGACGATCACATCCAGCTTGCCCTTGGGCGGCGGCGCATCGCGGGCAACGGCGGCAAAGACCACGATTTCCGAGCCGTCGAAGTTCGCGGTGATGGCGACGCGGTTCTGACTAAGGCCCGCGACCACCTGTTCGGCCCGCACCGGCAGGGCCAGCAGCAGCAGGGCAAGCGCCAGCCGGATCATGGCAGCCGCCCCGGCACGACCGTGTAAAGCTCGGAGGGCTCGAGCACCAGATCGAAGAAGATCTTGACCGAAACCGACAGCACCAGAAGCGCCAGGAACAGCCGCAGCCGTTCGGCCTTGAGCTTCAGGCCGATCTGGGTGCCGATCTGGGCGCCGATCACCCCGCCCAGGATCAGCATGACCGCCAGCATGATATCGACCGAATAGGCGGTGATCGCATGCATCAGCGTGGTGAAGCAGCTGACAAAGATGATCTGGAACAGCGAGGTGCCGATCACCACCTTGGTCGGCATCCCCAGCAGATAGATCATCGCCGGCACCATGATGAAGCCGCCCCCCACCCCCATGATGGCCGCCAGAAACCCGACCACCGCCCCGACCGCCAAGGGCGGGATCGCGCTGATGTAAAGGCCCGAGGCGCGGAACTTCATCTTGAGCGGCAGGCGATGCACCAGATAGTGCTGGTGCGCCCGCCGCGGCGGGCCAGGGCGCGCGGCACGGCGCAGGGCGCGGATCGCCTCTTGCGCCATCATCAGGCCGATCAGGCCCAGAAAGATCACATAGCTGAGCTGAACCAGCAGCTCGACCTGCCCCATGCGGCGCAGGATGGAAAACACCCAGATGCCGACGCTGGACCCGGCCATCCCGCCCGCCAGCAGCACCAGCCCCATGCGCAGATCGACGGTGCGGCGCCTGAGATGGGCAAGAACGCCAGAGACCGACGAGGCCACCACCTGATTGGCGCCGGTTGCCACCGCAACCCCGGGCGGCACGCCGATGAACATCAGCAAGGGCGTGATCAGAAAGCCCCCGCCGACCCCGAACATCCCCGACAGGATCCCCACCAGCCCGCCAAGCCCCAGAAGCGTGAAGGCATTCACCGATACCTCGGCGATGGGCAGGTAGAGCTGCATGGCGATCCCGTGATACCCGAAGCCGTTGGCGCGCAAGGAAACAGTGGCACCGGGGGGACGCGTTGTCAAAGGGATGCGGGGGCCTTGCCCCCGCGCCCCCAGGGTATTTGGGGCAAGATGATGCCCCGTTCAGCGTTCCTTGACGTAGGGCTCGCCCCCGGCACGCGGCGGGATCGCCTTGCCGACAAAGCCGGCCAGAATGATCACCGTCAGCACATAGGGCAGCGCCTGCATGACCTGCACGGGGATCACCACCCCGCCCAGGTCGATGTTCTGATAGCGGTTCGACAGCGCCTCGAGCAGGCCGAACAGCAGCGTGGCGCCAAGCGCCTGCCACGGGCGCCATTTGGCAAAGATCAGCGCCGCCAGCGCGATGAAGCCGCGCCCTGCCGTCATGTCGCGCACGAAGCCAGCCGACAGGCCCGTCGCCAGATAGGCCCCGGCAATGCCGCACAGCAGGCCGCAGATCATCACCGCCGCAAAGCGCAGCCCGACGACGGAAACGCCCGCCGTATCCACCGCTGCCGGATTCTCGCCCACCGCGCGCAGGCGCAGGCCAAAGCGCGTGCGGTACAGCAGCCACCAGCTGACCGGCACGCACAGCAGCGCGACATAGACAAGGATCGTGTGGCCCGAGATCAGTTCCGCATACAGCGGGCCGATCACCGGCACATTGGCCAGCGCCTCGGCCCCCGGCAGGGTGAGCGGCGGGAAACGCCCGCCGTCCAGCAGCGCGGGGGTGCGCCCGCCCAGTTCAAACCAGTGCTGGCCGACCAGAACCGTCATCCCGGCCGCCAGAAAGTTGATGGCAACCCCCGAGATCAGCTGGTTGCCCCGAAAGGTGATCGAGGCAACGCCATGGATGGCCGCCATCACAAGACTTGCCACGATCCCCGCCAGCAGCCCGGCCCAGGGGTTCAGCGTGACCGCCGCAATCGCCCCCGACAGGAAGGCCGCCGCCAGCATCTTGCCTTCGAGCCCGATGTCAAAGACCCCGGCGCGTTCGGAAAACAGCCCGGCAAGGCAGGCCAGCAGCAGGGGCGTTGCCAGCCGCAGGGTAGAATCGAGGATTTGCAGGATGGTCATGTAATCCATCACTTGCCCCCTTTTGCAGCCGCGAACAGCCGCTGGACCGGCCAGCGCACCATATTGTCGAGCGCCCCGGTGAACAGGATCACCAGCGCCTGGATGACCACCACCAGATCGCGCGGGATCGAGGTTTCAAGGCTGAGCTCGCCCCCGCCCTGATAGAGGAAGCCGAACAGCAAAGCCGCCAGCGCCACGCCAAGCGGATGGCTGCGCCCCATCAGAGCAACGGCGATCCCGATGAAACCGGCGCCCTCGGCAGCGCCGTTGATCAGGCGGTTCGCCTCGCCCATGGTGGAGTTCACCGCCATCAGCCCGGCCAGCGCCCCCGACATCAGCATGGCATACATGGTGATGCGCACCGGGCTGATCCCGGCATAGACGGCGGCCTTTTCCTTCTTGCCAAGCGCGCGGATCTGATAGCCCAGCCGCGTGTGCCACAAGATGAACCAGACCAGCACACAGGCCGCGATCGCCAGGAACAGGGTGATGTTCGCCGGTGCGCTTTTCGAGAACGGAATCCCGATGCTGTCCATCAGCGCGCCCAGCCGGGGCAGCTTGACCTCGGCCGGAAAGCGCGGCGAGGCAGGGTCCTGCGAGCCTTGCGGGCGCAGCACATGGACCAGGATATAGACCAGCAGCGACGAGGCGATGAAGTTGAACATGATCGTGGTGATCACTTCATGGCTGCCGCGCTTGGCCCGCAGCCATGCCGGAATCGCCGCCCAGGCCGCGCCGAACACCGCCGCCCCCGCCGTCGCGCCGATCAGCGCCAGCGACCAGTGCGGCCACGGGATGAACAGCAGCACCAGCGCCACGCCAAGCCCGCCCAGCAGGGCCTGACCTTCGCCGCCGATGTTGAAGAACCCGGCATGAAAGGCGATCGCCACCGCAAGCCCGGTAAAGACGAAGTTGGTGGCATAATACAGCGTATGGCCCCAGCCATAGCTGGACCCCAGCGCGCCCTTGACCATCACGGTCATGGCGCGCACCGGATCCTCGCCGATGGCCAGGATCACCAGACCCGAGACCAGGAATGCGATCAGCAGCGAGATCAGCGGCACGATCACCGCATCGGCCCATGGTGGCATCCGGGTCATTGCGTGCCCCCCATCCCGGCCATCATCAGGCCAAGTTCGCGCTCGTCGGTTTCATCCGCCGGACGCTCGCCCATGATGCGGCCGTCAAACATGACCGCCACGCGGTCCGAAAGGCCCAGAATCTCGTCCAGCTCGACCGAAACCAGCAGCACCGCCTTGCCCGCATCGCGCAGCGCGACGATCTGCTGGTGGATGAACTCGATGGCACCGATATCGACCCCTCGGGTCGGCTGGCCGACCAGCAGCAGATCGGGGTTGCGCTCAATCTCGCGCGCGACGACGATCTTTTGCTGATTGCCCCCCGAGAACGACTTGGCCGGCAGCCAGCAATTGGCCGGGCGCACGTCGAACCGGGCGATCTTGGCCTCAGTGTCGCGGCGCAGCGCGTCATTGTCCATCATCAACGCATTCTTCTGGTATTCCGGGGCGTTGTGATAGCCAAAGGCGACGTTTTCCCAGGCGGAGAAATCGAGGATCAGCCCCTCCTCGTGCCGGTCCTCGGGGACATGCGCAATGCCCGAGGCGCGGCGCGACTGACCGTCACAGCCTGCGCCGGACAGCGGCAGATCGCGCCCGTTCAGCCGAACGCGGCCGGTGCCGCGCTGCGTGCCGCCCAGCACCTGCAGGAGTTCCGTCTGCCCGTTGCCCGCAACACCCGCAATGCCAAGGATTTCCCCGGCCCGCACGGTCAGCGAGATGCCCTTGAGCCGCTGCACCCCCGCACTGTCGGTGACGGACAGGTTCTCGACCTCGAGCACCGGGGCGCCGGGGGTTGCGGGCACCTTGTCGACCCGCAACAGCACCTTGCGCCCCACCATCAGCTCGGCCAGCGCCTCGGGGTTGGTGGCGGATGTGTCGACGGTGGCCACCATGGTGCCGCGGCGCATCACGCTGACCTCGTCGGTGATCTCCATGATCTCGCGCAGCTTGTGGGTGATCAGGATCACCGTCTTGCCCTGATCGCGCAAGCCCCGCAGGATGCGGAACAGATGGTCGGCCTCGGCCGGGGTCAGAACGCCGGTGGGCTCATCCAGGATCAGGATGTCGGCCTGACGATACAGCGCCTTGAGGATTTCCACCCGCTGCTGGTGGCCGACCGACAGATCCTCGACCACCGCATCGGGATCGACCTCAAGCTCGTAATCCTGTGCCAGCTGTTTCAGCACGCCGCGCGCCTTGCCCAGCGAGGGGCGCAGCAGGCGGCCCTCTTCGGCGCCAAGGATGACGTTTTCCAGCACGGTGAAGTTCGGCACCAGCTTGAAATGCTGGAACACCATGCCGATGCCGGCGCGGATCGCGGCCTGGCTGTCGGGAATGGCGGTCGGCTGGCCGCCGATCAGGATTTCGCCGGCATCGGCCTTGTAGAAGCCATAGAGAATCGACATCAGCGTCGATTTTCCTGCCCCGTTCTCGCCGATGATGCCGTGGATCGTTCCGCGCCTGACGCGGATCGAGATGTCCTTGTTGGCCTGCACGGGGCCAAAGGCCTTGGAAATGCCGCGCAGCTCGATCGCATAAGGCGAAACCGAGGCGGCAGTTGCCTGCCGCCCCGTATGCGTTCCCGTGACCATCGTCGGATCAGAAGGCCGGGCAGGTGCTGTCGGTGCGGTAATCGTGCACCATGATCTTGCCGGCGATGATGTCGGCCTTGGCCGCCTCGACCTTGGCCTTCATGTCGTCAGAGATCAGATCCTTGTTGTTGTCGTCCAGCGCATAGCCGACGCCGCCAGCGGCCAGATCCATCTTGACCACGCCGGGCTTGAGGCCGGGGCCATCCTTGAACGCCTGATAGACCGCATTGTCGACCAGCTTCAGCATCGAGGTCAGAACCTTGCCCGGGTGCAGGTGGTTCTGGTTCGAATCGACGCCGATCGACAGAACGCCGCCATCCGCCGCCGCCTGCAGCACACCAAGGCCCGTGCCGCCCGCGGCTGCAAAGATCACGTCCGAGCCCTGGCTCATCTGCGCCTTGGCGATCTCGCCGCCCTTGACCGGGTCGTTCCAGGCTGCCGGGGTATCGCCGGTGTAGTTCACGATGACTTTCGCATCCGGGTTCACGGCCTTGGCGCCCTGGGCATAGCCGCAGGCAAAGGCGGTGATCAGCGGAATGTCCATGCCGCCGACAAAGCTGATGGTGCCCGACTTCGACGCCATCGCGCCCAGCATGCCGACCAGATAGCTGCCTTCCTGTTCGGCAAAGATCACCGAGCGCACGTTCGGCAGATCGACCACCGCGTCAATCAGCACGAACGAGGTATCCGGGTAATCCGGCGCCACTTCCTTGAGCGTTTCCTCGTTCTGGAAGCCCATCACCACGATCGGGTTGGCACCCGATTCCGCCATGCGGCGCGCAAACTGCACCCGCTGGGCGGCGGATTGCATTTCCAGTTCCTTGTAGGTGGCGCCGGCTTCCTTGACCCACTTCTGGGCGCCGTTGAAGGCAGCCTCGTTGAAGGATTTGTCGAACTTGCCGCCCAGATCATAGATCAGCGCGGGTTCGGCCGCAGCCACGCCCGCCGACAGCGCCAGCGCAGCAGTCGCGCCAAGGAATTTGTGCATAAGGGTCATTCGGAATCTCCCGGTTATGGCCGCGGGCGTTGGGCCTGCCCTTTCGGCGGTCCGATCTCTGGCGGATCAGGCCTCATCAAGCCGCAGGCGGCTGCGGCGGTCAACAGGAATCTGGCGCGCCTTGCGGCGGTGCGGCGCAACAGATGCCGATGCTAAGCCATTGGTTGCGCAAATGTGCGTTCCAGCAGCAGGGCATCCACAGCCCCGCCCGGACCATCCCGGTAATAGCCCTTGCGCCGCCCGCAAGGGCGCCATCCGGCACGGGTATAAAGCGCGATGGCGGCGGCATTGTCGGCCGCGACCTCCAGAAAGGCCCGCGCCGCGCCGCGCGCCTGCGCCTCGGCCTCGAACGCGGCCAGAAGCGCGGCGCCGGTGCCCATCCGCCGCAGATCGGGGGCAACGGCGATGGTCAGCAATTCGGCCTCGTCCAGCACCGCGCGGCCCATCACGAAGCCGCCCGGCCGCTCGGCCAGAAAGCTGCCGGGCATGGCCAGCAGGCTGGCCATCTCCTGGGCTGACCACGGGCGCGGGTTGGTGAAGCTGGCCGCATGGATCGCCGCCAGACGATCCGTCTCAGGCATCAAGGATCACCGGGGGCGGATCGGCCGGGGGGGCCGCATCGGGCGGGCGGACATAGAGCGGCGCGGGGCGCGTGCCATCCAGCGGCTGGCCGAACCGCCATGCCGCGCGCCGCCCCAGCGCGCGGGCGTAATCGTCAATGGCGACGATTTCGGCCCGTGCCCGCAGCACATCGGCCAGCTCGCCCGCCCGGTGCCCGCGCACCACCGCAGGCGGCGCCGCGGCCAGATCGGCCGGCACCTCGGCCAGGTCGATCAACCAGGGGGTGCCCACGGCTGCCCCGGCCCGAAAGCGCTGTGCATAGATCTGATCGCGCGGGGCGGGGAGGGTGATCAGCAGATCGGCCCCCGACTGCGGGTCCAGCAGCAACTCGAAGGTCGAGATGCCGATCGCCGGCACCCCCAGCCCCAGCGCCAGCCCGCGCGCGGCGGCGACCGCGATCCGCACGCCGGTGAAATTGCCCGGCCCGATCCCGACAGCAAGCCCCGCCAGATCGCTCCAGCCTGCCCCGGCCCCGGCCAGCAGCTCTGCCAGGAACGGCATCAGCCGTTCCGCCTGCCCGCGCTGCATGGGTTCGGTCCGCGCCAGGACCACCGCCCCATCCTGCACGAAAGCGGCCGCGCAATGCGCGGCCGATGTGTCGAAGGCCAGATACGATCGTGCCATGGGTCAGGCAGCGACCGGGCGAACCTCGGTCACTTCCGGGATATAGTGGCGCAGCAGGTTCTCGATCCCCATCTTCAGCGTCAGGGTCGACGAGGGGCACCCGGCGCAGGCGCCCTTCATGTGCAGATAAACGACACCGCGGTCGAAGCCGTGAAAGGTGATGTCGCCGCCATCTTGCGCCACGGCAGGACGCACGCGGGTGTCCAGCAGCTCCTTGATCTGCTTGACGATCTCGCCATCCTCGCCTTCGTGGATGGCATGGGCGGCCTCGGCCTCGCCCTCGATCGCCGGCAGGCCGGACTGGAAATGTTCCATGATCGCGCCAAGGATCGCGGGCTTGACATGTTCCCAGGCCGCGTCGGCCCCTTTGGTCACGGTGACGAAATCATTGCCAAGGAACACGCCGGTCACGCCGCCAACGGCAAAGATCCGCCGTGCAAGGGGCGATTGCGCCGCAGCATCGGCCGACGGGAAATCGGCAGTGCCCACGGCCATCACGTCCTGACCAGGCAGGAATTTCAGCGTGGCGGGGTTCGGGGTGGTTTCGGTCTGGATGAACATGGCAGCAATCTCCGGGGTTAAGGGGGATATGCGCCCCGCCCCCCATCCTGTCAAGAACGGCAGGGGCCAGCAGCAGGTTCGGGCAAGGATTTGGCGGGCCCGGGCCGCAGCACGCCGGCCTCGGTCACGATCAGGTCAAGCGGCTGGTCGGTGGGCTCGATCGGCACGGCATCGACCTGTTGGGCGGCAAAGGCAAAGCCGATCGCAGGCACCGGGCCGGTGGCGCGCAGCCCTTCCAGCGTGCGGTCATAGAACCCCCCGCCATAGCCCAGCCGGAAGCCCCTTGCATCAAAGGCGACCAGCGGCACGATCAGCACCTGCGGCACCAGCCAGTCGCCGCTTTCGGGGATCAGCGCGCCGAACGCGCCCTCGACCATCCGGCTGCCGGGCGTCCAGGCGCGAAACCGCAAGGGCTGGCCCCGCGCGATGACCACCGGCACGCAGACCGGACCATCCCAGGCCGCCATGGCGGGCAAAGGGTCGATTTCCGACCGCATCGGCATATAGCCGGCCAGCACCTTGCCACGATGTGGGGCGAGGGCCGCCAGCAGGTGATCGGTCGCCCTGCCCTGCCCGGTGGCATGGGCAAGCGCGCGGGCGGCAAATGCCGCCTCGCGCAGCGCGGATTTTTCAACGACAGCGTTCACAGCAGCACCACCGTGGCCAGCCCCAGAAAGGCAAAGAAGCCGACCACATCGGTCATCGTCGTGACAAAGGTGCCCGAGGCCAGCGCCGGATCCAGCTTCAGCCGGTGCAGCAAAAGCGGCACCAGAACCCCGGACAGCGCCGCAATGGTCAGGTTGACGATGATCGCCGCCCCGATCACCGCCCCCAGCAGCACATCGCGCCCATAGAACGCCCAGGCGACCAGCCCCATCACCAGCGCAAAACCCAGCCCGTTCAACAGGCCTACCGTCAGTTCCCGCCAGATCACCCGCGTCGCGTTCGAGGATGTCAGATCGCGCGTCGCCAGCGCCCGCACCGCGACGGTCAGCGATTGGGTCCCCGCATTCCCGCCCATCGAGGCGACAATCGGCATCAGCGCCGCCAGCGCGACGATCATCACGATGGTATGTTCGAACAGCCCGATCACCATGGCGGCCACGTTAGCCGTGACCAGATTGACCGCCAGCCAGGGAAAGCGCTGGCGCACGGTTTCCCACACGCCGTCCGAAAGCGAGCTTTCCTCGCCCACGCCGGCCATGCGCAGCATGTCTTCCTCGTGCTCCTCGTCCAGCACCGACATGGCGTCGTCGATGGTGATCACCCCGGCCAGCCGCCCGCCTTCATCGACCACCGGCAGGGTGATCAGGTGATACTGGGTGAAGATATAGGCCACATCCGCCTCGGCCTCGGTGGCGGCGATGGTGCGGAAACTGTCCTCGGCGATCTCGGACAGCTTCACCTCGCGACGCGCCGACAGGATGCGGCCCAGCGTGACATAGCCTGCCGGCTTCATGCGCGGATCGACCAGGATCACATGATAGAACTGGTCGGGCAGCCAGTCCTCGCCGCGCAGGAAGTCGATGGCCTCGCCCACCGTCCAGTGCAGCGGGGCCGAGACCACCTCGCGCTGCATCAGACGGCCGGCGGAATATTCCGGATAGGACAGCGACTGTTCGACCGCCGCCCGGTCGTCGCGGTCCAGCGCATCCAGAATGCGTTCCTGCGCCGGTTCCTCGAGGTCTTCCAGAATGTCGACCACATCGTCGGAATCAAGCTCGCGCACCGCCTCGGCCAGAACCTCGGGGGCCAGGCTCTCGATGACCTCCTCGCGGATCGACTCGTCGATTTCCGACAGGATCTCGCCGTCGATCTCGCGGCCCCACAGCTTGAGCAGGGCCGCCCGCTCGCCCGAGCGGATCTGTTCCAGAATGTCCGCGATGTCAGCGGCGTGAAGCGGCTCGAGCAGATCGACAAGAAGGGCGGAATCCCCGGCCTCGACCGCCTCGCGGACAGCATCGACCACCTCTTGCGGGGGGGCGGCGCGCGGGCTTTCGGGATCGTCCGACATGTCGCGCCTCCTTGTTCGCCGGGATTGCGGCGACCTTACCCGAAGGTGTTTCGGGAAAACAGGGGCAACGGGGAAATTTACCCGCGCCGCGATTGGGGTTAGGCTGGCGCGTCTTGCTTGGATGGAGAATTGCGTGGCCCAACTGCTGACCGGACAGGTGCTGAGCTTTGCCGCAGACCCCTTTGCCGAAGGGATCGCGGCGGCGCGGATCGAAACCGATGGCGCGGTGCTGGTCGAGGGCGGCGTGATCCGCGCGGTCGGCCCGGCCGCCCGGCTGCGCGCGGCCCATCCGCAGGTGCCCGTCATCAGCCACGGGCGGAACCTCATTTCGGCCGGGTTCATCGACGCCCATGTCCACTATCCGCAGACCGCCATCATCGCCAGCTGGGGCAAGCGGCTGATCGACTGGCTGAACCTTTATACCTTTCCCGAGGAAATGCGCTTTGCCGATCCGGCCTATGCCGCTGCGATTGCCAGCCGCTATTTCGATCTGACACTGGCGAACGGCACGACGACCGTGTGCAGCTATTGCACCATCCACCCCGCCAGCGTGGATGCGTTCTTTGAGCAGGCGCAGGCGCGCGGGCTGCGGGTGCTGGCGGGCAAGACCTGCATGGACCGCGACACGGCGCCCGAAGGGCTGCGCGATACCGCCCGCTCGGCCCATGACGACTCGGCCCGGCTGATCGCCAAATGGCATCAGCTCGACCGGCTGTCCTATGTGATCACGCCGCGGTTCTCGCCCACCTCGACCCCTGAACAGCTCGAGGCGCTGGGGGCGCTATGGGCCGCGAACCCCGATTGCCTGATGCAGACCCACCTGAGCGAGCAGACCGACGAGATCGCCTGGGTCAAGGGCCTTTACCCCACCGACCGCGACTATCTGGACACTTATGAACGCTTTGGTCTGGTCGGCCCTGGCGCGGTCTTTGGCCATGCCATCTGGCTGGAGGACCGCGAGCGGGCAAAGCTGCTGGACATGGATTGCAGCCTGATCCACTGCCCGACCTCGAACACCTTCATCGGCTCGGGGCTCTTCGACATGGGCGGGCTGAAGGCGGCGGGCCACCGGATCGGGCTGGCCACCGACACCGGGGGCGGGTCGTCGTTTTCCATGCTGCGCACCATGGCGGCGGCCTATGAGGTCGGGCAGCTGAAAGGCCGCGCCCTGCATCCGGCCGAGCTATGGTGGCTGGCCACCCAAGGGTCCGCGCAATCGCTGCGCATGGACGACCGCATCGGCACTATCGCCCCGGGGATGGAGGCCGATCTGGTGGTGATCGACCTGGAGTCCACCCCCGCCATCGCGCAGGCAACCAGCCGCGCCGAAGATCTGTGGCAGGCGCTGTTCCCGACCATCATGATGGGCGATGACCGGGCGATTGCCGCGACCTATATTGCCGGGCGCCGGGTCGGGGGCTGATACAGGCGCGGCGCCGTTGACCGGCGCTGGAGGGGTTTCACACCCCTCCAGACCTCCCCGTGGGGTATTTTCGGCAAGGTGATGAAAGCGGATGGGACGGATAGCGCAGGCCGTTTTCCCCGCAGCCCCTGACGGCCTGTCCGACCTGACACGCACCCCCGGATCGCAACAGGCAGGCAACACCCCATTCGCGTCGTCGCATCGTTGGCAGCCCGCCCCCTTGCCCGCGCCCGCGCCAGGGTCTAGCCCCTGTAACGGGAACGTAACAGGCAGGTAACACCCCATGAGCGTCGCTGTGCTGCTGGCCGTGCTGGGCGCGGCCTTTCTTCATGCGCTGTGGAATGCGCTGATCCGCATCGGCACGTCGCGCATCGGGGCCATGGTGATCCTGTCGGTGATGGAAATTCCCATGGGGCTTTCGGTCGTGCTGATGCGCCCGCTGCCCCCGGTCGAGGTGATCCCCTGGGTGCTGGCCGCCGGTTGCGCGCATTTCGGCTACAAGTTCTTTCTGGCCCATGCCTACGAGGTTGGCGACCTGAGCCGCGTCTATCCCATCGCGCGCGGGGCCGCGCCCATGATGGCGGCCATCGCAGGGCTCTTCCTGCTGGCCGATGCGGTGAGGCCCATCGAATATGTCGGCATCGCGGTGCTGGGGCTTGGCATCCTGACCATGGCGCGGGGCGTCTTTACCGATGGCGAATCGCGCCGGCTGCTGCCCTTTGCCTTTGGCTCGGCCATGGCCACGGCC
This sequence comes from Gemmobacter nectariphilus DSM 15620, assembly GCF_000429765.1. Taxonomy (GTDB): domain Bacteria; phylum Pseudomonadota; class Alphaproteobacteria; order Rhodobacterales; family Rhodobacteraceae; genus Wagnerdoeblera; species Wagnerdoeblera nectariphila. Next base: position 344,080 of record NZ_AUCM01000004.1, on the reverse strand, counting down.
AGCTATACGCTGATCGACGGCATGGGCGCGCGGGTGTCGGGCGATGCCATCGCCTATGTCGGCTGGATCTATGTGGTCGACGGCATCCTGTTCGCGGTCGGCATGGTGGCGCTGAAGGGGCGCGGGGTGCTGGGCGGCGGGGCACGGGCCTGGACCACAGGGGCCGCCGCCTCGGTCGCCTCGTATGGGGCCTATGCGATTTCGGTCTGGGCCATGACGGTCGCCCCCATCGCCCTGGTCGCGGCGCTGCGCGAGACCTCGATCCTCTTCGCCGTGCTCATCGGCTGGCTGATCTTTGGCGAGCGGATGACGCCCAACAAGGCGCTTGCCGCCGCCCTGATCGTCGGCGGGGTGATCCTGACGCGGCTCTAGCGCGTCGCACCCCCTTGCGATTTTGCGTGGCAGGGGCTACGCGGGCGCATGACCCAGCACCAGCGCCTCCTCATCATCGACTTCGGATCGCAAGTGACGCAGCTGATTGCGCGGCGCTTGCGGGAACTCAACGTCTATTGCGAAATCCATCCCTACAACCGGGTGGATGATGCCTTCCTGCGCGACTTCGCGCCCAAGGCCGTGATCCTGTCGGGCGGCCCCGACAGCGTGACCCGCCCCGGCAGCCCCCGCGCACCCGAAAGCCTGTGGACCTTTGGCGTGCCCGTCCTCGGGATCTGCTATGGCCAGCAGACCATGATGACCCAGCTGGGGGGCCTCGTGGAATCGGGCCATGGCACCGCCGAATTCGGCCGCGCCTTCGTGACCCCGGCCAATGGCGATCTGCCCATCCTGAACGGCTGGTTCGATCAGGGGCGCGAGCAGGTCTGGATGAGCCACGGGGATCACGTATCAAAGATCGCGCCGGGCTTTACTGTCTATGGCACCTCGCCCAATGCGCCCTTCGCCATCACCGCCGATGTGGCGCGCAACTTCTATGCCGTGCAGTTCCACCCCGAGGTGCATCACACCCCCAAGGGCGCGAAACTCTACGAGAATTTCGTGAAACTGGCCGGCTTTACCGGCGACTGGACGATGGCCAGCTACCGCGAGGATGCGATTGCCAAGATCCGCGCGCAGGTGGGCGACAAGAAGGTCATCTGCGCCCTGTCCGGCGGTGTCGACAGTTCCGTCGCCGCCATCCTGATCCACGAGGCGATCGGCGAGCAGCTGACCTGCGTTTTCGTCGATCACGGCCTTCTGCGCCTGAACGAGGCCCAGGAAGTCGTGTCGATGTTCCGCGAGGCCTATAATCTGCCGTTGATCCATGCCGACGAATCCGACCTGTTCCTTGGCGCGCTCGAGGGCGTGTCGGACCCCGAGGTCAAGCGCAAGACCATCGGCCGGCTGTTCATCGACGTGTTCCAGAAATACGCCAACGAAATCGACGGTGCGGAATTCCTGGCCCAGGGCACGCTGTATCCCGATGTGATCGAATCGGTGTCCTTCTCGGGTGGCCCTTCGGTCACCATCAAGTCGCACCACAATGTCGGCGGCCTGCCCGAAAAGATGGGCATGAAGCTGGTGGAACCCCTGCGCGAGCTCTTCAAGGACGAGGTGCGCGCCTTGGGCCGAGAGCTTGGCCTGCCGGAAAAGTTCATCCGCCGCCACCCCTTCCCCGGCCCGGGCCTGGCCATCCGCTGCCCCGGCGAGATCACCCGCGAAAAGCTGGAGATCCTGCGCCGCGCCGATGCGGTCTATATCGACCAGATCCGCAAGCATGGCCTCTATGACGAAATCTGGCAGGCCTTTGCCGCCATCCTGCCGATGCGCACGGTGGGCGTGATGGGCGACGGGCGGACCTACGATTACGCCGTCGGCCTGCGCGCCGTGACCTCGGTCGACGGGATGACCGCCGATTACTACCCCTTTACCCATGACTTCCTGGGCGAAACCGCCACGCGGATCATCAACGAGGTCAAAGGCGTGAACCGGGTGTTCTACGACGTCACCTCGAAACCGCCGGGCACGATCGAGCTGGAATGATCACGCTGAGCGGCTTCCTTGTGTGCACAACGGCCGAGGAAGCCGCCCGCGTCCGTGCCCATCTGCCTGACCATGTTGCCCTGACGCGCGCCGAGCCCGGCTGCCTGTCGTTTCAGGTCACGCCGACCGACGATCCTTTGATCTGGCGGGTGGAGGAAACCTTTACCGACCGCCCCGCGCTCAACGCGCATCAGACCCGCGCGGCCCGCAGCGCCTGGGCCGAGGCAACCGCAGGCATCCGCCGCGACTATACGATCCGCGAAGACTGACCCGCCGCGCCCCCACAAGCTCCGCGCACACCCGCTCCTTGCCTTTCGCCTTGAAGAAAATATCCTCGGGGGGAGGACCGGCTTGCCGGGCCGGGGGGCAGAAGGCCCCCCTTCTTTCACCCGCCACGTTGCACAGACGTCGACGCAGAAAAGGGGGCCTCGGCCCCCTCTGGCCGTTCCGGCCATTCACCCCCGAGGATATTTTCTTCAAGGCGAAACGAGACCCAGGCAGATGGTCTGCGTGCCGACCTTGCCCGCGATCGGCAGCCATAAGCAAAGGGCCGGCGCGTTTCCGCACCGGCCCCCGTAACGCCCTGCCCTGGCAGCTTATTCGCGGTTGCCCAGGAATTGCAGCAGGAACATGAACATGTTGAGGAAGTCGAGGTAGAGCCGCAGCGCGCCCATGATCGCCGACTTGCCCAGCCATTCGCTGTCGCCATGCTGGGCATGGGCGATGTAATCGGTCTTGATCGACTGGGTGTCATAGGCGGTCAGGCCGGCAAAGATCAGCACGCCGATCACCGAAATCGCGAACTGCAGCGCCGACGAGGCGATGAAGATGTTCACGATCGAGGCGACGATCAGGCCGATCAGGCCCATCATCAGGAAGGTGCCGAACCCCGACAGGTCACGCTTGGTGGTGTAGCCATAGAGCGACAGGCCCGCAAAGGCGATGGCCGTCACCAGGAAGGTCTGCGCGATCGAGGCTCCGGTATAGACCAGGAAGATCGACGACAGGGACAGCCCCATCAGCACGGCATAGCCGTAGAACACCAGCTGCGCTGTGGCCGCCGACATGCGGTTGATGAGCGCGCTGAAGCCGAAGACCACCAGCAGCGGCGCGAACATGATCACCCACTTCAGGGGCGAGGCATAGATCGCATAGCCCAGCTGGGTCAGCGCCCCGTCCGGGCCCACCGCCAGACCGGCGATGGCCCAGGCGGCCCCCGCAGTCAGCAGCATGGCCACGGACATCAGCCCGTAGACCTTGTTCATATGGGCCTTCAGGCCCTCGTCGATCCGAACGCTCTGTGCGCCGACAGATCCCGCGCGGATCGTCTGATAGTCTGCCATTGGTCAGCCTCCGTCATGCATGGCGAAAGCCGCCTGTGCAGGATCACACAGGCGTCTGCCGTCAATATCGGGGTGGAACCTCGGGTTTTCAAGAACTTCCCGCGCATTCCGATCAACAGAATGCGATCAGGCCAACCAGTGGCGCGGCACGTCCCAGGCACGGCGCGAGGCTTCGGTGATCGCCTCCTCGCGGGTCAGGCCAATATCGGCCAGCAGGGCATCGTCCAGCGCGGCCAGCTGGCGGCGTTGGGCAGCCAGCGCAAAGGCGGCGCGCAGGCGGGTGGCAAGGCTGCGGGCGCCACGCCGTTCCACGCGGCGCAGCGCGAAGATCGAGGTATGGAGCGAGGCGAACATGGGGGTCGTCCTTTCAGGGTGCGTGATCCGAGTCGCCGGATCATCAAATGTCTTGATCCTTTTGCCTGATTGCTGTTCATTATGGAAATGAATGGTTTTGAACCATTACATCAGGAACTGTGATATGCCGCGCCAACTCGACCTGACCTCTCTGCGCAGCTTCGTGGCCGTTGCCGATTCAGGCGGCGTGACCCGTGCGGCGGGCTTTCTGAACCTGACGCAATCGGCCGTCTCGATGCAGCTCAAGCGGCTGGAAGAGGCGTTGGGCGTCGATCTGATGGACCGCGCCGGGCGGGGCGTTGCCCTGACCGCCGCGGGCGAGCAGCTGCTGGGCTATGCGCGGCGGATGCTGAACCTCAACGATGAGGCGCTGGCCCGCCTGACCGGCCAGACCTTCGAGGGCGAGGTGGTGCTGGGCGTGCCTTCGGACATCGTCTATCCGGCGATCCCGCGCGTGCTGCGGCGCTTTTCGCAAGATTATCCCAAGATGCGCGTCACGCTGGTGTCGTCCTATACCCGGCGGCTGAAACGGCTGTTCGATCAGGGCGAATGCGACGTGATCCTGACCACCGAGGACGTGGCCGACAAGGGGGGCGAGACGTTGCGGTCGATCCCGCTGATCTGGGTGGGGGCGCCGGGGGGCCATGCCTGGAAACAGCGCCCGCTGCCGCTGGCGTTCGAATACAACTGCATCTTTCGGGTGCGGGTGCAGACCGCGCTGGACGCGGCCGGGATCCCCTGGGTGATGGCGGCGGAATCCGAGACCACCCGGTCGATCGAGGCATCGCTCTCGGCCGATCTGGCGCTGCATGTGCTGGTCGAAGGCGCCGAGCCGCGCGAGATCCAGCGTGTGCCCCATGGTGGCACCCTGCCCGATCTGGGGCACACACAGGTCAACCTGTATGTGGCGGAAACCGGCCATGGCGATGCGGCGGGCGCACTGGCAACCATGATACGTCAGGAATATGCGGCGGGCTGAGGGCAGCTGGGCGCAGCCTGTATCAGGCCGCGCGGGTTACCGCACCAACCGTCGCCCCCCCAGGGATTATGGATCGACGGGGCCCGCGTGACGCGCTGCTGCCAGCCCCGGCGGGCAGCAGCGCGCCGAAGGCGCGGGTTACATCGTCACGACGACCTTGCCGGTGGATTTGCGGCTGCGCAGCAGTTCCAGCGCCACATCGGCCTGTTCCAGCGGCAGCGCATGGCTGACATGCGGCCTCAGCTTGCCGGCAGCATACATGGCCATCAGCTCGGCGATGCTCTGGGTCACGATGGCCGGTTTGAACGCCATGTAGCCGCCCCAGTAGACCCCCAGCACCGTCAGGTTCTTGACCAGCAAAAGGTTGGCCGGGATCTGCGGCACGCCGCCGCCTGCAAAGCCGATGGGGATCAGCCGTCCCTCGGGGTTGGTGGCGCGCAGGGCCGCCATGAAGCCATCGCCCCCGACCGCATCATAGACCACATCGGCCCCGCCAAGCGCCTTGACCTCGCGGCGCAGATCGGCGGTTTCGCTGTCGATCAGATGATCGGCGCCAGCGGCCTGAGCGACCGCCAGCTTGTCCGCCCCGCGGGCACAGGCAATGACGCGCGCGCCCATGGCCTTGCCGATCTCGACCGCTGTCAGCCCGACCCCGCCGGCCGCGCCGGTGACCAGCAGCGTCTCGCCCGGTTGCAGGCGGGCCCGGTGCCCCAGCGCCAGATGCGAGGTGCCATAGGCGATCAGGAAGGCCGCCGCATGATCGAACGGCATGGCATCGGGCAGCCTGACACAGCGATCGGCGGCAAAGACGCCCCATTCGGCCAGCCCGCCCTGCCCGGCAAACACTGCCACACGATCGCCCGGCATCAGCCCCGTCACACCTTCGCCGGTCTCCTCGACCGTGCCCGCCACCTCCATCCCCAGGGTAAAGGGCGGCTCGGGCCGTTCCTGATATTCGCCCTTGAGCATGAGCAGGTCGGCAAAGTTGAGCCCGCAGGCCGCGATCCGCAGCAAGACCTCGCCCGGTCCCGGGGCTGGCCGGTCCACCTCGGCAAGTCCGGCATCGCCCCCAAAGGCCCGGATACGATACGCGCGCATGAGAATCTTCCCCTTTTTTCCGTCATGCGAACGGTAGCGGTTGCAGGCAGGCATGACCAGCACTTGCAGAACGCGAAGTCTGCAGGGGTTGAGCCTTCGCAAAATGCGCACAGGATTCGCGAAATGCAAACACAATTTCAACTTGCGGCGGGTGGATCGCTCAAAAGATAACACCTGAGAGACAGTGCGTTCAGGACAAATTCAGATTTTGCTACTTTTGCGGCGGTAGCGCGATCAGATTTCTTGCAGAGCGACAAAAATATGAAAGAACTAGCTCAAGGGGCATGTGTGAGCCCCGCGCGTAACGAGGACTGGGAAGGGAGAGTTTCATGAAGCATCCTGTAGACGCACATGTCGGTAAACGCATTCGTCACCGCCGCTGGATGGTGGGGATGACGCAACAACAACTTGCGGACCGCGTGGGCATCAAGTTTCAACAAATCCAAAAATACGAAACCGGCATGAACCGGGTCAGCGCCTCGCGGCTTTACGACATCGCCCGCGAGATGGAAGTGCCGATCAGCTTCTTCTTTGACGGGCTTGACGCGGCAGATACTGCACGGCCAGCAGGCGATCTGATGGGGGACAAGGAGGCGATGGAGCTGATCCGCGCCTACTACAGCATCCCTGAAGCCCAGCGCCGCCGCCTGTTCGATCTGGCGCGCGTGCTGTCCGACACTTCGGCCGCCTGAGCATCGGGCTTGACCGCACTGACCCGTCGCGCTAGCCGCGGCGGGTCAGTGCGTTGACCGGAGGCTGTAATGACGACCCGACGCGACCCCGCCCTGGACGCCCGACTGGTCGCGGTGGCCGAGACCCTGGCCGATGCGGCGCGGCGCGTGACGCTGGAACATTTCCGGCGCGGCGATCTGACGGCCGACAGCAAGGAAGCCGACCGCTTCGATCCGGTCACGGTGGCCGACCGCGCCGCCGAGGATGCGATGCGCGCCCTGCTGGCCGAGCTGCGCCCCGAAGATGGCATTCTGGGTGAAGAACGCGGGCAGCATCAGGGAACCAGCGGGTTGACCTGGGTTCTGGACCCGATCGACGGCACCCGCGCCTATCTGTCGGGCACCCCGACCTGGGGCGTTCTGATCGGGCTGACCGATGCCGATGGCCCCGTCCTTGGCATCATCGACCAACCCTATATCGGCGAGCGGTTCATCGGTGCCCCCGGCGTTGCGCGGCTGAGCGGGCCGCAAGGCGCAGCCCCCTTGCGCACCCGCGCGCCGCGTCCCCTGGCCGAGGCGATCATCTTCACCACCTTCCCCGAGGTCGGCACCCCCGAGGAAGGCACCGCCTTTCACCGCCTGGCCCGGCGCTGCAAGCTGGTGCGCTATGGCATGGATTGCTACGCCTATGGGCTGGTCGCCGCCGGCCAGATCGACCTTGTGGTCGAGGCCGGGCTTCAGTCCTATGACATCGTGGCCCCCATCGCCGTGATCGAGGCGGCAGGCGGCATCGTGACCGACTGGAAGGGGCGCCCTGCGCACAATGGCGGGCGGGTCATCGCGGCCGCCAATGCCGCCGTCCATGCCGAGGCGCTGGCCCTGCTGTCGCAGGTATCGGACCCATGACAGGGTTTTGACAGCTTCGTGATTTGCGGCAATAGTCGCAAGGCGCACACCGCACGGAGGGGAGGCCGACGGATGGGCAAGCACGTACTCCTCATCGAGGACGAGCCGAACATTTCCGAGGCGATCCGCTTCATCCTGACCCGCGACGGGTTCCGCGTCTCGTGCCACCATCAGGGGCGCGATGCGCTGGATGTGGTGCGGGCGGAACAGCCCGATGCGCTGATCCTTGACGCCATGCTGCCCGGCCGCAACGGCTATGACATCCTGCGCGATCTGCGCGCAGAACCTGCGACCGCCGCCTTGCCGGTGCTGATGCTGACCGCGCGCGGCCAGGGGCGCGACCGCGAACTGGCCGAGGCGGCGGGGGCCAGCGGCTTCATGGCCAAGCCGTTTTCCAACGCCGAGGTTCTGGCCTCGGTCCGCGCGCTGCTGGGGCAGACGTGAAGCCGCCCCGCCAGCCGGTCTTTGTGGCGCCCCCGATCTACCGCAGCCGGCGGCTGCGCGATGCCGCCCGCTTTGTCCCGGTGCTGGGGGCGGTGCTGATGCTGCTGCCGATGCTGTGGGCGCCAGAGCCGGACGGCGCACGGTCGACCGCGCGGGACGGCATCTATGTGTTCGCCATCTGGGCGGGGCTGATCGTGGCAACGCGCCTTTTGTCCACCCGGCTGGACGAGGACACGCCCGGCAGCGGACCGGACGAGGACTAGGCCCGTGCCCTTCAACCTTCTGGTCCTGGCCTGTCTTGCCTATGTGGCCTTTCTGTTCACCGTCGCCTTTGTGGCCGACCGGCGGGCCGAGGCGGGCACGCTGCCATGGCTCAGCTCACCGCTGGTCTATACGCTGTCGCTGTCGGTCTATTGCACCGCATGGACCTTTTATGGTGCGGTCGGCTATGCGGCGCGGTCCGGGCTGGAATTCGTCACCATCTACCTGGGCCCGACGCTGGTGTTCATCGGCTGGTGGGTGGTGCTGCGCAAGCTGGTGCGGATCGCCAAGACGCAGCGCGTCACCTCGATCGCGGATCTGATCTCCAGCCGCTATGGCAAGTCGAGCCTGCTGGGCGTGGTGGTCACGCTGATCTGCGTGACGGCGGCGACACCCTATATCGCGCTGCAACTGCAATCGGTGGCGCTGTCGTTTTCGGTCTTTGCCTCGGACACGCCGGACGGCTGGCACCTGCCCGACCGCGATACCACGGCGCTGTGGGTGGCCGGGGGGCTGGCGCTGTTCACCATCCTGTTCGGCACCCGCAATCTGGATGCGAACGAGCAGCACCATGGCGTGGTCACCGCCATCGCCGTCGAGGCGGTGGTCAAGCTGGTCGCGCTGGTCGCGGTCGGGGTGTTCGTCGTCTGGATCGTGGCCGATGGCCCGGCCGATATCGTGACGCGGATCGACGCATCGCGCCTGGCGGGCTGGGAGCTGGTGCCGGGCCGCTGGGCCGGGCTGATCTTCCTGTCGGCCGCCGCCATCCTGACGCTGCCCCGCATGTTTCAGGTGCTGGTGGTCGAAAACGCCGACGAGCGGCACCTGTCCACTGCCAGCTGGGCCTTTCCGCTGTATCTGGCAGCCATGAGCCTGTTCGTCGTGCCCATCGCCGTGGTCGGGCTGGAGGTGCTGCCGGACGGGTCGAACCCCGATCTGTTCGTGCTGACGCTTCCGCTGGCGCTCGATCAGGGGGGGCTGGCGATGCTGGCCTTTCTGGGCGGGTTTTCCTCGGCGACCTCGATGGTCATCGTGGCGGCCATTGCGCTGGCGACCATGGTGTCGAACCATGTCGTCATGCCGCTGATCCTGGCCTTTGGCGAGCGCAAGGGGACCGAGCCGGGTGATCTGAGGCGCGTTGTGCTGCTGGCGCGGCGGCTGTCCATCGCCGGGGTGATGGCGCTGGGATATGGCTATTACACGCTGACCGGCGGATCGGGCGCGCTGGCGGCGACCGGGCTGATCGCCTTTGTGGGCGTCGCGCAAATCCTGCCGGCCATGCTGGGGGCGCTGTTCTGGCGCGGTGCGACACGCACGGGCGCCATGCTGGGGCTGGGCACCGGGTTCGGGCTGTGGCTTTACACCCTTTATCTGCCGTCCTTTGGCCAGGGTGCGGTGATTGCCGCCCATGTGTTCGAGGGTGGTCTCTTCGGCCTTGGCTGGCTGCGCCCCGAGGCGCTGTTCGGCATATCCGGCATGGACCCGCTGCTGCACGCGCTGTTCTGGTCGCTGGCGGTCAACACCTTGCTGTTCGTCGGCGGATCGCTGCTGACCTTTCCCAGCCCGATGGAGCGGCTTCAGGGCGCGCGCTTCGTGCAGGCGTTCGACCAGTCCGGCCCCGCCCCCGGCTGGTCGCGCGGTCAGGCCGAGCCCGAGGATCTGCTGGTCATGGCCCAGCGCATCCTGGGCGAGGATGTGGCGCTGGCCTTCTTTCAGGCCAATGCGAGGGCGCAGGGCAAGGATGGCTATCTGCCCGACATCACCCCCGCCTTCATGAACGATCTGGAACGGCGGCTGTCGGGGTCCATCGGTGCGGCGGCGGCCCATGCGATGATTGCGCAGATCGCGGGCGGTGCCTCGGTCTCGGTCGAGGATCTGATGGCGGTGGCGAACGAAACCGCGCAGATCATGGAATATTCCGCCCGGCTCGAGGCCCAGCAGGACGAGCTGACCCGCACCGCCCGCCAGCTGCGCGAGGCGAATGACAAGCTGACCCAGCTGTCGGTGCAAAAGGATGCCTTCCTGAGCCAGATCAGCCACGAATTGCGCACGCCCATGACCTCGATCCGGGCGTTTTCCGAGATCATGATGGACGAGGATGTCCCGCCCGAATTGTGCGCCCGCTATGCCGGCATCATCCATGACGAGGCGATCCGCCTGACCCGGCTGCTGGATGATCTGCTGGATCTGTCGGTGCTGGAAAGCGGCACGGTGCAACTGACGCTGCGCACGGCCAGCCTGCGCGACATGCTGGACCGCGCCTTGCAGGCCGCCGGATCGACCCGCCCGGAACGCGACTTTGCCCTGCACCGCGACGGTCAGGCGGAACAGGTGACGGTCAGCTCGGACATCGACCGCCTGACGCAGGTGTTCATCAACATCATCTCGAATGCCCGGAAATACTGCGATGCCGAGGCGCCGGCGCTGCGCATCGTCGTGCGGCGCAAGGGCGATCAGGTGCAGGTCGATTTCATCGACAACGGCAGCGGAATTCCGAAACCCTCGCAGGCGCTGATCTTTGAAAAGTTCGCCCGGCTGACGGATTCGGCCAAGGCAGGCGGGGCGGGCCTTGGCCTCGCGATCTGCCGCGAGATCATGCAAAATCTGGGCGGCAGCATCGCCTATCTGCCCGGACAGGGCGGCGCGGCGTTTCGGGTGGTGTTCCCGGCCACGCTGGTGCTGCCGATCGGCGGGCCGGCGTAAACCATTCGCTAACCTCGGGGTGTCAGACTGGGGCTGTTGAAAGGCAGGCTCGGGATGACGGCAGACAGCGTTCTCAGGCGCAAGGTCGCGGTGCGCAGCGATGATCGCGGCGGCGGGGAAACCGGGGCACGGGCATGGCGCACCGCCTTTGCCCGTGTCGCGCGCGACATGGTGGGGCTGGATCTGGCGGTTCCGGTCCTGCGGGACGATCGGCGCTCGCTGGCTGAACTGCTGGATCTGGTGCCGGAACGCGCCTTGCTCGCGGTGCTGGAAGGGCCGGGGAACGGGCTGGGGCTGCTGGTGATGTCGCCGGAACTGACGGCCTCGGTGATCGAATCGCAGACCATCGGCCGCGTCATCGCCGGCCCGGTGCTGCCCCGCCGCCCGACCCGGACCGATGCCGCCATGTCGGCCGGGCTGATCGACGGGGCGCTGGCCGCGCTGGAGACTGCGCTGGCGACGGCCCCCGATCTGACCTGGACCGCCGGCTTTCGCTATGCCTCGTTCCTCGAAGACGCGCGGCCGCTGGATCTGCTGCTCGATGACATCCCGTATCGCGTGCTGATCTGCGATCTCGACATTGCCGCAGGCGCGCGACAAGGGCGGCTGCTGCTGGCCTTGCCCGCCGAAGGTCGCGGGCCGAAACCCGCCCCCGCCCCTGCGCCGGGCGAAACCCCGGCAACGGCGCAGGCCTGGCAAGCGGCACTGTCAGGCGCGGTTCTGGGTGCCGATGTCGCGGTCGAGGCGGTGATCACCCGCATCCGCCTGCCCCTCTCGCAGGCCATGGCGCTGGAACCCGGAATGGTCCTGCCGCTGCCCGATGCCCGGCTGGACCGGATTGCCCTGCAAGGTCCCGGGGGGCAACCGCTTGGGACGGGCCGCCTTGGCCAGAACCGGGGCAGCCGGGCGTTGAAGATGGACGATATCGGCGGCGATGCCGCGTCGCCCCATGCCCGCCAGACCGAGATTGCGCCCCGCTCTGCCCCATTGGACAGCGCGCCCGCTGAAACGCCTGCCACAGACCCGCCACCACCTGCCCTTGCGCGCAGTGCATGACCGGGCCATTCGGCGGCGCCCTGAATTCCCTGATACGGTTGATAGGGCTGGCCGGGTGGCTGCTCGGGCCAATCAGGCGCAAGGTGCTGCAGGCCCCGCGCGACAGACCGGCGGCGACACCAGCCGTGGCGGGACCAGACCCTGACCAAGGCGATCGCCGGTGCCTAGCTGCGTGCGGCCCAGGCCCGTGCCGCCGCGCCGAAAGCCTCGAACAGCGGGCGCGAGACCGGATCGGCCGCCGCCTTGTATTCCGGGTGCCACTGGACCGAGAGGGTGAAGCCCGGCGCATCGCGGACATGGATCGCCTCGGGCGTGCCATCGGGCGCGGTGCCCTCGATCACGATCCGGCTTCCGGCGCGGGCAATGCCCTGACCGTGCAGCGTGTTGGTCATCACCTCTTCGGCGCCAAGAAGGCGGGCAAAGACCCCGCCCGGCACCAGCTTGACCGCGTGGCGCAGGGCGAATTTTTCCTCGATCGTGCCGTCGGGTGGCATCCGGTGGTTCATCCGCCCGGGCAGATCGCGGATTTCCGGGTGCAGCGTGCCGCCCATCGCCACGTTCACCTCTTGAAACCCGCGGCAGATCCCCAGAAAGGGCTGGCCACGTTCGACGCAGGCGCGCACCAGCGGCAGGGTGATCGCATCGCGGTTGCGGTCAAAGGCGCCATGGGCGGGCGTTTCCTCCTCGCCATATTCGCTGGGGTGAACGTTCGGACGCCCGCCGGTCAGCAGAAACCCGTCGCAGGACTCAAGCAGTTCGGCCACCGAAACCACGCGCGGATCGGCCGGAACGATCAGCGGCAGACAGCCCGCCACATCGGCCACGGCATGGCAATTCATCAGCCCCGCCGCCTGCACATGATAGGTTTCGTTGAGTACGCTTTCATTGCCGATGATGCCGACCACCGGCCGGCGCTGCTGCGATGCCATATCCGTCCCCGCACGTTTCGGCCAAAGCCTAGCGCCGCGATTGCAAAAGGAAAAGGGGCGGATCCCCGCAACATCGGCCCGCCGGCTTGTGCATGGGCGAACATCGGGCCGCGCCGGGCCAGACCCGCGCGCCACGCGCCCCTAGAGGTCGAAGGACAGTTGGGCCGACGGGCGGCGCGGCCGCATCACCGCATCCTCGATCAGCACAAGGTCGGCCGCGCTATGACGTTCGGGCCAGGCCCGCTGCGGCGATCCCAGACGCGCGCGGGCGGCGCGGGCGGCATGGGTGGGGTCGCACAAAGGTTCCGGGTAGCGCCGCCCCAGCACCCGCCCCGCCCCGGTCCAGCGCCAGGGCGCGTGCAGGTGATCATCTGGCACAGCTGCAAGTTCAGGCAGCCACCGGCGGGTGAATCGACCGTGCGGATCATGCTCTTGCCCCAGCCGGACGGGATTTGCGATCCGCGCCGAGGGCTGGCACAGGGCCGCGATCTGCGGCCCCAGAATCGCCGGATCGTGGTCGGTGCTCAGCCGGGCCAGAACGGCCGCCACACCCTGGGGCGGCAGATCCAGCAGGTGCAGCGCGACCGAGGCCAGCATCTCGCGCCCCCGCGCATTCAGCCAGCCGGTCGCGCGAAAATAGCGCAGGCAGGCATCGACAAAGGGCAAGCCGGTCTCGGCCGCGGCAAAGGCGGCCAGATGGCCGCCCTCGCCCCCAGTCAATGCAGGCGGGGGTGCCAGCGGCTGGCGCAGCGCCTCGATCAAGCCCCGGGCTGCGCGGGATGGCAAGGCGCCAGGCAGCAAGGCGCGCAGTTCCTCGCGCGACAGCACCCCATGTGCCAGATGCGGCGACAGACGCGAGCCCGACCGCTCGCCCCCGATCGGAGAGACAAGGGATGCCGGATAGTCCGCCCCGCGCCCGGCCAGAAAGCTTTCGGCCAGCGCCAGCCCGGCAGCGCGCCCCCCCGGCTGACGGTGCGGGCAGGTATCGGCGGCCATCCCAAGGGCACGAGCTGCGGGAATCAGCCCCGGCTCGATCCCCGGCACCGGGGTCAGCGCGGGGGGCGGCAAGGGCGCATCAGGTGCCAGTTCCTCGACCCCCGGCGGCACCGGGCTGCCGGGGCGGTGCAGGCACAGAACCCTGTCGATCCGATACGATCGGGACAGCCGCGCGATGACCTGCGCTGCCGGGCCGCAGCGCACCACCAGCGGGGCCCCCAGCGCCGCAAGATCGGCGCGCAGGCCGGTCAGCGTTTCGGCCACGAACTCCCATTGCCGGGCCGAGGCACCGGGCGCCAGCCAGTCGGCCGGATCGGCAATATACAGCGGCAACACCCGTCCCAGTGCAGCTGCCTGCACCAGGGCCGGATGATCGTTCACCCGCAAATCCCGCCTGAACCACACCAGAACATTCATGGAACAAATCGGTAGGCCCGCGCGAACGATTCGTAAAGAGTCGCCGTGCCACATCTTGTCATTGCCGATCGCCGAGGCACGGGCAGACACCAGACCTGCCCGGCCATGCAGGTTGGCGCCACAGCCTGTTGTGTCCGGCCTTGCGCATGTCACACCTTCGCCAGAACCCGCCCTGCCCGCTTGGCCTTGCACGGCTAATCCCCTATCTTGCGGCCAGAGGCGGGGGTTCCTGAATGCAACGATACGAATACAAGGTGGTGCCAGCACCGCGCAAAGGCGAAAAGGCCAAGGGTGCCAAGACCACCGAGGCCCGGTTTGCCCATGCGCTCGGCCGCGTGATGAACGAGATGGCGGCAGACGGCTGGGACTATCTGCGCACCGATACCCTGCCGGTCGAAGAACGCGTCGGCCTGACCGGCCGCACCACGACCTTTCAGCACATGCTGGTGTTTCGCAAGGACCTGGTCTCGGCCGCCGCGCCGATGGCACGCCTTGCCCCCCCGGCCGAGACGGACCAACCCGCGCCGGAAGCCGATGCCATGGATGCCGCCGCCCGCCGCGCCGCCCTGCTGTTCGCCCGGCCCGAGGCAGGCGCCGCCCCCCGGATCAGCACAGGCACCGACACGGGGCTTGCGCCCTCGGTCGGTCCGGCGCGCCCTGCTGGGGCAAACGGCACGGATCAGGCGGCCGAGTAGTCAGCCCTCGATCTCCAGCGCGAGGGCGTGGATCTGCCCCATCAGCGCGGGGCCCAGTGCCGCGTGAACCGCGCGGTGCCGGGCCAGCCGTGACTGCCCCGCAAAGGCCGCCGCCCGGATGGCCACGCGAAAATGGCTTTCGCCCGAGCCGTCATCGCCGGCATGACCGGCATGGCGGTGGCTTTCGTTGACCACGTCCAGCCGCTCTGGCGCGAAGGCCTCGGTCAAGGATGTGCGAATTTTGTCCTCTATCCGCATTTTCGGCTGTCAACCCCCTACAAGTGCCCGACGATCAAGCTAAAATCGCCGCCCTGAGTCGGAAAGGCAAGTCCCGGAGCCAGCTTATGACCACCCGTTCGCCGTTCGAGTTTGATATCCGCGTCTCTTCCGACAAGAAGCGCAAGGCGCGCGGCCGGCGTGGCATGTCGGGTGCCGTCGAAAACACCGATCTGCCCTGCGCCTATCCTGGCTGCAAGGAGCCGGGGCAATATCGCGCGCCCAAATCGCCGGACCAGCTGGACGAATTCGTCTGGTTCTGCCGCGACCATGTGCGCGAATACAACCTCAAGTGGAATTTCTTCCAAGGCCAGACCGAAGAGGATTTCCAGCGCTTCGTCGACAAGGATCGGGTCTGGGGCCGCGATACCCAGCCCTTTGGCAAACGCCCCGATGAGGGGCGGGCCTGGGCGCGCCTTGGGGTGAACGACCCGCTGGAGATTCTGGGCGAGAAAGGCACGCGCAGCGCGCCGGTCACCACCCAGACCCGCCGCCTGCCCCCGACCGAACGCAAGGCGCTGGAAATCCTGGACGCGCGCGACACCTGGACCCGGGTCGAAATTCGCAAGCAATACAAGAGCCTGGTCAAGGATCTTCACCCGGATCTCAACGGGGGCAACCGTGCTGACGAGGATCGCCTGCAAGAGGTGGTCTGGGCCTGGGACCAGATCAAGGACAGCCGCCACTTCAAGGACTGATCGCGCGGGCCGAATGCCCCTTGCACCCGGCGCGCGCTGTGGCCAGTCTGGCCAGGCCCGCAACACCGGATCGCTCGCATGACCAGCCTTGACCTTGACTTTGTCCGCTCGCAGTTTCCCGCCTTTGCCGAACCCTCGCTGCAGGGGCAGGCGTTCTTTGAAAATGCCGGGGGCAGCTATACCTGTGCGCAGGTCATCGGGCGGCTGACCCGGTTCTACCATAGCCGCAAGGTGCAGCCCTATGCCCCCTACGAGGCCAGCCGTCTTGGCGGCGCCGAGATGGACGAGGCGCGCGCCCGGCTTGCGGCCATGATGGGGGTGGATACCGACGAGGTATCCTTTGGTCCCTCGACCAGCCAGAACACCTATGTGCTGGCGCAGGCCTTCCGTCAGTGGCTGCCCGAGGGCAGCGCCATCGTCGTCACCAATCAGGACCACGAGGCCAATACCGGCGTCTGGCGCCGGCTGTCCGAAACCGGCACCGAGGTGCGCGAATGGCGCATCGACCCGGTGACCGGGCATCTGGACCCGGCGGCCCTTGCCCCGCTGCTGGCCGACGGCAAGGTCCGTCTGGTCGCCTTTCCGCATTGCTCGAACGTCGTCGGCGAGATCAACCCGGTGGCGGAAATCTGCGCCATGGCGCGCGCGGCAGGCGCGTTTACCTGCGTCGATGGTGTCAGCTATGCCCCGCACGGCTTTCCCGACGTTCCGGCGCTGGGGTCCGATATCTACCTGTTTTCGGCCTACAAGACCTATGGCCCGCATCAGGGCATCATGGTGATCCGCCGCGAGATCGGCTTTACCCTGCCCAATCAGGCGCATGTGTTCAACGGCGACGTGCTTTACAAGCGCTTCACCCCCGCTGGTCCCGATCATGCGCAGGTCGCGGCCTGTGCGGGGATGGCCGATTATGTCGATGCGCTTTACGCCCATCACTTCCCCGGCCAGACCGCCTCGCCGCTGGCGCGCAACACGGCGGTCCATGATCTGATGCGCGCGCATGAGCGGCAGCTGACCCAGCCGCTGCTGGACTGGCTGGCGGCGCGCAACGATCTGCGCCTGATCGGGCCCCGCAAGGCCGAAGGCCGTGCGCCCACCATCGCGCTGGCGCTGGACCGTCCGGCCCTGCCGGTGGCAACCGCGCTGGCCGATCACGGGATCATGGCGGGGGGAGGCAATTTCTATGCCGTGCGCCCGCTGGCAGGGCTGGGCGTGCCCGATGCCGATGGTGTGCTGCGCCTATCGTTCGTGCATTATACTGCCCCGGCCGAGATCGACCAGCTGATCGCGGCGCTCGAGCGGGTACTCTAGGGCAACACTGGCCGGGTTGCGCGGGCGCCCCCCTTGCGCCAGCCCCGCGCCCGGCCGACACTAAGCCCGACCCAGATCAGCCCGACAGGCCGCCGATGCCCACCGCCGCCCGCCTTGCCGCCGCCCTTGCCTTTGCCGCGCTCGGCTTTTTCGCCGCCGAAATCTACAAGCCCGGCCTGCCGCCCGAAACCCAGTTCGGCCGGTTCACCCCGCTTTGCGCCCTGATCGGCCTGCTGTGCGGCTGGTTCCTGATGGGGCGGCTGGCCGGTCGCGGCACCCGTGCGGCGCTGGGATCGGGGCTGCGCACGGCGGCAACCATGGTGTTCTTTGCCATGGTGCTGTTCTCGGTCTACGAGATGCTGCTGCGGGCCTTGCGCAAACGCTATGGCGGTGTGTTCGAGGCAATCGAGGGCACATTCGACATCGTGCTTATCTATGGCACGGCCTTGCTGCGCCCCGAGCCGCTGATCGTGCTGGCGATCGGCGGCATGCTGTGCGGCCTGCTGGTCGAATGGGTCTCGCGCCGCGCCAGCTGAGCCTGCCCCCCGATTGTCCCAAGATGGTCAGCGGGCCTGCCCCGCGACCTTGCCCCAAGCCGGAGCCGACATGGCCGACTTTTTCTTTTATGGCACGCTGTGCCACCTGCCGCTGCTGGAAATCGTTCTGGGCCGCCCCGTGGCGCCGCAGCCGGCCCGCCTGCCCGATCATGCGGTGTTCTGGGCCAAGGGACAGCCCTTTCCGCTGATCGTCGAGGCGCCGGGCCAACAGGCCGACGGGCTGCTCCTGCCCGGCATGAGCGAGGAAGATGTCGCGCGGCTGGATTTCTATGAGGGCGGCTTTGCCTATCATACCCGCGATCTGCCGCTGTCGGACGGGCGCCTTGCGCGGGTCTATTTCCCTGACCCCGGCCATTGGCAGCCCGGCGCCCCCTGGTCGCTGGCCGACTGGGTGGCGACGCGCGGCGCGGTGGTTACCGAAACCGCCCATGATTTCATGGCGCTTTATGGTGTGAAACCGGCCGCCGAAGTGCTGCGGCGCTATCCCATGATGCTGATGCGCGGTGCCGCGCGGCTGCGCGCCAAACGCCCCGCCCCGTCAGCCCTGCGGCGCGCGGCCAGCGCGGCCGATGTCGATCTGGTGGCGCAGCGCCAGCCCTATGCGCATTATTTCGCCGTCGAGGAATATGACCTGCGCTATCGCCGCTTCAACGGCGACTGGTCGGATCAGGCAACGCGCGCGGCCTTCATCTCGGGCGATGCGGCAACCGTGCTGCCCTATGATCCGGTGCGCGACCGGGTGCTGGTGGTCGAACAGTTCCGGCCCGGCCCCTATGCGCGGGGCGATGCGAACCCCTGGCTGCTCGAGGCCGTCGCCGGCCGCATCGACCCGTTCGAGACCCCCGAGGACTGCGCCCGCCGCGAGGCGCAGGAAGAGGCCGGGGTCGAGTTGCGCGACCTTCTGCCTGTGGCCAGCTATTACCCCAGCCCCGGCGCCAAGGCCGAATTCCTCTATTCCTATGTCGCGCTGTGCGATCTGCCTGATGATCGCCCGCGCCATGGCGGGATGGAGGACGAGGTCGAGGATATTCGCGCCCATATCATCCCGTTCGAGCAGCTGATGCAGATCGTCGCCCGGCCCGAAGGGGCGAATGCGCCGCTCATCCTCTCGGCAATGTGGTTGGCCGCGAACCGCGATCGGCTGCGTGCGCAGGGCTGATCGGCTTGTTTTTCGGGCATCTGCGGCCTAAACCTTGCAGACGAAACGCAAAAGGACGTCCGCCATGCGCATGAGCCGCGACCTCGCCGACAGCATCGGCAAGACCCCTCTGATCCGCCTGCGCAAGGCGTCGGACCTGACCGGCTGCGATATCTGGGGCAAGGCCGAGTTCCTGAACCCCGGCCAGTCGGTCAAGGACCGGGCCGCGCTTTACATCATCCGCGATGCGGTGGCCAAGGGGCAGCTGAAACCCGGCGGCACCATCGTTGAAGGCACGGCCGGCAATACCGGCATTGGCCTGGCGCTGGTCGGCGCCAGCATGGGCTTTCGCACCGTCATCGTGATCCCGGAAACCCAGAGCCAGGAAAAGAAGGACATGCTGCGCCTGGCCGGGGCAGAGCTGGTGCAGGTGCCTGCGGCGCCCTATTCGAACCCGAACAACTACGTTCGCTATTCCGGCCGTCTGGCGGCGGAACTTGCGAAAACCGAACCCAACGGGGCGATCTGGGCCAACCAGTTCGACAATGTGGCCAACCGTCAGGCCCATATCGAAACGACTGGCCCCGAGATCTGGGACCAGACCGGCGGCAAGGTCGACGGCTTTGTCTGCGCCGTCGGCTCGGGCGGCACGCTGGCCGGCATCGGCATGGCGCTGCAACCCAAGGGGGTCAAGATCGCACTGGCCGATCCCGAAGGCGCCGCGCTGCATTCCTATTACACCCAGGGCGTGCTGAAATCCGAAGGCTCCTCGATCACCGAAGGGATCGGTCAGGGCCGCATCACCGCGAACCTTGAAGGGTTCACCCCCGACATGTCCTTCCGCATCCCCGATGCCGAGGCGCTGCCGGTGGTGTTCGACCTTCTGTCCGAGGAAGGGCTGTGCCTTGGCGGATCGTCGGGCGTGAACGTCGCCGGCGCGATCCGCATGGCGCAGGCGATGGGGCCGGGGCACACGATCGTGACCATTCTGTGCGATTACGGCACGCGCTATCAGTCCAAGCTGTTCAACCCCGAATTCCTGCATGCCAAGGGCCTGCCGGTTCCCGCCTGGCTGGACACCGCCGGCCGCAAACTTCCCGAAGTCTACGAGGGGTGATCTGACCCGTGATCTGCCGCCTGCTGTCTCTTGTCCTGCTGGTGCTGGTGCTGGCAACCGGCCCATCCTCGGCCCAGTCCCGTTCGTGGTGGCTGGGCAGCGTGACAGGCGGTTCTGCTGCGGCAGCGCCCGTCGAAGAGCCGCCTGCCACCGCGGACACCGCGCCGGATTATCAGGCGTGGGGCAGGTTTGCCGACCGCGCGGAAAAGCTGATCACGGAACCAGGCACCGCTTCGGGACAGCTGCAAGACCTGCGCAATGAACTGGCAGACTGGCGCGAGCGGTTCCTGACGGCGCAGAATGCAAACAAGCCCCGCGTCGACACGCTGCGCGAGCAGATCGCGGCGCTGGGGCCTGCCCCGGCCGAAGGCGCAACCGAACCCGACGAGATCGCGCAGCGCCGCAAGGAACTGACGGAACAGCTGTCCCGCGCCCAGGCGCCGGCGATTGCCGCCGAAGAGGCCTATCGCCGCGCCGATGGCCTGATCCGCGAGGCCGACAGCATCCAGCGATCGCGCGATGCCAGCAAGCTGATCCGGCGCGATCCTGCCCCGATCAACCCGGCGAACTGGCCCGCGGCGATCGGCGCGATGTCGGCCTTTTCGGTCGATCTGTGGAATGAAACCGCCAAGGCCTGGGCCAATCCGGTGCGCCGCAACGCGCTGATTGATGCCTCGCCCTTGCTGGTGGCCGAGCTGCTGATCGCCATTTTGCTGCTGTGGCAGGGCCGTCGGCTGATCGACCAGCTGATCCGGCGCCTTCAGGACCGCCTGCCCGCCGGGTGGTGGGGCGTTGTGGAACTGCCGCTGTCGCTCGGTCAGGTGATCTTGCCGGTCCTGGCGCTGGTGTTCCTGACCAATGCGCTGGTGCGCACGGAATTCCTTGGCCCGCTGGCCAATGCGCTGATCAGCGAGGGGCTGATCATGGCCGGCATCCTGATGTCGGTTGCGCTGTGGATCGGCTGGCACGTCTTTCCACCGACCGACCGGCTGACCCAGGTCATCATGCTGCGCCCCGCCCGGCGGGCCGAAGGGCGGCTGCATGTCACGCTCTATGCGCTGGCGGCCGGGGCCGAAATGCTGGTGGCGCCCGCCTTTACCGCGGCAAGCTATGGCGCGGCTGCGGTCAGCACCGCGACCTATCCGGCGACCGCGCTGATCGGGCTGTTGCTGTTCCGCCTGGGCCAGCTGCTGCACATTGGCGCGCAGAACGAAAGCGAAGGGCAGGACACCCCCGGCTTTCGCCCGCTGGTTCTGTCGATCCTTGGCCGCGCGGCCATGGTCATCGGCGTGCTTGGCCCGGTTCTGGGGGCGGTTGGCTATATCGCGCTGGCCGATGCGATGGTCTGGCCTGCGGTGGCAACGCTGGGTCTCTTGGCGGTGGTCGCCCTGCTGCAACGGCTGATCTACGACATCTATGCCGTCGTGACGCGCGGCGATCCGCAGGTGGCGCGCGACGCGCTGGTGCCGGTGCTGATCTCGTTCGCGCTGGCGCTGGCGGCGGTGCCGGTGCTGGCGCTGCTGTGGGGGATGCGGGCAGACGATCTGCTGGAATACTGGACGCGGTTTCGCGAAGGTTTCCGGCTGGGCGATACGCGCATCAGCCCGACCGACTTTCTGCTGCTGGGCGTGATCTTCGGCATCGGCTATGGCGTGACGCGCCTTTTGCAAGGCGCGCTGCGCACCACGATCCTGCCCAAGACCAAGCTGGATACCGGCGGCAAGAACGCCATCGTGGCCGGCGTCGGCTATATCGGCATCGTGCTGGCGGCGCTGGCGGCCATCACCTCGACGGGGCTTGATCTGTCGAACCTGGCCATCGTTGCCGGTGCCCTGTCGGTCGGCATCGGGTTCGGGCTTCAGAACATCGTGTCGAACTTTGTCTCGGGGATCATCCTGTTGATCGAACGTCCGGTGGCCGAAGGCGACTGGATCGAGGTGGGCGGCGTTCAGGGCATCGTGCGCGGGATTTCCGTGCGCTCGACCAAGGTGGAAACCTTTGACCGCACCACGGTCATCGTGCCGAACGCCGATCTGATTTCGGGTCAGGTGACGAACTGGACGGGCTTCAACCTCAACGGGCGGCTGATCGTGCCGGTGGGCGTGGCCTATGGCACCGACACCCGCAAGGTGGAACGCATCTTGCGCGAGATCGCAGAGGCGCAGCCGATGGTCGTTCTGAACCCGCCGCCAGCCGTGCCCTTTGTGGGCTTTGGCGCCGACAGCCTGAATTTCGAGATCCGGGCGATCTTGCGCGATGTGAACTTCTCGATCGCCGTGCGGTCCGAGATCAACCACCAGATCGCGGCCCGCTTTGCCGCCGAGGGGATCGAGATTCCCTTTGCCCAGCGCGATCTGTGGATCCGCAATCCCGAAGCGCTGACCGGCCGGCCCGCGGCCCCGGTTCCGCCCCAGGCCCAGCCTGTGGACCGCCCCGAGGCCCCCAGCGTTGCCAACCCGATGCGCGCCGACGAGGCGATCCGTGACGAACCGCACGAAGGCCCGCCCTCGGGCTATGGCCGCGAGGATGAAAGGGACTGACCATGACCGAGCCGCTGTATCGCAGCGATTCCCACGCCCGCACCGCCGAGGCCCGCATCATCGCCATCACGCCCGAAGGCGGGCTGATCGCGGACCCCATGCTGTTCTATCCGCAAGGCGGCGGCCAGCCTGGCGATTCCGGCTGGATCGACTGGGACGGCGGGCGCATCGCCATTGCCACCACGCTCAAGGGCGAGGATGGCGCATCCGTCATGGTTCCGGCCGAGCCCGCCCCCCTGCCCCCGATCGGCGCCGCGGTGACCTTGCGGCTGGACTGGGACCGCCGCCATTCGCACATGAGGGTGCATACCGCCCTGCATCTGTTGTCGGTGGTCATTCCGCTGCCGGTGACGGGGGGGCAAATCTCGGTCGGCAAGGGACGGCTGGACTTCGACATGCCCGAGGCACCGCAGGATGTGCCTGCGCTGGAGGCCGCGCTGAATGCGCTGATCTCGCGCGATCTGCCGGTGACGACCGACTGGATCACCGATGCCGAGCTGGAGGCGAATCCGGGCCTTGTGAAAACCATGTCGGTCAAGCCGCCCATGGGTCAGGGCCGCGTGCGGCTGGTGCGGATCGGCGCGGGCGAGGCCCAGGTCGATCTGCAACCTTGCGGCGGCACCCATGTCGCCCGCACGGCCGAGATTGGCCGCGTCAGCATTGGCAAGATCGAGAAGAAGGGCCGGATCAACCGCCGCGTCACCATCGAATTGCAGGACTAGCGCGGCGAAACCGCGCTTCTACCGCCTGCTGTCAGGCGTATGCTTTCCGCAGCAAAAGGTGCCGCCTTGCAGAAACATCCCGATCACTCGACGATCACGCCGACCGCGCCCATCGCTGCCGCGACGCATGGCTGGCGCGCCAAATGCCTTCAGCGTCTGATCCGGCTGGACCTGCCGGTGCCGCGCACCGTCGCGCTGTCCTTTGCCGCCGTGCGGGCCATTGCCTCGGGCCAGCCGGCCCCTGCGCGGGCGATCCTTGCAGGCTTTGACCCGGCGCCGCTGGTTTCGATCCGGCCTAGCCCGGAAAACCCCGACTGGGGCGGGCCAGGCACCATTCTGAACATCGGGCTGAATGCCGAACGCCACCGGATGCTGGTGGACAGCCATGGGCATGAGGTGGCGGATGCGCTGTATCTGCGCTTCGTGCAGGCCTATGCGATCCATGTCGCGCGTCTGGACCCCGACATGTTCGACGCCTCGGCCCCCAGTGCCGAGGCGCTGCGCACCGCCTTGCGCGCCTATGAGCAGGAAACCGACGAACCCTTTCCCCAGGATCCGGCGGTTCAGCTGACCCAGGCCCTGCGGTCGATGGCCCGCGCCTGGGAAGGCACCACCGCCCGCCTGCTGCGCCAGGCCAAGGGCGCGCCCGCCGATGCCGCGCTGGGGCTGGTGGTGCAGGAAATGGCGCTTGGCATGGGGCCGGGCGTGTCCGGGTCAGGTGTCATGCAGTTCGTCGATGCCGTGACCGGCCTGCCGCAGGTGACCGGGCGCTATCTGAGCCAAAGCCTTGGGCGCGACGCGCTGGCCCGGGCGGCCGAGGGCACGATCTATCTGGCGCGCGACCCGCGCGGCGATGCGCTCGAGGATCTGGCGCCCGAGGCCTTTGCGGCCCTGATCCGCCACGGCGCCAACTGCCGCCGCCGCCTGCGCGAGGAAATGCAGATCGAATTCACGCTGGAAAACGGCGAACTGAAAGTGCTGGACGCGGTCAAGGTCTCGCGCTCGTCCCGGGCGACGCTGAAGATCGCCGTGGCGCTGGCCGAAGACGGGATCATCGGCCGGGATGAGGCCGTCCTGCGGGTCGAGCCGCGGGCGCTGTCGGAACTGCTGCACCCGCAGGTGGATCCGCGCGGGGCGCGCGATGTGGTGGTGCGGGGCATTGCGGCCAGTCCGGGGGCCGCCGTCGGGCGGCTGGTGTTTTCCTCGGCTGCCGCGCAGGCCAGCGCGGCGCGCGGCGAAAGCTGCATTCTGGTGCGGCGCGAAACCAGCCCCGAGGATATTCGCGGGATGCATGCCGCCCAAGGCGTGCTGACCGAACGGGGCGGCATGACCAGCCATGCTGCCGTGATCGCGCGGGGCCTTGGCCTGCCCTGCGTCGTGGGCGCCTCGACCATGCAGCTGGATGCCCGCGACAAGCGGCTGATCGCCCCCGGCGGGCGCATCCTGCGCGAAGGCGATCTGATCACGCTGGACGGCACCGCTGGCGAGGCGCTGGCAGGCGCGGCCGACATGCTGGCCCCTGCGCTGGATCAGGACTTCCGCAAGTTCCTTGGCTGGGCCGACGAATTTCGCGACATCGGCGTGCGCGCCAATGCCGACACCCCCGAAGATGCGCAGGTCGCCCGCGACTTCGCCGCCGAGGGGATCGGCCTGTGCCGCACCGAACACATGTTCTTTGAATCCGACCGCCTGATCGTCATGCGGCAGATGATCTTTGCCGATGACGCCAAGGACCGCGCCTCGGCGCTGGCCCGCCTGCTGCCCATGCAGCGCGAGGATTTCATGCATCTGTTCGGCATCATGGAGGGGCTGCCCGTCTGCATCCGCCTGTTCGACCCGCCCTTGCACGAATTCCTGCCCCATACCCGCGAGGGGATGCGCGAGCTGGCCGAGGCGCTGGACAAGCCCCTGTCCGACATCACCCGCCGCGCCGAGGCCCTGTCCGAGTTCAACCCGATGCTGGGGATGCGCGGGGTGCGGCTGGGGGTTGTTCTGCCCGAAATCTACGAGATGCAGGCCAGGGCGATCTTCGAGGCGACCCTTGCCGTGGGCGCGCGCGGCATCAAGGTGGAACCCGAGATCATGATCCCCCTTGTCTCGGCCATGCGCGAGGTCGAGCTGGTCAAGACCCGCATCGACGCCGTGGCCGCCGAGGTGCGCACCAAGCGCGGGGTGAACTTCGGCTACAAGCTGGGCGTGATGGTGGAAACCCCGCGCGCGGCCCTGCGCGCCGGCGACATTGCCCAGCACGCGGCCTTTCTGTCCTTTGGCACCAACGACCTGACGCAGATGACCTATGGCCTGTCGCGCGACGATGCGGGGCGGTTCATGTCGGCCTATGTGAACCAGGGGGTCTTTCCCGAAGATCCGTTCCACATGCTGGATATCGACGGGGTGGGAGAGCTGTTGCTGATCGGCGCCGAACGCGGCCGCCAGACGCGTCCGGACCTGACGCTGTCGATCTGCGGCGAGCATGGCGGGAACCCCGAATCAATCGCCTTCTGCCGGCACGCCGGGTTCACCTATGTGTCGTGTTCACCTTATCGTGTGCCGCTTGCGCGGCTGGCTGCGGCCCATCTGGCACTGGCCGACAGACGGGCCGGAAAATCGCACGGAAACCTTGATAAGACAGATGCTTAACAACATTATGAACGTCCGCTAACCCACGGCTTCGACTGCGATTTTCCGCACCGCGGCATGGACGTGTAGACCGGGAACCTGTTTTCGGCTATGACCACGCGGTTGCCTGCCGGTCCTGCCTCCGGCGGCGGCGCCCTGAAACTGACCCGGGAACGGAACCATGCACGTTCGTGCGATGCTGGTCCGCAGCCTTGTCGTGCTGTGTGCCATGTCGGGGACAGCGCTTGCCGATGTTACGGTAAGCAAGTCCAACGACCCGAATGCAGGCTATGCCGCTGAACTGCGGCGTCTGTTTGACAGTGAGCGTGCCGCGCTTGGCGCGGCTCCACCCATCGCGCTGCGCGCCGCAAGCCCTGCGTGGTCGCAGCGGCCGCGGACGCGGTCGGATGGCGAATTGTATGATGATGGCTGGCTGGCCACCCTGCCCTCTGCCAGCGGCGGTGCCGAATGGCAGTGCCTGTCCGAGGCGCTGTATTTCGAGGCGCGGGGCGAATCCCTCAAGGGTCAGTTCGCGGTGGCCGAGGTCATCTTGAACCGCGTTGCGTCCAAGGGATACCCCGATACGGTCTGCGGCGTCGTCACGCAGGGGGCCCGTGGCACGCGGGGCTGCCAGTTTTCGTATGTCTGCGACGGCAAGCCCGAAGTGATCGCGGAACCCGCCGCCTGGGACCGCGCGGGCAAGGTCGCCCGCCTGATGCTGGATGGCAAGGCGCGCGAACATCTGACCGATGGCGCCACGCATTTCCACACCCGCAATGTCAGCCCCGGCTGGGCGCAGGTCTTTCCGCAGACCGCCAGGATCGGCACCCACCTGTTCTATCGCCAGCCTGGCGCGCTGCCCGGCTTTGGCAAGTCGGTCGGCACGGTCAGCAGCAAGGACATGCCGCGCACTGCCGCGCTCAGGGGCCAGATGCAGCTGGACATGGGGCTTTAGGGCCCGCTCACGCAAGGGCCCCGCACCGGCGGGAAGCCGCGCGGCACAGGCGCTCGGGGCTTGATCCTGCGGCGCCTGCATGGCACCCCCGGCGCAACGCGCCCCGCCGCCATGGCCGGGGCCACCCCGCATACGAGGTCAGCGCATGAGCAGGAAGTTGTTCGGAACCGACGGGGTCAGGGGCACCGCCAACAGCTATCCCATGACAGCCGAAATGGCGCTGCGCCTTGGTGCAGCCGCCGGCCGCTATTTCCGCCGCGATGGCACCAGCGCCCACCGCGTGGTGATCGGCAAGGACACCCGCCTGTCGGGCTACATGCTGGAAAACGCGCTGACGGCGGGCCTGACCAGCACCGGCATGAATGTCCTGCTGCTGGGCCCGGTGCCCACCCCCGCCATCGGCTATCTGACCCGGTCGATGCGCGCCGATCTGGGGGTGATGATCTCCGCCAGCCATAACCCCGCGCAAGACAACGGCATCAAGTTCTTCGGCCCCGACGGATTCAAGCTGTCGGACGAGGCCGAAGCCGAGATCGAGGCGATTCTGGGCGGTGACATCGCCCCCGCCCAGCCGCACAACATCGGCCGCGCCAAGCGGATCGAGGATGGCCGGGGCCGCTATGTCGAATATGCCAAGACGACCTTTCCGGGCCGGGGCCGGCTGGACGGGCTGAAGGTGGTGATCGACTGCGCCAATGGTGCTGCCTACAAGGCCGCGCCCGAGGTCTTGTGGGAACTGGGCGCCGAGGTGATCCCGGTGGGCGTGTCGCCCAACGGCCACAACATCAACGACCGCTGCGGCTCGACCCATCCCCAGACCGCTGCCGAGGCGGTCGTCGCCCATGGCGCCGACGTGGGCATCTGCCTTGATGGCGATGCCGACCGGGTGATCTTGCTGGATGAAACCGGCGCCGTGGCCGATGGCGATCAGATCATGGCGCTGCTGGCCGCCCGCTGGGCCGACGAGGGGCGGCTGAACGGCGGCACGCTGGTGGCGACGGTCATGTCCAACCTGGGGCTGGAGCGGTTCCTGACCGGCCGCGGCCTGCGGCTGGAGCGCACGGCCGTTGGCGACCGCTATGTCGTCGAGGCGATGCGCCGCGGCGGCTGGAACCTGGGCGGCGAGCAGTCCGGCCATATCGTGATGACCGATTATGCCACCACGGGCGACGGGCTGATCGCCGGGCTGCAATTCCTGGCCGAGATGATGCGCTCGGGCCGGCCCGCGTCCGATCTGATGCGCAACTTCGCCCCGGTGCCACAGCTGTTGCAGAACGTGCGCTATGCCAGCGGGCAAGAGCCGCTGAACACCGCCAGCGTCCAGGCCGCCATCTCGGGCGCCGAGGCGCGGCTGTCGGGCTGCGGACGGCTGTTGATCCGCAAGTCGGGCACCGAGCCGCTGATCCGCGTCATGGCGGAATGCGAGGACGAAGGGTTGTTGGCCGAAGTCGTCGCCAACATTGTGGCCGAGGTGCAAAAGGCCGCGGGCTAGGCTGTCCAACCGTCGCCGCCGTTGCCCGATGGCTGCAAGCGTGACATCATGATGGTCGTCTTACAGGCATCTGGTCGGTGGCTTGCATGTTCGCGGCTGGTCGTAAGCTGTCTCTTCTGGGTCTTGCGCTGTCGGTATCGCTCCCGGCCGCCGCAGAGCCCTTGACCAGGGATCAATACGTCAAGGCCTGGAGCAACGCCTGCCAGTCCGAGGTCTTCATCGGCACTCTGACCCTTACCCGCTTCGAGGCGGATACGATCCGGGCGGGGATCCACATCTATCTCGAATCGCAGTTCGCCGCCGTGAAAGCCTTTGGCGGAAAGCCCACGCGAACGCTTGACCAGTTCAAGGCCGAGGCCTGCACCTGCGCGGCGCGCAAGCTGGCAGCGCGCGGGGGCGATCTGCGCAAGCCGCCAGCAAACGACAAGGTGACAGCCGCCGTGCGCAGTTGCACCGAGAGCATCCGGATGCTGGCGAAATAGTCGCATCCCCCGCGCGGCCGTTCCCACGCCATGCGCAACCAAACAGAAGGGGCGGGCCCCTTCGGTCCCGCCCCGACACGTCGACTGGCGCAAAAGCGCCGAAGATCAGCGCGAGAACTTCTTGTATTTCACCCGCTTGGGTTCCACCGCATCCGGCCCCAGACGGCGGATCTTGTCCTGTTCATAGGCTTCGAAGTTGCCTTCGAACCATTCGACATGGGCATCACCCTCGAACGCCAGGATATGCGTGCACAGACGGTCCAGGAAGAAGCGGTCGTGGCTGATGATCACCGCGCAGCCCGCGAAATCTTCCAGCGCGGCTTCCAGCGCCTGCAGCGTTTCGACATCCAGATCGTTGGTCGGTTCGTCCAGCAGCAGAACGTTGCCGCCCCGGCGCAGCAGTTTGGCCATGTGGACGCGGTTGCGCTCGCCGCCCGACAGCAGGCCGACCTTCTTCTGCTGATCGCCGCCCTTGAAGTTGAACGCCCCGCAATAGGCGCGGCTGTTCATCGTGGCATCGCCCAGCTCCAGCACCTCGAGCCCGTCCGAGATTTCCTCCCACACGGTCTTGTTCGGGTCCAGCGCATCGCGCGACTGATCGACATAGGCCAGCTTGACGGTATCGCCGATGGTGACGGTGCCGGCGTCGGGCGCCTCGACCCCGGTCAGCATCTTGAACAGGGTCGATTTGCCGGCACCGTTCGGGCCGATCACGCCGACAATGCCACCCGGCGGCAGCGAGAAGGTCAGATTCTCGATCAGCAGCTTGTCACCAAAGGCCTTGGACAGGCCTTCGATCTCGATCACCTTGCCGCCCAGACGGGGCCCGTTCGGAATGATGATCTGCGCGGTCGAGATCTTTTCGCGCTCGGACTGGCTGGCCTTTTCCTCATAGGCCTGGATACGGGCCTTGGATTTCGCCTGACGCGCCTTGGCGCCCGCGCGGATCCATTCCAGTTCGCGCTCCAGCGATTTCTGGCGCGACTTGTCCTCGCGCGCCTCTTGCGCAAGACGCTTGGCCTTTTGCTCCAGCCAGCTGGAATAGTTCCCCTCATAAGGAATGCCGCGGCCACGGTCGAGCTCGAGGATCCAGCCGGTGATGTCGTCCAGGAAATAGCGGTCGTGGGTCACGATCAGGATCGTGCCCTTGTATTCGATCAGGTGCTTTTGCAGCCAGGCGATGGTTTCGGCGTCCAGATGGTTGGTCGGCTCGTCCAGCAGCAGCATGTCGGGCGCTTCCAGCAGCAGCTTGCACAGCGCAACGCGGCGACGCTCGCCCCCCGACAGGGTTTCGACATCGGCCTCGTCCGGCGGGCAGCGCAGGGCCTCCATCGCGACATCGACCTGGCTGTCCAGATCCCACAGGTTCTCGGCGTCGATCTCGTCTTGCAGGCGGGCCATTTCCTCGGCGGTCTCGTCCGAGTAGTTCATCGCCAGCTCGTTATAGCGGTCCAGCTTGGCCTGCTTGGCCTTGACGCCTTCCATGACGTTGCCGCGCACGTTCAGCGCGGGGTCCAGCTGGGGTTCTTGCGGCAGGTAGCCGACGGTTGCGCCCTTGGCAGCCCAGGCCTCGCCGGTGAAATCCTTGTCGAGCCCGGCCATGACGCGCAGCAGCGTCGACTTACCGGCGCCGTTGACGCCGACCACACCGATTTTCACGCCAGGCAGAAAGTTCAGACGGATGTTTTCAAAGACCTTCTTGCCGCCGGCATAGGTCTTGGACACGCCGTCCATGTGATAGACATACTGATAAGACGCCATGGGGCCGCTCCGCTGAATGGGTTTGGCCTGTCCTACAGGGGAGAGGTGCGGCGTTCAAGCCGCAGCTTGGGCGCCCTTCTGCGGCGGTGCGCCTGGCCCCGGTCGCGCAAGGGGGTATTTGAGGCAAGATGATGCGGAAGGGTCGCACCTGGGACGGATCGGCATTCGGCGCCAGGCGGCGCGGATGGCGTTTCAAACCCGGCTTTCGCCATCACCTTTCCGAAAATACCCCACGGGGAGGTCTGGAGGGGTGTGAAACCCCTCCAGCGGCCGGACACAAGCGCCGATGCATCCGGGTGTCGCCCCCTAGCGCACCTTCAGCGTGGCCAGCCCGATCAGCGCCAGGATCAGCGAGATGATCCAGAAGCGGATGACGATCTGTGCCTCGCCCCAGCCCTTCTTCTCGAAGTGGTGGTGGATCGGCGCCATCAGGAACACCCGCTTGCCCGTGCGCTTGAAGTAGAGCACCTGGATGATGACCGACAGCGCCTCGACCACGAACAGGCCGCCGACGATGGCCAGCACGATTTCATGCTTGGTGCAAACCGCGATCGCCCCCAGCGCGCCGCCAAGCGCCAGCGATCCGGTGTCGCCCATGAACACCGCCGCGGGCGGGGCGTTATACCACAGGAAGCCAAGCCCCCCGCCGATCAGCGCCGAGCAGAAGATCAAGAGCTCGCCCGTGCCGGGCACGAAATGGACGCCCAGATAGCCGGTCAGCACCGCATTGCCGACGATATAGGCGATCGCCCCCAGCGTGCCGGCCGCGATCATCACCGGCATGATGGCAAGGCCGTCCAGCCCGTCGGTCAGGTTCACCGCATTGGCCGCGCCCACGATGACGATCATGCCAAAGGGCACGAACAGGATGCCCAGGTTGATCAGCGCATCTTTGAACACCGGCATGGCCAGCTGGCCCGACAGGGCCTCGGGGTGGAACCAGGCGGCGGCACCTGCGGCGATGGCCGAGACGACCAGCCCGATGCCAAAGCGGATGCGGCCCGAGACGCCCTTGGTGTTCATCTTGGTGACCTTGGCATAATCGTCGGCAAAGCCGATCAGGCCAAAGGCCAGCGTCACGCCCAGAACGATCCAGACATAAGGGTTGTCCAGCCGCGCCCAAAGCAGCGTGGACACCATCAGCGCCGACAGGATCAGCAAGCCCCCCATGGTGGGCGTACCGGCCTTGGAAAAATGGCTGGCCGGGCCGTCATCGCGGATCGGCTGGCCCTTTTTCTGCTTGCGGCGCAAGAAGTTGATCAGCGGGCGCCCGAAGATGAACCCGAACAGCAGCGCGGTAAAGAACGCCCCGCCTGCCCGGAAGGTGATGTAGCGGAACAGATTGAAGAGGTCGCCCCCTTCGGAGAACAGGGTAAGTCCGTACAGCATCAGCTACCTTCCGCGTCGTGGGTGCGCTGCCCCTGCCCCAGACGGCGCAGCGCGTCAACCACCGTCGAGACCTTGATGGATTTCGACCCCTTCACGAGCACGACATCGCCGGCATCGACCAGATGCGCGACGCGTTCGACCAGCGCGGGGGCCGCCTCGTGCCATTCGCCGCGCTTGGCCAGCGGCAGCTCTTCCCACAGGGCACGCGAGCGGGGACCGACGCAATGCACAAGGTCGATGGCCGCCATGGCCGGGTGATGGGCCACGGCGCGGTGCAGCGCGATTTCATCAGGGCCCAGTTCCAGCATGTCGCCCAGAATGGCGATGCGGCGGCCCTTTTCGATCCGGCCGATGCCATGGCGCGGCGTGGATTGCACGAAGAGATCAAGCCCGGCCGCAACCGACGCCGGATTGGCGTTGAACGCATCGTCGATCAGTTCGAAGTAGAGGTCCTCGTCCAGCGGATCGAGCGCGATGCGCTCACGCATGCCGCGGCCTTGCGGCGGGGTCCAGCGGCCCAGATCGGCTGCAGCGATCGCCGGATCGACGCCCAGCGCCACAGCCGCCGCCAGCGCCCCCAGCGCGTTCATGGCAAAGTGCCGCCCCGGGCTGGCGACCTTGAACAGCATCGCCCCGACCGGCGTTGCGGCGGTGGCCACGGTCACGTCATGCACCACGCGCGTCTCGGTCAGGTGCCAGTCGCAGCGGGCGCTGCCAAAGGT
The DNA here is from genome assembly GCF_000429765.1 of Gemmobacter nectariphilus DSM 15620. GTDB lineage: Bacteria > Pseudomonadota > Alphaproteobacteria > Rhodobacterales > Rhodobacteraceae > Wagnerdoeblera > Wagnerdoeblera nectariphila. Next base: position 311,472 of record NZ_AUCM01000004.1, on the reverse strand, counting down.
CACGATCCGGGCACCTGCGGCCTCGGCCGCCGCGATCAGGATGGGCGTCACCTCCAGATCGGCAGGCAGAACGGCGATGCCGCCTGGCTCCAGCCCGGCGCAGATCGAGGCCTTTTCGTGGGCGATCCCGTCGAGGGAGCCAAAGGCCTCAAGATGCGCGGGGGCCACGGTGGTGATCAGCGCGACATGGGGCCGGGCCATGCGGGACAGCGGCTCGATCTCGCCCGGGTGGTTCATGCCGATTTCCAGCACCGCGATGTCGGTATTGGCCGGCATCCGCGCCAGCGTCAGCGGCACGCCCCAATGGTTGTTGTAGCTGGCTTCGGCCACATGAACACGCCCCTGCCCGGCCAGCATGGCGCGCAGCATTTCCTTGGTCGAGGTCTTGCCGACCGATCCGGTGATCGCGACCACCCTGGCCGCGGTCCGGGCGCGGGCCGCACGGCCAAGCGCGCCCAGCCCCTCGAGCACATCGGGCACGACCAGCAGCGGGGCATCCTTTGCCACCCCGTCGGGAATGCGCGAGACCAGCGCGGCCCCTGCCCCCTTGGCCAGCGCCTGCGCAACGAAATCGTGCCCGTCCCGCGCGGCTTGCAGCGCGACGAACAGATCGCCCGGTTGCAGCGTTCGCGTGTCGATCGACACGCCGGTGACGGCCCAGTCACCATGGGCCTGCCCGCCAGTGGCGGCAGCAGCATCGGATGCGGTCCAGAGCGGGGTCATATCATGCCATCCAGTGCGGCCACGGCCACGCTGGCCTGTTCCGCATCGTCAAAGGGGTATTTCTGACCGGCGATTTCCTGTCCGGTCTCGTGGCCCTTGCCGGCGATCAGCAGCGCATCACCCGGCAGCAGCGCATCGACGCCGCGCAGGATCGCCTCGGCCCGGTCGCCAACCTCGGTTGCCTCGGGGCAGCCCAGCATGACGGCAGCGCGGATCAAGGCCGGATCCTCGCTGCGCGGGTTGTCGTCGGTGACAATGACCAGATCGGCGTTTTCCGCCGCAGCCGCGCCCATCAGCGGGCGTTTCGACGTATCGCGGTCGCCGCCTGCGCCCATCACGACGATGATCCGCCCCATGACATGCGGACGCAGCGCGCGCAGCGCCGTCGCCACGGCATCGGGGGTATGGGCGTAATCGACATAGACCGCCGCCCCGTTCTGGCGCGTGGCAACCAGCTGCATCCGCCCGCGCACCGTGGTCAGGCGCGGCAGCACGGCGAACACATCCTCGGGATCGGCGCCCGAGGCCATCGCAAGGCCCGCCGCAACGGCCACATTCGCCGCCTGAAACCCGCCGACCAGGTTGAGCCGCACCTGCCGCGGCTCGTCCAGCCAGGCAAAGCGCACCTCTTGCCCGGTGGCATCGAACCGCTGGGCCAGGATGCGCAGATCGGCGTCGGGGCTATAGCCGGTGGCCATGACGGGGCAGCCCCGGTCCTGTGCGATACCATACAGCTTCTGGCCATAGGCATCGTCGATATTGATGACTGCCGCCGCCTCTTCGGGCAGAAGGCGGGTGAAGAGCCCGGCCTTGGCGGTGAAATACTCCTCCATCGAATGATGGTAGTCGAGGTGATCTTGCGTGAGGTTGGTGAACCCCGCCGCCGTCAGGCGCACGCCGTCCAGCCGGCGCTGATCCAGCCCGTGGCTCGAGGCTTCCATCGCGGCATGGGTGATGCCGGCATCCGCAGCTTCGGCCAGCATCCGGTGCAGGGTGATCGGCTCGGGCGTGGTCTGGCCGGCGGCGGCAGCCCAGTCGCCTTCGACCCCGGTGGTGCCGATGTTGATCGCCGGAAAGCCAAGCGCCTGCCAGATCTGGCGGGTGAAGGTCGCAACCGAGGTCTTGCCATTGGTGCCGGTGACCGCGACCATGATGTCGGGCTGGGCGCCGAACCACAGCGCGGCGGCCAGGGCCAGCGCCTCGCGCGGGTCTTCGGCGACGACCAGTGCGGCATCGCTGGTGGCCAGCGACTCGGCGGCCATGCGCGCGCCTGCCGGATCGGTCAGGATCGCCGCCGCCCCCATGCGCAGGGCATAGGGGATGAATTCGCCCCCATGCACCCGGCTGCCAGGCAAGGCCGCGAACAGATGACCCGGCTTGACCTGCCGGCTGTCGACCGCAAGGCCGGTGATGCGCGCATCCCGCCCGCCCCGCGCCGACAATCCAAGTTCCGCAAGGCTTCGACCCGAAACACCCATTTCCGCCCCCTGCGCACTGCGCCCTAGTTGCGCACGGTAGTTACCTTGGTCGGGGTATGGGCTTCAACCTCTGCCGGACGCAGACCCAGCAGCGGGGCGATGCGCCGGACGATTTCCGCCGTTACCGGCACGGCGGTCCAGCCGGCCGTGCGCCGCGCCTCGGTGCCCGACGTCTCGACCGGCTCGTCCAGCGAGACGATGATGACATAGCGCGGATCGTTCATCGGGAAGGCACCGGCGAAGTTCGCCATCACCTTGTCCTTCCAGTAGCCGCCCGTGGGTTTTTGCTTGTCGGCGGTGCCGGTCTTGCCGCCAATGTAATAGCCGGGCACCTCGGCCATCTTGGCAGTGCCCTTTTCCACGACCTTGCGCAGCATGGTGCGCACCTGGGCCGAGGTCTGTTCCGAGATCACCGGCTCGCCGCGCGGGGGGGCGCTGTCACGCTTGATCAGGGTGGGGGTCACCTTGTAGCCGCCGTTCACCATGGCCGCATAGCCTGCCGCCAGCTGCATCGGGCTGGTCGACATGCCGTGGCCATAGGAAATCGTCGCCGAGGCGATGTCGGACCATTTGCGCGGCAGCAGGGGCCGGGCGCGCGGCGCCTCGATCAGCTCGACCGGCGAGGGGTCCAGCAGGCCCAGCTCCTTGAGGAATGCCTGCTGGCGCACCGGCCCGATCTGCGAGACCACGCGCGCGGTGCCGACGTTCGAGGATTTGACGATCACATCGGTCACCGACAGCTGCGGGCCGTAATTCTTGTAGTCGCGCACCTTGAAGCGCCCCAGCTGCATCGGGCTGTTCGAGGGCACCATGGTGTCGGGCGTGACCAGCCCAAGTTCCAGCGCCTGCGCCACGGGGAAGATCTTCATCACCGAGCCCAGCTCATAGACCCCTTGCAGCGCGCGGTTGAAGATCGGGCTGTCGGCCGGATCCCCTTCGGTGGGTGGCGGCGGGCGGTCGTTGGGGTCGAAATCGGGCAGGCTGACCATGGCCAGCACCTCGCCGGTCTGGGCATCCATCAGGATCGAGGCCGCGCCGCGCGCGTTCAGCAGCTTCATCCCCGAATGCAGCACCTCGGCGATGGCGGCCTGAACGGGCAGGTCGATCGACAGCTGCAACGGCTTGTCCAGCTGGTCGGGGTCGCGCAGCCGCTCGTCCATGGCCTTCTCGATGCCGGCCACACCGATCACCTCGGCCGAATGCACGCCTTCCTCGCCAAAGCTGGCGCCGCCCAGAAGATGGGCGGCCAGCTTGCCGTTGGGGTAAAGCCGCATCTCGCGCGGGCCGAACAAAAGGCCCGGCTCGCCGATGTCATGGACCGCCTGCACCTGTTCGGGGCTGAGCTTCTTGCGCAGCCACAGGAAGGCCGAGCCGCCGGTGAACTGGCGCAGCAGCTTTTCCTCGGACATGTCGGGGAAAATCCGTGCCAGCTCGCGCGCGGCGCGCGCCGGGTCCACCATGTCGCGCGGATGCGAATAGAGCGCATGGGTGACAAGGTTCGTGGCCAGCACATTGCCGTTGCGATCGACGATATCGGCGCGCTGCGCCTGAATGCGGCTGGCCGATGCGATGGTGCGCGGCTCTTCGGGTTCGGCGCCGGCCAGCGCGGCCATGCGGATGCCGATTGTCAGAAAGGCCGCACAGAACCCCATGACCAGCAGCAGAAGCCGGCTTTCCGCCCGCGCGCGCGACTTGTCGCGCATTGCCTCGTGCCGGTCGCGGATGTTCTCGGCCTCGATGGCATCGGGATTCTCGCCCCGCGCGCGGGCATCAAGAATCCTGGCCAGCGGACGCAGCGGGGTGCGGGGGCTCATGGCAGCAGATCCTCGTCTTCTGCGGACACACTTGCAACGCCGTCCAGCCCGCCGGTCAGCTCGGCCGGGGCGGGTTCGGGCAACTGGCGGGTTTCGGCGAATTGTTCGGGCAGCATCGGCAGCAGCCCCAGCCGGTCGAAATTCGCCGCCGCCAGTTCGGCCAGACGGTCGGGGCGGTTCAGATAGGCCCATTCGGCGCGCTGGACCGTGATCGCCTCTTGCAGGCGGCTGATCTCGGACCCAAGGCGCGAGGCTTCGCGCAGCGCCTCTTTGGTGGCGTAATTCTCGCGGTAGGCCCAGAAGCCCGAGGCCAGCATGAACAGGAAGGACAGGATCACGATTGCAGAGCGCATGGCCTATCGTCCTTTGCGGCGGGTGGCAGGCAGGCGCGGCGCGCCCAGGGCGGCCGGATCGACCGGCCCGGCCGGCGCATCGGTGCGCCGCCCGATGCGCAGCAGCGCCGAACGCGCGCGCGGGTTGGCGGCAAGTTCATCCTCGTCCGGACCGACAGGCTTGCGGGTCAGCGTGACGAACCGCGCGGGCGTTGCCGCGATGCCCGGGCCATGGCGGTTGCCATGCCCCGCATCCCCGGAGCGATCCGCGAAGAAGCGCTTGACGATGCGGTCTTCCAGCGAATGAAAGCTGACCACGGCCAAAAGCCCGCCAGGCTTCAACGCCCGCTCGGCTGCGGCAAGCCCTTCGACCAGCTGGTCGAATTCCGAATTCACCGCGATGCGCAGCGCCTGGAAGCTGCGGGTCGCCGGATGGCTTTGCCCCGGCTTGGGGCGCGGCAGACAGGCGGCGACGATTTCGGCCAGCTGGCCGGTGGTCTCTATCCGGCCCTTGCCGCGCGCCTGAACGATGGCCCGGGCGATCCGGCGCGAGGCGCGTTCCTCGCCATAGTGATACAGGATGTCGGCCAGAACGCCTTCATCCGCCTCGTTGACCAGATCGGCGGCGCTGTCGCCGGTATCGCCCATCCGCATGTCCAGCGGCCCGTCGCGCAGGAAGGAAAAGCCGCGCTCGGGCTGGTCCAGCTGCATGGACGACACGCCCAGATCCAGCACCACACCATCCAGCGGCGCGCCCGCATGCTGGTCAAGTTCGGAAAAGGTGCCCTCGACCAGCCGCAGCCGCTCGCCATAGGCGCCGCGCCAGCTTTCGGCCATCGCCAGCGCCGTCGGGTCGCGGTCAACCCCGATCACCACATCGGCGCCGGCCTCCAGCAGCCCGCGCGCATAGCCGCCGGCGCCAAAGGTGCCATCCAGCCAGACACCCCGGATGGGGGCGCACAGCCGCAGGATCGGGGCCAGAAGGACGGGGATATGGGGCTGCTCGCTCATGCGGCCCTGCCCTGCCATGTCATTGCCTTGCCCAAGGGGTCAGCCCTCCGGGTTGGGGGGCAGCAGTTTGAGAATATTGCCGCCACCTGCCATGCGCGCCTTGACCGCGGCCAGCTTGCGCTGACGCTCGGCCTCGAATTCCTCGGGCGTCCACATGCGGAACAGATCGAGCGCCCCGGCGCACACCGCCTCGCCCCCGTCGCGCGGCAGACCCATGTGGTCGCGCAGACGCTGCGCCAGGATCGTGCGGCCGTCGGCATCGACCTCGACCACCTCGGAGCCCGAGACCAGGAACAGCTCGAGGATCTCGCGCTCGTCCGAGCCTTCGGGCAGCTGGGCCACCCGCGACAGGATCTTGTCGAACGCCTTGATGGTGTAGATTTCCAGACATTTCCGGCTGGGATCGCCATAGACGACGCGCATCCGCAAACGCTTGGTATCGGGATCATAGGCAGGGTCGCCCTCGGCCAGCACGGCGCGGAAATCAGCCGGGATGGACACGCGCCCCTTCCCGTCAACCCGCTGCGTGATCGTGCCCGAGAAGTGCACGCCTGCGCCCTTTCGTCCCTCTGGCCCCGTTTCGGGGGGCTTGAATGACAACGGCGGATCGGGCTGCTGCCACTGCCCGATCCGCCGCCCTCTGTCCCGTTTCCGGGTTGACCGGCCGAGCTGCTACCTGGGGGGGTGTCTGCTCGCACGCTTGGCCGGATTCTGGTCCGTCTTTTGTTTTTGTCCGGGGGAGAGCCTGTGAAACCTGCCTCAAGGTTCGGGGTCTGTTTTTGTCGCCCCTTGTCTTCACTGCTCCCCGTTTCCGGTTAGACAATGATTGCCACGAGGCTTCGGGTCCGACAAGGACTTTTTTGGACCTGCATGGAATCCTATGGGACAACCTGGGCCCAACCGAGGCGTCCGCCCACCCGAAAAGTCAGATTCCTAGCGAATGACACCCAGGGTATCCACTATATATAGACCAACACCTGCCCTGCAAAAAAGTTCCACAAAGTTCCGGGCGGCTCCGCCGGTGATGCCGGCCGTCGCGTCACACGCTGCGGATACTGGATCAAATCAAGAACATACAGTCAAGGAACGTCCGAATCACCGCCAAACACATCCGCTTGATTCGGATGCATGGGGGCAGGTTCCATCCAGAGCCCGTCTTGGGCCGGAAAATCCCGCCCGGATTCCATGAAGTCCCAGTCGCCCTGGCGGGTCGGTTCCATGCCGTCCCGGCCGGACCGATCCGCAAGGTCCATGCGGTCCCGGTGGGGACCGCATGGCGGTTCCATATCGTCCCGCTCAGGCGACGCCTTCGGCCACCAGACGGGCGGCGATGCGGGCATAGGCCTCGGCGATCGGGCCATCGCCAGCCGCAACCGGCGTTCCGGCATCGCCCGCAAGGCGCACGTCCAGGCTGATCGGGATCTCGCCCAGGAAAGGCAGGCCCATCGCCGCGGCTTCGGCCGCCACGCCGCCATGGCCGAAGATATGCGCCTCGTGCCCGCAGTTGGGGCAGACATACATCGACATGTTCTCGATCAGGCCCAGAACCGGCGTCTTGAGCATTTCGAACATCTTCAGCGCCTTGCGCGCATCCAGCAGCGCCACATCCTGCGGGGTCGACACCACCACCGCCCCCGTCACCGGATAGCGCTGGCACAGCGTCAGCTGCACATCGCCCGTGCCCGGCGGCAGATCGACGATCAGCACATCCAGATCGCCCCAGGCCACCTGCCCCAGCATCTGCTGCAAGGCGCCCATCAGCATCGGGCCGCGCCAGACCACGGCATCACCTTCCTTCAGCATCAGCCCGATGGACATCAAGGTCACCCCATGGGCCTTGAGCGGGATGATCGTCTTGCCATCCGGGCTGGCCGGGCGCTGGTTCACCCCCATCATGCGCGGCTGGCTGGGGCCATAGATGTCGGCATCCAGCAGCCCGACCCGCCGCCCTTGCCGCGCCAGGGCCACCGCAAGGTTCGACGAGACGGTCGATTTCCCGACGCCCCCCTTGCCCGAGCCAACCGCCAGAATGCGCGCAACGCCCGGCACCGGCTGCGGCCCCGCGGGCTGCGGCGTCGGATGGCCACCGATCTTCAGGCTGGGCGGGGCCTTGGTCGCGGTCGGCGCGGTCATCACCACCGACACTTGCGTAACGCCCGGCATGGCGCGCAGCCGCGCCTCGGCCTCGGCCTGCACGGGGGCCAGGGCGCGGGCTTCCTCGGGGCCGGATACTTCAAGCACAAAACGAATCTCTGAGCCGGAAATGGTCAGCGCCCGGACCAGATCGCGCGAGACAAGATTGCCCCCACCAGGCAGGGCGACACTTGACAGCACCCGCAACACATCTTCACGCACGACTGACATTCACAACCTCCGATTGCATCGCTGACGATTTTCGCCGGGTTTTCCCGCGCAAAGGTCGTCCTGAAGTCGATCAAGAGCAAGGCATGTTCGTCAAATGCTTGGATTTTACGCCATATGCCCATCGGTCGACCTCATGTGACCCAAGGGCAGCCATGCAAATGCTGCAAGGCAGCAATGTTGACCTATGGGATTGTGCAGTCGCAGCATTTGCCCCAGATTGTCTTCAACAGGAACGGCACAGACGCCGCTTCCCAGATGAAACGAACCGGACGACTGACATGGCATACGCATCTACCTCCGCCCATCATGTGAAAGCCGCAAGCGGTTTCGCGGGCAAGGGCCTGATCGCCAGCTTCCGCGAAGCTCTGGCCCGCCATCGGGTCTACAAGCAGACCCTGGCCGAACTTCATGGCCTGACCGGCCGCGAACTGGCTGACCTGGGCATCAGCCGGTCGATGATCACCCGCGTGGCGCTGGAAGCCGCCTACGGCAAGTCGGTGAAATGAGTTAGCGCCGAAGCCCCACCTCCTCCCGGGGCAACGGCACGGCGGCGATCTATCCTCCCTCGGATCGCCGCATCAATACCGGGCCAGATGGCCCAGGAAATGCGACGGGCCCCTCCTCCTCCCTGGGCCTATCGTCATCGGCGGTGACCCCCTCCTCCTCCCTGGGGTCGCCGCCACAAGTTTCGGGGTGCCAAGGCGCCCCAAGGTATACGACGGGCCCCTCCTCCTCCCTGGGCCTGCGTTACCAGCGGCGGCCCCCTCCTCCTCCCTGGGGTCGCCGCGCCATTCCCGGCGCCCTGGCGCCCAACAGTTGCGAAAGGCCCTCTCCTCCTCCCTGGGCCAATCGTTGTCGGCGGCAGTCCCCTCCTCCTCCCTGGGACTGCCGCCTTTTTGTTTTCAGGCATGCGAAAAGACAGGCTGCCGCCTGGTTCATCTGTCTGCAAATATCCCGGGGGGCCGGTGCGGCACGCACCGGGTGGGGGGCAGCGCCCCCCATGCGACAGCACATAAACGGGTCAGCCGGCCTCGGTGCGCCCGCGCCGGTCATGGCGCAACAGCGCATAAAGCACATGGTTGCGCCAGCGCCCGCCAATCTGCAGATAGGCTTGGGCGACGCCCTCATATTTGAAGCCGCATTTCTCCAGCGCCCCGCGGCTTGCGGCATTTTCAGGCAGGCAGGCCGCTTCGATCCGGCTCAGATCCAGCTGGCCAAAGGCGTGGTGGCACAGCCCCTCGATCGCCTCGCGCATATAGCCGTTGCGGGCATAGGGCTGACCGATCCAGTAGCCGATCGTGCCCGCCTGCGCCGGGCCACGGCGGATATGATCCAGCGTGATCGCCCCGATCAGCGCCCGATCCGCCCGCCGGATCAGGAACAGCGGCAGGGCCGAGCCATCAGCCTCGACCCGGGCGGCCCAAGCCACCCGGCCGGTAAAGGCCCGGCGGCTCAGGTGATCGGGGGACCAGGCCGGCTCCCATGGTGTCAGGAAGGCGGCCGAGGCCTCGCGCAGGCCGGCCCAGGCACGGTAATCGGAATGCTGCGGCAGACGCAGCGTCAGGCGCGGCGTCTCGATCACCGTTCGGCGCCGCAGCCCCAGCATCAGGCAACCAGACGTTCGCGCAAGGCACCAGCCTCGGGCGCGCCCTCGGCCGGACCATAGACGGCCATCGCCATCTGGGCATCGCTGACCATGCGTGCCGCATAGCCCTTGACCCGATCCAGCGTCACCGCGTCGATATCGGCGACCATTTCGGCCATGTCGGGGATGCGGCCGAACAGCGCCAACATGCGCGCCATGTGCTGGGTGCGGGCAAACGGCCCTTCCAGCCCCATCAGCAGACCGGCGCGGCGCTGTGCGCGGGCGCGGGCCACCTCGGTCTCGGTCATGTCCTCGGCCGAGCGTTTCAGCTCGTCCATGGTCATGCGGCACAGATCGCCGACCTGATCCTCGCCGGTGCCGGCATACACGGTGATCAGGCCGACATCCTCATGCGCGCTGGACTGGGCATCGACCGTATAGCACATGCCATGTTCCTCGCGCAGCTTCTGGAACAGGCGGCTCGACATGCCGCCGCCCATGATGCCGGCATAGGTATGGGCGACGTGCAGATCGGGCGAATGCCAGCCTTCGGCCCGGAACGCCAGCGCAAGGTGGACCTGTTCCAGATCCTCGATCGCGCGGCGCTCTCCGGTGGCAAAGCGGGCGGGTTCAAAGCGGCTGACCTCTTGCGTCGCCAGCCCGCCGAACAGCGCGCGCGCCTGGGTCACGATGGCATCGTGATCGACCGCCCCGGCCGCAGCCAGGATCATCTGCGCCGGCTGGTAATGCCGCCCGACAAAGCGGCGCAGATCAGCGGCGTCAAATCCCGAGACCCTGTCCGAGGTGCCAAGGATCGACCGCCCCATCGGTTGCCCCGGGAAAGCCGCCTCTTGCAGCCATTCAAAGATCACGTCGTCGGGCGTATCCAGCATCTGCCCGATTTCTTGCAAGATCACCCCCCGCTCAACCTCGATCTCGCGCGGCTCGAAGGCGGGGTTCATCACGATATCGGCGATCACGTCCAGCGCCAGCGGCACATCGGCCTTCAGCACCCGCGAATAATAGGCGGTGCTTTCGTTCGACGTATAGGCGTTGAGATAGCCGCCCACGTCTTCGATCTCGGATGCGATCTGCAAGGCGCTGCGCCGCGCGGTGCCCTTGAAGGCCATGTGTTCAAGGAAATGCGCGATGCCGTTTTCCGCCTCGGCCTCGTGCCGGGCGCCAACGTTGACCCAAAGCCCGATGGCGGCGGTTTCCAGCCGCGGCATCGGATCGGTGGCAATGCGCAACCCGTTCGGCAGCGTCTCGACGCGGATCATGCGCGGCCCGTCCGTTCCAGGATCAACGATTCGAGCGCGGCCAGATCGTTCGGCACCCGGGTCACCCGTTCCTCGCGGTCGAACAGATCGGCCATGCGGGGCGGCAGGCCCGGCCGCAGGCCAGTTGCCTGTTCCACCGCATCAGGGAATTTCGCCGGATGCGCGGTGGCCAGCGTGATCATCGGAACCGTGCCCAGATGATCCTCGGCCACATGCACGCCCACGGCGGAATGCGGGCAGATCAGCTCGGCCGATTGGGCCAGCACCCGGGCAATGGTCGCCTGCGTCTCTTCTTCAGAGCAGCGGCCCGAGGCGAAGGTCGCGCGCAAATCCTCCAGCGCGCCTTGCGGGATGCGGAAATTGCCGGTCGTCTTCAGATCGTCCATCAGCTTGGCCACCGTCGCCCCGTCGCGCCCCAGCGCCTCGAACAGCGCGCGTTCGAAATTGGACGAGACCTGAATGTCCATCGACGGCGAGATCGAGGGCTTGACCCCGTTCGTCGCATAATCCCCGCTGCGCAGCGCGCGGTCCAGAATGTCGTTCTGGTTGGTGGCGATCACCAGTTTCTCGATCGGCAGGCCCATCTTCTGCGCGATGAAACCTGCAAAGATGTCGCCGAAATTCCCGGTCGGCACGGCAAAGCTGACCTTGCGGTGCGGCGCGCCCAGGCTGACGGCGGCGGTGAAGTAATAGACCACCTGCGCCAGAACCCGCGCCCAGTTGATGCTGTTGACCCCGGCCAGCCCCACCGAATCGCGGAACTCGAAGTGGTTGAACATGTCCTTGAGCCGGGCCTGGCAATCATCGAAATCGCCATCCAGCGCCAGCGCGTGGACATTGGATTCAGATGGCGTCGTCATCTGGCGCCGCTGCACCTCGGACACCCGGCCATGCGGGAACAGGATGAAGACATCGACGTTCGACAGGCCGCGGAAGGCCTCGATCGCCGCAGATCCGGTATCGCCGCTGGTGGCGCCCACGATGGTGATGCGCTTGCCCGATTTCGCCAGCGCCGCCTGCATCATCTGACCGATGAGCTGCATGGCAAAGTCCTTGAAAGCCAGCGTCGGCCCGTGGAACAGCTCCAGAAGGAAATGGTTCGGCGCCAGCTGCTTGATCGGCGCGCGGGCAATGTGGCCGAAACCGGCATAGGCCTTGGCGATCAGGCCCTTGAATTCATCGTCGGTGAAGGTATCGCCAATGAAGGGGCGCATGACACGAAAGGCCACCTCCTCATAGGTCAGCCCTGCCATGGCGGCGATGTCGTCTGCGCCGAGCACCGGAATGCTGGCCGGCAGATAGAGGCCCCCATCGCGTGCAAGGCCGGTCATCATGGCCTCGCCAAAGGTCAGCTCGGGCGCCGCGCCGCGGGTGGAAACGTATTTCATCGGATGCTCCTCAAGCAGCGGAACGGCGCATACGCCAGATCAAAAGCCCTGTCATCCCCGCCCAGACGATGGCCAGCAGGAACCAGGTGATTGCATAGTGCAGGTGATCGTTCGGAATGCCGGCGGTATCGACCGGCATCGGGTCGATCCCCGCGATGACCGGCTCGCGGGCAACGATCAGGGTTTCTTCGGTCCCCAGCACCACGGACATCTGCGCCACGTCGCGCGCAAACCACAGGTTGCGCGTCAGATCGGGCGCGGGGGTGAAACCGTCGGTTTCCTCGGGGGTGTGCAGGTTGCCGGTGACCGTGACATGGCCCGTGACCTCGGGCACCGGGGCGCCTTCGGCGATGAAGCCCAGATCGACCAGCACGCGCCGCCCGTCATCGGTATCCAGCACCGAGACGATGCGATAGCCCGGACCGACCTGCTTGCGGCTGACCAGCACGCGCAGCCGGTTGCCCGACAGCTCGCCCGTCGCGGTGACGGGCTGATAGGCGGTGCCCGCCCCTTCGGGCGGCAACGGCACCGGGGCGGCGGCGATCCGCGCCTCGATGTCGGCCAGAATGCCCTGCTTCCAGCTCAGGCGCTGCACCTGCCACGTCCCCAGCCCGATCAGGATGCCACAGCCCACAAGGCCGAGAAGAAGCGGAAAGATCAGGCGGCGGAACATCGGTAGGCGGTCCCTTGCAAACGGCAACGCGGGCCTTGCGGCCCGCGTCTTGTGACTCTGTCATGCGGCGGGGGCAAGCCCCAGTTGGCCCTTACTGGCCCCAGACATAGACGGCAGCGAACAGGAACAGCCAGACCACATCGACGAAGTGCCAGTACCAGGCGGCGGCTTCGAAGCCGACATGCTGTTCCTGGGTGAACTGGCCCTTCATGGCGCGGATCATGCAGACCAGCAGGAAGATGGTACCCACGAAGACGTGGAAGCCATGGAACCCGGTCGCCATGAAGAAGTTGGCGCCATAGATGTTGCCCGCAAAGCCAAAGGCCGCGTGGCTGTATTCATAAGCCTGCAGGATGGTGAAGAACACACCCAGCACGACCGCCAGCGCGAGGCCATTGATCATGTCCTTGCGGTTGTTGTCATGCGCCAGCGCGTGGTGCGCCCAGGTGCAGGCCGCGCCCGAGCACAGCAGGATCAGCGTGTTGATCAGCGGCAGGTGCCAGGGGTCGAAGGTTTCGATCCCCGCCGGCGGCCAGACGCCATCTTTGATCGGCGACATCGGCCCCATCGGATACAGGGCGTGCTTGAAGAAGCTCCAGAACCATGCCGCGAAGAACATCACCTCGGACATGATGAACAGGATGAAGCCATAGCGCAGGCCGATGCGCACCACGGGGGTGTGATCGCCCTCTTCGGCCTCTTTCACCATTTCCGACCACCAGGCGAACATGGTGTACAGAACGGCGAGCAGGCCGATGGCGAACATCCACGGCCCTTTGCTGTGCATCCACAGCACGGCGCCGAACAGCATCACGAAGGCGCCGATGGCCGCGATGAAGGGCAGGCTCGAAGGCTTCAGGATATGGAAGTCATGGTTCTTTGCATGAGCCATTGCGCGGTTCCCTCGTTTGCGTCAGTTGGCCACCGGCGCCGGGGTCTGCGGTTCTGTGGCCGCATGTTCCTCGGGCAGGTCTGTGGTATGGAAAGTATAGGACAGCGTGATCTCGCGCAGGTATTTGGCCTCGCGGTCGTTCACGATTTCCGGGTCGACAAAGAAGGTGACGGGCATCATCACCCGCTCGCCCGGTTGCAGCACCTGCTGGGTAAAGCAGAAGCAGTCGATCTTGGTGAAATAGCCGCCCGCCTGATCGGGGGTGACATTGTAGCTGGCGGTCCCGGCGATCACGCGATCGGTCGGGTTATACGCCTCGTAGAAGGCCAGCCCCACCTCGCCGATGCGCACGGTCATCGAGCGCTGCGCCGGTTTGAAGTGCCAGGGCATCCCGGCCTCGAGCGAGGCATCGAAGCGGATGTGCATCGTGCGCTCGAGGATCTTCTCGGGCGCCTGCGTCGCCTCGGCCGTGGTGCCGCCAAAGCCGGTCACGCGGCAGAACCAGTCATAGAACGGCACCGCCGCAAAGGACAGCGAGGCCATCACGACGGCCACGCCGGCAAGTTGCCCTGCGGTCTTGAGGCGCGGGCTCATTTGCGGGCCTTTTCGGCAAGTTCCGGGCGGATCGTATGATCGAAGGCGCGCATCGGATCGCCATTGGTGACCTTCACGACCGTCAGGCCGAAGACGATCATCACGAAGGCCAGCAGCGTCACGCCAAGACCGACATTGCGGCCAAAGCGGCGGCGGTGAAGTTCGTGATCAGGACGGAACGCCATGTTACCAGCCCCCCAGGCCATAGGATTTCAGGGCAGCCTCGGCCAGGAAGGCCGAGAAATGCAGGAATAGATACGCCAGCGAGAAGCGGAAGAAGCGCTTTTCCACCGCATAGCCATCGGCAATCGCGGTCTCTTCGCTGCGGCGCCAGATCCGGGCGGCGCCGATCAGGAACCACACGTTCAGCACCACGGCCACCGCCAGCGTCAGCGGCCCGCCGATCCCGGTCAGCGCAGCCCCGACGGCCACGGGCACCAGCGCGACGGTATAGCCCAGGATATGCGCCCGCGTCGCCTTGCGGCCATGGGTCACGGTCAGCATCGGCACGCCCGCATCGTCATAGTCCGACCGCATGAACAGCGCGAGCGCCCAGAAATGCGGCGGCGTCCAGGCAAAGATCAGCGCGAACATCATCACGCTTTCGATGCTGATCCCGCCGGTTGCACAGGCCCAGCCGATCATGGGCGGGAAAGCCCCGGCCGCGCCACCGATCACGATGTTCTGCGGCGTCGAGCGTTTCAGCCAGACGGTATAGACCACGGCATAGAAGAAGATGGTAAAGGCCAGGAACAGCGCGGCGAACCAGTTCGACGCCAGCCCCAGCATGACCACCGAAAAGCCCGACAGCGCAAGACCCACGGCCAGCGCCTCGCCCTCGGTCACGCGGCCGGACGGAACCGGGCGGTTCGCGGTGCGCTTCATGATGCGGTCAATGTCGGCATCATACCACATGTTCAGCGCGCCCGAGGCACCGCCGCCAAGCGCGATGAACAGGATGCAGGTCGCTGCCACGAACGGGTGCATCGGCACCGGGGCGACAACCAGACCGACAAAGGCGGTGAACACCACCAGCGACATGACCCGCGGCTTCAGCAGGGCGACATAGTCGCCAAAGCCCGCCTCGTTCGGGGCGGAACCAGAAATGTCAGAGGCGTTGATGTCGGTCATGTCCAGTCCTTCGGTGGGGCCGCGTCAGCCGCGGCCCTGCCTTGTCGTCAGTCGGCCGCAGCCACCTTCACCGGAAGCGGGGTGCCGGCATATTCGGCGATCGCGCCTTTCAGCCATTCCTCATAGGCGGCTTCCGACACGACCTTGACGGTGATCGGCATGTAGGCATGGGCGATGCCGCACAGCTCCGAGCACTGACCGAAGTAGATGCCTTCCTTGTCGGCCTTGAACCACAGCTGGGCCAGGCGACCCGGAACGCCATCTTGCTTCACGCCAAAGGCGGGCATGGCCCAGGAATGGATCACGTCGGCTGCCGTGACCTGCACCACGATGGTCTTGCCGACCGGCACGACCATGGCGGTATCGGTGGCCAGCAGGAATTCCTCCTTGCTGTAGCCGGCCTCGACCAGCTGCGCCTCGACCTCGGGGGTCAGGCGGTTGTCGCCACCGGTCGCGGGCGAGCCGATCATGTAGCTGTCGAACTCGAACTCCTGGTCCGGATATTCATAGGTCCAGTACCACTGCTTGCCGGTCGCCTTGATGGTGATGTCGGCGGTCGGGATTTCCTGCTGCTTGAACAGCACCGGCAGCGAGAAGGCCCCGATCACGATCAGGATGATGATCGGGATCACGGTCCAGGCGACTTCCAGCGGCGAGTTGTGCGTGAAGGTCGAGGGGTTGGGATTGGCGCGCCGGTTGTGACGCACGATCACCGCAAGGATCAGCAGCGTGACGAAGATCACGATGGCGGTGATGATATAAAGGATGAAGTGATCCAGCCATTGCAGATCATGCGCCAGCTCGGTCGAGGCCGGCTGAAAGCCCATTGCCCCTTGCGTCGGGCGGCCGATCAGCGGCAGTTTTTCCTGCGCGGTGGCGGCAGTGGCGGCAAGCGCGGCAGCTGCCGCGGTCAGGCTGGCCGAAAGAGAGGTGGCAAAGCGCATGTCTGTATCCCGTGCGGTTCCCGTTCGTGGCGCGGCGTTGACCGCCGCCTGTATTCGGCCCCCTGCCACGATAAGCGGCAGAATCCCGTTGTTCCTGCCTGTGGTGAAACCATATTGTGCGCGGACGGACAAGCGAAACGTGCGACAATATCGCCCGCTTGATCTGGATCAAAGACGTGCTGCAACGCAGAAAGGTGCCCCATGGCCGACGACAGTTTCCGCCCCTTCGAGACCCGGCTGGACGAGGTCGAGGCGCTGAGCGTCCTGCGCGGGGCGCTGGACGGCGCCGAAGATGGCGAGCTGTTCCTGGAGCGCCGGCGATCGGAATCGCTGGTTCTGGACGATGGCCGCATCCGCCAGGCCAGCTATGACGCGACCGAGGGCTTTGGCCTGCGCGCCGTGAACGGCGAGGTCGCGGGATATGCCCATTCCACCGATATCTCCTTGTCAGCGCTGCGGCGGGCGGCCGAAACCGCGCGCCTTGCGGTCGGGGATGGCGGCGGTGTGATGGCCCCCCCGCCCCCCGGCACCAATCGGCATCTCTATGCGGCAACCGACCCGCTGGCGGGGTCCAGCTTTGCCCTGCGGCTCGACACGCTGCGCGAGATCGACGCCTTTGCCCGCGACCTTGACCCGCGGGTCGTGCAGGTGACGGCCAGCCTTGCGGCCTCGTTGCAAGAGGTCGAGATCCTGCGCCCCGAGGGTATCCGCCTGCGCGACATCCGCCCGATGGCGCGACTTAATGTCGCGGTGATCCTCGATCACGATGGCCGGCGCGAAAGCGGCAGCGCAGGCGGCGGCGGGCGCATCTCGCTTGATGGGTTGATGGCGCGCGAGCACTGGGAAGGCGTCGTGCGCGAGGCGCTGCGCATCGCCCGCGTCAACCTGACCGCCGTCGCGGCCCCCGCCGGCCCGATGGAGGTTGTGGTCGGCCCCGGCTGGCCCGGCGTTCTGCTGCACGAGGCCGTGGGCCATGGGCTTGAAGGCGATTTCAACCGCAAGGGCGTGTCGGCCTTTTCGGGCCGCATGGGCCAGCAGGTTGCAGCCCGCGGCGTGACGGTGGTGGATGATGGCACGATCCCCGATCGCCGCGGCTCGATCACCATCGACGACGAGGGCACGCCTTCGGCCCGCAATGTGCTGATCGAGGATGGCATTCTGGTCGGCTACATGCAGGACCGCCAGAACGGGCGCCTGATGGGGGCGGGGTCCACCGGCAACGGGCGGCGCGAAAGCCACGCCCATATCCCGATGCCGCGCATGACCACCACCTTCATGCTGCCCGGCACCGACGATCCGGCGGCGATTCTGGCCGACCTGAAGGACGGGATCTATGCCGTGGGCTTTGGCGGCGGTCAGGTGGACATCACCAACGGCAAGTTCGTCTTCAACTGCACCGAGGCCTATCGCGTGCGCAATGGCGTCGTGGGCGAGGCTCTGAAGGGCGCCACGCTGATCGGCGATGGCCCGAACGCCATGGGCCAGATCCGCGCCATCGGCAACGATCTGCAACTGGATCCGGGCATCGGCAATTGCGGCAAGGCCGGCCAATGGGTGCCCGTGGGCCTTGGCCAACCGACGCTGATGCTGGGCGGGCTGACGGTGGGCGGATCGGCGGCATGACGCTCTGGCGGTCCGGTCCGGCCCCAGCCCCCGGGGCCTGGCTGCTGGCCGGGTTGATCGGCTGGGTCTGGAGCGTGCCCTTTGGCCTTTTGCTATGGCTGGTCGCGGTGGGGCTGGGCAGGCTGGTGCCAGAACTGGCGCTGATGCCGATGGCCGCCGCGCTGTTCCTGCTGTTCGCCCCCGCGTTTTCCTGGGTCGGGCTGCTGATCGCGCTGCCCATGGCGGTGGGCGCGGCCCGGCGCGGGCTGTTCGGCCCCGGCAGCGCCGCGCTGATCGGGGCCGTGGCCGGCGGCTTGGCCGCCTGGGCGCTTGGCGGCACCAGCGAAGTGATGACGGCGGTCTTCGGCGTCATCACCCTGCTGATCGTCCGCGCCGTGCTGACACGCGCCGCCCGCTGAAGAATCTTTGCGGCCCCGGTTTTGCTTTACGGCCTGTTAACCAATGGCGGTGCAGTGTGGCCTCGCGGATGAGATGAGGTTGCGATGGAATACGGTTTGTTTTCTTCCAACACACCCTTCACCCCACCCACCACGGAAGACGACAGATTGTCGTGGCTCCGTCTCATCCGCTCCCGTCGGGTTGGACCGACGACATTTCACCGGCTGATGGCCGAACATGGCTCGGCCAAGGCGGCGCTGGCCGCCCTGCCCGACATCGCCCGCGCCGCCGGCATCACCAACTACGAGCCCTGCCCCGAGCGCGTGGCGGCCGCAGAAATGGCCGCCGCACGCAAGGCGCGGATGCGGATGCTGTGCCATGGCACGCCCGATTATCCGGCCGCCCTTGCAGACCTTCCCGATGCCCCCCCGGTTCTGTGGCTGCGCGGCGATCCTTGCTGGCTGTTTGCCCCGATGGTCGCGCTGGTCGGGGCGCGCAATGCCTCCAGCCTTGGGCAGCGCATGGCCGCGCGTCTGGCCAAGGGCCTGGGCGAGGCTGGCATCACCGTGGTCTCGGGTCTTGCCCGGGGCATCGACGCCGCCGCGCATCAGGCGGCGCTGCCAACCGGCACGGTCGCGGTTCTGGCGGGCGGGGCCGATGTGGTCTATCCGCCCGAACATGCCGATCTGGCGGCGCGGCTTGCCGGCGAAGGCGCCATCGTGTCGGAACAGCCCCCGGGGCTGGAGCCGCAGGCCCGCCACTTTCCGGCCCGCAACCGCATCATCTCGGGCCTGTCGCTGGGGGTCGTTGTGGTCGAGGCTGCAGAACGCTCGGGCAGCCTGATCACCGCCCGCAACGCGCTGGATCAGGGCCGCGAGGTGATGGCGGTCCCAGGTCACCCGGCCGATGCCCGCGCGGCCGGGTGCAACCTGCTGATCCGCGATGGCTGCACCCTGATCCGCAGCCACGACGACGTGATCGAGGCGCTTGGCACCCAGCTGGCCCGCGCGGCCGAACTGCGCCGCCCCCCGCCAGACCCCGAACGCCCCGCCGCCAGCCGCCTTGCGCAGTCGGCCCGCGCCCTTGCCAGCCGCGCCGCTGCCAGCGTGATCGCCCCGGCCAGTGCCAGCCTGTCGGCCCGCGCGCTGGCCGCCATTCCCACGGGGCCGCCACCACGCCCGCAGGGCGAAATTCGCAACCTGCACCAGACGATCCTTGACCGGCTGGGCACCGCGCCGCTGGCCGAAGACCAGCTGATCCGCGATCTGGCCTTGCCCGCCGCCCGTGTGGCGCCCGAACTTCTGTCACTGGAACTCGATGGCCGGATCGAGCGGCGCCCCGGCGGGCTGCTCAGCCGCACGGGGTAAGCGGTTGCCGGGGCCCCAGGACCAGGCCGCACCCGTGGCGCAGGCCCAAGGGCCACCCGCAGCCATGGCCCCCTTGCCGGCCAGGGCGGCGACAGGACAGGTTGCATGATGGCCCAAACTGCCTTGGCCCGGCCTTGACAAACGGCCGCCACCCGGACCTGTCATCCCCAATCACCGCCGCCCCGGCGGGCAGGGACTCTGGCCCCGCCCCGTCGCGAAACGCCCCCCGCAAGCCGCCCGAACCTGCCCCTTGCGCCAGCCGCTCACACAGCCTTCCTTGACAACCCCTGCCCCGCTCCCTCATTTACCCGGGCCACCGTGAGGGTCGGCAAAGGAAGCATCCATGGCAGTCGTCGTCGTCGAATCCCCGGCCAAGGCCAAGACCATCAACAAATATCTCGGCTCGGGCTATACGGTCCTCGCCTCGTATGGTCATGTCCGCGACCTGCCGCCCAAGGATGGCTCGGTCGATCCCGAACACGATTTCGAGATGAAATGGGAAGTCGCCGCCGACAGCAAGAAGCACATCAAGGCGATTGCCGAGGCGCTCAAGACCGATGACGAACTGATCCTGGCCACCGACCCTGACCGCGAGGGCGAGGCGATCAGCTGGCACCTGCAACAGGCCCTGGCCCCCAGCCTGAAAAAGGGCAAGAAGGTCAGCCGCGTCGCCTTCAACGCGATCACCAAGCCCGCGATCCAGGCCGCAATGGCCAAACCGCGCGAGGTGGATACCGCCCTGGTCGAGGCTTATCTGGCCCGCCGCGCCCTGGATTATCTGGTCGGCTTCACCCTCTCGCCCGTGCTGTGGCGCAAGCTGCCTGGCGCCCGGTCCGCGGGCCGCGTGCAATCGGTCGTCCTGCGCCTGGTGGTCGAGCGCGAGATGGAGATCGAGGCCTTCACCGCCCGCGAATACTGGACGATCACCGCCACGATGACCACGCCGCGCGGGCAGGACATCACCGCCCGCCTGACCGTGCTGGGCGGCAAGAAGCTGGACAAGTTCGACATTGCCACAGCCGAGGCAGCAGAGCTGGCGGTCTCGGCCATCCAGAAACGCGACTTCACCGCGAAGTCGGTCGAATCAAAGCCCGCAACGCGCAACCCCTTTCCGCCCTTCATGACCTCGACCCTGCAGCAAGAGGCCAGCCGCAAGTTCGGCATGGGCTCCAAGGCGACGATGGCAGCCGCGCAGCGGCTTTATGAGGCTGGCCACATCACCTATATGCGGACCGACGGCATCGACATGGCGCCCGAGGCGGTGATGGCCGCCCGCGATACCATCAAGGCGGTCTTTGGCGCCGCCTATGTCCCCGACAGCCCGCGCATGTACAAGAACAAGGCCAAGAACGCGCAAGAGGCCCATGAATGCATCCGGCCGACCGAGATGTCGGCCAGCCCCGACAAGCTGCGCATCGCCGATACCGATCAGCGCCGGCTCTATGACCTGATCTGGAAGCGCACCATCGCCAGCCAGATGGCCGCCGCCCGGCTGGAACGCACAACGGTCGATTTCGCCAGCAACGACGGCCAGGTCGAACTGCGCGCCACCGGCCAGGTGGTGCAGTTCGACGGCTTTCTCAAGGTCTATGACGAGGGCCGCGACGACGAGGAAGACGAGGACAGCCGCCGCCTGCCCCAGGTGATGCAGGGCGAAAAGGCCGACAAGAGCGACGTGGCGCCCGAGCAGCATTTCACCCAGCCGCCGCCCCGCTACACCGAAGCCACGCTGATCAAGCGCATGGAAGAGCTGGGGATCGGCCGTCCCTCGACCTATACGTCCATCGTCACCACGATCCAGGACCGTGGCTATGTGCGCAAGGACAAGAACCGCCTGATCCCCGAAGATACCGGGCGGCTGGTGACGGCCTTCCTGACCAACTTCTTCCGCCGCTATGTGGAATATGATTTCACCGCCGACCTCGAGGAAGAGCTTGACGATGTCTCGGCCGGTCAGCGCGCCTATCGCGACGTGCTGGCGCGGTTCTGGCGCGACTTCTCGGCCGCCGTGGGCGAAACGGCGGATCTGCGCATCTCGGAAGTGCTGGAAAAGCTGGATGAATTCCTGGCGCCGCACCTTTATCCGCCGCGTGCCGACGGGTCGGATCCGCGCTCGTGTCCGGTCTGCGGCTCGGGCCGGCTGCATCTGAAGACCGCGCGTTCGGGCGGGGCCTTCATCGGCTGCGGCAATTACCCCGAATGCCGCTATACGCGCCCGATCTCGGTTGCGGCCGATGATCCGGCGGCCGCGCTCGATGGCAAGGTGCTGGGCGAACTTGACGGCGTCGAGGTGACGTTGCGCAACGGCCGCTTCGGCCCCTATGTGCAAAAGGGCGAGGCGACCGAGGCAACCCCCAAACCGCCCCGCGCCAGCCTGCCCAAGGGCTGGGCGCCGGACGCGCTCACCTTCGAGCGGGCGGTCGAGCTGCTCTCGCTGCCGCGCCAGATCGGCGCCCACCCCGAGGACGGCGCCCCGGTCGAGGCTGCGATCGGCCGCTTTGGCCCCTATGTGAAGCACAACAGCACCTATGCGAACCTGCCCGATGTCGAAGAGGTGTTCACCATCGGCATGAACCGCGCCGTCGAGGTTCTGGCGCAAAAGGCCGCCCGCGGCGGACGCCCGGCCAGCGCCGCAACCGAACCCTTGCGCACGCTGGGCGATCACCCCGATGGCGGGCCGATCCAGGTCATGGCGGGCCGCTATGGGCCCTATGTCAAATGGGCCAAGGTCAATGCGACCCTGCCCCGCGACATGACGCCTGAGGCAGTGACGCTGGAACAGGCGCTGGACCTGATCGCGGCCAAGGCCAGCAAAGGCGGCAAGGGCACCAAGGCGAAAACAGCCAAGCCGAAGGCCGAAAAACCCAAGACCGACAAGCCCAAGGCCGCTGCCAAGCCCAAGGCATCGGCATCAACGGCGGCAAAATCGGCGACCAAGACGACCAGGGCGAAGAAATCCGCAGCCGGCTGACCGGCTTCGGACCGAATTCCCACGCGACGCTGTCATTTCCAAGCGGGCGTCGCAACAGACGCTTTCCAGACGGGGCTTGCCCAGAACGGACAAAACGGCCCCGCCAGCCCTTCGCCCTGAGACATCACCTTCCCCAAATACCCCCGCCGGAGGCATCCGCCACCAACCACCCTGCGCGATACTGCCCTGCCGGGACCATCCGCCGCGCGGAACGCGCGGCCCGGCCCAAAGCCTTGCGGTGCCCTGAAAGGGCGGCGCAAGGGTGCGGGAGCGCGCCCTAGCGCGTCAGAACCGTGACGGTCGGCAGATCGGTCAGCCCCAGCCCCAGCGCGCGATAGGCGGCCAGCGACAATTGCGGCCCGCCCCCCGCCGCCGGCAGCAGGTCCACCTGCACCGTCGCGCCCGAGGCCAGCTTCACCACGCCGGGCCGCGCTCCGCTCACCAGCGAAGACCGCAACCAGAACCCCTGCTCGGCCGGATTGCCCAGACTGACCACCAGCTTGCCCAGCACCTGCCCCGTTGCCGGGGCCGCGCGGGCGGCGCGCTTGTCGGCCTCGCTCGTGGTGTCAAAAGCCGCGGCCGTCCGCGCCCCATTCGGCACAACCACCGCAGGCGCGGCATCAGGGCGGGCATGCGGCGCCATCGCCGGCGCGGCCGTATCAGACCAGCCGCCACCGCGCAGGCCGGCCAGCCGGTCGCAGGCGCCAAGCGCGGGGATGGCCACAAGGAACAGGGCAAGGGATCGCAAGGTCATGGGACTAGAATAGCCAAGGCGCCGACGCTTGCCAACGCTCCGTGCAGACCTTGCGCGCCCCTCTGCCGGGGACTACCTTGCAGGCATGACAGCGCCCCTGATCGACCCCTTTGCCCGGCCCATCAGCTACCTGCGGGTTTCCGTGACGGACCGCTGCGATTTCCGTTGCGTCTATTGCATGGCCGAGCATATGAGCTTTCTGCCCAAGGCAGAGCTTCTGACACTCGAGGAACTGGACCGTCTGTGTTCCGCCTTTGTCCGGCTTGGGGTGGAAAAGCTGCGCATCACCGGGGGCGAGCCCCTCGTGCGGCGCGGCATCATGACGTTTTTCCGCGCCATGTCGCGCCATCTGGAAACCGGCGCGCTCAAGGAACTGACGCTGACGACCAATGGCAGCCAGCTGCGGCGCTTTGCCGGGGAGTTGGCCGAGTGCGGGGTGCGGCGGGTCAATGTCTCGCTCGACACGCTGGATGCGGCGAAATTCGCCGAAGTGACGCGCTGGGGCCGCCTGCCGCAGGTGCTGGACGGGATCAAGGCCGCGAAAGAGGCCGGGCTGCGTGTCAAGATCAATGCCGTCGCGCTGAAAGGTTTCAACGAGGACGAGCAGTTCAGCCTGACAGACTGGTGCGCGGCCGAAGGCCATGACCTGACCTGGATCGAGGTCATGCCGATGGGCGACATGGGCGCCGAGGACCGGCTGGACCAATACTGGTCGCTGGACGATCTGCGCGCGCGCTATGCTGGCCGCTACCGGATCACCGATCTGCCCGAACGCACGGGCGGCCCGGCGCGCTATGTGCGGCTGGAAGAGACCGGGCAGAAGATCGGCTTCATCACGCCCCTGACGCATAATTTCTGCGAAAGCTGCAACCGGGTGCGGCTGACCTGCACGGGAGAGCTGTTCATGTGTCTGGGCCAGGAGGACATGGCCGATCTGCGCGCGCCCTTGCGGGCCAGCACCGACGATGCGGCGCTGGAGGCTGCCATCCGCGCGGCGATTGTCCGCAAGCCAAAGGGGCATGATTTCGACTATTCCCGTCAGGCGATCGGCGGGCAGATGACCCGCCACATGAGCCATACCGGCGGCTAGCTCTCCCGCACCCCTGCGCCGCCCCTCGGGGCGGCCCATGGCCTTGGGCCAGGCCGCGCGTTCCGCGCGGCGGTGGTGCCCGGCATGGGGGTGCCGTGCGGGGTGGTTGGCGGCGGATGCCTCCGGCGGGGGTATTTGGCGAAGGTGATGTGGCTGGTTC
Source organism: Gemmobacter nectariphilus DSM 15620 (assembly GCF_000429765.1). GTDB lineage: Bacteria > Pseudomonadota > Alphaproteobacteria > Rhodobacterales > Rhodobacteraceae > Wagnerdoeblera > Wagnerdoeblera nectariphila. The sequence goes on along the minus strand of NZ_AUCM01000004.1, from coordinate 286,920 downwards.
TTGCCTTGGCGTGGCGGCGGGGCTAGGCCGGGGCAAAGCGCGGGGGGAACATGGACGATCAGCTGTCGGTCTGGGATATCGGGGCGCCGGAGCCATGCCCCGAGCCGTTCAATCTGGCGGCGCATGTGCTGGGCTGCGCAGGTCAGGTGCCGGACCGGATCGCCTTGCAGGTCGTGCGGCCGGCAGGGGCCGAGCGCTGGTCCTATGCCCGGCTGGCTGACGCCGTGCGTGGCACCGGGGCGGGGTTTCTGGCGCTGGGGTTGCGGCCCGGAGACCGGGTGCTGATGCGGCTGGGCAATACCGTCGATTTTCCGGTCACCTTTCTGGGTGCGATTGCCGCGGGCCTTGTGCCTGTGCCGACCTCGAGCCAGCTGACCGGGCCAGAGGTCGAGCGGATCGCCGACGAGATCCGCCCGGCCCTGATCGTGGCAGCGCCGGGTGTGGCGGTTCCGGGGGCGCCTGCCTGCCCGGTGTTGGGGCTGGAGGAGCTGCGCGCGCTGCGCAGCCATGCGCCTTGCGATTGGGACATGGGGCCGGCGGACCGGCTGGCCTATCTGATCTATACCTCGGGCACGTCGGGGCGGCCGCGGGCGGTGGCCCATGCCCATCGGGCCATCTGGGCCCGGCGGATGATGCATGAGGGCTGGTATGGTCTGCACGAGAATGACCGGCTGATGCATGCCGGGGCCTTCAACTGGACCTATACGCTGGGCACCGGGTTGATGGACCCCTGGTCGGTCGGTGCGCAGGCGCTGATCCCGGCCGAAGGGGTGACGCCGGCGCAGCTGCCCTTGCTGCTCAAGCGGTTCGATGCGACGATTTTTGCAGCCGCCCCAGGCGTTTATCGGCAAATGCTGAGAGAGCCGATGCCCGCCCTGCCCAAGCTGCGCCATGGCCTGTCGGCCGGGGAAAAGCTGCCCGATGCCGTGCGCCACGACTGGGAGGCGGCCACCGGGACGCCGATCTGCGAGGCTTTGGGGATGTCCGAGGTGTCCACCTTCATCTCGGCCGCGCCCGGCCATCCGGCCCCGGCCGGCGCCAGCGGCTATCCGCAGCCGGGGCGGCGGGTGGCGGTGCTGGATGCGGCCGGCATCCCGGTGCCGCGGGGCGAGCCGGGCACGCTGGCCGTGCATCGCCGCGATCCGGGGCTGTTCCTTGGCTATCTGAACCAGCCCGAGGAAACGGCCGCGCGCTTTGCGGGCGAGTGGTTCCTGACCGGCGATACGGTCAGCATGGCGCAGGACGGTGCCATCACCTATCTTGGCCGCGACGATGACATGATGAATGCCGGGGGCTATCGTGTGTCGCCGCTGGAGGTGGAGCGGGCGATGAACGCGCATCCGGCCATCGAGGAATCGGCGGCCGTCGAGGTCGAGGTGCGCCCCGGGGTCAGCGTGATCGCGCTGTTCTATGCCGGGCAGGAAACCCCGGCCGAAGATCTGGCGACCTTTGCCGAAAGCCGGCTTGCGCGTTACAAGCAGCCCCGGCTGTTCGTCCCCCTGCCCGCGATCCCCAAGGGCGCGAACAACAAGCTGGCGCGCAAGGCGTTGCGCCAGGGATGGACCCCGCCCGAAGGAGGCACCCGATGATCACGCTTGATATCTTTTCCGATCCGGTCTGCCCCTGGTGCATGATCGGCAAGGCCCATCTGGACCGCGCGCTGGAGCGGATCGGCGATCACCCGTTCCGCATCGAATGGCATCCGTTCCAGCTGAACCCCGATCTGCCCAAGGACGGGGCGGACCGGCGCGATTACCTGGAGGCCAAGTTCGGCGGCCAGATGAACGCGGCCAAGGCCTATCTGGCCGTGCAGCAAGCTGCCGAGGCGGCTGGCGTGGAATTCAATGTCGAAAAGATCGAACGCCAGCCCAACACGCTGGATGCCCATCGGCTGATCCACTGGGCAGGGCTGGAAGGGTGTCAGACCGCCGTGGTCTCGGGGCTGTTCCGCGCCTATTTCCGCGACGGGCGCGACATCGGGCAGCCCGAGGTGCTGGCGGACATTGCCGCCGAAGCTGGAATGGACCGCGAGATCGTGTTGCGCCTGCTGGCCTCGGACGCGGATCGTGACGACATCATGGCCCGCGATGCCGATGCCCGGCAAAAGGGTGTGCGCGCGGTGCCGACCTTTCTGATCGCGCGGCATTACGTCGTGTCGGGGGCGCAGCCTCCGGAATTGTGGGAACAGGTTGCGCAAGAGATCGCGGCTCAGGCGAAGGCAGACTGATGCGCGAGGGGGCCTTGCCCCCGGCAACTGATGCGCCCGGTGTCGCGGCCCCGCCTTCCCCCAGGATATTTGCATCAAGGCGAAATGGCGGGCGATCAGCGCCCGGTGACGGGTGGCTTGCTGGGCAAGGGGGCCGCGGGAACGGTCACGGGAACGCCGGCGACGAGGAAGACAGGCATGTCCGATTCCTTTTGTCAGGTATTTTCTGAGTAAATGAGTCAGATAATCACGTCAAGTCCGGCCTGCGGCAAGCCGACGCAGATCAGCCATGCGATCAGGGGTTGAACTGGGGTCTGGTTCCTGACGCGCATCACGCGTAAGCAAACGGACATGACCCAGCCTGCCTCTGCCACCGCGCCCCGCCTTCCGTTGCCGGAATTCATTGCCCTGATGGCAATGCTGTTCGCCACGATCGCCTTTTCCATCGACGCCATGCTACCTGCCCTGCCCGAGATCGGCGCCGAGCTGGCGCCGGACATGCCAAGCAAGGCGCAGCTGATTCTGACCAGTTTCGTTCTGGGCATGGGGCTGGGCACCTTTGTCACCGGCCCGCTCTCTGACAGTTTCGGTCGCCGGCGGATGATCCTGATCGGATCGGCACTGTATTGCGCCGGCGCGGCGATGGCCTGGGCTGGTCCGACGCTGGAGGCGGTGCTGATCGGCCGGCTGGTGCAGGGGCTGGGGGCTGCGGGGCCGCGAATCGTGGCGGTGGCCATGGTGCGCGATCTGTATTCGGGGCGGCAGATGGCGCGGATCATGTCCTTTGCCATGATGATCTTCACGCTGGTCCCGGCCGTTGCGCCGCTGGTCGGCACCTGGATCATCGCGCTGGGGGGCTGGCGCGGCATTTTCGCGGCCTTCATCCTGTTTTCGGCCGTCTCGATGATCTGGCTGGTGTCGCGCCAGCCCGAGACCCTGCCCCGCGCGATGCGCAGCCCGATGCGGGTCGCCCCGCTGCTGGCCGCCGGCCGCGAGGTGATGGCCCACCGGGCCGTGCAGGTGTCGATCGCCATGCAGGCCATGCTGTTCGCCGCGCTGTTCGGCACGCTGTCGCAAATCCAGTATCTGTTCGACCAGACCTATGGCCGGGGCGACAGCTTTCCCTATTGGTTTGCCGGAATCGCGCTGGCCTCGGGGACGGCGAGCCTGCTCAACGCGCAGCTGGTGATGCGGCTTGGCATGCGGCGCATGGTGCGGGTGGCACTGCTGGTGCAGGTTGCGGCGTCGGGCAGTGTGGCGCTGGCCACGCTGAGCGGGCTGGTGCCGGCGGGCGCGGGATTCGTGCTGTTCCTGATCTGGATCTGCGGCGTGTTCTTCATGACCGGCTTCACGCTGGGTAATATCAACGCGATCGCCATGGAGCCCTTGGGCCATGTCGCGGGGATGGCCGCGTCGCTCATCTCGGCGCTGGCGACCGTTGCGGGGGTCATGCTGGCCGTGCCGCTGGGGCTGGCCTTCGACGGAACGATCGGGCCGCTGGCGCTGGGGGTGGCAACGCTGGCCGGGCTGGCGGCGCTGTTCCAGATGGCCTTGCCGCCCCAGCTGCGCTGAGGACCGCAGGGGCGCCGCCTGGCTTTCAAACACCGGCCGCGCCCCATGATCGGACGGATGAGACGGGCGGGCCAGCAACCAGGCCCGCCCGCTTGCGTCAGTGCGAGTGCTTTTGCCCCGGCATCTGGCCGCCCTGCATCTGGCCGCCCATCGCGCCGTGATCGGCCTTGCGTTCCAGATCGACCGGAACCTCGACCGTCACCTCGCCCGAGCGTTCAAAGGTCAGCGTGACGGTGAAGGTATCGCCCTGGGCCAGCGGGCGTTTCAGACCCATCAGCATGACATGATCGCCCCCGCGCGCCAGAGCGTGATTGGCATGCGCCGGCACTGCAAAGCCCTCGGGCACTTCCATCATGCGCATCGTGCCGTTGGCATCGGCCTTGTGGGTGTGCAGCTCGACCCGCTCGGCCACGTCCGAGGCGGCGCCGATCAGCCGGTCGTCGGCATCGGCATGGTTCTCGATCACCATGAAGGCAGCGCCAGACTTGGCATTGGCGCCCATCACGCGGGCATAGGGGTCAACGATGGTCACGCCATCAGCGGCCAGAACGGGGCTTGCGAAGGCCAGCAGGGCGGCGGTCAGCAGGAATTTCGGAATCATGGGTATGTCCTTGCACCAAGGGGCCGGTCGCCACGGCAGGGGCCGGCAGTCTGTCTAAGTCAGTCGGAACGGATCAGACAGCCAAGGGAGGACCGCGCGCCTTGGGCGTGGCGGGCGACAGTGGGACCGCACCCGTCGCCACAGGCGCCCAGACGATCCGCGACAGGCCAAGCGGCCGAACGACCACCGGCACGGGGGGCAACAGCGCCACCACATGGGCGGCGATGCAATCGGGACAAGGGTGAACGGTGCCCAGTGGCTCGCCGCGGTCGTCCACCAGCACGGTGATGACGCCATAGCCCGAGCAGATGACGATGGATCCCGCCGCCGCCATCTGGCCACGCGCCACCGCCATTGTCCCGCTCGTCAGCGCAAGGACAAGGCACAGCAGCCAGGACATCAGGCGAAACTGCAGGGTCATGCGATGTCCTTAGCACCGGGGCATCGTGCGGCCAAGGCCCGGTGCAATGCAAAAGGCCCCGCCAGCCGGCAGGGCCACAATGCGTGACAATCGGACGCAGATCAGGCCGCGGCCTGAGCCTTCTGGATGTCGCGCTTGATCTTCAGCGCGCGCTCCGACAGTTCCTCGTCGCGGGCCTTCATCAGGAACGAGTCGAGGCCGCCGCGGTGGTCCACGGTGCGCAGCGCATGGGCCGAGATGCGCAGCTTGAACGACTGCCCAAGGACGTCCGACAGCAGCGTCACGTCGTTGAGGTTGGGCAGAAAACGCCGACGGGTCTTGTTGTTGGCGTGGCTGATATTGTTGCCCGTCATCGGGCCTTTCCCGCTGAGTTCGCAGACACGCGACATTGTGTTCTTCCTTCGATCCGACAGTGAACAGCGCCGCCTGTCAGGCAGCGCGCCAATTCCTTGTGGGGCGTTTATGGGGAAACCGGCCCAAGGTCAACCCGTGGCCGGTGAAACATCTGCGGGAATCCGGGGAAAAGCGGGGGGAACCGGCGCTTGACGGGCAGGAAATGCCCCAGGTTCCGGTTCCCCCGTTACGGGCCGACGAGGCGTCACGGCCCGATTCCCGATCACAGCGCGCCCGAAACCACAAAGCCCAGGTCGCGCTCCAGCGCGCGTTCGGCGCGGATGTAGCTGACCCCTTCGGCAAAGTTTGCCGCGGCAAAGCTGGCCATGTCGCTGTCCTGAACCTCGACAATCTCGCCCAGCTGGTCCTGCACCCAGACCTTCACGGCGACCGGCTGGCAGGTGCCCATGTCGAAGGCGCGAATCTGCACCGGACCATCCGTAGGCTCGGCAAGGCGCGTCAGGCCGATGTCGGCGGGCCCTTTCGGTGCAACGACGACCATGTCGACCGCGGCCCCGTCGTAGCCCAGCAGAGTGCGGCACACATTCGCCTGGGCGGCCTCGGTGGCGTTCGGCATGTCCTGAGACAGCGCGGGCAGGCCCGTTGCGGCCAGAGCCGCCGCGAACATGGTGATTTGAAGCGTTTTCATGGCGTCACCTCTTACTGATCCAAGATCCCCCGCAACCACACTGTCGCGGGGTCGTGCCTTGCTAACGCGGCAGACGCGGGGCGGTTCCGTAGAGCCATGGACCTTAGAGGAGATGGTAAGTGATGACGGACTCGAGCCGCCGACATTCTCGGTGCAAGAACCGCGTCACCCCGAACGTGACGATATATCGCCAGAGGCGCGACTCGCACCGGACCTTGGCGGCACAACTGCCACGCAGATTTGGCGCGGGCAGGTTCGGCGGACAAGGGCGCATGAAGTGGATGGCCGGACCCCTAGGACCGGCCGCGGCGCGGCGCGCCGATCCACCAAAATGTCGAGCAAAGGAATTGCACCCCTAGCAATCTTGCCTTTCCTCACCTATCTAGGGGTCGCACGCCTAATTTTCGACCTGTTCCTTACGGCTCAGCTTCGATCTTCAGCTTTGCCGGGCCGCTGCATGACGTGAGCGGCATTTGTTACAAGGAATGACACGATGGCCAATGGCACCGTGAAATGGTTCAACAGCACCAAAGGCTTCGGCTTCATCCAGCCGGAAGGTGGCTCCAAGGATGTGTTCGTCCACATCTCCGCCGTCGAGCGCGCTGGAATTCGTCAGCTCAATGACGGCCAGGCCGTGACCTATGACATCGAGCGCAGCCGCGATGGTCGCGAGTCCGCGATCAACCTCGCACTCGCCTGATCACCGACGAGAACGCTGATGGCGGGGCTGGCAGGTGTCGGCCCCGCCATTTCTATCTGCATACGTAGAACGACCCTGCAAGATCCTGATCAACGCTCGGTCCCGCAGCGCATCGCCTGGTCGGACCTGCCAGAGCGCCAGTCCCGCGGCATGGCGAAATCCCCCGCCAGATGCCACGGTGCGCGGGCGCCGGTCTCACCCTCGACATACGCGAGACCATAGCGGCGGCCGGAGACGGCCAGCCCCTGCCCCACCAGCCACCCGCCCGGATCACCCCGCCCACACTGCAGCGGGCGACAATGCGGCGGCAGCGGTCGATGTCGGTCAGATCGCATCGCACAGGGCGCCGGCCGATGCGGCCGGACAGACGATCAGCCTGGCAAGCAATCGCAACACCAGGTTCTACATGCGCTAATATATTGAAATAATGCACTTGTTCCGCCGGGATTCGCGGATCACCCGCCTCATTTTCGACGAATTCTCGCCGCAATCTGGCAGGGCTGATCAGAAGGGTCTGGGCTTATGATGGACAAGGAGCGCCGCATCGCGCTGTTGGAACGGGCGCTGCTGGAATACATCCAGATCTATGGGCTGACCGATCTCGCGCGCGAGGCGATGACCGTTCCACCGTGGTCTGGCACCGAGGAGCGACCCCAATGCACCAGACGCGAAAAGGCACATGACCAGGGCCGCAAACCTTTCTGGAAGTGGCGCAGCTGATCCGTCGTCTCCTGGCAAGGCCGCATCGCAGTCAGCCCTTGCGGGCCGCCCAGCATTCCAGCGCGGCCCCTGCACCGCGCGGGCCCGGGCAGGATAGCAAGGCGATCAGCCCGACCGTGACCTCGCGCGGGAATGCGAAATACACCCCGACGCTGCCACCGATCATCGGCCAGCGGCCCCAGCAGATCCCACGACAGGATCAGCCGCGCGCGCACCTTGCCCGCGTGGAACATGGCGCGGCCAGCGAAGGCTGCGATCATCGCAGTAGCGGCGCCGCCGATCGCCCGGTTCATCGTCTCGATCAGTCCCGGATTAGGCGGTGAGGTCGGTCATCGTCTCTCATGCGCAGCAAAAAGCCCGCCGCAGCGGGGTTTGACCGTCAGAGTGTCCGGGTCAGATCACGGCCAGCCGAGACGAGATCCGGCGCCTGCTGGATGCAGACCGTCAGCCGCGCATCAAGCAGGCGATCCTGCTGATGCTGACGACGGCCAGGCGCGTGGGTGCGGTCCTTGACCTGACATGGGATCGCGTCGACCTCGGGCGCGGACAGGTCAACCTGCGCGGCAACATGCTTGGGCCTTGCAAGGGGCGCGCGATCATCCCGATCAACGCGAGGCTGCGCGTCGCCCTGAAAAGCGCCAGACACGCGCGCCTGTCCGATCATGTGCTCGCGCGGGCCGGTCGATCCGCAAGGGCCTTGCCAAGGCCGTTGAAAACGCAGGCCTGAAAGACGGGATGCTGCACGTCCTGCGCCACACCGCAGCGGTCCATATGGCCAAGGCCGGCGGCCCCATCGGGGAAATCAGCCAGTATCTCGGGCACGGCAATGTGCAGATCACGGCAACGGTCCATGCCCGATTCTCTCCTCAACACCTGTCCCGTGCGGCAAAGGCGCTGAACTTCGAAAAGATGCGCAAGGTTCGCCGAACCTCGGAGCATGACGCGCCTGCGCGCACTTTTCGTTTCATATCATGTGGTTGAGTGGTGGGTGATGACGGACTCGAACCGCCGACATTCTCGGTGTAAACGAGACGCTCTACCAACTGAGCTAATCACCCGCATGCGCCATCGTCCCTAGCCGATGGCCCTGGCAGGTGCAAGCCCGCAGACCTGACGCCCCGGCAAGGCCTGGCCCGGATGTGGCGGGGATCGCCTTGCCTTCGAACCCGCGAGGGATCGGCCGCGTGAAAGGCATCGGCCGTCAGGACGCGCGCTGCGAAGCGGGCTTTTGTCCGGGGCGGCGCCAGTGTAGGCCTGCGCCATGTGACGGAGTTCCTGCCATGACCGCCATTGTCTTCGATCTGGACGGCACGCTGATCGACAGCGCGCCCGATATCCGCGCCGCGCTGAACCATGTGCTGTTGGCCGAGGGCGCCGAGGCGCTGACGCTGGCCGAGACGATCCGCTTCATCGGGCATGGCATTCCCGCGCTGGTCCGGCAGGCGCGCGAATTTCGCGGGCTGGGCGCCGATCGGCACGCGGCGATGGTGGACGCGATGGTCGCGCGCTATCAGGCGGCCTCGACGGTGCTGACGCGGCCCTATGAGGGCGTTGAGGCAGCGCTTGCGGTCTTGGGGGCGGCCGGGCACCCGCTGGGGATTTGCACCAACAAGCCGCTGGCGGCGACGCGGCAGATTCTGGCGGACCTGGCGCTGGAGGCACCCTTTGGCGCGGTGATCGGCGGCGACAGCCTGCCGGTGAAAAAGCCCGATCCGGCCCCGCTGCATGCCGCCTTTGCCGCGCTGGGGGCGGCGCCCCTGCTGTATGTCGGGGACAGCGAGGTCGATGCCGAAACCGCGCAGGCGGCCGGCGTGCCCTTTGCGCTGTTCACCCCCGGCTATCGCAAGGCGCCGGTTGCCAGCTTGCCGCATCGCTTTGCCTTTAACGATTTCGCGCAGCTGCCCGCGCTGGTCGCCGCACTGGCCTGACCGCTTGTCCTGCCGCGCTGGCGGTGCAAGATGGCGCCGTGCAACACGGAAAGGGGCAAGCCATGAACCATGACGATCTGCGCGACTGGTCGAAACGCGCGGCCGACTGGGCGCATGATTATCACGCGGGCCTGCGCGATCGCCCGGTGCGCGCCAGCATCGCCCCCGGTTCCCTGCGCGATGCCCTGCCCGCCGAGGCGCCCGAGGCCGCCGAAGCGATGGAGCGGATCTGGCACGATTTCGAGACCCTGGTTCCCGGCGCGATGACCCATTGGCAGCATCCCCGGTTCTTTGCCTATTTCCCGGCGAATGCCGCGCCCGTGTCGATGCTGGCCGAGCAGCTGGCCAATGCGATGGCCTCCCAGGCAATGCTGTGGCAGACCGCGCCTGCCGCGACCGAGATCGAACAGGCGATGATGGTCTGGCTGCGCAAGGCGCTTGGCCTGCCGGATCGCTTCACCGGCACGATCCATGACAGCGCGACCTCGGCGACATTGTCGGCCGTGCTGACCATGCGCGAGCGGGCGCTTGGCTGGACGGGCATTGCCGAAGGGCTGTCGGGCGCCCCGCGCCTGCGGCTTTATGCCAGCGCCGAGACGCATTCCAGCGTCGACAAGGCCGCCCGGCTGGCCGGGATCGGGCAGGACAATCTGGTCAAGGTGCCAACCGACAGCACCCTGTCCATGAAGCCCGGCGCGCTGGCCGGTGCCATCGCCGCCGACCGGGCCGCCGGCTATCTGCCGATCGGCGTGGTGATCTGCGCGGGCGGCACCAGCGTTGGCGCCTTTGACCGGGTGGCCGATGTGGTGGCCGTGGCAAGGGCCGAGGGCCTGCCGACCCATGTCGATGCCGCCTGGGCCGGCAGCGCGATGATCTGCCCCGAGTTTCGCGACCTTTGGGCCGGGGTCGAGGGGGTCGACAGTCTGGTCTTCAACCCGCACAAATGGCTGGGGGCGCAGTTCGACTGTTCGGTCCAGTTCATTGCCGATCCGGGGGCGCAGATCCGCACCATGGGGTTGCGGCCGACCTATCTGGAAACGCCCGGCCAGGAGGAAATCGTCAACTTCAACGAATGGACCGTGCCGCTTGGCCGCCGGTTCCGGGCGCTGAAGCTGTGGTTCCTGCTGCGCGCCCATGGCCTTGGCGATCTGCGCGCCCGCATCCGCAACCATGTCGCCTGGGCGCGGCAGGCGCGCGATGACCTGGCCGCCCTACAGGGGGTCGAGATCGTGACCGAGCCCTCGCTGTCGCTGTTCTCCTTTGCGCTGACCGAAGGCGATGCGGCGACCGAGGCCCTGCTTCAGCGCATCAACGACGATGGCCGGATCTATCTGACCCAGACCCGGCATCGCGGGCGCTATGTGATCCGGGTGCAGGTCGGCGCGTTCGACTGCACCGCCGAGGATGTGGCGATGATCGCGACCGTGGTGCGAGAGTTGCTGGCGTGATCCGGCGGGACCGGGCGCAAGGCATCATGGCCCGGCTGGCGCTGGTCCTGCTGGCGGTGCTTGCCCTTGCGATCCCTGCCCGCGCGGACCTGCCGCAACCGCTGACGCCCTATGTCAGCGATTTTGCCGGGGTTCTGGACGATGCGGCCGAGGGGCGGCTGACGGCCGCCTTGCAGGCGCTGCGGACCGACCCGGGGGCCGAGGTGGCAATCTCCACGGTCCGCCGCCGGGCCGATTACGGCCAGTGGGACGGGATCGAGGCCTTTGCGAAAGATCTCTTCAACCTCTGGGGCATCGGGGCTGCCAATCGCAACGACGGTATCCTGATCGTTCTGGCCGTGGACGACCGCGAGGCCCGCATCGCCCTCGGTGCGGGCTATCCGCCGGTCTGGGACGGGCGCGCCCAGCGGGTGATGGATGCGCTGATGGTGCCCCGCTTTGCCGAAGATGACTACGCCGGCGGGCTGGAGGCGGGGGTGGCGGGGCTGGAGGATCACCTGATCCGTCCGTTCCTGGCAGGCCAGCCCTATGAGTCGCTGCCCGAGCTTGCCGCCCCTGACGACCCGACCGACTGGGCAGGGCTTGGCATGTTTGCCGCCTTTGTCGCGCTGATCATGGCCCGCATGGGCTGGGGCGCGCGGCACCGGATCGGCGACATCCTTGCCAGCCGCCGCCCCTGCCCGCGCTGCGGCGCCGCCGGCATTGTCATTGAAACCAGCATGGACAGATCCCCCGGCAAGACCACCGGGGGACAGCGCCTGATCCGCCGCCGCTGCCCCGCCTGCGGCTGGCACGACGACCGGCACGAGCCTGTCCCCGCGCCGCGCGCAAGCACCGGCCGCGGATCGGACGGGTTCGGTGGCGGCCGCTCTTCGGGGGGCGGCGCCACCGGGCGGTGGTAATCAGTCCAGCATCGTCTGATAGGACGCCGGAACATAGCGGAAGCCGTCACCATCCGCCGCCACATAGCCCAAGGCCGGGAACGGCATGTGATAGCCGATGAAGGGCACCTTGTCGGCCGCCAGCATCCCGAACACCTTGCGCCGCGTCGCGGCCGCCTGCGCCTTGTCGGCGTCAAAGCGAACCTCCCAGTCGGGGTTCTGCACCGACCAGATGAAATGGTTTGCCGTATCGGCAATCAGCATCACCCGCTCGCCGCCGCTTTCGATCATGTAGCCCATGTGCCCCGGCGTATGGCCATGGGCCAGCACGGCCGTCACCCCCGAGGCGACAGACCCGCCATCGTCCAGGAAGGTCATCTTGTCGTTCAATGGCTTGACCGACTTGTCGAACCCTTCGTTGCCGGCTTTGGACCAGTGGTTATGCTCGATGGCGCCAGTGACATAGCGGGCATTGGCAAAGGTCGGCGCGCCATCCGCCATCAGCCCGCCGATATGATCGCCGTGCATGTGGGTCAGCACAACCACATCGACCTGATCGGGCGTCACCCCTGCCTGTTCCAGCGCAGCCACGGTTCCGGCTGCGGCAACGCCGGTATCGAACAGGATCAGCTCGGCCCCCGTGTTCACCAGCGTCGGCGTGAAGAAGAACTGCGCCTTGTCCGTCGGAATGAAGGCGGCGGCCGAGGCAGCGGCAAAGTCTTCCTCGCTGGCGTTGAGGCCGAAAATCTCCTTGGGGTTCGGCACGGTCCGGGTTCCGGCCATCAGCGCCGTCACCTCGAAGGTTCCCAGCGCAAAGCGGTTGGCCAGCCGCGACGAGGGCCCTTGCAAGGGCGCGGCGGCCATGGCGGCGGGGGCAGCGGCGGCCACCATCGGCGCGGCAGCGGCAGCGGCGATCGCGCGGCGGCGGGTCAGTCGAATTGTCATCAAGAATTCTCCCCTTGGTCCGAAACAGGTGTCGTCGTGCCCGGCTGGTGTCGACACTGGCGTGCGGTCAGCCTTTGACACTATCGCTTACGCGCCAAAGCCCGGCGCGGATGACTCGGGCAGCAAAATGAATGCACCGATCAACCAATCCGCCGGCGCCTCAACGCATGGGCGCTATTCCCACCAGCGGTCGATCGCGGCGATCTCCTCGTCCGACCAGCCGAAGTGATGCGCGAGCTCATGCACCATCACATGACCGACCAGATCGGCCAGCGCCACATCGCCCCGGTCGATCCATTCGTCCAGGATTGCCCGGCGGAACAGCCAGATCACATCGGGGCCCATCGGCTGGTCCGAGACGGACTTTTCCGGCAGCGGCGTGCCTTCGTAGAGGCCCGTCAACTCGTAGGGGTCGTCGATATCCATCGCCTCCAGAATGTCCTGCGGCGGAAAATCGACGATCCGCAGGCCCACTTGGGTGGCGGCCTGGCGATAGATCGGGGGCAGGCCCGCGACGGCGCCATGCGCCATGCGTTCCAGATCCTCAAGGCCGGGCGCGGCAAGGCCGGTCCAGTCGGGCGCGGGGTTATCGGCTGTGGTCATGGCGGCACCTCCTGTCCCGATATGGACTTTTCCCGGCGGTTGTGAAAGGTAGCGGCCTGCACCCGGAGTCGCCCATGACCGTTACCCGCTTCGCCCCCTCGCCCACCGGCTATCTGCATATCGGCAACCTGCGTGCCGCGCTGATGAACTTCATGATCGCCCGCCAGCAGGGCGGCACGTTCATCCTGCGGCTGGACGACACCGATCAGGAACGTTCGAAACAGGAATATATCGACGGGATCTTTCAGGATCTCGAATGGCTTGGCCTGACCTGGGACCGGATCGAATACCAGTCGAAGCGGATCGGCCGTTATATGGAAGCCGCCGAAGACCTCAAGTCCAAGGGCCGGTTCTACGAGGTGTTCGAAACCCCGACCGAGCTGGATCTGAAACGCAAGAAGCTGCTGAACATGGGCAAGCCCCCGGTCTATGACCGCGCGGGGCTGAAGCTGTCCGAAGAGGACAAGGCCCGCCTGCGCGCCGAAGGGCGCGAAGGCTACTGGCGCTATCTGCTGGATCAAGAGCGCATCGAATGGACCGACGGCATCCTTGGCCCGATTTCCATCGACGCGGCTTCGGTTTCGGATCCGGTGATGATCAAGGCCGATGGGCAGGTGCTGTATACCTTTGCCTCGTCGGTCGATGACATCGACATGGGCGTCACCCATATCGTGCGCGGCGCCGACCATGTGACCAACACCGCCACGCAAATCCAGATCATGAAGTCGCTGGGCGGCACGCCCCCCGAATTTGCCCACCATTCGCTGCTGACCGGCCCGCAGGGCGAGGCGCTGTCCAAGCGCCTTGGCACGCTCAGCCTGCGCGATCTGCGCGCGAACGGGATCGAGCCGATGGCGATCCTGTCGCTGATGGCGCGGCTGGGATCGTCGAAGCCGGTGGAGCTGGCAGGGTCGATCCAGGATCTGATCGACGGGTTCGAGATCGGCAGCTTTGGCGCCGCGCCCACCAAGTTCGATGCCGAGGATCTCAAACCCCTGACCCGCGCCTGGGTCCAGCGCCTGCCGCTGGAGGCCGTGGCGGACCGGCTGGCCGCGCTTGGCGTGCCGGCCGATGTGCAGCCGGATTTCTGGGCGGTTGCCAGCCAGAACATCGACGTTCTCGGCGATCTGGACCGCTGGTGGACCCTGTGCCGCGATGGCGCCGATCCGGTCATCGCCCCGGAGGACGCCGATTTCGTGCGCGAGGCGCTGGCCCTGTTGCCTGCCCGGCCCTGGGGGCCGGACAGCTGGGGCCAGTGGACCAACGCGGTCAAGGCCGCCACGGGCCGCAAGGGCAAGGGGCTGTTCATGCCGCTGCGCCGGGCACTGACGGGCATGGACCACGGGCCGGAAATGGCCGCGCTGATGCCGCTGTTGCAGGTGGTGCGCGCCCTGTAAGCCGCCCGCGGGGCACCCGGCCCCGGGGAGGGGGCCGTCTGCCCCCTCCCCCGTCCCCTCCCCCGAGGATATTTTCCTCAAGGCGAAAGGGTGAGGGTCAAGAGTATGCAGGCAAGGCGCGCGAAGTTCCTGGAAGGCAATCTGTTTCGCCATGTGACGGTGATGTCGCTGACCGGCTCTGTCGGGCTGATGGCGGTGTTCATCGTCGATCTGATGAGCATGCTGTTCATATCCATGCTGGCGCGGCCGGAACTGGCGGCGGCCATCGGCTATGGCGGCACGATCATGTTCCTGGTCATCTCGTTCGGGATCGGCATGTCCGTGGCAGCGGGGGCCGTGGTGGCGATGGCGGTCGGTGCAGGCGATGCGGCCGAGGTGCGCAGCAAGACCACGCATTCGGTGATCCTGTCGGCGATCTTCGGGGTGATCGTGATGCTGGCCTCGTGGGCCTTGCTGCCGCTGATGGTCAGCGCGCTGGGGGCGACGGGCGAGGTCTATGACCAGACCATCCATTTCCTGGCCGTGGTGATCCTGTCGGTGCCGTTCCTCAAGGTCGGCATGGTGGGCGGTGCCATTCTGCGCGCGCATGGCGATGCGCGGCGGTCGATGTCATCGACCCTGTGGGGGGCGGGGATCAGCGCGATCCTGAACCCCGTGCTGATCCTGTGGGCCGACATGGACCTGACGGGGGCGGCAATTGCAACCATCGCCTCGCGCATCGTGATCGCCGGGGTGGCCACCTGGCAGGTGCACCGGTTCTACAAGGGCTTCGTGCGCACCACCTGGGGGGACATGATCGCCGATGTGCGGCCCATCTCGCGCATTGCCGTTCCCGCCATTCTGGCCCAGATCGCAACCCCGCTGGGCTATGCCTTGGTCACCCGCGCCATGTCGGATTTCGGCGAGGCGGCGGTCGCGGGCATGGCGATCGCGGGGCGGCTGACGCCGGTGGCTTTTGGCGTGATCTTCGCGCTGGCCGGGTCCATCGGACCGATCATCGGCCAGAACCATGGCGCCAGACGGCCCGAGCGGGTGCGGGCGGCGTTCTTTGCCTCGCTGGGGTTTGCGGGCATCGTCGTGGGGCTGGTCTCGCTGATCCTGTTCGTGCTGCGCGCCCCGATCGCCGATGCCTTCCATGCCGAGGGGCTGACCCGCGAGCTGGTCTATCTGTTCTGCGGCCCGCTGGCGGCGCTGTGGTATTTCATTGCCATCATCTTCGTTGCCAATGCGGCGTTCAACAACCTTGGTCGGCCGTTCACCTCGACCTGGACCAACTGGGTGCGCAGCACCATCGGGACGATCATCCCGGTCTGGATCGGGGCGCGCATGGCGGGGGCCATCGGGGTGATGTGGGGGCAGGCCTTCACCGGGGTGGTGTTTGGTCTGCTGTCGCTGTGGCTGGCGCTGCGGCTGGTCAGGGTGCCGCCGCCGGCGCCGTGACAAGCCGGGCGCCGACACCTGCAAGCCCGGCATCGACCAGCGCGGTTTCTGATGCGGACAGGCGCTGTGCCCGCGGATAGCGCGGGTCGGCGCGGTCGTTCAGGATCGGGGCCTCCCATCCGGCAGTCGTGGCAAAGAACCGCCGGGCGCCCTCTTCGCCCCATTCGCGCAGGAAGCCCTGCACGACCGCATCGACATAGGACAGCAGCACCGGATTGCGCAGGCCCGGCGCCAGCGCCTCGGCCCGGGGCACGGCATAGACCTGCGCAGGCAGCCGCCCTGCCCCGGTCTCGGCCTCGACGGCATGGCGCAGATAGGCATGTTCGCGCAGATCCAGCGCCGCCCAGTCACCCCCCGGCACTTCGGCCACCAGCCCGTCGATGGACAGGCCCAGCGCGGGTTCGACCGACAGATAGGCCAGCGGGCGCGCCGCGACATGCACCCAGACCCGGCGCCAGCCGTCCAGCCGCGCCGGTTGGCCGCCCGGATAGGCATGGGTTGCCCGGTTTACCAGCGAGCCATAGCCAAAGAAGTGATGCGCCATTCCCGCGGTTTCCTTTCACGAAGCGCCAATCCGAATCCCCTTGCCAGCGCGCCGGGCGGCGGGCTAGAGGATGAACCACAGGATCGGGAGAATCCGGTGCGGGGGCAACCCCTTGCCGGTGCCGAAGGAGCAACCGCCCCGGTAAACTCTCAGGCGCAAGGGACCATCCTGCAAGGAACTCTGGAGAGTGGCGCACCGCGCCCGCCGAAGGGATAACGATCTCAGGCGCCCCGTTCGGGGTAGGGACAGAGGGGGCATCGAAGGGTGGGGATCGGCCTGCCCGTGCGGTGCCGTGTCCAATTCCGACCGGCCAGAGTGGGAGCGCGCCATGAGCGAGCTGATACGGCTGGGTCTGCATGACCTGCATGTGGAACTGGGCGGCAAGATGGTGCCGTTTGCCGGTTACGAAATGCCGGTGCAATATCCGATGGGCGTGATGAAGGAACATCTGCACACCCGCGCCAGTGCCGGGTTGTTCGATGTCTCGCACATGGGTCAGGTGATCCTGACGCCCAAGGCCGACATGGCCGCGCTGGTTGCCGGATTTGAATCGCTGATGCCGGTGGATGTGGCGGGCGTGGCCGAAGGGCGGCAGCGCTACGGGCTGTTCACCGACGAGGCAGGCGGCATCTTGGACGATCTGATGTTCGCCAACCGCGGCGATCATCTGTTCGTCGTGGTGAACGCTGCCTGCAAGGCCGCCGACATTGCCCATATGCAGGCGCATCTGGCCGATGTGGCCGAGGTGCTGCCCGTCACCGACCGCGCGCTGCTGGCCCTGCAAGGGCCGCTGGCGGAAACCGCGCTGGCCCGGCTGGTGCCGGCCGTTGCCGCGATGAAATTCATGGATGTGGGCGTGTTCGACGGCGCCTATGGCGAATTGTGGATCTCGCGTTCGGGCTATACCGGCGAGGACGGGTTCGAGATCTCGGTCCCCGAGGCGCAGGCCGATGCCTTTGCCCGCGCCCTGCTGGTGATGGACGAAGTGGCGCCCATCGGGCTTGGCGCGCGCGACAGCCTGCGGCTGGAGGCGGGGCTGTGCCTTTACGGCCATGACATCGACACCACCACCAGTCCGGTCGAGGCCGGCCTGACCTGGGCCATCCAGAAGGCCCGCAAGGCCGGCGGCGCCCGCGAAGGCGGTTTTCCGGGGGCTGCGCGCATCCTGGGCGAGCTGGCCAGCGGCACCGCGCGCCAGCGCCTTGGCCTGCGCCCCGAAGGCCGCGCCCCGATGCGCGAGGGCACTCCGGTCTTTGATGCGGCCGAAGGCGGCCGCCAGATCGGCGTGGTCACCTCGGGCGGCTTTGGCCCCAGCGTCGAGGCGCCGGTCGCCATGGCCTATCTGCCTGCCGGCACCACCGGCACCGTCTGGGGCGAGGTGCGCGGCAAGCGCCATCCTGCCACTGTCTCGCCCATGCCTTTCCACCCCACCTCGTACAAGCGCTGAGGAGCTTGCCCCATGAAATACACCGAAGAACACGAGTGGCTGCGCGTCGAAGGTGACGTTGTCGTCGTCGGCATCACCGCCCATGCCGCCGAGCAGCTGGGCGATGTGGTGTTCGTGGAATTGCCCGAGCCGGAAACCCAGGTCGCCCAGGGCGACGAGGTCTGCGTGATCGAAAGCGTCAAGGCAGCCTCCGACATCCTGGCCCCGCTGAACGGCGAGATCGTTGCCGTGAACGAGAAGCTGGAAAAGAACCCCGGCCTTGTGAACGAGGATCCGATGGGCACCTGGTTCTTCAAGATGAAGATCGACGATCTGTCCGTGCTGGACGATTTCATGGACGAAGACGCCTATAACGAGCTGATCGGCTGACCAGCCGTCGCGTGGACTGCACCCGCCGGGGGCCCTGCCCCCGGACCCCCGGGATATTTGTGGACAGATGAAGGGGGCGGGGTGTGACAGGGGCTGCGGCCCTGCAGTGACCCAGAGGTTATCATGGCTTTCACGCCCACCACCTACGACCCCTATGATTTCGCCAACCGGCGCCATATCGGCCCCTCGCCTGCCGAGATGGAAGAGATGCTGAAGGCGGTCGGCGTGCCGACGCTGGCGGCGCTGATCGAAGAGACCATCCCCGCCTCGATCCGGCAGGAAAAGCCGCTGGACTGGGCGCCGCTGGCCGAGCATGAGCTGCTGGAGCGGATGCGCCATGTGGCATCAAAGAACAAGGTGATGACCAGCCTGATCGGCCAGGGCTATTACGGCACCGTCACGCCGCCCGCGATCCAGCGCAACATCCTGGAAAACCCGGCGTGGTATACCGCCTATACCCCCTATCAGCCGGAAATCGCCCAGGGCCGGCTGGAAGCCTTGCTGAACTACCAGACCATGGTCTGCGATCTGACCGGCCTTGACGTGGCCAATGCCAGCCTGCTGGACGAGGCGACCGCCGCCGCCGAGGCGATGGTGATGGCGCAGCGCGTGGCGAAATCGAAGGCCGGCGCGTTCTTTGTCGACGAGAACTGCCATCCCCAGACCATCGCCGTGATCCGTACCCGCGCCTTGCCGCTGGAGATCGAGGTGATCGTCGGCGCGCCCGAGGCGCTTGACCCCGCCAAGGTCTTTGGCGCGATCTTCCAGTATCCTGGCACCTATGGCCATGTGCGCGATTTCACCGATGCCATTGCCGCCCTGCATGACGCCAAGGCCGTGGCCATTGTCGCGACCGACCTGCTGGCGCTGTGTCTGCTGAAGGAACCCGGCGCGATGGGCGCCGACATTGCCGTCGGCTCTGCGCAGCGGTTCGGCGTGCCGATGGGCTATGGTGGCCCGCATGCGGCGTTCATGGCCTGCAAGGACGACATGAAGCGCCAGATGCCCGGCCGCATCGTGGGCGTGTCGATCGACGCGCGCGGCAACAAGGCCTATCGCCTGAGCCTGCAGACCCGCGAGCAGCACATCCGGCGCGAGAAAGCCACCTCGAACGTGTGCACCGCTCAGGCGCTGCTGGCTGTCATGGCCAGCTTCTATGCCGTGTTCCATGGCCCCAAGGGGCTGCGGGCGATTGCCGAGCGGGTGCATTTCAACACCTGCCGGGTGGCCGAGGCGCTGAAGGCGGCCGGGGCCAAGGTGGCGCCCGAGGCGTTCTTTGACACGATCACGGTCGAGGTGGGTGTGGGCCAGCAAGGCATCATGGCCGCCGCGCGCCACCGCGGGATCAACCTGCGCAAGGTGGGCCGCGACCGCGTCGGCATCAGCCTTGACGAGACCACCGGCGAGGATGTGATCCGCCGCCTGCTGGATGCCTTCGGGATCTCTGATCCCGCGCCGGTGCCGCACGCCCCTGGGTTCCCTGCCCCGATGCTGCGCGAGAGCGAGTATCTGTCGCATCCGGTGTTCCAGATGAACCGCGCCGAATCCGAGATGATGCGCTACATGCGCCGGCTGTCGGACCGCGATCTGGCGCTGGACCGCGCGATGATCCCGCTGGGCAGCTGCACCATGAAGCTGAACGCGGCCGCCGAGATGATGCCGATCACCTGGCCCGAATTCGGCGCGCTGCATCCGTTCTGCCCGCCCGATCAGGCCGCCGGCTATACCGAGGCGATCAGCGACCTGTCGGCCAAGCTGTGCGAGATCACCGGCTATGATGCCTTCTCGATGCAGCCGAACTCGGGCGCGCAAGGCGAATATGCCGGGCTGCTGACCATCCAGGCCTATCACCGCGCGCGCGGCGATACGCACCGCGATATCTGCCTGATCCCGGTGTCGGCCCATGGCACCAACCCGGCCAGCGCGCAAATGTGCGGCATGAAGGTGGTGGTGGTCAAATCCAGCCCCAACGGCGACGTCGACGTCGAGGATTTCCGCGCCAAGGCGGAAGCTGCGGGCGACCGGCTGGCCGCTTGCATGATCACCTATCCCAGCACCCATGGCGTGTTCGAGGAGACCGTGCGCGAGATTTGCGCGATCACCCATGAACATGGCGGACAGGTCTATATCGACGGGGCCAACATGAACGCCATGGTCGGCCTGGTGAAGCCGGGCGAGATTGGCGGCGATGTCAGCCACCTGAACCTGCACAAGACCTTTGCGATTCCGCATGGCGGCGGCGGTCCGGGCATGGGGCCGATCGGCGTGCGCGCGCATCTGGCGCCCTATCTGCCGGGCCACCCCGAGACGGGCGGCGACGAGGGGCCGGTCTCGGCCGCGCCTTATGGCAGCGCCTCGATCCTGCTGATCAGCTGGGCCTATTGCCTGATGATGGGCGGGGCCGGGCTGACGCAGGCAACGCGGGTGGCGATCCTGAACGCAAACTATATCGCGGCGCGGCTGCGCGGGGCCTATCAGGTGCTGTTCATGGGCAACCGGGGCCGGGTCGCGCATGAATGCATCCTCGACACCCGCCCCTTTGCCGAGGCCGGTGTGACGGTGGACGACATCGCCAAGCGGCTGATCGACAACGGCTTCCACGCCCCGACCATGAGCTGGCCGGTCGCCGGCACGCTGATGGTCGAGCCGACCGAATCGGAAACCAAGGCCGAGATCGACCGCTTCATCACCGCCCTTCTGGCGATCCGCGACGAGATCAAGGCTGTCGAGGCCGGCGAGATCGCCGCCGAAGACAGCCCGCTGCGCCACGCGCCCCATACTGTCGAGGATCTGGTCGCCGACTGGACGCGCAAATACCCGCGCGAACAGGGCTGCTTCCCGCCTGGCGCCTTCCGGGTGGACAAATACTGGCCCCCGGTCGGGCGCGTCGACAACGTCTATGGCGACCGCCACCTGATCTGCACCTGCCCGCCCGTCGAGGATTACGCGCAGGCCGCCGCGTGACACTTGATCGCCCGGGCCACGGCCCGGGCGATATTTCATCGGGGGCGGTCAGACATGCCGCCCCGGCTTGGCGACCAGGGCTGCAGACCGCGGCCCCTGTCCCTGCAGCGCCCAAGCCAGCCAAACGGCCATCGGCCAGCGCAGGGGCGGCTATCCTGGCCCGCTTCATCGCGAACCCGCGCCGCCACACGCCGTCCGCCCCCTCTGGCGTCACCTTTGAAAGTTCGTGCGAAAATTTTCGCCGCACCCTCTGGACAGCCCCCGCCCCCTCGGCTATCACCCGCCCACCGAAGCAAACACTTCGCAACGGTGCCCAGATAGCTCAGTTGGTAGAGCAGCGGATTGAAAATCCGCGTGTCGCTGGTTCGATTCCGGCTCTGGGCACCACTTGAATTTCCTACATATTTCGATGTCTTGACCAGGCGCTGCCAAGGCATTGGTTCGGCTACTGCGCATCTAGTCGCGCAGTCGCCTGCAAGGTTCCTGTCCTGTCCGCGAACCCGCCTGTGCCCAAGGGTCGAGCGCCTAGAGTATCGCCATCGAGGAGCGTTGACCCGCCATGACCATCTTTCTTGCCATCGCCTTCGGGCTTTCGCTGTCCGTGATCCTGCTGGGCTTCTGGGCGGATCGGTCGGCGGTCAGGGCACGCATCAACGGCGCGAATGGCCTGCCGATTCTGGTGGCGCTGATCGTCTCGTTCCTTGGATCACTGGTCGTCGCCTTGATCGCGGGTATCTTTGGCGGCTGGGCCACGATGGGCTGGATCCTGCTGCTGACGATCCCGTACCACGCCGGGCTTGCGGCCTTTCTGATCTGGCGGTTGCAGTCGCTGGCAACGCGCATCGGCGAAATTGCCCGGCAGGAGCGAGAGCGCTGGATGAAGCCGAAAGCCTGATCCAGCGGCCGCCATGGGCAGGCCGGGCCATTCTGTCGCGACGCAGAGCAGGCTTTGACGGTGGCGTCTGCCATGGGGCGACAGATCCAAGGCAGATGACAGCAGGACCCTGTCTTCCCGTCAGCGATGCGGCAGGCTTGACCCAGATCAGTGTCGTCCGGCACTGTCCATGCGTATCTGCGCAGGAACTGGAGTCGCCAATGATCGTGACCTGTCGTGCCGCCCCTGCCAGAATCCTGCGCCCCGCGCGGCCCGGCGCAAGCCAGGGCCCGATGTCCTGGTGCGCGGCGGGTCAGACGGCTGCAGACCCGGCAGGTGATCGCAGGCGCCCTGCTCTGGCCCCCCGCCCCACCCCAGGGTTCGATGCGAGGACGCAGCCCAAGCCCGCCATGCAGGAGGCTGCGCAGTGACGGTGTTCGGCTGGATGAACGATCAGCTTCTGCGGATGGTCTGGCTCAACGATCTTGTGGGTCAGGGCGTCGCGGCGGTCGGGCTGGACCCGGCCTCGCGGCTGGGCGGGTCGGTGCTGTTCTTCGTCTATGACGTGATCAAGATCTTCATCCTGTTGTCGGTGCTGATCTTTGCCATCTCTTATGTCCAGAGCCATTTCCCGCCCGAACGCACGCGGGCCATGCTGGGCGGGCGTTCGGGCCTTGGCGCCAATACGCTTGCGGCCCTGCTGGGCACGCTGACGCCGTTCTGTTCCTGCTCGTCGATCCCCCTGTTCATCGGCTTCACGGCGGCAGGGCTGCCGCTGGCGGTGACGTTCTCGTTCCTGATTTCCTCGCCGCTGGTCGATCTGGCATCGGTCATCCTGCTTGCCTCGATCTTCAGCTGGCCCATTGCGCTTGCCTATGTGGTCGTCGGGCTGATCGTCGCCATCGTCGGCGGCACGGTGATCGGCCGGCTAGGACTGGAGGATCAGGTCGCGGCCTTTGTCCGAACGGTCCCCGTGACCGGCGAGGCCGCAACGATGACCCGGCGCGAGCGGCTGGCCTATGCAAGGGACCAGGTAAGCGAGATCGTCCACCGCGTCTGGCCCTATGTGCTGATCGGGGTGGGCATCGGGGCGGCGATCCACAACTGGGTTCCGGCGGATGTCATCTCGGCCCTGCTGGGGCAAGACAAGTGGTGGTCGGTCCCGATGGCGGTTCTGGTGGGCATTCCGATGTATGCCGACATCTTCGGCACCCTTCCCATCGCCGAGGCCCTGGTGGCCAAGGGGGTGGGGCTGGGCACTGTTCTGGCCTTCATGATGGCGGTGACCGCGCTGTCGCTGCCCTCGCTGATCATGCTCAAGCGGGTGGTCAAGATGCCGCTGCTTGTCACCTTCACGGGCGTCGTGACGCTGGGGATCCTGTCGATCGGGGTCATCTTCAATGCTGTCACCCATTGGTTCATCTGACAAAAGGGGCGGAACATGATCATCAAGATCCTTGGATCGGGCTGCAAGAAATGCGTGGCTCTGGGTGAAAACGCCAAGGCTGCTGCCGCGGCGGCTGGCAAGGATGCGCAAATCGTCAAGGTCACCGACTTTGCCGAGATCGCAGCCTATGGCGTTCTGTCGACGCCCGGTCTTGTCGTCGATGAAAGGCTGCTCTCGACCGGCAAGGTGCTGTCGGCGGACGAGATCGGAAAACTGCTCTGATGGACTATCGCGTCCACGCACGCCGCATCGACGCCCATGGCAGTCTTGCCCGCGCGAAACAGGCCGAGGTGACGCTGGATACCGACCTTGGCGGTCGGGCCGATGCGATGAACCCGGTCGAACTGCTGCTGGCCGCGCTGGCCGCCTGCATGTTGAAAGGGATCGAGCGGGTCACGCCGATGCTGAACTTGCGGATCGACGGCGCCGAAGTCCGGCTGGAGGCCGTGCGCCAGGACGCGCCGCCAAAGCTGACCCTGATCCGCTACGAGATCATCGTCGACAGCCCCGAGACCGACCATCGCCTCGATCTGCTGCATCGGAACGTCCTGAAATACGGCACGATTTCGAATACGCTGTCGGCGGCGGTGCCGCTGGACGGCACATTGCGCCGCGCCTAACCCAGCGCCTTCTGGCAGCAGCGGTGCAGCACCTGCACATAGCGGTTGGTCCCGAGAAAGGCGGTATGGGCGAACCACAGCTTCATCGGCTCCATCCCGGTCAGCACGCGGCACATCACGCGGTGGCCATCGTCCTCGACCGCCCATTCGGGCAGAACGCCATAGCCCAGACCTTCGGCAATCAGGCGCGTGACGCTGGTGGACCCCGAAACCGAGGTCGCCACCCGCGGCGGGGCGCCGATCTGGCGGGTCAGGTAATCCAGCGAGCGGCTGCGCAGGGTCTGGCCCGGTTCATAGGTGACAAAGGGCCGGTCGCGGAACACCGACAGATCGGCCCCGTCGCCCGGAATGCCCCAATCCATCGGCCAGACCAGCGCCAGCCGATAGCTGCCCAGCAGATGCTGGGTGATCGCCGGGTGACTGAAGCTGCGCTCGCTGACGGCGGCATCCAGCGCGCCGTCCATCATCATCTTTTCCAGCGTCGTATCGCGCTCAAAGAAGGCCAGCTCCAGATCGGGGGCCTCGGCGCGGAATTCCTGCAAGATGCCGGGAAAGAAATGGTGGAACAGCGCTTGCGGAACGCCGACCCGCAGCACCGATCGGACATCATGCAGCAGCACCGAGATGCGCGACAGGATCGTATCCAGCTCGCCCCCCAGCGAGGCATGCAGCGCCCTGCCCTGCGGCGTCAGCGTGACGGACCGCGAGCCCTTTTCCGCCTCGATCAGCCGCGCACCATACAGCTGTTCCAGCCGCCGCACATGGTTGGCCGCCGACTGGTAGGAAATGTTGAGCTCGCGCGAGGCGGCCGAGAATGACCCGGTGCGCGCCACCAGGTGGAAGGTCTGCAAGAGCGAGATATCCACCTTGGGCCGACGGTCGTCGGGTGCTTCCTTGTCGCCCGCGCGCCGTGTCATTGCCACCCCCCGGTTCAGACCGCCCGTCCGCTGGCCGCCTGCGGATCCAGAAGACCGTAGAAGGGCGAGCGCCGCAAGACCCCCGGCCGCAGATCGCCAGGCGCCACCAGTCCGGGCACGGCATCGCCTGCCCGGATCGCATCCAGCGTCGCGCAGACATGGGCCGCAGTGACAGAGGACACCGCACTGACCGCCCCGGTGTGATCCTGCCGGGCCTGCAACAGCCGCGAGTCCCAGTGTTCCGACGCCTGGTTGCGGCGCCGGATCGCGATGATGACGCGGTCATCCTCGGTCCGGGGCAAGGCGGTGGTCAGCAGGGTGCGGAACTGAAAGAGCCGCTTGGACAGGCCCAGATCGTCCAGCAGGAAGCGGATGTAATCCAGATGACCCGGATGGCGCAGGGTCTTGAATTCCAGCCCCGCGATGCGGCCCTGCCAGTCGCGCGCCAGCGCATCCAGGCTGCCAGCGGTCGCAAAGGCCTCAAGCCCCATGCCGCCGAATTGCACGGCCTCTTCCTCGGACAGCGGCGGCAGTTCGGTCAGCTTGCCATCGCGGATCGCAAGACAAGGCGCGGTATATTCGGCAACCAGCCCCTCGATGCCCCACATGTTGGCATAGCCCAGCCGGTTCGACGCCTTGGCCGGAAGAACGCCGACAAAGACCGTGATACGGTCCGCCGGACCCGCCGTCGCCAGCGCCTCGGCCGCAAGGGCGGTCACCCAGCCCGGCGCCAGCCCGCAGCCAGGGGCCAGCGTCAGCCCTGCCCCGGCCGCATCGGTTGCCAGATGCCCGACAGCCGCGCCAGAAGCCGCGCTTTCCACGATGTCCAGATAGTGACAGCCGGCCGCGATGGCGGCGCGCGCGACCTCGGCCGCGGTCAGGGCCGGATCGGCCAGCACCACCGCCTGCTGCCCGCGCAGCGCCTGTGCCAGCGCCTCGGACAGGGCGCCGGTCAAGGGCGGCAGCGCCCGCAGACCAGGCGCCAGCGCCGCGTCGGCATCGCGGGCGGCCAGCACGGGGGCATAGCGCGGATCATCGGCAAAGGTCTGCGCGATGCGCTGCGCCATGCGGCCGGACCCAAGAACCAGAACCGGATAGGCCATGGCGCTACCCGTGGAACCGCGACAGGAACCCCCGCAGGCGGTCCGATCGCGGGTTGCGCAAGATGTCCTCGGGGCTGCCTTCCTCGGCGATGCGGCCCTGTTCCATGAAGATCACCCGGCTGGCCACATCGGCGGCAAAGCCCATCTCGTGCGTGACCAGAACCATGGTCATGCCCTGATCGGCCAGCCGCCGGATCACGCCCAGCACCTCGCCCACCAGTTCGGGATCCAGCGCCGATGTCACCTCGTCCAGCAACAGCACCTCGGGCTTCATCGCAAGCGACCGGGCGATCGCCACGCGCTGTTTCTGACCGCCCGACAGGTGCGAGGGATAGGCACTGGCCTTGTCCGCCAGCCCGACCTGCGCCAGCAGGTCCATGGCCACCGCCTCGGCCTCGGCGCGGGGCTGTTTCAGCACGGTGCGCGGGCCCTTGGTGATGTTGTCCAGCACCGACAGATGCGGGAACAGGTTGAAATGCTGGAACACCATCCCGACCTCGCGGCGCAGATCGCCGGTGCCGATGCTGCCGCCCTTGCCACGAAAGCGGGGCGAGACCTCCTTGCCCTTGAACAGGAATTTCCCGCCTGTCGGGGTTTCCATCATGTTCAGGCAGCGGATCAGGGTGGACTTGCCCGACCCCGAGGGTCCGATGAGGCCCAGCACCTCGCCAGGCATCAGGTCCAGGTCGATCCCCTTCAGCACGTCCAGATTGCCGAAGGATTTGGTCAGGCCGCGAACGGAAATCACTGGTTCTGTCATGGTCCTGTCCTCAGTCGCTGCGCCGCATACGGCGTTCAAAGTGATCCGCCACCTGCGTCAGCGGGAACAGCATGACGAAATACATCACCGCGGCCAGCGTATAGGCCTCGAGCGGGCGGTAGGTTTCGGAATTCACCACCGAGGTCATGTAGGTCAGTTCCGCCACCGAAATCGCATAAAGCAGCGAGGTGTTCTTTACCTGGATGACCGACTGGTTGATGAAGGCGGGCAGCATCTTCTTGATCGCCTGCGGCATGATGATGTGGGTCATCGCCTGCACGCCCGACATGCCGACGGCTGCCGCGGCCTCGCGCTGGCCCTTGTCGATGGCGTTGATGCCGCCGCGGAAAATCTCGGCATAGAACGAGCCGACATACAGCGAGAGCGTCAGAAGCCCCGCCACGGTGTTGGAAATCGTCACGCCCAGCAGCATCGGCAGCGCGTAATAGGCCCACAGGATCTGCACCAGCAGCGGGGTGCAGCGGAACAGTTCCTGATAGCTGCGCGCCGCAATGCGCAGCGCGGCAAAGCGCGACAGGCGGGCGAAACAGGCCACAAGCCCGACAACCACCCCCAGCGCGATCGAGCCGATGGTATAGAGAAACGTCGTCCAGATCCCGATCAGGAAAAGATCGAAGGACTGCAAGACGGTGTAGAAGTCCCAGTGATACATGCCTGTCTCCCCTGACCGTTGATCCGGCTTGTTGGCGCGGGCCATGATCGGCCCGCGCAAGTGGCCTTAGCCGTTGATGTCGAAGCCTTCGGGCAGATCGTCCAGCCCGATGCCAAAGGGCTCCAGCCCTTTCAGGATCCAGGTCTGGTTGTTGCCGACCCGGCGGTTGTAGTCAGCCCAGGCCGACACGAAGCCGCGCCAGACATCGTCCGAGTTCTGGTTCATCCCGACCACCGAAGGCGAGGACAGGATCGGCTGCGGCACATAGACCTTGCCGATGGCCGCGTTCTTCTTGGTCATCACCATGCTGTTGAACACGGTGTTGATGATGGCATCGGCCTTGCCGGTCGCCACGGCCAGCACCGCCTCGTCCCGGGTCTTGAAGCGCAGGATGTTGGCCTTGGGCAGATAGGCCTTGGTGATCTGGTCCTGCGACGAGCCAAGATCGACCGCGATGGTATAGGCCGGATCGTTCAGTTCGGCCCAGGTCTTGTTCGCCAGTTCCGGCTTGGGCGAGATGATGGTGAAGCTGTTGTAATAGGTCGGCGCCGAGAAATGCACCGCCAGCGCCCGCTTGGGCAGCGCCGTCAGCGCGAAGGCCAGATCGACCTTGCCCGACTGCACGTCGAGGATGGAATTCGACCAGCTGGATTCGACAACCTCCAGCTTGACGCCCAGTTCCTCGGCCATGTTCTTGCCCATCTCGACCACAAAGCCGCGCCATTCGCCGGTGCGCGGATCCTTGGAGAAATAGGGATCCTCGTTCAGGATGCCCGCAATGCGCAGAACGCCGCGATCGCGGATTTCATCCACGGTCGATTTCTGCTGCGCCTGTGCTGCGCCCAGCGTGGCCGCAAGGGCAAGGGCAGCCGCGGTCATCCCGGCGGCCAGTTTCTTCAGGAACATCGTCACCTCCATATTGGCGCGGCGCACCGCGCGGATTTCGTATCGGCACATCTTCGAGGGCCTTCTGACGGGCCACCTGCCGCATTGCGCCCGTTTTCCGCTGCCCGATCAATACAAGAAAAGGGCCCCATCCTATAAACTGAATTGCAAGATGCCGCGGCATCGTCAAGCAAGGGGCGGCAAACAGGGGGTTCTTCCAAATATTGTTGTAAGTGGCGGGCGCTAATTTGCATCGCGGGGGCGGACGGACCGGGCTAGCGTCAAGACCAGAACACCCACCCCCAAGCGGAGCCCGCCGTGCCGCAGACCCCATCCGAATTTGACGTGGCCATCGCCGGCGCCGGTATCGTCGGTGCCTCGGTTGCCTGGCATCTGGCCGGGGCAGGATTGCGTGTCGCCGTGATCGACGCCGTGGGGCCCGCCTCGGCGGCTTCGGGCGCCTCGGACGGCGCGGTCTCGGTCGCCTCGAAAAAGCCGGGGCCGCTGGCGCGCCTTGCTTCGGCCTCGCTGCTTTATACCCGTGTGCTGTCGCAAGGCGGCCCGCTGGCCGGCGCCTTTCACCCCCGCCCCTCGTATGTCTTCGGGCAGGGCGAGGCAGAGCTGGACGCGATGGATGCCCTGATCGCCAAGCTTGGTCAGGTCGCAGGGCCCGTCCGGGTGACGGCCGATGGCGGGCGCGATCTGCTTCCGGGGCTGGGCGCCGGGGTCGAGCGGCTGGTCGCGCTGGACGGCGAAGGGCACATGCCCGGCCACAAGGCGGTGCGCGCCTATCTGGCACGGCCGGGAATCACCGGGTTCTGGCCTGCACCGATCCGCGCGATCGACCCGGATGATCGCGGCGTCACCTTGGATCTGGGCACGCAAAAGGTGCGGGCGGGGCAACTGGTGCTGGCGCTTGGCGTCTCCAGCCCCCAGCTGGTGCCGGGCCTGCCGGTCATCCCGCGCGCGGGGCAGTTGTTCGTGACCGACCGCGGGCCGGTCGATGCCCTGCCCGGATCGCTGACCGCCGCCGCCTATCTGCTGGCCAAGACCGAGGCGCCGGGCCGCGCGACCCTGCCGCCTGTGGTGATCGACCCGCTGACCACCGGGCAGTTCCTGATCGGATCAAGCCGCGAAGACCACGCCGACCCCAACCGGGTGGAATTTTCCGTGATGCGCGGCCTGATGGCGCGATCAGTCGCGGCCTTTCCCGCGCTGGCGGCGCGGCGGGTGATCCGGGCCTTTGCCGGGGTGCGTGCGGCCGTGATCGACGGGCTGCCCATCGTCGGGCCGCTCGCCGGTCAGCCGCGCATCACCCTTGCCACCGGCTTCGAGGGCGATGGCATCTGCCTTTCGGCCATCATCGGCGCCGAGGTCGCCCGCATGGTGCGCGGCCTGCCGCCATCCGATGCGCTGGCGGCCGATCTGGCGGTGCTCTCGCCGCTGCGATTCACGACCCAACCGCAGGAGGGCCGGGCATGAGCGGACATATCCTCTGGCAAGACCGCGCCATTGCGTTTCGGGCCGGCGAATCGGTGGCCAGCGCCCTGCTGCGCGCGGGGGTGATCGCCTTCGGTCAGGCACCCACTGGACAGGCCCGCGCGGTGTTCTGCGGCATCGGCCAGTGTCAGAACTGCCTTGTGCAGGTCGATGGCCGCCTGGCCGAGGCCTGCCTGACCCCCTGCCGCACTGGCATGCACATTCTGCCCGAGACCGGAGCCTGCGATGTCTGACGCCCCCGTCCTTGTGATCGGTGCCGGTCTGGCCGGACTGGCCGCCGCAGTGGAACTGGCCCGCGCCGGCCTGCCCGTTCTGGTCGCCGATCAGGCCCAGACGCCAGGCGGCGCCGTGCATCGCCAGCCGCTGCCGGGTGTTCGATCCATCGCATCGCCCGTGCAGCGCCGCCGGTGGGCCGGGCTGATGGCCGACGTGCAGGCGCAGGGCACGCGTATCACGCTGTCCATGGGCACGGCCTTTGGCGGCGTCGATCACACCGGCGCGGTGCTGCTGACCGGCGCGGGCGCGCGGCTGTTCCGCCCCCGCGCCCTGATAGTCGCCACCGGCGCACGCGAGCGGGTGCAACCCCGCCCCGGCTGGACCTTGCCAGGCGTCGAAACCGCTGGCAGCCTGCAAACCCGCCTCAAGACCCTTGCCGAGGCGCCCGAGGGGCGCGTTCTGCTGGCGGGTTCCGGCCCGCTGCTGCTGGCACTGGGCGCAGAGCTTGCCCGCCTTGGGCGCCCTCCCGTGGCGATTGTCGAGGCCGGGCGGCCGCTCTCGCACCCGATTGCCGCGCTTGGCCTGCCGATGTCCTATCTGCGCGAAGGCGCCGAATATCTGCTGCGGCTGAAGCTTGCCGGTGTGCCGATTCTGGCAGGCAGTCATCTGGCGGCGATCCGGGCCGAAGGTGGCGCGCTGGTCGCCGACATCGACACGCCCAAAGGCCGCCGCAGCCTGACGGTGGACCGCATTGCCCTGCATGACGGGATCGCCTCGAACGACATCGGCCTGCCCGATTGCCCTGCCCTGCCCGTGCTGCGCGCCGGCGACTGCCGCGAGGCGCTTGGCGCCCGCGCGGCGCTGGCCGATGGCCGGGCCCAGGGCGCGGCACTGGCGGCCCGACTGCTGGGCCAGCCGCAACCGGCCCCCGCCCCCGAAGTCGCCCGCCAGCGCGCCGCGCAGGCGCTGGTCGCCCGGCTGCACGCCCATGACGGCGCGAGCCGTCTGGCCGCCCTGCCCGGCGACACCGTGATCTGCCGGTGCGAGGCGCGCACAGTGAACGATCTGCGCGCCCTTGGCCCCGATCCGACCGACCGTCAGTTGCGCCTGGACGGTCGCTTTTCCATGGGCCCCTGCCAGGGCCGGTTCTGCGCTGAATGGACCGCGCGCCTGGCTGCGCCCGATACACCCAAACCCCGGCTGGGCGCACCCCGCTGGCCCGCACGGCCCATCGCCATCGCGGACCTGCTGGCCACCCCCGACGAAACCCAAGGAGATCCGGCATGACCATCGCCGCCCCCCTGCTGCGCCCCGATGTGGCGCGCGTGACCGTCATCAACCCGTTCAGCGGCGCCGCCGTCGGTGACGTCCCCGTTGCCTCCGAGGCCGAGGTTCTTGGCACCGTCTTGCGCGCCAAACAGGCCGCTGCCGCGTTTCGCACCTCGACCCCGCATCAGCGGCGCGAGCTGCTGAACCGTCTGGCCGACCTGCTGGCCCGCGATGCCGAGGTGCTGGCCCAGACCATCTGCGCCGAAATGGGCAAGACCATCACCGAGGCCCGCAACGAAACCCGCCGCGCGCAGAACACGCTGCGCCTGTCGGGCGATGCGGCGACCTTCCTCGATGGCGAGGTGATGCACTGCGCCATCGTCGCCGGCGGGGTGGACCGGCAGGCGGTCGTGACCCATGTTCCCGTGGGGGTGGTGGCGGCGATCACGCCGTTCAACTATCCGGTCAACCTTTTGTGCCACAAGCTGGGCCCCGCGATTGCCGCAGGCAATGCGGTTGTGGTCAAACCCTCGCCCAAGGCACCGCTGGCCGCCGATCACCTGGTGCGCCTGACGGTCGAGGCTGGGTTCCCAGCCGATCTGGTGCAGGTGGTGCATGGCGGGGCGGACACCGCGCTGGCACTGGCGCGCGCGCCGATCGACATCCTGTCCTTCACCGGCGGGCCGCAGGCGGGTCTGGCGCTGAAACGCGCCAGCGGCCTTGTGCGCTGCCTGATGGAACTGGGCGGCAACGATCCGCTGTTCGTGCTGCCCGATGCCGATCTGGATCTGGCAGCCAGCACCGCCATCGGCCACCGCTATGAGATCGCGGGACAAAGCTGCGCAGCGGTGAAAAAGCTGTATGTCCACGATGACGTGGCCGAGGCGTTCACCGCCATCTTGCTCGACAAGGTTGCCGCCCATCGCTTTGGCGATCCGTCGCTGGCAGAGACCCAGATGGGCCCGGTGATCGACGCCCCGGCCGCCGATACCATCTTGCAGCGTCTGGCCGATGCCCAGGCCGCGGGCGCCCGCCTGCTGGCAGGCGGCACGCGCGAGGGCAACCTGATCGCCCCCACCGTCATTGCAGGGGTCGAGCCCGCGATGCCGCTGATAGCGCAGGAAACCTTTGGTCCGGTGCTGGCGCTGCGCCAGTTCGCCGAACTTGATGCCGCCATGGCCGAGGTCAACGCCAGCGACTACGGCCTGCAGGCCGGGATTTTCACCAACGATCACGCCGCCATCCGCAAGCTGTCGCGCGGCCTGCAGGTGGGCGGCATCATGGTGAACGAAGGCCCGGATTTCCGCGCCGAACACGTGCCCTTTGGCGGCGTCAAGACCTCGGGCCTTGGCCGCGAGGGCGTGCGCATCGCCATCCGCGAAATGTCGGAACCCCGTGTGGTGATCGACTGATCCAGACGAAAGGACCATTTCCATGACCGACCTGACCCGTTTCGACGGTGTGTTCACTGCACTCGTCACCCCCTTCACCGACAGCGGCGAGATCGACTGGCCGGCCTTTGACCGCCTGATCGACCGCCAGCTGGACGCCGGGATCCGCGGCCTTGTTCCTGTGGGCACCACCGGCGAGGCAGCGACCTTGGACGAGGATGAGGCGCTGGCCGTCATCGCCCATACCGTGCGCCGCGCGGGGAATGCGGCCTATGTTCTGGCCGGCACCGGCAGCAACGTGACGAAAAAGACCGTTGCCGCCACCCGCCGCGCGGTCGAGGCTGGCGCGCATGGGGTGCTGCTGATCACGCCCTATTACAACAAACCCTCGCCCGAAGGGCTGATCGCCCATTTCGGCGCGGCGGCCGAGGCGGCCGGGGCGGCCGATGTGATGCTGTATTCCGTGCCGGGGCGCACGGGCATTGCCATCGCCCCCGAAACCGCTGCGACGCTGGCCAAAAGCCATGCCAACATCGTGGCGATCAAGGAGGCGGGCGGCGATCCGGCGCGCACCACGGCCTTGCGGGCGGCCTGCGGGCCTGACTTCGTGGTGCATTGCGGCGACGATGGCCTTGCGCTGCCGTTCTTTGCGCTTGGCGCCCGGGGGCTGACCTCGGTGCTGTCGAACTGGCGCCCGGCCGAGGTGGTCGCCCTGCACCGTGCCTGGACCGAAGGCAAGCAGGACGAGGCGCTGGCCCTTCATGACTGGCTGTCGCCTCTGGCGGCCTCGATGTTCTGCGAGGCAAGCCCCGGGCCGGTCAAGCGCGCGCTGGCGATGGACGGGGTGATGACCGATCAGGTGCGCCTGCCGCTGGTGCCGCTGTCGCCGCGCGGCGATGCGATGCTGCGTCAGGCGATGTCGGGCGCGGGCCTTTTGTAACGCGAAACGGCCGCCCATGGCGGCCGCACGCCCATCGGGCCGCCCTGGCGGCCCGATAGACCCCGGGGGTCAGCGGCGCTTGCGCGCAGGAACCGTCACCGGAACCGGCACCGGGGCCACATGCTGACGCAGGCCGCCGCGCGGGGTATCGTCGCGTTCCGCCATCGACATGACGGCAATCCCGAACTGCACCCCGGCAAAGATCGTGCCCGAGAACATGAAGATCATCAGCCCGGCCAGCCAGCCCATCTGGCTGTCCAGGATCAGGTGGCGCAGCCCCGCGATGTCAAAGCCCAGCAGCGCCCCCAGAAACACGGCCGAAAGCCCGAAGCCGATGGCGACATTGGTGATGTAAAGGCGAACGAGCTTCGGCATCATGATTCTCCGTGCTGCATACGCATAACGTAGCGCAGTTTCGCAGAACGTCCAGAGACCAGGTGACGCAGCCGCCCTAACCGGCCGGAACCAGCCAGCCGGCAAGCACCGGCGCCAGCAGCGCGGTCAGGATCGCGGACAGCCCCATGCCGATGGCGGCAAAGGCCCCGGCGGTTTCATGCACCTGAAAGGCGCGGGCCGCCCCGATGCCATGGGCGGCGACGCCCACCGCAAAGCCCCGCGCCCGCCAGTCGCGCATCTGCAGCGCGTTCAGCAGCGGGGTCGCGACGATCGCCCCCATCGCGCCGGTGACGATGACCAGCACCGCCGTCAGCGTGGGCGATCCGCCGATCTGTTCCGACACCCCCAGCGCCACCGCCGCCGTGGCCGATTTGGGCACCATCGACAAAAGGACCACCCGGTCCACCCCCAGCGCCTGCCCGATCCAGACCGCCGTAGCCGATGACACCGCGACCCCCGTCACCAGCGCCCCGACCATCGGCAGCAGCGCCCGGCGCAGCCGCGGCAGCTGCGCGTGCAGCGGCACCGCCAGCGCAACCGTCGCCGGGCCGAGCATGAAGTGGACGAACTGCGCGCCCTCGAAATAGACCTGATAGGGGGTGGCGGTGGCCCACAGGATCAGCGCAAGGATCACCACGGCAATCAGCACCGGGTTCACCACCGGATGCCGCCCGCTGACGCGCGAGCCCGCATCGCCAATCACATAGGCCGCCAGTGTCAGCGTCAGCCACAGCAGCGGATCGCGGCCCAGATAGCCCCAGATCTCGGCAAAGTCAGTCATCGCGCCCCCCGGTCAGCCGCGCCAACAGCGCAAAGACCAGCGCCCCCGCCGCAATCGCCAGCACGGTCGACACCAGCAGCGCCAGCCCGATCGCCGGCCCCTGCGCGCCCAGCGTGCCAAGATGGCCGACGACGCCGACCCCGGCCGGCACGAACAGCAAGGACAGATGCGCGAGGATCCCCTGTCCTGCCGGGCGCACCAGCCCGGCCAGCCGGTCCGACACCGCCATGGCGATCAGCATCAGCACCATGCCCATCACCGGGCCTGGCACCGGCAGGCGCATCAGCTGGGCCAGCACGACGCCAGCCAGTTGAAAGCCAAGGATCAGGGTCAGGGAAAGAACCATCGCTGCGCCCCGCGCCAGATCTCATCGACAATCGGACGGGTCGGCGCCCCTGGCTGGCCGCTGGAGGGGTTTCACACCCCTCCAGACCTCCCCGTGGGATATTTGCAGACAGATGAAGCATGGGCAACCGGGCTTGCGACATCATCCGCGCCGCAGATCCGCCAGGTGCCGCCCCGCCCTATTGCCCGAAGGCTTCCGGCTTTGCCTCGCGCGCCATGTGATCGAGCACGGCGTTGACGAATTTCGGCTCTTTCCCGTCGGGGAAGAACGCCTTGGCGACATCGACGAATTCGGTGATCACCACCTTGGGCGGCGTGCCGGGGGCCACCAGTTCGGCCCCTGCCGCGCGGAACAGCGCGCGCAGCACCGGGTCGATCCGGTCGATGGGCCAGGCGGCGGCCAGCGCACGGTCGGTCATCTGGTCGATGCGCGCCTGCCAGTTCACCGCCGTATCGAGCAACATGCGGAAATGCGTGCTGTCGGCGTCGGAAAATTCCACATCGTCGACGATCATGCCAAAGCGGTGGCTTTCGAATTCACGCGCCACCCGCTCGACGGTCTGGCCCGACAGCTCCATCTGATAGAGCGCCTGCACCGAATAAAGCCGCGCCGCCGATTTCTGGCGGCGCTTTTCGGCGTTGGCGGCCTTGCGCTTGTCCTCGGGCGTCATGCGCGGAATGCTCCCTCGTCGGCCCGAAAGCCGATGCCCTTGGTGGTGCCTGCCCATTTGCGCGCCAGCGCGATCAGATGCAGCGCAGCCATCGCCGCCCCGCCGCCCTTGTTCTGGTCGGCCGGATCGGCGCGCACGGCGGCCTGCGGATGGTTTTCGACCGTCAGGATGCCGTTGCCGATGCACAGGCCCTGAAGGCCCAGCAGGGTGATCGCACGCGAGCTGTCATTGCAGACCGTATCGTAATGCGTCGTCTCGCCCCGGATCACGCAGCCAAGGGCGACATAGCCGTCATAGTTCGACAGACGCTCGGCCATGGCGATGGCGGTCGGGATCTCCAGCGCGCCGGGCACTTCGATCAGATCGCAGTCTGCCCCGACCGAGGCCGCAGCGCCGCGCGCCCCGGCGATCAGGTTATCCGCGATGTCCTTGTAATAGGGCGCCACCACGATCAGCAGCTTGACCGGCTTGTCGAACACCGGCGCAGGAAGGGTATAATGCGAGGCTCCGGCCATGGCTTACTCCTTGGTGATGGCACGGGTGCCGGTGATTTCCAGCCCATAGGCTTCAAGGCCGACAACCTTCGGCTTGGCCGAATTGGTCACCAG
The DNA here is from genome assembly GCF_000429765.1 of Gemmobacter nectariphilus DSM 15620. Lineage (GTDB taxonomy): Bacteria > Pseudomonadota > Alphaproteobacteria > Rhodobacterales > Rhodobacteraceae > Wagnerdoeblera > Wagnerdoeblera nectariphila. The sequence goes on along the minus strand of NZ_AUCM01000004.1, from coordinate 250,296 downwards.
CTCGATGCGGGTCAGGCCAAGGGCCGACAGGATCTGCGCGCCCAGACCATACTGGCGCAGCGTCTGGGGCGAATGTTCGCCGTCCATCACCAGCTGCATGGTGGTATCGCGCAGCAGGACCACGGCGCCGCGCCCTTCGGTCGCGATCAGGCGCATGGCGGCCTGCATCTCGCCGGCGCGGCCGGGGTTGATGCCCAGCACATCTTCCAGCGGGTTGATCTGGTGGATCCGCACCAGCACCGGCGCATCCGAGGACAGATCGCCCTTGGTCAGCACGATATGTTCGGCGCCTTGCGTTTCATCGACATAGACCCGCATCAGCCAGTCGCCGCCAAAGGCCGAGGTCACGCGGCGCACCGCCTTTTCCGTGACCAGATTGTCATGGCGACGGCGATAGGCGATCAGATCGGAAATCGTGCCGACCTTCAGCCCGTGCCTTTGCGCAAAGGCGACCAGATCGGGCAGACGGGCCATGGTGCCATCGTCGTTCATGATCTCGCAGATCACGCCCGAGGGGTTGAGCCCGGCAAGGCGGCTGATGTCCACCGCCGCCTCGGTATGGCCGGCGCGCACCAGAACGCCGCCGTCGCGGGCGCGCAGCGGGAACACATGGCCGGGCGTTGCAATGTCGGCCGCGCCCTTGGTCGGGTCGATGGCCACGGAAATCGTGCGCGCCCGGTCATGGGCGGAAATCCCGGTCGTCACCCCTTCGCGCGCCTCGATCGACAGGGTGAAGGCGGTTTCGTGACGGCTGGAGTTCTTGGGGCTCATCAGCGGCAGGCCAAGCTGTTCGATCCGCTGCGCCGGCATGGCCAGACAGATCAGCCCGCGCCCGTGGGTGGCCATGAAGTTGATCGCCGCCGGCGTGCACATCTGCGCCGGGATCACCAGATCGCCTTCATTCTCGCGATCCTCGTGATCGACCAGAATGAACATGCGCCCGTTGCGCGCATCTTCGATGATATCCTCGATGGGCGAGATGGCCGCGCCCAGGTCGCGTTCCACCGGCCCCGGCTTGGCGTAATTTTCGGACATCGGCAGCCCCTATGATCGCATGTCCCTTGGCAGATAGCGCAGCCCGCGCCGGGTGGCCAGAGCCTATCGGCTTGACCTTGGCGCACAGCAGGGTCACCAGTCATGCACGTCAGCAAAAGGCCCCCCCGGATGACCAGCGCAGATCTGACCCGCGACAACCTGCGCGGCGGCCTCTTGATGATGGCGGCCATGGCGGCCTTTGCCATCGAGGACATGATGACCAAGGCGGTCTCGGGCCGCGTTCCGGCAGGCGAGATCATCCTTGCGATCGGCATCGGCTCGACCCTTGTGCTGTCGCTGGTCGCGCTGCGCCAGCGGCAACCGCTGGTCACCCCGGCGATCCTGCACCCGCTGGTGATGCTGCGCAACCTGGCGGAAATGTCGGGCACGGCCGGGTTCATCACTGCGCTGACGCTGATGCCGCTGGCCACGGCCTCGGCGCTGCACCAGACCATGCCGCTGGCGATGACGCTGGGGGCCGCGCTGTTTCTGGGGGAAAAGGTCGGCTGGCGGCGGTGGGCGGCGGTTGCGGTCGGATTTCTGGGTGTTCTGGTGATCTTGCGGCCGACAGGTGACGGGCTGTCGGGGTTCGCGGCGGCGGCCACGATGACGGCGGTGTTCAGCCTGGCGGTGCGCGATCTGGCCACGCGCAAGGTGGCCGGGGCGGTGTCGTCGCTGTCGCTGGCGCTGTGGGGCTCGGCCTCGTTCATTCCCTCGGGCCTTATCCTGATGGTGGCGACCGGGTCGGACTGGATCATGCCGCAGGGCCTTGACTGGCTGATGCTGGCGGGCCTCGCGGGAATGGGCGTGACCGGCTATTCGCTGATGGTCAGCGCAACCCGCGTGGGCGAGGTGTCGGCCATCATGCCCTATCGCTATTCGCGGCTGGTCTTTGCCATGGTGCTGGGCTGGCTGGCCTTTGCCGAGGTGCCCGATGGCTGGACGCTGCTGGGCGGGACGATGATCGTGGGATCGGGCTTCTACACCTTTTTGCGCGAACGCCGGCTGGCGCGGCGCTGACGCTGCCCCGCAGGTGGACAGAGGACGCGACAGTCCGGGCCAGTTGTTTCCGGCTTGCGCCCTGCGCGAGCGCTACCATTCTTTCCATAAGGGCCTGAACGGGCTAAAGGGGCGGCAAGTTCACCCGAAGGGATTGCCCCATGACCACGATCATCGACATTCACGCCCGCGAGATCCTCGACAGCCGCGGCAATCCCACCATCGAGGTGGACGTCACGCTGGAAGACGGCGAGATGGGCCGCGCGGCGGTTCCCTCGGGCGCCTCGACCGGCGCACACGAGGCAGTGGAACGCCGCGACGGCGACAAGTCGCGCTATCTGGGCAAGGGCGTGCTGGAGGCGGTCGAGGCCGTGAACGGCGAGATCGCCGAGGAACTGGTCGGCTATGACGCGACCGAACAGATCGCCATCGACCGTGTCCTGTGCGAGATGGACGGCACCGCCAACAAGTCGCGCCTGGGCGCCAATGCCATCCTGGGCGTCTCGCTCGCCACCGCCAAGGCCGCCGCGCTGGCCACCCGCCAGCCGCTGTTCCGCTATGTCGGCGGCACCGGCGCGCGCCTGCTGCCGGTCCCGATGATGAACATCATCAACGGCGGCCAGCATGCCGACAACCCGATCGACATTCAGGAATTCATGATCATGCCGGTCTCGGCCGGCAATATCCGCGATGCCGTGCGGATGGGCGCCGAAGTGTTCCATGTGCTGAAAAAGGAACTCAAGGCCGCCGGCCACAACACCGGCGTGGGCGATGAGGGCGGCTTTGCGCCGAACCTGTCGTCGGCCCGCGAGGCGCTGGACTTCATCCTGAAATCGGTCGAGATCGCCGGCTATACCCCTGGCGATGACATCATGCTGGCGCTCGACTGCGCCTCGACCGAATATTTCAAGGACGGCCGCTATGCGATGACCGGCGAAGGCCTGAGCCTGACCGCCGAGCAGAACGTCGATTTCCTGGCCAGCCTGTGCGCCGACTACCCGATCCTGTCGATCGAGGATGGCTGCGCCGAGGATGACTGGGAAGGCTGGCAGATGCTGACCGACCGTCTGGGCGCGGGCGTCCAGCTGGTGGGCGACGATCTGTTCGTCACCAACCCCGAACGTCTGGCCGAAGGCATCGAGCGCGGCTGCGCCAACTCGCTGCTGGTCAAGGTGAACCAGATCGGCACCCTGACCGAGACGCTGGACGCGGTGCGCATGGCCGACCGTGCCGGCTATACCAGCGTGATGAGCCACCGTTCGGGCGAGACCGAGGATGCGACCATCGCCGATCTGGCAGTGGCCACCAACTGCGGCCAGATCAAGACCGGCTCGCTGGCGCGCTCGGACCGGCTGGCCAAGTATAACCAGCTGATCCGTATCGAGGAAATGCTGGGCGACATCGCGGAATATGCCGGGACGAACATCCTGCGGACTTGAGGTGCAGGGGGGCCAGCCCCCCGCCGTCACTGGGCCTTGAACCAAGGGCGCCCCGCCGCCAAAGGGGCCGTCTGCCCCTTTGGAAGCCCCGAGGATATTTTCGGAAAGATGAAGGGGCATTAACCGCCCGTTAAGCAAGACCCGCGCAAGGTTCGGCCATGCGCGGGTTTTTTGTTGTCTTCGTGGTGCTGATCTGGGCCGGTCTGGCATCGGCCGGGCCTTGGCCCCGCGACAAGGGGCGCAGCTTTGTGACGCTTGGCACGACCGGGCAGACGGCCAGCCTGTGGGCAGAACGGGGGCTTGGCCGCGGGCGATGGCTGGCGCTGGACGGCTGGTATGATACCGGCTCTGGCAACTGGTCGATTGCGGCCAGCTTTCACAAGGCGATGCAGGACCGGGGCGGGTTGAAGCTGGCCTGGTTTGCCGGTGTTGCCGTGGGGATGCCCAAGACGGACATCAACATCACCGTGCCCGTGGTCCACTTCCCGTCAACCTGGCAGGCCGTGGTCAAGATCCGCCCCGTGGTCTCGGCCCGGGTCGGGCTCAGTCTGGGCAAGGCGCTGGCCCGGCCCTGGCCGGGATGGGCAACGCTGGACATGCGGGTTGACCTTGGCCCTGCCGGGACGCGGGCCAAAGCCGAGGCGACCGTCGGCTATCGCCCGCGCGAGCGGCTGGCGCTGATCGGGCAGGTGCAGGCCGACCTGGGCCGGGGGCAGCGGCCGGATCTGCATCTGGCGGGTTCGGCGGTCTGGTCGGCGGGCAAGCGCGTGCAGATGGAACTCGGCCTGCGGCAGAACCTGCGCGGCGGGCGCCCGCAGATCAAGGCAGCAAGCTGGCTGGAGTTCTAGCGGGCTGGCCCGGCGCGGCACCAAAGCGCAGCCGCCCGGGGCGTCAGGACCGCTCGCCCGAAATCCCGGACAGGATCGCGCAATGCGGCCCCTGGTCCCCCGGACAGGCGGCGATCATGTCGGCCAGCGCGCCGCGCATCGCTTCAAGCGCGGCGATGCGGTCGTCGATCCCGTCCAGATGGTGCTGCGCGATGCGTTTGACATCGGCGCTGGCACGGTGGGGATCGGCGCGCAAGGACAGCAGGGCGCGGCAATCCTCGATGCTGAACCCCAGCGCGCGGGAGCGGGCCAGAAACTCCAGCCGGTCCAGATCGGCGGGGGCAAAGCGGCGATAGCCATTGGCCAGCCGCCTGGGTGCGATCAGGCCAATGTCTTCGTAATAGCGGATGGTCTTGGCCGGCAGGCCCGTCGCCTCTGACGCTTCCTTGATGTTCATCACAGCTCTCCGATCCGGTGGCCGGCCCGGCGCAGCCGCAGCGCGTTCGACAGCACGAACACCGAGGACAGCGCCATCGCCCCCGCCGCCAGCATGGGCGAGAGCATCAGCCCGAAGGCCGGGTAGAACACGCCTGCCGCCACCGGGATCAGCGCGGCGTTATAGGCAAAGGCCCAGAACAGGTTTTGCCGGATATTGCGCAGCGTCGCGCGGGCCAGTTCCACCGCCGTTGCCACCGCGCGCGGATCGCCCGAGGCGAGCACGACATCCGCCGCCTCGATGGCAACATCGGTGCCCTGCCCCATGGCCAGCCCGACTTCGGCCGCCGCCAGCACCGGGGCATCGTTGATCCCGTCGCCGACAAAGGCCATCGGGCCAAGCCCGCCGATCGCCTGAACCTTGCCTTCGGGCAGAACGCCGGCCACCACGGTTTCGATGCCGATCTCGGCTGCGACCGCCTGCGCCGTCGCCGGGGCATCGCCCGAGACCATGGCGACCTTCAGGCCCATCGCCTTCAGCGCCGCCACCGCCGGGGCCGCGCCGGGCTTGATCGGGTCGGCCACCGCCAGCAGGGCCGCAGGCTGGCCATCAACCGCCGCATAGAGCACGGTGCGCCCGCGCGCCGCCAGATCGGCCGCGGCCGGGGACAGCGCGGCAATATCAATCCCTTGCGCCCCCATCAGGCGCGGGTTGCCAAGGGCGATCTGCCGCCCGCCCACCTGGCCCGTGACGCCCTGCCCCGGCACGGCCTGCACACCGTCTGCCTCGGGCACGGCCAGCCCTTCGGCCCCGCGGCGGATCGCCAGCGCGACAGGGTGTTCCGACTGCGCCTCGACCGCTGCCGCAAGGGCCAGCACCTGCGCCCGGTCGGCGCCATCCGCCAGCACCACATCGGTCAGTTCGGGGCGGCCTTCGGTCAGCGTGCCGGTCTTGTCAAAGGCGATGCCCTGAACCGAGGACAGCCGCTGCAGCGCCTCGCCCTTACGGAACAGGATGCCCAGTTCCGCCGCCCGCCCGGTGCCAACCAGAATGGAGGTTGGCGTCGCAAGGCCCATGGCGCAAGGACAGGCGACGATCAGCACCGAAACCCCCGCGACCAGCGCCTGGGTGAGCGCCGCGCCCGCGACCAGCCAGACCACCACCGCCAGCAATGCCAGCCCCATGACCACCGGCACGAACACCGCCGTCACCTTGTCGACCAGCGCCTGAATGGGCAGCTTGCCGGCCTGAGCCTCGCCCACCATGCGCACGATCTGTTGCAGCCGGGTGTCGGCCCCGGCCCGCGTCACCTGCACCCGCAGCGCGCCGGTGCCATTCACGGTGCCGCCCGTCACCTCGGCGCCTTCGGCCTTGGCGACGGGCACCGGCTCTCCGGTGATCATGCTTTCGTCGATATACGAGGTGCCGGACAGCACGACGCCATCGGCCGCCAGCCGCTCTCCGGGGCGGATGCGCAGGATGTCGCCGGGGCGCAGGGCATGGGCGCTGCGCTCCTCGGCCCCGTCGGGGGTTTCGACCAGCGCGCTGTCGGGTTGCAGATCGACCAGCCGCCGGATGGCGGCGCCCGTGCGCCCGCGCGCCCGTGCCTCCAGCCAGCGGCCCATCAGGATGAGCGTGACGATCACCGCCGCCGCCTCGAAGTAGACCGCGCGGGCATTGTCCGGCAGCACCGAGGGCACCAGCAGCGCGACCATCGAATAGATCCAGGCCGACAGCGTGCCCACCGCCACCAGCGAGTTCATGTCGGGCGAGAGCCGCGCCAGCGATGGCAGCCCCCGCGTCAGGAACACCCGCCCCGGCCCGGCCAGCACGATGGTGGTCAACAGCGCCTGCACTGTCCAGCTTGGCCCCTGCCCGATGGTATGCAGCACCCAGTGGTGAAAGGCCGGGATCAGATGCCCGCCCATTTCCAGCACAAACACCGGCAAGGTCAGCCCCAGTGCCCACAGGAACCGGCGCTTCATCGCGGCTTCTTCGGCGGCCTGACGATCGGCGCGGGCATCGGTCATGGGTTCGGCCGGATAGCCGGCCTTGCCAAGCGCGGCCATCATGGCCGGGATCATGCCAGGCCCGGCAACATGGCGCACCGTGACCGAGGTATCGGCAAGGTTCGCGGTTGCGCCCTCGACCCCCGGCAGGGCGGTCAGCACCTTTTCCACCCGCGCCACGCACGAGGCGCAGGTCATCCCGTCCAGCGCCAGCCGCGTCACCTCGTGCCGCAGGCCATAGCCGGCGCGTTTCAGCGCGGTGTCGGCGGCGTTCAGGTCAGGATCACCGGCAAAGCCGATGCGCGCGGTGTTCTGGGCCAGATTGACCTCGGCGCTGTCGATGCCAGGCTGGGCGCGCAGGACACGCTCGGCCCGCCCGACACAGGCCGCGCAGTAAAGGCCTTCGATCTCGACGGTGGTGGTTGTGGTCATGGCGGGTATCCTTTCCCCCCACCAGATGGACCTTCCAGTCACGGGAAGGTCAAGGGGTCGCGGCAAGAAATCCCAAGGTCAGCGCCTCGGTCAGCTGCTGGGCGGCGCCCAGGATGTCGCCGGTCTGCCCGCCGATGCGCGCCCTGGCCCACTGCCCCAGCGCCAAGAGCAGCAGCGGAACGGCGATCAGCGCCGCCAGCGGCCCGAAGATCGCCAGCGGCACCAGCGCCACCATAACCGCCAGCCCCGCCTGCAGGGCCGTGGGCCGCCCCATCAGGCGCGACAGGCCATCGGGGCGGGCGGGGGGCATGGCGGCCATCAGCACCGGCATCACTGCCCGACTGGCCGCCGCCGCCGCAATCAGCACCCATGGCGCAATCGGCAAGATCACCACCAGCGCCGACCAGCGCGCCAGCAGCACCAGCATCAGCGCCAGCGCCCCGAACGATCCGATCCGGCTGTCGCGCATGATCTCCAGCCGCCGCGCGGGGTCACGCCCGCCCATCAGGCCATCGAAGGTATCGGCCAGCCCATCCTCGTGCAGCCCGCCCGTGGCCATGGCCTGAACGGCCAGCGCCAGCGCCGCCGCCCACCCGGCCGGCAGGCCAAGCGCCAGCGCGCCCCAGCCCGCGACGGCCCCGAGGGCGCCCACCACGGCCCCCGCCACCGGCCAGGCCCAGCACCCCGCCGCCCCGCGCCCCGGCCCGCCCAGCGGCAGCCGGGTCAACAGCCCAAAGGCCCCGCGCAGATCGCCCAGCCACAGCGGCCCGGCCCCGTTGTCCTGCATTGCCTGTCCCTTCGCTCTGGCGCCGGTCGCCCGCTGGCGCTAGCCATGGCACAAGACGGAACAGACGGACAAGACCATGACCTTCACCACCCTCGCCCAGTTCGCCGCAGCCCTGAGCGCGATGCCCGGCCCCGATCCGGACGCCATCGCCGGGGCACAGGCCCGCAACGGCCAGCTGACCAAACCGCCGGGGGCGCTGGGGCGGCTGGAGGAGCTGGCGATCTGGTATGCCGGCTGGCGAGGGAACCCGCGCCCCAAGCTGGAGCGCCCGCAAGTGGTGATCTTTGCCGGCAATCATGGCGTGGTGGCACAAGGCGTTTCGGCCTTTCCGCCCGAAGTGACGGTCCAGATGGTCGCCAATTTTCAGGCCGGGGGCGCTGCGATCAACCAGCTCGCGCGCAGCTTCGGGGCCTCGATGTCGGTCGTGCCGCTGGATCTGGACCGCCCGACGATGGATTTCACCCAAGGCCCCGCGATGACCGAGGCCGACTGCGCCGCGGCCCTGTCTGCTGGCTGGGACGCGGTCGATCCGGCGGCGGACCTGCTGGTCGTGGGCGAGATGGGCATCGGCAACACCACCTCGGCCGCCGCGATTGCCCTGGCCCTGATGGGCGGCACAGCGCAGGACTGGACCGGCCGGGGCACGGGACTGGACGATGCGGGCCTGGCGCGCAAGGCCGATGTCGTGGCACGCGGGCTGGCCCTCCATGCGGACGCAGACCCGCTCGAGGTGCTGCGCCGCCTTGGCGGGCGCGAACTGGCCGCGATGACCGGCGCCATCGCCCGCGCACGGGCGTTGCGCATCCCGGTGCTTCTTGACGGGTTCATCTGTACGGCGGCGGCGGCCGTGCTGGAAACCGCCCGTCCCGGCGCCCTCGATCATTGCGTTGCGGCCCATGTCTCGCAAGAGCCCGGCCATGGCCGCCTGCTGGCCCACCTGGACAAGACGCCGCTGCTGGCGCTGGACCTGCGACTGGGCGAAGGCTCGGGCGCGGCGCTGGCGATCGGCATCCTCCAAGGCGCGATCGCCTGCCATTCGGGCATGGCAACCTTTGCCGAGGCCGGCGTCTCCGAAGCGTGACCGAGGCACTCCCGCACCCTTGAACCGCCCCAAGGGGCGGCACAAGGCTTTGGGCCGGGCGCCGCGCGATGGCGCGGCGCGGGCCACGGCCTTCGCCGAATCACGGGACCACCGTGAAGCCTCTCCTATCACTTTGCGAGAATGACATGCTCGACCTGCCTGGCTAACCAATGAATGCCTGGCACGCCTGATGGCCTGCACCTGAGGGCAGACAGCGCCCGGCATACAGGACAGATGGGTATTTGAAAAAAGGCAAAACAAAATTCCGAGCTTTGCCGACATGGGGCCCGCGCCCGATCTGCTTTGCCTTTTTCCAAATACCCCCGCCGGAGGCACGCCGCGCGGAACGCGCGGCGCCCGGCCCAAAGCTTTGGGCCGCACCCTCGGGTGCGGAGCAAGGGTGCGGGAGTACGCGGGTCAGCCTTCGCTGCGGGCCTGACGCTTGCGCTCGTGCGGGTCGAGATAGCGCTTGCGCAGGCGGATGATCTTGGGCGTCACCTCGACCAGTTCGTCATCGTCGATATAGGCGATCGACTCTTCAAGGCTCATGCGCACCGGCGTCGTCAGGCGCACGGCCTCGTCCGTGCCCGAGGCACGCACGTTGGTCAGCTTCTTGCCCTTGAGCGGGTTCACTTCCAGATCGTTGTCGCGCGAATGCTCGCCGATGATCATGCCCTCGTAGACCTGTTCCTGCGCACCGATGAACAGCTTGCCACGCTCTTCGAGGTTCCACAGCGCGTAAGCGACCGAGACGCCGTTTTCCATGCTGATCAGAACGCCCTGGCGGCGGCCCTGGATCGCGCCCTTGTGCGGCACCCAGCCATGGAAGATGCGGTTCAGCACGCCCGAGCCGCGCGTGTCGGTCAGGAACTGGCCATGATAGCCGATCAGCCCGCGCGAGGGCACATGTGCGACGATCCGGGTCTTGCCAGCGCCGGCCGGTTTCATCTCGACCAGTTCGCCCTTGCGCTCGCCGGTCAGCTTGTCGATCACCGCGCCGGTGTATTCGTCATCGACGTCGATGATGACTTCCTCGACCGGCTCCATGCGCTGGCCGTCTTCGTCCTTCATGATCACGCGCGGGCGCGAGATCGACAGCTCGAACCCTTCGCGGCGCATGTTCTCGATCAGCACGCCCATCTGCAATTCGCCCCGGCCCGAGACGATGAAGGCCTCGCCGCCCGGCGTGTCCTCGATGCGGATGGCGACGTTCGATTCCGCCTCCTTGAACAGGCGTTCGCGAATCACGCGCGACTGCACCTTGTTGCCATCGCGGCCCGCCAGGGGCGAATCGTTGATGCCGAAGGTGACCGAGATGGTCGGCGGGTCGATCGGCTGGGCGGGCAGCGCGGTATCCACCTCGGGAGCGCACAGCGTGTCGGCCACGGTGGCCTTGGTCATGCCGGCCAGCGTCACGATATCGCCCGCAACCGCCTCGTCGATGGCGGTCTGGGCAAGGCCGCGGAAGGCGAGGATCTTGGTCACGCGGAACTGCTCGATCCGCTCGCCGGTGCGGGTCAGCGCCTTGAGCGACGCGCCCACCGCCAGCTTGCCCGATTCCACCCGGCCCGTCAGCAGGCGGCCGACGAACGGGTCGGCCGACAGCGTGGTCGCCAGCATGCGGAAGGGCTCGTCGGTGCGCGATTGCTGCTTGGGCGGCGGCACATGGCGCAGCACCAGATCGAACAGCGCCGACAGATCCTTGCGCGGGCCGTCCAGATCCACATCCGCCCAGCCGGCACGGCCCGAGGCATAGAGATGCGGGAAATCAAGCTGTTCGTCGCTTGCACCCAGGTTGGCGAACAGGTCGAACACCTCGTCCAGGGCGCGGTCGGGTTCGGCATCGGGCTTGTCGACCTTGTTCAGCACCACGATCGGCCGCAGGCCAAGCGCCAGTGCCTTGGTCAGCACGAATTTGGTCTGCGGCATCGGGCCTTCGGCCGCGTCGACCAGCAGGCAGACGCCATCGACCATGCTGAGGATCCGCTCCACCTCGCCGCCGAAGTCGGCGTGGCCGGGCGTGTCGACGATGTTGATCCGCACGCCCTTCCATTCGACCGAGGTCGCCTTGGCAAGGATGGTGATCCCGCGCTCTCGTTCGATGTCGTTGCTGTCCATCGCCCGTTCGGTCACCTGCTGGTTTTCCCGATAGGTGCCGGACTGTTTGAGAAGCTCGTCCACCAGCGTGGTCTTGCCATGGTCGACGTGCGCGATGATCGCGATGTTGCGGATGTCCATATGTTCGCCCTGAATGCTGCGGTGCCGCGCATACACGAGCGAGGCGGGATTGGCCAGACTTAGCCGGGAAGATACCAGTCGCGGCGGTGGTTCATCGCCAGAACAAACGACAGGATGGCCGCGCCGACCAGCGACCACATCACCTGTGGCAGCGGCAGGACAAAGAAGGCGACCGCGAACAGCGCCAGATCCCAGCCCATCTGCACCCATCCGGCGCGAATGCCCGTGGCGTCCTGAACCACCACCGCCACGATGGTCACGCCCCCCAGGCTGGATCCGTGGCGGAACAGCCCCAGGATGCCCACCCCGGCGATCACGCCGAACAGCACCGCGGCCACCCCGGGGTGCAGATAGCTGAGCGTCAGATAGTCCGGCAGCACTTCGGCCAGCAGCGAGACGGCGGTGACGGCGATGAAGCTCTTGATGGCAAAGACCGGGCCGCGCTTCCACCAGGCAAAGCCATAGAACGGCAGGTTGACCGCAAAGAAGGTCAGGCCAAAGCCCCAGCCCATGGCATAGGACAGCAGCAGCGCGAGCCCTGCCGTGCCCCCCGTCATCAGCCCTGCCGATCGTAGCAGCATGATGCCAAAGGCCCCCTCGATGATCGAGATGACAAGGCCCTGAACGTCTTCAAGGCGGCTATAGCGCGGGGTCGTGGGAACGGCACTGGCGGTCATGACATCCTCGGGGATGGGGGATGCCAGCAAGATGTTGCAGCGCAGCATATGCGTCAATATTGCTGACGCATTTTCGATTGGTCGCATGGCAGGATTGCCCCTGCCGCATGGCGGTCAGGCCGCGATATAGCGGTCCCTGCGGTGATTTATGGCAATCACCAGATTGACCACCAGCGCACCGATGAAACTGTAGGCAACGGCGGAAAGCGGCAAGATCAGCAGCGCCGCCGCGAACAGCACCGCATCGAATCCCAGCTGCACCCATCCCGCGCGCCAGCCCAGCCGGTCTTGCAGCAGCAGCGCCAGGATGCCGACGCCGCCAAGGCTTGCCCCATGCCGGAACAGCGCCAGCAGCGCCGACCCCGACGCCAGCCCGAACAGCACCGCGCCGAACACCGGGTTCAGCTGTGCAAAGCTGACCCAGCCCGGCATCACCATGGTCAGCCCCGACAGCGCCGCCACCGAGACAAAGGTCTTGAGCGTGAACCGCCAGCCCATCCGCCACAGCCCCAGCGCATAGAACGGAATGTTGATGACAAAGAACACCGGGCCAAAGCCCCAGCCGGTGGCATAGGCGATCAGCACCGCCAGCCCCGCCGTCTGCCCCGTCACCAGCCCCAGATGAGTCAGCACGATCATGCCAAAGGCGGCCATCGTGGTGCCATAGGCAATGCCCTGGGCGTCTTCCAGCAGGGAATGGGTATCGGGATCGGTCATGACGGCCTCGTGGTCTTTCGCGCGCCATGCAGCATGAAACGGGCCGCTCTGCAATGCCCCGCCCCCCGCAGGGCCGGCCGCGACTGGGGCAAGGCGGACGCCCCTGCGGGGACGGGGCATCAGACGGGCGGGGGCGTCCAGCTGAGTTGCCGGTGCAACTGGCGCCATCGGCCGCCGATCCTGCGCGGGGCATGACATCGGCGCAGCCGCCCCGGCGCGATCTGTCCGGCCGGCCCGGTCGATCACGCCGGACGCCTGCGCAATCCCGGTCCGGTCGACCGCCGGACGCCGCAATGCAAAGGGGGCGCGCCGTGGCACGCCCCCCCGATGTTCATCGCCCCGGCTCTCAGCCCTTGAGCGCCTTGTTCAGGTATTCGTCGACCTTTTCCAGATAGCCCATGGTCGAGAGCCACTTCTGTTCCGGGCCGACCAGCAGCGCCAGATCCTTGGTCATGAAGCCGTCTTCGACCGTCTGCACGGTCACCTTTTCCAGCGTCGAGGCAAAGGTCATCAGCGCCTCGTTGCCATCCAGCTTGGCGCGGTGCTTGAGGCCGCCCGTCCAGGCGTAGATCGAGGCGATCGAGTTGGTCGAGGTTTCCTTGCCCTTCTGATGTTCGCGGAAGTGGCGGGTCACGGTGCCGTGGGCGGCCTCGGCCTCGACCGTCTTGCCATCGGGCGTCATCAGCACCGAGGTCATCAGGCCCAGCGAGCCAAAGCCCTGCGCGACGGTATCCGACTGCACATCGCCGTCATAGTTCTTGCAGGCCCAGACATAGCCGCCCGACCATTTCAGCGCCGAGGCGACCATGTCGTCGATCAGGCGGTGTTCATAGGTGATGCCGGCAGCCTTGAACTTGTCGGCGAACTCTTCCTCATAGACCTTCTGGAACAGATCCTTGAAGCGGCCGTCATAGGCCTTGAGGATGGTGTTCTTGGTCGACAGATACACCGGCCAGCCCTTGAGCAGACCATAGTTCATCGAGGACCGGGCGAAGTCGATGATCGACTGGTCCAGATTGTACATCGCCATGGTCACGCCGGCGCCGGGGGCGTCGAACACGTCACGCTCGATCACGGTGCCGTCTTCACCGACGAACTTGATCGTCAGCTTGCCCTTGCCGGGGAAGCGGAAGTCGGTCGCGCGGTACTGGTCACCAAAGGCATGACGGCCGACGACGATCGGCTGGGTCCAGCCCGGCACCAGACGCGGCACGTTCTTGCAGATGATCGGCTCGCGGAAGATCACGCCGCCAAGGATGTTGCGGATGGTGCCGTTGGGCGACTTCCACATCTGCTTGAGGCCGAATTCCTCGACCCGAGCCTCATCGGGGGTGATGGTGGCACATTTCACCGCAACGCCGACCTCTTTGGTCTTGTTGGCCGCGTCGATGGTGATCTGGTCGTTGGTGCGGTCCCGCTCTTCGATGCCAAGATCGTAATACAGCAGGTCAACGTCCAGGTAGGGCAGGATCAGTTTCTTCTTGATGAAGTCCCAGATGATCCGGGTCATTTCATCGCCGTCCATCTCGACGATGGGGTTTGCCACCTTGATCTTGCTCATTCGTGCCGCCCTTTCCGGTTGGAGGATTCGCTGCGCGCGTCTTATCGCACCCGCAGCGATTTGGGAAGTCCGGTATGCGATTGCATACCGAAATACCCGATCCCCGCCCGAAGGTCAGCCGCCGGTCTGGCGTTGCAGCTTGCGCACCTGATCGGCGGTCATGTAGCCGGTGGCCGGATCGCCCTGCTTGCGCTGCCAGTCGGCAATGGCGCTGCGGGTCAGCGGGCCGAAACTGCCGTTGGTCCCCTGGGTGCTGTGCCCCAGCAAGGTCAGGCGCAACTGGATCTCGCGCCGCTCGGCCGGGGCCAGGTCCAGCGCCTTTTCCGCCTGTTCGGCGCTGCTGCCTGGGCCGGGGCGCACGGGCGCAAGGCGGTTGTGCTGTTCGGCAATCTGGCGCAGCTGCTCGCGCGTGACATAGCCGGTCTGGGGCTGGCGGTTCGCCGCCTGCCAGCGGGCGATCGCGGCGCGGGTATTGGTGCCCCAAAGCCCGTCCGCCCCGCGCGTGTCATAGCCCAGATCGGTCAGCTGGCGCTGAATCTCGGTCTTTTCCAGCCGGTTCAGGCCGATGGCAGCCTCGAGCGCGACCGGATCGGTGCCCGGGCGCGGCGGATAGACCCCGGGCCGGCCGGGATCGGGGTTCATGACCGGCGGCAGCAGCCGGCGCAGGGCCTGTTCGGCATCGGCCTTGTGCAGCCCGTTGGGGTAGCGCATCAGATAGCTTTGATAGGCGGATGGCGTATCCAGCCGCTGGGCATCGGCAAAGGCGCTGCGGTCCATCTGCTGTTGCAGCATGGTCTGGGCGATGCCCGACACGGTATCGCCAAAGCTTTGCTGGGCAGGTGCCGCGACAGGCAGCGCCAGCACGGCGCCAAGCACAAGGGGAAGAACGACAGTCCGCATGATCGGGTCTCCTTCGCAATCCGGCCGGGCGGGGGCCTGGCAGACAGGCAGACAACGCCCGAAGCCTGACAGCGGTTCCTTGCACCCAGCTTGCAGCCGGGCCTAGGGCTCGATCCGCCCGGCCTCCAGCCGGACCACGCGGTCCATGCGCGCGGCAAGGTCAAGGTTATGGGTGGCAATCAACGCCGACAGGCCGGTTTCGCGCACGATGTCCATCAGCACCGCAAAGACCTGATCCGAGGTGCCGGGATCAAGGTTCCCCGTCGGCTCATCGGCCAGCAAGAGCTTGGGCGCATTGGCCAGCGCGCGGCAGAACGCGACGCGCTGCGCCTCGCCCCCCGACAATTGCGCGGGGCGGTGCCCGGCGCGCGGCGCCAGCCCGACGCGCGAGAGCAGATCCATCGCCCGATCCTTGGCCGCCCGGCTGGAGGCCCCATTCGCGAGCTGCGGCAGCATGACGTTTTCCAGCGCGCTGAATTCGGGCAGCAGGTGGTGGAACTGGTAGACAAAGCCCACCTCGGCCCGCCGGATCGCCGTGCGCGCCCGGTCCGACAGGCGCCCGGCATCCTGGCCGGCAATCTCGACCGTGCCCTTGTCGGGCGTGTCCAGAAGCCCCGCGATATGCAGAAGCGTCGATTTGCCCGACCCGGATGGCGCGACCAGCGCCACCACCTCGCCCCGCGCGATGGGCAGGCTGGCGCCGCGCAGCACATGGACCGCGCCGGGGGTGCCGGGGTTATAGGTCTTGTCGATCCCGTCCAGCCGCAACACCGTCTCACTCATGGCGCAGCGCCTCGACCGGGTTCATGCGGGCGGCCCGCCAGGCCGGCGGCAGGGTGACGACGAAGGACAGGCCCAGCGACAGGCCCGCCGCCTTCAGCACATCGACCAGCCGCAATTCGGCCGGCAGGGCATAGATGCCACGGATCGACGGATCCCACACACCGCCCTGCCCGATCCCGTTCACCACGGCAAAGATGAAGTCGATGTTCTGCACGAACAACACCCCAAGGATCAGCCCCAGCGCCGTGCCGGTCACCCCCGTCGCCACACCGCACAGGAAGAAGATGCGCAGCACCGCGCCTTCGGTCAGGCCCATGGTGCGCAGGATGCCGATGGCGCGGCTTTTGGTGCGCACCAGCATGATCAGCCCGGCAATGATGTTCAGCGAGGCGATCAGCACAAGGATCCCCAGGATCACGAACATCACGTTGTCCTCGACCGTCAGCGCCCGCAGGAAGCTGCCCGAGGCATCGCGCCAAGTCCAGATCAGCGCCCCCTCGCCCGCCGCCTGCATCAGAGGCAGCGCCATGTCGTCCACCGCATCGGGGTTCTTGACCATCACCTCGATCTCGTCGGCCTGGCCTTCGCGGTTGAAATAGCTCTGGGCCTCGGCAAAGGGCATGTAGATGCGGGTGCGGTCGATGTCCCAACGCCCGGCAGTGAAGATGGCCACCACCTCATAGGCATTGACCCGCGGGCTGGTGCCAAAGGCCGTCTTGACCCCCTCGGGCGAGATCAGCTTGATCCGGTCGCCGACCATCACCCCCAACTCGCGCGCAAGGCCCGATCCGATAGCGATGCCCTGATCGAAACGGTCGATCTCGCCTTCGATGTCGGCCTCGTCGCCCGCAACGCGGGGGATGCCGCGCAGGTCCGGCAGCGTGATCCCGAACACCTCGGCCCCGGCGTTGCGGCCATTGGCATTGGCCATGATCTGGCCCCGGATCAGGGGCGCGGCGCGCAGAACATCGGGCACCGTGGCCAGGCGTTCGGCCCAGCCCTCATAGTCGCGGATGCCCCGCTCGATCCGCCCGGCATCGTTGGTGCGGGCGCTGGCATAGACCGTGACATGGGCATTGGCGCCCAGGATCGTATCGACGAACTCGGTGCGAAAGCCCGAGCGCACAGCCAGCGTTGCCACCAGCGCAAAGACCGCCAGCGTGATCCCCATCAGGCTGATGATGGTGACAATGGACACGCCGCCATCGGCGCCGATCCCGCGCATGTAGCGCCAGGCGATCATCCATTCGAAACGGGAAAAGGGTGCGGTGCGGCTGGCCAAATCGTCCCCCAGGTTGTCCGGCAGCCATGCCTGCCGAGCGGCCAAAGGTCAAGCCGCGCCGGGGCTGGCCGGCAGAACCCCGCGCGATCGTGACCCGAGGATCGCCCCTGCGGCGGGCGGGGTCGCCAGGCGGTCAAGCGATGCGCCCGGCCCCGGCGTTCGATGGGTATTTGGAAAAAGGCAAAGATCAGGGAGGAAGCGCGGGGGGGCAAGGGCCATAGCAGGGATCGTGCCGCATCGTGCCCGCGGCGGGCAGCTGGCGCGCGGGTGAGGGGTCTGCGCCTTGCCCCCGGGCCGGACATCTTGGGGACGGGGGGCGGTCAGGCGCCGCGCAGCCGCCGAAACGGCCAGGCAAGCAGCGCAAGCAGCGCCGCCACCGCCGCCCAGCCAAGGGCCGCCCCGACGCCAGCCGCGATCACCCCGTCGCTGGTCACAGGCAAGGCCGGGCGGTAATCGGCCCAGGTCGCCTGAAAGGTCGCCGTATCGGCCAGCCGGTGCGGCATGGCCAACCGCTCCAGCGGGGTTGCGGCGCGCAGCAGCGCCAGATCGCTGCCGAGCCGGTCGTATCGGGCGAAATCGCCGCGCAGGTCGGTCTGGCGGTCAGCCAGAAAGGCGGTGCCGGTCATCTGCCCCAGCGCCGCCTCGCGCGTCAGGCCGTTGCGCGCGGCCGAGGCGTCGAAATTTTCGACCACCAGCTGCAGGGCATCGACCTGACCGGCCAGCCGTTGCAGATATTGCTGCGAGAATTCCGGAAACTGCGACACCCCGGCGCCACCGGCACATGCGCCGGCCAGCATCAGGATGCCGCGCAGGCCCATGTCAGAGCCCTGCGTAGATGTCCGCCACCTTGGCCACGGCGGCCTCGGGGCTCAGCTCTTCGGACGCGCCGGTGCGGCGGCAGGTCAGTTCCACCTTGCCCGCCGCCAGCCCGCGCGGGCCGACGGTGATGCGCCAGGGCAGGCCGATCAGGTCCATGGTGGCGAATTTCGCCCCTGCCCGCTCGTCGCGGTCATCATAGAGCGCCTCGAGCCCCTTGGCGGCGAGACCCTTGTAGATCCCCTCGCAGGCCAGATCGGTCGAGGCATCGCCCTGTTTCAGGTTCACGATACCGACCGGGAAGGGCGTGACGCCTTCGGGCCAGATGATGCCCTTGTCGTCGTGGCTTGCCTCGATGATCGCGCCCAGCAGGCGCGACACCCCGATCCCATGCGAGCCCATTTCCACCGGCACGCGGCTGCCATCGGGGGTGACGACCGTGGCGCCCATCGCCTCGGAATACTTGGTGCCGAAGTAGAAGATCTGCCCCACCTCGATGCCGCGGCCCACCTTGCGGTGTTCCTCGGGGATCTGGTCGAACAGCGCCGCATCGTGGGTTTCATCGGTGCGGGCATATAGCGTGGTGAACTCCTCGCAGACCGAGGCCACCTGCGCGCGGTCGTCATAGTCGATGTCGCGCGCGCCAAGTTTCAACGCGGTCACCCGGTCGTCATAGAACACTTCCGACTCGCCGGTCTGCGCCAGCACCAGGAATTCATGCGTATTGTCGCCCCCGATCGGGCCGGATGCCGCGCGCATCGGAATGGCCGTCAGTCCCATGCGTTCATAGCTGCGCAGATAGGTGACCATGTGGCGGTTATAGGCATGGATCGCCGCATCGCGGTCGATGTCGAAGTTGTAGCCGTCCTTCATCAGGAACTCGCGCCCCCGCATCACGCCAAAGCGCGGGCGCACCTCGTCGCGGAACTTCCACTGGATGTGATAGAGCGTCAGCGGCAGATCCTTGTAGCTGCCGACATGGGCGCGGAAGATGTCGGTGATCATCTCCTCGTTGGTCGGCCCGTACAGCATGTCGCGGTCGTGCCGGTCCTTGATGCGCAGCATCTCCTGGCCGTAATCGTCATAACGGCCGGATTCGCGCCATAGATCGGCCGGTTGCAACGTGGGCATCAGCAGGGGGATATGCCCCGCGCGCTGCTGTTCCTCGTGCACGATCTGCTCGATGCGGCGCAGGACACGATAGCCCAGCGGCAGCCAGGAATAGATCCCCGCCGCCTGCTGCTTGATCATGCCGGCGCGCAGCATGTAGCGGTGCGAGACGATCTGCGCCTCGGCAGGGTTTTCCTTGAGAACGGGCAGGAAATAGCGGGACAGACGCATCGGCGGCCTCTCAGGCGAAGGGTTTGCCAGTTCCTAGCGGGAAGCCCGCATCCTGACAAGGCCGCGGGGGTCCCGTGGAACAGGGCCGCACGCGGCCCCCCTTTCATCTGTCCCCAAATATCCTCGGGGGTGAATTGGCCGGCACGGCCAAGAGGGGGCAGAAGGCCCCCTGACGCCGCCTGCAACTTGCGGTGGACGA
Organism: Gemmobacter nectariphilus DSM 15620; assembly: GCF_000429765.1. Taxonomy (GTDB): domain Bacteria; phylum Pseudomonadota; class Alphaproteobacteria; order Rhodobacterales; family Rhodobacteraceae; genus Wagnerdoeblera; species Wagnerdoeblera nectariphila. Next base: position 230,737 of record NZ_AUCM01000004.1, on the reverse strand, counting down.
ATGATCCCATGCGCGAAACACTGGGCACAGGGAATCGGCAGGGGGCCAGCCATGGACACAGCCACCGATGTTCTGGTGATCGGCGCGGGTCTGGCCGGCCTTGTCGCCGCCTGCGAGGCGGTGGCGCGCGGGCGACGGGTCATGGTGCTGGATCAGGAACCCCGCGCCAGCCTGGGCGGTCAGGCGTTCTGGTCGCTGGGCGGGCTGTTCATGGTGAATACCCCCGAACAGCGGCGGATGGGCATTCGCGACAGCCTCGATCTGGCACGGCAGGACTGGATGGGCTCGGCCGGGTTCGACCGGGCCGAGGATGCCCGCCCCCGCGCCTGGGCCGATGCCTATCTGGATTTTGCCGCTGGCCCCATGCGGGGCTGGCTGCACGGGCTGGGGATGCGCTGGTTTCCCGTCGTCGGCTGGGCGGAACGCGGCGGCGGGCTGGCCGACGGGCACGGCAATTCGGTGCCGCGCTTTCACCTGACCTGGGGCACCGGGCCCGGTGTGCTGGAGCCCTTTGTCACCCGCGCCCTGGCCGCCGAGGCGGATGGCAGGCTGACCTTTGCCTTTCGCCATCGCGTGACCCGCCTGCTGGGCGGCCCCGGCGGCATCACCGGGGCCGCGGGCGAAGTGCTGGCCGAGGATGGCGCCGAACGCGGCCGGCCCTCCAGCCGCGACATCACCGGCGCCTTCCAGATCACCGCCGCCTCGGTCATCGTCGCCTCGGGCGGCATCGGCGGGAACGAGGGGCTGGTGCGCCGCGCCTGGCCGGTGGACCGGCTGGGCCCGCCCCCCGACACCATGGTCTGCGGCGTGCCCGCCCATGTCGACGGGCTGATGATCGGCCATGCCGAGGCCGCAGGCGCCCGCACCATCAACACCGACCGGATGTGGCATTACACCGAAGGCATCCGCAACTGGGATCCGATCTGGCCGAACCATGGCATCCGCATCCTGCCCGGGCCTTCCTCGATGTGGTTCGATGCGGCAGGCAGCCGCCTGCCTGCCCCCGCCCTGCCCGGCTTCGACAGCCTTGGCACGCTGAAAATCCTGTGCCAGCGCGGCCATCCGCATTCGTGGTTCGTCACCACGCAGGCCATCGTGAAAAAGGAATTCGCGCTGTCGGGATCGGAACAGAACCCGGACCTGACCGGCCGCAACATCGCGCTGCTGTTGCGCAGCCGCTTGGGCAAGGGCGCAACGCCCCCGGTCGAGGCGTTCAAGCGCCATGGCGAGGATTTCGTGGTCGCGGAAACCCTGGAGGATCTGGTCGCCGGCATGACCCGCATCGGCGGCCGCCCGATCGAGCCTGCCCATCTGCGCGCCCAGATCGAGGCGCGCGACCGCGAGCTGACCAACCCCTTTGCCAAGGATGCCCAGATCATCGCGATCCGGCAGGCCCGCGCCTATCGCGGCGATCGGTTCATGCGCACGGCGCGGCCCCACCGCATTCTTGACCCCAAGGCCGGGCCGCTGATCGCCGTGCGCCTGCATATCCTGACCCGCAAGTCGCTGGGCGGGATCGAGACCGACCTGAACGCGCAGGCCATCGGGCAGGATGGCCAGCCGATCCCCGGTCTTTATGCCTGCGGCGAGGCGGCGGGCTTTGGCGGCGGTGGCTATCATGGCTATAACGCGCTTGAAGGCACGTTTCTGGGCGGCTGCCTGTTTTCGGGTCGGGCTGCGGGGCTGGCGGCATGAAGATCGGGGTGTTCGGTGCAGGGCTGATCGGCGGCTTCATCGGAGGGCGTCTGGCGGCAGGCGGGGCCAGCGTCGCCATGATCGGCCGCCCGGCCATGGCCGACAGCGTGGCGCGCGGCCTGCGCCTGACCGATCTGGAAGGCCCCGACAGGCAGGTGCCCCCCGAGGCGATCACGATTTCCCAAGACCCTGCCGACCTCGCGGAGTGCTGTCTGGTGCTGGTCTGCGTGAAGTCGGCGCAGACACCGCAGGCCGCCGCCGCGCTGGCCCCGGTGCTGGCGGCGGGCACACGGGTGATGACCTTGCAAAACGGCATCGGCAATGCCGAGGTTCTGGCCACCGCGCTGCCGCAGGCGCGGGTGCTGCGCGGGATCGTGCCGTTCAACGTGGTCTCGCCCGAACCGGGCGTGCTGCGCCGCGCGACCTCGGGGCAGATCATGGCCGACCGCGACGCCGGCCCCTGTGCCCCGGCCTTTGCCGCCGCCGGCCTGCCGCTGGATCTGCGCCCCGACATGGAGGCCGTGATGTGGGGCAAGCTGCTGATGAACCTCAACAATGCCATCAACGCTCTGTCCGGCCTGCCGCTGCGCGATGAACTGGCGCAGCGCGATTTCCGCCGCTGTCTGGCGCTGGCGCAGGCCGAGGCGCTGGACCTGCTGGCCGCCGCGCGTCAGCCGGTTGCACGGCTGGGGCCCCTGCCCCCGCGCCTTGTGCCGCCTGTGCTGCGCCTGCCCGATCCGCTGTTCCGGCGCATCGCCGGGCGCATGTTGCGCATCGACCCGGCCGCCCGGTCCTCGATGGCCGAGGATCTGGCCGCCGGCCGGCCGACCGAGGTGGATTTCCTGAACGGCGCGGTCGTCGCGCTGGCCCGGCGGCTGAACCGGCAGGCGCCGGTGAACGCCCGGCTGACGGCGCTGGTGCATCAGGCCCTTGCCCATCCGCGCCGATGGGACAGTGCATCCTTGCTGGCACAGCTGACAGGCTGAGCGCGCTGACAAGCCGACCCGCGATGGCCGGAACCTGCGCCCTCTGTCTCGTGCCCTGCCCCGCTAACGCGGGTTTGCCTTCGCGCGCGGAATATGCGACGGGTGGGGCATGAACGCTTCGGCATCCCTGCTGCGCCTGACGGGGGCAAGGCTACTGGCCTTGCTCATGGTGCTTGCCGTTGCCGTTCTGTGGCAGCCCCGCGCGGCAAGCCGCGCCACCGGCGCGGGCTCGGCCGAGGCGCTGCTGACCACGGCCGGGCTGCAGACCGACAAGGGCGCCGCCCCGCGTGCAACCGCCGCCGCCAAACGCGCCAGCGACGATCGCAGCCCCGGAACGCCGCCCGGGCTTGGCGCGCCGGTCACGGGCATCGCCGGTCCCGCCTGGCGGGCCGTCCTGGCCAGCCGGACCCAGGCCAGCGCCGCCTGCCCGCCCTGCGCCCCCGGATCACGGCAAGCCCCCCGCGCCCCGCCGCTGGCCTGACCCATCCTGTCGCCGCCCCGACCGCCGGGGCGCCCTGTTCCCATGACCTGCCCAGACTGGCGCCCGCGCGGCCCAAGGGGCACTTCTGGATCCTGTTCATGCAAAATACCGCCTTGTGGAAACGCCTCATCATCTGGGGCATCTGTCTTTGGGGCCTGCTGGCCGCCATGCCCAACGCCTTTTACACGCAAGTGGAAAAGCACAACGATGCCGCCGTGCTGGTCGATGCCGGCACGACGCTGACCCCAGACCAGCAGGCCGATCTGGCCGGCTGGCCAAGCTGGCTGCCGTCCAGCCTTGTGGCGCTGGGGCTTGATCTGCGCGGCGGCGCGCATCTGCTGGCCGAGGTGCGGGTGCAGGACGTCTATGCCGCGCGCATGGACAGCTTCTGGCCCGAGGTCCGCGACAGCCTGCGGGGCTTGCGCGATCAGGTCGGCGCCATCCGCCGCGTAAGCGGCGCGCCGGGCGAGCTGAAGGTGGAAATCGGCAACCCCGATGGCATTCAGGCCGCGGCCGAAGCCGTGCGCAAGCTGGCAACGCCCGTTGTCACCCTGACCGGCGTCGGCCAGAACGACATCGAGGTCACGACCGCCGGCAGCACCCTGACCATCCGTCTGTCCGAGGCCGAGCGCGTCCAGATGGACGACCGCACCATGCGCCAGAGCCTCGAGATCATCCGCCGCCGCGTCGACGAGGTCGGCACGCGCGAGCCCACCATCCAGCGTCAGGGCACCGACCGGATCCTGATCCAGGTGCCGGGCATCGGCTCGGCCTCGGAACTCAAGGCGCTGATCGGCACCACGGCAAAGCTGACCTTCAACCCGGTCGTCGGCATGGCCTCCAGCGCCGACGAGGTGGCCCCGGCCGGGGCAGTCGTGCTGCCCTCGATGAATGAAAAGGGCGTCTTCTACGTCATCGAACAGGCCCCCGTCGTCACCGGCGAGGAACTGGTCGATGCCCAGCCCGCCTTTGACCAGAACGGCCGACCGGCGGTGAACTTCCGCTTCAACCCGTCGGGCGCGCGGGTGTTCGGGGATTATACCGCCGGCAACATCGGCCGCCCCTTCGCCATCGTGCTCGACAACGAGGTCATCTCGGCCCCGGTGATCCAGAGCCATATCCCGGGCGGATCGGGCATCATCACCGGCCGCTTCACCGTGGACGAAAGCACCCAGCTGGCCGTGCTGCTGCGCGCGGGCGCCCTGCCTGCGGGCATGGACTTCCTGGAAGAACGCACCATCGGCCCCGAACTGGGGCAAGACAGCATCGACGCCGGCAAGATGGCCTCGGTCATCGCGATGATCGCCGTGGTGGTGTTCATGGTGGCGGTCTATGGCACCTACGGGATGCTGGCCAACGTCGCGCTGGGGATCAACGTTCTGCTGATCCTGGCGATCCTGTCGGTGCTGGGCGCGACGCTCACGCTGCCGGGCATTGCCGGGATCGTGCTGACGATGGGCATGGCGGTCGATGCCAACGTGCTGATCTTTGAACGATCGCGCGAAGAGCTGCGCGCCGGCAAGCCGGCCGGACGGGCCATCGACCTTGGCTTTGACAAGGCGCTGTCGGCGATCATGGACAGCAACATCACCGGCCTTCTGACCGCGGTGATCATGTTCGCTGTCGGCTCGGGCCCGGTGCGCGGCTTTGCGGTGACGCTGGGGATCGGCATCCTGACCTCGATGTTCACTGCGGTCTATGTGACCCGCCTGCTGATCCACAGCTGGAACGCGATCCGCAAACCGCGCGGCACGCCGCTGCGGGGCTTTGTCACGCTGGTGCCGAACAACACCAGGATCGACTTCTTCCGCTGGCAATGGGGCACGTTCGGCACCTCGATGATGATGATGGTGGCCTCGCTGCTGCTGGTCGCCACCATGGGGCTGAACTTCGGCATCGACTTCCGCGGCGGCTCCACGATCCGCACCGAATCGACCCAGGCCGTCGATGTCGGCATCTACCGCGAGGCGCTGGCCCCGCTGAACCTTGGCGATGTCGCGATCACCGAAGTGTTCGACCCCTCGTTCCGTGACAACCAGCATGTCGCCATGATCCGCATCCAGGCCCAGGACGGCGACGAGGCGATCACCCCCGAGGTGATCACCAGGATCGAGACCGCGCTGAAGGCCGTCGACCCGGCGATCACCTTCCCCTCGGTCGAATCGGTCGGGCCCAAGGTCTCGTCCGAGCTGATCTGGCTGGCGTTTGCGGCTGTGGCGGCAGGATCGTTCGGGATCCTTGTCTACATCTGGCTGCGGTTCGAATGGCAGTTCGCCGTTGGAACGGTGATCGCGCTCTTGCATGACGTGATCGTCACGGTCGGCATCTATTCGCTGTTCCAGCTCAAGTTCGACCTGACCATCGTGGCGGCGCTGCTGACCATCCTTGGCTATTCGGTGAACGATACCGTGGTCATCTTCGACCGCCTGCGCGAGAACCTGGCGAAATACAAGTCGATGCCGCTGCGCGATCTGATGAACCTGACCACCAACGAGACGCTGGGCCGCACCCTGATGACCGCGCTGACCACGATCATCGCCCTGGTCGCGCTGCTGGTCTTTGGCGGTGACGTGATCCGGGGCTTCGTCTTTGCGATGCTGCTGGGCGTGTTCCTGGGCACCTGGTCGACGCTTTATGTGGCCAAGAACATCGTGCTGTTCATCGGCCTCGACCGCAGCGACAAGCCCAAGAAAAAGGGCAAGGATCACGAGTTTGCCAACATAGACGCCTAAGCTGTGGCCGGGCCCCTTTGCCGGGGGCCCGCCACCTCGGGGGCCCGCCGCCCCCTTTGCACAAGGCTGCCCGATGACCCAAGCCCCGCCAAACCGCAGCCCCTTCCTGCCGCCGCTGCCGCCTGCGCCCGATCCGGCGCCCTTGATGCCGGAAAAGCGCCTCTCGGCCCTGCTGCGCGACATTGCCGACGACCCCGCGCGTGATCGCATCTCGGTCGCCGATCTGATGGCGGCCATGCAACTGCGCGCCTTCGGGGCGCTGCTGCTGATCTTCGCGCTGCCCAATACCGTGCCGGCACCGCCTGGCACCTCGGCTATCCTGGGCCTGCCGCTGGTCTATCTGACCTGGCAGCTGATGCTGGGCCGCACGCCCTGGCTACCCCGCTTCATCAACGAACGCTCGATGACGCGCCGCGACTTCGCCGCGCTGGTGGCCAGGATCTCGCCGCTGCTGGAACGGGCCGAGCGGCTGCTGCAACAGCGCCTGACGCAGATCACGACGCCCACCGCAGAACGCGCCGTCGGGGCGCTGTGCCTGATCCTGGCGGTCGTGCTGTTCCTGCCGATCCCGCTGGGCAACATGTTGCCAGCCTTCGCGATCAGCCTGATCGCGCTTGGCATCCTGGAACGCGACGGGCTGTGGATCATCGTCGGCGCGGTGCTGGGCGTTCTGTCGCTGCTGATCGTCTGGGGCGTGATCTGGGCGGTGATCAAGACCGCCATCTTCCTGCTGCTGCACGCCTTCGCGCAGTGACCCTGCGCGGCAGGGGCGGTTCAGCCCCGCGCGCCCTTTTTCAGGATCACCTGCGTCTGGCTGACCTGTGCGGCCAGCTTGCCATCATCGCGGTAGATCGAGGTCTGCCAGACCTTCATGGTCCGCCCGTTGTGGATCAGCCGCGCCACCGCCCGCGCCGTCTCGCCCGCCCCGATGGACCGAAAGAAATACGTCCGGCTTTCCGAGGTCGTGGTGAATTCGTCCTCGGCCAGATGCAGAAACGTCGCCGTTCCCCCGGTATTGTCGGCCAGCGACATCAGCGCCCCGCCATGCAGCACGCCGTTGCGGTTGATCAGCTCGGCCGTCACCGGCATTTCCGCCACCACCTCCTCGGGCGAGGCCGAGACCACGCGGATCCCCAGATGCCGGGCATAGGGCGGCTGCCCCCCGACAACGATGCTGACATGTTCTTCTGCAATGCTCATGGTGGCTCCTTCGGTGCCTTGCCGGTATGCGAAGCCCCCCGGCCCCTGTCAACGGTCCGAACTTTCGCCTTGATCCAAATATCCCGGGGGTGGCCCCGGGCCTGCCGCCCCGCGCCGGCCCCGCCATGGGGCAGCGCCCCCTCGCGCCCCTCCGGTTGCACCTGCGCGCATTCGGGCTAAAGTCCGCCCCGCAACCCGCATGTTCCATGGGGCCCCATGTTCGACGCCATCATCTTCGATCTCGACGGCACGCTGATCGACAGCGAATCCGTCGCCGTCGCCTCCGGGCTTCAGGTCTTTGCCGCCCATGGCCACCCGGTCGACGAGACCCTGTTCCACAGCCTGATCGGGGTCGATGCCGAAGGCGCGAACACCATCCTCGCCGCCGCCCTTGGCCCCGATGTCCCGCTCGAGACGATCCGCGCCGACTGGATGGCGACCTTTCGCGCCCGAATGGCCCAGGATGGCGTCCCGCTGCGCCCCGGCGCTGCCGAACTGCTGGAGCTGCTGGCCGGCACCGGCCACCGCCTGGCCGTTGCCACCTCCAGCCGCCGGGCGGGGGCAGAATGGAAACTGGCGCGCGCGGGCCTTCTGGCACATTTCGAAACGCTGGTGACGCGCGATTGCGTGACCCGCGCCAAGCCGCATCCCGAACCCTTCCTGCTGGCGGCCGAACGGCTTGGCGTCACGCCCTCGCGCTGCCTGGCCTTCGAGGACAGCGACATCGGCGCCCGTTCGGCGTCCGAGGCAGGCATGACCGTGGTGCAGGTGCCCGACGTGCTGGCCACCGACGGGCGCCATGCAAGCCTTGTCGCGCCGGACCTGATCAGTGGTGCGCGGCGGCTGGGGCTGATCGGCTAGGCAGCGCCTGGTTCGGTGGCGGTGCGCGTGGCCTCGGATGTCTGGCGCACGGCTTCGGCGATCTCGGACAGTTGCCCGGCCAGCGGGCTGGTCTTGCGCCAGACCATGCCGATCGTGCGGCTGGGGGCGGGCGCGCGGAAATGCGCGATCGAGACATTGGCCGAGCGTGTCTCGACCGGCACCGCCATTTCGGGGATCAGCGTGACCCCGATACCCGCCGCCACCATCTGCACCAGCGTCGCCAGCGAGCTGCCATCCATCAGCTCGCGCGGCCGCGTGGCGGCCAGGTCGCAAAACGACAGGGCCTGATCGCGAAAGCAATGCCCCTCTTCCAGCAGCAGCAGGCGCATCTCGCGCAGCATGGTGGCATCGGGAACCGGACGGGCGGCATCCTCGGCCGGGCGCACCAGCACGAATTCCTCGGAAAACAGCGCAACCTCGGTCAGCGAGGGTTCAGACACCGGCAGGGCGACGATGGCGGTATCCAGCCGCCCTTCGATCAGTTCGGCCAGCAGCTTGGGGGTGACCGTCTCGCGCAGGTTCAGCTCCAGCCCCGGATAGTGCTGGCCCAGCCGGGCGATGATGGCGGGCAGAAGATAGGGGGCAATCGTCGGGATCACCCCGATCCGCAGCCGGCCCGCGGGCTTGCCGCTGGCGGTCTGGGCCAGATCCTCCAGCTCGTCCACCGCCTGCAAGATGGCACGGGCGCGCTCCAGAAACACCTCGCCAAAGCCGGTCAGGCGGATCTGCCGGGGTCCACGTTCCAGCAGCGGCGCGCCCAGCGTCTGTTCCAGGTCCTTGATCTGCATCGACAGCGCGGGCTGCGAGACAGCGCTTGCCTCGGCCGCATGGCCAAAGTGGCGGTGCCGGGCCAGCGCATCGAAATAGCGCAACTGCTTGAGGGTGAGGTTCATCATCAGAATTACTTATCACGATGATCAGAACTATCAAGTTCCCCTGATGCGGTCTTGCTGATAAGAATGATTCCAGATTGCGGCGGGCATCCGGCCTGCCGTGCGTTTTCAGCAAGACGGAGGCCCAGATGGATGGGAATGATGTGAAGACGGGTGGCAAGTGCCCGGTGATGCACGGCGCCGTGACGGCGGCGGGCAAGTCGAACACCGACTGGTGGCCGAATGCCCTGAACCTGGACATCTTGCACCAGCACGATCGCAAGACCAATCCGATGGGGCCGGACTTCGACTATCGCGAAGAGGTCAAGTCGCTGGACTATGACGCCGTCAAGCGCGACCTGCACGCGCTGATGACCGACAGCCAGTCCTGGTGGCCGGCGGACTGGGGCCATTACGGCGGCCTGATGATCCGCATGGCCTGGCACGCGGCCGGATCCTACCGTCTGGCCGATGGCCGTGGCGGCGCCGGCACCGGCAACCAGCGCTTTGCCCCGCTGAACAGCTGGCCGGACAACGTCAGCCTGGACAAGGCCCGCCGCCTGCTGTGGCCGATCAAGAAGAAATACGGCAACAAGCTGAGCTGGGCCGACCTGATCATCCTGGCCGGCAACATCGCCTATGAATCGATGGGCCTGAAGACCTTTGGCTTCGGCTTTGGCCGCGAGGACATCTGGCATCCCGAAAAGGACACCTACTGGGGTGCCGAAAAGGAATGGCTGGCACCCTCGGACGAGCGGTATGGCGACGTGACCAAGCCAGAGACGATGGAAAACCCGCTGGCCGCCGTGCAGATGGGCCTGATCTACGTCAACCCCGAAGGCGTGAACGGCAAGCCCGACCCGCTGAAGACCGCGGCCATGGTGCGCGAGACCTTTGCCCGCATGGCGATGAACGACGAGGAAACCGTCGCGCTGACCGCCGGGGGCCACACGGTCGGCAAGACCCACGGCAATGGCAATGCGCAGGCGCTGGGGGCCGATCCTGAATCGGCCGACGTGACCGAGCAGGGCCTGGGCTGGGCGAACCCGAACATGGGCGGCAAGGCCGCGAATGCCGTGACCTCGGGCCTGGAAGGCGCCTGGACCACGCATCCGACCGTGTTCGACATGGGCTTCTTCGAGATGCTGTTCGGCCATGAGTGGGAGCTGCGCAAATCCCCCGCGGGTGCCCAGCAGTGGGAGCCGGTGAGCATCAAGGACGAGGACAAGCCGGTCGATGCGACCGACCCGTCCAAGCGCCACAACCCGATGATGACCGACGCCGACATGGCGATGAAGATGGACCCGGCCTATCGCGCGATCTGCGAAAAGTTCATGGCCGACCCGGAGTACTTCAAGGACACCTTCGCCCGCGCCTGGTTCAAGCTGACCCACCGCGACATGGGGCCGAAGGCGCGCTACATCGGGCCCGACGTTCCGGCCGAAGATCTGATCTGGCAAGATCCGGTTCCCGCCGGCAACACCGGCTATGACGTGGCGGCCGTGAAGGCCAGGATCGCTGCCGCCGGTCTGCCGGCTGCCGATCTGATCGCCACCGCCTGGGACAGCGCCCGCACCTATCGCGGATCCGACATGCGGGGCGGCGCGAACGGCGGGCGCATCCGTCTGGCGCCGCAGAAGGACTGGGAAGGCAACGAGCCGGCCCGCCTGCAAAAGGTGCTGGCAGCACTGGAGCCGATCGCGGCGGAAACCGGCGCAAGCGTGGCCGATGTGATCGTGCTGGCGGGCAATGTCGGGCTGGAACAGGCGATCAAGGCGGCAGGCTTTGACGTCGAGGTGCCCTTTGCACCGGGCCGGGGCGATGCGACCGAGGCGATGACCGACGCGGCCTCGTTCGACGTGCTCGAGCCGCTGGCGGATGGCTATCGCAACTGGCTGAAGAAGGACTATGTCGTCAGCCCCGAAGAGCTGATGCTGGACCGCACCCAGCTGTTGGGTCTGACGGCAGCCGAGATGACCTGTCTGGTCGGCGGGATGCGCGTTCTGGGCACCAACCATGGTGGCACCGCGCATGGCGTCTTTACCGACAAGGTCGGCGCGCTGACGACGGATTTCTTCGTCAACCTGACTGACATGGCGAATACCTGGGTCAAGGCGGGCGATCACTACGAGATCCGCGACCGTGCCACCGGCGCCGTCAAGTGGACGGCGACGCGGATCGACCTGGTGTTCGGGTCGAACTCGATCCTGCGCGCCTATGCCGAGGTCTATGCGCAGGACGACAACAAGCTGAAGTTCGTCAAGGACTTCGTGGCCGCCTGGACCAAGGTGATGAACGCGGATCGGTTCGATCTGGCCGCCTGATCGGGGTCTGGTCAACAGATCGGGGGCCGCAGCGCAAGCTGCGGCCCCTTTGCATTGGGCGCGAGCTCCCGCAGCCCGGCGCGGCCCGTTCCGGGCCGCACAGGGCTTTGGGCCAGGCCGGGGGGCGCTGCCCCCCGGACCCCCCGGGGTATTTGGGGAAGGTGATGCCAGACAGGCCTTGCACCCTGGGAACCGGCGCGCCGGCTTGCCGTTGGCATCGGGACAGGCGGGAAGTAGTCTGGGCCTGCAAGGGTTGGAGGGTGTCATGCGGTTCGGGGGCCAGCGGCAAAGCCGCAATGTCGAGGATCGGCGCGGTTCGGGCCGGGGTGGTCCGGGGATAGGGGGTATCTCTGGCCTTGCGCTGCTGGCGGTGCTTGCGATCGGCTATTTCACCGGCATCGACGTGACCCCGCTGCTTCAGGGGCTGGAGCAGGGCGGCGCGCCAGGCGAGCGCCGGGCGCTGACGCCGGACGAGCAGCAGGCCGGCGTCTGGGTCAGCCAGGTGCTGGGCACCACAGAGGATGTCTGGGCCGAGCGGTTCCGCAACGAATTGGGGGCGCGCTATGCGCCGCCGGTTCTGGTGCTGTATTCGGGCGTGACGCAAAGCCCTTGCGGCAATGCCTCCGGGGCGACGGGGCCGTTCTATTGCCCGGGCGATCGCAAGATTTATCTGGATACCGAATTCTTCGCGACCCTGTCGCGCCAGCTGGGCGCGCCGGGCGAGATTGCAGCGGCCTATGTGATCGCGCATGAGGTGGCCCATCATGTGCAGGACGAGCTGGGCATTCTGGGCAAGGCCAATGCGGCGCGGGCGCGGATGGTGCCGGCCGAGGCCAATGCCGTTTCCGTGCGGATCGAATTGCAGGCCGATTGTCTGGCCGGGGTCTGGGCGGAAAGCGTGAATGCCTTGCTGAAACCCGGCGATGTCGAACAGGCGATCAACGCTGCACGGCAGATTGGCGACGATACGCTGCAACGGCGCGCCGGGAAGGTGCCGCGGCCGCATACGTTCAGCCATGGCAGCTCGGCCCAGCGGGTGCGCTGGTTCACCACGGGCTATGAACAGGGGCGCATGGAGGCTTGCGATACCTTCGGGACGCACCGGCCATGAGCTATCCGGCGGCCGAGATACAGGTGGGCGCGGGGTGGATTTCGCTTTCGCCCTTGCCGGGGCGGGGCGGGGATCTTGCGGCGGATGTGGCGGGCCTTGTGCGGTGGCGGGCGGATCTGCTGGTCAGCCTGACCGAAGCGGCCGAGATGGTCACGGGCGATCTGCCGGGGGCGCTGCTGGCGGCGGGGATCGGCTGGCGACATCTTCCAATCCCGGATTTCGGCATACCGGACGGCAGCGCCGAAGCGGTGGTGCGCGGGTTGACGGACCGGCTGGCGCAGGGTCAGCGCATCGCGCTGCATTGCATGGGCGGCTGCGGGCGCTCGGGGATGATCGCGCTGCGGCTGATGGTGCTGGCGGGCGAGGCACCCGGCCCGGCGCTGGAGCGGCTGCGCGCCGTGCGGCCCTGCGCGGTCGAGACGCCCGCGCAATATGACTGGGCCGCGCGGGGTTAGAGCGCAGCCCCGCATGTGCGCGCGCGAGGCTGGCGCGGCAAGGATGTTGGCCGCGTCTTGCAAGGCGGGGCCATGCGCCGGTCCTGCCTGGGGTTGCGGCCTTGGTCGGGGCCGGGCCTGGCGCTGCAGGCGAACACCGCTTCGGCCCCGGGCGGTCGCGGCGCAAGCGCGCGACAGTAGACCGCCGCAGGCGATGCGTTCCCCCTGCCGCCGCAGACCGCGAACGCGGGGCCGCGCGCAAAGGCGCGACCCCGCGCCTGGGGGTCCTAGACCGCGACGCCGAACACCCGGCCGACGCCTGCGGTAATGGCCATGGCGGCCGCCCCCCAGAACAGCACACGCAGCGTTGCCGGCAGACGCGGCGCGCCGCCCGCATGGGCGCCAATGGCCCCAAGCGCGCCAAGGCACAGCAGCGTGGCCACCACGACCACCGGGATCACCTGCCCTGCCGGGGCCAGCACCGCGGCGATCAGCGGGACCGCAGCTGCCAGCGTGAAGGTCAGCCCCGAGGCCAGTGCCGCCTGCAACGGGTTCGCGGCATGGATTTCGGACAGGCCCAGCTCATCGCGCACATGGGCGCCCAGGGCATCGCGCTCGCTCAGCTCGCGCGCCACAAGTGCGGCGGTGGCCGGCGACAGCCCGCGCGCCTCATAGATCGAGGCAAGCTCTGCTTCCTCGGCCTCGGGGGTGTCGATCAGGGCCTGCCGTTCACGTTCGATGTCCGCGCGCTCGATGTCGGATTGCGAACTGACCGAAACATATTCACCGGCCGCCATCGACATGGCGCCGGCCGCCAGACCTGCCGCCCCGGCCACCAGAATTGCCGTCGGCCCCGGATTGGCCGCCGCCACCCCGACGATCAGCGACGAGACCGAGACGATGCCGTCATTCGCCCCCAGGACTGCGGCGCGCAGCCAGCCGGATCGGTTGATGAAATGCACTTCCTCGTGCGCGGATTGATAGTCGAGCATGAAACCCTCTCGTGCTTGCGCGGCCGGTCAAGCAGACCAACCTTGCGGGAACATTGCAATCGGCGGAATTCGAAAGATTTCCTGCAAGCGCCCGGGGGGTCGGCGGGCACGGGACGCAGTGTAACACTCACGCCCGCCTCGCAAGATTGTGATGGCCTGGCTGCTGCGCGGGGGATCTGGCGCCAGCACCGGGCGCGGGCCGCGGTTCGATGTCCCGCGCCCCCAGACAGGCGCCAAAGGCCGGCGCACGCGACCCCGGCAGGTCCGATCATGCCCGTTCCTTGGGCCTGTGCCCAGCTTGCAGGCAACCATCGCGCGCCCCCCCCGCGCGCGCCGCCCCCGCATGGGCAGACACTGCCCGCCGCCCTGCCGACCCCAGCAGACATTGACATATGGACCCTCGCGCAGGCATAGGGGGCAGGCCCGGAGCCGGGGCTCCGGGCCAATCCAAAACCGAAGAAAACCAAGACGAAGGGGGAGAAATCCGCAAATGAATGCTCTCTTGGCTTTGTCCAGGGGCATCGACCGCGTGAACGAGCTTTTCGGCAAGGTCGTCATGTGGGCGATCCTTGTGGCGATCCTCATAAGCGCGGCGAACGCCCTGGTTCGCAAGATTTTCAGCACGTCATCGAACGCCTGGCTGGAGGCGCAGTGGTATCTGTTCGGCGCCTCGTTCCTGCTGGCCGCTGCCTATACGCTGAAACAGAACGAACATATCCGCATCGACATCGTCTATGGCCTGTTCGGCCGCCGGGTGCAGCACTGGATCGACCTGCTTGGCCATCTGCTGTTCCTGCTGCCCTTCAGCGTGCTGATGGTCTACTACCTGTGGCCCTATACGATGAAATCGGTGATCTCGGGCGAGATGTCCTCGAACGCGGGCGGGCTGATCATCTGGCCGGCCAAGGCGCTGCTGCTGGTCGGCTTCATCCTGCTGACGATCCAGGCGATCTCGGAAATCATCAAGAAGATCGCGGTGATGCGCGGCGACATCGAGGATCCGAACCCCTTCCAGTCCTCGCATGACGCGGCGACGACCGAAGCCGAGCTGCTGATGGGAGAGATGAAGAAATGATGGAATTCATCGCGCTGAACATGGCGCCCATCATGTTCGCCTCGCTCATCGTCGTGCTGCTGCTGGGCTATCCGGTGGCGTTTTCGCTGGCGGCCCATGGCCTTTTGTTCTTCTTCATCGGGGTGGAACTGGCCCCGCTGTCGAACGGGTCGATCAACCTGTCCTGGCCGCTGCTGGCCGCCCTGCCCGACCGCTTCTGGGGGGTGCTGTCGAACGAGACATTGCTGGCCATTCCCTTCTTCACCTTCATGGGGGTGATCCTGGAACGCTCCGGCATGGCCGAGGATCTGCTGGACACCATCGGCCAGCTGTTCGGCCCGGTGCGCGGGGGCCTTGCCTATGCGGTGATCCTGGTCGGCGCGCTGCTGGCGGCTACCACGGGGGTCGTTGCGGCCTCGGTGATCGCGATGGGGCTGATCTCGCTGCCGATCATGCTGCGCTATGGCTATGACCGCTCGATCGCGGCGGGGGCCATTGCGGCCTCGGGGACGCTGGCGCAGATCGTGCCGCCGTCTCTGGTGCTGATCGTGCTGGCCGACCAGCTGGGCCGGTCGGTGGGCGACATGTACAAGGGCGCGCTGATCCCCGGCCTTGTGCTGACGGCGATCTACATGGGCTACATCTTCGTCATCTCGATGATCCAGCCCAAGAAGCTGCCAGCCCTGCCGCTCGAGGCGCGCACGCTTGGCTCGGGTGTCACGTCGCTGCTGGTCGCCCTGGCGGCCTGCGGGGCGATCACCTGGGGCTCGCATCACTGGTTCGCGGCGAAATACGGTGCGAACAATGCCGACATGATGGGCTTTGCCGCCGGCGTGATCATCGTCTACGTCTATGCCCTGCTGGACAAGACGCTGAAGATCAACCTGATGAGCCGCCTGGCCCAACAGGTCGTGATCGTGCTGATCCCGCCGCTGGCGCTGGTGTTCCTGGTGCTGGGCACGATCTTCCTTGGCATCGCCACGCCCACCGAAGGCGGAGCCATGGGCGCGGTCGGCGCGCTGATCCTGGCGGCGGCGAAACGGCGGCTGAACCTGTCGGTGATCACGGCGGCGGTCGCCTCGACGACCCGGCTGTCGGCCTTCGTGATGTTCATCCTGATCGGTGCGCGCGTCTTCTCGCTGACCTTCTATGGCGTGAACGGGCACCTGTGGGTGGAACATCTGCTGGTCTCGCTGCCGGGGGGCGAGCTGGGCTTCCTGCTGGTCGTCTCGCTGCTGGTGTTCTTCCTGGCGTTCTTCCTCGACTACTTCGAGCTGGCCTTCATCATCGTCCCGCTGTTGGTTGCCCCGGCACAGGCGCTGGGGATCGACCTGATCTGGTTCGGGGTGATCCTGGCGGTGAACATGCAGACCTCGTTCATGCACCCGCCCTTTGGCTTTGCGCTGCACTTCCTGCGCTCGGTCGCGCCGCGCAATGCCTATGTCGACCGGATCACCGGCCGCACCATCGCGCCGGTGACGACGATGCAGATCTATCTGGGCGCCGTGCCGTTCCTGTTCATCCAGCTGGCGATGATCGGGGTGGTGATCGGCTTCCCGCAGATGGTGATGCATTACAAGGGCCCGCCGGTGGACACCAAGAACGTCACCATCACCTTGCCGCAGATGCCGGGCCTCGGTGGCCTTGGCGCCCCGGGCGGTCTGGGTATGCCGGGCGGGCTTGGCAAGCCGGGGGGCCTTGGCGCGCCTGGCGGGCTTGGCACCCCGGGCGGATTGCAGCCGCCCAAGCCCTGATCGCCCCAAAGGCACAAGATGGAAACGGCCCCCTGAACGGGGGCCGTTTTCCTTTGCCCCATGGCGGCGCCAGGCGGCAGCTGACGGATGCCTCCGGCGGGGATATTTTCATCAAGGCGAAAACAGCGCGCGGCCCGCCCCCCGTTGATCTTTGCCTTTTGACAAATACCCCGGGGGGCAGGTGCTACAGCACCAAAGGCGCGGCGCAGACAGGGGGGCTGGCCCCCCTTGCCCCGCCGCCTCCACCTTCCCGCAATCAAGCGCCCGGCCCATCCAGCTCACATGCAAAAGGCCCCGGCTTGCACCGGGGCCTTTCGAAAACCGTGGCTGGCCGGATTACAGCTCGCCCGAGTTCTGCTTCATCATCATGAAGGTGTCGTAGTTGTATTCGGCGATCTGCGCCCAGGTATAGTTCTCGGAGCGGAAAGCCTTGATGGATTCCCAGATTTTCTTGAAGGCCGGGTTGTTGGCCGACATCTCGGCGTAAACCTCGTTGGCGGCCTTGAAGCAGGCGTCGAGGACTTCCGGGGTGAAGGGGCGCAGCTGGGTGCCCTGAGCCACCAGCGACTTGATCGCGGTGGGGTTCTTGTAGTCGTATTTCTGCAGCATGTCGGCATCGACACCCTGGCAGAGCGAGCGCAGCAGAGACTGATACGACTTCGGCAGTTCCTCATAGGCTTTCTTGCCGAACATGAAGTGGACGGTCGGGCCACCTTCCCACCAGCCGGGATAGTAGTAGTAGGGCGCGACCTTGAAGAAGCCCAGCTTCTCGTCGTCATAGGGGCCGACCCATTCGGCGCCGTCGATGGTGCCTTTTTCCAGCGACGGGTAGATGTCGCCACCCGCGATCTGCTGCGGCACGACGCCCAGACGCTCCATGACCTTGCCGGCAAAGCCGCCCACGCGGAACTTCAGGCCCTTGAGGTCTTCGACGGTGTTGATTTCCTTGCGGAACCAGCCGCCCATCTGGGTGCCGGTGTTGCCACCCGGCAGCGCAAAGAGGTTCTTGTCGGCCAGGAATTCGTTGTAAAGGTCGATCCCGCCGCCATGATAGTGCCAGGCATTGGTGCCCCGCGCCGAGAGCGAGAACGGCACGGCTGCCGGCAGCGCCCAGGTCGGATCCTTGCCGAAGTAGTAGTAACCGACGGTATGCGCCGCCTCGACGACACCGTCCGAAACGGCGTCGGCTGCCTGCAGGCCGCCCACGATTTCACCGGCCGCAAAGACCTGCAGGGTGAAATTGCCGTCCGTCGCCTCGGACAGGCGCTTGGACAGAACCTCGGCCCCGCCATAGATCGTGTCCAGCGATTTCGGGAACGACGAGGTCAGGCGCCAGTTGATTTTGGGCATCGACTGCGCGATGGCCGGAGCGGCCAGAGTTGCCGCAGAGGCGGCCCCAACACCGGCAACGCCGGCCTTGGTCAGGAATGAACGACGATCCAAGGATTCCTCCCCTTTCACAGTTATTGCTGGGCTGCCCTGGCACTTTCCGTACCTTGAGCGGCAGCACTGCGGCGACAGTTTACACGCCAAGCGGCCCCTGTCCAGCCACCCATCCGCGCCTTTGCCAAGATCCTGACAAACCGGCAAAAAATGGCGACCAGATGCCGCAGGCCCTGCGGATTTCTGCCTGATCGGTCGGCAATTGCCCGCCCCGTGATCATCCGCGGCCGACATCTGCGGGCGCGACGGCGACGGCTTTCAGCACGGCATGGATCGACTGCCCTTGCGTCAACTGAAGCCGTTCGGCCGACCGGCGGGTGATGCGCGCCAGAATCACGTCATCGCCCGCCACAAGCGCGACCAGCGCCCCCGGCCCCTCGCCCGTGCGGATCTCGCGCACCGTCACGGGCAGGATGTTCAGCGCTGAAATCCCCTCGGGCCGCACGGTTGCCAGCAGCACATCCTGCGCAAGGATCCGCAGCCGCACCAGGGTGCCCGGCCCCCCCGCCACGCGCGGCAGCCAGAGCGGCCCTGCGCCCGTGTCCAGCCGGCTCAGCCCGTCATCTTCCTGCGCCGCGATCCGCGCTGTCAGGATCGCCCCCGCCTCGCGCAGCCCAAAGGCCGGGGCCATGGCCGGGTCCGACAGGATCGCCCCGGCCGGGCCGCTGGCCTGCACCCGCCCGGCGCCGATCAGCACCACGGTGGTGGCCAGCCGCGCGACCTCGGCCGCCGAATGGCTGACATAGAGGATCGGCAGGCGCAGCTCGTCCCGCAGCCGTTCCAGATAGGGCAGGATCTCGGCCTTGCGCGCCTCGTCCAGCGCGGCAAGCGGCTCGTCCATCAGCAAAAGGCGCGGGTTCGACAGGATCGCCCGCCCCAGCGCCACCCGCTGCCTTTCCCCGCCCGACAGCGCGCCGGGGCGCCGGCCCAGCAGCGGGCCGATCCCCAGCATCTCGACGATCTGGCCAAGGTCCGCCCCCGGCCCGCGCGGCGCGAACCAGCGGCCATACATCAGGTTCTGCCGCACGGTCAGATGCGGGAACAGCCGGGCATCCTGGAACACATAGCCCACCCGGCGCCGATGCGGCGGGACACAGACCCCCGCGCCGGTATCCAGCAGCACCGCCCCATCCGCAAGGATGCGCCCCTGATCGGGGCGCAAAAGCCCCGCGACCGCATTGACGATCGTGGTCTTGCCCGACCCCGAGCGCCCGAACAGCGCCGTCAGCCCTGGCGGGGCGCGAAACGCCACGTCCAGATCGAAGCCGGCAAAGCGGTGGCGCAAGGCAATCTCCAGCATCAGCCGCCCCCGATCCGCCGCGCCACCGCCCGGCCCACCCATTCGGACAGCAGCAAGGCCGCCATCGCCACGGCAATCGCCACCCAGACCAGCCGCGCGGCATTCGCCTCGCCCCCCGGCACCTGAAGATAGCTGTAGATCGCCGATGGCAGGGTCTGGGTCTGGCCGGGAATGTTCGACACAAAGGTGATGGTCGCGCCGAATTCGCCCATCGCCTTGGCAAAGGCCAGGATCGCCCCCGCCACCACGCCGGGCAGGATCATCGGCAAGGTCACCGTCAGGAACACCCAGGGGCGCGAGGCCCCCAGCGTCGCCGCCGCCTGTTCCAGCCGCGGATCCACCGCCTCGATCGCCAGCCGGATCGCGCGCACCATCAGCGGAAAGGCCATGATCCCCGCCGCCAGCGCCGCCCCCGTCCAGCGAAAGGCCAGAACGATGCCGAACCAGTCGTCCAGCCATTGCCCGACAAGGCCCCGCCGGCCAAAGGTGATCAGCAGCAGATAGCCCGTGACGACCGGCGGCAGGATCAGCGGCAGATGCACAAGGCCGTTCAGCAGCTGCCGCCCCGGAAAGCGCCAGCGCGCCAGCGCATAGGCCACCAGAATGCCAAAGGGCAAGCTGACCAGCATCGCCCAGAACGACACGCGCAGGGACAGCGCCAGCGCACGCCATTCATCGGGGGACAGCCAGTCGCTCATGCGCTCAGTTCAGAATGGCAAAACCTTCGGCGGCAAAGGTGGCATCCGCCGCGTCCGAGGACAATGCCTCATAGAACGCCTTGTCCGCCGCATCCTGTGCCCCGGCCAGCAGCGCGGCCGGATAGATGATCGCCGGATAGCTGCCTTCGGGAAAGGTGCCGATGATGCGGACATGGCTGTCGGCCGCCGCATCGGTCGCATAGACGATCCCCAGGGGCGCCTCGCCCGCCGCGACCAACGCCAGCGCCGCGCGCACGTTGTCGGCCTGCGCGACCTGCGCGGCCACCCCGTCCCACAGCCCCAGCGCGGTCAGCGCAGCCTTGCCATATTGCCCCGCCGGCACGGCATCGACCAGGGCCATGGCCAGCTTGCCGTCCCCCAGCAGCCCGGCCAGATCCAGATCCGGCCCGATCTGCACATCCGGCGCGTCGCCATGCCCGATCAGCACCAGCCGATTGCCCAGCAGATCCGCCCGCATCCCTTCAGCGATCAGACCTTGCTTGCCCACCTCGTCCATCCACCGGACATTGGCCGAGATGAAGATATCCGCCGGCCCGCCTTCGATGATCTGCTTGGCCAGCACATTCGATCCGGCATAGCTGATCGTCACCCTGTGCCCTGTGGCCGCCGTGAAGTCGGCCGCGATCCGGTCCAGCGCGGTCTTCATCGAGGCGGCGGCAAAGACCACGACCTCCTCGGCGGCCGCAGGCAGCGCAGTGCCGGCACATAGCGTCAGGGCAAGAGCAATGCGGCGCAGTCGGACAGCAGCGGTCATGGGGCCTCCAGTCGATATGTTTCGCCGAACATATCACCACATGCCCCCCTGACGTGCAAGCGCTATTTCCGATCGGGAATATCGCCAGCCGGGCGCAACAGCGCCTCCAGCGCCCCGACATGCGGCGCGGCAACCTCGGCCAGCTCGGCCTCGATCTGGCGGAACAGGCGCAGCACCTCGGCCCCGGCCTCGGTCAGTTGCGCCCCGCCCCCGCCTGCCCCGCCCCGGCTGGACTGCACCAGCGGCTGGGCAAAGGCGGTGTTCAGCTCTTCGATCAGGGTCCAGGCGCGCTTGTAGCTCATGTCCATCCGCCGCCCGGCCGCCGAGATCGAGCCTGTCTCGCGGATATGTTCCATCAGTTCGGCCTTGCCCGGCCCCATCTGGACCGTATCGAACATGAGACGCAGCTGAAGTCGGGCCATGCCAGAACACTTTCGGTTGTTTGGCCAAATCTTCACGCCCCGGCGCGCAGGATCAAGCGCAAAGCGGATGGACGCGGATCCCGCAATTCGTTATGTTTGTCAAAACATAACGATTCCGACATGCCCCATCGCGCTCCCCTGCCCGCTTGCCGCATCGCCCGCCCCCTCTCGGCCAAGGGTGACCACAATCCCCGCCTGCGCACCCTTGTGGCTGTCGTGCTGGTGCTCCTCGGGCTGTTTGGCGGGGCTGGGGCGGATCAGCGCGGGCGGCCCCAGGACGATCGCCCGATCCCGTGGCGCCTTGCCGACTGACCCTGGCAAGACACCGCTGGGCAGCCGGCCTGTCACCTCGGGCCGCCCTGCGCCTCGGGCAGGATATCGACACTGGGCAGCCAGGGCTTGATGTCCAGCACCGGCGTGCCGTCGAAGGCGTCGATCGCATCCAGTTCCAGCCAGCCCGCCTGAATGTCGATCGCCAGCAGACGCACCACCGCCAGCGCAACCGGATTGGGCCGCGCGGGCGATCGCAGGGCAAAGGTGCCCACCGGCGCATCGCGGTGCGCAGGCGCCTGCACCGCCAGATCACGCCGCGCCCCGGCCATCCAGTAAAGCACGATCACCCCGTCCCCCGGCCCAAGACCTCGCAGCGCCGCGCGATAGGGGGCATCGACACTGACGCCGAACCGCCCGCCCCGCGCCCGCGCCTCGCGCAGGTTCTTCGGGCAATCCCCGCGCTGCCAGGGCGAGACGATGCGCCCGACAAAGGCCAGCCGCGCATCATCGGCCAGCGCGGGGTCCAGCCCCAACCGCTCCTCGCCGTCCCGGATCGCCGAATGGTCCATGCCGCCCCCTCCTCATCCGGGCAATCCTGCCCCGCCCCGCCGCGCCCGACAAGAGCTGCGCGGACACCGCCCCGCGCAGCCGCCGCCCTTTCATCTGTCCCTAAATATCCTCGGGGTGAATTGGCCGGCACGGCCAAGAGGGGCTGAAGGCCCCTGCCCCCGCCAGCCGCCCAAGCGACCTAGCCAGCGATGCGCCCCGGATGCGCCATGACCACGCCGCCACCATCGAGCACCTGCGCGACCAGCGTGATCCCGGCCGCCTCGGCCAGCCGCACCGCATGGGCCGTCGGCGCCGAAACCGCGATCAGCGCAGGGCACCCGGCCAGCGCGCATTTCTGCACCAGCTCGACCGAGACCCGGCTGGTCATCACCACCGCCCCCGAGGCGGGCGCGATCCCCTGCCGCAGCAGCGCGCCGATCAGCTTGTCCAGCGCATTGTGCCGCCCGACATCCTCGCGCAAGAGCACGATCCCGCGGCCCGGCACCAGAAACCCCGCCGCATGGGTGGCCCGCGTCAGCCCGTAAAGCGGCTGGGCCGCGCGCAGCATCGCGGGCGCGGCCAGCACCTCGGCGCCTGACAGATTCAGTTCCGCGCGCAGCTGCGGCAAGGGGCGCATCGCCTGATCCAGACTGTCGATCCCGCACAGCCCGCAGCCGACCGGCCCGGCCATGAAGCGCCGCCGCCGCGCCAGCGCCTCGGCGCGCGGCGCCGCGATCCACAGCCGCGCCTCGATCCCTGTGGCCTGGGCGACCTCCTCGAAGTCCAGGACGTCGGACGGGCCCTGAACGATCCCCTCGGTCAGCGCGAACCCCAGCGCGAAATCGGCAAGGTCGGCCGGTGTCGCCATCATCACCGCAAGGCTGGTTCCATTGCAGACCACGGCAACCGGCGCCTCTTCGGCCAGCAGGCGACCGCCTGCCGCATCCCCGTCAGGGTGCAGGGCAAGGCCGGTCAGGTTGCGGGTCGGGGTCCAGTCCATGCGGCCACTGTGCCGCAGCGGCCCATACCGCCGCAAGCGGCTCAGCCGACGCTTTCGACAATATCCACGCTGTGCGATCCGGCCTGCGAGCCATCGAGCCGCAGCATCCCCGTCACCGGCGCCACATCGCCGTAATCGCGCCCGAAGCCCACGTCGATATGATCGGCCCCGGCCCGGCAGGCATTGGTGGGGTCATAGTCGATCCAGCCCGCCTTGGCTCCTGCCCAGGCGCGCACCCAGGCGTGCATCGCATCGGCCCCGACCAGCCGCGGCTTGCCAGGCGGGGGCCGGGTGCGCAGATAGCCCGCGACATAGGCCGCCGGAATGCCCAGCGACCGCAGCCCCCCCACCATGATCTGCGCGAAATCCTGGCAGACCCCGCGCCGCAGCGCAAAGGCATGGGCAGGCGAGGTATCCACCTCGGTCGCCTTGGCATCAAAGGTCATGTGGTCGTGCAGCGCCTCGCCCAGGGCGATGACCGCCTCTTGCACCGTGCGCGCCCCCCTGGTCGCCGCCGCAGCAAAGCTCGCCACCGCAGCCATCGGCGGGATCCGGCGCGAGGGCGCGCGGAAGTGATGGGGCGAGGCCGGGCCGATATCGCGCCAGTCCGCCAGTTCGGCGGCCAGGGCCGCGACCCTTGGTGACATGTCCAGTTCGGGCTCGGCCCGTGCCCGCTCGACCTCGGCCTCCAGCACCAGATCCAGCCGGGTCAGGCCGGGCGGCATCGCCACCTCGATCACGCGGGTGCCGAAGAAGTCGGTAAACTCCAGTCGCTCGGCCGGGGCGGGCGCCAGGATGACGCGCGACTGGATCAGCCGTTGCACCCCCGGCGTCTCGGCCGGAAGGATGCGGAACAGCTGGCGCCCGGCCCCGGTCGGGCGGGCAAAGTCGTAATGGATCGCAAGGCGCAGCGCATAAAGCGTCACCGCAGATAGGCCCCTGTCAGCAGATCGGACAGCACGGCAATCCGGCCGCGCAAGGCGTCCAGCACCTCGGTGGTCAGGGTCTCGGGCGTTTCGGTCGCCACTTCGGTCTGACAGCGCAGCATCGCGCGGCCAAGGTCCGACAGCTGTCCATACTCCGAGGCGCCGGGCAGCATGTTGACCTGTGCCATCATCCCGTCCAGCTGGTGACGGATCGAGCGCGGGTTCATCGGATCCAGCGCCAGAAGGTCGATCACCGTCTCGCGGCTGGTGCCCATGGTGAACCGGCGCCGGTGGGTCAGCACGCTGTCGCCCAGTTCCACGCACAGATCCAGCGCCCCGGCGGGTGCCCCGGCATCGGCCAGCGCCGCCAAAAGGCCCGTCATCGCCATCGCCCGTTCGTGCTGACGCCCGATGGTCAGGAAGCGCCAGCCCAGAAAGCGATACATGTTCTCGTTCACCAGACCCGAGAACCCGGCCAGCTTGCGCAGCAGCGCCGACAGCGCCCGTGCGGCATCGTCGCCAGGCGTCACGCGGGTGGCCATGCGGCGGGCGGTCTTGTCCAGATCGGCCAGCGCCGACCAGCCATCGGGCGAGAAACGGTCGCGGATCTGCCCGGCGCTGGCAATCGCGGCGGCCAGCGTGTCGATCAGACCGTCGGGAATGCCCTGCGCCGGATCAAGCCCATAGCTTTCGGCAATCGGGTCGATCGCCTTCAGCATCGGCCCGGCCGCCCGCCCGCTTTCGACCAGCCGGATGTTGCGCGCCCGCAGCAGGCGCACGATGCCCTCGACCCGCTCGACATAGCGGCCCAGCCAGAACAGGTTGTCCGCCGCGCGCGAGGGCAGCGCGCCGGGCGCCATTCGCCGATAGGGCCCTGCGGGCTGCGCCAGCATAGAGATGGCGGGCACGTCGCTGCCGCTGACGATCCAGACATCGGCCGCCGCCCCGCCCCGCTGCATCGCCAGCGCCGATGGATCGGCCGCCGCGCCAATGCGGGCAAAGCCGCCCTGCATGACCTGCCAGCCGCTGGCGGTGCGGGCCAGGAACACCCGCAAGCTCATCGGGCGCGGCACGATCCGGCCATCGACCAGCGCGGGGGTGGTGGACAGTGTCACCGCCTCTTGCGCGACCAGCGCCGCGCCATCCCGGCCCAGCCGCTGCGCCAGCTTGCCTGCGCCAAGGCCCGCCGCCAGTTCCGTCTCGCCCTGCCGGTCATAGGGCAGCCCGGTGCCAAGCGCGGGCGACAGCACCATGCGGCCCGGATCGGCCAGCACCGCCGCCCGCTCGGCCGCGCCGCCGCACCACCAGGTGGCGATGTTGGGCATGGCCAGCGGCGCCCCCACCAGATGCGGCGCCAGCTTGGGCAGGAACGCCATCAGCGCCCGCGTCTCGACCACGCCGGATCCCAGCGAATTCACCATGGTCAGCCCGCCCTGCCGCAGGGCCGACACCATGCCCGGCGTGCCGATGCGCGAGGCGGGGTCCAGCTCCAGCGGGTCGGCAAAGCTGCCATCCAGCCGGCGCCACAGCACATCGACCGGGCGCAGCCCCGACACGGTGCGCAGCATCAGATGGCCCTTTTCGACCACCAGATCCTCGCCCTGCACCAGCGCGACGCCCAGATAGCGGGCAAGCCAGGCCTGTTCGTAATAGGTTTCGTTCAGCGGCCCCGGCGTCAGGATGGCAACGCTGGCCTCGCGGTCCTCGCGCATGGCCAGAAGCGTGTCGCGGAAATCGCGAAAGAACCCGGCAAGGCGGTGGACATTCTGCCCTTCGAACACATCGGAAAAGGCGCGGCTGGTGGCAACCCGCCCCTCAAGGGCATAGCCCGCGCCCGAGGGCGCCTGGGTGCGGTCGGCCAGCACCCACCAATTGCCATCCGGGCCCCGGCCGATTTCAAAGGCGACGAAATGCAGGTAATGCCCCGAACGTGGCCGCACACCCACCATGGGCCGCAGCCATTCGGGGTTTTCCGTCACCAGCGCGGCCGGCAGGTGCCCTTCGGCCACCAGCCGGTTGGGGCCGTAAAGATCGGCCATCAAGGATTCCAGCACATCGGCGCGCTGGATCAGCGCGGCCGAAAGGCGCGTCCAGTCGGCCTCGTCGATCAGCACCGGCAGATGGGCCAGTGGCCAGGGCCGTTCCACCGACTGACCCGCATCATACTGGCGATAGAACACACCCGAATCGCGCAGGTACTGGTCGGCCCGGCCAAAGGCACGGGTCAGGTCATCGTCACTCAGCCCCTGAACATGGCCGATCAGCGGGCGCCACAGCGGGCGCAGCGCCCCGTCGGGCCCGATCAGTTCATCCGGCACGCCGGGCAAGGGCCGATAGCCCGCCAGGCCGCGATCGCGCCTGACGGGGGCACCGCCCCCTGCCTTGTCTTGTGCCGTCCTGTCCATCGCCGGACTAGATGCCGATCGGCCGGCGCAGGTCAAGCGTCATCGGGAACTCGGGATGGCGCCGTTCCGCCCCGACGGGATGCCAGCCAGAGCGGTGGCCCATCGGCTCGAACCGCGCCAGCCGCCGGGCCTCGGCCTCGTTGCCATTGACCGGGAAGGTGTCATAGTTCCGCCCCCCCGGATGGGCGACATGATAGACACAGCCGCCCAGCGCCCGGCCCGACCAGCGATCGTAAATGTCGAAGGTCAGCGGCGCCTGAACGGGCACGGTGGGGTGCATGGCGCTGGCCGGCTGCCAGGCCTTGAACCGCACCCCGGCCACCGACACGCCATTCGCCACCCTGGCCAGCGGCAATTCCCGCCCGTTGCAGGTGACGGTGTAGCGATCCGGGTTCGCCGTGGTCAGTTTCGCCTGCAACCGCTCGGTCGAGCTGTCGGTATAGCGCACCGTGCCCCCGATGGCGCCGGTCTCGCCCAGCACATGCCAGGGCTCCAGCGCCTGGCGGATTTCCAGATGCGCGCCCTCATAGTCGACCTCGCCGCAGAAGGGGAAACGGAACTCGCCCTGGGCGACGAACCAGTCCTCTTTCAGGTCGAACCCGTGCTGGCGCAGGTCGGCCAGCACATCGCGGAAATCCTCCCACACATAATGCGGCAACATGAAGCGGTCATGCAGCGCCGTACCCCAGCGCACCAGCTCCCCTTCGGCAGGCGCGGCCCAGAACCGCGCGATCAGCGCGCGCAGCAGCAGTTGCTGGGCAAGGCTCATGCGGGCATCCGGGGGCATCTCGAAGCCGCGGAATTCCACCAGCCCCAGCCGCCCGGTGGGTCCGTCGGGTGAATACAGCTTGTCGATGCAGATCTCGGCCCGGTGGGTGTTGCCGGTGACATCGGTCAGCATGTTGCGCAGCAGCCGGTCGGTCAGCCAGGGCAACGGTGCCTCGCCCTGCCCCGGCGCGGGAATGCGCGACAGCGCGATCTCCAGCTCATAGAGCGCATCATGGCGCGCCTCGTCGATGCGCGGCGCCTGACTGGTCGGGCCGATGAACAGGCCCGAGAACAGATAGGACAGGCTGGGATGCCGGTTCCAGTGCAGGATCAGCGATTTCAGCAGGTCGGGCCGGCGCAGGAAGGGGCTGTCCAGCGTGGTGGCGCCCCCCACCACCACATGGTTGCCGCCCCCGATGCCGGTATGCTTGCCGTCGATCATGAACTTCTCGGCGCCAAGGCGGCTCTGGCGGGCTTCCTCGTAAACCCCCTGCGTGATCGCCACGCAATCGGCCCAGTCGTGCGCCGGATGGATATTCACCTCGATCACGCCCGGATCGGGCGCCACGCGGATCACGTTGAGGCGCGGATCATGCGGGGGCTGATAGCCCTCGATATGCACCTTGAGCCCCAGCCGGGCCGCCGCCGATTCCGCCACATGCAAAAGGTCAAGGTAATCCTCCAGCATGGTCACCGGCGGCATGAAGACACACAGCCGCCCCTCGCGCGGCTCGACCGTCAGGGCGGTGCGCACGAACCCTTCAACCTCGGTTACCGTCTGCGGCACGAACCCCGACATCTGCGGCGCCGGAATGAACGAGGCCATGGGCTGTGTCTTGCGCGCGCCGTCCACCTCGGGCGGCTCGGGCAGGTCGGGCCGCTCGATGGTGGGGTCCATCGGGTTGATATAGGGATATTGCGCCGGGCTCAGCCAGGGCAGGCTGGCCAGCGGCAGGCGATAGCCGACCGGGCTGTCGCCGGGCACCAGGAACATCCGCCCCCGCCGCATCCGCCAGCGTTCGGAATACCACTTGCGCCGCCCGTCGCGGCCCATCCAGGGCTGGACCGGCAACACAAAGCCCACCGGATGCGTCAGCCCCCGGTCAAAGACCGCCGCGATGCGGTGACGTTCCTCGGGGTCTTCCAGCCTGGAATTCTCGGGCGTCACGTTGTCGGGCAGCTTCGCCTCTTTCACCAGCCACTCAGCCGGATCCTCATAGGCGGGCAGGATGTTCTCCTCGGGCAGGTCCATCTCGGCCGCCATCTCGCGCAGCAGCTCTTGTGCATCCAGCGCGCTGGCGCCCTGATTGACCCCTTCGGCGGCGATCAGATCGGGGTTTTGCCAGACCGGCTGACCATCGCGCCGCCAATACAGCGAGAACGTCCAGCGCGGCAGGGTCTCGCCCGGATACCACTTGCCTTGCCCATAGTGCAGAAAGCCCCCCGGCGCGAAACGGTTGCGCAAGCGGCGGATCAGCACATCGGCGCGCGCCCGCTTGGTCGGGCCCACCGCGGCGGTGTTCCATTCCGCACTTTCGAAATCGTCGATCGAGACAAAGGTCGGCTCACCCCCCATGGTCAGCCGCACATCGCCCGCGTGCAAGGCCGCGTCCACCTTGCGGCCAAGGGCGTTCAGCTCGTCCCAGGACGCATCGCTGAACGGCTTGGTGATGCGCGGATGTTCGGCCACCCGCGTCACCGTCATGTCGAAATCAAAGCTCACCTCGGGCGAGCCCACGGCACTGAACCCGCCCGCGATGGGCGCCGCATTGCGGTAATGCGGTGTCGCGGCCAGCGGGATATGGCTTTCGCCGGTCAGCAGACCACTGGTCGGGTCCAGTCCGATCCAGCCCGCGCCGGGCAGATAAACCTCGCACCAGGCATGAAGGTCGGTGAAATCCACCTCGGTCCCCGATGGCCCGTCCAGCGCCTTCAGATCGGGTTTCAGCTGGATCAGATAGCCCGAGACAAAGCGCGCCGCGAACCCCAGATGACGCAGCACATTGACCAGCAGCCAGCTGGAATCGCGGCACGACCCCGAGGCCTTGGCCAGCGTTTCATCCGGCGTCTGCACCCCCGGTTCCATGCGGATCAGGTATTTGATCTTGTTTGCCAGATCGCGGTTCAGCCCGACCACGAAATCCACCGTCCGTGCCCGCTCGCGCGGGATCGTCGCCATGAAGGCCTCGAATTCAGGCCCCTGCGGCTCGGCCTTGCGATAGATCGACAGATCGTCCAGCAGATCCAGCGGATAGTCAAAGGGCCAGTCCTCGGCCGATTCCTCGACGAAGAAGTCGAACGGATTGTAGACCGTCATGTCCGCGACCAGATCGACCTCGATCTTCAATTCGCTCACCGGCTCGGGAAAGACAAAGCGCGCCAGCCAGTTGCCGTATGGGTCCTGCTGGTGGTTCACGAAATGCCCGCCGGGGCTGACCTTCAGCGAATGGCTGATGACCCGCGTGCGGCTGTGCGGCGCGGGCCGCAGCCGGATGACCTGCGGGCCCAAGACGACCGGACGGTCGTATGTGTAATGCGTCAGATGGTGGATGGCGGCCTTGATCGACATGGATCTCTTTCGGGCTTCGGTCACGGATTGACCTTGGATAGCAGCGCGGCCGAGGGCCACAGATGCCGCAAGGGTTCCAGGACCCCTGCTGCCCATCATCCGCCCGCAGAACCGGCAATCAAGCAAAAAACGCTGCCAGATCGGGCGCATTGCAAACGATCACGCCCCGTTTCGCCTTGATCCAAATATCCCGGGGGCAGGACTGCCCGATCCACGGGCACGACGCTGCCAGGGGGCAGCGCCCCCACAGGGCGGCGGCCACCACGCGCCCTATCGCTTTGGCCAACCCCACGACGGGGGATCGTCCATCCCGGCCACCGTCTCGCCCACCTCCTTGCGCAACTCATGCGTCCGCGCGCCCTGCCCCGCCAGGGCCTGCGCCAGTGCCGCGCTGTGCGAGACGGTCACGATCTGCCCCGCCCCGGACGCGCGGGCAATCAGCCGGGCCAGCGGCGCGATCAGGTCGGGGTGCAGGCTGGTCTCGGGCTCGTTCAGCACCATCACCTCGGGCGGGCGCGGCGTCAGCAAGGCGGTGGCCAGCAAGAGGAATCGCAAGGTGCCATCCGACAGTTCCGCCGCAACCAGCGGACGCAGCAGGCCGTGTTGATGCATGGTCACCGCAAACAGCCCGCCCGATTGCACCACCGCAACCCGTGCGCCGGGAAAGGCATCCTCGATGGCCGCATCAAAGGCGGCACCATCGCCGATCTCGCGGATGGTCTGGATCGCGGCGGCCAGATCGGCCCCGTCCCCGGCCAGCGCCGGGGTGCGGGTGCCCACGCGCGGACGGCGCGCCGGGGCATCGCGGTCGGTGCGCAGATGGTCATAGAACCGCCAGCCCCGCATCCGCTCGCGCAGGGCCAGCAATTCGGGCGCCTGGGACGGATCGGTCGCATGGGTCATCATGCTGTCAAAGGCCGCAAGCCCGGTGACCAGCGGCCTCCATTCCCCGCGCCCCGAGCGCACCCTGACCAGCCCCCCGGCCCGCTCTGCAATGGAATTGTGCCGGTTCAGCGATTCCCCGACCCAGACCGCCTCGGCCTTGATCTCGGGATCCTGCGCAAAGGCGCCGCCGCTGACCGGCAGTCCCAGATCAACCGCATAGCCATAATCCTCGCCCGCAAAGCCCAGCCGCAGCGCAACGCGGTCCCGCCGCACGGTGCCCTGAACCGGCACCTGCCCCGATCGCATCGCGCGCGAGATGGTCTCGGGCCCGGCCCACAGGGTGGACTCAAGTCCCCCCTCGGCCGCCAGTGCCCCGATGGTCCGCCCCTGCGCGACATCCGCCAGCAACCGCAACGCCCGATACAGCGAGGATTTTCCCGTCCCGTTCGCGCCCGTGATCACGGTCAGCCGATCCAGCGGCAACACGATCTCGCGCAGCGAGCGATAGCCCGAAACGGCAAGGGTCAGGATCATCGGCGCACCTCCTGCCTTGGTGTATGGCGGGCCTCACCTTGCCACAACCCCGCCGCGGCGGATCCCCCGATCCCGCCGGCCGGCCAAGGCGCCGGGCTGGGAGAGGCCAACCCATCCCCCAAGGGGCAGGCGCCGATGCCGGCACTGTGACACCGCCCCCGCCCCGCGCCGCCCCCGGCAGCCGCACGGGCCTGACCCTGCACGGACGGGCCAGGACACTGCGGATCATCATCCCGACACTGCCGCGGCCCTGTCCTGCCGGTGCAAGATTGGGTGGCCCATCGCCGCCAAGGGCCCACCCGATGCAGGTCATGGCGCCGCTGTGCCGGGCGCGGTCGACGTCAGCGACCCGCGCATGACGGAAACGACGGCAAGCCGCGGGGACTGCACGATCTGCCCCCGAGCGCCGCACCTGAGGCTTGCCTCGGACGCCTCCGGCGGGGGTATTTCAGGCAAGATGATGCAACCGCCGCGCCTGCCCGGCCGCACCCCTTGTGGATCTGCAGGATGGGTATTTGCAGAAAGATGAAGGGCAAGGCGCGCGGCCTGTTTGCCTTTTTGAAAATACCCCCGCCGGAGGCGGCCGACGCAGGCCGCCGGCGCGCAGATCGGGCAAGCGCGCCGGGAAAACCGCCCCACCCTGCACCGCGTTGGGGAATTCCTGCACAGCCGGTCCGCGATAATCCATGTGACTTTCCCCCGCACGGCGCAGTAAACACCACCCACCACAGGAATGACTGGAGAGGGAGGACTTCATGCACAGACGCTCGTTCATCAAGGGGGCGGGGATCGCCGCCGCGGCCGCGACCACCGTTGCCGCACCGGCCATAGCGCAATCCATGCCGAAGATCAGCTGGCGCCTGACGTCCAGCTATCCGAAAAGCCTCGACACGCTTTATGGCATCAGCACCCATCTGTCGAAGCGCATCGCCGAGATCACCGATGGCAACTTCACCATCCAGCCCTTTGCGGCGGGCGAGCTGGTTGGCGGCCTGCAGGCGCTGGACGCGGTGCAGGAAGGCACCATCGAATGCGCGCATACGCTGTCGAGCTTCTATATCGGCAAGGATCCGGCCTTCCAGTTCGACACCTCGCTGCCCTTTGGCCTGAACACGCGCCAGCATATCGGCTGGCTGTATTACGGCGGCGGGCGCGAGCTGGTGAACGAATTCCTGGGTGGCTACAACATCCACGCGATCCCGGCGGGCAATACCGGCGCGCAGATGGGGGGCTGGTACCGCAAGGAAATCAACTCGCTGGCCGATCTGAACGGTCTG
Source organism: Gemmobacter nectariphilus DSM 15620 (assembly GCF_000429765.1). Taxonomy (GTDB): domain Bacteria; phylum Pseudomonadota; class Alphaproteobacteria; order Rhodobacterales; family Rhodobacteraceae; genus Wagnerdoeblera; species Wagnerdoeblera nectariphila. Next base: position 198,396 of record NZ_AUCM01000004.1, on the reverse strand, counting down.
AAGATGCGCATCGCCGGCATGGGCGGCACCATCATGTCGCGTCTTGGCGTCGTGCCGCAGCAGATCGCGGGCGGTGACATCTATTCGGCGCTGGAGCGCGGCACGCTGGATGCGGCCGAATTCTCGGGCCCCTATGACGATGAAAAGCTGGGCTTCTACAAGGTCGCCAAATACTACTATGCGCCCGGCTGGTGGGAAGGCACGGCGAACGCCTCGCTCTACATCAACAAGGACAAGTGGGCCAGCCTGCCCCCCGCCTATCAGGCCGCGCTGGAAACCGTGTCGTCCGAAACCATGAGCCACTGCCTGGCCAAATACGATGCCAACAACCCCGAGGCGCTGTATCGCCTTGTGGCGCAGGGCACCGAGCTGCGCGTGTTCCCGCAAGAAGTGCTGGACGCCGGCTACACTGCCTCGCGCGAGGTCTATGCCGAATACGCGGCCGCCAACCCGGTCTTCAAGAAGATGTATGACCAGTGGTCGGCCTATACCGAAAAGCAGCGCGTGTGGAACCGCCTGGCGGAACTGCCGTTCGACGGCTTCCTCGCCGGCAAGACCCAGTGACCTGACGGCCGGGGCGCCCCGTTGGGCGGCGCCCCGGCCCCTCATGCCCCCATCGCCACAATCGCACCCGAGCGCGCGGCCCTGTTGCCGTGCCCGGCCCAGCCATGCCCGCCGACAGGACACCCGCCATGCCAGACCTTCGCTCCAGACGCACCACCGCCGGCAAGGACCGCAGCTTTGCCCGATCGCTCTGGCGGGCAACGGGCATGACCGATGGCGATTTCGGCAAGCCCATCGTGGCGGTCGTCAATTCCTTCACCCAGTTCGTGCCCGGCCATGTGCATCTGCGCGATCTGGGCAAGCTGGTGGCCGATGAAATCCACCGCATGGGCGGCGTCGCCAAGGAAATGAACACCATTGCCGTCGATGACGGCATCGCCATGGGCCATGACGGGATGCTGTATTCCCTGCCCTCGCGCGATCTGATCGCCGACAGCGTGGAATACATGGTCGAGGCGCATCGCGCCGATGCCATCGTGTGCATTTCCAACTGCGACAAGATCACCCCCGGCATGCTGATGGCCGCGATGCGGCTGAACATTCCGGCGATCTTCGTGTCCGGCGGCCCGATGGAGGCCGGCAAGGTCACCTGGGGCGACGAGGCCAGGCGCGTGTCCGCCATCGACCCCTATATCGTGCAAAGCGACCCGGCCTCGGGCGCGGACAAGGTGCACGAGTTCGAACGCAGCGCCTGTCCGACCTGCGGCAGCTGCGCGGGCATGTTCACCGCCAATTCGATGAACTGCCTGGTCGAGGCGCTTGGCCTTGGCCTGCCGGGCAACGGCACGCTGGTCGCCACCCATGCCGACCGCGAACAGCTGTTCCTGACCGCCGCGCGCCGCATTGTCGAGATGTGCGACAGCTATTACCGCCACGATGACACCAGCGTCCTGCCGCGCTCCATCGCCAGTTTCGCCGCCTTTGAAAACGCCATGCGGATGGATGTGGCGATGGGCGGGTCGACCAACACGGTGCTGCACCTGCTGGCCGCCGCGCGCGAGGGCGAGGTGCCCTTTGACATGCTCGACATCGACCGCATCTCGCGCTCGACCCCGCATCTGGCCAAGGTCGCGCCGTCGTCTGCCGACTGGTACATGGAGGATGTCCACCGCGCCGGCGGCGTCTGGCGCCTGCTGGGCGAGCTGGACCGCCTGGGCGTCGTCAACCGCGAGGCGCGGACCGTTCATGCCGCAACCGTCGGCCAGGCCATCGACACGCTGGACATTCGCCGCACCCCCACGCCCGAGGCGCTGGAGCTGTTTCGCGCAGCGCCCGGCGGCATCCCCTCGCTGCGGGCGTTCTCGCAGAACCGGCGCTATCCTGCGGTGGATGTGGATGCTGAAAAGGGCTGCATCCGCAGCGCCGAACATGCCTGGTCGCAAGATGGCGGGCTGGCGGTGCTGTATGGCAATCTGGCCGAGGATGGCTGCATCGTGAAGGTGGCCGGGGTCGATGCCTCGATCCTGAACTTCACCGGCACCGCGCGGGTGTTCGATGACGAAGACCCCGCCGAAGCGGCCATCGTCGATGGCACCGTCCAGCCGGGCGATGCGATCATCCTGCGCTATGAAGGTCCGCGCGGCGGGCCGGGGATGCGCGAGATGCTGAAGCTGACCACGATCCTCAAGGGTCGCAGGCTGGACACGTCGGTTGCGCTGATCACCGATGGCCGCTTTTCGGGCGGAAGTGCGGGCCTGTCCATCGGCCATGTCTCGCCCGAAGCGGCCAGCGGCGGCACCATCGGCCTTGTCGAGGATGGCGACCCGATTATCATCGACATTCCGAACCGCCGCATCGACGTGGATCTGACGCCCGAGGTGCTGGCCACCCGCCGCGCCGCGATGGAGGCCAGGGGCGAGGCCGCCTGGCGCCCCGCCACCGACCGCCCCCGCGTGATTTCCACGGCGCTGCGCCTCTATGCGGCCTTTGTCACCTCGGCGGCCCAGGGGGCCGTGCGCGATGCCGAACGCCTGCGCCGTTCCTGACCGGAGACCCGAATGACCCTGCCCTCCCGCGATATCGAAGGCGCCTGTGCCGACCTGACGGCCCGTTTCGGCAACCGTCTGGACCGCAGCCTTGGCAGCCGTCGCACCCATACGCATACGGTGACCTATCTGGCATCGGAACTGCCCGACGCCGTGCTGAAGGTGGACACCGCCGAAGAGGTGGCCGAGGCTGTCGCCATCTGCGCCCGTCACCGGATGCCGGTCATCGCCTTTGGCGCCGGTTCCTCGCTCGAGGGGCATCTGAACGCGCCGCAGGGCGGGCTGTCGATCGACCTGTCGGGGATGGATCAGGTGGTGTCCGTCTCGCCCGAGGACATGACCGTCACGGTGCAGCCCGGCATCACGCGCGAGGCGCTGAATTCCTATTTGCGCGATACGGGGCTGTTCTTTCCGATCGACCCCGGCGCGAATGCCTCGATCGGCGGCATGGCGTCCACCCGGGCCTCGGGCACCACGGCGGTGCGCTATGGCACCATGAAGGACAACGTGCTGACCGCGCAGGCCGTCATGGCCGATGGCCGGATCATCCGCACGGCGCAGCGGGCGAAAAAGACCTCGGCGGGCTATGACCTGACGCGGCTTCTGGTCGGGGCCGAAGGCACGCTGGGCATCCTGACGGAAATCACGCTGAAGCTGTATCCGATCCCCGAGGTCATCGGGTCGGGCACCTGCACCTTTGCCAGCGTGGCCGATGCCTGCACCACGGTGATCGAGACGATCCAGTCCGCCGTGCCCATCGCCCGGGTGGAACTGCTGGACGAGGCGCAGGTTGCCGCCTGCAACGCCTATTCCAAATTGGGCCTGCCGGTGGTGCCGACGCTGTTCGTGGAATTCCACGGCAGCCCGGCTGAGGTTCAGGCCCAGACCGACACCTTTGCCGCCATTGCCGAAGGCAACGGGGCGCAGGGCTTTGCCTGGTCGCCCGATCCTGCGCAGCGCGGCAAGCTGTGGCAGGCGCGGCACGATGCCTATTGGGCCGCCGCCGCCGCCGCGCCGGACAAGCAGGTGTTTTCCACCGATGTGTGCGTGCCGATCTCGCGTCTGGCCGATTGCGTGGTGGAAACGCAAAAGGACTTGCAGGACCATGGCCTGACCGGGCCGATCCTGGGCCATGTCGGCGATGGCAACTTCCACGTCCTGCTGACGCTGGACCCGGGCAGCGCGACAGAGGTGGCCGAGGTCGAGGCCTTCACCTCGCGCCTTGTCGCGCGGGCGATTGCCATGGGCGGCACCTCGACGGGCGAACATGGCGTCGGCCAGCGCAAGGCGGCCTATCTGCGCAAGGAACTGGGCGATGCGGTCGACTTCATGGCCGCGATCAAGCAGGCGCTGGACCCCTTGAACATCATGAACCCCGGCAAGCACGGCTTCGCCTGAGCGTTCCGACCTTCGTACGACCTCCCCGTCAAGGAGACCCCCGCATGGACAAGACCCCCAAGATCCGGCTGCATGTGCCCGATCCCCCTGCCCGCCCCGGCGAGGCACCGCGCTTTGACTATCTGCCGCTGGCCGAACCCGGCGAGACCCGCCTGCCCGCGATGGACGAGTCCCCCGAGGCCATGCGCGACATGGCCTGGGGCCTTGTGCGGCTGATGGACGGCATGGGCAATGCCGTCGGCCCCTGGGCCGACTGGCTGGGCAAGGTGGACCCCGACCTGCTGCGCAAGGGCCTGCGCGACATGATGACGACGCGCTATATCGACCGCCGGATGCAGATGGCCCAGCGTCAGGGCAAGACCACGAACCACGCCCAATGCACCGGCGAAGAGGCCATCGCTTGCGGCTTTCAGTCGGTTCTGGCCCAAGGCGACATGAACTTTCCGACCTATCGCCAACAGGGCCTGCTGTTCGCGGCGGGCTATCCGATCCACATGTACATGAACCAGGTGTTCGGCAATGCGGGCGATCCGGTGCTGGGCCGGCAGCTGGCCGTGATGACCTCGGCCAAGGATCACGGGTTCTTTTCGATCTCGGGCAACCTGGCCACGCAATTCGTGCAGGCGGTCGGCTGGGCGATGGGATCCGCGATTTCCGAAGATACCAGGATCGCCGCTGGCTGGATCGGCGATGGCGCGGCGGCCGAGGGCGATTTCCACTGGGCGATGCTGTTCTCGGCGGTCTACAAGCCGCCGGTGGTGCTGAACCTGGTGAACAACCAATGGGCGATTTCCACCTTTTCCGGCCTGACCGGCGGCGGGGCGCAGCCCTTTGCCGCGCGCGGCATCGGCTATGGCCTGCCGGCGATCCGGGTGGATGGCAACGACTATCTGGCGGTGCTGGCGGCATCGCGATGGGCGACCGAACGGGCGCGTCAGGGCCTTGGGCCGACCTTCATCGAATGGCTGACCTATCGCGCAGCCTCGCATACCACGTCGGATGACCCGACGGTCTACCGGGCCAAGGACGAATCCACCGCCTGGCCCCTTGGTGACCCGATCGAGCGGCTGAAGACCCATCTGATCGCCATGGGCGAATGGTCCGACGAGCGCCACGCCCAAGCCCAGGCCGAGGTCGAGGACCATGTGAAGGCCGAACAGAAGATCGCGGAATCCTTTGGCACCATGCTGGACGGCGGCACGGCGCCTGCGGGGGCGATGTTCAGCGATGTCTACAAGGACATGCCGGAAAACCTGCGCCGTCAGCGCCAGAAAGCGGGGATCTGACCATGGCACGCATGACGATGATCGAGGCCGTCCGCGATGCGATGGACGTCAAGATGGGCCAGGACCCAAAGGTCGTGGTCTTTGGCGAGGATGTCGGCTATTTCGGCGGCGTCTTCCGCTGCACCCAAGGGCTGCAGGCGAAATACGGCAAGACCCGCTGCTTTGACACGCCGATTGCCGAAGGCGGCATCGTGGGGGTCGCGGTCGGCATGGCGACCTATGGCTTGCGGCCTTGCGTGGAAATCCAGTTCGCCGATTACGTCTTTCCCGCCTATGACCAGATCACCCAGGAAGCGGCGCGGATGCGCTATCGCTCGGCCGGGCAGTTCACCTGCCCGATGGTGATCCGAATGCCCACGGGCGGCGGCATCTTTGGCGGCCAGACCCATTCGCAATCGCCCGAGGCGTGCTTTACCCATTCGACCGGGCTCAAGGTGGTCATCCCCTCGAACCCCTATGATGCCAAGGGCCTGCTGATTTCCGCCATCGAGGATGACGACCCGGTGATCTTCCTCGAACCCAAGCGGCTTTACAACGGCCCGTTCGACGGCCACCACGACCAGAAGGTCGTGCCCTGGTCGGCGCATGAGCTGGGCGAGGTGCCGGAAGGCCATTACACCGTGCCGCTGGGCAAGGCGGTGGTGCGCCGGCCCGGCGATGCGGTGACGGTGCTGGCCTATGGGACGATGGTGCATGTCGCGCTGGCCGCAGTGGCCGAGACCGGGATCGACGCCGAGGTGATCGACCTGCGCACCCTGGTGCCGATCGACTACGAGACCATCGAAGCCTCGGTCGCGAAAACCGGCCGCTGCGTGATCGTCCACGAGGCCACGCAGACCAGCGGCTTCGGCGCTGAACTGTCGGCCATCGTGCAAGAGGCGTGTTTCTACCACCTGGAGGCACCGATCACCCGGGTCGCCGGCTATGACACGCCATATCCTTACGCGCAGGAATGGCTGTATTTCCCCGGCCCCGACCGGGTGGCGCAGGCGCTGCGCGACGTGATGGAGGGCTGAGCCATGGGCATTCGCACGATCAAGATGCCGGACATCGGCGAAGGCATCGCCGAGGCAGAGCTGGTGGAATGGCTGGTCAAGCCCGGCGATCTGATCGCCGAGGATCAGGCGCTGGCCGCCGTGATGACCGACAAGGCGACGGTGGAAATCCCCGCGACCTTTGGCGGCAAGGTGGTCGACCTGGGCGGCGAGGTCGGCAAGGTCATCGCCATCGGCGCCCCCCTGATCCGTATCGAGGTCGAGGGCGACGGCGACGCCGAGCCTGCCCCCACGGCAGAACCGGCCAAGGCCCAGACACCGGCCCCCGCCCCTGCGGCGGCGGCCCCGGTGGCCCCTGCCCCGCAGCCCAAACCTGCCGCACCCGCGGCCATGGCCCGCGCCCCCCGCCCCGAAGGCGAGGCCCCGCTGGCCTCCCCCGCCGTGCGCGCCCGTGCCCGCGATGCGGGGATCGACCTGCGCACGGTGCCCGGCACCGGCCCGGCCGGCCGTATCACCCATGCCGACCTTGATGCCGTCTTTGCCGCCGGCCCTGGCACCGCGCCGGCCGCCACCGGCCGCCAGCGCGACATGCGCGTCACCGACATCAAGGTCGTCGGCCTGCGCCGGATGATCGCGGACAAGATGTCCACCTCGCGCAGCCGCATCCCGCATATCACCTATGTCGAGGATACCGATGTCACCAAGCTGGAAGACCTGCGCGAGACCATGAACCGCTCGCGCAAGGACGGCCAGCCCAAGCTGACGATGCTGCCCTTCCTGATCCGGGCCATGGTCATCGCCATCCGCGACGAGCCGGTGGTGAACGCGCGCTATGACGATGACAATGGCGTCGTCCACCAATATGGCGCCGTCCATGCCGGGATCGCGGTGCAGACCCCCACGGGTCTGGTCGTGGCCAACCTGCGCCATGCCGAGGCGCGCGGCCTGTGGGATCTGGGGGCCGAGCTGAACCGGCTGGCCGAGGCAGGCCGCCAGGGCCGGCTGACCCGCGAGGAGCTGACCGGCAGCACGATCACCATCACCTCTCTGGGGCCGATGGGCGGCATCTCGCATACGCCGATCATCAACCACCCCGAAGTGGCCATCGTCGGCGTCAACAAGATGCAGATCCGCCCGGTCTGGGACGGCTCGGCCTTTGTGCCGCGCAAGGTGATGAACCTGTCGTCCAGCTTTGACCATCGCATCGTGGACGGCTGGAACGCCGCCAGCTTCATCCAGCGCATCAAGACGCTGATGGAAGAACCCGCATTGCTGTTCACCGAGGGCGAGGCATGAGCACGATCACCTGTCAGCTGCTGGTCATCGGCGCCGGTCCCGGCGGTTATGTCGCCGCGATCCGCGCCGGGCAAAAGGGCCTGGATACCGTGGTGGTCGAGGCCGAACGCCCCGGCGGCACCTGCCTGAACATCGGCTGCATCCCGTCCAAGGCCGTGATCCATCTGGCCGAGGAATTCCACCGCGCGGCGGAGCTGACCCACGACAACCCGCTGGGCATTTCGGCGGGCACGCCCACCATCGACCTGGCCAAGGGCATGGCGTGGAAGGATGGCATCGTCGCCCGCCTGACCGGCGGCGTTGCCGGGCTGATGAAAAAGGCCAAGGTGCGGGTGGTGACGGGCCGGGCCCGGTTCGTCGATGGCAAGACCGTTGTGGTGGACACCGCCGATGGCCCGGTCACGATCAAGCCTGCAACGACCATTATCGCCACCGGATCGGAGCCGGTGGAACTGCCCTTCCTGCCGTTTGGCGAGCGGGTGCTGTCTTCGACCGCGGCCTTGGCGCTGGACAAGGTGCCCGCGTCGCTGGCCGTGGTCGGTGGCGGCTATATCGGGCTGGAGCTGGGCACCGCCTTTGCCAAGCTGGGCGCCAAGGTGACGGTGGTCGAGGCAGGGGCGCGCATCCTGCCAGCCTATGATGCTGACCTGACCGCGCCGGTTGCCGCGCGGCTGAAATCGCTGGGGGTCACGGTGCTGACCGGCACCAAGGCGCTGGGGCTGACCGACACCGGGCTGAAGGTTCAGGGACCGGACGGCGAGGCCGAGATCGCGGCGGACAAGGTGCTGGTCACCGTCGGGCGCCGCCCGAACACCTCGGGCATCGAGACGCTGGGCCTGACGATGGCGGGGCCGTTCATCAAGGTCGATGCGCGGATGCGCACGTCCATGACCGGGGTTCTGGCGATTGGCGATGTGACGGGGGACCCCATGCTGGCCCACCGCGCCATGGCACAGGCGGAAATCGCGGTGGAAACCGCCGCAGGCGGCAGGGCCGAATGGGACAAGCGCTGTATCCCGGCGATCTGCTTTACCGACCCCGAGCTTGTGACCGTGGGCCTGTCCCCGGCCGAGGCGGGCGATGCCGCGCGCGCCGACAGCTTCCCCTTCAAGGCCAATGGCCGGGCGATGACGGTCGGGCGCGAGGATGGGTTCATCCGGGTCGTGTCGCGCAAGGACAACGGGCTGGTCCTGGGGGTTCAGGCGGTCGGCGCCGGGATTTCCGAAATGGCCACCGCCTTTGCCCTGGCAATCGAGATGGGGGCGACGCTTCAGGACATCGCCGGAACCATCCATGCCCACCCGACCCAGGGCGAGGCCCTGCAAGAGGCCGCGCACAGGGCGCTTGGCCACGCGCTGCACATCTAGGGAGAGACCATGACCTATCAACCGCTTGCCCTGCCCCATGGCCCGGTCAACGAGGACCGCATCGCCGAGGCTGCCGAATTTGCCGACCGGGTTCTGACGCCGAATGGCGAGGCCTGGGACAAGGGCGAGGCCAGCCCGGAAACCGCGCTGCGCGATGCGATTTCGCGCTTTACCGGCACGGCGATCCCGCGCGATCTGGGCGGGTTTGGCGACGGGGTGGCCACGCAGGTCCGCATCTACGAGGAACTGGCGCGGCGCGACATGGGATTCACCTGCGCGCTGGCGGTGCATACCAATGTGACGGTGGCGATGTCGCTGTCGCCCAATGCGGGCTTGCGCGATGCCGCGCTGCCGCAGCTTTTGTCGGGGGATGCGGTCGGGGCCTTTCTGCTGACCGAGCCGGGCGCGGGGTCGGATGCGACCTCGATCACCACGCATGCGCAGCCGGTCGATGGCGGCTATTCGGTGACGGGCCGCAAGGCCTGGGTGACCAACGGGCTATATGCCGACATCTTCGCGGCCTTTTGCCAGACCGATCCGGGCAGCGGCGCCAAGGGCGTGGCCGCCCTGGGGTTCGAACGGGGCGCTGCGGGCGTCACTGTGGAACCGGCGCTGGATCTGATCGGCTCGACCGCGATGGGGACGACTGACCTCAGCTTTGACGGTGCCTTTGCGCCCCACGGCGCCGTGGCCTTTGCGCCGGGAACCGCCTTCAAGGCGGCGATGTATGGCATCGACGTGGCCCGGCTGGGGGTGGCGGCCATGTGCAACGGCGCGGCCATGGGCGCGATGGACCGGGCACTGGCCTATGCCGCGGGGCGGCAGACCTTTGGCAAGGCGGTGATCGACCATCAGGGGATGCAGTGGATCCTGGCGGATGCGGCCACCAGCATCGAGGCCAGCCGCGCCCTGACCTTTCAGGCCGCCCGGCATTTCGAAGGCGGCAGGCCCGATGCCACGCTGACGGCGCATGCCAAGAAGCTGGGCACCCGCAGCGCCTTTGACGCGATCAGCCAGGCGATGCGGGCGCTGGGGGCCAACGGGCTGATGCGCGACCATGGGCTGGCGCGGCAGCTGGCGGCTGTGCGCGTTTCCGAGTGCATGGACGGCACGGGCGAGATCATGAACGTGGTGATCGGCCGCAGCCTGAAGGCGCAGGCGTAAGCGGCACCGCGCGGGGGGCCTTGCCCCCCGGGTGCTGTCGGCCCGGCGTCGCGGGCGCGCCTGCCCCCCAGGATATTTGAAGACAGATGAAAGGGACGGCGGTCAGTCGGCAAAGAATGTGCTGCGGCTTTTGCGGACCTCGGACTGGATGAACTCGGCCACGGCCTGAACGCGGGCGAGGTTGCGGTTATCCTCGTGGATCATCAGCCACAGTTCCCGGTCGATGTGGAAATCGACGGGGACGGGGATGAATTCGGGCCGCCCGTCGGCCACGAAATCGGGCAGGAAGCCGATGCCCTGCCCGGCCAGCACCGCGTTGATCTGGGCCAGCAGGTTCGAGCTGGCAAAGCGCGCGCGGATCTTACCCGGCAGCAGCGGCAGGAAATTCACCGGGGGTTCGGTGCCCAGGTTTTCCACATAGCCGACGACGGGAACCTCGGTCAGTTCCTCGAAGCTGCGGGGCAGATCGCGCAGATCGCACCAGGCGCGGCTGGCATAGAGGCGGATGCGGTATTCGGTCAGCTTGCGCGCCGTCAGCCGGCCGGCCGAGGGCTTTTGCAGGCCGATCACGATATCGACCTCGCGGTCCGCCAGGCTGTAGCGCAGTTGCGAGGGGTAGAGCTGCACCCTGAGTTCGGGATGGTCAGTGCACAATTGGGCAAGGCGCGGGGCCAGGAAGATGCTGCCAAAGCCATCGGGCGTGGCCACCCGGACGGTGCCGCGCAGCTCGTCGTTGCGGTTGGTGATCTCGCCTTCGCAGCGGATCAGCGCGCTTTCCATCTGCTGGGCCAGTTCGACCACCCGCGCGCCCGCTGCCGTGGTGGAATAGCCCGAGCGGGTCCGGTTGAAGAGCGCGGTGTTCAGCAGCTGTTCCAGCCGGGTGACGCGGCGGCTGACCGTGGTATGATCCACCCGCAATTGCTGCGCCGCGCCCGAGACCGAGCGCGCCCGCGCCACGGCCAGAACGTAGCGCAGGTCATCCCATTGGAACCTGTCCTGTGCATGTTGCATTCCTGCACACCCGTCCGGCGTTTTCCCATGTTGCGCGCCGTCGCCGGGCAGCTACCCTGACGGCGCTGCCATGGTTGCAACCTTTTCCGGGAATGGAAAGGGTGGTCCGGTGTTTTTCCACGCTGCCGCGCCTGTCAGCGGGGGCGCGGGTCAGACGGCCGTATAGCCGCCGTCGACCATATGATGGCTGCCGGTGACAAAGGAGGCCTCGTCCGACAGCAGCCAGACGACCAGGGCCGCAACCTCGTCTGCCGTGGCCCAGCGGCCCAGAAGATGCTGGCTGGCCAGTTGCGCGCGCCGGGCCTGGTCCATCCGCCCCTCTTGCATGGGGGTATCGACAAAGCCGGGACCGACGGAATTCACCCGGATCCCCAAGGGCGCACCATCGACGGCGGCCGATTTCGTCAGCCCGATCAGCGCATGTTTCGAGGCCGCATAATGCGCGAACCGGCCCGAGGCGACAGTGCCCATGACCGAGGCGACATTGACCACCGCCCCGCCACCTGCCGCCGCCATCATGGGAAACGCCGCGTTCATCGTGTGGAACGAGCCGTCCAGGTTTACCGCCATCACCCGCCGCCAGTCGGCAAGCGCGACCTGGCCCATCGGCGCACCATCGCCGGTGATGCCGGCGCTGTTGACCAGAAGGCGCACCGGGCCAAGGCTTTGCGCGGTGCGGTCCATGGCCGCCTGCACCGCCTGAGGGTCCGATACATCCAGTGGCAGGCACAGCACCTGCGCGCCGATGGCTGTCAGATCCGCGTGGGCCTGATCAAGCGCCGCCGGATTGAGGTCGGCCAAGGCCAGCGCCCCCCCCCGCGCGGCCAGACGCTGTGCGACGGCCGCGCCGATGCCCGAAGCGCCGCCGGTGACAAAGGCCACCTGTCTTGCAAGGCTCATGGCGAGTGCCTCAGGCGCGAAGGCTGGCGACGCGGCGTTCCAGCCACCAGCCATGCTGTTCGGGCCAGGCGCTGAACCCGTCATCCCCCAGCGCGCGGCGGGCGTGCAGCGGCCAGTTCGGATCCTCGAGCGCCTCGCGGCCGATGGCGATCAGATCGGCCCGGCCTTCCTGAAGGATGCTTTCGGCCAGATCGGGCGTGGTGATCAGCCCGACCGCCATGCTTGCGATGCCCGCCTCGCGCCGGACGGCCTCGGCAAAGGGGACCTGAAAGCCGGGGCCGCGCGGGATGCGGGCAGCCGTCGCGCCCCCCGAGATACCGCCCGAGGAACAATCGACCACATCGACGCCGACCGATTTCAGCGCGCGGGCAAAGGCGATGGTATCCTCAAGCTGGATGCCTTCGTCCATGTGATCCACGGCCGAGACGCGGACAAAGACCGGGCGACCTGCCGGCCAGATCCCGCGCAGCAGCTCGGCGATTTCCAGCGGCAGGCGCATCCGCCCTGCGCGGTCGCCGCCATAGGCATCGGTGCGCCGGTTCGAGACGGGCGAGAGGAATTCGTGGATCAGATAGCCATGGGCGGCGTGCAGTTCGATCACGTCAAACCCGGCCGCCAGGGCGCGCCGGGCGGCGGCGGCATAATCGGCCTTGAGCTGGTCGATATCGGCCAGGGACATTTCCTGCGGCACCGGCCAGCCGTCGGCCATGGGAATGGCCGAGGGGGCGATCACCGGCCACTGTTCCTCGGCCCGTTCGGCAAGGTCGGCCCGATCCAGCGGGGTGCTGCCATGCCAGGGGCGGCGCGTCGCGCCCTTGCGCCCGGCGTGGCCCAGTTGAATCCCGGCCGCCGCCCCCTGGGACTGCACGAAGTCCACGATCCGGGCCAGCGGTGCGATATGCCCGTCGTCCCAAAGCCCCAGATCGCCGGGGGTGCCGCGCCCGTCCGGCGTGACACAGGTCGCCTCGACAAAGATCAGCCCGGCGCCGCCAACCGCGAAACGGCCGTATTGCACCAGATGCCAGTCGGTGGCGCAGCCGTCGGGCGTCGCCGAATACTGGCACATGGGCGAGATGACGATGCGGTTGCGCAGGGTCAGGCCCCGCAGCGTCACGGGCGAGGTCAGCAGGGGCGCCATGGAGATCAGCCTTTCAGTTCACCGATAGAGGGATTGAATCCCATCGGATCATATTCGGCAATCCCTTCGGCCACAAAGGGGTCCTGCGCCAGCAGGGCCACCGCTGCCTCGCGGCTTTCGGCGCGCAGGATGATCAGCCCGCCGATGGCAGGCTCGCGCCGACCGGCGGAAACGATGGCGCCGCTGTCCACGGCGGCCTTCAGCCAGGTGCGATGGGCCGCCAGGGTTTCGGCGGGGATGTCCTTCTTGTAGACGCTCGGGCAGGCAAACAGCATGGTGGCTCCTTGGTTCAGATGGCGACGCGGCCGCCGTCGCAGGCGATGATCTGGCCGGTGACATAGGCGGCGTGGTCCGAGGCGAGGAACAGCGCAAGGCCCGCGATATCCTCGGGCGTGCCGATCCGGCGCAGCGGAATGGCGGCCAGGCGTTCGGCGGTGCTGGCCTCGGTCAGGATCGGGCGGATCATCGGCGTGTCGATGGACCCCGGCGCAATGGCATTGACCCGGATCCCGCTTTCGCCCAGCGAGGCCGCCAGCGCGCGGGTCAGCGCGACCAGGCCGCCCTTGCTGGCAGTATAGGCGTCGATGTTGCGCTGGCCGACCACCCCGGCAATCGAGGCGTTGAATATGATCGAGCCGGATTTGCGGCCCACCATCGCCTGGCCCAGGTATTTCGTCATCAGGAAGGCGCCGGTCAGGTTGATGCGCAAGATCGCATCCCAATCCTCGAGCGGGGTGTCGAAGATGCTGGCCATCTTGAAACGGCCGTTTTCCGAATAGCCGATGCCTGCATTGTTGAACAGGATATCGGGGGGGCCGCATTCGGACAGGATACGATCGCAGGCGGCGCGGACCTGCGGCTCTTGCCCCAGATCGGCAGCGATGAAGCGGATGTCGCCCAAGGGGGCAAGGTCGGCGGCGGCCTTTTCCCCCTGTTCGGCGTTCCAGTCGATGATGACGACGCGGGCGCCTTCGGTCAGGAACAGGCGGGCGCTGGCCAGCCCCTGCCCGCTGGCGCCGCCGGTGATGACGGCAAGCCGGTCTTTCAATTGCATGTCTTCCTCCCCGAAGTCTGCAAGTTATTGCGCGGCGATGGCGGCGGTTTGCGCCTCGATGGCGCGGCGCAGGGCGATCAGATCGGCAATGGTGATGCGGTGCAGATCGTGGCGGGCGGCAAAGGCCGCCAGATCGGGGCCGCGCATCACCGTGCCATCATCGTTGACCAGCTCGCAGATCACGCCGACGGGAGGCAGGCCGGTCAGGCGGCACAGATCGACCGCTGCCTCGGTATGGCCATCGCGCTCGAGCACGCCGCCGGGGCGGGCGACCAGCGGAAAGATATGGCCAGGGCGCACGAAGTCGGCCGGGCGGGCCGCAGGGTCGGCCAGACCGTGGACCGTCGCACAGCGGTCGGCCGCAGAAATGCCGGTCGTCGTGCCCTGCCGCCAGTCGACGCTGACGGTAAAGGCGGTGGCAAAGGGCGCATCGTTGCGCGCCACCATCGGCGGCAGGTCCAGCCGCGCCGCAATGTCCGGCGTCAGCGGCGTGCAGACGATCCCCGAGGTATGGCGCACGATGAAGGCCATGTCGGCCGGGCGGCAATGCACGGCCGACATGATCAGATCGCCCTCGTTCTCGCGGCCATCATCGTCGGTCACGATCAGCATGGCACCGCGCGCAAAGGCCGCCAGCGCGGCGCGCAGGCCATCGGGGGCCAGCGTGTCGACCAGCGGGGCAAGCGGGGGGTTCGGAAAATCCTGTGTCATGGCGATATGTTCCGTTCAGGCATCGCGGCCTTGCAGCCAGCCGATGATCGTGCGGGTCACCTCGTGCGGGTAGTCCAGCACCATGCTGTGCCCGCCCTTGCCCAGAACCACCAGCTCGGCACCGGGGATCAGGCTGGCGATCTGCTGGGATTGGGCGATGGGGGTCAGGATATCCTCGGCCCCGACCAGAACCAGCGTGGGGGTGCGCACATCGGGCAGGCCGGGGGTTGAATCGTAGACCCGGATCGCCTCGGCCTGGGCGGAATAGCCCTCGATCCCGGTGGGCCAGGGGTTGCGCACCATCGCATCGACCAGTGCGGCGGTGCGGGCATGATCCGACAGGATCAGCGGCGACAGCGCCCAGGGCAGGGTCATGGTCGCCACCGCCTCGGGCGGCAGTCCGCTGCGGCGCAGGGCCAGCTGGGCATCCAGCCAGCGGTGCTGCACGGTGGTATAGTTCGGCAGCGCGTTCAGCAGCACCCCGGCCCGCAGGCTGGCACCATGGCGGATCAGCAGCGATTGCAGCACCGATCCGCCCAGCGACCAGCCGACCACCGCCGCCGGCCCCAGATCCAGATGCGCGATCAGCGCCGCCGCATCGTCGGCCATGTCGTCGATGGTCCAGGGGCCGGGCGGAACCTCGCTTTGCCCCGTGCCGCGATTGTCAAAGACCAGCGTGCGGAAGTGCTGGCGAAACGCCCCCACCACCCCCGCCCAGGCCAGCGCGTTCTGCCCCAGCCCGCTGATCAGCACCAGCGTCGGGCCGCTGCCGCCGATCTCATAGGCCAGTTCGACGCCATTGACACGGGCCTTGCCCCGCGCGGGGCCTGCATCGGTCATGGCGCGCCCCTAGCCCAGAAACCCGCCGACGGCGTCCAGGAAGGCGGCTTCCTGCTCGATCATCGGCAGATGGCCGGCCTTGGCGATGATCGCCGTGCGGGCGCCAGGAATGGCGCGGGCAAAGGCATCGGCATAGGCAGGCGGGACCAGCCCGTCCCGTTCGCCATGCACCACCAGCGTTTGAGCCCGGATCAGCGGCAGGCGGCGCGACAGGCCACGATCCGGGATCGGCCACATGAAGCGCGAGGCGGCGCCCAGATTGGCGCTGCGATAATAGACGTAATCCGCCGCCGCGCCATCATGGCTGTTTGGCTCTGCCCCGGCCCAGGTCGCCGGATCGGCCCATTTCGCGGCATCGAGCTGGGGCGCCGGGATGACGAAGGGATCGGGCATCGGCACATCGTCCAGCCACAGCCCATAGGCATCGACCAGCACCAGCCGCCGCACCAGATGCGGAAAGATCGCCGCGATTTCCGCCGCGAACATGCCGCCCAGCGAATGGCCCATCAGATCCACCGGGCCGTGTTCGGCAACCAGCGGCTCCAGCCACTGGCGGTAGTGCAGCGCCAGATCCAGAATGCCCGCCATCTCCGACGCCCCGCCCGAGGCGCCGAAACCGGGGTGTTCGGGCGCCAGCACCGGCCGGGATGCGGCCAGCTTGCTCAGGAAGGGCGCAGCGCCAGGGTGCTGTTCGAACCCGTGCAGAAAGACCAGAGGGGTGCCGCCCTGCCCGCCCTTCCAGGCGCGCACCGGGGTTCCGTTCAGCGTGTCGATCACCGCCTGCATCATGCCCGTGCCCCCGCCAGTTTGCGCGGCTGGGCCACAGTGTCCGCCAGCGCCGCCGCATGGGCGGCCCTGACCGATGGCGGGGTCCAGCGATCTTCAAACTCCGACCACAGGCCGCGCAGATGCGGCTGCACCCGGGTCGCCATCAGATGGGTGTTCATCGCGGCGGTTTCCTCATCCAGATCGCCCATGTGCAGGCAGGCGATCAGCTGGCCGACGCGCAACTGCTTGACCATCTCTTCGATGCGCTGGCGCACCCGTTCGGGCGAGCCGGCGATGATGAAGCCGTGCTTGTCGTAATCCCAGAAGTCCATCTCGCCCGAATTGGCGCGGGCCTTTTCCTCGGGCGGCAGGTTCTTGTTGGTCTCGGCGGCGAACTTGGCCATGGCCTGCACCGATTTCTGCGTGCGAAACCCCGGCCCCGTTTCGAACCCCGGATGGACTGAACGGTTGCGGTAGAAATACTTCACAGCCTCGGAATATTTCGCCTCCGCCTCGGCATCGGTTTCGGCGCAGCAGATCAGCTGGGTAAAGGCCAGCTGATAGGGGTTGGCCTGATAGCCGTTTTCCTCGGCATAGTTCCACCAGGCATCGACCAGCGGCTTGGCGCTGTGCAGCCCCGAGAACGACAGCTGCCCATAGCAATAGTCGTTCTTGAGCGCGAGATCCCAGGTTTCCACGCTGCCAGACCCGGGCACCCAGATCGGCGGGCGCTTCTGCACCGGGCGCGGCCACAGGTTGACATAGCGCAGCTTGGTATACTTGCCGTTGAAGGCAAAGGGTTCTTCGGCGGCCCAGGCCTTCTGGATCAGCTCGCGCGCCTCGTGGAAGCGTTCGCGCAACTCGGTGGGCGAGACGCCATAGCAATACAGCGTATCCATCGGCGTGCCGAAGACAAAGCCGGAAATGACCCGCCCTTCGGACAGGCAGTCCAGCCAGGCAACTTCCTCGGCCACACGCACCGGCGGATTATACAGTGCCAGCGAGTCGCCGATGATCAGCAACGCGGCCCGCTGCGTGGTCGTCGCCAGCGTCGCCGCAAGCAGGTTGGGCGAGGGCGTGAGCGCGAACGGCGTCTGGTGATGTTCGTTCATCGCCAGACCGTCGAACCCTTCGCGGTCGGCCTGCTGCATCAGGCGGATGAACATGCGCGTCATGTCGCCGACCACGCCCGGCTCGCACCGGCTGATCGGGGTTGTGACCCAGCTGGATTCCCCGCTGGCACGAAAATCCGGCGGCAGATCCGGGTAGCTTGCTTCGGCAAACCAGTGAAGTTTCAAGGCGTGTCCTCCCTTGCGCGGATGGCCCCGGGCGACGGATCGCCCCAGGGCCGAATTTCCACATCGTGGCCTCTCCCTGATCTGATCGTCTGAAAAACATGGTTAGGAGTCAACAATAATCGCCACAATATGAAATTTTATGCTGATATTCGCGACGATATAACCAAATGATTCCACATTATGGAAAATCGCTGGCAGCACACAGGCGCTGCCAGCGGTATCGCCCCGACGGGTCAGCCCACCAGATCGGGCAAGAACAGGATGATGGCCGGAAATGCCACGACCAGCGCGACAATCGCCAGGTCGCACAGGATGAACCAGGTCACCCCCCGGAAGATCGTGCCCAGCTTGATCGACTTGTCGACGACACCCTTGATGACGAAGACATTCATCCCGATCGGCGGCGACAACATGCCGATTTCCAGCAGCTTGGTCAGGAAGACCCCGAACCAGATCGCGTTATAGCCCACCTCGTTGACGATGGGCAGCACGACCGGCAGCGTCAGCATCATGGCGCCGACAGGTTCAAGGAACATGCCCAGCAGCAGATAGATCAGCGTCACGCCAATGATGATCAGCAAGGGATCGGCGCCGAAGCCCAGGATCGCCTCGGACAGCGCATCACCCGACCCGGACAGCGCCAGGAACCGGGTCAGCAGGCTCGCCCCCACCGCGATCACCAGGATGGACGAGGTGGTGACGATGGTCTCGACCGCCGCGCGGCGCACCACCTCCAGCGACAGGCGCCCGGCCAGCAAGGCCACGATACACGACAGGAAGGCGCCGACGGCCCCGGCCTCGGTCGGGGTGAACATGCCGCTGAACAGACCGCCGAACACGCCCAGGATGATGATCAGGATCGGCGCCGTGCGCATCAGCGCACCCATCTTGACCGAGAGCGGGATCCGCTCGGTCACTGGCGGCGCAAGGCTGGGGTTCAGCGTGACGCGCACCATGATCATCAGCACATAGCACGCCACGGTGATCAGGCCGACGACAAGCCCGCCCAGGAACAGCTTGCCGACCGGGGCCTGCGCCATCACCGAATACAGGATCATGATCAGCGATGGCGGGATCAGCGCCCCGATGGTGCCCCCAGCCGCCACCGCGCCGGTCGCCAGCGAGGGGGCATAGTTGTAGCGCGTCATCTCGGGCACGGCGATCTTGCCCATGGCCGCCGAACAGGCCACCGACGAGCCCGTGACCGCCGCAAAGCCGCCGCAGCCAAAGATCGAGGCGACCGCCAGCCCGCCCGGCAGCCCCGACAGCCAGACCCGCGCGGCGGTGAACAGACCTTCGGTCAGCTTGGCGTGGTAACAGACGAAGCCCATGAACAGGAAGGCCGGGACCGAGCTGAGCACCCAGTTCGAGGCAAAATGGAACGGGATGATCCCCAGCGAGCCCCAGGCGATCTTCCAGCCCATCAGCGCCCAGATCCCGCAAAACGACACCGAGATCAGCGCAAGTCCGATCGGGATGCGCAGCAAGATCAGGGTCATCAGGATGATGACGAAGTAAAGGCCGATCTCGATTTCAGACATTGTCCACCCGTTCCCCGGCCACAAGTTCCATGCCCGCAGGCAATTCGTCTGCATCGTGCCGGACGGGACGGCGCAGGATCTGGAAGATCAGTTTGTAGGCGCAGACCAGCGCCGAAAGCCCGAAGCCCAGCGGCAAGATGAAATAGCTGGGCCAGGTGATGATCGGATCGCGCCCCGCGACGATCATCACGGTGCCCTTGTTCATCTGGGTCACGGCCTCGAGCCAGGTGCGCCAGCACAGCATGCCCATCACCACGATACCAAGCGCCGTGCCGGCCATGATCAGCCAGCGCACAACGCGAGGGGGCATCAGCTCGCTCAGCACCTCGACGGAAATATGCGCGTCCTGCACATCGGCCAGCGCCAGCGGCAGGAAGCAGATGCCGATCATGTAGACCATCGAGACCACCTCGATCGTGCCGGCGATCGGATAGTCAAAGACGTTGCGCAAGATCACGTCCGCCGAGACATGCAGCACCAGCAAGATCACAAGCGCCGATCCCAGAAAGCCCATCACCTTTGTCAGGCGCCGGATGCTCTTTTCGATAAAGTCCATGTCCTACCCCAAGATCGCTTGCCCGCGCCCGGTCAGGGCGCGGGCGTCCCGCGTTGGCCGTATTGTCGGCCGGGTTACATGCCGTAGGTCTTGGGATCGACGTTCTTGAACATCTGGTTCCAGAACAGCTCGCGCAGCTGATCGCGGGTCTCGACCGGATCGACCAGATCAAGCCATTTGGCATACATGGCCTGGAATTCGGTGGCGATGGTTTCGGAATCCTCGACGCCGTAGGTGGTCTTGTAGGATGCCAGCGTGCTCGGCAGATCCTTGCGGGCGAAGTCGCGCATCTTTTCCATCACGGCCTCATCGCCATGCACCAGCTGGATGTTGCGATCCTTGGCCAGCTTTTCGTTGGTGATCGCATCGGCATAATAGCCCCAGGTGATATCGGCCGAGATCTGGCTTGCGCCCCACAGCATGGCACCGCGCTGCTCGTCATTCAGCTTGCGCCACGACTCGAGGTTCATGTTGTTGACCGCCACGTTCGACGACAGGCCGCCCGGCAGATCGACGGTCACGCTCTTGACGACATCGGCAAGGCTCATGTTGGTCAGTTCAGGCATCGACAGCTGGGTGCAATCGGCCACGCCCTGGCTCAGCGCCTCATAGGATTCGTTCGCAGGGAACGACACCGGGGTTGCGCCAAGTTCGGTGAACAGCCGGCTGACGACCGCATGGCTGACGCGGATCTTCATGCCTTTCAGCTCTTCCATGGTGCGCACCGGCTTGGTGCACAGCGCCATGTTGAGCGAGCTGGTCGCGCCCCCCATGTAGACCTGGTTCTGGCCCTGGAATTCCGACAGGCATTTCGGGCATTTGGTCAGGGTGTATTCGATCACCGCACCCGCATAGGCCACGCTTTCCTTGCCGCGCGGCTTTTGCAGGTTCACCATCAGCTGCATGTCCTGCATCAGCATGTAGCGCGGAAAATCCTTGGGCGTGAAGGCCGCGACCACATAGCCGATATCGGCCATCCCGTCGCGCAGGCCAGGGCCGGTCTCGACAAGGCTGAGAAGCGACATCGGGAAGTTGCGCACCGTCAGCGAGCCGCCCGAGCGTTCCTTGATCGCGGCCGCGTAATCCTCGGCCGCGATGCCCACGGTCGAGGCCGCCGGATAGCCGAACGCATATTTCAGCGTCTCGGCCGAGGCCGCACCCGCCCACATGAAGCCCGCTGCCGACGCGGCAAGCGCGCCGATCTTCCAAGTCCCCTTAGCCATTCCATTCCTCCCTGGATTTTTGCTGCGCCGTCGCCGCCGGGTTTGGCCCGACGGCAGTGTCCCTGCATTCGGGCGGGATGAACCTGCGCGCCGCTGCCCCTTGCTGGACGACGCCGGACACAGACCCCCACCTGACGTTCCGCTTGTCCCGGGCGGTCAGGCTCCTCCTGCTGCCGCCACGAAAACTCCACATAGTGGATACACAGAACGTGCGACGGCACCGCCCACCTGTCAAGAAATATGTCGCAAGCGCGCCGCATGATTTTCGCAAGATCGCCAATCAGGGGCAGTCCCCCGCCCGATCAGCCTGCAAAACACCGGGTCGCGCGCCGACGGCCGCCCATGAGGGGGAAGGGATCGCAGGGACCATGCGCAGGGCCCATGCTGCCCCCAGACCGCCCGCCACCCGGGCACGGCCGCACAATATGGAACGACGGCCCGGCGCCGATTCGCGCGCCGGCGCGGCCGGTCAGTGCAGATCCAGCGCGGCGCCGATCCGCTCTGCGGTCATGCGCAGAATCGGCAGGATGCGGTGCAGATGCTCTTCGCTCATGCGCTCGTGCGATGCGACGATCGAGAGCGACAGCGTCGGCAGCCCGCGCTCGGTCGGCACCACGACGCCAATGCCGCGAACGCCCGGAATGGGCTTGTCAGAAATATCGGCATAGCCGCGCGCGCGGGCCGTCGCGACACGGGCGCGGATCTCGTCACGGCTGACCGCAGACTGGTTATAGGCATAGGCGGACAGGACTTCCTCGATTTCGGCATCCTGCATCGCGGACAGCAAGGCGACCCCGCCAGTGCCGACACCCAGAAGGATCCGCTCGCCGATGCCGGCGACCTTGGCCTCGATCTCTTGCAAGCCATCGGCGCGGTCCAGGCAGACGGTTTCGGTGCCGGTCCGCACGGCAAGGAAACTGGTGTCCCCCGTATCCGAGGTCAGCGCGCGCAGATGCGGGCGGCACAGTTCCACCGCCCGGGCATGAAAGCCCGAGGCAAGGCCCAGCTCGAACGCAAGCGGGCCAAGACGATAGAGTTTCGTCTCGGCATCTTGCACCACGAATTGTTCGTGGATCAGCGCCAGCAGGATGCGCCGCACGGTGGGTTCGGTCAGCCCGGTGGACACCGCCAGATCGCGCAGCCGCCGCCCATCGGGCGCGCCGCGCGGGATAGCCCGCAGCACCTCGGCCGCCCGAGAGATCAGCTGGGCCCCCTGCGGTGCTTCATCGCGTTCCATGCTGCCCCCACCAGAATTTTACATTGTGGAAGCTGTAACGCCATTTGCAGGCGCTGTCACCTGCCTGCCGACCAGGGGCCCGCGTTTGCCCTGCGCCGGATCAGGCCAGCGACAGATCGACCCGGCCGACACCTTCTACGACAAAGCCATAGCGGCTGCCAGCCGCCGGGAACTGGGTCGGGATCAGGCTGCCGGTCATCACCAGATCGCCGCGCCGCAAGCCCCGGCCGCGGGCGGACAGGTGGTTCGCCAGCCATTCCAGCGGCACCAGCGGCCCCCCCAGCGCATCGCGGCCATAGCCCCGGTCCAGATGCGCGCCGTTCAGCGTGACGACACCTTCGCAGCCGGTCAGGTCGGCCGGCACCGGCGCCCAGTCGCCCAGCACCACACCGGCATTCCAGGAATTGTCGGCGATCAGCGATTCCACATCCAGCGTGGCATAATCGCAGTTGCGATCATCGACCATTTCCACGGCCGCTGCCGCCGCATCGACTGCGCGCGCCACCTCGGCCGCCGTATAGGGGGCGGCGCGCGCTGGCAGATCGGCGCCAAGGCGCAGGCAAATCTCGAATTCCAGCCCCAGCCGCCCATGATCGGCCAGCCGCGCCATGTGGCCCGAGGCATGCAACCGGCTGGCCAGCACCGCCCCGGCGACGGGCTGGTCGATGCCGCACATCTGCTGCATCCGCAGCGAGGTCAGCCCGATCTTCCAGCCGCGAATATCGCCCATGCCATCGGCCTGCATCGCGGCGACATGCGCCTCTTGCACCGCATAGGCATCGGCAAGTGTCGCACCGCCTCGGGCGCGGGCAAAGGGCACGAAACGCGCCCCCGCCAGGTGCTGACCCCGCAGCCAGCGCGCGGTCTGGGAATGGTCGGTCATGGCACCTGCTCCTGACTATCTGCGGCCATGGCGCGAGCCTGATCACGCAGCACGAACTTCTGGATCTTGCCGGTGGCCGTGCGCGGCAAGGGGCCAAAGACATAGCGTTTCGGCCGTTTGAACCCGGCCAGATGGGCGCGGCAGAACTGGTCCAGATCGGCCGGATCCGGCGCAACGCCCGGCTTCGGCTCGACAAAGGCCCAAGGCGTCTCGCCCCATTTCGGATGCGGGGCAGCCACCACGGCGGCAATCAGCACCGACGGGTGCTTGTGCAGCACGTTCTCGACCTCGAGGCTCGACATGTTCTCGCCGCCCGAGATGATGACGTCCTTGGCGCGGTCGCGGATCTGGATCTGTCCGTCCGGGTGCATCACCGCCAGATCGCCCGTGTGGAACATGCCCCCGGCAAAGGCCGCCTCGGTCGCCTCGGGGTTGCGGTAGTAGCCGGCCATCAGCGTGTTGCCGCGCAAGACGATCTCGCCCACCGTCTGGCCATCGGCGGGCACGTCGCGGCCCTGATCATCGACCACCCGCGGGGTCGAGGCGGTGATGTGCCGCTTGCCCTGACGGGCCAGCAGCTCGGCCCGCTCGGCAATGGTGCCGGGGGCGTCGGGGCCAGGATCGTTAAGCGTGGCCGGGCCATAGCTTTCGGTCAGGCCATAAAGATGGATCAGGTCGAACCCCAGCGTCTCCATCCCCTCCAGCAGCGCGGGGGTTGGCGCGGCGCCCCCGGTCGCCACCTTGACCCGCACCGGGGGCGGCGCCTTGGCCGCATGCAGCATCATGTAAAGAACCACTGGCGCGCAGGACATATGCGTGACCGCATGGCGTTCGATTTCCGACAGGATCAGCTCTGGGTCCACCTTGTCGAGGCAGACATGCAGGCCCCCTGCCGCCGTCACGGCCCAGGTCTGCGACCAGCCGTTGCAGTGAAACATCGGCAAGGTCCACAAGTATCGGCTGTCCGCCGTCAGCCCCAGCGCCAGAACATTGCCAAGCGCATTCATGCAGGCCCCGCGATGAGTATAGACCACCCCCTTGGGTCGCCCCGTCGTGCCCGAGGTATAGTTCAGCGCGATCGGCTGCCATTCGTCGGTGACATTCGCCCGCCAGTCCAGCGGCGCATCCGGGCCGGTGAACAGGTTCAGCCCCTCGGCCCCGCCCGCAGTGTCCGGCACCACATGCACCGGCACCTGCGCCCCGGCCAGATGCGCCAGCGTGGCGTTTTCGCAGATCACCAGCTTCGATCCGGCATGATCGAGGATATAGGCGATTTCCTCGGCCTCAAGGCGCGTGTTCAGCGCATTCAGCACCGCCCCCAGCGCCGGCACCGCGAAATGCGCCGCCAGCAGCTCGGGCCGGTTGGTCAGCATGACCGACACCACATCGCCCCGCCCGACGCCCTGCCCGGCCAGCCAATGCGCCATGCGCCGGATCATTGCGCCGAACTGATCCCAGCTCCACAGATCGTCCCGCCAGGCAACGGCCGGACGCGCGCCATGCACCAAAAGCGTGCGATCCAGCTGATCAAGCGGGCTTAGCGGCAGATGATTCGCCGCCCGCGCGGCAAGATGCGATTGGTCGAACATGGCCTCCCCTCCCTGTTCGGGGCCTGCAGGGCCCGGATGACTGGCGGCGCCCCTCCTGGCGCCGCCTCGCCTTACAGCGACGATACCAGATGGCCGCCATCGACCGCGATCACCGATCCGGTCATGTAGGCCCCGGCCTCCGAGGCCAGCAGCAACAGCGGCCCGTCCAGATCGCGCATCTGCCCCAGACGGCGCTGCGGAATGCGCCGGATCAGCGCCTGCCCGGGCTCGGATGCGAAAAATTCGGCATTCAGCGGTGTCTCGATATAGCCGGGGCACAGCGCGTTGACACGAATGCCATTGCGCGCCCATTCCAGCGCCAGCGCCTTGGACAGCTGGATCACCCCGGCCTTGGCCGCCGCATAGGCCGACAGGTTCCCTGCCACCCGCAGGCCCACGATCGAGGCCACATTGACGATGCTGCCGCCGACCTTTTCGGCCACCATCCGCGCCGCTGCGGCCTGCGCCACACGGAAGACGCCCGACAGGTCGGTGTCGATCACCCGCGACCAGTCAGCGTCCGGCATCTTCAGCGCGGGGCCATCCAGCGCAATGCCGGCATTGTTGATCACGATGTCAAACGGCGCCCCCGCACAGGCCGCCGCCACCGACTCGGGGCTGGTCACATCCAGCGCCACCGGCAGGGCCCGCCCGCCCTGCGCCGTCACCAGCGCCACGGTCTCGGCCAGCGCATCGGTGCGCCGCGCGGCCACCGTCACCTCGGCCCCGGCCGCGGCCAGCACCTGGGCAAAGTGACGGCCAAGGCCAGAGGAGGCCCCTGTCACCAGGGCGCGGCGTCCGGTCAGATCGGTCATGAAGGTTTGCCTTTTATCGAGCGAGCGTTCGATTTATTTTCTAGTCATGATTTGCCCGGTGTGACAAGTCTTGTGTTGCGCCCCTCTGGTCCGGGAACCCGCGATGTCCGATCAGCCGATCCTGCCGCAAGCGGCGCCTGCCGATCCCTCGGCCTACACGATGGAAACGCTGTGCCGGCTGATGCTCGAGCGCAACCGCGCGACGATCCGCGTGCAAAAGACGGCCTTTGCCCTGCCCAAGCTGGAACGCATCGTCACCGCCGCGCTGGACCTGTCGAATTCGCGCGGCTTTCAGGCCACCAGCCTGCGCGATCTCTCGGCCGCCTCGGGCGTGTCGATGGGCGGGATGTATGCCTATTTCGATGGCAAGACCACGCTTTTGCAGATGATCCTGTCCGAGGTCACCGCCGCCGTCACCGCCGTCCTTAGCCATCCCCCCGACCAGATCGCCGCCGATCCCCGCGCCCATCTGCTCTGGCTGATCGACACGCACATGCGGCTGACCGAAACCATGCTGCCCTGGTTCGTCTTTGCTTTCATGGAGGCAAAAGGCTTTCCCCCCGCCGAACGTCGCCAGGCGGTGGACAGCGAAGAACAGACCGAAGGCTACCTTGCCGAGGCACTCCGGCGCGGGATCGCAGCCGGCCGCTTTCGCCCCGAAACCTCGCCGCTTCTGCCAGCACTGATCAAGCCGCTCTTGCAGGACTGGTATGTCAAGCGCGCCAAGTATCGCCGCCGCAATGTCAGCATCGACAGCTATATCGCAACGGTGCAGGAAATGGTTCTTGCCACCTGCGATGCACAGCCCGCCCGTCACCTTGCGGCAGCTGCCCCCGCGCCCCGCTGAGCCCGCCAGCCAGGGGGCGCCCCCCCCCTTAGCATTGCGGCCACGCCCCCCTCTTTGCCTTTTGAAAATACCCTCGGGGGGTGAGGACCGGCCATGCCGGTCCGAGGGGGGCAGAAGGCCCCCCCTTCCTCTGTGTCCGCGCAACACCAGGATCAGAACGCGACGTTGCCCGCGCCCTTCAGCCCCAGCATGGCCCGCGCCTCGTCGGGCGTTGCGATCTCCAGCGACAGTTCCTTGAGGATCCGCACGATCTTGGCCACCTGCTCGGCGTTCGAGGTCGCCAGCTTGCCCTTTTCCAGAAAGATGCTGTCCTCGAGCCCCACCCGGACATGACCGCCCTGCAAGGCGTTGGTCACGGCAAAGGGCATCTGGTGACGCCCGGCCCCCAGGCACGAGAAATAGTAATCGTCCCCGAACAGCCGGTCCGCCGTGGCCTTCATGTGCAGCAGATGCTCCATCTCGGGCGCGATGCCGCCCAGAATGCCAAAGACGCCCTGCACGAACAGCGGCCCCTTGACCATGCCGCGATCGCGGAAATGCGCCAGGTTGTAAAGGTGGCCGATGTCATAGCATTCGAACTCGAACCGGGTGCCCGCTTCGGACAGCTCGGTAATCCCGCGCTCGATCTGGGCAAAGGTGTTCGACAGGATGAAATCCTTGGTCATCTCCAGATAGGGGCGTTCCCAGGGTTGCACGAACTCGGTGATCTTTGCCGCCGCCCCCGAGATGTTGAAGTTCAGCGAGCCCATGTTCATCGAGGCCAGTTCCGGCTGCGCCCATTTCGCCGCCGCAAGCCGCTCGTCCAGCGTCATGCCAAGGCCGCCGCCCGTGGTGATGTTGACCACGGCATCGCATTCGGCGCGGACCATCGGCAGGAAGCGGGCGTAATCCTCGGGCAACGACGATGGCGCGCCGGTGCCAGGCTTGCGGGCGTGCAGGTGCAAGATGGCGGCCCCTGCGCGGGCAGCGGCAATCGCCTCGGCACCGATCTGCTCGGCCGTCACGGGCAGATGGGGCGACATGGTGGGCGTGTGAATCGAGCCCGTGATCGCACAACTGACAATGACCTTGTTCGATTTCCGCATGGGTTCCTCCTGCTCGCAGATCGTCAGACGATTATTGCGGGCCAAGGCGGCGCCGTCCATGCCCCTTGATCGGCGGCAGCCGGGGGCCTTGCCCCCGGACCCCCAGGATATTTTCGGACAGATGAAAGCCTAGCCGCCCGAAAGCAGATGCAGGACATAGGCGCGGATGTCATCGGGCCAGTCGGCAATGTGCTGGGCCAGCAACGCGGCATCATCGGCATATAGGGCGCGGGCGGCCTCTTCGAAGCCGGGCAGATCGCCGGCAAGGGCGGACATGGCGCGATAGGCCGTATCGCGGGCCTGACGCCGCGCCGCGCGGGCATCCTTCATCGCCGCGTTGATCAGTTTGCGCAGCGTGACAGACGCGCCACCTGGCTGGGCGGCCAGCCAGTCCCACTGATCGGGCAGCAAGGTCACCTCGCGCGCCGTGACGCCCAGTTTCGGACGGCCGCGGCCGCGTGGGGGTTCGGCATGGCGGGCGATCACCTCGGCCTCGGTGCCGCGCAGGTCAAGGTCGATGGCGTGGCCGGTGGTGTCATCGAAGACGAGTGGCAGGGCCTCGGGCGGCAGGGCGTGCAGATGGCGGGCGACCTCGGCCAAGGGGCCATGGGCGATGCGGCGGTGGTTCAGAAAGGCGGTAGCCGTTTTGGGCATGTCAGGGTCCGGTCTGGGTTCGCAACTATTATTACCCGGATATAATTGACAGGCAAGCCGCCTTGCCCTATCTGACGCCCATCGCACAGGAGAGGACGATGACATCCCAATCGCGCAAGGCGGCCGTTGCCGCCTGGAAGGACCGCAAACCCGATGCCGGGATCTATGCCGTGACCTGCGGCGATCTGGTCTGGGTCGGATCGACGCCTGCGCTGGCCGCGATCCGCAACCGGCTGTGGTTCACCCTCTCGCAGGGCGGCGCGACCAACCGCGCGATGCAGGCGGCCTGGACGGCCCATGGTGAAGCCGCCTTTGGCTTTGAGGTGCTGGAGCGGATCGAGGAAGAGGACAGCCAGCTGGCACGGGCCGAGATGCTGAAGGATCGCGCCGCGCATTGGCGGGCGGCGCGGGGTGCCCAGGCGGTCTGAGGTCGCATCCGGTCTCTGGCCCCCTTGGACCAGCAGCGCCCCCGAGGGTCTTGGTGCGGCCGCTCAGGGCGGCGCGCATCCCTCGCCCGACCACAGGCGCAGCGGGGCGCCTTCGGTGGTGCCAAGGTCATGGCAGGTGCCATTCGCGCAAAGCCGCCAGCCCGAAGGCGTGGCGCCCGAACTTGCCAGCACCACCACCCGCTGCGGCGGCAGCGACACACGGTAGCGCCAGCCGCCCGGAACGGCCCAGGCGCCTTCGGGAAGCTCCATCCCGGCGCCTGGCCCCTGGATCGTCGCCTCGACCGGGCGCACGCCATCCACGTCCACCACCCAGCTTTCCTGCCATTGGGTCAAGGTGACGGAATGGGTCCATTCCAGGGTAAAGCGATCCGCCGCCAGCGCCAGAACGGCCCCGGCGGCGGCAACACACAGCATCAGGCGGCCACCGGGCTGGCCGGCCCGCGGCGGTGGCGCATGATGTGCTGGGCCACGAACGCGATGCCAAGGGCAAAGCCCGCCAGATCGGTTTCCATCCCCGGCGTCACCAGCAAGATCCCGGCCGCCAGCGCCACCGCGCGTTCCCACAAGGCCGCGCGCACCACAAGAAAGCCGACCACCGCGATGCCCCACAGGCCAACCGCAAAGGCCGCCTGCGCCACCGTCCACAGGAATTCGGCCCAGTAGCCGACATTTTCCGCCAGGAACGAGCCCGGATAGGGATCTTGCAGCATCAGCACCGGCGAATAGACCGCGATGAACGGCATCACGAACCCTGCCACCGCCAGCTTGGTCGCGTCGATGGAAATCCGCAGGCCCGAGACCTTGGCCATCGGCGCCGCCGCGAAACAGGCCAGCGCGACCGGGGGCGTGAGATCCGCCATGATGCCGAAGTAGAACACGAACATGTGGCTGACCAGCAGCGGCACGCCCAGCTGTTCCAGCGCGGGACCGGCCAGCGACGAGGTGATGATGTAGTTCGGGATCGTCGGGATGCCCATCCCGAGGATCAGGCAGGTGATCATCACCAGCACCAGCGACAGGAACAGGTTGTTCTCGCCAATGCGGATCACCGCGCCGATGAAGGTCGAGGCGATGCCCGTCAGCGTCAGCGTGCCGATCACGATACCGACAATGGCACAGGCCGCCGCCACCGGCAGGGCATTGCGCGCACCCTGCGCCAGCGAATCGCGCACGATCACCAGCGCCTCGCGCCCGCCCTTGACCACGACGCAAACCGCCAGCAGCACCGCGATGACGATCATCAGAAGGTTGACGCCATAGTTCAGGAAGGCCGCCGACGCGATGCCAAGCGCCACCCAGAAGGCAAAGCGGAAGGCGACCGGCCCGATGGTCGCGGCAATCGCCGTGCCCAGGATCAGCACCACCACCAGCGCCAGCGCCATCGACCCGGCAAAGATCGGCGTGTAGTTGGCGAACAGCATGAACACCAGCGATCCCAGCGGGATCAGCAGCATCCATTGCTTCTTCAGCGCCTGCCAGGGGCTGGGCAGCTGATCTTTCGACAGGCCCAGCAGGCCGTGCTTGCCCGATTCCAGATAGACGCTCCAGAAGCAGACACCGAAATACAGCAGCGCGGGCACGATGGCCGCGCGGACCACATCGCCATAGGGCAGGTTCAGCGTCTCTGCCATGATGAAGGCCACAGCGCCCATGACGGGGGGCAGGATCTGCCCGCCCATCGAGGCCGTCGCCTCGATCCCGCCGGCAAAGGCAGGGCGGAAGCCCGACTTCTTCATCAAGGGAATGGTGAACTGCCCCGAGGCAACGACATTCGCCACACCCGAGCCCGAGATCGTGCCCATCAGCGCCGAGGACAGCGTGCAGACCTGCGCCGCGCCGCCGCGCCAGTGGCCCACCAGGCCCAGCGCGACATCGTTGAACAGATCCAGCATCCCGGCGCGTTCCAGGAAGGCCGCGAACACCACGAAGATGAAGATATAGGCCGACGAGACATAGACCGGCGATCCATAGATCCCTTCGGTGCCAAAACCGAAATGTTCGATCAGCAGCTCCCAGTCATAGCCGCGGTGCCCGAACAGGCCGGGCAGATGCTGACCCCAGGCGCAATAGGCCAGGAACACCCCGGCGATGATCGCCAGCGGCCAGCCCATCAGGCGGCGCGCCAGCCAGAACACCAGCGCGATCAGCAGACCGCCGACGATCAGGTCGGGCGTGGTCAGGAAGTTCGACCGCATGATCAGGTCTTTGTAGAAGACCCAGTTGTAAAGCCCGGTGCCAAAGCCCAGCAGGCCCAGCACCCAGTAAAAGGTTTGCCCGGCGCGCGATTTCGTCAGCAGGTTGCCGATCAGGATGAAGCCCAGCAGCAGCACGAAGCCGACATGCATGGCGCGCACGATCTGGCTGGCCAGCGTGCCATAGGCGGCGACCCACAGCTGGAACAGCGAAAAGGTAAAGGCGATCCAGAAGGCGATGCGGCCCGGAAGGCCCTCGCCGAAACCGGGGGGCAGGCCCTCGATCTTCTCTTCGCCGGGATGGGGGTCGTGGGAATGGATGGGCTGGCTCATGGCGTCTCCTTGGGGCCGGGAACGGCAAGGGGCGCGCGGGGGGCAAGGCCCCGCGCGTCCCTTGGGTTCAGGCAGGGGCATGGGCCCCTGCCCGGCCGCTCATCACTTCAGGACACCGATTTCGCGGTAGTACTTTTCCGCGCCCGGATGCAGCGGGATCGGCAGCGCCTGCACCGCCTTGGCCGGATCCAGCGCCGAGGCCGCCGAATGCGCGGCCTTCAGCTTGGCGATGTTCTCGAACATCAGCTTGGTCATCTGGTAGACGGTTTCCTCGGACACCTTGTCCGAGGTGACCAGAATGTTGGTCACCGCCGCGGTCGGCACATCGGCGGTCTGGCCATTGTAGGTGCCGGCCGGGATCACCGAGGGCTTGTAGGGCGCGCCGATCTTTTCCACCACCTCGGCCGGAACCGAGACGATGTTGATCTCGTGGGTGGTCGCCAGATCCTTGATGAAGGCCGCGCCCAGACCCGACGATTGCAGCGTCGATTGCAGCTGGCGGTTCTTGATCAGCTCGGCCGATTCCGAATAGGGCAGGAACTCGACCTTGGCCATGTCGTCATAGCTCATGCCTGCACCGGCAAAGATGGCACGGGCGTTCAGCTCGGTCCCCGAGGCAGGCGCGCCGACCGAGATGGTCTTGCCCTTGAGGTCGGTCACGGTCGCGATGCCGGCCGATTTTTCCGCGATGATCTGGATGTAGTTGTCATACATCCCGCCGATCGCGCGCAGGTTCTTCAGCGGCGCCTTGAAGCCCGCTTCCTGCTTGCCTTCCCAGCCCGCCATGACGGAATCGCCCAGGGCAAAGGCCACCTCGCCGCGGCCCGAGGCCAGCAGGTTCAGGTTCTCGACCGAGGCCTTGGTGGCCTGCACCTGGGTGCGCGCGCCGGGAATGCCTTCGGCGTAAAGTTCCGACAGGGCCACGCCCAGCGGATAATAGACGCCCGAGGTGCCGCCGGTCAGCACGTTGATGAATTCGGCCCGCGCGCCGGTGGTGGCGGCCCCAAGGCTGGCCACGCCAATGGCGGCACCCGCGATGAACTGGAACATGCGAGACATGGGTATTCCCCTCCCTTGTGAATCGGCCTTCAGGGTGCGGGAGCATCGGGCTTGAACAAAGGAATTTTTTCCCTTCGCCCGATTTCTGGGCGATTTTCGGGAAAACCTTCGTGAAACAAGGCGGTAACGAAATCGTGGCCATCCTGTGATGGTGTCCCCTTCTGGCGGAAATCCGCCAGGGGCCGCCTGTCTGGCGGATTTCCGCCAGGCTGTGCGCAGGGCCGGCTCAGCCGCCCTCGCCGCCGCGCAATCCGTAACGGGCAATCTTTTCGTTCAAGGTCCGGCGCGGCAGGCCCAGCAACTCGGCCGCAGCCGCCGAGGATCCGCCGCAGCGCGCCAGCGCCTCGGCAATGGCGCGCGATTCAAACTCGGCCACCCGCCGCGGCAAGGGCAGGCTGTCATCGGGCACCGGATCGGCCGAGGCGCCTGCCCGTGCGCGATCCTCGCGCAGACCCAGCACATGGCGTTCCGCAACGGCCTGCAACTGTGCCAGGTTTCCCGGCCATGGCCGGGCGCGCAGGGCCTCCATCTCGGCCGGGCCAGGGTCGGGGACGGGGCGGCGGAACCGCGTTGCCGCCTCGTGCAGGAACTGGGTGTACAGCAGCCCGATATCCTCGCGCCGCTCGGCCAGGGCGGGCACGCGCAACCCGGCGCTGGCCAGACGGAAATACAGATCCTGCCGGAACCGCCCCTGCCGCGCCAGCGCTGCCAGATCCTCGGGGCTCGAGGCGATCAGCCGCACATCCACCGGGCGCGGCGCATTGCCGCCCAGCCGCACCACGGCGCGGTCTTGCAGCACCCGGAACAGGCGCAGCTGCAATCCGGGCGACAGCGCGTGAATCCCCGCCAGATAGATCGTCCCGCCATTGGCGAATTCGAACCGGCTGGCGCGTTCCGTGCTGGTGCCCGGCAAGGCGCCGCGTTCATGGCCGAGCAGTTCCGCCTCGAGCGCGGCCTCGGGGATGGCCGTGCAGTCCAGCGCCACGAACGGCCGGCGCGCGCGGCGCGAGATGTCATGGATCAGCCGGGCCAGCGTCTCGCGCCCCGATCCCGCCTCGCCGGTCAGCAGCACATCAACCGGCACGTCCGCCAGCTGCAACACCGCCTCGCGCAGCTGCACGATGGCAGGCGAGCGCCCGGCAAGGCGCTGTTCCACCCGGTCGCGGCGGGTCTGCGGGGCGCGGGCCTGGGCGATCTCGCGCCGCAGGCGGCGCCATTCGACGGCGCGGTCCAGCACCGCGACCAGATATTCGGCCATATAGGGCTTTTCGATGAAATCATGCGCCCCGTCGCGCATGGCCGCCACCGCGACCGGCACATCGGCATGGGCCGACATCAGGATCACCGGCAGGTCCGGGTCACGCTCGCGCAGCGCGGCCATCAGCCGATCGCCTGGCAAATCGGGCATCCGCAGATCGGTCAGCACCGCATCGCAGCGCGCCGGGTCGATCCCGCCCAGCGCCTGCACCGGATCGGACCAGGTGTCGACCGTAAAGCCCGAACTTTCCAGCCAGTCCGCCGCCGCTGCGCACAGGCCCGGTTCATCATCGACAAAGACGATATGGCCACGGGTCGTCATGCGGCCTCTCCGGCGCGGGCGGCCGCCGCAGGCAGGCGCAGGATGGCGGCGGTGCCGTGCGGGCCGGTATCGAACCGCAAGGTTCCCTGCATCTGTTCCAGCAGCGATTGCACGATATAAAGCCCCAGCCCCAGCCCCTCGCCCGTGCGGGTGGTGACAAAGGGTTCCATCACCTCGGCCAGCATGTCGGGCGCAATGCCGGGGCCGCTGTCGGTGATGCGGATCTCGACATCCCCTGCCCCGCCGATAGCCTGCACGCTGACGCGGCGGGGGCGGTCACTGCGCGCCGCTGCCTCGAGCGCGTTCAGCATCAGGTTGGTCAGCACCTGTTCCAGCCGGGGCGCATCGCCCTGAACCGCAGGCAGCGCGCCTTGCGGCAGATCCAGCCGCGCGCCAAGTTCGCGCGCGCGGGGCTCGACCAGCTCGGCTGCGGTCAGGACCACGCGGTCCAGCGCCACCGGCCCCAGCGCCACCGGCACCTGACGGCTGCCAAAGCCGCGCAGACGGCTGACGACGCCCTGCATGCGCCGCACCATGCTGCGCGCGCGGTCCAGCGCCGGGGCAAGGCGGTCGGCGGCCCCCCGCGCGCCATGCAGCTCTGCCGCCGCAAGGTTGTTGTCCAGCGCGGAAAGCGACTGGCCGACCTCGTGGACAATGGCGGCCGACATGCGCCCCAGCACCGCCAGCTTGGCCGCATGGATCAGGCTTTCCTGCGTGCGCAACAGCTCGGCCTCGGCGCGGCGACGTTCCTCGACCTCTTGCGCCAGCTCGCGGGTGCGCGCGGCGACGCGGGCCTCCAGCCGGTCAGCCTCGACCAGGCGCAGGCGCAAGATCTGCCGGCGCTGCATCAGCGCCAGCGCAAAGCTGAACAGCAAGAACCCCGCCGCCCCGGTGACGGCCGCCACCAGCATGGCCTGCACCCGCGCATCGGCCAGCGGCAGCGCGACCATCAGCCGCCAGTCGGTGCCGGCCACCGCGCCAAGGCCCAGCCGCACCTGCCCCTGTTCGGGGCGCGACATCACCCGGTCGCTGATCGGAAGCGGCACGGCCTGCGCAAGGTTCAGCCCGGCATAGCGCTGCTCGCGCCCCAGCCGCTCCAGCCCCGCCGCATCCAGCGGGGCCAGCGGGCGGAACCGCCAGCCGGGAACCGAGGACAGGAACACCACGCCATCGGCATCGGCCACCGCCGTCAGCTCGCCCGCGCGGGCCCAGGCGCCCTCCATCCGGCCCAGCTCCATCTTGACGACGGCCACCCCGCGCGGCGCATCGGCGCTGCCCAGACGCGCCGACAGAAAGGCGCCGGGCCGCCCCGTGGTCACGCCGATCGCGTAATAATGCGCGGTGCCCTCTGCCATGGCCTGCCGGAAATAGGGGCGAAAGCTGTAGTTCATGCCGATGAAACTGCCCGGCTCGTCCCAGTTCGCGGCCGCCAGCGTCACGCCCTGCGCGTCGATCAAATAGACCTCGTCGGCGCCCGTCAGCTCGCGCATCCGGCGCAGATAGGCATTGGCCCCGGCGACCGCTGCGGCATCATCGGGCCGGTCCAGCGCCGCCAGCAGGCGCGGATCCTCGCCCAGCACCCGCGGCAGGTGACGCAGCCGTTCCAGCTCGGAGGCCAGCACATGGCCGGTGATCGACAGCCGGTCCTCGATCCGGGCATCCAGCGCGGCCAGCGAGCTGCGGTAACTGCCCAAACCGGCCGCCCCCGCCGCCAGCACCGACACCAGCGCCATGGCGCCCAGCAGCACCACGCGCCGCGGACTGCGCTCGCGCATCAATGCCTGCTGTGCAGACCAATCGGCCATCCGGTCCCCCTACGAGTGTCCCGGAGTGTTAGCGGCGCCGCCCTTGCGGGGCAAGCGTTGCAAAACCTTCAAGCAACCGTCGGGCTGTTGTCACACAGCCCGCCTAGGACGGGGCCGACCCAAGCCGGAGGCACCATGCTGGATGTTCGGAACCTCACTCGCATCTTCGGCGACCGCGCCGCGGTGAAGAACGTGAGCTTTTCCGTGGATCGACCCGCATTCGTCGGGGTGATCGGCCGCTCGGGGGCAGGCAAGTCCACCTTGCTGCGCATGATCAACCGGCTGACCGATGCAAGTTCGGGCCAGATCCTGGTCGACGGGCAAGACGTGCTGACCCTGCGCGGCGCCCATCGCCGCCAGTGGCAGGGCCAGTGCGCGATGATCTTCCAGCAGTTCAACCTGGTGCCGCGGATGGATGTGGCCTCGAACGTGCTGCACGGCATCCTGTCGCGCCGGTCGACCCTTGCGACCATGTTCAATCTGTGGCCCCAGGCCGACATCCTGAAGGCGCTGGAAATCCTTGACCGGCTGGGCATTGCCGAACAGGCCCCGAAACGGGCCGAGGCCCTGTCGGGCGGCCAGCAGCAGCGCGTCGCCATTGCCCGCGCGCTGATGCAGGATCCCAAGATCATTCTGGCGGATGAACCCATCGCCAGCCTCGACCCGATGAATGCGCAAGTCGTGATGGACACGCTGCGCCGCATCAATGTCGAGGATGGCCGCATGGTCGTCGCCAACCTGCACACGCTGGATACCGCGCGGCGCTATTGCGACCGGGTGATCGGCATGCGCGATGGCCGCGTGGTGTTCGACGGCACGCCCGACCAGCTGTCCACGGGCGTTGCCCGCGACATCTATGGCGCCGATGCCAGCTTCAACGAGGCCGCGACCTCGACCGCCATTCCCACCGATACCGCAGCCGACCGCGCCTATGCGGACCGGATGCTGTCCTGACGACCCGTTCACCCCTTGCATGGAGCATCCCATGAAGACCCTTGCTGCCGCCCTGCTGGCTGCCACCACCGCCCTTGCCTCGGCGGCCTCGGCCGAAGGCATCACCCAGTTCAACCTTGGCATTCTGGGCGGCGAGAACGCACAGGACCGCCTGACCAACCAGGAATGCTACCGCGCCAAGATCGAAGCCGCGCTTGGCGTTCCGGTCAAGGTGTTCACCCCGGCCGACTATGACGGCGTGATCCAGGGCCTGCTGGGCGGCACGCTGGACATGGCCTGGCTGGGCGCCTCGGGCTATGCCAAGATCTATCTGAACAACCCCGATGCCGTCGAAGCCGTGCTGACCAAGCAGAACGTCGATGGCTCGACCGGCTATTATTCGGTGGGCTTTGCCCGCAAGGACAGCGGCATCACCTCGATGGCCGATGCCAAGGGCAAGGTCTTTGCCTTTGCCGAACCGAACTCGACCTCGGGCTATCTGGTGCCGGGCGCCGAGCTGACCGCGATGTTCGGCCCGCTGGATGGCTACTTCAAGGAAGTCAAATTCTCGGGCGGGCATGAACAGACCATCGTCGGCGTCGCCAATGGCGATTTCGATGCCGGCGTCAGCTGGGCCGACGGTCTGGGCAACTGGGAAGACGGCTACAACTCGGGCGCCTTCCGCCGTGCCTCGGATGCCGGTCTGGTCGACATGAACGATCTGGTCGAGATCTGGAAATCGAAGCTGATCCCCGAAGGCCCGATGGTCGTGCGCAAGGCGCTGCCGCAGGACGTCAAGGACAAGGTCACGAAACTGACCGCCGATCTGCACGAGACGGACGCAAAATGCGCCTATGGTGTCGCAGCCGGCGAGGCCAAGGACTTTGTTCCGGTGACCCATGCCGAATACGAAGGCATCGTCGCAGCCCGCAAGCTGCAGGAATCGGCCAAGAAGAACTGAGATTTCAAAAGCCTCTGCCGTGTCCCCGCATCCGGGGGCACGGCAATTTCATGTCCAGCCCCAGCCACGAGAGCCCCATGGTCGACATAGCCTTCGGACCCGGCCGCGATCCGCGCCCTGCCAGCGGCACATCCGCCGCCTATCTGGCGATGGTGCGCCGCCGCCGCATGTATGGCGGGATCCTGCTGGTGCTGTTCGTGGTGCTGATGGCCTCGGGCTTCGATCTGGCACAGGGCCGCAATGCGGGCGGCTTTCTTCAGGGGCTGCCGCGCGTTCTGGAATTTCCCGCCGAAGTGCTGGCCGAAGCCTGGGAGAAACGCGCCAACCTGCCCGGTCTGGTGCTGGCCCATGTGCCCGCGCTGGTCGAGACGCTGAACATCGCGGCCGTGTCCACCCTGCTGGGCGGCATGATCGCCATGGCGCTGGCGCTGCTGGCGACGCGGGGGCTGGCGCGCTGGCCCCGGCTGACCACGCTGTTTCGCCGCATGATGGATGCGTTCCGGGCGATCCCGGAAATCGTCATCGCGCTGATGCTGATCTATATCCTGGGCGGCGGGCCGGTGCCGGCCGTCGCCGCCATCGCGCTGCATACCGCCGGGGCGCTGGGAAAGCTGTTTTCCGAAGTGGCCGAGAATGCCGATCTCAAGCCCGTCGAGGGGCTGTCCTCGACCGGGGCGACCTGGGGACAGCAGATGTGGCTGGGCGTGATCCCGCAAGTGGCGCCGAACTGGCTGTCCTATGCGCTGATGCGCTTTGAAATCAACGTGCGGGCCAGCGCGATCCTGGGCTTCGTCGGCTCGGGCGGGATCGGCTATGACCTCAAGATCGCCATGCAATGGGGCATGGGCCGCTATGACGAGGTGGTGGCGATCTTTCTGCTGCTGTTCCTGGCCATTGTCGCCATCGACCGGCTGTCCGACCACGCGCGCCACCGTCTGGTGAAAGGCTGATCCCATGACCACCGCAACGCTTGCCCCCGATCTGGCCGCCACCGTCACCATCCGTTTCGCCCGCCGCCGGATGCTTTCGTTTGCGGTGCCTGCGCTGATCCTGGCCTATCTGCTGTATGCTGCGGTCGCCTTCGATCTGCCTGGCCTGGCCGCCCGCGCGCGGCTGGACAATGCGGCGATCCTTCTGTCGGACTTCTGGCAGCACAAGACGCATGTCACGCGCGACAACCGATCGGGCGAGGTTTCGGTCTCGATCGAGGGCGATTCCAAGGCTGTCTATCCTGCGGACCGCCTGCCCGGCTGGGTGACGATGGCCGGGGGGCTCACCACGGTCGATCTGGGGGGCGGGCATGTCGTCACCTATGACGATCAGGGTGCGCGCTATGTCGTGCCCGGCTATGGCACCGTCGACATTCGCCCCGATGGCAACGCGCTGGCATTGACCGCGCCGCAGCCCTTGCCGGACTGGATCAATGCCTCGAACACCCGGGTGACGGTGACGACCGATGCGGGCCGCTTTACCTATACCCGTGCGCGGGTCGAGACCTTTCGCTATCAGCCCGGCTGGGAGATGTTCCTGTTCACGCTCGACAGCCCGTTCCACTACATGAGCTGGGGCGAACTTGCCGCAAGCGCGCTGTGGGGGGACCGGGTGCGGGCCGATCAGCCGAACATCCTGGCCATGGCGCAGGATGTCTGGACCAACCGGGTCTGGCGCCATGGCGATGTGGCCTGGGCGATGTTCGAGACCGTGCTGATGGCCTTCCTTGGCACCTTTGGCGCGGCCATCGTCGCGCTGCCACTGGGCTTTCTTGCGGCGCGCAACATGATGCCGCTGGGCGCGGTGCGCTTTGGCCTGCGGCGGGTGTTTGATTTCATCCGCGGGGTCGACGGGCTGATCTGGACGATCATCCTGGCCCGCGCCTTTGGCCCTGGCCCGATGACCGGATCGCTGGCGATCCTGCTGACCGATACCGGCAGTTTCGGCAAGCTGTTCTCGGAGGCGCTGGAGAACATCGACGAGAAACAGGTCGAGGGCATCCGCTCGACGGGCGCGAACACGCTGCAACAGGCGCGCTTTGGCGTGATCCCGCAGGTGATGCCGGTGCTGCTGAGCCAGGTGCTGTATTTCCTTGAATCCAACACCCGCGGCGCCACGGTGATCGGCGCGATTGTCGGCGGCGGCATCGGGCTGCTTCTGACCCAGGCGATCCAGACCCAGAAGGACTGGGAGGATGTGGCCTATTACATGGTGCTGATCGTGCTGACGATCATGGCGATGGACAGCCTGTCGGGCTGGCTGCGCCGCAAGCTGATCAAGGGGGAATGATGCCCAAACTGTCTGCCACCGAACCCTTGCTGCATCCGGGCGTCAAGGTTGCAAACTCTACCTTCGGCGCTTGGTGCGAGGTGGGCGAGGGCAGCCGCGTGCTGAACTCGGACTTCGGGGACTATGCCTATTGCGACCGGCTGGCGGATATTGCCAACACGACGGTCGGAAAGTTTTCCAACATCGCGGCGATGACCCGGATCGGGCCGACCGATCACCCGTATCGCAACGCCGCGCAGCACCATTTCCTGTATCGCTCCAGCTATTACTGGGACGATGCCGAAGATGATGCCGCGTTCTTCGCGGCCCGTGCGGCGCGGCGCACGGTGCTGGGACCCGATTGCTGGATCGGGCATGGTGCGATCATCAAGCCCGACGTGACCATTGGCGCGGGGGCGATCGTCGCCTCGGGCGCGGTGGTGACGCGCGATGTGCCGCCCTTTGTCATCGTGGCCGGCTGCCCGGCCGTGCCGATCCGGGGACGGTTCGCCCCCGAGGTGGCCGAGGCGCTGATGGCCCTGGCCTGGTGGGACTGGAGCCACGAGCGTCTGCGCGAGGCGCTGCCCGATTTCCGCCGGTTGGGCGCCGAGGCTTTCGTCGCGAAATACGCCTGAGGCGGGGGGCACGAGGGGGCGCTGCCCCATGGCATCCTTGCGCCTGTGGCGGGTGTGGCGTCGCCCCCGGGGTTTTTTGAAAAAGGCAAAGGGGCAGCCGTCAGGCTGTCCCTTCTGGCGTGACGGTCAGGGTGACGCGGTCGCCTGCAAACCAGGTGGTGCCGTATTCGACCGGGCGCCCCCCCGCATCGACGTTCACCGCGACCGAGCGCAAGAGCGGCGCGCCTTCGGGCAGTTCCAGCGCCAGCGCCAGCACGGGCGGTGCGAGTTTTGCCGTCAGCCGGGTCTGGGCGCGGGTATAATCGGCCAGCCCGCAGGCGGCGAGGGCGGCGGTGATCGACTGCAGGTCCTGCATATGGACCAGGAAATCGGGGAACCGCGCGGCATCGAACACGGACCGGAAGGCCGCGACGGGCTGGCCATCAACCAGGGACAGACCCTCGACGACGTGAACGGGGGCGCCGGGGGCGAGGTGCAGGGCCTCGGCCTCTTTGGCATCGGCGGCGCGGGTGTCCAGCAGGGTCAGGCGGCGCGAGGGGGTGCGGCCCGAGTCGGTGACGTTCTGATGGAACCGCACCCGGCGGCCCAGCGGGTAGTCGGTCGGGCGGGCGGTCACGAAAACCCCTGCCCCGCGCCTTGTGCGGATCGTGCCTGCCTCGACCAGCGCGGACAGGGCATGGCGCACGGTATGGCGGTTGACGCCAAAGCGGGCGGCCAGCGCGGTCTCGGTCGGCAGGCGCTCGCCAGGGCGGTAATGGCCTTGGGCGATTTCGGCCGAGAGCGTGTCGGCGATCGAGGTCCAGATCGGGGCGCGGGCCATGCTGTCACCAAAGTTTCACGATGCGGGGGCTTGTGGGGCGGCCCGGTGCGGCGTATTGATTTGTCTAGTTGTATAGTATGCTAGACAAATCCGCAAGCTGTCGAGGCCGGAATGTCCCACCAAACCGAACCAAACCTGCGCCGTGACTGGA
The DNA here is from genome assembly GCF_000429765.1 of Gemmobacter nectariphilus DSM 15620. Taxonomy (GTDB): domain Bacteria; phylum Pseudomonadota; class Alphaproteobacteria; order Rhodobacterales; family Rhodobacteraceae; genus Wagnerdoeblera; species Wagnerdoeblera nectariphila. The sequence goes on along the minus strand of NZ_AUCM01000004.1, from coordinate 157,015 downwards.
TGTCGGTGCTTGCCAAGGCGCCGCCGGCGCGGCTGGCGGCGCTGATGCCGGATCTGCCGGCGCATGACGATCTGCGCGCGCCCGAGATCGGCGCCGTCATGGTGCAAGGCCGCACGGGCGGCACTGGCGCGCCGTTCAACCTGGGCGAGATGACGGTGACGCGCTGTTCCGTCCGTCTGGCCGATGGCACCGTGGGCCATGCCTGCGTGCAGGGCCGCGACAAGGGCCATGCCCGGCGTGCCGCGCTGGCCGATGCCATGATGCAGACGGCCGGGGGTGCGGCGCTGGAGGCCGCCGTTCTGGCCGCGCTGCGCGCCGAAGAGGCCACCCGCCGCGCGGCCCGCGCCGCCAAGGCGGCAGGCACCCGTGTCGAATTCTTCACCATGGTGCGGGGGGAAGACCAATGAGCGCCGTTCTGACCGGGGGCTTTGCCGACCCCGCAATCCAGTCCGCCGAGGCCTTTCGCGCCCTGCTGGAGGCAATGGCGCGGCCGGGCCGGATTTTCACCGTGGCGGGGGCCGAGCCGCCTGCGCCGCTGTCGGTGGCGGCCGGGGTCGCGCTGCTGGTGCTGACCGACAGCACGACGCCGCTGCATCTGGCGGGCGATGCGGATTGCGCGGCGGTGCGGGGCTGGATCGCCTTTCACACCGGCGCGCCGCTGGTGGCCGCCGAGGCCGCGCAATTCGCGGTCGGGCGCTGGGATGACCTGTGCCCCGTCGATCGCTTTCGCATTGGCGAGCCGTCCTATCCCGATCGTTCGGCCACGCTGATCGTCGAGATGGACCGGCTGGAGGCCGATGGCCCGCGCCTGACCGGCCCCGGCATCGAGACCGAGGCGCGGCTGAGCCTGCCCGAGACTGCGGTCTTTCAGGCCAACCGGCGGCTGTTTCCGCTGGGCTTTGACACGATCCTGACCTGTGGCGAGCGGCTGGCCGCCCTGCCCCGCAGCACCCGCGTGGAGGACCGCTGATGTATGTTGCCGTCAAAGGGGGTGAGCGCGCGATTGATGCCGCCCATGACTGGCTGGCCGAGGAGCGGCGGGGCGATCTGTCGGTGCCCGAGCTGTCCATCGCCCAGATCCGCGAACAGATGGCGCTGGCGGTGAACCGGGTGATGGCCGAGGGATCGCTTTATGATCCCGATCTGGCCGCGCTGGCGATCAAGCAGGCGCGGGGCGATCTGATCGAGGCCGTGTTCCTGATCCGCGCCTATCGCACCACGCTGCCGCGCGTCGGCGCCTCGCGCCCGGTCGAGACGGCGGCGATGGCCGTGGATCGGCGGGTGTCGGCAACCTTCAAGGATCTGCCCGGCGGGCAGGTCCTGGGGCCGACCTTCGATTATACCCACCGGCTGCTGGATTTCTCGCTGATGGCCGAGGGCGAGGCACCATCGTCCAGCATCCACGAGGAACGCACAGGGGGCGCGCCGGAGCCGGTGCCCCATGTCACGGGCCTTCTGGACCGCGACGGGCTGATCGAACAGGCCCTGCCCGACGATACCCCGCCGCGCGATCTGACGCGCGAGCCGCTGGAGCTGCCGGCGAGCCGCGCGCTGCGGCTGCAGGCGCTGGCGCGGGCGGACGAGGGGTTCACCCTGTCGCTGGCCTATTCCACGCAGCGCGGATATGGCCGCACCCATGCCTTTGTGGGCGAGTTGCGCATTGGCCGCGTGGCGGTCGAGATCGATCTGCCCGAGCTGGGCTTTGCCGTGGAAATCGGCGAGATCGAGCTGACCGAATGCGAGACGGTCAACCAGTTCAAGGGCTCGAAAACCGAGCCGCCGCAGTTCACCCGCGGCTATGGGCTGGTCATGGGCCAGTCGGAACGCAAGGCGATTTCCATGAGCCTGGTCGACCGTGCCCTGCGCTGGCAGGAACTGGGCGAGGATTTCATCGGGGCGCCGGCGCAGGACGAGGAATTCGTGCTGTCGCATTGCGACAACATCCAGGCGACGGGGTTCCTCGAGCATATCAAGCTGCCGCATTACGTCGATTTCCAGGCCGAGCTGGAGCTGGTCCGCCGCCTGCGGCGCGAGGCGATGGCCGCGCAGGAGGCGGCGCAATGAACGTGGTCTTCGACATTGGCAATGTGCTGATCCGCTGGGATGCCCACCAGGCCTTTCTGCCCGCACTTGGCACGCGGGACGCCGTGGACGCCTTCATGGCGCGGATCGACTTTGCCACGCTGAACCTGCGTGCGGACGCTGGCGAGACCTTTGCCGACCTGGCACAGGAAATCGCCGATCCGTCGGACCGGGCGCGTTTTGCCGGCTACCTGGCGGACTATGCCCTGAGCATTCCCGAGGCGATCGAAGAAAGCTGGGCGCTGCTGGACCGGCTTGCGGCGCGCGGACATGGCGTCCACGCAATCACCAACTGGTCGGCACAGACCTGGCCCATCGGGCTGGCCAGCCACCCGCGCCTTGGCCATGCGTTTGGCGTGACGGTGGTTTCCGGGATCGAGCGGGTGCTGAAACCCGATCCGTGCATCTTTGCGCTGCTTTGCGAGCGCGCGGGCGTGGCGGCACAGGACTGCCTGTTCATCGACGACAGCGAACGGAACGTGCTGGGCGCACGCGCCTTTGGCATGGATGCCATCCATTTCACGGCGCCACCGGCGCTGGAGGCCGCATTGACCCAACGGGGGCTGCTGTGAAGGACTATAACTTCGCCTATCTGGACGAACAGACCAAACGGATGATCCGGCGCGCGCTGCTCAAGGCGCTGGCGGTGCCGGGCTATCAGGTGCCCTTTGCCAGCCGCGAGATGCCGATGCCTTATGGCTGGGGCACCGGCGGGGTGCAGGTGACGGCGGCTTGCCTGACGCCGGGCGACCGGCTGAAGGTGATCGACCAGGGGGCCGATGACACCACGAATGCAGTGTCGATCCGCCGGTTCTTTCAGCGCACAGCAAACGTCGAGGTGACAGAGCGCACGGCCGAGGCGACGGTGATCCAGACCCGCCACCGCATTCCCGAAGTGCCGCTGACCGAAGGGCAGATCCTTGTCTATCAGGTGCCGATCCCGGAACCCTTGCGGTTTCTGGAGCCGCGCGAGACCGAGACGCGCAAGATGCACGAGCTGGAGGAATACGGCCTGATGCATGTGAAGCTGTATGAAGACATCGCCCGCCATGGCGAGATCGCGACCAGCTATGCCTATCCGGTGAAGGTCGAGGGGCGCTATGTGATGGACCCCTCGCCGATCCCGAAGTTCGACAACCCCCGGCTGGGCGGCAACCCCGCGATCCAGCTGTTCGGCGCAGGCCGCGAGGCGCGGATCTATGCGCTGCCGCCCTATAGCGAGGTGGTGAGCCTGGATTTCGAGGATCATCCCTTTGTCGCGTCCAAGGCCGATCATTGCTGCGATCTGTGCGGATCGGGCCGCAGCTATCTGGACGAGGTGATCACCGACGATCAGGGCAGCCGGATGTTCGTCTGTTCCGACACCGATTATTGCGCCTCTCGCCAGGCCGAGGGGCACCGGGGGCGGCTTTCGCCCGAGAGGGTCGCGTGATGGGGGCCGGGGAATTGGGTATTTTTGGCAAGATGATGCCGCAGCCGCTGCTTTCGGTTCATGGGCTGACGAAGCGTTACGGGGCGCGGATCGGCTGTGCGGATGTGTCTTTCGATCTGTGGCCGGGCGAGGTTCTGGGGATCGTGGGGGAAAGCGGGTCGGGCAAATCGACGCTGCTGTCCTGTCTGGCCGGGCATCAGCGGCCCGATCTGGGGCGGATCGCATACGACGGCGCCGATGTGCTGACCTTGTCCGAGGCCGAGCGGCGGCGGCTGTTGCGCAGCGACTGGGCCTATGTCCACCAGAACCCGCGCGACGGGCTGCGGATGGGGGTCAGCGCAGGCGGCAATGTGGGCGAGCGGCTGATGGCGGTGGGCGCGCGCAACTATGGTGCGATCCGCGACACCGCCACCGACTGGCTGGGCCGGGTGGAAATCGCCGCCGAGCGGATCGACGACCGCCCCAGCGCGTTTTCCGGCGGGATGCAGCAGCGCTTGCAGATCGCGCGCAATCTGGTGACGGGGCCGCGCCTTGTGTTCATGGACGAGCCGACCGGGGGCCTTGATGTCAGTGTGCAGGCACGGCTGCTGGATCTGCTGCGCGGGCTGGTGCGCGATCTGGGCCTGTCGGTGGTGATCGTCACGCATGATCTGGCGGTGGTGCGGCTGCTTGCAGACCGGCTGATGGTGATGAAATCGGGCCGTGTGGTGGAAACCGGCCTGACCGATCAGGTGCTGGACGATCCGCAGCACGCCTATACCCAGCTTCTGGTTTCCTCTGTCCTTCAGGTGTAGGCGATGATCGAGATTTCCAATCTTTCCAAAAGCTTCACCCTGCACAATCAGGGCAGCGCAGTCATTCCGGTGATGGCCGGGGCCGCGCTGTCGGTGGCGCGGGGCGAATGTGTCGGGCTGGTCGGCCAGTCGGGGGCGGGCAAGTCGACGCTGATGCGGATGGTCTATGGCAACTATCTGGCGGCGGGCGGGTCGATCCTGGTGGACGGTCTTGATGTGGTGACCGCCCAGCCGCGCGAGATCGTCGCGCTGCGCCGGGCAACCCTGGGCTATGTCAGCCAGTTCCTGCGCGTGGTGCCGCGTGTGCCGACCATCGAGGTGGTGGCCGAGCCGCTGCTGGTGCTGGGCGTTCCGCCCGACGAGGCACGGGCACGGGCGGCCAGTCTGCTGGCGCGGCTGAACATCCCCGAGCGGCTGTGGTCCCTCTCGCCCACCACGTTTTCGGGCGGGGAACAGCAGCGGGTGAACATCGCGCGCGGCTTTGCCCATGGCTATCCGGCGCTGTTGCTGGACGAGCCGACGGCCAGTCTGGACGCGGCCAACCGCGAGGTGGTCCTGTCGCTGATCGAAGAGGCCAAGGCGCGCGGCGCCGCGATCCTGGGGATCTTTCACGATGAGGCCGCGCGCGAGCGGGTCTGCGACCGGCTGGTCGATGTGACCGCCTTTACCCCGGCGAGGGCGGCATGAGGCTGGTCGCGGTCGTCGGGCCATCCGGGGCGGGCAAGGATACGCTGATGGCGGCGGCCTGTGCCGCCGATCCGCGCATCCGGGCCGCGCGGCGCGTGATCACCCGGCCGGCCGAGGCGGGGGGCGAAGACTTTGAAGGCGTCAGCGAGGCGGTCTTTGTCGCCCGGGCCGAGGCGGGCGATTTCGCGCTGCACTGGCGGGCGCATGGGCTGGGCTATGGCATTCCGGCGGCGGAACTGGCGGGCAACGGCATCGTGCTGTTCAACGCCTCGCGCGCGGTGCTGGCCACGGCGGCAGCGCAGTTTCCCGGCTTGCGCGTCGTGCTGGTGACGGCGCCGCCCGAGGTGCTGGCGGCCCGGCTGGCCGGGAGGGCGCGTGAAAGCGGTGCCGATCAGGCCGCGCGGCTGGCGCGGGCGGGTTTTGCGCTGCCCGACGGGCTGGATGTGGCCGTGGTGCACAACGATGCCAGCCCCGAGATGGGGCTGGCCCGCTTCATGGCCGCGCTTCAGCCGGAAAGGGTGTAGCGGTGCAGCAGGTAAAAGCGCCCGTCCATCGCCTCGCCAAAGAGGCACAGGTCGGCAACCCGGAAGGGGCGCGGCAGCACGGGGGCGAAATGCGCCTCCAGCGTGGTCGCGGCCTGTGCGGCCTGCGCCCCGGCAAGGCGGTCGGTCAGCGTCAGGTGAAAGCGGAATTCCTCCATCACATAGGGATAGCCCCAGCGATAGAGCAGCTCGCGCTGGCGCAGGCTCAGCCGCTCGGGACGGCGGCGGGCAATCTCGTCCGCGGTCAGGGGGGCGCGCAGCGCGTCCAGCCCTTCGACGACCGCGGCTGCCAGGGCGCGCAGCGCGGCGGCATCGCCATCCGGAACCAGCGCAAGGAAACCGTCAAGGTTCTTCAGCCGCAGCCCCGGCAGCTCGACCGGCGCCAGCCGGGCACACAGATCGGCCATGGCATCGTGCAGCGCGGCCAGATCGACGCCATCGGCCAGCCGGAAGGGCGGCTTGATGGTGCCGTGAAAGCCGTATTTGCGCGGATCGCGGGTGATCGCGGCCGCATCCAGCCCCAGATCGGGCGGCACCACGGCCTGACCGCGGACCGCATCCCAGCCCAGCCAGTGGCTTGCGCGGTCCCAGAATTCCCCGGCCGGCGGGGCATAATACACGGCATACCGTTTCATCTGTTCCATGGCGTGGCCTTAGCGGTCGACTGTCACACGGTTGTGACAGGCCGCTGCCATTCAGCCGATCCGCGCCAACGACTGCAAGACAGGACGACCTGACATGACCGATACCATCCTTGCCAATGCCCAGATCGTGCTGCCGGACGAGGTGATCCGCGGCTCGGTCCGCCTGTCCGGCGGGCGCATCGCGGCAATCGACCATGGCACGGCGGTGCCTGCGGATGCCATCGACTGCGGCGGCGATCTGGTGATGCCGGGGCTGATCGAGCTGCATACCGACAATCTGGAACGCCACATGCAGCCGCGCCCCAAGGTGAACTGGCCGCATATGTCGGCGATTGTCGCCCATGATGCCGAACTGGCCAGCGTCGGCATCACCACGGTGTTCGATGCGCTGCGCGTGGGCTCGATCTTTTCCAACACCAACGCGGGGTATGGCGAATACGCCCGCGCCGTGGCCAGTGAAATCCTGGACCTGCGGGCGCGCGGCGTGTTGCGGATCAGCCATTTTCTGCACCTGCGGGCCGAGATCTGTTCCGAAACGCTGGTCGAGGAAATGGCCAAGTTCGGCCCCGAGGACCGGGTGGGCATCGTCAGCCTGATGGACCATACCCCCGGCCAGCGCCAGTTCCGCGACCTGAGCAAGCTGCGTGAATATGTCATGGGCAAGCGCGGCCTGTCGGACGAGGCCTTTCTTGACCACGTCGCCAGTCAGCAGGCCCTGCGCGCCCGTGTGGGCGATCTGCACGAGGCAACGGCCGTGGCCGAGGCGCGCCGCTATGGCGCGGTGCTGGCCAGCCATGACGATACCACGGCCGACCAGGTCACGACCTCGAAGGTGCATGGCGTGCATTTCGCCGAATTCCCCACCACGGTCGACGCCGCAGCGGCCTGCCGCGCAGAGGGCATTCGCGTGATGATGGGGGCGCCGAACCTGATCCGGGGCGGCTCGCATTCGGGCAATGTGGCTGCGGCGGACCTGGCGGGCCTTGATCTGCTGGACATCCTGTCGTCGGACTATGTGCCCTCGTCGCTGTTGTCGGCGGCGCTGATGCTGGGCGATCTGTGGGGCAACATGGCGCGCGGCATCGCCACCGTGACCGCCGCCCCGGCCGAGGCGACAGGGCTGGCCGACCGGGGCCATCTGGTGCCCGGTGCGCGCGCCGATGTGGTGCGCGTTGCGCGGATCGGCACCGCAGGCGCGGTGCGCGGGCTGTGGGTTCAGGGCAACCGCGTCGGCTGAGGCGCTTGCCCTGCCGCGCAAGCCGTGGAAGCCTTGGGGCATCCCCTGACCCGGAGGCCCCATGACCTTGCACCACCTGCTGCCCGCCACCATCGCCCGGCCGCTGGCCGCCTATAGCCACGGCGTGGAAATCGCCGCCGGCGCCCGGCTGGTCCTGTGTTCGGGCCAGCTGGCGATTTCCCCCGAGGGGCTGGTTCCCGAAGATGCCGGCGCGCAGGCCGAGATCTGTTTCGCCAATGGCGCCGCCATTCTGGCCGAGGCCGGCATGACGCTGGCCGATGTGGTGCGCATCAACGCCTATGTCACCGACCGCGCCCATATGGCGCCCTATATGGCGGTGCGCGACCGGCTGTTCGGGCAACCTGCCCCGGCCTCGACCCTGATGATCGTCAGCGGCTTTACCCGGCCCGAATTCAAGGTGGAAATCGAGCTGCTGGCCGCCCGGTCCTGACAGCCGGGGATTCGCCCCGATCCACCCCAGACCCGCCCGCTGCGCAGGCAGAGCGCCGCATTGTTGTGCAACGATGCGGCGCTGCGGCATTTTTGCCAAGGCCGCGCTTTCGCGGTCTGGCCAATGGCGGCAAGGGCAGCCACCCTGATCACAATGCGAACACCTGCTCGATAATCGGACACATCCCATGCCATACCGTTACTGGTCCGACCTGCACACCACCGACTTTGCCGCGCTGGACAAGGACCGCACCGTTGCCTTGCTGCCGGTCGGGGCCACCGAACAGCACGGGCCGCATCTGCCGGTATCCACCGATACGACGCTGGCCGAGAACATGGCCCGCTGCGCTGCCACGGCGGCAACCGCCCCCGTGCTGGTGCTGCCCACCATCGCGGTGGCGAAATCCGATGAACACATCGGCTTTCCCGGCACGCTGACGCTGGATGGCCCCACGCTGCTGGCGGTGCTGGAACAGATCGGCGCCTCGGTCGCGCGGGCGGGCATCCGGCGGCTGGTCTGCCTGAACGCCCATGGCGGCAATGTGCCGGTGCTGCAGATGCTGGCCCGCAGCCTGCGGCTGAAGCATGACATGCTGGTGGCCACCGCCGGCTGGGTCTCGATGGGCTTTCCCGAAGGCGCGGTCTCGGCCCAGGAACAGGCCGAGGGGATCCACGGCGGCTTGGTCGAAACGGCGGCCATGCTGCATTTCCGCCCCGATCTGGTGGATATGACCCAGGCGAAATACTTCCGCCCGGCCTCGGCCGACATCGCGCAGAACAATCAGGTGCTGCGGATGCTGGGGCTGGTCAGCATGGGCTGGCGGTCCGAGGATCTGCACCCCGAAGGCGCCGCGGGCGATGCGCGCGGTGCCACGGCCGAGCTGGGCGCACGGATCGCGGATCATGCGGCGCAACGCTTTGGCCTGCTGCTGGATGAGGTATCGGCCTGCCCGCTGCCCGCGCGTCTGGCATGACCGACGCCCCCGAGGTGAGGACGCGCGCCGATCTGGTGCTGCGCAATGTCGTGCTGCCTTCGGCCCTGTGCCAGGGGCTGCCGGGCACCGATCTGGGCGACGGGCTGATGCGCATGGATCTGGCGATCACCGATGGCCGGATCGCCCAGCCTGGCCCGGCGCAGCAGGTGCGCGACATGGGCGGGCGGATCACCCTGCCCGGCCTGATCGACGCCCATGTCCATCTGGACAAGACCCTGACCGTCCAGCGCACCGGCTTTGCCCGTTCGGGTCTGGCCGAGGCGGTGGGCCTTGCCATGGCCGATGCGCCCAACCGCACGGCGGCGGATCTGACCGCCCGCATGGACCGCGCCATCGGCATGGCCTGGCGGCAAGGCACCGTCGCCCTGCGCACACATCTCGACAGCATGACCGCGCCCGATGACAGCCCCGCCTGGCAGGCGTTGGCCCAGATGCAGGCCCGCTGGCAGGGCCGCATGGTGCTGGAGCCGGTCGCGCTGATGCGCATCGACCGCGCACTCGAGCCCGGCTTTGCCACCCGCTGTGCCCAGATCGCGGCGCGGGGCGGGCTGGCGGGGGGCTATATCCCGGCCGAAGGCTGCGATCCGGCCGCAGTCGATGCCTTTCTGATCCATGCGGGCCACGCCGGGCTGGCGGTGGATTTCCACGTCGATGAATGCCTTGATCCCAACGCACAAGGCATCGCCACCGTGCTGGACGCCATCGCCCGCACCGGCTTTGACCGCCCGGTCACGCTGGGTCATTGCTGCGCCCTGTCCGCCATGGACCGCCCCCGCGCGCTGGCACTGGCCGAGCGGATGGCGCGGGCCGGGGTGCGGGTGATCGCCCTGCCGCTGACCAACGCCTTTCTGATGGACCGCGCCCCCGGCACCAGCCCGCGCCTGCGCGGCATGACCATGGTGCAGGAACTGGCCGCGCTTGGGGTGCCGGTCGGCTTTGCATCCGACAATGTGCGCGATGCCTTCTACCCCTATGGCGCCTATGACCTGTGGGAGGTGTTCCGCCAGGCCGTGCTGACCCTGCAGCTGGAAGCCGCGCCGCAGGACTGGCTGCCCGCCATCGCCGCCCGCGCAGGCCAGGTCATGGGGCTGGAGGCAGGCATCATCGCCCCCGGCGCCCCGGCCGATCTGATCGTCTTTGACGCCCGCGACTGGACCGACCTGATGTCGCGCGCCCATGAAAACCGGCTGGTCCTGCGTGCAGGCCACCCCCTGGACGGAGCCCCCGCATGGACCTGACCCAGCTGAAGGCCGACCTTGACGGGATCGAGATGGATGACCGCCCCTCGGTCCTCAAGGCGAAGAGCCGCGATTTCTACTGGTATTCCCCGATCCTGAAACGCCAGCTGGACGGGTTCACTGCCGATCTGGTCGTCTCGCCCCGGGACGAGGCCGAGGTGATCCGCGTGCTGGCCGCCTGCTATCGCCACAAGGTGCCGGTGACGGTGCGGGGCGGCGGCACCGGGAATTACGGCCAGGCCATGCCGCTGAACGGCGGCGTGGTGCTGCACATGCAGCACCTGACCGGCATCTCCGATCTGGGGGACGATCATGTCACCGTCCGTTCTGGCACCATCATCGAGCACATCGAGCGGCACCTGAGAGACAACGGGCGCGAGATCCGGCTGTTCCCTTCGACCACCGCCACGGCAACCATCGGCGGCTTCATCGCGGGCGGATCCTCCGGTGTCGGCGCGATCCGCTGGGGCGGGCTGCGCAACCCCGCCAACATCCGCCGCGTCCGGCTGGTGACGATGGAGGAAACCCCGCGCGTGCTGGACCTGACCGGGCACGACATCCACAAGGCCGCCCATGCCTATGGCGTCAACGGCGTGATGACCGAAATCGAGCTGCCGGTGGACCCGGCGGGCGATTGGGTGGATGTCATGGTCACGACCCCCGATTTCATCTCGGCCAACCTGCTGGCGATCGAGCTTGGGGAATCGCTGCTGCTGCGGATGCTGTCGACCTTTGCCCCGCCGGTGCCCGAGTTGTTCTTTCAGCGCTATCGCCCCCATGCCGGCACCGGCAAAGGCGTGATCGCGCTGATGGTCGCGCGCCACGATCTGCCGACGCTGGAGGCCCGCGTCGCCGCCTGGCCGGGGGCGGACATCTCCTATCGCGCCGACCGGGCCGATCCGGCAGACCGCCTGCCCGCGCTGTTCGAGATGGCCTGGAACCACACCACCTTGCGCGCGATCCGGATCGACCCGTCGCTGACCTATCTGCAGATGATGTTCCCGCGCGAGAGCATGGCCGACACCATCGCCGCGCTGGACGCCCGCTTTGGCGACGAGCTGATGCTGCATTGCGAATACACCCGGTTCAACGGCGTTGTCAGCCCGGTTGCCATGCCCATCGTGCGCTTTACCACCGAGGAACGGCTGGAGGACCTGGTCCGCATTCTGGAAACCGACTTTCCGATCACCGTCTTCAACCCGCACCGCGTCACGCTGGAAGAAGGCGGGATGAAGCGCACCGACATTTCCCAGCTGGAATTCAAGCGCCAGACCGACCCGCTGGGCCTGATGAACCCCGGCAAGATGATCGCCTGGACCCACCCCGACTGGACACCCGACAGCGGCAAGAATTTCCTGTTCACCGAATGAGTATGACCCGATGAAGGTGCATGTCATCTACGCCCATCCGCAGCCCGACAGCCTGAATGCCGAGCTGCACCGCACCGTGGTTCAGGCGCTGACCGAGGCCGGGCACGAGGTCGACGACCTTGACCTTTATGCCGAAGGCTTTGACCCTGTGCTGACCCGCGAGGATCGCGACAGCTATCACGACGTGCCGGCGAATCGCGCCAAGGTCGATGACTACGTCCGCCGGCTGGAAAGCTGCGATGCGGTGGTGCTGTGCCATCCGGTGTGGAATTTCGGCTGGCCGGCGATCCTGAAAGGGTATTTCGACAAGGTGTTCCTGCCCGATGTGTCCTTCAAGATGCGCGATGGGCAGCTCTCGCCCGGCCTTCAGAACATCCGCAAGCTGGCGACCGTGACGACCTATGGATCGAAACGCTGGCGGGCGTGGTTTCTGGGCGATGCGCCGCGCCGCAATGCCACGCGCTTTTTGCGGGTCTGCTGCCACCCCATGGTAAAGGTCAGCTATCATGCCCTATATGACATGAACAACGTCACCCGCGCCCAGACCGAGGCCTATGTCGCCCGCGTCCGCGCCGCGATGTTGAAATTCTGAAAGGCCGCGCATGTCCACTGCCTCCAGCCCCGCCGCTGCGTTGAGTTTCGACAAGGTGTCGATGCAGTATCCCGATGGCACCCTTGCGCTGGACGGGGTGGATCTGCGCATTGCGGCAGGGGAATTCGTCTCGGTCGTGGGCCCGTCGGGCTGTGGCAAGTCCACGCTGCTCAAACTTGCCTCGGGGCTGGAAACCCACACCGGGGGCGAGATCTGGGTGGATCGGTCAAACCTTGGCTATACGTTTCAGGATGCCACGCTTCTGCCCTGGCGCACGGTGCTGCCCAATGTGGAACTGCTGATGGAACTGCGCGGGGTGCCGGCCGCAGAACGCCGCCGCATCGCGATGGACCAGATCGAGCTGGTCGGGCTCAAGGGGTTTGAAAACCACTATCCCAAACGGCTTTCGGGCGGGATGCGGATGCGCGCCGCGCTGGCGCGCTCGCTGGCGCTGAACCCCGGCGTGTTCATGTTCGACGAACCCTTTGGCGCGCTGGACGAAATCACCCGCGAGCGGCTGATCGACGAGCTGATCGCCCTTTACCTGCGCAAGGGGTTCACCGGCCTTTTCATCACCCATTCGATCCCCGAGGCGGTCTATCTGTCATCCCGCGTCGTCGTGATGAGCCGCCGCCCCGGCCGGATCATCGCCGAATTCGACATCCCCTTTGCCTGGCCCCGCACGCCCGAGCTGCGCTATGATCCCGAATTCACCCGCCTTGCGGGCGAGGTTTCGGTCGCCCTGCGCCGCGCGATCGAGGAATGACCATGTCCCGCGCCCCCCGGATCAACCCCGAACGCTTTGCCCCGGTGCCGGTGGAACAGCCGCCGGGGCCGCTGCGCGCCTTTGTGGCGCTGATGCTGCCGCCTGTGCTGATGGGCCTGATGCTGCTGGGGCTTTATGCCTGGACGCGCTGGAACCTGCCGCCGCACCGGCAGTTCCTGATGCCCTCGGCCGGCGATCTGTGGGCACAGGCCCTGTCGCGCCCCGAGGTGCTGGCCGAATTGTGGAACCGCAGCCTTGTCACCATCACCATCGCGGTCACCGGCCTTTGCGTGTCGATCCCGCTGGGCATGGCGATCGGGATCGTGATGTTCCGCTTTCACGTCATGGAACGGGCGGTGTTCCCCTATCTGGTGGCGCTGCAATCCATTCCGATCCTGGCGATCATCCCCCTGATCCAGAGCGCGCTTGGCTTTGGCTTCATGCCCAAGGTGCTGATCGTGGCGCTGTTCACCTTTTTCGCCTTTCCCACCACGCTGCTTCTGGGGCTCAAAAGCCTCGACCGGGGCATCTTGAACCTGTTCCGGCTGCAAGGCGCCAGTTGGTGGGCGATGCTGTGGAAGGCGGGCCTGCCTTCGGCCGCGCCGGCGCTGTTTGCGGGGTTCCGCATCTCGACCGGCATGGCGATCATCGGCGCGGTCACGTCGGAGCTGTTCTTCCTTGCGGGCAAGGGCGGGCTGGGGCAAATGCTGATCAACGCCAAGACCGACTTCAAGTACGAGCAGATGTATGCCGCACTGATCGCATCTTCGGCGTTGTCGATAACGGTGTACCTGGTCTTCACCTGGGCGGGAAACCGCCTGTTCGCAAGCTGGCATGAAAGTGCCGCCCGCCGGGGCTGAGCTGCCCCGAACCTGCCGCCTCCTCCTCCAAGAACCACAGGGAACCGCCATGATCAAAGGTCTGATCCGCGCCGTCGCTGCCACGACGACCGCGCTTGCCGCGCTGCCTGCCCTTGCCCAGGGCACCGCCGCCGAACGCTATACCACCCCGCTGGCCGACGTGTGCCCCAGCCCGTTCTACATTCAAAAGGACTGGCTGGCGCAGGCCGAACATGGCGGGCTATATCAGCTGATCGGACCTGGCGGAAAGATGGAAGCCGGCCGCTATTCCGGCCCGCTGGGATCGACCGGGATCGACCTTGTGATCCTGGAAGGTGGCGGCAACATTGGCCTGGGCGATGGCGAAACCGCCTATTCGGCGCTGTTCAACGGCAATTCCAAGGCCGGCGTCACCCCGCATCTGGGCTTTCAGGAACTCGACAACGCCTTCATCTTTTCCAAGCGCTTCCCGGTCACGGGCGTGTTCACCGCGCTGGACAAGGCGCCTTCGGGCCTGTTCTGGGATGTGGGCACCTATCCCGAAGGGTTCCATTCCATCGACGATCTGAAAGCCTTTGCCGCCAGCGGCAAGGGGATGATCTATGTGTCCACCATCACCCGGACCTTCGGGCTTTATCTGGTCAACTCGGGCGTGCCCAAGGATGTCTTCGTCGAGGGCTATCGCGGCGATGGCGAGAATTTCGTCACCAACAACGGCACCTGGCTGAACCAGGGTTTTGTCACCTCCGAGGTCTACAAGTTCAGCCACGGCAACAACTGGGGCAAGCCGATCGACGCCGTCACGGTGAACGAGCTGGGCTATCCGACCTATACCGGGATGCTGGCGGTGGCCAATCACCGGCTGGACGAGCTGGCGCCCTGCCTGACCAAGCTGGTGCCGATCCTGCAACAGGCCGAGATCGATTACATCACCGACCCGGCTGCGGTGAACAAGCTGATCTACGACTTCAACGCTGGCGGTTTCGCCACCAGCTGGTGGAAAACCTCGCTGGAGCTGAACGAATTCTCGGCCAAGGCGCAGAAGGAACGCGGCATCGTCGGCAATGGCCCGAATGCCACGCTGGGCGATTTCGACATGGATCAGGTCAAGGCGATGTATGACATCGTCAAACCCTGGCTGGACGAGCGCTCCAACCCCGATGTCAAGCCCGAAGATGTGGTGACCAACCGCTTCATCGACCCTGCAATCGGGCTGAAGTGACATGACGGCCGTGCTGCTGGATGGCGATGCGCTGGCCGCGACCCTGCGCCGCACCATGGCGGGGCAAGTCGCGCGCCTGCCCCGCCCACCGCGCATGGCCACCGTGCTGGTCGGGGACAACCCGGCCAGCCAATCCTATATCGCGCGCAAACATGCCGATTGCGTGGAACTGGGCATTCAGGCTGACCTGATCGCCCTGCCCGCCGATACCCCTGCGCCCGCCCTGCTGGCCGAGGTGGCGCGGCTGAACGCCGATCCGGCGGTTGACGGGTTCTTTGTCCAGTTCCCGCTGCCGGACGGGCATGACGAGCGGGCCATCGCCGCCGCCATCGCACCGGGCAAGGACATCGACGGTCTGTCGCCGGAAAACCTGGGCCGGATGGTCGCGGGGCTGCCGGGCCATGTGCCCTGCACCCCTGCGGCCGTGCTGGCGCTGCTGCAAGGCTATGGTGTCGCGCTGGCCGGGCGGCATGTGGTGATCGTCGGGCGCGGGCTGCTGGTCGGGCGGCCGCTGGCGCTGATGCTGGCGGCGCGGGGCGTCGATGCCACGGTGACGCTGGCGCATTCCGCAACGCCCGATCTGGCGGCGCTGACCTGTCAGGCCGATGTGGTGATCGCGGCCGCCGGGCAGCCCGATCTGATCCGCGCCGACATGATCCGCCCTGGCGCTGCCGCCGTTGGCGTTGGGATCAGCTATGCCGGTGGCCAGATGGTGTCGGACCTTGCCGGGGATGTGGCGCAGGTCGCAGGCCATGTCACCCCGCCGCATGGGTCGGTCGGCGCGCTGACCCGCGCCATGCTGCTGCGCAACCTGATCGACGCGGCGGCGCGCCATGGCTGAACCGATCCCCGATGACGACAAGGAAGTCTCGCTGACCTTTGCCAAGGGCCTTGACGTGATCGAGGCCTTTGCCGGGGCCGACCGGCGCCTGTCAGTGTCGGAACTGGCGGCCAAGACCGGGCTGAACCGCGCCGTCACCCGTCGCCTTGTCCGCACGCTGGAGAAAAAGGGCTATGCCCGCGCCGACCGGGGGCAATACGAGCTGACCCCCCATGTGCTGCGCCTGATCCGCGGCTTCATCGAGGGGCGCAGCCTGCCGCAGATCGTTCACCCGATCCTGCGCCGACTGGCCGAGGAAATCGGCGAGTCGACATCCTTTGCCATGCTGGACGAGACCGAGGCGGTCTATGTCGCCCATGCCTTCCTGCCCTCGCGCTTCACGCTGAACATGGTGACGGTGGGCTCGCGGGTGCCCTTGCTCCCGACGGCGGCGGGGCGGGTGATCCTGGCCTATCTGCCCGAGGTCGAGCGCGCCACGCTGCTCGCCCGCCTGCCCCCCGCCGCCCATACGCCCCGGACCGAAACCGATGCCGCGCGGCTGGCGGGGATTCTGGCTGACTGCCGGCGGCTGGGCTATTGCCTGTCGGATGGCGAATATGTCGATGGCGTTGCCTCGCTGGCCGTGCCGGTGTTCGACGGGATGCAGCGCGTGACGGGGGCGATCTCGATCATCTTTCCGGCCCATGGCCATGAGGCGGCCGAGATCGCCGGCCGCATCGCGCCGCGCATGCAGGCGGGCGCGGCGGAACTGGGCGGGGCGCTGCAATGACCGAGGTGTTCACCGGCTTTGCGCTTGCCGCGCAGGTGCAGGCCAGAACGCGCAGCCAGGTGAAGGCGCTGGGGCGCGCGCCGGTCTGCGCCAGCCTGCTGGACCCCGGCAATGCCCCCGCCGCCGCCTATCTGGCCCGGCAACAGGCGATGGCGGCCGAGGCCGGGGTCGAGATCCGGGCGATCGGCTGGGGCGCCGATCCTGCGGCGCAGCTGGCCGCGCTGGCGGCGGATCCGGGCATTGACGCGGTGATGACGCTCTATCCCCTGCCCGCGGGCCTGACGCCCGAGCGCGCCGCGGCGATCATCGGCCCGGCCAAGGATGCCGACGGGCTGCACCCCTTGAACGCGGGCGCCGTGCTGCTGGGCGATCCTGCGGCCCGCGCGCCTGCGACAGCACAGGCCAGCCTGCTGTGCGCCCGCGAGATCCTGGGCGATCTGCGCGGGGCCGAGATTGCGCTGGTCGGGGCCTCGCGGCTGATCGGGCGACCGCTGGCGATGCTGCTGGCCGATGCGGGGGCGACGGTCACGCTGTGCCATGTCGCGACCCGCGATATGGCAGCGCATACGCGCGCGGCCGATCTGATCGTGACGGCGGCCGGCGTTGCCGGGCTGATCGGCCGCGATCATGTCGCACCAGGCGGGCGGGTGCTGGATCTGGCGATCATCCGCACGGCGCGCGGGCTGGTCGGGGATGCGGACATGGCAGCACTGCTGGGCCATGCGGCGCTGGTCTCGGCGGTGCCGGACGGGGTGGGGCCGGTGACGACGGCCTGCCTGATCGGCAATATCGTGGCGGCAGCGCCGGGGCGGTGATCCTGCGGAAAGAAAGGGGGCCTTCTGCCCCCTCTTGGCCTGACGGCCAATTCACCCCCGAGGATATTTGGATCAAGGCGAAAGGGACGAGGACGGCGCGCATGGCCAGGGCGTTTGTCGGGTGCGGGGCGCGCGAGACCTTGGGATGTTCAGCGCACCCGCACAGAGGTTGATGGCGACGCAGCGGGCCATGCCGCAAGAAGGGGGCGCCTGATCCGGCGCCCCGATGGGTCAGCTGACCTGTTCCCTGGCAAAGCCTGCAAGGCGGGAATAGCCGTTCACGATCGCCTCGCGTTCGGCATAGGGCATCACGGTTTCGATATCGTCGAACCGCTGGCCCGGCAGGTCGCGGATGCGGGCCTCGACCTCGTCGATCACCCGCTCGGGCCCGCCGGTGCGGTTGCCGGCCACCACATCGTTCACCGGGCCAAGGCGGGCGTCCTGATAGGCCATCAGCGCCGCCGCCGGATCGCCGCCGCGCCCGCAGATCTCGCCCAGGGCCCGCGCATCGAGGATCGCCTGGGCCGAGCCATTGGCCCCGAACGGATACATCGGATGCGCCGCATCGCCCAGCAGCGTGACGCGGCCGCGGGTCCAGCTGGTCAGCGGGTCGCGGTCGCACATCGGGAAATCCCAGAACACCGGGGTTGCGTCGATCATGGCGCGGATGTCGGTTTCCGGCACGGTGAAATCGCGCAGGATCGGGTGCAGCACCTCGGCCTTGGCCTCGCGGTCCCAGTCCTCGCGGCCGGGGGTGGGGCTGCCGGGTTCGGCGGCGCGGATCACGCAGGCCCAGTTCATCAGCTGGGTGCCCGGTGTCTTGCCAGGCCCGATCGGGTAGAAGATGAACTTGCGCGTCATCCCGCCCGAATTGATGATCGTATGCCCGTCGAGCACCGGCGGCCAGTCGACCGAGCCGCGCCACAGGAACAGCCCCGACCAGCGCGGTGCCCCCTCTTCTGGGTTTAGATGGCGGCGCACGGCGGAATGGATGCCATCGGCGCCGACCAGCACATCGCCCGTATCGGTAAAGGTGGACCCGTCGGCCCGGCGGAAGGTGGCGATGACGCCATCCGCCGTGTCCTCGACCGTCTCGAAGGCTGCATCCAGCGTGACGGTGCCTGCCGGCATCCGTTCGGCCACCGCCTCCAGCAGCACCTTGTGGATGTCGGCGCGGTGGGCGGTGATCTGCGGCACGTCATAGCCCGCCTTCAGCCCGCGCGGCGCGTCCCAGACTGCCTGCCCGCCCCGGGTGCGAAAGATCATCCGGTCGGTGCGCACGCCCAGACGGTCCAGCGGTTCCATCAGCCCGATTTCGTCCAGCGCCTTGACGGCATGGGGCAACAAGGTGATGCCCACGCCAAGGTGCTGGATGTCCGGCACCTTTTCATAGACCTTGCAGGCGACCCCGGCCTTGTGAAGGAACAGCGCGGCGGTCAGACCGCCGATCCCGCCCCCGGCAATGATGACCTTCATGGCTCAGCCCTCTGCCCGGCGCTTGGCAATCCGCTCGTCCAGCCACGGCCCGTCCAAATCGGGCGTCAGCACCACGTTTTCCTGCTCGCGCGCATCGTTGCGGGCGGTGACGGCGGTGGCGGGTTCGGTCAGCGACAGGTTGAAGGCGATATGCGGCACTTCGGGCGGGATATAGGTGAAGCTGCCGGGCAGCATCAGCGCCTCGTGTTCCAGCTTGTTGCCGTAAAGCAGCACGATGGCGCCCGAGACGGTATAGATCGCGGTTTCATAATCGCGGTGGAAATGCGTTTTCGCACGCCCGCCGGGGCCAAAGGCCGTCAGGTTCAGCGACAGGTGCTGTGCCCCGGTGCTGTTTTGCGAGACGCCGAAGAAGGCGGGCATCCCCTGTTTGGCGATGCTGGTCGCCTTGGGGGTAAGGATCATCACCTGGGTGCCATCGGGGGTGGTCATGGGTCTCTCCTGTGGGTCAGTTGGTGGGCAGGGGCGCCCGGTTCCATTGCAGGACGCGGATGTCGGGCCGCAGGCCTGCGGTGCAATAGGGATCGCCATCGGCCAGCGCGCGGGCCTCGGCCAGGGTGTCGGCCTCGATCACCCAGAGCGAGCCGCAGAACGGCGCCTCCGGGCCAGGGCGCAGGCCGCCCGCCTCGGTGATGCGGTCGCGGTGCTGCGCAAGATAATCGAAATGCGCGCGGGTCAGCGCGGGGTCGATGTCGCGCGGCTGGACGTCATCGAAGAAGATCGCAACGAAACGCATGGATCACATCCCCAGATAGGCGCGCCGCACCTCGGGCGAGGCGAGCATGTCGGCCCCCGTCCCCGTCATGGCGATGCGGCCGTTTTCAAGCAGATAGGCATGGTCGGCCAGTTCCAGCGCCACACGGGCGTTCTGTTCGGCCAGAAGGATGGTGAAACCGGCCGCGCGCAGCTCGGCGATGGTTTCAAAGACTTTCTTCACCATCACCGGGGCAAGGCCCAGCGTCGGTTCATCCATCAGGATCAGCCGGGGCCGCGCCATCAGGCCGCGCCCCAGCGCCAGCATCTGCTGTTCGCCCCCCGACATCAGGCCCGCGCGCTGGTGTCGGCGTTCCTCCAGCCGGGGAAAGCGGCGGTAAACCTCGGACAGCATTTCATCGTGGCCGGCGCGGGCGGATGGGGCAATGGCGCCCAGCCGCAGGTTCTGTTCCACCGTCATGCCGCCGAACACCAGCCGCCCTTCGGGGATCAGCGCCAGCCCGCCATCCACCCGGTCGTGGCTGGGCAGATGGGCAATGTCACGCCCTTCGAACAGGATGGTGCCGCTGCGGGGGGCCACCATGCCGGCAAGGGTCTTCATGATCGTGGTCTTGCCGGCCCCGTTGGCGCCGATCAGCGTGGTGACCGACCCGCGCGGCACCGCGAAACCGACGCCGAACAGCACCTGCACCTGCCCATAGGCAACGGTCAGATCATGGACGGACAACATGGGTTCGGTCATCCGAAATACACCTCTGCCACCTGATCGTTGCGGCCGATGTCCTCGGGGGTGCCAAAGGCGATCCGCTCGCCATGGTGCAGCACGAGGATCCGGTCCGAGAGGGTCATCAGCGCCCCGATGACATGTTCGACGATCACGAAGGTCAGCCCCCGCTCGCGCCGCAGGGCCGACAGCGTATCCAGCATATGGGCGATTTCCGTGGGGTTCAGCCCGGCCATCACCTCGTCCAGCATGACAAGTTCCGCCCCGGTCGCCAGCGCGCGGGCGATCTCCAGCCGTTTTTGCCCCGAGAGTGTCAGCGCCCCGGCCAGCGTTTCCAGCTGATCGTCCAGACCCACCGCCGCCAGCGCCTCGGCAACCTTTGCGTCCGTCTGCGGGCCGGGGCGCAGGCCGTGGCTGCCGTAAAGCGCCGCGACACGGACGTTTTCGGCCACGCTTAGCCCCGCCATCGGGCGCACGATCTGAAAGGTGCGGCAGATCCCCTGACGGCAGATCCGCGCAGGGGGCAGGCCGGTGATGCGGCGGCCCTTGAACAGAACCTCGCCGCTGCTGGGGGCGGCATGGCCGGCGATCACGCTGAACAGCGTGGTCTTGCCGGCGCCGTTCGCGCCCATCAGGCCGAAAATCTCGCCCTTTTCCACCGTCAGGCTGACATCGTTCAGCGCGGTGATGCCGCCAAAGCGTTTCGACACGCCCCTGACCTCAAGGAAACTCATGCGCGCCTCCCCGCTATGCGGTCCACAAGGCCGGACAGGCCTTGCGGGACGAACAGCACAAAGCCGATCAGCGCCGCGCCCAGCACGATCATGTAAAGCTGCGGGAAGCTTGACCACAGCAGTTCCGACAGCAGGGCAAAGCCGATCGCCCCCATCACCGGGCCGCGCACGCTGTCGGTGCCGCCGACCAGCGCCATGGTGACGATGGTGAAGCTGACCACCGGATCAAAGGCCTGACCGGGTTCGAAATAGCCCGTGCGCATCATCGCCAGCCCCCCCACCGCGCCCGGGATGATGGCCGAGGCGATCAGCGCCAGCAGTTTCAGCCGCGCGGTCGGCACGCCCAGGGTTTCGGCCGCGACCTCATCTTCGCGGATCGCGGCCAGCCCGGCGCCAAAGCGCGAATGCCGCACCGCCCAGGCGCCCAGCGTGGCCGCCACGGCCAGGGCCACCATCCACCACAGCAGCGCCTCGGGCGAGGGCGCGGAAAAGATCATCCGGCCAAAGCTGCCCAGCGCGGATTCGATCCGCATCACCCCATGGCGCACCAGTTCCGACAGGCCATAGGTCAGGATCACGAAATAGGGCCCGCGCACCCGCAGCACCGGCAGGCCGATCACCGCAGCAAACACCGCCGGGGCAAGCGCCGCCACCAGCAGCACCAGCGGGAACGGCGCCGCATCCACCAGCAGCACCGCGACATAGCCGCCGATGCCATAGAACACCGCGTGCCCCAACGAGACATAGCCGGTCGTCGCCGACAGCATCGACCAGCTTTGCGCCAGCGCGATCCACATGGCGATCTGAAAGGCAACGCCGGTCAGATAGGCATTGCCGGACAGCGGCGCGGCCAGCGCAAGCCCGGCCAGCACGACCCCGGCGGTTGGCCAGATGCCCTTCATGTCCGCACCGCCCGGGTGAACAGCCCTTCGGGGCGCACCATCAGCACGGCAACGAAGATGCCGTAGATCAGGATCGACCGATACCCCGCCGAGGTCAGCGCGATGCCATAGGTTTCCACCAACCCCAGCGCAAAGCCCGCCAGCACCCCGGCGCCGATGTTGCCAAGCCCGCCCACGATGATCACCACAAAGGCCACGATGGTGAAGGGAAAGCCCATGAAGGGGGTGATCTGTTCGGTCATGCTGACCAGCACCCCCGCCATGCCCGCCACCGCAAATCCGGCGCAGATGGTGGCCAGCTGCACCCGCTCGATGTTGACGCCGACGACCTGCGCCGCCTCGCGCCGCTGGATCACCGCGCGCAGGCCCCAGCCGAACAGGTGGAACCGCAGAAAGGCCAGCACGCCAAGGCACAGCCCCGCCGCCACCCCCAGTGTCAGCAGCCGGTTCAGCGTCATGCTGACCCCGCCCCAGGTGATCACCGTATCCAGCCAGCGATAGGCGCGGGGCGAGGCGGTAAAGGCCAGCGCAGCGCTGTTTTGCAAGATCACCGAGATGCCATAGAACAGGATCAGCGAATTCGCCTCGACCCGTCTGGCCAGCGCGGGCTTGGCCAGCATCCGGCGGAAAAGCCCCGCATAGACCGCCCAGCCCAGCACCGCACACAGAACCGCCGCCACCACCAGCGCGACCACCGGGGGCACCGCCAGCAGCGTGAACAGCCAGAAGGCGACATAGGCGCCGATCATCACCAGATCGCCATGCGCGATATTGAGCAGGCGCAGCGTGCCATAGACCAGGTTCAGCCCCAGCGCGACCAGCGCATACAGCGAGCCCGAGACCAGCGCGGCAAACAGCAACTGCCCCGAGAGGAGGGTATCCACCATGGTTCCCGTTCCGAATTGTCGAAGGAGGCCCCGCCGCCGCGCGGCGGGGCGGCGCGCTTACCAGCCCTGTTTCGGCTTGAAATCGGCGGTCTTGATCGCGGGCGGCCAGACCAGTTCGATCTTGCCATTCTGGATCTGGACAAAGCCGGTCGGGGTCATGGCGTTCTGCACACCATCGAACTTCACCGGGCCGTTGATGGTGTCAAAGGTGCCGGTGGCAATCGCCTCGCGCAGCTTTTCATGGTCAAGGCCGGCCTTGGCGACCGCCTGTTGCAAGATCTCCATCGACATCCAGGTGACGGCGCTGTCCAGCGCATCGGGTTCTTCGCCGAACTTGGCCACATAGGCGTCAAAGAACGCCTTGCCGCGCGGCCACATGTCCGACTGGCCCGACCAATGCGCCGACGAGACGATGCCATCCGCCGCCCCGCCAAAGGCCTTGCGATAGGCGTCGATGGTCGGCCCGATCAGCGACAGAACGAACGGCGAGGCCAGCCCCAGCTCGCGCGCCTGGCCGGTGAACAGAAAGGCATCGGCCGGGTAGGTCAGCGCCAGCACCGCATCGGGGGACTTGCCCTTCACCTCGACCAGCAAGGATGTCATGTCCTTGGCGTCCGGCGGATAGCTTTGATCGACCAGCACTTCTATGCCCTGCTCTTTCAGCGCCGGCAACAGGAAGCTGCGGAACTCCTGCGCATAGGGCAGCTCGTTGGCCAGAACCGCGACGGATTTCATGCCGTTCGCCTTGAGCATGGCGGCCATTTCGGCGCCCATGCTGTCGGGAATGGCCGAAGTGACGAACCAGATATAGCCCGGCGCCACCTTGCGCAGCTGCACGGACGCTGCGGTATTGCCCACCATGGGGAATTTGTAGCGCTGCAGCACAGGGGCCAGCGCCAGATGCATCGGCGTGCCCCAGGGCGCGGCCAGCAGATCGACCTTGTCCTGGGTGATCAGCCGTTCATAGATGCGCACGGTGTTGGCCGGGTTCGACTGGTCGTCATAGCTGACGAATTCGACCGGGCGCCGCTCGCCCCCCGGCAGTTCCATCCCGCCGGCGGCATTCACCTGTTCCTGCCACAGCGCATAGGGGTTTTCCTGCGAGGGCGCGGCGGCGGCGAAAATCCCGGTGCGCGCGATGGCATAGCCGATGCGGATGGGATCGGCGGCCCAGGCGGTGCCGAGCGGGGCCACGGCCATCAGCGCGCCCAGCGCGATGCCCGCAAGTGTTGTGCGTCGTTTCATCGTTTCCTGGCTCCTGTTGGGGATGGGCCGCCCCGGTTATGGATCCGGGGTCGGGTCGTTCTGGCAGCAGGGGGCCTAGCCCCGGCCGGTCATGCCGTTCAGCACACGCTCGCCCGTCAGCGGCAGATGGTGGTGGCGAAACCCGGTGGCCTTGGCCACCGCATTGGCCACGGCGCCTACGACCGGGTTCAGGCCGATCTCGCCCGCCCCCTTGGCGCCAAAGGGGCCAGAGGGTTCGGGATCCTCGATGATGAAGGTGTGGATGGCGTCGGGCACGTCGCGCATCGTCGGCACCTTGTAATCCATCAGGGATGGGTTGGCCAAACGCGCGCCGTCCCAGACCATCTCCTCGACCAGCGCATAGCCAAGGCCCTGGACAAAGCCGCCATGCAGCTGCACCTCGACCAGCTTGGGGTTGATCGCGCGGCCGACATCGGCGGCCGACCAGGCCTCGTGCACCGTCACCTGGCCCGAGACCTGATCGACATCGACATCCACCCCCATGGCGGCAAAGCTGAACACCCCGATGCGCGGGAACGGCAGGCCCAGCGCGATGGCGCGCTTGGGGTCATGGGTGGGTTCGTCAAACACCAGCGTGTTGCTGCCCACGATCGGGCCGCCCACCGCCCAATGCGCGCGGCCCGAGATCTGGGCAAAGGTCAGGTCGGTGTTCGCCCCCTTGCGCCCGATGCGGCCGCCCTCGCGCAGCTCCAGCTCCTCGATGGGGCAGTCCAGCATCTCGGCGGCATGTTCCATGGCCTTGTCCACCACGACCCGCGCAGCCGCCTTGACCGCGCGGCCCGTGGTATAGGTCACCCGGCTGGCCGTCGTTCCCCAGTTGTAGGGCGATCCGTCGGTGTCGGGGCTGGCCACTGCCACGCGGTCCAGCGGCACCTTCAGTTCCTCGGCGCAGATCTGGGCCAGCACGGTATCGGACCCCTGCCCGATGTCGGTCGCCCCGGTGTTGAGGGAAATCGTCCCGTCCTCCAGCATCCGCACGATGGCGCCGGTGCCCAGCAGGCCCGAAATATGCGCCGTCACCGCAAGGCCGAAGTTGCGCGGGGATCCATCGGCGCGCGGGGTCTTTGCCGCCTGTTCCACCGCGTCGATGCAGCGCGCCAGACCGTTCGAGGCGATCTGCGGCCCGACGAACCAGCGGTCCCCCTCGCGCAGCATGTTGCGACGGCGGATCTCGAACGCATCCAGACCCAGCTTTTCGGCGATCTGGTCGATCTGCTGTTCCCCGGCGAACAGCACCTGCGGGTTGCCAAAGCCGCGAAAGGCGCCGAACCGCAGCTTGTTGGTATAGACCAGCTGGCCCGAGGCGCGCAGATGCGGGATGCGGTAAGGCCCGCCGCACATCAGCAGGGCATAGCCCATCACGCCGGGGCTGTCGTCGGCAAAGGCCCCGCAATCCAGCAGCACCCGGCATTCGCGCGCGACCAGCGTGCCATCGGCCTTGGCGCCCGTCTTCATCCACACCTTGAAGGGGTGGCGGGCGCGGACCATCTCAAAGTCTTCCTCGCGCGACAGGATCAGCTTGACGGGGCGCTGCGCCTTCATGGCCAGGGCCACGCAGATCGGCTGGATATGCGGCTCCATCTTGTTGCCAAAGCCTGCCCCCACCCGCGGGGTCAGGCTGCGCAGCTGCGACATCGGCAAGGACAGCGATTCACAGACATTCGCCTGCACCCGGAACACCGACTGGTTGGCCGACCACAGGGTCACGCGGCCGTTGGCATCCACCTCGGCCAGTGCGCCGCAAGGTTCCATCGACACATGAGCCTGGGCCTGGGTGGTGTAATCGCCCTCGACGATCACATCGCACTGGTCCCAGGCGCTATCGACGTTGCCTTCCTCCAGCCTGGTGCGGCTGCACAGGTTGCCGGTGGACCCGGCATCGAACACCTTGATGTAGTCGGCCAGATGTTCGTGCAGGATCGGCGCGCCTTCGGCCAGCCCCTCTTCGGGCGACAAGACGGCAGGCAGTTCCTCGTACTGCACCTGGATCAGGCGGCAGGCCGCGCGGGCCTCGGCCTCGGTGCGGGCGGCGACGGCAGCGACGGGTTCGCCCACATACATCACCTTGCCCCTGGCGATGGCATGTTCGTCCTTGATGAAGGCGCCCATCCGCCCATCGCCCACATCATGACCGGTGACAATGGCCACGACGCCCGGCGCCGCCAGCGCCTCGGTCAGGTCATAGCCCAGAATGCGCGCATGGGGATAGGGGCTGGCCAGGATTGCCCCATGCAACATGCCGGGGCGATAGAGATCGGCGATATACTGCGCCTGACCGCGCACCTTTTCCAGACTGTCGACCTTGGCGACCGGCTGGCCGACGGTCGTGCCGGCGAATGCATCAAGGCTCATTGTGCAAGCTCCTCGGCAGCGGTGCAGATGGCATCGACGATGGTGCGATAGCCCGTGCAGCGGCACAGGTTGCCCGACAGGGCGGATTTCACCGCCTCGCGGTCCGGGCGCGGGGTTTCGGCCAGCAGGTTGCGCGCCGACATCAGCATCCCCGAGGTGCAGAACCCGCATTGCACCCCGCCGCTGGCGACCATGTGCCGTTGAAGCACCTCCATGACGGGATCGGTGTTCATCCCCTCCATCGTGCTGATCTCGTGGCCCTCGCAGCGCGCGGTCAGCGTCAGGCAGGACCGCACCGGCACGCCGTCAATCAGCACCGTGCAGGCGCCGCAGACGCCCTGATTGCAGCCCCGCTTGGGCGAGAGCACCCCCAGACCGTCGCGCAGGGTTTCCAGCAGCGTTGCATCGGGGGCGGCGGCGACATCAGTCTGATCGCCGTTCAGGGACAGGGTGAACAGGGCCTTCTTCGCCATCACGCGGCCTCCTTGGCGGAAATGAGGTCAGAGAGCACCGAGGCAATCAGCCGGGGGATCAGCGCCAGACGGTAGTCGGCGCTGCCGCGCACATCGTCGACCGGATCGGCCTTGGCGACCAGCGCGGCGGCGAATTCGGCCACCGCCTGCGGATCCTGCAGATGGCCGTGCAAGACCGCCTCGGCCTGAACGTCCCGGATCGGGCCGGGGCCACAGGCCCCGATGGCAACGCGCAGCCCCTGTCCGTCCGGCGTCAGCGCCATGGCACAAGAGGCCGTGGCATAATCGCCCGACACCCGCGCGATCTTGCGATAGGCCGAGGGCGCATCTTCGGGCGCCGGAAAGGTGATGGCGGTCAGGATCTCGCCCGGCTCCAGCGCGGTCTCATACCAGTCCTGCACATAGGTCAGGATCGGGATCTCGCGCGCGCCATCGGGGCCAAGCACCGACAGCACCGCATCGGCGCAGGCCAGCGCCGGCAGGTAATCGGCCGCCGGATCGGCATTGGCGACCGATCCGCCCATGGTGCCCATGTTGCGCACCACCTTGTTGGCGATCATCCCGGCCGCCTTGCGCACCACGGCCAGAGAGCCGGTGAACAGATCGGATGCCGCCGTATCGGCATGGCGCGTCATGGCGCCAACGCGGATCCGGCCATCGGCCAGCCGTTCGATCCCGCGCAGACCCGGTATACGGTCCAGACTGACCAGATGGCTGCTGTCGACCAGCCCGGCGTTGCGCATCGCCACCAGCGTAGTGCCGCCCGCGATCGGCCGCGCCTCGTCATGCCGGGCCAGCAGCGCGACCGCCTGATCCAGCGTTTCGGGAAACAGGATCTGCGTCATGCCGCGACCTCCAGCTTGTCGCGGAACGTGCCGACAAAAACCTCGGCCAGCTGGTCGGCCTTCTTGCGAAAGATCCCCAGACCGAACTTGCCCAGCCGCCCGGTCATCGACACATCAGCCTCATAGCTGACGCGGGTGCCCCCCGTGGCAGTCGGTTCCAGCCTCAGCACGTTGTCGGAGGCGACGACCGAGGCGCGGGTGCCCTCCTCGCCCGAGGTGCGCGAGATGACGGTATGCGGCGCCTCCTCGGACAGCACCGTCACCACCAGATTGAACCGTGCGCTGATCGGCCCGACCTTGACCGAGACCTTGGCACGATAGGCCATCGGGTCGATCTGCTCGATGCTTTCGCAGCCCGGAATGCACTGCACCATCAGCTCGGGGTCGCGGACCTTGTCCCAGACCCGGTCCTGCGGGGCGTCGACCTCGAAGGTGCCGGCGATCTTCATGCCCGCCCCCCCGGGAGGCAATGGACGGATCTCGGCTGGCAAGTGGCGCTGGTCATGTCGGCTCCCTGGTCTGGTTCGGCGCTCTGGCGGCGCATTAGCGAACGTCGTTCTCTAAAGGGAAAACATATATCTTGATTCTGTCAATACAGAATGTCATTCGGTCATCAGGAGGTGGTCCCCCATGGCCCGAGTGAAGAACGAACAGGTCCGCAAGGCCATTCTTGAAGCAGCGGCCAAGCTGTTCGAGGAAAAGGGATATATCGCCACCACCATTGGCAGCATCGCCAAGGCGGCGGGCACCTCGCAGTCGAACGTCTATGTCTATTTCTCGTCCAAGATCGAGATTGCCTTTGCCGTCTTCGACCCCTGGATGCGCGCCCAGATCGAGGCACTGGAAACGCGCGTTCTGGCAGAGCCGGACCGGATGCAGCGGCTGAGCCTGCTTGTGCGCGGCTTTCTAGAAGGGATCGCGGGCGATCGGTCCGGCCAGACGCTGACCCTGGTGCAGGCGCTGGCCACCGCCCGGCCAACCGACAATTACAGCCCCGACCTGCTGAACTGGACGATGGAGCGGACGCTGGACATGATGGGCGCCTGCCTGCCGGGAACCACGCCTGCCGAACGCCGCACCCTGGCGCAGGCGCTGATCCTGGCCTTCGACGGGGTGGCGCTGCGCCAGAACCTGCGCCGCACCGATCTGGACGAGGCGCAATCGGTCGAGGCGGTGATGATGCTGTTCAGCGCCATCGCCAGCCGGGTGCCGGCCTGAAACTGGCCATTTGACGAAACCACGATCCAGCCTAACATCCCCCCTGATCGGGGAGGATCAGGCGTGCGCATCACCAGCCGGCGTATTCTGGCGATTGCCTTGGGCGGGCTGCTGCTGGTGCTGGCCGTGGGCCATGCCGAACGGCAGGCGCGCGCCAGCTATCTGGCAAAGGCCAAGGCGCGCACCGAAACCGCGCTGGGGCTGACCACCAACGCGCTGGCCGCCTACCTGGCGCGCTATGAGGTGACCCCCCAGCTTCTGGCCGATTTTGAGGCGGTGCGCCTGTTGGTCACCTTTCCTGCCGATCCGGTGCGCCGCGCGGCGATCAACCGCCTGCTCGAGGATCGCAATTCCGTCATCGGCTCGTCGGATATCTACATCATGCAGATGAACGGCGAGACCATCGCCGCCTCGAACCACGCGCGGCCAGACAGTTTCATCGGACAGACCTTCAGCTATCGGCCGTATTTCTTCGATGCGGCCGCAGGCAAGGCGGCGCGGTTCTATGCGCTTGGCACCACATCGGGGGTGCGCGGCTATTACTTCTCGGCCCCCGTGCGCGACCTCGCGGGCCGGATCGCCGGGGTGATCGCGGTCAAGGTCGGGGTCGATGCGCCCGAGGCGGCGTGGCGGGGCAGCGAATTTCGCATCTTCGTCACCGACCCCGAAGGCATCGTCTTCCTGTCGTCCGAACCCGAATGGCTCTATGGGTCGATCCAGCCACTGACGACCGAGCGGCTGGCCCGCACCGCCGCCTCGCGCCGCTATTCCGATGCGGCGCTGCGCGAGTTGTCGGTCAGCACCTCGACCTCGGCAGGGGTGCCGCTGATGCGGATGATCGCGAATGGCGCCGCGCATGACCATGTGGCAACCGCGCAGGTCATGCCCTCGGCCGGCTGGACGGTGCATGTGCTGCTGGACAGTGCCGGGGCGCTGACCGAGGCGCGCATCGCCACCGCCGGGGTGGCGCTGGCGCTGTGCCTGATCGGGGCGGCAGGGCTGGTGGTGGTGCAGCGCCGCGCGCGGGTGGCGGAACGGCTGGCCTTCGCCGCCCAGGCCAAGGCCGATCTTGAACGCCGCGTGGCCGAACGCACCGCCGATCTGGCCCGCGTCAACGCCCATCTGGAACAGGAGGTGGCCGAGCGCAAGGCGACCGAGGCCGAGCTGCGCGCGGCTCAGGCCAATCTGGTGCGGGTCGGCAAGCTGGCCGCGCTTGGCCAGATGTCGGCGGCCCTGAGCCATGAAATCAACCAGCCGCTGGCGGCCGCGCGCAACTATGCCGACAGCGCCGCGATCCTGCTGGACCGGGGCGATCTGGCGCGGGCGCGGGAAAACATCGGGCTGATCCTGTCGCTGATCGACCGGATCGGCGCCATCGGCCGCCATCTGCGCAACGCGGCGCGCAAGCCGAACCAGCGGCTCTCGCCCATCGCCCTGCCCGCCCTGCTGGAGGAAACGCAGGTCATCGTGGCTGGCCGTCTGGCGGCGGCCGATGCGGTGCTGGAGCTGGACCTGCCGCCCGACCTGCCCCCGGTGATGGCCGGGGCCACGCGGTTGCAACAGGTGCTGGTCAACCTTGTGACCAATGCGGCCGATGCCATCGAAGGGCTGACTGATCGCCGCATCACCCTGTCGGCGCGGGCCAGCGGGGACCGCGTGACGATCCGCGTGCGCGATCGCGGGCCGGGCGTCGCACCTGCCATAGCCGAGCGCATCTTTGATCCGTTCTTCACCACCAAGGGGGTGGGACTGGGCCTTGGCCTGTCGATTTCCTATAATATCGTCAAGGACTTCGGCGGCGAGATCACCTTGCGTGCCGCGGACCCCGGCGCCGAATTCACCGTCACCCTGCCCGCCGCCCTTCCTGCCGAGGCCGCCGCATGAGCCGGATCCTGCTGGTCGATGACGATGCCGGGATGCGCCATTCCACCGCCCAGGCACTGGAGCTTGCAGGCTTTGCGGTCGAACCCCTGCCCTCGGCCGAAGAGGCGCTGGCCCTGGCAGGCCCCGGGTTCAACGGCGTCGTGGTCAGCGACATACGAATGCCGGGGATGGACGGCATGACCTTGCTGGCCCGCCTGCATGAGACCGACCCCGAGATCCCGGTGATCCTGGTCACGGGCCACGCCGAGGTGCAGCTGGCCGTCGAGGCCATGCGGCGGGGCGCCTATGACTTCATCGAAAAGCCCTTTGTGGTGCAGGACCTTGCCACCGTCTTGCGCCGCGCCGCCGATCACCGGGCGCTGGTGATCGAGAACCGCCGCTTGCGCGCCGTCGCCGGTAAGCGCGACGATGTCGAGGCCCGCCTTCCCGGCCGCACGCAGGTGATGGTCGATCTGCGCTATCGGCTGCGGGCAATCGGGGCCTCCGATGCCGATACGCTGATCATCGGCCCGACCGGCGCCGGCAAAGAGGTGGTCGCCCGCACCCTGCATGACATTTCCGCCCGCGCCGGTCGCCCCTTCATCGCCATCAACTGCGCTGCCCTGCCCGAGGCGCTGATAGAAAGCGAACTTTTCGGGCACGAAGCCGGGGCATTTCCAGGCGCCCTGCGGCCGCGATTTGGCAAATTCGAACATGCGCGCGGCGGGACGGTGCTCTTGGACGAAATCGGCTCGATGCCCATCGAGTTGCAGGCGAAACTGCTGCGGGTGCTTCAGGAACGGGTGATCACCCGGCTAGGCTCGAACGAGCCGGTGCCGCTGGACGTGCGCTTCATCGCCACCAGCAAGACCGATCTGGCCGCCGCCGTCGCCCGTGGCACCTTCCGCGAGGATCTTTACTGGCGGCTCAATGTGGCCGTGCTGCGCGTGCCCCCGCTCTCGGCGCGGCGCGAGGATATTCCGCTGCTGTTCCTGCAACTGGTGCGCGAATCCGCCGCCCGCCACGGCCTTGCCGAGCGCGACCTGCCGCCCGCGCGGCTGTCGGCGCTGGCCGCCCGCGACTGGCCCGGCAATGCGCGCGAGCTGCGCAATCAGGCGGAACGCTTCGTGCTGAACCTTGACCCGCTGGACGCGGCCGATCTGCCGGGCGGCGCACGGCTGGCCGACCGCATGGCCGATTATGAACGCAGCCTGATCGCCGGTGCCATCGCCGCGCATGGCGGGCGGCTGAGGGCGGTCTACGAGTCGCTCGGGATCTCGCGCAAGACGCTGTATGAAAAGATGCAGCGCCACGGGCTGGACCGGCGGCTGATCGTTCTGCCGGCCGACACTGGCGAGGACAGCGACTGAATGGGTGGATTTCCACCCATCCCGCAGCCCGGCTGTCACCGCTTCCACCCATTTTCGCCCCTTGGGCCCGGAAATCCGGCGCGACCCGCACGCATGGCATTTGCGTGACGGCCCTGCCCCTTGCCACCTTGCCGCCAGCAGATGCCGGAAGAGGAGCCGGCACCGCGTCATCACCCCAGGGAGGAACCATGGCCTTGTCGAAACTGCTCGGCGCGCTTGCCGCCGCAACCGTCCTGTCGTCCGCCGCCTTTGCCGCCGGCTATCCCGAACGCCAGATCACCATGGTCGTGCCCTTCTCGGCCGGTGGCCCGACCGATACCGTGGCCCGGCTTGTCGCGGAAAAGATGTCGGCCGATCTGGGGCAGCAGGTCATCATTGAAAACGTGGGCGGCGCGGGTGGCACGCTGGGCGCGGGCCGCGTCGCCAAGGCCGAGCCCGATGGCTATACGGTGCTTTTGCATCATATCGGCATGGCCACATCCGCCACGCTATACCGCAAGCTGGCCTATGACACGCTGAACGCCTTTGAATATGTCGGCCTTGTCACCGAAGTGCCGATGGTCATGGTCGCGAAAAAGGATTTCCCCGCCGCCGACTTCAAGGCCTTTGCCGAGTATGTGAAGGCCAATCCCGACAAGGTCACCATGGCCAATGCCGGCATCGGCGCCGCCAGCCACCTGTGCGGCATGCTGTTCCAGTCGGCCATCCAGACCCAGTTCGTGACCGTCCCCTACAAGGGCACCGGCCCGGCGATGACCGACCTTCTGGGCGGGCAGGTCGATTTCATGTGCGACCAGACCACCAACACGACAAGCCAGATCAAGGGCGGCACGATCAAGGCCTATGCCTCGACCACGCCCGAACGGCTGGCGATCTTCCCCGACCTGCCGACCGCCACCGAATCCGGCGTGCCGGCGCTGAACGTGTCGATCTGGCACGGCATCTACGCCCCCAAGGGCACCCCGGCCGAGGCGACAGAACGGCTGTCCAAGGCGCTGCAGGTCGCGCTGGCCGATCCGGGCATTGCCAAGGCGATGGGCGATCTGGGCACCGCGCCTTCGGCTGCGGCCGATGCGACCCCCGCGGCGCTGAAAGCCAAGCTGGAATCCGAAGTCGCCAAGTGGAAACCGGTGATCGAGGCCGCAGGCGTCTACGCCGACTGATCCTGCCTGCCCCCGGCGATCCGCCGGGGGCACACCGCTGCTGGAGCCGCGAATGCCTGCACGCCTTTCCGATACGGTCGATGTGACGACCGGCGCCGCCCTGATGCTGGTCGCCGCGTTCTTCGGCTGGCAGACCCTTGATCTTGACACCGGCACCGCGCTGCGGATGGGGCCGGGATATTTTCCCGCCGTCCTGTCCGGCCTGCTGTTCCTGCTGGGTGCGATCATCCTGGCCAAGGGGCTGATCGGCCCTGCCCATGTCGGCTTTGGCCGCCTGGCCTGGCGGGGGATGCTGTTCATCCTGCCGGCGCCGGTGATTTTTGGCCTGACGGTGCGCGGGCTTGGCTTTGTCCCGGCGCTGTTCCTGGCCGCGCTGATCGCCGCCCAGGCCTCGGTGCGGATGAAGCCGGTGCCCTCGGTCATCCTGGCCCTGGCGGTCACGCTGTTTTCCACGCTGATCTTCAGCTATGCGCTTGGCCTGCCGTTCCAGCGCTTCGGCCCCTGGCTGCGGTTCTAGGGGCGCATGATGGATCTGTTTTCCAACCTCGCCCTTGGCTTTTCGGTGGCCTCGTCGCTGGCCAACCTTGCCTTTTGTCTGATCGGCGTCCTCTTGGGCACGCTGATCGGCGTTCTGCCGGGGATCGGCGCCACGGCCACCATCGCCATGCTGCTGCCGATCACCTTCCAGCTGGAACCTGTCAGCTCGCTCATCATGCTGGCGGGAATCTATTACGGCGCGCAATATGGCGGATCGACCACGGCGATCCTGATCAACATGCCGGGCGAGAGCTCGTCTGCCGTGACCGCGATCGATGGCTACCAGATGGCGCGCAAGGGCAAGGCCGGGGTCGCGCTGGCCTGCGCGGCGCTGGGGTCGTTCTTTGCCGGGTCGGTTTCAACCTTCCTGGTCGCGCTGTTCGCCCCGCCGCTGACCGCCATCGCGCTGCAATTCGGCGCGGCGGAATATTTCAGCCTGATGGTGCTGGGGCTGGTCATGTCCATCGCGCTCGCCCATGGCTCGATCCTCAAGGCGCTGGCCATGGTGGTGCTGGGTCTGCTGCTGGGCATGGTTGGCACCGACATCTACACTGGCACCCCCCGTTTCACGATGGGGATCACCGAATATGCCGACGGGCTGAACTTTGTCGCGCTGGCGGTCGGCGTCTTCGGCATCGCAGAAATCCTGCGCAACCTCGAGGACGAACACGCGCGCGAGGTGCTGACCCGCCAGGTCGGCCGCCTGTGGCCCACGATGGCGGAATTTCGCGCCATGGCCGGCCCGGTGCTGCGCGGCACCGGCATCGGCTCGGTGCTGGGCATCCTGCCGGGTGGCGGCGCGGTGCTGGCGGCCTTTGCCAGCTACACGGTGGAAAAGCGCGTCTCGAAAAACCCCGCCGAATTCGGCCATGGTGCCATTGCCGGGGTCGCCGGGCCGGAATCGGCCAACAATGCCGGGGCGCAGACCAGCTTCATCCCGCTGCTGACACTGGGGATCCCGGCCAATCCGGTGATGGCGCTGATGATCGGCGCCATGATCATCCAGGGCATCGTGCCGGGCCCGAATGTCGCCGCCGAACAGCCGGCGCTGTTCTGGGGCATCATCGCCAGCATGTGGATCGGCAACCTGATGCTGGTGGTGCTGAACCTGCCGCTGATCGGGCTGTGGGTGCGGCTGCTGACGGTGCCCTATTTCATCCTGTTCCCGATCATCATGGCGATGTGTTCCATCGGGGTCTATTCGGTGGCCTCGAACACCTATGACCTCTACGCCGTCGCCTTCTTTGGCCTTCTGGGCTACGGCATGTCCAAGCTGCGCTGCGAACCGGCGCCGCTGCTGCTCGGCTTCGTGCTTGGCCCGATGCTCGAGGAAAACCTGCGCCGCGCCATGATCCTGGCGCGCGGCGATGCCACCACCTTTGTCACCCGTCCGATCAGCCTGACGCTTTTGCTGCTGGCGGTTGTCGTGCTGGTGGCGGTGCTGCTGCCCACGATCCGCAAGGGCCGCGACGAAGTCTTCACCGAGGGCGACTGAAGATCGCCCCGGCAGGGAGGGGGCAAGGGGCGGTCCTGCGCGGCCGCCCCTTCGCAGTCTGCAACGCCGATTGCAGATCGCAAAGAACCCGCCTTTGCATCCCGCGAAACCGCACCCTTCATCTGTCCCCAAATATCCCGGGGGAGTCGCGGAACGCGACGGGGGCTGGCCCCCATCCTCCGCTACATGGTCTTGGGCCGCTCGATGATGGGCATGTCGTCATGTGCCGTCACCGCCCGCCGCTCGATCATGCGGTGAACATGCGGACGCTCGGGCCCGCGGTGCAGCGCCAGCAGCCGGTCATAGTTCCCGGCATCTGCCCGCGTGCGGCGCTGGTTGTGGCGAATGTAATCCGTCCAGGTCGGCACATGATAGCATTCGATCCAGATGTCGGGGTTTTCCAGATCGCGCATCAGCGACCAGTCCCGCGCCCCGTCGCGCAGCCGCACCTTGCGCCGCTCGACCATCTCGGACAGGAAGGCTTCGGTGTTTTCCGGCGCGATGTCCCAGTCCACCATGATGGTGATCGGCCCCGACCGCGCCTTGAGGTTCAGCCGCAGCGCCGGTTCGTGGAACCTGTTCGCGGGGTCCAGATCGACCTCGGAAAAATCGGGCATCCGCAAGACCCGCCCCAACGCGGCCCCGACCAGCATCAGCACCGAGGCGCACAGCAGCGCAGGCACCGTGCCCCAGACCTCGGACAAGCCGCCCCAGACCCAGCTGCCCAGCGCCATCCCGCCAAAGGTCGAGGTCTGATAGATCGCCAGCACCCGCCCCACCACCCAGCGCGGCGTGGCCAGCTGGGTCGAGACGTTGAACAGCGACAGCGCCGAAACCCAGGCCGACCCGGCGATCAGCAGCCCGACCAGCGCCAGCGCCATGTGGATCGACAGCGCCACCATGACCGTGCCCGCTGCAAAGGCGACGAAGGACCCTGCGACAATCGCCTCGATCCCAAGCCGGCGCCGCAACCAGGGGCTGGCCAGCGCCCCGCCGATCGCCCCCAGGCCAAAGGCCCCCAGCAGCAGGCCATAGGTCGTCGCGCTGCCGCGCAGCAGATCGCGCGTCACCACCGGCAACAGTGCCAGCAGCACAACAGCGGCCACCCCGAACACAAAGCCCCGCGCCATGATCCGCATCAGGTTGGGCGAGAGCAGCACATAGCGCACGCCCACCCCGATCGCGCTGCCCAGCCGCTCGGCCGGCAGGCGGCCTTCTTCGGCCGGGCTGCGCCAGCGCGCCAGCGCATAGATCAGCGCCATATAACTGACGGCATTCAGCGCGAACGCCGCCTCGGGCCCCGCCCAGGCGACCAGCAGCCCGCCAGCGGCCGGCCCGATCGACCGCATCAGGTTGAAGCTCATGGAATTCAGCGTCACCGCTGCCGCCAGATCCTCGCGCGGGACCAGATCGCGCACCGAGGCCTGCCACGATGGCAGATGCATCGCCGAGCCCAGCCCCAGAAGGAAGGTGAAGATCAGCAGGCTCCAGGGCTGAAGCCAGCCTTGCCAGGCCGCAAAGGCCAGCAGCGCCGAGACCATCGCCATGAACCCTTGCGAGGCCAGCATCACCCGCCGGCGGTCCATGTTGTCGGCCAGCGCCCCCGCCGGCATCGCCAGAAGCATGATCGGCAGCGTGGTCGAGGCCTGCACCAGCGCAACCATGTCATGCGAGGGCGTCAGCTCGGCCATCATCCAGCCCGCGCCCACGCCTTGCACCAGAGATCCCAGGTTGGACACCAGGGTCGCCAGCCAGATCAGCTTGAAATACGGATGCTTGAGCGGCGAGAACGGCGATTGCGACTGTGACGATGGTGACATGTTCAAAGGCGATTCTGGTAAAAGAACCGCACAGGCATAAGGGTTTCGCTGTCCGGCAAGATGGCTCGACCTCCCAGAGCGCCGGCCGCCCGGAACGCGCCCGCCGCCCTGTCAAGGTGAACCTTGTCGCAGGCAGGGTCAATGGCCCGCGCGCCGCCCGCCCCCTCATCTGTCCGCAAATATCCCGGGGGGCAGGCCCGCCGCCGACGCCCCGCTCGACCGTGACAGGGGGGCAGCGCCCCCCTTGCGCCGTTGACCCCATCGCCGCCCGCCGTTATGCCGGGGCAGCCCAGCCGCAAGGAGCCAGCCTTGGCCGTCCATCTTTATCAGACCGATCTGCCCGACGGGCTTGACCTTGGCCCCGTCGTCGCCATCGACACCGAAACGATGGGCCTTGACCCGCGGCGTGACCGGCTGTGCCTGGTGCAGCTGTCGTCCGGCGATGGCAATGCGCATCTTGTGCAGATTGCCCGCGGCCAGACGCGGGCGCCCAACCTGGAACGGCTGCTGACCGATCCGGCGGTGCTCAAGCTGTTCCATTTCGGCCGCTTTGACATTGCCGCGATGAAACAGGCCTTTGGCGTGACCACCGCGCCGGTCTGGTGCACCAAGATCGCCTCGAAGCTGATCCGCACCTATACCGACCGTCACGGGCTGAAATACCTGCTGAACGATCTGGTCGGCGTTGACATCTCGAAGCAGCAACAGACCTCGGACTGGGGTTCGGTGACGCTGAGCGATGCGCAGAAGGACTATGCGGCTTCGGATGTCCTGTATCTGCACCGGCTCAAGGCCGAGCTCGAATCGCGCCTGATCCGCGAGGGGCGGCTGGAACTGGCCGAGCGGCTGTTCGCCTTCCTGCCGACGCGGGCGGAACTGGACCTGCTGGGCTGGGACGACACCACCGATATTTTCCGGCACTAGGATCGGACCATGCTGGGGGACAATGCGCATTCCCGGCTGGTCGGCACGCTCAAGGTGGCGCTGCCTCTGGCGGCGCTTGTGCTGTTGTCGCTGCTGTTCCTGCTCTCGCGCGGGCGCGATCCCGATGCGGCGCTGCCCTATGCGCAGGTCGACATCGACGAGCTGCTGCGCGAGCCGCGGCTGACCGCCCCCACCTATAGCGGCGTGACGCGCGAGGGGGACGAGGTGATCTTTTCCGCCGAGACCGCCTATCCCGGCGCCCCCGATGGCAGCGGCGCGCGCGCGCTGGGGCCGCTCTTGCGACTTGTCTCGCCCGCAGGCGGCGAGACCCGCGCCAAGGCGCAGGAGGCGCGGATCGACCCGGCCGCGCAGGAACTGGTCCTGAGCGGCGATGTCGTCGTCAACACCCCGGACGGCTACACGGTCGACAGCGGCGAGGTGCGGATGTCACTTGACCGCAGCCGTCTTGAAAGCCCGGGCGCCGTGACGGCCGAAGGGCCGCAGGGCCGGATCGAGGCCGGGGGCTTCACACTCGCGCGGGGCGATCAGGCCGGGCAGGAGGTTCTGGTTTTCAACGGTGGCGTCAAGCTGCTATACCAGCCAGCGACGGCCGCGCCGCCCCCTGCACCGTGAGACATTTGAAATGACCCTTCGCCTGTCCTTTCTGACCGCCGTTGCCCTTGTCGCGCAACTTGCCATGGCCGGGGCTCAGGGACTGGCCGTCGGGTTCGGCGGACTGCGCCAGGACACTGGCGCCCCGGTCGAGGTGACGGCGGACGCGCTCAAGGTTGACAATGCCACCGGACAGGCGGTGTTCACCGGCAATGTGCTGGTCGTGCAGGGCGCCATGCGGCTGTCTGCCGGCAGCGTGACCGTGGAATATGGCGACAATGGCCAGGGCATCCGCCGTCTTGTCGCCACCGGCGGCGTCACGCTGGCCACCAGCGCCGAGGCTGCGGAATCGCGCGAGGCCACCTATGAGGTCGCCAGCGGCGCGCTGGTGATGACCGGATCGGTGCTGCTGACCCAGGGCCCCTCGACCATCGCGGGCGAGCGGCTGGTCGCCGATCTGCGCGCCGGCACCGGCGAGATGCAGGGCCGGGTGAAGACGGTGTTCCAGCCCGGGGCGAAAGGCGGCAACTGATGGCAGAGGCCGGAACAGCACACCGCCCCGACCTGTCGGTGGCCGAAGGCGGCGCAGGCCTGCGCGTGACGGGGCTGCGCAAAAGCTACAAGCGCCGCCCGGTGCTGCGCGATGTCAACCTGGAACTGGGCCGGGGCGAGGTGGTGGCCCTGCTGGGCCCCAACGGGTCGGGCAAGACCACCTGCTTTTATGCCATCGCCGGTCTGATCACGCCCGAAGGCGGGCAGGTCATCCTGGATGGGCGCGACGTGACCAACCTGCCGATGTATCGCCGCGCCCGGCTGGGCCTTGGCTATCTGCCGCAGGAAGTGTCGATCTTTCGCGGCCTGTCGGTCGAGGACAACATCATGGCGGTGCTGGAAATCACCGAGCCCGACCGCCACCACCGCCGCGAGCGGCTGGAAGAGCTGCTGAGCGAATTTTCCATCACCCATCTGCGCCGGGCCCCTGCCCTGTCGCTGTCGGGGGGCGAACGGCGGCGGGTCGAGATTGCCCGCTGCCTGGCCGCCAGCCCGAAATATGTGCTGCTGGATGAACCCTTTGCCGGGGTCGATCCAATCTCGGTCGGGGATATCCGGCATCTGGTGCACGATCTGAAGGATCGGGGCATCGGGGTGCTGATCACCGACCACAACGTCCGCGAGACGCTGGAGATCGTCGACCGCGCCTATATCTTGCACGATGGCAAGGTGCTGATGTCGGGCACCGCCGACGAGGTGGTCCGCGACGAGAACGTGCGCCGCGTCTACCTGGGCCAGAGTTTCCGGGTTTCCTAGGCGCCGCTTCGCATCACATGCGATTGTCATCACGCCGCAGTTGACAACTGCCGGGATCGTGGCGCCAAATACCCGAGATGCGTGCAATTCGAACCAGCCACCGGACCACGTTCACAGACCCGCTGCGCAGCCCCGCAGGCAGGCTTCCGGAACGGCTGGCCCCGATCCCAGACGACCACCGGCCGGATCCCCTGCACAATGCAGGCCCCATCCGGCCATCCCGCACGAAGGAGGCGACATGCGGTACCAGATCAGCGGCAGGCAAATCGACATTGGCGAGGCCTTGCAAACCCATGTGAAGGCGGAACTGGGCGAAACGGTCGAGAAATACGCCCAACGCCCGACCGAGGCAGTCGTCGTGTTCTCGCGCAATGCGTATGAAATGGTGTGCGAAGCCACCATCCACCTTTCGACCGGGCTGACGGTGCAGGCCAAGGGGCATGCCCCGGAAATCTATGCCGCTTTCGAAAGCTGCCGCGAGCGGCTGGACAAGCAGATGCGCCGCCACAAGCGCCGCCTGCGCGACCACCACGCGCGCCGGTCGGAGCCTGTTGAATTCGGCGCGGGCGCCGCGTATATCCTCGCCGCGACCGAGGAGCCGGAAGAATCGTCAGAATCCGACGACATGCTTCAGCCCATCGTGATCGCCGAGATGGAAACCCGGGTTCCCGAGGTTTCGGTCGGCGAGGCGGTGATGCAGCTGGAACTGTCGGGTCAGAAACTTCTGGTGTTCCGCAACGAAGGGCATGGCGGGGTGAACGTGGTCTATCGCCGCGAAGACGGCAACATCGGCTGGATCGACCCCCGCAACAGCAAGTAACGGCGGCGGGCGCGCCCTTTGTGGCGCGCCTTTGCCCCCCGACAATCGGAACGATATGGACATCGCTAAAATCCTAAAGCCCGAAGCCGTGCGCGTGCTGGCCGGCATGACCAGCAAGAAGCGACTTTTTCAGGATCTTGGCGACATGGCCGCGTCGGTCTATGGCCTGAGCCCTGCGGTTGCCGTCGATGGCCTGTTGGAACGCGAAAGCCTGGGGCCGACCGGCGTTGGCCATGGCATCGCCCTGCCTCACGCCCGGCTTGAAGGTCTGGAACAGATCGTTGGTGTCTTTGTGCGGCTGGAAAAGCCGATGGACTTCGACAGCGTCGACCGTCAGCCGGTCGATCTGATCTTCACGCTGTTCGCCCCCAAGGACAGCGGGGTCGAGCATCTGAAGGCGCTGGCGCTGATCTCGCGCACCATGCGCGATCCGGGCGTGTGCGCCAAGCTGCGCGCCAATGGGCAGTCCGGCACGCTGTATGCCATTCTGACCGAGGCCCGCCCCAAGGCCGCCGCCTGAGGCAGCCGCGTGACTGGCCTAGAGCCAGTCGCGCAGGATGGGGATCAGCGGGATGTCGGCCGGCGGCATCGGATAGTCGGCCAGACGGTCGGGCCGCACCCATTTCAGCCCCTGCCCTTCGCGCGGCGTGACCGTGCCCTGCCAGCGGCGGCAGGCGAACAGCGGCATCAGCAGGTGGAAATCGTCATAGCTGTGGCTGGCAAAGGTCAGCGGCGCGAGGCAGCTGGCCCAGGTGTCGATGCCCAGCTCTTCGTGCAGCTCGCGGATCAGGGCGGATTCGGGCGTCTCGCCGGGTTCGACCTTGCCGCCGGGAAATTCCCACAGGCCGGCCAGCGATTTGCCTTCGGGGCGCTGAGCCAGCAGCACGCGGCCATCCGGGTCGATCAGGGCAACGGCGGTGACAAGGACAAGCTTCATGGTCGGCGCTCCGGTTGGCGGCCGGAGAACCGGGGGCTTCGCGCCCCCGGACCCCCGCGGGATATTTGGGGACAGATGAAAGGGGCGCGCCCGCCCCGTTTCAGGAGCGGTAATCGGCGTTGATGTCGATGTAGCGATGCGTCAGATCGCAGGTCCAGACGGTGCGCGCCGCGCTGCCAAGGCCCAGATCGACCGAGATCACCAAGTCCTGGTTCTTCATGTAGGCCGAGGTGGCCTCTTCGGAATAGTCCGGGTTGCGCCAGCCCTTTTCGGCCACACGGATATCGCCAAAGCTGATCGACAGCAGGTCGCGGTCGGCGCGCGCCCCCGATTTGCCGACGGCGGCAACGATCCGCCCCCAGTTCGCATCCTCGCCAGCGATGGCGGTTTTCACCAGCGGCGAATTGGCGATGGACATGGCGACCTTGTGGGCATCGGCCGCGTCAGCGGCGCCGGTCACGCGGATTTCGACGAATTTCGTCGCCCCCTCGCCATCCTTGACCACCTGCTGGGCCAGATCCATCATCACGCCGCGCAGG
This sequence comes from Gemmobacter nectariphilus DSM 15620, assembly GCF_000429765.1. Classification (GTDB taxonomy): domain Bacteria; phylum Pseudomonadota; class Alphaproteobacteria; order Rhodobacterales; family Rhodobacteraceae; genus Wagnerdoeblera; species Wagnerdoeblera nectariphila. Next base: position 114,703 of record NZ_AUCM01000004.1, on the reverse strand, counting down.
GCCATTTCAAAGTCCCGGGCGGTCTTGCTGCGCAGATCCTTGATCTCGGCGGCAGGGCTGGCGCCGGTGGCGGCAACGATCAGCGCGTCCGAGGTCGAGGTATCGCTGTCGACCGTGATGCAGTTGAACGTGTCGTCCACCTGGCGGCTGACCATCTTTTGCAGCACGGCCGGGGCGATTTTGGCATCGGTGAAGATGTAGACCAGCATCGTCGCCATGTCGGGCGCGATCATGCCCGAGCCCTTGGCGATCCCGGCGATGCGGATCGCGCCGCCTTCGCCCTGAACCTCGGCCGCGGCACCCTTGGCGAAGGTGTCGGTGGTCATGATGGCGCGGGCAGCGCCGGCGATGCCGTCGGGCGCAAGGCCTGCGACCAGATCGTCCAGCGCGGCGGCGATGCGCTCATGCGGCAGCGGCTCGCCGATCACGCCGGTGGACGAGGTGAAGACGCGCTCGGCCGGGATCCCCAGCTTGGCGCCAACCGCCGCGGTCAGCGCATCGACGCTGGCCTGACCTGCGGCGCCCGTAAAGGCATTGGCATTGCCCGAATTGACCAGGATCGCCGCGCCATCGTCCGAGACCTTGCCCGACAGCTTGGCCTGGGCATCCAGCACGCAGGCCGCGCGGGTGGACGAGCGGGTGAAGGCCCCGGCGATCGAGGTTCCGGGCGCAAGGCGCACCAGCATCACATCGGTGCGGCCCTTGTAGCGCACGCCGGCCGCAGCCGCCGCAAACTCGACCCCGTCGATCACCGGCAGGTCGGGAAAGGCCGCCGGTGCCAAGGGCGAGACGGCTGGCGGGGTCTTGACGTTGACCACCGCCGACTCGGCCACCGCGGTCACGGCGGCCGCGGTTTCCCCGGCGGCGGTCTCGACGCGCTTCTTCAGCTTGTCGAGCTTTTTCTTGAGGCCCTTGGCCTTGGCCTTCCAGTCCTTCGCGCCCATGGCGTTACCCTCAGTTGCCGAACAGCGTCGGGGATTTGAGCAGGGCCGGATCGATTCCGTCAACCGTGCGGGTGACGGTGGCCCCGTCGGTCGCGGCCTTGATGCGGGCATCGATCGCGGCCTGTTCCAGCTCGGCCGCCAGTTCGTCGCGCACCTCTTCCAGCTTGGGCGCTTCGGCCGCGCGGGTCTCGTTCAGCTTGACCAGGTGCCAGCCGAACTGGGTTTGCAGCGGGCCGCCGATCTCGCCGGCCTTGAGCGCGACGACCGCATCCTCGAAGGGCTTGACCATCATGCCCAGACCGAACCAGCCCAGCGAGCCACCGCCCGCGGCCGACCCATCGGTCGAATGCTGGCGGGCGAGTTCGGCGAAATCGGCGCCCTTGTCGAGCTCTTCCTTGAGCTTCTTCGCCTCTTCCTCGGTCTTCACCAGGATATGGGCGGCGTTGTATTCCATGCCGGGCGCGGCATTCTTGTATTTGGCGTCATAGGCGGCCTGCAGGGCTTCGTCGCTGACGGCGCCCTTGACGGCATCTTGCAGCACCAGACCGGCCAGATAGCCGCGGCGGTCGTTTTCCAGCGTCAGCTCGTCGCGTTTGGTCACCAGCTTGTCGGCCGCTTGCGACAGAGCCGTCTGCTGGATCACCTGATCGAGCAGGCCGCGGAACAGCACGTCATCGGGCAATTGCTGGTATTGCGCCGGAAGCTGGGCGCGCGCTGCCGCAAGATGGCCAAGGGTGATGTCGGTGCCATTCACCGTGGCGACCACGGTCGACGCATCCTGCGCCATGACCGGCAGCGCCCACGCAGCCCCCAGAACCGCCAGCGCAAAGCCGCCTGCACGAAGTTTCATAAGCATTCCCCCGGATGCCGCCTACCATGGCGGCGTTGACACCTTGCGGGCAGCCCCTTACATCGCGAGGGTCGCGTGGCGGGGATGCCTGCTCCTGTGCGCTGTTCTAGGCAAGCCGGGGGTCGTGGGCAAGCCCGCCTCATACGCACAGCGGATCACGAACGGCGGCGCCGTTCCCAAGGGACGTATACACATGCTCGGTTTCGGAACTCTGGCGCGCAAGGTCTTTGGCACCCCCAACGACCGCAAGGTCAAGTCGGTTCGCCCGCTGATCGCCAGGATCAACGCACTGGAGCCGGAATTCCTGGCGCTGAGCGATGACGGTCTGAAGGAGCGCACCGCGCAACTGAAGGACCGGGTGGCCAAAGGCGAAAGCCTGGATGCGATCCTGCCCGAAGCCTTTGCCAACTGCCGCGAGGCCGCCAAGCGGGCGCTTGGCCTGCGTGCCTTTGACGTGCAGCTGATGGGCGGCATCTTCCTGCATCAGGGCAATATCGCCGAAATGAAGACGGGCGAAGGCAAGACGCTGGTCGCGACCTTTCCGGCCTATCTGAACGCGCTGACCGGCAAGGGCGTGCATGTCGTCACGGTGAACGACTATCTTGCCAAGCGCGACGCCGACTGGATGAGCAAGGTCTATGGCGCGCTGGGGCTGACGACCGGGGTGGTCTATCCCTATCAGCCCGAAGAGGAAAAGCGCGCCGCCTACCGCTGCGACATCACCTATGCGACCAACAACGAGCTGGGCTTTGACTACCTGCGCGACAACATGAAGGGTCGGCTGGAAGAAATGGCGCAGCGCGGCCATTACTTCGCCATCGTCGACGAGGTCGACTCGATCCTGATCGACGAAGCCCGCACCCCGCTGATCATCTCGGGCCCGTCGCAGGACCGCTCGGACCTGTATATCGCCGTCGACAAGCTGATCCCCGGCGTGACCGAGGACCATTTCAAGCTGGATGAAAAACAGCGCAGCGTGACCTTCACCGAGGAAGGCAACGAATACATCGAGCAGGCACTGCTTGCCGCCGGGATCCTGCCCGAGGGCCAGTCGCTTTACGACCCGGAATCGACGACCATCGTGCACCATGTCACGCAGGCCCTGCGCGCGCACAAGCTGTATCATCGGGACCAGCAATACATCGTCCGCGATGGCGAGGTGATGCTGATCGACGAATTCACCGGCCGCATGATGCGCGGGCGCCGGCTGTCGGACGGCCTGCACCAGGCGATCGAGGCCAAGGAAGGCGTGCAGATCCAGCCGGAAAACACCACGCTGGCCAGCGTGACCTTCCAGAACTATTTCCGGCTTTATGAAAAGCTGGCCGGCATGACCGGCACCGCGGCCACCGAGGCCGAGGAATTCATGGAAATCTACAAGCTGGGCGTGGTCGAGGTGCCGACCAACCGCCCGGTGGCGCGCAAGGACGACCATGATGCCGTCTACCGCACCGCGCGCGAGAAATTCGATGCCATCGTCAAGGAAATCCAGAAGGCCCACGAAAAGGGCCAGCCGATCCTTGTGGGCACCACCAGCATCGAGAAATCGGAAATGCTGTCCGAGCTGCTGACCAAGGCCGGCATTCCCCACAACGTTCTGAACGCACGCCAGCACGAGCAAGAGGCGAAGATCGTCGCCGATGCCGGCAAGCTGGGCGCCGTGACCATCGCCACCAACATGGCCGGCCGCGGCACCGACATCAAACTGGGCGGCAACGTCGAGTTCAAGATCATGGAGGCGATTGCCGCCACCCCGGACCGCCACCCCGACGAAATCCGCGCCGAAGTCGAGGCAGGCCATGCCGCCGACGAAGAGGCGGTCAAGGCCGCCGGCGGGCTGTTCGTTCTGGCCACCGAACGCCACGAATCGCGCCGGATCGACAACCAGCTGCGCGGCCGCTCGGGCCGTCAGGGGGATCCGGGCCGCTCGGCGTTCTTCCTGTCGCTGGAAGACGATCTGATGCGGATCTTCGGGTCGGAACGTCTGGACAAGATGCTGACCACGCTGGGCATGAAGGAAGGCGAGGCGATCATTCACCCGTGGGTGAACAAGTCGCTGGAAAAGGCGCAAGCCAAGGTCGAGGCGCGCAACTTCGACATCCGCAAGCAGTTGCTCAAGTTCGATGACGTGATGAACGACCAGCGCAAGGCGATCTTTGGCCAGCGCCTCGACATCATGCGCTCCGAAGATCTGTCGGAAACCGTCGCGGACATGCGCGATCAGGTGATCGAGGATCTGGTCGATCAATACATGCCGCCCAAGGCCTATCCCGACCAGTGGAACACCGAAGGTCTGATCGCCGCCGTTCGCGATAAGCTGACGATGGATCTGCCGATTGCCGCCTGGGCTGCCGAGGAAGGCGTCGATCAGGCCGTGATCCGCGAACGTCTGATCGAGGCCGCCGATGCCATGATGGCCGAAAAGGCCGAGGCTTTCGGCCCCGAGACCATGCGCGACATCGAAAAGCAGATCCTGCTGCAAGGCATTGACGGCAAGTGGCGCGAACATCTGCTGACGCTGGAACATCTGCGGTCTGTCGTGGGCTTCCGCGGCTATGCGCAGCGCGACCCGCTGAACGAATACAAGACCGAGGCTTTCGCGCTGTTCGAATCCCTGCTGCATGGCCTGCGCGCCGACGTGACGCAGCACCTGTCGCGCATCCGTCCGCTGACCGAAGAGGAACGCGCCGAGATGATGCGCCAGATGATGGCGCAACAGCAGATGATGGCCCCCGCCCCGGCCCCGGCCGAGATCGAGGCCCGCCAGCCCGCGCTGGCCGGCTTTGACGAGGCCGACCCGGATACCTGGGGCAACCCCGGCCGCAATGATCCCTGCCCCTGCGGATCGGGCGAGAAGTTCAAGCATTGCCACGGTCGGCTGGCCTGACCGGCCGATTGTTTCCCCACCGCTGCCATGCTGTCGCCGCTTTCCATTGCCAGTTTGCACCCTGTGCCGAAAGGTGATGGAGCGGTCAGATGAAAAAACAACGGATCATCCGTGTGGCAGCGGTTCTGGCGGTCGCCGGGGCAACCGGCTTTGTCATGCAATCCCAGGACAAGGGGCGCCCGCAGCCCGTTGTCGCCGCCGTGATCGCGCCCGAGGCCACGCCCGTGGCCGTCGCAGAGCCGGCCCCGCAACCGGTGCCGGTGGCTGAAGTCACCCCGCCCGTGGTCAGCTCGCCCGCGCCAGAGCCCGCTGCGCTGCCGGCTGTCGCCGAGGCGCCCGCCTGTTCCGACGACATGGCCCTGATCGCCCAGCCGGGCGCCATGCTGGACCTTGGTCTTCTGGCCGCCTGCCGCCCGGATCAGCGGGTCATGCTGCGCCATGGCGGGCTGGTCGTGACGCTGCGCACCTCGTCGGCCGGCACGCTGATCGGGTCTATCCCGGCGCTGACCAATCCTGCCGAAGTCACGCTGGCCTTTGCCGATGGCAGCAGCGTCAGCCAAAGCGTCGCCGTTCCCGATCTTGCACAATTCGATCGTTTCGGGGTGCAATGGATGGCCGAAGATGCCTTCCAGCTACATGCTTTCGAACGCCGGACCGGAACCGAGGCTTTTGGCGACACCACGTCCAAGCCCTCGGCCGAAGGCGGCTTTCTGACGCGCCTTGGCGATGCCACCGCCGACCGCCCGCTGCTGGCCGAGGTCTATACCTTCCCGGCCGGTCTGCGTGCCCTGTCGGGCGATGTGGCGCTGAATGTCGAATCCGCCGTCACCGCCACCACCTGCGGGCGCGAAGTTCTGGGCGAGACGCTGCAACTGACCGGCGGCCGTCTGACCTTGCGCGACCTGACCATCGAGATGCCGGGCTGCGATGCCATCGGCGAGTATGTGGTCTTGCCGAATCCGGTCGCAGCAGAGAAACTTGCCTCCAACTAGGGCAACCCCGGGCAGATCATGCGCGCCATCCTGTGCGCGGCGGCCACGACCGCCGCGCTTTGCTTTTCAACGCTTGCGCAAGCGCAGGACGCGACGCTGACAGCCCGCGATGGTGCGCTGGCGGTGTCCGGGCGGCTGATCAGCTTTGACGGTCTGGTCTATCGGATCGACACCCAGTGGGGCCGTCTGAGCGTCAATGCGGCCGCAGTCGATTGCGAAGGGCCTGGCTGCCCCGACCTTACCCGCTTTGCCCCCCAGCTGCGGATTGCCGCAGAGCCCTGGCTGGCTGATCGCGTCCTTTTGCCGCTGGTCCGCAGCTTTGCCCGGGCCGAGGGGCTGACCCTGACCGAAACGCCCCAGCAGCTGGAGCTGTCGCGCGAAGGCCGGCCTCAGCTGCGCCTCCGTCTGTTGCCCCTTGCTGGCCCCGCAGCCCCGGTGCTGGCCGCCGAGGCCGCGGATGCCGCCCTCTCCACCGAGGGGGCCGTCATCGCCCGCCTGCCCCTGGCGCTGGCCACTTCCCCCGATGCCCCGCCCGGTCCGGTGCCCCTGACCGCCCTGCGCGCACAGCGCGCGCAAGGCGGCGGCTGGGACACCCTGGGCAGCGAGGCACGCCCGCTGGTCTGGCACGCCACACCGGCCGGCAGCGCCCTTGAGCGCAGCGCCGAGGCGGCCCTTGGCCCGGTGGCCGCAGAGATGCGCCGCGCGGCCAGTCCGGCGGCGCTTGCCGCCGCCCTTGGCCGCGATCCCTGGGGCGCCGCGCTGCTGCCCCTGCCGCTGCCGTCAGGGCTGATCGCGCGGGATCTGCGCCAGGATTGCGGCCTGGTGCTTGACCTGTCCGCCCTTGCCGCCGCTGCCGGGGATCACGCGCTGGTGCTGCCTGTCGGCTGGCTGGAAACCGGCCGCCCGCTGCCCCCGGCCGCCCGCGCCTTTGCCGATCATCTGTTCTCACCGGCCGCTCAGGCGACCCTGGCCGCCGAAGGGCTGCCCGCCCCCTCGGCCCTGCTGCGCAAACCCCTGGCCGATCAGGGCATTCGCCTGGCCAATGCCCTGCGCGACGCGAACCCCGAGCTGACCCGGGCCGATCTGCAATCTGCCCTTGCGCTGCTGGACGGCGCCCAGCGGCTGGCCCTGACCTTCCGGTTTGACGATCGCACCGGCACGCTGGACGCCAGCTCTGACAAGGCCCTCCACAGCCTGTCCGACGCCCTCGCCACGGGCAGCGCCGCAGGATATGAGGTGCTGCTGATCGGCTTCACCGACAGCACCGGCCCTGCCGAGCGCAACCTGACCGCCGCCCGAACCCGCGCCGAGGCGGTATCGACCATGCTCGAGGCCATCACCCCTGACCTGCCGCCCGGAACCCGCCTGCGCACCGAAGCCTTGGGCGAGGCCTTCCCGCTGGCCTGCGACGACAGCCTTGCCGGGCGCCAGCTGAACCGGCGGGTCGAGGTCTGGCTGCGCCCCCTGCCCTGACGCGACCGGCCGCGATCCGCTGTCGCGGTCCCGCCCTAAAGATAGCCTTGCGCGCGAAAGCTGGTCTCGCGCGAGCGTCCGACGATGATGTGATCGTGCAGCACCAGCGACAGCGCCTCGGCAGCATCGCGGATGCGGTGGGTCATCACGATATCGGCGTCCGACGGCGTCGGATCCCCCGATGGGTGATTGTGCACCAGAATCAGCGCGCTGGCATCCAGCTCCAGCGCGCGCTTGACCACCTCGCGCGGATAGACCGGCACATGATCGACCGTGCCGCGGGCCTGTTCTTCATCCGCGATCAGCACGTTCTTGCGGTCCAGATACAGCACCCGGAACTGTTCGGTGCTGCGATGCGCCATGGTCGTGTGACAGTAATCCAGCAGCGCGTCCCAGCCCGACAGCACATGCCGGTTCATCACCCGCGCCCGCGCCAGCCGCGCGGCGGCCGCCTCGATCACCTTCAGCTCGCAGATCACCGCCTCGCCCACACCCTCAAGCGCCTCGAGCCGGCTGGCAGGCGCCGTGATCACACCGTTGAAATCATGGAACTCTGCCAGCAGCCGATGGGCCAGCGGCTTGACATCCTGCCGGGGGATGGCCCGAAACAGCACCAGTTCCAGCAATTCATAGTCCGGCAGCGCCGCGGCCCCGCCAGTCATGAACCGCGCCCGCAACCGGGCACGGTGATCCTTGATATAGGACGGCAACCGTGCCCCGCGTTGCAGCGCGGCGCCAGCTGCTTCCTCCGCATCGGAGGCGGTCGAGAAAAGTGGCAAGGGGGCTTCGGCAAAGGCGTGTGTCATGCGCCCCAGAGTGCCGCAAGACAGTGAACAAGGCGTTAACGCACCCGTTCATCTGTCCGGAAATATCCTCGGGAGGGTCAAGGGAGGGCAGACAGCCCTCCCTTGCGGGGGGGTGGCGGGGGGCTGGCCCCCCGCCTTCACCGCTTGCCGTCCCAGAAGCTCTTGACCTTGGAAAAGAAGCTCGACCCTTCCGGGTTGTTGTCTTCCGACAACCGCTCGAACTCTTGCAGCAGCTCGCGCTGGCGCGAGGTCAAGTTGACTGGGGTCTCCACCGCCAGCTCGATCAGCATGTCGCCAGTGCCGCCACCGCGCAGCGCAGGCATCCCCTTGCCGCGCAGGCGCATCTGCTTGCCGGTCTGGCTGCCTGCAGGCACCTTCACCTTGGACCGGCCACCGTCGATCGTCGGCACCTCGACCTCGCCGCCAAGCGCGGCGGCGGTGATCGACACAGGCACACGGCAATACAGATGCACGCCGTCACGCTGGAAGATCGGGTGCTCCTTGACCTCGATGAAGATGTACAAGTCCCCGGTCGGGCCACCGCGCACCCCGGCCTCGCCTTCGCCAGCCAGCCGAATCCGCGTGCCCGTCTCGACCCCGGCCGGGATGTTGACCGACAGCGTGCGTTCCTTCTCGACCCGGCCCGCGCCGCCGCAGGCCTTGCAGGCGTTCTTGACCGTCTGGCCCGCGCCGCCGCAGGTCGGGCAAGTCCGTTCGATGGTGAAAAAGCCCTGCTGCGCCCGCACCTTGCCCATGCCCGAACAGGTCGGACAGGTGACAGGCTCTGCCCCGCCTTCGGCGCCCGTGCCATGGCACGACTCGCAGGTGACAGCGGTCGGAACCGAGATCGTCTTCTGGACGCCCTTGAACGCCTCTTCCAGTGTCACCCGCAGATTGTAGCGCAGATCCGACCCGCGTTGCGCCCGCGCCCGACCGCCTTGACCGCCACGGCCACCCATGAAGTCGCCGAACAGATCCTCGAACACATCCGAAAAGGCGCTGGCGAAATCGCCCTGCTGGCCAAAGCCGCCACGCGGGCCGCCCCCGCCCATGCCGCCTTCAAAGGCACCATGGCCAAAGCGGTCGTAGGCCGATTTCTTCTGTTCGTCCTTCAGAACGTCGTAGGCCTCGTTCACTTCCTTGAACTGGGACTCGGCGTCGGGATTGTCCTGGTTGCGGTCGGGGTGAAGCTCTTTGGCCTTCTGCCGATAGGCCTTCTTGATTTCTTCGGCCGAGGCACCCTTGGAAACCCCAAGCACCTCGTAGAAGTCACGTTTTGCCATGATCTACCCCTTCGGGCCAAGGCAATAGGGCGGTCCCTTTCAGGACCGCCCCCGCCTTGCCCAGATTGCCTCAGCGGCGCTTGCGGTCGTCACCCAGATCCTCGAAGTCGGCATCGACGATATCGTCGTCACCGGCCTCGCGCGGCGCGGCACCTTCATCGGCTTCGGCCGCCTGCGCCTTGTAGATCGCCTCACCCAGCTTCATCGCAGCTTCGGTCAGGTTCTGGATCGCGCCACGGATCTTGCCGGCATCCTCCCCGGCAAGGGCGTCTTCCAGCGGCGACATGGCGAATTCGATCGCCTCGACCGTCGAGGGGTCCACCTTGTCGGAATGCTCGGCCAGCGACTTCTTGGTCGAGTGCAGCAGGCTTTCGCCCTGGTTCTTCGCCTCGACCAGATCCTTGCGGGCCTTGTCGGCTTCGGCATTCGCCTCGGCGTCGCGGACCATCTGTTCGATCTCGGCATCGGTCAGACCGCCCGAAGCCTGGATCGTGATCCGCTGCTCCTTGTTGGTGCCCTTGTCCTTGGCCGAAACCGACACGATGCCGTTGGCGTCGATGTCGAAGGTCACCTCGATCTGCGGCATGCCGCGCGGCGCCGGGGGGATGTTTTCCAGATTGAACTGGCCCAGCAGCTTGTTGTCGGCCGCCATTTCCCGCTCGCCCTGGAACACGCGGATGGTCACCGCGTTCTGATTGTCCTCGGCGGTCGAGAAGACCTGCGATTTCTTGGTCGGGATCGTGGTGTTGCGGTCGATCAGGCGGGTGAACACGCCGCCCAGCGTCTCGATGCCCAGGCTGAGCGGGGTCACGTCCAGCAGGACCACATCCTTGACGTCACCTTGCAGAACACCGGCCTGGATCGCGGCACCCAGCGCCACCACCTCATCGGGGTTCACGCCCTTGTGCGGCTCCTTGCCGAAGAATTTGGTCACTTCCTCGACCACTTTCGGCATCCGGGTCATGCCGCCGACCAGAACCACCTCGTCGATGTCGCCTTTCGACAGGCCGGCGTCTTTCAGCGCGGCGGCGCAGGGCTTCATCGAGGCCTTGATCAGATCATCGACCAGCGATTCCAGCTTCGACCGGGTCAGCTTCATCACCAGGTGCAGCGGCTGCCCGGTGTTGCGATCCATGCTGATGAACGGCTGGTTGATCTCGGTCTGCTGGCTGGACGACAGTTCGATCTTGGCCTTTTCCGCCGCCTCTTTCAGGCGTTGCAGGGCCATCTTGTCCAGCGACAGATCGACGCCGTGTTCCTTTTTGAACTCGTCGGCCAGATACTGCACGATGCGCATGTCGAAATCTTCACCGCCAAGGAACGTGTCCCCGTTGGTCGATTTCACCTCGAACAGGCCGTCGTCGATTTCCAGGATGGTGATGTCGAAGGTGCCGCCGCCAAGGTCGTAGACGGCGATGGTCTTCGATTCCTTCTTGTCGAGCCCATAGGCCAGCGCGGCGGCCGTCGGCTCGTTGATGATGCGCAGCACTTCAAGGCCGGCGATCTTGCCGGCGTCCTTGGTGGCCTGACGCTGAGCGTCGTTGAAATAGGCGGGAACGGTGATGACGGCTTGCGTCACCGTTTCACCCAGATAGCTTTCGGCGGTTTCCTTCATCTTCTGAAGGATCACGGCCGAGATCTGCGCCGGGCTGAACTTGTCGCCCCGCACTTCGACCCAGGCGTCGCCATTGCCACCATCAACGATGGCATAGGGCACCAGCTTCTTGTCCTTGGCGACGGCCGGGTCGGTGGTCCGACGGCCGATCAGGCGCTTGACGGCAAAGACGGTGTTGGTGGGGTTGGTCACGGCCTGCCGCTTGGCGGGCTGGCCGACCAGGCGTTCGTTTTCCGTGAACGCGACGATCGAGGGCGTGGTGCGCGCCCCTTCGGAGTTCTCGATCACACGCGGCTGCGACCCATCCATGATGGCGACGCAGCTGTTGGTGGTGCCGAGGTCGATCCCGATGACTTTGGCCATATTCATTCCTCTTCAGGCGATGTGCTGGGGCAGAGCCCGTTGCGGCGCCCAGCCCCGATCCCAGTGTTCCGGGAACCGAGGCTAGCCCCCGTTCCCTTTCCGAGGGGTATATATGGGGGGGCCATGGGGCCTGCAAGTGTCACGCCCGTGTGATTTTCACGACCTCAGCGTCCCGCGCCCCAGCTGACCGAGGCATGGCGGCGGGTGTAAAATTCGCCCATCAGCCCGACCATCAGGCAGGCCAGCGACACATAAAGCGGATAGGTCAGCGTGGTGTAATGCGGGGTGTAGTTCAAAAACATCTCGCCCCGCGCCTGGTCGATGCAGTGGAACAGCGGGTTCCAGTCGAACAGCGCGATCATCCAGCCCGGCAACATGTTGACGACGAACATCTTTCCCGAGGCCACCATGTTCATCCGCTGATAGATCATGGTCAGCACCCCGACCACATCCGGCGCCCAGGGCCGCGCGGCCAGGAACACCATGCCGACCGCCACCCCCGACAGCCAGGTCAGCATCAGCACCCCAAGCAGTCCGACCGGGTTGAAGATGTAAAGCGGCGTCACGGCCGCATGGTAGAAATACAGCACCAGCGAGGCCGACAGGATTTGCAGATACAGCGCCGACAGCGCCGCCGAGGCGATCGCGACGATCGTGTTCATCGGCGCGTGCTTCATCATGGGCGAGGTCGGCCCCTCGGCCCCCGAGACGGCGCCGACCGTCTTGGTATGCGTCATGAACAGGAACACCCCCGACATGACATACAGCAGGAAATCGCCCCGGATCGACATGCGCCGCAGGTTCAGCAGATCGAACATGATGTAGAACACCGCGACCATCAGCACGGTCTGGAAGATGTTGATCAGCAGGCCCAGCACGGCGTTGCCATGCCCCTTGCGCACGTTGCGCACCGTGGCGTGAAAGATCAGCTCCAGCAGTTCGAACGCACCGCTTGCGCGTGTCCTGCGCTTTTCGATCTGGAACATGGCTTCTCCGCATCCATCGCCTGCCCGGCATTCTTGCCGCGACAACTTGCCGATCCGTTTATCACGGGTCATAACCCTAGGGCCGCTTTGCGGCATGATGAAGGCAGAGTTTTTACGCAGGGAAGCGACAGGATGGATTTCGACAAGCTGGTTTCGGTCATGCGGCGCCTCGCGCTCGAGGCGGGTGATGCCATCATGGAGATTTATGATTCGCCCGATTTCGACGTGCGCTCCAAGTCCGATTCCAGCCCGGTGACCGCCGCCGACGAGGCCGCCGATGCGCTGATCTCGGCCGGGTTGCGCGCAGCCTTTCCGGACGTGACGCTGATCACCGAAGAACAGGCCGCCAGCCACGCCCTGAGCGCGAGCACCTTCCTGATCGTCGATCCGCTGGACGGCACCAAGGAATTCGTGCAGCGCCGCGGCGATTTCACCGTGAACATTGCCTATGTGCAGGACGGTGTGCCGCTGCGCGGGGTGGTCTATGCCCCGGCCAAGAACCGGCTGTTCTACACCATCGCCGATGGCACCGCCGTCGAGGAAACCGGCGCCTTCGCCAAGGACGCGCCCGGCCCGGTGTCGGCGCTGCGGGTCTCGAGCCCCGACAATGGCGCGCTGATGGTGGTGGCCTCGAAATCGCACCGCGACCAGGCGACCGATGATTACATCGCGAAATATTCCGTGAAGGACATGACCAGCGCCGGGTCCAGCCTGAAGTTCTGCCTTGTCGCCACGGGCGAGGCCGATCTTTACCCCCGACTTGGCCGCACCATGGAATGGGACACCGCCGCCGGCGATGCGGTCCTGCGCGGCGCAGGCGGTTCGGTCGTGCGATTCGACGACCACAGCCCGCTGGCCTATGGCAAGACGGGCTGGGACAACCCGTTCTTCATTGCCTACGCGCCGGGCGTTGTGCTGAAATAGGCATCATTCCGCCCGTCGCCGCATTGCAGCAATTTCCGGATCACACGGGCTATTGCTGCATCGCGGCCGACTGGCTAGATCTGTTTTCACGGCCTGTCAGGGCACAGTCTCATTTCCGCCAGAATTTCATGGTCTGGAGGGTGCGGGTCGTCAGAGCCCGGTGAGACATGCCCCGAAGGTATAGGTCAAGAAACCGAGGACCATTTGAGATGAAGAAAAAGGTCACGAAGGCGGTGTTTCCGGTAGCCGGGCTTGGTACCCGCTTCCTGCCCGCCACCAAGTCGATCCCGAAAGAGATCATGACTTTGGTGGACCGACCGTTGATTCAATACGCCATCGACGAGGCCCGGGCAGCGGGCATCAAGGAATTCATTTTCGTGACCTCTCGCGGCAAATCCGCGCTCGAGGATTACTTCGACGATGCGCCCGAGCTGGAGAACGCCCTGAAGAAAAAGGGCAAGACTGACCTGCTGGAAGAGCTGCGCAGCACGAACATGGATTCGGGCGCCATCGCCTATGTCCGGCAGAACCGCCCGCAGGGTCTGGGCCATGCCGTGTGGTGTGCCCGCCGGCTGATCGGTGCCGAACCCTTTGCCGTTCTGCTGCCCGATGACGTGATCGCCGCCGAAAAGCCCTGCCTGCAACAGATGGTCGAGGCGTATGAGGAAATCGGTGGCAACATGGTTGCCGCCATGGAAGTCGCCCCCGACAAGGCATCGTCCTACGGCGTTCTGGACGTGGCCGAAGACATGGGCTCGGTGGTTCGCGTCAAGGGCATGGTGGAAAAACCCGCCCAGGGCACGGCGCCTTCGAACCTTGCGGTGATCGGGCGCTATATCCTGACGCCGAAGGTCCTGCAGAACCTCAACCGGCTCAAGCAGGGTGCGGGCGGGGAAATCCAGTTGACCGACGCCATCGCCGAGGAAACCGAGGCCGGCAACGTGAATGGCTTCCGCTTCCGTGGCCAGCGCTATGACTGCGGATCGAAGGCGGGCTTCCTGCAGGCGACGGTTGCCTTTGGTCTGGCACGGCCCGAACTGCGTGACGAGCTGTCCGATTTCCTGACCCACATGGTCGCGCTGCCCAAAGCGGCGCAGTAAACGCGCCATGTCCCCGCCGCGGACACCGGCTGCCCCCGCGCAGCACATGTCCGCGTCGGGTCTGTCCCGTCTGTGGGATGCCTGGCGCCTGCGGCATCGCAGGCGCTATCTTCTTATGCGGGCCATCCGCAGGCGCCGTCAGTTGCGCTGTCTGGCCAACCGCACCACCGCGATCCGGCGGGGCGACATCTTGCTGTTTGCCACGATGCGGAACGAGGATCAGCGGCTGCCGCATTTCCTCGACCACTATCGCCGGCTGGGGGTCGCGCATTTTCTGATCGTCGACAACGACAGCACCGATGGCACGGCGGCCTTGCTGGCCGGGCAGCCCGATGTGTCGCTGTGGTTCACCCGCCATGGCTACAAGCAGTCGCGCTTTGGCATGGACTGGATGAACTGGCTGCTGCTGCGCTATGGCCATGATCACTGGACCCTGACAGTCGATGCCGACGAGCTGCTGATCTATCCCCATTGGGAGACCCGCCCCCTGCCCGCGCTGACTGGCTGGATGGAAGACCGCGGGTTGCCGGCCATGGGCGCGCTGATGCTGGATCTGTATCCGCAAGGTCCGGTCGATTCGGCGCCGCACCAGCCGGGCGACGATCCGGCCACGGTCATGCCATGGTTCGATTCGGGTAATTATGTGATGCGTCGCCAGCCGCTGCTGGGCAATCTGTGGGTGCAAGGCGGCCCCCGCGCGCGCCACTTCTTCGCGGCCGATCCGCGCCGGGCCCCGACGCTGGGCAAGGTGCCGTTGGTGAAATGGCACTGGCGGTATGCCTATGTCAGCTCGACCCACACGCTGTTGCCGCGCAGCCTGAATGAAACCTATGCCACCGACGGGGGCGAGCGGCTGTCCGGCGTTCTGCTGCATACGAAATTTCTTAATACCATCGTCGCAAAGTCCGTCGAAGAGAAGGCCCGCCGCCAACATTTTGCCAATAGTGCGTTGTATGACGGCTACTACGACGCGCTGGCGCAGGCGCCTGACTTGTGGTGCCCGGGATCGGCGCGCTATCAAGGGTGGCGGCATCTAGAGGCGCTTGGCCTGATGTCGCGCGGGGGCTGGGTCTGAACACAGGCCACCAGTGCCTGCGTTAATATGTGAAACGCAGCCCGTTGCGGGCAGCTTTGGGAGTGTGGCTTGGGCCTGATCGGTTCCTACCGGATGCGCCTGCAACGCAGGCGATGGCGGCTTCGGGCGCTGTGGCGCCGGCGCGAGCTGACGCCCGTGCAGGACCGCACCGCAGCAATCCGGCGCCCCGACATCCTGGCCTGTGTCTGCCTGCGCAACGAACGGGTGCGGCTGCCCTATTTCTTCGAGTACTACCGCAAGCTGGGCGTGAACCACTTTCTGGTCATCGACAATGGATCAGACGACGGGTCACGCGAATGGCTGGCCGACCAGCCCGATGCGTCGGTCTGGACGACGACCGCCAGCTACAAGCGCGCCCGCTTCGGGCTGGACTGGCAGAACTGGCTGTTGCGCCGGTATGGGCATGGCCACTGGTGCCTGACGGTCGATCCCGATGAATTTCTGGTCTATCCGTTTTGCGACACGCGGCCCCTGCGCGCGCTGACCGACTGGCTGGATGCCTCGTCGATCCGGGCCTTTGCGGCGATGATGCTGGACATGTATCCCAAGGGCCGGATCGACGAACAGCCCTATCACGAAGGCCAGGATCCGTTCGAGATCGCCTGCTGGTTCGACAGCGGCAATTACACGATCAAGCGCAACCCCCGGCTGGGCAACCTGTGGATTCAGGGCGGCCCGCGCGCCCGGACCTTCTTTGCCGCCACCCCGGAAAAGGCCCCGGCGCTGAACAAGATCCCGCTGGTGCGCTGGCATCGCAGCTATACCTATGTCAGCTCGACCCATATGCTGCTGCCGCGCGGGCTGAACCTGACGCATGATGACTGGGGCGGCGAAAAGGCCAGCGGCTGCCTGCTGCACGCCAAGTTCCTCGACACCATGACCCTCAAGGCCGAAGAGGAAATGCAGCGGCGCGAACACTATGCTGGCAGCGCCGAATATGCCGCCTATCGCAACGGGTTGCAGGCCCAACCCGACATGTGGTGCAAATGGTCCGAGAAATACATCAACTGGCGTCAGCTTGAAATCCTGGGGCTGATGTCCAAGGGGAACTGGGCATGAGTCTTGGCTTCATCATGCTCTGTCACACCGCGCTGCACCGTGCCGCGCAAGTGGCGCGGTATTGGGCCGAGGCAGGCTGCCCAGTGGTGATCCATGTCGACAGCCGGGTCAGCGCGCGGGCCCATGACAAGCTGGTGCGCGATCTGGCCGATGTGGCCGATGTGCGGTTCTCGCGCCGTCACCCGTGCGAATGGGGCAGCTGGGGGCTGGTGGCGGCCACGCTGGATGCCTCGGAAACCATGCTGGCCGAATTTCCCCAGGTGCAGAACGTCTATCTTGCGTCGGGTTCGTGCCTGCCGCTGCGCCCGGTGGACGAATTGCAGGCCTATCTGGCCGATCGCCCGCGCACCGACTTCATCGAAAGCGTGACCACCGCCGATGTCGGCTGGACGGTCGGCGGGCTGGACCGCGAAAGGTTCACGCTGAGCTTTCCGTTCAGCTGGCGCAAGCATCGCTGGCTGTTCGACCGTTTCGTCGATCTGCAACGCCGGCTGGGGATTCGCCGGCGCATCCCGGCCGGGCTGGTGCCGCATCTGGGCAGCCAGTGGTGGTGCCTGACCCGCGCCACCCTGTCGGCCATCGTGAACGATCCGAACCGCGCGCGGAACGATCGCTATTTCCGCCGCGTTTGGATCCCAGATGAAAGCTATTTCCAGACCCTTGTGCGCGTGCATTCCACCCGGGTGGAAAGCCGCTCGCTGACGCTGTCCAAATTCGACCATCAGGGCAAGCCGCACATCTTCTATGACGATCACCTGCAACTGCTGCGCCGGTCGGACTGCTTTGTCGCGCGCAAGATCTGGCCCCAGGCGAACCGGCTTTACCGCGAATTCCTGTCCGGCGCCCTTGCCGACCAGCCGCGAGCCGAGCCAAGCCCCGGCAAGATCGACCGGCTGTTTTCCAAGGCGACGGAACGGCGCGTGCGCGGGCGGGCGGGGCTTTACATGCAAAGCCGCTTTCCGCGCGATGGCTGGGAAAACGGCCGCACCGCGCAGCCCTATTCGGTGTTCGAAGGCTTTGCCGACCTGTTCGAGGATTTCGACAGCTGGCTGTCGAAAACCATCGGCGGGCGGGTGCATGGCCATCTGTTTGCGCCCGACCGCGTGCATTTCGCCGGGGGCGAGACGATCTATAACGGCTGCCTGTCGGACAGTGCCGCCTTGCGCGACTATGATCCGCGGCTGTTCCTGACCTCGCTGATCTGGAACACGCGCGGGGAACGTCAGTGCTTTCAGTTCGGCCCGCGCGATAACCAGGACATCAGCTGGTTCATGACAATGGATCCGAACGCGCAGATCTCGGTCATCACCGGGGCCTGGGCGGTGCGGGTGTTCCGCGCCAAGGGCGAGTTCTCGGACCTGCGGCGCGAGGCGGCGCGGCTTCAGAAGATCGAATCCGACCATATCGCCATCTTGCGCAGCCATCACGCCAAGGCGCGGGTGCGCATCTGGAACCTGGCCGAATTTCTGGAAAACCCGATGGAGCCCTTGCAGACCATCGTGGATGAAATCAGCCCCAACGCCCTGCGCCGTCTGGCCGAGGCGCCACGGCTTGCCGATCTGACCGGCTTTGGCCGCTTCATTCAGGATCTGCGCAATCAGGGGATGCAGCCCACGCTGGTCGGCGACATCCCGCTTGGCGAGGATCCGGCACCTGCCACCAACCGCCGCGCGCGCCCCTATCTGGTGAAATAAGACATGCCCCCTGCCCGGCCCTTCGACCGTTTCATCGTGCTGGCCGACATGCGCACGGGATCGAACTTTCTCGAAGCGAACCTCAACGCCCTGCCTGGCGTGACCTGTCATGGCGAAGCGTTCAACCCGCATTTCATCGGCAAGAAGGATTGCCTCGACTATCTGGGCATCAGCCTGGAGATGCGCGAGGATGACCCCTTCGCGCTGCTGCGCGCGATGGAGGCGGCGACCGACGGGCTGTCGGGCTTTCGCTTTTTCCACGACCATGACCCGCGGGTGCTGGCCCGGATGCTGGCCGATCCGCGCTGCGCCAAGGTGGTGCTGACGCGCAATCCACTGGAAAGCTATGTCTCGCTGAAGATCGCCAAGGCCACCGGCCAGTGGAAGCTGGGCGATGCGCGCCGCCGGCGCGAAGGGCGCGCGCGCTTTGACGCCATCGAGTTCGAGGCCCATGTGACCGCCTTGCAGGATTTCCAGCTGCATATCCTGCGGAGCCTTCAGACCAGCGGGCAATCGGCCTTCTGGATCGGCTATGAGGATGTGGGCGATGTGGCGGTGCTGAACGGGCTGGCGGCGTTCCTGGGCGTTGCGGGCCGGCTGGAGGCGCCGGACGACAGCGTCAAGAAACAGAACCCCGAACCGCTGGAAGATCTGGTCGAGAACCCGGCAGAAATGGCCCAGGGCCTGGCCCGGCTGGACCGTTTCAACCTGTCGCGCACCCCGAATTTTGAACCGCGCCGCGGGGCCGCCGTGCCCAGTTTCATCGCCGCCGGCGGGGCGCCGCTACTGTATCTGCCGATCAAGGGCGGGCCCGAGGCGCAGGTGCGCCTTTGGCTGTCCCGGCTGGGCACCACGCCCGGCCTGACCGAAGGCATGAACCAAAAGGCGCTGAAACAGTGGCAAAAGGCCAATCCCGGCGCGCGCAGCTTTACCGTGCTGCGCCACCCGCTGGCCCGCGCCCATGCCGCCTTTGCCGAACGCATCCTGTCCGGCGCTGCCGGCGAGGTGCGCGGCGTGCTGAAACGCGCCTGGAAGCTGGACCTGCCGCCCCCCGACAAGCTCCACAAGCTGACCCCCGAGGCGCAGGCCGAGGCGTTCCTGAAGTTCCTCGGCTTCCTGCGGGGTAATCTGGCCGGGCAGACCTCGGTGCGGATCGACGCATCCTGGGCCAGCCAGATGGCGGTTGTGCAGGGGTTTTCGACGCAGCTTCCGCCCGATGCCCTGCTGCGCGAGGATCGGCTGGCCGAGGGTCTTGGCTTTCTGGCCGCCGAGGTGGGGGTGCCCTGCCCTGCCCTGCCCGACGATCCAGCCTTGCCCGGCCATCCACTGTCCGCCATCGTCACCCCCGACCATCAGGCCGCCGCGCGCGAGGCCTATGCCCGCGACTATCTGGCCTTCGGGTTTGACGATTGGATTGCGCCCGTCAGGTGAACTGCTCGGAAATCAGCCGCTCTTCCAGGCCATGTCCGGGATCGAACAGGATGCGGTGACGGATCGCGGGTTCCGAGCGGATTTCGACGCTGGCGACATCGCGCACCGACTTGCCATCGGCATCGGCCATGACGGGGCGCTTGGCGACCTCCAGCACTTCGAACCGCACCACGGCGGTCTTGGGCAGCAGCGCCCCCCGCCAGCGCCGCGGGCGAAAGGCCGCCACCGCCGTCAGCGCCAGCACATCCGACCCGATCGGCAGGATCGGCCCATGCGCCGAATAGTTGTAGGCGGTGGATCCGGCCGGGGTGCACAGCAAGGCGCCATCGCAGACCAGTTCGGCCATGCGTTCCCGCCCGTCGACCAGAATGCGCAGCTTGGCCGCCTGCGGCCCCGCCCGCAGCAAGGACACCTCGTTGATCGCCAGCCCCTGAACGGTGCGGCCATCGGTCGTGGTCGCCTTCATGGCCAGCGGGTTGATCACCTCTTCGACCGCGGCATCCAGCCGCGATTCCAGCCCGTCCTCGGCATAGGCGTTCATCAGAAAGCCGATGGTGCCGCAGTTCATGCCATAGACCGGCAGGTTCAGGCTTTGCGTCGCATGAAGCGTTTCCAGCATGAACCCGTCGCCCCCCAAGGCCACGATCACATCGGCCGCATAGTCCGGCACCTGCCCATACCGCGCCGTCAGCGCAGCCAGGGCCGCCTGCGCCTGTTCGGCAGGCGAGGCGCGGAACGCGATGGTGCGGGACAAGGCGGCCTCCGGGCGTTGGGTAGGGGCATACTGCGCGGGCCATGCCGCAGGTGCAAGGCGCAGCACCATGAATTCACGCAAATCGCCCTGTGGTGCGTTTTCCTTGCTTTCCTGTTGCGCCGGACCGGGATAGATAGCCCGCAGCCGTCAAGATCAGGGGAACGCCATGACCGCCCGCGATACCGGATTCTTCACCCAGGCCCTCGCAGACCGCGATGCCGCACTGTTCGACGCGATCACCAAGGAACTCGGTCGCCAGCGCGAGGAGATCGAGCTGATCGCCTCGGAAAACATCGTCTCGCTGGCGGTGTTGCAGGCCCAGGGGTCGGTGCTGACGAACAAATACGCCGAAGGCTATCCGGGCAAGCGCTATTACGGCGGCTGCCAGTATGTCGACATCGCCGAAACCCTGGCGATCGAGCGGGCGAAGCAGCTGTTCGGCTGCAAGTTTGCCAACGTCCAGCCGAATTCGGGCAGCCAGATGAACCAGGCGGTTTTCCTGGCGCTGCTGCAGCCGGGCGATACCTTCATGGGGCTGGATCTGAACTCGGGCGGGCACCTGACCCATGGCTCGCCGGTGAACATGTCGGGCAAGTGGTTCAACGTGGTCAGCTATGGCGTGCGCCAGCAGGACCAGCTCTTGGACATGGAAGACATCCGCGCCAAGGCGCTGGAGCACAAGCCCAAGCTGATCGTCGCCGGCGGCACCGCCTATAGCCGCGTGTGGGACTGGGCCGCCTTCCGCGCCATCGCGGACGAGGTGGGCGCCTATCTGATGGTCGACATGGCGCATATCGCGGGGCTGGTCGCGGGCGGCGTGCATCCCTCGCCCATTCCGCATGCCCATGTCTGCACCACGACCACCCACAAATCGCTGCGCGGGCCCCGTGGCGGGATGATCCTGACCAATGACGAGGACATCGCGAAAAAGATCAATTCGGCGGTGTTCCCCGGCCTGCAGGGCGGCCCGCTGATGCATGTGATCGCCGCCAAGGCCGTCGCCTTTGGCGAGGCGCTGGACCCGGCGTTCAAGGACTATGCCGCCCAGGTCAAGGCCAATGCCGCCGCCATGGCAGACGAGCTGATGAAGGGCGGCATCGACATCGTGTCGGGCGGCACCGACAACCATCTGTGCCTGGCCGACCTGCGGCCCAAGAAGGTGACCGGCAAGGCGGCCGAGGCCGCGCTGGGGCGGGCCCACATCACCTGCAACAAGAACGGCATCCCGTTCGACCCGGAAAAGCCGTTCGTGACCAGCGGGATCCGTCTGGGCAGCCCGGCCGGCACCACCCGCGGCTTTGGCGAGGCCGAGTTCCGCCAGATCGCCCGCTGGATCGTCGAGGTTGTCGATGGTCTGGCCGCCAATGGCGATGCCGGCAATGCCGAGGTCGAGGCCAAGGTCCGCGCCGAGGTTTCGGCGCTTTGCAAGCGGTTCCCGCTTTACCCGACGCTGTAAGCCGACCGGAATTCTGAACAGGCGGCGCGCGCGGGGGGCACCTTGCGCGCGCCGTTTCCATTTTGGAGAGTCTGATGAGCGAAACCACCACGGCCGCAACCAGCGGCACATTTTCGAAATATGCCCAGGTCTATGATGCGGACCGCCGCCCGCTGATCCCCGGCTATGATGAGCTCTATGGCGTCGGCCTGCGCCTGATCGCGGACGAGGCACAGGGCCGTCCGCTGCGGGTGCTGGATCTGGGGGCGGGGACGGGCCTGTTTTCCGGCATGGCGATGGAGACGCTGAACATCTCGGCGCTGCATCTGGTCGATGCCTCGGCCGCAATGCTGGACGGCGCGCGCAAGCGCTTTGCCGGGGATGCGCGGGTCAGCACTGCGGTCGACGATCTGGTGACGATGGATCTGGGCTCTGGCTGGGATGCGGTGATTTCGGCGCTGGCGATCCACCATCTGGAAGACCCCGACAAACGCGCGCTCTATGCCCGGATCGCCAGGGCGCTGGTGCCGGGCGGGCGGTTCGTCAATGCCGAGCAGGTGGCCGCGCCCAGTGCCGACGAAGAGGCGCGCTATGTGCGGTTCTGGAAGGCCGATGT
Organism: Gemmobacter nectariphilus DSM 15620; assembly: GCF_000429765.1. Lineage (GTDB taxonomy): Bacteria > Pseudomonadota > Alphaproteobacteria > Rhodobacterales > Rhodobacteraceae > Wagnerdoeblera > Wagnerdoeblera nectariphila. The sequence goes on along the minus strand of NZ_AUCM01000004.1, from coordinate 92,395 downwards.
GCAGGCGCGCGGGGTGGATGATGCCGGGCTGGCCGCCTCGCTGGACCGCCAGCGGCACGACCGCTGCGCGCCCGTCGGCACGCAACTGGGCTGGCTGCACGAGGCAGGCTTTGCCGAGGTCGATTGCCCGTTCAAGCTGTGGCGCTTTGCGGTGCTGACGGGCCGCGTGTGATCGCCGACCCGCGTGGGGGCGCTGCCCCCTGTCGCCGGTGCGCCTGTGGGGCGGGCGTGCCTGCCCCCGGGATATTTGGATCAAGGCGAAAGATTACAGGAAGCCGCGCCAGACCAGCACCGCGATCAGCCCGCCGCCGACCACCAGAAGCGCAAAGGCGATCGAGCCGGTCACGCCCAGCAGCCCGCCGATGAGACGGTCCCTTGCCCCGATCGGGTTGAGGTGGCGGATGCAGATATCATAGGCCTGCGCGATGCGGGCATCGTCCAGCATCATCTGAACCTTGGGGTGCAGCGCAAGTTCCGAGACGCCGGCCAGATATTCCGCCTCGCGCCGCACCTTGCGCGGCAGGCGGCGCCCTCCGCGCTTGAGCTTGGCGGCAAGGCCGGTGCCGCCGACCTTCAGCCGCTGTTCCATCAGCTCGGCCACCCGGTCGGCCATCTGCTGGACAGTCGTGACACCCATTGCCTGACCCCTTGGTTTTGGCGCAGCCTACAGGGGCGCGGCGCATGGCTCAAGCCGCACCGAGGTTTGGATGAGCGATCCGATCTGCCCATTGTGTCTGCGCCCGATCCCCGAGGGGGTGCCGCAATCGCTGCACCATCTGGTGCCGAAGCTGAAAGGCGGCGCGCGGGGGCCTGTCGTGCTGATGCACCACATCTGCCACAAGGAAATCCATGCCACCCTAAGCGAGGCCGAGCTTGCCCGCGCCTATGCGACGCCCGAGGCCCTGCGCGCCCATCCCCGGCTGGCGCGATTCGCGGAATGGGTGGCAAAGCGGCCGCCCGGCTTTATCTCGCGCGTGCCGGGGCGGCGGCGCTAGGGGGCCGATATTGCCCCCGGCGCGCCGCCCCCCTACATCTGGTGCAATCCGAAGGAGACACTGATGCAGGACGCCGCCCCCCAGACCATCCATCTGGCCGACTACCGCCCCTATCCGTTCCGTCTGGCCGAGGTCGATCTGACCTTTCGTCTGGCCCCGGGGGCAACCCGCGTTCTGTCGCGCATCCGGGTCGAGCCGCTGGCCAGTGGCGCCGATCTGCGGCTGGACGGTGAAGGGCTGCGGCTGATCTCGGCGCGGATTGACGGGGCGCCGGTCGCGGCGGTGCCCGATGCCACCGGGCTGACGGTGCCGGCCGCCGCCCTGCCCGCCGGCCCCTTCCTGTGGGAGGCCGAGGTCGAGATCGCGCCTGCGGCCAATACCGCACTGGAGGGGCTTTACATGTCGGGCGGCATGTATTGCACGCAATGCGAGGCCGAGGGCTTTCGCAAGATCACCTATTACCCCGACCGCCCGGATGTGATGGCCCCGTTCCGGGTGCGGATAGAAAGCGACATGCCGGTGTTGCTGTCGAATGGCAATCTGGTGGCCGAAGGTGTGGGATGGGCCGAATGGCACGATCCCTGGCCGAAACCGGCCTATCTGTTCGCTTTGGTCGCCGGTGATCTGCGGGCCCATTCGGGCAGCTTCACCACCCGCTCGGGGCGCAAGGTTGCGCTGAACATCTGGGTCCGTCCAAGGGACGAGGATCGCTGCGACTGGGCGCTGCAATCGCTGATCCGGTCGATGAAATGGGATGAAGATGTCTATGGCCGCGAATACGACCTGGACATTTTCAACATCGTGGCCGTCGATGACTTCAACATGGGCGCGATGGAGAACAAGGGGTTGAACATTTTCAACTCCAAGCTGGTTCTTGCCTCACCCCAGACCGCGACCGACACGGATTACGAACGCATCGAGGCGGTGATCGCGCATGAATATTTCCACAACTGGACCGGCAACCGGATCACCTGCCGCGACTGGTTCCAGCTGTGCCTCAAGGAGGGGCTGACGGTTTACCGTGACCAGCAGTTCACCGGCGACATGCGCAGCCATGCCGTGAAGCGGATCGAGGATGTGCTGGTCCTGCGCGCCCGGCAGTTCCGCGAAGATGGCGGGCCGCTGGCGCATCCGGTGCGGCCCGAAAGCTTTGTCGAGATCAACAATTTCTACACCGCCACCGTCTATGAAAAGGGCGCCGAGCTGATCGGCATGTTGCGCGCGCTGGTGGGCGACGATGGCTATGCCCGCGCGCTGGATCTGTATTTCGACCGTCACGATGGCCAGGCCTGCACCATCGAGGATTGGCTGAAGGTGTTCGAGGATGCGACGGGCCGCGATCTGGCGCAGTTCAAGCGCTGGTATTCCCAGGCCGGCACCCCGCGCATCACCGTGCAGGAAGATTGGCAGGACGGCCGCTTTACCCTGACGCTGGCGCAGCATCTGCCGCCCACCCCCGGCCAGCCGGACAAGCAGCCGCTGCATATCCCGGTGGCGGTGGGTCTTTTGAACCCGAATGGCGACGAGGTGCTGCCGACCAGGGTGCTGGAGCTGACCGAGGCGAGCCAGAGCTTTACCTTTGAGGGGCTGGCCGCGCGGCCGGTCGCCTCGGTGCTGCGGGGCTTTTCGGCGCCGGTGATCCTGGAACACCCGCAAGACGATGCCACCCGCGCCTTCCTGCTGGCCCATGACACCGATCCGTTCAACCGCTGGGAGGCGGGCCGCGCGCTGGCCAAGCAGGTGTTGTCGCGCATGGTGCGCGACGGGGCTGCGGCGGCGCCGGACTGGCTGGACGCCATGGCGCGGCTGGTGCGGGACGACGCGCTTGATCCGGCGTTCCGCGCGCTCGCGCTGCGCCTGCCGGCCGAAGACGACATGGCCCAGACGCTGCACGCCGCCGGGATCGTGCCGGATCCCGACCGCATCCACCGCGCCCGCCGCCAGATGGCCGAGGCGCTGGCCCGGCATCTGGCGCATGATCTGCCCGCGCTGTGGGACCGGCTGCGCCAGCATGGCCCGTTCTCGCCCGATGCAGCCTCGGCCGGGGCGCGGGCGCTGCGCAATGCGGCACTGGCGCTGATGAGCCGGATCGACAATGGCAGCCATGCCGCCGAGGCCTGGGCCCAGGCCGACAACATGACCGACAAGATGGCCGCGCTTGGCTGCCTGATCGAGGCTGGTCACGGCGGGCCAGAGATCGCCGCCTTTGCCGCCGAATGGGCGCGGGACCGTCTGGTGATGGACAAATGGTTCGCGTTGCAGATCGCCCATGCGGCGCCGTCCGAGGCGGTGGCGGTGGCGGCCCGGCTGACGGAGCGGGCGGATTTCGACTGGAAAAACCCCAACCGCTTTCGCGCGGTCATCGGGGCGCTCAGCGCGAACCATGCCGGGTTCCATCAGGCCGATGGCAGCGGCTATCGGCTGGTGGCCGACTGGCTGATCCGGCTGGATCCGGCCAATCCGCAGACCGCCGCGCGCATGTCAACCGCCTTCGAGACGCTGGCGCGCTATGATGCCGACCGGCAAGAGCTGATGCGGGCCGAGCTGTCGCGCATCGCAGCGACCCCAGGCCTCAGCCGCGATCTGGCCGAGATGACGGGGCGCATGCTCAAGGGCTGAAAGGCTGCGCCCCGGCTGATCGCCGGGGCGCAAGCGCAGATCACGCGTCGGCGATGGACTGGATCATGTCCCAGCTGCCAGCGCCATAGACTTCGTCCGCCAGACGCTTGTTCAGCGGGCCAAGCTGTTCGGCCAGCGACGAGGCATCCAGCTTGATCACGCTGTCGGCGCCATTCGCGGCAGCCCAGGCGGCCAGATCCTTGGTCTTGCCGGTCAGGCCAGCCTCGAAATAGGAGGTTTCCTCCATCTCGGCGAAGGTCTTGGTCAGGATTTGCTGCTGATCCGCCGACAGCGCCCCCCACGAGGCTTCCGAGATCACTTCCTTGTCCAGCGCCAGACCGAAATCGGCCTCGACAACATATTTCGCGACTTCGTAGAACTTGCCGGCAACGGCCGGGCTCAGCGCGGTCAGCACGCCATCGACGATGCCCTGTTGCAGCGACAGGTAGATCTCGTTGAACGGGATCGGCGTCGGCAGGGCGCCGAAGTGCTTCAGCCCTTCGATGCAGCCTTCGATCTGCGGGGCGCGGATCTTCATGCCCTTGATGTCTTCCAGCGACTTCACCGGCTTGGTCAGCATCAGGTTGTAGCCGCCCAGACGGCCGACCCCCAGCAGACGCGCGCCATAGCGCTGGCCCAGCACGGCCGAGGCCTTGGTGCCGATCTCGGTGCCCAGAACCGCCTTGGCGTGGCGGCCATTGCGGAAGAAGGCGGGCGAATAGAAGATGTCGAATTCGCGCGTGCCGGTATAGGCGCCGTTGTAGACATCCAGCGAGCCCAGCGACATCGATTCAAGCAGCGTCTTTTCCCCGCCCAGCGAGCCGGCGAAAATCTCGAACGACAGCGCGCCGTTCGTCTGCTGCGACAGGCTGTCCGACAGCTTCTTGTTGAACACGTTGGAAAGGCTGGTGTCGTTGCCGGCATTTCCGTAGCGCAGCACGGTGGATTGCGCCAGCGCGGGCATCGGCAGCGCGGCTGTCACGCCTGCTGCACCCGCCAGCTGAAGCAGCGTCCGGCGTTTCATCATCGGGGTCATGGCTGGTCCTTTCAGTGGTTGGTCGTGAGGTAGTGAGGGATGAACAGGCTGAGCTGCGGGACATAGGTGACCAGCAGCAACACGGCGAAGAGGATCGAATAGAAAGGCAGGCCGCCGCGAAAGACCTGCATCACCGGAATGCGCGCAACGCGCGACATGACGAACAGGTTCAGCCCGACCGGCGGCGTGACGCCCCCCAGCACCAGGTTGAACACCATCACAAGGCCCAGATGCACCGGATCGACCCCCAGCCCCGTCATCAGCGGGAACAGGATCGGCGACAGGATCAGCATCACCGGCAGCGGATCCATCGAGGTGCCCAGCACCAGCAGCACGATATTGACGATCAGCAGCAGCACGATCGGATCGTTCGAGATCGCCAGCATCGCCTGGCTGATCACCGGCCCTGCCCCCGCCATGATCACCAGCGAGCCGAACACCTGGCTGGTCGCCACCGTCATCATGATCGCCCCCGAGGTCAGCGTCGCGGCCACGGCGGCGTGAAAGATCACCCGCGGGCTGAGTTCGCGGTAGACCAGACTGCCCAGCAGCAGCGCATACAGCACCACCATGCCCGCCGCCTCGGTCGGGGTGGCGATGCCGAAGACCTTGGTGATGATCACCAGAAGCGGCGCACCCAGCGGCGGCAGGCCGCGCAGCAGCATCCGGCGGCGCTCGGCCGGGCTGGCCTTGGGGCTGCGTTCAAGGTTCAGCCGGATCGCCATGTAGCGGTTCATCATCAAAAGCGCCGCACACATCAGGAACCCCGGCACGATCCCCGCCAGGAACAGATCGCCCACCGAGATATTGGCAATCGCCCCCAGCAGGATCAGCAGGATCGACGGCGGAATGATCGGCGCCATGCAGGCCGAGGCCGAGATGATGCCGGCCGCATATTGCGTGGTATAGCCGCGCCGCTTCATTTCCGGGATCAGCGCGGTGCCGACCGCCGCCGCATCGGCGGTGGCCGAACCCGAGGTGCCCGCCAGCGCAAGGTTCGCGATCACCGCCACGTTGCCAAGGCCGCCCGGCTTGTGCCCCATCATCGCCGCCGCCATGTCGATCAGCCGCTGCACGATGGAGCTGCGCGCCATCAGCTCGCCCGCAAAGATGAACATCGGGATCGACAGCAGGGTAAAGCTGTCGACCCCCGCCGTCATCTGCTGGACCAGCAGCACCGGGTTCACCGGGCGGGGGGCAAAGATGAAGGTCAGCCCGATATAGGACAGTGCCGCCAGCCCGATGGACCAGGCAATGTCCATCCCGAGCAGGATGAACACGAACAGCAGCACGATCATCACGATAAGCAGCATGGGTCTTCCTTGAAGGCAGGCATCCGTTGGCGGCCAAGGCGGGGGTCAGACGTCGCGGATGTCTTCCAGCGGTCCGGTGTCGACGCCGCCGCGCAGGAGGCGCACAAGGCGCACCAGCGAATTCAGCGTGAACAGCACCGCCCCGCAGGGCAGCGCCAGATAGGTCCACATGGTCGACCAGCCGGTCGACAGCATGGTGTTGCGCGCGGCAAGCTGCAGGATGGGGCCGGATTTCCACAAGATCACCGCCAGCAGCACCAGCGTGCCAAGATGCAGCAGCACCTCGACCGTCCGGCGCAACCCGCGCGGGGCGTTCTCGATGACCGAGGTCATGCGGATGTTCTCGTTCAGCAGATAGCAGGCCCCGCCGCCCAGAAAGGTCATCCAGACGAACAGCAGCTTTGGCACATCCTCGCCCCACAGGGGCGGAGCGCTGAACACATAGCGCATCATCACCGAATAGAGGACGAAGCCGGTGAAGATCACCAGCATGATCGCGCAGACATAACTGACCAGCCGGCCGATCCAGGCCACAAGTCCGTCCATCATTCTACCACCCCGTCGTTGCGGCACGCCTTGCGGCGCAGATCCGGGTACGGCTGGCCCGGTTGTCCGGGTCTTTGGGCCGCCCCAAGATTCCTGTTTACGTCTCAAAAGTTATATTGTTAGATCAATGTGCCGACTGTCCACCACTTTCTCGGCGGGCAGACAAAAAACACCGCGAAAGATGAAATCTTCGCCACGCCCCTCCGGGCAGGAGATCGCCATGGACGCACAGCCGGGCACAGCCCGCATTCGCCGCAGCTTTGTCGACCTGCCCCATGGGCAAGTCCATGTGCGGCAGGCCGGAACACCTGGCCATGCGCTGCCGGTGGTGATGCTGCACCAGTCGCCCGGCTCGGCCAAACAGCTGGAGGGGTTCTTGCTGGCCTTTGCCCGCTCGGGCCGATTCGCGCTGGCCCCCGATACGCCCGGCAATGGCGACAGCGACCCGCTGGCGCTGACCCAGCCGGAAATCGGCGATCTGGCCGCAGCCCAGTTTGCGGCCATCGACGCGCTGCTGCCGGGGCAGCGGTTCGACCTTTACGGCTCGCACACCGGGGCCTCGATCGCGATGGAGATCGCCATCGCCCACCCGGACCGGGTGAACAGCCTGATCATCGACGGCATGGGCCTTTATTCGCCCGAATTGCAGGCCGAGGTTCTGCAACGTTATGCCCGCGAGATCGCCCCCGACGACGAGGCGACGCATCTGATGAAGGTCTGGCACTTCTGCCGCGACCAGTTCCTGTTCTGGCCCTATTACAACCGCACGGCGGCCGGGCGGCTGCCCAATGGCGTGCCGGAAACGCAGGAATTCCACGACTTCGTGGTCGAGGTGCTCAAGGCGATGCGCAGCTATCACCTGTCCTATCGCGCCGCATTTCGCCACCCCAAACGTCAGCGCCTGCCGCTGATCGGGGTGCCGGTGCTGCTGGCCGGGTCGGGGTCCGACATGCTGGCCGGCTATTTTGACGAGCTGAAATCGCTGATCCCCCAGGCCGAAACCGCCGAGCTGCCCGCCTGGGGCCTGCCCGATTATGCCGTCCAGGCCACCGCCGTGTTTTCAGCCTATCTTGACCAGGCGGGGGCACGCTGATGGACCGTCGCCTGTCCAGCTGCCGGCAGATGGTGTTCATCGCCTATTCGGTGCCCGCGGATGCCGAGGATCGCGGCTACAGCGACTGGCTGCGCCGCATCGACAACCCGTTCTTCAACGCGGTTGAGGGAATGGGTCATTATGCCAACTGGCGGCTGACCGGACCTGCGCCCTTCCCGTGGGATTACTTCGACTACATGGCGATTTCCACGGTCGGCGATCTGGAATCCGTGTGGTTCGACAAGGGCCTCGACGGGTTCCGCAAGGAATGGCTGCGCCTTTGGGGCTATGGCCGTCCGGGGGCCGAACCGCCGCCGCATCTGCGCTATTCCTATCTGTTCGAGCAGGTCGGCGCCGGGTCCGAGCCGGGCGAGACGGCCACCGTCGTCTTTGGCAGCGGTGACATGCCCGAAGGCGCCGACATTCTGTGGCGCCGCACCGGGTTCCTGCCCAAGCATTTCGCCGCCGCCGCGCGCGATCCTGCCGCGCCGTGGCTTTTGCCCGATGTCACACCCGACCCGCTGGGCTTCACCTGGATCGCCAGCTTCGGCCAGCCCCCCACCCGGCTGCCCGAAGGCGCCGTCGCGGTCCCCGCCACAAGGATCGCCGCGCCATGAGTGCCCCTGCAACCCTTGCCCAGAAACTCGTCGCCCGCGCTGCCCGCAAGCCAAGCGTGCGGCCAGGCGAGATCGTGACCGTCAACGTCGATCTGGCGATGATCCACGATTCGGGCGGCCCCCGCCGCGTGGCGCCGATGCTGAAGGAAATCGGGCGCGAGATCTGGGATCCGGCCCGCGTCGCGCTGGTGCTGGACCATTTCATTCCCGCCGATACTGACGCGACCCGTGCCATCGTCGAGACCGCCCGCACATTCGCGGTGGAACGGCGAATCGGCCAGGTCTTTGACAGCGTCGGCATCTGTCACGCGGTGCTCCCTGAACGCGGTCTGCTGAAACCAGGCATGTTCGTCGTCGGTGGTGACAGTCATTCGCCAACCGGCGGGGCCTTTGGCGCCTATATGTTCGGGGTGGGGGCCACCGACATGGCGGGGGTTCTGGCATCCGGTCAGACCTGGCTGACGGTGCCCGAAACCATCCTGATGCAGTTCGACGGCACCCTTGCCCCCGGTGTGTCGGCCAAGGACATCATGCTGTTCCTGTGCGGCCGCTTCGGCATGGGCGGCGGGCGCTCGCAGGCCGTCGAATATACCGGCAGCGCGATTGCCGCCCTGCCCATGCAGGAACGCATGACGCTGGCCAACATGACGGCCGAGCTGGGCGGGCAAGCCGGGCTGATCGCCGCCGATGACACCACCGTCGCCCATATCCGCGCCCATGGCGGCGAGGTGCCGGACGATTGGGCAAACTGGCGCACCGATCCGGGGGCCGAGGTATCGGAACATCATGTCTTTGACGCCTCTGCCCTGCCCCCGCAGGTCGCCGCGCCCCATAGCCCGGCCAATTCCGCCCCCATCGACACCCATGCGGGAACCCCTCTGGATCTGGCCTATATCGGCGCCTGCACCGGGGCCAAGCTGGCCGACATGCGCATGGCCGCCAGCGTGATGCGCGGGCACCGCATTGCCGATGGACTGCGCCTGCTGCTGGCCCCCGCCACCCTGCGCGACCAGCAAGAGGCCGCCGCCGATGGCACGCTGGATACGTTGATCGCGGCCGGGGCGGAACTTCTGCCCAACGCCTGCGGCATCTGCGCGGGCTATGGCTCGGCCCGGCTGGGCGAGAATGTGCGAGCAATCTCCACCACCGCGCGGAACTTTCGCGGCCGCATGGGCGCTGACAGCGCGCAGGTCTGGCTGGCCTCGCCCTATACGGTTGCGGCCTCGGCCATCGCAGGGCGGATCACCGATCCGCGCCCGATGCTGAAAGGGGGTGCCGCATGACCGGCAAGGCCTGGGTTCTGGGCGCCAATATCGACACCGACGCGCTGGCGCCGGGGAAATACATGCACCTGTCGCTGGCGGACATCGCCGCGCATTGCCTGGAAGATCTGCGCCCCGATTTCGCCCCCGGCGTGCGCCCCGGCGATGTGCTGGTGGGGGGCGAGAATTTCGGCATCGGATCGTCGCGCGAACAGGCGGCGGCGGCGCTGCGCGAGCTGGGGATCAAGGCGGTGATCGCACCGTCCTTCGCCGGGATCTTCTATCGCAACGCCTTCAACCTTGGCCTGCCCGCATTGATCTGCGCCGACGCGCTGACCATTGCCGAAGGCGATGCCGTCGATGTCGATTTCGCCGCTGGCCAGATCCGCAACCTGACCCGTAGCCAGACGCTGGCCACCCCGCCGCTGCCGCCGCTGCTTGTCTCGCTGATCGAGGCAGGCGGCTTGCTGGCGCATCTGAAATCGCAGTCCCAACCCGACGGAGCGACGAGTGACTGACAATTCCGCATCCAAACTGCGCGACCGTCTGGCCCAGGGGCGGATCGTCGTCATGCCAGGCATCTACGATTCGCTGTCCGCCGTTCTGGCGCAAAAGGCCGGGGCCGAGGCGCTGTATCTGTCTGGCGCCTCGATTGCCTATACCCAGCTGGGCCGGCCCGATGTCGGCCTTGTGTCGATGGCCGAGGTGGCGCAGCTGCTGACGCTGATCGCCGACCGGGTGGACATCCCGATCCTGGTCGATGCCGACAACGGCTATGGCAATGCGCTGAACGTGCAGCGCACCGTGCGCCTGTTCGAACGCGCGGGCGCCGCCGCAATCCAGCTGGAAGACCAGACCCTGCCCAAGCGCTGCGGCCATCTGGGCGGCAAAAGCCTGATCTCGACCTCCGAGATGGTCGGCAAGATCAAGGCCGCGCTGGACGCCCGCGCCTCGGACCAGACGCTGATCGTGGCGCGCACCGATGCAGTCGGGGTCGAGGGGCTGGACCGCGCGCTGGACCGGGCCGATGCCTATGCCGAGGCAGGCGCCGATGTGCTGTTCATCGAGGCGATCGGCAGCGATGCCGACATGCGCACCGTCACCACGCGCTATGCTGGCCGCGTGCCGCTGCTGGTCAATATCGTCGAAGGCGGCGCCACGCCGCTGCTGCCTGCCAGCACGCTGGAATCGCTGGGCTTTTCCATCGTCATCTTCCCGGGCGGCGCGGTCCGCGCGGTCAGCCGGGCGCTGGACGATTACTATTCCAGCCTGATGGCCCATGGCACCAACGCCCCCTTCCTGCCCCGCATGAACGATCTGCGCGGGATCAACGGCATTGTCGGCACCGAGGATCTGCTCGCGCTTGGCAAACGCTATGACCCCGACATTCAGCCCGCCTTTACCGGAGAGACGAAACAATGATGGACCCCGTCACGCTGGCCATTCTGGGCGGGCGGCTTGAACAGATCGCCGACGAGATGGACGCGACGCTCTATCGCGCGGCCTTCAACCCGATCATCGCCGAGGCGCATGATGCCTCGCACGGGATCTATGACGCCCTGACCGGCGATACGCTGATTCAGGGCAAGCAGGGCCTGCCGATCTTTACCGGCGTGATGGCCTTTGCCGTCAAGGCGGTGATCGACAAGGCGGCGGCCGATGGCGATCTGGCGCCAGGCGATGTCTATATCTTCAACGACCCCTATCGCGGCGGCACCCACCTGTCGGATTTCAAGCTGGTCCGCCCGGTGTTCCGGGATGGCAAGCTGTTCTGCTGGCTGGCCTCGGCCGGGCACTACCACGACGTGGGCGGCAATGTTGCCGGCAACTACAACCCCCGCGCCACCGAAGCCTTTCAAGAGGCGGTGGTCATCCCGCCCGTCAAGCTGTTCGCCGCCGGCACCATGCGGCGCGACATCCTTGACGTGATGATGGCCAACACCCGCCAGCCCAGGTCGATGTTCGGCGATCTGAACGGCATGGTGAACGCCCTTGATCTGGGCGAGCGGCGGCTGTCGGAATTGCTGGACCAGTATGGCGATGCCGTGGTGACTGAGGGCTTTGCCGATATGCGCGAACGCGCCCGCAAGCTGATGCTGGCGCGCATTGCCGAACTGCCCGCCGGCACCGTGTCGGCCGAGGATTTCCTCGATAATGACGGCGTGACCGACACGCCGCTGCGCATCGCCGTTGACATGACGGTGCGCGAAGGCGGGCTGACCTTCGACTTCTCGCGCTCGGCCCCGGCCTGCCGGGGGCCGCTGAACATCTCGCGCGGGACGACGATTGCGGCCTGCTATGTGGCGATCAAGCATCTGTTCCCGGAAATCCCGGCCAATGGCGGGGTGCTGGCGCCCATCGACTTCATGATCCCCGAAGGCTCGATCCTGGCCGCCGAACACCCGATGCCGACGGGCGGCTATACCGAAACCATCATGCGCCTGATCGACGTGATCTTTCAGGCCTTTGCCCAGATCTCGCCCGAACGGGCCTTTGGCAATGCCTATGGCACGATCAATGCGCTGACCCTGTCAGGCCGGCGCCGCGATGGCAGCCGCTGGGTGATGTTCTCGTTCTTCGGCGGCGGGCACGGCGGGCACGCCCATGGCGATGGGCTCAGCCACGGCAATGCGCCGATCTCGACCTCGACCATCCCGCCGGTCGAGGTGCTGGAGGCCGCGAACCCGGTGATCTTCCGGCAATGGGCGCTGCGCCCGGATTCGGCAGGCGACGGCGCCCACCGGGGCGGCCTTGGCGCGATCTATGAAATCGAGACGCTGGAAGACGATACCGAAGTGACCCTGTTCGGCGAACGCGGCCGCCATGCGCCCCATGGGGTGATGGGCGGCGGCGATGGCGCCTGCACGAGGTTCGAATGGGACGATGCCGACGGCACCCACAGCCCGCCCATGGTGTCCAAGGTGATGGGCGTGAAGCTGGAAAAGGGCCGCCGCATCCGCCTGATGACACCGGGCGGCGGCGGCTGGGGCGCGCCCTCGGACCGCGACCCCGCCCTGAGCGCCGAGGATATCCGCCGCGGCTATGTCACCGCGCCCCAGACCACCGGAATGGCGAACAAGCAATGACCAAGACCTTCATCATCGGCGTCGATGTCGGCGGCACCTTCACAGACATCTTCGCGCTGGACGAGGCCGCGGGCTCCGTCACCATCACCAAGATCCCCTCGACCCGGGGCGACCAGTCCAAGGGCTTTGTCGAAGGCATCGGCCGTCTGGTGCCCGACTTCTCGACCATCCGCACCGTGGTGCATGGCACCACCGTCGGCACCAATGCGCTATTGGAACGCAAGGGCGGGCATACCGGCATCATCACCACCCAAGGGTTCCGCGACGTGCTGGAAATGCGCCGCCGCGACCGGCCCAAGACCTGGGGGCTGGACGGCACCTTCACCCCGGTGATCGACCGCGCCGACCGGCTGGAGGTGACTGAGCGCACCCTTGCCAGCGGCGAGATCCTCGAACATGTGGACCCCGAGGCGGTCAAATCCGCCGCCCGCCAGCTGCTGGACCAGGGCTGCGAGGCGGTCTGCGTGTTCTTCATGAACGGCTATGCCAACGGCGAGAACGAGCGCATCGCGGTCGAGGCCGTGCGCTCGATCTGGCCCAGCGAACATGTCACTTCGGCGGTGGAAATCCTGCCCGAGATCCGCGAATTCGAACGCGCCTCGACGGCCTCGCTGAACGCCTATCTTCAGCCGGTGGTCACGCATTACCTTGACCGGCTGGAAAAAAGCCTGCGTGCCTCGGGGTTCGATGGCGAAATCCTGATCGTGCAGTCGAATGGCGGGGTGATGGCCATCGAACAGGCCAAGGCGCTGCCGGTGAAAACCGCGCTGTCCGGCCCGGCCGCCGGGGTGATGGCCGCGCGCCATATCGGGGAAACCGCCGGGTTCAAGAACATCATCACCTGCGACATGGGCGGCACCTCGTTCGATGTGTCGATGATCGCCGATGGCCGGTCCGCCCTCGCGGCGCAGACGGCAATCGACTTCGGCATGGTGATCCGGTCCCCGATGATCGAGATCACGACCATCGGCGCCGGTGGCGGATCCATCGCCTGGATCGACCGCGGCGGCATGTTGTGCGTGGGCCCTGAATCGGCCGGGTCGAACCCCGGCCCGGTCTGCTATGGTCTTGGCAACACCCGCCCCACCGTGACCGATGCGAACCTTGTGCTGGGCCGCATCAACGCGGCCAAACCCATCGGCGGCAAGCTGGACCGGCTGGATGTCGAAGCGGCGCGCGCGGCCATTCAGGAACATGTCGCCGGCCCCCTGGGCATGGACGTTCTGGCGGCGGCCGAGGCGATCATTCGCGTGGCCAATGCCCGCATGGCCGGGGCGATCCGGCTGGTGTCCATCGAACGCGGGCTTGATCCCAACGATTTTGCCGCCATGCCCTTTGGCGGCGGCGGCGCGCTGCATACCGGCGCGCTGATCCAGGAGGTGGGCGTCGCCAAATCGCTGGTGCCGCGCTATCCGGGCGTCGTCTCGGCGCTTGGCTGCGTGGTGGCCGACATGCGCCACGACAACGTGCGCACCATCAACCAGCCGCTGGCCACGCTGGACCCCGCGCTGATCGGCGCGGAAATCGCCCGGATGGACGGACTTGGGCGCGCGGCGCTGACCCGCGCCAATGTCGCTTTCGAGGCGGTGGAGCGGCTGGTCGAACTCGACATGCTCTATGTCGGGCAGACCCATACCGTCCCGGTCGCCATCGACGCGGACGATCTGTCGGTCGCCGCGATCCAGGCCCGCTTTGACGACAGCTACCGCGCGATCTTTGGCCGGCTGCTGGAGGGTGTGCCGGCACGGGTGATGAACCTGCGCGTCACGCTGATCGGGCGGCGGCCCAAGTTCGACCTGCGCGCGCTGGCCCCGGCGGGTGGCAAGGCGCCCGAAGACTGCGTGCTGGAGATGCGCGACCTTTACGCCGACGGGCAGCTGCACAAGGCCCCGGTCTATGACCGGCTGGCGCTGGCGGTGGGCGCGCGCGTGACGGGCCCCTGCCTGCTGGAACAGCCCGATACCACGATCTTCGTCGATCCCGGCCTGACCGGCGTCGTCGATGCCTGCGGCAATCTGGTGATCGAGAGGATCTGACCCATGGCACGCAAGCCCCACCCGATCAGCCGCCAGGACACCGCGCTGCTGATCGTCGACATGCAGAACGACTTTCTGCACCCCGATGGCGCCTATGCCCGCGGCGGCGCCAAGTCGGATCTGATCGCCGCCCTGCCCCCGCGCGTGGCGGACCTGGCCAATGCCTGCCGCGCGCAGGGCATGTTCACCGTCGCCACCCAGTTCACGCTGGTTCCGGGGCGTGGAGGCAAGGCGATGATCGCCGATCACCTGCGCGAATTGCGCCCGTTTCTGCGCGATGGCGACTTTGCCCCCGGCAGCTGGGGCCAACAGGTGATCGACGATCTGGGCCCGATCGACTCCTGCGTCGAAAAGATCGCGTTTTCCGCCTTTTACCAGTCGCGGCTGGAATATGTGCTGCGCCGTGCGGGGGTCCAGCATGTGCTGGTCTGCGGCATCGTCACCAATGGCGGCGTCGCCTCGACCGCGCGCGAGGCGCATGTGCGCGATCTGCATGTGACCGTGGTGTCCGACGCCTGCGCCGCCTTTTCGACCGCCACCCATGACGCCGCCATCGCCGATCTGGCGAATGTCGTCGCCACGGCACCGCTGAACAGCGTGCTGGCCGAACTGGCCGCGCTGACCTGACCGATAGAAACAACAGGGACTTGACCAATGAACAAGCTGGATTTCGGGCTTTTCCTGCCCAACACATCGGGGATCACGGTCTTTGGCGCCGAACCCTTTCCGCAGAACGTGCCGACCTTCGCCTACAACAAATCGGTGCTGCAAACGGCCGAGGCCGGCGGATTTGACTTTGCGCTCAGCCAGGTGAAATGGCGCGGCTTTGGCGGCGAGACGCATCACTGGAACTACTCGCTGGAAGCGTTCTCGCTGGTCTCGGCGCTGGCGGCCTGCACCTCGCGGATGCAGCTTTACGCCTCGGTTGCGATCCGCACCGTGCATCCGGCGGTGATCGCCAAGATGGCCACCACCATTGACGACATTTCCGGCGGGCGCTTCGGTGTCAACATCGTCTCGGGCTGGAACAAGGTCGAATACGATCAGTTCGGCCTGTGGGACGAGGACGCCTATTACAACTACCGCTACAAATATGCCGAGGAATACATGGGCGTGCTGAACGCCCTGTGGTCCGAGGAAAGCGCGACCTATCAAGGCAAGTTCTTCCACGTCAAGGACGCCGAGATGCTGCCCAAGCCCTCGCGCCGCCTGCCCATCGTCTGCGCCGGCCAGTCGGACGAGGCGATCGAGTTCATCTCGAAATATGCCGACTACGCCTTTGTCGGCCGCATGAAGGATGATGTCGACGCGCTGGCCAGCCTGTCGGACAAGATCAAGGAGGCGGCGGGCGAACATGGGCGCGAAGTCGGCTCGCTGGTGCTGATGACGGTCATCGCCGAAGACACCGATGAAGCCGCCATCGCCAAGCGCGATGCCTTCATCGCCAATGCCGACGACGCGGCGATCCGCGGCTGGATGGGCTTTCAGGTGAACGATACCCACAAGCAGGGCATCACCTATGACAGCACGCCCACGCTGCAAAAGGTGTTCATGGGCCTGCACCTTGTCTGCGGATCCTATGAGACCGTCGCCGCCCATATGGACGCGCTGGCCGAGCGCGGGGTCAAGGGCGTGTGCCTGTCGTTCCCCGACTACATGGCCGATCTGCCGCGCTTCATCGCCAAGGTGCTGCCGCACTGCAAGAGCTACCAGCCGGTGCATTAAGCAGGCCGGCCCGCGCTGCCCGGTGCGCCTGCCGGGCAGCGCACTTTTGTGAAAGGACATCCCATGACCCGAACTGTTGCGCTTGTCACCGGGGCGGCGCGCGGCATCGGCGCGGCCACCGCGCTGAAACTGGCCGCGCAGGGCTGCACCGTCCATGCCAGCGACGTGCTGGACTGCACCGCCACCGTTGCGGCGATCCGCGCCGCGGGCGGCACCGCCCATGGCGCCACGCTGGACGTGACCGACCGCGCCGGATGCGCCGCGCTGGCAGAGAGTATCCGCACGGCCGAAGGGCGGCTCGACATCCTGGTCGCCAACGCAGGCATCTGCCCGGCAGGCCGCGTGCACGGCGACTGGGACCAGTGGGACCGGGTGCTGAAGATCAACGTCGATGGCACGCAGAACTGTGTCGCGGCGGTCTGGGACGGCATGGTGGCCCAGGGCGGCGGGCGGATCGTGCTGGTCAGCTCGATGGCCTTCTATCAGGGCGGCGTGACCGTCGGCACCGAATACAGCGCGGCCAAGGGCGCCATCGTCGGCATGACCCGCCACCTGGCCCGCAACGGCGGCCCGCATGGCATCCGCGTCAATGCGGTTGCGCCCGGGATCATCGACACTGACATGACGGCGAATTTCCCGGCCCCGAACCTTGCCACCGTCCCCCTTGGCCGCAAGGGCACCGCCGAAGAAGTCGCGGGCCCCATCGCCTTCCTCTGCGGCGAGGACAGCGCCTACATGACCGGCACGGTGCTGAACGTGACCGGCGGCATCATCCTGTCGGCTTAAGGATCGCGCGATGACCCAACCCGACTATATCGCCCTGCGCGACAAGGTGGCAGCGGACGAGGCCACGCTGAGCGCGATGCCACTCGACTCGGCCAGCCTGATCGCGCTGGCCGGCGATCTGCTGGCCGCAGCGCCCGCCCCGGTTTCAGTCCGCATCACGCTGGGCCGGCGCGTGGTGGCCGAACTGTCGCAAGACGGCACCGCCGCCGACAATGCGCATTTCCTTGGCCTCAAGACCAATGTGGTGTTCAACACCGGACACAGCTCGCTCTGGTGGCACTACCACCTGCGCGCGACGGGCCGCACGCTGGCCGATGTCGGCTGGGCCGACCCCCGTGCGGTGATCGACATGGGTGGCGGCGTTCCGCTGTTCGCAGGCGGCTCGGTCGTGGGCGCGGTTGCTCTCTCGGGCCTTGCGCATGAGGCCGACCATGACCTCATCGTCACCACCATGCGCCGCTACCTTGGCTGACCTCGCGCACGCCTTTTCATCTGTCCTCAAATATCCTCGGGGGGTGAATTGGCCGAATGGCCAAGAGGGGGGCAGAAGGCCCCCCTGCGCAGCCACCCGCCTTGCGCGATGTGTCCAGCGAGGAACGGGGGGCTGTCTGCCCCCCGATGGCCCGTGCCGGGCCATTCCCCCCGAGGATATTTTCGGACAGATGAAAGCCTGCCCGCTCAGATGTAGGGCGGCAAAAGCCCGGTTTCGGCCGCGACCTCGGACCACAGCTCGACGATCTCGATCAGCAGGTTCGCGCCCATAGGGATGAACAGGTAGGACAGCGCTTCGCTCAGCCGGTCAGCCGTGCCGCCCCAATCGGCAAAGCGCCGCAGATGCAGGGCAAAGGCGCGGCGATCACGGCGCACGCCGTGGCAGACCAGCAGCGCCATTTCCCCCAGATCGGGCGCGACATGGGCCCGCGTCTGATCCACCAGCGCCAGATAGCGCGCCGCGATCCGGTCTGCATCCAGCCAGCGGTTCCATTCCTTGATCCCAAAGGCAAAGGCGGGGAAGGACTCGCTCAGCGCCGACAGCGCCAGCGCGATTTCCATCTCGTCCTGCGTCATGCCGGCCGCCTTGGCCCGGTCGAGGTGCAGCGACCCCACACCTTCGCGCGCGCAGGCAAGGATCGCGATCCAGACGAATTCCTTCTCGAACGGCGTCAGGATGTTCTGATCCAGCGTCAGCTTTTCATAGAACGCATCATAGCGGCGCAGCAGGTCCGGCTGATGCGCGGCCAGCATCCGGTGATAGGGCAGCAGATAGCCGCGCTTGGCCTTCAGCTCGTCCAGAAGGCTCATGCTTTCGCCCCTTTCTTCGCCTCGTCGAACCCGCCCTGCCCCGACAGGTTCGCCCAGGCGCGGTAGGGGGCCGAGGCATCGACCCGGCCCGCGCGGATCAGGCCCAGCCAGACCTCGGCCGCGCGGACAAAGCGGGGGACCGAGCCGGGAAACATCGTCAACATTAGCGCATTGGCGATGCGGTCCTCGCCCGCGCCTTGACGATAGGCATCCTCGATCGCCCAGCCAAGCGCCTGATGCTGGTCAAGGCAGACCCGCGCCGTCATGTCGGCCAGCGTGACCAGCCAGGGCTCCAGCCCATAATCGCGGGCGATGCCGTCGCGCGCGCCGGTCAGCTCGGCCCGCCCGTCCCACCAGGGCAGGTGATCCATCCAGTGTTTCGAGACAAAGCCATAGGCTGCCGCCCCGCGCACCAGCGCCACCAGCCGCACCGCTGCGCGGGCCTCATCGTCGCTGCCGCCAGCGGCATAGAACTTGGCGATATGATGGGTTGCCTCGTTCTCGTCGGTGGCCACCAGGATCGCCAGCCAGATGAATTCCTTTTCAAACGCCGTCAGCGCCCGCTCGGTCAGCGTCATCGCCCGGTAGGCCTCGGCATAGGCGTCCAGCATGTCGGGCGCGGCCACGGCCATCAGCCCGTGATGCGGCAGCAGATAGCCGCGTTCGGCCCGAATGGCGGCCAGGCGGGCGGTCAGATCATCGACAGTTTCGGGGGCAGCCATCAGGGATCCCTCCTGGGATAAAGTCTATTGCTATGTCTTTATGACAAATGCATAGTCCGAGTCGAAATGTCTGCGCAACGACAGACTGCACGACCACAGGGAAAAGCGCATGGGCTCTTTCGTCAATCTGGACGGGACCAGGCTGTTGGTGATCGGCGCCAATAGCGGGATCGGGCTGACGGCCACCGAGATGGCCGTGGCGGATGGCGCGCAGGTGGCGGCGGCGGTGCTGCCGGGCAGCGCGGCGGATCTGCCCGAGGGCTGCACGCGGCTGGAGTGCGATGTGACCGACCCTGCCTCGGTCGATGCCTGCATCGCGGCGGCGGTGGCGGCGCTGGGGCGGCTGGACGGGGTGATCCTGACCGCGGGCATGTTCGATCACCGGGGCGTTGCGGAAACCAGCGATGCCGACTGGGCGCGCATCATGCAGCTGAACCTGAACGGCCCGTTCCACGTCGCCCGCGCGCTCGAGCCGGTGTTCCGCGCGCAAGGGTCGGGCGCGCTGGTGCTGTTTTCCAGCCAGATCGGCCTTGTCGGGCACCGCCGCGCCACCGGCTATGCTGCGTCCAAGGCCGCCGTCAACGGGCTGGCGCGCACGCTGGCGATCGAATTTGCGCCCTTTGGCGCGCGGGTCAACGCCGTCGCCCCCGGCCCGATCGAAACGCCGATGACCGCCGTCGCCCGATCGGATGCGCCGCGCGCCAAAGCGCTGGTCGACGCCGTGCCGCTGGGCCGGTTCGGCCGCGCCGAAGAGCCGGCCGCCGCTGCCCTGTTCCTTGCCTCGCCTGCTGCCAGTTACATCACCGGCCATGTGCTGGTGGTCGATGGCGGCGTCACCGCCATCTGAGGAGAGCCCCCGTGACCAGCAAGGTCGATCCCTATTACGTCCAGCCCGAGGATACGCTGGAGGACATGCAGCCCAATCTGGAACGCGCGTTGGGGCTGACCCGGGCCGATCTGGAAAAGATGTCGCTCGAGGCGCGCAACCTGTTCTCGGCCCGGCGCAAGCTGGGGCACACCTGGCTGGACGATTACGAGGTCGTGGTCGAATGCACCGAGGTCGGGCCGCAATGCGGCTGCGGCATCCAGAAGGGGCAGCAGCTGGTGTTCGACATGCGCCACAAGGTGTTGCCGGCCGAATCCACCGCGCCGCTGTGCGTTCACCTGATGGCGCCGGTGCTGCCGATCTTCTACATGACCTTTGACCGCGCGGCCGAGGGGCTGAACCCCTTTACCTGCGTGTGGCGCTACCAGGAATGCCCGATCACCGGGCCGGACGATGGCGCGCACCAGACCCGCACCCGCGCCTTCCTGCGTGATCGCAAGACCAAGGAGGTGGTCTATCAACGCCACCTGCCGAAGCCCGAGGGGGCGAATTGATGGGCCGGTTCGATCCTGCGCTGGTCGCGCGCTATGCCATCGTCGCCCGCGTCACGCGTGCCTTCTTCTGCGCCAACCACATCAATGCGGGCGAGGAATTCGTCTTTGACCTTGAAGGGCGGCTGCTGCCCGACCAGTCCACCGCGAATTTCTGCATCGGCATGATCTCCAAGCTGCATCCGGCGATCCTGATGGCGCAGGACCGGCTGGCCGAGGGGCTGGCACCCATCTCGCCCTCGTTCCGGCATTTCGACTGTTTCGACACCGGCATCGACCATGGCGGCACCGGCAAGGTCTATGTCGCGCTGTCGCTGCGCGACCGGATCAGCGGCCAGACGGTCGAGCGGATCGAAGGCGCGCCAGCATGACCCTGCCCGTCCTTCACGAGGCCGATGTGGTGATCGTCGGCGCCGGGTCCGCAGGGTCGTGGCTGGCGCAGGATCTGGCGCAGGATGGCAAGCTGTCGGTCTGCGTGATCGAGGCGGGCGGCGCGGGGCGCAACCCGCTGCTGCGCGTGCCGCTGATGACGGGCGTTCTGTTGCGCTCGGACCGCTACACCTGGCCGTTCCGCACCGCGCCGCAGGCCGGCCTTGCCGGGCGACAGCTGAACTGGCCGCGCGGGCGGGTGCTGGGCGGGTCGGGTGCGATCAACGGCATGGTCTGGGTGCGCGGCCTGCCGATGGATTACGCCGGCTGGGAAGGCGCGGGCCTGACCGGCTGGGGCTGGGACGACGTGCGCCCCTGGTTCGAGAAGATCGAGGCCCTGCCTGCCGACCATGGCGGCAAGGCGCTGGGGATCGAACGCCCGAGCTGGTGGACCGAACTTTACGACCGCTACCTGGCCGCCGGCCAGTCCGCCGGCCATGCGCTGGCCGAGGATTTCAACGCGCCAGGGGCCGAAGGGGTCGGGCGCTATCGCTTCAACATCCGGGGCGGGCGGCGGGCGCATACTGGCGCGCTGCTGGCCCAGGCGGTGCGGGCCGGGCGCCTACGCGCCTTTACCGGCTGCTCGACCCAGCGGGTCGAGATCACCGAGGGCCGCGCCACCGGCGTTGTCGTGCGCCAGAACGGGCAGGACATGCTGATCCGCGCCCGCAAAGAGGTGGTGCTGTGTGCCGGCACCATCGGATCGCCGCATATCCTGATGCATTCGGGTATCGGCGCCGGCGTGGTGCTGCGCGCGGCCGGGGTCACGCCACTGGTCAACAGCCCGGAAGTCGGACAGGGCATTCAGGATCACCTGCTGGTGCGGGTGGAACATGCCGCCCTGCGGCCCGGCGCACTGCACCGGCTGCTGCGGATCGACCGTGCGGCGCTGGCCATGGCGCAGGCGCTGCTGTTCGGCACCGGCCCGGCCTCGTGCTTTCCGCTGCTGACGGGGGGGTATCTGCGATCGGCACCAGGGCTGAACGCGCCCGACATCCAGACGCATTTCATGCCCGCCCTGTCCAGCGCCACGCTGCGGGTGAACCCGTTCCATGCCCCAAAGGGCATGCCCGCACAGGACGGCTTCTTCATCAACGTCTTCCAGATGCGGCCCGAAAGCCGGGGCGAGATCCGCATCGTCAGCCCCGATCCTGCCGCCCATCCGGTCATCGACCCGCGCTATCTGTCGGCGCCCGGTGATCGCAAGGTTCTGCGTGATGCCGTGGGCGTCGTGCGCCGCATCTTCGCGCAAGAGCCGTTCGACGGCTGGCGCGGGCGCGAGCTGTCGCCAGGCGAGGAGCGCACCAGCGACGAGGCGCTGGACGCCTGGATCTCTCAGACCGCCGATACGGTGTTCCACCCGACGGGCGGCTGCTGCATGGGCACGGTGACCGATGCGCGCCTGCGGGTGAAGGGGGTTGCGGGGCTGCGCGTCGCCGATGCCTCGGTGATGCCGCGCATCACCTCGAACAACACCAATGCGCCCACCGTGATGATCGCCGCCCGCTGCGCCGATTTCATCCGGCAGGACGGCTAAACGACATCGAGCGGGCGTCGCGGGGTCACTCCGCCGCGCCAGGCCCGTCACTCAGACCGAAGGCGCCCCGCTTTCGGTCGCCAGCATCGGCTGCCAGCGGACAATCTCGTCCGACCCGACACGGGCCATGTCAAAGCTGAATTCGTAGATGTCAGGGTGATAGAGCGCCTGCAGGAATTCGACAGGCCGCTCGTCGGTATCATAGACCGTGCGCTGCATGGCGATCACCGGCGCGCCGGTTTCCATTTGCAGATGCCCCGCAACGATCGGATCGGCCAGCCGCGCCGACAGCGTTTGCCGCGCCGAGGCAACACGGCGCCCCTGCGCCTCGATCAGGGCCAGAAGCGGGGTGGTTTCCAGATCCTTGGGCTCAATCCCGCTGGCAATATCCATCGGCACATGGGTCGTCAGATAGGAAAACGGCCGCCCCTTCAGGCTGCGTACCCGCACGGCGCGCTGCGCCATCGCCTCGGGCGGCAAGGCAAGCGCTGCCACGGCCTCGGGCGGCGGGATCACCGCGATGCATTCGATCAGCTGCACCTGGGTCGAAAAACCCATCGCCATCAGATTGTCGAAGATGCCGCGCACGTCGCGCTTGGCCGGCTGGGCCTGCTGTTGCGGCGGCTGGGCAAAGGTGCCCCGCCCCCGGCCGCGCAAGATCAGCCCCTCGGACTGCAACCGCTCCAGCGCGCGCCGGATGGTGATGCGCGAGACATCGAACTGCTGTCCCAGCTCGATCTCGGACGGCATGGGCCGGTCGGTCGGGAACTGGCCGCTCAGGATCTGCTGGCGCAGCACAAGATAGATCGTGTGATGCAGCGGCGTCACGGCAGCGTCGGTGACACTTCGGTTCAATGCGACCATCGGATGACCTCGGAATATTCATAAAGTCATGGCATGAATACAAATGCAGATCAAGCCGGGCACGGCGGACCGGCAGGCGAACGTCGCGGACCCCCCGATGGCCGCCGCGCGCCCTGCCCCTTGCGAAACAGCCCCCCCGCCGCTATCCCGCCATGGCAAACGGAGATCGTCGATGCCGCATGTCCTGACCACCACCGACCCGGATTTCCAGACCCGCCTTGCCGCGCTTCTGTCGATGAAGCGCGAGGATTCGCCTGATGTCGATGCCACCGTCGCCGCGATCATCGACGATGTGCGCAAGCGAGGCGATGCGGCGGTGATCGAGCTGACCGCGCGCTTTGACCGGCTGGAGCTGACGCCCGAGACGCTGGCCTTTTCGGAAGCCGAGATCGACGCCGCCTGCGCCGCCGTCTCGCCCGAGGATCGCGCGGCCCTGGAACTGGCGGCAGATCGCATCCGCGCCTACCATGCCCGCCAGCTGCCTGAAGACGCGCAATGGACCGACGAGGCCGGCGCCATGCTGGGCTGGCGCTGGACCCCGGTATCGGCCGCGGGCCTCTATGTGCCGGGGGGGCTGGCGTCCTATCCGTCCTCGGTGCTGATGAATGCCATCCCGGCAAAGGTGGCAGGGGTCAAGCGGCTGGTCGTTGCCTGCCCGACCCCCGATGGCGCGGTCAATCCGCTGGTGCTGCTGGCGGCGCGGCTGGCCGGGGTGGATGCCGTCTACCGGATCGGCGGCGCCCAGGCGATTGCCGCGCTGGCCCATGGCACGGCGACCATCGCCCCGGTCGACAAGATCACCGGGCCGGGCAATGCCTTTGTCGCGGCGGCCAAGCGGCGGGTGTTCGGCAAGGTCGGGATCGACATGATCGCGGGGCCATCGGAAATTCTGGTGATTGCCGACGGCGACAACGATCCGGACTGGATCGCGCTTGATATGCTCAGCCAGGCCGAACACGATGAAAGCGCCCAGGCCATTCTGGTCACGCCCGATGCCGGCTTCGCGCAAAAGGTGATCGCGGCGGTCGAAAAGCGGCTGGAAACCCTGCCCCGCGCCGCCATCGCCGGGACCAGCTGGCGCGATTACGGCATTGTCATCACCACCCGCGATCTGGCCGAGGCCGCCGAGGTCTCGAACCGCTTCGCCCCCGAGCATCTGGAACTGTGCGTGGCCGATCCCGAGGCGCTGGTGCCGCAGATCGCCCATGCCGGGGCGATCTTCCTGGGCGCCTGGACGCCCGAGGCGATCGGCGATTACGTCGGCGGGCCGAACCACGTTCTGCCCACCGCCCGGTCGGCGCGGTTTTCCAGCGGGCTTTCGGTGCTGGACTTCCTCAAACGCACCACGCTGGCGCGGATGACACCGCAGGCGCTGGCAGCCATCGGACCGGCAGCCGAGCGGCTGGCGATCTCGGAATCGCTGTCCGCGCACGGGCTGTCGGTGCGCGCGCGGCTGGACCGGCTGAACCGGAGCTGACCCGGCGCTCCCGCACCCTTGCACCGGGCCAGAGGCCCGGAACAAGGCTTTGGGCCGGGCGCCGCGCGTTCCGCGCGGCGTGCCTCCGGCGGGGGTATTTGAAGCAAGGTGAAAGGACCAGGGGCGCGCTGACGAGCCCCCGACGCCGGTCTGCGCGCATCCTGTGGCATCATCTTGCCCCAAATACCCATAGCCGGTTTGCATCAGGCGCAACTGACCCCGCTTGAGAGGTGAATATTGCTCTGCTAGGCTCGGGTTGACCGTATGGTCAGATTTCACAACGGCTCGGGCCGGGCGCGTCCCGCGAGACCGACGGAGGACCCCCATGGCGCTCGACCGCAAGCAGACCCCGAATGATCTTGATGCGTTCTGGATGCCGTTCACCGCGAACCGGCAGTTCAAGAAATCGCCGCGCATGTTCGTGGCGGCCAAGGACATGCACTATACCACAGCCGACGGGCGGCAGGTGCTGGACGGCACGGCCGGCCTTTGGTGCTGCAACGCCGGCCATTGCCGCCCGAAGATCACCGAGGCGATCCAGAAGCAGGCGGCCGAGCTGGACTATGCCCCGGCGTTCCAGATGGGCCATCCGGCGGCCTTTGAGCTGGCCAACCGCATCATCGAGATCGCGCCCAAGGGGATCGAGCATGTGTTCTATACCAACTCGGGATCCGAGTCGGTGGAGACCGCACTGAAGATCGCCATTGCCTATCACCGTGCCCGCGGCGAAGGCACCCGCACCCGGCTGATCGGGCGCGAGCGCGGCTATCACGGGGTGAACTTCGGCGGGATCTCGGTGGGCGGGATCGTCAACAACCGGAAGTTCTTTGGCACCCTGCTGGCCGGGGTGGACCACCTGCCCCACACGCATCTGCCGGCGCAGAACGCCTTTACCCGTGGCCAGCCCGAGCATGGCGCCAATCTTGCCGACGATCTGGAGCGGATCGTTGCGCTGCATGGCCCCGAGACCATTGCGGCGGTGATCGTCGAGCCGATGGCCGGGTCGACCGGCGTTCTGATGCCGCCCAAGGGCTATCTGGAAAAGCTGCGGGCGATCACGAAAAAGCATGGCATCCTGCTGATCTTTGATGAGGTGATCACCGGGTTCGGCCGTCTGGGCGCGCCCTTTGCGGCGCAATACTATGACGTGCTGCCCGACATGATGACCACCGCCAAGGGCCTGACCAATGGCGTGATCCCGATGGGCGCGGTGCTGACCACCGGCGAGGTGCATGACGCCTTCATGACCGGCCCCGAGCACATGATCGAGCTGTTCCACGGCTATACCTATTCGGGCAATCCGATCGCCTCGGCTGCCGGGATCGCGACGCTGGAGACCTACAAGGAAGAGGGCCTGTTCGAGCGCGCGGCCGAGCTGGCGCCCTATTGGGAAGATGCGCTGCATTCGCTCAAGGGGCTGCCGCATGTGATCGACATCCGCAACTCGGGCCTGATCGGCGCGGTGGAGCTGGAGCCGATCGCGGGCGAGCCGACCAAGCGGGCGTTCTCGGCGTTCCTCAATGCCTATGACAAGGGGATCCTGATCCGCACGACGGGCGACATCATCGCCATGTCGCCGCCGCTGATCATCTCGAAGGCGCAGATCGACGAGCTGATCGGCACGCTGGCCGGGGTGCTGAAGGCGCTGAACTAAGGGGGAACGGGGGCCGCCGCCCCGTTCGCCAGGGAAGCTGTCCACCGGACGGTTTCCTGACCCGGCCATCCCCGGCGTCAAGGGGGGCTCGCCCCCCTTGAAAATTCCAGAGGATATTTCGGGGCAGATGAAGCCTAGCGCGGTGTCTGGCGGGATAGTTGCACGGCAAGGATGCCGGCGGCGATGATGGCAACGCCCAGCACATCGTAAAGCCCGATCCGTTCTCCCAGCAGCCCCCAGGCGATCACGACGCCGAAGAACGGGTTGAGGAAGTGAAAGGTTGCCGCCTTGATCGCGCCGATCCGGGCGACCAGGGCGAACCAGACCCAGGTGGCCAGCAGCCCCGGCACCAGCGTGGTATAAAGAAAGGCCCCGACAAGGCGCGGCGACCAGGTGACGTGCCAGGGCTCGAACATCAGCGCGGCAACGCCCGTGGCGGCGGCGCCGACCAGCATTTGCAGGCCCACCACCATCAGCAGGTTGCCCGCCCCCCCGGACGCCCCCCGCACCGACAGCGTCGCGATGGTCAGCGCGATGGCCCCGCCGATGCACAGCGCAAGGCCCACCGGGTCCACCCCGCCCTGAAGCCGCGCGCCCATGATCAGCAGCACCCCGCCGAAACCTGCGATCAGCCCCAGCACCGCCAGCGGGCGCAGCCGGTCGCGGAACACTGCCCAGCCGGCCAGCGCCACCATCAGCGGCATGGTCGAGGCGATGATCGCCGCGACCGAGGCGCCGACGCGCTGCATGGCCATGAAGTTCAGCCCCAGATAAGCCGCGTTCTGCATCAGCCCGAAGATGATGGTGGATCGCCACTGCCCGCGGCTCAGCCGCCAGGTCTGGCCCAGCATCAGCGCCAGCCAGACCCCCAGCGCCCCCGACAGCAGGAAGCGCAGCGCCAGCGCCGTCAGGGGCGGGGCATCGACCACGATCATCCGGGCCGAGGTAAAGGCCGAGGACCACATCAGGGCAAAGACCAGCCCCATCAGGATTGCGCGGATGTCCAAGCTGGCCCCCTTCGCGGTCTGGCGCGCCGGTGGCGCAGCATCTGCCTGCGCCACCGTTAGCCTGTTCAAGCGGCAGGGGCCAGACCCGGCGCTCAGCCGCCTGTGGCCTGGGCCAGCCAGTCCTGCATGGCAACCCAGGCGCCGACATTGGCATCGGCATTGGCCGCCGCGGTGCCGCCGTTGGTGGTCAGCACGCCTGACACCGGATGAACCGAGGCAATGCGCGTTGTCGGCACATAGGGGAACAGGATGGAATGGCCGGCCTCGGGCCAGTTCTCCCAGACCACCGGGGGCTTGTGGCCGGCCGCTGCCAGGCTGTTCGCCACCATCAGCGCATAAAGATCCGAGGGCCAGGCGCCATCGTCGCCGCCCGAGATCAGAAGGACCGGGCCGCGGATCCGCTCGACCGGGATACGGGCCCGGGCGCAGGCGACCGGATCGCCAAGCGCCGTCACCATGGCCTTGCTGTTGCGCCGGGGCGGCAGGCCTTCGTCATAGGGCGTCCAGCTGGCCGCGCGGTTGCCATCCCAGATATGCACCAGCGGCTTGCCGTCCAGCAGCCAGGACGGGCCATCGCGGCCAAGCGCGGGGTCCGCGGCCGCCTGCCCGCCATGGACAAAGGCGCTTGGCACCCAGCCGGCCACCGCAGACACCTTGTCGGGGAAGGTCGCCCCCAGCAGCAGCGCCAGTTCCCCGCCGCGCGACTGACCGCTGACGGCGACGAAATCCCCCTTGGGCCGGACGCGCGCGCGCAGCCAGTCCAGCGCATGGGCGAAATATTCCAGCGCGGTGTTGGAGATGTGTTTCTGCACCCCCGGATAGCCGAAATAGGCCAGCGTCAGCGCATGATAGCCCTTGGCCGCCATCAGCGCCGCGCGCGGTTCATTGACCCCGCCGTTCGAGCCGTTGAGGAACATCACCGCCGGGAACGGGCCGTCACCTGCGGGGCTGTAAAGCACACCGACGACGCCATCTCGGGCAATCTCGTGCCGGGTGACGCCGGGGGCCAGCAGGCGCTGGACCATAAGCGCCTCGGCGCGTGCGGCGCCGCAACTGGCGGTCAGCCGCGTCTCCAGCGGCTCGGCGGTCGAGGCGTTGAATTGCGCGTGGTCCTTGGCACCGCCACTGGGGCAGATCTGCGACCAGATCGGCCCCATGGCCGAGACGCCCGCATAATCCCCGCCGACCGGCGCATCGCGGGTCAGATCGACGCAGCCCGCCGCATCGGCGCGAAACACCGCGCGGCTCAGCCACGGGTGGCCCGAGCGGGGCGTTTCCGCCCCGATCGTCACCAAGGCCCCGGGCTGCGCGCCGGATACGGTGATCCGGCGCGGCACGTCGATCAGCGCATCGACGGGTTCGACAGTCAGCGAAAGCCCGGTCATGGCCCGCTTACTCCGACGTGACCTGCATCGGGACCGACCGGTCCGAGGTCCAGGGCGTCACCTTCAGCCCTTTGCGCGAGGCCCAGATGTTCTTGTAGTGGAACAGCGGGATCACGCCGACATCCTTGGACACGACCTTGACCGCATCGCGGATGATCGCCTCGCGTTTGGCATCGTCGAATTCCGAGGTCGCGGCTTCCAGCAGGCGGTCATGTTCGGCCGAGCTGTAGCGGCCCCAGTTCGAGGCGCCGAGACCCTTTTCCTTGCTGACCGTGCCAAGGATCGTGGTCATGGCATAGGTGCCTTCGCCCGTGCCATTGCCCCAGGCGATGGTGGCCATGGCATATTCGTTGGCATTTGCCTTGCCCGAATAGACCGAGAAGGGCACGACCTCGACCTGGGTTTCCACGCCGATCCGGGTCCAGAACTGGGCGATGGCCTGCGCGGCCTCGGGCGCCATCGGATAACGCTCGCCGGGGACATGCATGGTCAGCTTGAAGCCGTCGGGATAGCCTGCCTCGGCCAGCAGCGCCTTGGCGCGGTCGACGTCAAAGGCGATGGGGCCGGTTTCCGGGTCATAGCCGAAGGTGCCTTCGGGCATCCACTGGCTGGCCACCGTCGCACCGCCGCGCAGCACGCGGTCGGCGATCAGATCGCGGTTGATCGCGATGTTCAGCGCCTCGCGCACGCGCTGGTCCAGCAGCGGGTTCTTGTCCAGCGGCTTGCCGGCCTTGTCGGTGATGAACGGGTTCGGCGCCGGGTTGAAGCTGGGTTGCAACAGCAGCACCCGCAGCCCCGGATAGTCATGCACCGTCACCTTGTCATTCTCGCGCAGCGATTGCAGGTCAGACAGCGACACCTTGTCGATCACATCCACATCGCCCGCCAGCAGCGCGGCGGTGCGGGCGGCCGGGTTGGCGATATAGCGGAAGGTCACGGTCTTCCATTCGGGCCTGGTGCCCCAGAACTCCTCGTTCCGGGTCATCACCACGCGATCGCCCGGCACATAGCTTTCCAGCTTGTAGGGGCCCTGGGTGATCAAGGCCTTGCCGCTGTTGTAATCCTCGGTCGTGGCCGTCTCGCCGACATGCTTGCTGACGACATAGACGGTGGACAGGTTGGTCGGCAGCAGCGGGTTCGGCACATTGGTCTTGATGATGACCGTCTTGGGGTCCTTCGCCTCGACCGAGGCAATGGTGCGCACGAAACCGCGGAAGCTGGCGACCGATCCGGGCACATCGCGCACACGGGCATAGCTGAAAGCGATGTCATCGGCCGTGACGGGGGTGCCGTCGGACCAGTTGGCATTGTCGCGGATCTTGAACTCCCACGTCGTTGGGTCGATCAGCGTCCAGCTTTCGGCCAGCCACGGAACCGGGCCCTTGGTGTCCTTGGGCGTCAGGGCGGCCCAGAACATCTGTCCGGCATTGTGATCGCCTGCGTGGTTGTTCAGCTGCGGATCAAGCGACGAGATCGGATCCGTATAGCCAAAGCGCAGATCCTGCGCCGCGACCGCCGTGGCGATCAGCGAGGCGGCCAGCGCCGTCGAGATGGCAAGATGTTTCATCAAAGGCTCCCTTGTCGGCTGGTTGGTTGGTCGTTGGTGTCGTTCAGATGGCAGGCGCTGCGATGCGCGGCGCCCACCTGCCTCAGCGCCGGGCGTTCGATGCGGCAGCGATCGAAGGCCAGCGGGCAGCGCGGGTGGAAATGGCACCCTTTGGGCGGGTCGATCGGGCTGGGGATTTCGCCCTTCATCGCCACCCAGGTCTTGCGGCGCTGTTTCAGATCGGGCAGCTCGGCCAGCAGGGCGCGGGTATAGGGGTGGTTCGCGCCGGTGGCGAAGCGGGTCGCGGGAATATCCTCGACGATGCGGCCCAGATACATGATGACCACCCGGTCGCAGACATGTTGCACCGCCCGCAGATCGTGGCTGATGAACAGATAGGTCAGGTTCAGCTGGGCGCGCAGGTCCATGAACAGATTGAGGATCTGCGCCTGGATCGACACGTCCAGCGCCGCGATGGATTCGTCGCACACCAGAAACCGCGGCCTAAGCGCCAGCGCGCGGGCAATGTTGATGCGCTGGCGCTGCCCGCCGGAAAACTGGTGCGGAAAGCGTGACCGCACCGCCGGATCCAGCCCCACCCGCGCCAGCTGATCGCTGACATAGGCGTCAAACCCCGCCTTGTCGGTCATGCCATGAACCAGCGGCGCCTCGCCCACCGCCTGATCGACGCGCAGGCGCGGGTTCAGGCTGGCTTGCGGATCCTGAAAGATCATCTGCACGTCGCGGTGGACTGCCTTGTCGCGCGCGGCATCGCGGCCATAGACGCGGGCGCTGCCATCGCTGGGGCGCATCAGACCGGCGGCGATGCGGCCAAGGGTGGATTTGCCCGATCCCGACTCGCCCACCAGCCCGACGAATTCGCCCGGCGCGATGGTCAGGTCCACCCCGTCCAGCGCATGGACCACCGGCTTTTGCGGCACGAGGCCCAGCCGCACCGCGACCGAGCGTTTCTGTTCCCCGAACCGCTTGGAAATCCCGCGCAGGTCCAGAACCGGGTGTTCCGCGGCGCTCATGCCGTGACCTCCTCGATGGCTGACACGGGGCCGGACAGCGGATGAAAGCAGCGCACCCGCTGCGGCGCACCGGGGCCAAGCGCGGGCTGGCGCAGGCACGCCTGCGAGGCATGGGCACAGCGCGGGGCAAAGGCGCAGCCGGGCGGCGGGGCATACATGTTGGGTGCGGTGCCGGGGATCTGCTGGAGCCGCGCGCCATGGGCCGCCTGCCCCGGCAGGCTGGCGATCAGACCCGCAGTATAGGGGTGGCGCGGCGCATCCAGCACCGGATCGACCGGGCCCAGCTCGACGATGCGCCCGGCATACATCACCGCGATCTCGTCGGCGATGCCGGCGACGACCGAGAGATCGTGGGTGATCCAGACCAGCGCCATGCCGGTCTGGCGCACCAGCTCTTGCACCTCGACAAGGATCTGCGCCTGGATCGACACATCCAGCGCGGTTGTCGGTTCGTCGGCAATGATGATGTCGGGGCGGTTCAGCATGGCGATGGCAATCGCCACCCGCTGACGCATCCCGCCCGAGAGCTGATGCGGAAAGGCGTCCAGCCGGCTTTCGGGGCTGGGAATGCCGGTCGCGGCCAGCGCATCGCGGGCGCGGGCGCGGGCGGTCGCGGTATCGACCCGCTCATGCGCCTGGATCGCCTCGATCATCTGCACACCGATGCGCAGCACCGGGTTCAGCGTCATCATCGGATCCTGGAACACCATGGCGATCCGGTTGCCCTGCAACTGGCGCATCTGGCGGCGCGACATGCGCGCCAGATCCTGCCCCCGATACAGGATCTGCCCGGCATGGATGCGCCCCGGCGGGTCGATCAGGCCCATGATGGAAAAGCCCGTGACGGACTTGCCCGACCCCGATTCCCCGACCAGCCCCAGCGTCTTGCCGGCCGACAGGGTAAAGGACACATCCTCGACCGCGCGCAATTCGCGCCCGCCCTGACGGAACCGGGTGCACAGGTTGCGGACTTCCAGCAGCGGCGCGCTCATGTCAGGGCCCTCGGGTCGAACACCTCGCGCAGACGGTCGGCGATGAGGTTGATGGAAACGATGGCGCACAGCAGCGTCAGGCCAGGAAAGAAGCTGATCCAGTAATCGCCCGACAGCATGTATTGAAACCCGTTCGACACCAGCAGACCCAGCGAGGGCTGCGTGACCGGCACGCCCAGGCCCAGAAAGCTCAGCGTCGCCTCAAGGGTGATCGCGCGGGCGATCTGCAGCGTGCCGATCACGATCAGCGGCGGCAGGCAGTTGGGCAGGATATGCCGGATCAGGATGCGCGCCGATCCAAGGCCAAGGCCGCGCGCGGCCTCGACATAGTCACGCTGGCTTTCGACCAGCGCCTGGCCGCGCGCGGATCGGGCGTAATAGGCCCATTCCATCAGCACCAGCACCAGCACCACATTGCCCACCCCGCGGCCAAAGGCCGCCAGCATCAGCAGCGCCACCAGGATAGAGGGCAGCGCCATGATCAGATCGACCAGCCGCATCAGCAGCGCATCGACCGACCCGCCGGCATAGGCGGCGATCAGCCCCAGAAGCGTGCCGACCGCCCCGGCGATCAGCGCCGATCCGATCCCCACCGTCAGGCTGGTGCGCAGGCCATACATGATCGCCGACAGCAGATCGCGCCCCTGCCCGTCGGTGCCCATCGCATAGACCATGTCGCCCGCGAAATTTTCCGCCCCCGGCGGCAGGCGGGCGTCCATCACGTCGATCTGCATCAGGTCATAGGGGTTTTGCGGCGCGATCCATGGCGCCAGCACCGCCACCAGCCCAAAGCCCAGCGCCATGACCAGCCCCAGCACGGCCAGCGGCGAGCGGAAGAAGGCGCGCAGCTTGTCCACCAGCGGGGATTGCGGCGGGGCCTCGGGTGCGATCACGCTCATCGCGCGCCCCCTCCGATGCGAACCCGTGGGTCGAGGATCCGGTAAAGGATATCGACGATCAGGTTGATGGTCACAAAAAGCGTAACAACGACAAGCAGATAGGCCACGACAACCGGCCGGTCGAGCGCGTTGATGCTGTCCAGGATCAGCTTGCCCGCCCCTGGCCAGGCAAAGATGCTTTCGGTCACGACGGCAAAGGCGATGGTGGATCCAAGCTCCAGCCCCAGCACGGTCACCAGCGGGATCATCGTGTTGCGCAGGATGTGCATGCGCACGATGCGCAAGGGCGACAGCCCCTTGGCGCGGGCGAATTTCACATAATCCAGCGCCACCACCTCGCGCACGCCTGACCGGGTCAGCCGGATGACCATCGACACCTTGAACAGCGACAGGTTGATCGCAGGCAAGATCAGGTGCCGCAGCCCGTCCAGCGTGGGAAACGACCATTCCGCCCCCAGAAAGCGCACGGTTTCCCCCCGCCCGCTGGCCGGCAGCAGGCCCATCTGCACGCTGAACACCATGATCAGCAAAAGCCCCACCCAGAAGGTCGGCAGCGAAAAGCCAAGGATGGATCCCGTGGTGATCAGCCGGGCCAGCGGGTTGTTCGGCTTCAGCCCCGCGAACAGGCCCAGCGGCACGCCGATCACCACCGCGAGGATCAGCGCGGCAAAGGCCAGTTCCAGCGTGGCCGGCAGGCGTTGCAGGATCAGCGTCACTGCCGGGGTGTTGTAGACGAAGCTGCGCCCCATCTCGCCGTGCAGGGCGCTGACCAGGAAGTTGACATACTGGATCCAGATCGGCTGATCGAGACCAAGGTCCCGGATCAGCCGCTCGCGGTCTTCCAGCGTGCTTTCCTGCGAGAGCAGCACATCGACCGGGCTGCCGACGAAATGCATCCCGACAAAGACGATGACCGACATCGCCAGCACGACCAGAACGGCCTGAAGGATCCGGCGCAGCAGCCAGACACCCGTGGTCATGCCAGCACCCCTTGCGGATGGGGCGCCGCGGTCCATTCGTCGCCAAAGACCTCGGGGATGTTGTGGGTCATCATGCGCTGGTAGTGATGGTCGATATCCTCGCGCCACAGCGCGCCGGCAATGCCGCGGGCCAGCCGCCGCGCGCCATCGGAAATCGCCGGAATGTCGCCCGAGATGTTGCCTTGCGACATGACCGCCGGATAGCAGAAGCAATGGACGCGGCTGATCCCTGCATCCGGGGCGCCCGCGCGCGGCAGGAATTCAAAGGCGGGGCCAAGGTCGGGCAGCCCCAGAAGGCCGGCATGATCGCGGGCGTTCCGGGGCTCGATCCGCTCGGCCCAGGTGCGGGCATCGCGGGCGATGCGGGCCAGAAAGGGACGCGCCGCCCAGTCCACCTTGAAGCCGGTGGCAAAGATCACGAAATCCACGCGATAGGCGCCCTTGGAGGTTTCGAGCACCACCTCTTCGCCTTCGGCGCGGGCCGAGACGAGGGCACAGCCCAGATGGAACTGCGCATTGGCATGGCGCGAAACACGCAGCACGCTGGCGCGGGGCGGGGGCACCTGCGCCTCGGCCAGCGAGGTCTGGATGCGCCATTTCCAGTCATCGGAGAGATCGCGCATCCCGTAGACCGAGCCCGGATTGCCCATCGCCATGCCGCGATTGACGCGCGGAATGTCGGCGCGCCGGATCAGCAGATCGACCCGCGCAGCCCCGGCTTCCAGCGCCGTGCCGGCACTGTCCATTGCCGAGGCCCCGGCGCCGATCACCGCGACGCGCTTGCCGGCAAGCGCGGCATAGTCGTTGCGGTCCGACGAATGCGCCCACAGATGGCGCGGCAACCCGTCCACCAGCGGCGGCAGCGACGGCCCGCCCAGCCCATCGCGCCCGGTCGCCAGCACGACGCGGCGCGCGCGGCGAACCTGCGTGCCATCCGGCCCTTCGATCTGCAATTCCACATGATCGCCCATCGGGCGGATGTCGCTGACGCGCTGGCCGTTGCGGATATCCAGCCCCAGAACCTGCCGGTACCAGCGCAGATAGTCCATCCATTGCAGGCGCGGGATCTTGTCCAGCCGGGCCCAGTCCTCTGGGCCGAACTGCGCCTCGAACCAGGCGCGAAAGGTCAGCGAGGGAATGCCCAGCGCCGGGCCGGTCAGGGTTTTGGGGGATCGCAGCGTCTCCATCCGGGCGGTGGTGGCCCATGGCCCCTCGAACCCCTGCGGGCGTTCGTCAAAGGCGGTGACGCGCAGCCCCATATGCCCCAGTGCGGCCGTGACGGTCAGCCCGGCCATGCCGCCCCCGATGACAGCCGTATCCAGCAAGACCTCGCCCGCCTTTTCAATGTCGGGCAGCCAGCGGTTGGCGGGCAGCGTCAGATAGCTCAGATCGCGCGCCACACAGGCGTTCAGCTCGGCCAGGTTTGCAGGAGAGGCGGTCATGCGGGATCCTCCGATAGGGCCATGCGGGCGACAATGTCCTGATGTGTCTCGGGCGGGCTAAGGGCAAAGCCGGGCACACGGGCCAGCGCCTCGTCGCGCAGCGCCTCGATCAGCCGGGTGCTGCGCTCGCAGGGTTGGCCGGGGTTCGGGGTCACGACCCCGACGAAATAGGGAATGGCGGTTTCCAGCGGCAGAAGCCGCACATCGGGCACCGGCGTGCCCGAGGTCGACACCGGCTCGATCACGCTGATCCCGCAGCCGGCGCGCACAAAGGCCAGCACGTTCATGGTGGAATTGGTGGTGATCGTCGCGGGGGCCACCCCCGCCTCGCGCAGCGCGCGGCGCACCCGGTTCGGCAAGCCGCTGGGATTGCCAAGGCCGACCATCACCCGCTCGCGCAGCGCCGCAAGGGCCACGGGGCCGGTGCCCCGCGCCAGCGGATCATCCTCGCGCACTGCCAGCATGCACGGCGCCGACCCCATCCAGCGGATCGTCAGGTCACGATGTTCCAGCGGCAGGCTGCTGGCGCCAATGTCCACGGCGCCCTCGCGCACCTGGCTGCGCACCCGTTCGGGGCTGGTCGTCTCGATCACCATCTCGCCCCGGGTCGCGCCGTCCAGCCGCTGCCAGGCATGGGGCAACAGACCAAAGGCCAGCGAGGACACTGCCGCCACCCGGATCGGCTTTTGCGGCGATTCCGCCAGCGCCCGCGCCCGCACCATCACATCCGAGACCGAGGCCAGCGCGCGTTCCACATCATCGCGCAGCAACATGCCGACGCGGGTCAGCACCAGCCGCTGGCCCACCCTTTCGAACAAAGGCTGGCCCAGTTCGCGCTCGACCTCCTGGATCAGCCGGCTGACCGAGGGCTGCGAGGTGTTCAGATGCCGCGCCGCCGCCGTCACGCTGCCCAGGGTGGCCACCACCAGATAGGCCTCGAGCGCCTTCAGATTGCGCATGTCGCCTGCCCCGCTGCCATTCAGTCCTCCACCCGGACCGGATCGCCCAGCACATGCATCAGCCGGTTGGCCCAGCCGAACATCGCGCTGGCCAGCACCAGATCGGCAATTTCCAGATCGTCCAGCCCGGCCGCCCGCAGCGCGGCAATGTCATCGGCCCCCACCGCAGGCGGGGTCTGCGACAGTTTGACGGCAAAGTCGAACATCGCCTGATCGCGCGCGCCCAGTCTGGCCGCGGGCCCTGCGCGGAAAATCTCGTCAGTGACCTCGGGCGCCTTGCTCAGCTGGGCATGGCGCTGTGCGTGGACGGCGGCGCAATAGACGCAGCGGTTGACGATGGACGCGCCGATCGCCCCGATCTCGCGCCCTGCGCGGTCCAGCCCGTCCTTGCCATACATCACCGCATTGAACAGCGGAGAGCGGGCATTCAGGCTTTCGGGATCATGTGCCAGCACCAGCACATAATCCGACACCTTGGTGTTCGAGGGCGTGACCTTCAGCGCCTCCAGCTGCTGGGGCGTTGCCGCGTCCAGCCGGACCGGGGTGATCCGGGGCTGCCAATGCGGCACGGTGCGGGTGAACTTGTGGATGACCCGGCTCATTGCGCACCCCCTGCAATCAGCGCCAGCCCGGCGGCAACGCGGCATTGATAGGCGAGGAACGCCGCCATCTCGCACAGCCGGACCACATCGGGCTCGGCCACGCCTGCGGCGGTCAGCGCGGTAATGTCGCCCGCGACAATCTCGCGCGGGGTGGTGGCCACGCGGTCCATGAAGGCCAGAACGACCGTCTCGGCCGCATCGCGCCCCTTGTGGGTCGGGTCGGCCAGCCCGGCAATGGCAGGATCGGCCACCTTGGCCAGATAGCCCGCGTCCAGCCCGCCGATGCCATGCAGACGGCAGATGCGCGCCGCAACGGCATGGCGCCAGTCGATGGACCAGCCCCCCGGATCAGCAGGGCTCAGGACCGAGTCCCGCGCCTTGCGGCTCATCTGTGCAATGTCGCTGCGGGCCTTGGGCAACAGGTCGAACCCGTCGCGGCTGTCTGGCGGCATGTCCATGGGGCGCTCCCTGATTGAAAGCCGAATCCTGGCCATATCATTCATTCTGCGCATCAAGCTGCATCAGTCATTCACATTATGTCTAGCTTTTCCTGCAATCGGCGGCAGAAAAGAAAAAGCCGTCCACCCCTGGACGGCCCTGACAGAACGCTGTCGCGCAAAAGATGTGCAGAATGCGAATGTTTTACCGGCCTACAGTGGCAGCGGCCGCCCGTCGAAGATTGATTCCATCGCGAAATACGAGGTGACGGTTTCCAGCCCCTCCATCTGGATCAGGCGCTGGTAGACGCTGTCATAGGACGCCATGTCCCCCGCCGCGATCTTCAGCAGATAATCGTAGTCGCCGCTGATGCGGTAGAACCCGATCACCTGGGGGATCGCCTCGACATGGGCGCGGAACTGGCGCAGCCAGTCGGCCGAATGGCGCCGCGTGCGCAGCATGACGAAGACGGCAAGCGAGGCCCCGACCGCCTCGGGCGCCACGCGGGCGGTATAGCCCTGCACGACGCCCGCCGCCTCCAGCGCCTTCAGCCGGCGCCACAGGGCGTTTTGCGACAGCCCCACCTCATCCGCCAGATCGCGCTGCGAGCGCGAGGCGTCGCGTTGCAGCGCGTTCAGGATGCGGCGGTCGATATGATCCAGCTTGTGCGACATTCTTCGATCAAACCTTGCAGAGAAATCCCCGTAACGGGGAAAGATATGTGAAATCTGCTGATCGCGGAAGTGCTAGGCCAATGGGATGCCGGAAAGGACCGCGATGACCCTGCACAGCCGCCCGACTGCCACGCCCACCCTGCCCCGCCCCGATTGCGCCAACCGTGCCTGGGCACGGGCCGCCATCGCGCAGCTTCAGGGCGATGCGCGCCGGTCGGCAGATACCCATCTGGTCAAGCCGGTGTTCCCCGGCCTGCGCGGCATCGACGTCTATCTCAAGGACGAAAGCACCCATCCGACCGGCAGTCTGAAACACCGCCTTGCCCGCTCGCTGGTGCTCTATGGCATCTGCAACGGCTTCATCGGCCCGCAGACCACGCTGGTCGAGGCCTCGTCGGGGTCTACCGCTGTCTCCGAGGCCTATTTTGCCCGTCTGCTGGGCCTGCCCTTCGTGGCGGTGATGCCCCGCAGCACCTCGCGCCAGAAGGTGGCCGAGATCGAACGCTTCGGCGGGCGCTGCCATTTCGTTGACCGCGCCTGCGACGTCTATGGCGCGGCCGAGGCGATCGCGACACAAACCGGCGGGCATTACCTTGACCAGTTCACCTATGCCGAACGGGCGACCGACTGGCGCGGCAACAACAACATTGCCGAAAGCATCTTCACCCAGATGGAGCAAGAGCTGCACCCCATCCCCGACTGGGTGGTGATGAGCGCCGGGACGGGCGGCACCTCGGCCACGCTGGGGCGCTATATCCGCTATCGCAACCTGTGCACCCAGCTCTGCGTGGTCGATGTGGAAAACTCGGCCTTTTACGACTGCTACCAGTCGGGGGATCGTTGCATCACCAAGCCGACCGGATCGCGGATCGAAGGGATCGGGCGGCCGCGGGTCGAACCCTCGTTCCTGCCTTCGGTGGTCGATCACATGATCCGCCTGCCCGATGCGGCCTCGATCGCGGCGGCGCGGGTGCTGTCGGACATGATCTTCCGCCGGGTCGGCGCCTCGACCGGGACGAATTTTCTGGGCCTGTGCTGCATTGCCGCGGAAATGATGCAGCAGGGCCGCGCCGGATCGCTGGTGACGATCATCTGCGATAGTGGCACCCGCTACAGCGACACCTATTTCGACGATGACTGGCTGGCAGCGCAGGGTCTGGACATCGCGCCCCATGCCGACGGGCTGCACCGCTTTCTGGAAACCGGCGAATGGCGATTGCCCTTTGGCCCGGCCGGTCTGACCTGAGCGGACTGGACCCCCGGCCCCCTACGCCCTAGGGTTCGCCAGATACGAATCCCGGAAGGCCCGATGACCGAGACCCCCCGCTATCAGGTGCTGGCCCGCAAATACCGGCCGGAAACCTTTGCCGATCTGGTCGGCCAGGACGCCATGGTCCGCACGCTGAAGAATGCCTTCGCGGCGGGACGGATCGCGCAGGCCTTCATCATGACCGGCATTCGCGGCACCGGCAAAACCACCACGGCGCGGATCATCGCCAAGGGGCTGAACTGCATCGGCCCCGATGGCCAGGGCGGACCGACGACCGAACCTTGCGGCGAATGCGAACATTGCAAGGCGATCATCGAGGGGCGCCACGTCGACGTGATGGAAATGGACGCCGCCAGCCGCACGGGCGTCAATGACATCCGCGAGATCATCGACTCGGTCCACTACCGGGCGGCCTCGGCGCGCTACAAGGTCTATATCATCGACGAGGTTC
Organism: Gemmobacter nectariphilus DSM 15620; assembly: GCF_000429765.1. Classification (GTDB taxonomy): domain Bacteria; phylum Pseudomonadota; class Alphaproteobacteria; order Rhodobacterales; family Rhodobacteraceae; genus Wagnerdoeblera; species Wagnerdoeblera nectariphila. The sequence goes on along the minus strand of NZ_AUCM01000004.1, from coordinate 52,240 downwards.
ACATGCTCTCAACCAGCGCGTTCAACGCGCTGCTCAAGACGCTGGAGGAACCGCCGCCGCATGTGAAGTTCATCTTCGCCACCACGGAAATCCGCAAGGTGCCGGTGACGGTGCTGTCGCGCTGCCAGCGGTTCGACCTGCGCCGGATCGAGCCCGAGGTGATGATCGGCCTTTTGCGCAAGATCGCCGCGGCCGAGGGCGCGCAAATCACCGATGCCGCGCTGTCGCTGATCACCCGGGCGGCCGAAGGATCGGCCCGCGATGCCACCTCGCTGCTGGATCAGGCGATCTCGCACGGCGCGGGCGAAACCGGCGCCGATCAGGTGCGTGCCATGCTGGGGCTGGCCGACCGGGGCCGCGTGCTGGATCTGTTCGAGGCGATCATGCGCGGCGATGCGGCCGGGGCCCTGAACGAACTTGGCAGCCAATATGCCGATGGCGCCGACCCCATGGCCGTGCTGCGCGATCTGGCGGAAATCACCCATTGGCTTTCGGTGCTGCAAGTCACCCCCGAAGCCGCCGAAGACCCGACCGTCCCGCCCGAGGAACGCGCGCGCGGGCTGGAACTGGCCAGCCGCCTGCCGATGCGGGCGCTGACGCGGATGTGGCAGATGCTGCTCAAGGCGCTCGAGGAAGTGGCGCTGGCGCCCAACGCGATGATGGCCGCCGAAATGGCGGTGATCCGGCTGACCCATGTGGCCGACCTGCCCGACCCCGGCAGCCTGATGCGCGAGCTGGCGGCGCTGCGCGACCAGCCCGGCGGAATTGCCAGGGCGGCTGCCGCGCCTTCGGGGGGCGGGGCACGGGCGATGGCACCTGCTGGGCGCACGATGGTGCAGGCCAGCGGCGCCACCGTGGCACTGGCGCAGGCGCCGGGGGTTCTGCCCACCACCATGACGGCGCTGGCCGAGCTGATCCGCGAAAAGCGCGACCTCAAGCTGCTGGTCGAGGTCGAAAGCCATATCCGCCCGGTCCGCTTTGCCCCCGGCCGCATCGAGTTTGAACCGACCCCGCAGGCCGCGACAGACCTTGCCGCCCGCCTTGCCCAGCGTCTGCAACTGTGGACCGGCCAGCGCTGGGGCATCTCGGTCGTGGGTCAGGGCGGCGGCCCGACCCTGGCCGAGGAAAAGGACGCCGATTTCACCGCCGCCAAGGCCGAGCAAGAGGCGACCAACCCGCTGGTTCAGGCCGTGCTTGCCGCCTTTCCCGGCGCGCGCATCACCGAGATTCGCTCGGCCGCCGCACTGGCCGAACAGGCCGCCGCCGAGGCGCTGCCCGAGGTCGAGGACGAGTGGGACCCCTTCGAGGAGGACTGACCCTTGTTGCGCCCCGGTCCCGCCCCCTATCTGTGACACGAGACACCCAAGGGAGAGATCACATGCTCAAAGGTCTTGGCGGCCTTGGCGACATGGCCAAGATGATGAAGGCCGCGCAGGAGATGCAGGAAAAGCTGGGCCGGATGCAGGAAGATCTGGCCAACCTGACCGTCACCGGCGAATCCGGCGCGGGGCTGGTCAAGGTGACGGCCAGCGCCAAGGGCGAGGTGAAGTCGCTGGACATCGACTCCACGATCCTTGTCGCCTCGGAAAAGGAAGTGGTCGAGGATCTGATCCTGGCCGCGATCCGCGATGCGCAGGCCCGCGCACAAGATGCGGCGCAGCGTGAAACGCAGCGGCTGGCAGAATCGCTGGGCCTGCCGCCCGGCATGAACCTGCCGGTCTGACTATGGCCGGCCCGCAGGGCGATATTGAAACGCTGATCGCGCTGATGGCGCGGCTGCCGGGCCTTGGCCCGCGCTCGGCCCGCCGTGCGGTGCTGCACCTCCTCAAGAAGCGCGATCTGCTGATGGCCCCGCTGGCCGAGGCGATGGCCCGCACCGCCGCCACCACCCGCGATTGCGCGATCTGCGGCAACCTGACCAGCCACGAGACCTGCGAGATCTGCGCCAACCCTGACCGGGCAACCGGCGAGATCTGCGTGGTCGAGGATGTGGCCGACCTGTGGGCGCTGGAACAATCCGGTGCCTTTCGGGGCCGCTATCATGTGCTGGGCGGCACCCTGTCGCCGCTGGATGCCATCGGCCCCGAGGATCTGCGCATCCCCGACCTGATCGCCCGGGTGACCGGAACGCAGGCGGTCGAAGTGATCCTGGCCTTGCCGGCGACGGTCGATGGCCAGACCACCGCGCATTATCTGGCCGATGCGCTGGCCCCGACCGGCGTTCCGATCTCGTCGCTGGCACAGGGCGTGCCAGTGGGCGGAGAGCTGGATTATCTGGACGAGGGCACGATCACCGCCGCCTTGCGGGCCCGCCGCCGGTTCTAGGCCGGGCAAACGCGCGCACGCATCTTGCCCTCGGCCGCCAGACGATTAGTCTGGCAATCAGGACTTCGACGGGGGATGCGGTGGAAACCGGGCTGGACAGAACCAGAGACACCGACACGCAAACAGCCACGGCTTCCGCCTATCTTCCTGACAGAAATGGCGAATCCGGGCCAGAGCCATTGCGCCGGATGCAGATTTCCTTCGTGAACGGCAGCCGTGTGCAGTTCACGTTGCATGAACTGCTCGGCTTTCACCGGCAGCGACATGCGGCAACCGCCATGGTCCTGCTGTGGCTGGCGCTGGTGTTTCTCAAGCCGTTCCCGGCGCTGGCCGCCCTGCCGCTGGCGAACCAGGTGGTGTTCTGGGGACTGGTCTTTCCCGGCACTTTCGCAATCTATCTGCTGGTCCTGATCGCGCTTGGCCGCAAGTTCACGCTGGCCCGCAGCTGGATTGCCCATGTCGTCAGCGCCATCGCCTGCGGTCTGCTGTCCCCAGAGCTGGGGATTCTGATCGGGCTGGAGCGATCGGATCCCATGCTGGAGATTCAGCTGATCGTCATGGCCTTTTCGCTGATCTGCTCGATGCTGGGTGAACTTCTGATGGTCACCTATCTGATGCCGCGGTTCCTCGCACGGCTAGAGCCGAAGGCGGCGCCAATCGATACGCCCGAAGCTGCCCTGCCCGTCACGCCACCTGCGACCGATGAAAAGGTGGTCTCGCTGCTGGGCCGGCCCGTTGCCTTGAACGATTTGCGGCTGGTGTCCGCCGAAGAACATTATGTGCATATCCAGACCGTCCAGGGCCGTCAGATGCTGCGCGGGCGCATCTCGGATATCGAGGCGCAATTGCCCGATGCGCTTGGGCTGCGGGTTCACCGCTCGCATTGGGTCGCAGCCACAGCGGTCAGCAGCCTGAACCGCGCGCGCGAGGGCTGGACGCTGGAGCTGACCGACGGCACCGTCATCCCGGTCGCCCGCGCGCGGCGCACGGCGGTCAAGGACTGGGTCGAGGCGATGGGCAAGGGCTGATAGCAAAAGGCCGCCCCGAAGGGCGGCCTGCAACGGTCAGCGGACCAGCTGATCGTCATCATCCTCGTCGTCGTCATCACCCTGCGGCAGGTTGAAGAAGCTGTCGGCATCGGAATAATCCGCCGGCTTTTCTTCCTTGGGCGACAGGCTGAACCCGGCAATCGCATCGGGAATGCGCGCATCCGGCGCCATGCCCAGCGAGGTCTGGGTCGACACCAGCTTGCGGCGTTCGTCGTCGGACATGACGCTGCCTTCGGCGGCCTTCTTCTTGACGGCGACCTGCACGGCCGCATCCAGTTCCGACTGCCGGCACAGACCCAGCGCCACCGGATCGACCGGCGCGATATTGGCGATGTTCCAGTGGGTGCGTTCGCGGATCTGCTGGATGGTCGGCTTGGTGGTGCCAACCAGCTTGGAGATCTGGCCATCCGACAGTTCCGGGTGGAACTTGACCAGCCACAGAATGGCGGCAGGACGGTCCTGACGCTTGGACAGCGGGGTATAGCGCGGGCCACGGCGCTTTTCCTCGCCCACGGCCGCGGCATTGAACTTGAGCTTCAGCTTGTAGAGCGGGTCTTTCTCGCCCTTCTGGATCTCGATCTGGTCCAGCTGGTTGTTCGCCACCGGATCAAATCCCTTGACGCCCCCCGCCACATCGCCATCGGCGATGCCCTGCACTTCCAGCTCGTGCATGCCGCAGAAATCTGCGACCTGCTTGAAGGTCAGCGTGGTGTTGTCCACCAGCCAGACAGCGGTCGCCCGCGCCATCAGCGGCTTTGTCATCGGATCTCTCCTTTACAAATCTCTCCCGGGCCGGGAAAACGGCTGCGCACCCTGGGGTCCGCCGATCCTCGTTTTCGGGGAATTGGCGATCCATATACGCGTTGCGCCGGCCAGAGGAAAGAGAAAATGCGTGTCCTGACCGCCTTGCTGGCCAGCCTTTGCCTGTCGATGCCTGCCCTGGCGGATCAGGCGGGCAAGTTCGACTATTACGTCCTGTCGCTGAGCTGGACCCCGAACTGGTGCGCTGACGAGGGCGACGCACGCCAGGACGACCGCTGCCGGACCGGCGCCCGGATCGGCTGGGGGCTGCATGGGCTGTGGCCGCAATATGAAAAGGGCTGGCCCAGCTGGTGCCGCACCCCCGAGCGTGACCCCACCCGCGCCGAAACCGCCGCGATGGGCCGGTTCATGGGATCGTCAGGGCTGGCCTGGCACCAATGGCAAAAGCACGGGCGTTGTTCGGGCCTGTCGGCGCAAGACTATTTCCTGACCAGCGCCCGCGCGCTTGGCAAGGTCAAGCTGCCCGAGATCTTCGGCAAGCTGGACAAGCCTGTCACCCTGCCCGCCAAGGTGATCGAAGATGCCTTTCTTGAGGCAAACCCGGCCATGACCCGCGATATGGTCACGGTCACCTGCCAGAAGCGCGCGATTCACGAGGTGCGCGTCTGCCTGACGCGCGATCTGACTCCGCGTCGCTGCGGGGCGGATGTGATCCGCGATTGCACCTTGCCCGATGCAAGGATGGACCCGGTGCGCTGATCGCGCGCCGGGCCGTTCGCCAGCCAGTCCCCGGCGCTTAGAGCAGCCGAAGATCCCCTGCCGAAGCACGGCCGTCACGGCCATTCAGCAGTTCGTAAGCGATTTTCTGATTGTCGTTCAGACCCTTCAGTCCAGCGCGTTCGACCGCCGAAATATGAACGAACACGTCCTTGCCACCATCATCGGGCGCAATGAAGCCGTAACCCTTCGTGGAGTTGAACCATTTCACGGTGCCGGTCGGCATTCCGTCTCTCCCAAGTCGCGTTCCCCCGGGGCGACATGCCGCGAGGGCGTGCGGCAAGTCTTCCGGTAAACCGCGTGCTGCCAAGGCAGCGGCGGGCAGAAAGTCTGACGTCACGTCCCGAGCATGACCGAACGCCGCAAAAAATCAAGCGTGCGTTAACATGGGCAAGACGGAACCTGCCGCCTTGCCCAATCCTTTGGCTTTTCCAGCGGCTTATCGCTGGTCAGGCGCCAGCGCGGCGGCCGCGAACTCCGCAACCGCTTCGTCCAGCGTCATGGTCTGGGTGCGCGTGTCTCCCAGACGACGGACCGAGACGGTGCGCTCGTTCACCTCGTTCATGCCGATGGCCAGGATGACCGGAACCTTGGCCACCGAATGTTCGCGCACCTTGTAGTTGATCTTTTCGTTGCGCATGTCGGCTTCGGCCCGCACCCCGGCCAGGGTCAGCGCCGTCACCACCTCGGCCACATAGTCGTCGGCGTCCGAGACGATCGAGGCAACCACGACCTGACGCGGCGCCAGCCAGAACGGCAGCTTGCCGGCGTGGTTCTCGATCAGGATGCCGATGAAGCGCTCGAACGAGCCAAGGCAGGCGCGGTGCAGCATGATCGGGCGGTGCTTCATGCCATCTTCGCCGATGTAATGCGCATCCAGCCGCTCGGGCAGGTTGGGGTCGACCTGGAAGGTGCCACATTGCCAATCGCGCCCGATGGCATCGCGCAGCACGAATTCCAGCTTGGGCCCGTAGAACGCACCTTCGCCGGGGAAAATCTCGTAGGCATAGCCTGCGGCGGTCACGGCGCTGGCCAGCGCGCCTTCGGCATAGTCCCAGCTTTCCTCGGTGCCGATGCGCTTTTCGGGGCGGGTCGACAGCTTGATCCGCCACTGATCGAACCCGAGATCGGCATAGATCGCGGCAAGGAATTCGATGAATTTCTTCGCCTCGGCCTCGATCTGGTTCTCGGTGCAGAAGATATGCGCATCGTCTTGCGTAAAGCCGCGCACCCGCATGATGCCATGCAGCGCGCCCGAGGGTTCATAGCGCGCGCAAGACCCGAATTCGGCCATGCGCAGCGGCAGGTCGCGATAGGATTTCAGCCCGACATTGAAGATCTGCACATGGCAAGGGCAGTTCATCGGCTTGAGCGCGTTGACCGTCTTTTCGCGGGCATGATCTTCGTCGACCTCGACGATGAACATGTTTTCCTGGTAGTTCGCCCAGTGGCCCGAGGCCTCCCACAGCTTGCGGTTCACGACCTGGGGGGTGTTCACCTCGACATAGCCGCCACGGCGCTGCTGGCGGCGCATGTAGTCTTGCAACTGGGTATAGATCGTCCAGCCGTTCGGGTGCCAGAACACCTGGCCGGGCGCCTCTTCCTGCATGTGGAACAGGTTCATCTCGCGGCCCAGCTTGCGGTGGTCGCGCTTGGCGGCCTCCTCGAGCATGGTCATGTGGGCCTTGAGATCGTCGCGGTTGCGGAAGGCAATGCCGTAGATGCGTTGCAGCATCGGGCGCGAGGCATCGCCCAGCCAGTAGGCGCCGGCCACATGGGTCAGCTTGAACGCATCCGCCGGCACCTGGCCGGTATGTTGCAGGTGCGGGCCCCGGCACAGATCCTGCCAGTCGCCGTGCCAGTACATGCGGATGTCCTCGCCCTCGGGGATCCGGTCGAGAAGTTCGATTTTGAAAGGCTCGCCGCGCTGTTCATAGTATTTGCGCGTGCGCTCGCGGTCCCAGAGTTCGGTTTTGACAGGCTCGCGCGCGTTGATGATCTGCTTCATCCGCGCTTCGATCTGGCCCAGATCCTCGGGGGTAAAGGGTTCGGCGCGGTCGAAATCGTAGAACCAGCCGTAATCGCGCACCGGGCCGATCGTGACCTTGACGTCGGGCCAGATCTCCTGCACGGCGCGGGCCATGATATGGGCGAGGTCATGGCGGATCAGTTCCAGCGCCGGGCCCTCGTCCTTGATCGTGTTGATCGAGACGGTGGCATCTGACAGGATCGGCCAGGCCAGATCCCAGTGCTTGCCGTTGACCTGCGCGGAAATCGCGGCCTTGGCCAGCGAGGGGGCGATGGAGGCCGCGACCTCGGCCGGGGTCACGCCGGCCGCATAGTCACGGATCTTGCCATCGGGAAATGTCAGGGAAATCTGGCTCATCGGCCGTCTCCTCGTCGGTTTGGCGCCCACGGAACGCCCGGTTGCGGGTATATGGTGGCGCCCTTCTGCGCGCGGGGGCGGACAAGGTCAAGGCGGATGGTCGATGTTTACGGATTGTTCTTGATCGGGCGCGGCGGCTTTGGCACTCTGGCCACAGCCGGGGGGAATGGATGCGCAGCTACGACGAGATTCTGGCGATGGCCGCCGAACGCAAGGGCGGGTTTGGCGCGGTGCTGGACGATATTCCCGTGCCGCTGGGCGCCGATGCGCTGGCCGCGATCCCCGATGATCGCTGGCTGTCCACGATGGCGCGCTGCATCTTTCAGGCCGGGATCAGCTGGAAGGTGGTCGAGGCCAAATGGCCCGGCATCGAAGAGGCGTTCCACGGCTTTGACATCGGCCGGGTGTCGATGATGGATGATGCTTGGTTCGATGCGCTGGTCGCCGATCCGCGGGTGATCCGGTCAGCCCCCAAGATCGCGGCGATCCGCGACAATGCGGCCTTCATCCGGCGCGTGGCGGAGGAGCATGGCAGTTTCGGGCGCAAGGTGGCCGACTGGCCAGCCAGCGATTTCGCCGGTCTGGTTGCCTGGCTGGCGAAACAGGGCAGCCGGCTGGGCGGGTCGACCGGCCCCTACGTGCTGCGTTTCATGGGGCGCGATGGCTATATCCTGTCGCAGGATGTGGTGAAACGGCTGGTGGCCGAAGGGGTGATCGACGGCCCGCCCACCTCGGCCAAGGCACGGGCAGCGGTTCAGCGGGCCTTTGATGAGTGGCAGGCGCAGTCGGGTCAGCCCTTGACCACGATCAGCCGGGTTCTGGCGCGCAGCATCGGCTGATCTGGAAGAAAAGGGGGGCCCTGCCCCCCTCTGCGCGTGCCGCGCATTCACCCCCCGGGGTATTTTCGGAAGGTGATGCGCTGGAAGCGGCGAGGCGCGGCTGCTAGGGTCGGCGCGATTTGCGAAGGAGAGGCCGATGCCCGAATTTCTGACCACAGCGCAAGGCCGCAAGATCGCCTATCACCGCACCAAAGGCGCGGGGCCGGGGGTGGTGTTTCTGGGCGGCTTCAAGTCGGACATGACCGGGACCAAGGCGGTGCATCTGCAGGACTGGGCCGAACGGACCGGGCGCGCCTTTCTGCGCTTTGACTATTCGGGGCATGGCCAAAGCTCGGGCGACTTTCTGGACGGCTGCATCGGGGACTGGGCCGAAGACGCCATCGCCGCGATTTCGGCACTGACCGAAGGGCCGCAGGTGCTGGTCGGCTCGTCGATGGGCGGCTGGATCTCGCTCTTGACCATCAAGGCGCTGCCAGAGCGGGTGGCCGGCTTTGTCGGCATCGCCGCTGCGCCGGATTTCACCGAGGACAGCATGTGGGCCGGGTTCACCAATGCGCAGAGATCCGAGATGGCCACGACCGGCCGGGTGGAACTGCCATCCGAATATTCCGACGATCCCTATGTGATCACACAGCGACTGATCGAGGACGGGCGAAACCGGCTGGTGCTGCGCGGCCCCCTGCCCCTGCCTTTCCCCGTGCGGCTGCTGCAGGGCACAGAAGATGTGGACGTGCCGCCATCGGTCGCGCTGCGCCTTTTGGATCATGCGCAGGGCGAGGATATCCGCCTGACGCTGGTCAAGGGCGCCGATCACCGATTCTCGACCCCTGATTGCCTTGCGTTGATCGAGGCGTCGATCGCGGGCATTCTGGACCGGATCGGGGGCTGACATGCGGACATTCGGCAAATGGCTTGGACGGGCGCTGCTGGTTATCGCGCTGATCGCGGCGGCGCTGTGGGTCTGGCCGCGTGACAGCCATATCACGCCGCCCAGCTTCGACGCAGCCGCGCTGCCCGCCGATCTGGATGGCTGGCTGGCCGCGCGGGAATCGGTCTTCACCGATATCGTGCCCGGCACGCAGAAGCGGGTGATCTGGCAGGGCGCACCGGGCGTTCGGACCCCGCTGTCGGTCATCTATATCCACGGCTTTTCCGCCAGTTCCGAGGAAATCCGCCCTGTCCCCGACATGGTGGCCGAGGCGCTTGGGGCCAATCTCTATTTCACCCGTCTGGCCGGGCACGGCCGCCCCGGCGCCGCGATGGCCGAGGCAAGCGCCGATGACTGGATGACCGATCTGGCCGAGGCACTGGCCATCGGTGCGCGGATCGGGGACCGGGTGGTGGTGATTGCCACCTCGACCGGCGCCTCGGTCGTGCTGGCCGGGCTGGCAACGCCCGAGCTGCGCGCCGCGATGCCGGCGGCGGACAAGGTGGCGGGTGTCGCGATGATCTCGCCCAACCTGCGGCTGGCCTCGATGCTCAACAACTGGGTGCTGGACCTGCCAGGGGCCGATCGCTTTGTCCCCGCGCTGATCGGGGCAGAACAGGAATGGCCCGCCCGCAACCCCGATCACGCCCGCTATTGGGCGCTGCGCTATCCGACAGCCGCGCTGTTTCCCATGACCAAGGCCATGCGCGCCGCGCGCGCGGCCGATCCCGGCCAGGTCACGGTCCCGCTGCTGGTCCTGACCTCGTCCGACGATATGGTCGTCAGTCCCGCCGCCACCGATGCCATGGCCGCGCACTGGGGCGGCCCGGTTGAACGCGAGGCCTGGCCCCTGCGCCCCGGCATGGATTTCGAGGCACATGTGATCGCGGGCGATATCCGCTCGCCCGGCATGACCAAGGCAGCGGCAGACCGGATCCTCCGCTGGGCAGGCGGGCTTTGACCCCCATTTCGCCTTGATCCAAATATCCCCGCCGGAGGCATCCGCCGCCAGCCAAAGGCGCAAACGAAAAGGGCGGGGAAAGCCCCCGCCCCCTTGCACATTGTCAGAACCGGCTTACACCGCCTGCAGCTTGGCGCCCTTTTTCGGCACGCCGGAATTGGCGTCGATGAAGTTCAGCACCAGCGGGCGGATGTTGTTGCGCCAGCTCTTGCCGGCAAAGATGCCATAGTGGCCTGCGCCCGGCTCCAGATGCTGGGCCTTTTTCTCGGCCGGCAGTCCGGTGCACAGGTTCAGCGCCGCAACGCATTGGCCAGGGGCGGAGATGTCGTCATTCGCGCCTTCCACCGTCATCACCGCGACCGAGGTGATCGCCCCGATATCCACCTTCTTGCCATCGACGACGAATTCGTTGCGGGCGATTTCAAGGTTCTTGAAAATCCGCTCGACCGTCGAGAGGTAGAATTCCGCCGTCATGTCCATGACTGCAAGATATTCGTCATAGAAGACGTTGTGCTTGTCGTGCTCGCTGTCCTCACCCTTGGAGGCGGCAAGGATCTTTTCCTGAAACGCCTTGGAATGGGTCTCGAGGTTCATCGAGATGAACCCGGCCAGCTGCAACAGACCCGGATAGACCAGACGCCCGGCGCCGGCATATTTGAACCCGACGCGCTGGATGGCCAGATGTTCCAGCTGGCCCATCGTCACGCGGCGGCCAAAGTCGGTCACCTCGGTATCCGCCGCATCCGGGTCGATCGGCCCGCCGATCAGGATCAGGCTGCGCGGCTGGGCGTCGGGGTCTTCGGCCGCCAGATAGGCGGTCGCGGCCAGGGTCAGCGGCGCCGGCTGGCAGATCGCGACAACATGGGTGTCCGGGCCAAGATGGCGCAGGAAGTCGACCAGATAGAGGGTATAATCCTCGATATCAAACTTGCCGGCCGACACGGGAATATCGCGGGCATTGTTCCAGTCGGTCACATAGACGTCACAGTCAGGCAGTAGCGATACAACCGTAGAGCGAACAAGGGTCGCATAATGGCCGGACATCGGCGCGACGATCAGAACCTTGCGGGTGCGCGGCGCCTGGCCCAGCACCTTGAAGTGGATCAGGTCGCCGAACGGGCGCGGCACCACGGTTTCCACCTCGACCAGGTGGTCGCGGCCATCGTCGCCCACGATCGAGCGGATGCCCCAGTCGGGCTTGATGACCATGCGGGCAAAGCTGCGTTCGGTGACGCGGCCCCAGGCCGACAGCATCTTGAACATCGGGCTCGGCGCCAGACCCCACACCGGGTAGGACGCGAAGGCGCGCGCAGTCGCACCAAGCCACTCGTTGGTGTTTCGAGTGGCTTCCATCAAGTCATACGTGTGCATATACTTCATGTTGTCTCCTTGCGCGGGGGAGGAGCCCCGGCATCTCCGTCGCTTCCCCCCCAGTCAGGCGACGCTATGCTGCACAGGCAAAATAGGGGGGAAAAGTTCACATGGCAACTGACGAGTGCGTACCCGCAGCCCTGTCCGAAAGGATGCAGACCAATCTGCAGCGGATCGAACAGCTGTCTCAACGTCTGATTGCGGCGCTCGCGCGGAAGTCGTCCAGCGACCCAGCGCTCGACGGGCCGGACCCGGAACTTTACATGCAGACGGCCGCCGCCTGGATGCACGATACCATGAAGAACCCCGCCAAGGTGGTCGAACAGCAGGTTGCCTGGTGGGGCAAGACGCTGAAACACTACGTCGAGGCGCAGCATGTGCTGACCCAGGGCAAGCTGTCCGCCCCCCCCGATCCGGGCCCCAAGGATCGCCGGTTCGCCAACCCCCTTTGGGACACCCACCCCTATTTCAACTTCCTCAAGCAGCAATACCTGACCAACGCCCAGGCGCTGAAGGATGCCGTTGCCGCCATCGAGACGCTGAACCCCAACGACCGGCACCGGGTGGAATACTTCACCCGCCAGATCACCGACATGATGTCGCCGACCAACTTCCTTGGCACCAACCCCGATGCGCTGGAAAAGGCGGTGGCAACCGAAGGCGAATCGCTGGTGCGCGGGCTGGAAAACCTTGTCCGCGACATCGAGGCCAACAATGGCGAGATGCTGGTCACGCTGTCCGACCCCGAAGCGTTCCGGGTGGGCGACAATATCGGCGCAACGCCCGGACAGGTGGTGTTCCGCAACCGGATCCTCGAGCTGATCCAGTTCACGCCGACCACCGACAAGGTCCACCGCACGCCCTTGCTGATCTTTCCGCCCTGGATCAACAAGTTCTACATCATGGATCTCAAGCCGCAGAACAGCCTGATCAAGTGGATCGTCGATCAGGGCTTCACGCTGTTCGTGGTCAGCTGGAAGAACCCCGATGCCTCGTATGCCGACTTCGGCATGGATGACTATATCCGCGAAGGTTACCTGGAGGCGATCGACGCGGTGAAGGCGATCACCGCCGAGGACAAGATCAACGTCGTCGGCTATTGCATCGCGGGCACCACGCTCAGCCTGACGCTGGCGATGATGGCCAAGCGCGGCGATCCCTCGATCAAGTCGGCGACCTTCTTCACCATGCTGTCGGATTTCTCGGACCAGGGCGAATTCGCGCCCTTCCTGACCGATGATTTCGTCGACGGGATCGAACGCGATTGCAAGGCCAAGGGCATCCTTGCCTCGCAGATCATGGCGCGCACCTTCAGCTTTCTGCGATCGAACGATCTGATCTATCAGCCGGCCATTCGCAGCTACATGATGGGGGAACGGCCGCCCGCCTTTGACCTTCTGTTCTGGAACGGCGACAGCACGAACCTGCCCTCGCGCATGGCCATCGAATATCTGCGCTGGCTGTGCCAGGAGGACCGCTTTGCCAAGGGCACCTATCAGGTGGACGGGATGGCGGTCTCGCCTGCCGACATCAAACTGCCGATCTGTGCCATCGGCTGCGAGACCGACCACATCGCCGCCTGGAAGGCCAGCTTCAACGGGCTGCGCCGCTTCGGGTCCAAGGACAAGACCTTCATCATGTCCGAGTCGGGCCATATCGCGGGGATCATCAACCCGCCGGGCAAGGACAAGTATGGTCATTACACCAACGATGCCCCGATGTCCGGCCTGACCCCTGACGAATGGCTGAAGGGGGCGACCTATACCAAGGGATCCTGGTGGCCGCGCTGGGGCCAGTGGTTGGCCAAGCGGTCGGGCACCATGGTCGCCGCCCGCGTTCCGGGCAGCGTCGAGGGCTACCCCGCCCTGTGCCCCGCGCCCGGCACCTATGTGCTGCGCGACTCGGCCTGAGATCCGATGGCTGGGCCCCGGCCCGGCCGTCAGTCTTTCAGCCCTGGATCCGTCGGTGAAGATGCGGCCGTGAACCTGTGGGCGGCCTTGATTGCTGCATTGCAGCATCGACCATCCCTTCAGGATTACTTGGGATTTCGGCCCAAGGGCCAAAAGGTTTCCGCAAGGTAAATCTTCTGCAACGCAGCATCGAAACTCTTGCAATGCTGCGCTGCAGCATGTATATGGTGTGTCAGCGCAGAACAGCGACACACCGATTACACCCCCTGACCGCAGCAAGGAGTTGCTCAGATGGCCAAGACCAACGATTTCACAAAGACCTTCCAGGACATGCTGGCTTCGTTCCCGGTTGACACCGGCGCTTTCCAGGAAGCCTTCAAGACCCAGGCCGCCCTGGCCGAGAAAATGTCGAAAGTCGCTCTGGAAGCGGCCGAAAAGTCGACCGAAATCACCGCCAAGTGGACCAAGGACACCATCGCCAAGATGAGCGAGATGACCAAGGCCAAGACCGAAGCCGCCGATTACGGCAAGGCCGCGTCCGATTTCGCCTCGTCGGCTGCTGAAATGGCTGCCGAGAACATGGCCGCCTTCGCCGAAGTCGCCAAGAAAGTTCAGATGGAAACCGTCGAACTAATGCTGGCCGCCGGCAAGGACATCCAGGAAGATGCGACCGCCGCGGTGAAAAAAGCCACCGCCGACGTGACCACGGCCGCCAAGAAAGCGACCGCCGCCGCGAAATAAGGCGGGGCGAACCTGTCCGGTTCTCCCCCATTCCTCCCCTCCCCTCCCAAGCGGGGGCAGGACCGGACGCAAGGCGGGCCTTTCAGGCCCGCCTTTGTCATTGCTGCATACGCTTGCATTTTTTCTGCAGCGGCATAGGCTCGGCACATATATGAAAAACGGGGAGGGAGCCCATGGCCGATACCGACAAGCCGCTCTTGATCAAGCGCTATGCGAGCCGTCGGCTCTACAACACCGAAACCAGCGACTATGTCACGCTGGAAGATATTGCCGGTTTCATCCGTGCAGGGCGCGAGGTCAGCATCGTCGATCTGAAATCGGGTGACGACCTGACGCGGCAATACCTGCTGCAGATCATCGCGGAACATGAATCCAAGGGCGACTCGGTCCTGCCGATCAACGTGCTGACCGACCTGGTGCGCAGCTACACGACCGAAGTGCAAAGCGTGGTGCCGCAGTTCCTTGCCGCCAGCTTCGAGATGCTGCGCGAAGGTCAGTCGAAGATGTTCGAGAACATGGGCGCCTTCCAGAACCCGATGTCGGCCATGCCCGGCTTCGAGGCGATGCAGCGCCAGCAAGAGGCGTTCATGAAGATGATGGGCGGCTGGCGCCCTGGCAGCTCTGGCCCCGAACGCGACGAGGGCGAGGAAGGCAGCGCCAAGGAAGAATTGGCCGACATCAAGAAACAGCTCGCCGCGCTTCAGGCAAAGCTGTCCAAGCTTTGATCCGGCCATCGGCTGGCTTGACCGGGGAAGAGGGGGCTTTCTGCCCCCTCTTGGCCTGACGGCCAATTCACCCCCGAGGATATTTGGATCAAGGCGAAAGATGCCTGCGGGATCGCTTCGCGGCATGGCCATGGCGCCCCCCCCTGACAAGACGCTTTGGCAGCATCCCCAAGGGCCGTCACTTGCCCATGTTTCACCTTCCCCAAACACCCCCGCCGGAGGCAACCGACGGCAGCCGCACAAGGTGACGCCGGGCCATATTGCCCCGCCGCGCCAGCGGCGCCCGGCCCAAAGGAAGGGCCGCGCCTGCGCGGCACCGCCCTGCGGGAGCGCCCGGTCAGGCCGCCCGCGCCTCGTCGGCCGCCGCGATCAGCGCCTCGGCCAGAAAGTCGATCTCGGTGGCGGTCAGGCGGGCCGGCAACCGCAGATCGCAGGTGCGCATCAGCATGGCCCGTGTCTTGGGCAGATCCGGCGTCTCGCCCAGAAACTGCCAGTTCCAGAACGCGCGGGCATTGTCAGGCGACAGGCCAAAGACATGCGCTGCGGCCCCGCGCCGCTTCGAGGCGGCCTCGAACTTGCGGGCCTGATCGTCGGACCATTCCCCCGTCAGGCGGAACTGGATGGAATCCGGTGCTCGCTCTTCGGGCGGCAGGGCGGACGGCACGGCGAAATGCCCGGTCGCGTTCAACCGTTCGGCCATGCGGTCATGGTTCGTGCGGCCTTGCTGGACGCGCCGCGCCACCTCGGGCAACTGCGGGCGGATCACCGCGGCCGACAGGTTCTGCATCCGCATGTTGTAAAGCGGCAGGCGGTTTTGCCAGTGATGATAGCTGTTCTGCAGCCCCGGATGCTTTTTCCAGTTATATTCGTAGGCGCCTGACATGATCACCGCCCGCGCCGCGATTTCGGGATCGTCGGTGATGAACATCCCGCCTTCGCCCGCATTCACCAGCTTGTAGGACTGAAAGCTGAAGGCGCCGATCTTGCCGATGGTTCCGATGTTGCGGCCATGCCAGGTAGTGCCCAGCGAATGCGCCGCATCCTCGATCACCGGAATGCCGCGCGGCTCGCACAGTGCCATGATCGCATCCATGTCCGAGGTATGGCCGCGCATGTGGCTGATCATCACCGCCGCCGCGCCGTCGAGTTTCGCCTCGAAATCCGCCATGTCGATGCGCAGGCTGTCATCCACCTCGACCAGCACCGGCGTGCAGTCCGCATGCAGGACCGCCGAGGGGACCGCCGCGAAGGTGAAGGCCGGCACCAGCACCCTCGCCCCGCGCGGCAGGTCCAGTGCCTTCAGCGCCAGGAACAGCGCCGCCGAACAGGACGAGACCGCCAGCGCATAGCGCACCCCCATCAACTCGGCGAATTCCGCCTCCAGCCGCGCCACCGGGGCGCCTTCGGGGGCCGTGTAGCGGAACAGATCGCCCGAGGCGAGCAGACGCTCGATATCCGCCATCGCGGCGGCGGGAATCGGTTCGGCGTCATAAAGGTTCGGCGCCTGCGGCACGAGATCGGCGGACATGGTGCATTCCTGCTCGGCGGCCATATGGCCCTTCGGGTGAAGCGATATACGTTGAGCCGGGGATTTTCCAGCACTGCCTTGCATGCAGGCGGTCAGATGCCCAGCCGATCGCGCAAGGCGAACCAGGTCATGGCCAGCACCAGCACCGGATGGCGCAGCAAGGTGCCTCCCGGAAAACGCGGCGTGGGCAGGCGGGCCATCACGTCGAACCGCGCCGTCTGCCCGATGATCGCCTCGGCCATGATCTGTCCGGCCATCGTGGCCAGCGCCACGCCATGCCCCGAATAGCCCGAGGCAGACAGCACATTCGGCTGCGGCCGCAGGAAACAGGGGTTGCGCGTCGGTGAAATGGCCAGCGTCCCGCCCCAGGCATGGTCGATCCGCGCCTCGGCCAACTGCGGATAGACCTTCAGCATCGGCTTGCGCACCGTTGCCACGATATCGGGAAAGCGCCAACCATAGCTTTCGCCGCCCCCGAACAACAGCCGGCCATCCGGGGTCTGGCGCCAGTAATTGACCACAAAGCGCGAATCGGCCACCGCCACCGGCTGCGACAATGGCGCATCCGCCCCCAGCGGCTCGGTCGCCACGATGAAATTGTTGATCGGCATCACCCGCGCCGCGACCTGCGGCTCCAGCCGGCCCAGATAGCCGTTGCAGCCCAGGATCACATGGTCGGCCACCACCTGCCCGGTCTGCGCCCGAACCGTCGCGGGCTGGCCCGGCTCCAGCGCCAGAACCTCGGTCCGCTCCAGAATGGTGGCGCCCGCCGCCTCGGCCGCCACCGCCAGCCCCAGCGCAAGGTTCAGCGGATGCACATGTGCTGCGCCCTGGTCCAGCTCGCCCCCGACATAGGCCCGCGTGCCCAGAAGTTCCGCCGTCTCGCTCCCGTCCAGCGGCACGATCTGCTCATAGCCATAGTCCCGCGCCAGACGGTCGGCATAGCGCCGCGCCGCCTCGACCTCGGACGGATGCAGGAAGGCATGCGCCACGCCCGGGCGCCAGTCGGTGCCCGGCATGTCGGCTGCCAGCCGCCTGACCAGCGCCTTGGCCTCCTCGGCAATCTGCCACAGATGGCGCGCATCCTCGCGCCCCAGCCGCGCCTCGATCCAGTCCTGATCCAGCCGCTGGCCCGACCCCACCTGCCCGCCATTGCGCCCCGAGGCCCCCCAGCCCGCGCGATGCGCCTCCAGCACGACAACGCGCAAGCCGCGCTGCGCCAGATGCAGCGCCGCCGAAAGGCCGGTATAGCCTGCCCCCACCACGCAGACATCGGCCCGCACCGTGCCGCGCAATGGTGGACGCTCCGCCGCTCCGACGGCCGTCGCCGCATACCACGAAGGCGGATATTCCCCGCGGCGGTCATTGGCATAAAGCAGGTTCATCAACAGCTCCCCCAGTCTGCTGCCAGTTCTACCCGCTTGCCCCGCTGCGGGAAATCCCCGGCACAGCCATGGCGGGCTGCGCCAACCGCCAGGACCGGCGCCCCCCATCACCTTCCCCAAATACCCCCGCCGGAGGCATCCGCCACCAACCACCAGACCCGGCGCCATGTCAAAAGCGCACGCCGCGCCAGCGGCGCCCGGCCCAAGGCCCTTTGCCGGCCCGTCAGGGCCGGTGAAGGGGTGCGGGAGCCCCCCTTGCCCGCCCCCCGTCCCCGGGTCTACCATGGGGCATTGGTCATCCGAGAGTTCCATGCTGATCGGCATCTTGCAAACCGGCCACGCGCCCGAATCCCTGGTCGCGCAGTCCGGCACCTATCCTGACATGTTCCGCAAGCTGCTCGCGGATCAGGGCTTCACCTTCCGCGACTATGCGGTCGTCGACATGCAGTTCCCTGCCGATGTGCATGACTGCGACGGCTGGCTGCTGACCGGCTCGCGCCATGGCGCCTATGAGGATCACCCCTTCATCCGCCCACTCGAAGAGTTCATCCGCAAGGCCTACGCCGAACATGTGCCGATGGTGGGCATCTGCTTTGGCCACCAGATCATCGCCCAGGCCCTTGGCGGCACGGTGGAGAAATTCGCCGGCGGCTGGTCGGTCGGCCCGCAGGACTACGATTTCGGCGGCCAGAAGGTCCGCCTGAACGCCTGGCACCAGGATCAGGTGACCAAGGCCCCGCCTGGCGCCCAGGTGGCGGCAACCAGTCCCTTTTGCACCAATGCCGCGCTGGTCTATGATGATCGCGCCTTTACCGTGCAGGCGCACCCCGAATTCTCCAGCAGCTTCCTGCAGGGGCTGATGGAAAAGCGCGGCCCCGGCATCGTGCCAGAGGCGCTGCTGCAAGACGCCCGCACCCGCCTTGACGAGCCGCTTGACGACAAGACCATTGCCGCGCGCATCGCCGCCTTCTTCAAGGCGCCGCGCAGTCAGAACAGGTGACCCCATGTCCAGTGGATGGACCGAAAAACTGCCCGAAGCCGCCCGCGACTATCTGTCGGGCCGCCGCCTCGACGAGGTGGAATGCATCGTCCCCGACATCGCCGGTGTCGCCCGCGGCAAGGCGATGCCCGCCTTCAAGTTCGAGCATCAGAAAAGCTTCTTCCTGCCGACCTCGATCTTCCTCCAGACGATCACCGGCGAATGGGCCGATGCGCCCAAGGGCGAGGATGAATACAAGGAACCGGACATGACGCTGGTTCCCGATTTCACCACGGCGACCGCCGCACCCTGGACCGCCGACATCACGCTGCAGATCATCCATGACGCGCTGGACCAGCGCGGCGATCCGGTGCCGACCGCCCCGCGCAATGTGCTCAAGCGTGTGCTGGCGCTCTATGCGGCCGAAGGCTGGCGCCCGGTGGTTGCGCCCGAGATGGAATTCTTCTTCGTCGCGCCGAACCTTGACCCCAACATGCCGGTCATGCCGCCGATGGGCCGATCCGGCCGCCGCGCCGCCGCCAAACAGGCCTATTCCATGAGCGCGGTCGACGAATACGGCAAGGTGATCGACGACATCTACGATTTCGCCGAGGCCATGGGCCTCGAGATCGACGGCATCTTGCAGGAAGGCGGCGCGGGTCAGGTGGAAATCAACCTCGCGCATGGCAATCCGGTCGATCTGGCCGACCATATCTTCTATTTCAAGCGGATGATCCGCGAGGCCGCCTTGCGCCATGACTGTTTCGCCACCTTCATGGCCAAACCCATCGAGGGCGAGCCTGGCAGCGCCATGCATATCCACCATTCGGTGGTGGATATTGCGACGGGCCGGAACATCTTTTCCGACGAACAGGGGCGCGAGACGCCTGCCTTCATGCATTTCATCTCAGGGATGCAGCGGCACCTGCCGGCCGGGGTGGCGCTGCTGGCGCCCTATGTGAACAGCTACCGCCGCTATGTCCCGGATTTCGCGGCGCCCATCAATCTGGAATGGGGCCGCGACAACCGCACCACCGGCTTGCGCGTGCCGATTTCCGGCCCCGAGGCGCGGCGCGTGGAAAACCGCCTGGCGGGCATGGATTGCAACCCCTATCTTGGAATCGCCGCCAGCCTGGCCTGCGGCTATCTGGGGCTGAAAGAGGCGCAGATGCCGCGCCCGGAATGCACCGTCAACGCCTATATGGGCGAGGACGAGCTGCCGCTGAACCTGTCCGATGCCATCGACCTGCTGGAAGAGGACGAGGCGCTGGTCGAGGTGCTGGGGCCGGATTTCGTCGCGCTTTATGCCTCGGTCAAGCGGCACGAATACAAGGAGTTCCAGCAGGTCATCAGCCCTTGGGAGCGGGAGCATCTGTTGCTGAACGTCTGAGCCCTGTGACGAGCCTTGGAAGCGGGGGCCAGCCCCCGCACCCCCGGGATATTTTTGGACAGATGAAGGGGCAGCCGGTCGCGCCCTGCTCAGCGGATCAGGATGGCCCGGAAGTCGTTGACATTGGTGCCGGTGGGTCCGGGCGCGAACAGATCGCCCAGGGCATCAAAGGCCGTCCAAGCATCGTTGTTCGCCAGCAGTGCCGCCGGGTCGCGGCCCGTGGCGCGCAGGCGGGCCATGCTGGTGCCGGTCGCAAAGGCGCCAGCGTTCTGTTCCGATCCGTCGATCCCGTCGGTATCTGCTGCCAGCGCCGCAAAGGGCGTGCCCTCGGCCGCCAGGGCCAGCGCGAGCAGGAATTCGCTGTTCCGCCCGCCCTTGCCTGTGCCGCGCAAGGTGACGGTGGTTTCGCCGCCCGACAGGATCACCACGGGGCGGGCAAAGGGGCGGTTGCGGCTGGCAACCTCGCGCGCGATGGCGGCATGGACGCGGGCGACCTCGCGCGCCTCGCCCTCGATGGCATCCGAGAGGATCGCGGCGGGGATGCCAAGGCCTTGGGCCCGTGCGGCGGCGGCCTCGAGCGACAGGCGGGCCGAGGCGATGACCTGAACGGTATGCCGCACAAAGACCGGGTCGGCCGGATCCGGCGCCGGGCCAGCATCGCCCGCCAGCCATTCGGCGATCCTGGGGGGAAGCTGGATGCGCCAGTTGGCCACCAGACGACGGGCCATCGCGCGGCTGGTCGCATCGGGGACCGTGGGGCCTGACGCCACTTGGGCCGGATCGTCGCCCGGCACGTCCGAGACCACCAGCGTTGCGACCCGCGCCGGGGCCGCGGCCCGCGCCAGCCGCCCGCCCTTGATGCCCGAGACCTGCTTGCGGATCGCGTTCATCACCGAGATCGGCGCGCCCGAGGCGAGCAGCGCGCGGTTCAGCGCTGCCTCGTCCTCGAGCGTCAGATTGCCGGGCGGCATCGGGAGCAGCGCCGAGCCGCCACCGCAGACCAGCGCCACGACCAGATCGTCGGGGCCAAGTCCTTGCACCGCCTGCATCAGCGCAGCCGAGGCCGCCAGCCCGGCCGCATCGGGCACCGGATGCGCGGCTTCGAGCACGCGAATGGATCGGGTCGGGCAGCCATAGCCATAACGGGTGACGACCACGCCCGAGAGGGGGCCATCCCAGAGCGTCTCGAAGGCGGCGGCAAGCTGGGCCGCGCCCTTGCCGGCGCCCACGACGACCGTGCGCCCCTTGGGCCGTTCCGGCAGATGTGCGGCAAGCGCCTGCATCGGGTTTGCGGCAGCGACGGCGGCGTCGAAGAGGGCGGTCAGAAAGGTGCGGTCGGTCTGGTCCATGGCGGGAACCATAGCGCCAAACCAGGCCGTGGCCAGACGATTCCGGCCCGAAACCGCATCGGTGTCATGGCCAGCGTGCCCCTGGGCAGAGGGGGCCTCGGCCCCCTCCTGGCCTGACGGCCAAGTCACCCCCGAGGGGGCGAAAGGGGCCGGCCGCCGTGTCAGCGACCGGCAGCCGGTGCTAGAACCAGTCGCTGTCCGGGTCGGGGTCCGGGATCGCCGCCAGCAGCTCGCGGGTATAGTCGGCCTGCGGATCGGCAAAGACCCGATCGCAGGGGCCATCCTCGACGATCTGGCCCTGATAGAGCACGATCACCCGGTCACAGAGCCGCCGGATCACCGACAGATCGTGGCTGATGAAGGCCAGCGTCAGCCCCAGATCGCGCACCCGGTCCTTGAGGATCGCCAGCACCTGCGCCTGGCTGGACACATCGAGGCCCGAGACGATTTCATCTGCCAGGATGAAATCGGGGCGCAGCGCGATGGCACGGGCGATGCCGACCCGCTGCCGTTGCCCGCCCGACAGCTCGTGCGGATAGCGCGCCGCAAAGCCGCGCGGCAGGCCGACCTCGTCGAGCGCCCGCAAGGCGGCCTCGCGCGGGCCTTCCACCCCGTGCAGCATCAGCGGCGCGGCGATGATCTGCCCGACGCGGTGGCGCGGGTTCAAGGACGACATCGGATCTTGAAAGATCATCTGGATCCGCCGCCGATAGGGGCGCAGCGCGCTTTCCGGCAGATGGGTGATGTCGGTGCCTTCGAACAGCACCCGCCCCTCCGAGGGTTCGAGCAGCCGCAGCAGCGCCCGGCCCAGCGTCGACTTGCCAGACCCCGAACCGCCGACGATGCCGACGATTTCGCCGCGCGCGATGCGGAAGGTCAGGCCCTTGAGGATCTCGTGCCGGGGCGCCGCGCCGAACAGCGGTTTTCGCGCCATGTCGGCCAGCGACAGCCGCAGGCCCTGAACGTCATAGATGTCAGCCATTGCGCCAGTTCCTGTCTGCTGCGGCCACCTCGGCCCGAACCGCCTGGATGATGTCATCCGGCACCGGGTTGAGGCTGGCGGCGGGATCATCGTGCCGGGGCGTCGCGGCCAGCAGCGCCCGGCTGTAGGGATGCGCCGGCGCCCGGAAGAAGCCATGCACATCGGTCTGTTCCACCACCAGACCACCATACAACACGGTCATCTTCTGGCAGATCTTGGCCACCACCCCCAGATCGTGGGTGACGAACAACAGCGCCGTGCCATGCCGGGCCTGCATGTCGCGGATCAGCCGCAGGATCTGTTTTTGCACCGTCACGTCCAGCGCCGTGGTGGGTTCATCCGCCACGATCAGCTTGGGTTCGGCCGCAAAGGCCGATGCGATCAGGATGCGCTGGCGCATCCCGCCCGACAGCTCGTGCGGATAGGATCGCAGCACACGGTCAGGGTCGGCGATATGCACCTCGGCCAGAATCTCGCGCGCGCGGTCATTGGCGCGGGCGCGATCCCAGCCCAGAATATCGACCAGCCGGTCGGTGATCTGCGGGGCGATCCGGCGACTGGGGTTCAGCGCGGTCAGCGGATCTTGCGGGATCAGCGCGGCCTTGGCCCCGATCCGCTGGCGCCGCACCTTGGGCGGCAGCGCCAGCAGGTTCTCGCCGTCCAGTTCGATCACGCCATCGACCACGCCGGCCGAACGCGGCAAGATCCCCAGGATCGCCTTGCCGATCATCGACTTGCCGGCACCGCTTTCGCCCACCAGCCCCATGACCTCGCCCGCGCCCACATTCAGCGACACGCCGCGCAGCAGCCGGTCGCCCGAGCCCTTGAGATCGACGCACAGGTTTTCAACGCGCAGAAAGCTCATCTCAGCACCGGATCAAAGCGGTCCTTGAGCCCTTCGCCCAGCTGGGAAAAGGACAGGACGGTCAGGAACAGGGCGATCAGCGGGAAGACCAGCACCCACCACGCCTGATGGATCGAGGTGCGCCCTTCGGCGATCATGCTGCCCCAGGTCGGGCTGTCGGTGGAAATCGACAGGTTCACAAAGGACAGGATCGCCTCGACGATCACGGCGATGCCCATCTCCAGCGTCAGCAGCACGACGATCGTGGGCAGCACATTGGGCAGGATCTCGACGATCATGGTGGAAAACCGCCCCCGCCCGGCGACCTGGGCCGAGGCAACATAGTCCATCGCCCCCTGCCCCATTGCCTCGGCCCGCACGACGCGGGCAAAGCGCGTCCAGTCGATCACCACGATGGCAATGATGATCGAGGTCAGCCCCGGCCCCATCACCGCGATCAGCAGGATGGAAAACAGCACCGGCGGAAACGCCATCCAGATGTCGATGAACCGCGAGATCAGCACATCGACCCAGCCGCGATAGAACCCTGCCAGCAGCCCCAGCAGCGCGCCCAGCGCGGCCGTTGCCACCCCGGCGACCAGCGCCACCGCAAAGGCCACCCGCCCGCCATGCAGGATGCGGCTAAGGACATCGCGCCCCAGACTGTCGGTGCCCAGCCAATACAGCGGGTCGGCCCCCTGCACCCAGATCGGCGGCATTCGACCTGCGAACAGATCCTGCGCCAGCGGATCATGCGGCGCGATCCAGGGCGCCAGCAGCGCCGCCCCCAGCGCCAGCACCAGCCAGCCGGCCGACAGCCACAACCTTGCGCCCGCGCGGCGCCGCGTCTTGCCGCGTCCGTCAAGCATGGCGCAACCTCGGGTTCAATACGGTATACAGCAGATCGACGATCAGATTGACGCCGGTGAAGATGACCGCGAACAGGATCACGATGCCCTGGATCAGCGGCAGATCGCGGTTGATCACCGCGTCGATGGCCATGTTGCCAAGCCCCTCATAGGAAAACAGCCGCTCGATGATCACCGTGCCGCCGATCAGGAAGGTGAACTGCACGCCCACCAGCGTCAGCGTCGGCAAGATCGCATTGGGCAGCGCCTCACGGGTGATCACATGGTTCTCGCCATAGCCCTTGGTGCGGCTGAGCGTGACGTAATCGAGGTGCATGGTTTCCTTGAGGCTCTGCTTGAGCAGCTGCGCGATGATCGCCGCCAGCGGAAAGGCCAGCGCCAGCGCGGGCATGAACATGTGGCTGACGATGTCGGCCCACAGGTCGAACCGCAGCCGCAGCACGCTTTCGAACAGATAGAAGTTCGTGGTGAACGGCAGCTCCAGACTGGGCGAGACCCGGCCCGAGATATGAAAGACCGGCCACAGAACCCCGAAGAACAGGATCAGCACCAGG
The DNA here is from genome assembly GCF_000429765.1 of Gemmobacter nectariphilus DSM 15620. GTDB lineage: Bacteria > Pseudomonadota > Alphaproteobacteria > Rhodobacterales > Rhodobacteraceae > Wagnerdoeblera > Wagnerdoeblera nectariphila. The sequence goes on along the minus strand of NZ_AUCM01000004.1, from coordinate 27,586 downwards.
CCCCACAGGAAATCGGGCACCGACAGCGCCATCCCGTTGCCCACGTCGATCGCCGCCTCGGCCTTGGATCCGCGCCAGCGCGTCCCGGCCAGCGCCAGCGCGCCGCCCCAGATCACCGCGATGACCAGCGCCATCACCGACAGCTCCAGCGTGGCCGGCAGACGGCCCAGCACCAGCCCCAGCACCGGCTGGCGCATGGTGATCGAGGTGCCGAAATCGCCATGCAGCACGCCCCCCAGCCAGATGAAGAACTGCTCGGCAATCGACTTGTCGAGCCCGTACAGCGCCTTGAGCCGCTGGATATCCTCTGGCGTTGCCATCGGCGGCAACATCATTGCAATCGGATCACCGGGCACCACCCGGATCACCACGAAGACGATCACCGCCACGCCAAACAGCGTGACCAGCGTGGTCGCCAGCCGCATCAGTGTTCTTTGCAACACCTGAAATGCCCCTCGAAAGCCGAAAACCGCGCGCCAAGGCACCGCTTTCGGACTTCATCTGTCGAAAAATATCCTGCGGGGGGTCCGGGGGGCGCAAAGCCCCCCGGCGCCATCCGCCCGGGCGACGGCCTGTCAGGCGCGCTTCATCAGCTGCGGCAGCAGCGCACCCGAGGCATGCGGCACCACGACAACGCGGGCATCATGCAAGATCGGCTGGACATATTGCAGCAGCGGCAGCACCAGCGCATGTTCGGCGATATAGCGGTCCACCGCCTTCCAGCCCGCAATGGCCTTGGCCGGGTCGGTCTCGCCCCAGAGCGGGTTGATCATGTCGATCAGATCCTGCCCGTCCCAGACCGAGTTCGGCGAGGGCCCATACATCGCATGGCCGGTCGAGGTAACCGGATCGCCGATCGAGTTGCCCCAGTTGTAAAAGGCGGCGGGGGCCAGCTGGTCGGCGGCGCGCAGCTCAAAGTGCTTGGCGATCTCGATCACCTCGATCTCGGCCTCGATCCCCACCCGGCGCCACAGGCCGACGATGGCCTGAACCATCTCGTAGTCCTTGGGCTTGAAGCCCTTGGTGGTCTGGATCTTGAACTTGACCGGGTTCGAGGTCGAATAGCCCGATTTCGCCAGCAGCTCCTTGGCCAGCTCGGGGTTGTATTCCACCTTGATCGACGGATCATAGGCGTCATAGTCCGGCGTTTGCAGCGTATCCAGCGGCACGCCATAGCCCGACAGCAGCCGGTTGATGATCGTCTGCTTGTCCACCGCGTGAACCGCGGCGCGGCGGACGTTTTCGTCCTTCATCACGTCGATGTCGTTGAAGAAGATCATGCCGATATCGGAAACCGGCTTGGCAACGCCGGCCAGGCCCGCCTTGGCCTTGAGCCGGTCGAATTCCTCGTAGGGCATTTCCAGCGTGACATGGCTGTTGCCCGATTCCACTTCGGCCACACGGCTGGCGGCATCGGTGACGAACTTGATCGTCACGGTCTCGAATTCCGGCTTCGGCCCCCAGTAATCGGCAAAGGCCTTGAGGCGGACAAAGGCGTTGCGTTCGTATTTCTCGACCATATAGGGGCCGGTGCCGATGGGCGCGGCCTCGAAGCCTTCGGCGCCGACCTTTTCGTAATAGGCCTTGGGCATCGGATAGCCGGTCAGGAAGTACATCCACTTGAACAGCGTGCCATCATAGGCCGCCGCATCGGCGGTCACGCGGTTGCCCTCAACCTTGAAGTTCGACAGGTTGGACCAGACGAACTGGATCGGGCTGCCGGTTTCCGGCTTGCCCAGACGCTCCAGGCTCCAGGCCACGTCCTCGGCGGTGAAGGGGCTGCCATCGTGCCATTTGACGCCCTCGCGCACCTCCATCCAGACCGACTTGAGATCGTCGGCCCAGCCATAGGCGGTCAGCAGGCCCGGCGATTGCGACAGGTCGGGGTTCTGGTGGAAATACTGGTCGAACACCGCCTGATAGAGGCCCTGAAGCGTCGGGTTCACCGCGCTGGGGCCGGTGGTCGGATCCCAGCTCGGCAGGTTGACGTTATAGGCAATGACCAGCTCGTTGATCGCCTGCGCCAGCACGGGGCGGGCAAAGGCAAGCGTCATGCTGGCGGCCGAAATCTGCAGCAGGCTGCGACGCGATAGTTTCATGGTGTTTCCCTGTTGGTTGGTTTTCTTGGTTGGTCGTCTGTTTCAGGCCCCTGCCAGCTTTTGCGCCAGCAGCCAGCCCGGCCCCGCCCCGGTGCCTGCCCCGGGCCAGACGGCCGCCCCGGTCAGGTGAAGGTTGCGGATGGGGGTCGACCCGTCGGTATGTCCACGGACGGGCCGGTAGATGAAATGCTGCGACAGATGGTGACTGCCGCAAATCTGATCGCCCCCGACAAGGTTCGGGTTGTCGGCTTCCAGCTCGGCCGGGCTGACGATGCGCTGGCCAAGGATATGGCCCCGCACGCCCGGCGCATAGCGGTCGAGGATGTCCAGCGCGCGCTCGGCCATCGGCCCGGCGGCCTCGGCCCAGTCGGTGGCGCCGATCTGCCCGGCCGCATCGCCAAGAATGGTGCCCGGCACCATGCGCACTTGCAGCCACAGCACATGCTTGCCATCCGGCGCGCGCGAGGGATCGACCACCGTGGCCTGCCCGACGACCAGCGCGGGTTCGTTCGGCAACAGCCCCGCCTGCGCCTGGCTGTAGGTGCGCGCCATCTGGTCCAGCGAGGGCGCCAGATGAACATAGGCAAAGCGGTGCAGATCGGTCCCGGCGGCCCAGGGCGGCAGCGCATCCATCGCCAGGTGAATCATCATCGTGCCCGGCGCATGGCGAAAGCCCTGCATCGCGCCGTCAAAGCCGGCATCGCCCGTCCCTCCGGTCAGCTGCATCAGCCCCTTGGGGGCCACGCCCGCGATCACCGCCTTGCGTGCGACCAGCTTGCGGCCGTCGGCCAGTTCCACCCCCGTTGCCGTGCCGCCGCTGTGCAGGATACGCGCAACCGGCGCGCTGCATTCCACAACACCGCCCCGCGCCTCGATCTCGGCCACCAGCGCCTCTGTCACGCGGCCCGCGCCGCCCTTGGCCAGCACCATACCAAAGGCCTGACCTGCCATCCCCTCCAGATAGGGAAAAAGCGCGCCACCCGCGACGTCCGGGGCATAATCGAGATGTAGCCCCCAAGCGCCGAGGGTGGCCCGCAGGTGGGGAGAGGCAAAGGTCTGTTCCAGCCAGGCGCGCGGCGAGGACAGCAGGAATTTGCCCAGATCCTGGGCACCCGACAAACCGCGCTCGCGCCAGATGCGCCAGAAAATTGATGCAAACGCACGCATCTTCATCGGAGAGCCAAGCAGCGCGAACAGGTGATTCGCATCCGCCGGAAACGCCGCAACCAGCTTGTCCCAGGTCGCCGCATCTGTCACGGAAAAGGCCGCGATCCGGGCGCGGGTCTGGGCCGGATCGGTCGAAATCCCCAGCCAGCGCCCATCGGGAAAGACCGAGGCAAAGGGATGCGTCGTCGGCGCCAGTTCCAGCCCCCGCGCCATCAAGGCCGGCCCATATGCCTTGAAAAATTGGCTTCCGGCGAACAGGGACATGTTCATGGCCGCCCAGTCATGGCGGAAACCCGGCAAGGTATATTCGCCCGAACGCACAGCGCCACCCGGCTGGGCGGCCTGTTCGAAAACGCCCACCTTCCAGCCCTTGGCCGACAGATGCAGCGCACAGGCCAGCGCATTGTGGCCTGCTCCGATCAGAATGGCATCGAACGTGGTGTCCATCGCGCTTCGATCCTTCAAGTTAGAAATATACTTGCAAACGCATTCATTTCTGTCCAGCATGATTTCACCGCATCCGACGGGGGCGATACCCCCGCCATTTCAGGGAGACACACGAATGACTTCTGCCGCCGTTTTGCAGAACCTTGGGGCCATGATCCTTTCTGGGGGCATCGAGGTGGTCGACTGCTCGGGCACGCTGGGGCCGGATACGCCGCTGCTGAAACTGCCCCCGGAGCTGGCCAAGGACACCCCGCCGATCAAGATCCACAAGATCAGCGAATACGACAAGGACGGCCCCTTCTGGGCGTGGAACTGGCTGGAGCTGGGCGAACATTCGGGCACCCACTTTGATGCGCCGCACCACTGGATCACCGGCAAGGACAATCCGGCCGGCTATACCGACACGCTGGACGTGCAGCGCCTGATCGCGCCGGTCAACGTGATGGACTTCAGCAAGGAAGCAGCAGAAAACAACGACTTCCTGCTGACCATCGACCATGTGAAGGCCTGGGAGGCCGCGCACGGCGAGATCAAGGCCGGCGAATGGGTCGTCATGCGGTCCGACTGGGACAAGCGCAACCATGACGAGGCGCTTTATCTGAACGCCGACGAGAACGGGCCGCACACCCCCGGGCCGACGGCCGAGGTCATCCAGTATCTGATCGAAAAGGGCATCGTGGGCTGGGGCACCCAATGCATCGGCACCGATGCCGGGCTTGCCGGCGGCATGACCCCGCCGTTCCCGGCCCATAACCTGCTGCATGCGAACGACCGCTTCGGCCTGGCCTCGCTGACCAACCTCGACAAGCTGCCGCCCAAGGGCGCGATCCTGATCGCAGCGCCCCTGAAGATCAAGGAAGGCACCGGCTCGCCGATCCGCGCGCTGGCTCTGGTTCCGAAGGCCTGACGCCATGGGGGCCGATCACGTCATCATCGGGTCGGGCATCAACGCCCTTGTCGCGGCGGCCCTGCTGTCGCGCAAGGGGCGCAAGGTGCTGGTGCTGGAACGCGAAGCCGTCGCAGGCGGCTGCCTGAGAACCGACTCTGCCACCCTGCCCGGCTTCACCCATGACGTGATGGCCACCACCTTCGTTCTGTTCATCACCTCTCCGGCCTATGCCGAACTTGCCGCCGATCTGGCGCGGCACGGGCTGGAGTTCTGCCATACCCCCCATCCGACCGCCGTGCTGCGGCCGGATGGCGAGGCGCTGGTCCTGACGACCGACCGCGCCGAAAACACCCGGGCTTTCAACGCTGTCCTGGCCGGCGAGGGCGACCAGCACGCCCGCGATGTCGGCACGCTGGAATCGGATGCGCCCTTCCTGTTCAGCCTGCTGGGCGGCAATCTGTGGTCGTGGAAAACCGCGAAGCTGCTGTTCGGCCAGGCGCGTCGGCGCGGGCTGTCCAGCCTTGCCGGCTGGTTCGGCACCGCCCTTGCCCCGGCGCGCGGCTGGCTGGAAATGAACTACCGCAGCCCGCTGGTGCAAGCCCTGTGGGCGCCCTGGGTGCTGCATTGCGGCCTGACGCCCGAAAGCGCCTATTCGGGCCAGATGGCCAAGGTCGTCGCCTTTGCCCTGGAGGCCGCTGGCGCGCCCATCGTCAAAGGCGGCTCGGCCGCTGCCGTCAACGCCTTTGTCAAGCTGATCGAGGCCAATGGCGGCGAGGTGCGCACCGGCGCCGATGTGGACCGCATCCTGGTCCGCGATGGCAAGGTGACGGGCGTGCGCCTTGCAGGCGGCGAAGAGATCGCGGCGAAATCCGTCCTGGCCTCGGTCGCGCCGGGGCAGCTGTATGGCCGGCTGCTGGAGGGCACCCCCTTGCCCGAAGACCGCGCCGCCACTGCCGCGTTCCGCCATGGCCGGGGCAATTTCCAGCTGCATTATGCGCTGGACGCCGTGCCCGAATGGGCCACCCCGGGGCTGGAAAAGGTCGCGCTGATCCACCTGTCCGACGGCATCGACGCGGTGTCGAAATCGGCAAACGAGGCCGAACGCGGCCTGTTCCCCGAAACCCCCACCATCTGCGTGGGCCAGCCGACGGCGCTGGACCCGACCCGTGCGCCCGCCGGCAAGGCCATTCTGTGGCTGCAAATCCCCGACGCCCCCCGTGTCATCAAGGGCGATGCCGCGCACGAATTGACCGGCCGCACCTGGGACGAGGCGACGCGCGAGGCCTTTGCCGACCGGATCGAGGAAATCCTTGCCCGTCACATCAAGGATCTCGACAAGATCAAGCTGGCCCGCCGCGCCTATAGCCCGGCCGATCTGGAAGCGATGAACATCAACCTGGTCGGCGGCGATCCCTATGGCGGGGCCTGTTCGATCGACCAGTTCTTCATCTGGCGCCCGTTTGCACACACCACAAAGGGCAGCGCGGTCAAGGGCCTGACGCATATCGGCGCCTCGACCCATCCCGGCCCGGGCCTCGGCGGTGGATCGGGCTATCTGGCCGCCAAGGGGCTGGGCGCATGAGCGATGATCTGACCCCTCATGGCCCGCCCCCGCGCCTTGGCGAGATCGGGCTGTCGAACTTTGCCCCCTATCTGATGAACCGGATCATGGCGCGCTACAACGCCAGCTTGCGCGAGGAACTGGTCGCGCAGGGGCTGACCACCGCCAAGATGCGCGCGCTGGCCTCGCTCTCGGTGCTGGATGCGCCGCTGATCCGCGAACTTTCCGTCTATACGGTGATCGAACAATCCACCCTGTCGCGCGCGCTGGATCAGCTGGACGCCGCAGGACTGGTGCGGCGCGAGCCCGACCCGTCCGACAACCGCGCCACCCGCGTGAGCATCACCGAGGCCGGCCGCGCCGCGCACGAGGCGCTGTGGCCGCAGATGTTCGACGCCTATGACCGCATGTTCCGGGGCATCCCGGAAACCGAACGGCGCGCCTTTGTGGGCACGCTGCAAAAGATACTTTCCAATATCCGCAAGAACGATATCTGACAGGGACCAGCAATGGCGGAACGCAGTTTCAAGGCCGAAGTCGAGCACCTCCGCAAAGGTGCCGGCGATACTTTCACCGGCGAGGGGATCCTTGCCATCACCAAGGCGCTGCTGGAAAACGGGGTCGGCTATGTCGGCGGCTATCAGGGGGCACCGATCAGCCACCTGATGGACGTTCTGGCCGATGCCGAGGAACTTCTGGGCGAACTGGGCGTGCGCTTTGAGGCGAACGCCAACGAGGCGGCGGCCGGCGCGATGCTGGCCGCATCGGTCCATTATCCGATCCGCGGCGCCATCACCTTCAAGGGGCCGGTCGGGGTGAACGTGGCGTCCGACGCGCTGGCGAACCTGGCCTCGGGTGGCGTCACCGGCGGCGCGCTGATCATCGTGGGCGAGGATTACGGCGAAGGCTCCTCGATCATGCAGGAACGCACCCACGCCTTTGCGATGAAATCGCAGATGTGGCTGCTGGACCCGCGCCCGAACCTGCCCAGCATCGTCAAGGCCGTGGGCGACGGGTTCGAGCTGTCCGAGGTGTCGAACACCCCCGTCATGCTGACCGTGCGCATTCGCGCCTGCCACGTCACCGGCAGCTTTGAAACCCGCGACAACAAGGCCCCCACCCTGACCGTGGCCGAGGCGCTGGCCAACCCGCGGTCCGACTTCAAGCGCGTGGTGCTGCCGCCGTTCTCCTTCGTGCACGAGCATGAAAAGATCGACCAGCGCTGGCCGGCCGCGGAAAAGTTCATCCGCGACAAGGGCCTGAACGAATTCTTCGGCCCGAAACAGGCCAAGATCGGCTTTGTGCTGCAAGGCGGGATGTACAACAACGTCATCCGCGCGCTGCAACGGCTGGGGCTGGCTGACATCTTCGGCAACACCGACATTCCGCTTTATGTGCTGAATGTCGCCTATCCGCTGGTCAAGGACGAGTTCCTGGAGTTCTGCGAGGGCAAGGACTCGATCCTTGTCATCGAGGAAGGCCAGCCCGAATTCATCGAACAGACGCTGACCACCTATCTTTACCGTGCCGGATCCAAGGTGCAGGTCGAAGGCAAGGGCATCCTGCCGATGGCCGGGGAATATACCGGCCAGGTTCTGCTGGACAGCATCACCGCCTATCTGAAAAAGGCCGCGCCTGACATGGTGCCCGCCATGGTCCGCGCCCCCAACGAAGAGGCGCCGAAGATCCCCGACCTGACCAAGGTCGTGCCGATCCGCCCGCCGGGGTTCTGCACCGGCTGCCCGGAGCGCCCGATCTTTGCCGCCATCAAGCTGGTGCAGAAGGAACTGGGCAAGCACCAGATCGCGGGCGATATCGGCTGTCACCTGTTCGGATCGCTTCCGCCGTTCGAGGTGGGCGGGCAGACCATGGGCTACGGCCTTGGCCCGGCCGGCAACGGCGCGTTCGAAGGCGGCGGCAAGAAACGGTCGATCGCCATGGTGGGCGATGGCGGCTTCTGGCACAACGGGCTGTCGTCCTCTTTCACCAACATGGCCTTCAACAAGGCCGATGCGGTGGCAGTGGTGGTCGACAACTACTATTCGGCGGCGACCGGCGGGCAGGACATCATGTCCTCGCGCGCCAAGAACCCGACCAAGGCCACCAACAACCCGATTTCCAAGGCGCTGGAAGGCATTGGCATCAAATGGGTGCGCCAGATCGACCGCACCTATGACGTGACCCACATGCGCAACGTGCTGCGCGAGGCGCTGACCACCCCGGAAAAGGGGCCCAAGGTCATCGTGGCCTCGTCGGAATGCATGCTGAACAAGCAGCGGCGCGAAAAGCCGCTGACCGCCAAGGCGATCAAGGAAGGCCGCCGGGTGGAAACCCCCCGCTTTGGCGTGGACGAAGACATCTGCACGGGCGATCACGCCTGCATGCGGCTGTCGGGCTGCCCGTCGCTGGGTCTCAAGGTGCTGGACGATCCGCTGCGCGACGATCCGGTGGCCAGCATCGACCAATCCTGCGTGGGCTGCGGCAACTGCGGCGAGGTGGCGGATGCCGCCGTGCTGTGCCCGTCGTTCTATGAGGCGCGGGTGGTCCACAACCCCAGCGCCATGGAAACCCGCATCGCCAAATGGCGCGATGGCATCATCGGCTGGCTGCAATCGCGCCGCGCCGCGCGCCGCCTGAACTTTGGAGAGGCCGCATGAACGCCCCCCTCGCACACAAGACGCCGGACACCCGGCTGCAAGGCATCATCAAGCTGGCCATCCTGGCCGTGGGCGGTCAGGGCGGCGGCGTTCTGACCAACTGGATCGAGGATCTGGCCCGCGCCAACGGCTATGCGGCACAGGCCACCTCGGTTGCCGGTGTCGCGCAGCGCACGGGCGCCACGGTCTATTACATCGAAATGGCCCCGGCCGAAGGCGGCACGCCGATCTTTTCGCTGATGCCCGCCGCCGGCGATGTCGACGTGATGATCGCCGCCGAGATGATGGAGGCCGGCCGGTCCATCCTGCGCGGCTTCGTCACGCCCGACCGCACCACGCTGATCGCCTCGACCCACCGCTCGCTGGCGGTCAGCGAAAAGATGGTGCCCGGCAACGGCATCGCCTCGGCCGAAGAGGTGATGGCGGCGGCCGAAATCGCCGCGCGCCGCTTCATCGCGGCGAATTTCGATCAGGTCGCGGTCAAGCAGGGCTCGGTGATCTCGGCCTCGATGTTCGGGGCGCTGGCGGCCTCGGGCGCGCTGCCTTTCCCGCGGTCGGCCTTTGAAGATGCGATCCGCGCAGGCGGCAAGGGGGTCGAGGCCAGCCTTCGCGCCTTCAACGCGGGCTTCGAGGCGGCCGTTGCCGGCGTTCAGGCCGAGGCCGCGCCGGCCCCGAAACCTGTTGCCAAGTCGACTGTTGCCGGCCCGGCCAGACTGCGCGCCGAATGGGACCGGCTGGCCGCCCGCGCGGCCGCCCTGCCCGGCCCCGTGGCCGAAATGGCGCTGCCCGGGCTGGAAAAGGTCGTGGATTTCCAGGATCTTGCCTATGGCGCGGAATATCTGGACCGGCTGGACAAGGTGGTGGCCCAGGACAAGGCGGAAAACGGCTGGGTGCTGGGGCGCGAGGCGGCAAAGTATATCGCCAATGCGCTGGCCTATGACGACATCATCCGCGTCGCCGACCGCAAGACCCGCGCCGCGCGCTTTGCCCGCATCAAGGGCGAGATGAAGGTCAAGGATGGCAACCTGCTGCACCTGACCGAATATTTCCACCCCCAGGCCGCTGAAATCAGCGGCATGATGCCCGCCGCCATGGGCGCGCGCTGGCAGGCCGATCCGGCCAGGATGGCCCGCCTGAACCGCTGGTTCGACAAGGGCCGCCGCCTGCGGTCGGACAGCCTGACGGCCTATGTCATGCTCTATGTCCTGGGCGGAATGAAGGGCTGGCGCCGCCGCACCCTGCGCCACCGGCAGGAACAGGACCATCTGCAAGCCTGGCTGGACACGGCCATGTCCTATCGCGCCGCGAACTACGACCTTGCGGTCGAGGTGCTGCGCTGCCGCCGGCTGGTGAAGGGCTATTCCGACACGCATACCCGCGGCTTGTCGAAATTCGATCGGGTGCTGGACGGGATCGCGCTGGTCGCGAACCGCTCGGACGCAGCCGACTGGGCCCGCCGCCTGCGCGAAGCCGCCCTCAAGGACGAAGAGGGTAAAGAGCTGGACGGCGCGATCCAGACGATCCGCAGCTTCGTCTGACCCCGGTCAGCACAATGAAACAGGGGCGCCGCAAGGCGCCCCCTTTTGCATCTTGCCCTCAACGGCCACACCATCGGGGACGGGACCGGGAAGGATGATCCCCTTCCATCGCCCCATCATCTTGCCCAAAATACCCCACGGGGAGGTCTGGAGGGGTGTGAAACCCCTCCAGTTCCGCAAGCGGGTCCTGGTGCTGTCAGCGAATGCCGGCCTTGGCCAGACGCGGCAGAACCTCGTCGGCGAAATAGGGGAATTCCTTGACGTAGTTGACAAAGGACAGCGTGGTCCCCGCCAGCCCGGCCTCGTGCAGCTTGATGATGCCGGCCGCGACCTGATCGGGCGTGCCGATCAGCGGGAAGCCGCCATGGCCCAGCGCCATGCCAAAGCGCATCTGCGCCAGCAGATCATGCGGGAAGGACAGCGCAAAGGCGAACTGCAGCTTGATCAGGTTGTCGGTCGCTTCCCAGTCGGCATTCTCGTCCACGACATAGTGGACGTAATCGCGGGCCTCTTTCTCGGTCGGGCGGCAGACGACGTGGCTGAAGGTCAGCACGTTGACATCGCGGCCCTTGGCGGCGGCCTGGCCCTTCAGCTCGGCGATCTCGGTCTTGGTGCGGGCCAGATCAATGGCCGGCGTGAACAGGAAGTTCGCGTTCGAGGTCGCGAAATCGCGCCCCTGCGGCGAGCCTGCGGCATTGATGATCGGCACATCGCCGCGCACCGGCGCCGGACGGCCCTTTTGCCCGCGGATGTTCTTGAAATAGGTGCCGTCCCAATCGAAATGCTCTTCCGATTTCCAGACCTTGCGGATCAGATCGAACCATTCCTGCGCATAGCCGTAGCGGGTTTCGTGGTCATCCGCGAAGGCAATGCCCATCGCGTCATATTCCGGCTTGTTCCAGCCCGCCACGATGTTCAGACCGGCACGGCCATGACCGATCTGGTCGATGGTGGCGATCTGCTTGGCGATCACGATCGGGTGGTTCGCGGTGGTGTGGATGGTGGCAAACACCGTCAGGTTCTTGGTGGATGCCAGCAGGCCCGCAGCCCAGGTCATCGTCTCGAGTACGCCGCCATGAAAGTCGGTCGGCCCGCCATACCCGATCCAGCGCGCGATGGGCAGCATGAAGTCGATCCCGGCTTCGTCCAGCATCTTGGCCAGCGTGACGTTGCTGTCCCAGCTGGCATCCCAGCGGTCGGGGATCTGGGTGGGCGTCATGCCCGACGAGCAGTTGGTCGAAAAGGTGCCCAGCTTGAAGCCGCCGGTGGTCATCCGGTTTACAGTCATCGCGAAGTTCCCTGTTGGAGGTTTAGTGGTATTTTATGATTGAAAGTCTATCGTAAAATCGCATTGCGTCAACAGGGACGTGCGGCCATTCTCAGCACAAGGGAAGGAAATCTGCATGTCCGACAAATCTTCGAAATCCCAACAGGATAAGGCTCGGTCGGGCGGCGATTTCAACTGGCACCTGGCCGAAGGCGGCGCCGATGCGGCAACCGCCGAGATGGAGTTCGCCATCATGCGCGCCTTCGAGGGATTCGGCCGCTGGCAGTCGGAATGCCTGGCGGCCGTCTGCGATCTGGCGGCGACAGGGCCGGAAAACGCCATGCTGCACATCATCCGCATGAACGAGCGGCCAAAGTCGATCAAGGAAATCGCCCGGCTAATGAACCGTGACGATGTGGCGAACATCCAGTATTCGCTGCGCAAGCTGATCGCGGCGGGCCTCGTCGAGCGCAAGGGCTCGGGCCGCAGCGGCGTGACCTATGAGGTGACGGACGAAGGCCGCCGCGTGACCGACGATTACAGCGACGTGCGCCGACGCATCCTGATTGCCGCCATCGAGGCGCAGCCCGGTCTGGCGGATCGGCTGGTCGAGGCGACACGCACGCTGATGCTGCTGACCGGGGTTTATGAAGACGTGGCCCGCGTCGCCGCCACGCGGCGACGCGGCTAGGTGTCAGATCGGCTGAAGCCGATGGAAACGCGCGCTTTCATAGACCAGCGCGGCACCTTCGCAGACCCGGACCCCGACGATCTGGCCGATGAACACGCTGTGCGAGCCGGCCTGCACCTGTTCGGTCACCTCGCAGCAGAAGGTGACAATGGCATCGGCCAGGATCGGCAGGCCGCGCGCATCGGTGCGCCAGTCGCCCGATGCGAACTTGGCCTCGCCGGTCACGCCCCCTGCCCCGGCAAAGCGCATCGCCGTGTCGCCGCCATCGCCAGCCAGCAGCGAGACATTGAACATCCCCGTTTCGGCCACCATCCCGCAGGTGCCCGTCGCCCTGTTGAGGCAGACAAGCAGGCTGGGCGGATCGGCGGTGACCGAACAGACGGCGGTGGCGGTGATCCCCCGCCGCTCTCCGCCGCCGGCAGTGGTGACGATTGTCACCGCGCCGGGGAACCGGGCCATGGCGGCCCGGAAGGTGGCAGCATCGACAGGAACCCCCATCTCAGGCCGCCTTGCGCAGATCGGCCAGATAGCTCGCCGCCGCGTCCGGGTCGGCGAACCACGGGAAGAAATCGCGCGGATCGTCAAAGGCATTGGCCATCCGGTGCGCCAGTTCGGGCACCGCGCAGGCGGTTCCCATGATCTCCAGAATGAACGGCGGCGGCGGTTGCAGCATCATGTTGGTCCAGCGCACGACCCATTGGGCATAGTCCCAGAACCGCTCGAACGTGGCGCGCATGAAGGCCTCGTCATAGGCGCGATCGCCATGATCGAGGATCGACTTCAGATAGACCGCTGCGGCCTTGGACGCATTGTTCGACCCCTGCCCGGTGATCGGATCGTTCAGGCAGACCGCATCGCCCAGCCCCAGCACCTTGCGCCCGGACGGGAGCGTGGCAACCGGATGGCGCACGGTGGGCGGGAAGCGCCCGGCCAGAATGCCGTTCGGGTCGGTCAGTTCCACATTCTTCGACCGCTCGTATTCCCAGGGCAGGAAGGTCTTGAGGATCCCCAGCGACTTTTCCAGATGCTGCTCGGGCGTCTTCACATCGGCCCAGCAATCCATCGGACCGCCGGGGATGCCTTCCAGAACCATGATCTCGCAAGGGCCGGTCGTGGTCAGCGAGGGAAAGACGAAATATTCGCCCACGCCGGGGATCAGGTTGAATTCCACCGCCGAATGCGGCTCGCGCGGGGTCATGCCCTTGACATAGGTCAGCGCCAGCGCGCGCTGCGGCTTGTCATAGGGGCTGCGGGTCGCGTCGCGGGTGAACAGCTGGCCGATCTCGCCCTTGCCGGATGCTACGATGACCAGATCATCCTCGCGCGCATAGGTTTCCAGCTCGGCAATGCCGGCATCCTTGATGACCAGCTGGCCGCCCAGCTTCTGGAATTCCTCCAGCCAGCGGGGCATCTTGACGCGCTGGTCCACGGCATAGGCCTTGTGGTCCAGCTTGCCGGTCCAGTCGATCAGCTTTTCGCCCGGCTTTTCGGGGTTCGGCACCATGAAGTTGATGCCTTCGACCGGCGGGCAGCTGTCTGACCAGAAATCGATGCCCAGATCGCGCTCGTTCTGCACCGAATTCGAGAACATGCACTGGCTGGACAGCACCTTGCCGGCCGTAATCTCGGCCCCGGTGCGGTTTTGCACGACCCGCACCTGATGGCCGGCCTTCAAAAGCCCGATGGCGACCATCAGGCCCGATTGCCCGCCGCCAACGATGGTGAATTTCCGCATGGTTATCTCCCTGTTATATCTTGATTATTCCATCAGCTTCGGAATCGCGGGCACCGCCTGTTCCGGCCCCATGGCGGTGTAGCCGCCATCGACGCGGATATCGGTGCCGGTGATGAAGCTGGCCTCGTCCGAACACAGGAACAGCACGGCCTGCGCGACTTCCTCGGGGTCGCCCACCCGGCCCAGCAGGTGAAAGGGCGCCGCCACCGCATCGGTTTTCGCCCGGTTGCCCCCGGTCAGCTGATCCATGATGTTCGACCAGGTCCAGCCGGGGGACACCGCGTTGACCCGGATCCCTTCGGGCGCCAGATCCATCGCCTGATTGCGCGTCAATTGCAGGATCGCCGCCTTGGACACCGGGTAAAGCCAGCGTCCGGTTTGCGCGACGCGGCTGGAAATCGAGCCGAAGTTGACGATGGCGCCCTTGTTGCGCGCAAGTTCCGCGCGCGCCGCCTGCATCAGCATGACCGAGCCGACGATGTTCACATCCAGCGCCTCGAGCCATTCCGCGCGGGTCGAGGCGACGCCATTGTCCAGATAGGTGCAGGCGACATTGACCAGAAAGTCGATGCGGCCCCATTTCGCCTGCGTCGCGGCCACCAGCGCGGCAATGTCGTCATCGCTGCGCACGTCGCAGCGCTGGAAGGCGACGCCCTCGGCCTCCATCGTGCGGCCGGCCTCTTCGTTGATGTCGGCGATCATCACCCGCACGCCCGCCTCGGCAAAGGCGCGCACCACCGCTTGCCCGATCTTGGTCGCGCCGCCTGGCACGATGGCCACCTTGCCTTGCAATCCCCGCATGTCCGGCTCCCTGTTTGTTTGAATTTCAAGCAGTCTTGGGCCGCAGCCCTTGCGCCGCTAGCCGGGGTCCGCAGCGATTATCCGAAAAACGAAAAAATCTGCCTGCCGTATCTTTGCAGACCGGCCATCCGTGTTACGCTGCTGTCACAACAGGGGAACCGGCCATGCTGACCACCACGGCGCCAAGGCCCTTGCAGGCCCACGCGCTGTTCCAGTCCACCGACCTTGACGAGGCACGCGAGCGTGTCGCGGCGGTGTTCTGCCCGCATCGGCTGGAGACGCTGGGCCGTGGGGCGCGGTTGAATGCCCGCCAGCATCATCTGCGGGGCGAGCGGCTGAGCCTGAACTACATCGAATATGGCGCCAAGGCCCTGATCGCACCCGGAGAGCTGGATCGGTTCTATCTGGTGCAGATCCCGCTGGCCGGGGGCGCGATGATCTCGAACGGCGGGGCGGCCTATTATTCCTCGCCCCGGCGGGCGGCGGTGCTGAACCCCCACCGTCCGACCACGATGATCTGGGACGAGGGCTGCGCGCAACTGCTGATCCAGATCGACCGCGAGGCGATGATGGATCATCTGTCGGCCCAGCTTGGCGCGCGGGCCGACCGGATGCTGACCTTTGATGGTCCGCTGGATCTGACCAGCGGCGCGGGGGCCGCGGTGCGGCGGCTGGCGCTGTATCTGGCGACCGAGGCCGATGCAGGCCGCGCCCCGCTGGGTCAGGGGCTGATGGCGCGGCAGGTGGAATCGGCGCTGATGTCGGGGCTGCTGGATTCGGGCGCGCATGACCACGCCGCCCATCTGGGGCGGGCGCGGTCAGCCCCCCGCCCGCGCCATCTGCGGCTGGCCGAAAGCTTCATCGAGGCCAATCTGCGCCGCCCGCTGACCATCGAGGAGGTGGCCGAGGCGGCAGGCATTTCGGCGCGCGCCTTGCAACTGGCGTTCCGTCAGTGGCGCGGCACGACGCCCCTTGGCTGGTGGCGCGACCGGCGCCTTGACGCCGCCCATGCCGATCTGATGGCGGGCAAGACAACCGTGACCGATACTGCCCTTGCCTGGGGCTTTGCCCATTTCGGGCGGTTTTCCGAAAGCTATCGGGCGCGGTTCGGCATTCCTCCGTCAGAAACCCTGCGCGCGGCGCGCGGAGGGTATCAGGACTGACGGCTAAAGGGCGCTGCGCCCCTGTGGGCCCGCTGGCAGCGGCATCAGCAGCAAAAGCGCGGTTCCCATCACCAGCCCGGCCAGGCCCGGCAACGGGCCATGCACCAGCGTGACCGCCCCCAGCATGGGAATGCCCGCAACGGTCAGACCGACACGGGCGGCAGTCGCAAGGCCGGCTGGCAGCCGCCGGCACGCCAGCGCGGCGGCCAGCCAGAGCATCATGGCGAACAAGGTCATCAGCATGGCTTGCCCTCGTCTTGCGGCCGCGCGATCACGCGGCCGATTGTGTTTCCCCCAACCGTTGCGGCAAGGCATTGGCCCATGCCGAAATCGTCCCTGCCCCAAGGCAGACCACCATGTCCCCCGGCCGCGCCTGTTCGCGCACCAGGCGGACCAGATCGGATTCGTCCAGAATGGCGCGGGCATGGCGGTGACCATGGGCGATCAGCCCCGCCACCAGATCATCCCGGCTGGTGCCCGGGATCGGATCCTCGCCTGCGGCATAGACCTCGGCGATGGCGACGACATCGGCCTCGTTGAAGCAGGTGCAGAAATCCTCGAACAGGCTGTGCAGGCGGGTGTAGCGGTGCGGCTGATGCACCGCGATCACCCGGCCCTTGGTCGCCTGACGGGCCGCGCGCAGCACGGCGGCGATTTCCACCGGATGGTGGCCATAATCGTCGATGATGGTGACGCCGTTCACCTCGCCCACCTTGGTAAAGCGGCGGTTGACCCCGGCGAAATTCGCCAGCGCTTCGCGGATGTCATCGCGGCTCATGCCAAGGTGACGGGCGACGGCAACGGCCGCCAGCGCGTTCGAGACGTTGTGATCCCCCGGCATCGGCAAGGTACAACCTTCAATTCTCGAACCTTCGCCCTCAGATTGCAGCAAAATGTCGAAGCTGGCTATACCATTTTCATAGGTCAGCCCCACGGCCCGCACATCGGCCTGCGCATTGAAGCCAAAGGTGACGACGCGGCGGTCGGTCACGCGCCCGACCAGCGATTGCACCTCGGGGTGATCGGTGCAGCAGACCGCAAGGCCATAGAACGGGATGTTCGACACGAAATCGGTGAACCCCTTGCGCAGCGCGTCAAAGCTGCCCCAGTGCTCCATATGCTCGGGGTCGATGTTGGTGACGATGGCGATGGTCGCGGGCAGGCGGTTGAAGCTGCCGTCCGACTCGTCCGCCTCGACGACCATCCATTCGCCGGCCCCCGCGCGGGCGTTCGATCCATAGGCGTGGATCACCCCGCCGTTGATGACCGTAGGATCAAGACCGCCCTTGTCCAAGAGCGTCGCCACCATCGTCGTGGTCGTCGTCTTGCCATGGGTGCCGGCAATCGCGATGTTGGATTTCAGCCGCATCAGTTCGGCGAGCATCTCGGCCCGGCGCACCACCGGCAGCTTGCGGCGCCGCGCCTCCTCCAGCTCGGGGTTGCCCTTCTTGATGGCCGAGGAAATCACCACCACCGCCGCATTGCCGATATTCTCGGCCGCCTGCCCTTCGAAGAAGGTGGCGCCCAGCCTGACCAGCCGATCGGTGATCTTGCTGGCCTTGGAGTCCGATCCTTGCACGGTATAGCCCAGCGTGATCAGCACCTCGGCAATCCCCGACATGCCGATGCCGCCGATCCCGACAAAATGGATAGGGCCAAGTTCGTGCGGCAGCTTGGTTGCGGGGCTCATCGTCAGGCTTTCGTTTTCGTGGCCAGCTCGCTGACCAGATGGACAAGGGCGTCAGTCGCATCGGGGCGGCTGGCACCAAGGGCATTGTTCGCCATGCGCAGCGCCGCCTGAGGGTCGGTCAGCACGGCGGCGATCTGTTCGGCAAGGGCCGCGGCGCTGGCCGCACTCTCGGGCATCAGGATGGCCGCTTGCGCCTCGACAAGGCCGCGGGCATTTGCCGTCTGGTGATCGCCGGTGGCTGCTGCAAAGGGGATCAGGATCGCAGGCCGCCCGATCACCGAAATATCGGCCACCGACGAGGCCCCGGACCGGGAGATCACCAGCTGCGCCTCGGACAGGCGGCGGGGAATGTCGGTGAAGAAGGGCTGCACCTCGGCGCGGATGCCTGCGGCGTCATAGGCGGCGATCACGCGGTCCAGATCCTCGGCACGGGCCTGATGGGCGACGCGCAGGTTGCGCTGCACGGCCTCGGGCAGGCGGGCGATGGCCTCGGGGACCACATCCGACAGGATGCGCGCGCCCTGGCTGCCACCAATGACCAGCAGGCTCATGGGGTAGTCACCGGGCGGGATATAGGCCGCGCCGGCGCGTTCCAGCACGGCAGCCCGCACCGGGTTTCCGGTATGGGTGCCGCTGACCCCTTGCGGCAGATCGGTCGGCCAGGTGCCGCAGGCCACCGCATCGACCCGCGGGGCGAACAGGCGGTTGACCTTGCCCAGAACGCCATTCTGTTCATGGATCATCCGCGGCAGGCGCAGCAGCGTGGCCGCCGTCAGCGCCGGGATCGACGGATAGCCGCCAAAGCCCACCACCACCGCCGGACGGTCGCGCAGCATGGACACCACCGCCCCCAGCGCGCCAGCCGCGATGCGCAGGGGAACCAGCGCCTTGGCCAGCACCCCGCCGCGGGCGAAGGTGGCCGAATTGACCTGCTCGATCGACACTTGCTGCGGAAAGCCACCCGCATAGCGCGCCCCGCGTGCATCGGTCGACAGCTTGACCCGCCAGCCGCGCGCCACCATCGCCTCGGCCAGCGCCTGGGCCGGGAACATGTGCCCGCCGGTCCCCCCGGCGGCGATCAGCAGCAGCGGCGCCGTCATCTCAGCGCCCCCGCCGCAGCAGGATGTTGCTGATCTCGCCTTGCGGGCGGTGGCGGGTCAGCGCGAACAGCGCCCCCACCGTCAGCCCGGCCGCCACCACCGACGAGCCGCCATAGGACACGAAGGGAAGCGTCATCCCCTTGGTCGGCAACAGCCGCACGGCCACCCCCATGTTGATCATCGCCTGAACCGAGAAGATGCAGGCAAGCCCTGCCCCGGCCAGCCGGATGAAGGGGTCGCGTTCCTTGGTCAGCCGCATCAGCGAGCGCACGACGATCGTGCCGTAAAGCAGGATGATCAGGCTGACCAGAACCAGCCCGTATTCCTCGGCCGCGACGGCGATGATGAAATCGGTATGCGCATCGGGCAGCTGCCATTTCACCTGCCCCTCGCCCACGCCCGTGCCGAAGAAGCCGCCGTTCTGAATGGCGGTCGTCGCATAGCCGATCTGGGTGCGCGGGTCGATCTCGGCCGACAGGAAGCCGTTGATCCGGCCGGCAAAGTGATCGGAACTGTTATAGGCCACCGCCCCGCCGACCACCACCAGCGAGGCGACGACCAGCAGGATGCGCATTGGCGCGCCCGACACGAAATAGACCACGCCCCAGCCGAACAGCACCAGCGAGGCCTGCCCGAAGTCGGGTTGCAGCACCAGAAGCGAGACGACCAGGATCAGCAGCCCGAACGACCAGGCCCGGCCAGGCGGCCCGTTGATGTCCTGCGCCGCGGCGATCAGCCAGGCCGAGACGATGATGAAGCCGGGCTTGAGGAATTCCGACGGCTGAACCGATCCGAACCCCAGCGAGAACCAGCGCACCGCGCCCTTGCCGTAGTTGGTGCCAAAGAACGGCAGCAACATCAGCCCGATGAAGGCGACCAGAAACAGCACGACCCCCATGCGCCGGATCTGGCGCGGATCCATCATCGACACACCTACCATGGTGACGACGGCCGCAAGCCCAAAGGCAAGCTGGCGCTGGACATAGTGGAACGAGTCGAGGTTGTTGCGCTCGGCCAGGGGGACGCTGGCCGCAAGGCCCAGCAGCAGCCCGATGGAAAACAATGCCAGCACCGCCGCCATCGACCATTTGTCGATCGTGCGCCACCAGCGCGGAAGAACCGGCTCGCCTGCCCGCAGGGGCAAGGTGCCGTGCACCATCTCCGTCATTGCCGACCGCCTGTCCTTGCTGGCCCCGCAACATGCGGGGCGCCCCAACTGCTCTGCCCGGTGTCCGGGTCTTGGCCACAAGGCTACCGTGAAGTCGCCGCATTTTCCAGCGCAAAGGCGGCGCATCGGCGGTCACGCGCGCGTGTGGTAAAAACTTGAACAAAAGGTTGAAATTTCTACCCGAGATCCCATATATCGGCGGCTGACCGTGGGTCCGCCGACAAGATGCTGTAAGGGGTTTATGCCTGCCATGCTCCCAGTGCATGACTGGCATTCCGAAACGGAAATACCGAATCGCCACTTAAACGTCATATTCGGCCTCACGTCTGCGGACGCAATACGCATAATCATAACGACGGAAGAACAAGGACGACGAAATGGCTGATTTCGTTGATGGAAGCGCCTTCAACTTCGAGCAGGGTCAACGCGCACGCAAGCTTTTTGCCGCCGTTGTGCTCGCCGCACTCGACGATGCAATCGCTGACGACAAGAAATACGGGAATGGCCCCGAACAGATCGCCCGCTGGGCCCGCTCGCGCGATGGGCGCGAGGTGCTGTCCTGCGCGGGGATCGACCCCAACGAGCGTGTGGTCAAGGGCCTGATGGAATTCGTGGCCAAGGGCATCCGCACCTCGGTTGCGCTGTCGCGCGAGGAATCCGAGCGCCGCGCTGCCATGGAAGCCGATCACGCGGAAGCCGCCTGACGCTTGACGCCTGCTGAAACGAAAACCGCGCCTGCGAACGGCGCGGTTTTCGTTTTGCGTGGCCGCGTTTTGCGTGGCCGACTGCCGCGCCTAGACCACCCCTCGGGCAGTCAGCGCGCGGCTGACCTCGGTGCGGATCATCTTGCGCAGATTGCGGGTCACACGCTCGCCGATCTCGCCTTGCAGCTCTTCGCGCAGCACGTCGCGGATCAGTTCACGCAAGGTCGCGGCATCCAGCGTGGCAAAGGCCTCTTCGCTGGCGGCGGGCAAGACTTCGTCTTCGCCAGTGGCCTCGACGGGTTCGGTCCAGGCAAAGCTTTCCTCGGGCTCGGGCGCGACGGCGGGCTGTGCCTCATCGTCCGAGCTGTCGATGAACGGCGCCTCGGCGAACGGCGCCTCGGCGGCCTCGGCCAGACGCGCCACGGCAACCGGCAGGTCCAGCGCCTCGCCTGCGTCCTCCTCGAAGGACTGGTCCTGCGCGTCGAGGATGGCCTCCAGCTCTGCCAGGCGGGCCACCAGCGCCTCGCGCCCGACGGGGCCGAGCGTCTCTGGCTCGGCCTGCGGCTCGGGGGCAACAGGCGCATCCACGCGCAGCGCCGGGGTCAGAACCAGCCGCGGCACAGCTGGGCGCACGGGGTCGGCCGCAGGTGCGCCGCGAAGATCCTCTGATACCAGACGGCGGATCGAGGATAACACGTCCTCGATCTCGACATTGCTCATGCGATCGCTCATGCCAGCCCTGCCCTAGCCGATTTTCCGAAGAGTCTAGACGCGAAAGCGCCCGGGCACAACCGACCGGGCGCTTTGTTCGGATTTCTGCCAGCTCAGTTGCGCTGATAGGTCTGCAAAATGCGATCCAGCCGCTTGCCCTGGGCCGAGGCCGCAGGCGCATTCTTCACCGCGTTGTAATAGGCGGTCACGTCATAGGTCGGAATGCCCAGCTTCAGATGCTCGACCGTCAGATAGCCCATCGCGGCCAGCAAGCCATAGGTGGCGATGTATTCGTTGGTCACGACCGTCAGCCGGCCGGCGCGCGCATCCAGAAGTTCCTGTTCGGCGTTCAGCAGATCCAGCGTGGTGCGGGCCCCCAGCTTGGTTTCCTCGCGCACACCGTCATAGGCGGCCTGAGCGGCAACGATCTGACGATCCGTCGCCTCGATCGAGGCACGGGCGACGCTGCGCTGTGCCCAGGCCTCGCCCACGGCCTGCTCGACCTCGGCAACCTTGTATTGCAGCGCTGCGCGCACGGAATCGCGCTGCGCCAAGGCCCGGCGATACCCCGCCGACAGCCCGCCGCCCTGATACAGACGCTGGGACAGCGACAGGGTGACCGTCCGGTCCATCTTGCCGGTGTCGGTATGGCTGACATCGGCGCTCAGCCCCAGGGACGGCCCCATGCGTGCCTTGGTCGCCTGCAAGGTGATCTCTGCGGCGGCCAGCTGATGTTGCAGCTGTTTGATGGCATAGTGCTGGCCACGGGCAATGGCCTTGGCTTCTTCGACCGACTTTGCCGTCACCGGCAGCCGCGGCGGATTGCTGAGCCGGCCAGGCTTCTGGCCGACGGCAAGTTCATAGGTTTCGCGCCCGACCAGCACATCGCCTTCGGCGGCGGCCAGTTCGGCCCGCGCCCCCGCCAGCCGGGCCTCGGCCAGCGCAACGTCCGTGCGGGTGATCTCGCCCAGTTCGAACCGGTCGCGCGCGGCTTCCAGCTCGCGCACCAGAACCCGAACGTTGCCCTGACGCAGAGCCACGACGTCTTCGTACATGCGCAGCAGCATGTAGGCCTGAACAGCGCGATAAAGCACATTGTGTTCGACGCCGATCAGCCCCTGCCGCGTGGCGAGAACCGTCTCTTTCGAGGCCGCAATGCCCAGCTTCCTTGCGCCGCCATCATACAGTGTCAGCGAGGCCGACAGCGCCGCCGTCAGGCTTTCACCGTTGCTGGCAGGACGCACCTCGCTGTTGACGTGGGTGCCGCGAATGATGAAATCCACAACCGGCCGAAGCGCGGCGACTGCCTGCGCTACATCCTCGTCTGCCGCGCGCAGCAACGCGCGGTTCTGTTCCAGCAAGCTGGAGTTCTTGTAGGCGGCAACAAGCGCATCGCCCAAGGTCTCCGCCTGCGCCGGGATCGCAGCGACAATGGCCACGGCCGCCCCCAGCATCATTTGCCTTGCCCTGCCCAACATTCTGCCCGTTCCCTTCTTCTTGCCCCTGCCCGAGGTCGTCTAGAGTGCGAACTCGCCTTTTCGTTCAAAGCCCGGCAACACCGGCGCCGCCGCGTTGAACGCGTCGCGCCAGACAATTCCGTCACCAAGTTTCGTGCCGATCCGGGCGGTGCCCAGAGCGCCTTCCATGAACAGGCAGCCGATGCGGCCCCCCTGTTTCAACTGAGCGGCCAGCGCATCGGGCAACACCTCGATGCCACCCTCGATGAAAATCACGTCATAAGGCGCGTGCTTGGCCGCGCCTGCAGCCAGCTCCCCCGCGATGACCGCAACATTGTCCACGCGCTGATCGCCAAGGGCCGCCTGCGCCTCGGCGGCCAGCCCCTCTTCCTCGACCGCGACGACGGCTTCGGCCATGCGCGCGATCACGGCGGCCGAATAGCCAAGCCCGGTGCCGATATTCAGCACCAGCTCGTCGCGCTGGATGTTCAGACCGTCCAGCAGCTTGGCCAGCGTCCGCGGCTCGACCATGGTGCGTGCGCCGCCAATGGCAAGGTTTTCGCCCACATAGGCCGCCTCGCGCCGGTCAGCGGGCACATAGGCCTCGCGCGGGACGGCGAGCATGGCGGCGATCACCGGATACTTGGTCACATCCGAGGGGCGGATCTGGTTGTCGACCATCATCACGCGGCGGGCGGCGAAATCCGACATTGGGGGCCTTCAGAAAAGGTTGATTACGTTCGTCTCTTGCCACAATCGGCGCGCCGGGGCAACCGCCGCGCCCAGAGGTTTCACAACTGTGGCTCTGCGGCGAATTCGCCAAGGCCCTGCGCGCCGAACAGCCGGGGGATATCCATCTTGGGGCAGCGGTCCTGCACCACCGTCATGCCGCGCGCCCGCGCAAGCGCCGCAGCCGCCGCGTTGGTGATGCCGACCTGCATCCAGACGGTGCGCAGATGCGGCAGATGGGCCAGCGCCGCCTCGACCACCGGGGGCACATGTTCCGACCGGCGGAAGATGTCGACCATGTCGACCTTCACCTCGGCCGGGATCTCGGCAAAGCTGGCAAGGATCTTCTGGCCCAGCACCTCCTTGCCGGCATGGGCGGCATTCACCGGAATGACCTGATAGCCGCGTTCGGCCAGAAAGCGGGCCACATAGTTGCTGGGTTTTGCTGGATCCGGCACGATCCCCTCGACCGCGATCACGCGGGTGGTCGAGAAGATGCGGCGCAGGGTTGCGTCGTCGGTTGTGTCGATCACGGGGCTCACCAAAAGAAAAAGGCGCCCGGGGAGGTTATCCGGGCGCCAGTGTCGGAACGAGGGACAGTGAGAAAGGTCACGGAGTTCCGGTTCCGCGTCCTCTCACAAAGATAATCATCGCAGGCGGCGATGTAAGGGATGTCGCGCATGTGTGATCAGCCCCCGCGCGTCGCCTCGTAAAGCGAAACGGCCGCAGCGTTCGAGACATTGAGCGAGCCAAAGCCGCCACCATAGGGAATGCGCACCAGGGCATCGCAGGTCTCGCGGGTCTTCTCGCGCAGGCCCGGCCCTTCGGCGCCCAGCACCAGCCCGATCGGGCGGCCATTTGCCTCGGCCACCCCTTTGGCCAGCGTGCGGTCCGCCTGCCCGTCCAGGCCCAGCAGCACATAGCCCATGTCGCGCAGCGCAACCATCGCCTCGGAGAGGTTCGTCACCCGCAGATAGGGCTGACGTTCTAGCGCGCCCGAGGCGGTCTTGGCCAGCGCGCCGGTTTCCGGCGCCGAATGATGGCGCGGCGCGATGACCGCGCGCGCGCCGAAGACCTCGGCCGAGCGCAGGATCGCGCCCACATTGTGCGGATCGGTCACCCGGTCCAGCAGCACGACCAGCGGCTTGCCTTCGCCGCCTGCCGCCACATCCTCAAGCCGGCCCCAGTCCAGCGGGCGCACTTCCAGCGCGGCGCCCTGATGAACCGAGTCGGGGTCGATGGGCGCCTGGAACTTGCGGGCATCCTGCATCTCGGGCTCAAGGCCGCTGGCCGCGATCGCCTCGGCCAGCTTGTCGGCGGCATTCTTGGTCACCAGCAGCCGCAGCTTGTCGCGCGCCGGGTTCATCAGCGCATCGCGCACCGCGTGCAGGCCGAAAAGCCACACCGTTTCCTGCGCGGCGGCGGCCTTGGCGCGTTCCTTGTCGATGACCCAGGCGGGTTTCTTCATGTGACTTCTCCTGATCGGCGGAATCATGCGCCGCCAGAGGGGCGGGCGCAAGGGGCACCAACTTATGCGAAGGAGCGCATTTTCCGCCCTTGACGCCCCCCGACACCTTGGGTATTCCCCCGCCAGCGTCGGGCGACGTGCTGCAAGGTGCGGCAGCGGACTGTAACTCCGCCGGGGAGACCCATGCCTGGTTCGATTCCAGGGTCGCCCACCACGAAATTCTTCAAGAATATCTGGTGGTTATGAAGGTCGGGCTGAAAAGCTCGGCCTTCTTGCGTTCTGGGCGCCTGAAATTTGCGATCCATTTTGCTACCCACAGGGCCTTGCCGGATAGACCAAAACCCGGCAGATTCGGCACATGTCCAAGGCTACGAAACCCCTGCTTCGCAACCGCGTTTACTGGCTTAAACGCCGTGTCCCGAAGCAGTTCGGGGACGTGGAGAAGCGGGAGTCCATCTGGATTTCGCTGCACACGGACTCGCTGACGCTTGCAGAAAAGAAGGCCGCAGCCGCGTGGCAAGCACAGATCGATGCCTGGCAAGCTCGCCAGGACGGCATGAGCGACGATGCAGAACGCAGATTCACTGCAGCAAAGCGGATCGCACAACGCCATGGGCTCGCATATCTGCCGCAAGACCAGGTGTTGGCCCTGCCGACTGATGATCTTCTTGCGCGCATCGAAGCGATTCCGGAAGTCGCGGGCCAGCCCGACCAGGTCGAGACCGCTGCGTTGCTCGGAAAGGTTCCGGAACCGAAAATCTCGGTGTCCCGAGCACTTGAGTTGTATTTCGAGATTGCCCGCGACAAGCGACTAGGCAAGTCGGATGCCCAGATGCGGAAGTGGGAAGCACCGATCCGACAAGCAAACCGCGACTTCGTTGAAGTTGTCGGGGACAAGGTACTCGAAGATCTTACCCGCGATGATGTGCGTGCGTTTCGGGATTGGTGGATCGAGAAAATCGAAGCTGACGATCTTTCGCCCAGCACCGCAAACAAAAACATGGACCACTTCGGCAAAGTTCTGAAGCTGGTCAACGAAGAAAAGCGCCTTGGGCTCACCCTGCCCCTTGGAGGCCTGCGCCTTGATGAGGGTGAAAAAGGAAAGCGACCCGCGTTCTCCGAAAAGTGGATTCGGGACAGGATACTGGCTCTGTTGCACAAATCTGGTGAGGGATTCATCTCGTGAATCCAAGGTGGTAGCTGCGGAGCATGAGCAGACCCACACCCCCCGCCTACAAGACCAGAAACTGGCCTGAGTATAACAAGGCGCTCAAGCGCCGTGGCGCGCTGACGATCTGGTTCGATCCTGCCATGACCTGGGAAGCCACGCCGACCGGAAAGCGCGGCGGCCAGCCCGCCTACAGCGATGCGGCGATCCAGACGTGCCTGACGATGAAGGTGCTGTTCGGGATGGCGCTCAGACAGACGGCCGGCTTCGTCGAAAGCCTGTTGCGGCTGATCGGTCTGGACTGGGCTGTGCCTGACTTCAGCACGCTGTCACGGCGCCAGAAGACCCTGAAGGTCAACATCCCCTACCGGGGATCGGATGGACCGCTGCACCTGCTGGTCGACAGCACCGGCATCAAGGTTGAGGGCGAAGGGGAGTGGAACGCCCGCAAGCACGGCGACTCCAAACGCCGGGTCTGGCGCAAGATCCACATCGGGATCGACGAGAAATCACTGGAAATCCGAGCCGCCGAGTTCACGACCAGCGACGTGGGCGACGCGCCCATGCTGCCCGAGCTGCTCGACCAGATCCCGCGCGACCAGGAGATCGCCAGCGTCACCGCCGACGGCGCCTTCGATACCCGCAAGTGCCATGATGCCATCGCCGCCCGTGGGGCCGTCGCCATCATTCCGCCCCGCAAGAATGCCAAGCCCTGGAAACCCGACACCGCCGGGGCTGTCGCACGCAACGAAATCCTGCGCACATCGAAGCGTGTCGGGCGGACAATCTGGCGACGATGGAGCGGCTATCACCGCCGAAGCCGGGCCGAGACCAAGATGCACTGCGTTAAGTTGCTGGGCCAGCGCCTGTCCGCACGCGAGTTCGATCGTCAGGTCGCCGAGTTCCAGGTCCGCGTCGCCGTGCTGAACGGCTTCACCGCCCTCGGCACGCCCATCACGGAAGTCACAGGATAAGTCTGTCCGGGGATGGGGAAGTTCCGACCACCAGCCGATTTGTGCAACAGAGCCATTCGCTCCGAGAAGTCCTTTTCACTGGATCTTGAACCGCCCCGGGTTTACCGGAGGGTGGTTTGTTCAATGACTAGGCGACCATATCGAGTGTGTTCAGGTTTGCATAGAACGCCTCCTCTGCTTCTGCGGGCGGGATGTATCCGATGGGTCCGAGCAGGCGACGGTTGTTATACCAATCGACCCACTTCAGGGTTTCCCATTCGACTTCGCGCATCGATTTCCAAGGGCCGATCTGGTTGATGACTTCGGTCTTGAACAGGCCAATCACGCATTCGGCCAGCGCATTGTCGTAGGCGTCACCGACGGTGCCTGCTGAAAGGTCGATTTCGGCTTCGGCCAGCCGTT
>NZ_AUCM01000003.1:227116-636682 GCF_000429765.1 Gemmobacter nectariphilus DSM 15620 | reverse complement strand
ACCATGGTGGCGAGGTTTTCATCCCGCTCGGCCTTGTCCAGAATCTTACCCATCAACTGATACTCGCTGTGTGTCAGACGCCGGTCGCGAACGCGATCTTTGGGCTTCCTGATGCCATGCGCGACGTTCGTGTCGACGATGCCCGCCTCCGAAGCATAGGTGAGGATACCGCCCAGCAAGCCGACCGCCCGGGTTGCTGTGCCCTGGCCACCCCACAAGATCGTCTTGCCCCTTAGCTTTTTGGTCTTTCGCGTAGCGCGGGTTTTGCCGAGGATGATGTCATTCATCATCTTCGTAACATCCACTTTGGTCAGATCACGCACCCACTTCTTGCCGATCAGCGGGATGATATGCCCATTGATCCGCCCGATATCGGTGGAGACCGTTGATGGTCTCTTGGGCTGCCCACGTTTCCCGAGGATGAGGCCGGCGTGCAGGTCTTCGACGTAGCGCTCACAGAGCTGTTGCACGGTCATGGCCTGTCGGTCTTCGTGGCGCTCTTCGGCCGGATCATCGCCCTGAGCGACGCGCCCTAGCTGGACCTTGGCCTCTCGTCTGGCTGTTTCGGCAGTCCAGATACCGTGGAGGCCAATCGTATAGCGGCGCAACCGTCCGTCACGGCGATACTGGATCACGTAGCTGCGCTTCCCAGAAGCGAAAACACGCAACCCGAAGCCAGGCAGGTCGCTGTCCCAGACGACGTAGTCCTTCTTCTGGCTCTTAACGCTTTCAACCAGCCGTTTTGTGATCTTTGGCATCATCAACCTCGTCATCAGAGCAACTGAGCCGCGTAAGCACCACGTAAGCAGTCGGGCGAAAGCTACGGAGTAGTTGCGGCTACTGGTTTCGACGACGAGCGAGCTTAAACACAAGCGATTTTAATATGTTAGCGTGCCGTGGCGTGCTGCGTCGCGCATTTCGGATAGGCCACGATTAATTGCTCCGAAGGCAGAGGTCACAGGTTCGAATCCTGTCGGGTGCGCCAATCTACATGAAAATTGTCAACAGAGCCAATGGATTGAGCGGAGATCGCATCAAGCTGTTCCATTGCATCCCCCAGTTCTCGCAAGAACAAGCGGGACTGCCAAGGAACAAATCAGGCTGCGGTCAGGTTGCCTTTTGCGACAAAGTGCATCGACCCAGCGGCATCTGCACCGGTTAAGCTGCTAGAGCGAATGCCTCAGCGCTGGGTTTTTTGTGTCCAGCGCCTGATGCGGGCGTCTGGTGTTGTGGAAGCTGATCCAGTCGCCGATGGCGCGGGTCAGAGAATGCTGCGTCCGGTCTCCAGGGCAAGCGGCCGCCATGGGCCGAGGCTGTGTGGAAACTGCTCTCTGTGGTAGACTTCGGCAGGTCAGGCGGAGGCAGGCATGGCGGGTTTCATCGAGGGCGTTGATCGCGGCCAGTCGGTGCTTTTCCCGGATCGGCTGGACGACTGGATCGGAGAAGACAGCCTTGTCCGCGTCGTGGATCTCTTCGTCGAAGAGCTGGATCTGCAGCGTCTTGGTTTCGCCCGCTCGGCCCCCGCGAGGACTGGACGGCCCGGCTATCACCCTGCGGCGCTGCTCAAGCTGTTCATCTATGGCTACCTGAACCGCATCCCGTCGAGCCGCAGGCTGGAGCGCGAGGCTGGGCGCAATGTCGAGGTCATGTGGCTGACCGGCAAGCTCATGCCGGATCACAAGACCATCGCGGACTTCCGGCGCGACAACGGCGTGGGCGTCCGCAAGGTCTGCGCGCAATTCGTCGAGCTTTGCCGCAGGATCGGCACGCTGAAGGGCGATTGCGTGGCCATCGACGGCAGCAAGTTCAAGGCGGTGAACAACCGCGACAAGAATTTCACCAAGGGCAAGATCGTCAGCCGCATCGCCCATCTCGAGGCCGATGTCGACCGCTACATCACCGAGATGATCCGCATCGATCGGCAGGAGGAAGGCGAGGCCAGGGCTGGGAAGGTCGAGCACCTGTCCCGCCGCTATGGCCGCATCCGGCAGGAGATCGCGCGGCTCAAGGAGATGGACAAGGTTTTGGCCGACGCGCCGGACGGCCAGATCTCCCTGACCGACCCCGACGCCCGCTCGATGGCGACCAGCGCGCGGAACAGCGGCTTGGTCGGCTACAATGTGCAGAGTGCTGTCGATGCCGAGACCCATCTCATCGTCGCGCATGAGGTCACCAATCAGGGCTTCGACCGCGAACAGCTCAGCCCGATGGCTATCGCGGCTAAGGCGGCCCTTGCGCGGGACGACCTGCATGCCATCGCCGACAAGGGCTATTTCAGCGGCCCGGAGATCCTCGCCTGCCATGAGGCGGACATCACGACGACCTTGCCGCGGCCGGCCACATCGGGCAATGCGGCCAAGGGCATGTATGTGAAGGCGGACTTCGTCTACGACGCCGAACGGGACGTCTATGTCTGCCCGGCTGGCGAAGACCTGACCTGCCGCTACACGACCGAGGAACGCGGCATCCCGATCCGGCGATACTGGATCAACGGATGCAAGACCTGCCCGCACCGGACCCATTGCACGACCGGCAACGAGCGGCGGATTTCACGCTGGGAGCGCGAGGATCTGGTCGACGACATGGACAGCCGTCTGGGGCGCGACCCAGACTACATGACCCTACGCCGTTGCACCGTCGAGCATCCGTTCGGCACGATCAAGGCGTGGATGGGCGGCACCCATTTCCTGACGCGCAGGCTGAAGAACGTCCGCAGCGAGATGGCACTGAACGTTCTGGCCTACAACATCAAGCGAATGGTCGCCCTGCTCGGCGTCAAAGGGCTGATGCGGGCCATGCAGGGGTGATCTGCATCATTCTGCGCTACGTCGGGCCGACCATCGGACGTCAGAACCCGGTCCCAGACGCGCGGTGAACGCGATGTGCCCTCATTGCGAACCTGATCTCCGGAAATGCTGCGATCACCCACGCCCCTGACGTCGCCGCCGCGTTTCCACACAGCCTCGGCCGCCAGCGTCAATGGAAGGTGCGCTGTCAGATCTCGCCAAACATAAAGACCTACCGCAGGCATGGCTTGAGGATAGCGACAGCGCGGGGTGACAGGGGGCAGCATGGGCCTTGCCCATTTTCATGCGTCCTGCCGGGACCGTCCCGACCTTCGCGTCCGGTCCGATCTTCCCCCATCTTGCGCCGCGCACGTCACCAGAACGCGCGGCGGTCAGGACGAGGAACCCCAGCGCCAGTTTCATGGACGCCCATGCGTCTGTTCCCTGGACTTTGGCGATGCAGGCTGCGACTTCGCCATAGGGAAGAGCCTTGCGATGCGCCTTGCCGCGGGATCGCGCAGAAACAACGGGCAGGGCCAGGACACTTGCCGACCCGGGATTGTCGGCGCGATGGTTTTGGCCGATGGCCATTTCATCACGGCCGAGATACGCGGGATCCGTTTCCGGGCGATCTTGGGTTGCTCATAGCGGATCGCCATGACGGCCGTCCGATGTGGCGGATTGGCTGGTCCATCCGTTCCACCAGCATCTGGCGCGGTGCCGCCGTCCCCGCGGGGGCAGGGGGTCAGAGGATGGAAAGCAGCCTTGCCGCCTCGTCGCGCGGATGGGCGAGGGTGCTGCGGTCCTCGCCGGGGAAAAAGCGGGCGCGGGTGGCGGTGGCCATGGGGGCCGGGGTCTCGATCAGGATGCGCGGGCCGGTGCGCAGGGTTTCGGCCTGCCAGCTGCGGGCCAGCTGGATCTGGGCGGCCTTGGTCGTGCCATAGGCGCCAAAGAACTTCTGTCCGCCGCGCGGGTCGTCCAGGAACAGCGCCGTGCCGCCCGAGGGGGCGGCGCGCAACAGGGGTTCCACCATCGGGATCAGAAGGCCGGTGGCGCGCAGGTTGATCGCGACCGACTTGTCCCAGTCCTTGGGATCGATATGCCCGGCCGGGGCCAGCGGCGCCGCGTGGATCGCGGCATGGACCCACAGATCGACATGGCCCCAGCGGTCGAACACGGACCGGCACAAGTGGCGCATCGCATCATCATTGCCGATGTCCATCGGGGCCAGCGTCAGCGCACCGGCACCGGGCAGGCCAAGCGCCTTGACGCGGTCGTCCACCTCTTCCAGCCCGCCGGTGGTGCGGGCGACGGCCACCACCTGCCAGCCGCGCGCTGCTAGCGTTTCCGCCATGGCAGCGCCAAGGCCGCGCGAGGCGCCGGTGACGAGGGCGATCTTGGGCTGGGTCATGGGATCGGCTTTCGCAGGTTCTGGCACAGAGCGCCGGGGGTTTCACACCCCCGGACCCCCGTGGGATATTTCAGGACAGATGAAAGAAGCGGTGGACGGGCGAGGGGCGCCGCAGTGCGGGTGTGACCTGGCACATGCGGTGCGCGAGGGGGGCCCCCACCGGTCGCGGCCCGCCTCGCAGACGGGGCGGGATCATTCCGCCGCGGTCTTCATCTCGAACCCTTCGGCAAGCTTGTCGGTCGGGGCGATGGGGTATTCCCCCGAGAAACAGGCATCGCAATAGCGCGGGGCGGCAGGATCGCGGCCATTCGGCTCGCCGGCCGCGCGATAGAGCCCGTCCAGCGTGATGAAGCGCAGCGAATCGACGCCGATCCAGTCGCGCATCTCGTCCTCGGTCATGGTGGCGGCGAGGAGTTTCGAGCGTTCGGGTGTGTCGACCCCATAGAAGCAGGGCCAGGCCGTGGGGGGCGAGGCGATGCGGAAATGCACCTCGGCGGCGCCGGCATCCAGGATCATGTCCTTGATCTTGCGGCTGGTGGTGCCGCGCACGACGGAATCGTCGACCAGGATCACCCGCTTGCCACGGATCAGTGACTTGTTGACGTTCAGCTTCAGCCGCACGCCCATGTTGCGGATCGCATCGGTCGGTTCGATGAAGGTGCGGCCCATATACTGGTTGCGCGTGATGCCAAGGCCGAACGGAATGCCCGATTCCGCCGCAAAGCCGATGGCCGCCGGGGTGCCGCTGTCGGGGACCGGGCAGACCAGATCGGCATCCACCGGCGCCTCGCGGGCCAACTCGACGCCGATCTGACGGCGCGTCTCATAGACCGAGCGGCCACCGATGATGCTGTCGGGACGGCTGAAATAGACCTGCTCAAAGATGCAGAACCGAGATTTTGCCGGGGCAAAGGGGCGGGTGGACTGCACGACGCCATCCTCGATCACCACCATCTCGCCCGGTTCGATCTCGCGTTCGAAATCGGCACCGATGATGTCCAGCGCGCAGGTCTCGGACGCCAGAACCCAGCCCTCGCCCAGACGGCCAAGGACCAGCGGGCGCACGCCCAGCGGGTCGCGCACCCCCATCAGCTTGGTGCGGGTCATGGCGATCACTGAAAAGGCGCCTTCGACCAGGCGCAGCGCGTCTTTCAGCCGCTCTGCCTGGGTCTTCTGCATGGACCGCGCCATCAGGTGGATGATGCATTCGCTGTCCGAGGACGACTGGAAGATCGCCCCGCGCTCGATCAGATCCTTGCGCAGGCGGGCAGCGTTGGTCAGGTTGCCGTTATGCGCGATGGCACAGCCGCCAATGGCGAATTCGCCGAAAAAGGGCTGCACGTCGCGGATGGCCGTCGCGCCCTTGGACCCTGCGGTCGAATAGCGCACATGGCCGATGGCCAGCGTGCCGGGCAGGGTGGCCATGACATCGGCACGGGTGAAGTTGTCGCGCACATAGCCAAAGCGGCGGGCCGAGTTGAACCCGTCGACCGGGTCATAGGAGACGATGCCCCCCGCCTCTTGTCCGCGATGTTGCAGGGCATGAAGGCCAAGGGCCACGAAATTCGCGGCATCGGCCAGGCCGATCGCGCCGAAAATCCCGCATTCCTCCTTCAGCTTGTCGCCATCAGCAAGACAGTCGAAGGGGGTGCCGGGCAGCAGTGTCATGGGAGGGCTCCGAATCCGCGCGTCGCTCGCGCCCTCCTTAACGCCTTGTCACCCGGCTGTCACGTCACGACTGCCGCATTGCGGCACGATCAGTTGCCGCTGGCCGGCGCGGTGGTCGCGGCCGGTGCCGTCCGGAGGGCCGAGCAATCGCCCATCAGGTTTTCATATTGCTGCACGATCCAGCCGGGCGCATCGGACGGGATCTTGCTTTCCAGCGATTGCTGGAACGAGGCGAACACCTTGGCTGACCGCGAATTGTCCACCATGGGAATGGAATTCGAGGCAATCGCGCGGTCGTAGACCACAAAGGCCACCGCCACCAGAATGACGCCGCGCAGCACCCCGAACAGGAAGCCAAGGCCCTGATCGACGCCCCCCAGCACCGAGCGTTGCACCAGCGAGGAAAACAGCGGCGTGAACAGCGCCATCAGGATAAGGCCGACCGCAAAGACCGCTGCAAAGGCCGCAAGGCGCGACAGCTCGCAACTGTCGCGCAGGAACTCGCCCACCACCGGCAGCTCGCGGATCAGCGGCTCGGCCTGCGCGGCAAAGACAAAGGCCAGCACCGCGGCACCGATCCAGCCTGCAATCGCCAGCACCTCGCGCACCAGCCCCCGCGAATAGGCAAGGATCGCCGACAGCACGATGACGACGGCGA
This sequence comes from Gemmobacter nectariphilus DSM 15620, assembly GCF_000429765.1. Lineage (GTDB taxonomy): Bacteria > Pseudomonadota > Alphaproteobacteria > Rhodobacterales > Rhodobacteraceae > Wagnerdoeblera > Wagnerdoeblera nectariphila. The sequence goes on along the minus strand of NZ_AUCM01000003.1, from coordinate 630,159 downwards.
CCACCGCGTCGATCAGGGTGAAGCCTTCCATACACAAACTCCCCGAGGGACGATGCCCCCTGTGGCCGGTCAACCCGCGCCGAACATTTCGCCCACGACCGCCGTCAGGTCGGCCATTTCACGCACCCTTATTCCGTCAACAGCGCCAAGGCGCGAGCGGGCAGGCACGACCGCCTGTGAGAAACCAAGTTTCTGCGCCTCTTTCAACCGATTTTCCGTCTGGCCGACGGGTCGCAAGGCACCCGACAGGGAAATCTCTCCGAAAAGCACCATGTCGGGCGGCAGGGCCACATCCTCGCGCGCCGACAAAAGCGCGGCAGCGACGGCAAGGTCAGCCGCAGGTTCCGCCACCCGCAGGCCCCCGGCCACATTCAGGAACACATCCATGCCGGCAAAGGGAATGCCGCACCGCGCCTCAAGCACGGCCAGAATGGTGGACAATCGCCCCGAATCAAGACCGACCACCGTGCGCCGCGGCGATCCGGGCGGGGCCGGGGCGACCAGGGCCTGAATCTCGGTCAGCACCGGGCGTGTGCCCTCGATCCCGGCAAAGACCGCCGATCCCGGTGCCGGCGCATCGCGCGAAGACAGGAACAGCGCCGAAGGGTTCGCGACCTCAGAAAGGCCCGCGCCGGTCATCTCGAAGACGCCGATCTCGTCGGCAGGGCCAAAACGGTTCTTGACGCTGCGCAGGATGCGGAACTGGTGCCCGCGCTCGCCCTCGAAGTACAGCACGGTATCGACCATATGCTCGACCACCCGCGGCCCGGCGATCTGGCCTTCCTTGGTGACATGGCCGACCAGAATCACCGCAACACCCCGGCGCTTGGCAAAGGTCACCAGCTCATGGGCGGCGGCGCGCACCTGGCTGACCGATCCGGGCGCGCTGTCCACCGTATCGAGCCACATCGTCTGGATCGAATCGATCACCGCCAGCGCCGGGCGCTCGGCATCCAGCGTGGTCAGGATGTCGCGCAGCGCCGTCTCGGCGCCCAGCTGCACCGGCGCATCCGCCAGCCCCAGCCGCTGCGCCCGCATCCGCACCTGGGCCGATGCCTCCTCGCCGGATATATACAGCACCTTGGCGCCTGCCCGGGCAAAGCTGGCCGTGGCCTGCAACAGCAGCGTGGATTTGCCGATCCCCGGATCGCCCCCCACCAGAATGGCCGAGGCCGGAACCAGCCCGCCCCCCAGCACGCGGTCGAACTCGCCCATCCCGCTGGCCAGGCGCGGCAGCGGCGCATCTTCGCCGGCCAGATCGGTCAGCGGCACGGTCTTGCCCCGGGCGGTCAGCGCCTTGGGGCCCGGCCCCTTGGACAGCGGCGCCTCCTCGACGATGCTGTTCCAGGCGCCGCAGGCGTCGCACCGCCCGGCCCATTTGCGATAGCTCGCACCGCATTCGGTGCAGGTGAAACTGGCGGCTGTCTTGCTCATGCGCCCGTTGTGCCAATCCCGTGTGGCCGGGGCAAGCGCCCCATGGCCAGCGAGGCCCCAAGCGATCCCAGCACCGCCCCGGTATAGGCCCAAAGCCCCCATTGCGGGGTGATCGTGCCCGCGTCGATCCCCTTGAACAGCGCCATGTAGACCACGATCAGGAACACATCCGCCATGGCCAGCCGCCCCAGCAACCATAGCGCGCCCTCGGCCCGCGGTGACAAAAGGCCGGTCAGCATCAGACCCATGCCCAGCAGCTTCAGCAAAGGCGCCGCCAGCGTCAGGAAACTCAGCACCAGCGCCAGCCCCGGCGCCTCGGCCCACAGCGATTGCAGCGTCGAGATCAGCGACACATCCGTCCCCGACGCCCAGAATGCCAGCTTCACCTTGACCGTCATCAGCGGCGCGAACCAGGCGACCGGAAAGGCGATGGCCAGACCGGCAATGGCAGCCAGCACAAGCGAACGGGCAAGGGTCATGCGATCCTCCAGCAATGCCTCCTCCTTAAAAGGCGTGCACGCGATCGTCCATGCCGCGCCGCCATCCGCCCGGAACTGCCCGCTCCTTTCCCTTTGCCTTTTTCCAAATACCCCCGCCGGAGGCACGCCGCGCGGCACGCGCGGCGCCCGGCCCAAGGTCTTGTGCCGCCCCCCAGGGCGGCGCAAGACTGCGGGAGCGCATCCCTCGCGGCCCGGCCATTGCCGCGATCAGACCATGAAAAACCCCGCCGGCCTGCGCCAGCGGGGGGAACTCATGCTGTGTGCACCGGCCTCAGTCGTCGTAGCCGACTTCTTCCATGATCTTCAGCGCGGTCGGGCGCAGTTTGGCCAGGTCGGTCAGATCGATCGTATCGGGCGTGAAGCTGCCCCAGTTTTCCACCAGCTCGGACAGTTTCGCGCCGGGCAGCACCGGATATTCGGTGTTCTTCTCGGCATAGATCGCCTGCGCCTCGGGCGAGACCAGGAACTCCATCAGCTTCTGCGCGGCTGCCTTGTTCGGGGCCGCTTTCGTCATCGCGATGCCGGACACGTTCACATGCGTGCCGCCATTTTCAAAGGTCGGAAAGACGATGCGCACCGAATCGGCCCAGGCCTTCTGTTCGGGGTCGGCCAGCATGGCCCCCATGTAATAGGTGTTGGTCAGGCTGATGTCGCATTCGCCGGCCCAGACCGCCTTGACCTGGCTGCGATCGTTGCCTTCGGGCTTGCGGGCAAGGTTTGCCTTGACGCCGGCCGCCCACTCCTTGGCCGCCGCCTCGCCATGATGCGCGATCACGGCTGCCAGCAGGGCAAGGTTATAGTCATGCACGCCGGCGCGGGTGCAGATCCGGCCCTTCCACTTGTCCGAGGCCAGATCCTCATAGGTCGTGACCTCGCCGTCCTTCACGCGCTCTTTCGAGGCAAAGACGACACGCGCGCGCGTCGTCAGCGCGAACCACAGATCGTCGGGGCTGCGCAGGTTGGCCGGGATCGAGTCCTTCAGAACCTTGCTGTCCACCGGCTGCAGGACACCGGCCTCGACGATCTGGTTCAGGTTGGCAATGTCGACCGTCATCACCAGATCCGCCGGCGAGCGATCGCCCTCGGACTTCAACCGCTCGACCAGACCTTTTTCGACAAAGGCCAGGTTGACCGCGATTCCGGTTTCCTTGGTGAAGGCGTCCATCACCGGCTCGATCAGGAACGCCTGACGGGTGGTATAGACATTCACCTCGTCGGCCAGGGCGGGCGCTGCGGCCAGAACGGCGGCGGTTGCAAGCAGTTTGATACGGATCGACATGAGGGCCTCCTCTTGGGTCTTTCCTGGCATTAACCTGACTTATTCACTCAGGTCAATATATTTGAGAAAAACACTCAAGCTATTTGGCGGCGCGATCTGCGGCGCGGATCTCGTTCCAGTAGCCGTCCATCTCCTCCAGCGTGCTGTCCTCGGGGCGCTTGCCCTGTTCGGCCAGCCGCGCCTCGATATGGGCAAAGCGGCGGGTGAACTTGGCATTTGCAGCGCGCAGCGCCGCTTCGGGGTCGATCTTCAGATGCCGGGCCAGGTTGGCCATCACGAACATCAGATCCCCGTATTCCTCGGCCAGCGCCTCGGGCGTCAATGTGTCGCGCGCCTCGACCAGCTCGCGCGCCTCTTCGGCCACCTTGTCGACCACCTGCGCCACCTCGGGCCAGTCAAAGCCCACCCGCGCCGCGCGTGCCTGCAGCTTGACCGCGCGCGTCAGCGCAGGCAGGCCAAGCGCCACCCCGTCCAGCACCCCGGCGCGGCCCCGCTCGCGCGCCTTCAGCGCCTCCCAGTCGGCGGTCTGCTGCTCGGGTGTCTTGTCGCGGCTTTCGGATCCGAACACATGGGGATGGCGCGCGACCATCTTGTCGCTGATGGCGCGCACGACGGCGGCAAAATCAAAGCGGCCGTCTTCCTCGGCCATCCGGGCATGAAACACCACCTGCAACAGCAGATCGCCCAATTCGCCGGGCAATTCGTCCCAGGCCTCGCGGGCGATGGCATCGGCCACCTCGTGCGCCTCTTCGATCGTATAGGGGGCGATGGTGGCGAAGCTCTGTTCGAGATCCCAGGGACAGCCGCTTTCGGGGTCGCGCAGCGCCGCCATGATCGCCAGCAGCCGCGCGATCCCGGCTTCGGGGTCGAAGATGATCGGATCGTGACCGGCTGCGGGCATTGCGGCTTCCTTGGTTTTCGGGTTCTGTCAGGGATTATCCGGGAACAGCCACAGGAGTCCATGATGCCCGTCCTCAACCGCATTGCCGGCTACGCCGCCGAGATGAAGGCCTGGAGACGGCATCTGCACGCCCATCCGGAACTCGGCTTCGAGTGCCATGCAACTGCGGCCTATATCACCGAGCGCCTGCGCGAGATCGGGGTGGACGAAATCCACACCGGCATTGCCAGCACCGGGATCGTGGCAATCATCGACGGGCAGGGACCGGGGCCGACCATCGGCCTGCGCGCCGACATGGACGCCCTGCCGATCGAGGAAACCAGCGGTGTCGCCCATGCCAGCACCGTTCCGGGCCGCGCGCATTCGTGCGGGCATGACGGGCATGTCACCATGCTGCTGGGCGCGGCGAAATACCTGGCCGAGACGCGCCGTTTCGCCGGCCGGGTCGCGCTGATCTTTCAGCCTGCCGAGGAAGATGGCGGTGGCGGCGAGGTGATGGTGAAGGAAGGCATCATGGATCGCTTCGGCATCTCGCAGGTCTATGGCATCCACAATGCGCCCAATGTGCCCTTTGGCAAGTTCATCACGACGCCGGGGCCGATCATGGCCGCGGTCGATACCGCCTGGGTGCGGCTGCGCGGGCGCGGCGGGCATGGTGCGACCCCGCATGAAACGGTGGACCCGATCATCGCCGCCGTCGGCATGATCGGCGCGCTGCAATCCATTGTCTCGCGCAACACCTCGGCCATCGACAGCCTGGTGATCTCGGTCACGCAGATCCATTCCGGCACGGCCTCGAACATCATCCCCGAGGAGGCGTGGTTCTGCGCCACGATCCGCAGCTTTACCCCCGCCGTCCGCGATCTGGCCGAACGGCGGTTCCGCGAGCTGATCAACGGCCATGCCTCGGCCTATGGGGTGGTGGCCGAGCTGGTCTATGAACGCGGCTATCCGCCCACCGTCAACCATGCCGAGGAAACCGAATTCGCCGCCAGCGTCGCGCGCGAGGTGTCGGGCGAGACGCTGGTCGATGCCCGCGCCGACCGCGAGATGGGGGCAGAGGATTTCAGCTACATGCTGGAAGCGCGACCCGGCGCCTATCTGTTCCTGGGCACCGGACCTGGCGCAGGGCTGCATCATGCCGCCTTCGACTTCAACGACGATGCGGCGCCGGTCGGGGCGTCCTTCTTTGCAACGCTGGTCGAACGGGCCCAGCCCCTGGCCTGAGCCGCAGCACCTTGCAACCCATGCGGGCGGCCCCTTGGGCCGCCCGTTTTGCATCTGGCATCATGGTTCCGCGCTTTTTCGTGCCTTGGCAAAGCCTTGCGCATGGATGTTGCGCGTTTCGGCGGTGGCCCGCCAAAACCGCCGGTTTCGCGGCAAACGGGAAAATCCCTGGATCCGGGTGATGGGCGGGGCGTTGTTCCGACATGCATGAGCAAGACCGTTCGTGCGACGCAAGACCAAAGGAGTTACCCATGAAACGTCAAGCTTCGCTTCTGATCGCTTCGGCGCTGCTGCTCTCGGCCCCCGCGTTCGCTCAGACCGCAACCGTCTCGGGCGGGACCGGGGCCGAGGTGTCGGTCGGCACGACCGGCGCCGGGGTTTCGGCCGGGACCAGCGCGGATGCCACCACCGGCACCGGGGCTGTCATCTCTGGCACCGCGGGCGCCGATGTTGCCGCGACCATGGCCGCACCCCAAGGCTTTGTCGCGGTGCCCGATGTGGCTGCCATCACTGCCGAGCAGATGCAGGGCATCGAGGTCAAGGGCCCCGAGGGCGACACGATTGGCGAAATCGCCGATGTCGAACTGGGCGCCGATGGTCGGGCCATGGGTCTGATTGCCGATGTCGGCGGCTTTCTGGGGATGGGCGAGCACCGCGTGAAGCTGAGCTTCGATCAGGTGGCCGTGTTCTCGAACGCCGATGGCGAGCTGATCGCCATGTCGGACCTGACCGAGGAGCAGCTCAAGGCGATGCCGGAATATGAGGCGCCCAAGACCTGACCCGAACGGGTCTGACAGAGGGGGCCCGGCCGCAAGGCCGGGCCCTTTGCTCAGGCGATATGCAGATCGCGGGGCAGGCCCGACAGGATGCGCACGCCGGTTGCGGTGACGACCGCCACTTCCTCGAGCCGGATGCCGAAGCGGCCGGGCAGGTAGATGCCGGGCTCGACGGTAAAGACCATGCCTTCTTCCAGCAGCAGATCGTTGGTGCCGGTCATGTAGGGCGGCTCGTGGACCTCGGATCCCAGGCCATGGCCGGTGCGATGGGTGAAATAATCGCCATAGCCCGCCGCCACGATCACCCCGCGCGCGGCCTTGTCCACCGCGCTCGCCGCAACGCCCGGGCGGATCGCGGCCAGCGCGGCCTCGACGGCGGCATTCACCACGGCATGAACCTCGGCATAGCCTTCGGGCGGCGCACCAAGACAGGCCATGCGGGTGATGTCGGAATTATAGCCCGCCTTGGCCCCGCCGATATCGCAGACGATGGGCTGGCCGGGCCGCACCTCGGTGCTGCCGGTATGGTGATGCGGGAACGAGGAATTCACCCCGGCCCCGACAATGGCAAAGGTCGGCTGGGCCCCTTCGGCGGCAAAGGCCGCGCGGGCGATTGCGGCCAGTTCGGATTCCGTGATGCCATCGCGGATCCCCGCGCGCAGGGCGGCCTGAGCCTTGTCGGCAATGCGGGCGTTTTCCTCCAGCGCCGCCAACTCGGCCGCGTCCTTGATCATCCGCAGCGCGCCGACCGTTTCAGCGGCAAAGCCGCGCGCGCAGTTCTGCAGGTTGTCGAGCAGCAGCAGCGCGTGGTCGGCCCGCATCGCCTCGTCCAGCGAGATGCGGGCAGGCGCGGGCGCCACCGCATCCAGCGCGGCCTGTACGGCAGCGACGGGGCCGGTGGCATCGGCCCAGTCCCAGAACGGCAGGTCTGTGTGCTGGCGCGCATCGCCCGCGTTCAGCACCGGCATGACAAAGCCTGCCTTTTCGGGGCCGACCAGCAGGATGCAGGCGCGCTCATCGGGGTGGGGGGCAAAGCCCAGCAGCCACTGCATATGTGCCCCCGGCGCCAGCGCCACCAGCGAGGTGCCGGTCGCCGCCATGCGCTCGCGCAGACGGTCCAGCCGGGTCATGCTGCATCCCCCATGGGAACCTGCGCCATGGCGGCCAGAAGGGCGGGGCGGTGTGCCTCGACCAGGGCGACAAAATCGGCCGCGACCTGCGGGGTGAAGTGGTTTTCCTTGTCCAGAATGTTCACCGTGCCCACGACCTGACCACCTTTCAGCACCGGGATGTTCATGGCCGAGGCGCAGCCGATCGCGGTGATGGTTTCGTGATCCGCGAAATAGCGCGCGAATTCGGGCGTCGTATTGGCGATGAAGGGCTGGCCGCGCCCGATCACCAGATCGGACCATTCGCTGCCGTTCCCGCCCATCTTCTTGGTCGCGGTCGTCGGATATTCCACCGGATGCGAGGTATAGCCGCGCCGCACAAGGCCTGCGGCCCGGTCCATCACCGTGACGGTGAACAGCTTGGCGCCATGGGCAGCCGCAGCCGCCTTGTGAAGGGCCGCGAAGACGGCGTCGGGGGTATCGGTCATGTCTGGGGGTCCGTCAGGAAAAGGGCCGGGCGCATGGGGCGCCCGGCCGGGGTCTTATTTCTTTTCGACAAGGCGATAGAAGACAAAGGCCGCCGAAGGGCCGTTGACATAGCCCTGCACCTTGTCAGCCATCGCGACCTGTTTCACCGCCTGGAACATGATGACGTAGGGCGATTTTTCCTGCATCTGCTTTTGCAGATCGACATACATCGCATTGCGCTTGTCGGCATCCTGTTCGGCCAGGGCCGCCAGCGTCGCCTTGTTCACCGATTCAGGCGGCATCCAGGCGTTGCGCCAGGTCGTGGTCGAGACGTATTTGTCGTCCGCATTGTCGGCGTTATAGGCAAAGGCCTTGGCGTTCGAATGCGGGTCCATGAAGTCAGGGCCCCAATACAGCAGCATCCCCTGATGGGTCCGGGCGCGGTATTTGGTGATCACCTGCGCGCCGGTGCCCGGCAGGATGTCAAAGTTGATCCCTGCCGGGGCAAAGGTCTGTTGCAAGCTGGCGGCGATATCGGTGAACGGGGCCGAGTTGATCACGTCCAGCTCGATCTTGAGCGGCGTCTTCACGCCCCCATCGGCCAGGATCTTCTTGGCTTTTTCAAGGTCATAGCTGAAGGGCGTGTCGTTCAGCGCGCCGGGGAAACCTGCAGGCCAGAACGCCTGATGCACCTGCATCTGACCTTTGAGGAAGCTGTCGGCCATGCCCTTGTAATCGACCAGATAGCGCGCGGCCTCCCACAGGGCGGGGTTGGTGAGGGGTTCGTATTTCTGGTTGAAGCTGAACCAGTGAACGGCGGTCTGCGGATAGGTCGCAACCTTGATCCCGGCCTTGCCTTCAAGGCCCGCGACCTGGTCGGGGGACATGTTCTTGGCCATGTCCACATCGCCCGATTCCAGCAAGAGGCGCTGGGTCGCGGCCTCGGCCACATGGCGGATCATCACGCGCTGGATCGCCGGGGCACCGTTGAAATAGGCCTTGTTCGCCTCGAGCACCATCGCCTCGCCGGGGCGGTAGTTGACCAGCTTGAACGGGCCGGTGCCGGCGCTGTTCTGGTTCAGCCAGGCATGGCCCAGATCGCCATCCTTCTCATTGGCCATCACGGTTTCCATGTCGACGATGGCGCCGACACCCGCCGCCAGCACGTTCAGCACGAACGAGGGTGCGAATTCGCCGGTCCATTTCACCGTGACGCTGTCGCCATCGGCCGTCACCATCTGCTCGACGTTGTCAGCCTTCCAGCCCAGGTTGCCCAGGATGAAGGCCGGCGCCTTGTTCAGCACCAGAACGCGCTTGAAGCTGCCGACCACATCGGCCCCGCGCAGCGGGTTGCCGGAATGAAACGTCACGCCAGGGCGCAGCTTGAAGGTGATGGTCTTGGCCGGCACGTCCACCGTCCAGCTTTCGGCCAGCTGGCCGACCAGCTTTTCGGGATCGGTCGCATCATAGGCGACCAGCTTGTCATAGGCATTGGTGACGAATTCGCCCGAGCTGAATTCATAGGCGGTCGCCGGGTCGATGGTGACGATGTCGTCGATGTTCTGCGCGATCACCAGCGCGTTGTCGGGCGTCGCCGCCAGCGCGGGCGCACTGGCCAGCGCGATCAGGCTGACCGCCAGCGCGGTCGTCAGGGCTTTGGGGGCAAGAATGGTCATGGCCTCTCCTGTCTGTTGAATGCCGCAGCTTGTCCCCGCTACGGGCGTTCGGGGGATCGTCCGATCAGGCGGGGCGAGGTTCCGGTCCAGAGCATCCGGGCCGGGCCATCCCCGATATTGGCAAAGGAATGGGGCGTATCGCCCATGAAATGCAGGCTGTCGCCCGCATGCAGCACCAGCACCGCATCGCCCAGCGTCTGCCGGATCGTGCCGTCAAGGATCACCAGCAGCTCCTCGCCGACATGCGAGACGATTTCCGACGTATAGCCCTGCGGCACATGCACGATCAGCGAGGTCAGCGTGCCGCCGGGCAGGGTGGTCGTCACCCGCTCATAGGCGAGCGAGCTGTCGGCAATGGCAAAGCGCGTGCGCTCGCCGGCCCGTGTCACCGCATCGGCGGGCCTGGGGGCCGCGATGAACACGTCGATTTCCACCCCCAGCGCACTGGCAAGGCTGGCCAGCGTGCCAAGGCTGGGCGTCGCCTTGTCGCGTTCCACCTGGCTGAGGAACCCGACCGAGATGCCCGCCTGATCGGCCAGTGTCTGCAAGGTCAGACCGGCCTTGCGGCGCAATTCGCGGATGCGGCCACCAAAGGCAGGCGGCTGCACGGGCTCGGTCTGACGCAAGGGTTCCGACATCGGGCTCTCCTTCGGCTCGAGTCAGAGGCTAGTAAAAAAATTTTGATCTGTCAAAAATTCTTTGCTAGCCTTTCACGAACCCGGAGGTGCTGCGCCGATGATCCTGACCCGACGATTGCTGCCGCCTGTCCAGTTCCTGCTGACAGTCGCCCTGACCTTTCTTGGCCTGCTGGCGATCACCTTCGTGATCGGCCGCGTGGTGCCGATCGACCCGGTGATCGCCGTGGTGGGTGACCGGGCCAGCAAGGAAACCTATGAGGCGACGCGCCTCGCCATGGGGCTGGACGATCCGCTGATCGTGCAATTCGCCCGCTATGTCGGCGCGGTCGTGCAGGGCGATCTGGGCAATTCCATCAGCACCGGGCGCGCGGTGGTCGACGATCTGGCGCGCGTCTTTCCGGCGACGCTGGAAATGGCAACCATCGGCATCCTGATCGGCGTCGTTCTGGGCGTGCCGATGGGGGTCTGGGCTGCCGCGCGGCAAGGGTCGTGGCTGGATCAGGTGATCCGCGTTGTCGGTCTTGCAGGCTATGCCATTCCGGCCTTCTGGCTGGGGCTGGTCGGGCTGGTGCTGTTCTATGCGAAACTGCGCTGGGTGGGCGGTCCGGGGCGGATCGACCTGTTCCTTGATGGCATTGTGCCGGTGCGCACGGGGCTTTTGCTGGTGGATTCGCTGCTGGCGGGCGATCTGGACAGCTTCCGATCTGCCCTGTCGCATATCGTGCTGCCGGCCTCGATCCTTGGGTTCTTTTCGCTGGCCTATATCGCGCGGATGACCCGGTCCTTCATGCTGGAACAGCTGGGGCAGGAATTCATCACCACCGCCCGCGTCAAGGGCGCGCCGGAACGGGTGATCCTGTGGCGCCACGGCTTTCGGCCGATCCGGGTGCAGCTGCTGACCGTCATTGGCCTGTCCTATGCTGGGCTGCTCGAGGGCTCGGTGATGATCGAAACCGTGTTCAGCTGGCCCGGTATCGGCAATTACCTGACCACCGCGCTTCTGAACGCCGACATGAACGCCGTTCTTGGCGCCACGCTGGTCGTGGGGGCGGTGTTCGTTGGCATCAACAAGGGCTCCGATGCGCTGTATCGGCTGCTTGACCCGAGGGCACGCGCATGATCACCCGCGACTGGCTTTTGTCCGACGACCCGGAAACGCGGCTGCAGGCGCGGCTGGGGCAGGCCTATCGGCTGGCCCGCGCGCTGGCGCGCAACCCGCTGGCGATGGTCGGCCTTGTGGTGATCGTGGCGCTGTTGGTGATGGCGGCGCTGGCGCCCTGGATCGCGCCCTATTCCCCGCTGGAAGGGATGCTGTCCAACCGCCTGCAACCGCCTTCGGCCCTGCACTGGATGGGCACGGACGAGCTGGGCCGCGACATCTTTTCCCGCGTCGTCCATGGCTCGCGCATCACGCTGATGATCGTGATCCTGGTCGCGGTGATCGCGGCGCCCCTGGGGCTGATCGTCGGCACCGTGGCGGGCTATTACGGCGGCTGGGTCGACAAGGCGCTTATGGGCGTGACCGATGTGTTCCTGTCGCTGCCCCGCCTGATCCTGGCGCTGGCCTTTGTCGCCGCCTTGGGGCCGGGGATCGAAAATGCGGTGATTGCGATCGCCATCACCGCCTGGCCGGTCTATGCCCGCATCGCGCGAGCCGAAACGCTGACCTTCCGCCATTCCGAATTCATCGCGGCCGTGCGGATGCAGGGCGCCAGCGGGCTGCGGGTGATCGGGCTGCATGTCATTCCGCTGTGCATGTCCTCGACCATCGTGCGGGTGACGCTGGACATGGCGGGCATCATCCTGACGGCGGCGGGCCTTGGCTTTCTGGGTCTTGGCGCCCAGCCGCCCTTGCCGGAATGGGGCGCGATGATTTCCAAGGGCCGGGCCTTCATCCTGGATCAATGGTGGGTCGCCACCATGCCGGGCTTTGCCATCGTCGTCGTCTCGCTGGGGTTCTGCCTGTTCGGCGATGGGTTGCGCGATGTGCTCGACCCCAAGCAAAGGACCAAGGGATGAGCCTGCTGAGCGTTGAAAACCTGCGCGTTGCCTTCCCGTCGGATCATGGGCCGGTCGAGGTGGTCAAGGGCCTGTCCTTCGACCTTGGCCGCGAGCGGCTGGGAATCGTGGGCGAATCCGGGTCCGGCAAGTCGATGACCGGCCGCGCCGTGATGGGCCTGATCGGCAAGCCCGCCCGCGTCACCGCCGACCGGCTGGAGTTCGAGGGCCAGGATCTGCGCGCCCTGTCCGAACGCCAGTTTCGCCGCCTGCGGGGCGCCCGCATGTCGATGGTGCTGCAAGACCCCAAGTTCAGCCTGAACCCGGTGATCCGCATTGGCGAGCAGATCGCCGAGGCGCTGGAGTTTCACACGGGCCTCACCGCCCGCCAGCGCCGCGTCAAGGTGCTCGAGGCGCTGGAGGCGGTGCGGATCGACGACCCCGAACGCGTCGCGCGGCTTTTCCCGCACGAGGTCTCGGGCGGCATGGGCCAGCGGGTGATGATCGCCATGATGGTCGTCATGGAACCCGCGCTGATGATCGCCGATGAACCCACCTCGGCGCTGGATGTCAGCGTGCGGGGGCAAGTCCTTGACATCATGGACGATCTGGTGCGTCGGCGCGGCATGGGCCTGATGCTGATCTCGCATGATCTGAACATGGTGGCGCGCTGGTGCGACCGGATTCTGGTGATGTATCAGGGCCGCATCGTCGAGGAACTGGGCGCCGGGCAGCTTGGCGCCGCGCAGCACCCCTATACCCGTGGCCTCCTCGCCTCGGTTCCGCGCATCGACGAGGACCGCGACCGCCTGCCGGTCCTGGACCGCGCCGCACTGGGGGCATGCCAATGATCGGGATCGAAAACCTGACCGTCCGCTTCGGCCCGACCACCGTTCTGCACGGCGTGTCCTTTGAGGTCGCCAATGGCGAAAGCTTTGCACTGGTCGGCGAAAGCGGATCGGGAAAATCCACCATCCTCAAGGCGCTGGCCGGACAAGTTGAGGACTGGTCAGGCCGGATGACCCTGGACGGCACGGCGATGAAGCGCGGCGACGCGCCCCATGCCCGGCAGGTCCAGATGGTGTTCCAGGACCCCTATGGCAGCTTGCATCCGCGCCGGTCGGTGGATGATACGCTGGCCGAGCCGCTGGCGATCCACGGGATCAAGGGCCGCGATGCGCGGGTGCTGGCCATGCTGGACGCCGTCGGCCTGCCGCGCCGCTTCCGCTTTCGCCTGCCGCATCAGCTGTCGGGCGGACAGCGCCAGCGCGTCGCCATCGCCCGTGCCCTGATGCTGGAACCGCCCGTCCTGTTGCTGGACGAGCCGACCAGCGCGCTCGATGTATCGGTCCAGGCGGAAATCCTGAACCTTCTGAAAGGCTTGCGGCAGGAAAAGCATCTGACCTATCTGCTGGTCACCCATGACCTGCCGGTGGTCAGCTTCCTGTGCGACCGGCTGGCGATCCTGCGTCAAGGCCGGATCGAGGAACAGGCGCCAGTTGCCGCCCTGCGCCTTGGCCAGCTGACCAGCGCCTATGGCCAGGAACTCTACCGCCGCTCGACCGAGGGCTGACAAGGCAGGGGCGTCCGCGAACCGGCAGCCTCATCATCTTGCCCCAAAATACCCCGGGGTCCGGGGCAGCGCCCCGGTCCTGCGCTGGCCGCCCCAGGCCGCCGGTCGGACTCGGGCCCGGACGGCGCGGCCCCGCGGCGACGGGCACATCGCAGGTGATGACTGCGCGGCTTGCCTTGACCAGCTCGCGCGGCGAAAAACCCTCGCCCGTGCCAAGGCAGGCCATGCGGCTGCCTTGGCCATCCATCAGCCAGCACCGCCCGTCATCCGCAGCGGATACGGCCACAGTCACCGACGGGCGCCTTTCCCGTCAGTTGGTCGTTGTGCCAAGCGAGCCGAACGTATTCGCCGCCGTCGCCGTGCCGGTGATCGCGCTGATGGTCTTGGTCCACTGCACATAGGGCGCTTCGGTCACATAGACGGTATCGCCATCGCGGATCACGAAGTCGCGGGCATGGAACATGCCCATCGGCTGGGTCAGGTCCAGCACATAGACCATGCGCTGATCGCCGGTCAGATCGGTGCGGCCCAGCACCTTGTTGGCGATCACATCGGGTTCATTGCGGAAGACGAACACGCCGGTCGGATCGGCCAGGTTGGTGTTCAGCCCGCCGACCTGGGCGATCGCCTCCAGCGCCGAAAGCGTCTGGGTGTCGAACGGCACACGCGTCTGGGTGCCGGTCGCCCCCAAAGCGACATAGGCGCGGCGATCCTCTTCGACGATGATCTTGTCGCCAGGGCGCAGCGCGATGTCGGCGCCGGGGTTTTCATAAAGATCCTGCAGCCAGATCTTGCGGGTGGTCTTGCCCCGCGTGACGCGCACCTGCGCAACCGCCGGCTCAATGGCAACACCGCCCGCGCGGGCCAGCATCCCCGACAGGGTGCGGCTGGGCCGCTCGATCGGATAGACGCCCTGCGCCGATACCCCGCCCGAAACCGAAACGGTCGAGCCATCGCCCGCCGCGCGGGCCACCATGACCTGCGGGTCAGGGGTCTGGGTGTCGAGTTCCTTGGTGATCGCCGCGCGCAGCTGGTCGGTGGTGCGGCCTGCCGCCTTCACCCGTCCGGCATAGGGCACGAAGATATAGCCCTTGTCGTCGACCTGCACATCGGTCAGCACCGAGACCCGCTCGCCCGCGACGGACAGCAGGGGCTCGTCCTTGACGTTCTCGAAGATTTGCAGGTTCAGCACATCGCCAGGGCTGATGGTATCGGCGCTGACGCGGCCGGCACCGGCATAGGACTGCGGAAAGCTCAGATCCGGCACCACAGAGGTGGCACGGGTCACGCGGTCATTCACGGTAACGACAAAGGCGTCGCCTTGCTGCAGCACGCTGCTGGCGAAAATCTCGCGCTTGTTCGGGCCGGATCGCGGCAAGCCACAGGCCGATACGGCTGCGACACAGGACACGAGAACCAGAAACCTGGCCCCGCGGGAGGTCATGACGTTCACTGCTCGGGCTCCTTTTCGGAACTGCCTTATGGTATTTTTCCGACACGCTACAGGAATTTTCCCGCGCGATAAAGCCCTTGGCGAATCGTTCAGTTCACCAGCCGCAACTGTTGCCGTGGTGCCGCGCATCCTTGGCGCAGCGCGTCATAGGGGTCTTGCGGGGCCAGCATCATGTCCACGACCTGGCGCAGCAGCTCGCGCCGGCCACGGGCCGAATAGAAGCCGCCAACGATCTGGCTGGTTTCCAGCAGAAAGCGGCGATAGTCACGATAGCCGCGCGCATCGGGGCGGCGCGGATGGGCGAAGAAGTCGGGCAGCGGCTGGTCCGACACGAATTCCGGCAGGTTATAGACCGCGCGCCCGAACGCCTTGAGCGGCAGCCCGCGCCATAGCGCCTGTTGGGCCGCGGTGGAATTGACCGTGACGGCCGTGCGGGCATGGTTCAAAAGCCCCGCCAGCTTGCCGCCGCTGACATAATGCACCCGCGCCGCCACGCCAGTCTTGCGGGCCTGATCGGCAATCGTCGCCTCGATCGCCGCGCGGCCGTCTTCCAGCGGGTGGGCCTTGAATACCAGGTGGTGATGCGAGGGGGCACCGCGCGCGAACCCTTCGATCACCAGGGCGATGAAGTCGGTCATCGAGTCAAAGGACGAATGCATCCGGAAACTGGAATCATGTTCCAGCTGCAACAGCACCAGATGATAGGGAAAACCGCCGCGCCGGATGCGCCGGGTGGCCCACCAGCGTTCCATCCGGTGGACCGGCATCAACAGCAACCGCTTGAGATACAGACGGAATTCCGCCACCACCGGCAGCGCGCGGTGCGGGCGGAAGTTGCGATAGCCATGGTTCGCCACCATCACGAAGAAATGGTAGAGCGCGCCATAGAAGATGTGCTGGCGCAGATCGCCCCAGACCGCCGGGGCATCCGGCACCTCATCGTCGGCGTTTTCAAGGGCGGCGCGCATCTCGGCCAGGGTCATCTTCATCAGGCGCGAATGGCCGTTCGACCCGCCCCGTTCATAGGTGACCCAATAGGGGCGCAGATAGCCTTCCTCGAACACATGGACCATGATGCCGCAGGCGCGTGCCAGCTCGACCGCCTGGGCGTGGATCGGGCGGGTGTCGCCATAAAGCACCAGATCGGTGATCCCGTGGCGGTCCATCAGATCGGCGCAGCCGGCGGGCCAATCCTCGGGCGTGCCGGTCCAGGGGATATAGCTGTCGCCATCGTTCCAGAAGGCGCGGTCGCCCATGTTGAACCCCACCCGCAGCACATCGGCCCCTGCCGCGCGCAGCATCGCGGCAAGATGCGCGAAAAAGGGCCCGTGCGGGCCTTGCAGCATCAGGAACCGGCGCCCGGCGCCCGGAGAGGTAAGGGTATGGTGCATGAGGTATCTCTGTCCGGTGTGTGCCTGCCCGCCAACGTGCTGCGCAAGAGCAAATATCCGATTGATATGGCGAAATGGCAGGCGGTCTGTGGCGGAACTGCGGCGGTTGCGCCTGTGGCGGGCCGGGCAGGGGTATTTGCGGCAAGATGATGCGGGCAGGGCGGTGCCTTCCATCGCCGGTCCAGTTGCGCTAGGGGTTGGCCACACACAAGCGAGGACGGGTCATGTTCACCGGCATCATCACCGATATTGGCGAGGTTCTGGAAATCGAGCGGCGCGGGGATATCCGCGCCCGGATCGGCACGGCCTATGACGTGGCGGGGATCGAACTGGGCGCCTCGATCGCCTGTGATGGCATCTGCCTGACGGTGATCGCCAAGGGCACCGCGCCGCGCGGCTGGTTCGATGTGGAAATCTCGGCCGAGACGGTCAGCAAGACCAATATCGGCGCGAATGGCTGGCCTGCCGGGCACCGGCTGAACCTGGAACGCGCGCTGAAGGTCGGGGACGAGCTGGGCGGCCATATCGTTTCGGGCCATGTCGATGGTGTGGCCGAGGTGATCGGCCTGCGGCGCGAAGGCGACAGCCTGCGCCTGACCTTCCGCGCGCCGCGCGATCTGGCCGGGTTCATCGCGCCCAAGGGATCGGTCGCGCTGAACGGCACCTCGCTGACGGTGAACGAGGTGGATGGCACCGATTTCGGCGTCAACCTGATCCCGCATACCCAATCCGTGACCACCTGGGGCGGGGTGAAGCTGGGCGACCGGGTCAATCTGGAAATCGACACGATGGCCCGCTATGTCGCCCGCCTGCGCGACTGGGCCGCGAGCGCCTGATGCTGCCGGTCGACAAGCTAGACCAGATCGTCCAGCGGTTTGAATTCCTCGAGGCAAAGCTGTCCGCCGGCGCCCCGCCGTCGGAGATTGCCAGCCTCAGCCGGGAATATTCCGACCTCAAGCCCGTCGTGACCACGATTGCCGACTGGAAACAGGCGCTGGCCGATATTGCCGAGGCCGAGGCGATGCTGTCCGACCCGGAAATGCGCGCCCTCGCCGAGGATGAATTGCCCGGCCTGCGCGAGCGTCTGCCGCAGATGGAACAGGCGCTGCGCATCGCGCTGTTGCCGAAAGATGCCGCCGATGCGCGCCCGGCGATCCTGGAAATCCGGCCCGGCACGGGGGGCGAAGAGGCGGCGCTGTTCGCGGGCGATCTGCTGCGCATGTATCAGCGCCATGCCGAACGCATGGGCTGGGATTTCCAGCTGCTTGACCTGACCCCCACCGATCTGGGCGGCGTCAAGGAGGCGACAGCGCGGATCGTGGGCGAGGGGGTCTTTGCCCGGCTGAAATACGAATCCGGCGTTCACCGTGTCCAGCGTGTGCCCGAGACGGAATCGGGCGGGCGTATCCATACCTCGGCCGCCACCGTGGCCGTCCTGCCCGAGGCCGAGGATGTCGATATCGACATTCCCGCCAGCGACATCCGCATCGACACGATGCGGTCCAGCGGGGCAGGCGGGCAGCATGTGAACACCACCGACTCGGCGGTGCGGATCACCCATATTCCCACCGGGATCGTGGTGACCTCGTCCGAGAAATCCCAGCATCAGAACCGCGCCAATGCCATGGCCGTGCTGCGCGCCCGGCTTTACGACATGGAGCGCGCCGCCAAGGATGCCGCCCGCGCCGCCGACCGCAAGGCGCAGGTCGGCAGCGGCGATCGCAGCGAGCGGATCCGCACCTACAACTTTCCCCAAGGCCGGATGACCGATCACCGCATCAACCTGACGCTGTACGCGCTGGCGCAGATCATGGATGGCGATCTGGCGCAGGTGATCGACGCGCTGGTCGCCTTTGACCAGGCCGCGCGCCTTGCGGAGCTGGAGGGGTGAGCTGGCAGCCGGCCCTGCGCGCGGCGGCTGACCAGCTGGATGCGGCCGGCGTGCCCGATGCCATGCGCGATGCCCGCCTGTTGCTGGCCCATGCTCTGGGGATCGGATCCGACCGGCTGACGCTGCATCTGCGCGACGCCCCTCAGGCCGAGCAGCTGGCACGGTTTCAGGCGCTGGTCGCCGCCCGCGCGGCGCGTGCGCCGCTATCGCATCTGACCGGGCAGCGGCTGTTCTGGGGCCGCCCGTTCCGCGTGACCCCCGATGTGCTGGACCCGCGGCCCGAGACCGAAACGCTGGTCGCCCTCGCCTTGGCCGAACCCTTTGCCCGCGTCCTGGATCTGGGCACCGGCAGCGGGGCGATCCTGCTCAGCCTGCTGGCTGATCGGCCGACCGCCACGGGGACCGGCGCCGATGTCTCGCCGGCCGCGCTTGCAGTGGCACGGGGCAATGCCCAAGCGCTGGGGGTGGCGGCGCGCGCCGATTTCGTGCTGTCCGACTGGTGCGCGCAGATCAGCGGCGCCTATGACCTTATCGTCTCGAACCCGCCCTATATCGCGCTGAGCGAGATGGCCGCCCTTTCCCCCGAGGTGCGCGAGCACGAGCCGCATCTTGCACTGACCGACGGGGGCGACGGGCTGGCCGCCTATCGGGCCATCGCCGCACAGGCCCCCGCCCACCTGGCACCCGGCGGGCGGCTGCTGGTCGAGATCGGCGCGAGCCAAGGCCAGGCTGTCGCAGCGATCCTGGCCTCGGCCGGCTTCACGGATGTGACGATCCACCCCGATCTGGATGGTCGTGACCGGGTTGTCGCCGCACGCGCCGCCTGAACGCATCACGCTTTGCGGAAAATGCGCGCCATGGCTGCGCGGACGAAAGAATCTGCTTGCCCTGCCGGACCGGACATGGTTTGAGGTCTTCAGCGAAGGTCGGGGCGTTCTGCCCCGCATCGCGTTACAGCCGCAAAGCTTCGACCCGATCCGCCTGATTTTCAGGGCACATGCCCCCGCTTGGCGCTGGTCTGGACGAAGCAAGATCAAGGCCGGAATACAGGACACATGAGATCCTCCAAGTCCCGCTCGCGTTCGAAGCAGAACCGCCCGCGCTCCATTGGCAATATCGTGAACCGGGTGTTCGACAGCTCGGGGCCCGAAGGCAAGGTGCGCGGAACGCCGCAGCAGATCATCGAGAAATATCAGGCGCTGGCGCGTGACGCCCAGCTGTCCAACGACCGCGTTGCGGCCGAGAATTTCCTGCAGCACGCCGAACACTATACCCGGATGCTGGGCGAGGCGATGCGCGAGCTTGCCGCCGAACAGGAAGCCCGCCGCCAGCAGCATGGTGGCCAGCAGGGCGGCAACGGCAATGCGGGGGGCAACGGCCAGCCGCAAGGTGGCCAGGATCGCCCGCCCTATCAGCCGCGCCGCGACGAACGCGAAGACGACCAGCCCGAGATCAGCGGCACCGCCTTTGCGCTGGCCGTCGCGGACGAAGGCGACAGCGGCCTTGTCGAAACCCCCGAGGCCCGCGCCGAACGCAGCCCCGCCCAGGAGCCGCGCCGCGAGGAGACGCGCCGCGAGGATCAGCCAGATCGCCGCGAAGACCGCCGCTCGCAGGAACGCCGGTCGTCGGACCGCAAGCCCTCGGAAAAGCGGCCCGATCCGCGCAAGGCCGATGCTCCGGCCGCCGACCCTGTTGCCATCACCGAGGCCGCGCCGGTTGCCGCCGAAACCGCCGAGGCGCCCAGCAAGCCGCGCCGCAGCCGCAGCCCGCGCAAGCCGCGCGCCAGCGACGATGGCGCCGGCACCCCGGCCGAGGGCAGCAGCAGCGAAACCATCGTCGAATGAATGAACAAGGGCGGCGCTTCAGCCGCCCTTTTTCACAGGCCCTCGCAAGGCCGCGCTAGGTGCGGGCCAGTTCCCTCGCCAGCGCGCAGAACCCTTCCAGCGATATTTCCTCGGCCCGCCGCGTCGGTTCGATCCCGGCCGCCGTCAGCCGCGCCTCGATATCCGGGGCCAGCCCCTTGAGGGCCGAGCGCAGCATCTTGCGCCGCTGGTTGAAGGCCGCGGCAACCACCCGCTCCAGCACCTTGGCATCCGCCGGATAACGCGGCTGGGGCAGCGCTGTCAGCTGGACCACCGCCGAATGCACCTTGGGCGCTGGCACAAAGGCCTCGGGCGGCAAGGTCAGCACGATCCTCGCATCGCACCGCCACTGCGCCAGCAGGGCCAGCCGCCCATAGGCCGAACTGCCGGGCTTGGCCACGATCCGTTCGGCGACTTCCTTCTGGAACATCAGCGTCAGGCTCTGCCAGAACGGCGGCCATTCGGGCGGCGTCAGCCAGCGCACCAGCAATTCGGTCCCGACGTTATAGGGCAGGTTGGCGATGATCTTCACCGGCGCCTGCAACCGCGCCGCCGCGTCCACCTCCAGCGCGTCGCCATTCACGACCTCGAGCCGCCCGGGATAGGCTTCGGCAATCTCGGCCAGCGCCGGCAGACAGCGGGCATCTTTCTCGACCGCCAGCACATGGCGCGCGCCTTCCGCCAGCAGCCCGCGCGTCAGCCCGCCTGGCCCCGGCCCCACCTCCAGCACATCCGAGCCACTCAGATCCCCCGCCGACCGGGCGATCCGCGCGGTCAGGTTCAGATCCAGCAGGAAGTTCTGCCCCAGCTGCTTCTTTGCCACCAGCCCATGCGCCGCGATCACCTCGCGCAGGGGGGGCAGACCATCGATGGCCGCCATGCCGACCGCTCCTGTCTTTGCCTTTTCTCAAATACCCCACGGGGGTCCGGGGGTGTGAAACCCCCGGTCCCGCCCTTACCGCCCGCGCGCCGCTGCCATGCGTGCCGCCATCCGCAAGGCCGCCACCACCGACTCCGGCTTGGCAATGCCCTTGCCGGCAATGTCAAACGCCGTGCCATGATCCGGCGAGGTGCGGATGAACGGCAGCCCCAGCGTGACGTTCACGCCCTCGTCAAAGGCCAGCGTCTTGATCGGGATCAGCGCCTGATCGTGATAGGCGCAGACCGCCACGTCATAGCCGGCCCGCGCCCTTGCGTGGAACATCGTATCGGCAGGCAGGGGGCCGTAAACCGCCAGCCCTTCGGCCGCCAGCCGGGCCACCAGGGGGGCGATCCAGTCGACCTCTTCGCGGCCCATGTTGCCGCCCTCGCCGGCATGGGGGTTCAGCCCGGCGACGGCGATCCGTGGGCCGATGATGCCAAAGTCCCGCTCCATGCCTGCGGCGGTCAGGCGGATCACCCGCTCCAGCCGCGCCGGGGTCAGGGCGCGCGGCACCTCGGACAGCGGAATGTGGATCGTCGCCGGAACCACCTTCAGCCTGTCCGAGGCCAGGCACATCACCACATCCACACCGCCGGCAAGATGGGCCAGAAATTCGGTATGGCCCGGAAAGCCAAAGCCTGCGCCGTCCTGCAAGACCTTCTTGTTGATCGGCAGGGTGCAGACCGCCGCCGCCTTGCCGGCCATGGTCAGCGCAACCGCCTGCTCGATCGCGGCCACCACCCCGGCCGCATTCGCCGGGTCGGGCTGACCGGGAACCGCAACGCCTGCAAATTCCTGCGCCAGCACGGGCAATACGTCGCCATGCACCGACAGCGCGGCCTCGGGCCGGTCGATCTGGGCAATGCGCGCCCCGCGCGGCAGATGCGCCGGATCGCCGATCCAGAAGAACGGCACCTCGGATCCCAGCTGCGCCCGGGCCTTGACCACAAGCTCTGCGCCGATCCCGGCTGGCTCGCCGCAGCTGACCGCGATGGGCAGGATATCGGGCATCCTGCGCTCAGGGCCGCCGGATATTCGCGTTCGAGCGAAGCTGCTGCAGATACATCTCGGATTCGCTGTTGACCCGCTGTTCGGCAAGGCGCGCGCGCACCGTGTCGCGATCCGGCTCACCCTCGCCCGCCACGCGGCGCGAGCACAGCATCAGCACCATCTGCGTGCCACCCGAGGCATAGACGACCATCTCATTGGCATCCAGCCCGGCCAGACGCGGCGCCAGATCGCGCGGCAGCGCGCTTTGGGCCACCGTTTCCTGCGTGACCGTGCCCCAGGCATTCAGATCGTTGCAGGTGTCGACCCGGGCGCGGATGCTGGCCACCGACGCCTCGGTTGCCGGGGTTCCGGCGCCGGGCAGGGCAAGGCGGGCATAGGTCACGGCCGTGGTCTGCGGGGTCAGCTTGTCGCGCTGTTCGACCTGACGCAGCAGATAGACGGCATAATGCCCGTCGGGCAGCCGCACGGGGGCCGAAACCTGGCCAGGGGTCATCCCTTCCAGCACCGCCATGACCTGTTGCGGCAACACGGCGGCGTTGCGCCAGTCGACGCGCCCGCCCTGGGCCGCGGTCGGCCCCGTCGAATGGGTGCGCGCGGCAGCGGCAAAGGCGCCCTCGCCCTTCAGGCTGGCCGACAATTCGCTGGCCAGGTTTTTCTTCGAGGCCGGGATCAGGATCTCGGACAGCAGAACGCGGGTGGTCGCCTTCTGGGTCAGCGCCGACATGGCGCGGTCGATCTCGGGCTCATAGATCGAGGCAAGCGCCCTCGGGCCGAATTTCTGGCGCACCACTTCGCGCCAGGCCAGACCCGCATGGACGAAATCGCGGAAGGTCGCGGCGGCAACGCCATTCTGTTCCAGAATGGTCACGAATTCCTCGGGCTGCATTTCAAAACGGCCCGCGAATTCGGCCATGCCGGCCTTGATCTGATCGGGCGTCACGCGGATTTTCATCCGGTCGGCGGCGATCAGGCGCAGCCGATCCTCGATCAGCGACTTCTCGGCCTCGAGGCGCAGATCGCCTGGGGCGTTCAGCAGCGTCATGAAGCGCAGGCGCTGGTCATATTCGTAATGGGTGATGACCCTGCCATCGACCTGAACCCTTGGCGAGAACGCCGAGCTCTGGGCAGCAGCAGGCCCTGGCAGGGCCACGGCAAGCGTGACAGCCAGCAGGGCAGTGGCGGCAACGAGGGTCTGGCGCATCGGGTCGTCTTCCGTTCCGTCTTGTCGTTCCAACACTTGCGTCAAACGCGCGAAAAAGGCCAGCCCCTAGTAGCGGCAGGACTTGCCGGCGGCGGTTCCCGCCGATCGCGCATTGCCAAAGCCCAGCAGATCAACCGACAGGCCGATGCTGGTCGAGGGCTGCACCGTGGTGGACGAGGTGAAGCTGCGTTTGACCGTCACGTCCATGCGCAGGCATTCGTTGACGAATTCCAGCGCAAGGGCGGCGGCGGTGGTGCGGCGCGCGCGATAGTCATGGCGCGCCAGGGCCTTGGCATTCCAGCTGTCGGACAGCTTGATCCGGCCGTCGAACACCCATTCCGCCGTATCGGTCAGCCGGTTTTCCGCGGCATCTGCCTCGGCCCACAGCCAGCCGGCGGCCAGGCCGAAGCGGTCGCGCTCCATCGCCAGGCGCATTTCGCCGCGGGCGAGGGTCAGGCGGTCGTCGAACACGGCGCGGCCCTGGAACAGCGTGCCGTTCGGCGCGGCAAGATGCAGCGCGGTCACCCAATCGGATTTGCGCCCCGCAAGGCCCGAGGCCGCGGTGAACTGGCCGGTGCCCGACAGACGGTAGACGCGCCCCGCGCTGGCCACGACATTCCAGCCGCTGGCGCTTTGACGCGTCCATTGCAGCCCGGCATTGACCCGGGTGCCGCCTTCGCGCCGGTCGGCGCCGGAAAACCGCGAAAAGCCGAACAGGTTGCCTTCGTCGAATTCGATCAGCGTGCTGTCTTCGTTCGGCACGTTGTTGGTCTGGGCAAGGCGCGACCAGACCAGCTGCATCACCGGCTCGATCACATCGGCATTGCCCGCGCCATCGGTGCGCGCCCAGGGCCAGCGCAGCTCGACGAGGGCCGCGGGGGTCACGGTGGTGATCTGGCTGGGCCAGGTCGAATCTTGCGAGATCTTGTGCAGGTCGATCGTGGCGCCGGTCTCGACGGCCGCCAGTATGCCGGCAGGCCCCACCCAGTCGCGCCGCCAGAAGGCCGACAAGGTGCCGCGCGCGACGTCGCGCCCGAGGATGTCCGCATCCGACGAGCGCCGGTGCGCGTGGCTTTCGAAGCTGAGCGTTGCCGTGCCGCCAAGGCCGGGCAGGGCAAGGCGCCGGGTCCAGCCGACATCGGCCGACAGCTGCGGCAGCGTGGCGTTCACCTCGCCCGAACGGATCGAATGCACATGCACCAGCCGCCCGCCGATATGTTCGCCCACCCGCGTGCGGCTGACCACCAGCGAGCTTTCCAGCCGGTCCTTGTCAGACAGGCCATAGTCGCGGAAATAGGCCGGATCGCTGATCGTCTCGCCGGCAAAGCGCAATTCGAACCCGTCGGGCAGCGAAAAGCGCCCCTCGGCGGCCAGCCAGCCGCGCCGGCCGGTGACCTCGCGGTCATGGCTGAGGGCGCCGGTGATGGCAATTTCGCCCGTGCGGAACGCCTGGCGATAGCGGATCCCCAGCGAGCGCACGTCCTTGGAGGCCAGGAACGGCGTCAGCGTCAGATCGCGGCTTTGCCCAAGCCGGATGAAGTAGGGCACCTGAATGCCGGTTCCCAGACGCGAGGTGCTGACCAGGCTGGGCATCAGGAACCCGGTCGCCCGCGTCAGGGTTGGGTCGGGCATGCGCAGATGCGGCACCCAGTAGATCGGCACCCCGGCCACGCGCAGCTGGGCACTGTCGAAATAGAGCTGGCGTTCCTGCTGGTCATGGATCACCCGGCGGGCCCGGATTTCCCAAAGCGGCGTGGGATGCTTGGCGCAAACTTCGCACGAAGAGGCGACAGCGCGCGACAGCACGGTATAGCGCCCGCCCAGCCGCTGCATCTCCGCCGCCGCAATCTGCATCTGGCGGTCCATCACCATGCGCGCCGAGGTCAGGATCCCGTCGCGCATATCGTCCGACAGCTGCGCGGAATCGGCCAGAACCACGCTGCCCCTGTCATCGGTCAGCACGATCGGCCCTTCGATCGTCAGCGCGCCACTGGTGCGGTCATAGCTGACACCGGCCGCCCTCAGGCGTGTCGCGCGATACAGGATCTCGACATTGCCGCGCGCGATCAGGGTGCGGTTGCCGGCAATGCGGACGCTGTCGGCCACCAGCGTGGCCGCCCCGGCGTCCTGGGCGCGGGCCGCCGGTGCCAGGGCCAGCCCCAGCGCCAGAATCATCGCGGCAAGGCGGGGGGCGCGCATCAGCCATCCTCCAGGTGCAGCAGCAAGCCAAGCGAGGCCATCAGCGCCACGGCAGGCGGCGCCCAGGCGGCCATCGCCACCGGGATTTGTCCGTTTTCCCCAAGAACTTGCGCGAAGTTGCGCAGGAAGAACATTGCGAACCCCGCCAGAACCGCCATCAGAACCATCGTGCCCGACCGTCCGAACCGGACATGCCGCATGGTGAAGCCTGCCGCAAGCAGCACCATGACCGCAAGGGTCAAGGGCAGCGCAAGTTCGCGCTGCAGCCAGACCCGGTGCTTTTGCGCCGAAAAGCCCGCGCGTTCCAGCCCTGCGATGAAGCCCGGCAGATCCCAGATCGCCACCGCATCGGGGGCCGAGAAGCTTTCCCGGATCTTGCTGGCGGTCAGATCGGTGGGCAGCATCTCGGTTTCGGCATGGATCGCGGCGGTCTCGGGGTTGGGGGTGTCCAGCTGCCAGCTCTTGACCGTGTTCAGCGTCCAGGCCCCGGGCGAGAGCACCGCCTCGGCCGCCTCCAGGCGCGAGACGGGCTGACCGCTGGCGTCAAAATTCAGGAAGGTCACGGTGAACAGATGCGTGCCATCCAGGTTGGCGCGCGCGGCGCGGATCACGGTCTGGCCATCGGGGTTGCCCTGGCGCAGCCACAGCCCTTCCTGGCTGACCGACAGCACCGACTGGCTGCCATCGCGGGCCAGCGACGAGGCCACATCGTCAGCCACCCGGCTGGTGGCCACCACCATGGGATTGATCAGCGCGACCGCGACCAGCCCCAGCAGGAAGGCTGTCAGCGCGGGCGCGACCAGCGCCCGGATGGCCGAGCGTCCTGCGGCCCGGATCACCACCAGCTCGGACGATCGGGCCAGCGCCAGGAACATCGCGACCGCCCCCAGCATGACGACCAGCGGCAAGATGCGATAGAGGCCCCCCGGCAGGTTCAGCGCCGCGATCTGGAATGCCTGCCCCAGCCCGACATTGGGATTGCCGGCAAAGCGCCGGATCTGTTCCACCATCTCGATCAGCAGCAAGATCCCCCCGAACACCGCCGCCACGATGGCAACCGAGATCAGGAAGCGCCGCGCCAGATACAGCCCCAGCTTCATGCCGGCCTCCGCCGCCGGAACAGCCCATGCGGGCGCTGCGACAGCCATAGCAGCACGAGCGACAGCCCCGCACCCACCAGGGGCGCCGCCCAGACCAGCGGCCACAGCCGTTCATCGCGCACGGCCAGGGTTTCGGTGCTGTTCGCGACCATCTGCACCAGCACCAGCCCCAGCGCACCGCCCAGCAGCTGCTTCCACAGCCCGAACCGGCTGAAGGCGCCAACCATCAGCGAGGAAAACCCGATCAGGGCAGCGGCCGTCGCAAGGAAGGGCTGCGCGATCCGGTAGTGCCCTTCATAGAGCAGAAGGGCGCGGGACTTGCGGGTCAGCGCCTGTTCCTCGGGCCCGGCACGCAGCAGTGCGGCGGTGGACAGCGAGGCCTCGTCCCGCAGACCCAGCGCTGTGGGTGACAGCACGGCGCCCAGATCATAGGTGAAATTTTCGAACCGGGTGACCGCCAGCCGCAGATCGTCCAGCGTCAGGGTTTGCGCCATGCCCTCGAACAGCACCAGCTTGGGCCCGCTGGGTGAGCGCGCCAGCAGCGCCCGCTTGGCGGTATAGCTGGTGCGGCTGGTGCTGGACCGCGCATCCGACAGGAAGATGTCGCGCAGCTCCCCGGTCTCGGTGATCTCGCGGATATAGAAGGTCACGCCATCGGCCGGGAACTGGAACACCCCGTCGCGCAGGAAGCGGGCGGTGACATTTTCCGAAATCGCGGCCTGCCGCACGTCCAGCGCCACGCGGCTGGCCGGGACCAGCACGTTGACCAGCACCGCCATCATCGCCGCCACGATCAGGCCAAAGGCCAGCACCGGCCGCGCCAGCCGGAACGCCGAAAAGCCGGTCGCCTGCATGACGACCAGCTCGGATTCCGTGCTCAGCCGGTTGGTCACATAGGCCGAGGCCGCAAAGGCCGCCACCGGCAGCACCAGACGGATCACATTGGGCAGTGTCAGCGCCGTCAGTTCCAGAAAGACCAGCGCCGTCTGCCCGTCGCCGATCAGCCGGTCGAACAGCGTCACCGCCCGGTTCACCCAATAGACCGCCACCAGCACAAGCGAGAAGAAGCCGAACAGCATCAGCAGCTGCGACAGCAGGTATCTGTCGAATCGCGACAGCAAGACCTTCCCCCAAAGGTAGCAAACGCCCTGTCCTAGACCGGAACGCCCCGCGCGAAAACCCGGATTCGTCCGTCGGCGGCCTCTGGCCAAGGTCTCGCCGCACCGCTAGGCTTCGGCCAAATCTCAGGGAGACCGCCATGACCAGCCCCGTCGCGATTCAGTTCCTGCCGCTTGATACCGCATCGCTTGCCACCCAGACCGGGCGGCTGGTGCTGCTGACGGCCGGGCAGGGCAAGGGGGCCGTGACGCGCGCGCTCTCGCGGCTGACCAAGGGGGCGGTGGATCGGGCACTGGCCTCGCCGGCCTTCGACAAGCTCAAACCGGGCGAAGCGCTGGACCTGGCCTGGCCCGCGGGCCTTGCGGCCGAGGCGCTGCAGATCGTCAAGCTGGACCCCCGCGCCGACACCGCCACCGCGCGCAAGGCCGGCGCCACGATCGGCGCCCGGCTGGGCGAGGCGGACACGCTGGTCCTTGCCGCCGGCATCAACCGCGCTGCCGAAGTGGCCTTTGGTCTTGCGCTGCGGGCCTATCGCTTCTCGGATCGCAAATCCGAGGCGGCAAAGCCCTTTGGCGCCGTGCGCATGATGGTGTCGGACCCCGAGGCGGTCGCGGCCAAGGCCGGCCCGATGGCGGCGGTGGCCGAAGGCGTGTTCTTCACCCGCGATCTGGTGTCCGAGCCGTCGAACATCCTGAACACCTTTGATTTCGCCGCCCGACTGGCCGCCATGCAGGAACTGGGGCTGGACGTCGAGATCCTGGAAGAAGAGGATCTGGAAAAGCTGGGCATGCGCACCCTGCTGGCGGTGGGCATGGGGTCCGAAAGCCCGTCCAAGGTGGTTGTCATGCGCTGGAACGGCGGCGGCGACGAAGCCCCGCTTGCGCTGGTCGGCAAGGGCGTTTGCTTCGATTCGGGCGGCATCTCGCTGAAGCCGGCCGCAGGGATGGAGGACATGACCATGGACATGGGCGGCGCTGCCGTCGTGGCCGGGGTCATGCGCACGCTGGCGCTGCGCAAGGCGAAATCGAATGTCGTCGGTCTGGTCGGGCTGGTGGAAAACATGCCCTCGGGCCGGGCGCAGCGTCCGGGCGATGTCGTGACCTCGATGAAGGGCGACACGATCCAGGTGACGAATACCGATGCCGAAGGCCGCCTCGTGCTGGCCGATGTGCTGTGGTACGCGCAAGAGCGCTTCAAACCCTCGGGGATCATCGACCTGGCCACGCTGACCGGCGCCGTCATCATCGCGCTGGGGCATGAAAATACCGGCGTGTTCTCGAATGACGATGCATTCTGCGACGAATTCCTGAAGGCGGCGCGGCACGAGTCCGAAGGCGCCTGGCGCCTGCCGCTGGGCGAGGCCTATGACGCCAAGCTGAAATCCGACATTGCCGATATCCGCAACTCGACCGGAGCGCGCGATGCGGGGTCCATCGTCGCGGCCTGCTTCCTGCAACGCTTCGTCAGGCCGGACATGCCGTGGATCCATCTTGATATTGCCGGCACCGCCCTGACCAAGGCGGACACCGCCTTTGCGCCCAAGGGGGCGACCGGCTGGGGCGTGCGCGCGATCAACCACCTGATCGCCGCGCGCGAGGGTTGATGGGCCACGCGCTGTTCTTTCACCTGACGCGATCCTCGCCCGAGGATGTGGTGCGGCTGAACGTGACCCGCGCGCTGGGAATGGGCTGGCGCGTGGTGATCCGCGGTGCAAACCGCGCCGCGCTCGAGCGGCTGGACGAACGGCTGTGGCTCGACCCCGAGGACAGCTTCCTGCCCCATGGTCTGGCCGGCGGGCCGCATGATGCCGACCAGCCGGTTTTGCTGACCCAAGGGACAGCCATGCCGAACGGTGCCCGCGCCTTGCTGGCGCTGGACGGCGCCGATGTCAGCGCCGACGAGGTGGCGGCGCTGGAACGGGCCTGGATCGTGTTTGACGGCTCGGATCCGGCTGCGGTGGAAACGGCCCGCGTCCAATGGCGCACCCTGACCGGCGCCGGGGCCGACGCCGAATACTGGTCCGAGGCTTCGGGGCGCTGGCAGATGCAGACGGCAAAACGCAAGACCTGACGCCGCGGCCGCGCCCCCGACCCGATCGCGCGCGGGGCGGCGATGTCAGAGGGTATTTGCAGAAAGGTGAAGGGGCAGGCGCGCGCGATCTGGCAGCGGCAGCCCGCTGTCTGCACACATCACCTTCCCCAAATACCCCAGGGGGTGAATTGGCCCGGCACGGGCCAAGAGGGGGACTGGTCCCCCTCTCTGTGTTCAGCCGGCCAGCGCGCCGGTCGCCGCCGCGCGAATCGCGGCAATGTTGGCACCATAGACATCCGCCCGCTCGACCGAGCCGCCCTTGAACACCGCCGAGCCTGCCACCAGCACATCAGCCCCAGCGGCCACCAGCCCCGGCGCGGTGCCCGGATCGACGCCGCCGTCGATCTCGATATGCACGGGCCGATCGCCGATCATCGCGCGCAGCTGGCGCACCTTGCCGGTCATGTCGATGAACTTCTGCCCGCCGAAGCCGGGGTTGACCGTCATCACGCAGATCAGGTCCGCCAGGTCCAGCAGATGCGCGACCGAGTCGGCCGGGGTGCCCGGGTTCAGTGCGACACCTGCCTTTTTCCCTGTCGCGCGAATGGCTTGCAGGGTGCGGTGAATGTGCGGGCCTGCCTCGACATGGGCGGTGATGATATCGGCCCCGGCCTTGGCAAAGGCCTCGATATAGGGATCGACGGGCGCGATCATCAGATGCACGTCCATCACCGTCTTCACATGCTTGCGAAAGGCCGCAACCGCCGGGGGGCCGAAGGTCAGGTTCGGGACGAAATGTCCGTCCATCACGTCGACATGCACCCAGTCGGCGCCCTGATCCTCGATCGCGCGGATCTCGCGCCCGAAATCGGCGAAATCGGCGGACAGGATCGACGGCGCGATCTTGATGGAACGGTCAAAGGCCATGGCGGCATCCCCCGGATGATTCCCTGTGGCGCTTTTCCCAAGGATCGGGCGGGGGGGAAAGCGAAAAGGCAGGCGCGTCAGGCAAGATCGACCACGGTGATTTCGGGCGGGCTGCCAAGGCGCACCGGCAGGATCGAACAGCCGATGCCGCCCGAAACGACCAGATCGCGCCCGTCTTCCTGGACATGACCATAGGCAAAGCGGTTGCCATAGCGTGACGGCACCACGGGGGACCAGCCGAACAGCCGCACCTGGCCGCCATGCGTATGGCCTGACAGCGTCAGCGCCACCCGGGCCGGAACCTGCACGAAGATGTCAGGCTCATGCGCCATCAGGATCACCGGCGTATCGTCGGTCACTTGCGCCAGCGTGCCGGGCAGGTCGTCCAGTCCGGTGAACCGTCCCTTGCCCCCGAAGATCGCCAATTGATCCTCGACCCCGGCCAGCCAGAAGCCATCCAGCCTGACCGCACGGTTTGACAGGACCGGAATGCCCGCGCGTTCCAGTGCTGTGGCATGAAGGTTGGGCCCGCCCCCCTGGCGCTGTGCGGTGAGGTCGTCCCACCAGTCGTGATTGCCCAGCACCGCATAACGGCCCATCCGCCCACGCGCCCGCGCAATGATCGGGGCGGCACCGGCAATACGGACCGGCACGGTCACGAACCGGTGCCCAGCCGCATGATCCCCCAGATACAGCACAAGATCGGGCTCCAGCGCATGGGCGGCCGCGACGATCCGCTCCAGCCGCCCAAGCCCGACAGGGGGCCTGCCCAGATGCAGGGCCGACAAGATCACCAGCCGCAGCGGCCCGGCTGTCCAGCCCCGGGGCGTGATCTGCCAGCGCGCGATGCGCAGGCGCAGACCAGGCTAGATGCCAAAGGCATAGCCCCCCATGACATGACCTGCCAGGGTCACCCCCGGCAGGCCTTTCAGAACTCCCCTTCGGGAAATCACTTACAGCTTGGCCGCGACCGCTTCCCAGTTGACCAGCTTGTCGAGGAAGTTCGACAGATAGGCCGGGCGACGGTTGCGGAAGTCGATGTAGTAGGAATGTTCCCACACGTCGCAGCCCAGCAGGGCGGTCTGGCCAAAGCACAGCGGGTTGACGCCGTTTTCGGTCTTGGTGACCTTCAGCGCGCCGTCCTTGTCCTTGACCAGCCAGGCCCAGCCCGAGCCGAACTGGCCGGCGCCGGCGGCGGCGAAATCTTCCTTGAACTTGGCGACCGAACCAAAGGCCTCGGTCAGGGCCTTTTCCAGCTCGGGCGGCATTTTCTTGTCATCGCCCGGGCCCATGATTTCCCAGAACAGGCAGTGGTTCCAGTGCTGCGAGGCATTGTTGAAGATGCCGTTCTGCGCGACCGCACCGGCCTGATAGGTGCCCACGACGATCTCTTCGACCGATTTGTTTTCCCACTCGGTGCCGGCGATCAGCTTGTTGCCGTTGTCGACATAGGCCTTGTGGTGCAGGTCGTGGTGGAACTCCATGGTTTCCATCGACATGCCCAGCAGTTCGAGGGCGTTGTACTTGTAGGGAAGATCGGGGAGCTTGAAGGTCATGGCGCTTTCCTTTCGGGTTGGTCGGCTGCCCCGAATAAGGGCTTTCCGCGCACCGAGGTCAAGGGCGAGGCGCTGGGGCAGGGGGGTGTCGGCCAGTGCTTGCACGTCTTGACGGGGCGATTTCAGCGGTTTGGCCTTGCCCGATCATCGGGGCAGGCGCAGGAGAGGGCAATGGACTGGATCGAATTCACCCTTGCCATGCTGGTGTTTCTCGCCTCGCACCGGGTGCCTGCGGCGCTGGGGCTGCGGCAGGCGCTGGTCCTGCGCCTGGGCATGGCGGGCTATGTCACTGTTTTTTCGCTGGTCTCGCTGGGGCTGTTCTGGTGGCTGATCGTGGCGGCCGGGCGGGCGCCCTTTGTCCCGATCTGGGATCAGGCGCCGTGGCATCGCTGGGTGGTCAACCTTGCCGTGCCGGGGGCGATTCTGCTGGCAACGCTTGGCATCGGGGCGCCGAACCCCTTTGCCTTCGAGGGGCGCGCCCCGGGCTTTGATCCTGCGCGTCCCGGAATTGCCGGGCTGACGCGCCAGCCGCTGTTGTGGGCGCTGGCGCTGTGGGCAGGGGCGCATCTGCTGGCCAATGGCGATCTGGCGCATGTGCTTTTGTTCGGAACCTTCCTGGCGATGGCGCTGGCCGGACTGCCGCTGGTCGAGCGGCGCAAGCGCCGTGCCCTTGGCGATGCCGCGTGGCATCGGCTTGCGGCGCGAACCGCGCTGGTGCCCTTTGGCGCGCTGCTGTCCGGGCGCTGGCATCCGCGGGCTGCGCCGCCCTGGCGCAGGCTGATCCTGGCCGTGGCGATCTGGGCGTTGCTTTGGCACCTGCATCTGCCGGTGATCGGCGTGACGCCAGCCCCCTAGGCTTGCTGCCGGGCGCGGGCGCGACTATCACCCGAAAGCGCCGTCAGGGGGGGGAAGATGACCGAGGACCGCATCCGTGACCATGCGTCGGCCCTGCTGGACGCCTTCGACACTGCCGCGCCTCTTGCACCGCTGACAGCATCCGAACCCGCGTTGACGGTCCCTGATGCCTATCGCATCGCCTTTGACCTGATGGGCCGCCGCATCGCGCGGGGCGAGCGGCCGATCGGCTGGAAGATCGGCTTTACCAACCGAACCATCTGGGACGAATACGATGTGCATGCGCCGATCTGGGGCGTGATGTATGACAGCGGGCTGACGATTGCCACGGGGGCGCAAGCCGACTGCCGCATCGCCCATCTGCACGAGCCGCGGATCGAGCCCGAGATCGCCTTTCGCATCAGCCGCACGCCCACGCCGGGGATGGACGAGGCCGCGCTATTGGGCTGCTTCGACGCCGTGGCGCATGGGGTCGAGATCGTGCAGTCGCCCTATCCCGGCTGGGTCTTTCGGCCGGTGGATACGATGGCGGCGGGCGCGTTGCATGGGGCCTATGTGCTGGGGCCGTGGCTAGGGCTGGCCGGACAGGCGCCCGCGCCGCTGCTGAGGGATCTGGCCAGCTTTACGCTGACCCTGCGCTGCGATGACGGGACCGAGGACCGGGGCCATGCGGCCAATGTGCTGGACAGCCCGCTTTCGGCGCTGCGCCACTTTGTCGACGGGATTTCCGAATGCCCGTTCGGGCGGGGGATCTTGCCGGGTGACATCATCACCACCGGCACGGTCACCCGGGCCTTTCCGGTTGTCCCGGGCCAGATCTGGACCACCCATCTTCAAGGGCTGGCGCTGCCGGGCCTGACCCTGCGCTTTCTCTGACGTCCCAGCTTTGAAAGGATCCCCGCCATGACCATGCAGGCCATCGTTCTGAACGACTTCGGCGGGCCCGGTGTGCTGAAGCTGTCGCTAACCGCGCGCCCCGCGCCTGGGCCAGGCGAGATTTTGCTGCGCCATACCGCCATCGGGGTGAATTTCCACGACTGCTATGTCCGCTCGGGCCTTTACCGCACCCTGGCCTTGCCCGGCATTCCGGGGATCGAGGCGGTCGGCGTCATCGAGGCCTTGGGCGAGGGGGTCACCGGCCTGCGCCTTGGCCAGCGGGTCGGCTGGGTCAGCGGGCGGTATGGCGGCTATGCCACCCATCGCGTCTTGCGGGCGGCCGAGGCGATCGCGCTGCCCGATGCGATCCCCGATGCCGAGCTGGCTGCAACGCTGATGAAGGCGCTGACGGTCAGCGTGCTGGTCAGCCGCGCCCACCGGGTCACGGCGGGTCAGACCGTGCTGGTCCATGCGGCGGCCGGCGGGGTGGGGCAGCTGCTGTGCAGCTGGTGCCGCCATCTGGGCGCCACGGTCATCGGCACTGTCGGCACGCGCGAAAAGGCCGCGGTGGCCGAGCGGGCCGGGGCGCATCATACGATCCTTTACCGCGAGGAAGATTTCGTTGCCCGCGTGCGCCAGATCACCGGCGGGGCCGGGGTGGCCGCGGCCTATGATGCGGTCGGCAAGGAGACTTTTCGCGGCTCGCTCGACTGTCTGGATTTCGAAGGCACGCTGGTGAACTATGGTCAGGCCTCGGGGCCGGTCGATCCGCTGACACCTTCGGATCTGGCGGTGCGCTCGGTCTCGCTCGTGCGGCCCATCGTGTTCCACTATATCCGCAGCGATGATCGTCTGGCCGCCCTGTCGGCCCAGGTGTTCGAGGCGTTCCGCGCCGGCGTGATCCGCCCGATCACCCCCCTGACCCTGCCGCTGGCCGATGCGGCCCGGGCCCATGAGGTGCTGGAGGCGCAGCGCAGCCCGGGCGGCGTGGTCCTGCTGCCCTGACCGGCGCGGTCCTGGATCGTCCCGATTCGCGCCCTGCGTCCGGGGGGACATCGCCGATCGTCAACAAACCGGCCTTGCCGCACAGATTCTGCACCGTCTGGAAACGGCGCCCCGGCCTTTGTGGCAAGATCATGCAGTCGTGGTAAATGACCCTGGTCAGCTTCTGCGCGAGCGGCATTGTTTCCCGGAGGCTGCGAATACGATCGCGGCGCAGGGCAGGTTCTGCAAGGTTTGCCCTGATTTTGCCACAATTTGTCCCGTCCGGGGCCTGCAAGTATTTCCAGCCAGGAAACAGCGCCTTTTGTCAAAGCCTTGCGCAGTTCGCGTTCCGGTTGCGCCCCAAGGCCTATGTGCCTCAGTCCTGACACTTTTTCGCTTTTGCCACCAGGTCGGGGGCGTTAGTAATTCCTTAGCCTTGCTGGGGCGTACGAGTGGACCGTGGGGGCGGTCGTGGTGGTGAAATCGGGGCAGGTCTGCGCCCCACTGGAATCGGACATGTCGTCAGACAGTCCGGGCCGCTTGCGGCCCGGCAGGACAATCATGCGCCGAACTCCTCTCCACCCGATGGTCCGACGGGGGCCTCTGATCGGGGGCTCTCGCCTGAACGGTTGTCCATTCGGACAGTCGCTGGTGAAACGGGCGGTTGTCGGCGTTGTGGCCGAGGCCGGATGAGAGGAAAGAGCGATGCCGGTTTTCGCGCTGTATAATTTCAATGATACGGATACTTCCATCCGGGATGCGGCGCTGGACAACGGCGCGCAGGATGGGCTTTACATGAATGGCGCCTACGCCTCGGGCGGGGTTGTCAACTTGGACGGTGTCAACGACATCGCCAAGATCTATACCTCGGACACGTTCCAGATGGATCGTGGCACGCTGGGGATCAAGTTCACCCAGACCGAACATGTCGGCACCGGCGCAAACACCGTGCTGTCGCGCGACAGCGAAGGTCTGGCCGATGGCGGCGGCTTCCGGGTCGAGGTGCAGGCCGATGGCTCGATCCTGATCAGCCATGAAACGGCCACCGAAACCGTGACCTATGCGACCGATGCCGGCTTCCTGAGCCCCGGCGATGTGGTCGAGCTGTCCTATTCGTGGAATTACGGCGGCGCCGAGCCTGGCAAGCTGGTGATCGTCAACCATACCCAGGGCACCCTGTTCAGCGATGACGTGCCGAACACCCTGACCATGGACATGGGCGGCGAGAACCAGAACTGGATGGTTGGCGGCGGGCAGTCGAATTCCCCGCCCAACACGCTGGCCGGGATCGACACGCATTTCAACGGGACGGCGGAATATCTGTCGTTCTCGGACACGATCGACAACACCGGCGGCGGCGAGCGTGATGGCATCGTCTGGGGCACGGCGGGTGGCGATCTGATCGACACCAGCTATACCGGCGACAACGACGGCGACATGATCGACAACGGCGATGCGCTGCTGTCGGGGGCCGCGCCGAACGATGACTTCGTGATTGCGGGCGATGGCGACGATACCGTTCATGCCGGCGAAGGCGATGATGCGGTGTTCGGCGGAACCGGCAACGACGAGGTCTATGGCGGCAATGGCGCCGACACGCTGAGCGGCGGGGCTGGTGACGACACGCTCTATGGCGGTGCGGGTGATGACACGCTCTTGGGCGATGTGGGCAATGACAGCCTGTCGGGCGGCGAGGGCAATGACCTGCTGACGGGCGATGCGGGCAATGACACGCTGTCGGGCGGTGCCGGTGCCGATACCATGCTGGGCGGCGATGACCGCGACACCTTTACCAGCATTTCCGCCGGGGACTATATCGACGGCGGCGAAGGCGGCGACGATTACGACGTCCTCGATCTGACCGGCGCAGGCCCGCTGCGTGTGAGCTACGACTCGGACAACCCCGAGAACGGCACCGTCACCTTCCTTGATGGCGACCGAAATGTCGTCGGAACCACGCGGTTCGTGAATATCGAACATGTCATCCCCTGCTTCACGCCGGGCACGCTGATCGCCACCCCGCGCGGCGAGGTTCGGGTGGAAGAACTGCAGATCGGTGATCGGGTGATCACGCGCGACAACGGCATCCAGGAAATCCGCTGGACGGGTCGGCGCGACATGTCGGCGGCGGATTTCGCGCTGGCGCCGCACCTGCGCCCGGTTCTGGTGCGCAAGGGCAGCCTGGGGCATGGCCTGCCCGAGCGTGACATGATGGTCAGCCCGAACCACCGCCTGCTGGTGGCGAACGACCGCACCGCGCTGTATTTCGACGAGCACGAGGTTCTGGTCGCTGCCAAGCATCTGGTTGGCGAGGGGATCCAGTCGGTTGCCTCGGCCGGGACGGCCTATATCCACTTCATGTGCGACCGCCACGAGGTGGTGCTGTCGAACGGCGCCTGGACCGAGACGTTCCAGCCGGGCGATCAGACGCTGAAGGGCATGGGCAATGCGCAGCGGACCGAAATTTTCGAGCTGTTCCCCGACCTGAAACAGCCCGAAGGGATCGAGGCCTATTCGGCCGCGCGCCGCACCCTGAAACGGCATGAGGCGCTGCTGCTGGCGCGCTGACAAGGTTATGCAGCGGAAGCGGGGCTTGCCGGGGGGGCAGGCCCCGTTTCTATGTCTGGTGCGCCGCGCGCCAAGCGGCCCAGGCCTCGGGCGTATCCAGATCGGTCAGCGCGTGATCGCCGGGCAGGGTGACCAGCTGCACAGGGTCCCGATGTCGGGCCAGCACGGACCGCGCGCCTTCATCGCCGCTCAGCGCCGCAAGGTCGGGGAACAGATCGGCGGGGAACAGAACGGGGTGTCCCGGCGTTCCATCGCTGGCCGCGCCGCGCAGGATCGCGGCTGGCGCGCTGTCATGGCGTGCCAGCATCCGCGCCAGATCCTTCGCGTCAAGATCGGGCATGTCGGCAGGCAGGATCATCAGCCCCGAGGCCCCCGCCGCCCACCGCGCGCCGTGCCGGATCGACGCCGCCATCCCTTCGGCCGCATCGGCAAGGATCGCCGTCTCGACCGGCAGACCCTGCAGCGCGGCCAGCCGCAACGGGCGATCCGGGGGCAGGGTGACAAGCACGCGCTGCGCTGCACCTTGGGCAGTCATGGTCTGCCGGCGCAGCAGGGGCATGCCCGCGACAGGCTCGAGCAATTTGTCACGCCCTTGCATCCGGCGGCTGGCTCCGGCCGCAAGAACAAGGATCCTGACGTCGCTGCCATGCGGCATCTGTGCGCAAAGCCCCGAGACTGGGCAAGGCCAGTGCGTTTGCACCAGGCCTGCCGCAGGTGTTCCGTGTCAACTATCCCGCATGCGGCCGGCAAAGCTGGATCATGGCGGCCTTGACCATCCTTGGTGGCGCCAGGGGGCCTGGGCTGAACGCCGTGATCCTGACATGTCCAGGACGCGATCCCCTTTTTGTCGCGGCACAAGATGAATCGCAAGGTTCTTGGCCGTTGGATCGGGATCGGCCCTTGACCTCTCGTCATGGCCAGCTGCCCCAGGGCGGTGCACCCCGTGCGGCCAAGAGACGGCGGGGACAGGCCGGCCGATCCGCCGATCCGGGCTGGCAGGGCGGCGCACAGTCCGGTTTTGCATCCATGGCGGCCCCGTGTGGTGCGGCTTTGTGTTTCGCGCTTGCATCCTCGGCCGATCCGGGCTAATCGCGCGGCACTTCACAGGCAAGGGCGGGCCTTGCGGGGGAGACATCCCCGCAGGTCCACCGGTTGGGGCACTGGCCCTGAATCCCTTGCTCAGGCGCAAACCGGAAAGGAACCACCATGGCGCTTCCCGATTTCTCCATGCGTCAGCTGCTCGAAGCTGGCGTTCACTACGGTCACCAGACTCAGCGCTGGAACCCGCGGATGGCCGAATACATCTACGGCGACCGCAACGGCATCCACATCCTTGACCTGACGCAGACCGTTCCGATGCTGGATCAGGCGCTGAAAGTCGTGCGCGACACCGTCGCCCGTGGCGGCCGCATCCTGTTCGTCGGCACCAAGCGCCAGGCGCAGAAGTCGGTTGCCGAAGCTGCCGAGAAATGCGCGCAGTATTACATGAACCACCGCTGGCTGGGTGGCACGCTGACCAACTGGAAGACCGTCTCCCAGTCGATCCAGCGCCTGAAAGCCATTGACGAGCAGCTTGCTCAGGGCGCCGAAGGCCTGACCAAGAAAGAGCGCCTGAACATGGAGCGCGAGCAGGCCAAGCTGACCGCCTCGCTGGGCGGGATCCGCGACATGGGCGGCGTGCCGGACCTGCTGTTCGTGATCGATGTGGGCAAGGAAGATCTGGCCGTTCTGGAAGCCAACAAGCTGGGCATTCCGGTCGTCGCCGTGGTCGACACCAACTGCTCGCCCAAGGGCGTCACCCATGTGATCCCGGGCAACGATGACGCGGCCCGCGCCATTGCGCTGTACTGCGATCTGGTCGCCCGCGCGGCTCTGGACGGCATGACCGCCCAGATGGGCGCTGCCGGCATCGACCTTGGCGCGCTGGACGAAGCGCCCGAGGAAGAAGCCGTCGAAGGCTGATCGGGTCCGCCCGTCACCGGATTGTTGCCGGGCGGGGGTATTCCCCGCCCGATTCCGTAATTCAGACAAGGGAGAAGCCGCATGACGATCACGGCTCAGATGGTTAAGGAACTGCGCGAAGTGACCGGCGCAGGCATGATGGACGCCAAGAAGGCGCTGACCGAGGTTGCTGGCGACTTCGAAGCCGCCATCGACTGGCTGCGCACCAAGGGTCTGGCCAAGGCTGCGAAAAAGGCGGACCGCGTGGCCGCCGAAGGTCTGATCGGCGTTGCCGTCTCGGACGGCAAGGGCGTCGCGATCGAGATCAACTCGGAAACCGACTTCGTCGCCAAGAACGCCGACTTCCAGCAACTGGTGCGCGAAGTGACCAAGGTTGCCCTGGAAACCGGCGACTCGGTCGAGGTGGTCAAGGCGGCCGACCTGAACGGCCAGACCGTCGAGCAGGTCATCACCGATGCCATCGCCCGCATCGGCGAGAACATGACCTTCCGCCGCATGCACGTTCTGGAAGGCGACACCGTCGTGTCCTATGTCCACAATGCCGCGACCGAAGGCATGGGCAAGATCGGCGTGCTGGTCGCCCTGAAAGGCCCGGCCGACAAGGCGCAGGAAATCGGCAAGCAGTTCGCGATGCACATCGCTGCAACCGCGCCGCTGTCGCTGTCGGAAGCCACCCTTGACCCGGCCGTGGTCGAGCGCGAGCTGCAGGTCCAGACCGCCAAGGCGCTGGAAGAAAACGCGGCCTCGGC
This sequence comes from Gemmobacter nectariphilus DSM 15620, assembly GCF_000429765.1. Classification (GTDB taxonomy): domain Bacteria; phylum Pseudomonadota; class Alphaproteobacteria; order Rhodobacterales; family Rhodobacteraceae; genus Wagnerdoeblera; species Wagnerdoeblera nectariphila. The sequence continues at coordinate 589,923 of NZ_AUCM01000003.1, read as the reverse complement.
CAAGCCCAAGCCCGAACAGGTGATCCACAACAACATCATCCCGGGCCGGATGAAGAAGTTCCTGGCGGAAAACACCCTGCTGGGTCAGGCTTTCGTGATCAACCCGGACCTGACCGTCGAACAGGCGGCCAAGGAAGCCGGCGTCGAGATCACCGGCTATGCCCGTGTGGCTGTCGGCGAAGGCGTCGAGAAGAAAGAAGAAGACTTCGCCGCCGAAGTCGCGAAGATGAACGCCCGCTGAGCCTTTCAGGCCTTCGGCCCCAGTCAGTGTGACGAACGGGGCCCTGCAGTGTCGTGCTGCAGGGCCCTTTTCCTTGGGCGAGGTCTGTCATCACCAGGCGCAGATTTCATGGGAACGGTTGCCCCAGCATCCGGGCTTTCCAGACGCGCCCTCTGGATAACGTGTTCCCATCTGAACCGGGAGGCGCTTGCCCGAAGCGTCCTGATGCCAACGACTGATCCAGGGTCTTGACGTTGCTGGCGCGCGCGGCGTCGCTGCCGTCCGTCATGGCGGCCATTGCGCAGGGGGCTGACGCTGCATGGGCCTGCTGTGATGGCAAGGCCAGAGGCATGGATCTTGCATCCCGCATCCTTTGCCTGCGCGGTGGCCGGCGGGCCCCGCGTGCAAAGCAGTCCAGGGGCAAGCGCTCTTATCCCTGTTTGCGCCTTCATCACCCTGTCTGTCACCAGCGACAGAATGCGATCAAAGGGGGCGTGAATATGGCAGCCTTGGCCTGCCATCCAAGCGCCGTTCCGGCGGGCAGAGCGATGGTCCAACAGAAAACGGAGCAGCCCGCAAGGGCTGCTCCGTTTCCTTTGCGCCCTCATCTGGGGATGAGCAGGGCGCGAGCGGGAGCCGGGAATGCCGGCCGGGGACCCCGCCTGAAATACGCGCGGGGACAAGGCAGTTTTGACTGGATGCCGCCAAAGACTGAATGCAGGTGGTTTAGGGGCAATCATGCCGTCGGGATAGTCTGGAAATCCTTACCCGACACATGAAAAATACCAAGTAATTCATTGATTTATATGCGTTATCTGGATTTTTAGGATGGGTCGGCAGGCTTGAAATGCACCTGCCGACCCGATCACCGGTTGCCCGGCTTGCAGGAGACCGGCCTTGAAATACGCCGACCCGATCTGCCGTCCCTGGCTTTCGCCACCACTCATGGAACATGAACAGGGTGTCATATTACCTTGCGTCACGATAGTCAGGGAAACCCTACCTGTCCATCTGGTCAGCTTCGGGCCGGGGGCCCAGCTTGCCCGCCTCGGTCACATTTCCGGCGAACAGATGGTTGAGCAAGGCGGCCTTGGCCACCGCATGGGCGGTGGTGTCGACATCCAGCACCTCGCGCGCAAGGCGCAGGTGCTTTTCCACCATGGCAGGCGAGATGCCCATGATCGTGGCGATATCCAGCGTGGTCTTGCCTTCGGCCACCCATTCCAGCGCCTCGCGCTGGCGGGGCGACAGCGGGCGGCGCTGGATCGGAAACGGCATGCCCTGCATCTTGAGATGCATCATCAGGCAGATCGCATGGATCTCATCGCCGCGCTCGCGCCAAAGCGCGTCGATATCGTCCTGCGTCAGCCCCTCGCGCGCGGCGAGGCCCATGGCGGCGCGGTTGCGGGGCAGCGGGTCGGGAAAGCTGATCGAATATCCGGCGACCATGCCTGCGCTCCGCCCCATGTCCTGGGCGGCGATCTCTTCGGCCGACAGGCGGCCTGCGCGCCGCTCTTCCTCGGCCCAACGCCAGGAACAGGCGCCGGTGTGGGTGGTCACCCAGCGAAACATCGGGGTGCGCATGAAGAACCCCATGTCGAAATAGTCCGACATCGAGTTGCGCGGATGGTTCGACAGAAAGACCGCATCCAGCATGTCCCCCAGCGAGTCGGCCCGGCCTTGCCGGGTCGCGCCGTAATTCACCCGGTCGAAGCCGTATTCCGCCAGCGCCACCAGAAGATGGGCCCACAATTCTTCCGGCGTGTGGGCGCTGGCAATTCGTTGCATATGAGCCAAGGCGTTGCTCAAATGAAGACCTCCCCCTGCCGGCAATGCCTGCAGAACATCAGCAGCCGGCTGCTGCCGATATTGATTGTGCGCAAGGCTTGTCGTGCTCATCCCGTTTCCCCTAATACAGGGGTCGGACCGCCCCTGTCCATGCGGCGGCGGCCTGGATTGGCGGCCTGACCGTCGTGATGGAGAGAACCTTGCAGAACAGCCGTGATGTGATCGTGATCGGAGGGGCCGTCCATGGCGCCTCGGTGGCCTGGTGGCTGACGAAATTCTCGCCAGGGTTGCGCGTAACCGTGATCGAGCGTGATCCGAGCTATGCCAAGGCCGCAACGGCGCTGTCGGTCGCCTCGGTGCGTAGCCAGTTTTCGAATCCGGTGAATGTGGCGATCTCGCGATTCGGGGTCGATTTCATCCGCAACTTCGGCGAGGAGCTGGCGCTGGAGCCTGGGCAGGGCGATCTGGGGCTCAAGGAAAACGGCTATCTGTTCCTGGGCGCAACGCCCGATGCGCCGGCGGTGATGGAAGAAATCGCCGCCATGCAGCGCGGCATGGGCGCGGTGACAGAGGTTCTGCCGCCCGAAGGCGTGGCCCAGCTGTTTCCCTGGATGAATGTCGAGGACCTGACGGCGGGCAGCTATGGCGCGCGTGACGAGGGCTGGTTCGACAACATGGGCCTGCTGGGCGGCTTTCGCACCGCCGCGCGGCGCCAGGGGGTCGAGTTCGTGCACGACGAGGCGGTCGGCTTCGAGATGGCGGGCGACCGGATCACGGCGGTCAGGCTGGCCTCGGGCAAGGTGCTGTCCTGCGGGTCGGTGATCAACGCTGCCGGCACGCGCGGGGCGCGGGTGATGGATTGGGCAGGCGTGCCGATCCCGGTCGAGCCGCGCAAGCGCACGGTCTTTGTGATCGACGCACCGAACGCGCGGCACCCGGATGCGCCACTGATCATCGACCATCTGGGCTATTACATGCGCCCCGAGCATGAAGGCTGGATCTGCGCGACGGTGCCCGAAGGCGATGGCCCTTGCGATGTCGACGATTTCGAGCCCGAGGCCCATCTGTTCGAGGATGTGATCTGGCCGATGCTGTATCAGCGCTCCGAAGGGTTCGACGCCTGCAAGGTGCAAAGGCTTTGGGTCGGGCATTACGACTATAACACGCTGGACCAGAACGCGATCGTCGGCCGCCATCCGGCGCGGGCGAACCTTTATGTGCTGAACGGCTTTTCGGGGCACGGCTTGCAGCAGGCGCCGGCCATCGGGCGCGGCATGGCGGAACTGGTGCTGCATGGCGCCTACCGCAGCCTCGATCTGTCCGAGCTGGGCGTCGAGCGGGTGCTGGAAGGGCGGCCGTTCCTTGAGCGTGCCATCGTCTGAGGCAAGACCGGCGGCCCCGTCTAGGGGTGGCAGGCGCCGGAACCGGGGGGCTGTCTGCCCCCCGGACCCCCCGAGGATATTTGCCTCAAGGCGAAAGGATCAGGACTTTTTCATCGGGCAGGTGTTCAGCCCGAAGATCGAATAAAGCGGGCAGGTGGAAAACAGGCCTGTCAGCAGCGGCACAAGGCCGATCAGATACAGCCAGCGCATGGATGCGCCGGGATTGAGGAAAAAGCCTGCAAGCAACGCGACGCCCACGACAATGCGCAGGATACGGTCGATGCCGCCGACATTGGTCTTGAACATGAGGGTGTCCTTTCCCCGATACCTGCCGGATCTGGCAGTCGTATCCAGTCTAGCGCCGCAGACGGGCGCTGTCTGTGACAAGATCACGCGGGATTGGCCAGCCGTTCCAGCCCGGCGCGGTCGATCAGCCGGATACGGCCGCGATCGGTTTGCAGAAGGCCCTGCCGGGCCATGGCGTCCAGCCGGCGCGATACCACCTCGCGCGCGGTGCCGATCCGGGCGGCCAGGTCGGCCTGGGTGACATGGGCGGTGCCGCCCTGTTCCAGGTCCAGCAGCGCGGCGGCCAGGCGAGGATCGACGCGGGTAAAGGCGACCCGTTCGAGCAGTGCCGTCATGTCGGCCATCCGCGCCGCGAAACTGCCAAAGACAAAGCGGCGAAACGGGCGGGCGCGGTCCATCAGGTCGTGGAACTGCGCGGCCGGGATCTGCACCACGCGGCAATCGGTGGCGGCATGGGCCTCGGCTGTGTAGGGGGCATCGCCCAACAGGCCCAGCGTCGTCTGCACGCAGCTTTGGCCCGGCTCGACGGCATAAAGCAGGATCTCGCGCCCCGACGGGCCAGTCAGATGCACATCCACCCGACCGCTGAGCACTACGGCAAAGCTGCGGGCGCTGTCGCCAGCGGCAAAAAGCCGGGTGCCGCGCGCGATGTCGTGAACCGGCAGCGCATCCAGCCAGGCGCGGTCGGCCGCGTCCAGATCGGGAAGCGCGCTGCCGGTCCAGCCCATTCAGCCGCGCCCGCGCTTTTCGAACCGGGGCAGCATGGCGGAAAAGTCCATGCCCTTGCCGTCTTCGGATTCGACAAACTGGGTGTAAAGCGCAGTGGCCAGCTGACCCATCGGCGTGTCGGCATCGGCCGATTCCGCCGCCTGCTGCGACAGGCGCAGGTCTTTCAGCATCAGTTCCGAGGCAAAGCCGGGCTTGTAGGCATTGTCGGCCGGCGATTTCGGCCCGACGCCCGGTGCCGGGCAATAGGCGTTCATCGACCAGCTGTACCCCGACGAGGTCGAGACCACATCGAACATCTTCTGCCGGTCAAGGCCCAGCTTGTCGGCCAGCGCAAAAGCCTCGCAGGTGGCGATCATGGTGACGCCAAGGATCATGTTGTTGCAGATCTTGGCCGACTGGCCGGCCCCGGCCGCACCGCAATGCACGGCCTTTTGCCCCATGATGTCAAAGAGCGGCTTGACCTTGGCAAAGGCGTCGTCCGAGCCGCCGACCATGAAGGTCAGCGTGCCAGCCGAGGCCCCGCCGATCCCGCCCGAGACCGGCGCATCCAGCGCGCCCAGCCCGGCGGCGGCGGCCTGATCCGCGACGGCGCGGGCGCTGTCGACATCGACCGTCGAGCAATCGCACAGCACCGCGCCTGCCGTCATCGCCGGGATCACCTCGGCCGCGACCGAGCGCAGGATCGCGCCATTGGGCAGCATGGTGATGACGACATCGGCGCCCGTGGCGGCCGCAGCGGCGGTTGCGGCCTTGGCGACGCCCTCGGGCATCGGGGCGGCAAGGTCAAAGCCTGTCACCTCATGCCCGGCCTTGACCAGGTTCAGCGCCATCGGGCCACCCATGTTGCCCAGTCCGATAAATCCGATTTTCATGTATCCTCCCAGCGCCTTGCGGCGCACCCTTGATGTATCATTCGAAGCTCAGGTCCTGACCCTCGGGCAGGGGGGCCAGCAGGCGGGCCACCACCGCGCCCGGCAGGTTGTCCAGCCGGTATTGCCACTGCGGGTTGCGGTCCTTGTCGATGATCTGCGCCCGCACGCCTTCGAGGAATTCGGCATGTTCCAGCGCGCGCGAGGTAAAGCGGAATTCGTTCGACAGGGCCGAGCGGATATCCGGCGTCTCGCGCGTCATGCGCACGAGTTGCAGGGTGCATTCCTCGGACAGGGCGGAGTTGCGGCGGATCACCTTGAGCGTTTCGGCGGCGAATTCGGTGCCGCTGGCTTCCAGCGCTGCTGCGATGGCAGAAACGCTGCCGGCGGAAAATGCGGCGTCGATCTCGCCCCGCAGGGGCGCCAGCCGCGACGGCGCCTGAGGCGCCAGATCCACCGGGATCACCCCCACATCGCCGGTTTCCGCCAGCCGGTCCTTGAGCGCGGGCCAGTCGGCCTCGGGGACATAGGCATCGGCAAAGCCGGTCAGCAGCGCATCTGCCGCGCCGAACCGGCTGCCGGTGACGCCCAGATATTCCCCAAGCCGCCCCGGCGCGCGGGCCAGCAGCAGCGTGCCGCCCACATCCGGGATCAGGCCGATTCCGGTTTCCGGCATGGCGATCTGCGTGCTGTCGCCCACCACCCGATGACTGGTCAGCCCGCCGACCCCGACGCCGCCGCCCATGACGAAGCCCTGCATGAAGGCGACGATGGGCTTGGGATATTCCTTGATCTTGGCGTTCATGCGGTATTCGTCGCGCCAGAACGCCGGGCCCGAGGTGAAATCCCCCGCCCGGCCCGCGTGATAGATCGCGGCAATGTCGCCGCCCGCGCAGAACGCCCGATCCCCGGCGGCGTCGATGATGACCAGCTTCACCTCGGGGTCGTCGCGCCAGTCGTCCAGCGCGGCTTCCAGCACCTCGGCCATGTCGTGGTCCAGCGCGTTCAGCGCCTTGGGACGGTTGAAGGTCAGCCAGCCCGCATGTCCCTGCTTGCGGGCGATCATCGTTGCATCGTCGGTCATGTCACGCCTTTCCTGCCAACATGCCGCGCGCCACGATCACGCGCATGATTTCATTGGTGCCTTCAAGGATCTGGTGAACGCGCAGATCGCGCACGATCTTCTCGATCCCGTAGTCGGCCAGATAGCCATAGCCACCATGCAGTTGCAGACACTGGTTGGCCACGTCAAAGGCCACGTCGGTGACATACATCTTGGCCATGGCGCAGAATTTGGTGGCATCCGGCGCGGCATTGTCCAGCTTCCACGCCGCCTGGCGCAGGAAGGTACGGGCCGATTGCAGCTTGACCTCGCACTCTGCCAGCCGGAACTGCAGCCCCTGGAACTGGTCGATGGATTTGCCAAAGGCCTTGCGCTCGGCCATGTAGGTGACGGTGGCATCCAGCGCCGCCTGCGCGCCGCCCAGGGCGCTGGCCGCAATGTTCAGCCGCCCGCCATCAAGGCCGACCATGGCATAGACAAAGCCGCGGCCTTCCTGGCCGACAAGGTTTTCGTGCGGCACAAGGCAATCGTCGAACTGCACCTGGGCGGTCGGTTGCGCGCGCCAGCCCATCTTGTCTTCCAGCCCGCCAAAGGACAGCCCGCCCGCGCCATTCGGCACGATGACGGTGGAAATCCCCTTCGGCCCATCCTCACCGGTGCGGCACATCACGACATAGGCATCGGAATAGCCACCGCCCGAGATGAAGGCCTTGGTGCCATTCAGCTTGTAGCCCTCGTTGGTCTTTTCCGCGCGGGTGCGCAGCGCGGCCGCGTCCGACCCTGACCCAGGTTCGGTCAGGCAATAGGAGAACACCTTCTCCATGCTGCACAGCGCGGGAAGCCATGCGGCCTTGACCTCGTCGCTGGCGAACTTGTCGATCATGCCGCCGCACATGTTGTGGATCGACAGGAACGACCCGACCGAGGGGCAGGCCATCGCCAGCGCCTCGAACACCAGCGTCGCATCCAGCCGCGACAGGCCCGAGCCGCCGAACTCTTCCGAGACATAAATCCCGCCCAGCCCCAGTTCGGCCACCTTGGCCCACAGTTCGCGCGGGATGGTGCCCGCCACTTCCCACTCGCGCGCGAAAGGCGCGATATGTTCCTGCCCAAAGGCATGGGCCATGTCGAAGATGGCCTGCTGTTCCTCGCTCAACCCGAAATCCATCGCGCCCTCCTCCGCCACGACCGACCGATCAGCAGGCAGGCCCTGAGCGCCCGCGCTGCATCATCTTGCTTCAAATACCCTCGGGGGGTGAATTGGCCAAAGGCCAAGAGGGGGGCAGACTGCCCCCCTGCGCCATAGACGTCAGTCCATGGCCTTGAAGTTGAACTCGCCGCCTTCCTTGATCCCCGAAGGCCAGCGCGAGGTGATCGTCTTGGTCCGGGTATAGAACCGGAACGCGTCGGTTCCATGCTGGTTCAGGTCACCAAAGGCCGATTTCTTCCACCCGCCAAAGGTGTGATAGGCCAGCGGAACCGGGATCGGCACGTTGATGCCGATCATGCCGATGTTCACACGGTTGGCAAAGTCGCGCGCCGTGTCCCCATCGCGGGTGAAGATCGCGGTGCCGTTGCCGTATTCGTGGTCCATCGCCAGTTTCAGCGCCTCTTCATAGGTCTTGGCGCGGACAGTCGACAGGACGGGCCCGAAGATTTCCTTCTTGTAGATGTCCATGTCGGGGGTGACATGGTCAAAGAGGTGCGGGCCGACGAAGAAGCCGTCCTCATAGCCTTGCAGGCTGAAATCGCGGCCATCGACCACCAGTTTCGCGCCTTGCTGAACGCCCGATTCCACCAGGTTCAGGATGTTCTGCTTGGCGGCGGCGGTCACGACCGGGCCATAGTCCACATCGTTGCCGGCGGTATAGGGGCCAACCTTCAGCTTCTCGATGCGCGGAACCAGCTTTTCGATCAGCGCATCGGCGGTTTTCTCGCCCACCGGCACCGCGACCGAGATCGCCATGCAACGCTCGCCCGCCGCGCCATAGCCGGCACCGACCAGCGCGTCGGCGGCCTGATCCAGGTCGGCGTCGGGCATGATGATCATGTGGTTCTTGGCGCCGCCGAAGCACTGCACGCGCTTGCCGTTCGCGCAGCCGCGCGAATAGATGTAATGCGCGATCGGGGTCGAGCCGACAAAGCCGATCGCCTGGATCGTCTCGTTGTCAAGGATCGCGTCGACCGATTCCTTGTCGCCGTTCACCACCTGCAGCACGCCATCGGGCAGGCCGGCTTCCTTGAACAGTTCCGCCAGCATCATCGGGACCGAGGGGTCACGTTCCGACGGCTTGAGGATCATCGCGTTCCCGGCGGCCAGGGCAGGGCCCATCTTCCACAGGGGGATCATGGCGGGGAAGTTGAACGGCGTGATGCCCGACACGACGCCCAGCGGCTGGCGCATCGAATACATGTCGATGCCGGGGCCGGCGCTGTCGGTGAACTCGCCCTTCAGCAGGTGGGCGGCGCCGATGCAGAATTCGATCACTTCCAGACCGCGCTGCACATCGCCCTTGGCGTCGGGAATGGTCTTGCCATGCTCGCGGCTCAGCGCCTCGGCCAGCTTGTCCATGTCGCGGTTCAGCAGATCGACCATCTTCATCATGACGCGGCCGCGGCGCTGCGGGTTGGTCGCGCCCCAGGCGATCTGTGCCTTGGCCGCGTCTGCAACAGCCGCGTCCAGCTCGGCCTTGGTGGCCAGTGCCAGCTTGCCCTGAACCTCGCCGGTGTGCGGGTTGAAGATGTCGGCAAAGCGGCCCGAAGTTCCGGCAACGCGCTTGCCGTTGATCCAGTGTCCAATCTCGTACATGGGTATCCTCCCGTGAAACTGGGCGCACCTTAGTCTTGCAGAACTGCCGGGTGAAGGGGCAATCTGGCAAAAGGGTTTTGCACTTCTGCAAAGGGTGACGATGGACTGGGATGATCTTCGGGTGTTCCTTGCGGTGGCGCGGGCCGAAAGCCTGTCAGGCGCGGGCAGGGTGCTGAAATGCGATGCGGCGACGGTCGGGCGGCGCATCGCGCGGCTCGAGGAAGGGCTGGGCGCCAAGCTGTTCGTCAAGTCGCCGCAAGGCTATGCGCTGACCGATGCGGGCGCGCGGCTGATGCCTCATGCCGAACAGGCCGAACAGGCGATGGCGGCGGCGACCGAGGATCTGGGCGGGGCCGCCGGGCAGCTGACCGGGCAGCTGCGCATCGGCGCGCCCGATGGCTGCGCGAACTACCTGCTCCCGCAGGTCTGCGCCGCGCTGTGCGATGCCAATCCAGGGCTGGAGATCCACATCGTTGCGCTGCCCCGCGTCTTCAACCTGTCGCGGCGCGAGGCGGATATGGCGATTGGCGTCTCGCCACCGGCGGCCGGGCGGCTGACGGTGCAGAAGCTGAGCGACTATCACCTGCACCTTGCCGCGCACCGTGACTATCTTGCCGCACACCCGCCCATTCGCAGCCGCAGCGATCTGCGCGGGCACCGGATGATCGGCTATATCCCGGACATGATCTTTGACAAGGAACTGGATTATCTGTCGGTCACGGGGGCCGAGACGGTGGGCCTTGGGTCGAATTCGGTCTCGGTGCAGATGCAGATGGTGCGCGCAGGCGCCGGCCTTGGCATCGTGCATGACTTTGCCATTCCCGCCTGTCCGGGCGTCGTCAAGGTGCTGGCCGATGACATCGCGCTGACCCGCAGCTTCTGGCTGATCCGCCATGCCGATGACCGCCGCTCGGACCGGCTGAACCGGCTGGCCGGCGCGCTGGCCGACGGCTTTCGGCGCGAGGTTGCGCGGCTGGAAACGCAGGCGCGTCACGACAGCCAGGGCTGATGGCGGCAATGAATCGTTGACAGGTTTCGGCCCCCCGTGTCCGATGGACTCAGGGGAGTGCGCTGTCAGTGCAGGAGGACCAAGCCATGCTGGTGCAACAGATTCTGAATGCCAAGCCCGAGCAGACGGTCGTGACCGTGCCGCCGGGATCGACCGTGCGCGAGGCGGTCGAGGTGCTGGCCGCGCGCCGGATCGGGGCCGTGGTGGTCTCGTCCGACGGGTCGCGCATCGCCGGGATCCTGTCCGAGCGCGACATCGTGCGCGAGCTTGGGCGCCAGGGGCCGGGTATCCTTGACAAGCCCGTCGATGCGCTGATGACCGCGACCATCGTCACCTGCACCCGGTCCGACACCGCGCTTCAGGTGATCGAGCGCATGACACAGGGCCGCTTTCGCCACATGCCGGTGATGGATGACGGGCGCATGATCGGCATGATCTCCATCGGCGATGTGGTCAAGGCGCGCCTGGACGAGCTGGTGATGGAAAAGGACGCGCTGGAAGGCATGATCAAAGGCCACTGATTCCAAGGTGCCTGCTGTTCAATCTTCGCTTGCATTGGCCTGCGCAATAATGTTGCGTATGCAGCATTGCAGCGAGGGATGCGCTGCGTGACAGCAGGGAGGTGGCCATGCGGATTGGTCTTTACCCAGGAACCTTCGACCCGGTGACCCTGGGACATATGGACATCATCGAGCGGGCCACGTTGTTCCTTGATCGGCTGGTGATCGGCGTGGCGATCAACCGGGACAAGGGGCCGCTGTTCTCGCTGGAGGAACGGGTGTCGATGATCGAGACCGAGGTCTCGGCGCTGCGCGAGCGCACCGGAATCGAGATCGTCGTTCATCCGTTCGAGAATCTGCTGATCGACTGCGCCCATGATGTCGGTGCCAGCGTGATCGTGCGCGGCCTGCGCGCGGTGGCGGATTTCGAATACGAATTCCAGATGGTCGGCATGAACCGTGCCCTCGACAGCTCGATCGAGACGGTGTTCCTGATGGCCGATGCGCGCCGGCAGGCGATAGCCTCGAAACTGGTCAAGGAAATCGCCCGGCTGGGCGGTGATGTCGTCAAGTTCGTCCCCAGCCGGGTGAACGAGCAGCTGCGCGAACGATTCGGTCCGGTCAATCCGCGCTGATCGCTTTCCGGCGCGGCCTCATCGGGCCCGCGCCGGTTCCGGCCAGATCGTTTTGGCCCCTGTCCGTCCCGGATCCTGCGTTGGCTTTGGCAGTCAGATTGACTGCAAGACCATAGGGAGGGGCCCTGAACCGACCAGGCTTTATCGCCAATGGTCAAACCGCCTTGCGGTTCCCTGGTCGCGGGCCTGTCTGGCGTCAGACAGAGGCGGCGCTGGCAGCTGTCGCATCTCCGGTCTCGGTCGGAGCGGAAAACCACGGACAAAACGCCCGAACCCTGCTCAGAACGCCCGAACCACCACTTTTGGGCCCGTCCCGGCCGGTATTTGCCCGGTCAAGCCCTTTCGACAGACAGAAGGGGGGCTCCTTGGCGCGTTCATGGCCTGACTGGCTTGCGATCAGTCGGTGAGAGCGCGGGCAGGCACACCATCAACCCCGCCATGGCATGGCCGGTTCTGCGGTTCGCGTGCGTGCTGTTACCGTTGAAGCTCAGTAGGCCGGGGCAGGAAGAAAGCTGCGCGCCTTTGATCTGGACGAGTCGACCGAGGCGCGCCCCGGCCCTTGCAGAACATCGCAATGAGTTAAGCGATCGGCTGAACAGTACCGCGCATTATCTTGATTTTTCAGGGAGATTTCTTTTGGCTGGGGCGCCAGGATTCGAACCTGGGAATGGCGGTACCAAAAACCGCTGCCTTACCACTTGGCGACGCCCCAACCGTGAGGGGGTGTTTAGCCAAGCTCGCGGGGGGCTGCAAGAGGCAAAATCCGACTTTCTTTGCGTTGATCGCGCGCCCGGTTTCTGACAGGAGCGAAAGTTCAACAGGGCAAGGAAAAGACCATGGAACGGGTGGATGTTGCCGTGCTGGGGGCCGGGGCTGCCGGGCTTTATGCCGCGATCGAGGCGGCACGTCGCGGCCGCAAAGTGCTGGTGATCGACCATGCCGCCAAGCCTGCCGAGAAGATTCGCATCTCGGGGGGCGGTCGGTGCAACTTCACCAATCTCGGAATCGCCCCGGAACGTTTCCTTTCGGAAAATCCGCGCTTTGCGCTGTCGGCGCTGCGGCGGCACACCCAGCATGATTTCATCGCGCGGATGAAGGACTGGGGAATCGCCTGGCATGAAAAGACGCTGGGGCAGCTGTTTTGCGACGGGCCGGCGACTCAGGTGGTCGATGCCCTGTGCCGCGATCTGCGGCAGGCGGGGGGGCAGTTGTGGCTGGGCTGTGCGGTGGCCGGTGTCACCCATGACGGCGCGTTCCGGCTGGATACGGCGCGCGGGCAGGTCGCGGCCGAGTCGCTGGTGGTGGCGACTGGCGGGCGGTCGATCCCCAAGATGGGGGCCACGGGGTTTGGCCATGATCTGGCGCGCCAGTTCGGTCTGCGCCTGGTCGAGCCGCGCCCGGGGCTTGTGCCGCTGACCTTCTCGGATGCGCTGCGCGAGAGCATGGCGGGACTGGCCGGGCTGTCGGTCGAGGCGGTGGTCGCGTTCGGCAAGACGCGGTTCCGCGAGGGCCTTTTGTTCACCCATCGTGGCCTTTCGGGGCCGTCGATCCTGCAAATCTCCAGCTATTGGCGGGAAGGGGCGCCGATTCGGGTGGATCTGATGCCGGACCGCGATGCGGCGGGCGAACTTGCGGATCTGCGGCGCAAGGCGGGGGGGCAGCTCGTGGGCAATGCGCTGGCGGCGCTGGTGCCCGAACGGCTGGCCCGTCAGGTGGCGGTCTGGGCCAATACGCCGGGCCGGCTGGCCGATCTGAAGGCGCCCGATCTGCAACGGCTGGCCAATGTGCTGAACGGCTGGGAGGTGCTGCCCATGGGCACCGAGGGCTGGCGCACCGCCGAGGTCACGCTGGGCGGCGTGGACACCCGCGATCTGGATGCCCGCACGATGGAGGCGCGAGGGGTGCCCGGCCTCTATTTCATCGGCGAGGTGGTCGATGTCACCGGCTGGCTGGGCGGCTACAACTTTCAGTGGGCCTGGTCGTCGGGCTGGGCGGCCGGACAGGTGGCCTGAGGGTCAGTTCCGCCCCAGCCGCTCGACATGCTCGGCCAGCGCGACCAGCTTTTCGGGGGTCGGGGTCATCACGCCAGGTGCGGTTTCCACAAGGACGGTCGGCCCTTCCAGCAGCGGGCCGAATTCGGGCATCGGGCCGATGCCGCCCTTGCCCTGATGATAGCCATAGACCTTGGCCATCACCGCGACCTGCGGGAACTTGCCGCCATTCGCCGCCGCGAGGCCGGTCAGATCAGCCGGGCGGGGTTTCACGCCTTCGGCGGCCGGGCCATCGCCCTTGCCGGTGGCGCCATGGCAGGCGGCGCAATAATCGGCATAGAGGCGTGCGCCATTCGCCCCCGGATCGCGTTGCGGCAGGCCGGGCAGGCAGGCGGCCAGTGCGGCGGCCGTAACGGTCAGGGCGGCGGCGAGTGCGGCCTTGCGGGATGCCTCGGTCATTGCGCGCTCCTGAACATGCGAACCTTGACCTAGAATGCCCCGGCGGCCGCGCGGCTGCAACCGGGCACCGCTGCGGCTGCGGCGCTCGGGCGCGGGCAGGTGGCGCAATCGTGTTCGGGCGAAATCCGCCAGCGGGCGCAGGCGGCCTTTCCAGCGCTGGCAAGCGTGGTTATGATGCGCCGCGATGTGGCCCCTGAGGGGGGCACGCCAAGAATGGGGCAGCGGGCGGCCGGGCAGGGTCGACCCGAACGGCAGGCGGGGCTGGGGCCTTGCCAAGGGGGCAGGATGACGAACGGGCGCAAGACCCTGATCCGGGTGCTGGCGGCAGGCGCGGTGCTGACGCTTGCAGGCTGCGACGGCGGGATGCCGCTGTTTGCAAAGAAACCGGCCGAGGACGTCGCGGCAGAGGCCGCGGTTCCGGCAGGGACCACGCGCCTTGTGGAACGCGATGTCGAGGCGCCGGATGTGTTCAATGTCTCGGAATCCGGGCTTTGGGACGGGCGCCCCTCGCTGGGCGGGGTCTGGGTGGCCTATCCGACCGTGAAAGACCCCGAACGCGTGATCATCCGCAACCCGGCGAACGGCAAGTTCGTGATCGGCGCGCTGTTCCGGCGCGAGCGGGAAATGCCGGGGCCGAAGCTTCAGGTTTCCTCCGATGCGGCGGCGGCGCTGGGGCTGCTGGCGGGTCAGCCGGGCAAGCTGGACGTGACGGCGCTACGCCGCGAAGAAGTGGCCGAGGAACCGGCGCTGCCGCCTGCCAAGCCGGTGCTGGATGCGCCGGAAACCATAGCAACCGAAACGCTGGATGCGCTGAAGACCGCGCCGAGCGCGCCGGCCGTCAAGCCGGCCGAACCCGCGCAGGGCGCGCAGCCCGCAGCCAAGCCCGAGACCGCGAAGCCCGCGGCTGCCAAACCCGCAGCCGGTGGGCGCACCCTGATCCAGATCGGGATTTTCAGCGTCGAGGCAAACGCCAAGGGCGCCGCCGCGCAGCTGACCAAGGCCGGCGCGCAGACCCAGATCAAGAAAGAGGAAAGCCAGGGCAAGACCTTCTGGCGCGTGCTGGCCGGGCCGGCCGCCGATGTCGCCGGGCGCGATGCGCTGATGGCCAAGGTCAAGGGCGCTGGCTTCAAGGATGCCTATTTCGTCTCGCGCTAAGGCGCGGGGCGGGGCGAGAGACCAAGGAAAGGACGCTGCGATGCTGCATGATCGGCGGCTGACCCGAACGATGCTGGCCCTGGGGCTGGCGCTGCTGACTGCGCTGCCCGTGCAGGCCTTCGAGACGCGCGCGCGCGCAGCCTGGGTCTATGACATGACGACCGCGTCGGTGCTCTTGGAAAAGGACGCCGACCTTGCGCTGCCGCCGGCCTCGATGTCCAAGCTGATGACGCTGCTGATGCTGTTCGAAGCCGTGCGCGATGGCCGGGTGACGATGGAGACGGAATTCACCGTCTCCTCGCGTGCCAAGGCGATGGGCGGCTCGACCATGTTCCTCAATGAGGGCGACCGGCCCACGGTGCGCGAGCTGATCCAGGGGATCATCGTCAATTCGGGCAATGATGCCTGCGTCGTCGTGGCCGAAGGGCTTGCCGGCAGCGAAGAGGCCTTTGCCCGTCTGGCCACCCAGCGCGCCCATGCGCTGGGGATGGCGAACACGACGCTGGCCAATGCCTCGGGCTGGCCCGATCCGCGCCATCGCATGTCGGTGCGCGACCTGGGGATCCTGGCCCGCCATCTGATCGAGGATTTCCCGCAGCACTACGAATTCTTCAGCCGCACCGAGTTCGATTACAAGAACCGCGCCCCGGCCAACAGCCGCAACCGCAACCCGCTGCTGGCGCTCAATGTCGGGGCGGACGGGCTGAAGACCGGCCATACCGAGGAAGCTGGCTATGGGCTGGTGGGATCGGCCATGCAGGGCGATCGGCGGGTGATCTTCGTGATCACCGGTCTTGCCAGCGATGTCGACCGGGCACAGGAATCGGAACGCATCGTCAACTGGGCGTTTCGCCAGTTCAGCCTGCGCACCATCGCACCCGCCGGCGTGAAGCTGGCCGATGCGCCGGTCTGGATGGGCGAGCAGCCTGTGGTCGGGCTGGTGCCCGAGCGCGAGGTCAAGGTGCTGGTGCCCTCGCTGCATGGCGATGGCGTGTCTGCGCGGGTCGACTGGCAGGGACCGCTTCAG
The DNA here is from genome assembly GCF_000429765.1 of Gemmobacter nectariphilus DSM 15620. Lineage (GTDB taxonomy): Bacteria > Pseudomonadota > Alphaproteobacteria > Rhodobacterales > Rhodobacteraceae > Wagnerdoeblera > Wagnerdoeblera nectariphila. Next base: position 573,981 of record NZ_AUCM01000003.1, on the reverse strand, counting down.
GCGCCGCTGGCCGCCGGGCAGGCGGTGGGCGAGCTGGTCGTGACAGTGCCCGAGATGCCCGAGGTGCGGGTGCCCGTTCTGGTCGCCGCCGATGTGCCCCCTGCGGGGTTCCTGCGCCGGGTCGGCACCGCGGCGCGGGTGCTGGCCGGGCGCGCCTCGTCCTTGCTGGCGTTCTAGCGGCGGGCCGGGCAGGGGGCCGTCTGCCCCCTCTGCGCGCCAGGGCGCGCATTCACCCCCGAGGATATTTGGATCAAGGCGAAAGGCGGCAGCTTGCAGGGGCGTTTCCTGAGTTTCGAAGGGATCGACGGGTCGGGCAAGTCGACCCAGGCGCGGCTGCTGGCCGAGGCCTTGCGCCAGGCTGGCCATGAGGTGGTGCTGACCCGCGAGCCGGGCGGCAGCCCCGGCGCCGAGGAAATCCGCCGGCTGGTGCTGGAGGGCGATCCGGCCCGCTGGTCGCCCGAGACCGAGGCGCTGCTGTTCACCGCCGCGCGGCGCGATCATCTGGAGCGCACGATCCGCCCGGCGCTGGCGCGCGGTGCGGTGGTGATCTGTGATCGCTTCGCCGATTCAACCCGCGTCTATCAGGGCGTCACGCGCGGCGATCTGCGCGATTTGGTCGATGCCTTGCACAATCTGGTGATCGAGGTCGAGCCCGACCTGACGCTTTTGATCGACATCGACCCGGCCGAGGGGCTGGGCCGGGCCAAGGCGCGGGCGGGGGCCGAGCAGCGCTTTGAGGACATGGGATTGGGAATGCAGGAACGGATGCGGGCCGCCTTTCTGGCGCTGGCCGCTGCGGCGCCCGGGCGGTTCCGGGTGATCGACGGTGCCGGGCGCCCCGAGACGGTCGCCGCGCGTGTGATGTCAGCCGTGCAGGCAGGCTAGCGGCGCGCGTCTTGGGCGCCTATATTGGCGCAACCCTTGGGAGGATCCGATGTCGCTGTTCACCCGCAAGCCCTTGACCATGATTTCTGCCGCCGAGGCGCTGCCGGGCCGCCCCGTCCCGATCCCGACCGCCGAGCGGCATTTCCTGTCGGGCATCCCGCTGAAATCCCCGGTGCCCGACGGCATGGCCGAGGCGACGTTCGGCATGGGCTGTTTCTGGGGCGTCGAGCGGTTGTTCTGGCAGGTGCCGGGCGTCTGGCTGACCATGGCGGGCTATGCGGCGGGTCACACCCCGAACCCGACCTATCAAGAGGTCTGCACCGGCCTGACCGGCCATAACGAGGTGGTGCGGGTGATCTACGATCCGGCGGTGGTGTCCTATGAGGGGCTGCTGCGCGCCTTCTGGGAAAACCACGATCCCACGCAAGGCATGCGGCAGGGCAACGATATCGGCACCCAGTATCGCAGCGGGATCTATACCTATGGCCCTGCTCAGCAAGACGTGGCCGAGGCCAGCCGCGCGCTGTTCCAGCATCGCCTGATGCGGGCCGGGCGCGGTGTCGTCAGCACCGAAATCCTGCCGGCCCCGGCCTTTTACTATGCCGAGGATTACCATCAGCAATATCTGGCCAAGAACCCCGGCGGCTATTGCGGGCTGGCGGGCACCGGGGTCAGCTGCCCGATCGGGCTGGGCGTCTGACTCTTGCCATGTCGCAGACGCGCCGGTTCGATCTGATCGTGATCGGCGCGGGTCCGGCCGGATCTGCGGCGGCGCTGGTGGCGGCGCAGGGCGGGCTGTCGGTCGCGCTGGTGGATCGTGCAGCCTTTCCGCGGGACAAGCTGTGCGGCGGCGGCATATCGGGCCGGGCGCAGGGCCATCTGGACCGCGTGTTTGGCGCCTTGCCGGGTGGCCTTTTGCATCCGGTCAGCCAGATCCGGCTGCGCCATCGCGGCGCCGATCTGGGTGTGCAGATTTGCGATCCGCCCTTTCACACCACGATGCGCCGCGCCTTCGATGCAGTTCTGGCTGGCCGTGCGCTGGGGGCCGGGGCGGCCGATCATACCGGCCAGCGCGTGCGCGGGATTGACCCCGACGCAGCCGCAATCACCCTGACCTGCGGCACGCAGCTTGAGGCGCCGCTGCTGATCGGCGCCGATGGGGTCAACAGCATCGTCGCGCGGCGCCTTTGGGGGCGGGCGCATGATCCGGCCCGCATCGCCTTTGCGCTCGAGGTCGAGGCACCTGCACCGCCCGGCCCCGAGGTGCTGGAGATCGACCTGGGCGCAGCGCATTGGGGCTATGGCTGGTCCTTTCCCAAGGCGGGCGGGCTCACGCTGGGGGTGGGCGGGCTGGCCGCGCGCAATCCCGCGCTTGGTGCCAGCATGGCCGATTACCTTGCGCGCGCCGGGGCGCCTGACGGGCTGCGGATCCGGGGCCATCACCTGCCCTTTGGCGACTTTCCGGCGATCGCGGGCGAAGGGCGGGTTCTGCTGGCAGGCGATGCGGCCGGGCTGGTCGATCCGATCACCGGCGAGGGGATCGGCTGGGCTGTGCATTCTGGCGCGCTCGCCGGTGCAGCAGCGGTGCGGGCGCTGGCCGAGGATGCGCCGGGGGCGGCGCTGCGCCACTACATGGCAGGGCTTGCGCCGGTTCATGCCGAACTGCGCCGGGCGCGTATGCTGCGGCGCCTGATCTATGCAAGGCCGCTTCAGGGCCGGTTTGCCCGCGCCATCGCCCGCAATGCGGCGATCCAGCGCCGCTATGTCCAGCTGCTTCAGGGCGAACGCGACTATGCCGACCTGGGCGCAGGATCGGTCCTGCGTCTGCTGCGCCGGCTTGTCCTTCCTGCCCTTGACCCGTTGGGGCCTCGCCGCTAAGCCCCACCCAAGGCTGCTTCGCCTTGAAGCAAATATCCTGCGGGGGGTCCGGGGGGCGCAAAGCCCCCCGGCGCATCCATCCCGCGACCCCGCAAAGGACGACGCCATGACCACCTATTCCGCCCTGACGACCCTGCCGGGCCAGGACACTGCCGAAGCCCTGGCCGAAGCGATGGAGAACATGTCGCCCGAACCCTATGGCGTCGGCGTCTTTGAAATCGAGGATGGCTCGGGCCTGTGGGAGGTCGGCGGCTATTTCCTTGAACAGCCCGATGATGCGGTGCTTCTGCTGCTGTCCACCGCCTTTGGCGCCAAGCCCTTTGTCGTCTCGGAACTGCCTGATATCGACTGGGTCGCCAAGGTGCGCCGCGATCTGGCCCCGGTCGAGGCCGGGCGGTTCTGGCTCTATGGCAGCCACGATGCCGACAAGGTGCCTGCGGGTGTCGTGCCGCTGCAGATCGAGGCGACGGTTGCCTTTGGCACCGGCCACCATGGCACCACGCTGGGCTGCCTGCGGGCGGTCGACCGGCTGGAGGCAGGCGGGCTGACCTGCCAGAACGTGGCCGATATCGGCTCTGGCACCGGCGTTCTGGCGATGGCCGCCGCGCGGCTCTGGCCCGATGCCCAGGTGATCGCCTCGGACATCGACCAGGTGGCGGTGGATGTCGCCATCGCCAATGCCGAAATCAACGATCTGACCGACCGGGTGCCCTGCGTCGAGGCGGCGGGCTTTGATCACCCGGATCTGGCGGCCCGCGCGCCCTATGACCTGATCTTTGCCAATATCCTTAAGGGGCCGCTGATCGAACTGGCGCCTGACATGGCCGCCCATGCGGCGCCGGGCGGGCATCTGATCCTGTCGGGCCTGCTGGTCGTTCAGGCCGAAGATGTGCTGGCGGCCTATGTCAAGGCGGGCTTCACGCTGGTTGACCGCGAGGACATCGGCGAATGGTCCACGCTGGTGCTGCGCAAGGGCTGACCGGGCGGTCAGGGCACTTGGCTGCGGGGCAACAGTCTGTTTCCCGCAGGCCGGTTCCCTTGCCACGATCTTGCCGCAATCCGGGCTGAAAATCGCTCGGGTGTGGGGGCCGTGACGAGGTGCTAGGTCCATGGCCGATCAGAATTTGCTCGATTTCAACAAGCGCGTGACCCGGATCCGCAAGGCGCATGTCGATGGCTTCGGGTTCGAGGCGGTCGGAACGCTGGGCCGATCGTCCTATCGACCGCGCAGGCGCCTGCGTTTGCCGGTGACCGGCCCCGTGTTGGTCGTGGTGTCGGTGACGGTGATCCTCAAGGCTGCCATCCTCGCGCAGCTTGGGGGCGATCACTACCAGTCCAAGGTGGATCGCCTGTGGTCTGGCAATCTGCTGGAACAGGCCGGGGCGGTGCTGATGCAGCCCGATCCGCTGACGCTATGGGTTGCGGACAGGCTGTCCCCGCTGGTCTGACGCAATCCGGGGTCGCTGAAAAAGGCAAAGGCCGCCGGGGGCAACCCCTGCGGCCTGTCCTTTGTCCGGCGCTGGCCGGTGGTCCGGCTTAGTTGGCGCGGGCCGAGATCGACTCGATGTCGCCGCGGCACAGCCCGATGTCGTCCAGCTCACGATCCGAGAGCTTCGACAGGGCGTTGCGGGTCACGCGGGCATCATTCCATGCGGCAACAGCAGCCACGATGGAGACAACGAGGGAGCTCAGCCGGCCGCCGAAGAAGCCCTGAGCCGGGCGGGTGGTTTCGAAAGTGGCCATGACGAGTGTCCTTCACATACTGCCTGTTTGAAAAGCATTTCGCTTTCTGACGTGCCAGATAGATGTGCTGCAGGTGCAAAACAACCCGCAGTTCGGCAATTCCGTCTTGCGCCTGCCGCATGGCTCGCGCAGCGCGATTCGTGCAGCAAAACAAGGGGGATTCGCAAGGGACGCAGGGCGGGTGGCTCACCCTTGCGTGAATGCTGCGATGCAGAATGTGCGATCTGCCCGGCAAAGCGGCTGGCGCGTGTTCTCTTTTCGTGCTAGTGGGCGAAACGTGGGCAGGAAGCAACAGCAGGCGGTGCAGACGAATGCGGGTGGTCGGAATCGACCCGGGGCTGCGGAACCTCGGCTGGGGCATCATCGACGTGGACGGCAGCCGCCTGACCCATGTTGCCAACGGTATCTGCCATTCGGATTCGGGGGAACTGGCCGCACGGCTGCTGTCGCTGCACAGCCAGTTGACCGCGGTGCTGCATGAATTCCGCCCCGAGGCGGCCGCGGTCGAACATACCTTCGTCAACAAGGACGCGGTGGCCACGCTGAAACTGGGGCAGGCGCGCGGGATTGCGCTGCTGGTTCCGGCGCAGGCGGGGCTCGAGGTGGGCGAATACGCCCCGAACGCGGTGAAAAAGACCGTCGTGGGCGTGGGCCATGCGGCCAAGGTGCAGGTCGATCACATGGTGCGCCTGCATCTGCCCGGGGTGCGGATCGCAGGGCCGGATGCGGCTGACGCTTTGGCGGTGGCAATCTGCCACGCGCATCATGTGCAATCGTCGGGCCGCTTGCAGGCCGCGCTGAAAAGGGCCGCAGGATGATCGGGAAACTTTCGGGCATCGTCGACTGGAAGGGGGACGGGCTGGTGATCCTGGATGTGCGCGGGGTCGGCTATGAGGTGATGGTCTCGGACCGCACGCTGGCCGCGCTGCCGCCGCCGGGACAGGCGGCCGCGCTCTACACGGAAATCGTGGTGCGCGAGGATCTGTTGCAGCTGATCGGCTTTCCTTCGCTTTTGGACCGGGAATGGCATCGCCTGCTGACCACCGTGCAAGGGGTGGGCGCCAAGGCGGCGCTGGCCATCCTGGGCACGCTGGGGCCGGACGGGGTGGCACGCGCGATCGCGCTGGGGGATGCCCGCGCGATCCAGGCGGCGCCCGGCGTTGGCCCCAAGATCGCGCAGCGCGTGGCGATGGAGCTGAAATCCAAGGCGCCGATGCTGATGGCCCAAGGCGGGCGCATGGCGGCCCCGGCCAGCGGGGACGATGTGGTGATCGAGCCGGCCGAGACCCCGAAAGCCGTCACGCGCAAGCCCAAGGCCCCGCCGCCGCCCGATCCGGCCGCGATGGCCAGTTCCGATGCACTGTCGGCGCTGCTGAACCTTGGCTATGCGCAAGGCGATGCGGCAGCGGCGGTTGCCCAGGCGGCCTGCGAAGGTGCGGCAAGCGATCCGGCCACCCTGATCCGCGCGGCGCTGAAACTGCTTCAGCCCAAGGGCTGATCGCGGGCGCCAAGGCGCGCGGGGGAGGCCCCCCGCGACCCCCCTCTTGCCCCGGTCGCGAGGCTTGCCCATATCGCTGGGACGATGGAGGTGCAGATGGGCGGATATGCAAAGACAGCTCTGCTGATGGCGGCGATGACGGCCCTGTTCATGGGGCTGGGCGCGCTGATCGGCGGAAGTCAGGGGGCGATGATCGCGCTGGCGGTGGCGGCGGGCATGAACCTGATCGGCTACTGGAATGCCGACAAGGCGGTCCTGTCGATGGCCGGCGCCCGCGCGGTTGATGAACGGTCCGCCCCGGATTTCGTGCGGCTGGTGCATGAGCTGGCCGATGGCGCGGGAATGCCGCGCCCCAAGGTCTATGTGATCGAGACCGACCAGCCCAATGCCTTTGCCACTGGCCGCAACCCGGAAAACGCCGCCGTTGCCGCGACCACGGGCCTTTTGCGCGCCATGAGCCGCGAGGAAATCGCAGCGGTGATGGCGCATGAGCTGGCGCATATCCGCAACCGCGACACGCTGATCATGACGATCACCGCGACCATGGCGGGCGCCATTTCCATGCTGGCGAACTTTGCCCTTTTCTTTGGCGGCAGCGACCGCGATCGGCCGGGCGGCGCCATCGGGGCGATCCTGATGATGATCCTGGCGCCGCTGGCGGCCGCCTTGGTGCAGATGGCGATCTCGCGTTCGCGCGAATATGAGGCGGACCGGGTCGGCGCGCAGATCTGCGGCCATCCGCTGTGGCTCGCCTCGGCGCTGCAGCGCATCGAAGCGCTGGCGCAGCGCATCGACAATCCGGCAGCGGAACGCAACCCGGCGGTGGCGCATATGTTCATCATCAACCCGCTGCACGCCCATGCCCGCGACAAGCTGTTTTCCACCCACCCCAGCACGGCAAACCGGGTCGCCGCGCTGGAGGCGATGGCAGGCGCGGCCTCGCCGGCTGCGGCGCGGTCCTCCATTCCCAGGGTGGCCCGTCGGCGCGGGCCCTGGGCCTGAGGCGAGGCGGTGACCTGCTGACAGAATGCACAGGGGGCCAAAGCCTTGGCTGGCTTTGGCCCCCGATCATTCGATCCGGTGCAATCGGCCCTTACAGCCCGGCCTGAGCCGCAATCTCGCGCGCCGGCTTGCGGGCGCGTTCGGTGGCCGATTTCAGCTGGCCGCAGGCGGCCATGATGTCCTCGCCCCGCGGGGTGCGGATCGGGCTGGCATAGCCCGCCTTGTAGACGATGTCGGCAAAGGATTCGATCCGTTCCCAGTCCGACCGCTCATAGGGGGCGCCGGGCCATTCGTTGAACGGGATCAGGTTGATCTTGGCCGGGATCCCCGAGATCAGCCGGACCAGCCGCCGCGCATCGGCATCGCTGTCGTTCACGCCCTTGAGCATGACATATTCGAACGTGATCCGTTCCGAATTCGACAGGCGCGGATAGTCGCGCAGCGCGTTCAGAAGCGTCTCGATGTTCCACTTCTTGTTGATCGGCACCAGCTTGTCGCGCACCTCGTCGGTGGTGGCATGGAAGCTGATCGCCAGCTGGCAGCCGATTTCCTCGGCGCAGCGGGCGATTTCGGGCACGACGCCACTGGTCGACAGGGTGATGCGGCGGCGGCCAAGCGCGATGCCCTCGCCGTCCATCACGACCTTCATCGCGTCGCGCACATTGTCAAAGTTGTAAAGCGGCTCGCCCATGCCCATCAGCACGATGTTGCTGACCAGACGATCCCCCGTCGATCCTTCGCCCGGCTGCGGCCATTCGCCCAGATCGTCGCGCGCCAGCATGACCTGGCCGACGATTTCCCCGGCCGTCAGGTTGCGCACCAGCTTTTGCGTGCCGGTATGGCAGAAGGAACAGGTCAGCGTGCAGCCCACCTGGCTGGAGACGCACAGCGTGCCGCGGCCTTCCTCGGGGATATAGACGGCCTCGACCTCGTGCCCGCCGGCAATGCGCAGCAGGTATTTGCGCGTGCCATCGGCGCTGATCTGGCGGGTGACGATCTCGGGGACCGCGATTTCGAAATGCTCGGCCAGCAGGGCGCGGTAATCCTTGGCCAGATTGGTCATCAGCGCAAAGTCGCGCACGCCCCAGTGATAGACCCATTGCCAGATCTGCCCCAGCCGCATCTTGGCCTGCTTTTCCGGCGTGCCCGCTGCGATCAGCGCGGCGCGCAGCTGATCGCGCGTCAGGCCGACGATATTGGTGCGCCCGCCCTCTGGCAGCTTGCGCGCAATCGTCAGAACATCCTGCGTGATGGGGGCGGTCGGGGCGGTCATGGCGTAATCCTGTAGCTAAGCGGCCTTCATACACTGAAACGGGTTGTGTATGAAAGCCCCGTCGCGCATGGCACAGCTGCGCTGCCACGGGGTGTTAATATCTGACTATTTTGCTATGTAATTCCCGAATCGCTCGAACGACCGGAAGACCCATGACCCGATCCAGCCTTGTTTCGATCTGCACTGCCGCGCTGCTGGCCCTGACGCTGGCGGCCTCGGGGCAGGCGCAGCCTGCAGGCGCCCAGGACCCGGGTGCGGCGCCGCTGGCGGCAGGCGGTGCGGGAATGCCTGTCGCCCCGGCCGAGCCGCCTGCCGTCCCCAACGCCGCGCCGGTGACCGAGGCCAAGCCCGATGGCGCTGCCGGCCCCGAACCAGCGGCCATTCCCGAAGGGATCGCCGCGCCGCCGGTCCTGCAGGACTTCGCCGCACCGCAAGCCGTTCCGCAACCGCTGCCCAGCCCGCATGATCTGTCGCCCATGGGGATGTACGCGCAAGCCGACTGGGTGGTGAAATCGGTCATCCTGGTGCTGCTGGCCGCCTGTTTCCTGACCTGGACGGTCTGGCTGTTCAAGACGGTCGAAACCTTTGTCGCCCGTCGCCGTGCGCGGGGCGCAGCGCGGGTGCTGACCCGTGCCCGCAGCCTGGCCGAGGCAGCCCGCAGCCTGTCGGGCCGGCGCGATCCGGCAGCCTTCATGGCCCATGCGGTGCTCGAGGAATACAAGCTGTCGGATCCGGCCATCGACCCTTCGGGGCCGGACGGGGTGAAGGAACGCGCGGCCTCGCTGGTCGGGCGGGTCGAGGTGCAGGCGCTGGCCCGTCTGCGGCGCGGCATGGGGCTGCTGGCAACGGTCGGATCGGTCGCGCCCTTTGTCGGGCTGTTCGGCACGGTCTGGGGTATCATGAACGCCTTCATCGGCATTGCCGAGACGCAGACCACCAACCTGGCCGTGGTGGCCCCCGGCATTGCCGAGGCGTTGTTCGCCACTGCCATCGGCCTTGTAGCGGCCATTCCGGCGGTAGTGATCTATAATCACTTCACCCGCGCGATTGCCAGCTACAAGCAGGTGCTTGGCGATGCGGGGGCGGCGGTGCAACGGTTGCTCAGCCGTGATATCGACTTTCGCCATGTGACGGGGGCCTGAGCCATGGCCGGGGGCATCCGCGACAGTGGCGATGACGACGACCTGGCGGAAAGCCATGATATCAACGTCACGCCCTTTATCGACGTGATGCTGGTGCTGCTGATCATCTTCATGGTGGCAGCGCCCTTGTCGACGGTGGGGGTGCCGGTCAACCTGCCGAAATCGAACGCCAGCCCGACCGAGCGGGTCGAGGATCCGATCTACATCACCCTGCAACCCGATCTGACCGTGTCGCTGGGCGACGATGCGGTGGCGCGTGACCAGCTGGGCGCGCGGTTGCTGGCAGCGACAGGGGGCGATGTGGACAAGCGCCTCTATCTGCGCGCCGATGCGGCGGTGCCCTATGGCGAGCTGATGGGGCTGATGAACCTGATCCGCCGCGCGGGCTTTACCAAGGTCGCGCTGATCGGACTGGAGGCCAGCCCATGACCGACTGGGCCGAACAGATCGCGCGGGGCCGGGCCTGGCTCGAGACCGCGCTGTGGCTGCTGGCGGCGGCGATCATCGCGCTGATGATGTCGGGCGCCATGGCGCTGTCCTCGTGGCTGAGCGTGGCGATGGGGCGCGAGGTGGCGCCCTCGCAGGCGATGATCATCGACCTGACCGAGCTGCCGGTGACCGAGGCGGTGGCCGAGGATGCAGCCCCGCCAGCGCCACCTGCGGTCGATCAGATGGAAGAGACTGCACCGCAGGCCGAGCCCGACCCCGAACCGACCCCGGAGCCCGAGCCGGTGGTGGAACCAGTGCCCGAGCCGGTGGTCGAGCGGGTGCCAGAGCCCGTTGTCGAACCGTTGCCCGCGCCGGAACCGATGCCCGAACCCGAGCGGGTGGTTCAGCCATTGCCGGAACCCGAGCCGCTGCCCGAGCCGGAACCCGTGGCCGAGCCGATCCCGGAGCCCGAGCCGGCGAAGCTGCCGGAACCGGAGCCCGAGGTCGAACAGGTCGCGGCCATCCCCCGGATCCGCCCCGAACCGCGGCCAGAGCCGGAGAAGGTGGAAAAGCCAGAGCCGGTGAAAAAGGCCCCTGCGAAAAAGGCCGAGGCGCCGAAGAAAAAGCCCGACAGCCCCCGCACGGTTGCTGCCAGCGCGGCCAGCGCCGGGGGGGCTGCGACATCGGCCAGCGGCTCGGCCGGTGCCGATGCCATGGCGCGCTGGAAGCGGACGGTCTTTGGCCAGCTAAGCAAGCACATGCAGCGCGAGAGCTTTACCATGCGCGAGGCCAAGGCAACGTTGGAGATCCGGATTGATGGCGGCGGGCGCGTGACGGGTGTCTCGCTGACCTCGGGCACGGGGAACCCGTCGCTGGATTCCCGGATCGTCGCCCATGCGCGCACGCGGCAAAGCTTTGCTGCGCCGCCCGAGGGCAAGCCGCAAAGGCTGCTTGCCCCGATCACCTTGCGGCGATAGGCCCGATCGCCGGGCGCATGTCAGCGCCGCAAGATCGCCGGCCCGAGCAACAGGCATTCAGACGATCACCTCGGACGGATCACCGCATCCGGGCGCTGCGGCAGGCGATGCAGGCTGCAGGGCCGGGCGCAAAGCAAAAGGCCGCCCCTTGGGCGGCCCCTGATCATTCCTCACGTCCCGCGCTTATTTGCAGCGGTTTTCAGCCTCTTGCATCGCGGCGCTGAAGCCCATGAGCGAGAAGGTATCCTTGGTGTTGGTCCCGCGCGCGGATTCGCCGGTCACGATGGCCTCGCTGCCCTTTTTCATCGCGGCCAGCAGGGCGGCATCGTCATTGGCATTCGCTGGCCAGGCCCATTCGCCATCAGTGAACAGCGTGAACTTGTCAGAGCCGATTTCCACCGTCACCTGCGCGCCCTTGGCATAGCCATAGCCCGGCGTGAACGAGATTTCGCCCTTGGCGCCCTGGCCGGGGCGGAAGGTCACGAACAGCATGGTATCGCCGCGGCGCACCTGGGCTGGCTTGCCACCACGGGTGTTCACCGATTCCTTGGGCGCCGACACGCCCCAGCATTCCTTGGGGCTGTCCCAGACGCAAACGCTCCAGTCCGTCTTGGCCGATACGCATTTCGTCTGCTGCTGCGCCTGTGCCGCGCCGGCCATGAAGCCCATCGCCAGAACCGCACCCGCCAGCGCGCCCGCCATCCGTATCGTCATATGCCCAGAGCCTCCAGCCGTTCCCCGCTGCCGTCGTTCGACCGCTTCACTTGCGGCATGACCTTTTACTGTGGCAGCAGTCATTGCAACTCGATATGCCGTCTTCTAGCGCGAAACCGCCGGGTGGTTAAACCCCTTTGGGCGCAAAATCGCGCATCTGTTATGCGATCTGGGGACGGAGGGGTCGATGGGTGCGGTGCCGATGGTAGAGCTGTGGCGCGGTGGGCGGATGGAAAGCCGCCATCTGGGCCATGCGGTGGTCTGGCATGCGACGGGCGGTCTGGTGGAAAGCTGGGGCAACCCGGCCGAGGTGATCTTTCCGCGCTCGGCCTGCAAGATGCTTCAGGCGCTGCCGCTGATGGAAAGCGGCGCGGGGGCGGGGCTGCGGCCCGAACAGCTGGCGCTGGCCTGCGCCAGCCACCAGGGCGCGGCGCTGCATGTGGGGGCTGTCTCGCGCTGGCTGGCCGATCTGGGGATGGGCGAGGCTGACCTGCGCTGCGGGTGCCACGAACCCTCGGACCGTACCGAACGCGACCGCCTGATCCGCGCGAACGAGGCGCCGTGCCAGATCCACAACAACTGTTCGGGCAAGCATACCGGCTTTCTGATGCTGAACCGCCACCTTGGGGGCGATGCCGACTATGTCCAGCCCGATCATCCGGTGCAAAGGGCGGTGCGGCAGGCCTTTGAAGAGGTGACGGGCGAGACCAGCCCCGGCTATGGCATCGACGGCTGTTCGGCGCCGAACTTTGCCACCTCGCTTTCGGGGCTTGCGCGGGCAATGGCGGCCTTTGCCGGGGCCAGCGGCGAGGGCGATGCCCGCGACCGGGCGATGGTCGCGCTGCGCAATGCCATGGCTGCCCATCCCGACTATGTCGCTGGTGAGACCCGCGCCTGCACCGAGCTGATGCGGGCCATGGGGGGGCGCGTCGCGATCAAGACCGGGGCCGAGGCGGTGTTCGTCGCCATGATCCCCGAAAGGCAGATCGGCATCGCCCTGAAGATCGCTGATGGTGGCACCCGCGCCTCGGAGGCTGCGATCTGTGCGCTTCTGGTGCGCCTTGGCGTGCTGGAGGCCGACCACCCGGCCACGCGCAAGCGCCTGAATGCGGTGCAGACCAACTGGCGCGGGTTTGAAACCGGGATGGTGCAGCTGGCGCCGGGCTTTCCTGCCGGCTGAGGCGGCCAGACGGGCTTGCGGCGGGGCGGGCATTGGGGCCTTGTGGGCGGATGAAAGAATCGTCGCTGAACCGGCCCGTCGCGGGCGTGCTCTGGATGGTGCTGTCGGGCCTGTGTTTCGTGTCGGTGACCGGCGTTGTCCGGTTTCTGGGCACCGACCTGCCGGCACCGCAATCGGCCTTCCTGCGCTTTGGCTGGGCCTTTGTCTTCTTGCTGCCAACGCTGGTGCCGCTGATGCGCGCCGGGTTGCCGAAAGGGTCCTGGCCGCTGGTGGCCGGGCGCGGGCTGGTGCATTCGGCGGCGGTGATCTTCTGGTTCTACGCCATGGCGCGCATCCCGGTGGCCGAGGTGACGGCGATCGGCTTTCTCAACCCCGTGGTGGTCACGCTGGGCGCCGCGCTGTTCTTTGGCGAGCGACTGGCCCTGCGCCGGCTGAGCGCCATCGGCATTGCGATCATCGGGGCGCTGATCGTGCTGCGCCCCGGCTTTCGCGAGATCGGCGCGGGCCAGCTGTCGCAGGTCTGCGCGGCCTTCTGCTTTGGCGGCAGCTATCTGCTGGCCAAACGGCTCAGCGCCAGCCTGCCGGCCGGGGCGATCGTTGCGCTGATGTCGGCCTCGGTCACCATCGCGCTGCTGCCCATTGCGCTGGCGGTCTGGGTGCCGGTCAGCTGGGAACAGGTGGCATGGCTGGGGCTGGTGGCGGCCTTTGCGACGGCCGGACATTACTGCATGACGCGCGCCTTTGCGGTGGCGCAGATGTCGGTGACGCAGCCGGTGGTGTTCTTGCAGCTGGTCTGGGCAACGATCCTGGGGGCCGTCGCCTTTGGCGAGATGGTTGACCCCTATATCCTGCTGGGCGGTGCGCTGATCATTGCCGCGATCAGCTACATCACCCTGCGCGAGGCGCAGATCAAGCGTGCGGGCGTGACCCCGGCCTCGGGTGCGGGCAAGCTTTAGCGCACGCCCAGCCCCGCCCGCATCAAGGCGCGGCGCACCGGGGCGATGCCATATAGCGCGCCCAGAACCCCGGCGCGCAGATCGCGCAGGGGCTGAGGTTCCAGCATCGAGGCACGATTGAGCAGGTCGATCCCCCGCGCCCGCACCTGCACATCCAGATGGCGGCGCTTTTCATAGGCGGCCAGCATCTCGGCGCTGCCTAGCGCCTCGGGTGCCTTGGTCGCCAGATCCAGCAGGGCGCGCAGATCGGCAAGGCTCATGTTCAGCCCCTGCGCGCCGATCGGCGGCACGACATGCGCCGCCTCGGCGATCAGGGCAGTGTGCGGCGCGGTCAGCCGGTCGGCCGTCTGGCCAATGATCGGCCAGACCGCGCGGCGGCTGGCCAGCGTCAGCGGACCGAACAGCCCGCAGGACCGTTCTGTGATCGCGGCCTCGAATTCGGGGACGGGCAGGGCGGCCAGCCGCTCTGCCTCGGGGCCGCGTTCCATCCAGACGATGGCAGAGGCCGGGCGCCCGTCGCGGTCGGGCAGCGGCACCAGCGTGAACGGGCCGCCCGAGCGGTGAATTTCGGTGGACACATTGTCATGCGGCACCTGATGCGTGACAGCAAAGACCACCGCCTTCTGCCCATAACGCGTGGTCCGCACCCCGATGCCAAGCGCCTGGCGCACTGCCGACTGGCGCCCGTCCGCCGCGACCAGCAGCCGCGCGGCGACCTGCCCGCCATCCGACAGGCGCACCAGCGCGGCATCGTCGCGGGCGGTGACGCCAGCCGTCGCGGTGCCGGGGCGGAACTCGACATTCGGCAGCTCGGCCAGCCGCGCGACCATCTCGCGCCGCAAGAGCCAGTTGGGCAGGTTCCAGCCAAAGGGCTGGTCGGAAACGTCTGCTGCATCGAAATCGCGCACGATCCGCGCGACAGGCTCGCGCCCGCCAGCATCGACGATGCGCATCACCTGCAAGGGGGCCGCATGGGGCGCCAGCCGCGCCCAGAGGCCCGCCGCCTCAAGCACGGGGATCGAGGGCTGCAAGAACGCCGTGGTGCGGATGTCGGCGCCTTCAGCAGCCTCATCCGTCACCGGGGGGGCAGGATCGACGCACAGAACGCGGAACCCGGCCGCCCCAAAGGCGGCGGCGGCCGTCAGCCCGGCCACCCCGCCGCCCGAGATCAGAACATCCACCTGCTGCCGGTCCGTCATGGCCATGCCCCCTTTGATCTTGCCGCCAATCTAGGCGCAACCGGCGGCAAGGGAAATGGGCAGCGGTGCCGCAGCCTAGCCGCGCGTGATGGCGATCAGCAGCACGAACATCACGGGCACCATGGTCAGCGCTGCCATTGCCAGCACCGGCAGGCCCCATTGCACGGTGGCGATGATCAGCAGGCTGAGGATGCCGACGATCAGGTAGAACACCGAATCCGGCTCGCGCGCGATGTCGCGGGCGATGATGCCGATGATGGGCAGGCGATACAGAATGCCGGTCGGGGCGGGGGCGTCGGCAAGGGCCATGGCGGTCTCCTGGAGAAAAGATATGCCATGGATTTGGCTTTTCGCGGCCCGCTTGCCCATCGGGCAGGATGCCGCGCTGCGTCAGCCTGCCGCAGTCAGGATGCGGCCCAGAAAGGCGGTCAGATCGTCGGTATGGTGGTGGATATGATCGGCCGGGGCAGGGTGCGGGGCCACATGCACCGTCTGCATCCCCATCGCATGGGGGGCGGCCAGGTTGCGCGCATCATCCTCGAACATCGCGGCCCGGGTCGGGTCCAGCCCGTCAAGGCCAAAGATCGTCTCGAAGGCGGCGCGTTCGGGTTTGGGGCGAAAGCCGGCCTCGACCACGCCATAGACCGCATCGAACAGACCCGACAGCCCGCGCGCCTCCAGCACCCGCTGGGCATAGGGCGTCGTTGCGTTGGTATAGACGATGCGCCGCCCTGGCAGCGCCGCGATGCGCGCGGCCAGCAAGGGATCGGGGCGCAGCGCGTGCAGCTCGATCTCGTGGACCTCGTGCAGATAGGGGTCGGGGTCGATGCCATGCTCGGCCATCAGCCCGGCCAGCGTGGTGCCGTACTGCGCCCAGTAATGGGCCCGCAGCCGGTTCGCCTCGGCCGCATCGACCTTCAGCGCATCGGCCACCCAGGCGGTCATTCGTGCCTCGATCTGGTCGAAAAGCCGCGCCGAGGGCGGGTAAAGCGTGTTGTCCAGATCAAAGACCCAGGCAGAGACATGGCGAAAGGCGTGTGCTGACATGGCGGCAAGCTAGGTCGGGGCGGCCGGAATGGCAATGCTTTGCCTTGAACGGGGCGGCGGCTGGCGCTAGCTTTCGCGCCCATGACCGCACAGGAACGCAAACCCCCGCCCGGACCGCCCAAGGATGCCTATACGCTGATCCTCGAGGCGATCGACCGCGGCATCTATCGGCCCGGTGACCGGCTGGTCGAATCGGAACTTGCCGACCGTTTCGGCGTGTCGCGCACCCCGGTGCGCGAGGCGTTGCAACGGCTGGAGACCCAGTCAATGCTGGCCCGCGACGGGCGCAGCCTGATCGTCGCCTCGCTCGACCACAACCAGCTCGCCGAACTTTATGTCGTGCGCGCCGAACTGGAGGGGCTGGCGGCCCGCCTGGCCGCCCAGCACGCCAGCGCCGAGGAAATTCGCGTGCTGCGCGCCATGGTCGAGGAAGACCGCCGCCTTCTGGGCGATCCCGGCGCGCTGGCGCGGGCGAACCGGCGGTTCCACAAGCAGATCCATCTGGCCTCGCACAACCGCTATCTGGTGCAACAGCTGGATCTGGTGCACCGGTCCATGGCGCTGCTGGCCTCGACCTCGCTGGCGGCCGAAGGGCGCGATGCGGCGGCGCTGGCCGAACATGAGGCGATCATCAAGGCGATTGCCGCCCGCGATGGCGATGCGGCTTATGATGCGCTGCGCACCCATATCTCGCGCGCCTTCGAGACGCGCCTGAAGATCGACGCAGGCGAGGTGCGCATGCGCGGCGGCAAGGACGACTGAGCGGGCAAGGCGGCCAGTCGCATGTCCTGCGCCAGGGTCCGGCTGATCCGGCTGGCGGCGGTCTCGAACGGGGCCATGTCGCGGGCCTCAACGGCCGGATGCGCCGCGCGGAAGGGCGAGCGGTTCACGGCGATCGCCGGCGGCGCAGGGTCGGCCCCGTCGGATTTTGCCGCCGCATCGCCGGCCGCATGGTCGAAATGCCCGTGGCTGGTCTTGGCCCAGTAGAACGGGTTGCGAAATGCCTCCCACAGGGCGCGCCATCCGGCGATGGCCCCAAGCGGGTGATAAAAGTGCAGCAGCGGCGCGATCGGCCATAGCCCCCGGTGCCGGGTGCGCGACAGGCCGACAATGCCGGTCGCCATGACCAATCCTTCGGACAGCAGGAACAGCCCGGCCAGCGCCCAGATGCCGCCCGGCGGCAACAGGGCCTGCACCGGATGCGGCAGGCCCGCCAGCACCGCCCAGAAGGTCCACATCAGCGGCGCCAGCAGAACCTGGCTTTGGGCGCCCAGAAAGACGACCTGATAGCCCAGAAACCCGCGCCATCCCAGATCGCGCCACAGCCCGAGCGGATCGCGCATGTGGATGGCCCAGGTCAGGATATGCCCCTTGATCCAGCGCGAGCGTTGCTTGACCCAAGGCTTGACGCGGCAGTTCGCTTCCTCGTGCGTGGTGGTGGGCAGCATTTCGGTGCGCAGACCATGGCGGGCCAGGCGCACGCCCAGATCGGCATCCTCGGTGACGTTGTGGGCATCCCAGGCGCCCACCCGTTCAAGCGCGTCGCGCCGCATGAACAGCGTGGTCCCGCCCAGCGGCATCGGCAGGCGCAGATGTTCCAAAGCTGGCATCACCACCCGGAACCAGCTGGCATATTCGGCGGTGAACAGCCGGGCCAGAAGGTTGGTGCGCGGGTTGTAGTAGTCCAGGCAGCCCTGAAGGCAGGCCACCTCGGGCCCGCGTTCGGCGAATCGCTGCACCACCTTGCGCAGCTGGTCCGGGTCTGGGGCGTCTTCGGCATCATAGATGCCGATGAGGCTGCCACGGCAAAAATCCAGCGCATAGTTCATCGCCCGCGGCTTGGTCGTGATCGGCCCGTCCGGCACGGTGACCACCCGCATCCAGCCCGGCAGGCGACACCCCGCCAGTGCGGCGCGGGTTTCGGTATCCTTGGCCTCGAGCACGATCAGAACGTCCAGCAGCGCGCGCGGATAATTCAGCCGGCCCAGTCGTTGCAGCAGGCGCGGGGCGATGCCCGGCTCGCCATAGAGCGGGACAAGGATCGAGATGACTGGCAGACGCAAGGGCTGGGCCGCCGGCGGATCGGCAGGGGCACCCCCTCGCCGCAGCGCCAGCAGCAAGGCGGTGGCCCGCAGCACTGTGGTGGCACCAAGCGCCAGCACCAGCCAGCCCAGCACCAGCGAAAGCACCATCAGCGGCGCCAGCGCGATCAGCCCGCCCATCAGCCCGATCCCCAGTGCCAGCCGCCAGCCGCCCAGCCCGCGCCAGCCGCGCACGCTGATCGGCTCTGGCACCCGCTCCTCGGCCAACAGGCGCAGGTGCAGCCCGCAAGCGTCGGATATCGCTTGCTGGATCGCCTGCAACGGCGCATGGGACAGGCGAACCGGGCCAAGCGCCGCTGTCACCTCGGCCGCGTGGCGGGGCCATTCGGCCGGGCGGGCCAGGGCGATCAGCACCTCGCCCCCGCTGCGGCGCAGTGGCAGCACCCCAAGCGCAAGGCAGCGGCGCGGCCCCAGCCGATCGATCAGCCGGGGATCAGGCGGGTTTGCGACAGGATCGGTTAGCGGCAGGCCCGCCAGCCGGGCGGTCGCGCGCGCCAGATCAGCTGCAGACACCAGCCCCTCGCCCAGCAGTGCATCGGCCAGCGGCAGGTTCAGATCAATGGCGATGTCCTGCCCGCGGCGCAGATCGGACGGGCGCAGCGCACGCATGGCCAGCAGCAGATCGGCCAGACGGCTGTCGCCGTCCAGACGATCCGGCACGATCCGGCGTTCGGCAATGAACTGCGTGGGCTGTAGCTGCATCTGCCTCTCCTGACCCGCATAGGTTGCAGGGTCAGGGTTAACAGGCGGTTAATGCAGCCCGCGCGCGATCAGGCGGCCCGGCGATCCCGCATCGCAGCCGCGAAACGCTCGAACAGGTAATAGCTGTCCTGCGGGCCGGGGCTGGCCTCGGGGTGATATTGCACCGAAAACACCGGCTTGCCATCCACCGCGATGCCGCAGTTCGACCCGTCGAACAGCGAGACATGGGTTTCGCTGACGCCAGCAGGCAGGGTCTGGCTGTCAACGGTGAAGCCATGGTTCATGCTGGTGATCTCGACCTTGCCGGTGGTCAGATCCTTGACCGGATGGTTCGCGCCATGATGGCCGTGGTTCATCTTGACCGTGCGCGCCCCAAGCGCCAGCGCCAGCATCTGATGCCCGAGACAGATGCCGAACACCGGCACATCGGCTGCCAGCACGCCCTGGATCATCGGCACGGCATAGTCGCCGGTCGCCGCCGGATCGCCAGGGCCGTTCGACAGGAACACCCCCTCGGGGTTCAGCGCCAGCACGTCTTCGGCGGTGGCGGTTGCGGGAAGCACCGTCACGTCGCACCCGGCCGAGGCCAGACACCGCAGGATGTTGCGCTTGGCACCATAGTCGATGGCAACCACCCGCAGGCCCGGACCTTCACGGCGGGCATAGCCGCCCGGCCAGGCCCACCGCATTTCATCCCAGCGGTAGGACTGGGCGCAGGTCACATCCTTGGCCAGATCAAGGCCGACCAGACCTTTCCAGGCCCGGGCCTTGGCGACCAGCGCCTCGATGTCGAAGTTCCCGTCCGGATCGTGGGCCAGCGCAACATGCGGCGCGCCCTGCTGGCGGATCGCCCGGGTCAGGCGGCGCGTGTCGATCCCGCCGATCCCGATACGGCCCTTGCTTTCCATCCAGTCGCGCAGATCGCCGGCGGCGCGCCAGTTCGACGGCTCGGTCGGATCCCATTTGACCACCATGCCGGCGGCCACGGGCTCGGTCGTCTCGTCATCCTCGGGGGTGACGCCGACATTGCCGACATGCGGGAAGGTGAAGGTCACCACTTGCCCGGCATAGGACGGGTCGGTCATGATTTCCTGATAGCCGGTCATGGCGGTGTTGAACACCAGCTCGGCCACGGTTTCGCCTGCGGCGCCAAACCCTTGTCCGAAGAACAGCGTTCCATCGGCCAGCGCAAGGCAGGCAGTCGGGCGGGGGGCAGCGTTTGGCATGGGCGACTCCGGCATAAACGGGCGCAAACTAGGCGCGGGCGGGTTCGGGGTCAACCCCCAATGCCAAATGCGTTGTTGTTTGAAAACAATGGGTTGCGCGGACGGGCGCGGGTTGCCGGCTTGGACGCGTCGGGTTATGCTGCGCACGCAAATCCAAGGAGAGCCCCGATGAGCCTGCGCGAGCGCCTGACGACAGCCCTGAAAGAGGCCATGAAGGCGCGCGAAGCCGACCGCACCTCGACGCTGCGCCTGATCAACGCCGCCATCAAGGACCGCGACATCGCCGCGCGCACCGAAGGCGGTGCAGACGGCGTGACGGATGCCGACATCATGGCGATCCTTGGCAAGATGGTCAAACAGCGCCAGGAAAGCGCCCGCGTCTACGAAGAAGGCGGGCGGCTGGAACTGACGGAAAAGGAACTGGCCGAGATCAAGGTGATCGAGGAATTCCTGCCGCGCCAGCTGGCAGGCGACGAGATCGGCGCCGCAATCGACGCCGCCATTGCCGAGGCGGGTGCAGGCAGCATTCGCGACATGGGGCGCGTGATGGCGGCGCTGAAGGCAAAATACACCGGCCAGATGGATTTCGGCGCCGTTGGTCCCATGGTCAAGGACCGGCTGGGCTGATCGGGCCGCAGCGCGTTCAGCTTGTGGATGGTCAAGCTGACCGTCGCTGACGGGCGCGGCTAGGGCCCATATGCGCCCAAAAGGCCCGTGGTGGCCGGCTCATATGGCAATCGCGCCCCAATGGGCTCACCTTGACCCTGCGCTGATAGATGAAAGACGGGCCGGGAAGCTTTCTCCCGGCCCGTCTTTCGACTTGATCCAAATATCCTGGGGGAGGCGCGGCACGCACCGTGGGGGCAAGGCCCCCATCCGCAGGGGCCCCCCGGTGCCGGCACAAAGGCCCTCAGGCCTCGGACGCCAGCTGGCCCTTGGCCTCGATCAGCAGCGCGTCCAGCTTCATGCGGATATCCTGCGCGCTGGCCTTGCCGTCCAGATCGGCGGCCACCTTGCGCACCACATCCTCGTCGCCGGCTTCCTGCAGATCCGACTTCACCACTTCGGCCGCATAAGCCTCGGCCTCGGCGCCGGTCTTGCCCAGAAGGCTGGCGGCCCACAGACCCAGCAGCTTGTTGCGCCGCGCGGTGGCACGGAACTGCATTTCGGCATCATGGGCATATTTCGATTCGAAGGCGCGCTCGCGGTCGTCGAAGGTGGTCATGGGAATCCCCTATGGCTGATCCTTGCGGTTACGTCCCATATGCCCGCCATGCGCCAGCGCCGCAAGAGGCGCGCGCTTGCGGCATCGCGTCATCTGCACTAATACGCAGGCAAAAGGGCGCGCGGCGCCCGGGAACCGAGGTCCGATGGCACGGCGCAAGAAAGTCTACGAAGGCAAGGCGAAGATCCTGTACGAGGGGCCGGAACCTGGCACCCTCATCCAGTATTTCAAGGACGACGCTGCCACCCAGGCCACGCACAAGGCGGGGCCTGCGGATGGGCGCGGCGTTCTGAACAACCGTCTGTCGGAATTCTTCATGTCCGGGCTGAATGCCATCGGGGTGCCGACGCATTTCATCCGCCGGCTGAACATGCGCGAGCAGCTGATCCGCATGGTCGAGATCATTCCGCTGATCGTCACGGTGCGCAATTTCGCCGCAGGCGATCTGTCGAACCGGCTTGGCATTCCCGAAGGCACGCCGCTGCCGCGCCCGATCGTGGAATTCTACTTCAAGGATGACAAGCTGGGGAACCCGCTGGTCACCGAGGAACATGTGATCGCCTTTGGCTGGGCCAGCCAGCAGGATCTGGATGACATGGTCGCCCTGGCGCTGCGGGTGAACGACTTCCTGTCGGGCGCCATGCTGGGCGCCGGCATCCGGCTTGCCGATTTCCACATCGAGGTGGGCCGGATCTGGGAAGGCGATTACATGCGCCTGATCGTCGCCGACGAGATCAGCCCCGACAGCTGCCGTCTGTGGGATCTGCGCGCCGCCGAAACGCCCGACCGCGATGGCCAGACCCGCGAGCCGGGTCCGCTGGCCGATGTCTATACCGAACTTGCGCGGCGGCTCGGGGTTCTCCCGTCCAACGTCACGCACACCACCAAGCCCACGCTCATCAACTGAAAGGCCTGTCCCATGGCGCTGAAGGCAACCGTTCATGTCATGCTGAAGGATGGCGTTCTGGACCCGCAGGGCGAGGCGGTGCGCCACGCGCTTGGCTCGCTGGGTTTTGGCGGCGTGCAGGCCGTGCGCCAGGGCAAGGTGATCGAGCTGGATCTGGAGGCGACCGACAAGGCCGCGGCCGAGGCCGAAGTGCGCGCGATGTGCGAAAAGCTGCTGGCCAATACGGTGATCGAGAAGTTCACGGTCACGGTGGCCTGACCGGCGCCCGGCCGCAGTCACGAGAGTGCCATGGGGGCAGGCGTGCCCCTTGGCTGAGACCCGGCTCTCGACTTGTCCGGGCCGAGCCTGCCCTGCGGACCGCCGGATATGGCAAGGCCCGGCAGGGCGGGGTTCACCCGGCCAATCCGCGTGCTTCCTTACCGGCGATCCCAGGTCATCCCTGCAAGGCGCGGATCGTCAAAGGCATCGCGCGCGAATTCCAGCCCCAGCCGGGGATAGTCCCGCAGCGCCTGCGCGCCGAAACGGCCGATGCGGATGCGCCAGGTCTGCCGCTCGGTCGGCGCGGTGCTGCGAAAGGCACGGCAGGTCAAGACCGCCAGATTGGCCCCCCGCGCCGGATCGCGGACCGAGGCATAGCGCAAGATCTCGGCCCCCGCCTCGCGCGCGGTGTCGGCCAGGGTCTGGCAGGCGGCATAGTCCGTCACATGGGTCCAATGCTCTGCATCCCGCGCCAGCGCGCCCGAGGTCAGATCCAGCGCCGCCCCGCTGCCCAGTTCGGCGGCAAAGGCGGTATATTCGGCAGCATCGTCGGGGAAGGGTGTTCCGGGGCTCTCGGCGTAGAACAGAAAGCGATAGAACACCATTTCCGCCGCCGCCGTCTCGGGCCGTTCGGCGCCATACCAGACCCCGGGCGTCAGCCCGGCGCGGCGAAAGCGCGAGCCATGCGGATAGGGGCGATAGCGGAAGGGCGTCGCCAGCAGATAATCCAGATGCCGGCAATCCGCGGGCACCGGGGGCTTGGTGGCTTCCAGGATATCCTCGAGCGTCTCCTGCTCGGACAGGGTATCGACCAGCTTGAGCGTTGACACGCGGTGCTGAGCCTCGACCAGGCGCCAGGCGGGGCCAGCAAGCGCGATCAGTTCAAAGCGGAGCGCGTCGGGCGTCCAGATAGGTGACGACATCGACAAGACCCTGAACGCTAAGGATACGATCAGCCGGGCAGGCGCCCAGCACGGAATTGGGCGCGGTCAGCCAGGCGCGGGCCACCCGCTCATCCCCGCCTGTGATCGCATCGAGCGAGCGGAACGCGCGCACCAGCAAGGCTGCAAGCTCGAAGGGTTTCGACTGTTCCGACAGCGCCGCCTCGCCACTGCGAAAGCGCGAGATCTGCGCCTCGGAGACGCCCAGAACCTCGGCCAGACGGCGCCCCGAGATGTCCAGCCGCTCGGCCGCGCGGATCGCGGCCTTGGTCAGGATCGCGCCGCGATCAGGCACGGTCGCATGGGTCTGAAGGTTCAGCATGGCAATCCCCCTTTCCTGTGGAAATATAGGCAGGAAAGATTGCTGTGGAAAGGGGTCAGTCGCGCAAACGCGGCGGCGCGCAGCCATCAAAGTTGACGCACAGCAGGTTGACCTCGGGCGCTGAAATCATCCGGGCCATGCAGGCGCAAAAGGCATCCTGCGGGGCGCCTTCGAAATGGCGGCAATCGTGACAGGTGCCGAAACTGGGCGCCTCGCGCCGGCGGGCAAGTTCGGCGACCAGCAGCGGCATGGCCTCGGCCAGCGCGTCATACAGCTTCGGGGGCAGGGCGGCCACCGTGGCCGTCAGATCGCGCAACGGATCATGCGCAAGCAGGGCGCGGCCGCCTTCGGTCAGATCATAGCACACCTTGCGGCCATCGCGCTGCAGCGCGCCGCGACAGATCAGCCCCTTGGTCTCCAGCGCCTTCAGCGTTTGCGTCGCGGTGCCGCGCGTGGTGGCATGGAAGCTGGCAAAGGCCGAGGGCGTGCGGCTGGAGGTATTGGCGCGGGACAGAAAGCGCAGCGCCGTCCACTGGGCAGGCGTCAACTGGGCATCCTGATCCTCGGCCCGCGCGGCGCGGCCAAGGTGGATCAGAAGTTCGGCGATTTCGTCGGCGGTTGTCATGGCAAGATCATAGCGTTTCGAAACTTGTTTGACAATCCGCCCCGGAGTGATAGTTTCGATTCGAAATCATCAGCGGTGATGCCATGAACAAGCCCTTTCGTCCCCCCCAGCGCCGCCGCGGCACCGCCTTCAGTGCCGAGTTCCTTGACGCCAAGACCGAGGCCGATCTGGCCCGCGCCTGGCGCGAGAAGGGCGATGAAAAGGCGCGTGACCGGCTGGTTCTGGCGCATCGGGCCCTGGCCTGGTCGGCGGCGGCGCGGATCACGCGGGGCGGGCGCCCGGACGAGGATCTGATCCAGCAGGCCAATCTGGGGCTGCTCAAGGCGGCTGACAGATTTGACCCCGACATGGGCTTTCGCTTTTCCACCTATGCCACATGGTGGGTGCGGGCGGAAATTCAGGACTATACCTATGGCGACTGGTCGCTGATCCGGCTGCCGGGCTCGTCGTCCTTGCGCCGGGTGTTCTTTGGCCTGCGCAAGGCCGAGGCGGAGCTGAAGGCCGAAGGCGTCGCGCCCGAGGAACTGGATGCCGCGATCGGTGCGCGCTTCAATGTCGAGGCTGACAAGGTTGCCCTGATCCGCGAACGACTGGCCGGGCGCGACATGTCGCTGAACCAGCCGCTTTCGGCCGGCGAGGACGCCGGGGCCGACTGGCAGGACATGCTGGCCGACCCCGACCCGCAAGCCGATGCCGAGATCAAGGTCGGCGCCGCCCGCGCGCAAGAGCGGCTGGCCGCGCTGGTGGCCGAACATCTGGCCCGGCTGCCGGCGCGGGACCGGCAGATCATCGAAGGGTCGGTGATGGAAGACGATCACCGCACACTTGCCGATCTGGGCGACGAGTTCCGCATCTCGCGCGAGCGGGTGCGCCAGCTGCGCGAGCGGGCATTGGTCAACCTGCGCAAGGCATTGGCCGAGGATCCGGCCGCACGCGATCTGTTGGCCGAGGAAGGCGTGACGGTCTAGCCAGCCGGGCCATCTTGCGCGCCCGAGCAGCAGTGACAGGTCTGGCCCGGCATGTTTCCCGACAGAGGAAATGACATCGGCGTCCCGCGAGGGGCGCCGTTTTCCGTCAGCGCAGCGATGTGCTGATCGTTCCGGTGTCAAGCACCTTGTTGTCGCGGATCAATGTCACCTCGGCGGTATAGGGGCCGGGGGGCCAGCCATTTGGCGGCGTGCGGCGGCCGGAATAGCGAAAGCTGCGCGCCTGATCCTTGTCCAGCAGGACCGTTTCCTCGACAACGCTTCCCTGGGGCCCGGTCAGGCGCATGATCAGCCGGTCGCCCACCGAGGGGCCCATCAGCACGGCCCAGACCAGCAAGGCCGGGCCATTGGTCGCAAGCGTGTCAGGGGTCGCAAGGCCGGCCAGTGCGGCGTCAAAATCCGGGGGCGAGGCAGCCATGCCAATGCCGGTGATTGCGGCGGGCAGATAGGCCAGCGGCTTGGCCCACAGGCTGGGGCCGGGTGCCGGATCGCAGCTATCGGTGCCCGAGGGGTGGAACGGGTCGATCTTTTGCCCGTTCTTGCGCACCGACAGGTGGACATGGGGAAATTCGGTATGGCCCGACAGACCGATCCGCCCGATCGGCTGGCCTGCGGTGACCTGCGCGCCTGTGGTCACCTGGATCGAGCCTTTGGCCATATGGCACAGTTGCGTCACCCAGCCGCCGCCATGGTCGATGGCAACCCCATTGCCGCAATCGCGCCCGTTCAACGGCGGGGCGCCAGGGGCATTGAAGGCGATGTCGGGCATGCCGTCGCGCGTGCCCAGAACCTTGCCATCGGCCGGGGCCAGAACGTCAACGCCGGCCTGCATCGCAGCCAGTGTGGGCAGGGCGAAATCGGTGCCATCGTGACCATCATAGCTAAGGTGCCCGCAGGCGAAATCGCGCCGTCCGGGGCCGGGGTCGGTGTCAAAATAGTTCTGGATGAAGCAGGTGTCCCCCAGTGTGCAATCCACCGGGGGAACCATGGCGAATTCGGCCTGCGCCGCGCTGGCGGCAAGCAGCAGGGCTGCCGCCAGCGCACGCATCAGTCGGCCGTCAGCAGCGGCGGCTTTGCCCCTGCGATCCGGGGCTTTTGCGGCTCTTCGATCTGAAGGTCGATTTGACCGTCCTTGACCGCGACCCGCACCGTGCCACCCTTGGTCAGCCTGCCGAACAGCAGTTCTTCGGCCAGCGGCTTCTTGATGTGTTCCTGGATCACCCGGCCCAGCGGACGTGCGCCCATCTTTTCGTCATAGCCTTTCTCGCCCAGCCAGTCGGCGGCCTCTTCCGTCAGCTCGATATGCACGCCTCGGTCGATCAGCTGTGCTTCTAGCTGCATGACGAACTTTTCGACCACCTTGTGAATGGTGCTGCGCTGCAACGGGGCAAAGCTGATCACCGCATCCAGACGGTTGCGGAATTCCGGCGTGAACGTCCGCTCGATCGCTGCCGTATCCTCGCCCGTGCGGGTCGAGCGGCCAAAGCCGATGGCAGTCTTGGCCAGTTCCGAGGCGCCGGCGTTCGAGGTCATGATCAGGATCACGTTGCGGAAATCCACCTGCCGGCCGTTGTGGTCGGTCAGCTTGCCGTGGTCCATCACCTGCAACAGGATGTTGTAGACATCCGGATGCGCCTTTTCGATCTCGTCCAGCAGCAGCACGCAATGCGGGTGCTGATCGACGCCATCGGTCAAAAGACCGCCCTGGTCAAAGCCGACATAGCCCGGAGGCGCGCCGATCAGCCGCGAGACTGCGTGTTTCTCCATGTATTCCGACATGTCGAAGCGCAGGAGTTCCACCCCCAGCGTTGCGGCAAGCTGTTTTGCCACCTCGGTTTTGCCGACGCCGGTGGGGCCTGCGAACAGGTAGTTGCCGATCGGCTTTTCGGGCTCGCGCAGGCCGGCGCGGGCCAGCTTGATCGCCGAGGACAGCGCCTCGATCGCATTGTCCTGACCAAAGACCATGCGTTTCAGCGTTGCCTCGAGATCGCGCAGCACCTCGGCATCGCCTTTGGAGACGGTCTTCGGGGGGATGCGGGCGATTTTCGCCACCACCGCCTCGATTTCCTTGGGACCGATGGTCTTGCGCCGCTTGCTCTCGCTCAGAAGGTGCTGGGCGGCGCCGGCCTCGTCGATGACGTCGATGGCCTTGTCGGGCAGCTTGCGGTCATGGATGTAACGGGCCGACAGTTCCACCGCGAGACGGATCGCGTCCTTGGTGTAGTTCAGGCCGTGGTGTTCCTCGAAATGGGGTTTCAGGCCCATCAGGATTTTCACCGAATCCTCGACCGTGGGTTCGTTCACGTCGATCTTCTGGAACCGGCGCGACAGCGCGCGGTCCTTTTCGAAATGCTGACGGAATTCCTTGTAGGTCGTGCTTCCCATGCAGCGCAGCTTGCCGCCCTGCAACGCGGGCTTGAGCAGGTTCGAGGCATCCATCGCCCCGCCAGACGTGGCGCCGGCGCCGATCACCGTATGGATCTCGTCGATGAACAGGATCGCGTCGGGGTGGTCTTCCAGTTCCTTGACCACGGCTTTCAGCCGTTCCTCGAAATCGCCGCGATAGCGGGTGCCGGCCAGCAGCGCCCCCATGTCCAGGCTGTAGATCGTGGCACCGGACAGGATGTCCGGCGTCTCGCCCCGGGTGATCTTGAGCGCGAGCCCTTCGGCAATGGCGGTCTTGCCCACGCCAGGATCGCCCACCAGCAACGGGTTGTTCTTGCGCCGGCGGCACAGCACCTGAATGCAGCGCTCGACCTCGGATTCGCGGCCGATCAGCGGGTCGACATCGCCCTTGCGCGCCTTGACGTTGAGGTCGACGCAATATTTCGACAGGGCCGATTCCTTGGCCTCGCCCGCTTCGGCCTTGGGGGTTTCCTGATGTTCCTCGGCCCCTTGCACCGGGCGGGGTTCGCCATAGGCCGGGTTCTTGGCAACGCCATGCGCGATGAAGTTCACCGCATCATAGCGCGTCATGTCCTGTTCTTGCAGGAAATAGGCGGCATTCGATTCGCGTTCCGCAAAGATCGCGACCAGCACATTGGCCCCGGTCACTTCGCTGCGGCCCGAGGATTGCACATGGATCGCCGCGCGCTGGATCACGCGCTGGAAGGCGGCGGTCGGCACGGCCTCGGACCCTTCGACATCGGTGATCAGGTTCGACAGATCCTCGTCGATGAAATCGACCAGCGTCTTGCGCAGGGCGTCAAGATCGACGGAACAGGCCTTCATCACCCGCGCGGCGTCGGGTTCGTCAATCAGGGCCAGAAGAAGATGTTCCAGGGTCGCAAGTTCGTGGCGGCGGGCGTTGGCCTGCGCCAGGGCACCATGGATGGCTTGCTCGAGCGTGGATGTGAACGACGGCACTTCGGTGCTCCTTGTCCTGCGGGCGGGCCCTTGGGCTTACCCTCGCCTCATAAGATTAAACTTCGGTTTTCTCGGGCACTCTTCAAGGCCTATTTCGGGCCGCCTGCGCTTTCTTCCGGCAAAAGCCGAAAAAGTGATCGGTTTGACCGGGCAGGGGCTCAGAACCTGTCCTTGCGGGCACGGATTTCGGCGAAAACTTCGGCATCAGCGGCCTGTGTCAGACCAAGCAATGCCTTGATTTCGGGCTGTGAGGCACGCAGGAACGGGTTGGTCGCCAGTTCCTCGGCCAAGGTGGAAGGGACGGTCGGATGACCGGCACTGCGGGCGGCGCGCACGGCCTGGGCGCGCTCCATCAATCTGGGATTACCAGGCTCGATCGTCAAGGCAAAGCGGGCATTGGCTTCGGTATATTCGTGGCCCGAACAGATCAGCGTGTCGGGCGGCAGGGTGGCCAGACGCGACAGGCTGGCCCACATCATCGGGGCCGTGCCTTCAAAGAGACGCCCGCAGCCAAGCGCCATCAGGCTGTCGCCGGTGAAGGCATGGCCGGGAAAGGCAAAGGCAACATGGCCGACGGTATGGCCGGATACGTCAATGACCGTGCCCTCTTGTGCGCCGATCCTCACCCGATCACCCGGCTGGAGCGCATGATCGAGCGGCGGCAGGCGGTGGGCATCGGCAGCGGCCCCCGTCACCCTGGCGCCGGTGGCGGCGACCAGGTCGGCGACGCCGTCGATATGATCGGGGTGATGATGGGTCAGCAAGATGTCGGTCAGTTTCCAGCCGCGATCGCGCAGGGCGGCCAGAATCGGCGCGGCCTCGGGCACATCGACGCAGGCGATGGCGCCGGTTTCGGGATCGCGCGCCAGAAAGGCATAATTGTCGCGCAGGCAGGGAATGGTGACGAGTTCGAGCGGCATGGCGTTTTTCCCTGTCGTGGCTATGGTGGGTCCAGCATCCCTTGGGAGGGCCGGCAACGCAATGCATCTCGACGTGCTCGACCTGCGCAATTTCTATTATCGCACCCGGCTGGGCCGGGCCGCGCAAAAGGCGATCCGCGATCAAGTCGTCGCGCTGTGGCCGCCGCGCGCGGGCGAGACGGTGGTGGGCTTTGGCTTTGCCGTGCCCTTGCTGCGCCCCTATCTGGCCGATGCGCGCCGGGTGATCGGGTTGATGCCGGGGCCGCAAGGGGTGATGCCATGGCCGGCCGGCATGCCCAATGTCAGCGTCCTGTGCGAAGAGGTGCTGTGGCCGCTGCCCAACGAAAGCGTCGATCGCCTGATCCTGATGCACGGGCTGGAGACATCGGACAACCCCACCGCGGTGCTGGAGGAATGCGCGCGGGTTCTGGCGCCCGAAGGGCGGCTTCTGGTGGTCGTGCCGAACCGGGCGGGCCTGTGGTCGCGCGGCGACGGCACGCCCTTTGGCTTCGGGCGGCCCTATTCGTCGGGTCAGCTGGAAAGCCAGCTCAAGCGCAACGGGTTTCTGCCCGAGCGCACGCTGTCGGCGCTGTATCTGCCCCCGAACAGCGGGCGGTTCTGGCTGCGCACTGCCGAATTCTGGGAACGCAACATGGGCCGGCTGATGCCCTGGCGCGCGGGCGGGGTGATCATGGTCGAGGCGAGCCGCCAGCTGTGGTCGCCGCGCAAGGGCGGGCTGGGGGCCGTGGTGCGTGCGCCGCTGCGAGTGCTGGAAGGTGCCGGACGCCCGGTGGCCGAGCCGGGAACGGCGCGCGGGCGGGCAGGCGGGTAGGGGGGCCAGCCCCCCTCTTGGCCGTGCCGGCCAATTCACCCCCCGGGATATTTTCGGACAGATGAAAGAGCGGGGGAAGGCGCCAGATTCGCCCCGCCCCGGGGCGCCTGCCACGGGCTGCACCGGGCAAAGGCGCGGGGGGCAAAAATGGCGGGCCGAACGGCGCCCGGGGGCCCATGGATCGCGCGCATTCAAATGTTTGCGACGAACATGGCAGCGATCCGATGCCTTCGCGGTTGCGGCACATAAAGTCCTCTGCTAGACGCAACCCGAATTTGAGACGCAGGCCACGGGTCTGCGCCACGGGTGGACCTTGACCGGGCGTTCGGCAGTCACGCCGCGCGCTCGCAAGGCAAGAAACAACGGAAGGGCTGACGTGTCCGAACCAGCTTCGATTTCCCAGGGCATCGCGGCGCGTTATGCGCAGGCATTGTTCGACCTGAGCAAGGAAGCCAAGGCGCTGAAAGCGCTCGAGGCCGACACGGATGCGCTGGATGCCGCCCTGAAAGCCAGTGCGGATCTGCGCGACATGATCGCCTCGCCCGTGCTGACGCGCGACGATCAGGCCCGCGCCATCGCTGCGGTCGCCGCCAAGATGAAACTGTCTGATCTGGCCGCGAACACGCTGGCGCTGATGGCCTCCAAGCGCCGACTGTTCGTGCTGCCCCAGCTGGTGGCCGATCTGCGCGCCCGCATCGCCGAGGAAAAGGGCGAAGTGACCGCCGAGGTCGCTTCGGCCGTGGAACTGACCGCCGAACAGGCGAAGGCGCTGGCGGAAACGCTGAAGGCCTCGGTCGGCAAGACCGTGAAACTGAACACGACCGTCGATGAGTCGCTCATCGGTGGTCTCGTCGTCAAGGTGGGCTCGAAGATGATCGATACCTCGATCCGCTCGAAGCTCGCATCCCTGCAGAATGCCATGAAAGAGGTTGGGTGATGGGAATCCAGGCTGCTGAGATCTCTGCGATCCTCAAGGAGCAGATCAAGAACTTCGGCAAGGATGCCGAAGTGGCCGAAGTCGGCCGCGTGCTGTCGGTCGGCGACGGGATTGCCCGCGTCTACGGCCTCGACAACGTGCAGGCCGGCGAAATGGTGGAATTCCCCGGCGGCATCCGCGGCATGGTGCTGAACCTCGAGACCGACAACGTCGGTATCGTGATCTTCGGTGACGACCGCGACATCAAGGAAGGCGATGTCGTCAAGCGCACCAAGGCCATCGTGGACGTGCCCGCGGGCGAGGCGCTGCTGGGCCGCGTTGTCGACGGTCTGGGCAACCCGATCGACGGCAAGGGTCCGATCGCCGCGACCGAGCGCCGTGTGGCCGACGTCAAGGCCCCGGGCATCATTCCCCGGAAATCGGTGCACGAGCCGATGGCGACCGGCATCAAGGCCATCGACGCCATGATCCCGATCGGCCGCGGCCAGCGCGAGCTGATCATCGGTGACCGGCAGACCGGCAAGACCGCCGTGGCGCTGGACACCATTCTGAACCAGAAGTCCTACAACGAGGCGGCTGGCGACGACGAATCGAAGAAGCTGTACTGCATCTACGTCGCCGTCGGCCAGAAGCGTTCGACCGTGGCCCAGCTGGTGAAGAAGCTGGAAGAAACCGGTGCGCTGGCCTACACGATCGTCGTGGCCGCGACTGCCTCGGACCCGGCGCCGCTGCAATATCTGGCGCCCTATTCGGCGACCGCCATGGCGGAATTCTTCCGCGACAACGGCCGCCATGCGCTGATCATCTATGATGATCTGTCGAAACAGGCCGTGTCCTACCGTCAGATGTCGCTGCTGCTGCGCCGTCCGCCGGGGCGTGAAGCCTATCCGGGCGACGTGTTCTATCTGCACTCGCGCCTGCTGGAACGTTCGGCCAAGCTGAACGACGATTTCGGCGCCGGCTCGCTGACCGCCCTGCCGGTTATCGAAACCCAGGCGGGTGACGTGTCGGCCTATATCCCGACCAACGTGATCTCGATCACCGACGGCCAGATCTTCCTGGAAACCGAACTGTTCTACCAGGGCATCCGTCCGGCCGTGAACACCGGTCTGTCGGTGTCGCGCGTGGGCTCGTCGGCTCAGACCAACTCGATGAAGACCGTGGCTGGCCCGGTGAAACTGTCGCTCGCCCAGTACCGCGAGATGGCGGCCTTTGCCCAGTTCGGTTCGGACCTCGACGCCTCGACCCAGGCGCTGCTGAACCGTGGCGCCCGTCTGACCGAGCTGATGAAGCAGCCGCAGTATTCGCCGCTGACCAACGCGGAAATCGTGGCCGTGATCTATGCGGGCACCGCTGGCTTCCTCGACAAGGTTGCCGTGAAGGACGTGGGCCGTTTCGAAGCTGGTCTGCTCAACTTCCTGCGCACCAAGCGCAAGGACATCCTGGACTGGATCACCAACAGCGATCCCAAGATCAAGGGTGCCGATGAGCAGAAGCTGAAAGACGCGATCACCGAGTTCGCCCGCGACTTCGCCTGACCCGGCCTGAAAGGATAGGGACATGCCCAGCCTTAAGGACCTTAAGAACCGTATCGGAAGCGTGAAGAACACGCGGAAGATCACGAAGGCGATGCAGATGGTTGCTGCCGCGAAACTGCGCCGGGCGCAGGACGCGGCAGAGGCCGCCCGCCCCTATGCCGAACGCATGACCGCCGTGATGGCCGGTCTTGCGGCCTCGGTTGGCGGCTCGGAAGGCGCACCGCGCCTTCTGGCCGGGACGGGTTCCGACCAGGTCCACCTGCTGGTGGTCATGACGGCGGAACGCGGCCTGTGCGGCGGCTTCAACTCGACGATCGTGCGGCTTGCCCGCGCCCATGCCCAACGCCTGCTGCATGCTGGCAAGACGGTGAAGATCCTCACCGTGGGCAAGAAGGGGCGCGAGCAGCTCAAGCGCGACATGTCGGCGTATTTCGTCGGCCATGTCGACCTGAGCGAAGTGAAAAAGCTTGGCTATGCCGATGCCCATGGCATCGCGCAGAACGTGCTGGATCGCTTCGACGCTGGCGAGTTCGACGTTGCCACCATCTTCTTCAACCGCTTCCAATCGGTGATCAGCCAGATTCCGACCGCGCAGCAGATCATTCCGGCCAAGTTCGAATCCGGGGCGCAGACCAATGCGCTTTACGATTACGAACCCACGGAAGAGGCGATCCTTGCCGACCTGCTGCCGCGCGGCGTTGCCACGCAGATCTTCACGGCTCTGCTGGAAAACGGCGCCTCGGAACAGGGTGCGCGGATGTCCGCCATGGACAACGCGACGCGCAACGCGGGTGACATGATCAACAAGCTGACGATCCAGTACAACCGGAGCCGTCAGGCCGCGATCACCAAGGAACTCATCGAAATCATCTCGGGCGCCGAGGCGCTCTGACGACCTGAACGGAGATAGACAATGGCTAAAGCGAAGGCTAACGGCAAGGTGACCCAGGTCATCGGCGCCGTCGTCGACGTGCAGTTCGATGGCGCTCTGCCCGCGATTCTGAACGCGCTGGAAACCGAAAACAACGGCAAGAAGCTGGTGCTTGAAGTCGCCCAGCACCTTGGCGAAAACACCGTCCGCACCATCGCCATGGACGCGACCGAGGGCCTCGTGCGCGGCGCCCCGGTGGCTGATACCGGCGCGCCGATCTCGGTGCCGGTGGGCGACGCGACCCTGGGCCGCATCCTGAACGTCATCGGCGAGCCGGTGGACGAAAAGGGCCCGGTCGAAGCGACCGAAACCCGCGCCATCCACCAGAAGGCCCCGGATTTCGCGTCGCAGTCGACGGAATCGCAGGTTCTGGTGACCGGCATCAAGGTCATCGACCTGCTGGCCCCCTATGCCAAGGGCGGCAAGATCGGCCTCTTCGGCGGCGCCGGCGTGGGCAAGACGGTTCTGATCATGGAACTGATCAACAATATCGCGAAAGTGCACTCGGGCTACTCGGTGTTCGCGGGCGTTGGCGAGCGGACCCGTGAAGGGAACGACCTCTACCACGAGATGATCGAGTCGGGCGTTATCAAGGTTGACGACCTCTCGGCCTCGAAAGTGGCGCTGGTCTATGGCCAGATGAACGAGCCTCCGGGGGCGCGTGCCCGCGTGGCGCTGACCGGCCTGACGCTGGCCGAACAGTTCCGCGACCAGTCGGGCACGGACGTGCTGTTCTTCGTGGACAACATCTTCCGCTTCACCCAGGCAGGTTCCGAAGTGTCGGCTCTGCTGGGCCGTATTCCTTCGGCCGTGGGCTATCAGCCGACGCTGGCGACCGACATGGGCGCGCTGCAGGAACGCATCACCTCGACCAAGAACGGCTCGATCACCTCGGTGCAGGCGATCTACGTTCCGGCCGACGACCTTACCGACCCGGCGCCGGCGACCTCGTTCGCCCACCTCGACGCCACCACGGTTCTGTCGCGTGCGATCTCGGAACTCGGCATCTATCCGGCCGTGGACCCGCTCGACTCGACCTCGCGTCTGCTGGACCCGGCGGTCATCGGCGAAGAGCACTACAACGTCGCCCGTCAGGTGCAGGGGATCCTTCAGCGCTACAAGTCGCTGCAGGACATCATCGCCATCCTTGGCATGGACGAACTGAGCGAAGAGGACAAGCTGACCGTGGCCCGCGCCCGGAAGATCCAGCGCTTCCTGTCGCAGCCGTTCGACGTGGCGAAAGTGTTCACCGGCTCGGACGGTGTGCAGGTTCCGCTGGAGAAAACCATCGCCTCGTTCAAGGCGGTTGTGAACGGCGAATATGACCACCTGCCGGAAGCCGCCTTCTACATGGTCGGCGACATCGACGAGGTGATCGCCAAAGCCGAGAAGCTGGCCGCCGCGGCCTGAGGAGAGTAGCCCATGGCCAACACGGTGCAATTCGACCTTGTGTCGCCGGAACGGAAGCTTGCTTCCGTCGCCGCGTCCGAGGTGCAGATCCCCGGCGCCGAAGGCGACCTGACGGCGATGGAGGGGCACACCCCCACCATCACCACGCTGCGGCCCGGCGTGCTGAAGGCGGTTTCCGCCAGCGGCACCCAGGCCTATGCGGTGACCGGCGGCTTTGCCGAGATCACGGCCTCGTCGGTGTCGGTGCTGGCCGAGCAGGCGATCCCGCTGGCCGAGGCAACCGCCCCGGTGCTGGATGCGCTGATCGCCGACGCGCAAAAGCGTGCGGCAAGCGCAACCGACCGGGCCACGGCCGACAAGTTCGTGGCTGACATGGTCGCGCTGAAGGCTGCTGTCGGCGCCTGATCGGACAAGACATTGCGAAAGCCCCTGTGCCAGTCGTGGCGCGGGGGCTTTTGCATGGGGCCGATGCGTCTGGCGGCTGCGAAGGACGGGGGGCCTTGCCCCCCGGGTCGCGTGCCGCGACCTCCCCCCAGGGTATTTGTCGAAAGATGAAGAGGGCGGGCCGAGCGAGGCGGTTTCGCGCCGCGCGCCAAAGGGTGGCAAAGATGTCGCCGCAGTGCGGGCAAGCTGGGCAGTCTGCCTGATTTCGCTACGCTTTGCAGCTCCAGATCGGGCGGAATGAAGGGCATATTGGGCAGATCGCCAATCCAGGAGCCCATGATGTCCGCCGCCCTTGCCACTGCCCCCGCACCGTCCGCCCTGGCGCTGATCCCGTTTGTCAGCGTCTCTGCCATGATGCGGCTGGTCAACCGGATCGGGGTTGAAACCGTGCTGGCTGAACTGGCCGATGCGGTCGAGGCCGATTTCCGCCGCTGGCCGGCCTTTGACAAGACGCCGCGTGTGGCCTCGCATTCGCAGGTGGGGGTGATCGAGCTGATGCCCGCGTCGGATGGCGATTTCTACGGGTTCAAATATGTCAACGGCCATCCGGCCAATCCGGCGCGCGGCCTGCAGACGGTCACGGCCTTTGGCGTGCTGGCCGAGGTGGCGACCGGCTATCCCGTGCTGCTGAGCGAGATGACGCTGTTGACCGCGCTGCGCACTGCGGCGACCTCGGCCATGGCGGCGCGGCATCTGGCGCCCAAGGGCGCGCGGGTGATGGCGATGATCGGCAATGGGGCGCAGTCCGAATTCCAGGCGCTGGCGTTCAAGGCGGTTTGCGGCATCGACGAGGTGCGGCTGTGGGACATTGACCCGGCCGCGACAGCCCGCTGTGCGGCCAATCTTGCGGGCTGTGGGCTGGTGGTGACGCCGTGCCGCAGCGCGGAAGCGGCCATTGAAGGCGCGCAGATCGTGACCACCTGCACTGCCGACAAGGCCCATGCGACGATCCTGACCGACAATATGGTCGGGGCCGGGGTGCATCTGAACGCGATTGGCGGGGATTGCCCGGGCAAGACGGAACTTGCGCCGGCGATCTTGCAGCGGGCGTCGATCTTTGTCGAATACCCGCCCCAGACCCGGATCGAGGGCGAGATCCAGCAGCTTGCCCCCGATCACCCGGTGACCGAGCTGTGGCAGGTGATCACCGGGCAGGCGCCGGGCCGGACCGATGCGGTGCAGATCACGCTGTTCGATGGCGTCGGCTTTGCCATCGAGGATTTCAGCGCGCTGATGTGGCTGCACAAGCGCATCAACGGGACGGGGCTTGCGCAGATGCTGGACATGATTGCCGACCCGGACGAGCCGCGCGATCTGTATGGCATGTTGTGCCGCGCCGGGGTCTGAGCGCCTGATCGTCAGGCGCGCACCATCAGCCGTTCAAGCCCATGGAAATGATAGACATTGGCATAGCGCGGCTTGCCTGACAGATGCAGGCCGGGCAGGGCGGCAAACAGCACGGGCAGGGCGATCTGCAACTCCAGCCGGGCCAGCGGTGCGCCAACACAGAAATGCAGCCCGGCGCCAAAGGACAGATTGCCCTGATCGGCGCGGGCCGGCTTGAACTTTTGCGGCGCATCGTAAAGGCGCGGGTCGCGGTTGGCCGCGCCCAGAAGGCAGGCCACCTGATCACCGCGCCGGAAGCTGTGGCCCATCACCTCGATGTCCTCATAGGCCCAGCGGGTGAACAGGTGCAGCGGCGGATCCCAGCGCAGGATCTCCTCGACCGTGGCGCCGATCCGGTCGGGGGCCAGCGCCTCGGGGCCGGTCTTGTGCTGCAGCAGCGCCTTGACCCCGTTGCCAAGGGTGTGAACCGTGGCTTCGTGCCCGGCGTTGAGCAACAGGATGCAGGTGGTGATCAGCTCGTCGGTGGACAGCCGCTCGCCCTCGGTCTCGGCGGCGATCAGATGGGTGATCAGATCGTCGGCCGGCTTGGCGCGGCGCTCGACGACATAGGCGCGCAGAAAGTCGGAAAAGTCTTGGGCGGCCGTCACGGCGGCCTCTTCCATCGCCGGGGTGCGGGCCGCCTGATACATGCCGACCATGGCATTCGACCAGCGCAGCAGATCGGGGGCCATCGTCTCGGGCACCCCCAGCAGGCGGGCAATGATGCGCACCGGCAGCGGCTGGGCAAAGCCGGTCAGCAGATCGAAGGGGGCATCGCGCGGCAGGGCAGCGGCCAGCTCTTGCGCCAGCGCCGTGATGTCTGGCCCCAGCGCGGCAATCCGGCGCGAGGTGAAGGCGCGCAGCACCAGGCTGCGCAGCCTTGTATGGCGGGGCGGCTCCAGCTCCAGCATGGAATGGGCCTCGACGGCGTAGAACGGGGCCAGCCGGTCGGGGATGGGCTGGCGCTGTTCGGCCGGTTCCTCGCGGCCAAAGCGGCGGTCGCGCAGGATGGCATTCACCGCCGCGTGGCTGACGGCGGCGGGCATGTCATAATCCTCCCACCAGAAGATCGGGCCAAAGGCGCGGGCGCGGTCATAAAAGGCGTAAGGATCCTGCACAAAGGCCGGATCGGCGGGCGATTGGGAAAGGCGTTGCATGGTGTCCTGCGGCTGGTCGTCGCCGCAGGATAGGCGCAGATCAGCGCCCCCGCCAGATCCAGCCGCCACCCAGCACGCGGCTGCTGTCCGGGGCATAGAACACACAGGCCTGCCCGGCGCTGACGCCATCTTCGGGGGTGAACAGCTCTACCTCGGCCTCGGTGTCCGAGAGGGGGCGGATGATTGCGGGCCGCGGCGGGCGGGTCGAGCGGACCTTGACCGCCACCTCCCATTCGGGCCGCGACGACAGCGGTTCATCGCCCAGCCAGTTCACCTCGCGCACCGGGACGGTGCGGGTGGACAGCGCCTCTTTGGGGCCGACGATGACGCGGCGGGTGTCCGGGTCCAGCCGCACGACATAGAGCGGCTCGGCCAGCCCGCCGATGCCCAGCCCCTTGCGTTGCCCGATCGTGTAATGGATCACCCCGCGATGTTCGCCCAAGGGGGTGCCGTCCATGTCGACGATCTGCCCCGGATCGGCCGCACCAGGGCGCAGCTTTTCGATCACGCTGGCATAATTGCCGTTCGGCACGAAACAGATGTCCTGACTGTCCGGCTTGTCGGCCACCGGCAGCCCGTATTTCGCCGCCAGCGCCCTGGTTTCCGCCTTGGATTTCAGATGCCCCAGCGGAAAGCGCAGGTAATCCAGCTGCTCCGGTGTGGTCGAGAACAGGAAATAGCTCTGGTCGCGGTTCGCATCGGCCGCACAATGCAGCTCGGGCCCCGCCGCGCCCATCTTGCGCTGGATGTAATGGCCGGTCGCCATGCAATCGGCATCCAGCTCGCGCGCGGTATTCAGCAGGTCCTTGAACTTCACCCGTTCATTGCAGCGGATGCAGGGCACCGGGGTCGCGCCGGCCAGATAGGCATCGGCGAATTCCTCGATCACCGCCTCGCGAAAGGTGTTCTCGTAGTCCAGCACATAATGGGGGAACCCCATCGTCTCGGCCACGCGGCGCGCATCGTGAATGTCACGCCCCGCGCAGCAGGCGCCCTTTTTCGCCAGTGCAGCGCCATGGTCATAAAGCTGCAGGGTCACGCCGACGACATCATAGCCCTCTTCGGCCAGCATGGCCGCGACGACCGAGGAATCGACGCCGCCCGACATCGCCACGACGACGCGGGTATCGGCAGGGGCTTTGGGCAGGCCCAGCGAGTTGGGGGGCACATCACGCGGCATGGTCGGTCTCCCGGAATGCAAAGGGATATAGGAAAATGCTGCGCATTCTCCAACCCCCTGCTTCACCGCTCCTTAAGCCTGTCCGCGCAGCATCGCAGGCCAAGGATAGGGGAATGCCGATGTATCTCAAACGTGTCGAGGGGCCGCGCCAGATTACCTTGCCCGATGGCAGCATCCTGTCGCGCGCCGATCTGCCACCGCCCGATACCCGTCGCTGGGTGGCCAGCCGCAAGGCCGTTGTGGTCAAGGCGGTGATTCATGGCCTGATTCCGCGCGACGAGGCGCTGGAACGCTATGCGCTGTCGGATGAGGAATTCGAATTGTGGTGCAGCGCGGTGCAGACCCACGGGGAAAAGGCGCTCAAGGTCACGACGTTGCAGAAATACAGACAACTTTAGATTGTATTCTGGAAATGTTCTGCCAAGGTAACCTGCGATTAACCATTGCTCGCGAAAGTCGTTCGTGACGCGGCTGCCAAAGCGGAGACATCATATGCGCATCCTGCTGGTCGAAGACGATCCCACGACCTCCCGCAGCATCGAATTGATGCTGACCCATGCCAACCTCAATGTCTATTGCACCGATCTGGGGGAAGAAGGGATCGATCTTGCGAAGCTTTACGATTACGATCTGATCTTGCTGGATCTGAACCTTCCCGACATGAACGGGCACGAGGTTCTGCGTCAGCTGCGCATTGCGCGGGTCGACACGCCCATCCTGATCCTGTCCGGGGCCGACGATACCGACAGCAAGATCAAGGGCTTCGGCTTTGGGGCAGACGATTACCTGACCAAGCCCTTTCACCGCGAAGAGCTGGTGGCCCGCATTCATGCGATCATCCGCCGGTCCAAGGGGCATTCGCAATCGGTGATCCGCACGGGGCGCGTGTGCGTCAACCTTGATGCCAAGACCGTCGATGTCGAGGGCAAGACCGTCCATCTGACCGGCAAGGAATATCAGATGCTGGAACTGCTGTCGCTGCGCAAGGGCACGACGCTGACCAAGGAGATGTTCCTCAACCATCTTTACGGTGGCATGGATGAACCGGAATTGAAGATCATCGATGTGTTCATCTGCAAGTTGCGCAAGAAACTGGCCGAGGCGACGGGCGGCCAGAACCATATCGAAACCGTCTGGGGCCGCGGCTATGTGCTGCGCGATCCGGTGACGGGCGAGGGGGACCGGCTCGCGGCCTCGGCCTGACTTCCCTTATCGCGCGCGCGCCCCTAAACAATGGGGCGAGTGCTGCGGAGGGTGTCATGGGCGAAAAGCCGGCAGAACAGATGACGAAGACCGAGGCTGCGGCGGAATGGGCCGATCTGGCCGGCAAGGTCGCTGGGGCAAACATCGCCTATCACCGCGACGATGCGCCAACGATCAGCGATGCCGACTATGACGCGATGAAGCGCCGGCTGGCCGCGCTGGAACAGGCGTTCCCCGAACTGGCCGATTCGCTCAGCCCGACCGCGCAGGTGGGTGGCCCCCTGGCCGAAGGGTTCGGCAAGGTCCGCCATCAGGTGCCGATGCTGAGCCTCGAAAACGCGTTCGACGCCGAGGAGGTGCGCGATTTCGTCGATCGGGTGCGCAAGTTCCTGGCGTTGCCCGCAGCCCCTGCCTTCACGGCCGAGCCCAAGATCGACGGGCTCAGCCTGTCGCTGCGCTATGAGAACGGCGTTCTGGAGCAGGCCGCAACCCGCGGCGATGGCGAGGTGGGCGAAAATGTCACGGCCAACGCCCTGACCATCCCCGATATTCCCCAGCGGCTGATCGGTGCCCCCGAGGTTCTGGAGGTGCGGGGCGAGGTCTACATGAGCCACGCCGATTTCGCCGCGCTGAATGCCGCGCAGGAAGAGCGGGGCGACAAGCCCTTTGCCAACCCCCGCAATGCTGCCGCCGGCAGCCTGCGCCAGCTGGATGCCACGATCACCGCCGCCCGCCCGCTGCGCTTCTTTGCGTATGCCTGGGGCGCGCTCAGCGCGCCGCTCTCGGAAACCCAGCTGGGCGCCATCGAGCGGCTGCACGCGTTTGGCTTTCAGACCAACCCTTTGACCGTGCTGTGCAATTCGCCAGATGCCTTGCTGGCCCATTACGCCGTGATCGAGGCGCAGCGCGCCACCTTGGGCTATGATATCGACGGCGTGGTCTACAAGGTCAACGATCTGGCGCTGCAACAGCGGCTTGGGTTTCGCGCCAATACGCCCCGCTGGGCGATTGCGCACAAGTTCCCGGCCGAAACCGCCTGGACGCGGCTGGAGGGGATCGACATTCAGGTCGGCCGCACGGGCGCCCTGTCGCCGGTTGCGCGGCTGACCCCGGTGACGGTGGGCGGTGTGGTGGTGTCGAACGCGACGCTCCACAACGAGGACTACATTGCCGGCCGCGACAGCCAGGGCGCGCCGATCCGGGGCGGCAAGGACATTCGCATCGGCGATTGGGTGCAGGTCTACCGCGCGGGCGATGTGATCCCCAAGGTGGCCGACGTGGACCTGTCGCGCCGCGAGCAGGCAAGCCAGCCCTACGCCTTCCCCGAAACTTGCCCTGAATGTGGCAGCCCCGCCATCCGCGAGGCGGGCGATTCTATCCGGCGTTGCACCGGCGGGTTGGTCTGTCCGGCGCAGGCGGTGGAAAAGCTGCGCCATTTCGTCAGCCGTTCGGCCTTTGACATCGAAGGGCTGGGCAGCAAGCAGGTGGAATTCTTCCATGCGCTTGGCCGGGTGGCGGAGCCAGCCGACATCTTCTTGCTGAAGGACCGCGATGGATCGGACGCCGCCATCGCTGCCGATCCCGGTCGCCATCTGGGCGATCACTGGACGCAGGCCCATGCCGCCCTTGCCGAAATGCTGCGCGCCGCCGGTATTCCGGTCGAGGAGGGCAACGCTGGCCATCTGGTCACCGCGCTGCGCCATCTGGCCACCCGCCCGCTGGCCCAAGTCAAGGGATGGGGCGAGCAATCGGCCGCCAAGCTGTTCGCCGCCATCGACGAGCGGCGCCGCATCCCGCTGGCGCGGCTGATCTTCGCCCTTGGCATCCGCCATGTCGGCGAAGTGGCAGCCAAGGATCTGGCCCGCCATTTCGGCAGCTGGCCCGCGCTGGCCGAGGCGGTGGATGCCGCCTTGCCCGCCGCGCGTCGCCATCTGGAGGCCGATGAGGCGGAATCGGCCGAACGGTCCGATGCCGCGCTGACCGGCCGCCGGGCCGAAATTGCCCGCTCGCGCGATCGGGTCTGGTCCGCCACGCCGCTGCCCCCCGGCGCCCGGGCCGCCTGGGACGATCTTCTGGCGATCGAGGGGGTGGGCGCCGTGCTCGCGGTCTCGCTGGTCACGACGCTGGACAAGGGCGGGCACGAACGCGCCGCCGTCGACCGTCTGGTGGCCCAGCTGTCCGAGATCGAGCCCCCCGAGGCCCGCGCCAGCGCCAGCCCGGTGACCGGCAAGACCGTCGTCTTTACCGGAACGCTCGAACAGATGACCCGGGCCGAGGCCAAGGCCCGCGCCGAATCGCTGGGGGCCAAGGTGGCGGGGTCGGTCTCGGCCAAGACCGATTATCTGGTGGCCGGTCCAGGCGCAGGGTCCAAGGCCACCAAGGCCGCTGAGCTTGGCATCACCGTCCTGACCGAAGCCGAATGGCTGGAGATGATCGGCGGATGAGCCGGCCCGAGTCCCTGTTTCCGCTGTTCGCAGGGCTGGAAACCCTGCCAGGTGTGGGCGAGAAATCGGCCCGCGCCTTTCAGGGGCTTGATATTGCGCGCCCGCGCGATCTGATTTTCCTGCTGCCGCATTCGGTGGTGGACCGGCGGCGCCGCGAGTCGATCCGCGATGTGACGCCGCCTTGCGTGCTGACCGTCGAGGTCGAGGTCGGCGCCCATTTCCCGGCGCGGCGCAAGGGGGGCGCCTCGCGGGTGATGGTGCGCGATGCGCTGACCGAATTCCCGCTGGTGTTCTTTCATCAGCGCGGGGAATATCTGCAAAGGCAGTTGCCATCCGGCCAGCGCCGCCTGATCTCGGGCAAGGTCGAGCTGTTCGACGGTATCGCCCAGATGGTCCACCCCGACCATATCCTGCCCCCGGATGAAGGCGCCGATCTGCCCGAGTTCGAGCCGGTCTATCCCGCCGCCGCCGGGCTGACGCAAAAGCTGATCCACAAGGCGGTGCACGGCGCGCTGGCCCGCCTGCCACAGGCCCCCGAATGGATCGACCCGCATCTTCTGACGCGTGAGGGCTGGCCCGGCTGGAATGCCGCCGTGGCCGCCGTCCATGCGCCGCAAGGCATCGCGGATCTGGCGCCCACCGCGCCTGCGCGCCAGCGCCTTGCCTATGACGAACTCTTTGCCCATCAACTGACGCTGGCACTGGCCCGGGCCCAGGCGCGCCGCAAGCCGGGACGTCAGACACGCGGCCATGGGCGGCTTCAGGCGCAGGTGCTGGCCGGCTTGCCCTATCGCCCGACCAACGCCCAGGTCCGGGCGGTTTCGGAAATCGCCGGTGACATGGCGGCGGCGCAGCGGATGAACCGGCTGCTTCAGGGCGATGTGGGCGCAGGAAAAACGCTGGTCGCCCTGCTTGCGCTGCTGATCGCGGTCGAGGCAGGCGGGCAGGGCGTGATGATGGCCCCCACCGAAATCCTGGCCCGCCAGCACTGGGATGGTCTGAAACCGCTGGCCGATCTGGCCGGTGTGCGGCTGGAACTGCTGACCGGCCGCGACAAGGGCTCGGAACGGGCGGCCAAGCT
The DNA here is from genome assembly GCF_000429765.1 of Gemmobacter nectariphilus DSM 15620. GTDB lineage: Bacteria > Pseudomonadota > Alphaproteobacteria > Rhodobacterales > Rhodobacteraceae > Wagnerdoeblera > Wagnerdoeblera nectariphila. The sequence goes on along the minus strand of NZ_AUCM01000003.1, from coordinate 529,935 downwards.
GGCGGCGCTGGCCAGCGGCGAGATCGGCATTCTGGTCGGCACCCATGCCGTCTTTCAGAAGGATGTCGAATTTGCCGACCTGCGCCTTGCGGTGATTGACGAACAGCACCGGTTCGGCGTTGCCCAGCGGATGGAACTGGGGGCCAAGGGGCAGGCAGTCGATGTGCTGGTGATGACGGCCACGCCCATTCCGCGCAGCCTTGCACTGGCGCAGTTTGGCGACATGGATATTTCGGTGCTGGACGAAAAGCCGCCCGGGCGAACGCCGGTGAAAACCGTGCTGATCCCCAATTCCCGCATCGACGAGGTGGTCGCCCATCTTGCCCGCGCGGTGGCCGAGGGGCGGCAGGCCTATTGGGTCTGCCCGCTGGTCGAGGAATCCGAGGCCGTGGATCTGACCGCCGCCCAGGACCGCTTCGTGCATCTGCGCGCGGCCCTTGGCGAGGGGGTGGTCGCGCTGGTCCATGGCCAGATGCCGCCGGCCGACAAGGATGCCGCCATGGCCCGCTTCGTTGCGGGCGAGGCGCGGGTTCTGGTTGCCACCACGGTGATCGAGGTGGGGGTGAACGTGCCCAATGCCTCGATCATGGTGATCGAGCGCGCCGAAAGCTTTGGCCTGGCCCAGCTTCACCAGTTGCGGGGCCGCGTCGGGCGCGGATCGGCCGAATCGACCTGTCTGATGATGTATCAGGGGCCCTTGGGCGAAACCGCCCGCCGGCGCCTGCAGATCTTGCGCGACACCGAAGACGGCTTTCGCATCGCCGAAGAGGATCTGGCGATCCGCGGCGCCGGCGATCTGATCGGCACGGCGCAATCGGGCCTGCCGCGCTTTCGCACCGCCGATCCGGAACGTCAGGCCGGGCTGATGGCCACCGCGCAATCCGATGCGCGCGCCCTCTTGGCCGCTGATCCCGGGCTCGAAAGCCCGCGCGGCCAGGCGGCGCGGTTCCTGCTGTGGCTGCTCGATCAGGACAAGGCGATCCGGCTGATCGGCGTCGGCTGACCTGTCTTTGCCTTTTTCCAAATACCCCACGGGGAGGTCCGGAGGGGTGTGAAACCCCTCCGGGCGCAGGGCCGGGCGCGCGCTGTCAGCTCAGCGCCGCCTTCAGCCTCTGGGCCAGCGTCTCGACATCGGGCACGACCGCGGCATAATTCGCCAGCGCGGGTTCCGCGAACCCTTCCGCGATCACATGGGACATCAGCGCCAGCAACGGATCCCAATAGCCGCCGACGTTCAAAAGGAAGATCGGCTTTTCATGCAGCCCGATCTGCCGCCAGGTCAGAACCTCGAAGAATTCGTCCAGCGACCCCGCCCCGCCCGGCAGCACCACGATGGCGTCCGAGTTCATGAACATCACCTTCTTGCGCTCGTGCATGTCATCGGTGACGACCATGGTGGTCAGGCGCTTGCGGCCCTTCTCGCGGCTCATCAGATGCTGCGGGATGACCCCCATCGCCTGCGCGCCAGCGTTCTGCGCCGCCTCGGCCACCAGCCCCATCAGCCCGACATCGCCCGCGCCATAGACCAGGCGCCAGCCGCCTTCGGCAATGATGCGGCCGGTGGCACGGGCGCTTTCGGCATAGATGTCGCGCGCGCCTGTGCGCGAGCCACAAAAGACACAGACGGATCGGGGGGCGATGGACACGGGTTCTGCTCCTGCACAGAGGCTTTGACCTCTGTTACAAGGCTTCCTATGGTCGCTTCAAGCACGCCTCCGGGGAAAGGGGCGGCAAGGGGATGGGTATGACGGAAAAGACGGGGCAGTCCGGTGTGATGCTGGGCGCGGTTGCGGGTGGCGTGGCCGTGGTTGTGGCGGTGCTGGGCTGGCAGTTCTGGCCGCGCGATCCACGCGTGCCTGCGGTGGTTTCCGCACCGCCCCCGGCCGCCCCTGCGCCGGCCGTTCCGGCATCGGCACCGCAAGCCCCTGTCGCCACGCCCCCCGTGGCCAGCAAGCCTGCACCGCCAAGCTTTGATACCTTTCGCCTTGGCGATGATGGCACCGCCATCGTGGCCGGCATCGGGGCTGGCGGGCCCGAGGTGGCCATCGTGATCGACGGGGCCGAGGCCGCGCGGGCGCCGGTCGATGCCTCGGGGCGCTTTGCAGCGATCTTCTCGCTCGATGCGGCGGCCGTGCCGCGTATGATGGTGCTGCGCTTGATACTGGCCGATGGCAGCACGATCGACTCGGCGGACAGTGTGGTGATCGCGCCTGCGATCCTGACGACGGCCGCAGCCGAGGCCCCCGCAGAACCGCCGGCTCCGCAGGCCACGCCCGACCCGGCGCCTGCGGCGACGGCAGAGCCCGGGACTGCCCAGATCACGGCCGCCCCCGCGCCCGCCGCCACTGTCCCGCCCGCCGCCGCGCCCGAGGCAGCCGCAGTCAGCGTGCCGCAAGTCCCGGCAGAGGCGCCGCCCCCGCCGCTCGCCGCCGCCCCCGTCGCGGCGCCCGAGCCTGGCGCCGCGCCCCGCCCCGCCCCGCCCGCGGTTGCCAGCGCCCCGCCCCAAGCCCCGCCCGCGGCCGAGCCTGCCCCCGTGGCCGCCGCGCCCACCCCTGTGCCGGCGCCAGGCGCGGCGCAGGCGAAACCGGCCAACCTGCTCGTCTCGGACGCCGGGGTCCAGGTTCTGCGGCCAGCCCCGGATGCGGCGCTGGCGATCGACAGCATTTCTTATACCGAGCGCGGCGCCGTGCAGGTGGCAGGCAAGGGCGGCGCGGGGGCGTTCGTGCGGCTCTATCTCAACAACGCGCCGCAACTCGATACGCTGGTCGATGAGGCAGGCGCATGGCGCGGAACCTTGCCGCCGGTCGACCCGGGGCTCTACACGCTGCGCGCCGATCTGATGGACAAGGCGGGCAAGGTGCAGGCGCGATCCGAAACGCCGTTCCTGCGCGAGGCGCCAGAGGTTCTGGCCGCGGCCGGGACGGGCGCAGGCGCTGCGCAGGTGGTGACGGTTCAGCCCGGTTACACCCTGTGGGGGATTGCCCGGCGCACCTATGGCGCGGGCATCCTGTATGTGAAGGTCTTCGAGGCGAACAAGGATCAGATCCGCAATCCCGACCTGATCTATCCTGGCCAGGTCTTTGCCTTGCCGCAGCAGGACTGACGCCTGCGGGGTTTACGCGCTGCTGTTCCTTGGATAGGTGAGAGGTCTCAATTCCCACCTGGGGGCGGGCATTGGACCTGCCCCATGGAAGGCTATGATGCGCGGCAACCGTCCCGATCCGTCCCCGTCCCGCAATCCCGCACCGCAGGACGTGCCCCGCGCCCCGGCGCGCGAAACCTTGCGCCGGGTGATCCCCTATCTGTGGCCCGAGGGTCAGTCCTGGGTCAAACGGCGGGTGGTCTTTGCGCTGATCGCGCTCTTGCTGGGCAAGCTGATCTCGGTGTCGGTGCCGTGGTTCTTCAAGGCGGCGGTGGATACGCTGGGGGGCACGGCGCCCTCGGGTCTTGCGGCGGCGGTAGGGCTGGGGGCGGTTGGCCTGACGGTTGCCTATGGCCTTGCGCGGCTGCTGAACACCGTCTTTGCCGAATTGCGCGATTTCGTCTTTGTCCGCGTGGGCCAGCGCGCCTTGCGCCTGCTGGCGCTGGAAACGTTTCGCCATATCCATGCGCTGTCCTTGCGCTATCACATCACCCGCAAGACGGGGGGCCTGTCGCGGATCATCGAGCGCGGGGTCAAGGGCGTCGACTTCCTGTTGCGGTTCCTGCTGTTCTCCATCGGGCCGCTGATCCTGGAACTGGTGCTGGTCTCGACCATCTTCGCCACCTATTTCGGCCTGTCCTACATGCTGACCGTGGTGGGGGTGATCACCGCCTATATCGTCTTCACCTTTCGTGTCACCGAATGGCGGGTGCAGATCCGCCGCCGCATGAACGAGCTGGACACCGAGGCGAACCAGAAGGCCATCGACAGCCTGCTCAACTTCGAGACGGTCAAATACTTTGGCGCTGAAAAGCGCGAGGCTGAACGCTATGACCGCGCGATGGAGGGCTATGAGAAATTCGCCATCCAGACCGGGCAGTCGCTGAACTTTCTCAATGTCGGTCAGACGCTGCTGCTGACCATCGGGCTGGTGGCCGTGATGGTCATGGCGGCGATGGGCGTGCAGGCGGGCACGCTGACCGTGGGCGATTTCGTCATGGTCAACGCCTACATGATCCAGATCACCATGCCGCTGAACTTCCTGGGCTCGGTCTACCGCGAGATCCGCCAGGCGCTGGTCGATATGGGCGAGATGTTCGGCCTGCTGGGCCAGCCTGCGGAAATCGTCGACCAGGCCGGCGCCCCCGATCTGAAGGTGTCGGGCGGCGAGGTGGTGCTGGACGATGTGCATTTCGGCTATGACCCGGCGCGCCCGATCCTCAAGGGCGTGTCGGTGACGGTTCCGGCCGGGCATACGCTGGCGCTGGTCGGCCCGTCCGGGTCGGGCAAGTCGACCATCGGGCGGCTGCTGTTCCGCTTTTATGATGTGACGGGCGGCGCGCTGCGCATCGACGGTCAGGACGTGCGCGCGGTGACGCAGGACAGCCTGCACGCGGCCATCGGGGTCGTTCCGCAAGATACCGTGCTGTTCAACGATACGGTGCTTTACAACATCGCCTATGGCCGCCCCGAGGCCAGCCGCGCGGAAATCGAGGCGGCCGCCAAGGCCGCGCGGATCCACGATTTCATCATGTCGCTGCCCGAAGGCTACGAGACCAAGGTGGGCGAGCGGGGCCTGAAGCTGTCGGGCGGCGAAAAGCAGCGGGTGGGCATTGCGCGCACCTTGCTGAAGAACCCGCCGATCCTGCTCTTGGACGAGGCGACCAGCGCGCTGGATACCCAGACCGAACGCGATATCCAGGAATCCTTGCGCGAGATGGGGCAGGGCCGCACCGTCATCATGATCGCGCACCGGCTGTCGACGGTGGCCGATGCCGACGAGATCGTCGTTCTGGAACACGGTCAGATCGTCGAGCGTGGCCGGCACGAGGCCTTGCTGGCCAAGGGCGGCCGCTATGCGGCCATGTGGGCCCGCCAATCGGCCGAGGTCGCATGAGCGCAGGGATCGCCCGGATGACCGGGCGGTCCTGTCGGCTGCGGCAGGCTCAGGCCGGGATCAGCCGGATCATGTCCAGCGTCAGCGCCTGGGCCGTGGCCGATGTGATCTGCGCCACCGCATCACCATCGACCGTCAGGCTCCAGCTGCCTTGACCGTTGCCAGCGATCTCGATCTGCGGGGCCATCGGCTGGCCGGCTGCATCCAGCTGCGGGGTATAGAGCAGCTCCAGCATGTCCTGATCGGGGTCGAAATCCAGCACCTGTGCCGGCCCGGTCAGATCCGGGTTGGTCTCGTCCAGCCGGAACGTGTCGGCCCCCTCGCCGCCAAGGCCGATGTCTTGCGCGCCCATCAGCAGCAGATCGTCGCCCGCCCCGCCAAGCAACGTGTCGATTCCGTCAAATTCGCCAAGATTGGTGTTCGCGGTATCGGCCGCCAGACCGGACAGCACGTCAGTGCCATCGTTGCCGACGACCATGTCGTTGCCGCTGCCGCCGGTGACCGTATCGTCGCCCGACCCGCCGAACAGCGTGTCATCGCCGCCATTGCCGGTCAGGCGGTCATCGCCCTCTTCGCCCGAGACCCGGTCATCGCCGACGCCAGCGTCGATCCGGTCGTTGCCGGCGCCGCCCAGGGCAATGTCGGACCCCGCGCGCATGTAAAGAACGTCGTCGCCGGCGCCCCCATCGGCGAAATCCGCGCCGTCCGATGCATCCAGCGCATCGTCCCCATCGCCCAGATACCATGCCAAATCGCGCGCTGATCCGGCGGTCAATGCGTCGCTGTCCTCTGTGCCGCGCACCTCGGCGCTGTAATCGCCTGTCTCCAGGGTGCCTCGGTCATCGTCGGCGGTGTCGTCAAACTCTGATGATCCGGTATCGTCCTCTGGGGGTGGCAGATCGTCGCTGTCATCGGCCGCAGCGGTGCGGTTGTCGAGCAGGCCAAGTTCGCCCGCCATCAGCAATGCAAAAAGCCCCGCATAGATCAGCATGGGTCATCCTTTCCGTTCGGTTCCGTCCTGCCGGGGCAATCGGGCCGAAATGCGGAGATCGGGCGGCGCAGTCGTGGCCGGGTGCCGGGGGCGCCGGGGGTTGGCAAGCCCGCGCGCTTGCGTGTAAGACGGGCCGACCCTGAACCGGAGGCGACCTTGTCGAACACCGACAGCTTCATCGACGAAGTGACAGAAGAGGTCCGCCGCGACCGGCTTTTCGGCTATTTCCGCCGCTATGGCTGGATCGGCGTCGTGGGCGTCGTGGCGCTGGTGGGCGGGGCGGCCTATTACGAATGGCAGGCCCATCAGGCCCGCCAGAAGGCCGAGCGCTTTGGCGATGCCGTGATGGCGGCGCTGGATGCGGGCGATGCGCCCGCGCGGGCCGAGGCGCTGGCCGCCATTCCCGCAACCGGCGATGATGCCGCGCTGCTGCGCCTGATGGCCGCGGGCGAGGCGCTGGCTGGCCCCGAGGGCGCGGCGCGCGACAAGGCGCTGGCCGATCTGGCGGCAGTGGCGGCGGATGGAACCGTCTCGCCGCTGTGGCGCGATCTGGCCGCGCTGCGCCGGCTGTCTGCGCCGGGCGGGGTGGTTCCGGCGGCCGAACGCGCCGCCGGGCTGGCCGCGCTGGCCGAACAGGGACGCCCGTTCCGCCCGCTGGCGCTGGAACAGATCGCGCTCGACAAGCTGGCAGGCGGCGACAAGGCTGGCGCGCTGGCGGATTTCCGTGTGCTGGCAAGCGATCCGCAGGCGCCTTCGGCCTTGCGCGCGCGGGCTGGGCAGATGATTGTGGTCCTGGGCGGCGGGACCGAACCCGCACAGAACTAGGCCGGACACCGCCTTTCAGGGCGTGGAACCGCGGCAAAAGGGCAGGGGAAGACGTATCGTGGCAAGGATCCTTGGGTTGATGGGGGCGGTCGCGCTGGTCGGTGCCTTGGCATCGTGTGAACGTGCGACGATTCTTTCCGGGCAACGGTTCGACACCCGGACCCCGCTGGATGAAACCTTGCCGGCGTCCGAAGGGGCGCGGGTGCCCGATGCGGCCTTGCCGGAAAACCGCAGCCTTCCGGTGTCAGTGGGGGCCGCAGTCAGCAATGCCGACTGGTCGCACCGTGCGGGCAGCCCGTCGCATGCGATGCCCAATCTGGCCCTGTCGGCCGCGCCGCAGCGGATCTGGGCGGCCGCGATCGGTGCTGGCGACAACCGCCGCAACCGGATTGCGACCGCGCCGATCGTCTCGGGCGGCAAGGTGTTCGCCATGGATGCCCGCAACCGGCTGACGGCCCTTGCCGCCGCGTCGGGTGGGGTTGTCTGGACGCTGGATGTGACCCCCACGGGCGAGAGCTCCGAGGCGGCAAGCGGCGGCGGGCTGGCTGCGGGCGATGGCAAGCTGTTCGTGACGACCGGCTTTGGCGAATTGCTGGCGCTGAACCCGGCCTCGGGCGCGGTGCTGTGGCGCCAGCGGTTTGATGGCCCGGTCTCGGGCGCGCCGACGGTCGTGGGCGGCACGGTCTATGTCTCGGGCCGCGATGGCGCAGGCTGGGCGGTGAACGCGGCCGATGGCAAGCTGACCTGGGTGCAGGGCGGCGTGCGCAGCGGTGCGGGCGTCACGGGCGGCGTGGCCCCGGCGGTGTCCGACCGGCTGGTCGTGCTGCCCTATTCCTCGGGCCAGGTCATTGCGCTCGACCGCACCAGCGGCGAGGTGAAATGGCAAGCTGCCGTCGTTGGCCAGCGTGCCGGGCGCGCGGCGGCCTTTGTCTCGGAGGTCAGCGGCGATCCGGTGATCACGGGCGGCAAGGTCTATGTCGGCTCGGCAGCCGGCCGCACGGCAGCTTTTGCCGCCGACACGGGCGCCATGCTGTGGGAAGCCCGCGAGGGCGCCATGGGCCCGGTCTGGCCGGCTGGCAATGCCGTGTTCCTGATCTCGGACATTGGCGATCTGGTCCGGCTGGATGCCACCACGGGCGAGACGGTCTGGTCGGTGCCGATGGGCCATTTCGTCAAGGACAAGGTCAAGCGCCAGCGCGATGTGCGCGCCCATTTCGGCCCGATCATGGCAGGCGGGCGGCTGGTCGTGGCCTCGTCCGACGGGCTGGTGCGGTTCTATGCCCCGGACAGCGGCGCCCCGCTTGGCATGATCGAGATGCAATCGGGCGCTGCTGCCCCGCCGGCGGTGGCCGGCGGCACCCTGTTCGTCGTTACCGAAAACGGGCAGGTTCAGGCTTTCCGCTGAACGCGAAAGCGTGTAGGACGCTGGTTTTGGTGCGGGGTATCCGATCCCGTGCCCGACCGGAGACCGTGACGCCATGACCTTTACCCTTGCCATCGTCGGCCGCCCCAATGTGGGCAAGTCCACGCTGTTCAACCGACTGGTCGGCAAGCGGCTGGCGCTGGTCGACGATCAGCCTGGCGTCACGCGCGATCTGCGCGAGGGGGACGCGCGGTTGATGGACATGCGCTTTACCGTGATCGACACGGCGGGTCTGGAAGAGGTCACCGATGACAGCCTTCAGGGCCGGATGCGCCGGTTGACCGAACGCGCGGTGGACATGGCCGATGTGTGCCTGTTCCTGATCGACGGCCGGGTCGGGGTGACGCCGACCGACAAGGTCTTTGCCGACATCCTGCGCCGCAAGCAGGCCAAGGTGATTCTGGGCGTCAACAAGGCCGAGGGCCGCGCCGGCGAATCCGGCGCCATCGAGGCCTGGGAGCTGGGCCTGGGCGAGCCGCTGCGCCTGTCCGCCGAACACGGCGAGGGGATGGAGGATCTGTATCAGGTCCTGCGCCCGATCGCCGGCGAATTCGCCGAACGCGCGGTGCAAGATGCCCCTGAAGTCGATGTGGACGTCCCCGAGGACAGCGAGGAGGAAGACACCGCCCCGCTGATCACCGCGGCGAAACCCCTTCAGATCGCCATCATCGGCCGCCCCAACGCGGGCAAGTCGACGCTGGTGAACAAGATCCTTGGCGAGGACCGCATGTTGACCGGCCCCGAGGCCGGCATCACGCGCGATGCCATCTCGGTCAAGGCCGAATGGCAGGGCACGCCGATCCGCATCTGGGACACCGCCGGGATGCGGAAAAAGGCCAAGGTGGTCGAGAAGCTGGAAAAGCTCTCGGTTGCTGACGGCCTGCGCGCCGTCCGGTTTGCCGAGGTGGTCGTGGTGCTGCTTGATGCCGCGATCCCGTTCGAGACGCAGGATCTGCGGATTGCCGATTTTGCCGAGACCGAGGGGCGGGCGGTCGTCGTTGCAGTGAACAAATGGGATCTGGAGGACGACAAGCAGGAAAAGCTGGTCGAGCTGAAGGAGATGTTCGAACGCCTGCTGCCCCAGCTGCGCGGTGCGCCGCTGGTCACGGTTTCGGCTCGGACCGGGCGGGGCATCGACCGGCTGCACGCCGCCATCCTCAAGGCCCATGCGGTCTGGAACCGCCGTGTGCCGACCGCCAAGCTGAACCAGTGGCTGGGCGCCATGACCGAAGCTCACCCGCCGCCGGCCCCGGGCGGGCACCGCATCAAGCTTCGCTACATGACCCAGGCCAAGACCCGCCCGCCGGGTTTCGTGGTGAAATGCTCGCGCCCCGACGAGCTGCCGGAAAGCTACAAGCGCTATCTGGTGAACGGGCTGCGCGAGACCTTTGACATGCCGGGCACGCCGATCCGCATCTTCCTGCGCGGGCAGGGCGATCAGAACCCCTACCGCGAGAAGAAGTTCCACACGCCCTCGCGACTGCGCAAGCATATGGACGGCAAGGCCGGCAAGAGCGGCAAGGAACGCTCGGGCCGGACCTGACGGCGGGCGGCGGCGGGGGCTGCTGCCCCCGCACCCCTGCTTCAAGGGGGCACGCCCCCTTGAAAATCCTGTGGGTATTTTCTGAAAGATGAAGCGAGCACCGGCGGTCCGCCATGACGGTCGCGGCGCAGCAATGCTTGCCGCGCGAGGGTCTTTCCAGTCCCTTCCCAGACCGACCGGAGCGCAGCGCGAGGCCCAAAAGGCTGCGGCCCGCCGTGGACGGCAGGCCGCCAGCCCGATCATACCTTCATGTCAAAGCCCAGGTGCTTGGCGACCGTGAAGATGTCCTTGTCGCCGCGGCCAGAGAGGTTGATCACGATGATCTGGTCCTTGGGCAGGGTGGGCGCAAGTTTCGCCACCTGGGCAAGGGCATGCGAGGATTCGAGTGCCGGAATGATCCCTTCCTGCGCGCAGCACAGCTGGAACGCCTCGAGCGCCTCTGCATCGGTGATCGAGACATATTCGACCCGGCGCATGTCGTGCAGCCAGGAATGTTCCGGCCCGATGCCCGGATAGTCGAGACCGGCCGAAATCGAATAGCCTTCGAGGATCTGGCCATCGGCATCTTGCAGCAGATAGGTGCGGTTGCCGTGCAGAACGCCCGGCCGCCCGCCGGTCAGCGAGGCGCAATGTTCCATGCGGTCGTCGACGCCCTTGCCGCCGGCCTCGACCCCGACGATGCGCACCGACGGGTCATCGAGGAACGGGTGGAACAGGCCCATGGCGTTCGATCCGCCCCCGACAGCGGCAACCAGCACGTCGGGCAGGCGGCCGGGGCCTTCCTGTTCCTCGAGCTGCCAGCGGGTTTCGCGGCCGATGATCGACTGGAAATCGCGCACCATCGCCGGATAAGGATGCGGGCCCGCGACGGTGCCGATGCAATAGAACGTGTCGCGCACATTGGTCACCCAATCGCGCAGCGCGTCGTTCATCGCATCCTTCAGCGTGCCGCGGCCTGAGGTGACGGGCACGACCTCGGCGCCCAGGAGGCGCATGCGGAACACGTTGGGGGCCTGGCGTTCCACATCATGCGCGCCCATGTAGACCACGCATTTCAGCCCGAACTTGGCGCAGACCGTGGCCGTGGCCACCCCGTGCTGACCGGCGCCGGTTTCCGCGATGATGCGTTCCTTGCCCATGCGGCGCGCCAGGATGATCTGGCCCAGCACGTTGTTGATCTTGTGCGCGCCGGTATGGTTCAGCTCTTCGCGCTTGAGATAGATTTTCGCGCCGCCGAAGTGCTGCGTCAGCCGTTCCGCATAGTAAAGCGGCGAGGGGCGACCGACATAGTGTTTCCACAGATAATCCATCTCGGCCCAGAAGGTCGGGTCGGTCTTGGCGATGTCGTATTGGCGTTCAAGTTCAAGGATCAGCGGCATCAGCGTTTCAGACACGAAACGCCCGCCAAAGATGCCGAAGCGGCCGGAATCATCCGGTCCGGTCATGTAGCTGTTCACCGCGGTATCCGCCATGTCGTCCCCCTGAGCTGTCGCCCCCATATAGCAGGCGCGGCGGGAATGGGAACAGGGCGAGCGAATGTGCAACGCCGCGCAGAGGGCTGCGCGGCGTCAAATGTGATCCAGTCTGGCCGTGGGCTCAGAACGGGATTTCGTCGTCGAAATCGCTGCTGCGCCCGCCGCCGAAACCGCCCTGATCGCGCCCGCCGCTGGCGCCCGAGCCGCCACCAAAGCCGCCCTGATCGCGCCCGCCGCCTGAATAGCCGCCGCCGCCCGAGCCGCCACCCGAATAGCCGCCCTCATAGCCGCCACCGCCGCCCGAGCCGCCTTCGCCGCGACCGTCAAGCAAGGTCAGCTCGCCCCGGTAGGGACGCAGCACGATTTCCGTCGTATAGCGGTCCTGGCCGGACTGGTCCTGCCATTTGCGGGTTTCCAGCGCGCCCTCGATATAGACCTTGGATCCCTTGCGCAGATATTGCTCGGCGATCTTGGCCAGCGGTTCGGAAAAGATCGCGACCGAATGCCATTCGGTGCGTTCCTTGCGCTCGCCCGAGGTGCGGTCACGCCAGGTTTCCGAAGTGGCGATGCGCAGGTTGACCACCTTGCCGCCATTCTGGAAGCTGCGCACCTCGGGGTCGCGGCCCAGATTGCCGACGATGATGACCTTGTTGACCGAGCCTGCCATGCGCTTCCCTTTCCGCTGTGCCGGACTGACCGGCGTCTTGACTTCGCGTATAGCCCGGCCCGGACGTGATCGCAATCGGCGCCGACTTGCCAAGGGGCGGCGCAGGGGTGGCGAAAGACGCAAAATCGGGTATAGTCCCGCGCGGAACGATTGCGGGTGACGTGCACGATGCGGGCGATCTTGCTGGCGGTGGCCGTGGCGGGGCTTGGTCTGGGGGCCGGGGCGGCTGCGGCGCAGGGGTTGAAACCGGGAACGGCCAAGGGGCGCGATGCGCTGTTCGCGCAGCAAAAGAAGCTGCTCGATACCCGGCTTTCGCGGCAATATGCCAATTCCGTCTCGTTGACCCCGAATGGCAAGAAACTGAAGGCGACCGCCTCGACCAGCGGGATGATCCCGCGCTATGCGGGGCGCTATCAAGGCGAATATCTGGCGACCGCCCGCGCGGCGGCGCAGCGCCATGGCATCCCCGAGGATCTGTTCCTGCGCCTTGTGCAGCAGGAATCGGGCTTCAATCCGCAGGCCGTGTCGCCCAAGGGGGCCACGGGGCTGGCACAATTGATGCCCGATACCGCGCGGCTGCTGGGGGTCGACATCAACGATCCGCACCAGAACCTTGATGGCGGGGCGCGCTATCTGAAACGGATGTATGCCCGCTTTGGCAACTGGCGCCACGCGCTGGCGGCCTATAACGCTGGGCCCGAGGCGGTGGAAAAGCACAACGGCATTCCGCCCTATGCGGAAACGCAGGCCTATGTCGTGGCGATCTTGGGGAACTGACGGATGGCTGACCTGACGCTTTATGGCATTCCGACCTGCGACACCTGCAAGAAGGCGCAGAAGGCGCTGGCGAACGAGGGGCACGCGGTGACCTTCCGCGATGTGCGGATGAACCCGCTGTCCGAGGCCGAGATTGCCGAGTTCGTCACCGAATTCGGCCCTGCGATCATCAACCGGCAATCGACGACCTGGCGGTCCTTGTCGGATTTCCTGCGCGAATCCGAACCCGAGGCGCAGCTGGCCGCCCAGCCCACCCTGATGAAACGCCCGGTGATCCGCGGGCCGCAGGGGCTGACGCTCGGCTGGACGGCCGAGGTGATGGCGGGCTACGGGCTTTAGGGGCAAGGGCGCCCCCGCCAGCCAGTGGAATGATTGCGCGCCCGGCCGGCCTGCTTTGCCTTTTTCCAAATACCCATCGACGCCCGGGCCAGGCGCCGGGGCCGACGCAAGGTCGCTCCGGCCCTGCCGATACCCCCGGAGGCGAAGCGGCGGCCGCGCTACCCGATCAGCCGCGCCAGCCGTTGCACGGCCAGCTCATAGCCCTGCACGCCGCAGCCTGCGATCACGCCCTCGGCGCGCAGGCTGACATAGGAATGATGGCGGAACGATTCGCGTTTGTGGATGTTCGAGATATGCACCTCGATCACAGGCGCCTCGAAGGCATTCAGCGCATCGAGCAGCGCGACCGAGGTATGGGTGAAGGCGCCGGGGTTGATGATCAGCCCCGCAGCCTGACCCCGCGCATGGTGGATCCAGTCGATCAGCTCGTATTCCCGGTTCGACTGATGCGCGACCAGCGACAGGCCAAAGCCTTGCGCCAGCTTGGTGCAGGCTGCGACCACATCGGCCAGCGTCTCGCGCCCGTAGATCTCGGGCTGGCGCTGGCCCAGCAGGTTCAGGTTGGGACCGTTCAGCAACAGGATCTGGCGCATGGCGACCTCCGGGGATCAGGCGCGGGGAATGTCGAAACCGGGCGGGGCAAGGGTGAAGCCGTCGAACCGGAACCCCGGCGAGACGGTGCAGGACACCAGCGTCCAGACGCCGGTCGTGCGCGCCGCCTGCCAGTGATGCGGCGGCACGATGAGTTGCGGCATCTCGCCCGCCAGAACGTCCGGCCCCAGCACGCGGTCCTGCGCGGGGCCAGCATCGGTTTCCGCGGTGGACAGGATCAGCGGCGCGCCGGCGTGGAACAGCCAGATCTCGGCCGCGTCCACCCGGTGCCAATGGCTGGCCTCGCCCTCCTGCAACAGGAACAGGATGGCGGTGCCTGTCGGGCGGCCGTCATTGTCGGCCGCCCAGGTCTGGCGATACCAGCCGCCTTCGGGGTGGGGTGCCAGCCCCAGGCGGTCGATGATCGCCCTGGCGCTCACTGGTTCAGTGCCTCGACACCCGGCAGGGGCTTGCCTTCCATCCATTCAAGGAAAGCCCCGCCCGCGGTGGAGATATAGCTGAACTTGTCCGCGACGCCCGCACGGTTCAGCGCGGCCACCGTATCGCCCCCACCCGCGACCGAGATCAGCTTGCCCTCGGCCGTCAGCGTGGCGGCCGCTGCGGCAGCGGCATTGGTCGCAGCATCGAACGGCTCCAGTTCAAAGGCGCCCAGCGGGCCGTTCCAGATCAGCGTGCGGCAGCCGGCAAAGACCTGTTCGATATGCGCGACCGCCTGTGGTCCGGCATCCAGGATCATCGCATCGGCCGGGCAGGCGGTGGCCGGCACGGTTTCATGCGGCGCGTTGGCGCGGAATTCGTGCGCGACGACCACATCGACCGGCAGATGGATCGTGCAGCCCGAGGCCAGCGCCTTGGCCATGATCTGCTTGGCCGTCTCGGCCATGTCGCGTTCGGCCAGGCTTTTGCCGACCTCGATCCCTTGCGCCACCAGGAAGGTGTTGGCCATGCCGCCGCCGATCACCAGATGGTTGACCCGCGTCACAAGATTGCCCAGCAGATCCAGCTTGGTCGAGACCTTGGCCCCGCCCACCACGGCCACCACCGGGCGCACCGGGGTGCCAAGCGCGGCTTCCAGCGCGCGCAGTTCCGCCTGCATCTGGCGCCCGGCACAGGCCGGCATCAGCCGCGCGATTCCATCGGTCGAGGCATGAGAGCGGTGCGCGGCGGAAAACGCATCGTTCACATAGACATCGCCAAGCGCCGCCAGCGAGGCGGCCATCATCGGATCGTTCTTTTCCTCGCCCGGGTGAAAGCGGGTGTTTTCCAGCAGCACCACATCGCCCGGCTGCATGGCCGTCACCGCCTGCTTGGCCGGGGCGCCGATGCAATCCTCGGCAAAGGTCACGCGGTGGCCGGGCAGGGCGGCCTGAAGCGCCGGGAACACCTGGGCCAGGCTCATTTCCGGCACGACCTTGCCCTTGGGCCGGTCGAAATGCGCCAGCAGCACCGGACGGCCGCCCTTGGCGATCACATCCTCGATCGTCGGCACGATCTTTTCGATCCGCGTGGCATCGGTGACCTTGCCGTCTTCCACCGGCACGTTGATATCCACCCGGATCAGCACCGTCTTGCCTTGCAGATCCATGTCGTCAAGCGTCTTCCAGGCCATCGTATCCCCCGAACTGGTCGGCCTCTATTCCCAAGGGATCGCGGCAACGTCAACCGCTTTGGCCTTCCCCTTGGGCAGACTTCCCCCTAGTGTCGCGCGCGAGCGAAAAGGAGGCACATCATGGCCGAGATCAAGGATCCCGAAAACACCATCATCATGACGCTGAAGGACGGCGATGTGGTGATCGAGCTGCTGCCGGCGGTGGCGCCCAAGCATAGCGAGCGGATGAAGGAACTGGCCCGCGCCGGCGCCTATGACGGCGTGGTGTTCCACCGCGTGATCGAAGGCTTCATGGCCCAGACCGGCGATGTGGAAAACGGCAATGCCGACAGCCCGGCCTTCAACATCCGCCGCGCGGGGACGGGTGGCAGCGATCTGCCGGACCTGCCGGCCGAATTCTCCAAGCTGCCGCATGACCGTGGCACGCTGGGCGCTGCGCGCTCGATGAACCCGAACAGCGCGAACAGCCAGTTCTTCATCAACTTCAAGGACAACCATTTCCTGAACGGCCAATACACCGTCTATGGCCGCGTGCTGTCGGGGATGGAATTCGTTGACAAGATCGTCCGCGGCGAGCCGCCGGCAAGCCCCGACAAGATGATCAAGGTCCGGGTGGCCTCGGATGCGTAAGCTTCTGGGCGCTGTCGCGGCGCTGGCGCTGATGACGGGCGCGGCGCTGGCCGGGCCGAAACTGGCGATCGAGGTGTCGGGCGATGCCAAGGGCACCGTCGTCATCGAGCTGCGCGACGATCTGGCGCCAAAGCATGTCGAGCGGATCGTGAGCCTTGCGAAAGAGGGCGCCTATGATGGCGTCGCCTTTCACCGGGTGATCGAGGGGTTCATGGCCCAGACCGGCGATGTGGAATTCGGCAAGGGCCCCGACATGTCGCGTGCCGGCATGGGCGGATCCAAGCTGCCGGACCTCAAGGCCGAATTCTCCTCGGCCCCGTTCGATCGCGGTGTCGTCGGCATGGCGCGAGCGATGGATCCGAACAGCGCGAACAGCCAGTTCTTCATCATGTTCGCCCCGGCCCCGCATCTGAACGGGCAATATACCGTGGTTGGTCAGGTCGTGTCGGGCATGGACGTCGTGGACGCGATCAAGCGCGGATCCGGCCAGTCGGGCGCCGTGCGCGGCGTGCCGGACGTGATGGCAAAGGTCACGGTTCAGGACTGATCAAAGGGGGCCTTCGGGCCCCCTTTGCACGGCCGGGGGTCAGCCCGCAAAATCCGCCCGGACCGCCCCGGTGATCCGCACCAGCGTTTCGGCGTCGATGGCGAAGATGTGGCGCGGGGTGCCGGCGGCGGCCCAGAGTTGCGGAAAGTCGAACAGCCGCGGGTCGATCCAGACCGGCAGGTCGGTCAGGTGGCCGACCGGGGCGACACCGCCGATGGCAAACCCCGTCTCGGCGCGGATCAGGGCGGCATCGGCCTTGCCCAGCGGCTCGCCCGCCAGCGCGCTGGCCTTGGCGGCATCCACCTGATTGCCGCCCGCCGTCAGGAACAGCTTGACGTGGCCGGACTCCAGCCCCTTGAAGATGATGGATTTTGCGATCTGGTCGATTTCGCATCCGGCGGCGGTGGCGGCTTCGGCGGCGGTGCGGGTGCTGTCGGGCATCTCGCGCACCTCGGTTGCGACGCCTGCGGTGGCAAGGGCGGCCTTGACCCGTTCCAGACTGCTGCTCATGGCGGTTCCTTTCCGTTGCGTCCAAAGGCTTAGCGGCCGTGGCACCGCGCCGCAAGGCGGGGCGTTGACGGCGCCGGGGCGCCCGCGCAATCTGCGCCCATGTCCTTTGCATCGCGCCTCACCCGCCAGCCCATTGCCTATGATCCCGATGCGGGGGCCGATGCGGCCCGCGCCTTTGGCGATTTGGCCCCAGAAATTCGCGGCCTGATCGAAGGGACCGCCGGTTGCAGCCCCTATCTCAAGGGCCTGATGGGGCGCGAGGGTGAGTGGCTGCGCGCCGCGCTGGCCGCCGACCCTGATGGGGTGCTGGCGGCGGAACTGGACCCGCTGGCGGCTGTGGCGCTGGCTGACCTGCCAGCCGCCCTGCGCCGGGCCAAGCGGCGCATCGCGCTTTATGCCGCGCTGGCCGATCTGGGCGGGGTCTGGCCGCTGGAGCGGGTGACGGGCGCGCTGACGGCACTGGCCGACCGGGCGGTCGATCTGTCGCTGAAACGGTTGGTGGCCGAGGAGATCCGGCGCAACAAGCTGCCGGGGCAGGGGCCGGATGATGCCGAGATCGCAGGCGGCATGGTGGCGCTGGCCATGGGCAAGATGGGCGCGGGCGAGCTGAATTATTCCTCGGACATCGACCTGATCTGCCTGTTCGACGAAACCCGCTATGAAGGTCTGGACGCGCAAGAGGCGCGGGCGGCCTTTATCCGTGTCACACGCAAGATGAGCGGGATTCTGTCCGACATCACCGGCGATGGCTATGTGTTCCGGTCCGACCTGCGGCTGCGCCCCGATGCCAGCGTGACGCCGGTCTGCATTTCGATGGCGGCGGCGGAACAGTATTACGAATCGGTCGGGCGCACCTGGGAACGCGCGGCCTATATCAAGGCGCGCCCCTGCGGCGGCGATCTGGAGGCCGGCTGGCGGTTCCTGCGCACGCTGACCCCGTTCGTCTGGCGGCGGCATCTGGATTTCGTGGCCATTCAGGATGCCCATGACATGCGGCTGCGGATCCGCGATCACAAGGGCCTTGCCGGGCCGGTGGTGATCGAGGATCACGACATGAAGCTGGGCATTGGCGGCATCCGCGAGATCGAGTTCTTCACCCAGACCCGCCAGCTGATCGCCGGGGGCCGCGATCCCGATCTGCGCGATCGCACCACGGTGGGCGGGCTGGCGGCGCTGGCGTCCAGGGGCTGGATCTCGCAAGCGGTGGCCGACGATCTGACCGGCCTTTACCGCCAGCACCGCGAGGTGGAACACCGCCTGCAAATGGTCAACGATGCCCAGACCCACCGGATGCCCGCGACGCCCGAAGGCATCGACCGCATCGCCCGGTTCTGCGGCGAAGGCGATACGGCGGCCTTCCGCAAGGCGCTCAAGGGTCGGCTGACGCAGGTGGCCGAACTGACCGAAAGCTTCTTTGCCCCCGGCGAGGCCGCCGATGGCCCCGAGCTGTCACCGCAGATGACCGGGATCGTCGATGGCTGGCGCAGCTATCCGGCGCTGCGGTCGGAACGCGCCCAGCGCATCTTCAAGCGGCTGCGCCCGCAACTGCTGGCCCGCATGATGCGCGCGGCCAACCCGGACGAGGCGCTGAGCGCCTTTGACGGGTTCCTGTCGGGCCTGCCGGCCGGGGTGCAGCTGTTCGCGCTGTTCGATGCCAACCCCTCGCTGATCGACCTGATCGTCGATATTGCCGCAACGGCCCCGGAACTGGCGCGTCATCTGTCGCGCAATTCGGCGGTGCTGGATGCGGTGATCGGGGGCAGCTTCTTTGCCCCCTGGCCCGGCGTGCCGGTGCTGGTGCAAGGGCTGACGGCCCAGCTGGACACCGTCGCGGACTATGAGAAGAAGCTGGATCTGGCGCGCGCCTGGATGAAGGAATGGCATTTCCGAATTGGCGTTCACCATCTGCGCGGGTTGATCGACGCCTTTGAAGCCGGCAAGTGCTATGCCGAGCTGGCCGAGGCGGTGCTGGTCGCGGTCTGGCCGGTGGTTCTGGCGGAATTTGCCCGCAAGCATGGGTCCCAGCCGGGGCGCGGGGCGGTGGTGCTGGGCATGGGCTCGCTGGGGGCGGGCCGGTTGAACGCGGGTTCGGATCTGGACCTGATCGTGATCTATGATGCCGAAGCGGTCGAAAGTTCGGACGGGCCGCGGCCTTTGGCCACGCGCACCTATTTCGCGCGGCTGACTCAGGCGCTGGTCACGGCGCTGTCCGCGCCGATGCCGAACGGGCGGCTTTACGAGGTCGACATGCGGCTGCGCCCGTCGGGGCGGCAAGGGCCGGTGGCAACCTCGTGGCCTGCGTTCCGTAGCTATCAGGAAACCGAGGCCTGGACCTGGGAGCACCTGGCGCTGACCCGTGCCCGCCCGCTGACGGGCAATCTGGACCTGGGGGCCGAGGTCGAGGACTTTCGCCGCGCGCTGCTGGCGGACAAGGGCAAGGGCGCATCGGTACGCGGGGATGTCGCGGACATGCGGGCGCGTCTGCTGGCCCACAAGCCGGGCGGCGGCTGGGAGGCCAAGGCCGGCCCTGGCCGCATCATGGATATCGAGCTGACGGCCCAGACCTGCGCGCTGATCGCTGGCGATCCGGCCCGCCGGGTCGAGGCGCAGCTGCGCGCCGGGGCGCGGGCCGGGGTGCTGTCACGGCCCGAGGAAGAGCGGCTGTTGTCGGCCTATCGCCTTCTGTGGCGGGTGCAGGCGGCGGGGCGGCTTCTGTCGGTTGCGGTGCCCGATCCGGGCCAGATGGGCGAAGGCGCGCGGGCCTTTGTGCTGCGGGAATGCGGGGTCGAGACGGCCGAGGCCCTGGGCGAGCGGATCACCGAGCTGACCACGGGGGCCGAGGCGGTGATTGGCGCCGTGATGGCAGGTTGAGGGCGCCTGTGGGGCGGGCAGTGTCTGGGGGCCTTGCCCCCGGCTGCTGTCGTGCCTCTGGCCGGTGCTGCGCCTGCCCCAGGATATTTAAGGACAGATGAAGGGGGGCCGGTCAGGGGGCCGGGAAGAACGCCTCGGGGCTGCGCATGGCGGGCAGGGCGCGCATCCGGGCGATCCAGCCGGTCAGTGCCGCGTTGGGGGAAACGCCGGCCTCGTCCAGCCACTGGGCATAGCCCCAGACCGCACAATCGCCAATCCCGGGGGCGGCGCCGTGCAGGAAGGGGGCATCGCCCAGCAGCAGCGCAAAGCGGGCCTTGTCGGTCTCATAGCGCATGCGCAGCCAGTCGGTGGCGCCGGGCGGAAAGCCCTGGCCCTTGACGCGGCGCTCTTCCTTGAGCTGCGGCAGGCACATGCCGATGCGGTTCGCCTCCCACATCAGGATCTCGCGCCCGCGGCGCAAGCCATCGGCGTTTTCGCCGCCAAGGATGCCGTAGCGGGTCGCAAGCTCCAGAAGGATTGCCCCTGATTGCACATGGGGCGCCCCGTCGATCATCAGCAGCGGCACTTCGGCAAAGGGGCTGTTCGCCAGGAACTCGGCCGGGCGGGTTTCGCGCGGCGCCCAGATATCGACCCGCACCGTGCGATGGGGCAGCCCCGCCAGCGCCAGCGCCAAGGCAACCTTGCAGGCGTGGCCCGAATCGGGATGGCCATAAAGAACGAGAGTGGACATCGCTTGCTCCTGAGCTGTTGCCCGATAGGGCGCAGGGGCCTTTCCCCTTGTCAAGCAGGCCGCGTCGCCGCAGGCTGGGCACAGTCAGGGAGGACTTTCGTGCAACGCCCCATCGCCTCGATCGACGACGTGCAGCAGATGCTTGCGGCGCAATCCTATGTCTGTGGCCGTCCGCTGGCCACGGTGCTGTTCCTTGCGCTGCGCCTTGGCCGGCCGCTGTTCCTTGAGGGCGAGGCCGGCACCGGCAAGACCGAGATCGCCAAGGCCATTGCCGCCGCGCTTGGCCGCCGCCTGATCCGGTTGCAATGCTACGAGGGGCTGGATGCGGCCTCGGCGGTTTACGAGTGGAACTTTGCCGCGCAGATGGTGGCCATTCGCGCGGCCGAAGCCTCGGGCGATGCCGATCGGCTGCGGGGCGATCTGTTCGGGCCCGAGTTCCTGATCGAACGCCCGCTGTTGCAGGCGATGCGGCCGCAAGATGGTGGCGCCCCCGTCCTGCTGATCGACGAGATCGACCGCACGGATGAACCTTTTGAAGCCTTCCTGCTGGAGGCGCTGTCGGATTTTCAGGTGACGATCCCCGAGCTGGGCACCGTGCGCGCCCCCGAGCCGCCCATCGTCATCCTGACCTCGAATCGCACGCGCGAGGTGCATGATGCGCTCAAGCGCCGGTGCCTTTACCATTGGGTCGATTACCCCGATTTCGCCCGCGAGATCGAGATATTGCACGCCCGCGCGCCCGAAGCCTCCGAGGTGCTCAGCCGCGAGGTGGTCGCCTTTGTCCAGCGTCTGCGGGGCGAGGATCTGTTCAAGAAGCCTGGCGTTGCCGAAACCATCGACTGGGCGAAATGCCTGCTGGCGCTGGATGTGCTGACGCTCTCGCCCGAGGTGATTTCCGACACGCTGGGGGCGATCCTGAAGTATCAGGACGATATCGCCCGCCTTCAGGGGATGGAGGCCAAACGCCTGCTGGACGAGGCGCGGCGCAGCCTGGAGCCGGTCTGACGCGGCTGGCTACGAGTCGGCCGGCCCCGGGTCGGGCGCCGCGCATCGCCTCGTTTCAACGCGGTGCGCGACCCCAGACATGGATTCCCGGCCAGAGGTCGCCCGCGCGATTGGCGGTGCGCGGGCGAATATCCCGGCGGGCAGTAAAATCTTTGGCGCGTGACGCGTTGCGGCGCGCCGCCCCAACCCCCTTTCCCGCTTGGCCTGTTTGCAGGTCGCGCTGCAGGAGGGGGCACGATCTTGTGGCAAACATTTGGGGTATCGCAATCTTTCCCCTTGACGCCCCCCGCGCCACACCTTAGGACGCCGCCCAGTGGCTAGGTAGCTCAGTTGGTTAGAGCACATGACTCATAATCATGGGGTCGGGGGTTCGAGTCCCCCCCTCGCCACCACTTCAACACCCATCGTCTGACTGGCTGCCAGACCGGCGCCTTGCGTTGGGCCGCCGTGTCCCGGTTGGTGTCCGACCGGAAATCCCGCTCGTGTGCATATGCTTGCGGTGCTCAAGCACCGGCACTTGCATGGCAAGCCTTCGGCCATGCCATCCGCCAAGGTGGCGACGCCTGCCGTTTCGCTGTAAGGCTGGGGCCAGATCGGGCACAAGCAGAAGGGCTATCGACATGACCGGGCTGTCCAACCTTATCCGTCAGGGCCGCGGGGCCGAGCCGGCCGATCTGGTGCTCAAGGGCGGGCGGGTGTTCTGCGTTGTTACGGGCGAGGCGATCGAGGGCGATGTCGCGATCTGCGGCGACACCATCGTCGGGATCGGGCACGACTACAGAGGCACGCGCGAAATCGACGTGACGGGCAAATGGCTGGTGCCAGGATTCATCGACACGCATCTGCATATCGAAAGCTCGCTGGTCACTCCGTTCGAATTTGACCGCTGCGTGGCGCCGCGCGGGGTGACGACCGCGATCTGCGATCCGCATGAAATTGCCAATGTGGCGGGGGTGCCGGGGATTCGCTATTTCCTCGACGCCTCGCAGCACACGGTGATGAGCATCCGGGTCAACCTGTCGTCCTGCGTGCCCTCCTCTCCGATGGAGACCGCAGGCGCGCGGATCGAGGCCGAGGATCTGGTGCCGCTGATGGACCACCCGGCGGTGATCGGGCTGGCCGAGTTCATGAACTACCCCGGTGTCCTCCACGAGGATCCAGGCTGCATGGCCAAGCTGAACGCGTTTCGCGGCCGCCATATCGACGGTCACGCGCCGCTTTTGTCCGGGCGCGATCTGAACGCCTATGTCGCTGCCGGGATCCGAACCGAACACGAGGCCACCAGCGCGGCCGAGGCGCGCGAGAAGCTGCAAAAGGGGCTGCGGGTGCTGATCCGCGAAGGGTCGGTCAGCAAGGACATGGTGGCGCTGGCGCCGGTGCTGACCCTGGCGACCAGCCCCTACATGTGCCTGTGCACCGATGACCGGAACCCGCTGGACATCGCCGAATATGGCCATCTCGACCATATGATCCGCTATCTGATCGGGCAGGGCATTCCGCCGCTCGCGGTCTATCGCGCGGCCAGCCTGTCGGCGGCAGAGGCGTTCGGGCTCAAGGATCGCGGCCAGATCGTTGCCGGACGGCGGGCGGATATCGTCGTGATGGACCGGCTGGAGGACTGCCGCGCCGATCTGGTGCTGTGCGGTGGCGTCGTCGTGGGCGACGCAGCCTTTGCCGCGCGTGGTCATGTGGCGCCGGTGGCGCGCGGGTCGGTCAAGGCGGCCCGGGTCGGGCCACAGGATTTCCGCTACCGCGGCAACACTGACGAGGTGCCGGTGATCGGCATCTGGCCTGGCAAGATCCTGACCGAACATATCCGCGAGGTCATCGCCCCGGTCGACGGCGACCGCCGCCCCGCCCCCGCGCGCGATCTGATGCGCATCACCGTGATCGAACGCCACGGGATCAACGGCAACATTGCCAACGGCTTCGTGCGCGGCTTCGGGATGCAGGCGGGGGCCATTGCCTCGACCGTCTGCCACGATCACCACAATATCGCGGTGGTCGGGGCGGATTACGCCGATATGGCGCTGGCTGCGAACCGCCTCGGCGAGATCGAGGGCGGCTTTGTCGTGGTCAAGGATGGCAAGGTGCTGGCCGAACTCGCCTTGCCGGTCGCGGGGCTCATGAGCCTCGAGCCCTTCGAGGTGGTGCACGAGGCCTTGGAACAGCTGCGTGCCGCCGCCGTCTCGCTGGGTGTCGTGCTGGAAGAGCCGTTCCTGCAACTCGCCTTCCTGGCCCTGCCGGTGATCCCGCACCTGAAGATCACCGATCGCGGCATGGTCGATGTGGACCGCTTCTGCCTGATCGAAGGCTAGGCCCCCGCGATCCCCCTCTGGTCTTTGCCTTTTCTCAAATACCCATCACCGCCGGGGCCCCGCGCCCCGGCAAGGGGGAGGTTCCCCCTTCCGCCCGCCCCCATCCCGGCGCATACTCGGCCCCCAGAACAGGGGGGCAGCCATGGACGACCGACACGACCGCATCCCGGAAATCGCGCTGGACTGGCACCGGCAAGGCAAGGGCGCGGCCCTTGCCACCGTGGTCGAAACCTGGGGATCGGCCCCCCGGCAGGCGGGCAGCCAGCTCGCCGTGTCGGGCGCCGGCGAGATCATGGGCTCGGTCTCGGGCGGCTGTGTCGAAGGCGCCGTCGTCACCGAAGCGCTGGAAGCGATGGAGGATGGCAAAAGCCGCCTCCTGACCTTTGGCGTGGCGGACGAGACCGCGTTTTCCGTGGGTCTGGCCTGTGGCGGCACCATCCGCGTCCTGGTCGAGCCGGTGGGCGGCGCGCAAGGTATTCCCGAGGCGATGCTGGCCGATCTGGTCACCGCCCGCGCGGCGCGCGCGCCCCTTGCCTATTCGGTGCACCTGACCGACTGGTCGCGCAGGCTTTACACCCCCGGCACGGCGCCCGAGGCGATTCGCGCCCGGTTCCGCTCTGACCGTTCCGGGCTGGCCGAGGATGGCAGCTTCATCGCCATCCACAACCCGCCGCTGCGCCTGATCGTCGTGGGCGCCGTGCATATCGCCCAGGCGCTGGTTCCCATGGCGCGGCTGGCGGGATTTGATCCGGTGCTGATCGACCCGCGCGATGCCTTCGGCTCGGCTGCGCGGTTCCCCGGCGAGACGCTGCTGAATGACTGGCCGGATGAGGCGATGACGGTCCTGCGCCCCGACATGCGCACGGCCGTCGTGACGCTGACCCACGATACGAAACTGGACGATCCGGCAATCCTGGCCGCGCTGGCCAGCGAATGCTTCTACCTGGGCTGTCTTGGATCCACCCGCACCCATGCCAAACGGCTGGAGCGGCTGCGCGCCGCTGGCGTCACCGAATCGCAGATCGCCCGCATTCATGCGCCGGTCGGCCTGAACATCGGTGCCGCGACCCCGGCCGAAATTGCTGTATCGGTGCTGGCCCAGATCATCGAACGGCTGAGGAAGGGCTGATGCGCTTTGGCCCCGTTCCGCTGGATCAGGCGCAAGGGGCCGTGCTGGCGCATTCGGTGCAGCTGCCAGCCGGGCGGTTGCGCAAGGGGCAGGTGTTGAACGCCGCCCATCTGGATCAGTTGCGCGCCGCCGGCTGGCAAGACATCACCGTGGCCCGGCTTGACCCCGGCGATGTGCCCGAGGATGCGGCGGCACTGCGTCTGGCCAAGGCGCTGGTGGCCGGGCAGGGGCTGCGCATCCAGCCGGTCGGCACCGGGCGCGTCAATATTCATGCGACGGGTCCGGGCGTTCTGCGCATTCATGCCGACGCGATCCATGCGGCCAATGCCGTTGACCCGATGATCACCGTGGCGACCTTGCCTGAATGGCAGCGGCTTGACCCCGACACGATGGCGGCCACCGTCAAGATCATCGCCTATGCCGTGCCGGGCGCGGCGCTGGAGCGCGCTTGCGCGGCGGCGGCCGGGGCGCTGGCGCTATGCCCGCCTGTGCTGCGCAGTGCCGTCCTGATCGAGACGCGGATCGGCGACGATCCGCCCCCCGACAAGGGCGCCCGCGTCACTGCGGCGCGGCTTGATCGCCTTGGGCTGGCGCTGTCCGGGCACCATGTCGTGCCGCATCGCGCGGCGGATCTGGCACAGGCCCTGCGCGAGGTTTCCAGGGCGGATCTCATCTTGATCCTGACCGGCTCGGCGACGTCAGACCCGATGGATGTGGCACCCTCTGCCTTGCGGCTTGCGGGCGGGGTGGTCGATCATGTCGGAATGCCGGTCGATCCTGGCAACCTGCTGTTTGTCGGTCACCTCGATGGGCGGCCGGTGATCGGCCTGCCGGGTTGCGCCCGATCGCCGGCGCTGAACGGGGCCGACTGGGTGCTGGAACGCATCGCCTGCGGCATTCCCGTCGGCCCTGCGGACATCGCCGCGATGGGGGTTGGCGGGCTGTTGACCGAAATCCCCACCCGCCCGCGCCCGCGTGCCTCAGGCGATATTTCCCAGCGGAAATAAGGTTTTGCAGTGCGGCATCGAAAATCCCCGCAAAGTGACACCTATTGAGCGAAGCGGTTGTAGACGCAGCGGAATCGCCGTGCTTAACTCCCTCTGCCAGCCAGCTACATAGGGAGGAGCACGCATGGCAAAGGTGACCATGACGGTGAACGGGCGCGCCATGTCGGCCGAGGCCGAGGGGCGGACGCTGCTATCCGATTTCTTGCGGCAGGGGCTTGGCCTGACCGGCACGCATGTGGGCTGCGATACCAGCCAATGCGGGGCCTGCACGGTGCATGTCGACGGATTGGCGGTGAAGAGCTGCTCGGTTCTGGCGATGGATGTCGCGGGGGCCAATGTGACGACGATCGAGGGGATGGCGAATGCCGATGGCTCGCTCTCGACCTTGCAACAGGCGTTTCAGGACCATCACGGCCTGCAATGCGGCTTCTGCACGCCGGGCATGGTGATGTCAGCGGCGGCGCTGCTGGCCGACACCCCCAAGCCGACCGAGGCCGAGGTGCGCCATCATCTTGAAGGCAACATCTGCCGCTGCACGGGCTATCACAACATCGTCAAGGCGGTGCTTGCGGCCTCGGGTCAGGATGTGGGCAAGGTCGGCATCGCGGCCGAATGATCTGAACTGACTGGCTGCACGGGGCGGAGGGGCCCCGTTCAGGCAACTGTCGCACAGGCGGGACTTGCCCGTCATGACAAGCATTCAGGGGAGGATTCCATGCCGAAAGATGGCGGCATCGGCGCCAGCACAAAGCGGCGCGAGGACGTGCGGTTCCTGACCGGGAACGGCCGTTATACCGACGATATCAACCTGCGCGGCCAGCTTCACGCGCATTTCCTGCGCAGCGAGGTGGCTCATGGCCGCATCCGCGGTCTGGACACTGCGGCCGCGGCCGCGATGCCGGGGGTCGTGCGCATCTTCACGGGGGCCGATTTTGCGGCCATCGGCGGCTTGCCCTGCGGCTGGCAGGTGACAGACCGTTTCGGCCAGCCGATGCAGGAACCCAAGCACCCGGTTCTGGCCGATGGCAAGGTGCGCCATGTGGGTGATCCCATCGCCGTTGTGGTGGCCGAAACGCTGGAACAGGCCCGCGATGCCGCCGAGGCGATCGTCGTCGACATCGAGGAACTGCCCGCCGTCATCGACATGAAGGCAGCCTTGGCGCCCGATGCTCCGAAGGTGCATGAAGATCTGACTTCAAACCTTTGCTATGACTGGGGTTTTGTCGAGGAAAACCGCGAAGCCGTGGCCGAGGCGTTCCGCAAGGCCGACCATGTGGTCAGCCTTGATCTGGTGAACAACCGTCTGGTCGCCAACCCGATGGAGCCGCGCGTCGCCGTCGGCGATTACGATCCGTGGAACGACATGTCCACGCTGTATACCACCAGCCAGAACCCGCATGTGATCCGGCTGTTGATGGGGGCCTTCGTGCTGGGCATCCCGGAACACCGGCTGCGCGTGGTGGCACCGGATGTGGGCGGTGGGTTCGGATCCAAGATTTTCCACTATGCCGAAGAAGCCTTCTGCACTTTCGCGGCCAGAGCGTTGAAACGGCCTGTGAAATGGACCTCGACCCGGTCCGAGGCCTTCATCACCGATGCCCATGGCCGCGATCATGTCACGCGGATCGAGCTGGCATTGGACAAGGATCATAACTTCACGGCCCTGCGGACGGAAACCCTTGCGAATATGGGGGCTTATCTGTCGACCTTCTCGTCCTCGGTGCCGACCTGGTTGCACGGGACGCTCATGGCGGGCAACTATAGCACGCCGCTGATCTATGTGAACGTCAAGGCGGTGTTCACCAATACCGTGCCGGTGGATGCCTATCGCGGGGCTGGCCGCCCCGAAGCCACGTTCCAGCTGGAACGCCTGATCGACAAGGCTGCGCGCCAGCTGGGCGTTGACCCGATCGAGCTGCGGCGCAAGAACTTCATCCAGCCTGACCAGTTCCCCTATCAGACCCCGGTCGCGGTGGTCTATGATACCGGCAACTATCAGGCCACGATGGACAAGCTGTTGCAGGTGGCCGATTATTCGGGTCTTGAGGCCCGTGTGGCCGAGGCGAAGAAGCGCGGCAAGCTGCGCGGGTTCGGCATCATCCATTACATCGAGGCATGCGGCATCGCGCCGTCGAACCTGGTGGGCCAACTGGGTGCCCGCGCGGGACTTTATGAAAGCGCGACGGTGCGGGTGAATGCCACGGGGTCGATTTCCGTGTTCACCGGCAGCCATTCCCATGGTCAGGGCCACGAGACGACCTTTGCCCAGGTCGTGGCCGAGATGATCGGGATTGATGCGGGACAAGTCGAGATCGTTCACGGCGATACCCAGAACACGCCGATGGGCATGGGCACCTATGGCAGCCGGTCCCTGGCGGTCGGCGGCTCGGCGCTGGTCAAGGCGACGAACAAGATCATCAACAAGGCCAAGAAGATAGCGGCCCATCTTCTCGAAGCGTCTGAAGACGATATCGAGCTGAAGGACGGCAAGTTCTCGGTCGCGGGAACGGACAAGTCGGTCGACTGGGCCGGGGTCACGCTGGCCGCCTATGTGCCGCACAACTACCCGCTGGAAAGCATGGAACCGGGGCTGGAAGAGACGGCATTCTACGATCCGTCGAACTTCACCTATCCCTCGGGTGCCTATGGCTGCGAGGTCGAGGTAGACCCCGACACCGGCAAGGTCGAGGTTGTGTCCTTTGCGGCGGCTGACGATTTTGGCAATATCGTCAACCCGATGATCGTCGAAGGTCAAGTGCATGGCGGTCTGGCGCAGGGCATTGGCCAGGCGTTGCTGGAAAACTGTGTCTATGACGAAAACGGCCAGCTTCTCAGCGGCTCGTTCATGGATTACGCCATGCCGCGCGCCGATGATGTGCCGTTCTATCGAGTCGATCACAGCTGCAACACGCCCTGCACCCACAACCCGCTTGGGGTGAAGGGCTGCGGCGAGGCAGGCGCCATCGGCTCGCCGCCTGCCGTGGTCAATGCGGTGATCGACGCGCTGCACCGGGGCGGCTACACCCACGTCAGCCATATCGACATGCCCGTCTCGCCGGCCCGCGTCTGGGCCGCGATGCACACGAAGTAACGGAGGCAACCCCATGTATGACTTCGAATTTGTCAAACCTGCCTCTTTGGCCGAGGCCGTGGCGGCCATGGGCCGGGACGGGGCGCAGGCGCTGTCGGGGGGCATGACCTTGCTGCCCACGATGAAGCAGCGCCTGAACCAGCCGGACAGTCTGGTCAGCCTGAACGGGCTGGCCGAGCTGAAGGGGGTGTCGGTGGCGGGCGGTGTGCTGACCATCGGCGCCGCGACCACCCATGCCACCGTGGCACGCGAAGCTGGCGCCTATCCGGCCTTGGCCGCGCTGGCCGGGCAGATCGGCGATCCGATGGTGCGCAACCGGGGCACCATCGGTGGCTCTCTGGCCAACAACGACCCGGCGGCCTGCTATCCGTCGGCGGTGCTGGCCTCGGGCGCGACCGTTGTCACCAATCAGCGCGAGATCGCGGCGGACGATTATTTCCAGGGCCTGTTCTCGACCGCGCTGGAAGAGGGCGAGATCATCACGGCGGTCAAGTTCCCGATCCCGGACAAGGCGGCCTATGTGAAATTCGCCCAGCCCGCGTCGCGCTTTGCCCTGACCGGGGTGTTCGTGGCCAAGGGACCGGCGGGGGTGCGCGTTGCCGTCACCGGCGCATCCGAAGATGGCGTCTTCCGCTGGACCGAGGCCGAAGAGGCGCTGAGCGCAAACTTCGCCCCCTCGGCGCTGGACGGGCTGACGGTCGAGGCCGATGGCATGATCGGCGATCTGCACGGCACGCCCGAATATCGGGCGCATCTGGTCAAGGTCATCACCAAACGCGCGGTCGCTGCCGCCGGTTGAATGCCATGACGCAACGGCGCTGCCCCCTTGGGGCGGCGCCTGCTGGACATGGCGGCCCTGCTTTGCCATCACCACGATGCGCCAGAGCAGGAGACCGCCATGACCCAGACCCTTTACGCCACCCGCCCCGAGGACCTTCCCCCGCGCGAGGTGCTGCTGTCCATGTCGGGTCTGGAATTCACCCAGGCCATGCTGGACGGCCGCTTGCCCGGCCCGGCGATGGCGCAAACGCTGAACTTCACCCTGACAGAGATCGACAAGGGCCGCGCCGTGTTTCGGGGCGCACCCAAATTCGCCTTCACGAACCCGATGGGCGGGGTGCATGGCGGCTGGTATGGCGCTGTCCTTGATTCGGCGCTTGGCTGCGCGGCGATGACCATGGTGCCCAAGGGCAGCTGGTATACGACGCTGGAATTCAAGGTGAACATCGCCCGCGCCCTGCCGGTCGGGTCCGAGATCGAGGCGGTCGCAAACGTCCAGCACGCCGGGCGCAGCACCGTGGTGGCCGAGGCCGTTCTGTGCGGCCTGGCCGATGGCAAGGTCTATGCCACCGGCTCGACCACCTGCATCATCATGCAGGGCTAGGCGGCAGCCGCTGCCAGCGTGCGGATCCGCTCGACCATCGCGCGCACGCCGTTCGATCGCTGCGAGGACAGATGGTCATGCAGGCCAAGGCGCCCAAGTTCGGCATGGGCGTCAATCGCGCCCACCTCGGCCACCGGAACACCGGCATAGAGCGCGTGCAGCACGGCGATCAGCCCGCGCACGATCAGCGCATCGCTGTCGCCCTGAAAATCGAACCGGCCGTCTGCAATGGCCGGATGCAGCCAGACCTGGCTGGCGCAGCCATCCACCTTGGTCGCCGGCACTTTCAGCGCCTCGGGCATCGGGGCCATGGCTTTGCCAAGTTCGATGACATGGCGATAACGATCTTCCCAATCGTCAAGGAATTCGAAGGTTTCGGCAATATCTTCAAAGGCAGGCGTGGCCATGGCGGTCTCCGTGGGTTGATCATCACCTAAGACCGGCGCAGCAATGTGTCCACCCCGGAGGCCGGGCTTTTCAAAGCGCGCGCCTTGGGCTAGGCAGGGAGGGAAGAACCGGATCGGAGGGGCGGATGCGCAAGAGCCTTTTGGCAGCCTTGGCGGCGGTAGTGGTCGTGACCGGCTGTGCGTCGGTGCGCGACTCGCGCCTGAACCCGTTCAACTGGTTCGGCCGGTCGGAAAAGGCTGCCGCGGTCGCGGCCGAACCCGTGCGCGACGAGGGCCGGGTTCCCGTCGCCCAGGTGACAGAGCTGTTCGTCGAGCCCACGGTCGGCGGGGCGATCATCCGGGCCAAGGGCCTGCCGCCCACCCAGGGTTGGTATGCTGCCGAACTGATCCAGGAAGAGGTGGAAAAGCCGGGAGAGCTGGTGTTCCGCTTTGTGCTGAAACAGCCTGCGGCCGCCGTTTCGGGAACGCCGATGTCGCGTGAAGTCACCGTTGCGACCTTTGTTTCGGACTTCAAGCTGGAAGGCGTGCGCACGATCACCGTGACCGGCAGCGACAACGCCCGCACGACGCGGCGGCGCTGATCAGCGGCGCCATATCCAGGCATGGCCGGCCAGCGCGCCTTGCGCCTTGGCCAGCAGCCGCAGCGAGGCGGATCGGGGCAGGGTGCGCCCGCTGGCGATCCGCTCGACCACCAGCTCGACCGGGCAAGGCCGCCCTGTGATCGGGTCGCGGTAGCGGGGGTAGTCTATCAACACCGCATGGGCCAGCGCCGCCACCGTGGGGCGTTCCTGCCGCCGGGCGGGCACCGGGCCCAGATCGCGCGTCAGCCCCCAGCCAGCATAGAAGGGCGCGCCCAGACAGGTCACGCGACGGCCGCGGAGCAGCGCCTCGAACCCCAGGCCGGAGGTCATCGTCCAGACCTCATCGGCCAGATCCAGCGCCGCCGCCGCATCCACGCCAGACAGCACCGCATCGGCCAAGCCGGGCAGCCGATCCGCTGGCACCGCACCAGGGCGCAGGCCCGCCTCGACATCGGGATGCGGCTTCCACAGGATCACCGCTGCGGGATTATCGGCGCGCACCCGTTCCAGCAGGGCAAGGTTGGTCTGCACCTCGCCTGCGCCAAGGCGGATGCTGGCATCATCTTCGACCTGACCGGGCACAAGGATGCGGTGTCCGGCGGGCACATCGGGGGCCGTGCCGCCAAGGTTGTATTTCGTCACCCCCGCGCTGGTCAGCCGGGCGATCAGCCGGTCGGCCCGGGCGATCTGACCGGGGCGCAGCCGTGCCCTGACCAGCCGTTCCAGCTGGCTGGGCCGGGTCGGGTCGTAGTAGATGCCGCAGTCATCCAGCACCAGCGAGAGCGGCGGCACCAGATCGGCGCCCAGACCGCGCGAGCGGATCAGCCCATCCTCGACCCGCACCGCCGATGCGCCCGCCGGGGTCTGGCCCCAGACCATCAGTCGGCGGCCGCTGGCCTGAGCCATGGTTTCCGCGCGGGCCGGGACGGCAAAGCGCAAGGGACGTTCGCGCCCGAAGAAGCCTTGCAAGGGGCCGCGCTTCCACAGCCGCATTCCGCTGGCGACCCACCCCTTGCGGTCGTCGCGAAAGGCGCGCACCTCGGCCTCCAGCTGGTCGAGCGCGGTTTCAAAGCTGCACAGCCGGTCGCGGCAGGGGTCATACCAGATCGGCGCCAGGATCATCGCCCCGGCAAAGATCTGCGCCCGCGTCAGGTTGCGGTGCCGGCGCGGCAGCGGCCCGCCATGATCCTCGGTCAGGCCCCAGCCGGCATAGAACGGGCGGCCAAAGACCTGCGGCCGGTGGCCGGCCAGAATCGCCTCGAACCCCAGTTGCGAGCTGACGGTGTAGACGGCGATGGCGCCTTCCAGCAGCACCTGGGGCGCGACAGGATCGGTCAGCAGGGTGACACCATCCCGCGCATCTTCGGGGCCGAAATGCCCCTCGCGCAGCCCGGCGGCGGTTTCGGGATGGGTGCGGATCACGATGGGGCGGCCGGGGTGGTCGTCCTGCGCGCGAAACAGCATCTCGCGGAAGGTGCCATAGCCCGCGCCGCTGGCCGCAATCGAGGCATCGCCCCGCGTCTGGTCGACGATCAGCACATAACCCGGCGGCGGGCCGGGCAGGGCGGGGTCGTGCTGGTTGTATTTCGACAGCCGCTGATCTGCCAGCCGGGCCATCCCCTCGCGCGCGCGGTCCAGCAGGGCGGAATCGTCCAGCGGGTGGCCGGCCAGCAGCGTTTCCAGATGCGAGGGGGCAGAAGGGTCGAAATGCACCCCGCCGCCAGGGTCGATCATCAGCCCTAGCGGCCCGTCGCCCCTCCGCCTGGCCCGCCCGGGCGCGATCGAGCGCAGAAAGGCATCCTCGACCCGGATCAGTGGCAGATCTTGCGTCGCGGCCAGGGCCTCGGCCTTGGGCGACAGCGGGCTGCGGCCCCAGGTGCCAACTGCGTCACCCGGGCGCGGGGACATGCCGGGCAGCGCGGGCATGGGCACCCGCCCGGCCAGAGTCAGGATCCGTCGCACCCGTCCGGGCAACCACAGGCCCGGCGCGGTGCACCAGAGCCGTTGCGGCGCCTTGTCTGTCGTTTGCATGATCGGTCCCGCCCGTGCCCTGTCCGCCCGGTTCTGTGCCGGGCTGCCATCAGCCTAGCGCAAGGCCGTGGCCGTGGCCACGGGCTGATCAATCCTCGTCTTCAAGGATCAGGCGGATCTCGCCCTGTGCCTCAAGGTTGCGCACGGCATCGACCACGGCGTTATGCGCGGCTTCGGCATCCTTTTCGCGCACCTTGCCCTTGGCCGCCATTTCCTCGCGCAGGCCTTGCGCCATGCGCTGGCTCATGTTCGACAGGATGAATTCGGCCACCGGCGCCAGCGGGCCGGTTGCCCCGACCAGCGCGGTCACCAGCACGGGCTGATCGACCATGCGCACCACCTTGGGCACATCGCGCGGGGCCACGCGGGCGGGGATATGGCCAAAGGTGAAGATCGCCTTGCGCACCTTTTCGGCAAAGGCTGCATCCTCGGCCCCCAGCCCATCCAGCAGCGCATCGCGAACCGAGGCTGAACTGACATTGAGGATCGCGCCAACCCGTTCCTCTGGCCCTGCCTCAAAGGCCTTGGGCGGCTGGGCATCCAGCTGCGCCGCCAGCGATACGCCAATGCGGCGCACCGTATCGGGGTCGATATTGCCGGTCAGGGACACGGCATGGGCCACGCGCCGCGCCTTGTCGCCAGCCAGCTTGCCCAGCAGATCGGCGGCCTTGGACACCGGCAGTTTCGACAGCAACACCGCGCCAACCTCGACCGCCTCTTCCTCCAGCACCGGAAGCAGACGCTCGGCGGGCAGGGGGATGATCCGCTCCCACGGATCGACCTTGCCCGAGGCCCCGGCCAGACGGCGCAGCCGCGTGGCCGCCGAGGGGCTGATATGGCCGTCCAGCATGGACAGCGCCCCTTCCAGCCCGCCAGGAAACGACAGGCCGACCGATTCGAGCTGGCCGACGAATTCCTCGACCACGGCCTCCATCGTGGCGCGGTCCACCAGCCGCATCGCGGCCATCTGTTCGGTCAGCGCCGCCTGCATGTGTTCGGGCAAGGCCGCCAGCGGCAAGGGCGCCCCCTCGGCCAGCAGCAGGCGCACGATGATCGCCGCCTTTTCGCGGTTGCTAAGCATGACCGGCGCAGGCGCTGGAATGCGCTGCGGCGTGATCCGGGCCAGGGCCTGCGGCATGGGAACCTCCACCAAGGGTTTCCCGCAGCCTGACAGGCCCTGGTTAAGATGGTGTTATCAGCTATGCACCGCCTTGGTGCATTGTCCCGAAACCGGGTCGCGCATCTCTCCGGCAGAACAATCCACGACCTTCTGGTCATGTCCCGAGCACATCGCCATCACGGCGCCGGGCGCAAGGGTCAGAACGAGGGTCGTCAGCAGAACGGTCAACTTCATGCCTTGTCTCCCTGTTGCCGGGGCAGGACGCCCCAGCTTCAGGATAGCACGGATTTCACTGTCTCGCAGCAATGATGCCCGGCGATCCTGTCAGGCGCCGAACACCCGGGCAAAGATCGTGTCGACATGCTTGGTATGATAGCCAAGGTCGAACTTTTCCTCGATCTCGGCCGGCGACAGGGCGGCGGTGACTTCAGGATCGGCCAGAAGCTCGGTCTTGAAATCGGCGCCCTTCTCCCAGACCTTCATCGCATTGCGCTGCACGAGGCGATAGGCATCCTCGCGCGACACGCCGGCCTGGGTCAGCGCCAGCAGAACCCGCTGCGACATGACCAGCCCTTTGAACTTGTTCATGTTCTTGAGCATGTTCTCGGGATAGACCACCAGCTTTTCGACAACGCCCGCCAGACGGTTCAGCGCGAAATCCAGCGTGATCGTGGTATCGGGGCCAATCCCGCGTTCAACCGAGGAATGCGAGATGTCGCGCTCATGCCACAGCGCCACATTCTCCAGCGCGGGGACCACCGACATGCGCACGAGGCGCGCAAGGCCGGTCAGGTTTTCGGTCAGCACCGGGTTCCTTTTGTGGGGCATGGCCGAGCTGCCCTTCTGGCCAGGGCTGAAATATTCCTCGGCCTCCAGCACCTCGGTGCGCTGCATGTGGCGGATTTCCACCGCGATATTCTCGATGCTGCTGGCGATCACGCCCAGCGTCGCAAAGAACATCGCGTGGCGGTCGCGCGGGATCACCTGGGTGGAAATCGTCTCGGGCACCAGCCCCAGCTTCTCGCAGACATATTCCTCGACCCGCGGGTCGATATTGGCAAAGGTGCCGACGGCGCCAGAAATCGCGCCGGTGCGGATTTCCTCGCGCGCGGCTTCCAGCCGTTTGCGGCCGCGTGCCATCTCGGCATAGAACCGGGCAAAGGTCAGGCCCATGGTGGTCGGCTCGGCATGGATCCCATGCGAGCGGCCGATCCGCACGGTGTCCTTGTGCTCAAACGCCCGCGTTTTCAGCGCGGCCAGCACCCGGTCCATGTCGGCCAGCAGGATATCCGCCGCGCGCACCAGCTGGATGTTCAGCGTGGTGTCCAGCACGTCGGAACTCGTCATGCCCTGATGGACAAAACGCGCTTCCTCGGCCCCGACATGCTCGGCCAGATGGGTCAGAAAGGCGATGACATCATGCTTGGTCACCGCCTCGATCTCGTCAATGCGGGCGACGTCGAATTCGACATCCTTGGCGCGCCAGACGGCCTCGGCATTGGCCCGCGGGATCACGCCCAGATCGGCCTGCGCATCGCAGGCATGGGCCTCGATCTCGTACCAGATGCGGAACTTGGTCTCGGGCGACCAGATGGCGACCATTTCGGGGCGGGAATAGCGGGGGATCATGGCAGGCCTCAGGGCTGGCAGCGGGGCAATCGTCGCCCCCTTAGCCGCCAATGGCCCGCAGGACAAGCCGCAAGCGCCGCATCCGCCCCTTTGCCTTTTTCCAAATACCCATCGCGGGCACCGCCTGGCGCACCGTCCGGCAGGCGTGCGCGACTACCCGACCAGGCCCGTGCCGCGAATGCCGTCAATGATGAACTGGATCGCCAGCGCCGCCAGCAACATCCCCAGAAGGCGGGTGACCAACATCGTGCCCGTCCGTCCCAGCGCACGGCCCAGCCGGTCCGCGATCAGGAAATTCAGGAACGCAATCACGATCACCGTCAGCATCACCGCCTCGACCACCGCAAAGCCCCACCATCCGCCACCCGCCTGCCCGACCAGCAGGATCATCGAGGCGATGGCCCCCGGCCCCGCCAGCAGCGGAATGGCCAGCGGCACCACCGACGGGTCGTCAACCTGCTCGGCCTCGGCCTCGTGCGCCTTGTCCTCGCGCCGCCGCGTCCGGCGCTCGAACAGCATGTCCAGCGCGGTCAGGAACAGCAGCATCCCGCCCGCAATGCGAAAGGCAGGCAAGGTGATGCCGATCAGCGTCAAGAGCTGCTCTCCGACCGCGCCGAACAGCGTAAGGATCCCCGCCGCCACCAGACAGGCCCGCAACCCGGTGCGCCGCCGCTGCGCCGGGGTCATGCCATGGGTCAGCGTGATGAACAGCGGCACCAGCGCGATCGGGTCGATGATCACCAGAAGCGTGGTAAAGGCCGCCAGCAGAAAGGTCACATCGGTCATGCGGGCTCCATCGGAATGGCCCACCAGAACAGCCCGCGACCACAGCCGTCAAGGGGCCACGGGGACAGCCGGCACGCCACGAGGCCAAGGGCCAGGGGCAAAGCCGCGACATGTCTTGCAACCGACAATCGGCGCCTGCCTTGCTTCGCCGCGCAGAAATCCACCGCGGGGCCCCGCCCTGATACCTGGCGCATCCCGCCCACCAGCGCCCCAAAGGGGAAGCGATCAGACGCGCGCTGGCAAGCCTTGCCCCGGATCACCCCCAGCCGCTCCGACCTGTGCGCCAGAGCCACGACGGCACTCGCGCGACGCCATTACGTCGGCACGACCATCCGGCCCACACAGGCCCGCCCCGCGCCCCTTCCACATCATCTTGCCCCAAATACCCCCGCCGGAGGCCGCGCCGCGCCCGCGCGGCGCCCGGCCCAAAGCCTTGTGCGGCCCTTCAGGGCCGCACAAGGGTGCGGGAGTGTGCCCGGGATCGCCTTGCCAGACGGCGCAAGGTCAGCCTTCGGCCGCCTCCAGCCGCTCTTGCGCGTCCAGCCACAGGGCCTCGGCCCGGCCCATGGCTTCCTCGATTTCGGCAAACTTGCGGTTCCAGCCTTCCAGCTCGTGGATCCGCGCATCCTCATACAGACCAGGATCGGCCAGCTTGTCCGCCACCTTGCCGCGCATCTCTTCCAGCTTGGTGACCCTCTCCTCGCATTTACGCACCTCGGCCCGCAGCGCCAGCACAGCCTCGCGCGACGGGCGGGCGGGCTTGGCCTCTTTCTTCTCGGGCTTTGGCGGCGGCGCCTCGCGCTCGAGCAATTCGGCGCGATAGGCTTCCAGATCCTTGCCATAGGGCGCGACCTGCCCGCCCTTGACCAGCCACAGCCGGTCGGCGACCAAGGACAGCAGATGCATGTCATGGCTGACCAGGACCACGGCGCCCGTATAGGCCGTCAGCGCCTCGACCAGCGCCTCGCGGCTTTCGATGTCCAGGTGGTTCGTCGGCTCGTCAAGGATCAGCAGGTGCGGTGCATCCAGCGTGGCCAGTACCAGCGACAGCCGCGCCTTCTGCCCCCCCGACAGCTTGCCTACGACCGTATCGGCCTGATCGGCCAGCAGGCCGAACCCGGCCAGACGGGCACGCAGCTTTGACTGGTGTTCTTCGGGGCGCATACGCTGGATGTGCTGCAGCGGCGTTTCATCCAGATGCAGCTCGTCCACCTGATGCTGGGCGAAATAGCCGATGCGCAGCTTGGACGAGCGCGTGATCTGCCCCGCCATCGGCGCCAGCTTGCCCGCCAGCAGCTTGGACAGCGTCGATTTCCCTTCGCCGTTGCGGCCCAAGAGGGCGATGCGGTCATCCTGGTCGATCCGCAGCGACAGCCCGCGCAGGATCGCGCGCCCGTCATAGCCCACGGACACCCCCTCCATCCCGATGATCGGGGGCGACAGCTCCTCGGGCTCGGGAAAGGTGAAGACCTGCTTCTTCGCTTCCTCGGGCGGGGTGATCGGCGTCATCTTCTCCAGCATCTTCAACCGGCTTTGCGCCTGCACGGCCTTCGATGCCTTGGCGCGAAAGCGGTCAACGAAGCTTTGCAGATGGGCGCGGCGGGCGTCCTGCTTGCGCGCCTCGGCGGCCTGAACCGCCATCCGTTCGGCCCGCTGGCGGGCAAACTGGTCATAACCGCCCTGCCAATAGGTCAGCTTGCGGTTGTCCAGATGCAGGATCCCCTGCACGGCGCGGTTCAACAGGCCCCGGTCATGGCTGATGACGATGACGGTATGGGGATATTTCTGCAGGTAGCTTTCCAGCCACAGCGCGCCTTCAAGGTCCAGATAGTTCGTCGGCTCGTCCAGCAGCAGGTAATCGGGCTGGGCGAACAGCACCCCGGCCAGCGCCACCCGCATCCGCCAGCCGCCCGAGAAATCCGAACAGGGCCGCTGCTGCGCCTCGGCGTCAAAGCCAAGGCCGCGAAGGATGGAACTGGCCCGTCCCTCGGCCGACCAGGCATCAATATCGGCCAGCCGGGTCTGGATTTCAGCGATACGGCCAGGGTCGGTGGCGGTATGCGCCTCGGCCAGCAGGGCGGCGCGTTCCGTATCGGCTGCCAGCACCGTATCCAGCAGCGAGGTCGAGGACGAAGGCACCTCTTGCGCCACACCGCCCACACGGGCGCGGGCGGGCAGGGCGATCTCGCCCCCTTCCAGCGACAGCTCGCCCCGGATCAGCCGGAACAGCGTGGTCTTGCCCGCGCCGTTTCGGCCGACCAGGCCCACCTTGTGGCCGGTCGGAATGGTGGCGCTGGCCTCCTCGAACAGGGGACGGCCTTCGACGGAATAGGTGATGTTATCGATACGCAGCATGTCTGGTGGGTTGCCCCAAGCCTGCGGCCGCGTCAATCGGTCTTGCACGCGAATGTCGCATGCGCGGCAAGGCTGGCGCGCCGGGCCGGCTGGCATGGGCTGCCCGATGCTCCGGGACGCTGCCAGCCACCTGATGCGGGGTTTTCAAGGTCAGATCGCCGTGCTAGGGCAGGCGCCGCAACGGGAAGGGCATGGGGCCCGGCCCGAACCGAGATTCCAGAGGGCACCATGGCCATCGAACGCACCCTGTCGATCATCAAACCCGACGCCACCCGCCGCAACCTGACCGGCAAGATCAATGCCAAGTTCGAGGAAGCCGGCCTGCGCATCATCGCGCAAAAGCGCATCCACCTGTCGCTCGCTCAGGCGCAGAAGTTCTACGAAGTCCACGCCGAGCGTCCGTTCTTTGGCGAACTGACCGAATTCATGGCCTCCGAGCCGGTCGTCGTTCAGGTGCTGGAAGGCGAAGGCGCCATCCTCAAGAACCGCGAAGTCATGGGCGCCACCAACCCGGCCAACGCGGCCGATGGCACCATCCGCAAGGAATTCGCCCTGTCGGTTGGCGAGAACTCGGTCCACGGCTCGGATGCGCCGGAAACCGCTGCGGTGGAAATCGCCTATTTCTTCTCGGGTCTCGAACTGGTCGGCTGATCGGCCCGACGCGATGATGGGAAAGGCCGCCCGTTCGGGCGGCCTTTTCGTTTGGTCCGGGGCGAGCGGCCTTGCGCCTGAACTGCCGGCGCGGGGCACTAACGCACGATGGTGCCCCACAGATCGTATTCGCCCGCCTCGTCCACCTCGACCGAGACGATATCGCCTGGCAAGAGTTCCTCGAACCCCTCGTCGATGAACAGATTGCCGTCGATCTCGGGCGCATCGCCCCTGGTGCGACAGGTGGCGCCGTTCTCGTCCACCTCGTCGACGATCACCGGCATGACCGTGCCGACCTTGGCCGCCAGCTTGGCTTCGGAAATGGCCTGCGCCTTTTCCATGAAGCGGGCAAAGCGCTCGGCCTTGACCTCCTCGGGCACATGATCGGGCAGGTCATTCGACCGGGCGCCTGCGACATTTTCATATTGAAAACAGCCCACCCGGTCCAGCTGCGCCTCGTCCAGCCAGTCCAGCAGCGTCTGGAACTCGGCCTCGGTCTCGCCGGGATAGCCGACGATGAAGGTGGACCGCAGCACGATATCGGGGCAATCGCGGCGCCAGGCGGCGATTTCGTCCAGCGTCTTCGCCGCCGCAGCCGGGCGCGCCATGCGCTTGAGCACATCGGGGTGGGCGTGCTGGAACGGGATGTCCAGATAGGGCAGAACCAGCCCCTCGGCCATCAGCGGCACCAGCTGGCGCACATGCGGATAGGGATAGACATAGTGCAGCCGCACCCAGGCGCCCAGCGAGCCCAGATCGCGCGCCAGATCGGTGATATGCGCCCGGAGCCCGCGCGCTTCTTCGTGCCTCAGATCGACGCCATAGGCCGAGGTGTCCTGGCTGATCACCAGCAGCTCCTTGACGCCGGCCGCGACCAGACGTTCAGCCTCCTTGACCACCGCATAGGCGGGGCGCGAAACCAGCCGGCCGCGCATGTCGGGGATGATGCAGAACTTGCACTTGTGGTTGCAACCCTCTGAAATCTTGAGGTAACTGTAATGCCGCGGTGTCAGGCTGACCCCGGTTGCCGGCAAAAGGTCCACAAAAGGATCGGGCGACGGGGGCACGGCGGCATGCACCGCATCCAGCACCTGTTCGTATTGATGCGGCCCGGTGACCGCCAGAACCTTGGGATGCGCGCCGGTGATATAGTCCGGCTCGGCCCCCAGACAGCCGGTCACGATCACGCGGCCATTCTCGCGGATCGCCTCGCCAATCGCCTCCAGGCTTTCGGCCTTGGCGGAATCGAGGAACCCACAGGTGTTCACGATCACCGCCTCGGCCCCCTTGTAATCGGGCGAGATCGCATAACCTTCGGCCCGCAGCCGGGTCAGGATGCGCTCACTGTCCACCAGCGCCTTCGGACAGCCAAGGCTGACCATGCCGATGGTGGGCTGGCCCGGCCGCGCCGGTTCGGAAAACCGCGGGGCAGGGGCAAGGTCGGGGCGAAGGTCTGGCGGGTTCTGGCTCATGCGCGGCATATAGCGTTGAACCCGCCGCCCGGAAAGGGGCTGCGGCGCAACCTTGGCCCTGGTTTTCGCCTTGATGCAAATATCCCGGGGGTGAATTGGCGCGGAACGCGCCAAGAGGGGGCTGGCCCCCTTTGGGCGGCTAGCCCTTGAACTGCGGCGGTCGGTTCTGCATCCCGGCCATCACCGCCTCGATCTGGTTGGGGCTGGCGATCAGATCGGCCTGCAAAGTCGCCTCGCGGGTCAGGCCGGGGCCAGGGGGCAGGGTCCAGGTTTCCTCGACCAGCCGCTTGCCGGCGCGCAGCACGTCAGGCGACACTTGGGCAAACCGGGCCGCCATCGCCCGTGCCTCGGCAAGCGGATCATCGGCCAGCCGGGTCAGCAGGCCCAGGTCCAGCGCCTCGGGCGCTTCAAGCACGCGGGCGGTCAGGATCAGCTCCTTGGCCAGGTCCATCCGCATCAACCGGGGCAGGGTCTGGGTGATCCCCATGTCCGGGATCAGCCCCCAGCGCGCCTCCATGATCGACAGGCGCGCATCGGGCGCGGCAATGCGAAAATCCGCCCCCAGTGCCAGCTGCATCCCCGCACCAAAGGCCACGCCATGCAGGGCCGCGATCACCGGAACGCCCAGCTCGGCCCAGACCGTCACGGGGCGTTGAAAGCGGTTCGCCGTGCCGGGCGTCGGGGCCAGCATCTCGGCCTTCACGCTGGCAAGGTTCTGCGCCATCCGCAGGAATTCCGACGTGTCGATCCCGGCGCAAAAGGCCGCACCTGCGCCATGCAAGATGACGGCGCGCAGCCCGTTCGCACCCTTGAGGCTTTCACCGGCGGCGGCCAGCGCGTCGAACAGATCAAGGTCCAGCGCATTGCGCTTGTCCGGCCGGTTCAGCAGGACCTCGGCCACCGGGCCGGTGCGGGTGATCGTCAGTCGCGGATCCATCGGTGCCTCCTCGTTCAGGCACAGACTGGCCATCGGCGGGGCGCCGCGCAAGCGCAACGTCGCGGCATCCGGCGCGTTGAGCATGGCTGCGGTGCAGCGTAGACTGCGCGCAATGGTGGAGGTGCGTATGCGGTGGATGGTGCGAATCCTTTCGGGGCTGGTGATGCTGGCCTTGCTGGTTGTGGGCGCGGTCTTTCTGATCCCGACAGACGAGGTCGCCCGCATGGCCGCCCGCCAGGTCGAGGCTGCCACCGGCCGCGCCTTCAGCGTTCAGGGGCCGGTCAAGGCCAGCATCTGGCCGGGGCTTGCGGTGGAAACCGGGCCGGTGCGGCTGGCCAATGCCGACTGGGCCAGCGATGCGCCGATGGTCGAGGCGGCGGGCCTGCGCATCTCGCTGGACACGATGGCACTGATCGGCGGGGATATTCGCATCGACGGGCTGGATCTGATCGCGCCCCGCCTGCGGCTGGAGCGGCACCGCGACGGGCGCGCGAACTGGGATCTTGCCCTTGCCTCCTCGGACACCGGCAGCACGCCGGGCGAGACGCGCGGGTTTTCCCTGTCCGAGGCGCGGATGAGCGAGGGCCAGGTGATCTTTGCCGACGCCGCCACCGGGGCGCGCTATGATCTGTCGGGCATCGACGCGGTCTTGCGGCTGCCCGATCCGGCAGCCCCCGCGCATCTGGATCTGAGCGGCACGCTGAACGGTCAGACCGTGCGGATGGCGCTGAGCGCCAGTCCGGCTGCGGCGCTGTTGTCGGGGGCCGAGGCCAGCGGCAAGATCGAGCTGGCGATCGGCGGCGCCGCGCTGGATTTCGAGGGCAGTTTCGGCCATGCGCCCCTGTTGGCCGATGGCGCGCTGCATGTC
Organism: Gemmobacter nectariphilus DSM 15620; assembly: GCF_000429765.1. Classification (GTDB taxonomy): domain Bacteria; phylum Pseudomonadota; class Alphaproteobacteria; order Rhodobacterales; family Rhodobacteraceae; genus Wagnerdoeblera; species Wagnerdoeblera nectariphila. The sequence continues at coordinate 486,576 of NZ_AUCM01000003.1, read as the reverse complement.
GATGCGGCCGATCATGGGGCCCTGGCGGCGCTGATGGGCACCAGCCTGCCCGACCTGCCGCAGGGGCTGGGGGCGCGCACGATCCGGCTTGACGGGCGGGCCGTGCTGTCCCCCGATCTGCGGCTGGTGCTGCGCGACGCCATCGCACAACTGGACGACAACCGCCTGCGGCTGAGCGCCGATCTGCGCACGTCCGGTCAGCGGCCCTCGGTGACGGCGACGATCGCGGCCGAGACACCGCTGGTGTTGCCTGCCTCGGCCGGGGGCGGCGCGGCGGGTGGGGCCGGCAGCGGCGGCTGGTCCACCGCGCCCATCGACCTGAGCGCCCTAGGCGCCGTCGATGCCGATGTGACCTTTGCCGCCCCGTCGGTCCAGGCCGGGGGAATGCGCCTTGGCGCCCTGCGGGGGCGCCTTGCGCTGGCCGATGGCCGCGCCACCGTGACCCTGTCGGAGATGCAGGCCTATGAGGGGCGCATCAGCGGGACGATGGTGGCCAATGCCTCGGGCCGCGGATCGGTGCGCGCCGATCTGCTGGTCGAGAATGTGGCGCTGCAACCGATGCTGCACGATCTGGCCGGATACGATCGCCTGACCGCCAGCGCGAATGGCCGGATCTCGGTCCTGTCTTCGGCGGCCTCGATGTCCGAGATGATGAACCGCCTGCAAGGCGAGGGGCAGCTCTCGCTGGGCAAGGGAGAGCTGCGCGGGCTCGATCTGCTGGGCATGTTGCGCAGGCTGGATGTCTCTTATGTCGGTGAAGGGCAGAAGACCATCTTCGACAGCATTTCCACCAGCTTTTCCATTGCCGAAGGTGTGCTGCGGGCCGACGATCTGAAACTGGCGGCGCCCTATCTGCAGGTGGCCGGAACCGGTACGGTCGGGATTGGCAGCCGCACGCTGGATTATCGTCTGCTGCCCGTGGCCTTGCAAAAGGAAGACGGCACCGGCGGGCTGGGCGTGCCGCTCAAGATCACCGGGCCATGGGCCAGGCCGCGCTTTCAGCTGGACATGGAGGCGCTGGCAAAACCCAAGCTGGACGCCGAGCGCGCGCGGGCCGAAAAGAAGCTGGCCGAAAAGCTGGGCGCTGACACCGAAAATGGCGAGACGCTGGAAGATGCCGCAAAACGCAAGCTGGAGACCGAGTTGCGCCGCGGTCTTGGCAAGCTGTTCGGTGGCAACTGACCCTCAGGTGCCGCGCGGCTTGGCGCGCAGGGTCGGGTCGGCCTCGGTCGGGTCTTCGGGCCAGGGGTGGCGCGGATAGCGCCCGCGCATGTCCTTGCGCACATCGGCATAGCTGCCGCGCCAGAACCCCGGCAGGTCCGAGGTAACGGCAATCGGCTTGCCGCCTGGTGACAGCAGCGACAGTCTCAGCGGCGTGCGCGCGGGGCCGACCACCGGATGCGCAGTCTGGCCGAACAATTCCTGCAGGCGCAGTTCGATTTGAGGCGTATCCCCTTCATAATCAATGGGAATACGCCGTCCCAGCGGTGTGGTGAAATGCGACGGATACATCCCGTCGATCCGCGTGCAGGCGTCCCAGCCCAGATAGAGCTTGAGCGGCTCGAGCAGATCCAGCGCGCGCAGATCGGCGCGGGTGCGCACACGGCCAAGCGCCGGGGTCAGCCAGCTGTCGGCAGCGGCCATCAGGCTGGCGTCATCGACGGGCGGCACCGGCTCGCCCGCCGCTGCGGCGCGGTTGCGCAGCCGCAGGGCGGCACCGGCAAAGGGCAGGCCATTGCCTTGGCGCACTTCATCGCGCAGCCCGTCCAGGGCTGCTGCGGCCACCGCCTCGGGCGGCGGATCGGGCCAGATCCGGTCATCCAGCACCAGCGCGCCCAGCCGTTCCTGCCGGCGCGCGTTGATCCGGCCTTCGCGGCGGGACCAGTCGCAGACATCGGTCCAGGCAATGCGCGGGGCGTAAAGCGCGCGCAGATCGGGTTCCGTGATGGCGATGGCCTGGCGGATGCCAGCCTCGCGCGCATCGCCATCAAGGTCGGTCGCCACCAGCAGCCGTGCCCCCGCCAGAGGCGTTCCCGGCGTCATGGTCGCGCCCTTGCCCCCCGACAGCACCCAGCGCGGCGCATCGCCCTTGCGCCGCAATCCGATGCGGTCGGGGTAGGCCAGCGCTGCCATGGCGCCATGGGACAGGGCAGGGCGGTCCGGTGCCATGCGGGCCAGGCGCTTGGCTTCTGCCCGGATCCGCTCCAGCACATCACGCTTGATCGGCCAGGGATGGCGATCCTGATAGGCGTTCGGTTTTTCAAGGGCTTGCAGCCGCAAGCTCAGGTCCGGCGGTGCCCCGGTCAGCGGATCGCGTTCGGCCATCAGGGCGGCCAGAGGCGCGGCGGCACGGCCCGCGATCAGCAGCATATGCGCCAGCCGCGGATGCAGCGGCAGCGCCGCCATGGCGCGGCCGTGATCGGTGATCCGGCCGTCCTTCAGCGCGCCCAGATCGGTCAGCAGCGCCCGCGCCTCGGCCAGCGCAGCGGCAGGGGGCGGCGTCAGGAACGACAGCCCGTCATCAGACCCCCACAACGCCAGTTCCAGCGCAAGGCCCGCAAGATCGGCCGTGGCGATTTCCGGCGGTGGAAAGGCGGGCAGGGCGCCTTCTTCGGCCTTGGCCCACAGCCGATAGCAAATACCCGGCGCCACGCGGCCTGCCCGGCCCCGGCGCTGGTCTGCCTCGGCCCGGCTGACCCGTTCGGTCACCAGCCGCGACATGCCCGAGCCCGGATCGAACCGCGCCCGCCGTGCGCGTCCCGCATCGACCACGACACGGATATCGGGAATGGTCAGCGAGGTTTCCGCAATCGAGGTTGCCAGCACCACCTTGCGCAAGCCATGCGAGGGAGCCAGCGCCGCGCGCTGCGCGCGAAAATCCATGGCGCCATAAAGCGGTTGCACGTCGCAGTTCACCAGATGCGACAGCTGCGCGGCGACCCGGCGGATTTCACCTTCGCCTGGCAGAAAGACCAGGATCCCGCCTTCGGTTTCCTGAGCCGCCTGGGTGATCAGGGCGGCCGTTTCCCGCTCCAGCCGTGCGCCTTGTGGCAGCGGGCGCGGCAGCCAGCGGGTTTCCACCGGATAGGCGCGCCCGTCCGACGAGATCAGCGGCGCATCCTCCATCAGCGCGGCGACGGGCGCTGCATCCAGCGTGGCCGACATCACCAGCACCCACAGATCGGGCCGCAGCGCCGCGCGCGATTCCAGCACCAAGGCAAGGCCAAGATCGGCGTTCAGGCTGCGTTCGTGAAATTCATCGAAGATGACAGCGCTTATGCCGGAAAGTTCAGGATCCGACTGGATCATCCGGGTCAGGATGCCTTCGGTCACCACCTCGATCCGCGTGGCCCTGGAGGTCTGGGCTTCGCCGCGAATGCGGTAGCCGACGCGCTGGCCGACGGGCTCGGCCAAGGTCTCGGCCATACGCTCGGCAGCGGCGCGCGCGGCCAGGCGGCGCGGCTCCAGCATCACGATGCGGCCCGGAACCTCGGACAACAGCGCCAGCGGCACGCGCGTCGTCTTGCCAGCGCCGGGCGGCGCTTGCAGCACGGCACGGCCTTGCGTCCGCAAGGCGGCGCGCAGATCATCAAGGCAGTCGTCAATGGGCAAGGTGTCGGACATGGCGCTGTTATGCCGCGCATTCGGGGAAATCGCCAGATCCAGAAATTCTGACGCCATTTCAGCGCATTGCAAGGGCTGGCCCCGGACGGTCATATCCACAATATTAACATAATACTTCTTATACGAATCATGGATCCGCATTTCCATACGCCCAAGGTTGCGCCCATCCGGCACAGATGTTGACCCCTGTTGCCCTTTCTGCGATGCAATGGGCTGCGTCGACACAGGACGGGACGGCAGAACATGAAGGTCATCATCTGCGGTGCCGGACAGGTCGGCTGGCAGATCGCCCGCCAGCTGGCTGGCGAGAAAAACGATGTCACCATCGTCGATTCCAACACCGATCTGGTGCGCCGCGCGGCGGATACGCTGGATGTTCAAGGGATTGCGGGCTTTGCCTCGTGGCCCTCGGTGCTGGAAAAGGCCGGTGCGCGCGATGCCGACATGATCATCGCCGCGACCTATTCCGACGAGGTGAACATGGTCACCTGTCAGGTCGCGCATTCCATGTTCGGCGTGCCGCGCAAGATCGCCCGCCTGCGCGCCCGCGCCTATCTCGAGGCGATGCACGCCGATCTTTACCGGCAAGATCACCTGCCGATCGACGTGGTGATCAGCCCGGAACGCGAGGTGGCCGAGGCCGCGCTGCAACGCATCGCCGCGCCTGCCGCCTTTGATACCGAGGCCTTTCTGGACGGGCGTGCCCAGCTGCTGGGCCTTGCGCTGGACGAGGATTGCCCCGTCCTGAACACCCCGCTGCGCCAGTTGACCGACCTGTTTTCCACCCTGCGCGCGGTCGTTGTGGGCATCCGGCGCGAGGGTCGGCTGTTCGCCCCCGATCCGGGCGATCAGTTGCTGGCCGAGGATCGCATCTATGTCTTTTGCCATGTCGACGATGTGAAGCGCACGCTGGAGATTTTCGGCAAGGCGACGCGCAAGCAGGAACGGGTCGTGGTCGTCGGTGCCGGAAATGTCGGGCTGGCGGTGGCGCAGGCGCTGGAATCGCGGGCTGACCGGGTGCGCGTGCGCATGGTGGAACGCAACCGCCAGCGGGCCGAACTGGCCGCCGATGCGCTGGAGCGCTCGATCGTGCTGAACGGCGACGGGCTGGACATGGAAATCCTGCAAGAAGCCGACATCGACCGCGCGGATGCCATTCTGGCGGTGACCGAGGATGACCGCACCAACCTTCTGGTCTCGGTGCGCGCCAAGCAGATGGGCTGCCGGCTGGCCATTGCGCTGGTCAACGATCCGACGCTGGTGCCGCTGACCGATGTGCTGGACGTCGATGCCTATATCAACCCGCGCGCCACGACGGTTTCGTCCATCTTGAAACATATCCGCCATGGCCGGGTGCGCGCGATCTATTCGCTGGGCGATGCCGAGGCCGAGGTGATCGAGGCGCAGGTTCTGTCCACCTCGTCCATCGCGGGCCGGCTGGTGCGCGACATTGCCTTTCCCGAAGGCGTTCTGGTCGGGATGGTGATGAAGGGGGCTGATGTGGTGAAACCGATGCCCTCGTTGCGAATCGACGAAGGCGATATCATCACCCTGTTCGTCATGGCGGCGGATGTGCCCGAGGTGGAGCGGCTGTTGCAGGTCTCCATCGACTATTTCTAGATGCGCCGCCTGACCGCCCTGCCCCTGCCGGTCGTGCTGACAGGATTGGCGGCACTCGCGATGTTCGTGCCGGCGGTCCATGCTGTCGTGATGGATCAGCATCGCGTGGCGCGGGCGTTTTTCTACCCGGCGACGCTGATCCTGATCCTGACAGTGATGGTTGCGCTGGCCACGGCCGGATGGAAGCCGCACAATGCCGCCCGCAGCCATCTGCGCAGCTTCGTGCTGGCTTATGCGTTCCTGCCGCCCGTCCTGGCCCTGCCCTTTGCCGAGGCGGTGCGCGATACCACCTATTTCAACGCCTGGTTCGAGATGGTCTCGGCCTTCACCACCACGGGCGCGACACTTTACGACACGCCGGGGCGGCTGCCCGATTCGGTGCATCTGTGGCGCGGGCTGGTCGGCTGGCTGGGCGGGTTCTTCGTGCTGGTGGCGGCGACGGGAATTCTGGCCTCGCAGCACCTTGGCGGGTTCGAGCTTTACGCGCCGCGGGCCATCGGCCGGGTGCGGCTGGAGCCGGGCCAGACCGGGCCGACCACCGATCCGGCCGCGCGGCTGCTGCGCCATGCCCTGACGCTGCTGCCGGTCTATGCCGGGCTGACCGGCCTTGTGTGGCTGGCGCTGCTGCTGGCGGGCGATCCGGGGCTGGTGGCCTTGATGCATGCCATGGCGGCGCTGTCGACCTCGGGGATCACGCCCCTGCCCCATTTGGCCGATGCGCCCTCGGGATTTCTGGGCGAGGCGATCATCGGCCTTGCGCTGGTCTTTGCGCTGACGCGCCGGCTGATGCCGGGCGCTGCCCGGATCGAGACCGAGGCCCCGCTGTGGCGCGACCCCGAATTGCGGGTCGGCATCAGCTTTCTGGTCGCGGTGCCGGTGGCGCTGTTCCTGCGCCACTGGATCGGCGCCATCGAGGGGCAGCTGACCAGCGATCTGGTGCAGGCGGTTCAGGCGCTGTGGGGCGCGCTGTTCACGGTGCTGTCGTTCCTGACCACGACAGGCTTTGAATCGGCGGGCTGGGTGGATGCGCGGGCCTGGTCGGGGATGGATGCGCCTTGGCTGATCTTGCTGGGCCTTGCCATGATGGGGGGCGGCGTTGCCACCACGGCAGGCGGGGTCAAGCTGCTGCGGATCTATGCGCTTTACAAGCTGGGCATCCGCGAGATGGACCGCTTGTCCGAACCCTCGTCGGTGGGGGGCGGCGGTCCTGCGGCGCGGCAGATGCGCGGCGAGGGGGCGTTCATCGCCTTTGTCTTCTTCATGCTGTTCGCGCTGGCGCTTGGGGTGGTGAACCTGCTGCTGGCCCTGTTCGGCATTCCCTTCGAGCGCGCGGTCGTCCTGTCGGTCTCGGCCCTGACGACGACCGGGCCGATGGCCTCGGCCAGCCGTCTGGGCGATACCAGCTGGGCCACGTTGGTGCCCGGCGCCAAGGTGGTTCTGGCCGCAGCCATGGTGCTGGGCCGGCTGGAGACGGTGGCCCTGCTGGCCTTCCTTTTGCCCACGGCCTGGCGCCGTTAGCCCCGGCAAACGGGGTCAGATACAGGCAAATATGTGAATAGGTCCGTAACGGACTGTTTTTTGGGCTGGAATCTCCGGCCAAGGCAGCCCATATTTGGCCAAGCGGGGAGGAACCGCGACATAAACGCCAAGAAGAACGCGCGACAAAGGCAATAAAACATGGCTGGCGACAAACAGAACCTGCAGGACGCATTCCTGAATCACGTCCGCAAGGCCAAGATCCCTGTGACGATATTCCTCATCAATGGTGTCAAGCTGCAAGGCGTGATCACCTGGTTTGACAATTTCTGCGTGCTGCTGCGCCGTGACGGTCAATCGCAACTGGTCTACAAGCATGCGATTTCGACCATCATGCCGGGTCAGCCGATCAGCCTGTACGAAGGCGACGATTGAGCGAAGATGCAAAACCGGGCGCCGGTCTGACGCGCGCCTGGGTGATCCATCCCGACCTGAAATCGGATCAAGGCCGTCGCTTGCCGGAACACCGGCTGGCCGAGGCTGTATCCCTGGCCGCTGCCCTGCCCGAGATCGAGGTTTGCGGCGCCGAAGTCGTGCGCCTGCCCCGGGCCCAGCCGGGCATGCTGTTCGGCTCTGGCAAGGTGGCCGAACTCAAGGATCGCCTGTCCGCGGCCGAGGTCGATCTGGTGCTGATCGACGGCCCCGTGACCCCTGTCCAGCAGCGCAACCTGGAAAAGGAATGGGGCGTCAAGCTGCTGGACCGCACCGGGCTGATCCTGGAAATCTTTGCCGACCGCGCGCGCACCCGTGAAGGCGTGCTTCAGGTGGAACTGGCGGCACTGTCCTATCAGCGCACGCGCCTTGTCCGCGCCTGGACCCACCTGGAACGCCAGCGCGGCGGTTTCGGGTTTGTCGGCGGCCCGGGCGAGACGCAGATCGAGGCGGACCGCCGGGCAATTGACGACCAGGTCATCCGGCTGAAACGCCAGCTCGACAAGGTGGTCCGCACGCGCGAGCTGCACCGCGCCGCCCGCCGCAAGGTGCCCTTTCCCATCGTGGCGCTGGCGGGCTATACCAACGCGGGCAAATCCACGCTGTTCAACCGCATGACCGGCGCCGAGGTGATGGCCAAGGACATGCTGTTCGCCACGCTGGACCCCACCATGCGCGGTGTCGTGCTGCCCTCGGGGCGGCGGATTATCCTGTCGGATACGGTGGGTTTCATCTCGGATCTGCCGACGCAGCTGGTCGCGGCCTTTCGTGCCACGCTGGAAGAGGTGCTGGAAGCCGATCTGATCTTGCATGTGCGCGACATCTCGCACCCCGAAACCGCGGAACAGGCGGCGGATGTGACCGATATCCTTGCCTCACTCGGGGTGCGCAGCGAAGTGCCGATCCTCGAGGTTTGGAACAAACTCGATCTTGTTCCCGAGACTGCCCGCGAAGGGCTTCTGGCGACGGCCGCCCTGCGCGCGGATGTGTTGCCCGTTTCGGCAATGACGGGCGAAGGCATCGCGGCGCTGCTCGATGTGGTCAACGACCATCTGGGCGAGGAACGCCACGCGCGCGATCTGCACCTGGGCTTTGCCGAAGGGCGCAAACGCGCCTGGCTGCATGAACGCGGCCTTGTGACCGAGGAACGCGAAACCCAAGATGGCTGGGATGTGTCGGTCCTGTGGACCGACCGCCAGGCGCATCAGTTCCGCGGCCTCTGATCCTGCACGCCCTGCTTCTTCATCTGTCCTGAAATATCCTCGGGGGTGAGGACCGGCTTGCCGGTCCGAGGGGGCAGAAGGCCCCCTTGTTGCCCACCGCTGCGCCCAAGTCAGGGCGGAGAAAAAGAGGGGGCCGTCTGCCCCCTCTGGTCCGTTCCGGTCCTCACCCCCGAGGATATTTGGATCAAGTCGAAACAGGAGGGGCGGCGGCGTGCCCCGCAGCCGTTCAGCGCCCTTGCTGGCGGCGTGCCATGAAGGCGAGGCGTTCGAACAGGTGAACGTCCTGTTCGTTCTTGAGCAGCGCGCCATGCAGTTTGGGCAGAAGGCTCGTGCCTTCGCGCTTGAGATCCTCGGGCGACAGGTCTTCGGCCAACAGCAGTTTCAGCCAGTCCAGCACCTCCGAGGTCGAGGGTTTCTTCTTCAGCCCCGGCTGTTCGCGCAACTCGTAGAACTGGGTCAGCGCGGTGGTCAGCAGCGCCTCCTTGATGCCGGGGAAATGCACCGCAACAATCTGGCGCATCGTGTCCATTTCCGGGAAGCGGATATAGTGGAAGAAACAGCGCCGCAGGAATGCGTCGGGCAGTTCCTTTTCGTTGTTCGAGGTGATGATGACGATCGGGCGCTGTTTCGCGCGGATCGTCTCGCCGGTCTCGTAGACGTAGAATTCCATCCGGTCGAGTTCTTGCAGCAGATCGTTCGGGAATTCGATGTCGGCCTTGTCGATCTCGTCGATCAGCAGCACGACGCGGCCCTCGGCCTCGAAGGCCTGCCACAGCTTGCCCTTGCGGATGTAGTTCTTGACATCCTTGACGCGTTCATCGCCCAGCTGGCTGTCGCGCAGGCGGCTGACGGCATCGTATTCGTAAAGCCCCTGCTGGGCGCGGGTCGTCGACTTGACGTGCCATTCCAGCATCGGCAGGCCCAGCGAGGCCGCAACCTGGCGTGCCAGTTCCGTCTTGCCGGTGCCGGGTTCGCCCTTGACCAGCAAGGGGCGTTGCAGCGTGACGGCGGCGTTCACGGCCACGGTCAGATCGTCGGTCGCGACATAGCTGTCGGTTCCCTGGAAACGAAGCGTCATTCGGCTCTCCTGTCGCAGGCTGGCGGTATCGGGGTAGCGGTGCGGGGCTGTTTTGGCAAGCACCCCGCGCCGCCTTGCGCCGTGCCGGGTGCGAATCTGCGCCGCGCGGCGGCATCGGGACGGGCGGGGCGCGCGCCTTGGGGCCTGCGGGGGCCATGGGGAAACTTCTGCCAGAGAATTGCTTGTCTTGCAGGGATTGTTTCAGGTTGCGGGAAAATCCCCAGCGTTGCGGCCAGTTTGGTTCGTTCTGCATATGCAAAAGCCTGCCGAACGACGATGGCCTAGTGACAACCCCCGACCTTTCCGTTAATTGCCCGCCCAGAAGGAGGGGCCGCATGACCGTATCCGACGACCTCGACCGGCCAGGCCCTCAACGGGGAACTGTTATGAAAGCCGAGACCTTTCTGCCTGACGATTATCGTCCCGCCGAGGACGAGCCCTTCATGAATGATCGGCAGCTCGAATACTTTCGGCGCAAATTGCTGATCTGGAAGGCCGAGCTTCTGGAGCAAAGCGCCGAGACGCTTGACAACCTTGGGGAAAGCGCCCGCAACGTGCCCGATCTGGCCGACCGCGCCAGCGAGGAAACCGACCGCGCGCTGGAATTGCGCACCCGCGACCGGCAGCGCAAGCTGATTGCCAAGATCGACTCGGCGATCCGCCGCATCGAGAATGGCGAATATGGCTATTGCGAAATGACGGGCGAGCCGATCAGCCTGAAACGGCTGGATGCCCGCCCGATCGCCACCATGACGCTGGAAGCGCAAGAGCGGCACGAGCGGCGCGAGCGCGTTCACCGCGACGACTGATCCTGACGACCGACCACAAGGGTCTGGATGCGCCGGGGTCTATCCCCGGCGCGTTTGTTTCAAGGGGCTGACATGCTGATCGGGCAGGATATCACGGTTCTTGGCGCGGGAATTGCCGGGCTTGCCGTCGCGCGGGCCCTGGCCTTGCGCGGGGCGCGGGTCACGGTGCTGGAGCAGGCCGAAGCCGTGCGCGAGATTGGCGCCGGGCTTCAGGTCACGCCGAACGGGGCGGCCGTGCTGGAGGCGCTGGGGCTGGGCCATGCGCTGCGCGCGGCCGGCGTGGCCTCGCAGGCGGTCGAGCTGCGCGATGGCCCCAGCGAGTCGCTGGTTGCGCAGCTGGATCTGGCGCGGCTGCGGCCTGGTCAGTCCTGGAATTTCGTGCATCGCGCTGATCTGGTGGCGATGCTGCTGGAGGCTGCCCGCGAGGTCGGGGTTGAATTGCGCCTGTTGCAGCGCGCCGCACGGGTCGATCTGACAGACGAGGGCCCCGTTCTGCACACCACCCAAGGGGCAGAGCTGCGCCCTGGTCTGCTGATCGGCGCCGATGGGCTGCATTCGGTGGTGCGCACGGCGCTCAATGGCGCGGCCTCGCCGTTCTTCACCAAGCAGGTTGCCTGGCGCGCGGTGATCCCCGCCGAACCCGAGGCGCGCCCGGTGGCCGAGGTGCATATGGGCCCGGGCCGGCATCTGGTCAGCTATCCGCTGCGGGGCGGCACGCTGCGCAATATCGTCGCCATCGAAGAGCGCACGGCCTGGGTCGAGGAAAGCTGGTCGCTGCGCGATGATGCGATGGAACTTCGGCTGGCCTTCGACAGTTTCGGACCGCGCGTGCGGGACTGGCTGGAGCTGGTGGACGATTGCTGGCTTTGGGGGTTGTTCCGTCACCCGATCGCCAGGCGCTGGGGCTGGACCGCGCCGGCGGCCCCGTCGCTGGGGGTTGCCATGCTGGGGGATGCGGCCCATCCCACCCTGCCCTTTCTGGCGCAGGGCGCCAACATGGCGCTGGAAGATGCCTGGGTGCTGGCGCAGGCGCTGGCCACGCATGACAGCCTGCCCGCGGCACTGGCCGCCTTTCAGTGCGCCCGTGCGGGCCGCACAGCGCGCATCGTGGCCGCTGCGAATGCCAATGCGCGCAACTATCACCTGCGCAGCCCGCTGCGCGAAGTGGCGCATCTGGGGTTGCGCACGGTCTCGGCGCTGGCGCCGGGCCAGCTGTTGAAGCGCTATGACTGGATCCACGGGGTGAATGTCACCGCGGGCGGCTGACGCGCCGCCGCATCGCGGGCAATCCGGTGCCCGGCGGCTCACGGCGCGATGAAGCGCACGCCCTCCATCGCCGCGATGCGGGCGCAATCCTCATCATAGCTGGCGGTCAGGCTGTCGATGGTGTCATCCGTCCAGCCGGGCATGTCCACATCGACCTCCAGCTTTTCGGGCAGCGCGAAACGGTCGAGGAAATCGGCAATGCCGGCGCGGCGGTCCTCGTCCGAGACGGGCTGGGTTTCGGCGAACCAGGCGGCCATGCGGCGCTGTCCGGGCACCGACATCAGGCTGGCCGGCAGATCAAGGGCATTGGCCAGTTCTATCGATTCGTCATGGCCCGCGACCGCGCGCAGCACCGAATGCCAGATCAGCGGCGTATCTTCATCGCACCAGACCGTCAGCCCCGCCCCCGGAACGGCCGCGCGGATGCGCCCCACCAGTTCCGACCAGCGCAGCGCGCCGGCATCGAACCCGTCCGGCACCGGCTCCTGGCCCTTGGCCTTGCGGCGGGCGGACAGGGCGGGAATGAAGGTGGCCGGATTGCGGATCGCGATATGAAATTCGACCGCGCCCCCTTGGAACATGGCGGCAAGGCCACGCGTGCGGGTGCCGGCGGCCGGGTAAAGCTGGCTCTGCGTCACGGCATCGCGCGGAAAGGCGAGGAAGCCTTCGAACGACAGCACCAGCCGCTGCGCCGCATCTTCGGCCTGGGCAGGCAGCAGCCCGTCCAGCAGCGTCTCTGACGCCGCCCCGTCCATCGGCCGTCCGGCAAAGACGGCGGCCGCTGCACGCAGCAGGGCCGGGTAGCGGTCGGGTTCCGGCACGGCGATGCCCTGATCCAGCAGCAGCGCGCGGTTGCGCAGCAGGACGCGAAGCAATCCCCCTTCGTCGGTGCAATGCGCGCCGAGATGATAGACAATCTGCATACTGCCCGAACCTTTCCTGCGGGGGCTCTGCGGCCCCTTGACCGGCCGCAGTATAGGCAGTTTTCCCGGCAGAGAAACCGCTTTATATGTCGCCCATGACCGACCGATCCCCCGCAGAACCTGTGCGCCGTTCCTTTCGTCCCGACCCGTGGTCGGCCGCCGCCGTGCTGATCGCCGCGCTGGTCCTGCTGCCTGTGGTGGCGGTGATCTGGCTGGCGTTCAACCCGGTGGACAATATCTGGCCGCACATGATGTCGACCACCCTGCCCCGGTATCTGACCAATACGGGCCTTCTGATGGCGGGGGTCGGGGTGCTGACGGCCGCCGTGGGCACGGGGGCGGCCTGGCTGGTGACGATGTATCGCTTCCCCGGCGCGCGCGTGCTGGACATCGCGCTTTTGCTGCCGCTGGCGGTGCCGGCCTATATCGGGGCCTATGCGCTGGTCGATCTGTTCGAATTCGCTGGCCCCGTGCAGACCATGTTGCGCGGCTGGATGGGCTGGGTGACGCCGCGCGATTACTGGTTCCCGCCCGTGCGCTCGCGCGGGGCGGCGGTGCTGGTGCTGTCCTCGGCCTATTACCCCTATGTCTACCTGCTGGCGCGCGCGGCGTTTCGCGAACAGTCCGGCAACGCCTACGAGGTCGCGCGGGCGCTTGGCGCTGGCCCCTGGGGGATGTTCCTGCGCATCGGCCTGCCGCTGGCGCGCCCCGCCATTGCCGCCGGCGTGGCGCTGGCCTGCATGGAAACCGTGAACGATTTCGGGGCGGTCAGCTATTTCGGTGTCCAGACGCTGACGACCGGCATCTTTTCCGTCTGGCTGACGGCCGGCAACGCGGGGGGCGCGGCGCAGCTGTCGCTGGTCAGCCTGGCGGTGATCCTGGCCTTGATGGGCATCGAGCGGGCGGGTCGGCGCAACCTGCGCTTTCACCGTGCGGCGCGGCAATCGCGGCCGATCCAGCCGCGCCGGCTGAGGGGCTGGCGGGGCTGGCTGGCCGCGCTGCTGTGCGCCCTGCCCTTTGCGGCCGGTTTCGTGCTGCCGGTCTCGGTGATCCTCTATCATGCGCTGACCAAGCCGGATTACTGGCTGACCGCCGGCCTTGCGCGCGCCTTGTGGCATACGCTGGCAACAGGGGGGCTGGCAGCCGTCCTGTGCGTCAGCGCGGCGCTGGTTGTGGTCTATGGCACGCGGCTGTCCCGGCGCCGCCTGCCGCAACTGCTGCTGCCGCTGACCGGGATCGGCTATGCGGCGCCTGGCGCGGTGCTGGCGGTGGGCCTGCTGATTCCCATGGCCGCGCTGGATCATCGGGTAGCCGATGCGCTGCTGTGGCTGACCGGCCATGATCCGGGCCTGATCCTGACCGGATCGGCCGCGCTGATCGTGCTGGCCTATGTGGTGCGCTTTTTCGCCATTGCCCAAGGGGCGGCCGACAGCGCGATGGACCGCATTGCCCCGTCGCTGCCGCTGGCGGCCCGCTCGCTGGGCCGCACAAGTGGCGGGGTGCTGCGGGCGATCCATCTGCCGCTGATGCGCGGCTCGGTCGGGGTGGCGCTGCTGGTGGTGTTTGTCGATTGCGTCAAGGAATTGCCCGCAACGCTGCTCTTGCGCCCGTTCAACTATGACACGCTGGCAACGCGCGTCCACGAACGCGCCAGCGTCGAGGCGCTGGCCGAGGCGGCACCTGCCGCCCTGCTGGTGATGGGCGTCAGCCTGATCGCCGTGGCGCTGCTGGCAAGAAGCACCCGGGCCGAGGGTGGGCCGCACTAAGCATTGCCGCCTTGCCTTGGCGCAGCGTCATGGGTATCACCGGACCCGTGCCGGCATAGCTCAGTGGTAGAGCGTCTGCCTTGTAAGCAGGGGGTCGGGGGTTCAAATCCCTCTGCCGGCACCAGATTTCGCCCAAAAATGATGATCGCGTCGCAGTAAGGGGCACCTTTTCTGGGTCCGTTGGCACTGCATGCCCCTCATGGCCAATCCAAGGAGGCGCCGGATCTGGCCAGGGGCCGGCAATTTCCCGACCAACCTGTCCTGCCAGCGCCAGGCGCTGCCATCGGATCATGGATCGTCTGCGAAAACCCTGCTCCTGCGGCCCGTAGGGCCAGAGGTGTGGTACGGACGGTCGGACTCGAACCGACACTCCTTGCGGAAGCAGAGTTTGAGTCTGCCGCGTCTACCATTCCGCCACGCCCGCACTGTCCGGCACCCCATGGCAGACGGGCAATCCCGAGCAGGCACCGCAGGCACGAAGCCCCGCTTCGCGTCCAAGGCATCGTCTACCCTTGCCCTGCGACTTCGTCAATCACCCCCGGCGCCGGGGGTGCACCGATCCGTGAAGCCGGCCGGACCCGGGCGGGCTTGATGTTCGGGCCGGCCGCCGCCATTGTGCCGCCGACCAGTCAGCTTGAGGAACAGCCGGTGTCGCGCAACAGCCTTATCCTTGCCGCCGCTGGCGGATCTGCCGTGTTGCTGCTGGGGGCGCTGGGGTTTCAGTATATCGGCGGGCTGTTTCCGTGCGTGCTGTGCCTGTGGCAGCGCTGGCCGCATCTGGTGGCGGTGATCCTGGGCCTGATCGGGATGCGTGTGCCGGGCCGGATTGTCCCGGTCCTTGGCGCGCTGGCCGTGCTGACGACGGCCGGGATCGGCGTGTTTCATGTCGGGGTCGAACAGGGCTGGTGGGCAGGCCTTGAAAGCTGCTCGGGGCGCGGGATCACCGGCATGTCCACCGCAACCTTGCTGGACCCGACCGCCGCCGCCCCCGAACCCGTCCGCTGCGATCAGATCACCTGGAGCCTGCTGGGCATTTCGATGGCAGGCTGGAACGTGATTGCCAGCCTTGGCCTGGCCGGTCTGTGGCTGGCCGCTGCCCGCAAGCGCGGCTGATCCATCGGGGGCAAACGCCAGCGGTCTGCCCCCGACAGGCCCTAGCGGGCATCCTCCAGCATCATCCGGGCGGCCTTTTCCGCGATCATGATCGTCGGGGAATTGGTGTTGCCGCTGGTGATCGTCGGCATGACCGAGGCATCGGCAATCCGCAGCCGCCCCAGTGCCCGGAACCGCAAGCGCGGATCGACGACCGAGGCCTCATCGGCGCCCATCCGGCAGGTGCCGACCGGGTGAAAGATCGTCGTGCCGATATCTCCCGCCGCCTTGACCAGATCGTCGCGCGATTCAAAGGCCGGACCGGGCTTGAATTCCTGCGGATCGAACCGGGCAAAGGCCGGCTGCGCCGCAATATGCCGCGCGATGCGGATGGCGCGCACGGCGACCTCGCGGTCCCCCTCGGTCGCCAGATAGTTCGGCCGGATCGCCGGATGCGCGCGGAAGTCAGGCGATTTCGCATGGACCGATCCGCGGCTTTCCGGCCGCAGGTTGCACACGCTGGCGGTCATCGCCGGGAAGGGATGCACCGGGTCACCGAACTTGTCGAGCGAGACCGGCTGGACATGGAATTCCAGATCGGCCGTCGCCTTGTCCGGCCCGGATTTCGTGAAGATGCCCACCTGGCTGGGCGCCATGGCCATGGGGCCGGACCGTTTCAGCAGGTATTCCAGCCCGATCGCCGCCTTGCCCCACAGGCTGGAGGCCTTTTCGTTCAGCGTGGGCACCCCCGTCACCTTGTAGACCAGCCGCAGTTGCAGATGGTCCTGAAGGTTGGCGCCGACCCCCGGCACCTCGACCAGCGGCGTGATGCCTGCCGCCTGCAAGGCCGCGCCCTGCCCGATCCCCGACAGCTCCAGCAGATGCGGCGAGCCGATGGCGCCGGCCGACAGCACGGTTTCTCGGGCGGCCCGCGCCTCGATCCGCTGGCCATTCTGGTGGAAGATCACGCCCTTCACCTCGCCGCCTTCGACGATCAGCCGCTCGGCCTGGGCCCCCGTCAGAACGCGCAGGTTCGGGCGGTTCGCGGCAGGGCGCAGAAAGGCCTTGGAGGTGTTCCAGCGAATCCCTGACCGCTGGTTGACATCGAAATAGCCGCCACCCTCGTTGTCGCCCGAATTGAAATCAGCGGTGCGCGCAATGCCGGCCTGTTCGGCCGCGTCCAGAAACGCATCCAGCACCTGCCAGCGCACCCGCGCCGTTTCCACCCGCCATTCGCCGCCCGTGCCATGGGCCTCGCTGGCGCCGCGATAGAAATCCTCCTGCGCGCGGAACAGCGGCAGCACGTCATCCCAGCCCCAGCCGGTGCAGCCCATCTGGCGCCACTGGTCGTAATCCGCCGCCTGACCGCGCATGTAGATCATGCCGTTGATCGAAGAGCAGCCCCCCAGCACCCGCCCGCGCGGATACATCAGCGCCCGCCCGTTCAGCCCGGGTTCCGGTTCGGTATGAAAGCCCCAGTCGGTGCGCGGATTGCCGATGCAATACAGATACCCCACGGGAATATGGATCCAGTGGTAATTGTCGCGCCCCCCGGCCTCGAGCAGCAGCACCCGGTTGCGCGGGTCGGCCGACAGCCGGTTGGCCATCACGCAGCCCGCGCTGCCTGCCCCGATCACGATATAGTCGTACTCGCTCATGCCGTCTCCTCCGCACCTGGCCGGACGATACCGGGACAGGCGGGGGGCGAAAAGGCCAGTTGATATGGCAGGTGCCGAACATTTCAAGAACAGTGCTTTTCCCTGCCGCCAAAGGCGCTATACTGCGGCCATGATCCCGGATGCCGACATGCCCGACCGCTCCTTGCCCCTCAGCCAGCGCGCCATGGCAGCGCGCCCTGCCCCGCCCTATCTTGACGGGCTGAACCCAGCCCAGCGGCAGGCGGTCGAGGCGCTGGATGGCCCGGTCCTGATGCTGGCCGGCGCCGGCACCGGCAAGACCAAGGCGCTGACCACCCGCATCGCGCATCTGCTGTGGACCGGCAAGGCGCGGCCGAACGAAATTCTGGCCGTGACCTTCACGAACAAGGCCGCCCGCGAGATGAAGGACCGCGTGGCCCGCCTGTTGGGCGAGGCGGTCGAGGGTCTGCCCTGGCTGGGCACCTTCCATTCCATCGGGGTCAAACTGCTGCGCCGCCATGCCGAACTGGTGGGGCTGAAATCGAACTTCACCATCCTGGATACCGACGACCAGATCCGCCTGATGAAACAGGTGATCTCGGCGGCCAATCTGGATGAAAAACGCTGGCCTGCGCGCCAGCTGGCCGGCCTGATCGACCATTGGAAGAACCGCGCCTGGACGCCGGAACAGGTGCCGACCTCGGAAGCGGCCCATTTCAACAATCGCGGGACGGAACTGTATGCCGCCTATCAGGACCGCCTGCGCACGCTGAACGCGGTGGATTTTGGCGATCTGCTGCTGCATTGCGTGACGATCTTCCAGCGTCACCCGGATGTGCTGGCGCAGTATCAGCGCTGGTTCCGCTATATTCTGGTGGACGAATATCAGGACACCAACGTCGCCCAGTATCTGTGGCTGCGCCTGCTGGCCCAGACCCATCGCAACATCTGCTGCGTGGGCGATGACGATCAGTCGATCTATGGCTGGCGCGGGGCCGAGGTGGGCAACATCCTGCGGTTCGAAAAGGATTTTCCCGGCGCTGTCGTCGTGCGGCTGGAACAGAACTACCGATCCACCCCGCATATCCTGGCGGCCGCCTCGGGCATCATCGCGGCGAACGAGGGGCGACTGGGCAAGACCCTGTGGACCGATCTGGAACAGGGCGAAAAGGTGCGCCTGATCGGCCATTGGGACGGCGAGGAAGAGGCCCGCTGGATCGGCGAGGAAATCGAATCCCTGACCCGCGGCGGTCGGCGTCTTGGGCCCGTCTCGCCGAACGGCATGGCGATTCTGGTCCGCGCCGCCCACCAGATGCGCGCCTTCGAGGATCGGTTCCTGACCATCGGCCTGCCCTATCGCGTCATCGGCGGACCTCGGTTCTACGAACGGCAGGAAATCCGCGATGCCATGGCCTATTTCCGGCTGGTCGTCAGCCTTGAAGATGACCTGGCCTTTGAACGCATCGTCAACCTGCCCAAGCGCGGCCTGGGCGACAAGGCGCAAGGCGACATCCAGCGCGCGGCCCGATCGGTCGGTGGCAGCCTGATCGACGGGGCGGCGGCGCTGCTGGCGCAAGGCGGCATCGGTGGGCGCGGCGCGGGGGCGCTGCGCGGCTTTCTGGATGGCATCGCCCGCTGGCATGTCGAGGCGTCAAAGCCCGGCTATGACCACATCCGGCTGGCCGAAACGATCCTCGAGGAATCGGGCTATACCGCCATGTGGCAGGCCGACAAATCGCCCGAGGCGCCGGGGCGGCTGGAAAACCTCAAGGAACTGCTCAAGGCGCTGGAACAGTTCGACACGCTTCAGGGCTTTCTGGAACATGTCGCGCTGATCATGGACAATGAAACCGAAGAGGCGGCGGAAAAGGTCACCATCATGACCCTGCATGCCGCCAAGGGGCTGGAATTTCCGGTCGTCTTTCTGCCGGGCTGGGAAGACGGGCTGTTCCCCAGCCAGCGCAGCATGGACGAAAGCGGGCTCAAGGGGCTCGAGGAAGAACGCCGCCTTGCCTATGTCGGCATCACCCGTGCCGAGGATCTGTGCACCATCTCCTTTGCCGCCAACCGCCGGGTCTATGGCCAGTGGCAATCCCAGCTGCCCAGCCGCTTCATCGACGAGCTGCCCCCCGACCATGTCGAGGTTCTGACCCCGCCGGGTCTTTATGGCGGCGGCTATGGCGCTGCGGCGCCAGGCTTTGCCGGGGTGGAATCGCGTGCGGCGCGGGCTGATGTCTACAACTCGCCTGGCTGGCAGCGCATGCAGAACCGCCAGCCCCAGCGCGGCATGTCCAGCCAGACTGCGGCGCGCGCCATGGTCATCGACGCCGAGGCCATCCCCGCCCATGAGGGCGGCGCACGCGTGTTCCACCAGAAATTCGGCTATGGCACCGTGACCGGCGCCGAAGGCGACAAGCTGACAGTGGCCTTTGACAAGGCCGGGGTCAAACATGTCATGGCCTCGTATGTGGTGGCTGCCGATCAGGCCGATGACGTGCCGTTTTGACCGTCCTTTGCCTTTTCTCAAATACCCCGGGGGTTTCCCAAGGGGGCAAGTCGCCCCCTTGGGGCGGGGGGATCGGGGGGCAGCCGCCCCCCGACCTCACCCCTTGCCGATCCGGCCCAGATGCGTGATCCCGAACGTGCGCTCGGATTTCAACCCATAGCCCATGGCCCGGTCAAACCCGATATGCGCCAGCCAGATGCAGGCGACAGGCAGCAGCCCCGGCGCCAGCCATAGCCCCATTGCGGCCAGCAGCGCGGGACCCACATGGCTATGCGCCAGGTTATAGGCCCGCGCCCCGGCAACAGGGCCAAGCAGATAGGCCAGCATCGCCAGATCGGGCGCCAGCACCAGCAGCGCAAAGGTCTGCCAGTGCCCTCCCACAAGGGCGAAGCCGGCAAGCCCGGCCGCCAGCGCCGCAGCGCCTTCCAGCCGCAGAATGGCAATCATCGGACGGTCCAGCGTGATGGTCATGTCTACCTCCATTGCGAATGACGCAGATCTGGCGCAAGACCAACCAAAAAGAAATTGCATGAAAGCGTATGCTTGCTATGCAGTAACGTATGGAAAAACCCGTCGACTGGACGCTCTGGCGCAGCTTTCTTGCGGTGGCCGAAACCGGCAGCCTGTCGGCCGCCGCGCGCCGCCTTGGCCTGACCCAACCTACCCTCGGCCGACATATCGAGGCGCTGGAAACCGCCCTCGGCCAGCCGCTGTTCCTGCGTGCCCCGCACGGCATGATGCCCACGCCTGCCGCGCAAGCGCTGATGCCCGAAGCGCAGACAATGGCCCATGCCGCCGCCAGCCTTGAACGCCGCGCCGCCTCCAGCGGCGAGTTCCGCGGCACCGTGCGCATCGCGGCCAGCCATGTGGTCGGCGCCGAGGTGCTTCCGCGCCTGCTGGCCCCGTTGCTGGACCAGCATCCGGGGTTGGCGATCGAACTTGACCTGTCGAACGACCCGGCCGACCTTGGCCGCCACGCTGCCGATCTGGCGATCCGCATGACACGCCCTGGCCAGTCCAGCCTGATCGCCCGCAAGCTGGCCGATGTGCGGCTGGGCCTTTTTGCCCATTCCGGCTATCTGGGCCGTCACGGCACGCCCACCGACCCGGCCGACCTGGCTGCCCATGTCCTGATCGGCCCCGACCGCAACACCGCCGCGCTGGCAGGGCTGGACGCCCTGCAGCTTGGCCGCAGCGCCCTGCGGCTGCGCAGCGATTCCGAAGCGGCGCAGATTGCCGCGGTCCGCGCGGGCCTTGGCATTGGCGTTCTGCAACAGGCCATCGCCGCCCTTGACCCCGCGCTGGTCCCCGTTCTGCCAGATCGCTTTGCCTGGCCGCTCGAGGCCTGGCTGGTGCTGCCCGATGGGCTGCGCGCGCTGGCGCCGGTGCGCCGGGTGGCCGACCATCTGGCCAGGGTTCTGCCGCGATTTTACGCAGGCGCCGTCACCATCGCGTGACCCGGACAGGCGAGCGGCTGACAGGGGGGAATTCTGCGCTATCCTTCCCCTGTTCCGCCAGCCGCGCCCCGAGGCCCCATGATCCGCCTTGCCGCCCCTGCCGCCGCCCTGCTGCTTGCCGCGCCCGCCATCGCGCAAGAGCGCATTCCCAGCCATTGCATCAGCCTTGCCGAGGCGCCGGGGCTGGAGGTGATCCACCGCGCCGCCTTTGGCGATCCGCTCGGGCAGGACCGCGTGCGCATCAGCTTTCTGCATCATGCGATGTTCCTGATCGAAACGCCCAATGGAACCACGGCCGTCACCGACTATACCGGGGTTCTGGGCCGCACCGATCATGTGCCCACCGTGGTCACGATGAACAACTCGCACACCACGCATTGGACCCCCGCCCCCGATCCGCGCATTCCCCATGTCCTCGAAGGCTGGGGCACCGAGGATTTCCCGACCGAACACGACCTTGATCTTGGCGAGATGCGGGTGCGCAACGTGCACACCGATGCGCGCGGGCGCTGGGATGGCGGGGTGCGCAAGAATGGCAATTCGATCTTTGTCTTCGAGGCAGCCGGCCTGTGCATCGGCCATCTGGGACACCTGCATCACGAACCCGATGCTGCGCAATATGCGGCACTGGGTCGGCTGGATGTGGTGATGGTGCCGGTCGATGGCGGCTACACGATGAATGTCGAGACCATGATGAAGGTGATCTCGCGCCTTCGATCATCGGTGGTGTTGCCGATGCACTGGTTTTCCGGCGACTCGCTGGGGATTTTCCTTGATGGCATGAAGGACAGCTTCGATGTGGTCGAACTGGACCAGAACAGCATCGAGCTGGGCCTGCACGATCTGCCGCGCCGCCCGACCATCATCGTGCTGCAACCCCGGTTGCTGCGTGGCCCCTAGGCTGCCATTCGTGCCTTTTGGGAAACGCAGTGTCGGGTTTCGCGCGGCTCACCATCAGGTGACTTGCGCAAAATTTGTGCCAATCATAGATGACCGCCACCCTGTGCCCTGTCCGAGTCGGGCGGGCGCGGGGATGTATCGCAACCAGGCATCCGCAGGACCCGTTCAGATGACCCCCAACAAGCCCCAGCAGGGCAGCCAGCAGACGGCGCCGCAGCAACAGCAGCAGCAGGGCACCGCTTCGAAACCGTCGCAACAGCAAGGCGGCCAGACCACCCGGTTCACCGACTGGGCCTCGATCTGATCATCGGTCAGGGCCTTGCCGCCCCGCGCGGCGCGCGGCATTCTGCGCGCCACCATGACCGGAACACCCTTGACCAGCATCAACAGCATCGGACCTGCGACCGCAGCCTCGATGCAGCGCGCCGGGATCCCTGACGCAGAAACCCTGCGCGCGCTTGGCGCCGATGCCGCCTATCGCAAGCAGCTGGACCACGGCGAGAAGCCGCATTTCATCTGGTATTACGTTCTGGTGATGGCCCTGCAGGGCCGCCCATGGAACGATTGCAAGGGCGCCGAAAAGACCGCCCTGCGCGCCCGCTTCGACCAGATCGTGGCCGAGGCCAAGGCCGCGCGGCTGAACCGCACCGATCTGCTGCACCCCGATCTTGAAACCGCGCTGGACATGCTGGGCGTGGTCCCAAAGCGGGGGTAAGGCGGGGGCCGGTCCGACAGTTCCAGCGCAGCCGCCTTTGGCAGCGTATCCGCCCTTGGGCGCCCCCTTCAAATCTGGCGACCTGATCCGCGCCGAACCCGCAGGCGTGACCCTGCGAGCATCCGTTCATCATGCAGGCACATGCGCCTTGCCCCCGGGGCGCCGTGTGCCCTCAGACGTCCACATCCTCGACGAAGCGCGCGTTTTCCTGAATATACTGGAACCGCAGCTCGGGCTTTTTCCCCATCAGGCGTTCCACCAGATCGCCGGTTTCGCCCGGGATCTCATCGTCGATCGACACCCGGATCAGCTTGCGGGTTGCCGGGTTCATCGTGGTGTCCTTCAGATCCTTGGCGTCCATCTCGCCAAGGCCCTTGAATCGTTGCACGTCGATCTTGCCCTTGCCGCCAAGGCCGCGGGAAAGCCATTCCTCTTTCTCGGCATCATCCGCCACATAGATCCGCCGCGCGCCCTGGGTCAGGCGGTAAAGCGGCGGACAGGCCAGATACAGGTGCCCCTTGTCGATCAGCGGCCGCATCTGGGTAAAGAAGAACGTCATCAGCAGGCTGGCGATATGCGCGCCGTCCACATCGGCATCGGTCATGATGATGACCTTGTCGTAGCGCAGATCCTCGACGTTGAATTTGCTGCCCATCTGCACGCCAAGCGCCTGGCACAGATCGTTGATTTCCTGGTTGGCGCCCATCTTGCCGCCAGCCGCGCCCAGCACGTTGAGGATCTTGCCCCGCAGCGGCAATAGCCCCTGGGTCTGCCGGTCCCGCGCCATCTTGGCGCTGCCACCTGCCGAATCGCCCTCGACGATGAACAGCTCGGTCCCTTCGCGGTTGGTGGCCGAACAATCGACCAGCTTGCCGGGCAGACGCAGCTTTTTGGTCGCGCTCTTGCGGGCGGTTTCCTTTTCCTGCTTGCGGCGCAGGCGTTCCTCGGCGCGCAGGACCAGAAAGTCCATGATCGCGCCCGCCGATTTCGGATCGGTGCCCAGCCAGGTGTCGAAATGGTCGCGCACCGCGCCTTCGACCCATTTCGCGGCTTCCTCGGTCGACAGCCGGTCCTTGGTCTGGCCGACGAAAGACGGCTCGCGGAT
The DNA here is from genome assembly GCF_000429765.1 of Gemmobacter nectariphilus DSM 15620. GTDB lineage: Bacteria > Pseudomonadota > Alphaproteobacteria > Rhodobacterales > Rhodobacteraceae > Wagnerdoeblera > Wagnerdoeblera nectariphila. Next base: position 462,887 of record NZ_AUCM01000003.1, on the reverse strand, counting down.
GAAGATCGACAGCAGCGCGCAGCCGCCGGCCATCAGATCGTCACGGGTGATCAGATCGGCCTTGCGGTTCTTGGATAGCTCACCATAGGCGCGAATGCCCTTGTAGATCGCGGCCCAGAAGCCCGATTCATGTGTGCCGCCTTCGGGGGTGGGCACGGTGTTGGTATAGGACTGGATGAACCCGTCGCGCATGGGCGTCCAGTTGATCGCCCATTCCACGCTGCCGGGAACGCCGTATTTTTCCTCGAAGCTGACCTTGCCGGCAAAGGGCTTGTCGGCATAGGTCATCGTGCCGTTCAGCGTGTCGCCCAGGTATTGCGCCAGCCCGCCCGGGTAATGGAACACCGCCTCGCGCGGGGTTTCGCCATCGTCGATGTCCGACGACCAGCGGATTTCCACCCCCGAGAACAGATAGGCCTTGGATCGGGTCATCTTGTAAAGCCGCGCGGGTTTCATCCGCTGGCTGCCAAAGATCTCGGGGTCGGCATGGAAGGTCACCGAGGTGCCGCGCCGGTTGGGCGCCGCCCCCACCTTGCCCACCGGTCCCTTGGGCTTGCCGCGGCTGAATTCCTGGGCGAACAGCTCGCGGTTGCGGGCGACCTCGACGCGCAGATGATCCGACAGCGCGTTCACCACCGACGACCCCACGCCGTTCAGACCGCCCGAGGTGGAATAGGCCTTGTTGGAAAACTTGCCCCCCGCATGCAGGGTGCACAGAATGACCTCGAGCGCCGATTTGTCCGGGAATTTCGGGTGCGGATCGACCGGAATGCCGCGGCCATTGTCGCGCACAGTGACCGAATAATCCGCGTGCAGCTCGACCTCGATGCGGGTCGCGTGACCGGCCACCGCCTCGTCCATGGCGTTGTCGAGGATTTCGGCGACCATATGGTGCAGCGCGCGTTCGTCCGTGCCGCCGATATACATGCCGGGGCGCTTGCGGACAGCTTCCAGCCCCTCGAGCACCTCGATGGACGAGGCGTCATAGGTTTCCGGTTGCTGGCTGAGAAGGTCGGACATGGCTGCTCGATTCTGACTGTCGGTTTGATCGCAGCAATAGACCACCCAGCGGGGCAGGACGCAAGTTATGGGGACCCTGCGCCCTGCCCTTTGGCCGGTTATACCGGCTCGGCGTTCCGCTCGGCCCACATCCGCACCCAGGCGGGGCGGGCGTGGCAGCGGGCCAGCCAGGCGGCAAGCGCGGGCCAGGCATCATAGATGCCGGGCTGCGCCATCGCATAGCGCACACATTCCGACAGCACGATGTCAGCCACCGTGAAGCGATCGCCCATCAGCCAGTCGCGGCCCTGAAGATGCGCCTCGATCCGGGCAAAGGGACGTGCCAGGGCGCGGGTGCGTTCGGCGATGATCGCCTGCCCCTCGGGCGTGCCGGCCTGACCCTTGCCATGCACCTGCGCAATGTCCAGACCGGGCGTTTCCACCGAGGTCGCGCCCAGCAAGGCCCATTGCACCGCCTGGCCTTCCTCGGCCAGATCGCGCGGGGCCAGATCGCCGCCGAACTTGCGGGCAAGGTAGTAGGTGATCGCCAGCGATTCGGTCAGCAGCAGATCGCCATCCAGCATGGCCGGAACCAGGCCCTGGGGGTTCACCTTGAGAAAGTCGGGCGAGGCGGTGTTGAACGGCGCATCCGGCGCCGCCGCATCGGGCAGGCGGTAGGACTGGATCACCGGGACATGCTGAAACGGCGTGTTGGTTTCGTAAAGCAGCCAGATCGGCCGGGTGGCGCGGGATCGCATGGCGCCATAGATCGTCAGCATCGCTGTTTCCTCCTGCATGCGTGCGCGCCCAGCCTAGTGCGCCGCGTTGGCGGCGAAAAGTGGCTTGCCGCATGGGCAGGCCGGCGGCCACCCTGTGCACAAAGGCCCCGTGCGATTCGCCAGACCCGAGGACTGCCCGCACCCCATGACGGTTGCCGATCACCAACCTGCCCCCGGTTCCGTCCCCGAACGGGATGGCAAGGCCGCCATCGTGGACAGGCTCTATGATGTCGCCATGGACCCGATCCGGCTGGAGGAGTTGCTGGACGTCTGGGAAGGCCATGCCGCGCCCTTGCGCGCCCATGGGGCTGGGTGTGCGGCCTTGCCCGAAGATCCCGAGATCGCCCCGCATATCGACCGCGCCGGGGTGTTTCTTGACCGCTATCAGCCAGATACGGCGAACAGCGGGCAACAGGAGGTGCTGGACCGCATCCCCCGATCGGCGGCCTTTCTGGCCGATGGGGGCCCGACGGTCGCGGCCTGCAACCGCGCGGCCCGGCTGGTCTTTGGCATCGCGAACGGCGCGCCGCTAAGCGCCCTGCCCTTCGATCCCGAAGACGTGGACATGCTGCGCGGGGTGATCCGCAAGGTCGCCCATGGCCAGGACGAGCGGGTCGTGACACTGCGGATGCGATCGACAAGCACCGGCAGCGTCGTCATCATGCGGGTCAGCGCGCTGGAGATGATGGGGCGCACGCAGCTTGCGCTGGTCATGTCGACCGAACTGGTCTGGCCCGAGGGCTTTGAACATACCGTGCAAGAGGCCTTTGGCCTGACCGCCGCCGAGGTCGAGATCGTGCGCGGCATCACGCTGGTCCAGCCGATCAAGGACATTGCCGAGGCGCGGGGCCGATCGACTGAAACCGTGCGCACGCAGTTGCGGTCCATCCTTGCCAAGACCGAAACGCACAGCCAGCAGGAACTGGTGCGCGTCGTTCTGGGCCTGATGGAGGTGGCGCTGGTGCCGGGTGCCAGGGGCACTCATGCGGGCCCCGCAGCGGGGATGGAGTGGATCGAGCCTGCAGCCACCCAATCACATGGCAGGCGGCTGGAATGGATCGAATTCGGCGATCCGGGCGGGCGTCCGCTGGTGTTCATGCATCTCGATTTCGGCCTGATCCGCTGGCCGGTCGCGGCCGAACGCGCGGCCCTGCATCGCGGCCTGCGTGTCATCGTGCCGATCCGGGCGGGCTATGGTGGCTCGTCGCCCTTGCCAGCCGGCCGCGCCCATCTGGACGGGGTCAGCGACGATTATGCCGCCGTTCTGGACCATCTGGGGGTCAGGGGCGCGGTGGTGATCGCCCAAGGGGCCGATCTGCGATTCGCACTTAACCTGTCGCTGCAACGCCCCGATCTGGTCCGCGCCGTTCTGGGCTGCGCCGCGCAACTGCCGCTGCGCACCCCGGCCCAGTATGAGCGGATGGACAAATGGCAGCGCTTTGTTCTGGCCAATGCCCGCTATGCCCCGCGGGTGCTGCCCTTCATCGTCAAGGCCGGCTTCTCGCTGGCGCGCAAGCTTGGCCCCGAGGATTTCTTTCGCAAGGTCAATGGTGGTTCGGCGGCCGATATGGCGGCCTTTGACGATCCGGCGATCCGCTCGGCCGTGGTGGCCGGTGCGGCGCAGACACTGCTTTTGCCGGACGGCCACGGCGCGGCCGCCTTTGCGCAGGAATGCCTGGGGTCGGAAAAGGACTGGTCAGCCATCGTCGCCGCCGCTCGGGTGCCGGTGCGGCTGTTGCAGGCCGATCAGGATCCGCAATCGCCGGTGCTGACGATCCGCGAACTGATGGCCGACTTCCCGCATCTGGACGTGACATTCGTGCCAAATACCGGACAGCTGCTGTTCTTTTCCCGCTGGTCCCTGGTGCTTGACGAAGCCGAACGGCTGATGGGCCTGAACAGCTGACCCCGCATCGGAAAAAACGCGTCAGCCTGCAAAATCGACCGATATACCCTGAACGGGGTATGCGCCGGATGGCGGCGGCGCGCTAGGGTGAGCGCATTGATCGAGACCATTTCGATAAAGTCCTAGTCCCCGACAAGGCGGCGGCATCCTGGGTGTCGCCGCCTATGTCATTTCAGGGCTCTGGCAGCGCGACCGGCAAGATCGCCTTGCCCGCGCCGCGTTGACCCGGATCAAGGCAGGCCACCACGGATCATGCGATACTAAAGCATTGTCATTTTCCAAGGAGTCGCTGCGATCCATGCCCGAAGACCTTTCCCGGCCTGACCCGATCCCTGCCGCCCCCGCCGCTGCCGAGGCGCCCGAAGCCACGCCTGTCGCCGACCATAGCCCAAGGGTCGTGCATCACCTGCCCCCGATCAGCACGCCCGAGCAGATCCGCGCCAGCTTTGAATCCGGCCATTACCCCTATGCGCGCCGCATGGGCCGTGTGCCCTACGAGGCGGAAAAGGCCCGGTTGCAGGCAGAATTGCTCAAGGTGCAGATCTGGGCGCAGGACACCGGGCAGAAATTCGTCGTGCTGATGGAAGGGCGCGATGCGGCTGGCAAGGGCGGCACGATCAAGCGGTTCATGGAACATCTGAACCCGCGCTATGCCCGTGTCGTCGCGCTGACCAAGCCCTCGGACAAAGAGCGGGGGGAATGGTATTTCCAGCGCTATGTCGAACATCTGCCGACGGCAGGCGAGATCGTGTTCTTTGACCGCAGCTGGTATAACCGCGCCGGGGTCGAACGGGTGATGGGTTTCTGCTCGCCGGCCGAATATCTGGAATTCATGCGCCAGGCCCCCGAGCTGGAGCGGATGCTGGTGCGCTCGGGGATCCGGCTTTACAAATACTGGTTCTCGGTCACCCAGGCCGAACAGCATGCCCGCTTTGCCGCGCGCGAGACCGATCCGCTGAAACGGTGGAAACTCTCGCCCATCGACAAGGCCAGCCTCGACAAGTGGCAAGATTACACCGAGGCGAAAGAGGCGATGTTCTTCTACACCGACACCGCCGATGCGCCCTGGGTGATCGTAAAGTCGAACGACAAGAAGCGCGCACGGCTGAACTGCATGCGGCATTTCCTGTCGACCATCGACTATCCCGACAAGGACCTGTCGGTGGTGCAGCCGCCCGATCCGCTGATCGTCGGGCGCGCAGCCAATGTGCTGGATGTGACCGGCCCGCACGCACGGACCCTGTGATCCCCGCCGCGCCGTTTGCACCGCGCGCAAGGCATTGCTATGGCGGGCGGGCAACTGGCGGGGGTGGACATGGCGACACTGGCGGAAATGGCGGTCGAGGTTCTGACCACGGCCGACGGGCGGGAAAAGACCGCGCTGGGGCGGCGCCATGCGGCGGCGTGGTTCGCCTCGCGCGCGGCGGGGGCGCCGCTGGACATCGGCCGCGCCAGCCCGCCCGACCGCCCTGCCCGGCCCGCGCGGCCCGAACTCTTGTCGCCCCGTGACATGCCGCGCCGCCGGCCCGGATCGCTGGCGGGGCGGCTGGCGCTGCTGCATGCGGTTGCGCATATCGAACTGAACGCCGTCGATCTGCACTGGGACATCATCGCCCGCTTTGCCCATGTGCCCATGCCGCTGGGCTTTTATGACGACTGGGTCAAGGCGGCCGACGAGGAATGCAAGCATTTCAACCTGCTGTGCGACTGCCTTGAAGCGCATGGCAGCCAGTATGGCGCGCTTCCCGCCCATGCCGGCATGTGGCGCGCGGCAGAAGATACCGCCACCGACTTCATGGGGCGCCTTGCCGTCGTGCCGATGGTGCTGGAGGCGCGGGGCCTGGATGTGACGCCGCAGATGATCGACATCTTCCGCGCTGCCGGCGACACGGGCGCCATCGCCGCGCTGGAAACCATCTATGCCGAGGAAGTCGGCCATGTCGCCTATGGGTCCAAGTGGTTCCATTTCCTGTGCGGACGCCACGAGATGGACCCCAAGGATGCCTTCCACGATCTGGTGCGGCGCTATTTCCATGGCGCGCTCAAGCCCCCGTTCAACGAGGAAAAGCGCGCCGAGGCCGGCCTGCCCCCCGATTTCTACTGGCCTCTGGCCGAGGAAGGCGCCCCCGAATTCGGCAAGAATTCGCGCAAGTCGGCGGATTGACGCCGGTTTCAAGCTTGAAAGGTTGCGCCGCCGTTCCTTGCGCGGCTAAGGATCCGCGTGGGGACTGGTCGCGCCATGGCTGCTGCGGCCTTATTGCCCGGACCTTGCGTCCGGGCCATCTGGAACGGGGACGACGGGCCGATGGCGCAACGCGTTTTGCAGCGGGTAAATCATGCACTTGAACGACGGTTTCCCGAGCAAAGGCTGTTTCTGAAGTCCGATACCGAAACGCGCTTCATCCGCCTGCGGCCCCTGACCCAGGCGATTGCGACGGTGGTGGGCGGCGCGCTTGTCGCCTGGACGATCCTGGCCACCGCCATTCTGATGATCGACTACCTTAGCGCAGGGAATGCGCGCGAACAGGCGCAGCGGTCCGTCGTGGAATTCGAACGCCGGCTGGACGCCCTGTCGCGCGAACGCGACGAGCGTGCGGCCGAGGCGGTGCGGGCGCAGGAACGGTTCAACCAGGCGCTGGCCAAGGTCTCGCAGATGCAATCGCTGCTGCTGGCCTCGGAAGATCGTCGCAAAGAGGTCGAGACGGGCCTTGATGTGGTGCAGCTGACCCTGCGCCGCACCATCCGTGAACGCGACCAGGCGCGCGGCGAAGTGGCCGAGCTCAAGGGCGAGCTGATCGCCAAGGGCGGCGAAGGCAGCCTCGAGGCCGCCCGCGCCCGCGAGACCGAGGCCACGGTCGATCTGCTGGCCGCGACGCTGGGCGCCACCGCCGTCGAGCGCGACACAATGGCCGAAAGCGCCGCCGCCGCCCGCGCCGAGGCCCGCGCCGTCGCCGAGGCCAAACGCAAGATCGAAAAGCGCAACGACGAGATCTTCCGCAAGCTGGAAGATGCGGTGACCGTGTCGATGGAGCCGCTGGACCGCATGTTCCGCGCGGCGGGGCTGAAACCCGACGAGGTGCTGCGTCAGGTGCGCCGCGGCTATTCCGGCCAGGGCGGCCCGCTGGGGCCGATGCGGATTTCGACCAAGGGCATTGATCCGAGCGCGGACGAGCTGCGTGCCAATACCGTGCTGAACGGGCTGGATCGCATGGCGCTGTATCGTCTGGCCGCCGCGCGCCTGCCCTTTGCCGTGCCGGTGAAAAGCGGCTTCCGCTTCACCTCGGGCTTTGGCTATCGCCGCGATCCCAAGGGCGCGGGCACCCGGATGCACGCGGGCACCGATTTCGCCGCCGGGCGCGGCACGCCGATCTATACGACCGGCGACGGTGTGGTCATCAAGGCCGGCTGGCATTCGGGCTATGGCAAGGCCGTGATCGTCCGGCACGACTTTGGAATCGAGACGCTTTACGCCCATATGTCCGAAATCCGCGTGAAGGAAGGACAACGGGTCTCGCGCGGGGACCGGATCGGTGATATGGGCAGTACAGGACGTTCGACCGGCACCCACTTGCACTATGAGGTGCGGGTTGGCGGCAAACCCGTGAATCCGATGATCTATATCAAGGCAGCGAGCAATGTTTTCTAAATCCAGGATCAACGAACCCGGTCCCAAGGCCCCCGAGCCGGAGAAGAAAGTGCCCGAGGCTGCGGCTGCTCCCGGTATGAAATCCGGTTCTGACTTTGCCGCCCCCGTCTCGCGCGGCAAGCCGGCAGCATCGGTGCTGTCGTCGGACCTGACCGTGGTCGGCAATCTCAAGACCACCGGCGACATTCAGGTCGAAGGTGTCGTCGAAGGCGATATCCGCGCCCATCTGCTGACCGTCGGCGAAAGCGCCACCATCCGCGGCGAGATCGTGGCCGATGACATCGTCATCAATGGCCGGGTGATCGGGCGGGTGCGCGGGCTGAAGGTGCGCCTGACCTCGACCGCGCGGGTCGAAGGCGACATCATCCACAAGACCATCGCCATCGAATCCGGTGCGCATTTCGAAGGCTCGGTCCAGCGTCAGGACGATCCGCTGTCCGAAGGCCGGCCCGGTCTGGCTGCCGGCTGATCCGGCACCGCAGCACGGCATTTCAGCGCCGCAGGCCCCGGGGGTCTGCGGCGCTTGTCGTTTCTACCCCAGCGCCCGGCGATACAGGTGCCAGCTGGCATGACCCAGCAGCGGCAGCACCAGGACCAGACCCAGAAAGGCCGGGATCATCGCCACGAACAGCAAGACGGCGATCAACAGCCCCCAGCCCAGCATCACCCCCGGATTGCGCCGCACCACGGCCAGCGAGGTCAGCATGGCGGTGACGAAATCGACCTCGCGGTCAAGCAGCATGGGCAGCGCGACCACGGTCATGGAAAACAGCACCGCCGAAAAGGCCGCCCCCACCGCCGTGCCCATGGCAATCATCGCAAGGCCGTTCGGGGTCAGGAAAGCCTCGTAGCTGGTGGAGATGTTGGTCATCACCTGAAGCCCCATGAACAGAGCAAAGATCATGTGGGCCAGGAAGTTCCAGAACAGGAAGAACACGACGATCACTGCGGCGATCGAGGGGATCTGGCGGTCCTTCTGGCGCAAGATCACGCCCAGGATGCCGGGCCAGTCCAGCGCCTTGCCCGCCTCCAGCCGGCGGCTGATCTCGTAGAACCCGACCGCGACAAAGGGGCCCAGCAGCGGGAAGCCCAGCGTGACGGGGATGGTCCACCAGACCTGCCCGGTGGTGGTCAGCGCCCACCACAGCAACCAGCCGCCCGCGACATAGACCGCGCTGAAGAACAGCCCGAACAGTGGCGCGCGGGTCAGGTCGCGCCAGCCCGCCTGCAGGCTGGCCGCCAGATCGGCGTTGGACAGCGCCCGGATCATGGCGGGTGGTGCGGCTTCGGTGTCGGCAGTGTGCATTGGTCCCTCCCCTGACTTGGGGTCAGAGTAGGTGCGGCAATCGGCCGCGAAAAGATCTTTTCACCGGGAAGGTTCTGCAAGGGCTGCGGGGGGCCAGCCCCCCGGCCCCCGTTCAAGGGGCTGTCGGCCCCTTGAAAATCCCCGAGGGTACTTGAGGAAAGATGAAGCATGAAACCGCAGGCGCCTGCCTGCCGGTATGGGCGATGGTGGTGCGGTTCATCGGCCCCGTTGGTGCGGCGGACCTTGCGGGGCCGCGCGATCGGGCTCAGTCGTCGGCCTGAGCCTCGGCGCGGGACTTGCCGGCCACATCCATCGCCAGCGTTGCGGCCATGAACTGATCCAGATCGCCGTCCAGCACGCCCTGGGTATCCGAGGTTTCAAAGCTGGTGCGCAGATCCTTGACCATCTGATAGGGTTGCAGGACGTAGGACCGGATCTGGTTGCCCCAGCCCGCATCGCCCTTGGCTTCGTGCTGGGCGTTGATCGCCGCGTTGCGCTTGTCGAGTTCCAGCTGGTAGAGCCGCGCCTTCAGCGCGTTCATCGCGGCTTCACGGTTCTGGTGCTGCGATTTCATCGACGAGGTCACGACGATATTCGTCGGCAAGTGGGTGATCCGCACCGCCGAGTCGGTGGTGTTGACGTGCTGGCCACCCGCACCCGAAGACCGGTAGGTGTCGATGCGGATGTCGTTGGCCGGGATCTCGATCTCGATATTGTCATCGACCACCGGATAGACCCAGACCGAGGCAAACGAGGTCTGCCGCTTGTCGCCCGAGCCGAAGGGGCTGATGCGCACCAGGCGGTGGACGCCCGATTCCGATTTCAGCCAGCCATAGGCATTGAGGCCCGAGACCCGATAGGACACCGACTTGATCCCCGCCTCTTCGCCCGGCGTTTCGGATTGCAGTTCGACCTTGTAGCCCTTGCGCTCGGCCCAGCGGGTATACATCCGCGCCAGCATCTCGGCCCAGTCCTGGCTTTCGGTGCCGCCGGCGCCGGCGTTGATTTCCAGAAACGTATCGTTGGCGTCTGCCTCGCCATCGAGCAGCGCCTCGAGTTCCTTTTCGGCGGCGTCCTTGACCAGATCCTTGATCGCGCTTTCGGCTTCGGAGACGATCTCGTCATCGCCCTCCATCTCGCCCAGCTCGATCAGTTCGACATTGTCCTTGAGACCTTGCGCGATGCGCTTGTAGGTCGCCACGGCGTCGATCAGGGCCTGACGTTCACGCATCAGCTTTTGCGCCTTGGCCGGATCGTTCCACAGATCTGGCGCCTCGATGAGGGCGTCGAATTCCTCCAGCCGGTGCGGTGCGGTTTCCCAGTCCATCCGCTGGGCGAGCAGCTTCAACGACTTTTCGATCGCTGCGACATTGTTCAGAGTTTCAGCGCGCACGGGACTATCCAGACTGTTCAGATCCGGCCCCTAGATACTCATTCGCAGCGAAAGGACAAGGGCCGACGGGGAACCAGGGGCGGGCTCTAGTAGAGCCCACCCGATGAAACGGTGCCAAAGTCGGCCTTTTTCGGGATGGCCTTGGTCTTGCCGCTGGCGGTGGTGACGGTTGTCGTCGCCTCGGACCCGTCGGTTTCGCCATAGGCGAACAGCGGCAGGTTAGATCCCATGGCGAAGCCGCCATCGACCATCACGCCAAAGCCATAGATGTCTTCCTGGCCTTCGCGGAAATATTCGGCGACGACATTGTCGCCCGAGGCGGTATCGGGCAGCCGAGAGCCGCTGAAACGGTCGACCTTGACCCAATAGCCCCCCGGCGGGACCTTGAATTTGGTTCCACCGTATTTCTTGACGGCCTCTTGCATGAAGCTTTGGAACACCGGGCCGCACATGCCGCCACCCGAGGCGCGGCCAAGGCTGCGCGGCTGGTCATAGCCGATGTAGCACCCCGCAACGATGTTCGAGGTATAGCCGATGAACCACACGTCCTTGGCATCGTTCGTGGTGCCGGTCTTTCCGGCCACCGGGGCGCCCACGGAAATGCCCCGCGCGGTGCCGCGCTGAACGACGCCTTCCATCATCGAGGTCAGCTGATAGGCGGTGATCGGGTCCATCACCTGTTCACGCTTGGCCACGATCCGCGGCGCGGCGCCCGGATCAAGGCTGGCCAGCCGGCAATCGCGGCACTCGCGCTGGTCATGGCGATAGATCGTCTTGCCCCAGCGGTCCTGCACCCGGTCGACCAGCGTGGGTTCCACCCGCTCGCCACCATTGGCGAACATGGCATAGGCGGCAACCATCTTGAACAGCGTGGTTTCCTCGGACCCCAGCGCATTGGCCAGGAAGGCGCCCATGCGGTCATAGACGCCAAAGCGTTCGGCATAGGCGGCGACCGTATCCATGCCGATTTCCTGCGCGATCCGCACGGTCATCAGGTTCCGCGACTGTTCGATCCCGGTGCGCACGGGCGTCGGGCCATAGAACTTGTTCGACGCGTTCTTGGGCTTCCACAGGCCTTGCGGGGTGTTCACCTCGATCGGGGCGTCGACGACGATGGTGGCCGGGCTGAAGCCATTGTCCAGCGCCGCCGCATAGACGAAAGGCTTGAAGCTGGATCCGGGCTGGCGCTGCGCCTGGGTCGCACGGTTGAACACCGTGTCCTGATAGGAAAAGCCCCCCTGCATCGAGATCACGCGGCCGGTGTTCACGTCCATCGCCATGAAGGCGCCTTGAATTTCGGGCACCTGGCGCAAGGACCAGCGCTGGAACTGGCCCTTGTTGTCAGTGACGGCGCGCACCAGCACCACATCGCCAACCTCCAGCAGATCCGACGGCACGCGCGCCTTGTCGCCCAGCCGGCCATTGGCCAGCCGCTTGCGGGCCCAGGTCACGTCATTGGCGGGAATTTCGTGGTCGGTGCCGTCCAGCCCCTCGATCCCGATGCGGGCGGTGGACTTGGTGGTTTCCAGAACGACCGCCGGATACCAGCCCTCGACATCGCGGGGCAGTTCCAGATTGGCCAGCGCCTCGCGCCAGCTGGCGTCCTTGGCCAGCAGCGCAGGGTCGATGGTCTTGCGGGTGCCGCGCCAGATGCCAAGGCCGCGGTCATATTTTTCCAGCCCGTCGCGCAGCGCCTTGGCGGCGATCTGCTGCATCTCGGGGTCGATGGTCGCGCGAATGGTCAGACCGCCGCCAAAGAATTCCTGCTCGCCAAAGCTCGAGGACAGCTGGCGGCGGATTTCATCGGTGAAATAGTCGCGCGGCGGCATGACGGACCGGAACGAGGCATAATCCCCGCCCTGCACCGTCTTGAGGGGCGAGGCGGTGGCGGTCTCCATCTGCTCGCGGCTGATGTAGCCATCCTCGAACATCCGGCGCAGCACATAGGCGCGGCGTTCCAGCAGCCGGTCACGGTTGCGCACCGGGTGAAAGTTCGACGGCTGGGTCGGCAGGCTGGCCAAAACGGCGGCCTCTTCGATCTTCAGCTCGTGCAGCGGCTTGTTGAAATAGGTCTGCGCCGCAGCAGTCACGCCATAGGAATTCTGGCCAAGGAAAATCTCGTTCAGATACAGCTCGAGGATCTTGTCCTTGGGCAGCGTTTCCTCGATCCGCGTGGCAAGGATGATCTCCTTGATCTTGCGCTCGCCCGTCCGCTCGCCGCCCAGCAGGAAGTTCTTCATCACCTGCTGCGTGATGGTCGAGGCCCCGCGCACCCGCTGCCCGCGCGAGCGCACCGCCTCGACAAAGGCCGAGACCATGCCTTTGGCGTCATAGCCATGGTGGGTGTAGAAATTCTGATCCTCGGCCGCGATGAAGGCCTGCTTGACGATGGCCGGCACATCCTCGATCGGGGTATAAAGGCGCCGCTCATGAGCGAATTCGTCGATGATCCGGCCTTCGGCCGAATAGATCCGGCTGATCGTCGGCGGCGTATATTGCGCCAGCGAGTCATGGCTGGGCAGATCGCGGGAATAGAACCACAAAACGCCGCCCACCATCAGCGCGCCAGCCAGCGCGCCAAGGGTGACGAAGGTGAAGATGGCCCCGAAGAAAGAGCCGACAAACCGGATCACGCGCCAAAACCCCCGAATGGCCTGAGGGTTTTCCATACAACGCACGGGCTGCCGGGTCAAAGCCCGAGGCAGGATGCGCTTTCACATCCCGTTCACCTGAGGTCGAACAGGCCCAGCTGATCGCCCGGCCGCGGTGGCGGGCGAAAGAGGTCGGTGCGAAAGGCGGTGCGCGGCGCCTCAAGGCCAAGGCGGCGGACAGCCGCGGCAAAGCGGCGGGCCAGCAGATCGGCCCACAGCCCCTGCCCCTTCATCCGGGTGCCGAAATTCGCGTCATAGTCCTTGCCGCCGTGCCATTCGCGGACCCGGCCCATGACATGGGCGGCCTTGCCGGGCGCGTGGGTCAACAGCCAGTCGCGGAACAGATCCGCCACCTCCAGCGGCAAGCGCAGGCCGATGTAGCTGGCATTGCGCGCGCCGGCCTCGCGCGCGGCCTGCATCAGCGATTCCAGTTCGTGATCGGTCAGGCCGGGAATCACCGGGGCTATCATGGCGCGCACCGGAATGCCGGCGGCGCTGAGGCGGCGGATGGTTTCCAGCCGCCGTTCGGGCACGGGCGCGCGCGGCTCCAGCCGGCGGGACAGGGCGCCGTCCAGTGTGGTCAGCGACACGCCTACCCCGACCAGCCCTTGCGCGGCCATGGGTGCCAGCAGATCAAGATCGCGTTCGACCAGGGTGCCCTTGGTGGTGATGCCGACCGGGTGGCGAAAGGCGGCCAGAACCTCGATCACCTCGCGCATCACGCGGTGGTCCCGCTCGCAGGGTTGATAGGGGTCGGTGTTGGTGCCGATGCCGATGGGCGCCGGGACATAGCCCTTGCGCCGCAGCTCGCGGTCAAGAACCTTGCCGATGCCGGGCCGCGCGATCAGCCGGGTTTCGAAATCAAGGCCAGGCGAAAGGCCAAGATAGGCATGGGTCGGCCGGGCGAAACAGTAGATGCAGCCATGCTCGCACCCGCGATAGGGATTGATCGAGCGGTCGAAATAGAGATCGGGCGAGCGGTTCCACACCAGCGCCGAGCGCGGGGTTTCCAGCCGCACATCGGTGGTCAGGCGCCGCTCTTCCTCGGGGATGTCCCAGCCGTCATCGAAGGCCGCGCGCGTTTCCCGCTCGAACCGGCCCGAGGCGTTCGAGCCGGCACCACGGGCGCGCAGGCGCAGATGTGGGGGTATGGTGGACATGATCCAGCATACGAACAAATGTGGAACACTTGCAAGTGGCGTTGGGGCGCGAGGGGGCGCTGCCCCCTGTTGCTGTCCCGCCCGTGACCCGCGTGCACTTGCCCCCGGGATATTTTTATCAAGGCGAAAGGGGGGCCGGGATTTTCGCACCCAGACTGTCCACCAACGGCGCCGGATCCGGCAATGTTCGCAGCGGACCGCGGGGGGTTCATCTGTCCGAAAGTATCCACTGGATTTTCAAGGGGTGTGCCCCCTTGAAGCGGGGGGGCGCCATTGGTGCGCCATTGGTTCGAGACCCATTGGCGCCGGGCGGCCTCCCCCGCCACCCTAAGCCAATGTCGATCAGCGCGTCAGGACAAGCCGGTCGCGCGACATTTCGACCTTTTCGAAGCGGTTCAGGAAGTCCATTCCCAGCAGCGAGATGCCAAGCGGCCCATCGCCCACCGAGGCCGGCAGATCGCCCAGCGGCTCGCCGTCCAGGCGCACGTCCCTGAGCGTGATGCGGGCGGTGCGGATGGTGCCGTTCGCCGTCTGGGCCGAGCCGAAGAACGCAAGGCCGCGCCGGTCGATGCCCAGCCGGTCGGTATCGCGGTCCGACAGAACGACGGTGCTTGCGCCGGTATCGACCATGAAGCGCACCGGCGTGCCGTCAATGTCCAGCGTGAGATAGAAGTGATCGTCGGGCGCGCGGGCCACGACGATCTGGCCATCTTGCCGCAGCACCGCCTGATCGGGGGCGCGCAGGCTGAAATCCTTCCAAAGCCCGTATCCGGCCGCCAGCCCGACGACGATCAGCAGCCAGGCCAGTGACTGACGCGCCATCTGGCCCAGGCGGCCCCGGCTTTCGACGACCAGCCAGCCGATCACCGCCGAGCCCAGAACGACCAGATAGGCCAGCCTTGCGAAATCGTCACCGCTCATGCGCGCACCTCCTGTGTTTCCCCTAGATGGGAAGCCCAAGGGGCGCGCGCCAGTTGCCGATGGATCATTCCTCGGCGTCGTCCTCGGCCGCCTCGGCGATGCGGGCGACCGAGGCCACCTCTTCGCCCGATCCGTTGAGGTTGAGCACCCGCACCCCGCCGCCCGAGCGGGCCATGAAGCGGATCCCATCGACCGGAATGCGGATCGACTGGCCCGAGGAGGTTGCAAGCATCACCTGATCCGACATCTCGACCGGGAAGGCCGCGACCAGCGGGCCGCCGCGCATCGCCGCATCCGAGGCCCGCACGCCCATGCCGCCGCGCCCGCGCACCGGGTAGTCGTGGCTGGAGGTCAGCTTGCCAAGGCCCCCGGCGGTGATGGTCAGGATCAGATCCTCGGCCGCCGACATTTCGGCATAGCGTTCGGGCGACAGCTGGCCGGCCTCGACCGCCTCGTCCTCGTCGTCTGCGGTTTCATCCTCGAGAGCGCCAGCGATCAGGCGGCGCTGCTTGAGATAGGCCGCACGTTCCTCGGCGCTGGCGTCGAAGTGGCGCACCACGGCCATGGACACCACACGATCGCCCGTCGCCAGCCGAACGCCGCGAACCCCGGTCGAATCGCGGCCCTTGAAGACCCGCACGTCGGTCGTCTGGAACCGGATCGCCCGGCCCAGCGAGGTGACCAGCAGCACATCGTCGCCTTCATCGGCGATCCGGGCATTCACCAGGCTGACGCCATCCGGCAGCTTCATGGCGATCTTGCCGTTGCGCATGATGTTGGTGAAATCCGACAGCGCATTGCGGCGCACATCGCCATCCGAGGTGGCAAAGACGATCTGCAGATTGTCCCATTCCACCTCGGGCGCATCCACCGGCATCAGGGCGGCGATGGAAACCCCTGGCTGGATCGGCAGGATGTTGACGATGGCCTTGCCCTTGGCGGTGCGCCCCGCCAGCGGCAGGCGCCAGCATTTCAGCTGATAGACCATCCCGTCGGTGGTGAAGAACAACAGCGCCGTATGGGTGTTGGCCACGAACAGCGTCGTGACGACATCGTCTTCCTTAGTCTGCATCGAGGCCAGGCCCTTGCCACCCCGGCGCTGCGCGCGGAATTCGGCCAGCGGCGTGCGCTTGATGTAGCCGCCCGAGGTGATGGTGACGACCATGTCCTCGCGCTCGATCAGATCCTCGTCTTCCAGATCGCCGCCCCAATCGACGATCTCGGTGCGGCGCGGCACGGCGAACTGGTCTTTGACGTCGCGCAGCTCGTCCGAGATGATCGCCATGATCCGCTCGCGCGAGCCGAGGATGGCCAGGAAATCCTTGATCTTGGCGGCCAGCTCTTCCAGCTCGTCGGTGACTTCCTTGACGCCCAGTTGGGTCAGGCGTTGCAGGCGCAGCTCCAGGATGGCGCGAGCCTGGGTTTCCGACAGGTTGTAGGTGCCGTCGTCGTTCATCTTGTGGGTCGGATCATCGACCAGACGGATGTAATCGGCGATCTCGGCGGCCGGCCAGCGGCGCGTCATCAGGCGGTCGCGCGCCTCGGCGGCATCGGCGCTGGCGCGGATGGTGCGCACAACCTCGTCGACGTTCGACACGGCCACGGCCAGACCGCACAGGATATGGCTGCGATCGCGCGCCTTGTTCAGTTCAAACGCAGTGCGGCGCACCACGACTTCCTCGCGGAAGGTGATGAAATGCGTCAGGAAATCGCGCAAGGCCAGCGTTTCGGGCCGCCCGCCGTTCAGCGCCAGCATGTTGCAGCCAAAGCTGACCTGCAGCGGCGTGAAGCGGAACAGCTGGTTCAGCACGACATCGGGCGTTGCATCGCGCTTGAGTTCGACCACCACCCGCACGCCGATCCGGTCGGATTCGTCGGCCACCCCGGCGATGCCTTCGAGCTTCTTTTCGCGCACAAGTTCCGCGATCTTCTCGATCATCGCGGCCTTGTTGACCTGATAGGGGATTTCATCGACCACGATGGCAAAGCGGTCCTTGCGGACTTCCTCGACATGGGTTTTCGCCCGGATCAGCACCGAGCCGCGCCCCTCAAGATAGGCCTTGCGCGCACCGGACCGGCCAAGGATCTGCCCGCCGGTCGGGAAATCGGGGGCCGGAATGATCTCCATCAAGCGTTCGCTGGACAGATCGGGGTTTTCGATCAGGGCCAGCGTGCCGTCGATCACCTCGCCCAGATTGTGCGGCGGAATGCGGGTGGCCATGCCGACGGCGATCCCTTCGGCACCGTTGACCAGCATGTTGGGATAGCGCGCCGGCAGGACCACCGGCTCGCGGTCCTTGCCATCGTAGTTGTCCTGGAAATCGACCGTGTCCTTGTCGATATCGGCCAGGAGGAAGGCGGCGGGCTTGTCCATCCGCACTTCGGTATAGCGCATCGCGGCGGCCTGATCGCCATCCATCGAGCCAAAGTTGCCCTGCCCGTCCAAGAGCTTGAGCGACATGGAAAACGGCTGTGCCATGCGCACCAGCGCGTCATAGATCGCGCTGTCGCCATGGGGGTGGTATTTCCCCATCGTATCGCCCACCGGACGCGCCGACTTGCGATAGGGTTTGTCGTGGGTGTTGTTCGTCTCGTGCATCGAGAACAGGATGCGCCGGTGCACGGGCTTGAGCCCGTCGCGCAGATCGGGGATCGCGCGGCTGACGATCACCGACATCGCATAGTCGAGATAGGCCGAACGCATCTCGGCCGAGATATCGACCTGCGGGCCGGAATGGGTGGGGCGCTCCGGCATTTCCGGTGCGGTATCAAGGTCTTCCGGGCGGTCGCTCACGTTCGCTCGATCTCTGGCTGGAAGGGGGCCTTGCGGCCCCAGATTTGGTTGCGCGGACTATAGACCATGCAAGGGCTTGGGTGCAAGGCAAGGTGCCCCGGCCATGCTGGCAGCCACGGCGCGTGAGTGACAACATATTGTTTTCATTGATTAACAACCCGAATCTGGCAATCTGGAAGCAGGAGGACAGATACGGAGACAGGAATGCGAGACAGTGCAAGCGAGACGGAGCTGATGCTGAAGGGCTATGGGCTGACAACGGCAGAGTTCTTTTACCGGATGCCGGATTACCAGAGGGTGCTGAACAGCTATATCTGGCAAGAGTACGATCTGGCCCCCGATCACCCCCGGCTGTTCGCCTTTATCGAGTTCTGGCAGAAGAACATCGAAGGACCGCTGCATTCCGTGCGCTTCACCCATCGCAAGCTGATCTCGCCGGGGGAATGGCGCAATGTGACGGGGGAATTCACGTTGCATTGAGCGAGGCGAGGGGGCGCGCCCCCTCGCGCTCCCTGCCCAAGGGGGCTGTCTGCCCCCTTGGAACCCCCGAGGGTATTTGGAAAAAGGCAAAGTTGGACAGTGAGTTCACAGTCCCTGCGCCGCGCCCGATGTTTCGGGCACAGCAGCCATCCGGGCGGGGCACGGGGGGCTATTCGCCTTGATCCAAATATCCCCGCCGGAGGCTTCGGCCCCAACCATCCGCGCCAGCGCCTGGCAGAAGAGCCGCCCGCCCGAAAGCGGGTTCTGGCAAGGTCAGGGAATGATGCGGGTATATTTGATCCCGGCCAGCGTGGCCCCGGCGATCAGGCCCGACTGACCAAAGACCAGCGCCACGACCGGCGCGTTCTCGGTGGTTTCCTTGCCGATGCTGGCGCCCTGTTCGGGCAGTGCATAGCGGGCATCTGCCCCGACCGCCCAGCCATCGGCGCGGCGGAACTGGCCAAGTGCCTCTTCGGTCATGAAGAACAGCGCATGGGCATATTGCTGGGCGCCGATCTGAAAGCCGATCGTGGCGCGCACGGCGGCATAGTAATCCACCGTCACGTTATTGATCCGCAGCGCGCCGCGCCCGAAGCCGCCACCGATGCCCAGCCCGGCCTCGGTCACCAGAGGGATGAACAGCACGCCCGCGGCCTTGGCCGCCAGATCGCGTGTGCCGGGGTAGCGGCTGAACAGGAAATCGCGGGTCGCATCGACGCGGGCGTCGATCGTCTCGCCGCCGCGCGAGCCAAGGCCGTTGCCGCAGGCTGCCAGGGCAAGACTGGCGCCAAAGCCCGTCAGAAGGCCGCGCCGGGGAAGGCTGGTGAAATGGGTCATCGGGTGCTCCGCCTCTGGTTGGGGCTTTGATGCCCCTTGAGCGGCACAGTAACAAGCCTGCGCGGCCCTGTCATCGGTTCCGTGCGGCGCTGCGCGGCAAGTTGCCGCGTCAGCCTTGCAACATGCGCGCCATGGCCGGGGCGAAATAGGTCAGGATGCCATCACAGCCGGCGCGCTTGAAGCACAGCAGGCTTTCGGCCATCGCCTTGTCGCCATCGATCCAGCCGTTCTGCGCCGCCGCGCGGATCATCGCATATTCGCCCGACACCTGATAGGCATAGGTCGGCGCGCCGAAGGCATCCTTGACCCTGCGGCAGATGTCCAGATAGGGCATGCCCGGCTTGACCATGACCATGTCGGCACCTTCGGACAGATCGCGGGCCACAAGGCGCAGCGCCTCGTCGGAATTGCCGGGGTTCATCTGGTAGGTCTTCTTGTCGCCCACCAGCCGGCCCGAGGCGCCGACCGCATCGCGGAACGGGCCATAGAAGCAGCTGGCGTATTTCGCGGCATAGGACATGATCGTCACATCCTTGTGGCCCGCGGCCTCCAGCGCCGCGCGCATCGCACCGATCCGCCCGTCCATCATGTCGGACGGGCCCAGGATATCGGCCCCCGCCTCGGCCTGAGCCAGGGCCATCTTGACCAGCGCCTCGACCGATTCATCGTTGAGGATGATGCCATCGCGGACCAGCCCGTCATGCCCGTTGGCATTATAGGGGTCGAGCGCGATATCGGTCATCACGGCCAGATCGGGCAATTCGGCCTTGAGCGCGCGGATCGCCCGGTTGGTCAGGTTCTCGGGGCTCCAGGCCTCGGCGCAGTCTTCGGTGCGCAGGGCAGCGTCGGTATAGGGAAAGAGGCAGATCGCCGGGATCCCCAGCGCATGGGCCTCGGCGGCACGCACAAGCAGGCGGTCCAGCGACAGGCGCGCGACGCCAGGCATCGAGGGGATCGGCTCTTCGATCCCCTGCCCGTCGCGGATGAACACCGGCCAGATCAGGTCGGCCACCGACAGCCGGTGTTCCTGCACCAGATCGCGCAGCGCAGGCGTGCGGCGCAGGCGGCGGAAGCGGGTGGTGGGATAGGGCGCAAAGGTCGGGGTCATGGCAGGTATCCGGCGTGACGGGCAACACTGCCTGCCTGCCACACATGCCCGCGCATCTCAAGGCTGGGAATCCCCGGGCGAGGGGGCTAGAACGATCCCCGTATCAGCCAGCCAGAGGTCACAGGTGGATCTGACCCGGACTATCATCGAAACCATCGACATGCGGTCGTTCTCGAACCTGTGGTTCTGGATCGCGTTGGCGGTGATGTGGTCGACCGCAAGCCACTGGGTGATCGGCGTTCCATGGGACATGGTGCTGCGCGCCCGCCGCAAGGGCGGCGCGGTGCAGCAAGAGGTCGAGGATCTGGCCCGCATCTATACCAGCCGGCTGCTGTATATCGGCCGGGTCTCCGGGACATGGCTGATGGTGCTTGTCACCTCTGGCCTGTCGGGTCTGTGTGTCCTGGGCTTCTGGTACGGGATCCAGTTCTGCCAGGCGGTCTTTCTGCTGGCCTGCCCCATGAGCCTGGTCGGCCTGATGTCGCTGCGCGTCGCGCGGCGGATCGAGGCGGGCGAAAATGCGGGCGATGCGCTCTATCGTCGGCTGCGGCTGCATCGGTTCAATGTCCAGGCGGTCGGCATTGCGTCGATCTTCTTCACGGCGCTGTGGGGGATGTTCCAGAACCTCTCGGCCTCGGTGCTGGGGAACTAGGGATGGCGCGGATCGTTGCCGGGGGCGCGCCCGAGGGATTCGATGCCACTTTGGTGCTGCGCGAGGCGGCCAAGGCGCCGGTGATCCATGTCGCGCGCGACGACAAGCGCGCCGAGGCGATGCGCGCGGCTCTCGCCGTGCTGGCGCCCGATCGGCTGGTGCTGGCCTTTCCGGCCTGGGACTGCCTGCCCTATGACCGCATCTCGCCCAACCCCGAGGTGTCGGCGGCGCGCATGGCGGTGCTGGCGGGCCTGGCCCATGGGCTGCCGGTGCCGCCCATCGTGATCACGACGCTGTCGGCGGCCACCCAGCGCGTGCCCGCGCGGGACACCGTGCGATCGGCCAGCTTTGCGGCCCGTGTGGGTGATCGGGTGGACGAGGGCGCCTTGCGCGCGTTTCTGGTGCGCGCGGGGTTCGTGCAATCCCCCACCGTGGCCGAGCCCGGCGATTGCGCCTTGCGCGGCGGGATTGTCGATGTCTGGCCGCCCGGGATGGATGCGCCCTTGCGGCTGGATTTCTTTGGCGACCAGCTGGATGCGATCCGCCGCTTTGACCCGGCAACACAGCGTTCCGGCGATCGGCTGACCCATGTCGATCTGGCGCCAGTGTCCGAGGTCATTCTGGACGATGCCGCGATCACCCGGTTCCGCCAGACCTATCGGCTGGAATTCGGCGCGGGCGGCAATGACGATCCGCTGTATGAATCCGTCAGCGCGGGGCGCAAGCACGCCGGGATGGAACATTGGCTGCCGTTCTTTCAGGACCGGCTGGAGACATTGTTCGACTATCTGCCCGGCGCGACCATCACGCTGGACGATCAGTCCGACGCCATGCGCGCCGCCCGCTGGGAGGCGATTGCCGATCAATACGATGCCCGGCGCGAGGCGATGGCGGCCAAGGGGCGGATGGATTCGGTCTACAAGCCCTGCCCGCCGGACCTGCTGTATCTGGACGATGCTGCATGGGATGCCGCGCTGGCCGGTTCCCGCACCGTCCAGTTCCACGGCGCGCCCCAGCCCCCCGGCCCCGGCGTCATCGACGCAGGCGCCCGGCGCGGGCGCAGCTTTGCCGCGGAACGTCAGGCCGAAGGGATCAACCTGTTCGCCGCCGTCGCCGACCATATCCGCACGCGCAAGGGCGCGGGCCATGTCGTGCTGACCCACTATTCCGAAGGCTCGCGCGAGCGGATGGCCGGCCTTCTGGCCGATCAGGGCATGACGGGGGCGGAACTTGTCGACGATCTGCGCGCCCTGCCCGCAGCGCAGCCCGGCAAGGGGCGGCTTTATCTGGTCATCTGGCCGCTGGAGGAAGGGTTCGAGGCGCCCGGACTGACCGTGGTGTCCGAACAGGACATCCTGGGCGACCGCATGGTCGGCCGCCCCCGCCGCAAGCGCAAGGCCGAGAACTTCCTCAACGAGGCCTCCAGCCTGTCGCCCGGCGATCTGGTGGTGCATGTCGAACATGGTATCGGCCGCTTCAAGGGGCTGGAGACGATCACCGCACTGGGCGCGCCGCATGATTGCCTGGCGCTGGAATATGCTGGCGGTGACCGCCTCTATCTGCCGGTCGAGAATATCGAGCTTCTCAGCCGTTACGGGCATGAGGAAGGCCTGCTGGACAAGCTGGGCGGCGGGGCCTGGCAGGCGCGCAAGGCGCGGCTGAAGGAACGCATCCGCGAGATTGCCGACCGCCTGATGCGCGTCGCGGCCGAGCGCCACCTGCGCGCGGCGCCCGTCCTGATCCCGCCGGATGGCATGTGGGATGCGTTCTGCGCCCGCTTTCCCTATGTGGAAACCGATGACCAGCTGGGCGCCATTGCCTCGGTGCTGGACGATCTGGCCAATGGCTCGCCCATGGACCGGCTGGTCGTGGGCGATGTCGGCTTTGGCAAGACCGAGGTCGCGATGCGCGCGGCCTTTGTGGCCGCCATGGCGGGGCTGCAGGTCGCAGTGATCGCGCCTACCACGCTGCTGGCGCGTCAGCATTATCGGTCCTTTGCCGAAAGGTTCCGGGGGTTTCCCTTGAACGTCAGGCCACTATCGCGCTTTGTTACCGCAAAGGAGGCATCGGCCACCCGCGCAGGCCTTGCCGATGGCACCGTCGATATCGTGGTCGGCACCCATGCGGTTCTGGCCCAGGCGGTCAAGTTCATGCGCCTTGGCCTGCTGATCATCGACGAGGAACAGCACTTTGGCGTCGCCCACAAGGAACGGCTGAAGGAACTGCGATCCGATGTCCATGTCCTGACCCTGACCGCAACGCCGATCCCGCGCACGCTGCAACTGTCGCTGTCCGGGGTGCGCGATCTGTCGATCATCGCAACGCCCCCTGTCGACCGTCTGGCGATCCGCACCTATGTGTCGGAATTCGACACCGTGACGATCCGCGAGGCCCTGCTGCGGGAAAAATACCGTGGTGGCCAGAGCTTCTTCGTCGTTCCTCGCATCTCGGATCTGCCGGATATCGAGGACTTCCTGCGCGAGAACGTGCCCGAAGTGTCGGTCATCACCGCCAATGGTCAGCTTGCGGCCGGCGATCTGGATCAGAGAATGAACGATTTCTACGATGGCAAGGCCGATGTTCTGCTGGCCACCACCATCGTCGAAAGCGGTCTGGATATTCCCACCGCCAACACGATGATCGTGCATCGGGCCGACATGTTCGGCCTGTCGCAGCTTTACCAGATCCGCGGCCGTGTCGGCCGGTCCAAGACCCGCGCCTATTGCTATCTGACAACAAAGCCGCGTATGCCCTTGACGCCGCAGGCAGAAAAGCGGCTGAAACTTCTGGCCAGCTTTGACAGCCTGGGCGCCGGGTTTACGCTTGCCTCGCACGATCTGGACCAGCGCGGCGCAGGGAACCTTCTGGGCGAGGAACAATCCGGCCATATCAAGGAGGTCGGGTTCGAACTTTACCAGCACATGCTGGAAGAGACGATCGCCAAGATCAAATCCGGCGAGATCGAAGGGCCGCAAGCGCTGGACAGCGACTGGTCGCCGCAGATCAACCTGGGCGTTCCTGTCATGATCCCCGAGGATTACGTCCCGGATCTGGATGTCCGCCTTGGGCTTTACCGCCGCCTGTCGGGCCTTTCGGGCAAGGTGGAGCTGGAGGGCTTTGCCGCCGAGCTGATCGACCGCTTCGGACCCGTCCCGCGCGAGGTGAACACCCTTCTGCTGGTCATGCGCATCAAGGCGATGTGCAAGAAGGCCGGCATTGCGCGGCTGGACGGCGGGCCCAAGGGCGCCACCGTCCAGTTCCACGGCGATAAATACCCCAATCCTGCAGGGTTGGTGGAATATCTTCAGGCCGATCCGCAGCACACCAGGATCAAGGACAACAAGCTGGTCATCGCCCGCGACTGGTCGTCGGAAGCCGACAAGATCAAGGGCGCCTTTGCCATCGCCCGCGATCTGGCCGAACGCGCCAAGCCGGGCGCGGCGCCCAGACAGCCGCCGCGCCCCAGCGGTCCGGCCCCCAAGCCGCCACCACCGCCGCCGCCAGTCAAACCGATGCCGCGCGCCGTGCCGGTGGAACGGCGCAAGCTGGGGCCGCGCGACAAGCCGATCTTCCCCGGACGGCGCAAGTGACCCCGATCCTGCAACGCCGCCTGCCGCAGATGCCCTGGATGCAGCCGGCCACCGCGCGGCTGCCCGGCATCCAGCCCGTCGCGCCCGGCGACTGGCTGCGCCTGGACGAGGCCTTTTCCGGCCAGATGGCCGAACGTGACCGGCTGATTCGGGAAATCCCGCATGCCATCCATGCCTTGCACCCCGAAGCTGAACCTGCGGCGCAAGAGTTGCTGGATCTGGTGCTGACGGCCCTTCCGGCGCTTGGCCATGTGATCAAGGGCGATCGCGTGCAGCGCCCCGATGGCGTCACCGTCCTGCTGGACCGCAGCGCCCCTTTGCTGACCCTGGGCCGGCTGGTGCAGGAAGATTTCTGCATCCACCTTGCCAGCGGCCCCGAACACGCGCTGATGGGCGCCATCCTGTGCTTTCCGGCCAGCTGGACATTGGCGGAAAAGATCGGCCGCCCGCTGACCGGCATTCACACCCCGGTCGAGGTGTATGACGATGCGCTGGCCGCCCGCGTGCAGCGCCTGTTCGATGCCGTGCGTCCCGAACAGCCGCTGTGGCGCGCCAATGCCTTGCTGTATGAGGACCCGGCGCTTTACCAGCCGCGCCGCGAGGGCGAGCGCCGCCCGAGGCCCCAGTCCAGAAACCACCTGAGGTCTGAGCGCCAATGCCTTGTCAGACTTCCGAAAACCCGCGCCGTGGTGTTTTCCATCCACACCACTGTTGTCCATGTCGATGACGTGGACCCGGCCGCGCTTGAGGCCTTTCGCGCGCTCCACCCCTAGGCTGCGTGCGCCACCACCGAGGCGAGCGCCGCATCATAGTCCGCCAGCCCTGATCCGGGCCGCCCGCCTGCCTCGGACAGCAGCCGCCGCCAGGACCGTGCGCCGGGCCGCCCGGTGAACAGGCCCAGCATGTGCCGCGTCACCTGATGCAGCCGCCCGCCGCGTTCCAGATGCCGCGCGATATAGGGGCGCATCGCCTCGGCGGCCTGCTGCGGGGTGGCAACGGGATCATCCGCCCCCCACAGCGCGCTATCGGCCCCCAAGAGCACCGAGGACGGGTCATGATAGGCCGCCCGCCCGAACATCGCCCCGTCCAGCCCCCGCGCCAGCAGATCCGGCACCTGACCCAGCGAGGTCAGCCCCCCGTTGAGGCAAATCTCCAGATGCGGAAAGGCGCACTTCATCTCGACCACCAGCGGGTGGTTCAAGGGCGGGATCTCGCGGTTTTCCTTGGGGCTGAGGCCTTGCAGCCAAGCCTTGCGGGCATGGATCACGAAATGCCGCACACCGGCGGCCGCGACGGTTTCCAGAAAGGCGGGCAAGACCTCCTCGGGCACCTGATCGTCAACCCCGATCCGGCATTTCACCGTCACCGGGCGCGGCTGGGCTGCGATCATCGCCGCCACACATTCGGCCACCAGCGCAGGACGCTCCATCAGCACGGCGCCAAAGCACCCCGACTGCACCCGATCCGACGGACAGCCGCAATTGAGGTTGATCTCGTCATAGCCGAAATCCGCCCCGATCGCCGCCGCCTGCGCCAGCTGCGCGGGGTCCGATCCGCCCAGTTGCAGCACCACGGGATGCTCGGCCGCATCGAACCCCAGCAGCCGCGCACGATCGCCATGAATCACCGCCGGCGCGGTGACCATCTCTGTCCACAGCTGCGCGCGCCGCGACAGGGTGCGGTGAAAGGCGCGGCAGTGCCGATCCGTCCAGTCCATCATAGGCGCGACGGACAGGCGGGCGGCCGTTGATAAATCATGTTCTTTAATTTTATCAGCCACTTATCTTCGCCTTACCTTTGTCTCGTTCTGGCCTGTTCTGTCCCGGATACGCCGATTTCGACGCTGAACTTGGCACAATGTACCAGATAGGATTCCCATGTACCAAGTCAGCAGGTGTTCATGGGCTCGATCAATCGACGCAAGCGAACGGATGGCCGCAGCTATCTTGCGCGCGTGCGAGGGATGCGAGACGGAAGCTCCTATCATGGCACGACGACCTTTGACAGGCGGCCTGCCGCAACCGACCTGATAAAGGAAGCGCGAGAAAGCGCGCAAAACCAGGTGCCTTGGAGGAGCTGAACGTAGCTGATCCTCCGCTGTCCAAAGCGATCGAACGCTACACCTGGGAACCGCTGGCCATCTGGGCTGCTACGCGATCTTTGGACAGATTTCCGGGTGATTCAAGCTACTGCCTGCACCTGCTGATCGTTGAAGCAGACCACGGCGGGCGGTTGGCCTCCATGGGCGGTGTGGGGGCGATGATGGCTACAGAAGGTGACCCAGCGCCCGATCCCGGCCTTGGCCTGCGATTCGGTTTCCCAAGCGTGCAGGTAGACGCATTCATACTTCAAGGACCGCCATAGGCGTTCGATGAAGATGTTGTCGATGCAGCGACCCTTGCCGTCCATCGAGATCCGAGTGCCGATCCGTTTCAGCCGGTCGGTCCATGCGAAGGACGTGAACTGGCTGCCCTGATCGGTGTTCATGATCTCGGGCGGGCCGAAGCGGTGGATCGCCTCGTTCAGCGCCTCGACGCAGAAGTCGGCCTCGAGTGTGTTCCATACCCGCAAGGCTAGCCCCGTCCGGGTGTGCCAGTCCATGCCGGGGGTTGAGCCTCGCAGGTCGATCTGACAGGACCTGACCTCGGAAAATGACCCATCGACAGGAGACGCCCATGGCACGCTGGTTGGCAATTTTTGAGGACCAACCCGAAGAACAATCGTCGTTGGTGCGCAAGCAATTCGCCAAGGATCACCTCGACTACCTCTCGTCGAATGAGCACGGCATCTTGTTGGCCGGGGCGCTGCGCGACGAACCCGAGGGCGGCACTTGCGGCGGTGCCTGGGTTCTGGAGGCCTCATCCCGCGCGGATGCGGCTGCGCTGTGCGAAAACGACCCCTTCTACCGCCACGGGGTAAGGAAATCCTATCGGCTGTATGCATGGGGCAAGGCGCCGGTCTTTGGTGCTGTCAGCCTGTAGGACGCGCCCGGCTGGTCGCAGCGGCGCCTCAGCCATGCCGCGATTTGCAGGCAGTCCTGAGGCAACCACGCCGGACGCACGGTCGGGGCGGTCAACCTGTCCGGGCAAGGGCACCCTTGGAGGGTGCCCTTTTTCGGCGCTCAGGCGGCGTCCTTCAGCAGGCCCTCGGCCTTCATCGCTGCGATCACGGCGGGGCGGGCGGCAATGCGGGCCCGCAGCGCGTTGAGGTGCGGATAGGCCGACAGATCGTGCTGGATATAGGCCGACCAGTTGGTCACCGTGAACAGATAGGCATCTGCAGGCGAATAGGCGGCGCCCATCACCCAGTCGCGCCCGTCAGCCAGACGCGCCTCGACCAGGGCCAGGCGCTGGTTCAGAAGGGCGATCTGTGCCTCGCGTGCCGCGCCCTCGAGGCCGCGGAAGAAGGGGCCATAGGTCTTGTGAACCTCGGTGGCGATGAAGTTCAGCGTCTCCTGCAGGCGTGCGCGTTCCAGCGTGCCCTGAGCGGGCAGCGCGCCCGGCGTCAGGTTGTCGGTCACGAACTGCATGATCGCAACGCCTTCGGTCAGAACCTCGCCCGAATCAAGCTCCAGCGCCGGGACGGCGCCGCGCGGGGTGATCGCGGCAAAATCGGCACCCGTCTCGGTGGTCTTGCTGCGCAGGTCGGCGCGTTCGATCGCAAAGGGCTTCCCGGTTTCGGCCAGCGTGATGTGGCAGGCCAGCGAACAGGCGCCGGGGGAATAGTAAAGTTTCATGACGTCTCCGTTGACAACGGGCAGGCCGTGTATCCCGCCGGTGGGCGACGCTAGCACTTCGGCTGGAGGATGCCAGCCGTCACCAGCCGCGCAATCATGCGCAGTCGCTGTGCATGATTGCGCGGCGCAGAGCAGGGGGGCGCCCCTCTGACGCAGGCGAGGATCTGATGGCGGCCCTTTCGGTCGGAGCCAAGGCGGACGCCCGGACTTACGAACCCGACGACAGTCAGGACGCCGAGGTGGTTCTTGCACTGGCCTGATATGCGATCAGAGCGGCGCAGCAGGTTGGCGAAAGACATCCTCAATCACAAAGCGCCCTTGCCTCCTTGTGCCAGAACTATCGCGGGCGTCCGGTCTTGTCTGTCGCCCGCGCACCAATCCCGGGGCATCATGAAGTCCCCTGGCCCACAGCCCCAGCTCGCGGGCCTCGGCTTCGGGGGCCACATAATCCCGCCCATGGCGTTGACAGGACAGCCCCTGCCCTGCAAGCCTCCCGCCTGATGCGCCTGCTGCTGGGTCCGCGGCGTGTCACCATCCTGATGGACATGGACGCGGCCTGGCTTGCGGGCGCGCAGCGGGCCAAGGTGCCCGAAGGCGTCGCAACCCTGCCGCCGGTCAGCATTCACGCGATCAGCGCCGCACTGTCCGACCTGGTGACCGGATGAACGCGACCGCCCGCGACTTCAAGCGCGCGCGGCGCAAACGGGACGCCCTGCGCGGGCGACCCGGGCCCGGGCGGTTCGAGGCGCTGGTGAAAGGGCTGGCCGGCTGGCCGTCGAGGCGGCGCCACCGCCACGCTGTTCGGGCTGGAAGGCCCGCTGCGCCATACGATCCGGTCTGACCTGTGCCTGCAGGGCTGGCGCTGGCCCGATGCCAACGCCATGGCGCGCGATCTGATGGACGATGCTTTCCGCCGGGTGAACGCCACCCGGCCGACCTGGAACGAGGGGCAACTGGAATGGACCGTGGAAGCCGGAACCCTGATCGAGCGGACCCGCTGCGTTCGCTGTCACAAGCCATTGCCCGAGGGGCATCACAAGTTCTGCGGGGAACTGTGCGCGGATGCCCACAACAAGAACCTCAACAGGATCAAGGAGGCCAACGAGGACCATCTGTTCGATCACATAGTGAAGAAGCGCGGGTATCACTGGATCTGACTGCGCGCTGCGAACATTGCGGCTGCGAACTCGGCAACGTGAGGGCCAATCGTTCGTTCTGCGGCAAGCGTTGCCAGAGGGCATACTTCAACAGCCTGACATCGCAAGCTTTACTTGATGAGAAGGCTGGCCGAACCTGTGCAACCTGCGGGGTGGAGATTTCACCCCATCGGCGGGCAGATGCCGCTTATTGTTCCGCGTCCTGTCGCCCGCGATTGCTGGCGGCCAACAAGACATGCCCGCACTGCGCCACCACCTTCAGGCCAACACGCCATTCGCAGGTTCACTGCTGCCGGGACTGCAAGACTGCAGCGAAGCGGATGCGCGCCCGTCGAAACTGCGCGTGGTGCGGCGTCAACTTTCAGGGAAAGAGCCACCGCGACAAGTTCTGCTGCATGTCGTGCGCGGGAAAGGCGGCATACGCAGCCGGCAGGCTGGCAATCGGCAAGTGCAGGCCGCCCCTGCCCGCTTTGACAGGCTGTTCGGACAGGACCCGAGTCCGGGTCGTTCCCCGGCGGGTTGTCCTGTTCCCCGGCTGGTCCCCCAAAGCAAAAACCCCGCCGGTGGGCGGGGTCTTTTGCATCGTAAGTCTTAGTTTTGTTTGGTGGAGCCAAGGGGAGTCGAACCCCTGACCTCTTGAATGCCATTCAAGCGCTCTCCCAACTGAGCTATGGCCCCACCGGAGGTCCGAAGCTGCGATCCGTTTCCGTTACCGTCGCCTCGTGAGGGGGTGTTTAGGCGGTTCGCCGGGGGGCTGCAAGAGGAAAAATGCACCCCCCGTAACGATTTCTCAGACGTCGTCCTCGCCGCCGGCAACATCGGCAAGATCGTCCAGCGAGACGGTCTCGTCGTCGTCGTCTTCCAGCAGCTCTTCGTCCAGATCCGCGTCATCGGAATCGGATTCGATCAGATCATCCGCATCCAGATCGTCGTCCATGATGGCCGACGATTTCGCCTCCTGCGCGATGATGGCGCCGGCGGCCTTGCGGCGGACGATCTCGATATCGACGATCTCGCCAGTATAGGGGCTGACGATCGGGGTGCGGTTGAGGTCGTAGAAGCGTTTCCCGGTGGTCGGGCAAATGCGCTTCGTGCCCCATTCTGCCTTGGGCATGGTCTTTCCCTTGCAAGAGATGGATGGGCTAGAGTCGCGATCCCTTGTCACAACCCCCGCCGCCTGTCAAATCCCTAGATGGTGAAATTCAGGGAAGACCCATGGCACGCATTCCCGGCCCACCCGGCGGGCCGCCCCAGATCGACATCGCGCTGCGCCGATCGGCGCAGGCGCGGCGAATCTCGCTTCGGGTTTCGGGGCTGGATGGCCAGGTCACGCTGACGCTGCCGCCCCGGGTGCGCGAATCGGAAGGTCTGGCCTTTGCCCGCTCGCGCGCCGAATGGATCGCGGCGGCGCTTGCCAGGGTTCCGCAGGCCGCGCGTGTGGCCCCCGGCGCCCTGCTGCCGGTCGAGGGAATCGCGCGTCCGATCGTGCAAGGCCCTGCGCGCGGGGCCGTGCGCCTGTCCGCCGATGGGCTCATCGTGCCAGGCGATCCGGCGCAGACCGGGGTGCGCGTCGCGACCTTCCTGCGCGTTCTGGCGCGCAGCCGCATCGAATCGTCGGTTGCGCGCCATACGGCCACGCTGGGGCGGCGCCATAGCGGGATCACCTTGCGCGATACCCGGTCGCGCTGGGGGTCCTGCACGGCGGCAGGCGGGCTGATGTTCAGCTGGCGCCTGATCATGGCCCCGCCCGAAGTGCTGGACTATGTCGCGGCCCATGAGGTCGCGCATCTGGCCGAGATGAACCATTCGCCGCGCTACTGGGCGGTGGTCTCGGGGCTGCTGCCGGGCTACGAGGCACCGCGGCGCTGGCTCAAGACCCATGGATCGGCGCTGCACGGCTGGCGCTTTCAGGATTGACCGCCCCCGCGCCGGTCCGACAATGGCATCATGGTGATCCGAGCCCGCCCATCCGATTCCGCCCTCTCTGCGCATGACCGCCTGTATCGCGTCTTGCGCAGCCAGGTGATGCACGGCGAAATCGCGCCCGGTCAGGCGCTGACCCTGCGCGGACTGGCCGAACAGCACGGCATTTCCGTCACCCCGGTGCGCGAGGCGCTGCAACGGCTGGTGGCTGAAGGGGCGCTGACGCTGTCCTCTTCGGGCCGGGTCTCGACGCCGGAACTGACCCCCGAGCGAATCGAGGAGCTGGCCGCGATTCGCGCGCTGATCGAACCCGAGATGGCCGCCCGCGCCCTGCCCCGCGCCCATTTCGCGCTGATCGACCGGCTGGCCGCGATCAACACCCTCAATGCCGAGGCGGTGGCCCGGCAGGATGCGGTCGCCTATATCCGCACCAACCTGGAATTCCACCGCACACTTTATCTGCGCGCCCAGGCCCCGGCGATGCTGGCGATCTGCGAGACGGTCTGGCTGCAACTGGGGCCGACGATGCGCGCGCTTTACGCCAGACTGCGCCGCAACGAGCCGCCGCAGCACCATCGCCACATCCTTGCCGCCCTGCGCGCGGGCGATGAACCTGGGCTCCGGCTGGCGGTGCGCACGGATGTGACGCAAGGATTGCGGCATCTGGCAGCGTGAGGCCGCCCGCGCCAGACGCCTTTCCGCTTCAGGCGCGCATTTCGCCTTGATCCAAATATCCCCGCCGGAGGCTTCCGCAGCCGGGGCCAGGGACATGACAGAGGTTAGCAAGCCTCGGGTGCCGCCGGGCCTGTGACAGCATCGGGCCCCAACTTCCGGCCGCTCTCTGGTGGAAAGGTCAGAGCCTCCGGCGGGGATATTTGGATCAAGGCGAAACATGAGGGCGCCGCGCGCTTGCCCATCCGGCGCGCGTCAGCCGTCGAACAGATCGCTCTGCCCTGGTCCGCGCGGCGCAGCAAGGCCCAGGTGGCGCCAGGCCTTGGCTGCCAGCATCCGGCCGCGCGGGGTGCGCTGGATCAGGCCCTGTTGCAGCAGATAGGGCTCGATCACCTCTTCGATCGCATCGCGCGATTCGGAAAGGGCAGCCGCGATGGTTTCCACCCCGACCGGACCGCCGCCATAATTTTCGGCCAGCAGCAGCAGATAGCGCCGGTCGGCGCCATCAAGCCCCAGATCATCCACCCCCAGCCGGGTCAGCGCGCGATCGGCAATCGCTTGGGTCAGTCGCCCGTCGCCTTCGACCAGCGCAAAATCGACCACCCGGCGCAGCAGCCGGCCGGCGATGCGCGGGGTGCCGCGGGCGCGGCGGGCGATTTCCCAGGTGCCCTCGGGGTCCGAGGGCACACCCAGAAGGCGCGCGCCGCGGGTGACGATCAGGTCCAGCTCGTCGATGGTGTAGAATTGCAGCCGGGTCGGAATGCCGAAGCGGTCGCGCAGCGGCGTCGTCAGCAGGCCCAGCCGCGTCGTCGCCCCGACCAGCGTGAAGGGTTGCAGATCGATCCGCACCGTCCGCGCCGCCGGCCCTTCACCGATGACCAGATCCAGCGCGAAATCCTCCATCGCAGGATAGAGCACTTCCTCGACGACGGGTGACAGGCGGTGGATTTCGTCGATGAACAGCACATCGCGAGGTTCAAGGTTGGTCAGGATCGCGGCCAGATCGCCCGCCTTGGCCAGAACCGGCCCCGAGGTCATGCGAAACCCCACGCCCAGTTCGCGCGCCATGATCTGCGCCAGCGTGGTCTTGCCCAGACCGGGGGGGCCGTGAAACAGCGTGTGGTCCATCGCCTCGCCCCGCATCCGGGCCGATTCGATGAACACCCGCAGGTTTGCCCGCGCCTCTTGCTGACCGATGAAATCCTCCAGCCGCTCGGGCCGCAGGGCGCGGTCCTGGTCTTCGGGCTGGCGGTCTGGGCGAAGGGTAGGGTCGGGCTGCGTCATGGCCGGAACAATCGCGGAACGCCGGGGGTTTTACAAGGGCTGTCAGACGGGGGCTGTCAGACGGAACCGGCCGCCGTGACGCGCTGCGAGCTGTCGGCCGGCGTGTGCGTCCAGGGGCGCCGCTGGCAGACGCGCCGCGGTTGGTCGGCGCAGGACGCCGCAGCCCTTGCCGCGTCAGTGGACGGGCAGGACAATCTCGAACCGGCTGCCCTTGCCCTTTTCGCTTTCGACCTTCAGCCGCCCGCGATGGCGGTTGACGATGTGCTTGACGATGGCCAGCCCCAGCCCCGTGCCGCCCTTCTCGCGCGAGCGGTGGCTGTCGACGCGGTAGAACCGTTCGGTCAGGCGCGGCAGGTGCATCGGGTCGATCCCCTCGCCCTGGTCGATCACTGCAACCGACACGCCCGGCCCGCGCAATTGCGGATGCTGGGACACAGCGCGCAGCTCGACCCGGACCTTGCCGCCGCTTGCGCCATATTTCACCGCGTTTTCAACCAGGTTGTGCAGCACCTGGGTAATCTGGTCGCCGTCCCCCGGCACCGTGGGCAGCCCTGGCGCCACGTCGAGTTCCAGCGCGACGCCCGCGCCCTCGGCCACGCCGCGCAGCGTGGCAAGCACCGAGGACGCCAGCCCCGCCAGATCGATCTGCGCGGTCGGGCGCACCCGTTCCTCGGCCTCGACCCGGCTGAGCGACAGCAGGTCGGCGACCAGCCGGTTCATGCGCAGCGCCTCGCGCTCCATGATGCCCAGGAACCGCTCGCGCGCGGCAGGATCGTCCTTGGCCGCGCCGCGCAGGGTTTCGATGAAGCCCAGAAGGGCGGTCAGCGGGGTGCGCAGCTCGTGGCTGACATTGGCCACGAAATCGCGGCGCATGTCGGCGGCCTGTTCCAGTTCCGAAATGTCCTCGAAGGCCAGCGTGACGCCCAGCCCCGTCACCCGCGACACCGTTCCGCGATAGATCGTATCGCGCCCCGGACCAGTGGCGCGCCAGCGCACCGCGCCGCCCTCGCCCCCGGCCAGAACCCGTTCAAGCGCCGCCACAGGTTCGGGCTGGCGGATGACGATCAGGTAATGCGTGCCGATACATTCGCCCAGCACCGCCCGCGCCGGCGCGTTCAGCATCAGGATGCGGGCATCCGGCCCGATCGCGACCATCGGCATCGGCACCGCCGCCAGCAGGTCGGACATCGTGCGGTCGTCGATCGGGCTGTCCATGTCGTCCCCCAGTTCACGCGGCATTCGGGCCCGTGTCCGGCCCCAGGCTTGTCAGCTCCGCTGTATTGCAACCCGATGGTAACAGGCCCATGACGGGCCTGTCTGTCCGGGTTCAGACCGCCGCGGCGGCCGCGATGCCGCGGGTGAAGTCGGCCTTGAGCATCTCGACATCCTCGATCCCGACCGACACGCGGAAGAACCCTTCCGAGATGCCGATGGCCGTGCGGGCTTCGGGGCTCAGCGCCCGGTGCGACGAGGACGGCGGATGCGACAGCGTGGTCGCCACATCGCCCAGCGTGGGCGCAAAGGGCACCTCGGGCATGGCGGCGGTCAGCGCATTGGCGGCAGCCCGCCCGCCGATCAGTTCAAAGGACAGCATGTTGCCCGTGCGCTCGCCCAGCAAGGCGCTGGCGCGGTTGTGGTCAGGGTGGTCGGCCCGGCCCGGATAGATCACCCGCGCAACCCCCGGCAGACCGGCAATGTGATCGGCCAGCGCCCGCGCGTTGCGTTCCGCCGCATCATAGCGCAGGGCAAAGGTAAAGAGGCCCCGTTCC
Source organism: Gemmobacter nectariphilus DSM 15620 (assembly GCF_000429765.1). Taxonomy (GTDB): domain Bacteria; phylum Pseudomonadota; class Alphaproteobacteria; order Rhodobacterales; family Rhodobacteraceae; genus Wagnerdoeblera; species Wagnerdoeblera nectariphila. The sequence goes on along the minus strand of NZ_AUCM01000003.1, from coordinate 428,124 downwards.
GCCAGCCAGCAATCGAACGGGCTGGGCGTCAGGCCCATGGTCACCGCCAGGGTGCGGATCGCCGCCATCCGCGCCGGATCGCGGGCCAGCACATAGCCCAGCGTCACATCGGAATGGCCCGCCAGCAGCTTGGTCACAGACTGGATGACGATATCGGCCCCCAGATCCAGCGCCCGCACCGCGCGGGGGGTGGAAAAGGTTGAATCGACCAGCAGCAGGATGCCGCGGTCCTTCGCCAGCGCGGCAATGCCCGCCACATCCGCCACCCGCAGCGTCGGGTTCGACACCGTTTCGATCAGGATGGCGCGGGTATTGGGGCGCAGGCCCCGCGCAAAGGCCGCCGCATCGGTCGGATCGGCCAGCGAGGTCTCGATCCCCATCGCGGGCAGCGTCTCGGCCATCAGCCGCAAGGACCGGCCATACAGCTGATCGCCCCCCAGCACATGATCGCCGGCCTTCAGACAGCCCAGCAGCGCCGCCGTGACGGCCGCCATGCCCGATCCGGTCACCAGACCGCCCTGCCCGCCTTCCAGCGCATCCAGCCGCCGGGCCAGCGCCTCGGCGTTCGGGTGGGCTTCGCGGGCATAGGTGAAGCCGGTGCCGGGATTTTCATAGATATTGTCCAGCTGGTCCGGGGTATCGGCCGCCCAGACGACCGTCGGGTGAATGGGCGAGGCCACGGGGCGCGAGCGGCCCTCGGGGAATGGCTGGCGGCGGATCAGGTTGGGATCGGTCATGCGTGGATCTTTCATGGCGTCATGTGGGAAAGGATGTCCTGCGCCGCAGCAGCAGGCGACAGCGCACCGGCGGAGACGCGCCGGCCCGCGCTTTCCATCCGGGCGCGCAGGGCGGGATCTTCGGTCAGTCGGGCCAGCAGGGCCTGGCGCACCTCGTCCTCGAACCAGCGGCGGGCCTGTTCGGCGCGGCGGCGGGCCCAGTGACCTTGCGCGCGGCGCCAGTCGGCCAGGGCGGTCATCTCTTCCCAGGCCTTGGCGATGCCGCCACCTTCGACGGCGGAAACCGTCAGAACCTTGGGAAAGCCCTCGGGGTCTTGCGGGCGCTTGCGCAGCAGGCGCAGGGCGCCCGCGTAATCGGCGGCGGTGCGGGTGGCGACGGGTTTCAGATCGCCATCGGCCTTGTTGACCAGGATGATGTCGGCCATCTCCATGATGCCGCGCTTGACGCCTTGAAGTTCGTCCCCGCCGGCCGGGGCCAGCAGCAGGATGAACAGGTCGGTCATTTCGGCCACCATGGTTTCGGATTGCCCGACGCCCACGGTTTCCACCAGCACCACATCGAACCCTGCCGCCTCGCACAGCGCGACCGATTCGCGGCTGCGGCGGGCAACGCCGCCCAGATGCGCCTGGCTGGGCGAGGGGCGGATATAGGCGTTCGGATCGCGGCTGAGGTATTCCATCCGCGTCTTGTCGCCCAGGATCGAGCCGCCCGACCGCGCGGAACTCGGATCGACCGCCAGCACCGCGACCCGCAGGCCAAGGCCGGTCAGATGCAGCCCGAACGCCTCGATGAAGGTGGATTTCCCCACCCCCGGCGTGCCCGATAACCCGATCCGCAGCGCCTGACGGCCAAGGCCCGCCAGCCGGTCCAGCAAGGCGGCGGCCTGCGCGCGGTGATCTGCGCGCGAACTTTCCACCAGCGTGATCGCGCGGGCCAGGGCCCGCCGGTCGCCTGCGGCAAGCCGCTCTGCCAGCACATCAAGCTCCATCACGCCACCTTTCCCTTCTGGCAAACCCTTGCCGATGGCGGGCGCGTGACGCAGATGTCATGTGCCCCCTGCCATTTCCGGGGGTATCTGTGCCCAAGCGACGCGCCATGTCCAGAGGTGCGCCCCAAACCGGAGTGCCCATGCGCCCTGCCCTGACCCTTGCCGCCCCGCTGGCCGTGCTGCTGCTGGCGGCCGCCCAACCCGCGCCTGCCCAGGAAAAGCGGCAAGATGCGCTGTTCACGCTGGAAATCCGCGGCATTGCGGTGGGCGAGCTGGTCTTTGCCGGGGTCGAGACCGACAGCGCCTATGCCGTCTCGGGGACGGTGCGCACCACGGGCCTGGCCGGGATGCTGCGCAAGCTGCACTACGATGCCAAGGTGCAGGGCACGCGGTCCTCGGGCCGGCTGTCGCCTGCCCGCTATGAACAATCGGGCGGCATCGGGTCGAAATATTCCGAAGAGGTCGTGGTCTGGTCCGGCGGCCTGCCCCGGATCGAACGGCAGGACCCGCCCAAGCCCGCCCGCGACACCGATGCCGACCCGGGCAAGCAACGCGGCACCATCGACACGCTGACTGCGATCTATGCCACGCTGCGCGATGTGCCCCCCGGGCAGGAATGCCAGTCCGACCTGACGCTGTATGACGGGCGCTATCGCATGCAGGTGCGCACCCTGACGCCGCGGCCAGCCGGGGACGGCGTGATCTGCGATGGCGAATATATCCGCGTGGCAGGCTTCAGCCCCAAGGAAATGGCCGAGCGCACGAATTTCCCGTTCCAGCTGCAGTACAGCCCGGCGTCCAACGGCACCATGCGGGTGGTCAAGGTGACGATGGACAGCCTTTATGGCAGCGCGCGCCTGGTGCGGCGCTAGGCGCAGAACCTTCCCGGCGCTGCGATTTACACATTCAAGACTTGTAATATGTGATCCCCACCCTCTATATGATGGCGCGACAGGACGGAGTTTGACCGATGCGCCGCTATTTCCCGATCCTCGACTGGGGCCGAACCTACAGCCGAGACACGCTGATCAGCGATCTGCTGGCCGCCCTGATCGTGACGATCATGCTGATCCCGCAATCGCTGGCCTATGCGCTGCTCGCCGGCCTGCCGCCCGAGGTGGGGCTGTATGCCTCGATCGCGCCCCTGGTGGTCTATGCGGTGTTCGGCACCTCGCGCGCGCTGGCGGTGGGGCCGGTGGCTGTGGTCTCGCTGATGACGGCGGCCTCGGTCGGGCAGCTGGCCCAGCAAGGCACCCCGGAATATCTGGGTGCGGCGATTGCCATGGCCTTCCTGTCAGGCCTGATGCTGCTGGGCATGGGGTTGCTGCGGCTGGGGTTCATCGCGAATTTCCTGTCGCATCCGGTGATTTCGGGGTTCATCACCGCCTCGGGCCTGCTGATCGCCGCCGGACAGGTGCCGCATCTGCTGGGCATCAAGGCCAGCGGACACAATCTGGTGGATACGCTGATGGCCATTGGCGGCGCGCTGGGCAAGGTCAATCCGGTGACGATGGCGATTGCCTTGCCGGCGCTGGCCTTCCTGTTCTGGTCGCGCAGCCGGCTCAAGCCCTTCCTGAAATCGCGCGGCATGGCGGAGTTGCCGGCCAATATCATCGCCCGCGCGGCCCCCGTTGTCGCGGTGGCGGCCACCACGCTGGCCACCTGGGGCCTTGGCCTGGGCGGGCAAGGCGTCGCGATTGTGGGCGATGTGCCGCGCGGCCTGCCCATGCCGACGCTGCCGCCCTTTGATCTGGCGATGTGGTCGCAGATCGCCGTGCCGGCGCTGCTGATTTCCATCGTGGGCTATGTGGAAACCGTCTCGGTTGCCTCGACGCTGGCGGCCAAACGGCGCCAGCGCATCGACCCCGATCAGGAACTGGTGGCGCTGGGCGCCTCGAACATCGGCGCGGCCATTTCGGGCGGCTTTCCGGTCACGGGGGGCTTTGCCCGGTCGGTGGTGAACTTTGACGCCGGGGCCGAAACGCCGGCCGCCGGGGCCTTTACCGCCGTCGGCATGGCGGCGGCCACCATGTTCCTCACGCCCCTTCTGTTCTTCCTGCCCAAGGCGACGCTGGCCGCGACCATCATCGTCGCCGTGCTCAGCCTTGTGGATTTTGGCGCCTTGCGCCGGACCTGGTCCTATGACCGCGCCGATTTTGCCGCAATGGCGGCGACGATCCTTGTCACTCTGGGCGTCGGGGTCGAGGCCGGGATCACCGCAGGCGTCATCCTGTCGCTGATGCTGCATCTGTACCGCACCTCGCGCCCGCATGTCGCCATCGTCGGCCAGGTGCCGGGAACCGAGCATTTCCGCAATGTCGAGCGGCACGATGTCGTCACCGCCCCGGACGTTCTGTCGATCCGGGTGGATGAAAGCCTCTATTTCCCCAATGCCCGCTTCCTGGAAGACACGATCTATGGCGCCGTCTCGGCCAATCCGGCGCTGCGCCATGTGGTGCTGATGTTCCCGGCGGTCAACGCCGTCGATGCCTCGGCGCTCGAGACGCTGGAATCGATCGTCTCGCGGCTCAAGGATGCCGGCATCCGGCTGCACCTCTCCGAGGTGAAGGGCCCGGTGATGGACCGGCTGCAACGCTCGCACTTCCTCGACGATCTGACCGGACAGGTGTTCCTGACCCATTGCGATGCGATGCGCACGCTGGCGCCCGACCTGACGGCCAGCACCCTTGCCGCCGACCGGCGCGAGACACAGCGCAAGCCAGGCGCCCCCAAGGGGCTGGACGCCGCCGCGGGCCTGTGAAACGCTGCCCCCCGGACACGTGCGGGGGGCAGGATGAGCGGGCTGATCGATCTGGGCGCAACAGAACTTCTGGCCGCCATGGCAAGCGGGTACACCTCGGCCGCCGAGGTGATGGCCGCCGTCCTTGACCGGATCGCGGCGGTGAACGGGCCTGTGAATGCGATCATCGCCTTGCAGGACCGCGATGCGCTGATGGCCGCGGCGCGCGCCGCCGATGCAGAGCCGATGGACCAGCGCGGCCCGCTGCATGGCCTGCCGATGGCGGTCAAAGATCTGGCCGGGGTCAAGGGGATCCGCTCCACCTGGGGCTCGCCGATCCTGGCGGACAACGTGCCGGACAAGGACGACATGCTGCCCCGCCGCCTGCGCGCGGCGGGCGCAATCCTGATCGGCAAGACCAACACGCCTGAATTCGGCCTTGGCTCGCATTCCTACAACCCGGTCCATGGCGTGACCGCCACCCCCTATGACCTGACGCGCACGGCGGGCGGATCGTCCGGCGGGGCGGCGGCGGCGCTGGCGGCGCGAATGCTGCCATTGGCCGACGGGTCGGACATGATGGGGTCGCTGCGCAACCCGGCCGGGTTTTGCAACGTCTATGGCTTTCGCCCGACCTGGGGCCGGGTGCCGGTCGATCCGGTGGGCGACACCTTCCTGCACCAGCTGGCAACCGATGGCCCGATGGCGCGAAATATTTTCGACCTCGCCTTGCTGCTTCAGGTGCTGGCAGTGCCCGACCCGCGCCTGCCCCATGGCCGGCCGGTGGAACCCTTTGCCCAGGGCCTCGACACCGACATCAAGGGGCTGCGCATCGGCTGGCTGGGCGACTGGGGCGGCGCCTATCCTGTCGAGCCGGGGATTCTCGATCTATGCCAGACCGCACTGGCAACCTTTGCCGATCTGGGCTGCACGGTCGACCCGCTGCCCGCGCCCTATCCGGCCGCGAAACTATGGGACGCCTGGACCACCCTGCGCAGCTGGGCGGTTGCGGCAAAGCTCGCACCGCTTCACGCCAATCCGAAAACCCGCGCCCAGCTCAAGCCCGAGGCGATCTGGGAGATCGAGCGCGGCCTTGCCCTGTCCGCGATGGAAGTGCACCGCGCCTCGGTCATCCGCTCGGACTGGAACGCCGTCGCGGCCGGGCTCTTCGATCGGTTCGACGTGCTGGCCCTGCCGGTCGCGCAGGTCTGGCCGTTCCCCAAGGGCTGGGACTGGCCCAAGGACATCGCTGGCACCGCGATGGATACCTATCACCGCTGGATGGAGGTCGTGGTCCCCGCAAGCCTGCTGGGTCTGCCCGCCCTTGCCGCCCCGGCAGGCTTTGGCACCAACGGGCTGCCGATGGGCTTCCAGCTCATCGGCCCGCGCGGCGCCGACCGGCGCGTCCTGCAGATCGGCCAGGCCTTTCACCGCGCGACCGACTGGCCAGCCCGCCGCCCCCCACCGATGTGACCGCGCGACGATAAACCCTCGGGGCCCGAGACCGCCGCCACTTGCTGTCGGGCCCGGTGTTTCATCTGTCCGAAAATATCCTCGGGGTGAATTGGCCGGCACGGCCAAGAGGGGCAGACAGCCCCTCTGCCCCCTCTCCGTCCAACGCCCAGACCAGCCGGAAGGCCCCCTTGCGCCGCTTTCAGTCCAGCACACACGCCAGACGGAACGCAGCCTGCGCCAGATCGCCCAGCACCGCCTCGGCATCGACCATGCGCTCGAACCCTTCGGTAAACATGCTCAGCACCGCCGTCCCTTTGGCCGTGCGCAGGAAACCGGCGTCGTTCACCACGCCTTCGACCGTTCCGGTCTTGGACCCCCAATCCGCCCCCTTGGGCAGAAACCGGGCCAGGCGGCGTTCGTTCTGCTGGCCGCGCAGCAGGTCCATCATCTCGGCGCAGGCCGGGGCGGAGGCCGCGGTGCCGTTCACGATGGCCCCGATCAGCCGATCATAATCGGCGGGAACGGCGATGTTCTCGGCCTCGCCCGCGATGGCCCGGCGACCACGCATCTTGCGCCCCAGCACCGAGCCGGACATCCCCAGCGCCTGCATGGTCGCGTTGATGCGGTCCATGCCGGCCATGTCGATCAGGATATTGGTCGCCGTATTGTCGCTGATCGACATCATCAGATACAGCACATCGCGCAGCTGCAGCGTGTATCCCGGCGCCAGATGGTTCATGATGCCGCTGCCTGGCGCCATCATGTCAGCCGTCACCGTGACCGGCTGATCCAGCCGCAAGACCCCGGCATCCGCCGCGCGGAACACCTCGGCCATGATGGCAATCTTGACCACGCTGGCGGAAATGAACCGCTCGTCCGCGCGGTGGGCGAACAGCATCTTGCCATCCAGCGACAGCGCAAGCCCGATGCGCGCGCCCCCGGCTTCGCCCTTGCGCAGCAGATCGGCCAGCGCGGTTTCGGTCTGGGTCATGGCAGCACCTCCTGTGAACGGGCCGAGCCTAGGCCGCCAGGACAGGGGCCGCAAGCCGCCTTACAGGATCACCGGGGTCCGGTCGCCCGCCGCGAACCGGCGCAGAACGGCCGGATACAGCTGATGTTCCTTGACCAGCACGCGGGCCGCCAGCGTCTCGGCAGTATCGCCCGCCAGCACCGGCACCCGCGCCTGTCCAAGGATCGGGCCATCGTCCAGCACCGCCGTCACCTCGTGGACCGTGCAACCGGCCTCGGTGTCGCCTGCCTCCAGCGCGCGCTGATGGGTGTGCAGGCCGGGGTATTTCGGCAACAGCGAGGGGTGGATGTTCAAAAGCCGCCCCTCGAAGCGCTGCACGAACTCGGGTGTCAGCACCCGCATGAAGCCGGCAAGGCACAAGATGTCAGGCTGCGCCGCCTCGATATGCTGCAAGAGCGCGGCCTCGAATCCCGGCCGGTCGCCCTTGAAATCGCGGTGGCTGACGGCGGCAACCGGAATGCCCATGGCGCGGGCCTTGTCCAGCCCGCTGGCGGCCGGGTCGTTCGAGGCCACCAGAACCGCCCGCGCCGGGTGATCGCCGGTCATGCTCTCGACCAGGCGGACCATGTTGGATCCGCCGCCCGAGATCAGGATGGCGACCCGTTTCACAGCAGCTTGCCGGAATAGATCACCCCTTCGCCCGGCACGATGGTGCCAAGGCGCGCGACCGTCTCGCCCATCCCGGACAACAGGGCAGCCAGATCGTCGGCCCGATCAGCGGCCACGACAAGGATCATGCCGATGCCGCAGTTGAAGGTTTTCAGCAACTCGGGTTCCGACATGTTCGCGGTCTGCGCCAGCCAGCGAAACACCGGGGGCAGATCCCAGGCCGAAAGGTCGATGGCGCAGGCCAGCCCTTCGGGCAGCACGCGGGGCGGGTTTTCCGTCAGCCCGCCGCCGGTGATATGCGCCAGCCCATGCACCCCGCCTGCCCGGATCGCCGCCAGCGCCTGCTTGACATAAAGCCGCGTCGGCGCCAGCAGAGCCTCGCCCAGCATGCCGTCCGAGAATGGCGAAGGCGCATCCCAGCCAAGGCCCGACAGTTCCACCACCTTGCGCACGAAGCTGTAGCCGTTGGAATGCACCCCGTTCGAGCCAAGGCCCAGCAGCACATCGCCCGCGGCCACCCCTGCGGGCAGTTCGGTGCCGCGTTCCATGGCGCCAACGGCGAACCCGGCCAGGTCGAAATCGCCCTTGTGATACATGCCCGGCATCTCGGCGGTCTCGCCGCCGATCAGCGCGCAGCCACTGGCCTCGCAGCCCGCGGCGATCCCCTCGACGATGCGGGCCGCCTGATCGACATCCAGCTTGCCGGTGGCAAAATAGTCCAGGAAGAACAGCGGCTCCGCCCCTTGGCAGACCAGATCGTTGACGCACATTGCCACCAGATCAATGCCGATCGTGTCGACATTGCCGGTGTCGATCGCAATGCGCAGCTTGGTGCCCACGCCATCGGTTGCCGCGACCAGAACGGGATCGGTGTAGCCCGCACCCTTGAGGTCGAACAGCGCCCCGAAACCGCCCAGGCCCCCCATCACGCCCGGACGCGCCGTGCGCTTGGCGGCCGGCTTGATGCGGTCGACCAGTGCATTGCCGGCGTCGATGTCGACACCCGCATCGGCATAGGTCAGGCCGTTGTGTCCGGTGCTGCTGGTGCTGGTCATGGCGCTCTCCATCACGGGTTGCTGCGCGCCATAGCCCATCATGCGCGCTGGCGCAACGCGAGGGTGCGGCCCAAGCGGTGTTTTGCGCCCGGACTCTGGCCCCCGGCAGACGCGCACCCGCCCCCGTGGCAAGGCGCGCATCGCCCTTTGCCGCACCCGCCGCGCCCGGCGGCACACATGCGCGCAGCACCGGCCCTTGCGCCAGCGGGTTCCGGGGGTTACTTTGGTCTCAACCAGATATCGGAGGGCGGAAATGACGCCCCAGCGTCCCCAGGGTGCGGACGCGTTCCCGCTTGAGCGGGCGGCACCAGCGGGTGCTGCCCGGCCGGTCGAATCGTCCGGCACCCACAAGACCGCCGACCCGGCGCCGCTCTATGCGGCGCTGGATCTCGGCACCAACAGTTGCAGGATGCTGATCGCCCGTCCGCGCGGCGGTCAGTTTCATGTTGTCGACAGCTTCTCCAAGACGGTGCAGCTGGGGGTCGGGCTGGAAAGCTCGGGCCGGCTCTCGCGCGCCTCGATGGGGCGCACGGTGCAGGCGCTGCGCATCTGCCAGAAGAAGCTGGAGGTGCATGGCGTCGACCGGATGCGCCTTGTCGCGACCGAGGCCTGCCGGCGTGCCAGCAACTCGCGCGATTTCATGCGCGCGATCCGGCGCGAGACCGGTCTTTCGCTGGAAATCATCCCCCCCGAGGAAGAGGCGCGGCTGGCCGTCGTCTCTTGTGCGCCGCTGGTGCAGACGCGCACGGAACAGCTGCTGGTCGTCGATATCGGCGGCGGATCGACGGAACTTGTCTGGCTGGATCTGACCGGCGTTCCTGCCCATGACCGGCCCAAGGCGCTGATGCGCTTTCATGCCGGCTTCAAGACCCATGGCGAAGGGCCGCAGGCGCGGGTGGTCGACTGGATCTCGGTCCCGCTTGGGGTTGCGACGCTGCGCGAGCAGTTCAGCGATGTCGAAAGCGATTCCGCCCGCTTTGCCCTGATGAGCTGGTATTTCGAGGAACAGCTGGCGAATTTCTCGCCCTATAATTCCGACAACCCGCGCGAAGGGTTCCAGATCATCGGCACCTCGGGCACCATCACCACGGTCGCAGCCAGCTTTCTGGGCCTGCGCCGCTATGACCGCACCAAGGTTGACGGGCTGACCATGACCTCGGCGCAGATCGACACGGTGATTCAGGATTATCTCTCGCTTGGCCCCGAGGGCCGGCGCAGCGATCCGCGCATCGGGCGCGACCGGCATACGCTGATCATGTCGGGCGCCGCGATCCTTCAGGCTCTCATGCGCTGCTGGCCGACCGACCGCCTGTCGGTCGCCGACCGCGGCCTGCGCGAGGGGCTGCTTTACGCACAGATGAGCGCCGATGGCGTTCTTGGAGACGGGCCGTACAAATGAGCGAAAAAAACACTTCCGGCCGGGGCCAGCGCGATCTGCGCGTCCGCGTCAAGACCGCCAAGGGGCGCAAGCTGTCCTCCACCCTCTGGCTGGAGCGGCAGTTGAACGACCCCTATGTCCAGCGGGCGAAGAAAGAGGGCTTTCGCGGCCGCGCCGCCTTCAAGATCATGGAACTGGACGACCGCTACGGCTTTCTCAAACCCGGCGCCCGCGTCGTCGATCTGGGTTGCGCGCCGGGCGGCTGGTGTCAGGTGGCGGTGCCGCGCATCAACGCGCTGGGGGAACGCAAGGGCAAGCCGGTGGGCCGCATCATCGGCGTCGACCTGCAAGAGGTGGAACCGATCTCGGGGGTGGAACTGCACCAGCTGGATTTCCTCGCCGACGATGCCGAGGATCTGGTCAAGGGCTGGCTGGGCGGCAAGGCCGATGTGGTGATGTCCGACATGGCTGCCGCGGCCTCGGGCAACCGTCAGGTCGATCACCTGCGCATCATCGCGCTGTGCGAGGCGGCGGCGGAATTCGCCTTTGACGTGCTGGAAGAGGGCGGCACCTTCGTCGCCAAGGTTCTGGCCGGCGGGGCGGAAAACGAATTGCAGGCAACCTTGAAGCGCAACTTCACCAAGGTGGCGAACGTCAAGCCACCCGCCTCGCGGTCGGATTCGTCCGAGAAATTCGTGATCGCCCAGGGCTTTCGTGGCCGCTGGCAGGACCGCGAGGCCCGCGAACAGGACTGACGGGGGGATCCGTGCGGTCCTTCCGAAGGGGGCGGAGGGCCGGTTGTTCATCGCGGGCACATCGCCCGCCCCAAGCCAAGACGCGCCATGCCCCGCGATCTGCCACCCCCTGCCCTTGCCGCCCTGCTGGATGGCTTTTCCATCGAAGTGACCCCGCGCAGCGCCGCCACCGTGGCCGATTTCCGCGCCCTGCTGCCTCAGGGCACGCGGGTCTGTATTGCCCATATTGACGGCACGCCCATCGCGGACATGCTGGCCACCGCCAGCCGCCTGCGGCGCGACGGGTTCGAGCCGATGCCGCATTTCCCCGCCCGCTCGATCCCCGACCGCACGACGCTGGCCGACTGGCTGGCGCGCTACCGCGATCAGGCCGGCGTGCGGCAGGCGCTGGTGCTGGGCGGCGGCATCGCCCGGCCGCGCGGCGATTTCCATGCCGCGATGCAACTGCTGGAAACCGGCCTGTTCGACGGCTTCACCGATCTGCATGTGGCCGGCCACCCTGAAGGCAGCCGCGATCTTGACCCCGACGGATCGGACCGCGCGGCCATGGCCGCGCTGCGCCTGAAACAGGACTTCGCCAATCGCAGCGATGCGCGGATGGCCATCGTCACCCAGTTCTGCTTTGACGCCGCGCCGGTGCTGGACTGGGCCGCCCGCATCGCGGCAGCCGGGATCGACCTGCCGATCCGCCTGGGCGCCGCGGGGCCTGGCCGGCTGGGCACGCTGATGCGCTATGCGCTGGCCTGCGGAATCGGGCCAAGCCTTCAGGTGCTCAAGCGCCGCCCCTATGACCTGCGCCGCCTTGTGCAGCGCCACGAACCGACCGCGATGCTGCACACCATCGCCAGCCAGCCGCGCCACGGGATCGCCGGGGTTCACCTTTTCCCGCTTGGCGGCATTGCCGCGACCTGCGCCTGGGCGGCCCGCCACCGCGCCTGAGCGTCTGCCGTTTCACCTTCCCCAAATACCCTCGGGGGGCGATGCCGGTGCAACCGGCATCGGTGGGGGGCAGACAGCCCCCCTGCGACGCCGCCACCCCGATCACGGGCTTTTCATTTGTCCCGCACCCGTCTAAGTCTTGACAACCAGCCGCCGGGCCAAGCGGGATATCCCCGCGCCACGAGGACAGATGCAGACCATCACCACGACCGAAGCCCTTGCCGAGTTCTGCGAATTGGCCAAGGCGCAACCCTATGTCACCATAGACACCGAATTCCTGCGCGAGCGGACCTATTGGGCCAAGCTCTGCCTGATCCAGCTGGCGCTGCCCGGCAAGGATGGGCTGGCGGTTCTGGTCGACCCGATCGTCGGGACCGACATGTCGCTGGAGCCGCTTTATGACCTGATGCGCCACGAGGCGACGGTCAAGGTGTTCCACGCCGCGCGGCAGGATCTGGAAATCTTCTTCGTCGAAGGCGGCGTCTTTCCGACCCCCCTGTTTGACACCCAGGTCGCCGCCATGGTCTGCGGCTTTGGCGAGCAGGCCGGCTATGAGACGCTGGTGAAAAAGATCACCCGCGCCGATCTGGACAAGACCAGCCGCTTCACCGACTGGTCCCGCCGCCCGCTGACCAAGGCGCAAAGCGAATATGCGCTGGCCGATGTCACCCATCTGCGGCAGATCTACGAAAGCCTCTCGGCGCAGCTGAAAAAGACCGGCCGCACCCATTGGGTCGAAGAAGAACTGGCAACGCTGACCGATCCCGCGACCTATACCGTCACGCCGGAAGATGCCTGGATGCGGGTCAAGACGCGCACGACCTCAGGCCGTTTTCTGGCCGTGGTCAAGGAACTTGCCCGCTTTCGCGAGGCCTATGCCCAAAGCCGCAACATCCCGCGCTCGCGCATCTTCAAGGACGATGCGCTGCTGGAACTGGCCTCGACCCGCCCCACGACGATCGAGGAGCTGAACCGCGCCCGCCTTCTGCTGCGCGAGGCGCGCAAGGGCGAGATTGCCGATGGCATCCTGGCCGCCGTCAAGGCCGGCACCGAGATGCGCCCCGAGGACATGCCCCGCCCCGACACCAGCCGCGATCAGTTGCAGGTGAACCCGGCGCTGGCCGATCTGCTGCGCGTGCTGCTCAAGGCGAAATCCGAGGACTCGGGCGTTGCCGCCAAGCTGATCGCGCCGACCTCGGATCTGGATGCCATCGCGGCGGGGGAACGTGACGTTCCGGCCCTGCGCGGCTGGCGGGCCGAGGTGTTCGGCCAGGACGCGCTGCGCCTGTGCCGGGGGGAAATCGCGCTGTCTGCCGTTGGCCAGACGGTGCGCGTGATCCGCCTTTAGGCGGATCGCGCCCGTCGGGGCAAGGCACGCGTCAAGCAGCGGCAGGGCGCCGGGTGCGCTTGCCTGCGGCGGCCCATCACGTCAGCCGCCGTAAAGCACCTTTGCCCGGTCCTCGAAGGCGCGCACGATGCGCAACATCGCCTCGTTGAACACGACGCCGATCACCTTTTGCAAGATCGCGTTGCGGAATTCGAAATCGACAAAGAATTCCACCTCGCAGCCGCCCTCGGGGCGGTCGCGAAAGGCCCAGGTGGATTTCATGTGCCTGAACGGGCCGTCCAGATATTCCGTGTCCACCGTCATCGCGCCCGGATCCAGCACCACGCGGCTGCCAAAGCGTTCGCGGAACACCTTGAAGCTGATGATCAGATCGGCCTCCATCCTCTCGCGGCCACCCTCCAGCGGGGTGCGGCTGCGGATGCGGGCCGCGGCATTCCAGGGCAGGAATTCGGGATACCGCGCGACATCGGCCACCAGATCATACATCTGGCGGGCGGTATAGGGCAGGCGGCGGGTCTCGTGATGGGTGGGCATCGGCCTCGGGTCTGTTGCGGAAGGCTGCGCCCTGCCCTATGGGGGAAAGAAGGCACGGAAATCAAGGGGCGGCCATGTCGCAAAAGCCTTATGTGATCGACCAGATGATCTCGGCCAAGGCCATTGCGGCCAGGGTCGAGGAACTGGCGCGCGAGATCACCGCGCATTTCCACGATACCGACAAGCTGGTCGTGGTCGGCCTGCTGCGCGGATCCTTCGTGTTCATCGCCGATCTGGTGCGCGAGATCGACCTGCCCGTCGAGGTCGATTTCCTCGAGGCATCCAGCTATGGCAATGCCATGGAATCCAGCCGCGAGGTGCGGATCCTCAAAGACCTGCGCGGCGAGATCGCGGGCCGCGACGTGCTGGTCGTCGAGGATATCGTCGACACCGGCTTTACGCTGCATCATGTCAAGAACCTGCTGCTCTCGCGCGAGCCGCGGCGGCTGGAGATCTGCGCCCTGCTGGACAAGCCCAGCCGGCGCGAGGTGAACATGAAGGCCACCTGGACCGGGTTCGAGATCCCCGACGAATTCGTCGTGGGCTATGGAATCGACTTTGCACAGCGCAACCGCAACCTGCCCTACATCGGCAAGGTGCGCTTCCTGCCGTCCTGACGCATGTGGCCGGTCTGGTTCCTGCGCATGGCCCGCTGGGTGCGCCGGCCGCCATCGGTGCGGCAGGTGGTGCTGGTGGTCGTGGTGATCGCCCTGTGCCTGGCCATCGCCGGGTTCGAATGGCTGTTCGGCTGGCCCGAGGCGCTGACCCCGAATTCGGGCGGCGTGCCGCGTATCCGACCATAGGCCGGGCCGGGTCAGGACGCTGGACAGACCTTGCGGTTCGGGGCACAGTTCAAGGGGCGTGATCCAGGCCGCGCCGCGGCGCCTTGGGAGGACAGCAGCTTGACCCGCCTGCGCTATTTCCTGATCGGAGCCCTTCTTGTCGGCGGTGCCGCCTTCTGGGTGCTGACGCGTCCGAACCAGATCGACCCCGACCTGTTCGCCGGGCTGGACCCGTCTGTGGACCATGGCCAGCAGGTGTTCACGGCGGCCGGCTGTGCCTCGTGCCACATGGCGCCAGGGGCCGAGGGCGAGGGCAAACTGGTGCTGTCGGGGGGCCAGCGGTTCGAAACCCCGTTCGGCACCTTCCTTGCGCCGAATATATCGCCCGATCCGGTCGCAGGCATTGGCGGCTGGTCGGTGACGGCGCTGGCCGATGCGGTGATGCGGGGCGTCTCGCCCGAAGGGCAGCATTACTACCCCGCCTTCCCTTGGGACAGCTATCGCGGGATGGCGCCGCAGGACATGGTCGATCTTCATGCCTATCTGGCCACCCTGCCCCTGTCGCCCGTCGCCAGCCAGCCGCACGAGCTGCCCCTGCCGCTGAAATTCCGGCGCGGCATCGGGCTGTGGAAGCTGGCCTTTGGCCGCAGTGGCTGGGTGGTGCCGGATGACGGGCTGACCGAGGCCGAGATGCGTGGCCGCTATCTGGCCGAGGTGCTGGGCCATTGCGGCGAATGCCATACGCCGCGCAACGCGCTGACCGGCGCACCGGACCGGGCGCGCTGGCTGGGCGGCGGGCCGGATGCCAGCGGCAAGGGGCGGGTGCCCAACATCACCCCCGGCGGGCTGGACTGGTCCGAAGCCGAGATCGTCGAATACCTGACCAGCGGCTTTACCCCCGATTTCGACAGCGCAGGCGGACATATGGCGCTGGTGGTCGGCAATTTCTCGCAATTGCCCGAGGAAGATCGTGCCGCCGTTGCCGCCTATCTCAAGAAGGTGCCTGCCGTGCGCTGACTGGCGCAACCTGAAGATGTGACCGAATGCGCGGATCGCGCTGGCACCCCACCGCCCCTTGTGCAAGGTTGGACCCTGTGGGCGCGCCCCGCCCGCAGCCACATGTCCAGGATCCCAGTTCAAGGAGAGTGCCATGAAGATCACCCGCGCCGGCAGCAGGTCTTCGCGTCCAGGACCGGAGGAATATTTCACCGGCACGGTGCGGATCGACCCGTTGTTTCAGGCCGAGGATCCGGGCCGCGCTGCCGGGGCGCATGTCACCTTTGAACCCGGCGCGCGCACAGCCTGGCACACCCATCCGGCCGGGCAGACGCTGATCGTGACCTTCGGGCGCGGCTTTGTTCAGCGCGAAGGCGGGCCCGTCAAGGAAATCGCCCAAGGCGACGTGATCTGGTTTCCCGCAGGCGAAAAGCACTGGCACGGCGCCGCGCCCGACACCGCCATGAGCCATATCGCCATTCACGAAGCCATCGACGGCGTCACCGTCGACTGGATGGAAAAGGTGACCGACCGCGAATATGCCGGCTGACAGGGGGGCGGGGGCGTGACCTGCCCCCCGCCAGGATCAGGCCGGGCGGAACCAGTCGGGCCGTCCGGTCGTCCAGGTTTCCCCCCACAGCTGCGATCCGCCTGCGACATTCACCGTCTCGCCCGTGACAAAGCTGCCCGAGGGGCCACCGATCCAGATCACCGATTCGGCGATTTCCCAGGTGGTCCCGGCGCGCATCATCGGATTGGACCGCGCATAGGTCGCCCGCGCCTCGGGGGAATAGACCCGCCAGCCCGGGGTCTCGATCGCCCCCGGCGCGATGCAGTTGACGCGGATGCCCAGCGGTGCCCATTCCACCGCGACCGCGCGCGACAGCCCGATCACCCCCGATCGCGCCGCGATGGTATGGGCGACCCCATAAAGCCCGTGGTCCACCACCACCACGATGTTGACGATGCTGCCGGGCCGGGCCGCATCGCGCCAGTGCCGGGCGGCGGCCTGCATCATGTGCCAGGTGCCGTTGAGGTTGTTGTCGATGACCGCGTTCCAGCCCTTGAGCGAGAAGTCGATGGCCGCCTGCGGAAACTGACCGCCAGCCGAATTGACCAGCAGATCGATGCCTCCCGCCTCGGCCACCGGGCCGGTGAACAGGTCGGCCACCGTCTCGGGCTTGCGGATATCGACGACATGGCCCTGCACGCGCAGCCCTGCCGCTGTCATGGCGGCCACCGCGCCATCCAGCTTGGCGCGGTCGCGCCCCGTGATGATCACCTCGGCCCCGCAGCGGCCCGCAAGCCAGGCCACCGCCCGGCCAATGCCGCCTGCCCCGCCCGACACCAGCAGCCGCTTGCCTGCCAGCGCATCGCTTGCAAACACCGTCGGTTGACCGGCCAGCGCCACATCGTCCAGCCCCAGCGCCATCGGGTCGTCAGTCACGCCCCATCCCCCGCAGCAATTCGCCCGCGATGATCATCTTGCGCACCTCGGTCGTGCCTGCGCCGATCTCCAGCAGCTTGGTGGACCGGAACAGCCGGTTGATTTCTGACTCCCAGATATAGCCGGCCCCGCCATGCACCTGCACCGCCAGATCCAGCACCCGGTGCAGCTGATCGGCCACGAACATCACCGCCGAGGCGGTCAGCATGTGGATATAGCCGCGACCGCCGCCGCCCTGTTCCATGGGGCCCGCCTCGGCCAGCACGCGATAGGTATAGGCCCGCATCGCCTCGACGGCCGTATACATCTCGGCCAGGTGCGATTGCACCATCTGGAAGGTGCCGATCGGCTTGCCGAACTGCTTGCGGGTCTTGGCAAATTCGACCGACAGATCCAGCGCGCGTTCGGCAACCCCAAGGCACAGCGGCGTGATCATGGCGCGTTCCAGATCAAGCCCGCTCATCACCACGGCCACGCCGCGGTTTTCCCCGCCGACCAGATTTTCGGCCGGAACGCGGCAATCCTCGAACACCAATTCGCCCGTCGGGCTGCCACGATAGCCCATCTTCACCAGCTTTTGCGCAACCCGGAACCCCGGCATGCCCTTTTCGACGATGAAGGCGGAAATGCCATGCGCGCCGGCTTCCTTGTCGGTCTTGGCATAGACCAGCAGCACATCGGCCACCGGGCCGTTGGTGATATACAGCTTCTGGCCGTTCAGCACATAGTGATCGCCGTCACGCCGCGCCGTGGTGCGCATGGATCCCAGCGCATCCGACCCCGCCCCCGGCTCGGTCAGCCCCAGCGCGCCGACCAGCTTGCCCGAACATAGCCCCGGCAGATACTTGCGCCGCTGTGCCTCGGTTCCGTTGCGATAGATGTTGTTGGCGCACAGGTTGTCATGCGCGACCCAGGAAAGCGCCAGCGCATGGTTCCAGCGCCCCATCGCCTGCAAGGTCAGCCCCGAGGACAGCAGATCCATGTTGGTGCCGCCGAATTCCTCGGGAATGGTCGCGCCGAACATGCCCATCTCGCCGATGCGGGGAAAGATGTGGTCGGGCCACCATTCCTCGGCGTCCATGCGGGGGGCCAGCGGGTAAAGCTCGGCCTTGGAAAAGCGGTCCACCTGATCCAGCAGCTGCTGCTGATCGGGCGTCAGGCCGAACGGGTTCTGATCATTCTGGGTCATGCAAGGTTTCCTCCCCCTGGCGGTGAGTATCGTTATTGAGATTGGCTCATCTGTAACACCGCGCATTCCGGCCGGTCAATCGCCGCAACTGCAGCGAGACCCCGCGTCATTTGCCAAATCCATTGTGCTTATGCAGCAAAACAAGGGGTGCCCGCCGGGGCGGTTGACAGGTTACTGAATGTTACTCATTTATAGGGGCAGGATGAGGCCGACTCATTCCGAGGGAGGACTTGCCATGAATCCGGTGGAAACCGTCCGCGACGGCGCGGTGCTGACGATCCGCATCAACCGCCCCGAGCTGCGCAATGCGCTGAACGAGGCCGTGGCGCTGGGGATCGAGGCGGCGCTGGATGCGGCCGAGGCGGACCCCGGCATCCGGGCCGTCGTGCTGACCGGCGCCGGGGACAAGGCCTTCTGCGCGGGCGGCGATCTGCGCCCGGCGGCAGATGGCACGCCCTTTACCATCGACGTGGCCGACCCCCGCCATTACGTCGCGCGCCTGCTGCGGCGGATGGAGGCCTGCCGCCTGCCGCTGATCGCGCGGGTCAATGGCCATGCGCTGGCGGGCGGCATGGGCCTAGTCTGCGCCTGCGATCTGGCGGTGATGGTGGACAGTGCGATGATCGGCGTGACCGAGGTGCGGGTGGGCCTGTTCCCCGCCATGATCCTGCCGTTCCTTTTGCGCGTCGTCCCGCCCCGCCGCATGATGGAGCTGTGCATCACAGGCGAGCCTGTGACCGGGGCCGAAGCCGCCGCCGAGCGCTGGGTGAACTATGCCGTCCCGGCCGATCAGCTGGATGACAAGATGGCCTGGCTGCTGGGCCGCATCACCGACAAGTCTCCCACCGGCATCCGGCTTGGCAAGCAGGGCCTGCGCAAGGTGCGGGAAATGACGACCGATGCGGCGCTGGAATATGCCCAGTTCATGCTGGCCAACATGGCCCGCACCGAGGATGCGCGCGAAGGGTTCAAGGCCTTTGCCGAAAAGCGCAAACCCGAGTGGACGGGGCGCTGATCATGGACCGTATCGTTCGTATCGGCTGCGGGGCGGGGTTCTGGGGCGATACGCCCGAAGGGCCGGCACAGCTCGTCCGCTCGGGCGGGATCGACTATCTGGTCATGGATTACCTGGCCGAGATCACCATGTCGATCCTGGCCCGGATGAAGGCACGCGATCCGGCCGCAGGCTATGCCACCGATTTCGTCTCGCTGGTGATGCGCCCGCTGGCGGCCGAGATCGCGGCCGGGAAAATCCGCGTCGTCACCAATGCCGGCGGTGTCAATCCCGCCGCCTGCCGCGATGCGCTGGTGGCGCTGTTTGCAGAACTGGGCGTGCCGCTGAAGGTCGCGCTGGTCGAGGGCGATGACCTGTCCCCGCAGATCGAGGAGATGCGCCCCGGCATCACCGAGATGTTCAGCGGTGCCCCCCTGCCGGGCAAGCTGGCCAGCGTGAATGCCTATCTCGGCGCCTTTCCCATCGCGCAGGCGCTGGCGCGCGGGGCCGATGTGGTGGTCACGGGGCGCTGCGTCGACTCGGCGCTGGTGCTAGGGCCGCTGATCCACGAATTCGGCTGGGGCCCGCAGGATTATGACCAGCTGTCGGGCGGCTCGCTGGCCGGTCACGTCATCGAATGCGGCACGCAATGCACGGGCGGCGTGTTCACCGACTGGCGGCAGGTGCCGGGCTGGGACGACATGGGCTTTCCCATCGCGCTCTGCGCCGCCGATGGCAGCTTTGAAATCGTCAAGCCCGAAGGCACCGGCGGGCTGATCACGCCCGCAAGCATTGCCGAACAGGTGGTCTACGAGGTGGGCGACCCCGGCGCCTATGTCCTTCCCGATGTCACCTGCGACTGGCGCGATCTGCGCATCACGGCGACGGGGGAAAACCGCGTGCGCGTGTCTGGTGCGCGGGGGCGGGCGCCAACGGGCAGCCTGAAGGTTTCCGCCACGTTCAGCGATGGCTGGCGCAGTTCCATCACCATGATGATCGCCGGCCGCGATGCGGTGGCCAAGGCCGAGGCAGTGGGCGCCGCGATCCTTGCCCGCGCGGCCCGCCTGATCGCAGCTGCGGGCCTGCCGGGGCTTCGTGAAACCTCGGTCGAGGTGCTGGGCGCGGAATCGGCCTATGGCGCGCAATCGCAGGCCCGCGGGGCGCGTGAGGTCGTGCTGAAGATCGCCGTGCGCAGCCCGTCGAAAGATGCGCTGGAGATTTTCGGGCGCGAGATTTTCCCCGCCGCCACCGCGATGGTGCAAAGCCTGACCGGCTTTGCCGGGGGGCGCCCGAAACCGCAGCCCGTGGTGCGGCTGTTCAGCTTTCTGGCCGACAAGGCCCGCATCACCCCGATGATCGAGGATGACGCGGGCCGCATTGCCGTGCCCTTTGTGCTGGCGCGGGATGCCGCGCCTTATTCCCCCGATCCGGTGGACAGTGCCCCGATCACCGGGCCACGGGTGCCGCTGATCGCGCTGGCGCATGGCCGCTCGGGCGACAAGGGCGACATTGCCAATATCGGCATCATCGCCCGCGATCCGGCCTTTCTGCCCGCCATTCTGGCCGCCGTCACACCGCAGGCGGTCGCGGACTGGTTCGCCCATCATGCGCCCGCGCGGGTCGAACGCTTTGGCTGGCCGGGCCTGCCGGGGATCAACCTGATGCTGCACAGCGCGCTGGGGGGGGGCGGCGTTGCCTCGTTGCGCCACGACCCGCAGGGCAAGGCGCTGGCGCAGGTGCTGCTGGACATGCCGGTTCCCGTTCCCGCCGCCTGGCTGGCCCCCGATGGCCCGCTGGAACCCTGGGCAAAGGAGGCCCGCGCATGACCGCCAGGATCACCAAGGTGCTGATCGCCAACCGGGGCGAGATTGCCGCCCGGATCATCCGCACGCTGGACAGGCTGGGCATCGCCTCGGTCGCTGTCCATCACGCGGCCGAAGCGCGCGCCGCCCATGTCCGCATGGCCGGTCAGGCGGTGGAGCTGCGCGGCGACACGCCGGTCGCCGCCCATCTGGATGGCGCCCAGATCATCGCCGCCGCGCGGGCGACGGGGGCCGATGCCATCCATCCCGGCTATGGCTTCCTGTCGGAAAATGCCCGCTTTGCCAAGGCGGTGGAAGATGCGGGGCTGATCTTCATCGGTCCTTCGGCCGAGGTGATCGAGCTGATGGGCGACAAGATTTCCGCCCGCACCTTTGCCGAACGGCACGGGGTGCCGGTGGCCCCTTCTGTCATGCCGACCGACGATCTGGAGGCCTTTGCGCGCGACGCCGAAAGGATCGGCTTTCCGCTGCTGATCAAGGCCGCCGCCGGGGGCGGTGGCAAGGGCATGTCCATCGTCCATTCGGCCAGCGAGATGCGCGAGGCTGCCCGCATCGCCTCGGGCGAGGCGCTGCGCTATTTCGGCGACGGCCGCGTCTATGCCGAGCTGTTCGTCGAAAACCCCCGCCACATCGAGGTGCAGGTTCTGGGCGATGGCGCGGGGGCTGCGATCCACCTGTGGGAACGCGAATGTTCCGTCCAGCGCCGGTTCCAGAAGATCATCGAGGAAGCCCCAGCCGCCAACCTGCCCCCTGCCCTGCGGGATGAAATCTGCGGCTCGGCCGTGCGGCTGGCGGCGGCGGCGCAGTATCGCAATGCCGGGACGGTGGAATATATCCTGGGCGCCGACGGGCGGTTCTTCTTTCTGGAAATGAACACGCGGCTGCAGGTCGAACATCCCGTCACCGAGGAAATCACCGGCCTTGATCTTGTGGAAACACAGCTGGCCATTGCCGAAGGGCGCGGCCTGCCGATGCCGCAGGCCGAGGTGCCGCTGCATGGCAATGCCATCGAATGCCGGATCTGCGCCGAAGATCCCGAAAACAACTTCCTGCCCGAAACCGGGACCATCCGCCGGCTGGACGTGCCACAGGCCGATTGGCTGCGGTTTGAAAACGCGCTGGACCCCGGCCAGAAGGTCACATCGGATTTCGACCCGATGCTGGCCAAGCTGGTGGTGCATGGCGATAGCCGCGCTCAGGCGGTGGACCGGTCCATCGCCGCGCTGAAGGATCTGGCGCTGCTGGGGGTGGGCACGAACATCGACTATCTGGCGCGGGTGCTGGACCATCCGGCCTTTCGCGCGGGCGATCTGTCCACCGCATTCGTCGCCCGGCACGCCGCCGATCTGGCACCGCCCGCGCCCGACCCGGCCACGTTGGACCGGGTGCTGATCGCCGCAGCTCTGGCCGATCACCATTTCGCGCAGCTGATCGACAATGTGCCCGAGCCCTACGCCAGCATGGGACAGTGGAGGAACTGATGGCGGTGAAATTCACCCTTGGCGAGACCCAGCACGAGATTGCGGTGATCGCCCGCAACCCGCTGACCCTGTCGGTCGACGGGCGTATCCATGTCATCGACCGCACCGCCCCCCGCCCGGTTCTGGCCGGCGATGACAGCGAAACCATGGTGCGCCACATGGGCCGCACCTTCCGCCTGCGCCGCATCGACCCGCGCGCCGAGGCTGCCGGCCAGGGCGCTGCCGAAGACGAGCTGCGCGCCCCCATGCCGGGCGCCGTCGTGTCTGTCCATGCGGCGCCCGGCGATGCGGTGACCGCCGGTCAGACGCTGGTGACCATCGAAAGCATGAAGCTGCAAACCGCGCTGAAAGCGCCGCGCGACGGGGTGGTGGCGGACATCGCCTTTGCCGAAGGTGCCACCTTTGACAAGGACGCCGTGATCGCGCGGCTGGAGACGCTGTCCAAGGGGGACGCGGCATGAGAAAGATCGTCTCGCGCATCAACACCGCCTCGGCCGAGTTCCGGCACTATGCCGCGCACAACCGCGCGCTGGTCGCCGAATTCCGCGCAAGGCAAGAGGCCGCCCGCCACGCCCGCCCGGCCCGCGATCTGGAAAGGCTGGCCAGACAGGGCAAGATGCGCCCGCGCGAGCGGATCGAAAAGCTGATCGACCCTGGCACGCCGTTCCTCGAACTGTCCTCGCTGGCGGCCAACATGGACTATGACGGCGAAAGCCCCTCGGCCAGCGGCATCGTCGGCATCGGCGTGGTTTCCGGGCGCGAGGTGATCATCCGCGCCGACGATCCCACGGTCAAGGGCGGCGCCTGGTATCCGCTGACCATCAAGAAATTTGTCCGCGCGCTGGACATTGCCATCGAAAACCGCTTGCCCATGGTCCACCTGTGCGACAGCGCGGGCGGCAATCTGACGCTGCAATCGGATCTGTTCCCAGACAAGCACATGGCCGGGCGCATGTTCCGCAACCAGGCGATCCTGTCCAAGATGGGGGTCAAGCAGCTGTCGCTGGTCTTTGGCCATTGCACGGCGGGCGGCGCCTATATTCCGGCGCTGTCGGACTATTCGGTGATCGTTCAGGGCACCGGCGCGGTGTTCTTGGGCGGCCCGCCGCTGGTCAAGGCAGCCACCGGCGAGATCGTCAGCACCGAAGACCTGGGCGGCGCGCGGATGCATACCTCGGTATCCGGCACCTGCGACTATCCGGCCGCGACCGAGGACGAGGCCATCCTGATCGGCCGCGAGATCGTCGCGCAATGGGAACATCCGCAGAAATGGGCCATCCAGCGCGAGATGCCCGAGCCCCCGGCCTATGACCCCGAAGAGCTTTACGGCATCATCCCAGACAACATCAAAACCCAGTTCGACATGCGCGAGGTCATCGCCCGCATCGTCGATGGCAGCCGGTTTCACGAATACCAGCCGGATTACGGCACCACCCTGATCTGCGGCTTTGCCAATATCTGGGGCTACAAGGTGGGGATCCTTGGCAACAACGGGGTGCTGTTCAACGATTCCAGCCTGAAGGGCGCGCATTTCATCGAACTGTGCAACCAGAACAACACCCCGCTGGTCTTCTTGCAGAACATCACCGGCTACATGATCGGCCAGGACTATGAGCGGCGCGGCATCACCAAGGACGGCGCCAAGATGATCATGGCGCAAAGCTGCTCGCACGTTCCCAAGTTCACCGTGATGGTAAACGGCAGCTTTGGCGCGGGCAATTATGGCATGTGCGGCCGGGCCTTTGACGCGCGGCTGCTGTTCGCCTGGCCGAACCACCAGATCGGCGTCATGGGCGGCGATCAGGCCGCCAACACCCTGATGGAGGTCAAGGCCAACCAGATGAAGCGCGCAGGCACCTTTGACCAGGCGGAACTGGACCAGCTGTGGGAAACCACCCGCGCGGCCTATCAGGAACAGCTGTCGGCCTATTATTCCACCTCGCAGATCTGGGACGACGGGATGATCGACCCGGTGGACACGCGAAATGCGCTTGGCATTTCCATTTCGGCCGCCTTGAATGCACCGCCGGGCCCGCAAGGCTATGGCGTGTTCCGGTTCTAGGGAGGGATCACCATGGCATGGGACGATGTGCGGCTGGAGATGGCGGACGGTATCGCCCGCATCACCGTGACGCGGCCTGACAAGCTGAACGCGATGCGCGACCAGACGGCGGACGAGCTGCTGGCCGCCCTGCGCGCGGCGGAAACCGGCGGCGCACGGACCGTCCTGCTGACCGGCGAGGGGCGGGCCTTTGGCGCGGGCTATGACCTTGCCACCCTTGACCCGGCAGCGGTGCCCGATCTGGCCCGCGTGCTGGACCTTCATTTCAACCCGCTTGTGCGGGCGATGCGCAGCTCCCCCCTGCCGATCGTGGCGGCGGTGAACGGCGCCTGTGCCGGGGCCTCGGTGGGCCTTGCGCTGGCGGCGGATATCGTCATCGCGGCGCGGTCGGCCTTTTTCTACGAACCCTTCGTCGGCATCGCGCTGGTGCCGGACGCGGGCAACACGCTGTTCCTGCCCCGGATCGCCGGGCGCATCCGCGCCTCGGCCGCGATGCTGCTGGGCGACCGGATCACGGCGGATCAGGCCGAACGCTGGGGCCTTGTATGGAAGGTGGTCGACCCCGAGGCGCTGTTGTCCGAAGCTGGCGCCATCTGCGCCCGGCTTGCCGAACGCGCGCCCTCGGCGGTGTCGATGACCAAGCGGTTGATCGCCCAGGCATCGGACCCCGACCTTGCCCCGATGCTCGATCTTGAACGCGACCTGCAAGGCGAGGCTGGACGCAGCCCGGCCATGCGCGCCGCGGTCGATGCCTTCTTCGCGGCACGCGGGGCCAAGGGCTGATGGACCCGGCGCTTGCCCCCACCCGCTTCATCGACAGCGATCACCCTGACATTCGCGCCTTTGCCGATGCCCATGCCGGCACCGGCAGCCCGCGCGACAAGGCGGTCGCGCTGGCGGCAGCGGTGCGCGATGCCGTGCCCTATGATCTTTATGCCTTCCGGCTGGAACCGGAGACGCTGATCGCCTCGAACGTGCTGGCCGCGCCCTCCGCCTTTTGCGTGCCCAAGGCGGTGCTGCTGGCTGCCGTCGCCCGCGCCGCCGGTATTCCTGCGCGCGTCGGGTTCGCCGATGTGCGAAACCACCTGACCTCGCCCCGATTCAGCGCGATGATGGACGATCCCGACTTCCGCTGGCACGCCTATACCGCCCTGAACATTGATGGCCAGTGGCTCAAGGCCACCCCGGCCTTTGACCGCGCGATGTGCGAGAAACAGGGCGTTGCGGTGCTGACCTTTGATGGCCGCACGGATTCGATCTTCCAGCCCTTCGATGCCACTGGACGCAAGGCGATGGACTACATCGCCTTTCACGGCGAATTCGACGATCTGCCCTTTGATCTGTTCACCTCCGAGATGCGCCGCATCTACCCGCGCCTGCTGGTCGGCGTGGCCGAGGTGCGCGCGGCCCGCGCAGCAAGGCAGCATCGACGCCTGGGCGACTGATCCAGCATCATCTTGCCCAAAATACCCTCGGGGGTTTCCAAAGGGGGCAGACGGCCCCCTTTGGCGGGGGGCGTCATTGGGTCTGGACCCAATGACGACGGGGGGCTGGCCCCCCGCTTGCCGCTCGGCTCCAGCCGCTCAACCCCGGCCGCTCAACCCTTGTCCATCACCCGCAGCCTGGCGATCAGGCTCGAGGTATCCCACCGCCCCCCGCCCATACGCTGGACGTCCTTGTAATATTGGTCGATCAAGGCCGTGCCCGGCAGGCTGGCGCCGATCTGGTCGGCCGTATCAAGGCAGATCCCCAGGTCCTTGCGCATCCAGTCGACCGCGAACCCGAAATCGAAGCGGTTTTCCAGCATGGTCTTGTGGCGGTTCACCATCTGCCAGCTGCCGGCCGCGCCGCCCTGGATCACCTCGACCACCGCAGCGCCGTCAAGGCCAGCCTTTTCGGCGAAATGCAGCGCCTCGGCCAGTCCCTGCACCAGCCCGGCGATGCAGATCTGGTTGACCATCTTGGCCAACTGCCCCGCGCCGCTGTCACCGATGCGCTTCACGGTGCGGCCATAGGCGGTCATCACCGGCTCGGCCGCATCATACTGCGCCTGATCGCCGCCGCACATGATGGACAGAACGCCATTCTCGGCCCCTGCCTGCCCACCCGAGACCGGCGCATCGACAAAGCCAAGGCCCGCGGCCGCTGCCGCCTCGGCCATCTCGCGCGTGACCTGCGCCGATACCGTGGTATGATCGACAAAGATCGCCCCCGCCGCCATGCCCGCAAAGGCGCCGTCCGGCCCGGTGCAGACCTGCCGCAGATCGTCGTCATTGCCGACGCAGGCCATCACGAAATCGGCACCCGCCGCGGCCTCGCGCGCGCTCGGTGCGGCCTTGCCACCATGGCGGGCGACCCACGCCTCGGCCTTGGACCCCGTGCGATTCCACACCGTGACCTCATGCCCCTTGGCAGCCAGATGCCCGGCCATGGGAAAGCCCATCACCCCCAGCCCCAGAAACGCGACCCGTGCCATGCCTTCCCCCTGCCTGTGCTTTCGTCTACCGTCAGCCCATCCGTTACCCTGCCCTGACGCCCGAGCAAAGCCCAAATGCCCACCACCTTCCGCTGGCTTCTCCGCATCTTTACCGCCCTGGTGGGGATCGTCATCCTGACGCTTGTCTTCCTGTGGACGGTCCTCAGCCGCTCGATCCCCGACTATGACACCACCTGGCAGGTCGAGGGGATCTCGGGCCCGATGGAGATCGTGCGCAACAATGCCAATGTGCCGCATATCTTCGGCCCGACGGATGAGGATGTGTTCTTCGGCCTTGGCTTTGCCCATGCGCAGGACCGGCTCTGGCAGATGACGCTGATGCGCCGCACGGCGCAGGGGCGGCTGTCGGAAATCTTCGGCGCGCGCACCGCCCGCATCGACGAGCTGCTGCGCCGGTTCGATCTGTATGGTCTTGCGACCCAATCGGTCGCGGCGCAAGATCCCGAAACGCTGAAGGCGCTCGAGGCCTATTCGCGCGGGGTCAACGCCTGGCTGGCCCAGGTGAACGAAGGCGCGCTGGGGCGCGGGGCGCCGGAATTCTTCCTGTTTGATCCGCAGATCGCCGTCTGGCAGCCCGCCGATTCCATCGCCATCATGAAGCTGATGGGCCTGCAGCTGTCCGGCCATCTGGAATCCGAGGTGCTGCGTGCCCGCGTCTCGATGCTGCTGGGCAACGATCGCCTGCATGATCTTTTGCCCGACGATCCGGGCAAGGGGGTCGCGGCGCTGCCCGATTTCGCCAGCCTGTTTCCCGGCGTGCCCGCCAGCCATGCCGCGCTGAACATCCCCGCCGATCCGTTGAACCCCTTTCCGCGCCTGCCCTTTGCCGGGGCCTCGAACGCCTGGGCGGCGGCGCCCAAACGCGCGGCGGCGGGCGGATCGCTGCTGGCCAACGATCCGCATCTGGGCTTCACCGCCCCCAGCATCTGGTATCTGGCGCGGCTGGAACTGAAATCGGGCGGCATCATCGGCGGCACGATCCCCGGCATGCCCGTCCTGCTGGCCGGGCGGTCCGAAGGCTTTGGCTGGGCGCTGACCTCCAGCTATCTCGATGATCAGGACGTGTTCATCGAAAAGCTGAACCCCGACAATCCGCAGGAATACCTGACGCCCGAAGGGTGGAAACCTTTCGAGACGCGCCGGTCCATCGTCACCATCAAGGATGCCGAGCCGCTGACCCTGACCCTGCGCTGGACCGAAAATGGCCCGGTCCTGCCAGGGACGCATTACGATCTGGCCTCGGTCACGCCGCCCGGCCATGTCGCCTCGGTGTCATGGACGGTGCTCGACCCGGCCGATCGGTCCATGAGCGCGGCCCTGCGGCTGATGCACGCGCAATCCGTCGCCGAAGGGCTCGCGGCAGGCGCCGATTTCACCGCGCCCTCGCAAAACGTCACCATGGCCGACCGCGATGGCATTGCCATGGTCACCATCGGCAAGATGCCAAGGCGCGATCCGCGGCACCAGACCCAGGGGCGCATGCCCTCGCCGGGATGGCTGGCTGAAAACCGCTGGCAAGGCATGCTGCCCTATGACAGCAATCCCCGCTTTGTCGATCCGTCCAGCGGCATTCTGGGCAATACCAACAACAAGACCGTCGACCGCCCCTTCCCCGACCATGTCAGCTTTGACTGGGGCGATACCCAGCGCATCCAGCGCTGGCTGCGGCTGATGAAAATGCGCGATGTCCACACCCGCGAAAGCTTCATCGAGGCCCAGCTTGATACCGTCAGCCCGGCCGCCCGCACCCTGTTGCCGCTGATCGGGGCCGAGCTGTGGTTCACGGGCGAACCTGCCGCCGCAGGCACACCGGAACGGCGCCGCCAGCAGGCGCTGGCCATGCTGGCCGAATGGAACGGCGAGATGAACGAGCACCTGCCCGAGCCGCTGATCGCCATGATGTGGCTGCGCGTCCTTCAAGACAAGCTGATCCGCGACGAACTTGGCCCGCTGGCCGACGAGTTCAGCCATGTCGAGCCGGTGTTCATCGAGCGGGTGTTCACCAATGCCAGCGGCGCGGCCAAGTGGTGCGACATCATCCAGTCCTCGCCGGTCGAGACCTGCGCCGACATTGCCCGCATCGCGCTGGACGAGGCGCTTTTGCGCCTGAGCGAACGCTATGGCAGCAATCTGGAAAGCTGGCGCTGGGGCGATGCGCACCAAGCCACCCACGACCACCCGACGCTGGGCGAGGTTCCGGTGCTGAAATACCTGGTCAACATCCGGCAATCCACCTCGGGCGGCGATTTCACCTTGCTGCGCGGGCGCACCTCGGGCAAGGACCCCGACCCGTTCCTGAACGTCCATGGCGCCGGCTATCGCGGGGTCTATGATTTCGCCGATCCGGACAGCTCGGTCTTCATCACCTCGACCGGTCAGTCGGGCCACCCGCTCAGCCGGTTCTATGACAACCTTGGCGAACTGTGGCGCCGCGGGGAATATATCCCGATGTCGCTGGACACCGGCCTTGCCAAAGCCGCCGCGGTCGGCATCACGAAACTTCAGCCGCGCTAGTCGATGGCAGGCGGGGCAATGGGGGCCAGCCCCCATCGCGTTCCGCGATTCCCCCGGGATACTTTTTGACAGATGAAAGGCAAGACCCGTGCGCACCTTTTCATCTGTCCCCAAATATCCCGGGGGGAGTCCGGCTGCCAAGCCGGACCGGGGGGCTGGCCCCCCGCCCCGCCCTCAATCCTGGGCGCGCAATATCCGTGCCGGGCGCGCGGCCAGCGGGCGCAGCGCAAAGGCCAGCCCGGCCAGCAGCACCGCGATCACCCCGCCTGCCACGATGGCCAGGGCCGAGACCGGTTCAAACCGATAGGGCACGTCCATCACCAGCCGCATCACCGCCCAGCCGGCCATCCCGCCGGCCAGCACCGCAACCGCACCAGCCGCCGCCCCCATCAGGGCCGATCGCAGCGCAAAGGACGCCAGAATCCGCCCCCGCGTCGCACCCAGGGTTTTCAGCACGGCAGATTCGAAGAGGCGCGAGCGCTCTCCCGCCGCGGCCGCGCCGATCAGCACCATGAAGCCGGTCAGCAGCGTGGCCCCGGCCGCCCAGGCCGTGGCCGTGGCAATGGCGTCCAGCGCATCGGTCACCTGCGCCACCGCATCGCGGATGCGGATCGCGGTGATGTTCGGATAGGCCTGCGCCAGCTCGCGCAGGATGCGTGCCTCGTGTTCCGGGCCGGTATAGACCGTGGCGATATGGGTATGCGGCGCGCCGCGCACCGCGTTCGGGGACATCGACATGACGAACCCGATCCCGCCCGAGGAAAAATCCACCTCGCGAAAGCTGGTGATCTCGGCCTCGATATCGCGGCCAAGGATGTTGACGGTGATCCGGTCACCCAGCTTGAGCCCGATCTCCTGCGCTTCCTCAAGGCCAAAGGACACCTGCGGCGGCCCGTCATGGCCGCTGGGCCACCACTCGCCGGCAACCACCTTGGTGCCGGCCGGGGGCTGGTCGGCATAGGTGATCCCGCGATCGCCCCGCACCACCCAGTGATCGCCGGCCACCTCGGTTGCCGGGCGCCCGTTGATCCGCGTCAGCACCCCGCGCAGCATCGGCGCCGTCTCGACGCGCGAGACCGCAGGATCGTTGGTCAGCCGGTCAAGAAACCCGGCGATCTGGTCGTTCTGGATATCGACAAAGAAATAGGCCGGCGCGCGGTCCGGCAGATCGCGCGCGATGGCGGAGCGCAGGTTGGCGTCGATCTGCCCGACCGCCGCCAGCACCGTCAGCCCCAGCCCCAGCGACAGCACGACCGAGGCAGTTTCCTGACCCGGCCCGCCGATGGCCGACACCGCCAGCCGCAGCGCCGGACGGCCCTGCATCAGCCGGCTGCGCGCCAGCCGCCGGGCCAGCCAGCGCAACCCCTGCGCCGCCAGCACCAGCACCAGCAGCGCCCCGGCCACCCCGACCGCCGCCCACAGCGCCAGCAGCGCCGCGCCGGAAAACGCCATTGCGCCCGCGACCAGCGCCACTGCCAGCCCCGCCGTCACCGCCCACCAGACCGGCGCAGGCCAGCCCGTGACCCGCCCCGACGCGGCCCGGTAAAGCGCCGCCGCCCGGGTCGAGGACGCCCGCGCCAGCGGCCAGACCGTGAACAGCAGCGAGACGGTGATCCCGTAGAACGCCGCCTCGGCCAAGGGCAGCGGATAGGGCGCAAACACCGCCGGCACCGGCAGCAGCGCGTTGATCACCGGCGCCAGCGCCAGCGGCACCCCGGCCCCCAGCACCAGCCCGATCACCACGCCCAAGACGCTCAGCGCGCCGATCTGCACCAGATAGGTGCGAAACAACAGCCCCTGCCCGGCGCCCAGCGTGCGCAGCGTGGCGATGGTGGCGGTCTTGCCATCCAGATAGGCCCGCACCGCCGCAGAAATGCCGACCCCGCCCACCGCCAGCCCCGCCAGCCCGACCAGCACCAGGAACGCGCCCATCTGTTCGACGAAACGTTCCACCCCCGGCGCCGCGCGGGTGCGATCCTGCCAGCGCATCCCGGTATCGCGGAACCGCTCCAGCGCCTCGGCCTTCAGCGCGGCCAGATCGGCCCCCGGCGGCAGGACCATGCGGTATTCGGTTTCAAACAGCGTGCCCGGCCCGATCAGACCCGACTCCTTCAAATCCGCGCTGCGCACCAGGGTGCGCGGGCCAAGGCCAAAGCCGCCGCTTGCGCTGTCGGGTTCCTTTGTCAGCCGCGCGGTCAGCCGGAACTCCTGCAACCCCAGCCGGAAGGTGCCGCCCACCGCCAGCCCCAGCCGGTCCATCAGCACGCCATCCATCACCGCGCCCGGCAGACCGCCCACAGGCGCCAGCGCCTGATCCACGCTCATCGCCGGCTCCAGCTGCGCCTGGCCCAGCAATGGCCAGCCCTCGTCAATCGCCTTGACCTGCGTCAGCCCGCGCTCGGCGCTGGCGCCCTGGCCGACCACGGCCATGGACCGGAAATCGACCACCTCGGACACCCGATCCGCCACCCGCGCCATAAAGGCCCGCTCCTCGTCCGAGGCATAGCGGTAGGTGAACCTCATCTGCGCATCGCCCCCCAGCAGCACCGCCCCCTGAACGGCAAGGCCCTGCTGGATCGCCGCCCGCACGATGCCCACGGCCGCAATCGCCGCGACACCCAGCACCAGACAGGCCAGGAACACCCGAAACCCGCGCAGCCCGCCGCGCAATTCGCGCCGCGCCAGCCGCATTGCCAAGCCCATGCCCTGTCCTGCCATCACACCTTCCCCCACCTGTCAAACCCGGCCGAGCCTAGCGCAGCCCCGATACCGTCTCCACCCGCTTTCGCCGCAGGGCAGCACGTGGTCGCGGGAACGTGAGCGGTCAATGCAGCGCCTGCGATTTTTCCGCCCAAGGTTGCCTTGGCGCACCGCCTCGCCCATCTTGCGCCGGGGCCGGTCGCGGATCGGCCGGCTTCCCCTACCGAATGCAGGCGCTGACATGAGGTTCGACCGTATCGCGATGCTGGACTGGTCCTCGGCGCGGGGGCCCAGGCGGGGCAAGGATTCGATCTGGCTGGGTCTGGCCGGGGCCGGGGCTGCGCCGCCCGTCAATCTGCCCACCCGCGCCCTGGCCGAAACCGCGCTGATCGACCTTGCCCGCCAGCCCGGGCGGCTGCTGATCGGGGTGGATATCGGCTTTGCCTGGCCTGCAGGTTTTGCCCAAGGGTTGACAGGACGGCCCAGGGCGCTGGCGGTCTGGGACTGGCTTGCCGCCCGCATCATTGACCCCCCCGAGGGCCCGAACCACCGTCTTGTGGCGGCCGAGGCGAACCGCGCCTTCCCCGGCGGCGGGCCGTTCTGGGGCGATGGCACCCGCGCGGGAACCCCGGGGCTGATGCGCACCCGCCCCGATCTGCCGCCCGGCATGGGCTGGCACCGGGGGATCGAGCTGGCCGCCCGCTTTGGCCGTGTTGCGCCGAAATCCATGTTCCAGCTGGCAGGGATCGGCGCAGTGGGGGCCCAGGCGCTGACCTGCATCCCGGTGCTCCAGCGCCTGCGCGCGGCCTTGCCGGGCAAGGTGGCCGTCTGGCCCTTCGAGCCGGTGGACCATGCTGAAATCGTCCTGACCGAGGTCTATTTCTCAATGCTGGACCAACGATTGGCCGAAGCCCTGCCGCGCTATCCCTGCCTTGATGCCGCGCAGGTGGATCTGCTGGCTCAGGCAGTGATGCGCCTGTCGGATCAGGGCGCGCTGGCCACCATCATGGCGCCGCGCGCCCCGCTGGAACAGGTGATGGAAGAGGGCTGGATCCTGGGCGCCGGGCACCATGCGCTGTTGCAAGAGGTGCTGGTCTAGGCCGCCCCCCGGCGCCCCGGTCCCGCCACCTTCGCAGGCGTTTGCGCTTTTGCCTTTTTCCAAATACCCTCCACGGCCGGGGCCGGGCGCTCTGGCAAGGCAAACTCGACCCGGCCCCATGCGCCGGACAAGCGGAGGCGCGATGCGGCTGTTTCTGGGGGTGGATGGCGGCGGCAGCGGCTGCCGGGTGCGGCTGACGGATGCCGATGGCCATGTGCTGGCCGAGGCGGCGTCAGGACCAGCCAACATCGCGCTCGACCCCGAAGGGGCCTGCGCCAATATCCTTGCCGCCAGCACCAGGGCCGTGGTTGCAGCCTTTCCCGGCCAGTCGCCTGCCGATGTCATGGCCCGGACCACCGCCGGCCTAGGCCTTGCGGGCACTGTCGCGGCCGGGGCGGGCGCGTGGCTGGCCGCCCGGCTGCCCTTTGCCCGGGCGGTGATCGAGTCGGACGCCTATACCAGCACGCTGGGCGCTCTTGGGGGGCAGGACGGCATTGTCGCGGCCATGGGCACCGGATCGGTGTTTGCGGCCCTGCGGGGCGGCGCCTATCGCCAGATCGGTGGCTGGGGCTTCCTTTTGGGCGATGAGGGCAGCGGCGCGGTTCTGGGGCGGCGCCTTGTCGCGCTGGCCCTGCGCGCAGGCGACGGGTTGGCCGCGATGACCCCGCTGCTGGCCGGGGTGCTGGATCGCCATGGCGGGGCGCATGGCACGGTGGCCTGGGCCATTGCCGCAAGGCCCGCCGATTTCGCGGCGCTGGCGCCGGATCTGTTCACCTCGGACGATCCCGCGGCAACCGCGCTGCTGGAGGTCGCGGGCGAGGAAGTCGCGGCCAGCATCGCCCATCTGCAGGGCCCCGGCGCCCTGCCCGTCGCCTGGACCGGCGGCCTTGGCCCGCTTTGGGCCGCGCGGCTGGGGGATCGCTGGCCTTGCGTCGCGCCGATCGGCTCGGCACTGGACGGGGCACTTTTGCTTGCACGGAGATCGGCATGACACGCCTTGCCCTGACCGGCGCCACTGTCTTTGACGGCACCCGGATGCACCCCGATGCCGTGCTGGTGCTGGACGGCCCAAGGATCGAGGCGCTGCGCAGCGATGTGCCGCAGGGCGTCGCGGCGCATCCCCTGCCCGGCGGGGTGCTGGCGCCGGGCTGCATTGATCTTCAGGTCAATGGCGGGGGCGGGGTGATGGTCGGCCCCGCAACCGATGCCGCGCAGCTGGCGCGGATTTGCGCCGCCCATGCCCGGCTGGGCGCCACGGGCATCTTGCCGACCCTGATCACCGACCGCCCCGAGGTTACCGCGCGGGTGATCGCGGCGGGTATCGCTTGTGCCGGGGTGCCGGGGTTTCTGGGCCTGCATCTCGAAGGCCCGCATCTCGACCCGCGCCGCGCGGGTGCCCATGACCCCGCGCTGATCCGCCCGATGGAAGAGGCCGACTGTCAGGCACTGTGTAAGGCCGCCCGCCGGTTGCCCGCGCTGATGGTGACGCTGGCGCCCTGCGCGGTGACGCCGGGGCAGATTTCCCGGCTGGCGCAGGCCGGGGTGATCGTCAGCCTTGGCCATGCCGAGGCCAGCCGGGCCGAGGCGCAGGCCGCCTTTGCCGCCGGCGCCCGCTGCGCGACGCATCTTTTCAACGCCATGAGCCCGCTTGGCCACCGCGAACCCGGCCTGCCCGGCGCGGTTCTGGCGGGCACGGCCTGTGCCGGGATCATCGCCGATGGCGTTCATGTGGCGCCCGAAGTGTTGCAGATCGCGCTTGCCGCACGGCCCGAGGGGCTGTTCCTGGTATCGGACGCCATGGCGGTGGCCGGAACCGATGCAAGCGAATTCCTGTTGAACGATCGCCGCGTGCTGCGCCGGGGCGGGCGGCTGGTGCTGGAAAACGGCACGCTGGCCGGGGCGGATCTGAGCTTGCCGCAGGCGGTCGCCTTTCTGATCCGGCGGCTGGGGATTGCACCGGACCGGTCGCTGGCCATGGCGGGGCGCGTGCCGGCCGGCCTGGTTGGCGCGGATGCAGGGTATCTGGCGCCTGGCGGGCCGGCCGATCTGATCCATCTGGACGGGGATTGGACCTTGCAGGGCGTGTGGCAGGCGGGGGCGCGGCTTGCCTGAGCGGGCGCGGTCTGGCCGGCGGTGAATGGGTATTTGGAAAAAGGCAAAGCCAAAGCGCGCGCAAGCGGCCGGGCCGGGCGCGATTGGCCCATCATGGACGCGTCACCGGGTCAGAGCGTGACCACCGCCTCGCCGGCCATCATCGGCGCATCGGTGCGGTCAAGGCGCAGATAGGCAATGGCGCGGTTGCCCGAGCGGGTGAACAGCGTGCCGGCCTCGCGTCCGTTGGCAAGGATCGGGGTGCCCGGTGGTGCGTCACCGCTTACGGAAACGGTGACAAACCCTTTGCGCAGCTCGGTTTTATGTTTCATGCGGGCGGTGACTTCCTGCCCGACGTAGCAGCCCTTGCGGAAATCGACGCCGTTCAGACGCTCGAACCCGGCTTCAAGGATATAGGTCTCGTTGGGGATCAGTTCGATCCCGGTTTCGGGAATGCAGTGATCGACGCGGATCGCGTCCCAGTCGATGCTGGACGGGCCGCCCGCCGCGTCGCCATAGGCGCGCCAGCCAAGCGCCGGGTGGCGCGGATCGGCAATGGCGTCAGATGGTGCCGGGCCCAAGCCCCGGCGCACCTGGAGCGCCGTGCGGTCGATCCCGACCCTGGCCCGCAGGCGATACATGGTCAGACGTTTCAGCAGATCGTCGGCCAAGGTATTGGCCACATCCAGCCAGATCGTGCCATCGGGCCCCGGCACCAGCAGGAAATCGGCCAGATATTTGCCTTGCGGCGTCAGAATCGCTGCATAGACAGGGCCTTGCGCGATTTTCCGGATGTCGTTTGTCACCAGCCCTTGCAAGAAGCTCTCGCGGTCATCGCCGCTGATGGCAAGCACGGTTCGGGTCGGATCGGTTTCGCCAAGCGTCATTCGGGGCCTCCTGCGGGGCGAATATAGGCGCGGGGGATCAGCCTGTCAGGGGGTAGGCCGCAAGTTCGCTATAATGCGCCCCGTCATGGCCATGGTCCGAGCGGTAGAGCACAAGGCGATCGGCCACCCAGGGCCCCGCGCGGAACCCGCCCCCTTCAGCGACCGCCCGTTCCAGTCGCATCGCCTCGGCCGGATCGGCGCGAAACCGGCCCAGGGTGACATGGGGCACAAAGCGGCGCCCGTCGGCCGGGGCGCCGGCCATGGTGCAGGCCCGCGCGATCCGCGCCTGCATCTGGCCCAGCTCTGGCCCGGACGCCACCTGCGCGTGCAGGCTGCGCGGCCGCGCGCCGCCGAAAAGGCCGAAGCCGTGCAGCCGCAGCGTGACCGGCGGCAGACCCAGCGCCGACAGCGCCAGATGCACATCTGCCAGCACCGGATCCGCAACCTCGCCCAGAAAGGCCAGGGTGATGTGCAGATTTTCAGCGGGCACCTTGCGCGGCAAGGGCAACAGGAATTGCGCCACCGCCAGTTTGCTGCGGATCTCCTCGGGCAATGGCAGGGCGACAAACGCGCGGGTCATGGCGTGTTGCGTGCGGCCAGCGCGGCAAGGCGGGCGCGGATCTCGGGCCGCACATCGCCGTCGCGCGGGGCGTCGCGCAAGGTGGTGAACCAGTGCGGCTGCACCGGCTTGCGCTTGGGGGCATCGTGCCAGACCAGCGCGCGCAGCACGGACTCGGCCGTATCCGGCAGGCGGTCGGGGATCTCGGCCCCCACCAGCGTGGCCCAGACCCCGGCCCAGCACCGCCCCACCGACCACGGATTGTAGCCGCCGCCCCCCAGCACCAGATAGCGCGGCGCAATCGTGCGCAGCGCCGCCACCACCGACCAATGGGCATTGTTCGACAGCGACAGGCGCGAGAGCGGATCCTCCTCGACCGCATCCGATCCACATTGCAACACAATGGCATCGGGGCGAAAGCTTTCAATCCGTGGCAAGATCAGCTCGTAAAGCACCGCCCGCATTTCGGAATCGTTGAAACCCGCTGGCACAGGCAGATTGAAGACATTGCCCGACCCGCCATCTTCCAGCGCGCCGGTAAAGGGCCAGCGGCGTTCCTCGTGGACCGAAATCAGCAGGGTGTCGGGATCATCGCGAAAGGCCAGATCCACCCCGTCGCAATGATGGGCGTCGATATCGACATAGGCGATGCGCGCCGCCCCAAGCCGGCGCAGCGCCAGCATGGCCAGCACCGGATCGTTCAGATAGCAAAACCCGTTCGCCCGGTCCGGCAGGCCATGATGCGTACCCCCTGCCGGCACATAGACCGTGCCGCCATCGCGCAGCATCTCGGCCGCCAGCAGCACCCCGCCGGCCGATGTGGCCGGGCGACGCCAGACCTCGGGAAAGACCGGGTTGGCATGGGTGCCAAGACCAAAGGCCTTGAGGTGTTCCGACGGCCCCAACTCTTCGGCCTCCTGCAAGGCGGCAATATAGGCCGGGTGATGCCAGTGGGTCAGCGCCGAAGGCCGCGCGCGCGGGCTGCGGCGAAAGGCACGGTCCGGCAGCCAGCCCATGGCGCGCGACAGATCCATGACCGTCGAGACGCGCGGCACCCGCAGCGGATGGCGCATCCCGTAGCTCGACCCGCGATAGATCTCGTGCCCGATGAATACCGGCTCCATGCGATCCCCCTGTTTCCCGTCCCAGCCCATCACGGCGCAACCCGCACTGCAAGGGGCAGCGTTGCACATCATCCACACTGCCCGCCTGCCCGGTCCACAACCTGTAGCCTACGGTGACAACCATGTTATGGTTCACGGAAAAAGGAACAGTCGTTGAAACAGGCAGATCCCGCACTCTTTGACCGCGCGCAACGGGCCTATACGCAATATGCGGCCCTGTGCTGGCGTGTACGCAAGGACAAGGTCGAGGTGCTGCTGATCACCGCCCGCGATACGGGCCGCTGGATGATCCCGCGCGGCTGGCCGATGAAGGGACGCAGCCCCCATCAGGCCGCCCTGACCGAGGCCTGGGAAGAGGCCGGTGTGCGCGGCACCGCCGGGCCGGGCTGCATCGGCGCCTATGCCTATGCCAAGGGCCGCGCCCCGGAAACGCTGCGCATCTGCATGGTCGAGGTCTATCCGGTCGCCGTCGACAAGCTGTCGGGCAGCTACCCCGAGGCAGGCCAGCGCCGGCGCAAATGGTTCAGCCCGGCCAAGGCGGCGGCCAAGGTCGCCGACCCCGGCCTTGCCGCCCTGCTGGCCCGGTTCGATCCGCGCACGGCAGCCCTTGAATCCGCGCCCGTGCGGGGGCATCTCTCAGGGCAGACTGACGGGGCGAGCAGATGATCCGCTACGATCTGAAATGCGACAAGGGCCACACTTTCGACAGCTGGTTCGCCGGCGCCGCTGCCTATGACCGGCTGGCGGCGGCTGGCCATGTCGCTTGCCCCGATTGCGGATCGAC
The DNA here is from genome assembly GCF_000429765.1 of Gemmobacter nectariphilus DSM 15620. Lineage (GTDB taxonomy): Bacteria > Pseudomonadota > Alphaproteobacteria > Rhodobacterales > Rhodobacteraceae > Wagnerdoeblera > Wagnerdoeblera nectariphila. The sequence continues at coordinate 389,526 of NZ_AUCM01000003.1, read as the reverse complement.
CCGCGTGGAAAAGGCGCTGATGGCCCCTTCGCTCACCAAGGACAAGGCTCTGAGCGCGCCGCGCGATCCTCGCGAAGAGGCGCTGGCCGATCTGCGCCGCCAGGTCGAGGAAAATTCCGATTACGTCGGCCTCTCCTTTGCCGCCGAGGCCCGCGCCATGCACGAAGGCCGCATCCCGGAACGCGCAATCCACGGTGAGGCGAAACTCGACGAGGCCCGCAAGCTCATCGAGGATGGCGTGCCGGTGGCGCCGCTGCCCTTCATGCCCGCGCGCAAGACGAACTGACGCCCGCCCACCCGACCTGACGCATCAGCAAGGGCCTGTCCCCAAGGACCGCACAGCCGCGGTTCCCAGAACTCGCCCATGCGCGAAATCCCCCCGGCCTCCGGCGTCGGGCCGCCAAAGACCCAGGGCGCCATGTCGCCCGACACGCTCGCGCCCCCGGACGCATCCGCCAGAATCGGCACCGATACCACCCACCTGCCCTGCTTCACCTTCCCCAAATACCCTCGGGGGGCGATGCCGGTGCAACCGGCATCGGCGGGGGGCAGACAGCCCCCGGGGCGCCTTGGCCCCCTCGACGGGGGCCAGGGCGCCAGCTACCCGCCACGCGCCGGATTGCCTGCGGCCATGGCGCGGCGGAACAGCGCCATGAACTTCGGCGCAATCTTCGCGATGTGATATTCGGCCCCCGTGACGGCCGCCGCAGCCCCTAGCCGCGCCCGTTCGGCCGGATCATCGCGCAGCCGCCGGATCTCGCGCAGCCACAGACCGTCATCGTCGGGCAGCAACAGGCCGTTCTCGCCGTGCCGCACCAGTTCCGGGATGAAATTGCGCGCCGAGGCGATCACCGGGCGCCCGCGCGCCATGATCTCCATCAGGCCCCAGTTCGCCACCCCGTAGCGCAGCGGATAGAGGAACAGGTCGATCCGGTTCACCAGCGCGGCATAGTCCTCATAGGGCAGCTTGCCGGGAAACTCGATGACACGGGCGGCGGGGTAGCGGTCCAGCAGATAATCGCGGAAGGTCTTCGACGGGTCGTCATAGTGGCGGTGCACGAACTGCTGTTCATAGCCATAGGTCGGCGCGGCCGGATCGCCGATGGCGACAAAGCGCATCTCCTCGCCGTCCTGAACAAGCCGATCGACCAGACGCACAAAGACCTCGAGCCCCTTGGCGCTGGACAGATCGCGGGCGGCGAACCCAACGGTGAACGGCCCCTCCGGGGCGGCAGCAGGCTCGGGGCGCACGTCGAACCCTTCGAACTGCACGGCGATGCGCGGCTGCAATTCGGGCGGGAACAGGCTGCGGGCATAGGCGCTGGGAACGATGGTCAGCGCCGATCGCAGCACCTGGTGAAAGGCGACCATCTCGGCATTGCGGTCGGTCAGGCGCTGGCCAGGGTCGGGCGGATAGGCCGGATCCCAGCCATGGGCGTGATAGCTGGGAAATTCGATATAGCTGACGACGGGCACGTCCACCTCGTCGAACAGGAATTGCGGCGGCGCCCAGTTGGAATGGCACACGATCAGATCGGGCCGCCCGCGATCCGCGATGAACTGCTGCACGGCCTTGAGCAGCCCGCGCGACAGCCGCGCCGAGCGTTCGGTCCGCGCCGCATAGTAATAGCCCGGCTTGTTGATGTCGCCATCGGGGTCAAAGGCCAGCAGGTTGCTGTAACGCCCCTCGTTGCGCGCCTTGTTGCCCGGCATGGTCATGTAATAGGCCTCGGCCTGGCCGGTATCGTTCAGATGCTGGCACAGCAGGCTGAACTGCCCCGGACAGACCGCCGAGGCGAACAGGATCACAGGTTTCATCGCAGTCCCCGACCAATTCCGTGGTCCCGTGGTGCCATGCGCGCCGCCCCAAGGGCAAGCCGCCTTGACAGATGCCACCCATGGCGCGATAGCCCCGCCACGCCCGCAGCCCCCCGGAGGCCCCCATGACCGTTTCGCCCCGCACCCTGACCGAAGCCGTCATCCCCGAACTGCCGAACTATTACCGCGGCAAGGTGCGCGATTGCTACGACCTGCCCGATACCGGCGTGGGCGAGCGGCGGATCCTGATCGCCTCGGACCGGCTGTCGGCCTTTGACCGCATCCTTGCCTGCATTCCGTGGAAGGGTCAGGTGCTGACCCAGATCGCCCGCCACTGGTTCGACCGCACCGGCGATATCTGCCCCAACCATGTGCTGGCCTATCCCGACCCCAATGTCGTGATCGGCCGCAAGCTGGAGATCCTGCCGGTCGAGGTGGTGGTGCGCGGCTATCTGGCAGGCACCACCGGCACCTCGGTGCTGACGATGTACAAGCAGGGCGTGCGGCAGATGTATGGCCATACCCTGCCCGAGGGCCTGCGCGACAATCAGGCGCTGCCGGCGCCGATCATCACGCCGACCTCCAAGGCCTTTGACGGCGGCCATGACGAGCCGCTGACCGCCGCCGAAATCGTCGGTCAGGGCCTGCTGCCCAAGGCGCTGTGGGATCAGGTGGCCGAGGTGGCGCTGGCCCTGTTCGAGCGCGGCCAGACAGCGGCGGCCGAGCGCGGGCTGATCCTGGTGGACACCAAATACGAATTCGGTCTGGATGCCGAGGGCAAGCTGCGCATCGCGGATGAAATCCACACCCCCGATTCCAGCCGCTACTGGAAGGCCGATGGCTATGCCGCGGCGTTCGAGGTCGGAGCGCGGCCGCCGAGCTTTGACAAGGATGTGATCCGCGCCTGGGTCGCGGCGCGCTGCGATCCCTACAAGGACGATATTCCCGAGATCCCCGGCGACATGATCGCCCAGACCTCGGCCGTCTATATGGATGCGTTCGAGGCGATCACCGGCCAGACCTTCGTGCCCGACGAAAGCGGCGACAGCGTGCTGGAGCGGATCCGGGCGAACCTGTCGCCCTGGTTCACCCGCTAAGGCTTGGCGCCAGCGCCCATCGTTCCCATCTGAGGGGAAAGGGGGCGAACGATGCCGGTCGGTCTTTATCTGAAACTGCTGGCGCTGGTGATCCTGGCGGGCGGTGCCACGGTGGGCGCGATCATGCTTGCCGGGCCTTGGGCGATGGCTTTGGCGGGGCTGGTCTTGCCGCTTGCCGCCCTGTTGGTGCGATAGCGGTAAGGGCGCAAAGGGGGGCTGTCTGCCCCCCTCGTGGCCAGTCGGCCACTTCACCCCCCGAGGATATTTGGATCAAGGCGAAATGCTGGACGCGGTCTGGCCATCTGCAAGCGTGGAAGCGATGGCCTTGGCAAGGCGGCGGGTTCCCTCGGCAAGGCGGTCCTGGGGGTTGAGGGTAAAGTTGATGCGGACCGAGCGGCGATCCTGACCCATCGGGTCAAAGGTGCTGCCGGGGGTGATGCAGACGCCATGATCGAGGGCTGCGCGCAGCAGCCGGTCGGTATCGAGCCGGGGATCACGGGCGGTGGCCCAGACGAACATGCCGCCTTGCGGGATTTGCCAGTCAAGGAATGGGGCAAGGTGGCGGTCCATCGCGGCACAGAGCGCATCGCGGCGCTGGCGGTAGGTGTCCAGCACCCGGGGCAGGATCTGTTCGGTCAGGCCGGTCTGGAAGGCGCGCAGGGCGATCATCTGGCAAAGGCCGCTGGTGCACATGTCGGACCCTTGTTTCGCCGTGGTCAGGGCGGCGATCATCCGGGGCGCTGCGATCACCCAGCCGATGCGAAAGCCGGGCGCGAGTTCCTTGGACAGCGTGCCAAGATAGATCACCGGGCCATCATAGGCGCCCCCCGTCGCTGCCAGATCAAGGATGCGCGGCAGCGGCGGGCCGTCATAACAAAGCGTGCCGTAGGGGTCGTCCTCGACCAGCCAGGTGCCGGTGCCGCGCGCCGCATCCAGCAGCGCCTGACGTTCGCCCACCGGAACCAGCCGCCCGGTGGGGTTGGAGAAATTCGGCACCGTATAGGCGAATTGCGCGCCTTGCAGCGCCGCAAGCGGGTCGAACCCGTTGGCGCCAAGGTGCATCGGCCGGTAGCTGGGCGCGCGCGGGCGCCAGGCATCGAGCGCGCCCAGATAGGTCGGGGATTGCGCCGCGATGATCCCGCCGGGGTTCAGCAGCACCTTGCCCAGCAGATCGAGCGCCTGCATCCCGCCTGTGGTGATCAGCACATTGTCGCGCCTTAGCGCCAGCCCCGGCCGCGAGAAGCGCGCGGCGATCGCATCGCGCAGCTCGGGCAGGCCTTCGATGGGGCTATAGCCAAGCGCCTGCGCCGGATGGTCGCGGATGATCCGGTCGGTCAGGCCGGCAATCTGATCCACCGGCCAGAGCGCGGGGTCGGGCAGACCGCCTGCCATGTTGATCAGATCGGGGATCTGACCGGCGGCCAGAAAGACCTGGGTCACATCGTTGGTCTGCGACAGCCAGTCGGCAAGGGCGGGTCGGGTCATGGGCGTTTCCGGCGGGTTGCGACGCGTGCAGGCTATGCGCGCAGCCCGCCGGGGACCAGAGGGGATCAGCGCAGATCGACCATCGCAGACCCTTGCGGCAGGGAGCCGGGCGGGCACCAGCGCAGATCGCAGCCCAGCCGGGTGACGCGGCGCACGGCGTCGTGCAGTGCCGTGGACTGCGCGGGGGTCTCGGTGCCCTCGACCTCGAGGGTCAGGCGGTCGCGTTCATCCAGGCGGTCGATCACGAAGCGGGCGCGGGGGATCGGGACGGCGGCCAGCACCTCGGCCAGCATGCCGGGGCGCAAGAACATGCCCTTGACCTTGACCGCATCGTCCGCGCGCCCCAGCCAGCCGCGCAGGCGCGCGGTCCCGTCGGGCGCGGGCACGATCGCCGTCAGGTCGCCGGTGGCAAAGCGGATCAGCGGATAGCCGCTGCGATAGGGGGTGACGATCAGCTCGCCCACCTCGCCCTCTGGCAAGGGATCGCCGGTGCCGGGGGTGACGATCTCGGGCCAGAAGCCATCATTCACCACCATGCCGTCATGGGCCGGGGTCTCATAGGCCAGGATGCCAAGTTCGGCCGTGCCATAAAGCTCGAACACCTCGATGCGGCGGGCCGCAAAGGCCGCCCGCAGGCTGGCCGGCAGCGCAGCACCCGTCAGGAAGGCGCGGCTTAGCGCCACCGGCACATCGGCAGCATCCGCCGCCTTGAGCAGGATGTTCAGGTAATCCGGCGTGCCCGCATAGGCCGTGGGGCGATAGGCGCGCATCGCCGTGACGATCTGATCGGTATTGCCGCCGCCGGCGGGGATCACCGCCGCCCCGGCCGCGCGTGCCGCGTCGTCAAACATCAGCCCCGCCGGGGTCAGGTGATAGCCGAAGGTGTTCAGCAAGATGTCCCCTGCCCCGAACCCCGCCGCCTGCAAGGCACGGGCGGCGCCCGAATCGGCGCCCTCGCCCGGCTCGCAGATCGGCCCGGGCGACAGGAACAGCCGCGCAAACCCCGACGCCGGCCGGGCCGCGAGGCCGCCAAAGGGCGGCTCGCCCGCCTGCAGCGCCGGAAGATCGGCCTTGCGCAGCAGGGGCAAGCGGGCCAGCGCCTCGGGCGTCATCGGCCCTGGCCCCGGATCGGGCAGCCGCTTGGCCCACCAGGGCACCCCTGCCCGCGCGGCCCGAATCGTCTGGGCCAGCGCCGCCATCCCGGCCTCGTTGCGCGCGGTTGCATTGCCCCCTGTCGTCATGGTCCCCTCCTGATCGGAAAGGCACTTGAGACGCGCCTTCCTGAAGCATGTTCATCAATATCGCGGCGAACACTGGCGAAATGACGTCAATTCTGCAAGTGAAAACGCCGGTTTCTGCGCTTGCATTGCTGGGAAACAAGCCGCTTGACAGAAATAAATGAAACGGGTTCAAATAAGCGCAAGACGGCCCAGGGCCGCACCCGACACCACGATTTCAGGGAGGAGAACGTGGTTCTCACGACAATCGCCAAATCCGGCGCCTCGCGCGCCATGATCGCTCATGGCTGAGCGCAGATCCGACGCGCCGGTGCTGCGCTGCACCGGGATCGAACGCTCGTTCGGTGGCCTCAAGGCGCTGAAAGGGGTCGATGTCGAGGTGCATCAGGGCCAGATCTTCGGCCTTGTCGGCCCGAACGGATCGGGCAAGACGACGATGGTCAATGTGATGACCGGGTTTTACCCGCCGAATGCCGGTCAGGTGGACCTGTTCGGCGAACGCATCACCGGCCTTGCCCCGCACAAGGTGGCGAAAAAGGGCGTGGCGCGCACCTTTCAGAACCTTGCGCTGTTCAAGGGCATGAGCGTGCTGGACAACATCCTGGTCGGGCGCCACACGCATATGCACCCCTCCTCGCTGGCGACGCTGTTCTACTGGGTCTGGGCGCAGCGCGAAGAGCTGGCCCATCGCCGCGTGGTCGAGGAAATCATCGACTTCATGCAGCTTCAGGACATCCGGGACGAACCTGTCGACGTGATCCCCATGGGGCTGCAAAAGCGCGTGGAACTGGCGCGCGCGCTGGTGGCCGAGCCGCGGTTCCTGATCCTGGACGAGCCGATGGCCGGCATGAACCAGGAAGAAAAGGAATACATCGCCCGCTTCATCCTGGATGCGCGGGATGAACGCGACGTGACCATCTTGCTGATCGAGCATCACATGGATGTGGTGACGGCGCTGTGCGACCATGTGACGGTGCTGTCCTATGGCGAGGTGATCGCGCAGGGCGAGCCGAAATCGACCATCGCGGATCCGGCCGTGATCACCGCCTATCTGGGCGCGCGTGCGGCTGCCCGCCATGCGGGGGGCACGGCATGAGCGTGCAGGGCAAGATCACCGGCTGGCCCGTGAACGAGCGTGGCGCGCCGGCCACGCTGGTGGCTGCGCTGGCCGCCAATGCGGCGCAGGCGGGCGGCAAACCGGGGTTTCGCGAACGCGAATATGGCATCTGGCGCGAATGGACCTGGGTTCAGGTGCTGGACGAGGTGCTGGCCCTGGCCGCCGGTTTCGAAAGCATCGGCCTTGCGCCTGGTCATGCGCTGACCGTGGTGGGCGACAACCGTGCGGCGATCTATTTCGCCATGCTGGCCGCGAATGCGCTGCGCGCCTATCCCTCGCCGGTCTATCCCGATGTGCCGGTTGAAGAATTCAGGAACTTCGTCCGCTTTGGCGATCCCGATATTGCGCTGGCCGAGGATCAGGAACAGGTGGACAAGCTGCTGGAGCTGCGCGGGCGGATCGGGCGGCCGAAAACCATCGTCTATGACGATCCGCGCGGGATGGCACATTACACCGATCCGGGGCTGGTCGCGCTGACCGACATTGCCGCCAGGGGCCGCGCGCGGCTGGCGGCGGAACCGGGGCTGGCGGCCGATCTGGTCGGCCGCGCCGGGGCCGATGACATTGCGGTGCTGCTGTATTCGTCGGGCACCACGGGGCTGGCCAAGGGCATTCCCTTGCGCCATTCCAACATCACCGGCGGCATCGCCAATGCCGAGGCAGGGGGATATTTCCGCAAGGGCGAGACGCTTTTTGCCTATCTGCCAACGGCCTGGGTCGGGGACTTCGTGTTCTCGCTGGCGGCCGGGGTGCTGTTGCAAGCGGTGATCAACATTCCCGAACGCGCCGAAACCGCGCTGCATGACCTGCGCGAGGTGGCGCCGACGTTTTATCTTGCCGCACCAAGGGCCTGGGATGCGATGCTTACACGCATTCAGGTCGGCATGGCGGATTCGACGCCCTTGAAACGCCGCCTGTTCGACTGGTTCATCCCCCGCGCCATCGAGCTGGAGCGCAAGCGCCTGAAGGGTCATCGCCCGACCGCGCTGGAATCGGCACGCGAATGGGTCGGCAACCTGCTGATCTATGCCCCGCTCAAGGACTGGCTGGGCCTGTCGCGGGCCGAACGCGCCTTTACCGGCGGCGAGGCGATGGGCGAGGATACATTTCTGTTCTTTCGCGCGCTGGGGATCCGACTCAAGCAGTTCTATGGCCAGACCGAAACCTGCGCCCTGACCGCCGCCCAGGTCGAAGGCCATGTGCGCATCGACACCGTCGGCCGCGCCATGCCGGGGGTCGAGGTCCGGATCGACGACAATGGCGAGATCCTGATCCGCTCGGCCTCGGTGTTCCATGGCTATGCCGACAACCCCGAGGCGACGGCCGAGGCGCTGACCCCCGACCGTTTCCTGCGCACCGGCGATGCGGGCCGGCTGGATGCCAATGGCGATCTGGTGGTGCTGGGCCGCGTCAGTGAACTGGTCCAGACCGCGCAGGGCGAGCGGTTCATCCCGACCTTCATCGAGAACCGGCTGAAATTCTCGCCCTATATCCGCAATGTGGCCGTGCTGGGCGCCGGGCGCGACCAGCTGACCGCCATCGTCTGCATCGACTACGAGGCGACGGGCCACTGGGCCGAACAGCGCGCGCTGTCCTATTCCAGCTATGCCGAACTGTCGCAAAAGCCCGAGGTGATCGCCCTGATCACCGCCGAGATCGCCCGCGTCAACGAATTGCAACCCGAGGGCCTGCGCATTCGCCGATTTGTCAACCTGCACAAGGATTTTGACGCCGATGATGGCGAAATCACCCGCACCCGCAAGCTGCGCCGCAAGGTGATCGAGCAGACCTATGCGCGGCTTGTGGACGCGCTTTACGATGGATCGCGGGACGTCACCTTTGACGCGAAGATCACCTATGAAGATGGCCGGCAGGGCACGCTGAGCCGCAACCTGAGCATCCGGGAGGTCTGAGCGATGGACATGATCCTGCTTGCGGAACTGGCGGTGAACGGCGTGTTCGTCGGGCTGATGTATGCCCTGCTCGCCGCCGGTATCGTGCTGATCTACAAGACATCGGGCATTGCCAACATGGCGCAGGGCGCGCTGGCGATGATGGGGGCCTATGTGGTCGTCATCCTGGCCGGCAGCCTTGGCCTGCCGATGTGGGCGGCAATCCCGCTGGCCATTGCGATCATGTTCGCCTTTGGCGCCGCCATCGAGCGTGTGGCGCTGCGGCGCATGATCGGCCAGCCGGTGATCATGGTGATCATGCTGACCATCGGGCTGGAGATTCTGCTGCGCGGCGTGATGCCCGGCCTCTTTGGCGCGGCGGTCAAGCGGCTGAACCTTGGGATCCCGAACGCACCGGTCTTTCTGGGCGATCTGTTCCTGAACCGGGCGATCCTGATCGGGGGCGGCGTGTCGCTGGGGCTGATCTTGCTGTCGATCCTGTTCTTCAACTCGCGCTTTGGCATCATCATGCGGGCGGTCAGCGACAACCAGACCGCGAGCTGGTCGGTGGGCATCAAGGTCGAACAGGCGATTGCGGTGGCCTGGGGCATGTCGGCCACCATGGCGACCACCTCGGGCGTGCTGTGGGGCGCGACGCAGGGCGTGGACTGGTCGCTGTCGCTGCTGCTGATCAAGGCGCTGGCGATTGCCATTCTGGGCGGGCTGGACAGCATCGTGGGCGTTCTGGTCGCGGGGGTCATCGTGGGCCTCGCCGAAAGCATGGCGACCGGCATTCTGGACCCCATCGTCGGCGGCGGCACGCGCGATGTCGTGGCCTCGGTCATCATCCTGATGACGCTGCTGTTCCGTCCTCATGGCCTCTTTGGCCGCGAACATATCGAAAGGGTGTGACATGTTCTTCCGCAAGGCCGGGATCAGCTTCACCCGCTATCAGGACGAACGCCGGATCTGGCGTCTGCCGGCGGATCGCTGGACGGTCGCGGTCATCCTGGCCCTGCTGATCGCGGCGCCCTTCCTGATCGACCGGCTCTATATCATCAGCTACCTGTTGCCGCTGATCATCTGGTCGATGGCCGCCATGGGGCTGAACCTGCTGATGGGGGGCGCGGGGCAGATTCACCTGGGCTATGGCGCGGTGATCGGGATCGGCGCCTATGCCTCGGTCCATGCGATGCGCGCCGGGGTGCCGTTCGAGCTGGCGATGATCCTTGGCGGGGTCGCGGCGGCGGCGGTTGGCGTGATCTTCGGGGCGGCTGCCCTGCGGGTCAAGGGCCTGTATCTGGCGATGGCGACACTGGCCATGCAGTATATCGTCGATTTCGTCATCGTGCAGTTTCCGGCCATCTCGGGTGGCAGCCAGGCGGCGCTGGCGGTGCCCCGTGTCAGCTTTCTTGGCATTGCGGTCGAGGGGGACAACGCCCCCTATTATGTCGCGCTGGCGATCTGCACCGTGCTGACGCTGTTCATGCTGAACGTGCGCCGCACCTCGTTCGGGCGGGCGCTGGCCGCGGTGCGGGAAAAGGACTATGCCGCCTCGATCATCGGGGTCGATCCGTTCCGCTACAAGCTGCTGGCCTTCTGGGTATCGTCGTTCATTGGCGGCATGACGGGGGCGGTGCTGGCGGTGTGCTACTATCGCACCATCTCGCCCGACCAGTTCCATCTGGATCTGTCGATCCAGCTGGTCGCCATGGTGATCGTCGGCGGGCTGGGCAGCGTTCTGGGCGTCTTCCTGGGGGTCGGGCTGATCCTGTTCGCGCCGATCGTGCTGAACCAGCTGATCAGCTGGGGCGCCGATCAGTTCGGACTGGCCATCCCGATCGACCTGCGCGCCCATCTGCCGCTGATGCTGTATGGCGCGCTGATCATGGGCTTCTTGCTGATCGAGCCGCTGGGGCTGGCGAAAATCTACAACAACATACGGAATTACTTCCTGGTCTGGCCCTTCCGCCACGCCCGGCAGTGATGAACGACAATGGGAGGAACTGACATGAGCCTGACACGACGCACCATGCTGACCGGCGCAGCCGTCGCAGCGCTTGCCAGCCAGCTCGGCGCCCGCGTGGCCCTTGCGCAAGGCAGCAAGACGATCAAATTCGCCTTCCCGCAAGATTTCACCAAGATCTACACCTTCGTCACCTCGGAATACAGCCAGGGGCAGCGCGACTACATCAGCCTGATCAATGGCCGTGGCGGGATCGGCGGCTACATGATCGAACCTGACGTCAGCGATCACGCCAACGACCAGCCCCGCGCCATCGAGGCCTATGAGCGCGCCAAGGCCCAGGGCGCCGTGCTGATCGACCCGCTGTCCACCCCGGTCGCCCGTGCACTGGTCCCGCGCGCGCTGGAAGACAAGATCAACCTGATCACCGCCTTCTCGGGCCGCTCGGACGCGGCGGACGGTACGGCCTTTCCCTATGTGCTGCCGATGTCGCCCAACTACTGGACCCAGGCGGGCCTGCTGATCGACTTCTTCAAGCAGCAAGATGGCGGCTCGCTTCAGGGCAAGACGATCTGCTTCGTCCATATCGACACGCCCTTTGGCAAGGAGCCGCTGCCGATCCTTGAAAAGCTGGCGGCAAAAGAGGGCTTCAAGCTGCAAGCCTTCCCCTATACCCCGCCGGGCAACGATCAGTCGGCGATCTGGCCGCAGGTCCGCCGCGCGCGGCCTGACTGGACGATGTTCTGGGGGGCTGCGGTCGGGCAGACCGTCGCGCTGACCGAAGCCGTGCGCAACGGGCTGGACATGAACCGCGTCTCGTCCTCGGTCTGGCTGTCGGAATCCGACATGCAGGTCGTGGGCGCCGACCAGACGGTCGGGGTCATCAAGGTGGAACCCTGCGCCTCGGGCCGCGATCCCAAGATCATCCAGGACATCCTCAAGGAGGTCGTGGGCGCCGGCAAGGGCGCGGGCCCCGAGGACAAGGTGGGCACCAGCTATTACAACTATGGCGTGATGCTGGCCGCCCTGATGCTGGAAGGCGTGCGCCGTGCGGTCGAAATCGCGCCGAACGGCCCGGTGACGGGGGAATGGCTGAACGCGGGCCTGACCTCGATCAAGGAGTTCACCGCCGAAGGCATGATCCCGCCCACGACCATCACGCCCGAGGACCATCAGGGCGGCGGCCGCGCCCGCATCGCACGCTGGGACGGCGCCAGGTTCGTGCCTGCCACCGACTGGTTCAGCGCCAACCAGGACGTGGTCTGGGAAGAGGTCCGCAAATACTCGGAAGAGTTCAAGAAGACCGGCAAGTGACACCCAGCCCCGCCCCCTGTTGCGGGGGGCGGGGCCAACTGACGACGGGATGAACCATGGCCCTGCTTTCGGTCAACAGTGTCGAAGTGGTCTACGACCAGGTCTCGCTTGCGGTAAAGGGCGCCTCGCTGGATGTGCCCGAGGCAGGGCTTGTCGCCCTGCTGGGCGCGAATGGCGCCGGAAAAAGCACGATCCTGAAATCCATCAGCGGCCTTCTGGCCCCCGAACGCGGGCTGGTCACGCGCGGCTCGATCACCTTTCAGGGCGAGGATATCCTGGCGCTCGACCCGCCCGCCCGGGTGCGACGCGGCATCGTGCATGTGCTCGAAGGGCGCAAGGTCTTTGAACACCTGACCCCCGAGGAAAACCTGATCGCCGCCACCACCATGCACGCGGATCGTGGCAAGGTGGGGCAGATGGTCGAGCACATGTTCGACCTCTTTCCCCGGCTCAAGACCCGCGCCAAGGCCAAGGCGGGCTATCTGTCTGGGGGGGAACAGCAGATGCTGGCCATTGCCCGCGCGCTGATGACCCGGCCCAAACTGCTGATGATGGACGAGCCCAGCCTTGGCCTTGCGCCGCTGCTGGTGGACGAGATCTTCGACATCATCACCCGCATCAACCGCGAGGAAGGCGTGGCCGTCCTGCTGGTCGAACAGAATGCGGTGGCGGCGCTGGATGTGGTGCAGCATGCCTATCTGATCGAACAGGGCCGCATCGTGATGTCCGGCCCGGCCGAGGTGCTGCGCGAAAACCCCGACATCAAGGAAGCCTATCTTGGCGGCGGCACGACACATGTGGATTATCACGCCGTCAAGCATTACCGCCGCCGCAAGCGCTGGCTGGCCTGAGGAGACGTCATGGACATTGCCAAAGCCGAGGGCCTCGATGCCCGCGCCATTGCCGCCGCGCTGGAGCGGTTGCTGAAACTGCGCAGCCTGCCCTTTGGCATGAAGCTGTTCACCGACCGCGCCGAGATGGAGGCGATCCCCCGCATCCGCCGGCCCAAGGCGATCCATACGCTGGATCAGGTGGTCGCGCAGGCCGCGCGGCTGGGCTGGACGGTCGGGGTGACGGCCGAGGATCTGGTGGGCGATCAGTGCCGCGCCGTGGTCGGTCTTGGCCGGGCGCAAAGCGCCAAATGGCAATCGGGCGAACATATGGTCGGGGTCTGGTTTCAGGACCAGCCCGGCGCCGCCGCCCATCAGGCCGCCATGCATTGCGTCCCCGACGGGCAGTATGATGCGCTGGCCATCGCGCCGCTGGCCTCGGGGCGGCTGGATCCGCCCGACATCGCGCTGTTCTATGCCACGCCCGGCGCGATGATCTATTTCATCAACGGCCTGCAATGGCAGGGCTACAAGCGGTTCGACTGGTCGGTCGTCGGCGAAAGCGCCTGCGCCGACAGCTGGGGCCGCGCGCTGGTCAAGCGCGAGCCGTCGCTGTCGATCCCCTGCTTTGCCGAACGCCGCTATGGCGGGGTGCTGGATGATGAGATGCTGATGGCCGCCCCCCTGGCCGACATGGCCAAGGCCGTCGAAGGGATGGAGGCCCTGGCCAGAAACGGCTTTCGCTATCCCTTTCCGCAATATGGCATTCAGCAAGATGCCCGCGCAGGGCTGGGATTCAGCTACGGCGAGCGATAAAAGGGGCCGCGTCGGCCGTCGGGGGTATCATGGTGCAGCGCAAGACGAAACGGACGGTCAACCGTCTTCCCCCCGAACGGCGCATCTCCGACATCATGGCCGCCGCCCGCGAGGTGTTCACCGAAAAGGGCTATTCGGAATCGCTCATCTCGGACATCGCGGAACGCGCCGGGGTGGTCGAAGGCACGATCTACCGCTTCTTCACCAACAAGCGCGACCTGCTGCTGCGCGTGGCCGAAGAATGGTATGTCGAGATGATTTCCAAGGATGCCGCCGGGTTCGAGGCCGTCAAGGGCGAATGGAACCGGCTGCATTACCTGATCTATCATCACCTTCTGTCGATCAAGCGTGATCCGGGTCTGTCGCGCCTCGTGTTCCTGGAATTGCGCCCCGATCCGCATTACCGCGAAACCCGGCTGTTTGCGCTGAACCGCGACTATACCCGGCGCATCGCCGATGTGGTGCGCGAAGGGATGGCGAATGGCGTCTTTCGCCCCGATGCCTCGCCCTCGCTGGTGCGCGACATGGTGTTCGGCGCGGTCGAACATCGCACCTGGTGGTTCCTGCGCGGCGAAGGGGATTTCGACCCCGAGGACACCGCCCGCGCCCTGACCGATATGGTCTATGCCGGCCTCACGCCCCAGATCACCGCCAACCGCGATACCCTGCTGGCCCGGCTGGATGTGCTGGCCAACCGGCTCGAGCGCGCGGCCGACCGGCTGGACGCCCCCCCTGCCTGACCGCCCGCAAGCGGCACGCGTCGCATGGGTATTTGCAGCAAGGTGATAGGGCAAGGGCGCGCCCGGCCCCCTTTCATCTGTCCCCAAATATCCCGGGGGAGTCCGGCTGCAAAGCCGGACGGGGGGCTGGCCCCCCGCCCCGCCTGTCCCCCGTCAGAGCGTGCTGTTCATCGCGCCGCCATCGAGCAGGATGTTCTGCCCGATGATGAAGCCCGCATATTGCGAACACAGGAAGGCGCAGGCCGCGCCGAATTCCTCGGGCGTGCCATAGCGGCCGGCGGGAATGTTGGCGATGCGCTGCGCCTTGGCCTCATCCATGGTGATGCCCTGCGCCTTGGCCGCGCCGCTATCAAGCGAGGCGGCCCGATCGGTCGCGTGAAGCCCCGGAAGCAGGTTGTTGATCACCACGCCTTTCGGTGCCACCTGCCGGGCAGTTCCGGCAACAAAGCCGGTCAGCCCTGCCCGCGCCGAATTCGACAGGCCCAGAACGCCGATCGGCGCCTTGACCGACTGGCTGGTGATGTTGACCACCCGGCCCCAGCCCTGCGCCATCATGCCCGGCAGCATGGCCTGCATCAGCGCGATCGGCGTCAGCATGTTGGTATCGAGCGCCTTGATGAAATCGTCCCGGCTCCAGTCCGACCACATGCCGGGGGGCGGGCCGCCGGCGTTGGTGACCAGGATGTCCACTTGCCCGGCCGCCTCCAGCACGCGGGCGCGGCCGTCCTCGGCGGTGATGTCGGCAGCGATCGCCGTCACCTTGACGCCATGGGCCTTGCGGATCGCCTCGGCCGTCGCCTCGAGCGCATCAGCACCGCGCGCGTTCAGCACCAGATCGACGCCCGCGGCCGCCAGCGCCTCGGCGCAGCCCCGCCCCAGCCCTTTCGAGCTTGCGCAGACCAGTGCCGTCTTTCCCTTGATTCCCAGATCCATATCCCGCCCCTTTGCTGTCAATCGCCCCCATCCTGCCATGTTCATGACATGGAAAGGGCCGACGCAAGTCCTATACATGCCTGACGCCAAGGCCAACCACCTTGCCCCTTGCCAGAGACCCGCATGACTGACCCTGCCGCCCAGCCCATCGCCGCCCATATGGCCCGCGTCTTTGCCGCAGCCGATCTGTTCGTCACCTCGGGCGCCAATCTGGGTGACGGGCTGGCCGAAGCAGCCGATCTGTGCCCGGGCGATGTCTATGAGCTCGACGCGCTGGCCCAGCCGCTGCGGCTGGCGCTGGCCCGGCCGCGCGCAGGCGGTCCGCCAGCCCGCCAGCAGGTGATCGCGCCGGGATCCGATGTCGGTGCACCAGGCGATCCGGTCACCCTGTCGGCGCAGCTGACGCTGATGGCGCCCGATGGGCAAAAGGTGGACCTGCTGCTGCTGCGCCACCGCGCTGCGGGCCGCGCCAGCCAGAGCACGCTTTATGTCCTGCCGCTGACGCCGATTGCCCCGCGGGTGGAATATACCCTGCTGACGGCCGAGGATCCGCCGGACGAGTTGCGCCTGTCCGACGTGATCTGCCTGTCCTTTCACCGTGGAACCCGGATCACCCTGGCCTCGGGCGCACAACTGCCGATCGAGCAGCTGACGCCCGGCACGCGCGTTCTGACCCGCGATCATGGCCCCCAGCCCGTGCGCTGGATCGGCCGCACCACTCTGCGCGCGCGCGGATCCTTTGCGCCGGTGGTGATTTCCAGCGGCACGATGGGCAATGATGGCGATCTGATCGTCGGCCCGCATCACCGCCTGTTCCTTTACCAGCGCGAGCGGTTGCCAGGGCTGACAGTCGCCGAACTGCTGGTCCAGGCCCAGCATCTGGTCGATGACGAGACGGTGTTTCGCCGCGAAGGCGGTTACGCGGAATATTTCTCGCTGGTCTTTGACCGGCACGAGATCATCTATGCCGAAGGGATCCCGGTCGAAAGCCTGATGGTGAATGACGCGACCGTGGCGGCCCTGCCCCCCGAACTGGCCGAGGCGGTGCGCACGCAGTTGCCAGGGCTCAGCCAGAACCAGCATTTCGGGATCGAGCCGGATGAGGCCCAGATCAGCGCCCTGCGCCCCCGCACGGCCCGCCGCCCGCGCGGGCGCACGCACTAGCCGCCCCGGGGGCGTTCCATCATCAGGGTCGGATGGCCGTTATAGCGGGTCGTGCGGCCGAACACGAAGCCCAGCTTGCGCGCCACGGCCTGCGAGGCAACATGATCGGGCGAGAAGATCGCCGTGACCTTGCTTGCGGCCAGATTGGCATCCGACCAGGCCAGCGCCGCCTGCATGGCCTCGACGGCGATGCCTTGACCCTGGGCCTCGACGGCCAGAACCCAGCCGGCTTCGGGGCCGATCTCTTCGGGCGGCTGAAAGGTGCGGTGATAATCGGCAAGCCCGGCCTCGCCCAGAAAGGCGCCGGTCTGCCGGCATTCCAGCGCCCAGTAGCCAAAGCCCAGCATCTGCCAGTGCCCGGCATAGCGCAGCAGGCGCGACCAGGTGGTTTCCGGCGTGGCCGGCGTATCAAGAATGAACCGGGTGACCCGTTCGTCCCCCCACATCGCCGCCATGGCCGGAAAATCGTCAACCCGGTGCGGGCGCAGGATCAGGCGATCTGTCTCCAGCCGTGGCGCGATCATGGTGCCAGCCCCCTTTGCAACAGCCTGAGCGCATGGTCGCGGGCCGCAGCCCGCACCAATCCACGGCCAAGCGCGCCGAACTCGACCGTTTCGGTCCAGACGCCCGAGGGGCTGGCAAGCCCGAAACAGACCCGCCCTTCGGGCTTGAACTCGGACCCGCCGGGACCGGCGATCCCGGTGATCGACACGGCCAGCCCGGCGCGCGAGTGCGCCAGCGCGCCGGCGGCCATTTCGGCCGCGACCTCTTCGGACACGGCACCATGGGCGGCCAGCGTCTGGGCGCCGACGCCCAGCATATCCTGTTTTGCCGCATTGGAATAGGTGACGAAGCCGCGATCCACCACATCGGACGATCCCGGCACATCGGTCAGCGCCGCCGCCACCATGCCGCCAGTGCAGCTTTCGGCGGTGGCGATCATCACCCCGGCCTTGCGCGCCAGATCCAGCAGGCTGGCCACGTCGATGGTCATAGCATCGGCTCCACGACGCCATGATAGACCCCGGCCAGGATCATCGAGACGATCCCGGCGAACAGCCCGGCCCACAGATCGTCCAGCATCACCCCTGCCGCATCGCCGCGCCGGTCGGCCCGGCCGACCAGCCAGGGCTTCCAGATGTCGAACAGCCGGAACAGCAGGAACGGCGCCAGCCATGCCGGCCAGGCATCCAGGATCGACACCCCGTGCCGCGCCAGCGGGATGACGGTGAAGCACATCGCCAGCCACTGGCCCGTCACCTCGTCGATGACGATTTCGGACGGGTCCTTGTTCGCGCTGCCCGCAATCACCCTCGGCACGGCGATGAACCCGGCCAGCGTTGCCAGCACGAAACCCGCAGGCACCAGCCACCAGGCCCCCAGCTCATAGGCCGCCACCGCCAGCACAACGGCCGCCGCCGACCCCCAGGTTCCCGGCGCGGGCCGCAGGTGGCCGACAAAGCCGAAGGTTGCGATCACCTTCATCATGCGCGCACCAGAAGGGCGGTGGCCTGCGCCGCGATCCCCTCCTCGCGTCCGGTGAAGCCCAGCTTCTCGGATGTGGTCGCCTTGACCGAGATGCGGTCCATCTCTACCCCCATGATGGTTGCCAGCGCCGCGCGCATCGCGGCCTGATGCGGGCCGATCTTGGGCCGCTCGCAGATGATCGTCACGTCGCAATTGGCCAGAGCGTAGCCCCGCGCGCGCAAGCGGTCCATCGCGTGGCGCAGGAAGATATGGCTTTCGGCGCCTTTCCACCGGGGATCCGAGGGCGGGAAATGCACGCCGATATCGCCTTCGGCCAGCGCGCCATAGATCGCATCGGTCAGCGCATGCATCGCCACATCGGCATCGGAATGGCCCAGCAGCGCGCGGGTATGTGGCAGCTTCACCCCGCACAGCCAGACATGATCGCCGTCGGTGAAGGCGTGAACGTCAAAGCCGTTGCCCATGCGGATATCCATGGCGCGCCCTTTCCAGATACGTTCGGCCCGGTCGAAATCGGCCGGGAATGTCAGTTTCAGATTGTCCTCGTCGCCCTCGACGATGGCAACGTCAAGCCCGGCGGCGCGGGCCACCTCGACATCATCCGCTGCGCCGCCAGGATGGGCGGCATGGGCGGCGGCAATCGCGCCATAGCGAAAGGCCTGCGGTGTCTGGGCCCGGTAAAGCGCGCTGCGGTCCTGAACGCCGGCCACCAGACCGCCCTGCCCGCGCCACAGCGCATCGGTAACGGCCAGCGCCGGGGCCGCGCCCGGGTGATCGGCCAGCGCCGCGATCAGGCGGGCCACCATCGCGGGGCCGGGAAACGGGCGGGCGCCATCGTGGATCAGCACATGATCGGGCGGGTCATCCGCCAGCGCGGCCAGCCCGCTGCGCACCGAATCCTGCCGGCTGTCGCCCCCGTTCAGCGCCACGGCCTGCACGCCTGCGGGGATTTGCGGGTGATCCATGTCCTCGGGCCGAAGCACGACGACGATTCGCCCGATGCCTGCTGCCTTCAGCGCCTCCACCGCATGGTGCAGCACCGGCTTGCCCGCCAGGCTGCGCCACTGTTTCGCGACGCCCTCGCCCATCCGGGTGCCGCGCCCTGCCGCCACGATGATCGCTGCCGAGGTCATGGTGCCATTTCCTTGTTGCGTCCCCGTGCTACGCGCAAAGCACCCCTGCTGTCCATCACGGCATCTGCCCAATATTTCATCAATACACGGCCGCAAGCGCCCACTTGATCGGCATATGCGGTCACGCTATCGCGAAGACAAGTCATCGGATGGACGCGCGCCATCCTGTTGCTTACCTAGAAACCAATCGCACAAGGAACAGGCATGTGACGATCGCTCTGGCAGACCTTCGTCTGGACCCGCCGGTGTTTCTTGCACCGCTTGCGGGTATCACTGACCTTCCGTTTCGCCGCGTGGTTGCGGGTTTCGGGGCAGGACTGGTCGTGTCCGAGATGATCGCCAGCCAGGAGGTGGTCCAGGGCCGCCCGCTGGCCCGCGCCAAGGCCGAACTTGGCTTTGGCGAGGCGGCAACCTCGGTCCAGCTGGCGGGCCGCGATCCCTGGTGGCTGGCCGAGGCCGCCCGCTGGTGCGAGGGTCAGGGCGCGCGGATCATCGACATCAACATGGGCTGCCCGGCCAAGAAGGTCACATCCTCCAGCGGC
This sequence comes from Gemmobacter nectariphilus DSM 15620, assembly GCF_000429765.1. Lineage (GTDB taxonomy): Bacteria > Pseudomonadota > Alphaproteobacteria > Rhodobacterales > Rhodobacteraceae > Wagnerdoeblera > Wagnerdoeblera nectariphila. Next base: position 369,953 of record NZ_AUCM01000003.1, on the reverse strand, counting down.
AACGGCGCCTGCGGGTCGGCCCTGATGCGCGAGCCCGACCTTGCGCTGCGGCTGATCGAGGCGGTGACCGGGGCGGTTTCGGTGCCGGTGACGCTGAAGATGCGCCTTGGCTGGGACGATGACAGCCACAACGCGCCCGAGATTGCGGCCAGGGCCGAAGCGGCCGGGGTGCGCATGGTGGTCATTCACGGCCGCACGCGGTGCCAGTTCTACAAGGGGCAGGCGAACTGGGCAGCGATCCGTCCGGTGGTACAGGCGGTGTCCATCCCGGTGATCGCCAATGGCGACATTGTCGATGCCGCCAGCGCGCGCGCGGCGCTGGCCCAAAGCGGCGCGGCCGGTGTCATGGTCGGGCGCGGCGCCCAAGGCCGCCCTTGGGCGCTGGCAGAAATCGCCGCGGATCTGGTCGCAGCACCGGCCCCGCAGGTGCCCAAAGGCGCCGCGCTGGCTGATCTGGTCGAGGGGCATTATCAGGCCATGCTGGGCTTTTACGGCGCCGATCTGGGGCTGCGCGTCGCGCGCAAACACCTTGGCTGGTATCTGGACGAGGCGGGCGCCGACCCGGCCGCCCGCGCCCGCATCCTGACGCTGACCGATCCGGCCGCCGTCATCGCCGCCCTGCGCCCCGCCCTTGGCGATGCGCCGGGCCCGTCCGATGAAAGGCGCGCGGCATGATCTTGCCAGCCCCCGGCATCATCTGGGCCTCGCTGCCGATCCCGGCGGTGCTTGTCACGCCCGACAACCTGATCGACGAGATCAACCCGGCGGCGGAGCTGTTTCTCAACACCTCGGCCCGGTCGCTGCGCGGCTTGCCGGTGCTGGACGTGCTGGCCGTCGATGCCCCGCTGGACGAGGGGTTTACCCGCGTGCGGGCCAATCAGGCGGCGCTGTTCATCAATGATGTCGATGTGACCAGCGGCGAAAAGCCCCCGGTCCAGTGCACGATCCAGGTCGCCCCGCTGCAGGACGAGCCCGACACCTTGCTGCTGCTGATCTCCCCGCGCGAGCTGGCCGACCGGCTTGGGCGCGGCACCGGGGTCAAGGCGGCGGCGAAATCCGCCATCGGCATGGCCGAGATGCTGGCGCATGAAATCAAGAACCCGCTGGCCGGCATTTCCGGCGCCGCACAGCTGCTGTCGATGGGCCTGTCGGCCGAGGACCGCGAGCTGACCGACCTGATCGTCGAGGAAACCCGCCGCGTGGTGAAGCTGCTCGAACAGGTCGAGCAGTTCGGCAACACCCGCCCGCCGGAAAAGCAGCCGGTCAACCTGCATGATCTGCTGGACCGTGCGCGCCGTTCCGCCCTGGTCAGCTTTGGCAGCCACATGACCTTTGTCGAGGATTACGACCCCTCGCTGCCGCCGGCCTGGGCCGACCCCGACCAGTTGCAGCAGGTGTTCCTGAACCTGGTCAAGAATGCCTCCGAGGCGGCAGGGCCCGACGGCGGCACGATCCGGCTGCGCAGCTTTTACGACCATGGCCTGCGCCTGCGCCGGGCGGACGGCAGCGGGCCTGCGCTGCCGCTGAATGTGGAAATCATCGACGATGGTCCGGGCATCCCCCCGGAAATCGCCGGCGAGGTGTTCGAGCCCTTCGTCTCGGGGCGCACGAACGGAACGGGACTTGGCCTTGCGCTGGTCTCCAAGATCATATCCGACCATGACGGCTGGATCGCGCTTGACTCGGTGCCCGGGCGCACCGTGTTCCGCATCTCGCTGCCAATGGTTCCGAAGGAACGGAGAAAAGGCTGATGGATGGCACGGTTCTGGTCGCCGATGACGACCGCACGATCCGCACGGTGCTGACCCAGGCGCTGACGCGGGCAGGCTGCAAGGTTCACGCGACATCCTCGCTGATCACGCTTTTGCGCTGGGTCGAGGAAGGCAAGGGCGATCTGGTGATCACCGATGTCATCATGCCCGATGGCAACGGAATCGAGGCGCTGCCCAAGATCTCGCAGATGCGGCCTGGCCTGCCGGTGATCGTGATTTCGGCGCAAAACACCATCATGACGGCAATCCAGGCGACCGAGGCCGATGCCTGGGACTATCTGCCGAAACCGTTTGACCTGCCCGATCTGATGAAACGCGCCGCCCGCGCGCTGGATGCCAAGAAAAAGGCCCCCTCGCGCCCGGTCGCCGCCGCCCTTGCCCCCGCGCGCGAGATGGCCGACGATCTGCCGCTGGTCGGGCGCACTGCGGCCATGCAGGCGCTGTATCGGCTGGTCGCGCGGGTGATGAACACCGATCTGCCCGTGCTGATCACCGGCGAATCCGGCACCGGAAAATCGCTGATCGCCCGCGCGATCCACGATTTTTCCGACCGCCGCACGCAGCCCTTCGTAGTGGCCCAGGCCGCCGATCTGTCGACGCCCGAAGGGATCGCCGCGCTGAAATCGCGCGCGCGCGGCGGCACGCTGGTCTTTGACGAGGTGGCCGACTACGACGAGGAAACCCAGGCCCGGCTGGTCCGGCTGATCGACGGGCTGGGCGATGGTGCCCCGCGGCTGATGGCGACCAGCCAGGTCGATCTGAGCCGCCGGATCGAGGATGGCCGCTTCCGCCAGGATCTTTACTATCGTCTGGGGGGCGTGACGATCCCGGTGCCTGCCCTGCGCGAGCGGGTCGAGGATATCTTGCTGCTGGCCGAACATTTCCTGTCGCGCACCGGGCGCGATGGCCTGCCGCCCCGCCGCCTGTCGACCGAGGCGCGCGAGCTGATGCGCGTCTATTCCTGGCCCGGCAACGTGCGGCAGCTGGAAAATGCCATCCGCCGCCTTGCGATCACCGCCACGGGCGAGGAAATCGGTCGGCTGGATGTGGAAATGGTGCTGGGCAACCAGCCGGCGGCCGAACCCCTGCGCGGGGGCGGCGATGGCGAAAAGCTGTCGGCCTCGGTCGCGCGGCATTTGCAACGCTATTTCGATCTGCATGGTGGCGCCCTGCCCCCGCCCGGCGTCTACCAGCGCATCCTGCGCGAGGTCGAGGCCCCGCTGATCGAGATCGCTCTGGATGCGACCGGCGGAAATCAGGCCAAATGTGCCGATCTGCTGGGCATCAACCGCAATACCTTGCGCAAGAAGATCACCGATCTGGATATCCGCGTGACACGGCGCCGGAAGTTGATGTAAAACCGCAACACAGGGCGTGGCCCGGCTGCCAAGGGCCGGCCACCGCCACGAGATGTTGAGGTTTGCGCGCGGCACCGCCCCCAGACCTGTCGATGATTGCAGGCCGCACTGTGGCCGTAACGAAAGGGTTTGCGGTGCAGGGGACCGCGCTTCTGGGCTTCTGGGACCGGCTTTACAGCCTGCGCCGGTCCCGTGCGGTGCAGACCGGCGCCCGGCTGGGACTGGTCGTTCTTGGCCCGCTGCTTGCGCTGGCGACCTTTCTGTTCCTGGGACCGTTCCGCCCCGAAACTTCGCCCAGCGTGCTGCGAATCGTGCTGCTGGCCGATCTGGTCTATGTGCTGGTGGTGGCGGCGCTGGTGCTGGCCACCGTCATGCGCGTGCTTGCGGCGCGGCGCGCCCAAAGTTCGGGCTCGCGCCTGCACCTGCGGCTGTCGGGTCTGTTCGCGGCCGTGGCGCTGGTGCCCACGGTGCTGGTCGCGATCTTTGCCGTCCTGACCATCAACGTCGGGATGGAGGGCTGGTTTTCCGACCGCGTGCGCAATGTGGTCGGCGCCTCGCGTGCGGCGGCCGAGGCCTATGAGTTCGAGCAGCGCCGCGATCTGACCACCGATGCCGAGGCACTGGCGGGGCGCATCAGCCTGGCCTATCAGGCGGGCCTCGTGGGCGATGATGGCGAGATGCGCCAGATGCTGACCGCCGAACAGGCCCAGGTTCAGCGCGGCCTGCGCGAGGCCTTCGTGATCGACGGCACCGGAGAGATCCGCGCGCGGGGCGAGCGGTCCTATCTGTTCGATTTCGAAAAGCCCGAGGCGGCCGATCTGGCCCGCGCCGCGACCGGCGAGACGGTGGTGATCCGCGACTGGGCGAACAACGAATTTCGCGCGCTGATCGCGCTGCGCGCCTATCCGGACCGGCTGCTCTATGTCAGCCGCACGGTTGACGGATCCATCCTGCAGCTGCTGGACGAGACGCAGGAAAGCGTGCGGCTTTACACCCAGCTTGAGGCGGATCGCGGCACGCAGCTGTTCCAGTTCGGCCTGCTGTATCTGGGCTTTGCACTGATCCTGATCCTGGCTGCGGTCTGGATGGGGCTGTGGATCGCCGAACGCCTGGCGCAGCCGGTGGGCGATCTGGCAGGGGCCGTGGCCCGTGTGGGGCAAGGCGATTTCGACGTGCGGGTCAAACCTGCCGACACCGGGGATGAAATTGCAACGCTGGGGCAGGCCTTCAACCGCATGACGCGCCAGCTCAAGGGCCAGCGCGATGCGCTGGTCGCCGGCCACCGCGAGACCGAGGTGCAGCGCCGGCTGTTCGATTCCGTGCTGTCCTCTGTCACTGCGGGGGTGATCGGCCTTGATGCCGACGGACAGGTGGTGTTTCTCAACCGCTCGGCCCGTCGCCTTCTGGACCTGGCCTCGGACGGGGCGGATGCGGGCCAGCCGCTGGTGCTGGTGGTGCCCGAATTCTCGCATCTGCTGGACCGCGCCCGCGACAGCGGTCAGGCCGCGCAAGAGGAAATCCGCCTGACCCGCAAGGGCCGGATGGAAAGCCTGCTGGTGCGCATTGCCGCCCGCGCCTCGGAAGATGGCGCGCGCGAGGGGTTCGTGGTCGCCTTCGACGATGTGACCGAACTGGTCAGCGCGCAGCGCATGGCCGCCTGGGGCGATGTCGCCCGCCGCATCGCACATGAAATCAAGAACCCGCTGACCCCGATCCAGCTGTCGGCCGAACGGATCCGCCGCCGCTTTGGCCCGCGTCTGGCCGAGGAAGACCACGAGGCGCTGGAAAACCTGGTCGATGTGATCGTCCGCCAGACAGGCGACCTGCGCCGGATCGTCGACGAGTTTTCCAAATTCGCCCGGATGCCCGAACCCGAAACCCGGGACGAAGATTTCGTCAAGCTGGTGCGCGACGCCGTGCTGCTGCAAGAGGCCGGTCAGCCCGATGTGACCTTTGCAACCGACCTGCCCACAGGTCCGATGGTGCTGGCACTGGACGCCACGATGATCGGCCAGGCATTGACAAACCTGTTGAAGAACGCCGGCGAAGCCATTGAAACGCTGAAGGAACGCGGCGCACCCGATGGACATGTGCCGGAAATTCGCGTGACGCTGAGCACCGAGGGCGCATCGGCCGTGCTGCGCATCGCCGACAATGGCATCGGCCTGCCCGAAGACCGCGCCCGCCTGTTCGAGCCCTATGTCACCACGCGCGACAAGGGCACCGGGCTGGGCCTGCCCATCGTTCGCAAGATCATCGAGGAACACGGCGGCACGCTGGCACTGCTGGATGGGCCGGTATTTGGCGGCGCGGGCCGCCCCGGCGCGATGGCAGAGATCCACCTGCCGCTGGCGTCACCCGCACCCGCCCGCCGGGCGCGCAAGGGACAGTAAGGGGGAACATCATGTCCGATATCCTGATCGTGGACGACGAGCGCGACATTCGCGAGCTGATTTCCGACATCCTCAAGGACGAGGGCTATTCCACCCGGCTGGCTGCCAATTCCGACGAGTGCATGGAGGCGGTGAACACCGAACCGCCCGCGCTGATGATCCTGGACATCTGGCTGAAAGACAGCCGGATGGACGGCATCGACATTCTGAAAACCATCAAGCGCGACAATCCCGGCATTCCGGTCGTCATCATCTCGGGCCATGGCAATATCGAACTGGCGGTCGCGGCGATCAAGCAAGGCGCCTATGACTTCATCGAAAAGCCCTTCAACATCGACCAGCTGATGGTCGTGGTGGGCCGGGCGATGGAAACCAGCCGCCTGCGGCGCGAGAATGTGGAACTGCGGCGGCGCGATCTGACCACCTCGGATCTGATCGGCACATCGGCCGCCTTCCGCGGGCTGAAATCGCAGCTCGACAAGGTGACGAAATCGAATGGCCGCGTCATGCTGACCGGCCCGTCTGGCGCGGGCAAAGAGGTTGCGGCCCGCTATATCCACGCCAATTCCAACCGGGCTGCGGCGCCTTTCGTGTCGGTCTCGGCCGCAACCATCGAACCCGATCGGATGGAAGAGGTGCTGTTCGGCCGCGAAACGCCCGGGCGCGGGGTGGACAAGGGGCTGCTGGAACAGGCCCATGGCGGCGTTGTCTATCTGGACGAGGTGGCCGACATGCCCCCTGGCACCCAGTCGAAAATCCTGCGGGTGCTGGTCGACCAGACTTTCCTGCGCGTTGGCGGCACCGACAAGGTGCGGGTGGATCTGCGGGTCATCTCCTCGACCACGCGCGATCTGAGGACCGAGATTTCGGCCGGCCGGTTCCGGCAGGAACTCTATGACCGGCTGAACGTCGTGCCGATTGCCGTTCCCGGCCTGACCGAACGGCGCGAGGATATTCCCCTGCTGGCCCGCCATTTCATCGACGGATTCCACAAGGCGCAGGGCCTGCCGCTGCGCGAGATCGGATCCGAGGCCGAGGCAATGCTGCAGACCATGACCTGGCCCGGCAACGTGCGCCAGCTGCGCAACCTGATCGAGCGGGTGCTGATCCTGGGCGAAAGCGCCGAGCCGATCGGCGTGCGCGAATTGCAAGGCGAATCCGAGCCGGGCAGTGACGAAGGGCGGCTGGTGCTGGGCGGCCAGCTGGCCACCCTGCCCCTGCGCGAGGCGCGCGAGCTGTTCGAGCGGGAATATCTGCTGACCCAGATCCAGCGCTTTGGCGGCAATATCAGCCGCACCGCGAATTTCGTCGGGATGGAGCGCAGCGCCCTCCATCGCAAGCTGAAATCGCTGGGCGTCGTCACCGGCAAGGGCAAGGACGACGAATAGCCTCAGTCGGTGCGGTCCTGCGAAAACGCATAGGCCCCGCAGCCGATCGCGATGACCACGGCGAAAAAGCCGAACAGCGCGCCATAGGCCGCCACCGGCTCGCCCCCCGCCGATGCAGCAGTGAACACCCGCCCCGAGGCCACCTGCATCAGCCCGACGCCGCCGATGCCGAACAGGTTCAGAACGGTCACGCCGCGCCCCACCAGATGCGGCGGAAAGAACGCCCGCCCATGTGCCATCATCAGCGGGAAGGACATGCCAAAGAACCCGACCGCCGCAATCAGCGCGACCGCCGCCCACCAGCCCGGTGCCGGCGCCAGCCACAAGAGCGCCAAAGCCGCCGCGCCGCACAGATTGCCGATCAGATTGGGCCATTTGCGCGACCCGAACAGCCGGTCCATCGGGCCATAGGCAAAGTTGCCCGCGACCATGGCAAAGCCCATGATCAGCGTCACGGTGCCGATCTGCGCCGCGCTGGCCGCCATCACATCGCTGAAATAGGGGCCGACCCACAGCCCGCGGATTGCCGCCGACGGGGCATAGCCGGCCGCCATCAGGATGAAGATCGCCCAGATCGACGGGTTGCGCAGCACCTGCCCCATCCCGCCCTGCCCTTCTGCGGCAGGCACCACAGGCGGATCCTGAATGAACCGCCACATGGCCAGCGCCACCACCAGCGTCACCACGGCCAGCGCCGCCACCGTCTCGCGCCAGCCAAAGGCCTCGACCGCCAGCGACAGCGGCAGCGCGGCGCCCAGATTGCCCAGGTTGCCCACCCCGATCAACAGCCCCGCGAGCGTTCCGAACACCGCCGGCGAATAGGTCCGCGCAAAGATGTAGAACGACGACATCAGCACGGGCGAGCATCCCACACCGATGAGCGCCATCGCCGCGACAATCGCCCCCGGCCCCTGCGCCATGGCAAACAGCGCCGTCCCGCCTGCCCCGGCCAGCCCCAGAATGCTGGCCACCGTGCGGCGTGGCCCGATCCGGTCCAGCGCAATGCCGACGGGGATCTGCATGGCGGCAAAGACCAGGAACCACAGCCCCGAGGCATCGGCCAGTTGCGCCGGGCTGGCGCCCAGATCGCTTTGCAACACTGGCGCCAGAACGGCCAGAAACGCCCGGTAGAACTGGCTGAGCACATAGCCCACCACCAGCGCCGCAATCCCCAGTTTCATGCGATCCTCCCTGATCCCGGCGCGACTTTGGCGGCGGGACCGGGAAGATGCAAGGGCACCCGTCAGTGGCCGTTCTTCGCCAGCCAGTCCTTCATCCAGGCGATTTCAGCCTCTTGCGCGGCGATCACGCCTTCGGCCAGCTTGCGCACCTCGGGGTCCGACCCGTGGTCCAGCACGATGCGCGCCATGGCGACCGCGCCTTCGTGATGCGGGATCATGCCGCGGATGAAATCGACATCGGCATTGCCGGTGAACTCGATATCCATGCCGCCATGCATCCGGGCATTGGCCTCGCGAAAGGCCTGGACGGCCGCGCTGTCGGACGGGCTGGCCATGTGGCCGGAATGGCCGACATGCTGGGCCGCCACCGGACCGGCGGCCGCAAGGAACATCAGCGCAAGAGTGGTGGTTCTGATCGACATGACAAGGGTCTCCTTCCACGGCTGCCCTGCAGGCTTCCTGCAACGGGAAGGCAAGTCACGAAACCGTCAGCCCCGCGCCTCGGCCAGCGCCTCGGGCAAGGCGGCGGCGAACAGATCCAGATCCGCCCCGGTGCCGCAGCTGACCCGGATGCAGCGATCATGCGGGGCGACAAAGGGCATCCGCACAAAGATCCCGCGCCGCCCCAGCGCCTGCACCACCGCCCGCGCCAAGGCGCCATCGCCGCCACAATCCATCGTCACGAAATTGGTGGCCGAAGGCAGCGGCTCCAGCCCGCTTTCCCGCGCAATCGCGGCCAGCCGCTCGCGCGAGGCCGCAACCTTGGCCCGCACCTCGTCCAGCCAGCCCTGGTCTTGCAACGCCGCCAGCGCCCCGGCCTGCGCGATGCGGCCCATGCCGAAATGGTTGCGCACCTTGTCAAAGGCCGAAATCAGCCCCGGCGCCGCCAGCGCATAGCCCACCCGCAGCCCGGCCAGCCCATGCCCCTTGGAAAAGGTCCGCAGCCGGATCACCCGGGGATCATCGGCCGCCACCTCGGCTGCCGTCCCCTCGGGGGCCAGTTCCACATAGGCCTCGTCCAGCGCCAGCAGGCAGCCCTCGGGCAAGGCCTCGATCATCGCCTCGATCGCCGCGCGGCCATGCCAGCTGGCCATCGGATTGTCAGGATTGGCAATATAGACCAGCTTGGCCCCGACCTCGGCCGCCTTGGCCACCAGCGCCGCCGGATCCTCGTGGTTCCCGGCATAGGGCACCTTGTGCAGCACCCCGCCAAAGCCCGCGACATGGAAATTGAACGTCGGATAGGCCCCGTCCGAGGTGACGACCGCATCCCCCGGCGCGATCAGCAGCCGCACCAGATTGCCAAGGATCCCGTCAATCCCCTCGCCCACCAGCACATGGGCACGCGTCACGCCATGATGGGCCGCAATCGCCTCGCGCAGCTCATAGGCCTCGGGGTCGCCATACATCCAGGCCTCGCCTGCAGCTGCGGACATCGCGGCCACCGCCCGGGGCGACGGGCCAAAGCGGCTTTCATTCGCGCCCAGCCGGGCGGCAAACCCCGCCCCCCGCGCCCGCTCCTGCGCCTCGGGTCCCACAAAGGGCACCGACGAGGGCAACCCTGCCACCAGTTCCGTATATCGCGGCCCCATCAGCCCTCTCCCCGTGCTTTGCCTTTTCAGAAATACCCTCGGGTGGTTCTCAGGAGGGCAGACCGCCCTCCTGAGCGGGGGGCGCGGGGGGCTGGCCCCCCGCCTTGCGCCCGCCGCCACCCTTCCAGCGCCGATGCACCCAGAACCACTGCCCCGGATGCTGGCGCACCAGCGCCTCGAGCGAATCGTTCAGCGCCTGGGTCATCGCCTCGGGCGTCGAATGCGGGATCGGCGCCTCGACCACGATCTCGAACCCCAACCCGTCCGGCTGGCGAATGCCATAGGTCGGCACCAGCAGCGCATCGTATTTCAGCGCAAGTTCCGCCGCCGACAGCGCCGTCAGCGCCTCGACGCCAAAGAACCCCAGCGGGGCGCCATGGCTCATGTTGTGATCGACCAGCATCCCCAGCATCTTGCCAGCCCGCAGATGCCGCACCATTGCCGCCAGCCCCGGCTTGCCACGCGGAAAGATGGGCGATGCAATGGCCGAGATCGCCGCCTCGTAATGCGCGTTGAAGGCCGCGTTCTTCATCGGCATATACAGCGAGCCGATCGGGAACCCACGCGCCGACAGCGCCGCGCGGCTGGCATCGTAATTGCCAAAATGCCCTGTCACCAGGATCACTGGCCGCCTCGCGGCATGGGCTGCATCCAGCGCCGCCACCCCCGGCCCCGTCGGCGCCGTGGCCGCCGCGCGGGCAATGAACTCGGGGCCCGAATAGATCTCGATCACCGTGCGGCCCACATTGTCGGGCACCTCGCGGCACAGCCTTCGCACCTCGGCCTCGGGCAGATCGGGCCAGACCAGCGCCAGATTGGCCCGGATCCGTCGGTGCCAGCCAGCCAGCGGCGCCACCACACGCGACACCAGCCAGCCAAACAGCGGCACCCGAACACGATAGGGCAAGGCCAGCGCCAGGCCGATCAGGCCGCGCATGACCGCATTTTCCGCCCTATGCTTCAGACTGACCTGCATTGCCCTCTGCCGCCCGCGCCGCGCGGGTTTCGCGGTGCCAGACATAAAGTCCCGCCAGCACGATCACAAGCGCACCAAGGCCGGTCATCGCATCGGGCACCTCGCCAAAGAACAGAAAGCCCCACAGCGTCGCAAAGAGCAGCCCCGTATAGCTGAAGGGCGCAATGGCCGAGGCCTCGGCCAGCGAAAAGGCCCGGATCATGCACAGCTGCGCTGCCGCCCCCAGCAGCCCCACCGCAGCAAACGGCAACCAATGTTCCATCGCCACCGGCTCCCAGTGAAACGGCACGATGGCCGAGGTGATCGCCGTGCCCACCAGCGCGGTATAGATCAGCGAGGTCCAGACCGGCTCGGTCGCGCCCAGCTTGCGCGTCACCAGCGCATAGCCCGAATAACAGACCGCCGTCCCCAGCGGCAGCAGCGCCGCCCAGCTGAACACCCCAAGGCCGGGCCGGATGATGATCAGCGCCCCGACCAGCGAGACAAACACCCCCGCCAGCCGCCGCGGCCCCAGCCGCTCGCCCAGGAACAGAGCCGCCCCCAGCGTGATCAGCACCGGATTGAGATCGGCAATCGCGGTGGCCTCGGCCAGACCGATCTGACCAAGGGCTGCAAAGAAACAGGCCGTCGCCCCGAACTGGAACACAGACCGCAGCATATGCGCCCCAAGGTTGCGCGTGCGCATCAACGGCAACAGGCGCGGCGCCAGCAGCACCAGCACGATCACCGTCTGCCCGGTATAGCGCGACCATACCACCTGCAGCGGCGAGTAATGCTGGGTCATCCATTTGGCCAGCGTGTCCATGACCGTGAAGATCAGCACGGCGCCCAGCATCAGCCCGATGGCGGTTCCGGTCTGGTTCGCGCCCTTCATGACCGACCCTTCGGATCAGGGGCCGACAAGGGCTCTGGCGGGGCGCTGGAAAACGGCATGCAACACTCCTTGTCGGCAACCCGGTCTTCCTAGCGACAACCAGGGCGGGCCGAAAGGCGTATTCGCACATGCCCTTGCATCACCCTGACCTTGCACAAGGTCTGTGACGGACGGCTTGCCAGATGGGCCCGCGCAGCCTAACCTTTGGACTCAAGGGGGAATTTGACAGATCATCACGTTTCGGATGCACCTTTGATGACGCACTGGATGGCCTGAGTGCGCCTGGCCACCGGGTCTTGCGTGCCTGTTCTGGCACCCAGCCCGCATTGCCCCGATCCCGGGCGATCATGACCATGAACAAGGATTTTGCGATTTTGAAGACGACATGGATTTGCGCCACCTTGCTTGCCGCCGGTCTTGCCGCTTCCCAGCCGGCCAGCGCCCAGGACTTCACCATGCCGATCAAGCCGAATGACGGCTGGCACATGTCCACGATCACCTATCACGGTGCTGGACAGATCGCCCTGATCTTCAAGCCTGTCGCCTGGCAAGGGCGTGTCGGGCTGTGCGGCGTCGCGGTGCCCGATGGCAATGCGGTCGTGCGGCTGATCCACGCGACGATCCAGGACACGCGTTTCACGCTTGGCTCGAAACAGCTGATCCCGGATGCTGATCATTTTCGAGTGTTGAAACCGACGATCGGCAAGGACATTATCGGAACACAGGCGGGATGCACGCTGACCAGGGTGCCTGCCAGCCCTGACCTCTTGCGCCAGCCGATGAAAGCCGAACTTCGCAAGGGGTACGTTCAGGATTGAACAGCCGCGCCGGATCCGCGAACCGGCGCGGCACCGATTGGACAAGGTCGCACAGAGATGTCGAACATCATCGCACAGCCCCGATCCCGCGCCGCACGCTGGCTTCTGGTTCTTGGCCTTGCCTGGGCCCAGCCGGCCGCGGCCCAGGATTTCACCGTTGCCTTCAAGCCCAATGACGGCTGGTCGATCTTTACCGCCGATCTGATCGGCCGCGGAGAAATCTCGCTGGTGCTCAAGCCTGTCGCCCGTCAGGGCCGTGTGGGCATCTGCGGCTTTGTCCTGCCCCAGCCGGGCCGCAATGCCGTCGTGGAATTCATCTACGACACGATCCAGAACACACGAATCCGCCTGGGGCCGACCGAGCTGATCCCGGACGCCGACCATTTCCCCGTGGTGCGCCTTGCGCCGGGTGCAGCCATTCCGCCTGTGACGGCCGGATGCACCTTGACCCATGTGCCCGCCACCGCCGAAATCATGCAAAAGCCCCTGATCACCGAAGCACGCAGGGGCTTTCTGGTCGAATGACCTGCACGCTCGCGCGGGCCTAAAGCCCCCGCGCCAGCGCGGCAACGCCGGTGCGCGCAATCTCGCGCAGGCCCAGCGGGCGCATCAGCTCGGCAAAGGCGTCGATCTTTTCCGGCGCGCCGGTCATCTCGAACACAAAGCTTTCCAGCGTGCTGTCCACCACATTGGCGCGGAAAATCTCGGCCAGGCGCAGCGCCTCGATCCGGTGATCGCCCTTGCCCGCCACCTTCAGCAGCGCAAGCTCCCGTTCCACCGAAGGGCCGTCGACCGTCAGGTCGTGCACCTCGTGCACCGGCACCATCCGCGCCAGCTGCGCCTTGATCTGGTCGATCACCTGGGGCGTGCCGCGCGTGACGATGGTGATCCGGCTGCGGTGCCCGGTGTGGTCCACCTCGGCCACGGTGAGGCTGTCGATATTGTAGCCCCGGCCGGAAAACAGCCCGATGACGCGCGCCAGCACACCGGATTCGTTGTCCACGATCACGGCCAGCGTATGGCTCTCGATCACCTCGGTATAGGGATCGCGCAGGTCATAGGCGGAATGGCTGGTCGAGCCTTGCTTGATATTCAGCGGCGACATGTCGTCCCCTTCATCTGTCCAGAAATATCCTGCGGGGGTCCGGGGGTGCAAAACCCCCGGTCCCGCGATCTCACACCAGCACGGCGCCCGACTTGAAGGCGCTGGCATCGGCCGCAAGCAGCATCTCGTTATGCGGCTTGCCCGACGGGATCATGGGGAAGCAGTTTTCATGCTTTTCCACCAGGCAATCAAAGATCACCGGCCCGTCATAGGCCAGCATCTCGCGGATCGCGTCATCCAGATCGGCCGGATCGCTGCACTTGATGCCCTTGCAGCCAAAGGCCTCGGCCAGCTTGACGAAATCGGGCAGGCTTTCGGACCAGGACGACGAATACCGCTCGCCATGCAGCAGCTCTTGCCACTGGCGCACCATGCCCAGCCGTTCGTTGTTCAGGATGAACTGCTTGACCGGGGCGCGGAACTGCATGGCCGTGCCCATTTCCTGCATGTTCATCAGCCAGCTCGCCTCGCCCGCGACGTTGATCACCAGCGCATCGGGATGGGCCACCTGCACGCCGATGCTGGCCGGCAGGCCATAGCCCATCGTGCCCAGCCCGCCACTGGTCATCCAGCGGTTCGGCTGGTCAAAGTGCAGGAACTGCGCGGCCCACATCTGGTGCTGCCCCACCTCGGTGGTGATGTAGCGCTTGGGGTGGTCCTTGGTCAGCTCTTGCAGGCGTTGCAGCGCGTATTGCGGCTTGATCGAGCTGGCCGAGGGCTTGAACGCCAGGCAGTTGATCTTCTTCCACTCGTTGATCTGGTCCCACCAGCGCGCGAGCGCCTCGCGGTTGACCTTGCGGCCACGCGCCTTCCACAGGCGCAGCGCATCTTCCAGCACATGGCCGACATCGCCCACGATCGGCACATCCACCCGGATCACCTTGTTGATGCTCGAGGCATCGATGTCGATATGCACCTTGGCCGAGTTCGGGCTGAAATCCGCCACCCGGCCGGTGATGCGGTCGTCGAACCGCGCGCCCACGTTGATCATCAGATCGCAGCCGTGCATCGCCAGGTTGGCCTCGTAAAGGCCGTGCATCCCCAGCATCCCCAGCCAGTGCTTGCCGCTGGCCGGATAGGCGCCCAGGCCCATCAGGGTCGAGGTGATCGGCACACCCGCCGCATCCACCCATTCGCGCAGCAGCTGCGCCGCACCGGGGCCCGAGTTGATCACGCCGCCGCCGGTATAGAACACCGGGCGCTCTGCCGTCTCCAGCAGCTCGACCATGCGGGTGATCGCCTCGATATCGCCCTTCACCTTGGGCTGATAATGCGAGGTGCGTGCCTTTTGCGGCTCGGTATAGGCGGCTTCGGCGAATTGCACATCCTTGGGGATGTCGATCAGCACCGGACCAGGGCGGCCCGAGGTGGCAACGTGGAACGCCTGATGGATGGTTTCCGACAGTTTCGCCGTGTCCTTCACCAGCCAGTTCATCTTGGTCACCGGGCGGGTGATGCCCACGGTGTCGGCTTCCTGAAAGCCGTCGGTCCCGATCATGAAGGTCGGCACCTGCCCCGACAGCACCACCAGCGGGATCGAATCCATCAGCGCATCGACGATGCCCGTCACCGCATTGGTCGCCCCCGGACCCGAGGTCACCAGCACCACCCCCGGCTTGCCGGTCGAGCGGGCATAGCCTTCGGCCATGTGCACCGCGCCCTGTTCGTGGCGCACCAGGACGTGACGAATGTCGTTCTGCTGGAAGATCTCGTCGTAAATCGGAAGGACGGCCCCGCCAGGATAGCCGAATACGACTTCGACCCCCTGATCCCTCAGGGCCTGCACCACCATCTTCGCACCCGTCATCATCCGCGACATGTCATCCTCGCTTGTCCGAACCGCGCAACAAAAAGCCCCCGGGTTTTCCGGGGGCGCATGGGAGTAAGGTCTGGCGTCCGTTACCGGCCCATGCGCCAAGATCCCCGAATTACAACAAGACCCGTCATCCCTTGCCCCTTTCGTGCGGCTGGCCGGACATTAGGGCCCGCCGCAAGCAGCGTCAACCGCAAAGGTCGTGAAAAAGTGTCGCACAGACGCAGTTTCGCGATATTTTCTTTCCAATGATGGCAGCAGCGGGAAACTTCGCGAAAGAGGGCCCGCAAATGGAAAGGGCAGAGGCTTGCGCCCCCGCCCTTTGTGCCGCCATCGCGATCCGGGATCAAAGATACGGAACGTCGTCCGACCAGATTTGCAGATACTGCTCGACATGTTCCAGCGTCGACTTGGCCACGGTCAGCGACCCGGCCAAACCGAAGTCGAACACGACCGAGGTGCCATCCTGCGTCGCCAGATCCATCGCGGCAGTGACATCGGCCGCCAAGTCGGCATGGATATACAGCAGATCGCCATAATCGCCGCGGAAGTCGGTGATCAGATCGTGGCCGGTCACGGATTCGATCACGAAGCTGTCGGCGCCGGTCAGGCCGATCATGGTATCATCACCAAGGCCCGACATGATGGTGTCGTTGCCATAGCCTCCACGCATCCAGTCATTTTCGTCGCCACCGTCGATGTAATCATCGCCGACGCCACCTTCGATCGTATCAAGGCCCGTGCCACCGAAAATGGAGTCGTTGCCGGTATCGCCGAGGATCTTGTCATTGCCCGAGCCACCGAAGATCTGATCAGCGCCCGAACCACCCTTGATCAGGTCTGCACCGCTGTCACCATAGATGGTATCGTTGAACGAGCCGCCACTCATGGTGTCGTTGCCGTTGCCACCATACATCAGGTCTTCGTTCTTGCCGCCGTCCATGCTGTCAGCACCGTCGCCTCCGAACATCACGTCCTGGCCATTATCGCCACGCATCACGTCGTCGCCCGCTTCGCCTTCCATCTCGTCGTGGCCGCTGCCGCCATAGATGGTGTCGTTGTCGAGCCCGCCGAACAGACGGTCGTGGCCGACCTCGCCGTTCAGGCGGTCGGCGCCGTTGCCGCCAAAGATCGTGTCGTTGTAGTCGCCGCCGCTCACGCTGTCGTTGCCGTCGCCGCCTTCAACGTAATCGCGGCCATAGCCCCCATAAAGGCTATCGTTGCCCAGGCCACCATACAGCGCATCATTTCCGAACTCGCCATACAGACGGTCGTCTCCGTCCAGACCCGACAGAAAGTCGTTGCCGTCGCCGCCACGAACCCAGTCGGTCGCCGAGGTGCCATAGACGGTATCGTTGCCGTCAAAGGTTTCCAGCGGCACAAGCGTCCACAGATCGACGCCGTCGACGCCGGCCAGGAAGTCATCTTCGCTGGTGGCAACATAGGACGGGCTGCGGGTCACGTTCTGGAGCGTGCTGTGACCGAACTGCGACAGGCCCGTCGGCAGGTCCGAGGTCAGCGACGTGAGCGAGAGCATGAAGTTCGCATAGTCCTCGGCATCGGCGAAAGTCGGCAGTTCGTCACCCGCAAGGTTGAACAGGCTGAACTGGTTCAACCCGGTCTGGACGATCATCACCGTAGCAGCACTGGTGCCCCAGCCGATCCGGCCGATCACCGCCGCATCGTCCAGATAGACACGATTGCCATTTACCGTGCTCGCATGCAGCTTCGAGGGCGACGCCAGAGCCATGGTGATCGACGAGAACTCATTCGCTTGCGGGTCATCCAGCGTGTAGCGGAAACGAAAATAGGTCGAGGTCGTCCAGGCCATCGTGCTTGCCGACACACTGACCGGAGTGCCGAAGTTGTCGGTAGTGATCTGGATGCCGCTGAAATACTGCGTGCTCATATGAAGTCCTTTCTTGCGATAGGGGCCTCCCGACCGGACGAGAGGGGCTGCACTCGTTGCATGACCGCTTTTCTTGCCGCCAAATGTGTTGGCAATCGGGCGGCCTCGCGGTGATTTTCCGTATTTGGTTAATCAATCGTGGCGCATATGTGGACAATCGCCCGCGCATCGCGCCCTGCCCCAAGGGTCGCAATTGTGGCGCCTTTGTCATTTGCGATCGGATGGGCGCGGCTGGCCCGCCCTGCAGCGCGGTCCGGTCTGGCCAGTCATCGGGAAACAGGGGGATCAAATGCGAAAAGCCCCGGAGTTACCGGGGCTTGTTCGATCAGAATGGTGCGGTTGAGAAGACTCGAACTTCCACGGGAGTTACCCCACAGCGACCTCAACGCTGCGCGTCTACCAATTCCGCCACAACCGCATGTTCTGGCTTGGTGATGCGGCTTCTAGCGAAGCGCCGCGGCATTGAAAAGGGGGATTTTCACCCCCCCTGCCGTATTTTGCGACATTACTGTCCAAACACCATGAACGGCAGCCGCGCCGCCAGCGGCAGGGCCGCAACGCCGGTGCGGGTGGGCGCCGCCGGGGCTGCGGCGTCCTGGGCCGCCGGGGCCGTCGCGGCAATCTGGGCCGGCGCGGCGGCGGGCTGGGTCGGCACCGCGAACACCGGCACGGCGGGCGCCGCAGGCTCCAGCGAGGCCTTGCCGCCCAGCGTATAGGCCGCCTTGCGGATCAGCGCCGCACGGTCTGGCATGCCGGGGGCAAAGACCAGCGTGGTGCCGCTCGCAGCGGCATCAAGGCTCATGTCATACCAGGGCAGCGCCAGATCGGTGCGCTGGCTGGCCCCGAACCCCTGGCTGAGATGATGCCCCAGCAGCTCGGCATAGCCCTTTTCGCCCAGCACGGTCAGCAGCAACGCCGATCCGATGGCAATCTTCATGTCGTCGGTCGTATAGCCCGACCCAAGGCAGATGCGCGCGGTGGCCGCCATCTGCGCCGGGGCCATGCCCGACGACAGCACGAATCCCGACACGCCCTGCAGGACCGTATCGCGGTCCTGCAAGGACAGGGCGGTGACGTAATCCTCCATCGCCGGGCCAAGGCCTGCGCATTGCTCGGCCACCTGCTGCGGCGTGGTGCCCGGCATCTTGGCGACCAGATCCTCGCCCTGCGCCATCGCATAGGTGCGGGCCAGGCAGAACTGTTCCGACAAGGCAAAGGTCGGGTCGGTCATGCTGGCCGCAGTGACAAAGCCACCGTTGGTGTTGGTCAACAGGCTGACCTTGTTGCAATGCGAGGCAAGCGAGGCCATCACCGCCGTGCCGCCAAAGAAATTCGGCAGGGCCGGTGCGGCCGGCGCTGCAGGGGCGGGCGCCGGTGCGGCAAAGGTCGGAACCGTGGGCGCTTGCGGCACCTGCTGGGGCGCCATCGTTCCGGCGGCGGCCATGGTGCCGGACCCGAATCCGCCCGCCGGCAGGCCGGCCATCTGGTCGCGCTGCATCAGCAACAGCCCGCGCGTGCCCTGCGGATGGCTGGCGGCCACCTGCATCGTCGCCGGCCCGCCGATGATGGCCCGCTGATAGGCGGTTACAAGGATGGTGCGCTCGAAGTCGGTCAGCTGGCCGGTCGGCGGATAGCCCATCAGCGCCTGATACTGCGCGATCCCCGTGCGCGAGCGCGGTCCGATCGAGCCATCCGGCGTGCCCACGTTATAGCCGAAATAGTTCAGCGCGGTCTGCACTTCGCGGTTGGCCTCGCGCGTGCTGGTCGTCGATGTCGAGGTCGATCGGCGCACCGTCGTCGCTTGGCGGGCCTTGTTCTTGTGCATCTCGTTGACGATCAGACCGCCGATCACCGCACCCACGAGTCCCCCGGCCAGCGCGTCCCCGGCGCTGGACTGCACCGGACCAAGCGCCACGCCTGCCGCAACAAGCGCCGTCGCGATACGCTTTGCCTTCATGGTGGAAACCCTTCAATGACTGGAATACCTGTTGGTGCCAGTCTAACACGACACAGCGCGCAACAAAGTCAAAACTGGCCGGGGTCGGGAATCCATGATGCAGGACGGTGTGGAATGGCAGGTCTGGCCCGGGCTTGTCCCCTATGAAACGGCCCTTGCCGCCATGGAGGCCCGGGTCGAGGCGATTCGCGCCGGCACCGCCCCCGAGGCCGTCTGGCTGCTGGAACATCCGCCGCTGTATACCGCCGGAACCTCGGCCAATCCGGCCGACCTGACGGCGCCGGGGCGCTTTCCGGTTCATGCGGCCGGGCGGGGCGGGCAATATACCTACCACGGCCCCGGCCAGCGCGTGATCTATGTCATGCTGGATGTCGCCGCGCGCGGGCGCGATGTGCGCTGTTTTGTCCGTGCGCTCGAGGCCTGGGTGATCGCCGCGCTGGCCGAGTTCAACGTGCGGGGCGAGATTCGCGATGGCCGGGTCGGTGTCTGGGTCACGCGCCCCGACAAGGCCCCCGGCCCCGACGGCCAGCCGCGCGAGGACAAGATCGCCGCCATCGGCATCAAGCTGCGCCGCTGGGTCAGCTTTCATGGCATCTCGATCAATGTCGAGCCCGATCTGGACCATTTCAGCGGCATCGTGCCTTGTGGCATCCGCGACCACGGCGTCACCTCGCTGGTGGATCTGGGGCTGCCGGTTGACATGGGCGATCTGGATGCGGCCTTGATGCGCACCTTCGGCCCGGCGATGGGGGCGCCAACCACCTGTTCCCGGCCGGAAGTCGCCGGCAAAGGATGATGTGACACTCTTACCCATGCCGATCGTGCAAGACTGATGTATGATTTGCGCGACCAGCATCAATCCGAAAGGGCTGCCAGATGAAAATGACACGTATTGCCACTGCACTCGCCGCATTCGCGCTGGCGACACCGGCGCTTGCCGAAGGGGATATCGCCAAGGGCGAGAAGGAATTCGGCAAGTGCAAGGCCTGCCACACGGTCGAGGCGGCAGACGGCACGGTCATCGTCAAGGGCGGCAAGACCGGCCCGAACCTTTACGGCGTCATCGGCCGCGCGGCCGGCTCGACCGATTTCAAATATGGCCCCGGCCTGAAGGAAGCGGGCGAAAAGGGTCTGGTCTGGGATGCCGAGACCTTCGAGAAATACGTCGAGGATCCGAGCAAGTTCATCAAGGAATATACCGGCGACAACGCCGTGAAATCCAACATGACCTTCAAGCTCAAGAAGGGCGGCGAGGATATCGCGGCCTGGCTCGTCTCGGTCTCGGCCAACTGACCCGCAGGCAAGGGATTGTCGGGCGGCGCCGCAGGGCGCCGCCCGTTCGCGTTCAGTGGCAATCGAGCAGCGGTGCGAACCCGCCCCAGGTCATGCGCCGCGCATCGCAGGGCATCTGCTGCATCATGGCGCCAAAGGCCTCGTCGGCCATCAGCGCCGCCCAGGCCTTGTCACGCGTTGCGCGGTCGGGCCATTCGATCCAGGAAAACACCACCGTCTCGCCCGGCTCCAGCCTGACCGCCATGGGCATGGAGGTCACCTGACCCTCGGGCAGATCCTCGCCCCAGCATTCGCGCATCGCCAGCGCGCCGGCCTTCTGGAACAGCGGCCAGCTTTTTTCGGAATGCGCGCGATAGGCATCCTTGTTGGCCGCAGGAACCGGCAAGATCATTCCGTCGATGAAACTCATGGCTTATGTCCCCTGTGCTGCGGCCGCGATTGCGGCCAGGTCGATGCGCATCTGCCCCTGAAGGCAGGCATAGGCGCGGGCATTGGCCTCCGGGTCCGGGCCGAACAACAGATCATGCAGCCCCGCAGGCACGATCTGCCACGACAGGCCCCAGCGGTCGGTCATCCAGCCGCATCGCACCACGGACGATCCGGCGGCCAGATGCGCCTGCCACAGCGCATCGGCCGAGGCCTGGTCAGGCAGCGTCACCACGATCGAGGCGGCCGGACTGTGCCGCACCTGCGGCCCACCGTTCAGCGCGACATAGGGCACCCCGGCCAGCGAGAATTCGACGATCACCGCCGGGGCATCCGCTGCGGGGCGCCGGATGCGCCCCAGACGGCTGCCCGGCACCAGCCCGACATAGCAGCGCGCGGCCTCTTCGGCGGCGGTGTCGAACCACAGGCAGGTGGCGATCTCAGCCATTGGCGGCCCCCCCGGGGTTCATCCAGAAGGGTTCCCAGATATGGCCATCCGGGTCGGCAAACGCGTGGCCATACATGAAGCCGTGATCCTCGGGCGGGCGGACAGCGGCGCCGCCCGTGGCCAGCGCGCGGGCCACCATGGCATCCACCGCCGCGCGGCTTTCGCATTGCACGGCAACCAGAACCTCGGTCGTGCTGCCATCGTTCAACGGGCGCGGGGTGAAGGTCTGAAAGAACTCGCGCCTGAGCAGCATGACGCTGGCCGCGTCGGACAGCTTCATGGCGACGGCCTTGTCGTCGCTGAAGGTGTCGTCAAAGCCGAACCCCAGCCCCGCAAAGAACTGCCGCGTGCGGTCCAGATCGGCGACGGGCAGATTGATGAAGACATTCATGGCGCTTCCTCCTTGCCGGAAAAGCATCCGGGGCATATATGTTGATGTCAACATATATCTGTGACACCGTCACATGGCCGCCGATTTCCGCCAGCGCCCCCTTTGCGCCGCGGTGGGGGATGGCCCATAAGCCATGGGCATTCGAGACACAGGGACCACGCCATGACCCGAGACGCCATCATCCCCCCTGCCCTGCGCGCGGTGCATGACCAGTGGCACTTTGCCCCCGCGGTGCGGGCGGGGAACCTGCTGTTCTGCTCGGGCATCATCGGGACCAGCCCGGATGGCAACCCGCCCCCGACCGGCCTTGCCGGGGCCGAGGCGACGACGGCGGACCCGGATGCCCCGCTAACCGCGCTGGTCGCGGTGCGCGATCCGGCCGCCCAGTTCGCCACCGCCTTCGAGGCGCTGGCGGCCATTCTGGCTGCCGCGGGCGCCGGGCTGGACGATGTGGTCGAACTGACCACCTATCACGTCGACATGGCCCGGCACATGGACACCTTCATGCAGGTCCGGGCACGCTATCTGACGGCGCCCTACCCGGCCTGGACAGCGGTCGAGGTCGCGGGCCTGATCGTGCCCGGCGGTCTGGTCGAGCTGCGCGCGGTGGCCAGCCTGTCTGCGGGACCGGCGTGAGCGGCGCATGCGCGACACTGCCCTTTGCCGCCACCCAGATGGTGCGCGACCGTTGCCTGTGCCTTGCAGCGCAGCGTGCCGCAAGGGCCCTGGCGCGCCGCTTTGACGCGGCCTTGCGCCCGGTCGGGCTGACCAACGGGCAGTTCTCGCTGCTGATGGCGCTGAACCGGCCCGAGCCGCCGCGCATCTCGGATCTGGCGCCCTTTCTGGCGATGGACCGCACCACGCTGACCGCCGCGCTCAAGGTGCTGGAACGCGAGGGTCTGGCCCGGACCGCCCCCGACGCCGCCGACCGGCGCAACCGGCGCGTGACGCTGACGGATGCGGGCCATGCCAGGCTGATCGCCGCACTGCCGCTCTGGCAGGCCGCCCATGACGCGCTGGACGCGGCCATGCCGGGGGCCGACCTTGCCGCGCTGGCTGACGGCCTTGGCCGCGCCGCGCGCGCCCCTGCGACGGAATGACGCAAGCAATTCCGTGTGTTGCCCCTTCAAACTTGACCTGAGTCAAAGTCCGGCATTGCCCCGGCTGCGGCCACATTCTAAAACCGGACAGAGACCGGCACGCGCGGGAGGGGATTCTGCCTGCGCGCCACCCAACAAGGAACGGGAGACGAGCATGGCCGACGCCGCCATCCATGGCCATGGTGAGCACGACACCCGCGGGTTCTTTACCCGCTGGTTCATGTCCACCAACCACAAGGACATCGGGATACTTTATCTTTTCACCTCAGGCCTCGTCGGCCTGATTTCGGTGGCCTTCACCGTCTACATGCGCATGGAACTGATGGAGCCTGGCGTCCAGTACATGTGCATGGAAGGTGCGCGCGTGCTGACCCCGGCGGCAACGTCGGACTGCACCCCGAACGGGCACCTGTGGAACGTGATGATCACCGCCCACGGCATCCTGATGATGTTCTTCGTCGTCATTCCCGCGCTGTTCGGCGGCTTCGGCAACTTCTTCATGCCTCTGCAGATCGGCGCGCCGGACATGGCGTTCCCGCGCCTGAACAACCTGTCCTACTGGCTGTATTTCGCCGGCACCTCGCTGGCCGTCGCCTCGCTGTTCGCGCCGGGCGGCAACGAACAGCCGGGCTCGGGCATCGGCTGGGTCCTGTATCCGCCGCTGTCGGTGCGTGAAGGCGGCTTCTCGACCGACCTTGCGATCTTTGCGGTGCACGTCTCGGGCGCCTCGTCGATCCTGGGGGCGATCAACATCATCACCACCTTCCTGAACATGCGCGCGCCGGGGATGACCCTGCACAAGGTGCCGCTGTTCGCCTGGTCGGTGTTCGTGACCGCGTGGCTGATCCTGCTGTCGCTGCCCGTGCTGGCCGGCGCCATCACCATGCTGCTGACGGACCGCAACTTCGGCACCACCTTCTTCGATCCCGCAGGTGGCGGCGACCCGATCCTTTACCAGCACATCCTGTGGTTCTTCGGCCACCCGGAAGTGTACATCATCATCCTGCCGGGCTTTGGCATCATCAGCCACGTCATCGCGACCTTCAGCCGCAAGCCGGTGTTCGGCTACCTGCCGATGGTCTATGCGATGGTTGCCATCGGCGTGCTGGGCTTTGTCGTGTGGGCGCACCACATGTACACGGTCGGCATGTCGCTGACCCAGCAGTCCTACTTCATGCTGGCCACCATGGTCATCGCGGTGCCGACGGGCGTCAAGGTGTTCAGCTGGATCGCCACCATGTGGCGCGGCTCGATCAGCTTCGAGGCACCGATGCTCTGGGCCTTCGGCTTCCTGTTCCTGTTCACCGTGGGTGGCGTGACCGGGATCGTGCTGTCGCAAGCGGCCATCGACCGGGCCTACCACGACACCTATTACGTCGTGGCGCACTTCCACTACGTCATGTCGCTGGGCGCGGTCTTCGCGATCTTCGCCGGCATCTACTACTGGTTCGGCAAGATGTCGGGCAAGCAGTACTGGGAATTCGGTGCCAAGATCCACTTCTGGATGATGTTCATCGGTGCGAACCTGACCTTCTTCCCGCAGCACTTCCTGGGCCGTCAGGGCATGCCGCGCCGCTACATCGACTACCCCGAGGCTTTCGCCTACTGGAACCACATCTCCTCGATCGGCGCGTTCATTTCCTTCGCCTCGTTCCTGCTGTTCATCGGCATCGTGTTCTATGCCCTGCTCTGGGGCAAACGCGAAAGCCGCGCCAACTACTGGAACGAATACGCCGACACCCTGGAATGGACCCTGCCGTCGCCCCCGCCGGAACACACCTTCGAGCAGCTGCCGAAGCAGTCCGACTGGGACAAGGGCCACGCCCACTGATCCGAAAGGCCCCGGGAAACCGGGGCCTTTTTCTTGCCGGAACCCCCGATGTCCACCGCGATGGTCCCCGAACTTTGCGTCACCGATATTGGCACCAGCCTGCGGTTCTATTGCGACCTCCTGGGCTTTGCCCCCCGCTATGCCCGCCCCGAAGAGGGCTTTGCCTATCTGGAGCGCGAGGGGGCCGAACTGATGCTGGACCAGCTGGGGCTCGGGCGCGACTTCGACCCAAGCCTGCGCGCAAGCGACCGCCCCTTTGGCCGCGGGGTGAACCTGCAAATCCGCACCCGCTCGGTCGCGCCCCTGCTGGCGGCGCTGGCGGCGGCCAATGTCCCCCTGCATCTGCCACCCGAGGATCGCTGGTATCGCGTCGATGATCGCGAAACCGGCAACCGGCAATTCATCGTCGCAGATCCCGACGGCTATCTCTTGCGCTTCTACGAGGATCTGGGCGAACGTCCGCTCTGACAGTTCCAAGTGACCGCGATCATGCCCTATTCCTGGACCCCGACAAACGCCGACGACGCCGATACCCTGCACCTGTGGCCGCACCGCTCGCTTGGGCCACACGGCTTCGTCTGGTTCGTCGGCGGCACCGCCGTTCTGATCGCAACGCCGCTGATGGCCGTGCTGGCAACGCCGATCTTCTGGGGCCTGCTGCCCTTCCTTGCCGCAGCCATGGCCGCGCTCTGGTGGGCGCTGCGCCGGTCCTGGGCCGACCGCGAGATCGTCGAGGAACTTACCCTGACGCCTGATCGCATCACCCTGACCCGCACCGGCCCGCGCAAGCAGCACCAGACATGGGAGGCGAACCCGCATTGGGTGCGCGTCAACCGCCATGAAACCGGCGGGCCGGTGCCGCATTACCTGACCCTGTCCGGCGGCCCGCGCGAAGTAGAACTGGGCGCCTTTCTGACCCCCGAGGAACGCATGACCCTGGAATGGGATCTGCGCCAGCGGCTGCGATCGCGTCGCTAGGCCCGCCCCCTTTGCCTTTTTCCAAATACCCCGCGGGGTGGTCTGGAGGGGCGCGAAGCCCCTCCAGCGGTCCGACCGGGCGCCAGCTGTCCGGCAGGGGCGCTCAGCCTTGCAGCAGCGCCATCAGCCGATCCTTTTCGCCATGATCCGACGGGTCGGACACCGACTGCGCCAGCGCGGCAAGCGAGGCAACGGAATGCGCGGCGCGAAAGGCATCGACATGGGGCAGCATCGCGGCAATGCCGCGCGCGCGCGGGGCAAAGCCGTCCCAGCGCAGCAAGGGGTTCAGCCAGATCAACCGCCGGGCAGACAGGTGCAACCGCTCCATCTCGCGCCCCAGCAGGGTGGTATCGTCGCGATCCAGCCCATCGGTGATCAGCAGCACCACCGCCCCGCGCGACAAGACGCGCCGTGACCAGTCGCGGTTGAAGGCATGCAGACAGGCGCCGATCCGGGTGCCGCCCTGCCAGTCCTGCGCCTCGGCCCCCGCGGCGCGCAAGGCGGCATCCACATCGCGCTGTTTCAGATGGCGGGTGATGTTGGTCAGCCGCGTGCCAAAGGTAAAGGCATGGACCCGCGCCCAACCTTGCCCC
The DNA here is from genome assembly GCF_000429765.1 of Gemmobacter nectariphilus DSM 15620. Classification (GTDB taxonomy): domain Bacteria; phylum Pseudomonadota; class Alphaproteobacteria; order Rhodobacterales; family Rhodobacteraceae; genus Wagnerdoeblera; species Wagnerdoeblera nectariphila. Next base: position 343,757 of record NZ_AUCM01000003.1, on the reverse strand, counting down.
TGCCGGTTCGCCACCGCATGGACGAAATGCAGCACCATGCGGGAATATTGCGACATGGACCCGGAAATGTCGCAGATCACCACCAGATCGGGCCAGCGCGTGGCGCGGTTGCGCCGGGCGATGCGCGGGATTTCCCCGCCATGGCGCACCGCCGCCCGCAAGCTGCGCCGCCAGTCGGGATAGCGCCCTGCCGCATCGGCCCGCAACCGCCGGGTGGGCAGCGGCTTGACCGGCAAGGCAAGGCGGGCCAGCATCCGCCGCGCCTCGGCAACTTCAGCGGTGGTCATCTGCTCGAAGTCCAGCGTCCGCAGCCGCTCGGCGGCCGAGGCGGTCTGGCTGGCATCCACCTCGATGCGAACCTCTTCGTCGGCCTCGGGGCTTTCGGGGCGCGCGGGTGGCTCGGCCCCATCCAGCAGCGCCTCGGCAGCGCGGCGGGCGGCGGCGGCTGCGGCGGTTTCCTCTTGCACACCGCGAATGGCGGGCAGCATCAGCGACATCATGTGTTCCATATAGCGCGGATCGCGCCAGAACAGCCGGAACACCTGATCGAACACCAGCCGCTGTTCGGGCCGGTTGACGAAAACCGCATGCAGCGCCCAGTAGAAATCGGCCTTGCGGGTGAAGCCGGCCGCCGCCACCGCCTCGATCGCGGTCAGCGTGCGACCCGGCCCGACGGGCAATCCCGCCTTGCGCAGGGCGCGGGCGAAATGGGTGATGTTGTGCGCCAGCTTGCCATCTTCGGGAATGTCGAACGGGACAGGATCGGGCATGGTCCGGCGCCTCGGGTCAAGGAAAGGACGGGCCAGTGTTTCCGCCGCCGCCCCGCCCGTCAAGCCAGAGGTTCCTGTCCGGCGGTCAGCTCGATCAACTCGGTCGTCATCTGTTCCTGCCGCGCCTGGCGGAACAGGTGCTGCATCTCGGCGCGGCGGTCCTTCAGATTGCTGCTCGCGCGCGCCATCGCCTCGACCCGCGCCTGATTTTCGGCGCGCAGCCCCTCCATCACCGTGCGGGCGAGGGTTGCGAACAGCCGCTCGGCCAGCAGGGCCTCGACCAGCCCGGCGCGGGGCAGCGTCGTCAGCGGCGCGGCAACGGCCTGCGGCTGGTCTGAGGGGTCCGGCGGCCAGATCCTGCGCAGCTGGACCGGCTGGCCCGGGCTGTCCTGCCCCGACAGCGTGCGGATCGGGCCGGGAAAGCGCGGCGCCTCGGCCAGCAGGCGATCGGTCAGACGGCTGGCAAGGTCCGGCACCTGCGCGGGCGAGGCGGGCAAGTCGGCGGTGAACAGCACCGTCAGCCCGACCCCGTCCAGCATGGCGACCGTGCGCTGCCCGACGACCAGCACCCCGGCGCCGGGGGCCAGCGCCTGCGCCGCCTCGGCCACCCGGGCCGGATAGCCACCGCAAAAGCCCTGCGCCGCGCCAATCACCACCACCAGCCCCGGCCCCTCGGCCGCCACCGGCCCCGCCACCGCCAGCCGGTCCAGCGCGGCGCCCACCTGCGACTCATAGGCCAGGATCGCCGCCAGCGCCCCGCGCGCGCCTGCCACATGACCCGAGGCGATGGCCCGCAGCGCGCCGACCACCTCGGTCAGATCCTCGATCCCGGACAGACGGCGCTGGATATCCTCGGGGCGCTGGGTCATGCGGCCCCCAGCCCGGCGCGCACCAGCGCAATGGCGGCAGCACGCGCGCCATCGTCCAGCCGCGCCGGTGTATCGCCAAGCGCCGACAGCACCGGATCGGCCGCGACCATCGACGGCAGCGCCTGGCGCAGCGCCAGCAGCCGCCCGCCATCGACCCCGTCCAGCACCCCCGCCTCGAGCCCGGCCAGCAGCGCGATCTGCGCCAGCACCGGCAGCGGCGCAAAACGGTCCTGGGCCAGCAGATGCGCAATCGCCGCGCCCCGCGCCAGCCGGGCTGCATCGCCAAAGCCGCCAAAGCGCGAGAACATCTTCATTTCCAGATATTGCGCATAGTCCAGCCGCAGCCGCCCCGCGACCGCCTTCAAGGCGCCAGGCTGGGCCTTGCCGCCCACCCGGCTGACCGACAGGCCCACATCCACCGCCGGGCGCTGGTTGGCGGCGAACAGCGTGGCCGAGGTGACGATCTGCCCATCCGCGATGGAAATGAGGTTGGTCGGGATATAGGCCGACAGGTTGCCCGCGTCGATCTCGGCCACCGGCAAGGCGGTGATCGCCCCGCCGCCGCGCGCCGCCGACAGCTTGCCCGCCCGCTCCAGCAGCCGGGCATGCAGATAGAAGATGTCGCCCGGATAGGCCTCGCGCCCCGGAGGCTGGCGCGCCAGCAGCGCAAGTTCGCGGTGCGTCGCAGCATGTTTGGTCAGATCGTCATAGACGATCAGCACATGATCGCCCCGGTCGCGGAACCATTCCGCCATGCTGGTGGCCGAAAATGGCGCCAGCCAGCGCAGCCCCGGCTGATCGGCCGCCGGGGCGATGACAAAGATCGTGCGATCCAGCCGGCCATGGCGGCGCACCGCCTCGATCACCCGGCGCACCGCCGACATGCGCTGACCGATGGCGACATAGATGCAGACCGTGCCGCGCAAGGACTGGGTGATCAGCGCATCGACGGCGATCGCGGTCTTGCCGGTCTGACGCTCGCCCACGATCAGCTCGCGCTGGCCCCGGCCGATGGCGAACATCGCATCGACGACCAGAAGCCCGGTCTCCATCGGCTCGCTGACGAAATCGCGTTCAATGATCGCGGGGGCGGGGCGTTCGGCGGGCAACAGGGCATCGACGTCCGGCGCGGGCGCACCATCCAGCGGGCGGCCCAGCGGGTCCAGCACCCGGCCCAGCAGCGCCGCCCCTACCGGCACCGACAGCACCTTGCCAGTGCGCAGCACGGTGGCACCGGCGGAAATGCCTTCGGGCGGGTCAAGGAACACGGCATGCAGCGCGTCTTCTTCCAGCGACAGCACAAAGCCGCGCGCGCCGGTGGGAAAATCCAGCACCTCGTTCAGCCCGGCGCCCGGCAGGCCGGCCACCCGCGCCAGCCCATCGGCCAGCGACAGAACGATCCCGCGCTCTTCGGTTGCCGCGCCAAGCGGAACGGCGGCGATCCGCGCCTTCAGCGCGTCGATGGCAGGATCAGAGGGGGCTGCGCTCAAGGGTCATGGCCTTTGCGATGGATTCCAGATCATGGCGCAGCGAATTGCGCAGCGATCCGCTGGCCGAGGTCAGCTCGACCCCGGCGATCAGAGCGGGATCGGTGGTGATTTCAGGCGCGGCCCCATGGCGGTGCAGCAGGTCCAGCGCGGCCTGCCGGTCTGCCGCCGTCAGCGGCCCGGCCAAGACCAGCCGCAGATCGCCCGCCCCCAGCAGCGCCGCGCGCGGCCCCGGCGCCATCGCGGCCAGCGCCTGATCCAGCCGGTCCAGATAGCCTGCAACCGTCGGCGGCTGCGCTGCCAGCGCCCGCGCGGCGATGCTCGAGGCCAGATCAAGCGCGATGCTCAGCACATGCTGCGCGCTGGCCGCCTGCTGACGGGTCAGCGCCGCCTGCCCGTCGGCGATGATCCGGGCGGCTTCGGTCCGCGCGGCCTCGAGCAGCTTGGCGCGTTGCACGGCGGCCTCGGCCTGCGCCTTGTCCAGCAGCCCCCGCCGGTCGGCGGCGGTCGCCTCGGCCTCGGCCCTTGCGCGGGCGCTGTCGGCCTCGGCCTCGGCGCGGGCCTTGCGGGCAGCGTCGAGTTCGGCCGCCGTGAGCGCGCGGCGCTCGGCGATGATCGCGGCCACGCGCCGGAACAGCAGCCGATGCAGGATCGCCAGCAGAACCAGCACATTGACCAGCTGCAGCGCAAAGGTGGTCCAGTCGAAGGTCATCGCACGAATGGATTTGCAAACAACAGCAGCAGCGCGATCACCAGGCAGTAGATCGCCATGGTCTCGATCATCGCAAGGCCCACGAACAGCGTGCGCGAGATGGTGCCGGCCGCCTCGGGCTGGCGGGCGATCGCCTCTAGTGCGGCGGCGACGGCGCGGCCTTCGGCAAGCGCCGGGCCGATGGCGCCAAGCCCGACCGCAAAGGCGGCGGACAGGATGCTGGCGATCTGGATCAGGTCGGTCATGCGGGCTCCTTTGATGCGGGCTCGCCCCCTTCGCCGGTCACGGCCGAGCCGATGAACACCAGCGCAAGGGTGGCAAAGATATAGGCCTGAACGGCGCCGGTCAGCAGATCCAGCGCCATCAGCGGAATGGGCACCAGCAGGCCGGCCAGCGACAGCACGATGCCGACGACGAAGACCCCGCTCATGACATTCCCGAACAGGCGCACCATCAGCGAGAAATGCCGCGTGATCTGTTCGACAAGGTTCAGCGGGATCATCACCCAGCTGGGCCGGGCGAAACTGGCCAGCCAGCCGCCAAAGCCCTGCGCCCGGATCCCCCAGCCGATCCCGGCGGCAAAGACGATGAAGGCCAGCGCGGCATCGGTTTCCAGATGCGCTGTCGGCGGCTCGACCCCCGGCACAAGCGAGGCCCAGTTCGCCGCCAGCACGACCAGCAGCAAGGTGCCGATCAGCGTGCGGAACCGGGCCGGATCGCCGGGCACGGTGCCCCGGATCTCGCTATCCAGCGTCTCGACGATCAGCTCCAGCACCGCCTGCGCGGGGCCGGGGTCATCTTTCAGTCGCCGTGTGGCCCACAGGCAGGCCAGCACCAGAACGGCCATCACCCCCCAGGTTGTCACCACCGTCCAGCTTATCGCCAGCGGGCCGAGGGTGAAGGCGGTCGTCGTATGCAGCGGCGTGTCCATCAGCGCACCCTCCGCAAGACGATGGCGCGCCCGGCCAGCACCCCGGCGGCGCCTGCCAGAAGCGGCGCGGCCCCCGCGCGGGCGCAAAGCCACAGGAACAGCGCCATCACCGCCAGCCGCGCCAGTTGCAGCCCCACGGCCACCAGCCGCCCGTTCAGCAGCATGTCACTGACCCGGCGCAGCGTCAGGAAATGCAGCGCGCCAAGGCCGCCGCCCGCCAATGCGGCGAGAATGGTGATCAGGGTGGGCGCCAGATCGCTCATTGCTCGTGCATCCATCGTAGCGCCAGCCACAGGCCAAGCGCCGCCCCGACCATCAGCAGCGCCGCCGACAGCATGATCCCGGTGCCCAGCCAATGGTCCAGCCGGTTGCCGGCGAACAGGCCCAGCAAGACCGGCCCGACGATCAGCCAGCCCAAAACGCCGATCTGGCCAAAGCGGCGGGCCAGCGTGGGTTCGGGGTCGGCCTGCCCGGCGGCCTGCCGGTCCTGCGCGCGCCGGGCCGCAGCTTCGGTCTTGTCGTCGGTCCCGCTCATGTCCCGCCATCCCCGTCAAAGACCAGCGTATCGCCGCCGCTGGCCAGATCCTGCATCAGCCGCCGGATCGCCCGCGAATGCAGCCGGGCCGAGCGGCTGCGCTGCTGCCGTCCGGCATCGGTGCTGTCCTGCCGGGCCTGCGCGATGCGTGCTTGCAGGCCGGGCAGATCATCGCCCAGGATCGCCTCGCGGCAGGCCACGGCAACCGCGGTGCCGCCCAGAACCGACAGAACGCCGCCCCGCACCGCGCCATACTGCCAGGGACCATCGGCGCCCCGCCAGCGCAGGACGCCCGCATCGATCACCGTCACGAAATCGGCATGGCCAGGCAGAATGCCGAAGCCCCCCGACGCATCCTCGCCCCGCAGCGAGGCGATGCCCTCTTGCCGCAGCGCGATGGACAGGGGCGTCGTGATGGTCAGGCTGAGCCCGGTCATGCCGCCGCCCCCTGCGCCCGCGCGCGCGCCTCGGCCAGGGTGCCGATCATGTAGAACGCCTCCTCGGGCCAGCTGTCGCACTGCCCGTCGATGATGGCCCGGCAGCCGGCGACGGTGTCGGCAATCGACACGCTGCGCCCCTCCATCCCGGTGAAGGGCGCGGCGACAAAGAACGGCTGGGTCAGGAAGCGCTGCAAGCGGCGGGCGCGGCCGACCAGCAGCTGTTCCTCGCGGCCCAGTTCCTCGACGCCCAGCATGGCGATGACATCGCGCAGCTCATCGTAATGTTCCATCAGCTCGCGCACATCGGCGGCGGTGCGGGCATGATCGGCCCCGACGATGGCCGGGTCCAGCATGGCCGAAGTGGTGCGCAAGGGGTCGATGGCCGGATAGATCCCCTGCGCTGCCAGATCGCGCGACAGAACGACGGTGCTGTCCATATGCGTGCTGATGACGGACACCGCCGGATCGGTGAAATCGTCGGCCGGGACATAGACCGCCTCGATCGCCGTGACCGAGGCCCGCGCGCCCGAGGTGATGCGTTCATGCAGCGCCGCAACTTCGGTTTCCAGCGTGGGCTGATACCCCACGCGCGAGGGCATCCGGCCCAGCAGCCCCGACACCTCGGCCCCCGCCTGCACAAAGCGGAACACGTTGTCCATCAGCAGCAGCACGTTGCGCCCGTCGGCATCGCGGATATGTTCGGCCATGGTCAGCGCGGTCAGCGGCACCCGCCAGCGCGCGCCGGGGGGCTCGTTCATCTGGCCATAAACCAGGACGGTGCGGTCCAGCACGCCATAATTGGCCATGTCGTGCAGCATCTCGTGCCCTTCGCGGGACCGCTCGCCCACCCCGGCAAAGACCGAGACACCATCATAGCCCGTCACCATGGCATGGATCAGCTCGGTCACCAGCACGGTCTTGCCGACCCCTGCGCCGCCGAACATCGCCGCCTTGCCGCCCTGCACCAGAGGCGCCAGCAGATCGAGGATCTTGATGCCGGTCGAGAACAGATGCACCTCGGCCCCGCGGGTGCCAAGCGGCGGCGCCGGCTGGTGGATCGCCCGGCGCGGGGTATCGGCGGGCAGCGAGGGGCCGCCATCGGTGGTGCGCCCGCGCACGTCCAGCATACGGCCCAGAACCGCAGCCCCCACCGGCACCGCCAGCGGCCCGCCGGTCAGCCGCGCGGGCATCAGCCGGGCCAGCCCCTGCGTGGGATCGAGCGCAATGGCGCGAAAGCGGGTCTCGGACAGATGGGCCTGCACCTCGCAGGTCACCGCAAGGCCGTCCGGGTCAGCGATCACTGCATCGTCAATCGCCGGCAAGGCGCCATCGCAGGCGAAATCCACCACCGGGCCGCGCACGGCCACGATATGCGGCGCCTGCGCGGTCATGGCCACAGCCCCCGACAGCGGTGGCCGCTTCTGCGGCCTGCCGGTGGCCCGGGCAGATCAGTGGTGGGCAGATGGTCAGAAGCCAAAGCCAAGGCCCCTTTTCCCGATCACGGAGCGAGTCCGTCACCAGGAAGGTTAGCCAAGGTCGCGCCGCGCTTCAATTTCCTTTCGCGGCTGCGGCAGGTCGGATTGCCGCAGCCGGCACCGTCAGTCGCGGCGCCCGGCGAAGCGGGCCTGCCATTCGGCGCGTTCCTCGTCGGTGATCTTGCGGAACAGCACATCCGGGGTCTGGAAGGCGTGACCCGGTTTCAGCACCTGCAACGCCTCGGCAATGCTGCCCGGCCAGGTCCAGTCGTCGCAGCCCATCGCCGCCATGGTGCTGGTCGCCGCATCCGGGATGAACGGGCGCGACAGCACGGCATAAAGCCGGATCAGGTTCAGCGCGAGGCGGATCTGCGCCTCGGCCCGGGCCGGGTCGGTCTTGACGACCGTCCAGGGCGCGGCGGATTGCAGGTATTCGTTGCCCGCGACCCAGATCGCCCGCAACTCGATGGCGGATTTGCGCACCTCCATCGCGTCCATCGCGGCCTCATAGGCGCGCACCCGGGTTTCCAGCTCGGCCACCAGCTCTGCCTCGCGCTCGCCCGTGGTGCCGCCGGCCGGAACCGCCTCGCCAAACTTGGAGCGGCAGAACTTCGTGACCCGGCTGACCAGGTTGCCCAGCACATCGGCCAGATCCTTGTTCACCGAGGCCTGGAAGTTTTCCCAGGTGAATTCGCTGTCGGCTGATTCAGGCGCATGGGACAGCAGCCACCAGCGCCAGTAATCCGCCGGCAGGATCGACAGCGCCTGATCCATGAACACCCCCCGCCCGCGCGAGGTGCTGAACTGGCCACCATCATAGTTCAGATAGTTGAACGACTTGATGTAATCGACCAGCTTCCACGGCTCGCCCGAGCCAAGGATCGTCACCGGGAAGGACAGGGTATGGAAGGGCACGTTGTCCTTGCCCATGAACTGGGTATAGGTCACGTCATCGGCGCCCTTGTCGGTGCGCCACCAGCGTTCCCAGTCGGCGCCCTTGCCCGCGTCCACCCATTCCTGGGCGCAGGCGATATATTCGATCGGCGCGTCGAACCAGACATAGAAGACCTTGCCTTCCATCCCGGTCCAGGGCGCGCCGTCGTATTGCACCGGCACGCCCCAGTGCAGATCGCGGGTGATGCCGCGGTCCTGCAGCCCCTCGCCATCATTGAGCCATTTCTTGGCGATCGAGGTGGTCAGCACCGGCCAGTCGGTCTTGCTGTCGATCCAGGCCTCCAGCTCGGCCTTCATGGCGGACTGGCGCAGATGCAGGTGCCGCGTCTCGCGCAGCTCCAGCTCGGTCGAGCCCGAGATGACCGAGCGGGGGTTGATCAGCTCCCACGGGTCAAGCTGCTTGGTGCAGTTGTCGCACTGATCGCCGCGGGCGGACTCATAGCCGCAGTTCGGACAGGTGCCCTCGATGTAGCGGTCGGGCAGGAAACGGCCATCGGCGAGCGAATACATCTGCTTTTCGGTGACTTCGCGGATCAGCCCGGCCTCGGCCAGACGGGTGGCGAAATGCTGGGTCAGCTGGCGGTTCTGCGCGCTGGACGAGCGGCCGAAATGGTCGAAGGACAGGCGGAACCCTTGGGCGATCTGCGCCTGCACCTCGTGCATCTCGGCGCAATAATCGGCCACCGGCTTGCCGGCCTTGGCCGCGGCCAGCTCGGCCGGGGTGCCATGTTCGTCCGTGGCGCACAGGAACAGCACCTCGTGCCCGCGGCCGCGCAGGTAGCGGGCATACAGATCGGCAGGCAGCTGGCTGCCCACCAGATTGCCGAGGTGCTTGATCCCGTTGATATAGGGAATGGCGGAGGTGATGAGGTGCCGTGCCATGCGCTGTCGTATCCCATGCGGTTCGCCGCGCGGGTTTAGCCCATGGTGCCGCAGGATTAAACGGGATTCTGCATCGCCGCCGCAGTTGCCCTATTGCCGGCGCGCCTGAAGCCATCCGGCCCAGGCCGCCGGGCTGCCGCGAAAGGCGTTGATGTCGACCTTGCCGGGGATCCCCTCGATCAGGCCGGTTCCGGTATGTTGCCAGAAGGTCCAGTCGCCCCCCGGATAGACCGACGAGGGATGATCCGTCACCGCCCGCAGCCAGAATTCTGCCCGCAGCCTGCCAATGCCGGTGTCCTTGTAGAAATCCGGCGTGGTGTAGATGATCGGGCGCTGGCCATAATAGGCCTCGAGCCGGTCCAGGAAGATGCGCGCCTCGCGCCGCACATGCGCGCCGTCCGGACGATGCGGGCAATTGCGCGAGCGCGGCCATTCCAGATCCAGCACGGGCGGCAAGGCGCCGGCCTCGCGCGGGACATTGCGGATGAACCAGTCCGCCTGTTCGGCCCCGGTGCGGCAATGATACCAGAAATGATAGGCCCCGCGCGGCACCCCGGCCCGGCGCGCGGCGGCCCAGTGATGGCGGAACTCGGGGTCGACATGATCGCCGCCTTCGGTCGCCTTGATGAAGGCGAACGACACCCCGGCCGCCTGCGCGACCGGCCAGTCGATCCCGCTATTCCAGCGCGAGATGTCGATCCCATGCACCGCATAGGCACGCGGCGTGCGCCCCGGCCAATCCACCGGCTTGGCATCGTCAAAGCGCGGCGCCGATTGGGTGACGGGCGCCATCGGCCGATGATGCGGCGCAGGCCGGCCGCAGGCCGCCAGCAGCGCCAGAGCCGCGATGGGCAAAAGGGTCACGATACGGGGAAGCAGGCGGGCGGTCAGGTCGGCAGGCATGGCGGCTCCGGTCAGGCCGGCCCGTTGTGCCTTGCCGCTGCGGGGCTGTCACGCCCCGCCCAGGGGGCCGTCATTCACGAAATCGTCAGCCACGCAGGACCGGCGGCAAGACCTGCTCTCCGTCCCGGGCGCCAGCGCAAACGGCAAGGGTGGATGCCTCCGGCGGGGATATTTTCATCAAGGCGAAAGACCAGATTGATCTCGGAACGACAGATGAGGAGGAGCCGCGCCCCTCCTTTTCGCCTTGATCCAAATATCCTGGGGGGCCACGATGACAGGGCCAGAGGCGCGGCGCCAGATGTGGGGGCTAGCCCCCCCCTCGCGCCCCAGCCACCACACGCCCCACAGCCTTGCAAGGCAGAGGGCTGACGCCCCGGCATCTGTCGCCTCAGGACTGTGCCGCTGCCAGCTCATCCCAGCACGCAAAGGCCTTGGCCGCATACATCAGCGCCGGGCCGCCGCCCATCTGCACCGCCATGGCAACCACATCGCCCATTTCCTCGCGCGTGGCGCCTGCCTTCATCAGCGCCTCGACGTGAAAGCCGATGCAAGGCTCGCAGCATTGCGCCACGGCAATCCCCAGCGCGACATATTCCTTGTGCTTGAACTCCAGCACGCCGCCTTCCTTGACACCCTTCGACAAGGCGGCAAAGCCCTTGGCAGTCTCGGGAATGGCCTTGTTCAGCAGGCGCAGATCATCGCGTTGCTTGGCGTTCTTGGCAATCCAGTCCATGGCGGTCTCCTGTCTTTTGTCCCCTGTTGACCGATCCTGCGGTGCCCCGCCTTGATCCAGGTCAACACATTCCTGTTGTGCGATATGTCTCGCCTCATCCAAACCGTGCCGGGCTGACCGCCGCGGCCAGCGCAGCGCCCACCTCGGGCGCACGCCCCAGCACCAGGTCTGCCCCCAGCCGCGAGGCGGCCGGGGCCGTCTGGAACCCGTAGCCGCCCTGCCCGGCCTGCCAGAAGAACCCAGGCGCCACCGGATCTGGTCCGATCACCAGCACCCGGTCGGGCGAGAAGGTCCGCAAGCCCGCCCAGCTTGACAACAGCCGCGTGACCGGCGCGTCGGCATACTCCTCGAACCGCGCGATCCCCTCGGCCAGCACCATATCCTCGGGCCAGGCGTCATGCGGCTCCATCGGATGCTCTTCGGCAGGCGAGACGATCAGCGCCCCGGCATCGGGCTTGACATACCAGCTCTCGCCCGGGCCAAAGGTCATCGGCCAGCGCGACACATCCAGCCCCTCGGGCGCCGGCACCCGCGCCATCGACCGCCGATAGGGCTGGAACCGCGGTCCCGCCACCCCGGCCATGGCCGCCACCTCGTTGACCCATGACCCGGCCGCATTGACCAGTGCGGGTGCGCACAGCTCCTCGCCGCCCACGCGCACGCGCCAGACGCCGCCGTCACGCCGGATCGCCTCGGCCCGCGCCTTCAGCCGCACCTCGCCGCCGCCGGCCCGGATCGCCTTGACACTGTCTTGCAACAGCCGGTCGGTGTCGATGTCGAACACATCCTCGCGCCCGGCGGCCAGCGCCACCACATCGCGCCGCAACACTGGCATCCGGGCGAAAACCTCGTCCAGATCCAGCCGCGTCATCGCCATGGCCTGCAGATCATCCTCGAAGGTCTCACGCTCGTCGGCCCGCGCCACCAGCAACACCCCCCGCGGCGACAGAAGACCCGAGCCATGATACCAATCCGCGCTGGCAAACGACAGATCGCGCACCGGCGCCAGACCATAGGTCGGCTCGAACAGCGCGGCCGAACGGCCCGAGGTGTGGTACCCCACCGCCGCCTCGGCCTCCAGCACCACAACCCTGCTCGCCGCCTCGGCCAGCCGCGCGCCCAGCGTCAGCCCCGCAACGCCGCCCCCGATGATCAGAACATCCGCATCCATCGCCTGCCCCTTTGCCTTTTTCCAAATACCCCCGCCGGAGGCATCCGCCCTGTCCAACCCGCACACCGGCCGCGATCCAGCGCACGCCGCGCCAGCGGCGCCCGGCCCAAGGCCCTGTGACGGGCCCCGCCCGTCTCAGGGGTGCGGGAGCCGCCGCTACAGCTCTTCCACCGCCAGAACGCCTTGCACCGCCTTCAGCGCCCCCTTGACCTGCGGCCCCAGCGGCCACTGCCCCGGCAACGCGATGTCGATCTCCTGCCCGCTTGCAGCATCCGCAACGCAGACCGTCACCTGCCCCTTGGCCATGCGCCCCGCATCGGCCCGGGCGCGGTCCAGCAGCGCGGCCACCGCCGCCGCCGCATCCACCTCGGCCAGATGCACGCGCAAGGCCTGCGCCCCGGCGTCAGCCGCCAGTGTCTCGACCGGCTGCGCCCCGCGGGCCAGCAGCTTGAGGCTGTCACCCTCCAGCGTCGCCTCGACTGTCAGCACCACGTTCATGCCGGGCTCCAGGAACTGGCGCGCCTGATCGAGCACGTCCGAGAACACCGTTACCTCATAAAGGCCCGTCGGATCCGAACAGGCCACAAAGGCAAAGCGGTTCCCGCGCGAGGATTTGCGTTCCTGCCGCGCACCGACCGATCCGGCCAGCTTGGCCACCACCGGCCCGCCTTCGGCCCGGCGGGTGACCTCGGCCAGCGTCATCACGTTCTTGCGCTTCAGGGCCCCCATCCAGTCGTCCAGCGGATGGCCCGACAGATAGAACCCGATCGCCTGATGTTCCTGTTGCAGCCGTTCCACCGGCAGCCAGTCGTTGCGCCCGATGATGCGCGGGGGCGGCAGGTCGGCCCCTGCCTCGCCGAACAGCGACACCTGGGCCGAGGCGCGCGCCTCGTGCACCGCCGCCGACCAGGCCACCAGCCCGTCCAGCGCCTCGAACACCTTGGCGCGGTTGCCGTCCAGCAGATCGAACGCCCCGGCCCGCGCCAGCATTTCCAGCGGCCGCTTGCCGACCTTTTTCAGATCCACGCGGCTGGCAAAGTCGGCCAGATCGCGGAACGGCTGGCTGCCGCGCGCGGCCACGATCATCCGCATCGCCTCGACGCCCACGTTCTTCAAGGCGCCAAGCGCATAGACGACCCGGCCCTTGTCCACGGTAAAGGTCGCGTCGGACCGGTTGACGCACGGCGGGACCACCTCGATCCCCATCCGGTCCACCTCGCGCTTGTAGACGTTCAGCTTGTCGGTCAGGTGGATATCGCAGTTCATCACCGCGGCCATGAATTCGACCGGGTGGTTCGCCTTCAGCCAGGCGGTCTGATAGCTGACCACCGCATAGGCCGCCGCATGCGACTTGTTGAAGCCATAATTCGCGAATTTCTCCAGAAGATCGAAGACTTCTCCGGCCTTCTTCGCGTCGATCCCATGGGTCGCCTTGGCACCTTCGACGAATTTCGGCCGTTCCTTGGCCATTTCCTCGGGGATCTTCTTGCCCATCGCCCGGCGAAGCAGGTCGGCGCCGCCCAGCGAATAGCCCGCCATGACCTGCGCGATCTGCATCACCTGTTCCTGATAGACGATGATGCCCTGCGTCTCCTTGAGAATCGGGTCAATCGTCGGATGCAGCGATTCCAGCGGCTTGAGGCCGTGCTTCACCTCGCAATAGACGGGAATGTTCTCCATCGGGCCCGGACGATACAGCGCCACCAGCGCCACGATATCCTCGATGCAGGTGGGCTTCATGCGCCGCAGCGCATCCATCATCCCCGAGCTTTCCACCTGGAACACCGCCACCGTCCGGGCGGCGGCATAAAGCTGATAGGTTGCTTCATCATCCAGCGGTATGGCGTTGATTTCATTGACCGCGCCTTCGGGCGGGGCATACAGCTGCCGCCCGTCCGCGGATTCGTGCAGGTTGCGGCCCTGTCCCCGGATCAGATCCAGCGCGTTCTGGATCACCGTCAGCGTCTTGAGGCCGAGGAAGTCGAACTTCACCAGCCCCGCCGCCTCGACCCATTTCATGTTGAACTGGGTGGCCGGCATGTCCGACCGCGGATCGCGGTAAAGCGGCACCAGCTCGTCCAGCGGCCGGTCCCCGATCACCACCCCCGCTGCGTGGGTCGAGGCATTGCGCAAGAGCCCCTCGATCTTTTCGGCATGTGCCAGCAGCCGCCCGACCACCTCTTCCTTGGCCGCCTCGCGCAAGCGGGGTTCATCCGCCAGGGCCTTGGTGATGCTGACAGGTTTCACCCCTTCGACCGGGATCATCTTCGACAGCTTGTCGACCTGGCCATAGGACATCTGCAGAACGCGGCCCACATCGCGCACCGCCGCCTTGGACAGCAGCGCGCCAAAGGTGATGATCTGCGCCACCTTCTCGCGGCCGTATTTGCCCTGCACATACTGGATCACCTCTTCGCGGCGATCCATGCAGAAGTCGATGTCGAAGTCGGGCATCGACACCCGCTCGGGGTTCAGGAAGCGTTCGAACAGCAGCGCATAGCGCAAGGGGTCAAGGTCGGTGATCGTCAGCACATAGGCCACCAGCGAGCCTGCCCCCGACCCACGCCCCGGACCCACCGGGATACCATGCGCCTTGCCCCATTTGATGAAGTCGGCGACGATCAGGAAATAGCCGGGAAAGCCCATCTTCTCGATGATCCCCAGCTCAAAGCGCAGGCGTTCCTCGTATTCCTCGCGCGGGGCGGCCAGCGGGATCACCGCAAGGCGCTTGTCCAGCCCCTCCCAGGCCTGACGGCGCAGCTCCTCGACCTCATCCTCGGCAAAGCGCGGCAGGATCGGCTTGCGCTTTTTCGCGGCATAGGCGCAGCGGCGGGCAATCTCGACGGTGTTCTCGATCGCCTCGGGCAGGTCGGCGAACAGCGCGGCCATTTCCTCGGCCGTCTTGAAGCTGTGATGCGGGGTCAAGCGCCGGCGCGGCGCGGTCTGGTCGACATAGGCGCCCTCGGCAATGCACAGCAGCGCATCATGGGCCTCGTACATGTCGGCCTTGGGGAAATGCACATCGTTGGTCGCGACCAGCGGCAGACCCTTGGCATAGGCCATCTCGACAAAGCCGCGTTCGGTCGCGCGCTCGGCCTCGGTATGGCGGCCATCCTCGCCCGGATGGCGCTGCAGTTCGACATACAGGCGATCGGGATAGATCGCCGCCAGCCGGTCCAGCAGCGCTTCGGCCCGCGCGGCCTGACCGCCTTGCAACAGCCGCCCCACCGGCCCCTCGGCCCCGCCGGTCAGGCAGATCAGCCCGTCCGAATATTGCGCAAGTTCCTCCAGCGTGACCTGCACCGCCTCCATGCTCTGCGGCAGGTAAAGGCAGGAATTCAGCTTCATCAGGTTCATGTAGCCCGCCTCGGACTGCGCCAGCAGCACGATGGGGGCCGGGGCGCGGGGCTTTTCCCCTGGCGCCGCCGGATCATGGCGCACCGAGATCTGGCATCCGATGATCGGCTGCACCCCAGCCCCGCTTGCCGTCACCGAAAATTCCAGCGCGGCGAACAGGTTGTTGGTATCCGTCACGGCAATCGCCGGCATTCCGGCCGCCGCCGCCGCCTTGACCAGCGCCTTCAGCGGAAAGGCGCCTTCCAGCAGCGAATATTCGGTATGGGTGCGCAGGTGGATGAATCGGGGCGTGCTCATGGGCGCAGACTAGCCATGGCCAGCCCGCCAGTTCCACCCCGAAACCGCCTTGCCCGGAAATGCGGCAGACTTCCATTCTTCGGGCAAACCCGAAGCTGTTTCCGCCCAAACCGTAAACAAGCCGCTGGACAAACCCCATGCGCCCGCGCTTTGCTGGCCCTAACGGAGTGCGCCCTGCCTTACGCCGCATCGGGACGGGCGCGAAACTCCACCATCAGGGACGTATCGCGGCGGAACGACACGATGACCGAGATCGCGTTTCTTCTGAACGGAACGCCTGTCCGCCTGCGCGATATTGCGCCCACCCGGACCCTTCTCGACTGGCTGCGCGAGGAACGCGGCCTGACCGGCACCAAGGAGGGCTGCAACGAAGGCGATTGCGGCGCCTGCACGGTGATGGTGACCGATGCCCAGGGCGCGCGGGCGTTGAATGCCTGCATCCTGTTCCTGCCGCAACTGCACGGCAAGGCGGTCCGGACCGTCGAGGGAATGGCCGCCCCCGATGGCAGGCTCCACCCCGTCCAACAGGCCATGGTCGATTGCCATGGCAGCCAATGCGGCTTTTGTACCCCCGGAATCGTCAATTCGCTGGTGGCCGCCCATCTGACCGGCGAGACCGACCATGACACGGTGCTGGCCGGCAACCTGTGCCGCTGCACCGGATATGCCCCGATCATCCGCGCCGCCGAAGCGGCCCGGCAGGCGACACCGCCGGACTGGGTCCGTGACGACCCATCGTCCTTTGCCTTTTCCGAAATACCCTCGGGGGGGTCCGGGGGGGCAGACAGCCCCCCCGGCGCCGCCATCCCGCGCAGCGTTGACGAGCTGGCCGACTGGTATGCCGCCAATCCCGATGGCCGGCTGATCGCGGGCGCCACCGATGTCGGGCTCTGGGTCACCAAGGGACTGCGCGATCTGGGCCCGGTCGCCTTCATCGCCGGTATTCCCGATCTGCAAGGCGTCAGCGTCACCGAAGACGAGATCCGCATCGGCGCCGCCACCACCATCGCCGATCTGCGCCGCGCCCTTGCGCCCTTTCACCCGGATCTGGCCGAGATGCTGCGCCGCTATGGCTCGACCCAGGTGCGCAATGCGGCGACCATAGGGGGGAATATCGCCAACGGCTCGCCCATCGGCGACGGCCCGCCAGCCCTGATCGCGCTTGGCGCCACCCTGCACCTGCGGCGCGGCGGCGCGCGCCGATCCCTGCCGCTGGAGAAGTTCTTCATCGACTATGGCAAGCAGGACCGGCAACCGGGGGAATTCGTCGAGGCCGTCAGCATTCCGCGCCAGCCCGACCGGCTGAAATGCTACAAGCTGTCGAAGCGCTTCGATCAGGACATCTCGGCCGTTCTGGGCGCCTTCAGCATCACCGTTGAAAACGGCCGTGTCACCGCCGCCCGCATCGCCTTTGGCGGCATGGCCGGAACACCGAAACGCGCGGCAGGGGCCGAGGCTGCCTTGCTGGGCGCCGAATGGTCCGAGGCCACCATGAATGCTGCCTGCGCGGCGCTGCGCGCGGATTTCACGCCGCTCTCGGACATGCGCGCCTCGGCCGGCTACCGGATGGAGGCGGCCATCGGCATGCTGCGCCGCTACTGGCTGGAAGATCAGGGCCTTGCCCCCCGCGTGCTGGAGATCGAGGCATGAGCGTTGCAAAGCCCCTGCCCCATGATTCGGGCCCGCTGCATGTGACGGGCCAGGCCCGCTATGTCGATGACATGCCGCTGCCGGCCAATGCGCTGCATCTGGCCTTTGGCCTCTCCGAGGTGGCGCATGGCCGGATCCTGTCGATGGATCTGTCTGCCGTGCGCGCCGCGCCCGGCGTGGTGGCGGTGCTGACGGCAGCCGATCTGCCCTTTGCCAATGATTGCAGCCCCTCGGCCCATGACGAGCCGCTCCTGGCGGTCGAGACCGTGCATTATGTCGGCCAGCCGGTGTTTCTGGTCGTGGCCGAAACCCATCTGGCGGCCCGCAAGGCGGCGCGGCTGGGCAAGACCGTCTATCAGGAATTGCCCGCAATCTTGACCCATGATCAGGCGCTGGCGGCGGACAGCCGTTTCGGCCCCCCCGTGGTCTGGTCGCGCGGCGATGCAGCGGCGGCCATCGCGGCGGCGCCTCGGGTGATCGAGGGGCGGCTGGAGGTCGGCGGGCAGGAACATTTCTATCTGGAAGGTCAGGCCGCGCTGGCAATGCCCGGCGAATACGGGGACATGCATGTCATCTCCTCGACCCAGCATCCGACCGAGATCCAGCACAAGGTGGCCGAGGCGATCGGTCTGCCGATGCATTCGGTGCGGGTGGAATGCCGGCGGATGGGCGGCGGCTTTGGCGGCAAGGAAAGCCAGGGCAATGCGCTGGCCGTGGCCTGCGCGGTGGCCGCGCGGGCAAGCGGGCGGCCCTGCAAGATGCGCTATGACCGCGATGACGACATGGTCATCACCGGCAAGCGCCACGATTTCCGCATCGACTACCGCGTCGGTTTCGATGAGGGCGGGCGGATCCTGGGGGTGGAGTTCGTGCATGCCACCCGCGCGGGCTGGGCGCTCGATCTGACCCATCCGGTGGCCGACCGGGCGATGCTGCATGCCGACAACGCCTATTTCATTCCGGCCATGCGTATCGAGAGCCACCGTCTGCGCACCAACACCCAAAGCGCCACCGCCTATCGCGGCTTTGGCGGGCCGCAAGGCATGGTGGGGATCGAGCGGGTGCTGGATCATGTCGCCCATGCCGTGGGGCGCGATCCGATGGAGGTGCGGCGGCTGAACTTCTATGCCGCGCCTGTGGCAGCCCCGGGGGGCCGTCTGCCCCCCGGCCCCCCCGAGGGTATTTTGAAAAAGGCAAAGCAGGATGGGGGTATTCAGACCACCCATTATGGCCAGGAGGTGCGGGACTTCGTGCTGCATGATCTGGTGGCGCGGCTGGAAGAGACGTCGGACTATGCGGCGCGGCGGGCGGCGGTGCGTGCGTGGAATGCCCGGAATGCGGTGATCAAGCGGGGGCTGGCACTGACGCCGGTGAAGTTCGGGATTTCCTTCACGCTGACGCATCTCAACCAGGCGGGGGCCTTGGTGCATGTGTATCAGGACGGGTCCATCCATCTGAACCATGGTGGCACCGAGATGGGACAGGGGCTGTTCCAGAAGGTGGCGCAGGTGGCGGCCGAGGAATTCGGCGTGCCGATGGATCTGGTGCGCATCACCGCGACGGATACGGCGAAGGTGCCCAATACCTCGGCGACGGCAGCATCCAGCGGGTCGGATCTGAACGGGATGGCGGTGCAGGCGGCCTGCGCCGAGATCCGGGGCCGGATGGCCGCGCATCTGGCCGAGCGTCATCAGGTGGCGCCGGAGGCTGTGGTGTTCCGGGGCGGGCGCGTGCAGGTGGGTGGGGCGGACTATGGCTTTGGCGATGTGGCCGCCATGGTCTATGCCGCGCGGATCTCGTTGTCGGCGACGGGGTTTTATCGCACCCCCGAGATCACCTGGGACCGGGTCAAGGGTCAGGGGCGGCCGTTCTTCTATTTTGCCTATGGCGCGGCGGTGACCGAGGTTGCCGTTGACACGCTGACCGGCGAGAACCGCATCCTGCGCGCCGATATCCTGCACGATACCGGCGCCTCGTTGAACCCGGCGCTGGATATTGGCCAGATCGAGGGCGGCTATGTTCAGGGTGCCGGATGGCTGACCACCGAGGAACTGGTCTGGGATGACAAGGGACGGCTGCGCACCCACGCGCCCAGCACCTACAAGATCCCTGCCTGTGGCGACCGGCCGCGCGTCTTCAATGTGGCACTTTACGGGCGAGAGAACCCCGAGCCGACGATCTACCGGTCCAAGGCCGTGGGCGAGCCGCCGTTCATGCTGGGGATCTCGGCGCTGATGGCGCTGTCGGATGCGGTGGCGGCTTGCGGCGACGGGTCGGTCTATGCCGATCTGAACGGCCCGGCGACGGCCGAGCGGGTGTTGGCCGCGATCCGGCGCCAGGAGGGGCGGGGCGATGTTTGACCTGGCGGCGTTGCGCCGCGCGGTGGCTGCCCATGGCCGCGTGGCCCGCGTGGTGATCGCCGCGCATGAGGGATCATCCCCCCGCGAGGTGGGGGCGGCGATGCTGGTCTGGGCCGATGGCGCCGAGGGCACGATCGGCGGCGGCGCGCTGGAATGGGAGGCCATGGCGCGGGCGCGGGCGATGCTGGCCGCGGGCGGCACCCGACTGGACCGCGAGGCCCTGGGGCCCAAGCTGGGCCAGTGCTGCGGCGGGGCGGTCAGCCTGCTGACCGAGGTGCATGATGGCGCATCCGTCGCCGCGCTGGAGGGGTTTGAGGTGATCGCCCGCCCCGTGGTGCCGGGGCCGATGCCGCTGGCGGTGCGGCGCATCCTGGCCGATGCGCGGGGCAAGGGGCGGGTGCCGCCCTCGGCGCTGGTGCAGGGCTGGATGGTAGAGCCGGTGGCGCGGCCCGCGCGGCAGATCTGGATCTGGGGCGCGGGCCATGTCGGGCGGGCGCTGGTGGGCGTGCTGGCCCCCCTGCCCGGGTTGGCGCTGACATGGGTGGATACGGCGCGCGCGCGGTTTCCCGAGACCATCCCCGAAGGCGTCACGCCAATCTGGACCGAGGCGCCCCAGGGGTTGGTGCCCCATGTGCCGCAAGGGGCCGAGCATCTGATCGTCACCTATTCCCATGCGCTGGATCTGGAGCTGTGCCACCGGCTGCTGGGCACCGATTTCGGGTTTCTGGGCCTGATCGGGTCAGCGACGAAATGGGCGCGGTTTCGCGCGCGCCTTGCCGCGCTGGGGCATCCGCCTGCACAGATATCGCGCATCACCTGCCCGATCGGCGATATCGGCCTCGGCAAGCACCCGCAGGCCATTGCCATCGGGGTGGCCGCGCACCTATTGAGACGACAAGAAAATTCCGGGACGGAGATCACGGATGACATCAGGGAACGCGGATCTTCTGCGCATCGAGGGGCTGACCAAGGCCTATCCGGGCGTCGTCGCGAATAGCGACGTCTCGTTCGCCATCAGCCCCGGCGAAGTCCACGCCCTGCTGGGGGAAAACGGCGCCGGCAAGTCGACGCTGGTGAAGATGATCTATGGTCTGGTCCGGCCGGATTCGGGCCGGATGCTGCTGCGCGGGGCGCCCTATCAGCCCGCGAAACCCTCCGAGGCGCGGCAGAATGGCGTGGCGATGGTCTTCCAGCATTTCAGCCTGTTCGAGGCGCTGAATGTCGCGGAAAACGTCGCGCTTGGCATGGAAAACCCGCCGCCGATGCGCGAGCTGGCCGAACGGATCCGCGCGGTCAGCCAGGAATATGGCCTGCCGCTGGACCCTGCCAAGCTGGTGGGCGATCTGTCGGCCGGGGAACGCCAGCGGGTCGAAATCATCCGTTGCCTGCTGCAAGATCCCAAGCTGCTGATCATGGACGAGCCGACCAGCGTGCTGACCCCGCAAGAAGTGGGCATCCTGTTCCAGACCCTGCGGCAGCTGTCGGCCGAGGGCACCGCGATTCTTTATATCAGCCACAAGCTGGAAGAGATCCGGTCGCTGTGCGACGAGGCAACGATCCTGCGGCGTGGCAAGGTGGTGGCTACATGCACCCCGCGCGACAAGACCGCGCGCGAGCTGGCCGAGCTGATGGTGGGTCAGGTGCTGACCCCGCCGGCCAAGGCGCCCAAGCCCCCCGGTCCGGTCGCGCTGGAAGTGACGGGGCTGTCGGTTGCCTCGCCCAACCCGTTCGGGACGGCGCTGAAGGATGTGTCCTTCACGCTGCGCCAGGGCGAGGTGCTGGGCATCGCCGGGGTGGCCGGCAACGGGCAGGATGAATTGCTTCTGGCGATGTCGGGGGAAATCCTCTCGCCCGAGGCGGCGGTGAAGATCGCGGGCCAGCCGGTGGGACGGCTGGGCCCCAATGCGCGCCGCGCGCTGGGGCTGGTCGCCGCGCCCGAGGAACGGCTGGGCCATGCTGCGGCGCCGGACATGAGCCTGACGGAAAACGCGCTGCTGTCGAGCTATGTGCGCAAGGGGTTTCTCAAGCGCGGCTTCATCGGCTGGGGCGCGGTCGAGGAATTCGCCCAAGGCATCATCAAGGCCTTTGACGTGCGCACCCCCGGCAGCCATGTCGCGGCCCGCGCGCTCTCGGGCGGGAACCTGCAAAAGTTCGTCATCGGGCGCGAAATCCTGCAAGAGCCTTCGGTGATCGTGGTCAACCAGCCCACCTGGGGCGTCGATGCGGCCGCGGCTGCGGCGATCCGCCAGGCGCTGCTGGATCTGGCTGCGCGCGGGGCGGCGGTGGTGGCGATCAGTCAGGATCTGGATGAGCTGGTGGAAATCTCGGACAGTTTTGCCGCGCTGAACGAGGGACGCATGACCCGGCCCCGGCCGGCGCAGGGGCTGACGGTGGACGAGATCGGCCTGATGATGGGCGGCGCGCATGGCATGGATGTGGCGCACCACCATGAACAACAAGGGGCAAGCGCATGATCCGGCTGGAAAAACGGCCCACGCCGTCGCGGTTCTGGGTGGGGGCGACCCCGGTGATTGCGGTGATTTTGACCATGATCGCGGGCGGCATCATGTTCGCGGCCCTGGGCAAGAACCCGTTCGAGGCGATCCGCATCATCTTCTGGGATCCGCTGTTCGACCCGAACCTGTCCAGCTATTCGCGCCCGCAGCTGCTGGTCAAGGCCGGGCCGCTGATCCTGATCGCCATCGGGCTGTCGCTGGGCTTTCGCGCCGGGATCTGGAACATCGGGGCCGAGGGGCAATACATCATCGGCGCGATCTGCGGCGCGGCGGTGGGCCTTGCGTTCTATCCGGCAGCGGGCTGGTACATCTTTCCGCTGATGGTGGTTGCGGGGGCGCTTGGGGGGATCGTCTGGGCGATGATCCCGGCCTTGCTGCGCACCTTCTTCAACACCTCGGAAATCCTGGTCTCGCTGCTGCTGGTCTATGTGGCACAGGCGCTGCTGGCCTCGATGGCGCTGGGGGCGCTGCGCAATCCGCAAGGCGGCGGCTTTCCCGGCTCGCGCAATCTGGCGCAATACCCTGCGGCGTCGAACCCGGAGCTGTTCGCGGGCACCGGCATTCACTGGGGCGTGATCGTCGCCTTTGTCGCGGTGATCGCGGCCTATGTGATGCTGCAGCGCCATATCCTTGGCTTCAACATCAAGCTGACCGGACAGGCGCCGCGGGCGGCGAAATTCTCGGGCGTCTCGCCCATGGCGCTGGTGCTGATCTGCATGGGCACCTCGGGCGCGCTGGCCGGGCTTGCGGGCCTCTTTGAGGTGGCGGGGCCGTCGGGCAAGATCTCGATCGACTTTGCCAGCGGCTATGGGTTCACTGCGATCATCGTGGCCTTCCTGGGCCGGCTGAACCCGATCGGGATCCTGCTGGCCGGCCTTCTGATGGCGCTGACCTATATCGGCGGGGAACTTGCGCAGTTCATGCTGGGCCTGCCCAAGGCCTCGATCCAGGCGTTTCAGGGGATGCTGCTGTTCTTCCTGCTGGCGCTTGATCTTCTGTCCAACTACCGGCCCCGGCTGGCAAAGCGTGAGGCGGCGTGATGGATCTGTCGGCAATCAACCCTGCGGTCCTGTTCGCATCCTTGATCGTGGCGGCAACCCCGATCCTGCTGGCGGGCCTGGGCGAGCTGGTGGTGGAAAAGGCAGGCGTTCTGAACCTGGGCGTCGAGGGCATGATGATCGTCGGCGCGATCTGCGGCTTTGCGGTTGCGGTCAATACCGGCAGCCCGGCGCTGGGGTTCATCGGCGGCGCGCTTGGCGGCGCGGCGCTCAGCCTGATCTTTGCGGTTCTGACGCAATATCTGCTGGCCAATCAGGTGGCGACCGGCCTTGCGCTGACACTGTTCGGCCTGGGGTTCGCAGCGCTGATCGGTCAGGGCTATGTCGGCATCAAGCCGCCCTTGACCGAGCGGCTGTCGTTCGGCCCGCTGTCGGATATTCCGGTGCTGGGCACGGTGCTGCTGCGCCATGACCTGATGGTCTATCTGGCGCTGCTGGCGGTGGCGGGCATCTGGTATGTGCTGAACCGCACGCGGGTCGGGCTGATCTTGCGGGCGGTCGGGGAAAACCATGATGCCGCCCATGCGCTTGGCTACAAGGTGGTGCGCATCCGGCTGCTGGCCATCATGTTCGGCGGCGCGATGGCGGGTCTGGGCGGGGCCTACCTGAGCCTTGTGCGCGTGCCGCTCTGGACCGAGGGGATGACCTCGGGCGCGGGCTGGATCGCGCTGGCGCTGGTGGTCTTTGCCAGCTGGCGGCCGGGGCGGCTGATGCTGGGGGCCTGGCTGTTCGGCGGGATCACCGTGTTGCAGCTGAACCTGCAGGCGGCGGGGGCCAAGGTGCCGGTCGAATACTTGCAGATGTCGCCCTATGTGATCACCATCCTTGTGCTGGTCGTCATGTCGGCCCGCGGCGGGCGCGCGATGGGGGCACCAGCGGCGCTTGGGCGCAGCTTCCACGCAACCCATTGACTTGCCGCTTTCTTATGTAAACACAGGGGAAGAAACCCCATGAACAGGGAGACTACAATGTTCCGCAGAACCCTTCTGGCGACCAGCGCCGCAATCGGCCTTGGCCTGGCATTCGGCGCCCCCGTGGCGGCCGCCGGCATGGACAAGGTGAAAGCCTGCTTCGTCTATGTCGGGCCGATCGGCGATGGCGGCTGGACGTTCCAGCACGATCAGGGCCGTCTGGCGGCAGTCGAGAAGTTCGGCGACAAGCTGGAAACCATGTATCAGGAATCGGTTCCCGAAGGCGCCGATGCGGAACGCGTGCTGACCCAGATGGCGCTGTCGGGCTGCAACATCATCTTCACCACCTCGTTCGGCTACATGGACCCGACCAACACGGTCGCCGCCAAGTTCCCGAACGTGAAGTTCGAGCACGCCACCGGCTACAAGCGCGAGCATGCCAACGTGTCCACCTATGATGCGCGCTTCTACGAAGGCCGCGCCGTGATCGGCACCATCGCGGGCAGCATGACCAAGTCGAACAAGATCGGCTATATCGGGTCCTTCCCGATCCCCGAGGTCATTCAGGGCATCAACAGCTATTTCATCCACGCCCGCAAGGTGAACCCGGCGGTCGAGCTGTCGGTGGTCTGGGCCTATACCTGGTTCGACCCGGCGAAAGAGGCGGATGCCGCCAAGGCGCTGATCGAGCAAGGCGTCGACGTGATCGCCGCGCATACCGATTCCACCGCGCCGCTGGCCGAGGCACAAAAGGCCGGCAACGTGATCGGCTTTGGCCAGGCCTCGGACATGGCGGCCTACAAGCCCAGCCCGCGCGTGGCCTCGATCATCGACAACTGGGGCCCCTATTACATCGAGCGGATCGGCGCCCTGCTGGACGGGACCTATGAGCAGAAGGCCACCTGGGCGGGAATCCCTGGCGGCGAAGTGCTGATCGGCGAGATCACCGAGGCCGTCCCGGCCGATGTGAAAGCCGCCGCCGAGAAGATCCGCGACGATATCGCGGCAGGCACCTATCACCCGTTCACCGGCCCGCTGAAGAAACAGGACGGCTCGGACTGGCTGAAGGATGGCGAAGTGGCCGACGATGGCACGCTGGCCGGCATGATGTTCTTTGTCGAAGGCATCAAGGCCGACATTCCGAAATAAGCCTGACACCAGACAGGTTTGCGGCCCCGCGGCATCTGCTGCGGGGCCGTTTCGTTTCAAAGGGTTACGACGGGGCAAAGGGGGCCTTCTGCCCCCTCTGCGCGCCAGGGCGCGCATTCACCCCCGAGGATATTTGGATCAGGTCGAAATCAAGGATCAGAGCCAGGATCGAGGATCGCGGGCGCAAACTGGCGAATCCGGTCAGCAAATCTTGCCAATTCCAGCAGTTTCACCTTGCGCTGCATCGCGGCATCGGTAGTGTTACGCCCCAAACGAACCGGGTAGAGGAAGCACCATGGCCGAGTTCCGCAAGATCCTTGTTGCCAACCGGGGCGAGATCGCCATCCGCGTCATGCGGGCTGCGAACGAGCTGGGGAAGAAGACCGTCGCGGTCTTTGCCGAGGAAGACAAGCTGAGCCTGCACCGGTTCAAGGCCGACGAGGCCTATCGGATCGGCGAAGGGCTGTCGCCCGTCGGGGCCTATCTGTCGATCCCGGAAATCATCCGGGTGGCGAAGATGTCGGGGGCCGACGCGATCCATCCCGGCTATGGGCTGTTGTCGGAAAACCCCGAATTCGTCGAGGCTTGCGCGGCGGCTGGCATCACCTTCATCGGGCCGAAGGCGGAAACGATGCGCGCGCTTGGCGACAAGGCCAGCGCGCGGCGGGTGGCGATTGCGGCCGGTGTGCCGGTGATTCCGGCGACCGAAGTGCTGGGCGAGGATTTCGCCGCCATCCGCACCGAGGCCGAGGCGATCGGCTATCCCTTGATGCTCAAGGCCAGCTGGGGCGGCGGCGGGCGCGGGATGCGCCCGATCATGGCCGAGAACGAGCTGGAGACCAAGGTGCGCGAGGGTCGGCGCGAGGCCGAGGCGGCCTTTGGCAATGGCGAGGGCTATCTGGAAAAGATGATCCTGCGCGCCCGTCATGTCGAGGTGCAGCTCTTGGGCGATACCCATGGCGGGCTGTATCACCTGTATGAGCGGGACTGTTCGGTCCAGCGGCGCAACCAGAAGGTCGTCGAACGCGCCCCGGCCCCCTATCTGTCCGACGCGCAGCGCGCCGAGATCTGCGAGCTTGGCCTGAAGATCGGGCGCGCTGTCGGCTATCAGAACGCCGGCACGGTCGAGTTCCTGATGGATATGGAGTCGGGCAAGTTCTACTTCATCGAGGTGAACCCCCGCGTCCAGGTCGAGCATACCGTGACCGAAGAGGTCACGGGCATCGACATCGTGCGGGCCCAGATCCTGATCGCCGAGGGCAAGACGCTGGCCGAGGCGACCGGCACCCCCGGCCAGTCCGAGGTGCGGCTGAACGGCAATGCCATTCAGTGCCGTGTCACGACCGAGGATCCGCAGAACAACTTCATCCCCGACTATGGCCGCATCACCGCCTATCGGGGCGCGACCGGCATGGGGATCCGGCTGGATGGTGGCACGGCATATTCGGGCGCGGTGATCACGCGCTATTACGACAGCTTGCTGGAAAAGGTGACGGCCTGGGCGCCGACGCCCGAGATGGCGATTGCCCGCATGGACCGCGCCTTGCGCGAATTCCGTATCCGGGGGGTGGCGACGAACATCGACTTTGTCATCAACCTGCTCAAGCACCCGGTGTTCCTGTCGAACCAGTATACGACCAAGTTCATCGACACGACGCCCGATCTGTTCAACTTCCGCCGCCGCCGCGACCGGGCGACCAAGATCCTGACCTATATCGCGGACATCACCGTCAACGGTCACCCCGAAACCGCAGGCCGGGCAAAGCCTGCCGAGGCGCGCACCCCGCGCCCGCCAGAGCTGATGGCCGCACCCGCGCCCGGCACCGCCGATCTGCTCCGCGCGCATGGGCCGAAAGGCGTGGCCGACTGGATGCTGGCGCAAAAGCGCGTGCTGATCACCGATACAACGATGCGCGACGGCCATCAGTCGCTGCTGGCAACCCGGATGCGCAGCCTGGACATGATCCGCGTGGCGCCGGCTTATGCGGCCAACCTGCCGGGTCTTTTCTCGGTCGAATGCTGGGGCGGGGCGACGTTTGACGTGGCCTATCGCTTCTTGCAGGAATGCCCCTGGCAGCGCCTGCGCGATCTGCGCGCGGCCATGCCGAACCTGATGCTGCAGATGCTGCTGCGCGGCGCGAACGGGGTGGGCTATACCAATTACCCCGACAATGTGGTGCGGTCCTTCGTGCATCAGGCGGCGGAAACCGGGATCGACGTGTTCCGCGTGTTCGACAGCCTGAACTGGGTCGAGAACATGCGCGTTGCGATGGATGCCGTGCAGGAAACCGGCAAGATCTGCGAAGGCACGATCTGCTATACCGGCGACATGCTGGACCCGGACCGGTCCAAATATGACCTGAAATACTATGTCGGCATGGCGCGCGAATTGCGCGACGCCGGTGCCCATGTGCTAGGGCTCAAGGACATGGCGGGCCTGCTGAAACCCGCTGCCGCCCGGCTGCTGGTCAAGGCGCTGAAGGAAGAGGTCGGCCTGCCGATCCATTTCCACACCCATGACACGGCGGGCATTGCCAGCGGCACGATCCTTGCCGCCGCCGAGGCCGGGGTGGATGCCGTCGATTGTGCCATGGATGCGCTGTCGGGCAACACCAGCCAGGCGACGTTGGGCACGGTGGTCGAGGCGCTGAAGGGCGCCGAGCGCGACACTGGCCTTGACATGGCGCGGATCCGCGAGATCTCGGATTACTGGGAAGCGGTGCGGGGCCATTACGCGGCCTTTGAATCGGGGATGCAGGCGCCCTCGTCCGAGGTCTATCTGCACGAGATGCCGGGGGGCCAGTTCACCAACCTCAAGGCGCAGGCGCGCTCGCTGGGGCTGGAATCGCGCTGGCACGAGGTCGCCAAGACCTATGCCGATGTGAACCGGATGTTCGGCGATATCGTCAAGGTGACGCCCTCGTCCAAGGTGGTGGGCGACATGGCGCTGATGATGGTGGCGCAAGGTCTGACCCGCGCGCAGGTCGAGGATCCGGCGGTCGAGGTGGCGTTTCCCGACTCGGTCGTCGACATGATGAAGGGCAATCTGGGCCAGCCGCCGGGTGGCTGGCCGGCCGCGATCCAGAAGAAGGTGCTCAAGGGCGAGACAGCGTTCACCGACCGCCCCGGCCTGCATGCTGCCCCGGTGGATCTGGAGGCAACCAGCGCCGAGCTGCTGGAAAAGGTGCGCGCCGCCGCTGGCGAGGATGCCGAGACCGAGACCGTCGATGGCGAGGATCTGAACGGCTATCTGATGTATCCCAAGGTCTTCATGGACTACCGCGCGCGCCATGCGATCTATGGCCCGGTGCGGGTGCTGCCGACGCGGACCTTCTTTTACGGCATGGAGCCGGGCGAAGAGATCACCGCCGAGATCGACCCTGGCAAGACGCTGGAAATCCGGTTGCAGACCGTGGGCGAGACCACCGATGACGGCGAGGTCAAGGTGTTCTTCGAACTGAATGGCCAGCCGCGGGTGATCCGGGTGCCGAACCGCTCGATCAAGGCGGCCACCGCGCGCCGGCCCAAGGCCGAGGATGGCAACGCCGCCCATGTCGGCGCGCCGATGCCGGGATCCATCGCATCGGTCGCGGTGTCGGTCGGCCAGAAGGTCAGCGCGGGCGATCTGCTGTTGACGATCGAGGCGATGAAGATGGAAACCGGCCTGCATGCCGACCGGGCCGGAACGGTCAAGGCTGTCCATGTCTCTCCCGGTGCCGGGGTCGAGGCCAAGGATCTGCTGATCGAGCTGGACTGAGAGTAGGCGGGGGGCTGCCGCCCCCCGCACCCCCTGCTTCAAGGGGGCTTGCGCGCCCCCTTGAAAATCCCGCGGGGTATTTGCGGCAAGATGAGGCAAAGCCCGCCGCGGCCTTCGTCTGTTCAAGTTATCGCGGGGTGACTTGGCGCGGCAGCCAGCAAGCGGGAGCAACAGGGCCCCAAACCTGAGGCGACCCATGACCGGGCGTGGCCCGCGTGGCCCCAACACCTTGCGTGCCCCGCAGAATCGGGGGGCTGTGCGCCCTGCCCCCGGTGCCCGTCACGCGCCCGCAGCACGGCCAGCCCACCCCGTCCCACCCCACAGTGCCCTGAAATCCGGCGCAATCCGCCCTGGCCCGGTCTGCACCGGACGATTTAGCGCAAACGATCACATCCGCCGACCAGCCCGGATCACGCCCGGGCTTGCGCCGCGCGCGCGGGGGGCTTAAGCCCATGCCCGTCATTCACCCTCAACCGGAGAGGACCACCATGGCCAGACCCAAGATCGCGCTGATCGGCGCGGGCCAGATCGGCGGCACGCTTGCCCATCTTGCCGCACTGAAGGAACTCGGCGACGTCGTGCTGTTCGACATCGCGGAAGGCACCCCCCAGGGCAAGGCGCTGGACATCGCGGAATCGGGCCCCTCGGAAGGGTTCGACGCGACGCTCAAGGGCACCAACACCTACGAGGACATCGCGGGCGCCGATGTCTGCATCGTCACCGCCGGCGTGCCGCGCAAGCCGGGCATGAGCCGCGACGACCTGCTGGGGATCAACCTCAAGGTCATGAAATCGGTCGGCGAAGGCATTGCCAAATACGCCCCCGACGCCTTCGTGATCTGCATCACCAACCCGCTGGACGCGATGGTCTGGGCGCTGCGCGAATTCTCAGGCCTGCCGCACAACAAGGTCGTCGGCATGGCCGGCGTGCTGGATTCGGCCCGTTTCCGCCACTTCCTGTCGGTGGAATTCGGCGTGTCGATGAAGGACGTCACCGCCTTTGTTCTGGGCGGCCATGGCGACACGATGGTCCCGCTGGTCCGTTATTCGACCGTTGCCGGCATCCCGCTGCCCGATCTGGTCGAAATGGGTTGGACCACGCAGGAAAAGATGGACGCCATCGTCCAGCGCACCCGTGACGGCGGCGCCGAGATCGTTGGCCTGCTGAAGACCGGCTCGGCCTTCTATGCCCCGGCGACCTCGGCGATCGAGATGGCGGAAAGCTATCTGAAAGACCAGAAGCGCCTGCTGCCCTGCGCGGCCTTCGTCAAGGGCGCCTATGGCCTTGACGGCATGTATGTCGGCGTTCCGACCGTGATCGGCGCCAAGGGCATCGAGCGCATCGTGGACATCAAGCTCAACAAGGACGAGCAGGTGATGTTCCAGAAGTCGGTCGACGCGGTGAAGGGCCTTGTCGAGGCCTGCAAGGGCATCGACCCGTCGCTGGCCTGATCCAGCTTATGCAAGGCCCGCCGCGCCCCATCTGGTGGCGCGGCGGGCCGCTTGATTCCGGGCCCTGTCCGAGCTGTCACAGCGATCAGCTGGCCAAGGGCCTTTCGGCGGACCCCGCCTGATGCTAACCGGAATGCAACCGTCCCCGGCAGGGGCGACGGACAGCAGGAGACCACCATGGATTATTCGAAATCCGGCAATCCGAAATCCGGCAAGGGCACGCCCCGTCATATCGAACACAACCAGAAGGGTCAGGCCGCAAACCCCTTTGGCCGCAAACCCTCGCGCGAGGATCTGCTGGAGCGGATGAAATCCGCCGCCGCGCGCAACGCCGCCAAGACCACTCCGAAACCTTAAGCCGCGCCCAGGTCAGGATGACGGCGATGTCCGGCCATGTCTCGCCCTATCTGGTCCCCGGGTTCTACGAGACCGCCCTGACCCGCGGCCGGCACCGCGACATCATCGGCGGGCGCTGGGACGAAACGGGCAGGATCCAGATGGACATGCTGCTGCGGCTGGGGTTGCAGCCGCAGCACAGGGTGCTGGACATCGGCTGCGGGCCACTGCGCACCGGCTGCCGGCTGGTGCCGTTCCTTGATCCGGGCAACTACTGGGGCACCGATCTGTCTGGCGCGCTGATGGCGACCGGCTATCGGCAGGAACTGACCGAGGCTGACCGCGCCCGCCTCCCCGAAGGCCAGCTGGTCGAGGATGGCAATTTCGACTTCCCCGGCCTGCCACGCGCCTTCGACCTCGTGCTGTGTTTTGCGGTCTTTACCCATCTGCCCCTTGCCCATCTTGGCCATGGTTTGCGTCGGGTGGCCGAGCGGCTGGACTTTGGCCTGTTCGCCTTTACCGTCTTTCTGGCGCCCGATGCGGTGGCCGCCGCCCGCCCCTATCGCCAGCCGGATGGCGTGGTCACCCATGGCGACCGCACGCCCTGGCATGTTCTGGCCGAGGATGTGACCCGCCTTGCCGCAGACGCCGGGCTGAAGGTCGACTTCCGCGACGACCGCCTGCCCCGTGGTCAGGTGCTGTGCGTGGCGCAAAGATGAGCAACTTGAGGTTGCGTCACGGCTGAAGCCATGCCACCCTGTGCCCATGCGCTTTCCGTTGATCATCGCCGCATGTCTGGCACTGGGAGCCTGTGTCGAACCCGGCGCCGAGGGCTATGAACTGGCCAATATGCGCCCCTCGAACATCGTGCCAAAGTCCTCGCCTGCCCGGCTGGTCGCCATTTTCGAAGACATATGCCTTGACGGTCCGACCGATGCCAATGCGACGGCTGGGCGCCTGCGGACAATGGATTATGTCGAGGTTCCCTCTCGCCAGCCACGGGCAATCCGCAGCTTTGTGGTGGATGACAGCCGCCCCGCCATCATGTTGGGTTCTGACGGGCGGTCCTGCGCCGTCGCTGCCCGGTCCCGGACCGGCCAGACCGAACGGCTGCGCAGCCTGATCGCCCGGCGATATCCCGGTGCCACCGCGCTTGGCGGTGCGGGGATCGAGCAGGGTTGGTCCCTGGGCGGCGGCAACGGCGCGGTGCTGGTGCGCCGCGTGGTCCGGCCCGGCTATCCTTCGGAACTGATCGTCATCCACCAGCGAAGCTAAGGCCGCTCTGGCAAAGCGGTCACAGTCCCGCTAGCCTGTGCGGGTAGTTCCCAGTCTGGACCGACCCTTGAGCGATCCGTTCCGTGCCCTTGCCGCCCGCTTTCAGCCCGGCCCCACAGCAACGCCCCTGCCCCCCGGCCTGGATCGGATCCGCGCGATCTGCGAGGGCGAGGGCGGGTTCTGGCTGGAAACCGATCACCACATCCTGTGCTACCGGCCTGGCGCGGATCGGCTGGTGGTCAGCTTTGACAACCTGTCCTCGGACCGCGAGACCAGTTTCCGCAAGCCCTTTGGCCATGATCTGATCATCGCGCAGGGCTGGGGCAACCTTGGCGTGATCGTCAAGCGCAAGGACTGGTTCCAGTGCCCGCAGCTCAAGGCCGCCATGGTGGCGGTGGCTCAGGCGGGGCTGTTTGCGCGCTATCCGGCGGTCAGCCTGTATGGCTCGTCGATGGGGGCGTTCGGCGCGGCGGCCTTTGCCGGGCTCGCGCCGGGGGCGGTGGTGCTGGCCTATGCGCCGCAATCCACCTTGCGGCCCAGGATCGTGCCGTTCGAGACGCGCTATCGCTATGGCCGGGGCCTTGGTGACTGGTCGGGCGATTTCACCGATGCCGCGCGCAGCATCCGCACCGCAAGCCGGGCCTATGTGCTGTTCGACCCTTGCGTCCCCGAGGACCGTCAACATGCCGCCCGGCTGGCCGGGCCGCAAGTCGTGCAGATCCCGCTGCGCCACTTTGGCCACAAGTTGCCGCCGATGCTGCTGCGCATGGGTGTCTTGCGCGAGATGACACTGCTGGGGCTGCGCGGCACGCTGGACGCGCCACAGGCGCAGCGCCTGCTGCGCAAGCGGCGCGATGCCATACCCTATGTGCTCTCGGTGCTGGGCGCCGCGCAGGCGCGGGGCCATGCGCGGCTGGCGCTGGCCGCGGCCGAAAGCGTGGCGCGGCGCATCGACAATCACCGCTTGCGTGCCTTGCGCCGGTCCCTGTCGGCCGCGCTGCGCGGGGACCGGCCCGACAGCTGAATCGCTGCATCGCGGCATCCTGATTACGATTTCCATAATTGTGATCACAAGGAAAAATCGTGTGATCACATCGGGCGGATTTCCGCTGCTTCCATGGTGTTCGGGCCGGAATCCGGTTTGTTACCGCGCCGACATGTGCCATGACGCCACCAAATCTAACCAGGACGGGACGACGTCATGAACATCCATGAATATCAGGCCAAGGCGCTGCTGCGCAGCTACGGGGTTCCGGTTTCGGATGGCCGCGCGGTTCTGCGCGCCGAGGAAGCCAAGGCCGCCGCAAGCGAGCTGGGCGGGCCGCTCTGGGTCGTCAAGGCCCAGATCCATGCGGGTGGCCGTGGCAAGGGCAAGTTCAAGGAAGCCGAAGCCGGTGAAAAGGGCGGCGTGCGCCTGGCGAAATCGGTGACCGAGGCCGCCGAGATGGCGCAGCAGATGCTGGGCCGCACGCTGGTGACGCACCAGACCGGCCCGGCCGGCAAGCAGGTCAACCGCATCTACATCGAAGACGGCAGCGACATCAGCCGCGAGCTGTACCTGGCCCTGCTGGTCGACCGTGGCACCAGCCGCGTGTCCTTCGTCGTCTCGACCGAAGGTGGCATGGACATCGAGGAAGTCGCAGCCCATACCCCCGAGAAAATCGTCTCCTTCTCGGTTGATCCGGCGACCGGCATCCAGCCGTTCCACGGCCGCAAGGTTGCCTTTGCGCTGGGTCTGGAAGGCAAGCAGGTCAAGCAGTGCGTCGATCTGATCGGCAAGCTCTACAAGGCGTTCGTAGAAAAGGACGCCGAGATGATCGAGATCAACCCGCTGATCGTGACCACCGATGGCGATCTCAAGGCGCTGGACGCGAAAGTCGGCTTCGACAACAACGCCCTGTTCCGCCAGCCCGACATCCTGGCCCTGCGCGACGAGACCGAGGAAGACCCCAAGGAACTGGTCGCCTCGAAGTTCGACCTGAACTACATCGCGCTGGACGGTGAAATCGGCTGCATGGTGAACGGCGCGGGCCTGGCCATGGCGACGATGGACATCATCAAGCTTTATGGCGCAGAGCCGGCCAACTTCCTGGACGTCGGCGGCGGCGCCACCAAGGAAAAGGTGACCGAAGCCTTCAAGATCATTACCTCGGACCCGAACGTCAAAGGGATCCTGGTCAATATCTTTGGCGGCATCATGCGCTGCGACATCATTGCCGAAGGCATCATCGCCGCGGTGAAAGAAGTCGGCCTGCAGGTTCCGCTGGTCGTGCGTCTGGAAGGCACCAACGTCGATCTGGGCAAGCAGATCATCGCCAATTCCGGTCTGAACGTGATCGCGGGCGACGACCTGTCGGACGCGGCGAAGAAGATCGTCAAGGCGGTCAAGGGCTAAGGCTGATGGCGCGCGGCGCGATCCATCTGGGGCTGTGCGGGGCGATGGGCCTTGCTGGCTGTTCGGGTCCGGCTGTGCCGGAGTCGGCAACCGGCGCCATGTCCGCGCTGGCCGCCGAGGTGGTCGCCGTCACGCGCCTGTGCCTTGACAACGGCCTTGCGCCCGAGCCGGTGCAACAGGGGCTGCGCGCCCGCGGCTATGCTGCGCGCGTGCCGCTCAGCCCGCTGATGGCGCCTGCCGACCCTGCCGTCGGGCTGCGGGTCCTGCGCCCTGCCCCCTGCACGCTCTATGTCGCACGCTCCGAGGCCCGTCTGGCCTCGCGCGCGGTCGAAAACGAGCTGCGCCGGCAAGGCTTTGCCCGGACCGACGACAAGGCGGTCTGGTCAGACGGCCCCCGCCGCATCCGGGTGGATCGCGAGACGGCCCCAACCGCCCGCTACATCGAGAACAACGCCGCCATCAGCCTGACCTCGGGCTGAGCGCATCCGAAATCGCGGCCTTGCCGCATCCGCATGATCACGGGGCTTGCCCCGTCAGAACAAAGGAACGTCACGATGGCAGTCCTCGTCGACAAGAACACCAAAGTCATCTGCCAGGGCATCACCGGCAGCCAGGGCACCTTCCACACCGAACAGGCCATTGCCTATGGCACCCAGATGGTCGGCGGCGTGACCCCGGGCAAGGGCGGCTCCAGCCACCTGGGCCTGCCGGTCTTCAACTCGGTCCATGAGGCTGTGGAACGCACCGGCGCCGATGCTTCGGTGATCTACGTCCCGCCGCCCTTCGCGGCCGATTCCATCCTTGAAGCGATCGACGCGGAAATCCCGCTGATCGTGTGCATCACCGAAGGCATTCCGGTGCTGGACATGATGAAGGTCAAGCGCGCGCTGATCAATTCCAAGTCGCGCCTGATCGGGCCGAACTGCCCGGGCGTGATGACCCCCAGCGCCTGCAAGATCGGCATCATGCCGGGCAACATCTTCTCGGTCGGCTCGGTCGGCGTCGTGTCGCGCTCGGGCACGCTGACCTATGAAGCCGTGAAGCAGACCACCGACGTTGGCCTTGGCCAGTCGTCGGCCGTGGGCATCGGCGGTGACCCGATCAAGGGCACCGAGCATATCGACGTGCTGGAAATGTTCCTGGCCGACCCGGACACCCATTCGATCATCATGATCGGCGAAATCGGCGGCTCGGCCGAAGAGGAAGCCGCGCAGTTCCTGGCCGATGAAAAGAAGAAAGGCCGCTGGAAACCCACCGCCGGCTTCATCGCGGGCCGCACCGCGCCGAAGGGCCGCCGCATGGGCCATGCCGGCGCCATCGTCTCGGGCGGCAAGGGCGACGCGGAATCGAAGATCGAGGCCATGAAGTCGGCCGGGATCATCGTGGCCGACAGCCCGGCCGGTCTGGGTGAAGCTGTGCTGAAAGCGATCAAGGGGTAAGGGCATGGCGGGGGAAACCCCGCCTCCTCATAAGAAGAGACATGGAGCACTATGGCATCGTTGCTAGCCATCGTGACCGGGAAGCTCCGGTCGTATCGCTCCTCGGGGGGCACCAGCCGCTCAGAGTTCTTGTGGCGCGCAGCATTTTTGCTGCCGATTGCGTTTACCCTGAGTGCATACACCTTTCCAAACGTCTCAACTTTGGCCGACGTCCAGTCCACTTTAATCCTGACCCTTGCCTATTGGTGGCCAATCGCTGCCGCGCTGGTTCACCGCGCACGCGATGCCGGGCTGAGCTCGAACTGGCCAGCGGCAACCGCAGGATTCGCAATTCTGGCATGGGGCCTGACACTTCTGCGTTCCGTGCCAGAGAACCCGCTGTCCGAGGATCACCTGTGGTATATCAGCATCGGTTCGGCCGTTGTTGCCATCCTCATGCTGCTGCGTGTCATTGTCAGCCCCACCAGCCCCTCACTCAACTCCCATGAGGTCTCGCCATGACCGATCAATCTTCCAACAGCCAGTTCCACGCCTCGTCCTTCATGGATGGCGCCAATGCCGATTACATCGATCAGATGGCGGCCAAGTTCGCGCGTGATCCCTCGTCGGTCGACGCCTCGTGGGCGGAATTCTTCCGCGCCCTGGGCGAAAGCCCGGTCGATGCGGAACGCGCCGCCGCCGGCCCCAGCTGGGCGCGCGCCGACTGGCCGCCGCAGCCCGCCGACGATCTGACCCTTGCGCTGACCGGCGAATGGCCGATCGTTCCCAAGGAAGCCAAGGGCGCCGGCAAGAAGATTGCCGAAAAGGCCGCCGAGGCCGGGGTTCAGGTCTCCGAGGCGCAAATCCAGCGCGCCGTGCTGGATTCGATCCGCGCCATCATGCTGATCCGCGCCTATCGCATCCGGGGCCATCTGGCCGCCAATCTTGACCCGCTGAACATGCGCGATGAATCGCTCCACCCCGAGCTTGATCCGCGCTCCTACGGGTTCACCGAGGCCGACATGGACCGGCCGATCTTCATCGACAACGTGCTGGGGCTGGTCCATGCCAGCATGCGCCAGATCCTCGACATCGTGAAGCGCACCTATTGCGGCACCTTTGCGCTGCAATACATGCATATCTCGGATCCCGAACAGGCCGCCTGGCTCAAGGAACGGATCGAGGGCTATGGCAAGGAAATCAGCTTCACCCAACAGGGCCGCAAGGCGATCCTGAACAAGCTGGTCGAGGCCGAGGGCTTTGAAAAGTTCTGCCATGTCAAGTTCATGGGCACCAAGCGCTTTGGCCTTGACGGCGGCGAGGCGCTGATCCCCGCGATGGAACAGATCATCAAGCGCGGCGGTGCGCTGGGTGTGAAGGAAATCGTCATCGGCATGCCGCACCGTGGCCGCCTGAACGTTCTGGCGAACGTGATGGGCAAGCCCTACAAGGCGATCTTCAACGAATTCCAGGGCGGCAGCTACAAGCCCGAGGATGTCGACGGCTCGGGCGATGTGAAATACCACCTGGGTGCCAGCTCGGACCGCGAATTCGACGGCAATGTCGTCCACCTGTCGCTGACCGCGAACCCCTCGCACCTCGAGGCGGTGAACCCGGTCGTGCTGGGCAAGGTGCGCGCGAAACAGGACCAGTATCACGACACCGAGGAACGGATCGCCGTCCTGCCGATCCTGCTGCATGGCGATGCGGCCTTTGCCGGCCAGGGCGTCGTGGCAGAATGCTTTGGCCTGTCGGGCCTGAAGGGGCACCGCACCGGCGGGACGATGCATATCGTGGTGAACAACCAGATCGGCTTCACCACCGCGCCGCATTTCTCGCGCAGCTCGCCCTATCCGACCGACATCGCCCTGATGGTCGAGGCGCCGATCTTCCACGTCAACGGGGATGATCCCGAGGCCGTGGTCCACGCGGCCCGCGTTGCCACCGAATTCCGCCAGAAGTTCCACAAGGACGTGGTTCTGGACATCTTCTGCTACCGCCGCTTTGGTCACAACGAAGGCGACGAGCCGATGTTCACCAACCCGGCGATGTATACCCGGATCAAGAAGCACAAGACCACGCTTCAGCTGTATACCGAGCGTCTGGTCGCCGATGGCCTGATCCCCGAAGGTGAGATCGAGGACATGAAAGCCGCGTTCCAGGCCCGCCTGAACGAGGATTTCGAGGCCGCCAAGGACTACAAGCCCAACAAGGCCGACTGGCTGGATGGCCGCTGGAAGCATCTGGGCCGCGAAAAGGCGGACTATGAGGCGGGCTCTACCGCGATCACGCCCGAGACGCTGGCCGAAGTCGGTGCCGCGCTGACCCGCGTTCCCGAAGGCTTCGACATCCACAAGACCGTGACGCGCCAGCTGGACGCCAAGGCCAAGATGTTCGAGACCGGCAAGGGCTTTGACTGGGCAACCGCCGAGGCGCTGGCCTTCGGCTCGCTGGCGGTCGAGGGCTATCCGGTCCGCCTGTCGGGCCAGGACTGCACCCGCGGCACGTTCAGCCAGCGTCATTCGGCCTTCATCGACCAGAAGACCGAAGAACGCTATTACCCGCTGAACAACATCCGTGCGGGTCAGGCGCGCTATGAGGTCATCGACTCGATGCTCTCGGAATATGCGGTGCTGGGCTTCGAATACGGCTACTCGATGTCGGAACCCAACGCGCTGGTGATGTGGGAAGCCCAGTTCGGCGATTTCGCCAACGGCGCGCAGATCATGTTCGACCAGTTCATCAACTCGTCCGAGTCGAAATGGCTGCGCATGTCGGGTCTGGTGATGCTGCTGCCGCATGGCTTCGAAGGTCAGGGGCCGGAACATTCCAGCGCCCGGCTGGAGCGGTTCCTGCAACTGTCGGCCCAGGACAACTGGATCGTCGCCAACTGCTCGACCCCGGCGAACTATTTCCACATCCTGCGCCGCCAGATCCACCGCAGCTTCCGCAAGCCGCTGGTGCTGATGACGCCGAAATCGCTGCTGCGCCATCCGATGTGCATCTCGGCGGCCGAGGATTTCACCACCGGATCGACCTTCCACCGCGTGCTGTGGGACGATGCGGAGCGCGGCAACAGCGATCTGACGCTGAAGCCGGATGCGCAGATCAAGCGCGTCGTGATCTGCTCGGGCAAGGTCTATTACGACCTGCTGGCCGAACGCGACAAGCGCGGGGCGGATGATGTCTACATCCTGCGTCTGGAACAGTTCTACCCCTTCCCGGCCCTGTCGCTGATGAAGGAGCTGGAACGCTTCAAGACCGCCGAAATCGTCTGGTGCCAGGAAGAGCCCAAGAACCAGGGCGGCTGGACCTTTGTCGAGCCGAACCTCGAATGGGTGCTGACGCGGATCGGCGCCCGGTTCTCGCGTCCGACCTATGCGGGCCGCACGGCCTCGGCATCGCCGGCGACCGGCCTTGCCTCGAAACACAAAGCTGAACAGGAAGCGCTCGTGAACGAGGCGCTGACCATCGAAGGAAAGTGACAATGAGCATCGAAGTCCGCGTTCCCGCCCTGGGCGAAAGCGTCACCGAGGCCACCGTCGCGACCTGGTTCAAGAAGCCGGGCGATGCGGTGGCACAGGACGAAATCCTGTGCGAGCTGGAAACCGACAAGGTGTCGCTGGACGTGCCGGCCCCGGCCGCTGGCGTGCTGGCGGAAATCCTGGCGCCCGATGGCACCACGGTTGCCGCCAATGCGCTGCTGGCCATGATCGCCGAAGGCGCTGGCGCCGCTGCCCCCGCGCCCAAGGCCGAGGCCGCGCCGGCCCCGGCCCCGGCCGCCGCCCCGGCGGCCAAGGATGTCGAGGATGCGCCCTCGGCCAAGGTCGCCATGGCCGAGGCTGGCCTGACCCGCGATCAGGTCACCGGCTCGGGCCGCGATGGCCGCGTGATGAAGGAAGACGTGGCCGCCGCTGTCGCCGCGATCAAATCGGCCCCTGCCGCCGCCCCTGCGGCCCCGCGCGCGCCGGTGGCCGCCGATGACGCCAGCCGCGAAGAGCGGGTCAAGATGACCAAGCTGCGCCAGACCATCGCGCGCCGCCTCAAGGAAGCGCAGAACACCGCCGCCATGCTGACCACCTACAACGAGGTGGACATGTCCGGCATCATGGAGCTGCGCAACGAGTACAAGGACGCCTTCGAGAAGAAGCACGGCGTGAAGATGGGCTTCATGTCCTTCTTCGTCAAAGCCTGCTGCCATGCCCTCAAGGAAGTCCCCGAGGTCAACGCCGAAATCGACGGCACCGACATCGTCTACAAGAACTACGTCCACATGGGCGTGGCTGTCGGCACGCCGACGGGTCTTGTGGTGCCGGTGGTGCGCGATGCCGACCAGATGTCCTTTGCCGCGATCGAGAAGAAGATCGGCGAGCTGGGCCTGCGCGCGCGTGACGGCAAGCTGACCATGGCGGAAATGCAGGGCGGCTCGTTCACCATCTCGAACGGCGGCGTCTATGGCTCGCTGATGTCCTCGCCCATCCTGAACCCGCCGCAATCGGGCATTCTGGGCATGCACAAGATCCAGGACCGCCCCGTAGTGGTCAAAGGGCAGATCGTCATCCGACCGATGATGTATCTGGCGCTGTCCTACGATCACCGCATCGTGGACGGCAAGGGCGCCGTGACCTTCCTGGTCCGCGTCAAGGAAGCGCTGGAAGATCCGCGCCGCCTGCTGATGGATCTGTGATCAGCTCGGGGCGGAACCGGAAACGGCTCCGCCCCGTTCCTCCTGCGGCGCCACCCGCGCCGTTTCCGGAGACCCTTGATGCAGCTTCTTCTCCAGACCAGTGCCCGCGATCTTGACGCCTGGAAAACCGCCTTCGACGCCAGGGCCGAAGACATTACCGGTGCCGGGCTGACCACCTTGCAAATCTGGCGCGGCGAAGACGCCACCATCCTTGTCCTGTTCGAGGTTCACAACCGCGAACGTGCTACCGACTGGCTTGGCCGCCAGGTTGCCCTTGGCACCGCCCTGACTGCCCAGTTTCTCGAAACCCTCTGACTGCTGTCCACGAGTGATCTGCTCCTGCCATGTCCGTCGCCGTCCTTGCCTGCATGCGCAACGAAGGGCCATTCCTGCTGGAATGGGTCGCGTATCATCGCGTGATCGGCTTTGATCGCGTGATCGTGGCGACGAATGCCTGCACCGATGGCTCGGACCGGCTGCTGGACGCGCTGGCGGCTGGTGGCGCGCTGACCCACCTGCCGCATGTGCCGCCCGTCGGGGCAACGCCGCAAGACAGCGGGATGCGCGCGGCGCTGGCACATCTGGCCGATGCCCCGGCCGACTGGCTGCTGCACATTGACGCCGATGAATTCCTGAACCTGCGGGCCGGCAGCACCCTGACGGATCTGCTGGCGCTTGGCGATCAGGCCCATGTCATCGCCCTGCCCTGGCGCGCCTTTGGCGACAGCGGGCACGCACAGTGGCCCGGCGCCACCTTGCCTCATTTCACCCGATGCGAGGCGGCGGCAAATCCCGAAACCACCAAGTTCAAGTCGCTGTTCCGCCCGGCCGCCTTTGTCCATGCCCACGATCACATGCCGGTCGGCCCCCGCATCCCCGCGCCGCGCGTGGTCGCGGCCAGCGGGGCCGCGCTGGACCCGGCCCCGCTGCTCTCGCACAGGCACCATTCCCGCTACCGCCCGCTTGATCTGTCGCTTGCCCCGGGCCTGGCGGTGATCAATCACTACGCCATCCGCTCGACCGACTGCTTCCGCCTGCGCGCGGCCCGGGGCGACGGTCAGGGCAAGGACGGAGCGAAATACCGCCCCGGCAGCCGCTGGCACCGCATCGCCAACCGCAACGAGGCCGAGGACCGCAGCATCCTGCGCCATTGGCCCGCCACCCTGACCGAAATGGCCCGCCTGCGCGCCCTGCCCGGCGTCGCCGAGGCCGAGGCCGCAACCCTTGCCGATTTCAACACACGACGGAGCGCCCTGACATGACCCCGGAACTGACCGCCCTCGTCCTGGCCTGCCTTGTGCAGGTGGCAAGCGTCCTTGCCGCCGGCAGGGCAATGGGGCGCGATGCCGGATCACAATGGTCGGCCGGCCCGCGCGACGAGGTGCCGGATTTCTCGGTTGCCACCCGCCGGCTGCAACGCGCCGCCATCAACGGATTCGAAGGGCTGGCCTTCTTCACCATCGCCGTCCTCGTCCTGACCCTTGCCGACAAGGCGGGCACGCTGACCGCCCTCTGCGGCTGGGTCTATGTCGGCGCCCGCATCCTCTACATCCCCGCCTATGCCAGGGGCCTTGCCCCCGGCCGCTCGATCATCTGGGGCATCGGCTTTCTCGCCACCATCATCATGCTGATCGCCAGCTTGCTCTGATTGCCCCTTTGCCTTTTTACAAATACCCTCGGGGGGTCCGGGGGGCAGACAGCCCCCCGGCGCCGCCGGACACAAGGAGACCCGAAATGGCCAACTTCGACCTCATCGTCATCGGCGCCGGCCCCGGCGGCTATGTCTGCGCGATCCGCGCCGCACAGCTCGGGCTGAAAGTCGCCTGCGTCGAGGCGCGCGACACCCTGGGCGGAACCTGCCTCAACGTCGGCTGCATCCCGTCCAAGGCGCTCTTGCATGCCACCCATTCGCTGCACGAGGCCGAAGAAAACTTCGCCAAGATGGGCCTCAAGGTCGATCTCCCCAAGGTCGACTGGGACAAGATGCTGGCCTACAAGGGCGATGTGATCGGCTCGAACACCAAGGGCATCGAGTTCCTGTTCAAGAAGAACAAGGTCACCTGGCTCAAGGGCTGGGGCTCAATCCCGGCGGCCGGCAAGGTCAAGGTCGGCGACGACATCCACGAGGCCAAGGCCATCGTCATCGCCACCGGCTCGGAACCCTCCAGCCTGCCGGGCGTGCCGGTCGATGAAAAGACCATCGTCACCTCGACCGGGGCGCTCGCGCTGCCGAAGATCCCCAAGTCGATGGTGGTGATTGGCGCCGGCGTCATCGGGCTGGAAATGGGCTCGGTCTATGCCCGTCTGGGCGCCGAAGTGACGGTCGTCGAATATCTCGACGCGATCACCCCCGGCATGGATGCGGAAATCGCCAAGGCCTTCCAGAAGATCCTCGCCAAGCAGGGGCTGAAATTCGTGCTGGGCGCCGCCGTCCAGGGCGCCGAGGCGACCAAGAAAGGCGCCAAGGTCAGCTACAAGCTGCGCAAGGACGACAGCGCGCATGAGATCGAGGCCGATGTCGTGCTGGTTGCCACCGGCCGCAAGCCCTATACCGCTGGCCTTGGCCTCGAGGCGCTGGGGGTCGAGATGCTGCCGCGCGGTCAGGTCAAGACCGACGATCACTTCCGCACCAATGTGCCCGGCGTCTATGCCATCGGCGATGCCATCGTCGGCCCGATGCTGGCCCACAAGGCCGAAGACGAAGGCGTTGCCGTGGCCGAGATCATCGCGGGCAAGCATGGCCATGTGAACTATGGCGTGATCCCTGGCGTCGTCTACACGACGCCCGAAGTTGCCTCGGTCGGCGCGACCGAAGAACAGCTCAAGGAACAGGGCCGCGCCTACAAGGTCGGCAAGTTCAGCTTCATGGGCAATGGCCGCGCCAAGGCGGTGTTCCAGGGCGATGGCATGGTCAAGCTGCTGGCCGACAAGGCGACCGACCGCATCCTTGGCTGCCACATCATCGGGCCGGGCGCAGGCGATCTGATCCACGAAATCTGTGTCGCGATGGAATTCGGCGCCTCGGCCGAGGATGTGGCGCGCACCTGCCA
Organism: Gemmobacter nectariphilus DSM 15620; assembly: GCF_000429765.1. Lineage (GTDB taxonomy): Bacteria > Pseudomonadota > Alphaproteobacteria > Rhodobacterales > Rhodobacteraceae > Wagnerdoeblera > Wagnerdoeblera nectariphila. The sequence goes on along the minus strand of NZ_AUCM01000003.1, from coordinate 300,228 downwards.
TGCCCACCCGACTTTCTCGGAAGCGGTGCGCGAGGCCGCGCTTGCCTGTGGCGATGGCGCGATCCATTCCTGATGCGCGCCTTGATCCAGCGGGTGACCGAGGCATCGGTCACCGTTGATGACCGCGTGACCGGGGCCATTGGCCCCGGTCTGCTGGTTCTGGTGTGCGCCATGCAGGGCGACACCGAGGCCGAAGCCGACCGGCTGGCCGCGCGCCTTGCCAAGCTGCGGATCTTTGCCGACGAGGCGGGCAAGATGAACCGCTCGGTGCGCGATATTGGCGGGGCGGTGCTGGCGGTCAGCCAGTTCACCCTGGCCGCTGATACCTCGCGCGGGAACCGGCCCGGGTTTTCCACCGCCGCAGCCCCGGATGTGGGCGAGCGACTTTACGAACATTTCATGGCGGCCCTGATGCGTGAGGGCCTGCCGGTCGAGCGCGGCGAATTCGGTGCGGACATGGAGGTCCGGCTACTGAACGATGGCCCGGTGACGATCTGGATGGAAAGCTGAGCCCGGCGCGCTTGCGCCCAGCGACGGCCCCGGCCCGACCTGCGGATTTGGGTATTTGGGGCAAGATGATGCAAACGGGCGAGATGCCGGGCCAGGCCGCCGTGGCGTTCCGGGCAACATCGACAGTCAGCGCAGCGGCGCGGACGCCCTTGCAAGCCCGGTTTCCCCTCATTCATCTGTCCACAAATATCCCACGGGGAGGTCTGGAGGGGTGTGAAACCCCTCCAGCGGCCAGCCAAGGGGCGCCAAGCCATCCGCAGGCCGATCCGTTCTAGCGTTCGGTCAGCTTCAGCTCGATCCGGCGGTTCTGGGCGCGGGCCTCGGCGCTGTCGCCAGGGGCCACGGGGCGATATTCGCCAAAGCCTGTTGCGGCCAGGCGGTCGGGCGGGAATCCCAGCTGGTCCTGCATGAAGCGCACCACCGACAGGGCGCGGGCCTGGCTGAGTTCCCAGTTGTCCTTGAACTCGCCCAGACCGGACAACGGCACATTGTCGGTATGGCCATCGACTCGCAAGATCCAGTCGATGCCTTCGGGGATCTCGCGCGCGGCATCCAGCAAGGTCGCGGCAACGCGGGCGATCTGCGCCTGGCCTTCGGGGGCCAGATCGGCCGAGCCGGGGTTGAACAGCACCTCGGACGAAAAGACGAAGCGATCGCCCACGATGCGAACCCCTTCGCGCCCCGACAGAACCTGACGCAGCTGGCCAAAGAATTCCGAGCGGAAGCGTTCCAGGTTCTGCTTTTCCGCCTCGAGCCGCTTGCGCTCTGCGGCCTCAAGTTCCGCGCGGCGTTTCTGCTCCGAGGCGACCTGGGCCAGAGCCGTGTTCAGCTGGGTTCCCAGCGCATCAAGTTGCAGCCGCTTGTCGGCATCGGCGCTTTCGGCAGCCTCGAGCAGGGTCTGCAAGCTGCCAAGCTGGGCACGCAAGGCAGCCACCTGTTCGTTCAGCAGGGCGACCTGCCGGGCCTGTTCGGCGGTGCGGGCCTGTTCCTGGCTGAGCTGCGTATTGGCCGCGGCCAGCAGGGCAGCGCGGCGTTCGGCCTCGGTCGTTGCCAGGGTCGCGGCATCTTCGGCGGCCAGTTGCGCGGCGATGGCCGCGGCCAGCTCGCGGCGCACCTCTGTCATATCGGTGCCCTGGGCGCGCAGGGCGGCAAGGTCGGCCTCGGTGGCGCGTTGGGCCAGCAAGGCGGCGGCGAGTTTGGCATCAATGTCGCGGCGGGCGGCCTCGGCGGCGGCAAGCTGGGTCAGGGTTTCTTCGGCCCGGCGGCGCTGATCTTCCAGCGCCAGTGTCATCGCAGTCAGTTCGCTGTCGGCCGTCTCCAGCCGTTTGCGCAGGGTCTCGGCCGCGGCGATTTCGGCCAGACGGGCGGCTTCGGCCTCGGTCAGGGCCTTGCCTTGCTCGGCCAGCTGGCGTTCGGCCTCGGTCAAGGCGGTCCGGCCCTCTGCCTCGCGGTTGCGCAGATCGGTGACCAGCGCCTCCAGCGCCTCGCGGCGGGCGGCGGCAAGGCGCGCAGCCTCGGCGGCCGCGTCGATTTCTGACCGGGCGCTGGCCAGCGCAAGGTTCAGCGCCTCTTGCTCGGTCAAAAGCTGTGTGCGCGCGGCCTCGACCTCATTGAGGGTGGCTTGCAGGCGGCTGCCCTCACCCCGGGCCGCATCGCGTTCCGCGATCAGGGCCAGCACCTGTTGTTCGAACCCGGTGATGCGGGCATTGGCCGCGTCAAGTTCGCCTTGCCGCGCGGCAAGCTGGCCGGTCAGCGAGGCAATCAGCGCCGCCTGCGCCTGACCTTCGGCCTGCGCGGCCGTCAGATCGGTCTGAAGCCGGGTGGATTTGGCGGTCTCCAGCCCCAGCGCATCGGCCAGCTGGGCGACCTGCGAGGACAGCGAGTCCAGCTGGCTGTCTTGCGTGGTGATCGTATCGCGCAGCACCGACTGAACGATCATGAAGACCGACAGCACGAAGATCAGCACCAGCAACAACGAGCCGATGGCGTCGACAAAGCCCGGCCAGATGTTCGTCGACATCCGCTGCGAGGCGCGACGCCCGAGCGCCATGGCCTAGCGCCCGCCCAGGCGGGACAGCTGGCGGATCGCCTGCGTCAGCGCGCCAAGGTCAGAGCGCAGATCGGCAATGCTTTCCTGCCGGCCGGCGCTGATTTCCTCAAGGATGCGCAGCAGTTGCACGTCGATGGAGCGCAGGCGCATCCGCGCCTCGGCATCCGAACCAAGGCCGCCGTCCTGATCGACCACCGCCAGCAAGCGATCCTGCGCCGCCGCCATCCGGTCCTGGCCATCGGCGATCCGGGTCAGGATCGGGGCATCGCCCTGACGGTCGGCCAGCCTGCGGAACCCGTCGGCCAGCGCCTCGAGCCCGGCGGCAAGGGTCGCGCGATCTTCGGCGGCGCGGGCCTCTTGCGCCTCGAGCCGGGTGACGATCTGGTCCAGCGCTTGGGCCAGCGCGGTGGCATCGCCGCTGCCTTCGCCGTCGCCCGAGGCAAGGCCGATCCGGGTGATCGACGAGAGCCATTCTTCAAGTTCGCGGTAAAAACGGTTCTGGCCGTGTCCTGCGAACAGCTCGAGCAGGCCGACAACCAGCGACCCCGCCAGCCCCAGCAGCGACGAGGAAAACGCCGTGCCCATGCCGCCCAGCTGGCTTTCAAGGCCGCTCATCAGCTTCTGGAACACCTCGACCGCAGTTTCGCCCTCTTTGGGGGCAAGGGCGCGGATGGTTTCGACAACGCCGGGAACGGTGGTGGCCAGGCCATAGAACGTGCCCAGAAGGCCAAGGAAGATCAGCAGGTTCGACAGATAGCGCGCGATGTCGCGCGCCTCGTCGATCCGAGTGGCGACCGAGTCGAGGATCGACCGGGTGCTGGTCGCGGAAATCTGCGTGCGCGCCCCGCGCGAGCGCAGCAGCGCGGCCAACGGCGCCAGCAGACGGGGGGCGAGGGTGTAATCAAGGCCGGGGCGCTGCGCGACAAAGGCCTCGAGCCAGCTGACCGAAATCATCAGCTGGATCACCTGCCAGAAACAGGCCAGCACGCCGATCAGGAACACCAGCGCGATGAAGCCGTTCAGCCAGGGGTTGGTCAGGAATATCCCCTCGACCGCCGAATGGATGACCCAGGCGCCGCTGGCCACCAATGCGATGACGGCCAGCATCACCACGATCTGGCGCACCGGCTGGGTGAACAGCGCAGTTTCGCGCGCGGTCTTATCGGAAAGTGTCGTCAACGGAACGGTCTGCCCTGTGCCCTGCCCGAGATTGCCGCATCCTAGGCTGCGGTGCAGCAACTGCCAACAGACTTTCGCATCCGAGAGGCGGCGATCTTGCCCCGATCCGGCCCGCAGCGGTGCCGGCTCTGGCCAAGCCCCCCGTATCGGCGCTAGTCTGGGCCGGACCAAGCAGGAAGGGCCCGCCATGACCCCGCACGATGCCGCACTTCGCACGCGCGAGATTTGCGCGCTGGCGCCGGTGGTTCCGGTTCTGGTGATCGAGGAGGTCGCCCATGCCCGCCCGCTGGCCGAAGCGCTGGTCGCAGGCGGTCTGCCCGCGCTGGAGGTCACCTTGCGCACCCCTTGCGCGCTGGAGGCGATCCGCGCGATGGCTGCGGTTGCGGGCGGCGTTGTGGGGGCGGGAACGCTGCTGACCCCGGCCGATGTGGCGGCGGCCAAGGCGGCAGGGGCGCGCTATGGCGTCTCGCCCGGGGCCACGCCCGCGCTCTTGGCGGCGGCCGAGGCCGAGGGGCTGCCGCTGCTGCCGGGCGCGGCCACGGCCTCTGAGGTGATGGCCCTGCTGGAACGGGGCTATGACATGGCCAAGTTCTTTCCCGCAGCCAATATCGGCGGCGCCGCGGCGCTGAAGGCCCTGGCCGGGCCCTTGCCGCAGATGGGCTTCTGCCCGACCGGCGGGATCGGCGCCGCGACGGCCGCGGACTATCTGGCGCTGCCCAATGTGCTGTGTGTCGGTGGCAGCTGGGTTGCCCCGGCCCCGATGGTGGCGCAAGGCGACTGGGCGGGGATCGAGGCGCTGGCCAAAGCCGCCTGCGCCCTGAAACCTGCCGGAAAATAAGTCATTCTGACGGGTGACACCGACCGGCCTGCCTGCATCCTGCGCCCATCCCCCGGAACCGGAGAAGACCATGCCCCACGATATCACCCTGATCGGCGCCCCCGTGGACGAAGGCCAGCGCCGCGCCGGTTGCCTGATGGGGCCGGCGGCCTATCGCGTGGCCGGGATCGCTGCCGCGATTGCCGATCTGGGCCACGATGTCGAGGACATGGGCGATGTCAGCCATGGCCCGCTGGAGACTGCCACTTGCCCCAACGCTGCCGTGCATCATCTGGCCGAATGCATCGGCTGGACGAGATCGCTGGCCGCCGCCGGACAAGACGCCATGGCGCGCGGGCGGTTCCCGGTGTTCATGGGCGGCGATCATGCCCTGTCGATGGGATCGGTGGCCGGGGTGGCGGCCCATGCTGCCGCCATCGGGCGCCCGCTGTTCGTGCTGTGGCTGGATGCGCATTCCGACTTTCACACCCCGCTGACCACCACCTCGGGCAATCTGCACGGAACGCCCGTCGCCTATCTGTCGGGGCTGGAAGGGTTCGATGCCTTCCCCGCCTTTCCTGCCCCCGTCCCGCCCGAACGGATTTGCCTATACGGCATCCGCTCGGTCGATCCGGCCGAACATCGGGCACTGAAGGCGCATGGCATCACCGTGCATGACATGCGCGTGCTGGACGAGCAGGGCATCGTCGCGCCCTTGCGCGGCTTCCTCGATCAGGTCGCGGCGGCAGGCGGGCTGCTGCATGTCTCGCTGGATGTCGATTTCCTTGACCCGTCGATTGCGCCGGCGGTCGGCACCACGGTGCCTGGCGGCACCACCTTCCGCGAGGCGCATCTGGTGATGGAACTCTTGCATGAAAGCGGGCTGGTCAGCAGCCTTGATCTGGTCGAGCTGAACCCCTTTCTGGACGAGCGCGGGCGCACGGCCAGGCTGATGGTCGATCTGGTCGGCAGCTTGATGGGGCGCAAGGTGTTTGACCGGCCGACCCGCAGCTTTGGCTGAGCGGCCGGTCAGATCAGCTCCAGCCCAGAGGCGATGTCGGTCAGCGACCCGGCCCCGACGATGACGATCACCGTGCCTGCGCTGCCAAAATCCAGCACCGCATCGCCCTCGGCGCTGATCCGTCCAAAGGTGTCGACCACCTGCTGGCGGGTCAGGATGCCGTGGTCGGCCCGCCAATGGCCGCTGCCGATCACGATATGGTCCGATTCGGACTGCGCATAATCCTCGATCCGGTTCCAGCCGGCACCCCGCCAGAATTCGAAGCGGTCCGCCCCCGCGCCGCCCCACAGCCGGTCGAACCCCGGTCCGGCAAGCAACGTGTCGTTGCCGGCGCCGCCTTGGCCGGTATCATTGCCCGCACCAAGGTAGATCAGATCGCTACCATCGCCGCCCTGCACGCTGTCATTGCCGGTGCCGCCCATCAGCGTATCCCACCCCGCGCCGCCCTGCACCAGATCGTCGCCCGCGCCGCCCCCTGCAACATCGCCCCAGTCTGCGGCGGTCAGCGTGTCGCGCCCGTCGGCGCCCCACAGCGCGTTGCCGGTGCCATCTTGCGCCACGATCAGATCGTCGCCCGCGCCGCCCCCCAGGGTGTCGGACCCGCTGCCCCCATAAAGGCTGTCCTGCCCCGGTCCGGCCCAGACCTCGTTCTGACCATGATAGAGCAGGACGACATCGTCCCCCGTGCCGCCCCAGACGGTATCGCCCGCCATCCCCTCGGGCCAGGCCGAGGGGCCCTCGATCCGATCATCCCCCGCACCGCCGACCAGCAGGTTGTTGCCCGCACCGCCGCGCAGCGTGTCATTGTCGCTGCCGCCATAAAGCGTGTCGTTGCCCTGCGCGCCGATGATCAGGTCATCATCGCCCCCGCCCGACAGAACGCTGGCGGTGCGGATGCCGATGATCGTGTCGGCCCCCGGCCCTGCGGTCAGGTTGAAGACCTCGCCGGCAAAATGCCAGAGCCAGCCGTCGCTTTGCCCCGGCGCGCCATAAAGATGCTGAAGCGATTCAATATCCAGCTGGGAATAGGCCGCACCTGGTGACCCGGTCCGGGAATAGGACATCAGGGTATGAAACGTCGTGTCCATATCTTCGGCCAGAACGACACCGCCTTCGAACGGATGTTTCAGCCCGACGACATGGCCCAGCTCGTGCAGCACGATCTCATAGGCCCAGCCACCAGGCGGGAACCCCCCGGCCTGGTCGATGACCATATAGGCAGCACCTGTTCCCCAGCTTTCACCGATCCAGGGGTAATGCGCCCAGCCGCCATAGTTCGATCCCGAGGTGCCAAAGATCTGCACCATTGTCTCGGTCCCGGTGGTCTCGACGAAGGTCACGCCGCTGATCGCAGAGACCGCCGCCATCGCCGCCCGGGTGTTCGCGCGCTGATCGGCGCTGAAGCTCCAGTAGCCGTCATTCGGATGGGGCTGATAGTCGACCAGTGACGGAAGCTCGGCCGCCTCGAGAAAGCTGTAGGATACGAAAACCTGCGTCCCAAGCTGGGTCATCGCGTTGAAGCGGGCTTCGGGATAATCCAGATAGGCCAGAAGCGCCGTATAATCGCGCACCTCGCCGGTCGCGGCATCGGCGGTCAGACCGAATGTCGGGGCACCGTCACAGTCCTTGATGCCCGAGCAGGACCACTGGAAACACACAAGGCACATGAACAAGGCTCCGACACCCGGGAATCGTGACGCCGAAGACTTGCCGCACTTGCCGGCGGACGCAAGGGCCGGTCGCTGCGCGACATGTTGCAGCGGCAGAGCGCATTGGCATTCGCCGCAATAGTTGCGAAACATTTGCCTGTCACGGGGCCACGAGTCAGGCCGGAGGGGAAGAATCATGAGCTACAGGTCAGTCTATTCGGCATGGGCCGCCGACCCTGAAACCTGGTGGATGGACCAGGCCAAGGCCATCGACTGGGTCAAGCCGCCGTCGAGGGCGCTGTTCGCGGAAAACGCGCCGATCTATGAATGGTTCGCCGACGGCATGGTCAACACCTGCTGGAACGCTGTCGACCGCCATGTCGAGGCCGGTCGCGGCAGCCAGTATGCGATCATCCATGACAGCCCGGTCACCGGAACCGTCCACAAGATCACCTATGCCGAATTGCAGGACCGCGTCGCCCGTCTGGCCGGCGCGCTGGCGGCCAAGGGGATCGCCAAGGGCGATCGGGTCATCATCTACATGCCGATGATCCCCGAGGCGCTGGAGGCGATGCTGGCCTGCGCCCGGATCGGCGCGATCCATTCCGTGGTGTTCGGCGGCTTTGCAGCGGCGGAACTGGCCACCCGGATCGACGATGCCAAGCCCAAGGCGATCCTTGCGGCATCCTGCGGGATCGAGCCGGGGCGGATCGTGCATTACAAGCCGCTGCTGGATGGCGCGATCGACCTCGCCAGCCACAAGCCCGAGTTCTGCGTGATCTATCAGCGCGAACAAGAGGTTGCCAAGCTAATCGAAGGGCGCGACTTCGCCTGGCACACCTTTCAGTATGGCGTCGAGCCTGCGCCCTGCGTCCCGGTCGAGGGGAACCACCCGGCCTATATCCTTTATACCTCGGGCACGACGGGCCAGCCCAAGGGTGTCGTGCGCCACACTGCCGGCCATCTGGTCGCGCTGCACTGGACGATGAAGAACATCTATGGCGTCCATCCGGGCGAGGTGTTCTGGGCGGCCTCGGATGTCGGCTGGGTCGTCGGGCACAGCTACATCTGCTATGGCCCGCTGATCCATGGCAACACCACCATCGTGTTCGAAGGCAAGCCCGTCGGCACCCCCGATGCCGGCACGTTCTGGCGGGTGATCGCCGATCACAAGGTCTCGGCGCTGTTCACCGCGCCCACCGCCTTTCGCGCCATCAAGCGCGACGACCCCGAAGGCAAGCTGGTCGGCAAATATGACCTGTCCAGCCTGCGCACCCTGTTCCTGGCCGGTGAACGCGCCGACCCCGACACGATCCAGTGGGCGCAGGCCAAGCTGGGCGTGCCGGTGATTGACCACTGGTGGCAGACCGAAACCGGCTGGGCCATCGCCGCGAACCCCGTCGGCGTCGAACTTTTGCCGGTCAAGCTGGGCAGCCCTTCGGTCGCGATGCCGGGCTATGACGTGCAGGTGCTGGACGAAGGCGGCCACCCCGTCGCCCCCGGCACGCTGGGCGCCATCGCGGTGAAACTGCCGCTGCCCCCGGGCACCTTGCCGACGCTGTGGAATGCCGAGGATCGGTTCCGCAAAAGCTATCTGTCGCATTTCCCCGGCTACTACGAGACGGGCGATGCCGGCTATATCGACGAGGATGGCTATCTCTACATCATGGCCCGCACCGATGACGTGATCAACGTCGCCGGCCACCGCCTGTCGACCGGCGCGATGGAGGAAATCCTGGCCGGCCACCCGGATGTGGCCGAATGCGCGGTGATCGGGGTGACGGATGCGCTCAAGGGGCAATTGCCGCTGGGCTTCCTGTGCCTCAACAAGGGCTGCAACCGCGATCATGCCGAGATCGTCGGTGAAACCGTGAAGCTGGTGCGGGACAAGATCGGGCCGGTGGCGGATTTCAAGAAAGCCGTGGTGGTGGACCGCCTGCCCAAGACCCGCTCGGGCAAGATCCTGCGTGCAACGATGGTCAAGATCGCCGATGGCGAGACGTTCAAGGTGCCGGCAACCATCGACGATCCCGCCATTCTGGACGAAATCCGCAGCGCCTTGCAGACGATCGGATATGCACGGTCGTGAATGACGCGAATTGCGCGGCAGCCATTCAAACCGGCTGCCGCGCGATTTTGACCATGCGTTCAACTCAAGGGCTTTTCCCCGCACGAACACTCGCCTAGACTTGGTCACAGTGATGGACGATTTGGCCGGGATAGTGACCCGGAAGATGAATTGATCAGGAAGGGCCATGACCGCAGATATGCCGCCCATTCAGCAGGCACATGATGCTGGACTTCCTGTTTTCTATGACCAGCCAGAACTTTGCATCAACAGATACAATAGCCTGATGCGGATGGTCGGCCCCGCGCGCGGGGTGGACCTGCTGGATCAGCTGGCCATCGACATTCAGGATGCCAGGCAGCGGATCGGGGCTGCCGTCACCATCCCCGATTGGACAGTCGTGCGCGCGCAATGCCATATCCTGATCGGGGTCTCGGGCACTGTCGGCGCCGAACGGCTGCAAAGGATTGCCGAAATCGTCAATCGCACGGCTTGCGAGCAAACCGATGGCGCGGAAATTCGGGTCCTGATGCCCGACCTGTTGCAACAGCTTGATCGGCTGGCCGCCTTCATCGCGGATCGCCGGAGCGAACTGCCTTATGAGTGATATCCCCACACTGCTGCTGGTCGAAGATACCGCCTCGCTGCAGGTCGTCTACCGATCCGTGCTCGAGGCGGCAGGCTATCAGGTCGAGATCGCCCCCGATGCCGCGCGCGGCCTTGTGGCCTTTCGCAAGCTGAACCCGGCGGCCGTGCTGCTCGACATCATGTTGCCCGACCGCGATGGCCTGTCGCTGATGAGCGAGATGCTGGAAGAGCGCCCCGAGACGCGGGTGGTGGTCATCACCTCGAACGGCTCGATCAACAAGGCGGTCGAGGCGATGCGCGCAGGCGCGCAGGACTTTCTGGTCAAACCCTTTGACGAGGCCCGGTTTCTGGCGACGGTCCGCAATGCCCTGCGCGCCGATCCCGATGCCGGCGCCCCGCCCGCGCAGGGCGGGCCGACAATGGCGCGCCCGTCCCCGACAGGGTTTCGCGGCCTGCTCGGATCGTCCCCGGCCATTCGCCAGGTCGAGGATCGCATCCGCTCGGTCGCGCGGTCGATGGCCAGCGTCTTCATCACCGGCGAAAGCGGCACCGGCAAGGAACTGTGCGCCCAGGCGATCCACGATCTGTCGCCCCGGGCGCGCGGGCCGTTCATCGTGCTGAACTGCGGGGCGATCCCGTCGGATACGCTGGAATCCGAAGTGTTCGGCCATATTCGCGGCGCCTTTCCCGGCGCGGTGAATGACAAGGCAGGCGCGGCGGTGGTGGCCGATGGCGGCACGCTGTTCCTCGATCAGGTCTGCGAGATGGATCTGGCGCTGCAACCCAAGCTGCTGCGGTTCTTGCAAACCTCGTCGGTCACGCCCGTGGGCGCGGCGCGGCCCCGCCGTGTCGATGTGCGGATCATCTGCGCCACCAACCGTGACCCGCTGGACGCCGTGCGGCGCGGCACCTTCCGCGAGGATCTGTATTACCGCCTGCATGTCGTGCCGATCCGCATGCCCGCGCTGCGCGATCGCGGCGACGATGTGATCGAGATCGCCGAAGCCGCGCTGGCCCGCTACACCGTCGAGGAAGGCCGCCGCTTTACCGGCCTGTCCGACGAGGTGCGCGCGCTGTTCCGCACCCTGCCCTGGCCTGGCAATGCCCGCCAGGTGCTGAACGTGATCCGCAATGTGGCCGTGCTGCATGATGGCGATCTGGTGACCTCGGACATGCTGCCCGAGGATCTGATGGTGGCCGAGATCGCCGACCCCGTGCCCCTGCCCCCTCCCGCACCCGACGCCCCGACTGACGTGCCGGATCAGCTGGGCCACTTGCTGGCAGGCCGCACCCTGGCCCAGATCGAACGGCTGGCGGTCGAGGCCGCGATCGAACGCCATGGGGGATCGCTGCCACGCGCGGCGCGCGAACTCGGGGTGGCGCCTTCAACCCTCTATCGCAAGCGCGAGGGCTGGCTGAGCGGCGAGTGACCTGCCCACTCGTGGCAGGCCGCCCCCAGCCCGATGGCGCCCGGCACATCCCCTCCGCTCGTGGCAGGGCCGGGCCGTGGGACAACACGCACCGCCCGGATCAAGACAATGCCCGCACCGGCAAGGCTGCGGCCAGCCCAGATCGGCGCAAACGGCACCGCCCCCCACCTGCCGCTCGGCTTTGCCTTTTTCCAGATACCCGCCTGCGCCGGGGCCAGGCGCACCTGCAACCGAGGTATGGATCAGACTCAACAGAAGGCCGCAGCGCGTGCCAGCACTGATACCGCCGAAGTACTCTGCACAAGCCGCGCCAGCCCCTCGAAAACCGCTTGGCTTTGCCTTTTCCAAAATACCCTGCGGGGAGGTCCGGAGGGGTGCAAAACCCCTCCGGGGCCGGGGCCATGCACACCGGCAACCCAGGGTCGACCACAGCCAGGCCAGATTACTCCGCCGCCACGCGGCCCTTTTTCAGCAGCGGGCCAAGATAGCGGCCGGTGTGGCTGTGCGGGTTTGCTGCGATATCCTCGGGCGTGCCGGTGCCAACCACCTGCCCGCCGCCATCGCCACCTTCGGGGCCGATGTCGATCACCCAGTCGGCGGTTTTCACCACGTCCAGGTTATGTTCGATCACCACGACCGTATTGCCCTGTTCGACCAGCTCGTGCAGCACTTCCAGCAGCTTGCGCACATCTTCGAAATGCAGGCCGGTGGTGGGCTCATCCAGGATATACAGCGTGCGCCCGGTGGCCCGGCGGCTAAGCTCCTTGGACAGCTTCACCCGCTGCGCCTCGCCGCCCGACAGGGTGGTCGCCTGCTGCCCGACCTTGACATAGCCAAGGCCGACGCGGTTCAGCGCCTCCATCTTGTCGCGGATCGCAGGAACCGCGCTGAAGAACTCGCGTGCATCCTCGCAGGTCATGTCCAGCACATCGGCGATGGACTTGCCCTTGAAGCGGATCTCCAGCGTCTCGCGGTTATAGCGCTTGCCCTTGCAGGTTTCGCATTCGACATAGACATCTGGCAGGAAGTGCATCTCGATCTTGATGACGCCGTCACCCTGACAGGCCTCGCAGCGCCCGCCCTTGACGTTGAAGCTGAAGCGCCCCGGCTTGTAGCCGCGGGCCTGGGCTTCGGGCAGGCCGGAAAACCAGTCGCGGATCGGGTCGAAGGCGCCAGTATAGGTGGCGGGGTTTGACCGCGGCGTGCGTCCGATGGGGCGCTGGTCAATGTCGATCACCTTGTCGAGCTGTTCGAACCCCTTGATCGTCTCGCAAGGCGCAGGCGTTTCGCGCGCGCCGTTCAGACGGATGGCGGCGGATTTGTAGAGCGTCTCGATGGTTAGGGTGGACTTGCCGCCACCGGAAACGCCGGTCACGCAGATGAACTTGCCCAGCGGGAAATCGACCGTGACGTTCTTGAGGTTGTTGCCGCTCGCGCCGACCACGGTCAGCTTTTTCCCGTTGCCCTTGCGCCGGGTGGCTGGCACCGCGATTTCGCGCGTGCCGGACAGGTATTGCCCGGTCAGGCTGGCCGGATCGGCGGCGATCTGGCCTGGCGTGCCATGGGCGATCACCCGGCCACCATGCACCCCGGCACCAGGGCCGATGTCAAAGACGTAATCCGCCTCGCGGATCGCATCTTCGTCATGTTCGACCACCAGCACCGTATTGCCCTGATCGCGCAGCCCCTTCAGCGTGTCCAGCAGCCGGTCGTTGTCGCGCTGATGGAGGCCAATCGACGGCTCGTCCAGCACATAAAGCACCCCGGTCAGGCCCGACCCGATCTGGCTGGCCAGCCGGATGCGCTGCGATTCCCCGCCCGACAGCGTGCCGGCGTTGCGCGACAGCGTCAGGTATTCAAGACCGACGTTGTTCAGGAACCCCAGCCGCTCGCGGATTTCCTTGACGATGGCGCGGGCGATTTCCTGGCGCTGGGGTGTCAGCGTGTCCATCACGCCCTCGATCCAGTGCAGCGCCTCCTTGATCGACTTTTCCACCACCTGCCCGACATGATGCCCGGCGATCTTCACCGCCAGCGCCTCGGGCTTGAGCCGGTAGCCACCGCAGGCCCCGCAGGCGCGGTTGTTCTGATAGCGCTCCATCTCTTCGCGCGACCAGGCGCTGTCGGTTTCCTTGTAGCGCCGTTCCATGTTGGGAATGACGCCTTCAAAGGTGCGCGTGACCTGATAGACGCGGCCGCCTTCGTCATAGCGGAAGGGGATTTCCTCGCCCTTGGACCCATACAGGAACATCTGCCGGACGTTTTCGGGCAGATCCTTCCATTTCTTCTTGCGGTCGAACTTGTAGTGGGTGGCCAGCGCCTCGATGGTCTGGACGAAATAGGGGGTCTTGGATTTCGCCCAAGGCGCAATGGCGCCTTGCAGCAAGGTCAGCCCCTGATCGGGCACCACCAGGCGTTCGTCAAAGAACAGCTCCACCCCCAGCCCGTCACAGACCGGACAGGCCCCAAACGGCGCGTTGAAGGAAAACAGCCGCGGCTCGATTTCCGGAATGGTAAAGCCCGACACCGGGCAGGCGAACTTTTCGGAAAACACCAGCCGCTCGGGCTCGCCTTCAGAGGGGGCGGTTTCCAGAATGGCAATGCCATCGGCCAGGTTCAGCGCGGTGCGGAAACTGTCGGCCAGCCGCACCTGAAGCCCGTCGCGCACGACGATACGGTCGACCACTACGTCGATGTCATGGCGGAATTTCTTGTCCAGCTCGGGCGGCTCGTCGAGCTCATGGAACTTGCCGTCCACCTTGACGCGCTGAAAGCCCTGCTTGCGCAGCTCCAGCATTTCCTTGCGGTATTCGCCCTTGCGGTCGCGGATGATCGGCGCCAGCAGATAGCCGCGGGTGCCTTCGGGCAGCGCCATCACCCGGTCCACCATGTCCTGCACCTGCATCGCCTCGATGGGCAGGCCGGTGGCCGGGCTGTAGGGAATGCCGACGCGGGCGAACAGCAGGCGCAGATAGTCGTAGATTTCCGTGACCGTGCCAACGGTCGAGCGCGGGTTCTTGCTGGTGGTCTTCTGTTCGATGCTGATGGCCGGGGACAGACCGCTGATATGGTCCACATCCGGCTTTTGCATCATGTCGAGGAACTGGCGCGCATAGGCCGACAGCGATTCCACATAGCGCCGCTGGCCTTCGGCATAGATCGTGTCGAACGCCAGGCTGGACTTGCCCGACCCGGAAAGCCCGGTGATCACCACCAGCTGGTCGCGCGGAATGTCGACGTCGATGCCCTTGAGGTTATGTTCGCGCGCCCCGCGCACCTCGATGAACTTCTGCTCGGCCATAGGACACCCCCGGACACACACCCCGCGATACATAGACCGATTTCCGACCATCGCCAACCGGAAAGCATGAACGATTGGTGAACATACGGCAGTGCAGCGATGCAGCTGCAACACAAATTCGAGAAATTGAATGTTTTAGCCGCGCGCCCCCTTGCACTGTCCGCGCCAGACGCCAGATTACGCGGCAACCAACCATGAAAGGCAGCCCGAATGTTCGGCTTTTCTCGTTCCTCCGGCCCGGCAGTGGGCCGCATGTCTGCCAAGGATGCCGTGGCCCGGCATGACCGCGGCGACCTCGTCGTGGTCGATGTGCGCGACATCTCCGAGGTGCGCGCCTCGGGCACGGCTTCGGGCGGGGTGCATGTGCCGCTTATGAAGCTGGCCATGGCCGCCGACCCGCGCCACCCCGACCACAACCCCGCCCTGGACCCGGCCCGCCCCATCGCGCTGTTCTGCGCGGCCGGTGGCCGCTCGCAGATGGCCTGCGAGATGCTGCTGAAGATGGGCTATACCGAGGTCTACAACATCGGCGGCTTTGGCGACTGGTGCGCGGGCGGCGGCAAGGTCGCGCGCTGATCCAAGGCGCCGGTTCCTTGCGCGGAACCGGCCAAGCTATCAAAGGGTCGGCGCCCGCAGACGGGCGCCGATCTTTTACATGGCGGTCCAGCCGCCATCGACGCTGATGGTCGTGCCGGTGATCTGCGCGGCAGCGTCTGAGCACAGGAACACCGCCGTCCCGCCCATCTGCTCGACCGTGGCGAAATCGCCCGAGGGCTGGCGCGAGAGCATGACCTTCTTGATCACCTCTTCGCGGCTCATGTTGTGGACCTTCATCTGGTCCGGGATCTGCTTTTCCACGATCGGCGTCAGCACATAGCCGGGGCAGATCGCGTTGCAGGTGATGCCTTGGCCGGCGCATTCCAGCGCCGTGGTCTTGCTTAGCCCGACGATGCCATGTTTCGCCGCCACATAGGCCGATTTGAACGGCGATGCGGTCAGCCCATGCGCCGAGGCGATGTTGATGACCCGGCCCCAGCCCCTGGCCCGCATCCCCGGCAGCGCGGCCGCCGTGGTGTGGAAGGCCGAGGACAGGTTGATCGCGATGATCGCGTCCCAGCGGTCGGCCGGGAATTCCTCGATCGGCGCGACGAACTGGATCCCGGCGTTGTTGACCAGAATATCGCAGCCGCCCGCCTGTTCGATCAGCGCGCGGCACTCGGCCCCCTTGGACATGTCGGCCTGAATATAGCGCACGGGAACGCCATGGTCGGCCGACAGCTTCGCGGCCAGCGCGTGATCCTCGGGCGTGTCGGTGAACGAATTGATCACCAGCTCTGCCCCGGCCTTCGCCAGTTCCACCGCGACGCCCAGACCGATGCCGGAATTCGATCCGGTCACGATTGCGCGTTTCCCCTTCAAGGCCATGGCACCCTCCGTGTTTTGTGCGTACGCAGCATAGGCAATGGATCGGGCAATGCCAGAGGGTGGACTGCGGGGGCCAAAAAAAACGCCCGCGTGACGCGGGCGTTGAGTGTTGAGGCAGGTTTCATACAGGCAAGAAACCTATCGAGCAGTGCCTAACATATACGCTGCAACATGCCGGATTCCAACCCGAAAGTTTGCACGATCAATCACGACCGCGTATCACGGGGCTCAACGAAACAAGGGCGAGAGGCATTGTTGCCAGAATGACAGGGCAT
Source organism: Gemmobacter nectariphilus DSM 15620 (assembly GCF_000429765.1). Classification (GTDB taxonomy): domain Bacteria; phylum Pseudomonadota; class Alphaproteobacteria; order Rhodobacterales; family Rhodobacteraceae; genus Wagnerdoeblera; species Wagnerdoeblera nectariphila. The sequence continues at coordinate 283,915 of NZ_AUCM01000003.1, read as the reverse complement.
TTTTTCCGCAGCGCATGGACCGGACTCGCGGTGATTTCCACGCTGGCCTTCGCTGCGCCGACATGGGGCGATTCTGCACAGGCGCAGACCACCAGCCATGGTATTGCCATGCATGGACAGCCCGCCCTGCCCCCGGATTTTGTGGCCCTGCCTCAGGCCAATCCCGACGCCCCCAAGGGCGGGCGCATCGTGATGGGAGAGGTCGGAGGCTTCGATTCGCTCAATCCTTTCACCACGCTGGGACGTGCGCCGGCCTGGGTCTCGCCCCTGACGGTCGAGACATTGATGGGCCGCGCCTGGGACGAACCCTTTACCGTCTACGGGCTGCTGGCGGAAAGCGTGACAACGAACGACTCACGAACTTTTGTCGAATTCACCCTGCGCGAGGGGGCCCGATTCGCGGATGGCAGCCCGGTGACCGTCGAGGATGTGCTGTGGTCCTTTGATGCGCTGGCCGAGGCACACCCGCGCTATGCTGCAGCGCATGGCAAGGTGGCGAAAGCCTGGGCGACCGGGCCGCGCAGCGTGCGGTTCGATTTTTCCGAAGCCGACCGCGAATTGCCGCTGATCCTTGGGCTGCGCCCGGTCCTGAGCCGCAAGGACTGGGACGGGCGCGATCTCAAGGCCTCGGCCATGCGTGCGCCGCTGGGGTCGGGGCCCTATGAGGTGGCTGCGGTCGATCCCGGCCGCTCGATCACCTTGCGCAAGCGGGCTGACTGGTGGGCCCGGGATCTGCCACTGATGCGGGGGCTGCACAATTTCGACGAGGTGAAGATCGAATATTTCGCCGATGCCTCGGTGATGTTCGAGGCGTTCAAGGCCGGCGCCATCATGACCTTCCGCGAAGGTCAGGCCGCCCGCTGGATGAGCGGCTATGATTTCCCGCGCGTGACATCGGGCGAGGTGGTGAAATCGGAAATCCCCCATGGCCGCCCTGCCATGATGACCGGCCTTGCAATGAACACCCGCCGCCCGCAATTCTCTGACTGGCGGGTCCGTCAGGCGCTGATCGACAGTTTCAACTATGAGTTCATCAACACCACGATCAACGGCGGCACCGAGCCGCGCGCCCGGTCGTGGTTCTGGAATTCCGATCTGGCGATGGGCGAGGGACCGGCGGACGAGGCGGTGCGCGCCCTGCTGGCGCCCTTTGCCAGCACGCTGCCTCCGGATGCGCTGGACGATCTGTCGCTGCCTGTCGCTGATGGGTCCGAGGCGAACCGCGCCGGACTGCGCCGCGCGGCGCGCCTGCTGGAAGAGGCAGGCTGGACCGTAACGGCCGGCCGGCGGCAGAATGCCCAGGGCGAGCCGATGGCGTTTGAAATCCTTGTGCCGATTGGCGGGTCCGAAATGCGCGCGGTGGTGACGATCTGGATCCGCGCGCTGGAGCGGCTGGGGATCACGGCGCGGCTGGTTGCGGTAGACGATGCCCAGATGAACGCCCGGCTGCGGGATTATGATTTCGACATCACTCCGATCACCCGCGCCAATTCGCTCAGCCCTGGCAACGAGCAGTTGCTGTATTGGGGCCGGGCGGGCGTGACCTTGCCTGGCACCCGCAATATCGCCGGGGTCGACAGCCCGGCCGTCGAGGCGATGATCGCCGAGATGCTGGCCGCACAGGCGCCCGAAGATTTCCGCACCGCCGTGCGCGCCCTGGACCGGGCGCTGATGGCGGGGCGCTATGTCATCCCGATGTGGTTCGCCGACCGCTCGCGCCTCGCGCATGACCGGCGGCTGAAGTATGCCGCCGATCGGCTGCCGGTCTATGGCGATGCGGCCGGGTTCCTGCCCGATGTGTGGTGGTGGCAGGACTGAAAGGCGTGACCCTCGCGCATCTGTGAGAGGCAGAAACGGGGGGCCAGCCCCCCGACCGGCTTGGCAGCCGGTCCCCCCCCGGGGTATTTGAGGCAAGGTGAATGCGCATTTCGGGCAAACCGGAGGCAATAGAGGCAGAGCAATGAAAGCGATGATACTGGGCGCGGCCCTGATGCTGGCACTGGCCGGGTGCAATACTGTCGATGGTGTGGGACGCGACATCTCGGGCGCGGCGCAGCGCGTGGGCACCTGGTTCTAGTCCCCGTTGACCTTGGCGCCGCAGCGCGCAAGGGTTTGCCATGCGCCGCACCGACCGCCTGTTCGACCTGATCCAGATCCTGCGTGACGGGCGGCTGCACCGTGCGTCCGAGATGGCCGAGCGGCTGGGCGTTTCAGTGCGCACCATCTGGCGCGACATGGCGACGCTGATGGCCAGCGGAATGCCGGTCGAGGGCGAGCGCGGCGTCGGGTATATCCTGCGCGCGCCGATCACCTTGCCGCCGATGATCCTGTCCGGGGACGAGATCGAGGCCCTGCGCGCCGGGGTGCGCCTGGTGGCCGAGGGCGCCGATCCGGCGCTGGCGCGGGCCGCGCGCAGTCTGGCCGCCAAGATCGCCTCGGTGACGCCGGCGCCGCCCGAGGGGGACGATCTCTTTGCCTTTACGGGCGAAGAGTCGGGCCATGTTCCGACCATGATCCCCGCGATCCGGTCCGCCATTACCGGGCGAGAGCGGCTGACCATCAGCTATATCGACCCCGAGGGCCGTGAAAGCCACCGCGACATCCGGCCCCTGGCGCTGGACATGGAAGGGCGGGTCTGGACCCTGGCGGCGTGGTGCGAATTGCGCGGCGGCTTTCGCAGCTTTCGCATCGACCGGATCGTCGCGCTGTCCCCCACCGGCGAGATCTTCCCGCGCGAGGCCGGGCACGAGCTGGCGGACTATCGCGCGCACATGGCGCCTGGCCCCTGACACCCGCTTGCGCTGCGGCCAGCGTTTCGCCATGGTCGCGCCGGTTAGAGACGGGAGTTTCCGATGACCAGCACCTTTGTCACCGCCGGCCCCTTTGCCGGCCAGAAGCCGGGCACCTCGGGCCTGCGCAAGAAGACCGCGCAGTTCCGCGCGCCGCATTACCTTGAATGCTTCGTCCAGGCGATCTTTGACGCTGTGGGCGCCAGCGGCAAGGTGCTGGTCCTTGGCGGCGACGGGCGCTTTTTCGGGCGCGAGGCGGCGGGGATCATCTTGCGCATGGCGGCGGCCAACGGCGTGGCGCGGGTCATTGTCGCGCAAGGCGGGCTGCTGTCGACCCCGGCCGCCTCGCATCTGATCCGGCTCAATGGGGCGGATGGCGGGATCGTGCTGTCGGCCAGCCACAATCCGGGCGGCGAGGACGGCGATTTCGGCGTCAAATACAACATCAGCAATGGTGGCCCGGCGCCCGAATCCGTGACCGCCGCGATCCATGCGGCCAGCGAGCGGCTGACCGGCTATCGCATTTCGGACCAGCCGGCGCCTGATCTGGACCGCATCGGGGAAACCGATCTGGACGGCATGGCCGTGCAGATCGTCGATCCGGTGCTGGATTATGCCGAGCTGATGGAGCGGCTGTTCGACTTTGACGCGATCCGCGCGATGATCGCGGGCGGCTTCACCCTGCGCTTCGATGCCATGTGCGCCGTGACCGGGCCCTATGCGGTCGAAATCCTGGAACGGCGGCTGGGCGCGGCGCCCGGATCGGTGGTCAATGCGGTGCCGCTGCCGGATTTCGGCGGGATGCACCCCGATCCCAATCCGACCTGGGCCTCGGACCTTTACGAGCGGCTGATGTCAGAGACCGGCCCCGATTTCGGCGCCGCCTCGGACGGCGATGGCGATCGCAACATGATCCTTGGCCGCGGCGCCTATGTGAATCCGTCGGATTCGCTGGCCGTTCTGGCGGCCCATGCTCATCTGGCGCCCGGCTATGCTGGCGGGATCAAGGGGATCGCCCGATCCATGCCCACCTCCACCGCCGCCGACCGCGTGGCCGAGGCGCTGGGGATCGAGGCGCATGAAACCCCGACCGGCTGGAAGTTCTTTGGCAACCTGCTGGACGCTGGCCGCGCCACGATCTGCGGCGAGGAAAGCTTTGGCACCGGCTCGGATCATGTGCGCGAAAAGGACGGGCTCTGGGCGGTGCTGCTGTGGCTGAATGTGCTGGCGGCCACCGGCCAGGGCGTGAGCGATCTGCTGGGCGCGCATTGGCGCCGGTTCGGCCGCACCTTCTATTCGCGCCACGACTACGAGGCGCTGCCGGTGCCGCAGGCCGAAGCCGCCATGTCCCAGCTGCGCGGCGCGCTGGACACCCTGCCCGGCAAGACCATCGCGGGCATGAAGGTCGCGGCGGCCGATGACTTCGCCTATGTCGATCCGGTGGACGGATCAGTCAGCAAGGGTCAGGGCCTTCGGGTGATCTTTGCCAATGGCGCCCGGATCGTTCTGCGCCTCTCGGGCACCGGAACCGAAGGCGCAACCCTGCGGCTTTACCTGGAACTGCACTCCGACGATCCCGAGACCTTCGGCGCAGACCCGCAGGACATGCTGGCGCCCGTGATCGCCGCAGCCGAGGAACTGGCCGGAATCGCCCGCCACACCGGACGCATCGCGCCCGACGTGATCACCTGAGCCGGCGCCCCTTTTCGCCTTGAAGAAAATATCCTGCGGGGGGAATGGCATTGGCCCTGCCAATGCCATGGGGGGCGCAAAGCCCCCCTGCGCCGTCCCCCGTCCGCGCCGGTCTCAGCCGCCAGCCGCACCGCTTTGCAAGACGCCGCCAGCCGGGGCCACCATGGCGGGCGTGACCGCAGCAACGGGCTCGCGGCGCGGCGGCTGTCCGGCGCGGCGCGGTGCAAAGTCTATGGGGGCATCGGCCAGCAGGCGGCGCAGCTCGGCCTCGTCATCGGCCTCGCAGGCGGCCTGCAACTCGGCGATCAGCGGGGCCAGTCGCTGCCAGTCCAGCGAGGTCTCGCTGGCCGTCAGAATGCGCGGGTGGCGGGTCGGCTCGCTGATCGTGCCGATGAACAGCTCTTCGAACAGTTTCTCGCCCCGGCGCGGCGCCGTAAAGGCAATCGGGATCACATCCGCGACCGCCGCCGTCTTGCGCGCCGCCGGATCGCCCTCGATCACCGGGGTAAAGCCGGACAGGCGGATCATCCGCTCGGCCAGTTCGGCAATCTTCACCGGCTCGCCCATGTCCAGCAAGAAGACGTTGCCGCCCTTGTCCCCATGGGCCAGGGCGCTGGCCTGGATCACCAGCTGCGAGGCTTCGGTGATGGTCATGAAATAGCGCATGATCTCGCGGTGGGTCACGGTGACCGGGCCGCCTGCAGCGATCTGGCGGCGAAACAGCGGGATCACCGAGCCCGAAGACCCCAGCACATTGCCGAACCGCACCATGGAAAAGCGCGTCTTGCCCCCGCCATGTGCCAGCGCCTGACAGACCAGCTCGGCCAGCCGCTTGGAGGCGCCCATCACATTGGTCGGCCGCACCGCCTTGTCGGTCGAGATCAGCGTGAAGCTTTCCACCCCGGCCGCCAGGGCCGCCTGAGCGCAGGACAGCGTGCCGAACAGGTTGTTCGCCAGCCCCTGAACGGCATTGTCCTCGACCATCGGCACATGCTTGTAGGCTGCGGCATGATAGATCGTCTGCACGCCATGGCTGCGCATCAGCTTTTCCATCCGTGCCCGGTCGCGCACAGTGCCCAGGACCTGCACGATCCGCACGTCCAGCCCTTCGGCCTTGCGGGTGGCGGACAATTCCTGCCCGATCTCGAACAGCGCGTATTCCGATTGTTCGAACAGCACCAGCACGCGGGGGCGCTGGTGCAGGATCTGGCGGCACAGCTCTGCCCCGATCGACCCGCCGGCGCCCGTCACCAGGACCGACTTGTCACGAATGTTCGCCGCCATCAGCGCGGCATCCGGCGGCACCGGATCGCGGCCCAGCAAATCCTCGACCGAGACTTCGGTGATCTCGTTCACCTTGTGCTTGCCGGTCACCAGTTCGGCCATGCCGGGGATGGTCTGCACCCGCACCGGCAGATGTTCCAGCCGCTTGAGGATCTGCGCCCGCACCGCGCGGCTGACCGACGGCATGGCCAGCAGCAGCACCTTGGCGCCGTAATCGCGCAACAGGCGTTCAAGTTCCGATGGCGCAAAGACCCGAAGCCCGGCGATCTGGCTGCCCCACAGGTCGGGGTTGTCGTCGACAAAGGCAACGGCGGTATGTTCCAGCCCCTGCCCCATCGAATGCACCGTCTGGCGCCCGGACTGTCCCGCGCCATAGATGATCACCCGCGTCTTGTCGCGCGAATGGGTGCGCTGGTAGATGGCGCGCAGCGCAAAGCGCACGCCGCCCACGGTGCACATCGCCAGCACGGCATAGATCACCGGCACGGCCGGCGGTATCGGCAGGTCCAGCCAGACGATCATCGCCGACACCGCCAGCGCGCTGGCCACGACCCCGTTGACGATGGTGATCAGCGCGCGCAGCCCCATATAGCGGATGACCGCGCGATAGAAGCCCAGCTTGACAAAGATGATCAGCGTGACCGGCAGCGCCGCCACCAGCGCCGCCCAGACCTTGCCCTGGGTCAGAAACGCAAGGCTTTCGGTGCGCAAGAACATGGCCAGCGCAAAACTTGCCGACAGCAAAATCGTATCGGCCAACACCTGAAGAATACGCTTGTGGGTGCGCGGCATATCGAACAGCGCACGAAGCGGATCACCCGACATCAGTCTTCCTACCCTGTGACGGTCATGGGGAACCGTCTTGTCAAATCGTCAAATCGAAACGTTCGTTCGCACCGATAGCATGACGCTGGAGGAGATGTCACATCAGAACTTGCACCCTGCGAGCATCGAACGGGCGTTTGCCCGGATGTTCGGCATGATTGTGCCAATGGTATGGCCGAAGGGCTGTACAATTGCCCGGGAATGCTGCAGCGCGGAAACTGCCCCGGATGGCGGGCCAGGCTGTCGCCCGCCCCGCCCGAAGGCCCCGATCACCCGGCGCGATAGTTCGGCGACTCGCGGGTGATCTGCACGTCGTGGACGTGGCTTTCCTTGAGCCCCGCATTGGTGATGCGCACGAAATTGCAGTTGGCGCGCATCTCGGCCACCGTGCGGTTGCCGGTATAGCCCATCGCGGCGCGCAATCCGCCCACCATCTGGTGCACCACGGTCGCGACCGGCCCCTTGTAGGGCACCTGACCTTCGATCCCTTCGGGGACCAGCTTGTCGCTGGCCGCATCCTTCTGGAAATAGCGGTCGGCCGAGCCGCGCGCCATGGCGCCCAGGCTGCCCATGCCGCGATAGCTCTTGAAGCTGCGGCCGTTCCACAAGATCACCTCGCCGGGCGATTCATCGGTGCCTGCGACGGCCGAGCCGACCATGGCACACGAGGCGCCCGCCGCGATGGCCTTGGCGAAATCGCCCGAATACTTGATGCCGCCATCCGCGATCACCGGAATATCCCCGGCCTCGCCCGCCGCATCCATGATCGCGGTCAGCTGCGGCACGCCGACGCCCGCCACGATCCGCGTGGTGCAGATCGACCCCGGACCGATCCCGACCTTGACCGCATCGGCCCCGGCCTTGATCAGCGCCCGCGTCGCCGCCGCCGTCGCCACGTTGCCCGCGACCACCTGCACCGAGTTCGAGAAGTTCTTGATCCGCTCGACCGCCATGGCGACGCCTTCGGAATGGCCATGGGCGGTGTCGATCACCACCATGTCCACCCCGGCCTCGATCAGCGCCTTGGACCGCTCGAACCCGTCATTGCCCACGGTCGAGGCGGCGGCAACCCGCAGGCGGCCCAGCTCGTCCTTGCAGGCCTGCGGGTTCAGCACCGATTTTTCCGTGTCCTTCAGCGTCAGAAGGCCGGTCAGCTTGCCGCGGCCATCCGTCACCAGCAGCTTTTCGATCCGGCGCGACTTCATCAGGCTGATCGCCTCTTCGCGGTCGACCGGCTCGCGCAGGACGGCAAGGTTCTCGGCCGTCATCATCACCGAAACCGGGGTGCGGTCGTCGCTGGCAAAGCGCATGTCGCGGTTGGTCACGATGCCGACGACGCGGCCCACCTCGTCCACCACCGGAAAGCCGGTGATGTTGTAGCGCTCCATCAGCAGCTTGGCATCGGCCAGCGTCTGATCGGGGCGCAGCGTGATCGGGGAATAGACGACGCCGGATTCGAACCGCTTGACGCGGCTGACCTCGCGCGCCTGTTCCTCGATGCCGAGGTTGCGGTGGATCACGCCCATCCCGCCGACCTGCGCCATGGCGATGGCCATGCGCGCTTCGGTCACGGTATCCATCGCGCTGGACAGCAACGGGATGTTCAGCCGGATCGAGCGGGTCACATTCGTCGCCGTGTCCGCCTCGGACGGCAGCACATTGGATGCAGCCGGAACCAGAAGCACGTCGTCGAAGGTAAGTGCCTCGCGAATCTCCATGGGGGCCTCCTCGGAGTTGTTCGTTTGGCGGTTCCCCCTTTCATGGCCGGGCCAAAAGCGCAAGGGGCAAACTGCCCTCTGCATCGCGCGGCCCCTTGCCGCTGTCCGCCCGGCATGGTTCATCAAGCCATCCGGCAGACAGGGGCGGAACATGCGGGTTGCCATCGTCGAGAATACCAGGATCACCCATCACGGGCAGGTCGGCGTCGCGCTGCACGAGGCGGCGGCGCGAATCGGGCTCTATCGCCCCTGGGCCGATGGCGCCCTGCCCGACCCGGCCGACCATGACGCGCTGGTGGTCTTTGGCGGCGAGCAATCGGCGCTGGCCGACGACACCCACCCCTATCTGCCGGAACTGGCCGCGCGGATGCAGGCGTTCACGCAAGCCGACAAGGCGGTTCTGGGGATCTGCCTGGGCGCGCAGGTGCTGGCCCGGGCCTTTGGCGGGGTGAACCGGCTGGGCGCGGCGCCCGAATTCGGCTGGTGCCAGGTGGACTTGCGGCCCGAGGGGCTGGCCGATCCGCTGTTTCGCGGGGTTGGCCGCGGCTTTCGCAGTTTCCATCTGCATTCCGACACGTTCGACCTGCCCACCGGCGCGGTGCATCTGGCCACGGCGCCGGGCGTGCCGTCACAGGCCTTCCGCATCGGGCGCGCCACCTATGGCACGCAGTTCCACTTCGAGGCCTCGCGCGCCGTGGTGGCCGACTGGAACCGGCTGTTCAGCCATCTCTTTCGCGAGCAGACCGCCGACTGGGACCGGATCTATCCGCAGACCGAGGCCGCGTTCGGCGCCGCCTCGGATGCCGCAGGGCTGCAACTGGCGCGCAACTGGGTGGCGCTGATCTAGGCCTGCGCGGCGTTGGTCTTGACCGCAAGGCCGCCCTTGGCCCAGGCCTGCATCACCTTGACGGCAATCGTGACCACGATGCCGGTGGCAGCCGCCAGAAGCAGCAATCCGGCCACCTGCCAGCCATTTGCCAGCAGCGCCGACGCACAGGCGGCGATCGGAAAGGTGAAGGCGCCCCACAGCGCCGAAAACCCGGATTGCGTCAGCCAGGCGCTTGCGGCCACCAGACCCAGCAAGATCACCAGCGCCAGCGCCAGGAACCCCGTGGCCAGCCCGCCAAGACCCAGCATCGCGGCAACCGTCGCAAACAGGCTGGCCGGCGCAAGATGGATCGCCAGCAGCGGGCGCAGCGGCGCTGGCGGAATGCGCGTCGCGATCTGATAGAGGCTGACCGCCCAGATCGCCGCCGCCACCGGAATGGTCGCATACAGGATCCCTTGCGCCAGCCCCGCATGGCCCAGCGGGATCAGCGACAGCGGCGCGATGATGTAGCCCACATAGGTCAGATGCCAGACCGGGGTGATCACCCGCGCCTCTTCGGGCCCGGTCAGGAACAGGCGCAGCAGGGTCAGGCCAAGCAGCACATGGGCCACCAGCGCCGCGATCAGCACCCCCAGCGCCAGCCCCGGCGCATAGGGCACCAGTGCCGCCGCAAGCAGCATGCCCGACAGGTTCGCCGCCGTCAGCCCGGCCCGCCCGGGCAGGATGCGCAAATCCTCGGCCACCACGCCAGGGCGCTGTGCGACCTTGGCCAGATAGGCCAGCAGCGCGAACAGATAAAGCAGCGTCACCGCCCCCAGCAGGGCCTCGGCCAGACCGGGCAGCAGGCCCACCGCCTCGGTCCCGCGCCGCCAGGCAAGGCCCAGGCCGAACAGCCCCATCACCGGCGGGAAGATCGCCGGGGGCGTGCGGCGGAACAGGCCGCGCTGGGTCTGGTTGCGAAAGGCGGGCGGCTGCTGACTGGTCATGGCGAACCCCTTGCGTTTTCCCGCAAGTAACAGGGCCGCGACCTTGGGCCAATCCCCTGCGGCAACCCGACGCGCGCCGCGGGGCTCCTGTGCTGCACAGATCGGGTCTTGGCCGAACGGCACCGCAACCCGCCCCCGTCATGGCGCGCGATGGAAACTTGCGCCCGGACCGGCGGCAGGGCTTGCATCCGGGGCGCATCGGGCGGACACTTGCGCCAGTCAGTCGCGGAGAGGGCCATGATCGAAATCGGGATCGACAAGGTGGTGCAAGTCCTGTTCCTCGCGCGCGAGGGCGATGCGGGCGCCGCCGAGATGAAAGCCTTTGTCGATGCGCTGAACGATGATGAAAAGGCGCATCTGACCGCGATCGCCTGGGTGGGCCGCGGCGCCTTTGAGCCCGAGGATTACGCCTCTGCCGTCGAGACCGCCTTTGCCGAGGCGACGATTCCGACCGCAACCTATCTGGCAGGGATGCCGCATCTGTCCGAAAACCTCGAGGCCGGGCTCGAGGCGCTGGGGGTGGATGTCTCGGACGCCGAGGCCGACTTCCTGTAACCTACAGGTGGCGCGCAGCCTCTTTGCGGGCAAAGGGTTTCAGCCGTGCGCCATGGTCGGCCAGGAAGGCGCGGGTGCGGTCTGCATCATGCCGTGACAGATCGCGCAGCCACCAGGCAATGGCCTTCTGGATGAACCAGTCGCGGTCATCGGCATAGTTTTCGGCCCAGCCCAGCACACGTTCGCGGATGTCCAGATCGTGCGGCTTGGGATTGTTCATCTTGGCCCAGGGCAGCGTCATCACCAGCGCGGCGCGGCGGGTCCACATGTTGGGATGCGTGGTCCAGCCCGCGACGGTTTCCAGCCGCGACGGGTCGGCCACCAGGCGCTTTTGCCCCGCGATGCTGGCGTGATCGGCGGTGGACCACCCTTCGAACCCGGGGGCCCAGCGGGCGATCAGCGCCCAGGCGCCGCTGTCATCGGGGCGGATGCGGGCCTGTTCCAGCAGCTTGGCCGCCGCGACCATGGTTTCGTGGATGCCCATGTCCCACAGCGCCGCCGCCAGCGACAGCCGGTCATCGAGCGTCAGGGTCTGGCGCCAGTCGCGCGCCAGCGCGTCGATCTGCGGCACGGCAATGCCCAGATACCGGCGCGGGATCTTGTGATAGGCCGCCATTTCGTCGGCCTTGACCGGATCGGCCAGCGCCATCAGGGCGGCAAGGGCATCATCGGGGGTCATGCAGGGTAATCCATTGCCTGAACTATACCGCGCAACCTATTCCACAGTCACGGATTTTGCCAGATTGCGCGGCTGATCCACATCGGTCCCCTTGGCCACCGCCGCATGATAGGCCAGCAACTGGGCCGGCACGGCATACAGGATCGGCGCCAGCAGCGCGGGCACGTCGGGCAGCGCAAGGCCGTGCCAGACGCCATCTCCGGCCTGATCCAGACCCGCCCGGTCCGACAGCAGCACGACCTTGCCATGGCGCGCCATGACCTCTTGCATGTTCGAGACGGTCTTTTCGAACAGCGCATCGCGCGGGGCCAGCACGACCACGGGGACCGTTGCGTCGATCAAGGCGATGGGGCCGTGCTTGAGTTCGCCCGAGGCATAACCTTCGGCGTGGATGTAGCTGATTTCCTTGAGTTTCAGCGCACCTTCCAGCGCAAGGGGATACATCGGGCCTCGCCCCAGGAACAGCACGTCCTGCGCCTTGGCCAGATCGGTGGCCAGCGCGCGGATGTCGTCGTCCAGCCCCAGCGCATGGTTCATCAGCCCCGGCAGGCTGCCCAGCGTGGTCAGATGGGCGGCCACCGCCGCCGCATCCAGCCGCCCGCGGTCCAGCCCGGCCTTGAGCGCCATCAGCACCAGCACCAGCAGCTGGTTGGTGAAGGCCTTGGTCGAGGCAACGCCCACCTCGATCCCGGCCAGGATCGGCAGGGCAAGCCCGGCCTCGCGCGCCATGGACGAGGTGGGCACGTTGACCACCGCCAGCGTGCGCGCCACCCGGTCCTGCGCATGGCGCAGCGCGGCCAGCGTATCGGCGGTTTCCCCCGACTGGCTGACGAACACCGCCCAGCTGGCCGGATCCAGCACCGGGTCGCGATAGCGGAATTCGGACGCGATATCGACGTCGCAGGGCAGGCCTGCCAGCTGTTCGAACCAGTATTTCGCGACCTGGCAGGCGATGTTCGCCGTGCCGCAGGCCACCAGCACCAGACGCGAGACGCCGGTGAAATCCAGCTCGGCCGGCAGGCGCAGGCCCGTGCGGTCCGGGGTCAGGTAATGGCGCAAGGCATCGGCCAGAACCACCGGCTGTTCGGCAATTTCCTTCATCATGAAATGGCGATAGCCGCCCTTTTCCACCCGCACGGAATCGATCTTGATCCGCGTCTGGGCCCGGTTCGCCAGCCGGCCCGAGGCATCATAGATCACCGCGCCTGCGCGGGTGACTTCGGCCCGGTCGCCTTCTTCCAGATAGGTGATGCGATCGGTCAGCGGCGCCAGCGCGATGGCATCAGAGCCGACGAACATCTCGCCATCGCCATGGCCGATCGCCAGCGGCGAGCCCTTGCGGGCCGCGATCAGCAGATCGTCCTCGCCCTCGAAGAGGAAGCACAGGGCAAAGGCGCCTTCCAGCCGGGCCAGCGTGCGGGCGGCCGCCTGGCGCGGCGCGTCGCCTTCGTCCATGTGGCGCCGGGTCATCAGGGCGACGGTTTCGGTATCGGTCTGGCTTTCGGGATGATAGCCCGCCGCAAGAAGTTCCTCGCGCAACTCCTTGAAATTCTCGATGATTCCGTTGTGGACAACCGCGACCTGACCCGCGCGGTGCGGGTGGGCATTGGCCACCGTTGCCGCACCATGGGTGGCCCAGCGGGTATGGCCGATCCCGGCCTTGCCGGTCAGCGGTTCATGCACCAGCAGATCCGATAGGTTGACCAGCTTGCCGACCGCGCGCCGGCGGTCAAGCCGGCCATGATCGACCGTGGCGATGCCCGCCGAGTCATATCCGCGATATTCCAGCCGCTTGAGCGATTCCACCAGCAGGGGCGCAACCTCGTGGTCGCCCAGCACTCCGACGATGCCGCACATTTACTGAACTCCGGTCATTGTGGCTGGCAGAGGACCGGGGGTTTCACACCCCCGGACCCCCGTGGGGTATTTGGAAAAGGCAAAGACCATCATGCCCGCGCGGCCTTGATGGCGCGCAGCTTCTCGAACAGGCGCGTGGCCAGGCCGGGCTTGTTGGCCTGGCGGGCCCGGGCGACGGCCAGGGCCTCGGGCGGGACATCCTGGGTGATGACCGATCCGCTGGCGGTCAGCGCGCCATCCCCCACGGTGACGGGCGCGACCAGCATGGTATCCGAGCCGATGAAGACGCCTTTGCCGATGGTGGTGCGGTGTTTCATCACCCCGTCGTAATTGCAGGTCACGGTGCCGGCGCCGATATTGGTATGTTCGCCCACCGTGGCATCGCCAAGGTAAGTCAGATGGCCGACCTTCACGCCCTCGTCCAGGATGGCGTTCTTGATCTCGACGAAGTTGCCGACATGCACATCTTCGGCCAGTTCCGCGCCGGGGCGCAGGCGGGCAAAGGGGCCAACGGTGGCGCCGCGGCTGATGTGGCAGCCTTCGAGATGGCAGAAGGCGCGGATTTCGGCGCCCGATTCCACGGTGACGCCGGGGCCGAAGACGACGTTGGGGCCGATGGTGGCATCGCGCCCGACGAAGGTGTCCCAGGCGAAGAAAACGGTATCTGCGGCCTGCATGGTGACGCCGGTCTCCAGCATCTCGGCGCGTTTGCGGGCCTGAAAGGCGGCTTCGGCGGCGGCAAGTTCGGCGCGGGTGTTGATGCCCAGCGTCTCGGCTTCGTCGCAGATCACGACGCCGGCGGTCAGGCCGCGCGCGCGGGCCAGGCCCACCACATCGGTGAGGTAATATTCCCCCGCCGCATTGTCGTTGCCCACCTGGTCGATCAGGTCGAACAGCACCCCGGCATCGGCAGCCATGACGCCCGAATTGCACAGCTCGATCGCGCGTTCCTCGGGGCTGGCATCCTTCCATTCCACGATGGCCAGCAGATCATCGCCGCTGGTGACCAGCCGGCCATAGCGGCCCGGATCAAGGGCGTTGAAGCCCAGCACCACCACATCATGGCGCGCCCGCGCGGCAACCAGGCGTTCCAGCGTTTCGGGGGTGATGAAGGGCGTGTCGCCATACAGCACCACGGCATCGCCATGCCCGACCTGGGACCGGGCCTGCGCGACGGCATGGGCGGTGCCAAGGCGATCTTCCTGCAGGACGATCCGTGCCTCGGGGTCAAAATCCAGCACCGCCTTGCCGACCTGATCGGCGCCGTGCCCGGCCACCACCACCACGCGCTCGGGGTCCAGTGCCCGGCCTGCGGCCAGCGCGTGGACGACAAGCGGCGCCCCGGCCAGCGGGTGCAACACCTTGGGCAGGTCAGAGTTCATGCGGGTGCCTTGGCCTGCGGCAAGGACGATCAGGGACAGCGCCATTCAGGAGGCCTTTTCATTTGCTCGTCCCCGTTCTACCCGTCAGGGGCGGCACCGCAAGGGGGCGGGGCTTCACGTCGTCTTTCCCAATGTGACAGGAGGTGGCAATGCGGGCGGTGATCTTCGATCTGGATGGCACGCTGGCCGATACCTCTGCCGATCTGCTGGCGGCGGCGAATGCGGCCTTCGGTCTGGCAGGTCATGGCGCCCCGCTGGACGCGGGCGATGCGCTGACCGCCTTTCATGGCGGGCGGGCGATGCTGCGGCTGGGGGCCGAGCGGCTGGGCCTTGGCTGGGACGAGGACGAGGTGGGGCGCCACTATCCCGTGCTGCTGGACGCCTATGAAGGCGCGATCGACACCCATACCCGGCTTTACCCTGGCGCCGCCGAGGCGGTCGAGGCGCTGCGGGCCGAGGGCATCGCGGTTGGCATCTGCACCAACAAGCCCGACCATCTGGCAGAAAAGCTGCTGGTCCGGCTGGGGGTTAGGGACATGTTCGCCGCCATGGTGGGCGCCAACACCCTGCCCGTGCGCAAGCCCGATCCGGCGCCGCTGGTCCATGCCATTGCCGGGGTCGGCGGCGATCCGGCGCGCGCCGTGCTGATCGGCGATACCGAGACCGACCGCAAGACCGGCCGCGCGGCCGGGGTGCCCGTGGTGCTGGTGACCTTTGGCCCCGAAGGCGAGGGCGTTTCACGCCTGGCCCCGGATGCGCTGCTGCATGGCTATCCGGGGTTGCGCGCCACCATCGCCCCCTTCATCGACCGGAGCTGACCGATGCAGCCAAGCCTTGCCCCCGAAGGGCCGCCGCTGGCGCCGCCTGCCTCGCGCCATGCCTTTGGCTTTGTGCTGATCACGGTCTTGCTGGACATGGTGGGGTTCGGGATCATCATTCCCGTCCTGCCCTCGCTGATCGAAGAGGTCGGCCATGTCGGGCTGGCCGAGGCTGCGACCATCGGCGGGTGGATGTTCTTTGCCTTTTCCATGGCGCAGTTCCTGTTCGCGCCGCTGGTGGGCAACCTGTCGGACAGTTTCGGGCGCCGGCCGCTGCTCTTGCTGGCGATCTTTGGGCTGGGGATGGATTATGTGCTGTCGGCCTGGGCGCCGTCGCTGGCCTGGCTGTTCGTGGGGCGCGTTCTGGCCGGGGTGTGCGGATCGTCCTGGGTCATTGCCAATGCCTATATCGCCGATGTCACCCCGCCCGAGGGGCGGGCCAAGGCATTCGGTCTGATGGGCGCGGCCTTTGGCGTCGGCTTCGTGATCGGGCCGGCCATCGGCGGGCTGCTGGGCGAGCTGGGGCCGCGGGTGCCGTTCTGGGCCGCGGCGGGGATTTCGTTCCTGAACTTCGTCTATGGCTGGGTCGTGCTGCCCGAGACGCTGGCCCCGGCCAACCGGCGCGCCTTTGACTGGCGCCGGGCCAACCCGTTCGGCGTGTTCGCGGTGTTCCGCAGCTATCCGGGCGTGATCCCCTCGCTTGTCGTGCTGTTCCTGTTCTTCTTTGCCTCGGCGGTCTATCCGGCGATCTGGCCGTTCTGGGGCATGGCGAAATTCGGCTGGTCCGAGGCGACGGTGGGCCTGACGCTGGCGATCTTCGGGCTGATCATGGCCGGGTTTCAGGGCCTGGCCACCGGCCCTGCCGTTGCCCGCTGGGGCGAGGTGCGGGTGGCGGTTGCGGGTCTGGTCTGCGCAGCCATCGCCGCCACCGGCTATGGGTTTGTCGGCACGCTGGGCGCGGTGATCGTGCTGATGCTGGTCCATGGGCCCGAAGGCTTCGTGCATCCGATGCTGATGGCGCTGATGTCGAAAGTCGTGCCCGAGAATGCGCAAGGCGAATTGCAGGGTGGCATCTCGGCGGTGATGAACATTGCCATGCTGGCAGGAACCGTGGTCTTCACGCAGGTTTTCGCGCATTTCATGGCGCCGGGGGCTGCCTGGCAGACCCCGGATGCCGCCTATTTCCTGGCCGGTGCGATCATGGCGGTCGCACTGGCGCTGTATCTGTGGACCTTGCGGGGGGAACGTGATGCCTGAGGTCTTTGCCGGCAGCTTTACCCAGCAAGAGCCGATCCCCGAAGCCGGGATCGAGGCCGCCGTTGCCGTGATGCGTCATGGCCGCCTGCACCGCTACAACACGGCCGGCGAGACCGCCGAAACCGCGCTGCTGGAGCAAGAATTCGCCCGCTACACCGGGGCGCGTTATTGCCTGGCGGTCGCCTCGGGCGGGGCGGCGATGCGGCTCGCGTTGCAGGCGGCGGGCGTCGGCCCCGGCGTTCAGGTGCTGACCAATGCCTTCACGCTGGCCCCGGTGCCCGGCGCCATTGCCGCGCTGGGGGCAGAGCCGGTCTTTGTGGAAACCACCCCTGCCCTGACCATCGACCTTGATGATCTGGCCGCCAAGGCCCGGCCCGGCATGGTGCTGCTGCTCAGCCACATGCGCGGCCATCTGGCCGACATGGACGCGCTGATGCGCCTGTGCGATGCGGCCGGTGTGCGGGTGATCGAGGATTGCGCCCATACGATGGGGGCGGCGTGGAACGGCACACCTTCGGGCCGTCATGGCCTTGCGGGCTGTTATTCGACCCAGACCTACAAGCACATGAACTCGGGCGAGGGCGGGCTGATCGTCTCGGACGATGCGGACCTTATGGCGCGGATGGTGCTGCTCTCGGGCAGCTACATGCTCTATGACCGGCACAGCGCGGCGCCAGGGCCAGGGGCCTATGAGGGCCTGCGCGAAACCGTGCCGAATGTGTCGTCCCGCATGGACAACCTGCGCGCGGCGGTGCTGCGCCCGCAGATCCCGCTGCTGGCCGACCGGGTGGCCCGCTGGCGCGCGCGGTATGAGGTGATCGAGGCCGGCTTGCAGAACATCCCCGGTCTGCTCACCATTGCGCGCCCAGCGGCGGAAACCTATGTCGGCTCGTCGTTCCAGTTCGTGTTGCCTGGCCGTGACCCGGCGTGGATCGAGGCGTTTCTGGCCCGCACCGCCGCGCGCGGGGTCGAGCTGAAATGGTTCGGCCGCCGCGCGCCGATGGGCTTTACCTCCAGCCATCACAGCTGGCGCTATGCGCCACAACAGGCGCTGCCACAGACCGATGCCGTTCTGTCGGGGCTGATCGACATGCGCCTGCCGCTGACCTTCAGCCTGGATGATTGCGCACAGATCGCCCGCATCATCGCGGCCGAGGCCACCAGCAACGCCCCGCCGCCCGCGGGCCACCTGCGCCAGGGCGACTGATCCGGCCAGCCCCCATGGAATCGCGCAAGGCGCAATCCAGCCATCTTGGCGGCTGGCACAGTGCCCGATTCGCAGGCAGTTTCCCCGGCACCGAGTCGCGCGCTGATTGTGCGGCTACAAAATCTCGCTGACGGTGCGTCAACGCGCCCGTATCGCTGGTGCCGCCGAAAGCGCCAGCGTGCAACCCACAGGTGTGATGACGCAAGTTCATCCGTCGGTTAGCATTTGGTCAGTCCAACAGGGCATTTGAGTAAATTCACTACATTTTCTGTCTGCAGCTTGATCTAGGGGGAGATCCGGTGATGCAAGACGCGAATTTTTCGGGATTGTCCGAATTGCGCGACGTGCGCCGCGAGTTGCGCGGCATCATGGTCACGGTCGGTCTGTTCAGCCTGTTCATGAACCTGCTGATGCTGACAGGGCCGCTGTTCATGCTTCAAACCTACGATCGCGTGCTGTCCGCGCGGTCGGAATCCACGCTGGTCGCGCTGGTCGCGCTGATGGCCTTCATGTTCCTGATCATGGGCCTGCTTGACTGGGCGCGGGGGCGGCTGCTGACCCGGATGGGCGCGCGGTTTCAGGCGCGCCTTGACCGGCGGGTGTTCAACGCGATCCTCAAGCGGTCGGTATCGGACCAGAAGATCGACGAAAAGACCGGCAGCGGGCAACAGCTCAAGGATCTCGAGGCGGTGAACCGCTTCTACGCCTCGCCGGTCTTTGCCGCGCTGTTCGATGCGCCCTGGACGCCAGTCTTTCTGATCGGCCTTGGCTATTTCCACCCGTGGATCGGCGCCTTTGCCGTGACGGGCGGATGCCTTCTGGCGCTGTCGGCCGTGCTGAACCAGTACAGCACCCGCACATCCAGCGTGAAGGCGGCGGTTTCGGGCTTTGTCTCGGACCGCTACGCCGACCAGCTGCGCGACGAGGCCGAGACGATCCGCAGCCTTGGGATGCAGTCGAACGCCTTCGAGAAATGGGGCCGCTCGCGCGAGAAGGCGCTGGATCTGAGCGTGCGTTCGGCCGATATGGGGGGCACATTCTCCAGCCTGTCGCGCATCTTCCGCATGTTCCTGCAATCGGCCATGCTGGGATTGGGCGCCTATCTGGTGCTGCAAGGCCAGATCGCACCGGGCGTGATGATCGCCTCGTCGATCCTGATGGGGCGCGCGCTTCAGCCGGTCGAGACGTTGATCAACCAATGGCCGATGGTGCAACGGTCCAAGCGGGCCTGGGACAATCTGGCCGCCCTGCTGGCCGAGGTGGACGAGGACAAGCCGACCGTCGAATTGCCCCGCCCGCGGGCCCGGCTGGAGGTGCAGGGCATCTCCGTGACCCCGCCCAAAGGCAAGGCCCCGACCCTGCGGCAGGTCAGCTTCAGCATCAACCCCGGCGAGGCGATCGGCGTGATCGGCCCAAGCGGGGCGGGCAAATCGACGCTGGCACGCTGCCTGACGGGGGTGTGGCCGCTGACATCGGGCAAGATCAAGCTCGATGGCGCGCCGCTTGATCAATACCACCCGGAACGCCTGTCGGAATATATCGGCTACCTGCCCCAGCGCGTGTCGCTGTTCGATGGCACTGTGGCCGAGAATATCGCCCGGCTGTCGCAGAAGTTCGACCATGAACGGGTGATCGAGGCCGCCCGCAAGGCCGCCGCGCATGACATGATCCTGCGCTTGCCGCAAGGCTACAACACGCCCGTGCAATCCATCGGCACCCAGCTTTCGGGCGGGCAGATCCAGCGCATCGGCCTTGCGCGGGCGCTGTATGGCAATCCGGTGCTGCTGGTGCTGGACGAGCCCAACTCGAACCTCGACAACGAGGGATCGGTTGCCCTGAACCGCGCGATCATCGCCATGAAAGAGGCTGGGAACGCGGTGATGATCATGGCGCACCGGCCATCTGCCATCAAGGAATGCGACAAGCTGCTGGTGCTGGAAGACGGCACCCGCAAGGCCTGGGGCCCGCGGGAACAGGTGATGTCGGAAATGCTGGCGAATGTTCAGGTGATCCGCAAGGCGGTCGGGGGGCTGGCATGACCGACGCAGCCCATACCCCCGGCTATACCACCGCGCGCCTTCCGACCCTTGTGGGTTTTGGTGCCATGGCGATCATGATCGCAGGTCTTGGCATCTGGGCGACCCAGGCGCAGATCGACGGCGCCGTCGTTGCCTCGGGCCGGGTGATCGTCGATCGCAACCGCCAGGCAGTGCAGCACCCCGACGGCGGGGTCGTCAAGGCGGTGCTGGTCAAGGAAGGCGATTCGATCACCCGCGGCGATGTGCTGGTCCAGCTGGACCCCACCTTGCCGCAATCGGAGCTGAGCATCATCGAAAGCCAGCTTTACGAGCTGATGTCGCGCCGCGGCCGGCTGGAGGCGGAACGCGATGGTGCCACCGACATCGTCTTTGACCCCGCCCTTGTCGAGGCGGCGGCCAGGGACGAGCGGATCGCCACGCTGATGCGCGGCCAGAAATCGCTGTTCGAGGCCCGGCTGGAAAGCTTTCGCCAGGGTCTGACCCAGCTGGAAAACCAGCAACTGCAACTGGAACAGCAGGTCGAGGGGATCGACGCGCAGCGCGCCTCGTTGCAGCGGCAGATCGAGCTGACCGAGGAAGAGAAAACCGGCCAGGAAACGCTGCTGGAACGCGGGCTGGCCCAGGGCACCCGCGTTCTGAACCTGCGCCGCGAGGTGGCCCGTCTGGCCGGTTCCATCGGCGAGATGCAGGCCCGGCGCGGGCAGGCAATGGAAAACATCTCGGAAATCAAGATCGAGATGCTGCGCATGCACAGCCAGCGCCGGGAAGAGGCCATCACCACCTTGCGCGATCTTCAGATCAGCGAAATGGAGCTGGCCGAACGGCGCTATGCCCTGACCACCCGGCTCAACCGGATGGAGATCCGCGCCCCGCTGACGGGCGTGGTCTACGACGTGCGGCTGCTGGGCGAGCAATCGGTGATCCGGCCGGCCGATCCGCTGCTGTTCATCATCCCGCAGGACCGCCCCATGGTGATCGAATCGCGCGTCAGCCCGATCAACATCAACTCGGTCCATATCGGCCAAGAGGTGGTGATCCGCTTTCGCGCCTTCGACATGCGCGAAACGCCCGACCTTTTGGGCCGGGTCACGCGGATCTCGCCCGATGCCTTTACCGACCCGACGAACGGGGCGTCTTTCTATCGGGTCGAGGTGGAGCTGCCCGAGGCCGAACTTGCCAAGCTGCACGAAGGCCAGGTGGTCATCCCCGGAATGCCGGTCGATACCTTCCTGCGGACCGGTGAATATTCGCCCCTGACCTATCTGACCCAGCCGCTGACCCGCTATTTCAAGGATGCGATGCGGGAAGGCCACTGATCCCGGCCCATATTGGGCGATATCTGTTGACCTGTCTGAGGGGAAATCAATTCCCGCAGCCGGCCATGGCTGCGGGAATTTCATTTTCAATAATTCATTCTGATCCGAATTCCAGGAATTGAATCATGCCATCCGGAAATACGCCCCTTGATGGTCGACTTCCGCGGATCGCCCCATGATTGAATCTGCACAAATCAATTCACTCTGCGCTGCAGAAATTTGGCCGATCCAATATTGAGTCCCCCGGACACCTTTATTCGAACCGGGATAAGGAATTCTGACCCTCGGGCAATTTACCCCCAAATGCGGGTATCTGGACAGGCCACCAGATGATTCACTGTGCCTATCCGGGTGTTTCTGGCCTGGATTCGAGAGCGCCGCAGGTTCCCGGCAATGGGGGCTGGTGGGCATCATGAAGATCCATTTGGGGGTAAAATATCATGGCTACGATGAAAACATGGAGCGATGCCTGGGCCGCAGTGTCTGGCGTGAGCTGGCTGGGTGGCACGCCCAACAGCGACAACGGGGATTTCAAGGACATTCCCGGCGTCAACAAGGGCAAGGGCCTTGGCGGGAACGACCATATTGCCGGGAACGCCAATTCCAACACCATTGCCGGCAACGGGGGAGATGACTTCTTGCGCGGCGATGCGGGAAACGACTACCTGTTCGGTGGCAAGGGCAACGACATTCTGCTTGGCGACGAGCTTGGCGGAAGCCAGGGCAACGATGAGCTGACCGGCGGTGCCGGACGTGACGTTCTGGCCGGTGGCGGCGGGAATGACGCCTTGGCCGGTGGCGACGACTCGGACCTGCTGATTGGCGGCTCGGGCGAGGACTGCGCTGATGGCGGCGCCGGCGACGACATGGTGCTGGGCGGCTCGGACGACGACTCCCTGAAGGGCGCCGACGGCAACGACTGCATGGCCGGCCAGGCTGGCGACGACTTCATGAACGGTGGTGCGGGCGATGACATGATGTCCGGCGGCGCGGGCGATGACACGCTCTATGGGGCTGCCGGGAATGACATCATCGCCGGCAATGCAGGCGCCGACTACATCAACGCTGGTGCGGGGGATGACCTGGCCTATGGTGGTTCCGATGAGGACACCATTCGCGGCTATGATGGCAACGACACTGCCTATGGTGGTGACGGCGATGATGCCTTGCTGGGCCAGCGCGGCAACGATGCGCTGTACGGCGGTGAAGGCCACGACAACCTGCAGGGCGGTGCCGACGACGACAGGCTGTTCGGCGGCAATGGCAACGACGTCATGGAAGGCAATGACAACGCCGACTGCATGTCGGGCGGCGATGGCGATGACCTGATGTTCGGGGACAATGCCGACGGCACCGCGGCCTCTGACGAAGCCAGCGACTCGATGTCGGGTGGCCATGGCAACGACACCATGTATGCCGGTCAGGATGATGACGTTGCGGTGGGCGATGCTGGCGACGACATGATCTATGGTCAGGACGGCAACGACACGCTTGCCGGCAACGACGGCAACGACACCGTCTCTGGCGGTGATGGCGATGACCACATCCATGGCAATCAAGGTGCCGACTGCCTGATGGGCGATGCTGGCAACGACAAGATCGCTGGCGATAAAGGCAACGACAGGCTCTATGGCGGCACCGGTGACGACTGCCTCGATGGCGGCGACGGCAAGGACCGGCTGTGGGGCGAGGACGGCAACGACAGGCTTGACGGCGGCCGGGGCGACGACAGCCTTGATGGCGGCAAAGGCAACGACTTCCTGTTCGGCAACATCGGCAACGACCAGTTGCGCGGCGATACCGGCCAGACCGGCGGCGGCAACGACACGCTGCTGGGCGGAACCGGCGACGACACCCTGTGGGGCGGCAAGGATGGCGACTGCCTGATCGCTGACGAAGGCAATGACGTGCTCTATGGCGGCGCCGATGGCGACGACTTCGTGTTCGGCCACGAGCTTGACCTGGACGGCGACGGCACCTGCGATGTCATGAACCGGAACATCGGCCACAACGTTATCAAGGACTTCGACGCCGATCAGGAAGACCGCGTGGTGTTCCATACCTCCTTCGAGGGCTCGCTGTCGGCCTCGATCGTTGGGGGCGATGTGCTGGTTTCCTCCAGCCATGGCGGTTCGGTGCTGATCGAGGGGCTGGTGGCCGAGCTTGAAGGCATCGACCCGACCGATCCCTTCTTCGATGAATCGACGCTGATCGACTTCCTGACCAAGCAGGGGATCGACGGCGACGGCAAAGGGATCATCACCTTCGAGGACAAGTGCATCACGCCCTTCGTCTGCGACGCCGACCAGGCCGAAGTTCACTGCATGGAAGACTACGACTACCCCGAATGGTGCAACCGCGACCTCAGCACCGACCGGGTCGGGAATACCACGATCAGCACGACCGAAAAGCAGATCGCGGACATGTTCGTCGAGCAGGATGCCAACGTGTTCATCCAGAACGGCACGCTCTACATCAACCTGCTGGCCGAGTGATCCGGGAGGCCGAGCCCATTCTCCGAAAAGAACAGAACGCCCCGCAAGGGGCGTTCTTCCGGAGAAGACCGGGCCACGGACAAGACCCCATCCTCGGTCCGATCTCCGGGGCACCGTCCTTGAAAGAGGGCGGTGCTTCGGTTTTCGCCGGGATCAAGCGAAGAGAGCGCCCCTTTGGGGGGCGCTCTGCCGGGGAAGACCAGGCCACGGACAAGACCCCATCCTCGGTCCGTCCTCCGGGGCACCGTCCCGGAGGACGGCACTTCGCTTTGGCGAGTGTGGCAACCCCCACCCATCCAAACGTTTGCCCTGTCAATTTACCATGACGCTCCCGCCGGCACTATTCGGCCACGCGCGGACAACAACGACCGATTGTTTCGCCGGCAGATCTCAATCGTCGGCCGGAACCATGGCCGGGGCACCATCGCCGATCAGGATTGCCGGTGCGCGCCGGCCCTGGCAATCGACGTTCCGACAGGCAGGATCGACGAATAGTAAAGCGAGATCAGCTCGCTTTGCCGGTGCGTTCCCGTCTTGGCGAACACCTGCTTGAGATAGCTGCGCACTGTTGCCACCGACAGGCCCATGACCTCGGCCATCTCGGTCGGGGACCGCCCGTTCAGCACCTCTTGCGCGGTCAGGCTTTCGGATCGGGTCAGGGAATAGGCGCGAAAGAAATGCTCGCGCAGCGCGCTGTGATCGGTGCGCTGTCCTTCAAACAACACCAGCGCCAAAGGCTGATCGCCTGTCTTCAGCGGCGCCACCACCGCAAGGCGCACCAGCCCGAAACCGACCGAGACCGACACGATCGACGCGCGCTGCTGGTCGGAAACGGCCGCATGGATCGCACCTAGCAGCGCCAGGCGTTCGGCGTCCTGTGCCAGCGAAAGCCGGCCGTTGGCCACACTCCAGGCCGTGTCGGCCATCTCGTCCGCGCCGCGCCCGTCATGCACGATCTCGGCGTTGGCGTTGACGACGAAATAGGCGATCGACAGCATCTTCAGCGTCGCCTCGGCCAGCCCTTCGGGCCAGACAGGCCGGGCATAGACATGCTCGGTCAAGGCATGGGCCACATGGGCCAGCCCCATTCCCAGCAGCTCTTGCACCTCGGGCCGGTTGGTCCTGGCCGGACGGATGCAGGCCACCACGGGATAGATGCGCGCCACCGGCCTGCCGATCCCGATCAGCAGATCGCCCTGCCGGGTCCAGATCGGAAAGCGCACCGGATCCTCTGGCACCAAGGCCGGTTCTTGATCGACAGCCGGCTTTGATCGCAGGGCGCTGAATACCGCAAGCCGTGCAGTGGCCCGCCTGACCAGATCGTCTGAAATATCCGGGTGAACGTCTGGCGCAATCGATAGTCTCGGCTCGCGCAATGTTCGAATGTCGGAATCGAAGAATCCCCCCAGGATCGCCTGCATCTGGGTGATATTGCGCAGGCGATCCAGAAACTCGTCAAAATCCGCCTGCCCCGCTTGGGCAGCATTTATCTGTTGCATTGCCCCCCCGTCACGAATACCCAACTGAATCATTCGGCACCGCAAGAACGCCCGGGGTCGCAAGCAAAGTTTGTCAGGCGACAGCTTGACGAAAATCAAGCATGTCGGCCAATAAAGCATGGGCCAGAAAATGGCCTTGAATTTGTTATCACCACATCACTGGACAACACACGACCCCACAGGATCAGCTTATCAGAAATTGCCCCTGCGCGCCACAAAATCCACCAGGACATCCCGGAATCCACCGTCAAGTGCCGCGCAATACAATTTAAGATTGAATATTGGCAATAGACCAGCGCACATCTGGTGTGTATTGCAATCCAGCGCGCAATGCTGCAATTGCAAAACCGGACGATTCGCGGCGTGCGTGCGCGGATCAGTCCCGCTGACCCGACGTGCCGCAGCCCCGGATCGGGCAACTACAGCCGATCGCCCAGCAGGAATTCGGCCGCCCGGTCCAGGCGGATATGCGGCAATCCCTGCCCTGGCCGCAAATCCAAGGGGGCCGGTGCCAGCCGCATGATGCCGTAATCGCCGTCCAGCCAGGCCCCTGCCCCCTCGCGCGCCGGTGCCAGCAGGCGGGACGGGTCGACAGGCAGATCGCCCGCATACATGGCCGCCGGGCGCCCGGTGGCCTGCAAGATGCCCTGCACCGCGTGAATGGTCTCGCCCCCGCGCGACAGGTCAACCTCGGTCGTCGCCCGCAGGCTGGCAATCGCCATGGCCGCCGTCTGGGCACCGGCAAAATCCGCCCGGTCACGCGCCTCGCGCAGCATGGCGGCCAGAATGGCGGCCAGGCGCGGATGCTGGGCATGATGCAGATGATCGGCCCGGGTCGCCGCGAACAGGATCCGCTGCACCTTCTGCCCGCCGATCAGCTCGGCCAGCAGACCGCCGCGCCCCGGCCGAAAGGCCTGAAGGATCCCCGCCATCGCCCGGCGCATGTCCTCAAGCGCCGCGGGGCCGGCATGGATCGCCTCCAGCGCATCGACCAGCACGACCTGCCGGTCGATCCGCGCGAAATGGTCACGAAAGAACGGCCGCACCACGCGCGACTTGTAGGCATCGAACCGCCGCTCCATCTCGCGCCACAGCCCGCCGCGCGCCGGCGCCTCGGGCCGCGGGACAGGGGCAAAGGTCAGCGCAGGCGATCCGTCAAGCTCGCCCGGCATCAGGAACCGCCCCGGCGTCACATCCGACAGCCCCGCCTTGCGCAAAGCCGCCAGCACATCGCGCCAGCCATCGGCCAGACGCCGCGCGACCATCTCGTCCCAGCCGGTATCGGCCAGGCCCTGCAAGGCAGCCCGGTAACCCGCCGCCTCGTCCCGCCCAGCGACCCGCGCCAGCACGCCATCGGTCCATTGCTGATAGGACAGATCCATCAGCGCCAGATCCAGCAGCCATTCCCCCGGATAGTCGATGATATCCAGATGCACCTTGCGCGGCCCGGTCAAACCAAGGAACCCCGCAGGTTTCAACCGCAACGACAGGCGCAGCTCCGACACGGCACGGGTCGACTCGGGCCAATGCGGCGCCGGGCCGGTCAGCGCGGCCCGGTGCCCCTCATAGTCAAAGCGCGGCACGGTATCGTCAGGCTGGGGCTGCAACCAGACCGCCTCGATCCGCCCGTCCGCCGCGGCGCGCAATTGCGCCATCCGCGCGCGGTCCAGCAGGTTCGAGACCAGCGAGGTGATGAACACCGTCTTGCCTGCCCGCGCAAGGCCCGTCACGCCCAGCCGGATCACCGGATCGAACAGCGCCTCGGACAGCGCCGAGACCCGGCTTTCCACCCCATGCGCCAGATCCTGCGCGATTTCCGTTACACCCATGAACCCGAGCCGTCCCCATCATCTTGCCGGAAATACCCCGGGGGTCCGGGGGCTGGCCCCCGGCCGCGAGGGGGTCGCCCGATCCACCTAAGCACGATGCCCCGGAAAAACCAGAACTCAGCCTTCGGGATGCTGCGGCACCTTGCCCGACGGCGCACGATAGGGCCGTGTCACATCGGTCAGCGTCAGGTTCACGCATTCGACCGTCAGCCGCACCGCGCCATCCCCGGCCAGCACCAGCGTCAGAACACCCGTCCCATCCTCACCCGGCTCGAACTCCAGCGCCAGCACCGACAGGATCGCCGCCTTGTCGTCCTTGCCAAGGCCCTGACTGGCCACAGAAATCACATCCATCACGCTCAGAACGCTGCGCACCCGCTCAAAGGGGCGGCGCGCGCGCTCGGCGGCGCTGCGGTCCTCCCAGCGGAAGCGGTTGAGCAGCACGTCGAACCGGCGGCCCTTGCGCGAAAAGCCCATGTCGGCCCCGGTCAAGACAGCATCCTGCACCAGTGCCGAGACGACCGGCAGGTCTTCGGCCGCTTCCGCCTTCAGCCGCAGGGGCTGTTCCCCGCCATCCTCGAACCGCGCATCCACCATCAGTCGGCCACCCGTTCGATCGACGCGCCGCACGCGCCCAGCTTCTCCTCGACCCTCTCATATCCGCGATCAAGGTGATAGACCCGCTTGACCAGCGTTTCCCCCTCGGCCGCGAGCCCCGCCAGGATCAGCGAGACCGAGGCGCGCAGATCCGTCGCCATCACCGGGGCGCCGCGCAGCCGGTCCACCCCGGTCACGGTGGCGGTGCCGCCATGCACGTCGATCTTCGCGCCCATCCGCATCAGTTCCGGCGCATGCATGAAGCGGTTCTCGAAGATTTTCTCTTCCAGCACCGACACCCCGTCAGCCGTGCACAGCAGCGCCATCATCTGCGCCTGAAGATCGGTCGGAAAGCCGGGGAATGGTTCAGTCGTCACGTTCACCGCGCTGACGCGGCCATTCTTGCGCGACACTTTCAGCCCGCGCGCGGTTTCCTCGACCGAAACGCCAGCCTGATCCAGCTTTTCGGCAAAGGCCGCGACCAGATCCATCCGCCCGCCGATACATTCGACCGTGCCGCCACAGATTGCAGGCGCGAGCATATAGGTGCCCAGCTCGATCCGGTCGGTCACCACCGGATGGGTGGCCCCCGACAATCGGTCGACGCCCTGCACGGTGATGGTCGATGTGCCCTCGCCCTCGATCTGCGCGCCCATCCGGCGCAGGCATTGCGCCAGATCGACGATTTCAGGCTCGCGCGCGGCATTGCGGATCTGGGTGGTGCCGCGCGCCAGAACGGCCGCCATCAGCGCGTTTTCGGTGGCCCCGACCGAGACAAAGGGAAAGTCGATCACCGCCCCCTTCAACCCGCCTTGCGGTGCCCTGGCATGGACATAGCCATCGCGCAGGTCCATTTCGGCCCCCAGCGCCTCCATGGCCTTGAGGTGCAGATCGACCGGCCGCGCGCCAATGGCGCAGCCCCCCGGCAACGACACTTCGGCATGGCCGAACCGCGCCAGCAGCGGCCCCAGCACCAGGATGGACGCCCGCATCTTGCGCACGATGTCATAATCGGCGTGCTGGCTGGTCACGTCATGCGAGGACATGGCCAGCACCCGCCCGCCTTGCAGCGCCTGCACCTCGGCGCCCAGCGATTGCAGCAACTGGGTCATGGTGCGAATGTCCGACAGGCGCGGCGCATTGGTCAGCGTCAGCGGCTCGTCCGACAAGAGCGTTGCGGGCATCAAGGTCAGGCAGGCGTTCTTGGCGCCTGCGATGGGGATTTCCCCGTTCAGTTCCGCGCCGCCGCGCACCAGAATGGCGTCCATGCCCGTTATCCTTCGTCCTGCCCGTTATCGCCGTCCTCGTCCCCGGCGGCCCGTTCGCGCGCCTGCATCTTGCGGCGCGCCAGATTGGCCTTGAGCGCGGCCTTGAGGCGCGCCTCGCGGCTGTCGGGGGCCGTCGGCTTTTTCTTCGGGGTCTTGGAGGCGGTCATGTGCCGTAATTAGCCCAAGCCAGGCAGGCCGTCCAGATCGCGCCCGGGCAATGCGCAAGGGGGCGCCGCATGGGCGCCCCCGGGATTGTCTATCCCTGGCGCCCAGCTCAGGCGAACAGGAAGTCCTCAGCCGTCAGATCGTAGCCTGGCTCGTGATTGACCCAGATCCGCCCATTTCCCAAACCAACGACCGAAACATTCGCTGTCCGCTCGTCGATAACCAGATCCTCAAAGGCAAGCCCCGTGGCGGTCAGGTCGATCAGATCGCCCGCCTCGAAATCGGCGATGCGGTCGCGCCCGTCATGGGCGCGGAAAACGAACACATCCTCACCAGCGCCTCCGCGAAGCACGTCGTTGCCGGTGCCGCCGATCAGCGTATCGTTGCCCGTGTAACCGATCAGCGTATCTCTGCCTGCCCCGCCAGCGATCACGTCGTCATCGCCGAGGCCGGTCAGCCGGTCGTCGAGCAGCGAGCCATTCGCCCCCACATAGCGGATGCGCCCTACAACCGCCGTTCCAGCCAGCGAAATCAGCGAGGTCGTGCCCGAAATCTCGAAGGACACCGCCAGCATCGGCGCGCCCGTCGGGCTGCTCTCGGCAGGAACGAACTGGACCACCTCGGGCGAGACATCGCCTTCGCTGCTGCATTCGATATAGGTGGCGAAGGTCGCCTTGGCCGGGTCGGTGATGTCATAGACCATGATGCCGCTGTCACGCTCCAGACCGACAAAGGCAAAGGTCTTGCCACCGATCTCGCCGACGGCGATGCCCTCGGGCTCGGGGCCCTTGTTGTCCGAACGGTTGTCGCTGACCACATCCGGATCGCTGCCGCGAGTATCGTTGTTGAAGGCATTCGGCACCCGGTATTGTGCGATCAGACGTTCGAACTGGGCGCCCGAATCAAAGACCACAGTGCCGTCGGCATCAAAGATCGTGAAGCTGCGGCCGCCGTAGGAATGCAGCACGTCGATATCGCCGTCACCGTCGGTATCGCCATCGACGGTCGAGATGTTCAGCCGCTCCAGCCCCGTGGTCTTGACCGCGGCGTCGATCGACACGCCCGCCACCTTGCCGGCCAGGATGTCGCCCACACGCTGCGCCTCGCCGCGGTCATCGCCTTCGTTCGCGGTCAGGAAATAGCCCTGACCACCGATCTCGACGGCCGCGATGGCATCGGGCATCCGAAGGCCGCGCACATCCCAGGGCTTGATGTCGATCGCGCCATCCTTGTCATTGACATCCAGCGCATTGCCCTTGAGCGAATGATCGACGGTGCCCAGCGGCAACAGGCTGGTAAAGCTGCGGCTGGTCAGGTCGAACACTGCAACGGTGTTCGCCTCTTGCAGCGTCACCAGCAGGTTGCCCGACACGGGGTCGACCGCGATATACTCCGGCTCGAAATCGACCGAGGCGCTTTCGCCCGGAAAGATCCGCACGCCCAGGGCCCGCAGGTCATCTTCCATGCCGTCATAGGCCGCAAACCCATAGGTGTTCGTGGTGAAGTCGGTGCCATCGATGTCGATGACCGCGATGCCGCCTGCAGCCTGTTCGGCATAATCCGCACTGTATTCGCCTTCGAGCGCGGCATAGATCTGCGCCCCATCGGCCGAAAAGCGCACCATGTCCGGCAGGTTGCCGACCTCTTGCACCGAAACCAGCGCATGGGTGGCCGCATCGAAGATCGCGATGGCGCCGCCTTGCGGGATGCCGGCGATGGGCGCGCGGTTGATCGCGGCCGCGACAAGCGTGCCGTTCGAGGCGACCGAGGTCAGCCCGGCGAACCCGGCGATGCCGCTCAGGTCCAGATTGCCAAGGCTGGCACCGGACGCGGCGTCAAAGATGTCGATGCGTTGATCGGCGCCATTCGTCACCCAGACCTTGCCGGCCGCCAGCGAAACCACCTCGGACCCGGCCTCGCCTGCGCCGGAATCGAGTCGATGCGTCAGGGAAATGCCGCTTTCGCGTGCCAGATCGTAAGCCATGAAAACCTCCTGCGTTTCTTGCGCCCGGGGTAGCCACGGCCGGTAACGCGGGGATTTCGGCTTGATGAAGCTTCGGTGACAGCGCAGCGCCCTTGCGAACCGCTGGCCGGCCCCCTATGTTGGCGCTGTTCAGGGGCGGCAACGCACCGGGACTATGGGCATAAACGCGCACGTAATAAGCGGATCGGACCCGGGGGCGGTACCCGGCGGCTCCACCAATCACCCGTTCGTTGCGGGGGCATGGGGCCGAAACAGGATCGACGAACGTCCAAAGGTGTTTGCTTTGCCTCGGTGAGCTACCACCGTTATCGGTGCAAAAGTACAGTTGCCAACGACAACCGTGCTCCGGTCGCTCTGGCTGCGTAAGCAGCTCGGGTAACCGAAACCTAAAGCCCTTGCGCTTAGCCGCGTAAGGCGGGGCTCGCAGGTGCCTGGCAACAGAAACCTGCACCTCCCCCCTTATGCTGGCGCCTGCGGCGCGACCGTCAGTTCTGCGCGGTTTCCGCTATAGCGGAACACCAGCCGGCGCAGGGGCGCGGGTTCCATCAGCTCGATCCGCTGAAGCGAGGTTTCCAGCCCCTCGGCTTCCAGGAATGCCAGGATCTCGGCATCGGCCGTCGGATGGGTGCCGATCATCCGAACGGTGACGGCGGCCACGCCGCGCACCCCCTTGCGCAGGACAAGCGCATCATCAAGCGTCAGGAACGGCAGAGCGGGGCTGGCGGGGTCCGGGGCGGGAATGGTCATGCGCGCAAGATGGCGCAGCGCGGCAAAGGGTCCAAGCACTTGCCTGACCTTGGGCGGCGCGCTCGGCACAAGGCCGCCGGCGCCATCGCCCCGCTTCGGCAAGTTTCTGCCCGCCAGGGTTGCAAGCCGCACCCGACCCAAGCCCCCCATTCTAAACAAAAACGCACAGAATTCAGAAAACTGAACACAAGGGTTTGATATTTCATGACCCTTGAACTATATGTAGACGCATACGCGCCCAGTGATGCGCGTTTTGTGCCGCCCGAGGCCCCTGTGGCCGGCATGGTGGAGCACGTTTGTGATGCGCTTGCGCATTGCGCTTCGGCTTCCTGTCGCCTTCGGCGGCACGCGATGGAAGTCACAATAATCCAGCGGGTCGTCGCGGGGCAGCGCCGCGGCGGGTCTTGACTTGCGCTGCACAAAGACAAGGACAGTCCGTCATGACGAAACTGTTTCATGCTTCGGCCATCGCCCTTTGCTCGGGCCTGATGGCTGGGGCTGCCATGGCTCAGGATAGCTGCGGCCGCGTCTCGATTGCCGAGATGAACTGGGCCTCGGCCGGGGTTGCCGCCTGGGTCGACAAGATCATCCTGGAAGAAGCCTATGGCTGCACCGTCGATCTGGTCACGGGCGACACGATGCCGACCTTCACCTCGATGAACGAAAAGGGCGAGCCGGACATCGCCCCCGAGCTGTGGATCAACGCGGTCAAGGATCCGCTGAACGCCGCCGTCGCGGAAGGCCGGCTGATCGAAGCCGCACGCATCCTGACCGATGGCGGGGTCGAGGGCTGGTGGATCCCCAGATACATCGCCGACGCGCACCCCGACATCAAGACCGTGCCGGATGCGCTGGCCCGTCCCGACCTGTTCCCTGCCCCCGAACACCCCGACCGCGGCGGCGTGATGAACTGCCCGGCCGGCTGGAACTGCCAGATCACCACGGCGAACCTCTTCAACGCGGTCGGTGCGGCTGACAAGGGCTTTGACCTGGTCGACAGCGGCTCGGCGGCGGGGCTCGATGGCTCGATCGCCAATGCCTATGAGCGCAAGCAGGGCTGGCTGGGCTATTACTGGGCACCCACCGCGATCCTGGGCAAATATGACATGGTCAAGCTGCCCTTCGGCACCGAGCTGGACATGGCCGAATTCAACCGCTGCACGGCAGTGCCCGACTGCGAAGACCCCAAGGTGACCGAATATCCGGTGGCCGAGGTCTTTACCGTCGTGACCAGGAACGTGGCCGAAAACAATGCCGTGGTCATGGACTATCTGGGCAAGCGCGCCTGGTCGAACGATGTGGTGAACGCGATCCTGGCCTGGATGGACGCGAACCAGGGCACCAACGAAGACGCCGCCTGGTATTTCTTTGAAACCTATCCCGAGATCTGGAAGGCCTGGCTGGACGATGCCGCGGCCGCCAAGGTGCAAGGCGCGCTCTGATCCGCTGATCCGGCCTGAACTGCCCGGCATCGCCGGGCGGTTTTCCTTTTTCACCCGATACAGAAGGGATTGCCCATGGCATCTTCCTGTTGGGGGCTACCCGCGCTTTTGTGCGATGCACCCGAACTTAGCGGCAGCGCCCTGCGCCAGATGCGACGCAGCATCGACACCGGCTTTCGCGACATCGTGCGCGAGGCCTCGCCCGTCATCGACGCGGCTACCGCACCCTTGCAGAAATTCCTGAACGGGCTGGAAAGCCTGTTCGTCAACACCCCGTGGATCGTCGTCTTTGCCGTGCTGATCGCGGTGGCCTATGCTGCCAGCCGGTCCTGGCGCATCGCGCTTGGCACGGCTGCGGCGCTGCTGGCCATCGGCTGGTTCGGCCTGTGGCAGGACACGATGATCACCCTGTCGATGGTGACGGTCTGCACCCTCGTCGCGGTGATCATCGGGCTGCCCATCGGCATTCTGGCAGCCCGGTCCGACCGCGCGCAGGGCATCATCACCCCGATCCTGGACGTGATGCAGACGCTGCCCAGCTTTGTCTATCTGATCCCGGTTGTCGTGATCTTCGGCATCGGCAAGGTGCCCGGCATGATCGCCGTGGTGATCTATGCCACGCCCCCGATGATCCGGCTGACCAACCTTGGCATCCGCCTCGTCGATCGCGAGGTGATCGAGGCCGCCGATGCCTTTGGCTCGTCGAACCGGCAGAAACTGTGGAACGTGCAG
The DNA here is from genome assembly GCF_000429765.1 of Gemmobacter nectariphilus DSM 15620. Classification (GTDB taxonomy): domain Bacteria; phylum Pseudomonadota; class Alphaproteobacteria; order Rhodobacterales; family Rhodobacteraceae; genus Wagnerdoeblera; species Wagnerdoeblera nectariphila. Next base: position 249,924 of record NZ_AUCM01000003.1, on the reverse strand, counting down.
CTGCCGCTGTCGCTGCCGACACTGATGACCGGGGTGAACCAGACGATCATGATGTCGCTGTCCATGGTGGTCGTCGCCTCGATGGTGGGCGTGGGCGGCCTTGGCAAGAACGTGCTTCAGGCCATCAACAACCAGTTCTTCACCATGGGCTTCCTGAACGGCTTTGCGCTGGTGGCGATCGCCATCGCCTTCGACCGCGCCTCGCAAGCCTATGGCAAGCGGCTGCAACGACATGCGGGGGCCACCGATGAGTGATCAGATCCAGACCGATCTGCCGCCGGCGGATGATGACGATACCGTCCCCGGCATCCAGATCCGCAATCTTTACAAGATCTTCGGCCCCGATGCTGCGAAACATGTCGAGGCCGTCAAGGCCGGCATGACCAAGGCGGACCTGAACCGCAAACACGGGCATACCCTGGGCCTGAGCGATATTTCCACCGATCTGCCGGCCGGCAAGATCTCGGTGATCATGGGGCTGTCGGGGTCGGGCAAGTCGACCCTTTTGCGCCACATCAACGGCCTGATCATGCCCACCGCCGGGGAGGTGCTGATCGACGGACAGGACGTCGTGAAGATGTCGCCCGAGGAATTGCGCGCCTTTCGCCGCCACAAGACGGCGATGGTGTTCCAGAAATTCGCCCTGCTGCCGCACCGGACGGTGATGGAAAACGCGGTCTATGGCCTTGATATTCAAGGCATCCCGCGCGAGGACAGCACAAGACGCGCGCGGCACTGGATCGAGCGGGTCGGCCTGAAGGGCTATGAGGACCGCTATCCCAGCCAGCTTTCGGGCGGGATGCAGCAGCGCGTCGGCCTTGCGCGGGCGCTGACCAACGATGCGCCGATCCTGCTGATGGACGAGGCGTTTTCGGCGCTGGATCCGCTGATCCGGGTGGACATGCAGACAGTGCTGCTGGATCTGCAAAAGGAGCTGGGCAAGACCATCGTCTTCATCACCCACGATCTGGACGAGGCGTTGCGGCTGGGCGACAAGATCGTCATCCTGCGCGCGGGCGAGATCTCGCAGCAGGGCACGGGCGAGGAGATCGTGCTGAACCCGCAGAACGATTACGTCCGCGCCTTCGTCAAGGAAGTGAACCGCGGCCGCGTGGTGCGCCTGCGGTCCATCCTGCGGCGCAAGGCCGATGCGATGGACTGGCCCGCGCTGCATCTGCCCGGCAACACCACGCTGGAAGAGGCCGCGCAACGCCTGATCGACGCGCCGGGCGATCTGGTGACGGTGCTGTCACGCCAGGGCCAGCCGCGCGGCATCGTGGGACTGGAAGACATCATGCGATCCATGCTGGCCAGCCCGAAAAAGGCGGCCTGAGCGGCACGCAAGAGCGGGGCCGGCCCATTCGGGGTCGGCCCCCTTGCATTCGGCGTCCGGTCCGCATCTGGCAGCCGATCCGTCCGGCCCCGACCCCGGAGGGGTTTTGCACCCCTCTGGACCACCCCGCAGGGTATTTTCAAAAAGGCAAGGCTGCCAGGCGAAGGAGCGTGGGAGCGGGCACATTCCACAAGCAGACGGGCGGTCTGCCCCGGCGGGCGGACAGCGCCCCGATGCAGCGCGCGGCCGCTTTCCTGCTTTTCGCCTTGATCCAGATATCCTCGGGGGTGAATTGGCCGAGAGGCCAAGAGGGGGCAGAAGGCCCCCTTTGCGGCATCTGCCACAAAGGCTGACGCGGATCGCGGCGAGGTATCGGCCCGTCCTACAGCGCCGCCATTCCCTGCCGGATCGCCCGGTTTTCACCCCGTGCCAGCACCCAGCGGCCCAGGCGGCGGGCAAGTTCGGGGTGTTTGCGGGCCGCGCGTTCGAACAGCTCGCGCTGATAGCGCGGAAAGTCACGCCGCGCCCGCAGGCGGGCATAGAAATCCTCGGCGGTCAGCGTGCCATCCAGTGCGCCAAGGATGATCGGCGTCAGGATGCCCATCTGGTGCAGCGAGGATCCCAGCCGGTGCCCCATCAGGGGTGCGCGCAGTTTCAGCACATTGGGGTTGGCAAAGCGGGCGACATGGCCTGCGTCCAGCGGCTCGTAGGGATCATAAAGGATCGTCACGCGCCGCGCCGCGCCCGAGACCTGCGCCGCATCGCCATAGGGGCCGGAAAAGTCACGGTCCCAGGCGGTCTTGTAGCGGGTTTCCCACGGCACCAGCCCGCGATCCAGCGTCGATTGTGGCGAGATCGCCACCACATCCGCCCCCGGACAGGCGCCCGAGAACGCCGCCGCCGCATAGCCGCCCATCGAGGCACCATAGAACACCACGCGGCGGAACCGGGCAAAGAACCCCTCGTCGCGCAGGCGGTCGAATTCGGCCCAGACCCAGGGTTCGCGATACCAGGTCCAGCCGCCTGCCATGGCGCCCAGCATGGACCAGCCCTGTTTCTCGATGAACTCGAACCCCCAGGGCCGGCGTTCCGCCCGCTTGTTCATGGCGATGTCCAGGTTGTCGAAGGTCACCACCAGCACATCGGATGATCGCGGGACATAGAGAAAGGAATGGCCTGCCTTTTCGCGGAAGAACCCTTCCTTGCCAGCCAGTTGCATGGCGATCTTCGTCCATTCCGGGTCATGCACCGGCGCAGGCGGGTTCGGGATGAACAGCACCCGGCGCAGATCGCCGCCCTGCTCTTCGGCCAAAATGACGGTGCTGCCGTAATCCTTGAGGAAGGGAAACGCCCCCGAGCCCTTGCGGATGTCGATCAGCATCCGGCTGTCGGAATGCAGGCAACGTTCCAGCACCGGGGCCATATGCTTGATCTTCCAGCGATCGCCAAAGCCGTTGAGGTTCGCGATCACGTCCCAGGGCTTCAGCCCCTTGTCCGAGCACACCACGCGGATGCACGCCGGATCGAGGCCTTGCGCGATCAGCCCGTCGCGATAGCCGGCCACCCAGTCGCTTTCGATCTGCGGGAACTGCCCCTTGCGGTCCAGATCGACCAGCACGATCTCGCAGTCCCAGCGGCCATGCGCTGCCAGCGCCAGATCGCGCGCCCCGCCGCCCAGATCGGCGAAACTTGCCACCTCGGACCGGCCAAGGGCGTCCAGCAGGTCGGCCGGCGCCATCACACCGCCTCGCCTTCCTCGACCCTGTCGGGATCGGGCAGCACGGGGCGCTTCAGCGGGGCAAGTGTCGGGTCGATCCCGTGCTTTTTCAGCAGCTTGCCAATGACGGATCGCGGGCGCGGAATGCCCGAGGCCTCGGTCGACAGGATGCGCGCCCGCATCCTCCGGCCATAGAAGTGGATCGAGAAGGTCTCGTCCGTCACATAATCCGCCATGTCGACGCCGGGCCGCAGCATCATGCGCCGGTCCTTGTAGTGGAACGGATAGAGCGCGACCCGCGGCAAGGCGAATTTCACCTCGCCGGTCTTTTTCAGATAATGCGTCAGCGCGGCCGGCCCCCAGACCCCCCAGGGCATCTCGGCCGCATGAACCGGGGTGCCGGCATCCTTCAGCGCCTGAAGCCGGGCCTTTTCGGCCTCGTCGAACCAGTCGGGAATGGCGAATTCGTCGCTGGTGAACGCCAGCAACGCCGCCAATGTCTCGCTGTCCTGGGGCAGACCCAGAACGCCGCCATTCAGCCCGTGCCTGGATTCCCAGGCGTAGAAATGCCCCGTGTCCGTCGTGAACGGCTTGACGCAATAGGCATCGGTATCGGCCCAGATCATGTCATCGTGCCTGGCCAGCATGTGATAGCGGAACACATCGGAATGCAGCGCCGGGCTGCCGGTGCGGGCATGGCGCAGAAAACCGGTCTGCGGCAGGATGTCGTTCGCATCGGCCAGTTCCACGCCCTTGGGCGCGTTGGTCACGCCTTCATAGGTATAGAGAACGACGGGCTGGCCGGCATCGACAAAGGACTTCAGGCACAGCTGTTCCAGATAGCTCAGGCTGCCGCCGATCCACAGCGCGCCGATCCGATATGCCTTGCCCATCACATTCCCTCACCTTGACGACGCTGAAGACTATAGGGGGTGCGCTGGGGAAACAATCTGACCGAATTGGGGCACAGGCTTGGCGCACAAGCATTTTGCCAGGCGCCTCGGCCATGCTATGCCCGGTGCGGGGCCGCGCAAGACGGCGCAGACGGAGGCGGCAATGGGCAGGACGGATGACAGGGCACAGGTGCTGCGGCGGCCGCTGAGCGCGCGGCTGGCGGGCGGGCGGCTGGCGCTGCTGGGTGCGGTGGCCGAAAGCGACGATCCGGGACGGGTGCGGGCCTTCTTTGCCAGCGGAACCGCGCGTGACGAATTTGCCCCCTTGCCCGGCGAGGGCCATGCCGAGGCGCTGGAAATCCGCGAGGTCTCGGGCGGGGTGCTGTATGACGCCCGCGCAACCGGCCCGGTGCGGCTGGCGCTGGCCGATGGCACGGCGGCCGAAATCCGCCCCGACCCGCAGGAACGGACTCTGCTGGCCGGGCGCAACGTGCTGCTGGCCTTCCGTCTGGACGAGCCGCCCGAGGTGGTGGCCGACTGGCTGGCCTATCACACGCGCCACCACGGCGCAGATGCCGCGCTGATCGTCAACCGCGCGCCGCTTGAGACCGGCCATGCCGCCTTTGCCAAAGGCTTGCAGGCCGCATTGGGCGCGGCCGGGATCGCCCCCATTGCCTTGCTGGTCGAACCCGACATGCCGCTTGGCAAACCCGACCTTGGCCCGGAAACCCATCCGTTCCTGGCCCCCGATGCCCCCGGCAAGGACCGGATGGACCAGCCCGCGCCCGACCCCTGGCGCTCGCAACTGGGCGAGGCGCTGGTGCTGGAGCTGCTGAAATGGCGCTGGCTGGGCGATGCGCGGGCGGTGCTGCTGCTGGATTGCTGCGATATCCTTGCCCCGCGCCCAGCCGACATGCCAACCGCCTTTGACCTGTGCGACAGCGCAAGGAACGGCGTCATCCTGATGGCCGGGCACCGCATCTACCCCTGGCGGGTGCGCAACGACCAGCCGGCCCGCTTTGGCGATCATATCTGCCGCCAGTTCGATGCCCGCCGCGGCATTGCCCGCTGGGGTGTGGCGCCGCGCAAGGCGGGGATCGACAACACATGGCGCACCATCCGCGTCTCTTATGCCAAGCCCGATCCGGGGGTCGTCGTGCCCTTCCTGCGCGCCATGGCGATCCGGGTGCCGGGGCGGTCCTCGTCGGAACTGGCGCCGAAAACCTCGCTGATCGAGGATCCCGCGCTGGTCGCGCTGGCGACCGACGCTTTCGGCTGGAAGCCCGTGCGCGCCCCCGCGTCAGAGCGGCGTCAGCCCGTGCCGGGGCGCAACCGCACCGCCATTGTCACCACGATGAAGAACGAAGGGCCCTTCATCCTGGAATGGCTGGCCTATCACCGGGCGATCGGGGTGCAGGATTTCCTGATCTATACCAACGATTGCACCGATGGCACCGACACTTTCCTGATGCTGCTGCAAGACAAGGGCCTGGTTCAGCACCGGACAAACCCCTACCGCCCGGGCGATGCGCTCAAACCCCAGCACGCCGCGTTGCAGGCAGCCGAGACCGAGCCGCTGATCCAGAATGCCGACTGGGCGATCTGCATGGATGTCGATGAATTCATCGACATCAAGCTGGGCGACGGCCGGCTTGAAACGCTTTACGCCGCGATGGAGACCGCCCTGCCCGGCGCCAACATGATCAGCCTGACCTGGCGGCTGTTCGGCAATGCCGATGTGCGCGACTACAGCGACCGCTTCTTGCTGGAGCAGTTCCCGCTGGCCGCCCCCGAGATGATGCGCAAGCCCCATCAGGCCTGGGGCTTCAAGACACTGTTTCGCAACATCGACCTTTACAAGAAGCTGGGCGTTCACCGCCCCAAGGGGCTCAAGCCCGATCTGTGGGATCAGGTGCTCTGGCTGAACGGGTCCGGCAAGCGGATGCCCAAGGAGATGTTCCGCAACGGCTGGCGATCCACCACCGACACCTATGGCTATGACTGGGTGCAGCTGAACCATTATGCCGTGCGCTCGGCCGAAAGCTTTCTGGTCAAGCGCGACCGCGGCCGGGTGAACCATGTCGACCGCGATCAGGGCCTGCACTACTGGTTCCGCATGAACCACAACGTGGTGCATGAACCCTCGATCCAGTCGCGCATCCCGATGCTGCGGGCCGAATACGACCGGCTGCTCTCGGACCCCGAGATCCGCGCCGCGCACCAGGGCTGTGTCGCCGCCCACCGTGCCAAGATCGCCGAGCTGCGCGCAACGCCGAACTATCAGGCGTTCTATGCCGAACTGACCGGACCGCGCATGGAAACCCTGTCGCGCCGCACCCCGCATTTCGGATCCGCAGTGTTCAACGCCGGACCCCAGGTGATCCCCGACAAGGTGGCACTGGCGCCCACACTTGCGCCGGATTTCTTCTTCACCGTGCATCACGCGGGCGAGGCAGAGCACTAGCCCTGCCCGTCAATCCTCGGCCGGCAAGTCCAGCCCGCCGCGCGCGATCAGCCGGCGCAACAAGCCATCCAGCTGGTCCGCCAGATCCGGCCCCAGCTCGCGCCGCAACGCATGGTCATAGCCGATGGCGCGCTGGCCCAGATCGGCAAAGGCCGCCTCGCCCGCAGCCGTCAGCGACAGGATCTCGGCCCGCCGGTCACCAGGGCTGGGCGCACGGGTCAGATAGCCGCCCGCCTCCAGCCCCGCCACCGCGCGGCTGACCTTGGTCTTGTCCATATGGGTGATCCGGCAAATGTCACGCGCGGTCATTGCGCCGAACTTGCCAAGGTTGGCCAGCACCCGCCATTGCGTGCGGGTGAACCCATAGGCCGCCCGGTAGATCGCCTGAAAATCGCGCGAGGTCGCCTCGGCCGCCTGATTGAGCAGATAGGGCAGAAATCCGCCCAGATCGAATGCCGTCTCGCCCGTCATGCCCTGCCCTCTCCTGCCCGCCAACCCTGCCACGCGCCCGCCGCCACCGCAATCGCGGCCCTGGCCCTTGATGCGCAAACCACCGAGCGCCCCTTCATCTGTCCGAAAATATCCTCGGGGGTGAATTGCCCGGAACGGGCAAGAGGGGGCAGAAGGCCCCCTTTCCACGCCCGTCACAGGCCCCGAACCTTGCCGCGCAAAGTCATCTTTGCTTGACATCGTTGCAAGTGCAACCATTATGCAGCTCAAGCAGACCACGGCCTGCAAGGGAGGATCCCATGACCAGCCACGCGCTTTCCGCCGGGATGATCCGGGCGGCGACCTCGACCGGCACGAACGAGGGCTACATGCCCGGTTTCGCCAATGACTTCGAAACCGAAGCCCTGCCCGGCGCCCTGCCGCAAGGGCAGAACAGCCCCCAGAAATGCAACTACGGGCTTTATGCCGAACAGCTGTCAGGATCGGCCTTTACCAAGCCGCACCCGGAACGCACCTGGTGCTACCGCATCCGCCCCAGCGTCAAGCACACCACCCGGTTCGAAAAGATCGACGTGCCGCTGTGGAAATCGGCGCCGCATGTGCTGCCCGATGTCGTCTCGCTGGGCCAGTATCGCTGGGATCCGGTGCCGCATTCCGATGACCGCCTGACCTGGATCACCGGGATGCGCACGGCCACCACGGCGGGCGATGTGAACACCCAGACCGGCATGGCCGCGCATATCTATCTGGTGACCGCCTCGATGCAGGACGAATATTTCTATTCGGCCGATGGCGAGTTGCTGGTGGTGCCCCAGGAAGGCCGGCTGCGGTTCTGCACAGAACTCGGGGTGATCGACCTGGAGCCCAAGGAAATCGCCATCCTGCCGCGTGGCCTTGTCTACCGGGTCGAGGTGCTGGAAGGCCCGTGCCGCGGCTTTGTGTGCGAAAACTATGGCGTGCCCTTTACCTTGCCCAACCGCGGCCCGATCGGTGCCAACTGCCTCGCGAACCCGCGCGATTTCAAGACCCCCGTTGCGGCCTTTGAAGACCGCGAGGTGCCATCCTCGGTGGTGATGAAATGGTGCGGGCAGTTCCACCGCACCCGCATTGGCCATTCGCCGCTGGATGTGGTGGCCTGGCATGGCAATTATGCGCCGTTCAAATATGATCTGCGCACCTATTCCCCGGTCGGCGCCATCCTGTTCGACCATCCCGACCCGTCGATCTTTACCGTGCTGACCGCGCCGTCGGGCCTTGAGGGCACGGCCAACATCGACTTCGTGCTGTTCCGCGAACGCTGGATGGTGGCCGAACACAGCTTCCGCCCGCCGTGGTACCACAAGAACGTCATGTCGGAACTGATGGGCAACATCTATGGCATCTATGATGCCAAGCCCAAGGGGTTCGTCCCGGGCGGCATGAGCTTGCACAACTGCATGTTGCCGCACGGGCCGGACCGCAACGCCTTTGAAGGCGCCTCGAACGCCGCTCTGAGGCCCGAGAAGCTGGACGAGACCATGAGCTTCATGTTCGAGACCCGCTTTCCCCAGCACCTGACGGAATGGGCGGCAACCTCGGCCCCGATGCAGGACGATTACATCGACTGCTGGGCCAGCCTCGAGAAGAAATTCGACGGCACACCCGGCGTGAAGTGAGGGACGGGGGGCCTTGCCCCCCGGCCGGCCGGTTTCCGGCCGCGCCGGTTGGTTCTCGAACCAATGGCGCACCAACCGGCGCCCCCAGGATATTTATGGACAGATGAAAGGGCGCGGCCATTCCGGGGAGGGACATGGCCAGACGCTTTCCCAGAAAGGACGAACCATGGCCAAGGCCTTTGCCTCGCAAGGCGATATGAGCGACAAGAAGATCAGCTTCACCGAGATCGGCGAGGGGCTTTATGCCTTTACCGCCGAGGGCGATCCGAATTCGGGCGTCATCATCGGCGATGACAGCGTGATGGTGGTCGAGGCGCAGGCAACGCCGCGTCTGGCGCAAAAGGTGATCGACTGCATCCGCACCGTCACCGACAAGCCGATCAGCCATGTCGTGCTGACCCATTACCACGCCGTGCGCGTGCTGGGCGCCAGCGCCTTTGGCGCCGGACAGGTCATCATGTCGGAGATGGGCCGCAACATGGTGGTCGAACGCGGCCAAGAGGATTGGGACAGCGAATTCCAGCGCTTTCCCCGCCTGTTCCAGGGCCATGAAAGCATTCCCGGCCTGACCTGGCCGACCACGGTGTTCAACGGCCGCATGTCGGTCTGGCTGGGCAAGCGGCGGGTCGATCTGATGCAGCTGGGCCGGGCGCATACGGCGGGCGATATCGTGATCCATGTGCCGGATCAGAACGTCATGTTCACCGGCGACATCGTGGAATACCATTCTGCCTGCTATTGCGGCGACGGGCATTTCCGCGACTGGGGCGGCACGCTGGACCGCATCAAGGCGTTCAATGTCGATGCCATCGCGCCGGGTCGGGGCGATGCGCTGGTCGGGTCTGCGATGGTGGACAAGGCCATCGAGAACACCCGCGATTTCGTGCAATCGACCTTCCGCCCGGTGGAACGCATCGCCGCGCGCGGCGGCAGCTTGAAAGAGGCCTGGGATGCCGTGCGGGCCGAATGCGATCCCAAGTTCAAGGATTACGCGATCTACGAACATTGCCTGCCATTCAACGTTGCCCGCGCCTATGACGAGGCGCGCGGGATCGACACCCCGCGCATCTGGACCGCGCAGCGCGATCTGGACATGTGGGCGGCGCTTCAGGGCTGACGGATCCGGCCGGGCGACACCGCCCGGCCCCATCGCGGCAGGCGGGGAGGCTGGCCGATGAACGACGCTGTAGAGCCGCGCTATGATCTTGCGTTCCGGCTGTATCCCTATGCGAAATCGCCCGATCAGGACGGGCCGGTGCGCCGCCATCCTGTCGTGGTGGTGGGGGGCGGGCCCATCGGCCTTGCGATGGCGCTGGATCTGGGCCGGCGCGGGGTGCCGGTGCTGGTGCTGGACGATCACGAAGGGGTGGGCGCAGGCAGCCGCGCGATCTGTTTCGCCAAGCGCACGCTGGAAATCTGCGACCGTCTGGGCGCAGCCGGGCCAATGATGGACAAGGGGGTCGTGTGGAACACCGGCAAGGTGTTTCACGATGACCGGCAGCTGTATGCCTTTGACCTGTTGCCCGAGGATGGCCACGCCTTCCCGGCCTTCATCAACCTGCAGCAGCCCTATTTCGAGAAATTCCTGCACGATGCCATTCTGGGGGCGCAAGCCGATGGCGCCCCGATCGAGATCCGCGGGCGCAACCGGGTGGATGCGATCCGGACAGCGGATGACCATGTGACGCTGGACGTCACAACGCCGGACGGCGCCTATCAGCTGGAGGCCGACTGGCTGATCGCCTGCGACGGGGCGCGCAGCCCCTTGCGTGCGATGCTGGGGCTGGCCTTCGACGGCCGCGTCTTCGAGGACAATTTCCTGATCGCCGATGTGCGGATGCAGGCCGAATTCCCGACCGAGCGCTGGTTCTGGTTCGAGCCGCATTTCAAGTCGGGCGATTCCGCGCTGCTGCACAAGCAGCCGGACGGGATCTGGCGGATCGACTTTCAGCTGGGCTGGAACATCGACCGCAAGGCCGAGCTGGACCCCGCCCGCATCCGCGCCCGCGTCGATGCCATGCTGGGCCCGGATGTGCCCTATGATCTGGTCTGGACCTCGATCTACACCTTTCAGTGCCGGCGGATGGACCGGTTCCGCCATGGCCGGGTGCTGTTCGCCGGCGACAGCGCGCATCAGGTGTCGCCCTTTGGCGCGCGCGGGGCCAATTCGGGCATTCAGGACGTGGACAACCTGGGCTGGAAACTGGCGCTGGTGCTGGACGGCACCGCGCCCGAATCGCTGCTGGACAGCTATGATGCCGAACGCGTGCATGGCGCGGACGAGAATATCCTCAACTCCACCCGGGCGACCGATTTCATCACGCCGAAGACGCCGGTGTCGAAGATGTTTCGCAATGCGGTGCTGGCGCTGGCCGAAACGCTGCCCTTTGCCCGCACCATCGTGAACTCGGGCCGCCTGTCGGTGCCCTGCACCTATGACGGGTCGGCCTTGAACGGCCCCGATGCGGACGGCCTGCCCGCCCGCACCCGCCCTGGCAGCCCCTGCCCCGATGCCCCGCTGGAAGATGGCTGGCTGCTGGCGCGGCTGGATGGCTTCACCTTGCTGACCATCGACACGGATGCACCGGACAGCCTGAGCGCCCATGGCCTGACCTTGCCGCGTCTGGCGGCCAGCGCAGGCGACAATCCGGCGCTGCGCAGCCGGTATCTGGGGGATGCGCCGCAGGCGGTCTATCTGATCCGCCCCGATCAGCATGTGGCCGCGCGCTGGACCCGGTTCGATGCTGGTGCCGTGGCGGCCGCCCTCGCCCGCGCCATTGGCAAGGAGTAAGCGATGTCCCTGATCATCCAGCCGAATCTGACCGACCCCGATGGCAGCTATGCGGCGCTGATCGCCGCGCATGAGGGGCTGAGCGAATCGCAAAGCCATGCGCTGAACGCCCGGCTTGTGCTGATCTTGATGAACCAGATCGGCGATGCGGCCACCATCGCCGAAGCCTTGCAGCTTGCCCGTGAAACCGGCGCAAAATAGGCGCGAAACCCCGCTTGCAATCCCCGGCGGTCGGGGGTAAACCGCCGCCAGTGCCGCCTTAGCTCAGTTGGTTAGAGCGCTGGATTGTGGATCCAGAGGTCCCCCGTTCGAGCCGGGGAGGCGGTACCATCCCCCCACCGGAACCAGACCTGACAGCGCATCGCCCTTATGGCGAACGCATCTCGGTCATGCCGCGATGGCCATAGGCTCTGTCTGCTGGCCTTGGCCGCCCAGTCCGGCGACGACCAGATAAACCTGCGCCTCGTGCCGTTTGAGCGTGCGAAGGCTGGTGCGTTCATGCCAGTCTCGTCCGTCTGCCGTGCGCGCAAACCGCGCCGCGATCGCAAGGCGATCCCGGTCAGACAAACGCGCCAGTGCCATGTCCCCAAGGAACAGGCTTTCGACCGGCTGGCCGTTCGCGATCACCTCGGCATGCGTGTCCAGCACGATGTTGAACCATTCGATGCAATCCTGCGCCTGCCAGTCGTCGGGCACGGGATCCGCGATCATGCTGGCCGCCGCGAAGACCCGATCCTCGTCGAACAGCATCTCGACGGCGGCCCCTGTCAGCGCGATCCGGTGATGGCGCGACAGCATCAGATCGGCCGCCGGCAAACCCGGCCCCAGCCGATCCTTGCGCAGGCACACCGGCCGCACCCCCAGTGATCCATGTGGCCCGGATCGCGGAAGCTTTGATGGGTCACATGGCGAACCGGCACGGCGGCCCCGTCAGCCGTCACGACCAGATCGCCCTCGCGCAGCTCTTCGATGGGGCGCTCGCCGCAGACGGTGCGTATCCGTGTTCCCTTCAACAGGCAGACCGGCGAGGGCGCGGGGGTCGTCGACACGCTTCCCAGATTGATCGCCCCGGTGCCAAAGCCGTTCATGTCCTGCTGGCTGGCGGTTTCCTCGGGCATGAACGAGATGCGCGTCGACTGACCGGCCGCGGGGTAATCATGCACCGTGATGATCATGATCTTGCTGCCTTCGAACTGGTCGGGCACCTTGCCCGCCCCGTCCTTTTGCAAGGTCGGCAAGACCCCGGTCATTTCATAGGTAAAGCTGTAAGTGATCCCGCCGATCTGAGCCAGCGTATCCGGGTCGCTGCCGCCGCCCGCCGGACGCTCTAGGATCAGATTGCCGCCGGCCCCCGAGGCCGCGACGAATTTGACCTCGAAGGTCGGATCGCCCTTAGGTTCAGCGCCGGGTTGTTGGCCGAAGTGCTGTCGATCCGCACCCAGAAAGTATGGTCGAACGGCATGTTCTGGCCCGCAGCTGCCGGCACGGGATTGATGCCGGTCTGGCAACAATCCAACGATACGAAATTGTTGAAATTTTGACGAACTAGGAATCTTTTGTATGCTTTTGTCTGGGTCCGCCCAGTGATGCCTGGCCCCATCGCCTGCGCGCTGGCGAATCGTCGCATTCCCGCCTATCACTCCTGCCACGCTGCCGACCCCGCCAAGTCCTTGACAGTACAGCCGTCACGGGCGTTCCGGGGGGCGCCTCGCTGCCGGTCCTTGCAGACCGTCCTGCCGCCACCTCTGAACCGGAGTTTCCGCCTTGGGCATCAACAAGCAAAGCGACATCGCCGCCAATATCCAGATCGGCCCGACCACCGAAGGCATGGTGCGCATCTATGTCGAGGGCGACGGCGTGGATCTGCCGCTGGATTTTGACGCCGATGAGGCCGAGGAAATCGCCGAAGAACTGCGCGCCGCCGCAGAAGCCGCGCGCCGGATCACCGACAGCGCAGCGACCAAGGCCGCCCCCAAGGGCAAGCCGCGCCGTTGATCGCGGCGGGCGGTCCGGGAACCTGGCCCGCCGCCCGACGCCTTGAGACCCGTTGCCAGCGCCCTGGCAACGGGCATTCGCCTTGCCCGACCTTTGCGGCACAGGCCGCGGGCAGGCAGTCGATCGCCTGACATGATCCGGGCGGACCCGGCCCGCGACCTTTGACCTGGGGCCACCCCCTTGGAAATTGCGCAAGCCTTGGGTCTTTCGCTGCCCATGTAAAAAACATTAACATCACCTCTTGAAAGCGCGGCAGGTCGCTCCGATCTTGGGTAATGTGAAAGACATTCACATAACCGAAAACCCAAGGGAGACCGCAATGACCACCTACACCATGCCCGTGCCGCGACGCTCCTGGCTAGGCCGCGCCGAGGACTGGCTCGACAACAAGGGCCGCGGCGCCTGGATCGCTGCAATGGTTCTGGGCTTCGTGCTGTTCTGGCCGGTGGGGCTGGCGCTTGTGCTCTACATCACGTTCACCAACCGCTGGAGGAATGACACCATGTTCGGAACCCGCCGTTGCAGCCACCGTGGCCACATGGCCAGTCAGGGGTTCAATGCAATGCGCCCGTCGGGCAACTTCGCCTTTGACGCCTACAAGGCCGAAACCCTGCGCCGCCTCGAAGAGGAACAGGAAGCCTTCGAGGCCTTCCTCCAGCGTCTGCGCGAGGCCAAGGACAAGCAGGAATTCGACGCCTTCATGGAAGACCGCGCCAAGGCCGCCCGCACCGCACCGGAAACGGCCGAAGGCTCGGGCAGCTACTGACCCCGTCTGCGGCCCTTGCCGGGCCGCACTGGTCCGGGCACCCTGCCCGGACCTACTCTTGCCAGATGGACACTTGAATGAGCTATGCTTTCGAACCCTCGCCCGGCCTGCCCGATCCTGACCGCCAGCCGGGGTTCTATTCGGGGATCGTCGCCAAGCGGTTCTTCGCCTGGCTGATTGACCTTGCGTTCGTGTTCGCGATCACGGGGGCGATCTCGCTGGTCACCATCGTGGGGCTGTTCGTCATTCCGCTGATCTGGGCGGTGGTCGATTTTTGCTATCGCACCATCACGCTGACCAACCGCTCGGCCACCTGGGGACACCGCATCATGGGGATCGAGTTCCGCGACAGCACCGGGCGGCGGTTCGATCTGGCGACTGCCGGGCTGCATACGCTGGGCTACATGCTGTCGATGTCGTTCCTGTTGCCGCAGATCGTCTCGGTCATCCTGATGATGACCGGATCGCGCGGTCAAAGCCTGACCGATGTGGTCCTTGGCTCGGCGGCCATCAATCGCCCGGCCGAGTCCCTCTAACCAGCGCCCGCCGCCTCACTTCCCCCTTGGCGGCGGGCATCAAGGTTGCTAGCCTCTGGAGCGAACAGTCTTCGGTCTGGAATGCGCCACACACTTCCCATCGCGCCACAATTCTATGTGACGGCCCCGCAGCCCTGCCCGTATCTTGACGGGCGGATGGAAAGAAAGCTGTTCACCGCGCTGCAGGGCGATCCGGCCGAACGGCTGAATGACACGCTGTCGAAACAGGGCTTCCGCCGCAGCCAGAACGTGCTCTATCGCCCGTCCTGCGCGGAATGTTCGGCCTGCCTGTCCGCGCGGATCCGCGTTGCCGATTTCGAACCCAGCCGCACCCAGCGCCGCACGATCAAGCGCAACGAGTCGCTGCGCCGCAACGCGACCAGCCCCTGGGCGACCGAAGACCAGTATGCGCTGTTCCGCCGCTATCTGGACAGCCGCCATGCAGATGGCGGCATGGCCGACATGGATGTCTTCGAATTCGCGGCAATGATCGAGGAAACCCCGATCCGCACCCGCGTGGTCGAATATTCCCGCCCGCCCGAACCGGGCGAACAGGGCCGCCCGCTGACCGCCGTATGCCTGACCGACATTCTCGATGACGGGCTGAGCATGGTCTATTCGTTCTACGACCCTGACCGGCTGCATCTCAGCCTTGGCACCTGGGTGATCCTTGACCACATTGCCATCGCGCGCGAGGCAGGTCTGCCCTATGTCTATCTGGGCTATTGGGTGCCCGGCAGCCGCAAGATGGGCTACAAGGCGCAGTTCTCGGCGCTGGAGATCTACAAGGGCGGCCGCTGGCAACCGATCGGGGATCCTGACAGCCACGAGGCCACGCTCCACCCGCTGTCTGTCGACCCGATCGCGGAACAGGTCGCCCGCATCCAGTTGCCCGACGGGCTGAGCGGGCGCTGACCCGGGCCGCCGTCTAGCCCGCCAGAACGGCGCGCACTGCCGCCCCGCTTCGCCTTGATCCACATATCCTTGGGGGTGAGGACCGGCCTGCCGGCCCGGCGGGGCTGAAGCCCCCTCTCCCAGCCCATCCCCAGCTCAGGCCAACGCGCGGCGTGGGCGGTGGTTTCATCAGGGATCATTCCCGATCATCCTGCAATCATACCGATAGCATCTACTGAAACCCGACAGACTGCATAGCGCACTGGCACAGGGGCGCGAACCTTGCCCATGTCACGGACACCGATGTGCTGACCGATCCGCGCGGCGGTTGCGGCCCGCCCCCCGCAAGTTCAACCGTGCGATCAGTTCGCGACCGCCGGTCTTGCCGGGGCGACCGATCGACAGCCAAGGCTCGGGGCATCACGCACCGGAATTTGCGGGCGCACGGCGGCAACGTGTCCTTCTGCTTGAAATCGGCGGTGGAACAGTGTTTCAGCGCCTCGTCCTTCGCCTTGGACAGCTCGTCCCAACCGATCGAGAACTGGTGCCACTTGCCATCCGGCAACCGGATGCGCGCCTTCCAGCACGCGCTGTGCGGGCGCAGGTCAGTCGTCAGCCTGGCATTGCGGGGGTCGGTCTGCGTTTCCCTCATCGATCCTGTCTGACGGCCAAGTCTTTGGAATCAAGATACATCCCGCCGCGACAAGACTGGTCCATCAACGCAAAACATGGCTTTGGATGGGGTACTCGGAACGAACGCAATAGTCTTGTTGCGTTAGTGGAGGCGGGTACCGGAATCGAACCGGTCTTCACGGATTTGCAATCCGCTGCGTAACCTCTCCGCCAACCCGCCGTTGTCCAGAGTAGTGATGCGTCTAGACGAGGCGCCCGGAAAGCGCAAGGGGCGATGGCAACATTCGCGCACCTTGCGGGCGCCAAAGTGCAGCAAGGCACGGGCGCCTTGGTCGTGGCGGACCTGTTGCCTTGCCCGCCGGTTCCGCGGCGTCTCGCATGGCTTGCGCGCCTTTGCCAAGGTAGCGGCAGGGATCGCCAATCGCCCAGGCCTTCCGAAGATGCGCCAAGCAGATCTTGGAGCCAGGCACCTGCCTTGGGTGTCCGGGCTTGCCCGTTCAACGCCCTTTGCACACACCACTGCGTCCACAGGTGCATGGCCCTGCCGAGCAGTCCGGGGCCGTCGTCTGAGGTCTTGCGCAGCGCTTTGGTCCGCGCTTGGCGCCGTGGCCCCCAGCTTGCTGCGCGATCAATACGATTGCGTATAGGGCCCTCTTTATCCCGCCGGGGCAACGGTCCGGGCCCTGCATCCTGTGCCCCCAGAAGGGGGCCCATGGCCTGCCGCCCGGCTGTGGTCAGGCACAGGCCCCGGTTCTCTGGCGCCATTCGGCACCGGACCATCGGCATGGTCCTCGGCCGACAAGCGGCCCCAGTGCGGACCGCAGATCGATCATGCCCGCCAGCCGCGGGGCTGCTTGTCCGGCGGCTGCAAGGCGGGACGTGAATTACAGGAGGTCCGCAGCCCCCTGACAAAAGCGGGCCGCCGATCGCCATGGACACGGCAACAGGTCAACGCAAACCCGATGCAACCGGCATTGTTCCGGACGATGCGAACACCAGCATGTCAGGAAAGGTCAAAGGACGTTGGGGGCCTTTTGCCCCCCTTTTGACCAATCCGGCCATTTGCCGAGCTGCAGGCCGATCCCCGGGCATTTCTGGATCAGGCCGAACCCCGCAGGCGGCGGGTCTTTGCCCGCGCGCCTCTGCAAGGGATCGGCGTTGACGGCCGCTGGCGGGTCAGTCGCCGCTGACGGCGGCGTCAGCCAGCGCGCCGGCGCGGTCTTCCAGTGCTTCGGCCAGGGCCTCGGCCTCGGCGGCCATGCTGGCGAGGCGGTCCAGAACAGCTTGCGGCACGACCGGGATTTCCACCCGCACCTCGACCGGAACCTCGACGCGTTCGGGCTGCGGGGCGGGGCGCGATTCAAGATCGCGCAGCCGGGCCTCGGCGCGGCGCAGCTGATCCTCGACGCCGGCAAAGCGGTCGGCCAGCATCAGGCCCGCCATCAGCAGCAGGCGCGATTCGGGCATACGGCCAGCATGGGCCGCCAGCGGTGCGGCCTCGGCATCGAGCAAGGCAGCAGCGGCGCGCAGGAAATCCTCTTCGCCAGGCTGGCAGGCGACCTGAAAGGCCCGCCCGCCAATGGTGATGTCAAGCTCGGGCATCGTCAGACTCCAGCGTTGCGGGGGCCTCGGCCTCATCCAGAAGCGGGGCCAGCGAGTCGAGCAGCAGGTCCAGATCGGCCACCTCGGCCTTGCGGGCAGCCCGCAGGCCATCAAGCTCGGCCTGAAGCGCGCGGTTGATATGGCCCGCATCGGGCACGCCGCCTTCCAGCGCCTCGCGCAAGGACCGCAGGGCCTCGCGCATCTGGACATTGGCCATGCGCATCCGCTGCAGGTCCACCGCCTGGGCGTCGATGCGCGCCGCCTGGGCGGCCAGCTGCGCCTCGAGCGCGGCGCTGGCCTCCATCTGGGCGACGGCGGTGCCAAGATGGGCTGACAGCTCCTCGTTGCGGGCACTCGCCTCGTCGAGCGCGCGGTTGAGGCGGGCAATCTCGACCTCGGAGGCGGTATCGGGTTCGGCAACGGTTTGCCCGGCCGCCGGCGGCTCCATCAACTGGGCGGCGACGGCGGAGATGCGCGCCATTGCGGCAGCAAGGCGCCGTTCGTGTTCGTCAAGGTTGTGCATGGCCTGCCTGCCGGTTCCGTTTCTGCTCGGCTACGCGGCCATTGTGCCCGCCCCGGCGGCCGCTCGCAAGGGCCGGTGCCGCCCGTGCACCGGAATCCGCCACCCCAAGGCGCCAGAAAGCTGCGGAACGCTTGCAAAGGCAGGTCAGGCTGGTATCAGACGGCCAAGCCGCCCCGGCCCCAACGGACAGGAGAGCCCCGTGGACATCGCCACCCTGCGCGCCACCCACCCCGACCACTGGCAAAAGGCCACCGCGATCCGCGCCCTTGCGATGGATGCCGTGCAGGCCGCCAATTCCGGCCACCCCGGCATGCCGATGGGCATGGCCGATGTGGCCACCGTGCTGTTCGAGCGGCACCTGAAATTCGACGCCAGCGCCCCCGACTGGGCGGACCGCGACCGCTTCATCCTGTCGGCCGGCCATGGCTCGATGCTGATCTATGCGCTGCTGCATCTGACCGGCTATGCCGACATGACGCTCGATCAGATCCGCAACTTCCGCCAGTGGGGCGCGATCACCGCAGGCCACCCGGAATATGGCCATGTGAAGGGCGTCGAGACCACCACCGGCCCGCTGGGTCAGGGCATTTCCAACGCCGTCGGCTTTGCCATGGCCGAGGAATCGCTGCGTGCCCGCTTTGGCGCCAAGACCGTCAACCACCGCACCTGGGTGATCGCCGGCGACGGCTGCCTGATGGAGGGCATCAGCCAGGAGGCCATCGGCCTTGCCGGGATGCAGCGCCTGAAGAACCTGATCGTTCTGTGGGACAACAACGACATTTCCATCGATGGGCGGATCTCGCTGTCCGACATCACCGACCAGAAGAAGCGCTTTGCCGCCTCGGGCTGGAAGGTGATTTCCTGCGATGGCCATGACCCGGCCGACATTGACCGCGCCCTGACCGAGGCCAAAACGTCGAACCGCCCGGTTCTGGTCGATTGCAAGACGCATATCGGCTTTGGCTCGCCCAAGAAGCAGGACAGCGCCTCGGCGCATGGCTCGCCGCTGGGCGATGCGGAAATCGCCGCGACCAAGGAGATCTATGGCTGGCCCCATGGCCCCTTCGTGATCCCGGCCGAGATCAAGGCCGCCTGGGAAGCCATCGGCGCGCGCGGCGCGGCAGAACGCGCCGCCTGGGAAGAGCGGTTCGCGACCCTGTCCAGGGCCCGCCAGGCCGAATTCACCCGCATCATGGCGGGCGAGGCACCGAAGAAGCTGGTCCCGGCGATCCGTGCGCTGAAGAAGGATCTGGCGGAAAAGCTGCCCAAGGTGGCCACGCGCAAGGCCAGCGAAATGGCACTGGCGGTGATCAACCCGGTGATGCCGGAAACCATGGGCGGCTCGGCCGACCTGTCGGGGTCGAACCTGACCAGGACCGGCGATCTGGACGTCTTCACCCCCGAGAACCGCAAGGGCCGCTATATCCACTATGGCATCCGCGAACATGGCATGGCGGCGGCGATGAACGGCATGGCGCTGCATGGCGGCGTGCGGCCCTATGGCGGCACTTTCCTGTGCTTTACCGACTATGCCCGCGGCGCGATGCGCCTGTCGGCGCTGATGGGGGTGCCGACGGTCTATGTGATGACGCATGACTCGATCGGTCTGGGCGAGGATGGCCCGACCCACCAGCCGGTGGAACATCTGGCGATCTGCCGCGCGACGCCCAACACGCTGACCTTCCGCCCGGCCGATGCGGTGGAAACCGCCGAAGCCTGGGAAATCGCGCTGACCCAGACGAACCGCCCGTCGGTCCTCGCGCTGAGCCGGCAGAACCTGCCGACCCTGCGCAAGGACTTCACGCCCAGGAACCTGACCGCACAGGGCGGCTATGTGCTGCTCGAGGCGTCGGCCAAGGCGCAGGTCGTGCTGATGGCCACCGGGTCCGAGGTGGAAATCGCCGTCAAGGCGCGCGATCTGCTCGAGGCCGAGGGCGTGCCGACCCGCGTGGTGTCGATGCCGTCGATGGAACTGTTCGCGGCCCAGCCCGAGGCCTATCGCCGCCGCGTGCTGCCGGCCGGCACCGTGCGCATCGCCGTCGAGGCCGCCCTGCGCGCTGGTGGCTGGGACCGCTGGCTGCTGGGCGAGCGCGGGCGCGAGGCGAAATCGGCCTTTGTCGGGATGGAGGGCTTTGGCGCCTCGGCCCCGGCCGAGCGGCTTTATGCCGAATTCGGCATCACCGCCGAGGCGGTGGCCGAAAGGGCCAAGGCGCTGCTCTGAGGTGGAGAGAGAGGGGGGCCAGCCCCCCTCTGCGGCTTGCGCCGCATTCACCCCCCGGGATATTTCTGGACAGATGAAGGGGCGGGCGCGATCGGCGCCTGCCCTTTTCGCTTCAGCGCCGCGCGGCTATTTCCAGGTGCGGTCCAGAAGGCCAACCCAATTGTCGCAGGTCAGCTTCTTCATCAGCGTCGGGCCATAGCCATGGGCCTCCATCGCGGCGGTCAGGTTGGGCAGGCCTGTCACATCGCCGATCCCTTCGGGCACGGTGGCGCCATCAAAGTCCGAGCCAAGGCCGACGTGATCCTCGCCCAGCTTGTCCAGCAGGTGATCCAGGTGGCGCAGGATCGGGTCCCAGCCCATGGCCGCGTTCTGGCGCCCGTCCTCGCGCAGGAAGACGGTGGCGAAGTTCAGGCCCACCATGCCGCGGCTGTCGCGGATGATTTCCAGCTGGCGATCGGTCAGGTTACGGGTCGACGGGGTCACGGCCCAGGCGTTGGAATGGGTGGCGACCAGCGGCGCATCGGAAATCGCCGCCACATCGTCAAAGCCCTTTTCGTTCAGGTGGCTAAGGTCAACCATGATGCCCAGCCGGTTGCATTCGCGCACCAGCCGCTTGCCGGCATCGGTCAGGCCGGGCCCGGTATCGGGCTGGCCGGGGAACTGGAACGGCACGCCATGGCCAAAGATCGTCGGGCGCGACCAGACCGGGCCAAGGCTGCGCAGCCCCAGCGCATGAAAGGCGTGCAGCGCATCCAGCCCCTCGTCGATCGCCTCGGCGCCTTCCATGTGCATGATCCCGGCGATGGTGCCGCTGGTCAGGCAGGCGCGCAGGTCCGCCATGTCGCGCACCACCTTGAAGGCGCCTTGCGAGGACCGCTCCATCCACAGCAGATGCGCCGCCATGGCCAGCGCCACGGGCTGGGCGGCCTCGTGGCCGATCAGATCGGGCAAGGGCAGCGCATAGGGCGGGTTGTCCATCATCGTCATGTAGTCCGGCGCATCATGCGCGACCGGCGAGGGGATATAGATGGCAAAGAAGCCAGCCGCAAAGCCGCCCTGCTTCATGCGCGGCAGGTCAAGATGGCCCTTGCCCTCGCCGGTCAGCCAGATCGCCTCGCGCCGGTCTGGCGCCTGCATCAAACGCAGCAGCAGATCGTTGTGACCGTCGAATACTTGCCAGACCATTGCAGCAGCCTCCATTTCCCGTGCGGCGCCACTCTGGCCCCGCGCCCCGGCAGCCGCAAGGCCCGATCAACGCCGGAGTGCCGCCCAGATCGGTGCGATGACGCCGGTTGCCGGCGGAATGACCGCAAGGCCCAGGATCAGGCCGAAGATGCCATCCAGCACGGCCTTGGCCAGCCAGGCGGCCGCCGCCGCGACCGAGGGCAGCGCCACTTCGGCCATATGCGCCAGATCGTGAATCGTGTGGCCCAGCCAGGGCATCCCCAGCACCTCGAGCCCATGCACGATGATCGACCCGCCAACCCACAGCATCGCCGCCGTCCCGACCGTGGACAGCAGCCACATCACCCCCGGCATCCCCTTGACCAGACCGCGCCCCAGCGCGCGCGTCGGCGCCAGCCGCCCCACGGCGGCCAAATGCAGCCCGATGTCGTCCATCTTCACGATCAGCGCCACCGCACCATAGACCAGCAGCGTGATTGCGACCCCGACAATGGCCAGCGCCACCGCCTCTTGCCACAGCGGGCCATCGGGAATGGCGGCCAGGGCAATGGTCATGATCTCGGCCGACAGGATGAAATCGGTCTTGATCGCGCCCGAGACCTTTTCCTCTTCCAGATGCGTCGGGTCCTTGGTGTCATGCGCCACTTCGACCGCATGGGGGGGATGGGGCAACAGCGCATGCAGCACCTTTTCCGCCCCCTCAAAGCACAGATAGGCGCCGCCCAGCATCAGAAGCGGGGTGATGATCCAGGGGGCAAAGGCATTGAGCAGCAGCGCCGCCGGCAACAGCAAGATCAGCTTGTTGCGCAGCGATCCCAGGGCGATCCGCCCGATGATCGGCAATTCGCGCTTGGCCTCGAAGCCATGCACATATTTCGGCGTCACGGCGGCATCGTCGATCACCACACCCGCGGCCTTTGCCCCGGCCTTGGCCGCCGCGCCCGCGATATCGTCGACCGAGGCCGCCGCGACCTTGGCAATCGCCGCCACATCATCGAGCAACGCCAGAAGACCGCTCATCCCCACCTCCGCGATATCTGGCTCAAGGGGTAACGCAGGCGCGGGGCATCGCAAGGGAAAAATTGCTCCATCACCTTGCCACAAATACCCTAGGGGGTTTCCAAAGGGGGCAGACAGCCCCCTTTGGCGG
>NZ_AUCM01000003.1:0-227106 GCF_000429765.1 Gemmobacter nectariphilus DSM 15620 | reverse complement strand
CCGCGCCCCTATCTTGCCGCTTCCAGCGCCGGGCGGATCGTGCGCTCATATTCCTGCCGGGTGATCGGCCCGGCAAAGCGCAAGACCACCTTGCCGGCGCTGTCGATCACATAGGTCTCGGGCACGCCATATACGCCCCATTCGATCGCCGTGCGCCCTGTCGGGTCGGCGCCCATCGTGGCATAGGGGCTGCCAAGTTCCTCAAGGAAGCCAAGCGCCTGATCGGGCTTGTCCTTGTAGTTGATGCCATGGATCGGCACGCCCTGCCCGGCAAGCTCGGTCAGGAACGGATGTTCGGCCCGGCACGGCGCGCACCAGCTGGCCCAGAAGTTCACCAGCTTCACCCCCGGCGCGGCCAGCAGCGCATCGGTGGTCAAGGGCGCGCTGCCCAGCTGCGAGACCTGCAACACCGGCGCCGCGCGCCCCACAAGGGTCGAGGGCAGCGCGTCGGGGTCGTCGCGGTACATGCCGAACAGGAACAGCCCGACCAGAATGCCGAACACCGCCGGCGGAATGAAGATCAGCCAGCGCATCGGCGCACGGCGCTTGTCCCCGGTCTCAGCCATCAGAGCCCTTCCCCTGCCTTGCCTCGATTTCGCGCAGCGCCGCCTTGACGCGCCCCGCGCGCCAGAAGGTCAGCCCGACCAGCCCCGCCAGCAATGCCAGCGTCACCCCATAGGACGACAGCACCGCAACGGCATATTTTCCAAGCTCGGGCATCAGGCCAGCCTCTCGCGTGCTTCCAGCGCCTTGATCCGGCGCAGACGAATTTCGGTGCGGGTGCGCTGCAGCACAAGCGCGACGAACAAAAGGACAAACCCTGCAATGCAGATCAGCAGCGGAAACCAGTAGACGTCCGAGACGTTTTCCCGCTTGTCGAGGCTGAGCGAGGCGCCCTGGTGCAGCCCCTGGTTCCAGAAGTTCACCGCATAGCGCGACAGCACCGCAAAGACCGATCCGACCAGGCACAGCACCCCGGTCAGATCCGCTGCCGTGTCGGGGTTGTCGATCGCCTCCCACAAGGCCACATAGCCCAGGTAGAACAGGAACAGGATCAGGAACGAGGTCAGCCGCGGATCCCATTCCCACCAGGTGCCCCACATCGGCTGACCCCAGAACGCCCCGGTGGCCAGCGCGATCAGCGTGAAGGTCATGCCCACCGGCGCCGCCGCCCGCGCCGCCAGCGCCGAGACATGATGGCGCCGCACCAGCCAGATCAGCGAGGCGATCAGCATCATCACCCAGGCATTGATCGCCATCATCGCGGCCGGCACATGGATGTAGATGATCTTGACGGTCGAGCCCTGCTTGTAATCATCGGGCGTGAAGAAGAACCCCCAGGCCAGCCCGCCCAGCAGACAGACAAGCGCAAGCGCCCACAGCCACGGCAGCACAAGGGCCGAGGTTTCCATGAACTTCCGGGGGTTGGCGTATTCCCACAGCGACATATGGCTTCCTTAGCGGGTTGCGGGTGGTCACTCAATCGGCCCGATGCCGCATCACCTGAGGTTGATGCGCAGCGCGGCGGCGGCGGCAAGGGGCAACAGGGCGACACTGCCCAGCGAAACCCCGGTCAGCAGCAACAGGGGCGTGGCCAGCGCCATCCCCTCGGCGCCGCGCCGGACGATCTCGGCCCCGAAGATCAGCGTCGGCACATAAAGCGGCAGGACCAGCAGCGAAAGCAAGAGGCCACCGCGTCGCAGCCCCACTGTCAGCGCCGCGCCAAAAGCGCCGATCACCGACAGGGCGGGCGTGCCCAGCAGCAAGGACACCACCAGCCAGGGCTGCGCCGCAACCGGCAAATGCAGCAGCACCCCCAGCACAGGGGCCGCAATCACCAGCGGCAGGCCCGTCACGATCCAATGCGCCAGCGCCTTCATCGCGACCGCCCCTTCCAGCGGCAGCGGGGCAGTGGCCAGCAGATCCAGCGAGCCATCCTCCCAGTCCAGCGCAAAGATGCGATCCAGCGAGAGCAGGCAGGCCAGCATCGCCCCCACCCACAGGATCCCCGGCGCGATCGAGGCCAGACGCCCGCCTTCGGGACCAACCCCCAGCGGCACGAGGACGCACAGGATCAGGAAGAACCCAAGGCCCAGCCCGAAGCCCCCGCCTGCCCGCACCGCCAGCCGCAGATCGCGGGTCAAAAGCGCCAGCATGGGGCCTCCGGTCCGCAGGTGGGCGGGGCGGTGGGGGCCAGACCGGCCCGATGGCGCGCGGGCTGACGCGTTTTTTGGGTATTTGTGGAAAGATGAAGCGAAAGGCTCATGCAAAAGCCTCGTCGAAGGCGCCCTTGCTGCCGCCTTGGCTGGGCGGTCGGGCCTTGAAGGGGGCAAGGTCGAGGATCTCGGCCTCGGCAAGGCCAAGGTCGATGTGGGTCGCGATCACCGCCGCACCGCCGTTTTCAAGATGCGCGCGCACCATGGCCGCGAACAGCGCGACCGATGCGGCGTCCAGCGAAACGGTGGGTTCATCCAGCGCCCAGACCGGGCGGCCGGTCAGCATCATCCGCGCAAGGCCAAGGCGGCGCTTTTGCCCGGCCGACAGGTTCTGCGCCGCGCGCGCCGCCAAGGGGCGCAGGTTCATCCGGTCGGTCGCCGTCTCGACCGCCGCGCGGCCGGTGCCAAAGACCGCCGCCCAGAACATCAGGTTTTCGGTCACGCTCAGCGTGGGTTTCAGCCCGTCGGCATGGCTGGCATAGGCGAGGCTGTCGGCGGCCAGCGTCACCTGCCCGTCCAGCGGCGGCTGCAAGCCCGACAGCGTGCGTAAAAGCGTTGTCTTGCCGCACCCGTTGGGGCCGCGCAGCACCAGCGCCTGACCCGGACCGACCCGGAAGCTCAGGCGCTCGAGCACCGCGATGCCGCCGCGGGCGATGGCAAGATCGCGCACCTCCAGCATGTCAGAGCGGCAACAGGGCCGCCGCGACCCGGCGCCCTTCGGCAAGGCAGACGTTGTAGGTGCGGCAGGCGGCTGGCGTTGCCATGATCTCGACGCCCAGCCCCTCTGCCTCGAGCGCCTCGCGCAGCGCGCGCGGCAGCGGGGCGATTTCGGCCCCCATGCCGCAAAAGATCACGTCGACCGATCCGGCCAGCGCCAGCAGCGCGGCCGCATCGTCCAGCCCGCCCCAGGCGCCGCCCCCGTCGGGCCGCACCAGCACCGGGCCGTGCAGCACGGCCCCGCCCACGCGGAAGAACCCCGGCCCATAGCCATCGACCGGGACCAGCGCGCCGAACTGCACCTCGGAGAGTTTCATCGGTTCAGCCTTTCCAGAACGGCAGCCCCGCGATGGCGGAAGCAGCGATCAGCCCCCAGGACAGCAGCCGGTAAGCCCGTGCCCGTTCGGGACGGAATAGGGCCGAACCCAACCCGTTGGCAAGGCTGAAGGGCACCAGCAGCATGAGCGATACTGTCGCAAGCGCCCAGGACAATTGCCCGCTGGCCCCCAGAACGCTGACAAGGCCCAGATCGACCATCAGCAGGAACATGGTCAGATTGGCCCGCACCTGCGCGATCGGCAGGGGGCTGGCCATGTAGTAAAGGATCACCGGCGGCCCCGGCAGGGCCGTCGCCCCGCCGACAAGGCCCGACATGAAGCCGGTCGCCATGGTCAGGGACCGCCCGCGCGGGCCATGCCAGCGCCAGCCCGCGACCAGCGCGGCCACCGTCGCCAGCGCGATCAGGCTGACAGACCAGCGGAACATCGACGGATCGACAAGGAACAGCGCCGCAACACCCAGCGGCAGGCCTGGCAACATGCCCAGACCCAGAAGCCCGATTTCACGCGGGGTTCCGGTGCGCAAGGCGCCCGGCAGATTGGCCAGCGGCCCCAGCAGATCCATCACCACCAGAACCGCCACGGCTTGCGCGGGCGACAGGACCGCCCCCGCAATCGGCATGTAGACCAGCCCCGAGCCAAAGCCCGAAAACCCGCGCACTAGGCCGGCCAGCACCGCGGCCAGCCCCAGAACCCACAGCCCCGGCAGGGCCAGCGCCTCGGCAAGGGGCTGCGGCATGGTCAGATCACGACGCCGCAGGCTCGGTCTTGTTCAGCACCTGGGCGATGGTCGACTTGACGACGCGCACCTTGATGCCATCGGCGATCTCGACCTCGACCTCGCCGTCTTCCTTGACCTTGACCACCTTGCCGATGATGCCGCCCTGGGTCAGCACGGTGTCACCGCGGCGCAGCGCCTCGACCATGTTGCGGTGTTCCTTCATCTTCTTCTGCTGCGGCCGGATCAGCAGGAAATACATGATCCCGAAGATCAGGATCAGCGGCACAAAGCTGGTGAAGGCGCCAGCAGCGCCGCCGGCGGTCTGGGCGAATGCGGGGGTTGCGAACATCGTCGTCCTTTCTGGTGGCCGCGTGCGGCCATGGCTCGTGGCCCGCGGACCTGCGGACCGGGGGCAATTGCGGCGCGCACCCTAGCTGCGAGGCGGACAGATGGCAAGGCGGCGCTCAGCCGCGCAGCAGCCCCGCCATGGCCGCACGCCAGCTGTCCGGCAAGGGTTCGGGCCGACGCGTTGCCGCATTCACATAGACGTGCACGAAATGCGCCTCGGCCGTCGCATGGTCGTCGTGGTTGCGAAAAAGGCCCACCTCCCAGCGCACCGACGATCCGCCCAGATGGCCGATCCGCAGCCCCGCCGTCACATCATCGGGAAAGCCCATCTCGGCATGATAGCGGCAGCCGCTTTCCACCACGAGGCCGATACGGTCCCCCGCCTTCAGATCCAGCAGGCCCGCACCGATCAGCCAGCGGTTCACCGCCGTATCGACCAGCCGGTAATGCACGGCATTGTTCATGTGGCCATAGCGGTCGTTGTCCTCCCACCGGGTCGGCACCGGCTGAAAGGCGGCGTAATCGGAACGTGCGGCAGGCGGCTGACGGCCCATGATGTCTCCTCTCGACCGGCGCCCCTCCGCGCCCGGAACGATCATCGCCAGTCAGGACCACAAGACAAGCCCGGGCCGCGCGAATTCAGCCTGCTGAAACGGGCGCCCCTTCATCTGTCCGAAAATATCCTCGGGGGGAGGCGCGCCTGCGCGCCGGGGGGCAGAAGGCCCCCCTGCCCGGCCCACCACAGGCACCAAAGCCTCAGCCCTGGGCCCAGCTTTGCCAGACATCGGCGCCGACAGTCCCTGCCGAGACCAGCCGGAACCGCGGCGCCTCGGCCAGCCGATCATGGCCCAGCACGCCAAGGCCCGCCCGGCCATCCGCGCCCAGCAACAGCCCGGCGCCAAAGACCTCCAGCCGGTCGACAAGGCCCGCCCCGACCAGCGCGGCGGCGAACTG
Organism: Gemmobacter nectariphilus DSM 15620; assembly: GCF_000429765.1. Lineage (GTDB taxonomy): Bacteria > Pseudomonadota > Alphaproteobacteria > Rhodobacterales > Rhodobacteraceae > Wagnerdoeblera > Wagnerdoeblera nectariphila. The sequence goes on along the minus strand of NZ_AUCM01000003.1, from coordinate 221,812 downwards.
GCCGCCGCCTTCGCAAAAGACGCGGGTCAGCCCTTCGGCCCCCAGCGCCTGCATCAGGGCCCCGGCGTCCAGCCCGCCTGCCCCGGCGCGGCACCCGATCAGCCGCGCACCGCGCGCCGCCCAATAGGCCCGGGCCTCTTCGGGGGCGTCGGGGCCATGGACCAGCCAGAACGGCCCGTGGGCAATCGCCGCCTCCATCCGCCCGCCGCGCGGCAGATCAAGGCGCGAGGCCGCGACGATCCGCACCGGCTGCGCGCCGATGCCAAGGCCGCGCACCGTCAGTTCGGGATCATCCGCCCGCGCGGTGCCACCACCGACCAGCACCGCATCGTGGCTGGCGCGCATCAGATGCACGCGGGCGCGCGCCTCGGGGCCGGTGATCCAGCGGCTTTCGCCGCTGGCGGTGGCGATCCGGCCATCGACCGACAGCGCCAGTTTCAGCGTCAGCATCGGCCGGCCAAGGGTGATGCGCGACAGAAAGCCCTGCTGCACCGCCCGCGCCTCGGCCTCCATCACGCCGGTCGTCACCGCGATCCCCGCCGCGCGCAGGATCGCATGACCACCGCCCGAGACGCGCGGATCGGGGTCTTGCAGCGCCGAGACGACACGCGCGACCCCGGCCGCCACCAGCGCATTGGCACAAGGCGGGGTCTTGCCATGATGGGCGCAAGGCTCGAGCGTCACATAGGCGGTGGCCCCGCGCGCGGCCGCGCCGGCCATGGCCAGCGCCTGCGGCTCGGCATGGGGGCGCCCGCCGGGCGCGGTGACCCCGCGCCCGACCACCACGCCATCCTTGACGATGACGCAGCCGACCGAAGGGTTCGGCCACACCCGCCCCAGCCCGCGCCGAGACAGCGCGAGCGCATGGGCCATGTGGCGCCCGTCGTCTTGGCTCATTCGTCCTCGCGCACCTTGGGGCGAAGCTCTGCCACGAAGCGGTCAAAGTCGCCGGCTTCCTGGAAGTTCTTGTAAACGCTGGCAAAGCGCACATAGCCCACGGTGTCGATCCGGGCGAGCGTTTCCATGACGATCTCGCCGATCACCTTCGAGGAGATGTCGGTCTCGCCCATGGATTCCAGCCGGCGCACGATGCCTGAAATCATCTGATCGATCCGCTCGGGCTCGACAGGGCGCTTTTGCATGGCGATGCGGATCGAGCGTTCCAGCTTGGAGCGGTCGAAATCCTCGCGCTTGCCAGAGGATTTGACGACGACCAGATCGCGCAGCTGGACGCGTTCATAGGTGGTGAAGCGGCCACCGCAGGCAGGGCAGAAACGGCGGCGGCGGATCGAGACGTGATCTTCGGCCGGCCGGGAATCCTTCACCTGCGTGTCGATATTGCCGCAGAACGGGCAACGCATGGGGGTCTTCCTTGTGGTTTATTGCTGCTCTGCCCCCGAGGATAGCGCAATATCGCATCCCTGCCAGCCGCCGCGCGCCCCGGCACCAGATATTGCCGCCCACCTGTGGCCAACGGGACTCAGCCCGCGACCATCCGCAAGGCGCGGGCCCGCGCCGGGGGGATGGCGCCGATTTCGAGGCCGGTGAACACATGCAGCGTGTTCAGATCGCCATCCACCACCGCATGATCCGACACCCAGCCCCCCATCATCAGATAGGTGCGCAGCAGCGGCGGCATGGTCAGCGCGGCGCGCCGCGCATCGGGTTCGCGCCGCGCAAGGCGGCGGGCAAAGCGGAAGACCCGCGGCGCCTTGACCCGCGGCAGCCAGCGGCGCGGCGCCAGATGGCCCGCGCGCAGCTTGGCAAAGGCATCGAGGTACGGGTCGGCCTCGGTTCCCTTGAACGAGGAACAGCCGAACAACATGCCGATCCCTTCGTCATCGACGAACCGTGTCAGCGCCCCCCAGGCGATGCGCAGGATGTCAGGATCGTGCCAGTCGGGGTGAATGCAAAAGCGGCCCATCTCGACCATCGGCTTGTCAAAGGCGCTGAGCGCGGCCAGGTCATAATATTGCGCGGAATAGCTGCGCCCGATCTCGCAGCCGGAATTGAGCGGCAGCAGGCGAAAGCAGCACACCAGCGCGCCCGAAGGCACGTCATGCACCAGCACATGGCGGCAGATCGCATCGAACCCGTCGGCATCCAGCCCCGCCGTGCCGCGAAAGCACAGCTGCCGCAGCGCCTGGGCCGCGGCGACCTCGCCTGCGGTCTGTGCAAAGGAAGCCGCATAGCGCCCCCTGGCCAATGTCAGCATCGACGCCCCCGCCCCCTGCATGGCCCCTTGCCTTGCCCCAGGATAGGCCCATCTTATGGCCGGGACATGACACCGGGCAAGGAGGCAACGCGCATGGACAAGGTGGTGAAGTCGGATGCCGAATGGCGGGCGCAACTGTCGGATCTGGCCTATGAGGTGACGCGCCATCACGGCACCGAACGCGCCGGCAGCCACGAGGGCTTTCCCAAGGTGCCAGGCACCTATCATTGCATCTGCTGCGATGCGCCGCTGTTCGATCAGGACACCAAGTTCGAAAGCTATTGCGGCTGGCCATCCTTTACGTCGGCCAAGGAAGACGGGCCGGTCGGCTATACCGAGGACACGCGCTACAACATGCGCCGGACCGAGGTGCATTGCACGCGCTGCGATGCGCATCTGGGCCATGTCTTCCCCGACGGCCCGCCGCCCACCGGCCTGCGCTATTGCATCAACGGTGTCGCGCTGCGGTTCGTGCCGGAGTGAGGCGGCGGGGGGCAAGGGGGCATTCTGCCCCCTCTTGGCCTGGCGGCCAATTCACCCCCTGAGGATATTTGCGGACAGATGAAAGGGCGCCGTCAGGCGCCGGTGGAGAGCGGCTGCGCGGCCGGAAAGACGAAGCAGCGATCGCGCCGGATCATCAACCACAGCACGGTGCCGGGGCGCGGCAGGAAGACGCCGGGGACGGCGGCGGTCAGGGTGGATCCATCGAACTCCATAAGGAACTCGACCAGGCTTTCGCGGCCAAGAAAGCGGGCGCGGGCGACCGTGCCGCGGGCGGGCGTTCCGTCCTGCGGGGTGGGGTTCGGGCCGCGGCCGGCGCGGTCAAAGTCGATCTTCAGATGCTGGGGCCGGATCACGATATCGACCGGGGCACCATCGGCATGGCCGGGCGTGAGGAAGGCGCCAAAGGGCGTTTCGGTCAGTGCCCCCCGCGACACCCCGCGGATCACGTTGATATCGCTGAAGAAGGCTGCCGCCGCCTTGTCGACCGGGGCATTGTAGATGTTGTAGGGCGCGCCGCGCTGCATGATGCGGCCACCGCGCATCAGGGCGATCTCGTCGGCCATGCGCATCGCCTCGTCGGGTTCATGCGTGACCAGCAGCACCGCCGTGCCGGTGTCCTTGAGCAGATCGAGCGTCGCATCGCGGATCCCGTCGCGCAGGCGATTGTCGAGGCCCGAGAAGGGCTCATCCATCAGCATCACGCGCGGGCGCGGGGCCAGGGCGCGGGCCAGGGCCACGCGCTGTTGTTCGCCCCCCGACAGCTCGTGCGGGAACTTGCTGGCAAAGCCGGGCAGGTTCACCCGCTCCAGCAGCTCGCCAATGCGGGCGCGGCGTTCGGGGCCTGGCAGATGAACGATGCCGAACCCCACGTTGTCGGCCACGCTCAGATGCGGGAACAGCGCGAAATCCTGGAACATCAACCCGACCGAGCGGCGTTCGGGCGGCACCTGTGCGCCTTGGCCGCACACCGTCTGGCCGTCGATCGCCACGATCCCGGCATCGGGCGTTTCGACCCCGGCGATCATGCGCAAGGTGGTGGATTTGCCGCAGCCCGACGGGCCAAGCAGGCAGGTCACCTGCCCCGCAGCGATTGTCAGCGATACATCATCGACCACCGCCCGGCCGCCAAAGCGGCGCACAAGGCCCTGGGCCGTCAGGCGGGGAGGAACGGGCACCGGACCGGCTTTCCTTATCCGAGTGAAAGACAAAGACTTGATCTGGCAGGTATCAGGCACAAGCCGGGGCCGCAAGCCTGCAATCGGTCTAGTCGTCGAGGCGCGCCGCGGCCAGAATCGGGCCGGGTCCGGCCTGCTGGACGATCACGACCAGCGGATCCGCGCCGGGATCGGGCGTCTCGATGCGCAGCGGTGCCTGGCCGGGCCAGTCGGCGATCGGCCGCCAGTCGGTGACGATGTTGCGATAGGTGATCGTCTGGCCCGCGTTCTCGCCGCGCTCGATCTCGACGGTTTCCTCGGGGTGATAGCGGACCAGCTGGATCACGGCCGCCTTGTCGAGGGGCGGGTCGGCATCGACGTCGATCACCAGCCCCCCTGCCCCGCTGGTCACGCTGAGGGTGACGCGCGGGGGGGTGGCCGCACGGGCCGTGATGCTGTCGATGATGGCCTGGGGGCGGGTGCCTTCGACCCGGTCCTGCCCGTTCACGATCACTTGCGGGGTGTAGATCATCCGCGCACTGGCGGCCCTTGCATAGCGCTTTTGCCGCTGGGTGAAGGCGGGCGCGGCAAAGCTGTCCTCCCAGCCGAGGTAATCCCAGTAGTCGACATGCAGCGCGAGGGCGATGACGCCCGGCTGATCGGCCAGTTCGGCAAAGAAGGCATCGGCTGGCGGGCAGGCAATGCAGCCTTGCGAGGTAAACAGTTCCACGACCACCGGCGCCTGCTGGGCCAGCGCCGCCGGTGCGGTCAATGCCCCAAGGGCCACCAGCGCCGCACACCCTGCCCTGCCCAGCCATGCCGCTGCCGTCATACCCAAGTCCCCTGCCGTGTCCCCTGACCGTCCTTAACCCGCCAAGGGGGGCGCCGCCAATCAAGGAATTGCGAGTGCGACCCAGCCTTTTTCCACGCCAGCGCGAGACGGATGCCCGCTTGTGCCTGCGCGGACGGCGCAAAGGCGCGCCCGGTTTCAGCCGATGCCGCCTTCGGGTCGGGCTGCGCCGCCATTCCCTGCGGCGCGGATCGGGGGCGGCGGGCAGGCGGACTTTTCGGTCCTGCCGGATGGATCGCCCCCGGGGTCTGACGGGCGATCCGATCCTGCCCCGACGCCTTGCCCTGCAGGCCGCGACAGTCCGTGATCTGCGCCCCCTGCGGCAAGGCCTGCCTTTGCGTTGGCAGAAAAACCCTGCAAGAGGTTGATCCACAAACCAGATTTCCCTAGGGTCAGGCCAAGCCGGTCGCATCTGGGGCCAAACTCATCAAGAATTCAGGGGGCCCGAATGCCGATTGTCCTGATCGACGGACAGCTGACCTATGTCCATGACTACATCGAAAACCCGTCGCTGACGGCGCTTGATGCCGGGAACGGGACGAATTTCACCGTCCTTTATGCCCCGGTGATCTGGGCGCTCAACGGAACCGACGGCGACAATCTTTTCGATCTGCAAGGCGTGCAGCAATACGGGGTGCGGGCCGGTTTCGGGTTTGCGCTGCATGATGGCAACGACACCTTCGTCGGCGCAAACTTGGACGACAGGGTCTATGGCGGCGCTGGCAGGGACTGGCTCAAGGGGCTTGGCGGCGACGACTATCTGGATGGCGGCGCCGGCAATGACCGGCTGATCGGCGGCGCCGGCAACGATACGCTGGTCGCCTCGGGGGGCGTCGACCGGATCTATGGCGGCAGCGGCACCGATACGGTCCTGTTCACCAGCAACAGCCAGACCTACACGCGCCTCTATCTGGGGGCCGAAAGCCTGGTGGAAACCATGGCCTCCAGCGTCACGACGACCACCCATGCGCTGAACGGCACCGACACCCGCGACATCCTGGATCTGAGCGGCATCACCTCGGGCAGCGGCAAGTTCATCTTCCGCACCTATGCCGGCAACGACGACTTCTTTGGCACGGCCGGCAACGATTCCGTCTTTGGCGGAGCGGGGAACGATCTGCTGGCAGGCAATGCCGGGAACGACACGCTGTTCGGTGACGCCGGGCACGATACGCTGCATGGCGGCTCGGGCCATGACCTGCTGAGCGATTCCATCGGCAATGGGCTGTTTTATGGCGATCAGGGCGATGATCGACTGTACAGCGGCTCGGGCAACGACACGCTTTATGGCGGCGAGGGCGACGACACCCTCAGCCCCGGCGCAGGAAACGACGTGATCTTTGGCGGCGACGGGTTCGATACCGTCATCGTGACCGCGAGCTTCAGCAATCGCCGGCTGGTGCTGGATGATGCGGCCTCGGTCGAGCATGTCGAGCTATCGGGCACGCGCAGCTGGATCGACGGCTCGCGCAGCGCAGACCTGCTCGATCTGTCCGGTGTCGCAAGTTTCAACAGATCCCCGACGATCTATCTGAACGAAGGCTTCGACACGCTTCGCGGCTCGGCAGCCGGCGAATTGGTCTATGGCGGCACGGGCGCGGATGACATTGCAGGCAATGCTGGTGCCGACACGCTGCATGGCGACGACGCGCGCGACACGCTGGGAGGCGGGGCCGGGGCGGACAGGCTGTATGGCGGCGCAGGCGATGACGTTCTGTCCGGCGACAGCGGCGACGATCTGCTGTTCGGCGGCACGGACCAGGATGCTCTTTCGGGCGGGGCCGGCAATGATACGCTGCAAGGCGATGCCGGAGACGATCGCTTGCACGGGGGCGCCGGCAAGGACCTGCTGGCCGGCGGCATCGGCAACGATACGCTGGATGGCGGCCAGGGGCGCGATACGATCAACGGCGGCGCAGGCCGCGATCTGCTGACGGGCGGCGCCGATGCGGATGTCTTTGTCTTCAGCCGCGCCGATGACAGCCCGAACAGCAGCTATCGCAGCACGATCAGCGATTTCGAATCCGGCATCGACAAGATCGACATCTCGGCGATCGGCACGGATCTTCGCTTCATCGGGGCCACGACCTTCGACGGCACGGCAGGCCAGGTGCGCTATTATGCCGGTGGCGGGCGGCTGCTGGCGGATCTGACCGGTGACGGGCTGGCGGATTTTTCGGTCAATGTCAGCGGCGCGCCCGATATCGGCGCAGGCGATCTGATCCTTTGACCGGCCGTGATGCGGCGGCTTGACGGATCCGCCGCATCGCGCGACGAATGATGCCCAAGATCGGGGCTGGATTTTCGGCATACAATTGCATACAAGGCCCTCGACTCCCCCGCCCCCGAACAGGGGTCAGGATCCCAGCACGACCGGACAGCCAGGAGGCCGCAGATGACCGTCACCGTCGGACATGACAGCCAGAAGACCCGCAAGACCCTTGTGGTCGGCGGCAAATCCTATTCCTACTATTCCATCCCCGCCGCCGAGGCCGCCGGTCTGGGCGAATTCGCCAAGCTGCCCGCCTCGCTCAAGGTGGTGCTGGAAAACATGCTGCGCTTCGAGGACGGCAAGACCGTCTCGGTCGATGACATCAAGGCGTTTTCCGACTGGGGCAAGAAGGGCGGCAAGAACCCGATCGAGATCGCCTATCGCCCTGCCCGCGTTCTGATGCAGGACTTCACCGGCGTTCCGGCCGTGGTGGACCTGGCCGCGATGCGCGATGGCATCAAGGGCCTGGGCGGCGATGTGCAGAAGATCAACCCGCTGAACCCGGTCGATCTGGTCATCGACCACTCGGTGATGATCGACGAATTCGGCAACCCGCGCGCCTTCCAGATGAACGTCGATCTGGAATATGAACGCAACATGGAACGCTACCAGTTCCTGAAATGGGGCCAGGGCGCGTTCGACAACTTCCGCGTCGTGCCGCCCGGCACCGGCATCTGCCACCAGGTGAACCTGGAATATCTGGCCCAGACCGTCTGGACCGATACCGACCAGAACGGCAATCTGGTCGCCTATCCCGACACGCTGGTCGGCACCGACAGCCACACCACCATGGTCAACGGTCTGGCCGTGCTGGGCTGGGGCGTCGGCGGGATCGAGGCCGAGGCCGCGATGCTGGGCCAGCCCGTGTCCATGCTGATCCCCGAAGTCGTCGGCTTCAAGCTGACCGGCAAGATGGTCGAAGGCACCACCGCCACCGACCTCGTGCTGAAGGTCGTGCAGATGCTGCGCAAGCATGGCGTGGTCAACAAGTTCGTCGAATTCTACGGCGAAGGCCTTGATCACCTGCCGCTGGCCGACCGGGCGACCATTGCCAACATGGCCCCCGAATACGGCGCCACCTGCGGCTTCTTCCCGATCGACGACGAAACGCTGCGCTATCTGCGCAACACCGGCCGCGACGAGGACCGCATTGCCCTGGTCGAAGCCTATGCCAAGGAAAACGGCTTCTGGCGTGGCCCGGATTATGACCCGGTCTATACCTCGACCCTGCATCTGGACATGGGCACCATCGTTCCGGCGATCTCGGGCCCGAAACGCCCGCAGGACTACCTGCCGCTGACCGACAGCGCCCGCACCTTCTACAAGGTCGTGGCCGACTATCGCGGCATCGACGTGTCGACCGACGCGCAGGACATGGGCGCCGAGGGCGGCGTTGCCGCGCCGGTCAAGGACGTGCGCAAGGTCGTGACGGTCGAGGGCAAGGACTATTCGATCACCGACGGCTCGGTCGTGATCGCTGCCATCACCTCGTGCACCAACACCTCGAACCCCTATGTGATGATCGGTGCCGGTCTGGTGGCTCGCAAGGCCCGCGCGCTTGGCCTGACCCGCAAGCCCTGGGTGAAAACCTCGCTGGCCCCCGGATCCCAGGTCGTAGGCGCCTATCTGGAGGCCGCCGGCCTGCAAGAGGATCTGGACGCCATCGGCTTCAACCTGGTGGGTTACGGCTGCACCACCTGCATCGGCAACTCGGGGCCGCTGGGCGATCCTGCGATCTCCAAGGCGATCAACGAGAACGATCTGGTCGCCGCGGCCGTCCTGTCGGGCAACCGCAACTTCGAAGGGCGGATCAGCCCGGACGTGCGCGCGAACTTCCTCGCCTCGCCGCCGCTGGTCGTGGCCTATGCCATTGCGGGCGACATGAACATCAACCTGACCACCGACCCGATCGGCCAGACGCCGGACGGCAAGGATGTGTTCCTGAAAGACATCTGGCCGACCAACAAGGAAATCGCCGACATGGTCCACGCGACCGTGACGCGCGATGCCTTCCTGTCGAAATACGCCGATGTCTTCAAGGGCGATGAAAAGTGGCAGGGCGTCGAAGTCACCGAAAGCGAAACCTACGACTGGCCGTCCAGCTCGACCTATATCCAGAACCCGCCCTACTTCCGCGGCATGTCGAAAAATCCGGGCGTGATCAATGACATCTCGGGCGCGCGCGTGCTGGCGATCCTGGGTGACATGATCACCACCGACCACATCTCGCCGGCCGGTTCCTTCAAGGCGACCACCCCGGCCGGGAAATACCTGACCGACCGTCAGGTTCCGGTGAAGGATTTCAACTCCTATGGCTCGCGCCGCGGGAACCACGAAATCATGATGCGCGGCACCTTTGCCAACATCCGCATCAAGAACGAGATGCTGGACGGCGTCGAAGGCGGCTACACCCTCGGGCCGGATGGTCAGCAGACCTCGATCTTCGATGCCTCGATGGCCTATCAGGAAGCCGGCACCCCGCTGGTGATCTTTGGCGGCATCGAATACGGCGCCGGCTCGTCGCGCGACTGGGCGGCCAAGGGCACGGCCCTGCTGGGCGTCAAGGCGGTGATCGCGGAATCGTTCGAGCGCATCCACCGGTCCAACCTGGTCGGCATGGGCGTCATCCCGTTCGAGTTCACCGGCGGCATGACCCGCAAGTCGCTGAACCTGAAAGGCGACGAAGTGGTCTCGATCGCGGGCCTTGCGGGCGATCTGAAACCGCTGTCGCTGGTGCCCTGCACCATCACCTATGCCGACGGCACGGTGAAGACGATCGACCTCAAGTGCCGCATCGATACGGCCATCGAGATCGAATATGTCGAGAACGGCGGCGTGCTGCACTATGTGCTGCGCAACCTCGCCTCGGCGTAAGCGCCTGAAAACCTGCGGAAAGGCGCCCCTTGGGGCGCCTTTTTCGTTGCGGATGCGGTGGGTCTTTCCCCTTTCGCCGCTGCAGCCGCCCGGATAGTCTGGCCCCCGTATCTTGGAGGTCGGAATGAGCATCGTGATCCTTGGCATCTTTGTCGCCGATACGGTCTATCGGGCGGAGCGGATGCCGAAGATGGGGGAAACCCTGATGGGACAGGGGTTTTTCCTGGGCCCGGGCGGCAAGGGGTCGAACCAGTCGGTGGCCGCGGCGATGGCCGGGGGACAGGTGGCCTTCCTGACCCGGCTGGGCCAGGATGCCTTTGCCGGCATTGCCCGCGACATCTGGGCCAAGGCGGGCGTTGTGCCCGTGGTGCGCGAAGACCCGGACAGCTACACGGGCGCGGCCTTCATCTTCTTGCAAGAAGGCACCGGCGCGAATGCAATCATCGTCAGCCCGGGCGCTGCGGGCCGTATTTCGGTTGCCGACATCGAGGCCGAGGCGGCCCGCATTGCTGCGGCCCGCGTGTTCGTCACGCAGATGGAACAGCCCCTGCCCCCGGCCGCCCGCGCGCTGCAGATTGCGCGCGCTGGCGGCGCGCTGACCGTGCTGAACCCGGCACCAGCGGCAGACCTGCCCGCCGATGTGATCGCGCTGTGCGATCTGCTGACCCCAAACGAGACCGAGGCCGAGGCGCTGAGCGGCATTCCTGTCAGCGACCCTGCCTCGGCCACGGCGGCGGCGGCGGCGCTGCTCGCGCGGGGGGCGGGCGCGGTGGTGGTGACGCTGGGCGCGCAAGGTGCGCTTTACCACGACGCGCAGCGCACGCTGCATGTGCCGCCGATGTCTGCCGGCCCGGTGCTGGACACGACGGGGGCGGGCGATGCGTTCAACGGCGGGCTGGCGGTCGCGCTGGCCGAAGGTCAGCCGCTGGAGCGGGCCTTGCGCTTTGCCACCGCAACCGCCGCGCTGTCGGTCACGCGGATGGGCACGGCAGCCGCGATGCCGTCCCGCGCCGAAATTGATGCCTTGCTGATCAAGGGATAAATTCATGCACCATCTCAAAGCCTTGTCCGTCAGTCTTGCGATGCTGATCCCGACCGGCGCCATGGCCCAGACCCTTACGGGGGGTGAGTGGCGGGTGGTCGATCTCGCGGGCGGCGCGCTGCCCGAAGGGGTCAGCCCCACGCTGAGCTTTGCGACCGAGGGCCGGGTTGCCGGGCATTCGGGCTGCAACCGGTTCACCGGCAGCTGGGTGCAGGACGGCACTGCGCTGACCTTTGGCGCCATGGCCAGCACGCGCATGGCCTGCGATGCGCCGCGCATGGAGACGGAGACCCGGATGCTGGCGGCGCTTGGTGCTGTCACCTCGGTCGCGCTGACGCCCGGCGGCGCGCTGGAGCTGCTGGGGCCGGCGGGCCTGATCATCCGCGCGGTGCGCTAAGGCCCTGCCCATTCCGGGCGCGCTGGTCTATACCGGCGCAGGCCCCGGATTCGGGCCGTGCGGACGTGGCGAAACTGGTAGACGCAGCAGACTTGAAATCATTGGGTGCCCGCGGGGAAACCCGCGGTGCAGAACCGCTCAAAGTCGGGGAACGCTTACGGGGTCACCGGCCCCCTGCCAATCCCGAGCCAAGCCCCGGCAACGGGGAAGGTGTAGAGACTGGACGGGCGGCGCCTGTAGCCTTGCGGGGCCATGGCGAAGGGACAGTCCAGACCACGAACGCCGAAAGGCGGCGGCGAAAGCCGAAGTGGTATGAAAATCTGCCTCCTTCCGGGAGTACGGGTTCGATCCCCGTCGTCCGCACCATTCCATCCGCGGCTGGCGGGTGGGACGGGGTGAACCCCGCCCTGCGGGGCTGCACCTACAGGGTTCGCGCGCGCAGATCGGCGGTTTCCGCCGCCAGCCAGTCGCGCAGGGCGGCGACCGGGGGATAATCGGCGCGCGCCTCGGGCCAGACCAGCCAATAGCTGCCGGTTCCGCTGACCGGCAAGCCGGGCAAGGGCACCAGCCGGCCTTCGTCAATCTCGGGCCGTGCGAGGAATTCGGGCAACAGCGCGATACCAAGGCCATGGATCGCGGCCTGGGTCATGGGGGCGAACTGGTCGAACAGCATCCCGCGCGGCAGGGGCGCGACCATGCCATGCGCGCGGAACCATTCGGGCCAGGCGGTCGGGCGGGTTTCGATCTGCAACAGCGGCAGGTCCTGCACATCTTCGGGCCGCCGGATCGGATGGGCCGCCAGGAAGTCCGGCGCGACACAGGCGATCAGCGTTTCATCGAACAGATGCAGATGCCCTGCCCCGCGCCAGTCATCGGCGCCGAAATGGATCGCGGCGTCAAACCCTTCGGCGGCAAAGTTGAACCGCTTGAGCCGGGTTGCCAGGTTGATCGTGATCCCCGGATGCGCCGACAGGAACGCTGGCAGGCGCGGCGCCAGCCAGCGGGTGCCAAAGGCGGGCAGGATGGCAAGGCTGAGCACCCCGCCCCCCGGATTGGCCGCCAGTTCCATCGAGGCCCGCGCCACCAGATCGAGCGCGCGCGTGATGTCGCGGCCATAGGCGCGCGCCGCCTCGGTCGGGATCAGGCGGCGCCGTTCACGCAAGAACAGCGGCTGGCCCAGCTGCGATTCCAGGTTCTGCACCAGCCGGCTGACGGCGCCCTGCGTCAGGTCAAGTTCCCGGGCGGCAGCGGCCGTCGAGCCGGTGCGCAACACCGCCTCGAAGGCGGTCAGCAGGCTGACCGATGGCAGGAAACGACGCGGGCGGCTCATGTCATATGTGTTTTGCGCATGGATTGACGCCCAGATAACGTTGGAACGCTGGGTTTGCCAAGCCTATACCTCATGCAAACCTGCAAGCCATGAGGAACGCCATGACCGAGCGCCCGAAACTGAAAGCCAAGGATGCCCCCGATCTGACCCGGTTCGACTGGGAAGATCCCTTCCGTCTGGATGCCCAGCTGACCGAGGACGAGCGCGCGATGCGCGATGCGGCCCGCGCCTATGCGCAGGAAAAGCTGCAGCCGCGCGTGATCAAGGCCTTTGCCGAAGAATCGACCGACCCGGAAATCTTCCGCGAAATGGGCGAGATGGGCCTTCTGGGCGTCACCGTCCCCGAGGAATACGGCGGGCTGGGTGCCAGCTATGTCGCCTATGGTCTGGTCGCGCGCGAGGTCGAGCGGGTGGATTCGGGCTATCGGTCCATGATGTCGGTGCAATCCTCGCTGGTGATGTATCCGATCTATGCCTATGGCTCGGAAGAGCAGCGCAAGAAATACCTGCCGAAACTGGCCTCGGGTGAATTCATCGGCTGCTTTGGCCTGACCGAGCCGGATGCCGGGTCCGACCCCGCCGGAATGAAGACCGTCGCGAAGAAGACCGCGAACGGCTATGTGCTGAACGGGTCCAAGATGTGGATCTCGAACGCGCCGATCGCGGATGTCTTCGTGGTCTGGGCCAAGTCCGAAGCGCATGGCGGCAAGATCCGTGGCTTTGTGCTGGACAAGGGCATGAAGGGCCTGTCGGCGCCCAAGATCGGTGGCAAGCTGAGCCTGCGCGCCTCGATCACCGGCGAGATCGTCATGGACAATGTCGAAGTCGGCGAAGATGCGCTGCTGCCTTACGTCGAAGGTCTGAAAGGCCCGTTCGGCTGCCTTAACCGCGCGCGCTACGGCATTTCCTGGGGCGCGCTTGGCGCGGCCGAGTTCTGCCTGCACGCTGCCCGCCAGTATGGCCTGGACCGCAAGCAGTTCGGCAAGCCGCTGGCCCAGACCCAGCTGTTCCAGCTGAAACTGGCCAACATGATGACCGAGATTTCGCTGGGCCTGCAGGCCTCGTTGCAGGTCGGCCGGCTGATGGACAGCGCCAATGCCGCGCCCGAGATGATTTCGATCGTCAAGCGCAACAACTGCGGCAAGGCGCTGGACATCGCCCGCTGGGCCCGCGACATGCATGGCGGGAACGGGATTTCCGAGGAATTCCAGGTGATCCGTCATATGGTGAACCTGGAGACGGTGAACACCTATGAAGGCACCCATGACGTGCATGCCCTGATCCTGGGCCGCGCGATCACCGGGCTGCAGGCGTTCTATTGAGGCAAGGGCGGGGGCTGCCGCCCCCGCACCCCCGCTTCAAGGGGGGCTCGCCCCCCTTGAAAATCCCCGAGGGTATTTGGGGAAGGTGATGCAGGCGGAGTGAGGCGCCTGAGGGAAACGATCCCGGACCGGACCCGCCGGGACAAGGGAGGGAGCCGCCAGTGCCGCGCTCGCAGATCGTTCACGACAATTTCCTGCGCCGGATCCCGGCCCGGGACTTTCCGGCCGGCAAGGCGCCGACACCGGGCCTGAGCCCCGAAGCTGCCGTTGCGATCTACCGCGCGCAGGTCGAAAGCCGGGCGCTGGATTTGCAGGCCCGTGCCATGCAGAAGGCGGGGCAAGGCTTTTACACCATTGGGTCTTCGGGACATGAGGGGATGGCCGCTGTGGCCGCCGCCCTGCGGGTCGAGGACATGGCCTTTCTGCATTACCGCGATGCGGCCTTTCAGATTGCCCGCGCCGGCCAGGTGCCAGGGCAGACGCCGGTCTGGGACATGCTGCTGTCCTTTGCGTCGTCGTCCGAGGACCCGATTTCGGGCGGGCGGCACAAGGTGCTGGGTTCGAAGGCACTGAACATCCCGCCGCAGACCTCGACCATTGCCAGCCATCTGCCCAAGGCGGTTGGTGCGGCCTATGCGTTGGGGCTGGCGCGGCGGCGCCCGCCGGAACATCGCTGCATGGCCGACGATGCGATCGTAATGTGTTCCTTTGGCGATGCCAGCGCCAACCATTCGACGGCGCAGGGCGCCTTCAATACGGCCGGCTGGACCGCCTATCAGCATGTGCCGCTGCCACTGCTGTTCGTCTGCGAGGACAACGGGATCGGCATTTCGACCAAGACCCCGGCGGGCTGGATCGAGGCGGGGTTCAGGGGCCGTCCGGGCGTGAAATACTTCAAGGCCGACGGGCTGGATATCTATGAGACCTATGCCGTGGCGCAAGAGGCCGCCGACTGGGTGCGCAGGCGCCGCAAGCCCGCCTTCCTGCATCTGCGCACCGTGCGGCTTTACGGCCATGCCGGGGCCGACCTGCCCACCACCTACATGGCGCGCGAGGAGGTCGAGGCCGAAGAGGCGAACGATCCCTTGCTGCATTCCGTGCGCCTGATGGCCGAGGCGGGGGCACTGGACCCGGATGCCGCGCTGCAAATCTATCTCGACACCCGCGAGCGGGTGGCCCGCGTCGCGGCCGAGGCGGTGACGCGGCCGCGGCTTTCGGATGCCAAGGGCGTCATGGCCTCGTTGATCCCGCCGCCGCGCGACTGCCGCCCCACCAACGGGCCGGGGGACGAGGCGCGGGCCGCGGCCTTTGGCCCCGAGATCAAGCAGCTGGCCGAGCCGCAGATCATGTCCAGGCTGATCAACTGGGCGCTGACCGATCTGATGCTGGAACATGGCGAGATCGTCCTGATGGGCGAGGATGTCGGCCGCAAGGGCGGGGTCTATGGCGTCACGCAAAAGCTGCAGGCGCGCTTTGGTCCCGACCGGATGATCGACACGTTGCTGGATGAACAATCCATCCTGGGGCTGGGGATTGGCCTTGCGCATAACGGCTTTCTGCCGATGCCGGAAATCCAGTTCCTGGCCTATCTGCACAATGCCGAAGACCAGCTACGGGGCGAGGCGGCAACGCTGCCGTTCTTTTCCAACGGCCAATACACCAACCCGATGGTGCTGCGCATCGCTGGCCTTGGCTATCAGAAGGGCTTTGGCGGGCATTTCCACAACGACAACTCGGTCGGCGTGCTGCGCGACATTCCGGGGCTGATCCTGGCGGTGCCCTCGGACGGGGCCGAGGCCGTGCGGATGCTGCGCGAATGCGTGCGCCTTGCGCGCGAGGAACAGCGACTGGTGGTGTTCCTGGAGCCCATCGCGCTTTACCCGATGCGCGATCTGCTCGAGGACAAGGACGGCGGCTGGATGCGGACCTATCCGCCCTTGGGCGAGCGGACGGCCCTTGGCACGGTGGGGGTGCATGGCGAGGGCACGGATCTGGCGATCGTGACCTTTGGCAATGGCGTTTATCTGTCGCGTCAGGCGCAGGCGGATCTGGCGGCCGAGGGGGTGGCGGCGCGGGTGATCGACCTGCGCTGGCTGAACCCGCTGCCCGAGGCGGCGGTGCTGGAGGCAGTCAAGGGCTGCGCGAGGGTGCTGGTCGTCGACGAATGCCGCCGCACCGGGGGGGGGCCATCCGAGGCGGTGGTCAGCGCGCTGACGCTGGCAGGCGTCACCGGCATCTCGCGACTGGCCGCCGAGGACAGCTTCATCGCCACCGGCCCGGCCTATGCCGCGACCATGCCCTCGCGCGCCCAGATCGTCGCGGCAGCGAAGGCGGCGCTGGCGTAACGCTCCCGCAGGGGGGCCGCCCTGACGGGCCGCCCCCTTTGGGCCGGGCGCCGCTGGCGCGGCGCGCCTCCGGCGGGGGGTATTTAAGGCAAGATGATGGGCGCATCCTGTCGCATCATCTTGCTACAAATACCCGGCGACATCGGCCAGAGGCGTGGCGTTCTGAAGGGCAGGCCATGATGGACAGGGCGGATGCCTCCGGCGGGGGTATTTGGCGAAAGATGAAGACAGGCGCGATGCATGTTTCACCTTTCTTCAAATACCCATTGAACAGTGCCGTTTGCCGGCCGGTCGAGGAGGAAGAGCATGAAGGCGGTGGTGGTGTGTCCGGGGCGTGGCACCTATGGCAAGGGCGAGTTGGGGTCGCTGCTGCGCCTGCATTCGGCCAAGCGGGATTTGCTGGCGGGCTATGAGGCGGTTCGGGCCGCCGCCGGGCAGGACAGTCTGGCGGCGCTGGACGGCGCGGCGCGGTTCGACGTTGCCCGGCACACGCGGGGAGACAATGCCTCGGCGCTGATCCATGCGATGACGGTTGCGGATGCGATGGACCTTGCCGGGGTCGAGGTGGTGGCGGTGACCGGCAATTCCATGGGCTGGTATTCTGCGCTGGCCGTGGCCGGGGCGCTGGCGCCGGTCGAGGGGTTCCGGCTGGCGAACGGGATGGGCGCCTTGATGCAGGCGGCGCTGATCGGGGGCCAGCTGGTCTATCCGCATATGGGGGACGACTGGCGCCCGGACCCGGCGCGCAAGGCGGAACTTCTGGCGCTGGTGGCCGAGATCGGCGCGCGGCCCTCGCACCAGCTGGCGCTGTCGATCGACCTTGGCGGGATGCTGGTCCTGGCGGGGGATGAGGCGGGGCTGGCGGCCTTTGAGGCCGCTGTCCCCAAGGCCGGGCAATTCCCGTTGCGGCTGCCGAACCATGCCGCGTTTCACACCGCGCTGCAGGCCCCCGTCGCGGCCAAGGGGCGGACGGCCTATCTTGGCCTGCCATGGCAGCAGCCGACCTTGCCGATGATCGACGGGCGGGGCGAGATCTGGTGGCCGCGATCAAGCGATCTGGGCGCGCTGGCCGAGTATACGCTGGGCCATCAGGTGGTCGCGGCCTATGATTTCACCCGCGCGATCACCGTGGCCGCGCGGGAATTCGCCCCGGATCTGTTCATCGTCACCGGCCCCGGCACCACGATGGGCGGGGCGGTGGCGCAAAGCCTGGTTCTGGCGAACTGGCAGGGGATGTCCTCGAAGGACGACTTCATGGCGCGCCAGGCCGAGCGCCCCGTTCTGGTTTCGATGGGGCGCGAGGATCAGCGGCCGCTAGTGACGGGGTGAGGGCGAGGGGCCAGCCCCTCGCCCTCCCCGATCAAGGGGGGCGGCTGCCCCCCTTGATGATCCCCCGCGGGTATTTTGGGCAAGATGATGCACAGCCTGGCGCATACCGCCGGAAGAACAAGACATTCTGACGAAAAAATCCACCATAGCGCGCAAGTTGACACGTCGATCCGGCAGGATCCTGCGCCACAGTGCCCCGGACAGGGCGCCTGAGGGCGCGGGAACGAAAGGGACAAGTCATGGCGTTCGAAAAGGTTGCGGTTCTGGGTCTGGGCAAGGTCGGCCATCTGGCGGCGGAACTGCTGGCCGGGGCCGGGTTCGAGGTGACGGGGATCGACGCCCGGGGCCTTGAGGGGGCGCCATTCCCGGTCAAGGCCGTCGACATTTCCAATGATGCCGCGCTGCGCAGCGCGCTGGCCGGGCAGCATGCGGTGCTGTCCTGCCTGCCCTATCATCTCAACATCGGTGTCTCGACCGTCGCCCATGGCATGGGGCTGCACTATTTCGACCTGACCGAGGACGTGCCCACCACCAATCACATCCGCAAGCTGGCGGAAACCTCGGCCGGGATCATGGCCCCGCAATGCGGTCTGGCACCGGGCTTTATCGGCATCGTCGGGGCCGATCTGGCAAGCCGCTTTGAAAAGGTGCGCTCGATTCGCCTGCGGGTGGGCGCATTGCCGCAAAACCCCACGGGCCTTCTGGGCTATGCGTTCAACTGGTCGCCCGAAGGCGTCGTGAACGAATACCTCAATGACTGCGAGGTCATCGAGGAAGGCACCCGCAAGATGGTCTCGGCCATGGAATGGCTGGAGACGATCTATGTCCATGGCGTCAAGCTGGAGGCGTTCACCACCTCGGGCGGGCTTGGGACAATGTGCGAGACCTATGCGGGCAAGATCGAGAACCTTGACTACAAGACCATGCGCTATCCGGGCCATGTGAAGCAGATGAACTTCTTCTTCCATGAACTTCTGATGCGCGAGAATCGGGCCGAGGCGGGGCGCATCCTGACCAATGCCAAGCCGCCGGTGGACGAGGATGTCGTCTATGTCCATGTCGCGGCCGAAGGCTGGGATGGCGGGCAGCTGAAACGCAAGGAATTCGTGCGCGCCTATTACCCGCTGGAAATCAACGGCACGCGCCGCACGGCGATTGCCTGGACCACCTCGGCCTCGGTCGTCGCGGTGATCGAGATGGTGCGCGCGGGCACCCTGCCCGCCAAGGGGTTCCTCAAGCAAGAGGATATTCCGTTGGCGCCCTGGCAGGCCACCCGCACCGGCGCGCTTTACGAGGCTGGCGCGCGGCGCTGAGCAAGGGGGGGCGGCGCCCCATGCCGCCCACCCTGGCGGTTCCGAGCCAAGCTGATGGCCGGCAGGGCCCCTGGATCTGGCGCAAGTGCTTGATCAAAGGATCACTTCAAAAGCCGGCACCGATATGTCAGCATCCGGGGCAACCGCCGCCGATTCCCGCGCGGCGGACCATCCGACAGGAGATGCCCCATGATCACCCGCCGCATTGCCCTTGGTCTTGCGACTGCCCTGGGCCTGACGCTGACCGCCCTGCCCGGCCTTGCTGCCGATCCGCTCAAGGTCGGGTCCTACCCGGCCAACCCGCCGTGGGAGACCAAGACCGAATCGGGCAAATTCGAAGGCTTCGAGGTCGATATCGCCACGGAAATCGCCAAGCGCCTTGGCACCACCGTGACGATCGAGGGCTATGACTTCACCGCCCTGTTCCCGGCCACCGCATCGAAGCGGATCGACATGGCGATTTCCTCGCTGACGATCACCGATGAACGGCTGGGCAGCCAGTCCTTTACCCAGCCCTATATCGAAGGCGCGCTGGGGCTGGCTACGAAATCGGGATCGGGCATTGCCAAGGTGGCCGACATCAAGGGCCGCACCGTCGGCACCGTCGCCACCACCTTTGCCGAGAAGTGGCTGACCGAGCGCAAGGACGAGCTGGGCTTCAAGGAGCTCAAGACCTATACCACCACCGCCAACATGCTGACCGACATCCTGACCGGCCGTCTGGATGCCGCGCTGAACGATGTGGTCGGCCTGCGCTATGCCGCAACCCAGATGAAGGGGCTGGACGTGCCCGATGAAATCGTGACCGGCGAGCGGTTCGCCATCATGATGACCAAGAACCACCCGCAGCTGGGCGCGGTGAACGATGCGATCTCGGCCATGAAGACCGATGGCACCATGACCGCGATCTTTCGCAAATGGTTCGGGGTGGACCCTGCCGCAGGCAGCCTGACCCTGACGCCGCTGCCTGTGCCGACCTCGGCCAGCAACTGACCTGACCGGCCCGCCCCTTGCGGCGGGCCATCCGCCGAGGGCCGCCATGGACGCGATCGACATCTTCTTCAACCTCGACGTCCTGCGGCGCTCGATCCCGATCCTTTTGCGCGGGCTGGGCAATACGGTGCTGCTGGGGGCCGTAGCGATCCTGTGCGGCACGGCCCTTGGCATCGGCATCAGCCTGATGCGGCTTTATGCGCCAAAGCCCTTGCGCTGGCTTGCGGTGATCTACACCGACCTGATGCGCGCGCTGCCGGTGCTGGTGGTGCTGATCCTGATCTATTACGCGCTGCCCTTTGCCGGGCTGGTGCTGTCATCCTTCACGGCCGCCGCCGTGGCCCTGTCGCTGGTGCTGGCCGCCTATGCCGCCGAGGTGGTGCGCGCCGGCATCCAGGCCGTGCCCAAGGGCCAGTTCGAGGCAGCCTCGGCCCTTGGCCTTAGCTTCTGGACCACGATGCGCAAGGTGATCTTGCCGCAGGCCATCCGGCTGGTGATCCCGCCCCATGCCTCGAACTGCGTGAGCGTGATCAAGGATACCTCGCTGGCCTCGGTCGTTGCCATGACGGATCTGCTCAAACAGGCCACGGATGCGCAGGCGCTGTTCGCCAACCCGACCCCGCTGATCGGGGCGGCGCTGATGTATGTGGCCATCCTGTGGCCGCTGGTGCGGATGACCGGCTGGCTGGAAACCCGCTTCGCCCGCGCCTATCAGCGCTGAACGGCCCCGGCACCTTCAGCCGGCTGCCGGCTGCCGGCGGGCAAGGCGCAGGCGAATCCCGTCCCGCGCCCGAACTGTCAGATGCGCAACCGGCACCGGCGGGGCCCCCTCGGCCTGCAAGCAATAGGCGCCTACGATCAGGCCAAGCAACAACGGCCCTTCGACCATGGCAAAGCCCGCGCCAGGACAGACGCGCGGGCCGGCCGAGAACGGCAGATAGGCATCGCGCGCGCAGGCCCGGTTTTCCTCGCGCGTCCAGCGGTCAGGGTCGAAATCGTCGGGTGCCGGCCAGATGCGCTCATGCCGGTGCAGATGCCAGGGCGACAGCACCACCTGCGCCCCCGGCGCAACGTCGCGGTCCCGGAAACGCTCGTGCTGCACCGTCTCGCGCACCATCATCGGGACGGGGGGGTAAAGCCGCAGCGCCTCGCGGAACACATCGCGGGTAAAGCGCAGCCGCGACAGGTTCGCAAAGGTGGGATCCGCGGCAAACTCCGCCGCCTCGGCCGCGACGCGCGCCTGGGCCTCGGGGTGGGTGGCCAGCAGGTAAAGCGCCCAGGACAGCGCCGAGGCGCTGGTCTCGTGCCCGGCCAGAAAGAAGATCGCCACCTGATCGACCATCTCGGCCGTGTCGAACCGGGCGCCCGTCTCGGGGTCGGGCGTCGTCATGATCTTGGTCGCCAGATCGTCCGGCGCGGTGCCAGCGGCAATCGCGGCCATCCGCTCGGCGGTCAGCCGTTCGATCAGGCCCCGGATCGCCTGCGCGGTGCGCCGCGTGCGCCGCCGGTGCAGGCGCGGCACCCAGCGCGGCAGCGGGACAAAGGCGGCCAGGTTCAGGATCGGCTGGCTGCGCTGATAGTCGCGGAACTGGGCAAAGACCTCGGCCGCGACCTCATGCTCGATGGGAATGGAAAACAGCGTGCGAAAGATCACATCGGCCGCGGCATGGCTGGCATGGCCCTCGATCTCGACCACACCGGGCGCCAGCCGCGCCACCGCCGCCTGACCCGCCGCCAGCATCGCCGGAAAGCTGCCCCGCAGCCGCCCGCCTTCAAAGGCCGGGTCGATGATGCGCCGCTGACGCTTCCAGACCTCACCGTTGGTGACAAAGACCGAATTGCCCAGAAGCGGGCGGAGCCCCTCGCCGATCCGGTCGGATTTGGGAAAATCGTCGGGGCGGCCCTTCAGCACCAGATCGACCAGCGCCGGATCATTGCACAGATAGCTGCGAAAGAACGGCGTGCGGAATTCGGCCATCCACGCCCGATACAGCCGTGCCGGCTGGGCCGAGAGGATGTCGTCGCGAAACAGCCGCAGGTATCGCCAAAGCGAGACCCGATCAGGGCGGCTGGCAGGCTTGGGCGGGGTCATGCCATGTCCCTGTAGCGCGAGACCGGCGTGACGATGCGGCTTTTCGACGGGGCGCGCCCGCCCATCCGGTCCCACAAGGTCAGCGGCCCGGCGGTGATGCGGAAATAGTCATAAACGTCGGGCACATCGGGCAAGGCATCAAAGGCGCACAGATACTGGAAATGGATGCGGAAATAGCGCCATTTCAGCGCAGCCTGGCTTTGCGCGCTCAAGGTCTGGCTGAAGGCGGCCGAAATGACCAGCGGCCAGCGCGCGCCATCCGGCGCAACCCCGGTCACGGCGACCGGGTCGCACAGCGCAAAGGTGCAGCCATCGCCGGGGGCCGACACATCGACCCACGGGATGCGCCCCTGCCCCGCCATCAGCGCAAGATCGGCCCGCAGCCGCCGCGCCGCAGGCAGAAAGGACACCATCGGCACCGCCTGCCCCAGCGTCAGAAACGACAGCTGCGGCCCCTCTGGCAGGCCCTGACGGATCAGATCGGCCAGCACCGAGACCCCCAGATGCGCCCCCGAGGAATGCCCGACCACCAGAACCTCGTCCACGCCCTCGGCCATCGCGGCGCGAATGCGGGCGCCGAACTCGGACAGCCGCGCCTCCAGATCGGGCGCATAGGCCCCGCGCAAGGCCGCACCATAGGCGAAATCGTGCATCAGGTAATGTGCGAAAACCTTGCCATCCCAGCGCTTGAACAGCCGCAGCAGGCCCCAGCCTGCCCCCAGCCCCGGCACCAGCGCCAGCCAACCTGGCAGCCAGATCGCCAGCGCGTCCCAGACCAGCCAGACCGCCAGCAGCGCCAGGGCCAGTTGCCCCAGCAACATCCCCACCGGATAGAAGGCCGCAACCAGCGGGCCCTTGCGCAAACGCAGCAAGGGCCAGACCGCGCCCGAGCCGAAATAGACCCAGGCCGTGCGCAACAGCTGGCCATAGGTGGCGGCAATCCCGTCCGGCATCGCGGCCTGCACCAGATCGTGCCAGACCAGCACCTCGAATCTGGTCTCGACCTCGGTGCCCTCGATCCGCGCGCGGACCCGCCAGCCGGCCCCGTCGGCACTCAGCGCCAGTTCATGGCCCGACAGCCGGGCCTGCGCGGCGCCTTCCTTGCGGTAAAGCTCGCGGTAGCGGCGGGGCGGAAACGGATCAAATCCGGGGATGTAGACCACCACCCGCCGCGCGACCCTTGATTGCTGCCCCGTCTGCATCATCTTGCCCCAAATACCCATCGACAGGGCCGCCAGCGCCCGGATTGGCAAAGGCAGCACCCGGCCTTGGCCGTGCATGGGTATTTGGGGCGAGATGATGCAGCCATCGGCACCGCGAACTTCCACCGTCTCCAGATACCCGCGCGCCAATTCCTCGGCGCAAGGCTGGGGGTATCAACCCAAGGTGGCCAGAATGGGGAAAGTTTCAAGCAGCCAGAAGGAGAAGGCCGCAAACTGCCCCGTCGCCATCATCAGGCCGACCGTCCATAGCAAGAGGCCCGAGACCCGCTCGATCCGCCCCATGTGGCGCTTCATCCAGGCCATCGGACGCTGCATCGCCGGAAAGAAGGCCGCAACCAGCAGGAAGGGGATGCCAAGACCCACTGCATAGCCCGCCAGCAACAGGGTGCCGCGCGTCAGATCGGCCTCGGAGGCGGCCATCGACAGGATCGCGCCAAGGATCGGGCCCAGGCAGGGTGTCCAGCCAAAGGCGAAGGCCAGCCCCAGAACATAGGCCCCCAGCGCCGAGCCGCCCCGATCGCCCGCATCCACCCGCGCCTCGCGGTCCAGGAACGGCAGGCGGAACACGCCGACGAAATGCGCGCCGAAGACCATGATGACGATCCCGGCGATGGTGACGAACCAGTCCTGGTATTGCAGCAAGGCCCGCCCCAGCGCCGAGGCGGCGATGCCAAGGATCAGGAAAACCGTCGAGAGCCCCAGAACGAAGAAGGCCGCTGCCAGAACCACCGGCCCGCGGCGTTCGGCGCCTTGCATCTGCGAGACGGAAACCCCGCCCATATAGGCCAGGTAGGGCGGCACGATCGGAAGCACGCAAGGGCTGAGAAACGACAGCAGCCCCGCGAAAGCCGCCACCAGAAGTGCGGGCAATACCCCCGCGTCGATCAGGTCGATCCCGAACATGCGCACCCCCTTTGCATTGGCCCAGCCTTAGCCTGCGGGGCGCGGCGCGTCACCGGGACAGACGGTCACATCGGCGTGGGCCGGATGCGACCGTCTGAAGGTGTGGATCAGCGGGCCGACCACCAGCCACGACGGCGGGGCTTGGGTTCGCCATCGCCCGAGGTTTCCTCGGGCGCGCTTTCGGGTCCGGCTTCGGCCGCTGCGGGTGCTGCCACCGGCGCAGGTTCCGCGGCTGGCACGTCTTCAACCACCGGCGCGGCTTCGGCGACGGGCGCGGCTTCAACGGGCGCGGGTTCGGCCGCGACGAGGTCGGCAGGGGCCGCTTCGACCGGGGTTTCCTCGGTGGCCTTGGCCTTGCTGCGCGAGCGGCTGGAGGTGGTCGAGGTGCTGCGCTTGCGCGTGGGCTTCTTGGCCGGCGCAGCGTCTTCCTCGGCCGCAGGTGCCTCGGGGGCAGCGGTTTCGCTGACCTCGGCGGCCGCCTTCGACTTGGTCGCCCTGGGCTTGGCCGTGCTGGGCTTGGCCGTCTTGCTGCGCGAGCGGGTGGCCTTGGGCTTGGCCGGCGCTTCCTCGACCGGCGCATCGACCACTTCGGCCGCGGGGGCCGGCTCGATCGGCTCGCTGGTCACGACCTCGGCCGCAGGGGCCGCTTCGGCAGCGGCGATCAGCACGACAGGTTCCGGCGCCGCTTCGACGACCGCCTCGGTCACCTCTTCGACGTCCCCCTCGGCCTCGTCGCCTTCGGCCTCGTCGCCTTCGTCATCGCCCGCGGCATCGCCTGCCCCGTTCGCCTCGCTCGAGGCTCCGCCACGGCGGCGGCGGCGGCGGCGGCGCTTTTTCTTGCCGTTGCCCTGAGCATCTTCCTTGGCATCGGTGGCCGGGGCCTCGGCGACTTCGGCAACTTCGGCCTCTTCCTCGATCTCTTCCTCGATCTCGAGCGGCTCTTCCTCCAGCTCGGGCATCGCCGTCGCATCCAGCGAGACGACCGGCGCGGCCGGCGCCACGACGCGGGTCGCGGTCTTGAACTTCTCGATCACATAATCGGGGCTGATCAGCGCGGGATCGGCCTCCATCCGCACGGCCATGCCATAGCGGATCTCGATCTGGGCGATATGTTCGCGCTTGTGGTTGAAGAGATAGTTGACGATGCCGATCGGCGCCTTGACCAGCACCTCCTTGGACCGCTTGCGCGTGCCTTCTTCTTCCAGCGCGCGCAGGATCGCCAGCGCAAGGCTGTCGTCCGAGCGGATCAGGCCGGTGCCATGGCAATGCGGGCACGGCTGCGTGGTCGATTCCAGCATGCCCGGACGCAGACGCTGGCGGCTCATCTCCAGCAGGCCAAAGCCCGAGATCCGGCCGACCTGGATGCGGGCACGGTCGGTCTTGAGCTTGTCCTTCAGGCGCTTCTCGACGGCGGCGTTGTTCTTGCGCTCTTCCATGTCGATGAAGTCGATGACGATCAGACCGGCCAGGTCGCGCAGGCGCAGCTGGCGGGCGATCTCGTCCGCGGCCTCAAGGTTGGTCTTGAGCGCGGTATCCTCGATCGAGCCTTCCTTGGTGGCACGGCCCGAGTTGACGTCGATCGCGACCAGCGCCTCGGTGACACCGATCACGATATAGCCGCCGGATTTCAGCTGCACGACCGGGTTGAACATGCCGGCCAGATAGCTTTCCACCTGATAGCGGGCGAACAGCGGCTGGGTATCGACATAGGGCTGCACCGCACCGGCCTGCGACGGCATGATCATGCGCATGAAGTCCTTGGCGGTGCGGTAGCCCGTTGCGCCTTCGACCAGCACTTCCTCGATCTCGCGGGTATAGAGATCGCGGATCGAGCGCTTGATCAGATCGCCCTCTTCATAGATCGGGGCGGGGGCATGCGACTGGAAGGTCAGATCGCGGATCTGTTCCCACAGGCGGCACAGGTATTCGTAATCGCGCTTGATTTCCGCCTTGGTGCGTTTCGCGCCCGCAGTGCGGATGATCAGGCCGGCGCCTTCCGGCACCTCGATCTCGCCCGCGATTTCCTTGAGCTTCTTGCGGTCCACCGCATTGGTGATCTTGCGCGAGATGCCGCCGCCCCGGGCGGTGTTCGGCATCAGGACGCAATAGCGCCCGGCCAGCGACAGATAGGTCGTCAGCGCCGCACCCTTGTTGCCGCGTTCTTCCTTGACCACCTGGACCAGCATGATCTGCCGGACCTTGATGACTTCCTGGATCTTGTATTTCTTCGGGCGCTGGCGGCGCGGCTCGGGGATTTCCTCGGCCACGTCTTCTTCGGCAACCGATTCGATCTCGTCGTCGATGTCGGCGGCGTGATCGACGGCATGATAGTGTTCGTCGCCCGACTCGGAGTCCGTGGCCTCGACCGGCTCGGCCTGCACGACAGCATCATCCGGCTCGGGCCGCACGATCACGCCATCGACGATCTCGTCGACCAGGTCGGGCGCCTCGCCCGAGAACAGCGAATCGGCGCCGGTTTCCTCGCCCAGATCGACGACATCCATCGCGCCGATTTCCGTGCTGGTCACCGCATCAGAGGTGCGGGATTCAGCCTTGGGCGCCGGCTTGCGCGAGGGCTTGCGGCGGCGGCCGTTTTCCTCGTCGGCCTCGGCGCGGTGGGCGGCGCGCTCTTCTTCCAGCAGCGCGCGGCGGTCGGCGACCGGGATCTGGTAGTAATCCGGGTGGATTTCCGCAAAGGCCAGGAAACCATGCCGGTTCCCGCCGTAATCCACAAAGGCCGCCTGAAGCGAGGGTTCAACCCGCGTCACCTTGGCCAGGTAGATGTTCCCGGCCAGCTGGCGCTTGTTTACTGTTTCAAAGTCGAATTCCTCGACCTTGTTTCCGTCGACCACCACGACCCGGGTTTCTTCCGGGTGGGTGGCATCGATGAGCATTTTCTTTGCCATTACAATCCATTGCACCCGGACACATGCGCCACCTTCCCGGCGGCGCCCCGACAGGGGCACCGGGCAGGCCGGCGGATATGCAAGGGTGGCTTGTCAGGGGAAGGCGCCGGGCGGGGTGCTCGGGCGGCGCGGCCATGGGCCGCCCCGTCATCCTCTGCACCGATCCGTCTCGCACCATCGCGGTTCTCTCAAGGGTGCCTTGCAGCACCCGACTGTTTCAACCCGCTACGCCAGCGGCGCTTCGGGCAATTTGCGGTCTTGCGACCATTCCGGCTGCGGTATCGGGATGCTAGCGGCGCAAGGCCGCCCATATCGGGACGCGCAGAGAATTGCGGGCGGGGCCAGAACCCCGCGTGTTGCGACCCTACCGGGAAAGCGGCAGCGAACACAATGGGCTATTTTCGGCGGGCTATTTTCGGCAGGACATTTCCCGCCCGGCGGCTCCAACGGCCGAACGGCGGCACGCGGCGGACCCCAGGCCGGTTTCGGCCCCCGTGCGGGGGGCCGAGGCGATACAAAGGGCGAGGTGCCCGGGTCAGGTGTAATCCTGCCGTTGCAGGCCGTATTTCGCCATCTTTTCGTTCAGCGTCCGGCGCGGCAGGCACAGCTCTTCCATCACGGCGACAATACTGCCCTTGTGGCGGCGCATCGTATTGTCGATCAGCATCCGCTCGAATGCCTCGACATATTCCTTGAGCGGCTTGCCCTCGGTCGTCATGGCCGTCTGATCGCTGGCCTCGTTGTCCGCCATCAGAAGCGACGCGATCGAGCCCGAGCCGCGCCGGTTCTGCAACACCGCCCGTTCGGCAATGTTGACCAGCTGGCGCACATTGCCCGGCCAGGGCGCCTGAAGCAGTTGCGCGGCCTCTTGCGCGGTGACCTGCGGGGCATCGCAGCCGTATTCTTCGGCAAACTGTTCCGACATGCGGGTGAACAGCGTCAGAATGTCCTCGCCCCGCGTGCGCAGCGGCGGCAGGGTGATCTTCATCGCGCCCAGGCGATAGTAAAGATCCGGGCGCAGCACGTCCTCCAGCGTCTTGTCGGGGGCGTGTTCGTTGCAGATCGCGATGATCCGGGTTTCCGGTGGCGTGCCCTGCTCGTTGATGAAGGTCAGCAGGCGGGCCTGCAACGCATTTGGCAGCGCCTCTATGTCTTCCAGACACAGCGTGCCGCCCCGCGCCTCTTCGACCAGCGGCAGGCCGGCCCCTTCGGCAACCGGGCCGAACAGGCGATCAGACAGCGATTGTTCCGAATAGGCCGCGCAGGAAATCGTCACGAACTTGCGGCTGGCGCGCGGGCCGACGGCATGCAGCGCATGGGCCACCAGCGTCTTGCCCGTGCCGGTCTCGCCGTCGATCAGGACGTGGCTGTCGGCCTGCCCAAGATCCAGGATATCCTCGCGCAGCCGCTCCATCGCGGCGCTGGTGCCGATCAGCTTCTTCATCAGCGTGGAGCCATCGGACAGCTCGCGCCGCAAGGCGCGGTTGTCCAGCGTCAGGCGGCGCTGGTTGGTCGCCCGCTTGGTCAGGTCGGTCATCCGGTCGGGGTTGAACGGCTTTTCCAGAAAGTCAAAGGCGCCGACGCGCATCGCCTCGACCGCCATGGGCACATCGCCATGCCCGGTGATCATGATCACCGGCAGGCCCGAATCCATGCCCATCAGGCGCTTGAGCAGCGCCATGCCATCCATCCCCGGCATCTTGATGTCGGAAATCACCACGCCCGGAAACTCGGGCCCGATGGCCTTCAGCGCATCCTCGGCCGACGGATAGGTTTCGGTGTCAAATCCCGACAGAGCCAGCCACTGGCTGATCGAGGCGCGCATGTCCGCCTCGTCGTCAACGATCGCCACCTTCATCGCCCGTGCCATATGTCCTCACTCGGCTGCGTTTGCGTTCGTGTCCAATAGGGGAAGCGACAGATCGAATACAGCGCCCCCCCCTTCACCATTGCGTGCGGTCAGGCGCCCGCCCAGATCGGCCACGATGCCCGAACTGATGGCAAGGCCAAGCCCCACACCCTCGCCCGGCTTCTTCGTGGTCCAGAACGGCTCGAAAAGCTTGTCCAGATCGGTGATGCCGGGGCCGTTGTCGCTGACGGTCAGGGTGGCCGTCTCGCCCGCCGACAGCGCAATCTCGATCCGCGGGTCGGCGACATCGCGCGTGGCGTCCAGCGCATTGCGCAAAAGGTTCACGATCACCTGCTCCAGCCGGATACGGTCGGCCATCACCATGACCGGCGCACGCGGCAGGCTGCGGCTGATGCGCACCCGGCGGGGTTTGAGCTGCGGCTCCATCATCGACAGCGCCTCGCCGATGCAGGACTTGAAATCGACCGGCGCAAAGGCCTCGCCGCCCTTGCGGGCATAGGATTTCAGCTGCCGGGTGATCGCGCCCATGCGGTCGATCAGATCGTCGATGCGCTGGAAACTGGCCAGCGCCTCATCGGGCTTGCGCCGCTGCAACAGCAGCCGCGCGCCCGCCAGATAGGTCTTCATCGCGGCCAGCGGCTGGTTGAGTTCATGGCTGACGGCGGCCGACATCTCGCCCAGAACCGCCAGTTTCGACGATTGGGCCAGGGTCTGTTCTGCCACGGCAAGGTTTTGCTGCATCCGCTCACGCTCGGCGATCTCGCGTTTCAAACGCGCATTCAGCAGCCGCAGTTCCGCCGATTCGCGCTGAAAGGCGCGGCTTTGCAACCGGGCCCGGCGCGAAAGCAGGTAAAACGCCCCGACCGTCAGCAGGGCAAAGGCCATGATTTCCATGGCCAGAAAGGCATTCACCCGCTCGCGCACGGAATCGTAGCGGGAAAACATCACCATCCGCCAGCCTCGGAACGGCACCCGCGCCTCGGTGCGCATCACCGCCTCGCCCTTGAGCCAGGCATCGGGCTGGGCCTGCGTCCAATCGGACGTCACCTGCAACGCCCGTTCAATGGCCGAGGGCGGATCGCGCACCGCCAGCGCCTCTTCGACCGACAGGCCCCGCCAGCGCGGCTCGGTCGCCAGAACCACATGGCCCTCGCTGTCCACCACGGCGACGGCATCGGCAAAGCCGGCCCAGGACCGTTCGTATTTCATCAGGTCGACCTCGACCACGATGACCCCGCGCGATTTGCCCTCGGACACCATCGAGCGGGAAAATGTAAAGCCATACCCCCCCGTCTCGCGCCGCCAGGCGGAAAACACCGTCTCCTTGGCGCGCTGTGCCTCGACATAATAGGACTGGTTGCGGTGGCTGGTGCCAAGGCGGTTGCGGTCGGTCGCGGCGACCGTGCGCCCTTCGGCATCCAGCAGCAGCATCGAGGCGGTGCCCAGTTCGCCCTGCAGCATGATCAGCCGCTGCGAGGTGACGGAATAATCGCCCTTGTCCAGCGCCCCGGTCAGCGCCGGATCACGCGCCAGCAGCAGCGGCACCACCGAATTGCGCTGCAACTCGCTCATCAGGTTGCCGGTATACAGCGCCAGCCGCAACTCTGACCGGTTGCGGGTGGATTCGGTGAACCGTTCGGTCAGGAACTGGTGGGTGACCCAGACCACGGCCACCGCGACCCCCAGAATGGCAAGGGTCGCCAGCCGCAGAACCAGCGTGCGCCGCCTGCTGCCCAGCCCGTTGCTGTTGGTGTCCGCCGCCTCGGTCATGCCGGCACTCTAGGCCCGCCCCGGCCGCGCGGCAAGGCGCAGGGGCTCAGGCGGTGGCCAGTTGCCCGGCCAACGCGCGGAACAGCGCCGATCCGTCGGTGCCACCAAGCGCCGGATCCGCCGCCCGTTCCGGGTGGGGCATCATGCCCAGCACACGGCGGTTGGCCGACAGAACGCCCGCAATGTCGCGCGCCGCGCCATTGGGGTTTTCGGCATAGGTAAAGGCGATGCGCCCCTCGCCTTCCAGCCGGTCCAGCGTTTCTGGATCGGCCTGATAGTTGCCATCATGGTGCGCGACCGGCACGACCAGGTCCTGCCCCAGCGCATAGCCCGAGGTAAAGGCGCTGTCGGTGGTCGCAACCTTCAGAACGACCGGCTTGCAGATGAACTTGAGCCCCGCATTGCGCATCAGGGCGCCGGGCAGCAGACCGGATTCGGTCAGCACCTGAAAGCCGTTGCAGATGCCAAGGACGAACCCGCCACGGTCGGCATGGCGCTGGACCGCCGCCATCACCGGCGCGCGGGCAGCAATCGCGCCGCAGCGCAGGTAATCGCCATGGCTGAACCCGCCCGGAATGCCCACCACATCGACGCCTGCCGGCAGATCGGCATCCTTGTGCCACACGCGCGCCACCTCGAACCCGGCCTGTTCAAAGGCCACGGCAAGGTCACGGTCGCAGTTCGATCCGGGAAAGGTGACGACGGCAGCTTTCATGGCGGCTCTCCAGCTTGCGGCACGCGGCTTCCCTAGCGCAGTTCCCCGCAGGCCGCCAGCCCTTGCAATGCCGCAGCGGCGCATTCCGTCAGGCCGGGCTGCCCTTTTCGGCGGCCAGCTGGTCCAGCCGCTTGCGAAAACGGGGGGCTTGCGGAAACCGTGCCACAGCTGCCCGCAGGAACGCCTCTTCGCGCCCGCGCGCGGGCCCCAGCGCAAGACGGGCAGACAGGTTGCGCAGCCAGGGCAGATGACTGCGCCGCGCACGCCACAGCCGCGCCCATTCGCGCGCCGTCAGCCGCCCTTCGGCGGCCGCCGTCAAAAGCGGCTCGAGCAGCGCCATTTCGGCAAGCCCGGCTTCGGGCTGCGGACCAAGATAGCGGCAGGCCAGCCGCAGCACATGCCTGCGCCGGAACAGGGCGGCATGCATCGCATCTTCGGGCACCGCGGAATCGTGGATCACCACGACCTGCCCGGCCCCTTCCAGCATGTCCGGTGCATAGCCGAAGCGGCTGGTGAAATCGAGCCGCCGCGCCCCCAGGTAACGCCGGTCCCATC
The DNA here is from genome assembly GCF_000429765.1 of Gemmobacter nectariphilus DSM 15620. GTDB lineage: Bacteria > Pseudomonadota > Alphaproteobacteria > Rhodobacterales > Rhodobacteraceae > Wagnerdoeblera > Wagnerdoeblera nectariphila. The sequence continues at coordinate 189,838 of NZ_AUCM01000003.1, read as the reverse complement.
CTGCGACCGAAGGAGCAAGGCTGGCCAGCGGCCGCACCGCCAGAACGCTCGCCCCCGGCGCCGCCACGCTGAAGGCACAGGCCGCATAGCCGCCCATGCCGGCGCCGTGGAACACCACGCGGTCGAAATCCTCAAAGAACCCCTCGTCGATCAGCCGGTCGAAATAGCCCCAGACCCGCCGGTCGCGAAACCAGGTCTCGCCATCGGCCATCAGGCACAGATGCGACCAGCCCTTGGCCGCCGCGATCCGGTGCACCTCGGGCATGTCGCCCGGCGCGCGCGCCTCCAGCTCCTGCATGGTCTGGAAGCTGACCAGAAGCGTCGTCCCCTCGTCGGCGAAAAAGGCCCAGTGCCTTGGCCCCAGCGGCTCGAAATAGCCGCTGTCCTCGGCCAGCTCGTCAAGCCGCGCCAGCCAGGCTGCGCGGGTGTCGGAGGTGGAGGTAGCAGTCTCGGTCATCGTCTTGCCTTCGGGCCGGGGTGCTTGCGATGCTCTCTCATCGACTTGCACCATGATTGAACCGTGCAGACAATGCGGCAGCAATAGGATTGATGCCCCGCCTCAGGAAACAGTCTGTTTGCGCCCGTCTTTGGCTTGGCCGTGATGCCAGATCGCGCGCGCCTCGGCTTCGGTCAGCACGCGCGTGGACGGGGTCATCATCAGCCGCCCGAACAATGCGCGCCAGGGCTCATCCTGCATCAGGGCGGCAAACCGCGCCTTGCGCCAGGCGACGGCGCCCCGGTGCAGCGGGCCCAGCACCGGATCGGCGTGAAGCCCCGCCAGCAACGGCGCCGCGCGGTCTGCCATCCGCCGGATGCCGAGATCCTCGACCGTGTCGAAATTGCGCTCGACCCAATAGCCCAGATCAAAGGCCGAGCTGTCCCGGTTCGCCCGCCCCCGGTCGGCCTTGACCAGATAGCCCTCCATCGAGCCAAGGGCATAGTGGTTCAGCTGCACCAGCGCATAGGGCGCAGCGCCCGGATCGGTAAAGACGCGGTTCCTGACGAACCCCTCGGTCAAGCGCCGCCCTGCCCCGTCCACCCAGATCTCGGCCCCCAGCCGCGCCGGATCGGGGTTGCGCGGCCGGTGGACCCCCAGCTTGCGAAAGGCACCATCGGGGCGAAACAGCGTCTTGACCATCTGCGCACGCCAGGGCCAGTGCAGCACCTCGGGCGCGCAGCGGGTAAAGGCCTGCGTCACCGGCTCATCGTCAATCGCCACCCGCCCGGCATTGCCGAACATCCGCCAGGTCATGACAAAGGCCGTCGCTTCGGGCCGCGCCGCCCTCAGCGCGGCCAGCGTGCCATCGCCGACCCGCACATCGACGAATTCGTCGATATCAAGGACCATGGCCCAATCGGCCGCCGCCTTCAGGGGGTGCCGGTCGGCGGCCTTCAGCGCGGCCCATTGCGGGCCTTCGGCATGGGGCCCATCGTTGGGCACATGAACCAGCCAGCCCAGATCGGCCAGCCGGTCCAGCATGGCGCCGGTGCCATCGTCGCAATCATTGGAAAAGACAAGGAAATCGGTGAACCCGACCACCCGGTGATGCGCCAGCCATTCCAGCACAAAGGAAGCTTCGTTCCGCACCGTCAGGATCGCCAGTGTCCGCACGCCTGCCCCATCATCTTGCCCCAAATACCCAAACCCGGCCAGCAACCCGCGCAGCACCGGGCCATCAAGCCCGCACCGTCCGGATCACGCGCGCCGCTGCCCCTTCACCTTTCTCCAAATACCCGGACCCGGCCGGCAGCCCGCGCCCCCTTGGCCCCCAAGGCCCATCACCAGTGGCCGGTATTGCCCATGCTGGCCCAGGGCTCCTCGGGCGCCCGCGCGCCGCCCTTTTGCAGCAGCTCGATCGACACATTGTCGGGGCTGCGCACAAAGGCCATGCGGCCATCGCGCGGCGGGCGGTTGATGGTCACGCCATTGGCCTGCAGATGGGCGCAAGTCGCATAGATATCGTCCACCTCATAGGCCAGATGGCCGAAATGGCGTGAATCGCCGGGCAGCCCCTCGTCGCCGTCCCAGTTCCAGGTCAGCTCGACCGGGCAGTCCGGCTGGCCGGGCGGCGCCATGAAGACCAGCGTGAACCGGCCTTGCTCGCTGTCATAGCGGCGCGTCTCGACCAGACCCAGCAAGGCATAGAAGGCCATGGATTTTTCAAGGTCCAGCACACGGACCATGGTATGCAGATAACGAAGGCTCATCCGGTTCTCCTTTGCGTCTGCCCGAACATAGGCCCTGCGCTTTCCCGGCGCCACCCGGTGTCAGAACACCGAACGGAACCCCAGCGACAGCCCGACATCGCGCCCGTCATAGAGCTTGACATTGGACCGGAACCGGCTGGCCCGCAAATCCAGCGTCGGGGCAAAGCCCATGTAATCCAGCGTCTCGAAGGTCAGCGACACCCCCGCATCCAGCCGCAAATCCCGCCGCCCCGAGGGCGCCAGCAGCGAGGCATCGTAATTGCGCCGCTCGATCCCCAGCGAGGTCTCGATCCGCACCCCCGCCACCGGCTGCGCCTTTTCCCAGCCCAGCCGCGCCAGCACGGCGCCATGCCGCACCTCGGGGCTGAACGAATTCGCCCGCCGCGCGCCAAAGCCGATGCGCAGCCGATCGCCCGAGGCGAGCGCCTGCACCATCCCGCCCTCGACGGTCATCAGATCGGCATCGCGAAAGGCAGAATCGCGGCGCCACTGGCGCTCCAGCGACATCTCGCCATAAAGCGCGCGGCGCGGGCTCAGCCCCCGCTCGCCCGCCATGTCCAGCTTGAGGTAATCCGACAGCGGATCCCCCCCGAACCAGTTGCGGCCCAGCGTCGCGCCCAGCTGAACCATGCCTTTCTGAAAGCCCAGCGTCTGGCTCAGACCCAGCTCGACCGCGCCAAAGTCGAAATTGCGGCGCGGGTTCGCCGTGCCCCCCAGCGCGGCCTGATCGGCGACCCATTTGTCCAGCTTTGCGGTCGACTCGGACGACAGCCGCACCTCGCGCCGCGTGGCCGACAGCCGCAGCCAGGTCGAGCGCCGTTCGCTTTCCGCCAGCCGAAAGCGGGCACCGACGCTGGCCTGCGCGGTCCAGCCGGACAGCGCCTGAGCATCGGGGCTGAGCGCGCCGAACATGCCAAACCCTTCGATCTCGTCATGCTGGCTGCCATTGTTGACGTTGGACGAGGGCGCCACGCCAAGGCTGAACGACAGCCGCAGCGGATTGCGCGCGCGCACATAGCGGAAATCGCGCATCGCCACGCTGCGCGCCGCCGGCGTGGGCGCGGCATCCATCGCCTTGCGCAGCCAAAGCTGCGCGGCCGTCCGGTTGCCCGAAGATGACAGCACCTGCGCCCGCGTCAGCGCCGCGCCAAAGCGGTCTGACGGGGTATCGGCCGCTGCCCAGGCGACGCGCGCGGCCTTGCGCGCCTCGGCATCGCGCCCCATGTCGCGCAGAATGCGCGCCCGCAAGATCAGCGCCACCGCATCTTGCGGATCGCGCGCCAGCAGGGCATCGGCCACGACCATCGCCCGGCCAGTCTCGCCTGCCGACAGCAGATCAAACCCCAGCGCCCGCATCTGGCCAGGGGTCAGATCCTGCGCCATCGCTGGACCCTGGGCCACCGCGACCCACAGGGCAGCGATCGCCGTCAGCGCAAGGCGCCGCATCCTCAGGGCTTGCGATACAGGATGAAACCGCCCGTCTCGCGCGCGGTCACGCCATCATTCCGCGGATCGTCGGATTCGACGACGATGATGCCGGTGACCTCGTCGGGATCGGTGCCCGAGACGACAGCATAGTATTTGCCGGACTCATATTCCTCGGCCGCCTTACCGGTTGGCTGCACAAAGCTGCTCAGCTGGCCCGCGATCTCGCCGTTGATGTCCATCACCCCGGGGCCCACCTTGAAGGTCAGCGTTGGCAGCGCGGTTTCGGTCGTGCTGTTCTTGGTGTTCAGCGCGGTCAGCACCTCATTGGTGATGTCGTTGCCCGCAAGATCATAGATCGCCCGGTTCCAGACATAGCCCTTGACTGCATTGCCATCGTTGAAATCGCGAAAGTCGATGTCGATCCGCATGTCGCCGGTGGTGTATTCCAGCCCGCTGCGTCCCTTGAAATCGCGCAGCCCGGCATAGGCGCCGGTGAAGGCCGCCTGCCCGCTGGTCGGCAGCGTGACCGACCCGTTGCGCTGATAGGCAAAGCCGCCAAAGCCGTAATCCACATAGGCGCCGGTGCGCACGACTGCAAATTCGGTCTGGCCCGTCTTGCTGACCCCATAGATCGCCCGATGGGTGAACTGGCTGATCGGCACCCCGGTCACATCGTCCTGATAGCTCATCGCGCTTTCGTAGACCGCATAGGGCCCTAGCGAGCCGACCGCCACGCCGCGCGTGTAGCTGTTGGCCCCGTCAAAGCCCAGATTGTCCACCGAAAATGTGTCCGTGGCCGCGTCATACTTCATGTCGCGGGCATAGCCATTGCCCTCGGCGTCCTTGGCCTCATAGCGGCGGATCGAGGTATTGCGCGACGGGCTGGCAGTCCCCGGCGGCAGGACGCGATCACTGACGATGCCACCGTCATCGGTGCCGCCACCGCCGGTGCCATCACCGCTGGTGCCAGTTCCCAGTGGGTTGCTACCACCACAAGCGACAAGCGCAAGCACCGCTGCAAGCGGCACGAATTTACTGATCATGATGACTGCCCGATCTTTGTCGTTTTGCCGCAAACTGTGCCCAAGCCTCACGAAGCTGTCAATCTTTGCGCGCCCTGCCGGGCCCGGTCTGGTGCAGAAAGGTCGCGCATGGCCATGTCCCGCCCCTCAGGGCACATCCGCGTCCGATCCGAGCTGGCGGCATAGCCGTCTGGATCAATCATGAATGATGACTTAAAGGCTTCAGGATGCGCAGCCGCGCAGGACAGCCCACAGACCGTGACCGGAGGCCCCCGATGCCGCTTTCCCCCGACCAGATCGCCGAAATCGAGGCCCTGCGCGCCACCCCTCGCCCCACCCTGCGTGCGGTGTCCGAAGGGATGGAGGCGCATCTCTACCTGGCCCATCAGGTGCTGGACCACGGCTTCGTGCGGGTGATCGACTACATGGGCGACGATGCGGCCATCGTTCAGGCCGCCCGCGTGTCCTATGGCCGGGGCACCAAGGCGGTGCAGAACGACGAAGGCCTGATCCGCTATCTGATGCGGCACTGGCACTCGACCCCGTTCGAGATGTGCGAGATCAAGCTGCACGTCAAACTGCCCGTCTTCGTCGCCCGCCAGTGGATCCGGCACCGGACGGCCAACGTGAACGAATATTCCGCGCGCTATTCGATCCTGGACCGAGAATTCTACATTCCCGCGCCCGAACAGCTGGCCGCCCAGTCGACCGTCAACAACCAGGGCCGCGGCGCCGTGCTGTCGGGCCCCGAGGCGGCAAAGGTGCTGGAAATCCTCAAGCGCGACGCAGCCCAGTGCTATGACGACTACGAGGCGATGCTCAGCCAGGACGGCCAGCAGGGACTGGCGCGGGAACTGGCGCGGATGAACCTGCCTGCGAACATCTATACCCAGTGGTACTGGAAGACCGACCTGCACAACCTCTTTCACTTCCTGCGCCTGCGCGCCGATGCCCATGCGCAATACGAAATCCGCGTCTACGCCGAGGCCATCGCCGCCTGCGTCAAGGACTGGGTCCCGGCGGCCTACGCCGCCTTCGAGGATTACCGGATGGGCGGCGTCACCCTGTCCGGCAAGGCGGTCGAGGTGCTGAAACGCCGGCTTGCCGGCGAGACCGTGACCCAGGAAGCCTCTGGCATGAACAAGGGCGAATGGCGCGAGTTCACTGCACTTTGGGGCGAAAGCTGAGCGGGGCAGGCTTGCCCCCCGGCGCCGCGCCCGGCTAGATCGGTCGCATGGGTATTTGAAGAAAGGTGAAAGAGCAGGCGCGCGCATCTCCTTTGCCTTTTTGAAAATACCCCCGCCGGAGGCATCCGGCACCCGCCACCCCCGCGCCGCCCGTCCGGATGATGCGCACGCCGCGCCAGCGGCGCCCGGCCCAAGGCCTTGTGCCGCCCCCCGGGGCGGTGCAAGGGTGCGGGAGATGCCCGGCAGTTCTCTCATATGACCCCGATCCGCGACTTCCCCCCCGGCGCCGCCGTTTCGGTGCTGACGCCTGACATGCCGCTGCGTGCGCTGGACTATCTGGCGCCCGAAGGCGGGGTGGCCACCGGCGCCTGGGTCGTCGTGCCGCTGGGGCGGCGCGAGGTGGTGGGCGTGGTCTGGGGCGCGGGCACGGGCGGGTTTGATCCGGCCCGGCTCAAGGCGATCGGTGCCGTTCTGGACGCCCCGCCCATGCGGGACGAGCTGCGCCAGTTCCTCACCCGTGCGGCCGATTACACGCTTACCCCGTTGCCGGCCATGTTGCGGCTGGCGACACGCGTTCCCGGCCTTGCCGATCCGCCGCAGATGCGCAGGCTGATCCGGGCCACCGGCACCTTGCCCGCCCGCACGACCGAGGCCCGGACCCGCGTGCTCGGGGTGCTGGCCGAGCTTGGCGGCGCGGGCCTGCCGCAGGCCGATCTGTGCCGCGCGGCCGGCGTGGGCGCAGCTGTCCTCAAGACCCTCGTCGCCCAGGGCGTGCTGGCCGAAGGCGAGGTGCCGCGCGATCTGCCCTATCCGCGGCTTGATCCCGGCTCGGGCGGGCGCGCGCTGTCCCCCGACCAGTCCGCGGCCGCAGCGGTGCTGCGCGAGGGGGTGCGGCAGGGCGGCTATGGCACGACGCTGCTGAAAGGTGTCACCGGATCGGGCAAGACCGAGGTCTATCTGGACGCCGTCGCCGAGGTGCTGGAACGCGGGCGGCAAGCCCTTGTGCTGTTGCCCGAAATCGCGCTGACGGCCGATTTCCTGGCGCGGGTCGAGGCGCGGTTCGGCGCCTTGCCCGGCGAATGGCATTCGGGCGTGACCCCGGCCGAACGGCGGCGCCTGTGGCGCATGACCGCCGAGGGCGGGGTCGGGCTGGTCGTCGGCGCGCGGTCTGCACTGTTCCTGCCGTTTCGCGATCTGGCGCTGATCGTGGTCGATGAGGAACATGATACGTCTTACAAGCAGGAAGAGGGCGTGCTGTATAATGCGCGCGACATGGCGGTGCTGCGCGGTGCCATGGCGGGGGCGCAGGTGGTGCTGGCCTCGGCGACGCCCAGTCTGGAAAGCTGGGCCAATGCACAGGCGGGGCGCTATCGCCGGCTTGATCTGACGGCGCGGTTCGGGGCGGCCGAGCTGCCCGACATGCAGGCGGTCGATCTGCGCGCCGCAAAGCTGCCATCGAACCACTGGATCGCGCCTGCGCTGCAGCAGGCGATCACGGCGCGGATCGCGCGGGGGGAACAATCGCTGCTGTTCCTGAACCGGCGAGGCTATGCGCCGGTGACGATCTGCCGGGCCTGCGGGCAGCAGATCGGCTGCGAGCATTGCGATGCCCGCATGGTCGAGCATCGGTTCCAGAAGCGGCTGGTGTGTCACCAGTGCGGCGCCTCGAAGCCGATCCCCGAGGCCTGCCCGTCCTGCGGGGTCGAAGGGCGGCTGGCCGCCATTGGTCCCGGCGTGGAACGGATGGCCGAAGAGGCAGCAGAACTCTGGCCCGAGGCGAGGGTCAAGGTGCTGTCGTCGGACCTTTATTCCAGCGCGCGCGCCCTCAAGGAAGATATCGCCGCGATTGCCGAGGGCGGGGCGGATATCATTGTCGGCACGCAAATCGTTGCCAAGGGGCACAACTTTCCCAAGCTGACGCTGGTCGGGGTGGTGGATGCCGATCTGGGCTTGCAAGGGTCCGATCTGCGCGCGGCCGAGCGCACCTTTCAGCTGATGCGGCAGGTCGCGGGGCGCGCCGGGCGGGCCGAGCGGCCGGGGCTGGCCTTGCTTCAGACGCACCAGCCGGATCATCCGGTGATCCGCGCCATCCTGTCGGGGGATGAAGAAGGCTTCTGGCAGGCCGAGGCGCAGGCCCGGCAGGCGGCCGGGATGCCGCCCTATGGCCGGCTGGCCGGGATCATCCTGTCCTCGACCGAGGCGCAGCCGCCCTATGATCTGGGGGCGGACCTTGCGCGGCGCGACGGGCCCTTGCGCGCGGTCGGCGCCGAGGTCTGGGGGCCCGCCCCTGCCCCGATCGCGCGGGTGCGCGGGCGGCACAGGGTGCGGCTGCTGGTCAAGGCGCCCAAGGGCGCGCCCTTGCAGGCCGCGATTTCCGCCTGGCTGGCACAGGTGGCGGTGCCATCGTCGGTGCGGCTGGCGGTGGACATCGACCCGCAGAGTTTTCTGTGACGGCTGGCGTCGCGGGGGCCCTCGGGCCCCCTCTTGGCCTGACGGCCAATTCACCCCCGAGGATATTTGGATCAAGGCGAAAGGGGGCCGGGTCTTGCAGCAGCGCGGCCGGGCTATCCCTTGTCAGGCGCCCACCGATTTGCAGGCCATGTCGGCGTAGATGTCCGCGACATCGGCGCGGGTCAGGCGCCCGCCTTCGCGATACCAGGTGGTGACGCCAGTCAGCATGGCGATCAGCGCAAGGGTTGCGAGTTTGGTATCGGGCACGCGGAATGCCCCTGCGGCCGTGCCCGCGCGCAGGATCGCCTCGAGCGCATCCTCATACTGGCGGCGCATTGCCTCGATCCGGGTGAAGTTCCCGGGCGTCAGGTTGCGCAGTTCCATATAGGCGATGAACACCGCCTCGGGCCGTTCCAGGTGAAAGCGGATGTGAAAGCGGGCAAAGGCGGCAAGGCGGGCCACCGGGTCGGCAGGCATCGACTCGGCCGCCAGCGCCGCCAGCAGATCGTGCATGTGATCGGTCATCAGCTCGGCCAGCAGGCTTTGCTTGTCCGGGGTATAAAGATAGAGCGCCCCGGCCTGCACCCCGACCTCGGCGGCGATCTGGCGCATCGAGACGGCGGCAAAGCCATGTTGCGCGAACAGCCGCTGGGCCGCAGCGCGGACCCTGGGGCCAGTGATTTCGGAATGCGAGCCGGTCTTGCGTGCCATGGCTCCATGGTATCTGAACGTGCGTTCAGTTCAACCCCGCGCCTGCGGCTTGCCCGGCGCCGCGCTGCGGTCTAGGGTGCGGGCGTCGAGAACCGGAAGCCCGATGATGATGCGCGCCGCCCTGCCCCTTTGCCTTGGACTGGTCCTGCTGGCCGGATGTTCCAGCGTGCCCGAGGTGGCGACCCGCGAAACCGCGGCGGCGCAGGCGGCGCCCTATCCGGCGCTGGCGCCGCTGTCCGGGCTGCTGGCGAGCGCCGAAGCCCCGGACCGCGCGACATCGGCCGAAGCCGAGCTGACGGCGCGGGCCGCGCGGCTGCGGGCACGGGCGGCGGGGTTGCGTCAGCTGCCGGCAGGCTGAACCGCCGCCATCAGCGCGGCGATCTGTGCGGCCTCTTGCCCGAGCGGCTGGGCGGCAATGCCCGAGGCCGCGCCCATGCGCGCCGCGTCCGGCTTGTTCTGGCCCAGCTTCCAGGTGCCCTGCACCTCCTCGATGACCAGCCGATAGGGCACGATGCCCCGCATCATCCGATCCATCACGCCATCGGTCATCTTGTCCGACGTCCAGGGCGTCTTGGGGCCCAGGCGGGATTCGAATTCGGCCGACAGCGCATCAAGATGCGGCGCCAGCGTTTCGGGCGCGGCCCGCTCCAGCTGCCCGCGCAGATGGACGGCGACATAGTTCCAGGTCGGCACCTGATCGGGCTGGCCATACCAGTCGGGCGAGACATAGGCATCGGGGCCGCTGATCGCCAGCACCGCCGGCCCCGAAGCCGCGCGGGCGATGGGGTTCGAACGGGCCAGGTGAAAGGCCGCAACCTCCCCGTCTTCGGACAGCACAAAGGGCACATGCGCCAGCAGCGGGACGCCATCGCCCGACAGCACAAGGATGCCAAAGCCGCGCGCCCGCGCGAAGGACAGCATCTGGGGCTGCGGGGTCTGGCGGAAGGCGGGGTTCGGGTGCATCGGCGGGCTCCTCTCAGGCAATCCGAACGCTGCCGCAAGGCGCCCGCCGCCGCAAGGCCTAGCCGATCAGGGGCGAGGTATTGCCGTAAACCTCTTGATAGTGCCGCCGCAGCCGATCCAGCGCGATGCGCAGCACCACCTTGCCCGAGCGCGCCGACCAGCCCAGCCGCTTTTCCGCAGCCTCCAGCCCCTCAAGATAGCAGCAGCAGCGCAGCACCATGTCGCCAAGGCCGGGGCCAAGCTCGCGCAGCGCTGTCGCCACCCGCTCGCGCGCGCAGCGCGGGCCTTCGGCCGGGCCAGGGCCAGAACCGAAATCGCCCCGCCCGCCGCCAGTCAGGAAACGGTCCCAGTTCTGGGCGACGCGCGGGCCCATCTGGGCCAGTTCGAAATCCTCGCGCAGACGTTCGCCCGCCGCAACCTGTTCGGGGGTCAGGAACGGCACCCCGTCCTTGTCGCGCCGCCGCCCCAGCGCCGCCACCGGGCTTTCGGCCATGTTGTAGCGGATGCGCTTGCGCTCGCCGTCCTCGTCCACCGTGCGCTCGGCCCAGATGCGGTGCTGGCCGGCAAAGACCTGCGGTGCCTCGGCCATGCCCTGCCCCGCGTCCTCCTCGAGGAAGCGCTTGAGCGCCGCGCGGCCCACCGCAGTGATTTCATACGAGGCGACGCGCCCCGGACGGCGGCAGGCGATCCAGTCCTTGAGCGCAAAGGCCTGGGCAACCGGGCGATCCACCACCGCCGTGCGGGCGCTGCGGCCATCGGGGAATTCGCGCAGCACCGCCGCCTTTTCCATGTCCGGGGCGATGGCCAGCATGGCGCCCGGCTCGGCCAGACGGCGCAGGATACGGCGCCCTTCGCGGGCAAGGGTGGCAGCATCGGTCAGCATCGCTTCGGGGCGGATCGGGGCGGTCATCTTGGGCTCATCCTTCTGTTGAGGGGCGGTCGGCGCATCGGCGGCAGTGCCAAGGTGGTCCAGCGCCGCGTCGATCAGCGGATCGTCCCGCCGGTTTTCCAATCGCCGCACCTGGCGCAGGACGGTCGAGGCATGCATTCCCTCGCGCCGCGCAATCTCGCGCAGCGATACCCCTTCGCGGGCATGATCGAGATAGTTGCGCACCAGATCGGGCAGCCAGCCCGGCACCTGCACATCTGTCGTAAGGTTCCCCATCATCATCCGTTCAGTTCCATCTGCCTGTTCGCCGGTTTGCGGCCGGCTGTTGTTTACCTTTGCGCAACCCTGAGCTGTATTGGTTACGCGCTGGTTAAAATCAGCCGGTTTCGCCATGATTGTTTCCAAATGCTAAACATTGGCGAAGCCTCCGCGCGGTGAATCGGGGCAAAACGCAACGCCCGGTTGAGTCGGGTTATGGTGACCTCCTGTCGAAAGGAGACCGCCATGACCGATACGCTCAGCCTTTTCGCCGCCCTGCGCCGCCCGCGCCTGATGATCCGCGCCGCCCGACTGGGCATGCAGGACTACCGGCGCGACCGCGATCTGCGCCGCCTTCTGGGGAATGGTCCGTGGTCGGCGCCCGAACGTGCGCTGGATGCGCTGCTCGATGCCGAGGCTCGCGCCGAGGCCACGCGCAAGGCGGGCGATGCCGCCTACAGCATTGCCCGCCATGTGGAATTGCTGATTGCCATGATGGCCGAGGCACGCCTTGTGGCGCGGCGCCCGGCCTGACGGGTCAGGCGCGCTGCGGCACGATCTGCTGCAAGATGCCCGCCACCATCAGATAGACCGAGGTCACCACCAGCCCCCAGTGCGCCCAGCTCTGGGGGTGGAAATCCACCCAGGCCGCCCAGCCCGCGAAGAACGTCCAGGCCAGCGCCATCGGCAGCGACAGCCCGCGCCAGCGTTCGGTGCGCACCGGGTGGATGAACTTGAGCGGCGTGAACATTGCCCCCGCCAGCACCACGACCACCGCCAGCGTCACCCAGAAATCGGGCCTCAGCGCAAAGATGACGATGGCGACCATGTTCCAGCAGGCCGGAAAGCCTGCAAAGGAATTATCCTTTGTCTTCATGCGCGTATCGGCGAAATACAGCGCCGAGGCAAAGGTGATGACGATGATCACCACCCAGCCGGTCCAGCCGGGCAACAGCCCGCTGGCAAACAGCGCATAGGCCGGGATGAACACATAGGTCAGATAGTCGATGATCAGGTCCAGCAAGACGCCGTCGATCTGCGGCGCGTTCGCCTTGACATCGAATCGCCGCGCCATCGGCCCGTCCAGACCATCGACCAGAAAGGCCACGACCAGCCAGACGAACATCATGTCCCAGTTGCCATCGACGGCGGTCAGCATGGCCAGCATCGACCAGACCGCGCCGGTCGCGGTCAGCATATGGACGGAATAGGCCCTGAGTTCGGACAGCATGGGTCAGTCTTGCTCCAGAATCGGCGCGGTCTCGATCAGGCCCGCGGGTGCGCGCGGGCATAGACCTCGGCCAGGCGGGCGGCGTCAACCGCTGTATAGGTTTGCGTGGTGGACAACGAGGCGTGACCCAGCAGTTCCTGGATCGCCCGCAGATCGCCGCCCGCACTGAGAAGATGGGTGGCAAAGGAATGGCGCAGCGCATGGGGCGTGGCGGTGGCCGGCAGGCCAAGGCGGGCGCGCGCGCGCTCCATCGCCAGCTGGACCAGACGCGGCGACAGCGCCCCGCCGCGCGCGCCCAGGAACAGCGGCCCGTCAGCGGCAATCGGACAGGGGCATAGCGCAACATAGCGGGCCACGGCGGCGCGCGCCGCAGGCAACACCGGCACCAGCCGTTCCTTGCCGCCCTTGCCAAGGATTCGCGCGACCTCTGGCAGCGGATGATCGCGCCCCTTCAGCCCCAGCGCCTCGGAGATCCGCAGCCCGCAGCCGTAAAGCAGCGTCACCACGGCCGCATCGCGGGCACCGATCCAGTCCTCGCGCGCATCGGCGGCAACCTCGTCCAGCATGGCGCGGGCGGCAGGTTCGGCCAGCGGGCGGGGCAGCTTGCGCCGGTGGCGCGGGGCGCGGGTGGCCAGAATCGCGGCCCCGTCGGCCCCGCTGCGATCGGCGATCCAGCGGGTGAACGACTTGACCGCCGACAGGCGCCGCGCAATCGACCGCGCGCCGATCCCCCGCCCCTGTTCATGCGCCATGAAGGCGCGCAGATCGGATTTGGAACAGGCCACCAGCGCCTCGGGCCCCTGCCCGGCGCCGTGATGGTCGGCCATGAAGGCCAGCCAGCGGCCGACATCGGCCGCATAGGCGGAAACGGTCGCCGCGCTTGCCCCGTCCAGCGCCTTGATCTGCGCCAGCCAGTCGGCCAGCGCCGCGCGCGCCGCCGGCGATATGCCCGGATGATCGGTCACGACAACCAGCGGCGCATCACGCGCTCGAAACTGGCGGCAAAGAAGGTCAACAGGTCGGTGCCGTGCACGGGACGGAACTGATGCGGATCCTCGGCGCCCAGCACCAACATGCCGGGCAGGCGACGCGGCCCCAGATCAAGGCGCATCACCGCCTCGGACCGGATGTCGGGGGCCATGTCGCCATGAATGCGGCCAGTCTCGGCCAGCACCTGCCGCAAGACGACCGGACGCACCGCACCGCCTCGGCCCAGGGTCAGGTAATCCTCGACAAAGCCGGGCGGCACGATGCGGATCACCTCCGCCAGCGCGGGCGCCGCGTCGCCTTCGGGGCTTTCCAGCACCAGGCGCAGGCTGTCCACCCGCAGCGTGCGGGCGACATTCGCGGTCAGCGCCGCCAGAAAATCGTTGAAGGTCAAGGGCTCCAGCAGTTGCAAGACCGCGCGATGCACGATGTTGGTGCCAGCCAGGTTTTCATAGGCAGCGGCAATGACGTTGCGGTGGGTATCTTCCAGACGGTCCAGCCGCCCTTCCAGCCGCCGCATGGCGACGCCGCGCAGATCGACGATATTCGCCCCCATCGCGCGATCATTCGCCGCGATCAGCGCGCGCATCACCTCGGCATCCTCGAGGATGGCCTCGGGCGCCGAAATGATGTGATCGCGCATGTCATCGCTCAGGCCGATGCTGCCGGGTTGCCCTGCCCCTGGCGTCATGCCGTTCTCCGGTCTTGTGACACATCCGGGCATTCTATACCGGATTGCGGGCAGGTGTCAGAGGATTTTCTGGCCCGTTTTCGCCCAGTCGGCCATGAACTGTTCAAGGCCCTTGTCGGTCAGCACATGGTTGGCCATCGACTTGATCACGGCGGGCGGCGCGGTGGCCACATCGGCGCCGATCAGGGCGGCGTCCTTCATGTGGTTCACCGTGCGGATCGAGGCCGCAAGGATCTGGGTCTGGAAATCGTAGTTGTCATAGATCGTGCGGATGTCGCCGATCAGCTCCATCCCGTCGATGTTGATGTCATCCAGACGGCCGATGAAGGGGGAAATGAACGTCGCGCCCGCCTTGGCCGCCAGCAGCGCCTGGTTCGCGCTGAAGCACAGCGTGACGTTCACCATGAACCCGTCCGACGACAGCACCTTGCAGGTCTTGAGCCCGTCCCAGGTCAGCGGCACCTTGACGGCGATGTTCGGCGCGATGGCGGCCAGCTTGCGGCCCTCGGCGATCATCTCGTCGGCCTTCAGCGCCACGACCTCGGCGGACACGGGGCCCGAGACCATGGAACAGATTTCCTTGGTCACTTCCAGAATGTCGCGGCCCGATTTCAGGATCAGCGAGGGGTTGGTGGTGACACCATCGACCATGCCCAGCTCGTTCAGCTCTGCAATGGCGGCGACATCGGCGGTATCGACGAAGAATTTCATGGGCGATCCTCGGGGGCTGGGTTTGGCCGCGCTATACCACGCGCGGCGGGGGGCGCAAACCCTGCGCCTGCCGCAGACCGCGCAGAGCGGGCAGAGCCGTGCACGGCTCTGCCCCCAGCGCCTAATGCGCGGGCTTGATGAAGGTGCCGTTGCGCAGCTCGGCCATGGCAGTGCGCAGTTCTTCGGCGGTGTTCATCACGATGGGACCATGCCAGGCGACCGGCTCCTGGATCGGGGCGCCGGCCACCAGCAGAAAGCGCAAGCCATCAGGCCCCGCCTGCACCGCCACCTCGTCGCCCTTGCCGAACTGGATCAGCGTGCGGTTGCCGGACAGATCGCGGATATTGACCTCCTGGCCCATCACCTCTTTTTCCAGCAGCACGCCTTGCGGCCCCGAGGCATCGGCGAATTTTCCCGCCCCTTCGAACACATAGGCAAAGGCCTTGCGGCGGGTGTCGATGGGAAAGGTCTTGCGGCGCAGCGGGGGGATGTAGATGTCGAGGTAAAGCGGGTCTGCCGCGATCCCGTCCACCGGCCCCGTGCGGCCCCAGAAATCCCCGACGATCACCTTGACCACCGTGCCGTCATCTTCGAGGATCTCGGGAATGTCGCGGGATTTGACGTCCTGATAGCGCGGATCGGTCATCTTCAGATCGCGCGGCAGGTTGGCCCACAGCTGAAAGCCGTGCATCTGGCCGCGCGCGTTCCCCTTGGGCATTTCCTGATGCAAGATGCCCGACCCTGCGGTCATCCACTGCACATCGCCCGCGCGCAGCGTGCCGGCATTGCCCAGCGAATCGCCATGCTCGACGCTGCCGGCCAGAACATAGGTGATGGTCTCGATCCCGCGGTGCGGGTGCCAGGGAAAGCCGCGCAGGTAATCCCCCGGATGATCGCCGCGGAAATCGTCGAACAGCAGGAACGGATCAAACCGTTTCGGATCGTGGAAGCCAAAGGCGCGGTGCAGATGCACGCCGGCGCCTTCCATCGTCGGGGTGGCAAGATTGGTGCGGTCAACGGGCCGGATCGACATGACTAACTCCGTTTCTGGATGCGTTGCCTGCAATGTAGCGCAACTGCGGCTGTGAAGCATGTCACAAGCTGATCGGCAGTTATGTGCGGGAATGCACAGGGGTAGGCGGCGGCCCCGGCTTGCGCTATCCCGGCGCAAACCCGACAGGAGCCCGCATGACCCGCAAGGACCAGACCCATATCCTGATGCGCCTGAAGCCATCGCCGATCCGCAGGGTCGTCGGGGTTGTCATGCTGGCCGGTTTCGGCGTGATGGCGGCCATGGCCGGGTTCGAGATGCCGGCCACCCGGCTGGCGTGGCGCATCGCGCTGCCGCTGGCGGGGCTGTTCCTTTTGTGGCTGTCCTGGCGCACCTGGACGACAACATCCCGCGGGCTGGAACTGACGCCCGACGCCTTGCGCGAGACCGATGGCGGCCGGGTGCTGGCCACCGTCGATCAGATCGAATCGGTCGACAACAGCGCCATCGCCCTGTTCAAGCCGGCTGGCGGGTTCGTCATCGTGCTGCGCACCCCGGCCCCGCGGGTCTGGGCGCCCGGCCTGTGGTGGCGGCTGGGGCGGCGCGTCGGCGTTGGCGGCACCACCGCGCGGGTCGAGGCAAAGGCCATGGCTTCGGCGCTGTCCGAAATGGTGCGCCGCCGCAAGGCCAGGGACATCAGCTGATCGGCAGCGGCGACAGAAAGCGCGGGCGCACCACCGAGACCTCGTGAAAGGTGCGCCGGTCCAGACCCACCTTGAAGGCGGGGGTAAAGCGCTGCCAGGTTTCCACCACCAGAAGCGTGTCGGAATCCGACGGCACCGGCAGCTTGTCGCGCATCGCAACCATGGTCGTCGTGGTCTGCACCGGCGCGCGCGTGGTATCGGTGCTGCGCGACCACAGGACGATGTAGCGGTCGTTCGCTTCATCGTATTGCACCGAACTGACGCGGATCCAGGTGTCCTCGCGGGTGTGGACCATATAGCGGAACACGCGGTGCATGCCGGTGATGAAGGCATTGTTGATCGGCGCATTCTCGCGCGAGATCATGTCGGCAACGGCGTAACTTGCCTTGATGCTGGTGTTTTGCGCCCGGAACGCATCCCAATAGACGAACATCGCCAGGAACAGCCAGATCAGCAGCGGGGCGATCAGCAGCGCCTCGGTCGAGATCACGCCGGCTTCGTCCTGCCGGAACCGGCGGAGCGCTGCGCGCAGGCGAAGGAAGGAACTGCGGGACATCACATCACCTCGGTTCGTTCACAAAGGCGGACATCGCGGCCAGCTGATAGCCGCCCGAGGCATCCAGATCGAGCCGCAGCCCCCATTTCGTGGTGGGGAAGAACGGATCGAACACGGCGCAGGCGCGGATCGTCACCACCTCGTTGGTGCCGCCTTGCGTGAAGTTCAGCGCCGGCTCGATCGTGGTCGTGCGATCGACGCAGGTGGGCGTCGTGGTAAAGCCGGTCCAGGTGTTGCGGTCGATGACCTGCATTTCCAGCTTCGCCTCGGTCATGCAGGCAGGCATCAGCGTGGCCTGTTCGCAGAACCTTGCGCGCACCTGGTTGTGGGTCGGCGCCGTTCCCAGCGCGCCCACCCGCAGATCGCGCACGGTGATGTCCAGCGCGCGTTCCAGCATAACCAGCCGCAGCATCGAATAGCCCGCCTCGAACGACGCCAGCAGGATGGTCAGCACGACCGGCAGCACCAGAACGAAATCCAGCGTCACCGATCCGTGGTCCGCCTGCACAAAGCCGCGCAGGCGCTGGCGCAGGCGATGCAGGCGGGTCATTGCGTCAGCCTCAGGGCGCTGATCTGGGCGCGGATCGCGCGGAACGCGGTCGAGATGTCCAGCCCTTCGACATCATAGAACCGGCCAGGCGAGGCACAGTTGCGGATCACGTTGCGCCCCTCGGTCGGCGCCTCGAAGGCGATGCCGAAGATGGCGACGTTCTGATCCTTGAGCAGACCGCACAGGTTGTTCAGACGGCCGTCCATCTCGCTGACCTCATGCGGGCCGGACCCGATGACCGTGCCTTCGCGGGTGCGCAATTCGTCGATCCAGCTGCTCACCGAGCCCCCCAGGGCGCGCCGGTAAAGCTGGTTCGCCACCCATTGCACCCGAAGGTTCTGCCACACGATCCGCCAGTCCAGCGGGGTGCGCGCCGATGTCGAGACACAGCTCCAGCTGGCGCACGAGGACGAGCCCGACCACGGCACCGCGCGCCATTCGCTGCGATGCGGCACCCAGTACTTGTTCGTTCCCGACCTGCTCTCGTGGTAGATCGAATAATACCCGTCGGTATGCTTGTAGATCGGCGAGGGGCCGGACTTGTACTGCGTTTTCACGAACTCGTTGGGCCAGTGCGATCCGTCGGTCATCAGCACGATCACCTTCAGCACTTCCTCGTCGTCATAGTCGAAGGGGCGGCCGTTGAAGGTGGACGGCACGATCCCCGCATTCGCCAGCGACGTCACCATCGCGCGCGAGCCGGGGTCGATCATCGCCGCCCCCCAGCGCAGCCCCGCGTCGATCGAGGTGGCGCCAAACGCCGTCAGGTTGCGGATCTGCGTGGTCAGCGCCGAGACGTTGTTGCTGTGCACCCGCACCCGGTTGGTCGTATTCGCCGGGCACCAGATGTTCGAGGTGCTGGGCGTCATGTTCGAGGTGCTCCAGGACGTGCTGGTGTTCGAACTGTTGAAGGTATCCGCATCGGCGTGCTGATACATCGGCAGCGTGGTCGGCAACGGCAACTGGTAGTAGGTCGATTCCGGCAGGTCGATGCAATAGGAATAGGTGTGCCCGCCCTGCACGTTGTAGCGGCTCATCAGGTCGGGCCCGACATTGACCTGACCATTATAGGGCACGACCGAGATGGAGACGCGGTTCTCGGTATCCTCGCCCAGGATATTGGTCACGAATTCGGCCGCAGCATCTTGCAGGCGCGACAGCTTGGTCCCCGCCATGGAGCCCGAAATGTCCAGCACCAGCGAGATTTCGACGTTGGTGCGGCGTTCCTCGGCCGTGCTGGCCGCGTTCGAGCGCAATTCGTCGATGCCCATCATCTGCATGAAATAGGGCTTGGTCACGGTCAGCGTCTCGGCGCGGACGGACCGGAAGTTCAGCCCGTTGTCGACCACGACCCCGGTCAGCGAGGCGGACAGATCCTTCTTGGCGAACCAGTCGGCCACCACCTCGGCCGGCGGCTGGGTCTGGCGCATCGACGCGGCCGCCAGCACCGAGGCATCGGCCGTCGCCTGGATGCGCGACCGCTCGGCCTCATAGCGCATCATGTCGATGGCCATGCCGCCGATGAACAGCATGATCAGCATCACGACCAAAGAGAAGAACAGCATCCCGCCATCTTCTGCGTCCCTAAACCGCCGGGCGCGCATCAGCAGATGGCACCGTCCGACGTGCGCCGCGCCCTGGTGTCCGGCGGCCGTCTTGATGATGGAACCCTCACACATGTCACCCTCGCGCCAATCTGGACGAAACGCCCGCACCGGCCGAACGCCGGCCAGCGGAATCTCACTTGCAAGTTTTCGCATATGGCTGTGGCATAAGTTGGGCGCACCTTTCGAATTTGAGGCATTTTTCACGGGGTGGCCGGAAACGACGTGGCCGGGTTTTCGTGGATTGCTCGCCCTTTCGCGAACAGTCCCCCCGCAGGGGGCTGCGCCCGACGCTCACGCCAAAGTGCCTGCGATTCGGCACATTCCGCCGCCAGTTCGCGGTAGATCGTCCGGCCAAGCAAGGCTAACCCTTGGGGGATGCAACGGGAGGAAACGCGATGCACCATTCAGGCGAACCCAGCTTTCGGGAATCCGTCGACCTGATGTTCGACCGCGCGGTCGCACTGATGGATCTGCCGCCGGGGCTGGCGCAGAAGATCAAGGTCTGCAACTCGACCTATACGGTGCGCTTCGGCGTGCGGCTGCGCGGCAAGATCGAAACCTTTGTCGGCTACCGATCCGTCCATTCCGAGCACATGGAGCCGGTCAAGGGCGGCATCCGCTATGCCACCAACGTCAGCCAGGACGAGGTCGAGGCGCTGGCCGCACTGATGACCTATAAATGCGCGCTGGTGGAAACGCCCTTTGGCGGCTCCAAGGGCGGGCTGTGCATCGATCCGCGCCAGTATGACGAACGCGAGCTCGAGGCGATCACCCGCCGCTTTGCCTATGAGCTGATCAAGCGCGACCTGATCCACCCGGCCCAGAACGTCCCCGCCCCCGACATGGGCACGGGCGAGCGCGAGATGGCCTGGATCGTCGATCAATATGCCCGGATGAACACCACAGACATCAACGCCAAGGCCTGCGTCACCGGCAAGCCGCTGAATTCAGGCGGGATCCGCGGCCGCGTCGAGGCAACGGGGCGCGGCGTGCAATATGCCTTGCGCGAATTCTTCCGCCACCGCGATGACATGGCCAAGGCCGGGTTGACCGGCTCGCTGGACGGCAAGCGCATCGTGGTGCAGGGGCTGGGCAATGTGGGCTTTCACGCTGCCAAGTTCCTGTCGGAAGACGATGGCAGCAAGATCATCGCGGTGATCGAACGCGATGGCGCCGTGGTCAACACCGCCGGCCTGAACATCGAGGATCTGCGCGCCCATCTGGTCGCGACCGGCGGGGTCAAGGGCTATGCGCACGGCCAGTATGTCGAGGATGGCGCGACGCTGCTGGAAGCTGACTGCGACATCCTGATCCCGGCGGCCATGGAAGGCGTGATCCATATCGGCAACGCCGATCGCATCAAGGCCCCCCTGATCATCGAGGCCGCGAACGGCCCCATAACCTTCGGCGCCGATGAAATCCTGCGCCGCAAGGGCTGCGTGATCATCCCCGACATGTATGCCAATGCGGGCGGCGTCACCGTGTCCTATTTCGAATGGGTCAAGAACCTCTCGCACATCCGCTTTGGCCGGATGCAGCGCCGGGCCGAGGAATCGCGCTCGCGCCTTCTGGTCGAGGAACTGGAACGGCTGTCCGCCGACAAGGGCCTCGGCTGGGAACTGAAACCCGAATTCCGCGAGAAGTTCCTCACCGGATCGGACGAACTTGCGCTGGTGCGCTCGGGTCTCGATGACACGATGCGCATTGCCTATCAGTCGATGCGCGAGATCTGGCATGGCCGGCAGGACGTGCCGGATCTGCGGATGGCGGCCTATATGGTGGCCATCGACCGGGTCGCGGCGACCTACCGCTCCAAGGGGCTGTGAAACGGCACGGGCGGTGCCTCGCGCCGCCCGTTCCCACTGGAAAATCCGGCCGTCTTGGGCTATCGCGCGGGCATGATCACAGAACTCGCGCTCCGCCGCCCCGACGACTGGCACCTGCACCTGCGCGATGGCGCGATGCTGCAAGGTGTGCTGCCTGAAACCGCGCGCCACTTCGCCCGCGCGATCATCATGCCGAACCTGGTGCCCCCGGTGGTCACCGGCGCCGATGCCGCCGCCTACCGGGGCCGCATCCTGGCCGCCCTGCCCGCCGGCATGACGTTCGAGCCGCTGATGACGCTCTACCTCACCGAAGGCACCGATCCGGCCGATCTGCGCGCCGCCGCCGCCTCGGGCCTTGTCAAGGCGGTCAAGCTCTATCCCGCCGGGGCCACGACCAATTCCCATTCCGGCGTGCGCGATTTCGACAAGGTGCGCGGCGTTCTGGACACCATGGCCGAGATCGGCCTGCCGCTCTGTGTGCACGGCGAGGTGACGGACCCGGCGGTCGACATCTTCGACCGCGAGGCGGTGTTCATCGACCGCGTGCTCGACCCGATCCGCCGTGCAACACCGGGGCTGCGCGTGGTGATGGAACATATCACCACCTCGCAAGGCGCCGATTATGTGCGCTCGGCCGACCGCGATCTGGCGGCCACGATCACGACGCACCACCTGATCATCAACCGCAACCACCTGCTGGTGGGCGGGATCCGGCCGCATTACTACTGCCTGCCGGTCGCCAAGCGCGAAGAACACCGCCTTGCGCTGCGCGCGGCTGCCACCTCGGGCGATCCGCGGTTTTTCCTGGGCACCGACAGCGCCCCTCATGTCGACCCGCTGAAGGAATGCGCCTGCGGCTGCGCGGGCTGCTTCACGGCGACCAACACCATGTCCCTGCTGGCCCATGTGTTCGAACAGGAAAACGCGCTCGACCAACTCGAATCCTTCACCTCGCTGAACGGCCCGGCCTATTACCGGCTGCCGATGAACGAGGCGCGGATCCGCCTGGTCAAGGGCGACGCCCCGGTCAGCTTCCCCGACAAGATCCAGACCGGCGCCGGCCCCGTCACCGTCTTCGATCCCGGCTTCCCGGTCTTCTGGCAGGTCGCGCAGGACTGACCCCGGCCCAAGGCACCCGGCCCAAAGGTCGGCGGCCTCCGGCGGGGATATTTGAACAAGGCGAAAGATCACGCGCGCCCGGACGATGCCAGCGCCGCGCGATCCTGCTTTGCCTTTTTCCAAATACCCCCGCCGGAGGCGTCCCAGCTTCCCCGCCCACGAAACCGGCCAGCCCCTTGCGCAACCGCAGCGCGCCGGCGCGCTGCGCGGCCCAAGGCCGGGATGCGCCCCCTTGGGCGCAGGACGGGTGCGGGAGCGGCCCCTCAGCTCATCAGGCGGGCATGTTCTTGCAAGGCAAACCGGTCGGTCATGCCGGCGACGTAATCCGCAACCATCCGGGCCAGGGCAGTTTCATCCTCGGCCGCCGCGACATCGGCCTGCCATTCGGCGGGCAACAGCTCGGGCCGCGCCATGAACAGCGGGAACAGATCGGCAATCACCGCCGAGACGCGCGCGCGTTCCACCATCACCGACGGCGCGCGATACATGCGGGTGAACAGGAACGCGCGGATCGCCTTGAGTTCCTGATACAGCGGCTTCGAGAACCGGATCACCGTTCCCTCCATCGCGCGGATCTCGTCGACCGACTTCGGCTGTGCCGCCTCCAGCCGGTTCTTGGCCACCGCGATCACATCCTCGACCATGACGCCAAACACCCGGCGCAGCGCCTCGTGCCGGCGCCGCATCCGGTCGAGGCCAGGATACATCCGGTCCACCGCCTCGAAGGCCGGGCCCGTGACCGGCAGTTCCATCAGGTCATCTTCGGTGAACAGGCCCGATCGTAATCCATCGTGCAGATCGTGGTGCGAATAGGCCACGTCATCGGCAATCGCCGCCACCTGCGCCTCGGCGCTAGCAAAGGTCGACAGTTCCAGATCCCATTCGGCATTCGCCTCGGCCAGCGCATAGGGCAGCGGATCGCGCGCGTGTTTCAGATCGGCATTCGGGCCGGTCACCGGGCCATTGTGCTTGGCAATGCCTTCCAGCGTTTCCCAGGTCAGGTTCAGCCCGTCGAAATCGGCATAATGCCGCTCCAGCCGGGTGACGATGCGCAGGGCCTGGGCATTGTGATCGAACCCGCCATAGGGCGCCATCAGCGCCGCCAGCGCATCCTCGCCGGTATGGCCAAAGGGCGTATGGCCCAGATCATGGGCCAGAGCCACCGCCTCGGCCAGATCGGTGTTCAGGCCCAGCACCCCGGCCAGCGTGCGCGCGACTTGCGCCACCTCGATCGAATGGGTCAGGCGGGTGCGGTAGTAATCGCCCTCATGCTCGACAAAGACCTGAGTCTTGTGTTTCAGCCGCCGGAAAGCCGAGGAATGGATGATCCGGTCGCGATCGCGCTGGAACGGGCTGCGAAAGGTGCTCATCCGTTCGGCATGAAGCCGTCCGCGGCTTTGATCCGGCTGGCAGGCATAGGGGGCGAACATCAGGCTTCCTTGTCGGTGCGCGTCCATGATCCTATATTCGCTGCGTAACAGCATTGCCAGCCATGGAAAGCCCCGATGACGCTGACCCTGCCCCCGACCGTCACCGACCGCGCCTTTGCCCGGCTTGCCGAGATTGCCGAGGCGACGGGCGAGACGCGCCCGCTGCGCGTTGCTGTCGAAGGCGGCGGCTGTTCGGGCTTTCACTATGACATCAAGCTCGATGACCCCGCGCCCGACGATCTGCTCTTGCAAAAGGACGGTCAGACCGTGCTGATCGACCCGGTCTCGCTGCCGTTCCTGGCGGGGGCCAGGATCGACTTCACCGAAGAGCTGATCGGCGCGCGCTTCGTGATCGACAATCCGAACGCCGCCAGCAGCTGCGGTTGCGGCACCAGCTTTTCGATGTGATCAGCGGCGCCGGCGCAAATCCAGCGCCGTCAGCCCCAGCACGACCAGCCCGCCTGCCGAAAGCGCGGCGCCGACATAGCCGGTCGCGGCATAGCCCAGCCCCCCTGCCACCGCCAGCGAGGCCAGCCAGGGCCCCAGCGCATTGGCTGCGTTGAAGGCCGCGTGGTGCATGGCGGCGGCCATGGTCTGGGCCTGGCCTGCCACATCCATCAGATGGGTCTGCAAGGCCAGCCCGAACGATCCGCCAAAGCCGATCAGAAAGACGCAAGGCACCATCAACCACAGGCTGTGCACCGTGAACGGATAGGCCAGCAGCGCCAGCCCCGACAGCGCGATCAACCCGCCTGCGGTGCGCAAAAGCCCGCGGTCGGCCACCCGCCCGGTGACCAATGTGCCCAGCACCATGCCCAGACCGAAGACCAGAAACACCAGCGGCTCGGCCCAGGCGGGGGCCTGCGTCACCTCCTGCAAGGTATTGGCAACATAGGTATAAACCGCAAACAGCCCGCCAAAGCCGATGGCCCCGGTCGCCAGCGTCAACAGCACCTGACGGTTGGCCAGCGCCGACAGCTCGCGCAGCGGGGCGCCGCGCGCGCCGCCCGCCTGCCCGGCCGGCGCAAACCAGGCCACCAGACCCGAGGTGGCAAAGGCCAGCCCTGCCGCGATGCCAAAGCCCCAGCGCCAGCCGATCCCCTGCCCGAGCAGGTTCGCCGCCGGCACCCCCAGCAAGGTCGCCACCGTCAATCCCAGCATGACCATGGAAATCGCCCAGGTCCGCCTCCCCACCGGCACCAGACCCGCCGCCATCAGCGCCGCCACCCCGAAATAGGCCCCATGCGGCAGGCCCGACAAAAAGCGGAACAGCAAGAACAACGCGAAATCCGGCGCCAGCGCCGCCGCCAGATTGGCCACCCCGTAAAGCGCCATCAACCCGACCAGCATCGTCTTGCGCGCCAGCCCCGATCCCAGAACCGCCAAGAGCGGCGCCCCGGCAACCACTCCCAGCGCATAGGCCGAAATCGCCTGTGCCGCCGTCGCCGGATCAACCCCCATCTCGGCGGCATAATAGGGCACCAGCGACATTGCCGCGAATTCCACCGTGCCAATCGCGAAGCCGCCCATCGCCAGCGCGGGAATGACAATGCCGATCCGCGGCGGCAACGGCGCCGCCCCGGCGGCGGGCGAAATCATCGTCATCGGACTGTCCTGTCTGTTTGCGCGAACATCACATCTCGCCCGGTGGCGGCGCCCCGGCAAGGGGCGCGGCGGTCATAGCAGCCATGCGGCGCGCACAAGCCCCGCCAGATCCCCCGCGCCCGCCCTTGACCCTGGCTGACCAGTGTACGCAGCCACGTCGGGCCGGAAAGCCCCCGCCTGTGCATCATCTTGCCCCAAATACCCACACGCCCCAGCCACCCGACACCGCCGCAGGGCCACCGCGCCACCCCAGGCCACAATCTGACGAGCCACCCGTCATTTTGACGTGTTTTTCGTCATTCTGACAGCGCACCTTCCCCGCTTTCGCTTTCCCCCGCGCCCCCCATGGGGTATTGGCCTCACGCCCGCGGCGGATGTCGCCGCGGGCATCCAAGTCAAGGAGGCCATGATGGGCTACAAGGTCGTTGTCGTGGGCGCTACGGGGAATGTGGGCAAGGAAATGCTCAACATCCTTGCAGAGCGTGAATTCCCCGTGGACGAAATCGCGGCGCTGGCGTCGCGCAAGTCGCTGGGAACCGAAGTGAGCTTCGGCGACCGAACTTTGAAGACCCAGGATCTGGACACCTTCGACTTCACGGGCTGGGACATCGCGCTGTTCGCCATCGGCTCGGATGCGACCAAGGTCTATGCGCCCAAGGCGGCGGATTCGGGCTGCGTGGTGATCGACAACTCGTCGCTCTATCGCTACGACCCGGACGTTCCGCTGATCGTGCCCGAAGTGAACGCCGATGCGGTGGTGGGCTACACCAAGAAGAACATCATCGCGAACCCCAACTGCTCGACCGCGCAGATGGTGGTGGCGCTCAAGCCGCTGCATGACCGCGCGCGCATCAAGCGGGTCGTCGTTGCAACCTATCAGTCGGTGTCCGGCACCGGCAAGGAAGCCATGGACGAGCTGTGGAACCAGACCAAGGGCCTTTTTGTTCCCGGTCAGGAAGTCGAGCCCAAGGTCTACCCCAAGCAGATCGCTTTCAACGTGATCCCGCATATCGACGTGTTCCTGGATTCCGGCGAGACCAAGGAAGAATGGAAGATGGTCGCGGAAACCAAGAAGATCCTGGATCCCAAGATCAAGGTCACCGCGACCTGCGTGCGCGTCCCGGTCTTTGTCGGCCATTCCGAGGCGATCAACATCGAGTTCGAGGACCATCTCGACTGGGAAGAGGCCACCGACATCCTGCGCGAGGCGCCGGGCGTGCTGGTCGTCGACAAGCGCGAGGCGGGTGGCTACATCACCCCGATCGAATGCGTGGGCGAATATGCCACCTACATCAGCCGCATCCGTCAGGATTCGACCATCGAGAACGGGCTGAACCTGTGGTGCGTCTCGGACAACCTGCGCAAGGGCGCCGCGCTGAACGCCGTTCAGATCGCCGAGGTTCTGGGCCAGCGCTGCCTGAAAAAGGGCTGAGCTTTCCCGAGAAAGTCAGAGGGGGCCGTCCGCAAGGGCGGTCCTTTTCCTTTGGCGGCAGCCCTGTCGTCACTGTCGGATGCCTCCGGCGGGGGTATTTATGGAAAGGTGAAGCCACAGGCGCGCGCTTCCCCTTCATCTTTCTCCAAATACCCATGCAAGGGTGCAAGCGGCGCCTCGGCCGGGACAGCGGGCGGCGAGAACAACCTGCCCCGCCAGCAGCATCAAGCCCCTATCTCTCGCCGCTTCCGCTCATACCACGCCAGCCAGTCACCCACCGCAAGCCGCATTGCCTCCAGCGCGGCGGCGCCCACCGCCTCGCCCACGGCCGTGTGCAGCCCGGCATGGGGCACGCGGCCGGCATGGCAGGCCAGCACCACGCAATCCGTGCCGGTGCCGGTGGCCTGTCCGGTTGCCAGGTGCAGCCCTGCCCCGATCACGGCCGCGGTTCGCGCCTGGACCGCGATGCTCATCGCCTCCAGCTGGGCCGCCTCGGACAGGCCGCAGTCGACCGCGACGAACAGGTTGATCGTGCCATATTCGGCCGGATGCCAGGGCAGGCGCGCGCCCACCGCTTCGGCATTCGACAGGCCTACGGTAGCGATGGCATGGGCGGCGATCCCCTCGACCTCGGTCCGCCCTTCGCGCCAGCCGCCGATATCGCGCGAGGTCATCAGCCCGACCGCCCCCGGCGCGCGGTCCGCCATCTGGCCTGCGAACCAGCCAAGCGCGTCGAACTCGGGGGTCAGGTCGGCATTGCGCACCTCGCGCCACAGGACGCGATCGGACAGGGTCAGCCCGCCCCCCACCGGCGCCCAGCTGAGCATCCGCATCGGGCGTACCAGCCGGGCCTCAAGCCAGGGGCGATCCAGCGTGACGGCAATCATGGAAACACCGACAGCGGCATCAGCACCGGGCCGTCCGCCACCGCGCGATAGGCACGGATGCCAAAGGTGCCTGCCAGGGTCGCATCGTCCAGCACCGCCATCGGCGCTCCGTCGGCCACCACGCGGCCACGGTCCAGCACGACGATCCGCGTGCAATGCCGCGCCGCCAGCCCCAGGTCGTGGATCGAGGCGACAACGCCCCGCCCTTCGGCCGCCAGTGCCGCAAAGACCTGCATGGTGCGGATCTGTTGGGCCGGATCAAGGCCCGCCACAGGTTCATCGGCCAGCACCAGCGGGGTTTCCTGCGCCAGAACGCGGGCGATCAGGGCCCGCGCCAGCTCGCCCCCCGACAGCTCCTGGACGTTGCGGGTGCGCAGAGGCTCCATCCCCATCCGCGCCAGGGCCTGGGCAACCGCGGCGCGGTCCGCCGCCTGCATCCGCCCACCATGGGGCACCCGGCCAAGCGCGGCCAGCACCTCGACCGAGACCGGCCAGGCCACCTCGCGGGTCTGGGGCAGAAAGGCCGCATGGCGCGCCCGCTGTGCCGCCGGCATCCTGGCCAGCGACGACTGCCCGCCATGCTCGACCAGCCCCAGAGCCGCGCGCATCAGGGTTGTCTTGCCCGCGCCGTTCGGCCCGACCAGCCCGACGAACTCGCCGCCCGCCAGCGACAGGCTGGCGCGCTGCACCACCGGCACCCCGCCGCGCGCGACGGTCAGATCGCTCAGCTCCAGCAGGTTCATTCCAGCCCCCGGCGCATCCGAAAGATCAGGTGGAAAAAGAACGGCGCCCCGACGATCGCGGTCAGAACGCCCAGCTTCAGATCGCGGTCCGGGGCAATCACGCGGGTGGCGATGTCGGCCGCCAGCACCACCGCCGCCCCGCCAAGCGCCGAGACCGGCAGCAGCGCCGCAGGCCGCCCGCCGACCAGCGGGCGCAGCACATGCGGCACCACCAGCCCGACAAAGCCGACCGCCCCCGCCACCGCCGTCGCCGCCCCCACCAGCGCCGCCACCCCCAGCACGACCTGCGCCCGCAACCGGCGCAACGGAATGCCAAGCGCCGCCGCCGCATCCTCGCCCAGCGTCAGCGCATCCAGCCCCCGGCCAGTGCCCATCAGCAGCAAGACCCCGACCGCCATCACCGGCGCCGCCAGCCAGACATGCAGCATGGACCGATCCGCCAGCGACCCCATCAGCCAGAACACGATTTCCGCCACTGCAAAGGGGTTGGGCGACAGGCTGAGCACCAGCGAGGTCAGCGCCCCCGCCAGCGCCGACAGCGCCACCCCCGCCAGGATCAGCGTCAGCGCCCCGCCGCGCGGCCCGGCCAGCACGAACAGCAGCCCGACCGACAGCCCCGCCGCCAGCAGCGCCGCCAGCGGCAGCGCCGGGGCAAAGGCCGCCGCAAGGCCCGTCTGCAGCGCCAGCACCGCCCCCAGCGAGGCCGCCGGCGATACGCCGATCAGCCCCGGCTCGGCCAGCGGGTTGCGCAGATAGCCCTGCATCGCCGCGCCCGACAGCCCCAGCGCCGCCCCCACCATCAGCCCCAGCAAGGCGCGCGGCAGCCGGATCTCACGCATGACCAGCACGACCGCCTCGCCCTCGCCCGTCAGCAAGGCGCGCAGCTGGTCCGGCACGCCAACCGCCGCCGGCCCGATCAGCAACGAGGCCGCAAACAGCACCAAGACCAGACCCGACAAGGCGATCACCGTCTTCATGCTGCCGTCCTTTGCCCGCTCGGTGCCGCAAGCTGCCACTGGCGCGCGCACAGCCGGGCACCCCCCGGATACCTTGCCCAGGCGATCATGGGGCCAACTCCTTGCGGGCATCCGCCATCACCGCAACTGCCCGCAAGATCTGCGGAAGCCCGCAAATCCACTCGCCATCCGAAACCATCCGCGCCGCAGCCCGGCCCCGCAAGGCCTCCAATGCCGGATGGTGCAAGATCTCTTCGGATCGTGACGCGCCAGGATAGGGGGCCGAGGTCACGATCATCTCGGGCGCGGCCAGCACCAGCCGCTCCAGCGGCAAGGTGCCACCGCCCGTGACGCCCGCCTCTGCGCCGACATTGGCAAACCCGGCCACGGACAGGATGTCATCGGCCAGCGTGCCAGCGCCGGTCGTATAGCCATTGGGATAATACAGCGCCGCCCGCGCCGCCCGCCCGCCATGGGCGCGCAAGGCCTCCAGCCCCGCGTCGAACTGCGCAACAAGCGCCTCGGCCCGCGCCTCCTGTCCCAGCGCCGCCCCCACGGTGCGCAGATGCTCGGGCACATCGGCCAGCCGCCGCGCGGGGGGCAATTCCACCACCCGAACGCCCAGCCGACGCAACAGACCGACCGATGTGCGCGCGCTATAGGTGCTGGCCAGCACCAGATCGGGGCGCATCAGGAAAATCTGCTCGGCCCCGCCGCGATTGGCCGGATAGGCCGCCGCCTGATCCGCCATCACCGAGGCACGCGGATCGCTGACAATATGCGATACCGACACCAGCTGCCCCGGCTCGGCCAGCAACATGGCCAGCTGATCGGTGCACAGGTTCATCGACACCACCCTCTGCGGCGCCGCGACCGCGGCCGATGCCGCCAGCAGGGTCGCCACCAGCGCGGCCAAACCCCTTTGCCTTTTTGAAAATACCCCGGGGGAAGGCGCCGGTGCAACCGGCGCGCTGGGGGGCAGCGCCCCCCCGACCACGCGGATCACCCGGCGCCCCCGCATCTCAGAAGCGTGTCTTCAGGCCGACATAGACCGCCCGGCCCGAGGTGCCATAGCC
Source organism: Gemmobacter nectariphilus DSM 15620 (assembly GCF_000429765.1). GTDB lineage: Bacteria > Pseudomonadota > Alphaproteobacteria > Rhodobacterales > Rhodobacteraceae > Wagnerdoeblera > Wagnerdoeblera nectariphila. The sequence continues at coordinate 159,619 of NZ_AUCM01000003.1, read as the reverse complement.
CGGAACCGTCTGATAGGCCGTGTCGAGCAGGTTCTCGACCCGCAAGCTCAGATCCATCGTCGGGGTCAGCGCATAGCCAAGGGCCGCATTCACCACGGTGAAATCGGCCACATCCGTGCGCCCCGCCGAATGGCGCAGCGCCAGCGTGCCGCTCAGCCGGTCAGACAGCTTGGCATCCAGCGTCAGCCCCAGCGTGTGCCGCGGCACCCGTGCCAGCTGCGCGCCCGCCGGGGTGCGCGCATCGGTATAGGTATAGGCCAGCGCCAGATCGGCCCGCGCGCCAATCGCCGTGCGCCCCGACAGCTCAAGCCCGCGCCGTTTGGACCGCCCCGCAACATTTTCGTAAAGGTTGGTGAAACCGGCCGGCAAGGGGGTCGCACAGGCATTGGCCCACATGCCGCAATAGGTGATCGCATTGTCCACATCGATATGGAACAACGTCAGACCAAAGCGCGCGCCGCCGGCGAATTCATAATCGGCGCCAATCTCGAAGCTGCGGCTTTTCTCCGGGCTCAGCGCGGCATTCCCGGCAATCCCCCAGGTCGGATCGCCATGTTGCTCGTAAAGCGAGGGCGCCCGGAACCCGGTCGAGGCCGCGCCCCGCAGGACAAGGCCCGGCGCTGCCTGCCAGGCCAACGCGACACGCCCGCTGCCATGCCCGCCAAAGCGCGAATTATGGTCGCGCCGCAGGCTGGCCGAGATGTCCAGCGTCTCGACCGGCCGGAACAGGCCCTGCAGGAAAACCCCGGAAATCCGCGTGCTGCCCCCGCCCGGCAACGAGGCATTGACGGCGGTCTCCTTCATGCTGTCCGCGCCATAGACCAGCGTGAAGGCATTGGAAAATTCAGTAGTGCCCTGATAGCTGAACCCGGTGCGCGCCCCGACAAAGCTGCCGCTTGGCACCCCGGCGGCGAACTGATCGCGCGTCACGCGGTAGCGGGTCATATCGACCACATGGGTCGAATTGCCCACTGCCCATTCCCCGAAAAGCCGCGCGCCCCACTCGCGGCGCTTCTGGGAGTTCGCCGCATCGGCGCCCCAGCCATCATACTCGCTGTCAGTCGTCTGGCCAAAGGCCGAAACACCAAAGGCAAAGGTCTCGCTGACCGTGTAGCGGGTGCCGAACGACAGCCGCGTCGCTTCCATCCCGTCGGCTTCCAGCCCCGGGGTGCGCGGCAAGGTGTCATAGGCCGAAAATCCGTCGGTGCGCCGATGCGACAGGGTGAAAAAGCTCTCCACCTTGTCCGTCTTCCAGCCCAGCGCATAGCGCGCCGCGATGGTGCCACGGCTGCCGCCTTCGATCGCGGCCTCCTGGCTCAGACCGTCCTTCAGCGCCTTGCGACTGGTGATGTTGATCACCCCGCCCACCGCGGCGCTGCCCCACAGTGCCGATTGCGAGCCGCGCAGCACCTCGACCCGGCCGATATCGGCGGTCGACAGCGCGCCAAAATCGAACTCATTCGCGATCCCCGTGGGATCGTCCACCCGGATCCCGTCGATATAGACCGCGACATAGCGCGGCTCGGCCCCGCGGATGCGCAGGCTGGCGGTGGTGCCCGCCGGCCCCGACTGCACGACCCCCACACCCGGCAGGCGCGCCAGATAATCGGCCAGCTGGCTGTCACCAGCCTTTTCCAGATCCTCGGCCGTCACGACAGAGATCGACACCCCGGTGCGCGAGGCTTCCTCGGGGCTGCGGGTGGCGCTCAGGACGATCTCGTCCAGCAAGACGGTTTCGGCATTGGCGGCGCTGACCTGCACAAGGGGCGCTGCGGCAAGAAGGGCAATCAAGGAGGCGGCCTGACGATGCATGGCGGGCTGTCCTGTTCCGGTCGGGCCCATGGGCCCGGTTTGACGAGATGTCATTGGAAGGCACGCCCCCCGCCGACGGTGAGTGCGTCACCACGGGCGGGTTACCGCCTCCGCCCGCGCACCCCGCGCGTCGGAAAGGTGATCACCTCGGCAGGTCTCCTGGCTCGCGGGTCATCGCTCTGGCCAACCTTCCCGAAGCATTGCGCCCCAGTGGCATTCCTGGCCGTCGCTCACCGCCTACAGTTGCGGGGGCAGCCGCGGATTGGGCCAGATGGCCGGACCGCGTTCCCTTTTCATCCGCCGGAGAACCGGACGGAACCGAAGTGCGACCTGAATAGGCGAACCGCCCAAGGTGTCAAGGGCACGCGCGCGCGCCGCCTCGGCAAACCGGGGCAAAGGGAATGGGCTGCCCGTCTTTCGCCTTGATCCAAATATCCCGGGGGGAAAGGCGCGGAACGCGCCTTGGGGGGCTGGCCCCCCCTGCCCGGCCAAAACTAGCCGGACGCCGCGCATCTGGTGCATCTGGAGGCCGCGCGCGGCGGGGGGCCAGCCCCCCGAGGCACCGAATCGCCCCCCGAGACGCACTCGCCTGCCCCCCGGGATATTTGGATCAAGGCGAAAGACGGGCAGCGAAAGGCGAGGCACGCGCCGCTGCGCGATGGTCGGGGTCAGCTGTGTGGCGGGCGGGCAATCGCCGCTCAGGCGGGCACGGGATCGGCGATCCGTCCGTCGACCAGCCGCACCACACGATCGCAGCGGTCGGCCAGCTCGCGCGCATGGGTGACCAGAACCAGCGTCGCCCCGTGCCTGTCGCGCAGGCCGAACAGCAGGTCCATGATCGCCGCTCCGTTGACCCCGTCAAGATTGCCCGTCGGCTCGTCGGCCAGCAGGATGCGCGGGCGCACCACGGCCGCACGGGCCAGGGCCACGCGCTGTTGTTCGCCCCCCGACATCTGGGCCGGGTAATGCCCGGCCCGGCGGCCAAGGCCGACCGCGTCAAGTTCCGCCGCCGCGCGATCGAAGGCATCCGCGACACCGGCCAGTTCCAGCGGCACCGCGACGTTTTCCAGCGCCGTCATGGTGGGAATGAGGTGGAAGGACTGAAACACCACCCCCATATTGGCCATGCGGAACCGGGCAAGCCGGTCCTCGTCCATCGTTGTCAGGTCCTGGCCCAGCGCCAGAACCTGCCCCCCGGTGGCGCGTTCCAGCCCGCCCATCAGCATGAGGAGTGACGATTTGCCAGACCCGGACGGCCCGACCAGCCCCAATGTTTCACCTTGGCCGACATCCAGCGTGATGCCCTTGAGAATTTCCACCGGACCGGCATTGCCGTCCAGCACCAGCCGCGCATCCCGCAAGGAAAGCACCGTGTCGCCCATAAGCCCCATCCTGTCCGTTCTCCGTTCCGTCCGATATGGGGCGGCGCTGGTGGTTCTCAACCTCTCGCTGGCGTTTGGCGCGCCAGCTGTGGCCGATCCGCAGCGCCTTGTCGCCCTGGGCGACAGCCTGACGCAGGGTTATGGCCTGCCCGAAGGCGATGGGTTCGTGCCCCAGCTGGCCCGCTGGCTGGCAGATCAGGGCCGCGATGTGGTGATCAACAATGCCGGCGTTTCGGGCGATACCACGGCGGGCGGGCTGTCGCGGCTGGACTGGACGCTGGCGGAACCCGCCGATGCGATGATCGTCACGCTGGGCGGCAACGACGTGCTGCGCGGCCTTGATCCGGCGGTCAGCCGCGCCAATCTGGATGCGATTCTGGCAAAGGCTGGCGAGCGCCAGTTGCCGGTCCTGCTGGTCGCCATGGATGCGCCGGGCAATTATGGCCCCGACTATCGCCAGCAGTTCGACGCGATCTACCCCGAACTGGCCGCAACGCATGGGGTCTTGCTGGCGCCCAGCTTCCTGTCCCCCTTGCGCGAGGGGGGCGACGATGCCGCGACGATGCAGAAATACCTGCAAGCCGATGGCATCCACCCCAACCGCGAGGGCGTGGCCAGGATTGTCGCGACCCTTGGGCCCCGGGTGATCGAGCTGCTGGACCAGGCGCGCGGGCAGTAAGGCTCTGGCATCCGGCGGCCGGATCGGCAAGGATGCCGCCGTTCAGGAAACGGGGGACAGGATGCTCGACCGTCTGCGCGCCATTACCGGCGCAGGCAATGTGCTGACCGGCGAGGATGCCGCGCGCTATGGCCGCGACTGGACCGGCGCCTACAGCTGGTCGCCGCTGGCCGTGGTGCGCCCCGGATCGACGGCCGAGGTTGCCGCCGTCATGGCCACCGCCCACGAGGCGCGGGTGCCGGTGGTTCCGGTCGCCGGCAATACCGGCCTTGTGGGCGGCACCAAGGCGCCCGGCGCCCTGATGCTGTCGCTGGAACGCATGACCCGGATCCGCGCGCTGAAGCCCGAGGCGCGTATCGTGGTGGCCGAGGCCGGCGTCGTGCTGGCCCGCCTGCACGATGCGGCGGCCGAACAGGACCTGCTGTTCCCGCTGTGGTTCGGCGCGCGCGGATCGGCCATGCTGGGCGGCGCGCTGTCGACCAATGCCGGGGGGTCCAACGTGCTGCGCTATGGATCCACCCGCGGGCTGTGCCTGGGGCTGGAAGTGGTGCTGCCCGATGGCCGGGTGCTGAACCTGATGCAAGAGCTGCACAAGGACAATTCCGGCTATGCGCTGAAGGATCTGTTCATCGGCGCCGAAGGCACGCTGGGCATCATCACGGCGGCCACGATGAAGCTGGTCCCGGCCCCCCGCGCCCATGCCACGGCGACCCTGGCCGCCCCCTCGCTTGCGGCGGCGCTGTCGGTCCTGAACCGGCTGCAAGAGGTGACGGGCGGTCTGGTCGAGGCCTATGAGTTCATGCCCGGCGGTTACATGGACCGGCTGGCCACCATTCGCCCCGATCTGGGCCAGCCTTTCACCCCGCGCCACGAGGTGACCATTCTGGTCGAGCTGGGCGCCACCGCCCCGCGCGATACCGAGCCGCGCCCCGACGGGTCCATCCCGCTGGTCGATCTGCTGGAAGACACGCTGGCCAGCCTGATGGAGGACGGCCATGTCCTTGACGCCGTCGTTGCCCGGACCGAGGCACAGCGCGCCACCATGTGGGCCCGGCGCGAGGCGGCGGCGGAACTTGCGCTGACCCATGGGCCGGTGGTCGATACCGATGTCTGCGTGCCGCTGGACCGGGTGCAGGATTTCCTGACCCGCATGCCCGTGCGGCTGGCCGCGCTGGACCCCAATGCCACCGATCTGACCGTCGCGCATCTGGGCGATGGCAATCTGCACTATACCGTGTTCCCCTCGCAGGATGGGGCCGAGCTGATGGACGCGATCCGCGCGGCCATCGAGGATGTGGTCGCAGAACTGAACGGCAGCTTTTCGGCCGAGCACGGGATCGGGCTGTCCAAGCTGTCCTCGATGCGCCGGCGCAAGGATCCGCTGGCGCTGGAAATGATGCGGGCGATCAAGGCGGCCTTTGATCCCCTGAACCTGATGAACCCCGGCAAGATCTTGCCGGATGCGACCGAGGAGACGCGCGCATGACCCAGCAAACCCGCCAGATCGTCCTGGCCTCGCGGCCCGAGGCCGAACCAGGGCCGGAAAACTTCCGCATGGAACAGACCACCCTGCCTGCGCCTGGCCCCGGCGAGGTTCTGGTGCGGGTGATCTGGATGTCGCTCGACCCCTATATGCGCGGGCGGATGAGCGCGGCGAAATCCTATGTCCCGCCCATCGAGGTGGGCGCCCCGATGACTGCGGGCTGCGTGGCCGAGGTGATCGCCTCGGGCGATGCGGGGCTCAAGCCCGGCGATCTGGTCGAAGGGCGGATGGCCTGGGCCGAACATGCGCTGGTCCCCGTCTCCGAGGTCAAGCGCATCGACCCGGCGGCCGCGCCGCTGGCCGCCTGGCTGGGCGTGCTGGGCATGCCCGGCATGACGGCCTGGACCGGCCTTAACCGGATCGCACAGGCCAAGGCGGGGGAAACCATCGTCGTCTCGGCCGCGACCGGCGCGGTCGGCAGCCTTGCCGCCCAGCTGGCCCGGCGCAAGGGGATGCGGGTGATCGGCGTCGCAGGCGGGCCGGACAAATGCGCCCGCGCCGTGGCCGAATACGGCTGCCACGTCTGCCTTGATCACCGTGCGGCGCCCGATGCGCGCGCGCTTTCGGACCAGATCAGGGAAGCCGCGCCCGATGGCGTCGATGTCTATTTCGAGAATGTCGGCGGCAAGACGCTCGAGGCCGTGCTGCCCCGGATGAACATCCATGGCCGCATCGCCGTTTGCGGCACCATCGCCTGGTATTCGGGCGTCGACAATCCGCCGCCCCTGCCGCCCGTGTGGCGCACCATCCTGACCCGCCGCCTGCGGATCGAGGGGTTCATCGTCTTTGACCACTACGCCCATACCCCGGAATTCCTGGCCGAGGTGCAGCCCCTGGTCGCCGCCGGCGAGATCCGCTGGCGCGAGACCATCGCCGAAGGGCTGGACAACGCGCCCGCCGCCTTCATGGGGCTGCTGCAGGGCAAGAACGATGGCAAGCAACTGGTGCGCATCGGGGCCGATCCGGCCTGATCCTTTGCCGCCTCTGCCCCTTTGGCGCAAACCGGGGGGCAGGCCCGAACGCCGCGCCCTGCCGGGGCGCCCCCGGAGTGCCTGCGGCCTGTCCCGAAGGGATCCGGGGCATGACGAGCCGGGCATGACCGGATCGGGATTCACTTGGTGCCGGGGGCTGCCCCGGCGCTTCCGTCTTTGCCCAGGGGCCCCAGCATGCAAGACCGCCTGACCCAGCTTGAAATCCTTGTCGCCCACCTGACCCGCACAGTCGAGGATCTGTCCGACATCGTTGCCCGCCAATCGCGCGAGATCGACACGCTGAACCGGCGCGTCGGCCTGCTGATGGAACGCGAGGCCGAGCGCGAGGCCGAAGGCGGCGCGATCCCGCTGGCCGATCAGCGCCCGCCGCACTGGTAAGTCGCGCCCCCGCGTCCGGCACGGGCCGGGGCGCCCCCCTGCGCCCGACCTCCCGCCCGAGGCACCCCAGACCGGCGCCAGCGCACTGACAGCCCTTGCACTTCCTTGCGGTTGATGATGCTTTGCGCCCGAAAGGACCGCGCATGGCCGACTGGCGTTCTGGACTGATGCGGGGGCACCGGCTGCCCCCCGTGCTGGCGACCTTCGCGCTTGGCGCGGCAGGGGGGCTGGCAGGCTGGGCTGCGGGTCTTCCGCTGGGTGTGCTGCTGGGGGCGATGATCAGCGTGGCGCTGGCGGCAACCGCGCGGGTCCATCTGTTCGGCGCGCTGCCCGGTGTGCCGCCGCACTGGCGCTATGCGCTGATCCCGATCATTGGCGTGTCGATCGGGGGCAGCTTTCCGGCCGATTTCATCGCCCAGGCGCTGCACTGGTGGCCCACCATGCTGGCGGTGCTGGCCTTTGTGCCGCTGGCGCACTGGGCGTCCTATCACATCTACCGCCGCCTTGGCCGCATCGACCCGCCCACCGCCTTTTTCGCCGCCATGCCCGGCGGTTTCATCGAGGCGCTGGACATGGGCGAGAAACAGGGCGCCGAAATGCAGATGCTGGTGATGCTGCAATTCCTGCGGCTGATCCTGTGCATCGTGCTGGTCCCCATGAGCTTTTCGCTGGTCACCGGCCATGCCGTCGGCAGCGGATCGGGCGTCACCTTGCCCGGCGCGCGCCTGCCGCTGGGCTGGCACGACGGTCTGATCCTGCTGGGCGCCGGGGTCATCGGCTATCTTGGGGCACAACGGCTGAACTTTCCGGCCGCCGTCCTGTCGGGGCCGCTGCTGCTCTCGGCGCTGGCCCATGCCTCGGGGCTGACACAGGCGACGCCGCCCGCGTGGATGATCGTCGTCACGCAATGGGTGGTCGGCACCACGCTGGGCACCCGCTTTGCCGGGCTGGAGCTGCGCCGGCTGTGGCTGGCGATCCGCCTGTCCACGGTGGCGATTGCCGCCTCGATGCTGATCGCGATGGCCATTGCCATCGCACTGTCCGGCCCGGTCAAGGAACCGGCCTCGGCCGTCATCCTGGCCTTTGCCCCCGGCGGGATCAGCGAAATGGCGCTGGTCGCCATTTCGCTGCAGCTCTCGGCGGTCTATGTCACGCTGCACCATCTGGTGCGGATCGTCCTTGCCGTGCTGGTCGCCCGTGCCGGCCTGCGCTTTCTGCCCGCCCATGAAGGAGCCCCCCGATGAACGACGCCCCGCTCAAGGGACTGAAGGTGGTCGAGCTGGCCCGCATTCTGGCCGGGCCATGGATCGGGCAGACGCTGGCCGACCTTGGCGCGCAGGTCATCAAGGTCGAGGCGCCCGAGGGCGACGATACCCGCCGCTGGGGCCCGCCCTTCATTGACCGCCCGCGCGCCGATGGCACGACGGAAAAGGTTGCCGCCTATTTCCACGCCGCGAACCGGGGCAAGACCTCGGTCACCTGCGATTTCGGCAATCCCGACGACATGGCCCGGCTGACCGCGCTGATCGACGGCGCCGATGTGGTGATCGAGAATTTCAAGCTGGGCGGGCTGAAGAAATTCGGGCTGGATTATGAAACCCTGGCCGCGCGCAACCCCGGCCTTGTCTATGCCTCGGTCACCGGCTTTGGCCAGACCGGCCCGCGCGCCGCGCAGCCGGGCTATGACTTCATGGTGCAGGGCCTGACCGGCATCATGGACCTGACCGGCGAGCCGGATGGAGAGCCGCAAAAGGTGGGCGTCGCCTGGATCGACGTGTTCACAGGGCTTTACGGCGTGATCGCCGTGCAGGCCGCGCTGGCCGAGCGCGCGCGGTCCGGGCGCGGGCAGCATCTGGACCTGTCGCTGATGGATACCGGCGCCGCCGTCCTGGCCAATCAGGCGACCAACTATCTGCTGGGCGGCACGGTGCCGCACCGTCTGGGCAATGCGCATCCGAATATCGTGCCCTATCAGGTGTTTCCGGCCGCTGACGGCCATCTGATCATCGCCTGCGGCAATGACCGGCAGTTCACGGCCCTCTGCCGCGTTCTGGGGCTGGACTCGCTGTCCGCCGATCCCCGCTTTGCCAGCAACCCCGCCCGTGTTGCGCACCGGGCCGAGCTGGTGCCGCTGATGACCGCCGCCACCAGCGCCCGCCCCCGCACCGATCTGATCGCCGCGATGGAACGCGCGGGCGTCCCCGCCGGCCCGATCAACACCGTGGCCGAGGCACTGGACGATCCGCAGATCGCCGCCCGCGCGATGCGCATCGCCCCCGAGGGCATCCCCGGCCTGCGCACGCCGATCCGGTTTTCCCGCAGCCCGCTGGTGACGGAAAAGGCAGCCCCTGCCCTGGGCGAGGGCCGCTGGTCCTTTGACTGATCAGGCGATCGGCTTCAGACCTGCCTCGATCGTCGCGCGCTGCCGCTCAAGGAACGGCGGCAAGGACAGCGACTGGCCCAGGGCGTCCAACGGTTCATCGACCGTGAAGCCGGGGGTATCGCTGGCAATCTCGAACAAGGTGCCGCCCGGCTCGCGAAAATAGAGGCTGCGGAAATAATACCGATCCACCTCGCCCGAGCTGCGGATGCCATGCGCCGCGACCCGCTCGGCCCAATGCCGGATGCCGTCCGCATCGGGGGTGCGAAAGGCGACATGATGCACCCCGCCAGCGCCCTGCCGCGCCCGTGGCAGACCAGGTTGGACCGCAACATGCAACTCGGCCGCCGCGCCGCCCGGCCCCATGGCAAAGACATGCACCCGCGCGCCGTCCAGATCATAGGCCCGCTCTTCACGCATGTTCATCACACCTTCCAGCACCGCCCTGGTCGGCGCCAAATCGGGCACGGACATGGTGATCGGCCCAAGGCCGCGGATCTGATGCGCTGCCGGCACCGGGCTGCCGCCCCAGGGATGCGCCGGGCCACTGTCATCGGCCACCAGCCGCAAGCGCTGCCCCTCGGGGTCCTCGAAATCCAGCGAGGCGCGGCCATCCAGCAGCCGCACCTTGCCGCCCAGCCGGCCCGCCCAATAGTCCAGCGCATCGCCCGACACCCGCAGCCCTGTGCGGATCACCGACCGCCCGCCGCGGCGCTCGGGTCCGGCTGCCCCGTCGAAAAAGGTGATGTCGCTGCCAGGACTGGCCAGCCCGTCGGCATAGAACAGATGCCAGACCGAAGTGTCATCCTGATTGACGGTCTTTTTCACCAGCCGCAGGCCCAGCGTTTCGGTATAGAACCGCTTGTTGCCCCCGGCATTCGCGGTCACGGCGGTCAGATGGTGAATGCCTTGCAGGTCCATGATGGCCCCCTTTGCTTTCCCTGACCCCAATATGGCACCGCGATCGCAGCACACCAGCCGTCAGACCGGCCGAACACCCTGTTCAGACTCGCACAGCCAATCCTTTCGCCTTGAAGCAAATATCCTCGGGGGGAATTGGCCGGAACGGCCAAGGGGGGCAAACAGCCCCCCGCGCCATCCCCATACCGCGCACCGCCTGAATGATGCGGCATCCGCACCTTACAGCCAGCGGCGCGCCGCGGCCTCGTCCTCGGCGGTCAGCGCATGCCCTGCGGTCAGCGTCTGGACCGTCACATCAGCCCCAGCCGCCCGCAAGGCGGCCGCCAACGGCGGGGCATCGGCGACATGGGGATCGCGGGCGCCGGTCAGCATCAGCACCCGCGCACCGGCCAGATCGGCGGGGGGCGGCGTCTCCAGCGGTTGCACGGCGCGCAGCAAGACGGCCCGGCGCACGACGTCAGGACAGATCTGAAGGATCGCCGCCAACAGATTGGCACCATTGGAATATCCCAGAAACGCCATGCGCCCTGTCTCCAGCCCATAGCTGACCTGCGCGCCCCGGATAAAGGCGGCAAAAGCCTCGGCCTCGGCCCCGATGTCGGCTTGATCGTAGCGGGTCGGCCCCATGCGGCGGAACCAGCGGTTCACGCCTTCCTCGGTTGACCGGCCCCGCACCCCCAGCAAGGTCGCGCGCGGCGCGATGCGATGGGCCAGCGGCATCAGGTCGGCCTCGTTCCCGCCCGAGCCATGCAGCAAAACCAGCGTCGAGCCATCCGGGTCGGCCGGACGATAGAAGCGGTGGACAAAGGGCAGATCGCGCATCGCAAACCGCTCTTCGCCAGGCAGGGCGAACTGGGGCAGCAGCACCCGCAGATCCTCGGCCCGTGCAGCATCGCCCGGCGGCACCATCAGCACCCGGCCCAGCCGGTCCGGCGCCTCGTCCACCGCCATGCCGGGGCCATCGGTGGCATATTCGATCAGCGTATCCCCAGGCTCGCGCACATAAAGCGACAGGAAATACATGCGGTCATGCACATGGGTCGGGCCGTAATCGGCCAGCGCCAGCCGCATTGCCTGCACCGCCGCCACATCGGGGGCACGAAAGGCGACATGATCGGCCACCCCCGCCCCGGGGATCGAGCGCACAAAGCCCGAAGCCGCGCGCAGATCCACCACATCGGTCTCGGACACCAGCCGCTGCACCGCGCCCGACACCGGACCGGGGCGATAGCCGAAACGGGCCAGAAAGCGTGCCGAATCCTCGGCCATGTCGGTCAGCAGGGTGACACCGCGAAGCCGCGGAAAGGTCCCGCCGCTGACACCGACCAGCTTGACGATCATCCCGTCAGGATCCTTCAGCCGCAGCACCGGCTCGCCAAATTCGCGCACCGGCCCTTCGACAGGCACGCGGGCGGAAAGCGCGCGGGTCAGCCAGTCGCCGATACTGTCCATCGGCACCGCCAGCGCAAGTTCCGCAACCTGCCCCAACCCCGTGCGCCCGCGCCCGCCCGATTGCCAGACCAGAAAGCTGACCAGCGATCCGGGGCTACCCGCCTTGTCGCCATAGAACAGGTGCAGCTGTTCGGCATCTTCATAGCCCCCCGTCTGCTTGACCAGATCAAGGCCCAGGAAGCCGACATAGAAATCGACATTGGCCTGCACATCGGCGGTGATGCCGGTCACATGATGAATGCCGGTGGTCATCGGGGCTCCTTGTCTGTCGGGCGTCCGGGCCGGATGGGCAACCGGGACAGCTGCGATGCCAGACCGGCCTTTGTCGGCGGTCGGGCCATCAGGATATGGCGCCTTGATGGCCACATCGCAACGGACAGATGGGGAGTTGCGCGCGATGACCCCGGTGATGACCGCACGGCAAGGCTTGAGCGCGGGCGCCTGAATTTGCAGCACAATGGTCAGCATTCCTGACCCTGATCCACTTTCCTGCCCCGCCCCCCTTGACGGCGCACGGCTTCGGCGCCATCTGCGCGTGAATGAACGTTCACTCCCGCCGAGATCGACCATTGCCCATGATGTCCTTGTCCGCGCCTGCACCGATTGACCATGCCCCCCGCCCGCGCGAGGCCGAGATCCTTGAAGCCGTGCGGCATGTCTTTGCCGAAAAGGGCTTTGACGGGGCCTCGATGCAGGATCTGGCCCGTGCCGCGGGCATGAGCGTCGGGAACTTCTACCGCTATTTCCCGTCCAAGGCCGCGATGGTCGAGGAGATGATCCGCCACAACCTGCGCGATGCGGAATCGCAGTTTGCCCGTGTCGTCACCGCCCCCGATCCGATCGCGGCGCTGCGGGTGGGGCTTGCCATGCGGGTCAATGCCGCGTCGCAATTTTGCAAGGATGCGCCGCTGCGGGCAGAAATCACCGCGGCTGCGCTGCGCAAACCTGAACTGGCGGCGGTTGTCGGGCGTATAGAGCTTGAAATCACCACCTATCTGGTGCGCGCCTTTGCCATCGCCACGGAACTGGACCTTGAAGATGCCTGGGCACGCTTTGCCTCTCATGCCCGTCTGATCGTGATGCTGATCAAGGGAAGCAGCACGCGCCTGCATGTGCATGATGCCGATGGCGAGGCGCTGACACAGCTGATCTTGCGCCAGATCAATTCCTTGCTAGACGAAGTTGCTGCCGCCTGCCCGGAGAAAGCCAGAAAATGACCTTCCGCCCCGTAACCCGTTCGCTTCTCGTTCTGGCCCTGGCAGGTGCCGCCGGACTATCCCCGGCCGCAACCCTGGCCGAAACCGCCACTGCGGCCACGCCCGAGGCAGCGCCTGCCCCGGTGCTGCCCGCGATCACGGTATCCCCGGTCAAGGTGGCCCAGCTGTCCGACCGCATCTTTGCCGGCGGTCTGGTGCAGGCGCTGGAAACCGTGCAGGTCGCCCCGCTGATCGAAGGCCAGCCCATTCAGGAGCTGCTGGCCGAGATCGGGGACAAGGTGGCCGAGGGCCAGGTTCTGGCCCGCCTGTCCAAGACCACACTGGAGCTCAGCCGCAGCCAGCTGCGCGCCTCGGTCGCCGCTGCCCGCGCCACTGTCGCCCAGGCCGAGGCCCAGGTCGTCGAGGCCGAGGCCGCCGCCGCCGAGGCGCAGCGCGTGGCCGACCGCGCCCGGTCGCTGCGCGATAGCGGCATCGCTGCGCAGGCCTCGCTGGATCAGGCGCAGACCAGTGCGCTGGCCGCCACCGCCCGCGTCACCGTCGCACGCCAGTCATTGGAGGCCGCGCGCGCCCAGACCACCAGCGTCGAGGCGCAGCTTGCCAATGTCGAGCTCAACCTGACCCGCACCGACGTGGTCGCCCCGGTCGCAGGCGAAGTGGTGGCCCGCAACGCGCAGGTCGGGTCCATCGCCTCGGCGGCCGGGCAGCCGATGTTCACCCTGATGCGCGATGGCGCGCTGGAGCTGCGCGTGGAACTGGCCGAGCGCGATCTGATCCGCGTGGCAGCGGGCCAAAGCGCAACGCTGCGCATTGCCGGCAGCCCGCGCACCATCGCAGGCACCGTGCGCCTGGTCGAGCCGACGGTCGACAAGACCAGCCGCCTGGGCCATGCCCGCATCCGGCTGGACGAGCCCGGCGTTCTGATCGCCGGCATGTTCGCCGATGCCGAAATCCTGGTGACTCAACACATGAGCCTTTCGGTCCCCGTCACCGCCGTCAGCACCGGCACCGATGGCACGACCGTGATGCGCGTCGATGCCCAAGGCCGGGTCAGCCGCACCCAGGTGGAAACCGGCATCCGCGATTCCGGGCTGGTCGAGATCGTCTCGGGCCTGTCGGACGGGGATCGGGTCGTGACCAAGGCAGGCGCCTTCGTGCGCGATGGCGACCGGGTGAACCCGGTTCTGGCCGAAACCAATTGAGGGTGCAATGAACTTTTCCGCCTGGGCCATCCGTAACCCTGTCGCGCCGATCCTGGCGTTCTTCATCCTGCTGCTGCTGGGGTGGAATTCGTTCAACACCCTGCCGATCACGCGGTTTCCCAATATCGACGTGCCGCTGGTCTCGGTATCGATGCGCCAGACCGGCGCCGCACCGGCCGAGCTGGAAAGCCAGATCACCAAGGAAATCGAGGATGCCGTTGCCGGTATCTCGGGGGTGAAGAACATCTTCTCCAAGGTGCAGGACGGGGTGTCGACCACCTCGATCGAATACCGGATCGAGGTCCCGACCGACAAGGCCGTGCAGGACACCAAGGATGCCATCGACCGCATCCGCGGCAACCTGCCCGCCAGCGCCGAAGACCCGATCGTCGCGCGCATCGACGTCGAGGGCGCGCCGATCCAGTCCTTTGCCGTCTCGGCCCCCGACATGACCATCGAGGAACTCAGCTGGTTCGTCGAGGATACGGTCAAGCGCGCCTTGCAAGGCCAGCCCGGCGTTGGCCGGATCGACCGTTACGGCGGCGCCGACCGCGAAATCCGCATCGAGCTGGACCCGGTCAAGCTGGACAGCTGGGGCGTGACGGCCCAGGCGGTCAGCAACCAGTTGCGGCTGACCAACACCAACCTTGGCGCCGGCCGTGCCGAGGTGGGGGTCAGCGAACAGGCGATCCGCACCCTTGGCAATGCCGATACGGTGGAGCGCCTGTCGCAGACCATGATCCCGCTGGGCGGCGGGCGTTTCGTGCGCCTGTCGGAACTGGGCGAGATCAAGGACACGTTCGAGGAGCTGCGCAGCTTCTCGCGCTTCAATGGCGATCAGGTGGTGACCTTTGCCATCTACCGGGCCAAGGGCGCCTCGGAGGTTTCGGTTGCCGAGGTGGTGGCCAAACAGCTGGACATGCTGCGCGCGGCGCACCCGGATGTGTCGATCACGCTGGTCGATGACACGGTGTTCTACACCTATGGCAACTACGAAAGCGCACTGCACACGCTGATCGAGGGCGCGGCACTGGCGGTGCTGGTGGTCTTTGCCTTCCTGCGCAACTGGCGTGCCACGCTGATCGCGGCGGCCGCGCTGCCACTGTCGGCCATCCCGACCTTCTGGGTGATGGACCTGCTGGGCTTCTCGCTGAACCTGGTGTCGTTCCTGGCAATCACGCTGGCGACGGGGATTCTGGTCGACGATGCCATCGTGGAAATCGAGAATATCGCCCGACACATCCGCATGGGCAAATCGCCCTTCCGTGCCTCGATCGAGGCGGCGGATGAAATCGGGCTGGCGGTGATCGCGACCACCTTCACCATCATCGCGGTCTTTGCGCCGGTCAGCTTCATGCCTGGCATTCCGGGGCAGTATTTCCGGCAGTTCGGCCTGACGGTGGCGATCTCGGTGTTCTTCTCGCTTTTGGTGGCGCGGCTGATCACCCCGATGATGGCCGCCTATCTGATGCGCGACAAGGACGCCGCCCATGACGACGGCCACAAGGACGGCCCCTTCATGCGCGGCTATCTGTGGTTCGTGCGCCGCTCGACCACGGGCAGCTTCCTGTGGATTCCGGCCCGCTATCTGACGCTGGCAACCGGCATTCTGGTGCTGATCATCTCGGTCCACTTCATGCTCAAGGTGCCGGGCGCCTTCATGCCGCCCGAAGATGTCAGCCGCATCTCGGTCAGCGTCGAGCTGCCACCCGGCACCACGCTCGAGGAAACCGACCGAACCACCTCGGCCATGGTCGCGGCCATCGAGGATGTCGAGGGGATCGAGAACATCTATGTCCTGGGCGGCGCCTCGCCCAAGGGGGACATGGACGTGCGCCGCGCGGCGATCACCGTCGTTCTGGAAAAGCTGGACCACCGGCTGTCCTATCGGCTGGCCACCGTGGCGGGAAAACTGCCGCTGGTCGGGCCGATGGTTCCCAGGATGGAAAGCCACGGCCGCACCCGCCCGCAAAACGTGATCGAGGCCGAGATCTTTGCCCGCCTTGCCGCCATCCCCGATTCCCGCGCGGTCAAGCTGAACGACCGGGGCGAGCGTGACATTTCCTATTCCGTCCTGTCGCAAAGCGAGGCCGACCTCAACGAGGCCGTGCGCCGGCTGGAAGAGGCCCTGTCGGGCGAGCCGCTCCTGGCCAATGTCTCGTCCGAAGGCGCGCTGCCGCGGCCCGAGCTTCAGATCACCCCGCGTCTTGACGAGGCTGCGCGGCTCGGGATCAGCACCGCCGCGATTGCCGAGGCCGTGCGCGTCGCCACCATCGGTGATCAGGATGCGGCGCTGGCGAAACTGTCGATCGACAATCGCCAGGTGCCGATCCGCGTGCGGCTGAATGATGCCGCGCGGTCGGATCTGGCCCGGATCGGCGCGCTGCGGGTGTCGAACGGCGCGGGCGTATCGGTGCCGCTGTCGGCGGTGGCCGATATCCGCATCTCGCAAGGGCCGGCATTGATCGACCGCCTGAACCGCGAACGCCGCGCGGTGATTGGCGCCAACCTGCCCGTGGGCGTCGCGCTTGGCACGGCCACGGACCGGATGAAAGAGATCATGGCCTCGGTCGAGCTGCCGCCCTCGGTGCGCGTCAAGGAGGCGGGCGACGCCGAGGTGCAGGCCGAGCTGATGGTCAGCTTCACCAATTCCATGGTGATGGGCCTGCTGTTCGTCCTGTCGGTGCTGATCTTGCTGTTCAAGTCGGTGATCCAGCCCTTCACCATCCTGCTCTCGCTGCCGCTGGCCATTGGCGGGGTTGCGGCGGCGCTGATCCTGACCAGTTCGGCCCTGTCCATGCCGGTGCTGATCGGGATGTTGATGCTGATGGGGATCGTGACCAAGAACGCCATCCTGCTGATCGACTTTGCCATCGAGATGCGCGTTCAGGGCCTCGAGCGGATGAAGGCCGTGATCGAGGCCGGCCACAAGCGCGCCCAGCCGATCGTGATGACCTCGATCGCGATGTCGGCGGGGATGCTGCCCTCGGCGCTTGGCGTGGGCGAAGGCGGGGCCTTCCGCGCGCCGATGGCAACCGCGGTGATCGGCGGGATCATCGTCTCGACCGTGCTCAGCCTTGTGGTGGTGCCGGCCTTCTATCTGATCATGGACGATCTGTCGCGCCTGATCGGCCGGCTGTTCCGCGGCGTCGTCGGCACCAAGGAAGACGAGCTTCCGGCGCTGCCCCCCGAGGAACTGACCCGCCGCCTGACAGAGGCCGAGGCCGAGCGCGAAAGCCTTGCCGCGCGGCTTGACCGGCTGGAGCTGACCTTGCGCCCACCGCCGCGCAAGGGGCTGAGCGAAGCCGCAGAGTGATCCGCAGACTGGGCAACATGGGGGCGGCGGTGGCAACACCCCGCCCCTTTTCGCATCCCCCGCCACCTGATATGGCGCGCCAGAACCGCAAGCCCCGTGCCTTGTCCCGCACACCCCATCAGGCAGGCAGCACGCCCGCCCCGGCGGCTGCCGACGCGGCCTTTCATCTGTCCTGAAATATCCTCGGGGGTGAATGCGCGCCTTGGCGCGCAGAGGGGGCAGAAAGCCCCCTGCCCGGCCAGCCCCAGACCGCCCCAGATGGGCGCAAAACAAAAGGCGCCCCAAGGGGGCGCCCTGTCAGGCCATGCGGGCCCGGATCGGCCTCAGGCCGAGGCTTCGGTGATGAACTTCACCGCGTCGCCGAAGGTCTGGATGGTCTCGGCAGCATCATCCGGGATCTCGATCCCGAATTCTTCTTCGAAAGCCATCACGAGTTCGACCGTGTCGAGGCTGTCAGCGCCCAGATCGTCGATGAACGAGGCATTCTCCAGCACCTTGTCTTCTTCGACGCCCAGGTGCTCGACAACGATCTTCTTCACGCGGTCCGCGATGTCGCTCATGGTTCTTCCTTTCTAGGGCGGGGCTTTCAGTCCCGCAGTCTGTCCCATATCGTCCGCAGGGCCGGTGTTTTCAACTCTTCGGAGTCACCTGCGATCCGGCAGGGCTATAGCATGTTCGAAGGGCGCCGCAAACTGTTTCCGCCGCCCTGCGGCATGGTTACACCATCGCCATGCCGCCGTTCACATGAAGTGTCGCGCCTGTAACATAGGCCGCTTCCGGGCTGGCCAGATAGAGCACGGCAGCGGCGATTTCCCGCGCATCGCCCATGCGGCCGGCCGGGATCTGCTGCAAGATCCGGCCCTTTTGCTCGTCGTTCAGCTTGTCGGTCATGGCGGTGGCGATAAAGCCCGGTGCCACGCAGTTGACGGTGATCCCGCGGCTGGCAACCTCTTGGGCGAGCGACTTGGACATGCCGATGATGCCAGCCTTGGACGCAGCGTAATTGCCCTGGCCGGGGTTGCCGGTCACACCGACGATCGAGGTGACCGACACGATGCGGCCCCAGCGCGCCTTCATCATGCCGCGCAGGCAGCCGCGCATCAGGCGGAAGCTGGCGGTCAGGTTGACGTCCAGCACCGATTGCCATTCGTCATCCGACATCCGCATGAACAGGTTGTCGCGGGTGATCCCGGCATTGTTGACCAGAATGTCGACGCGCCCGCCCATCAATTCGGCCGCCGCCTTGGGCAGTTCCTCGACCGAGGCACTGTCCGACAGGTTGCAGGTGGCATAATGCGCCCGCTCGCCCAGCTCTTCCTTGAGCGCGACCAGAGGGTCGATGCGGGTGCCTGAAAGCGTCACCGTGGCACCCGCGGCGTGCAGGGCGCGGGCCACCTCGGCGCCGATGCCGCCCGAGGCGCCGGTGATCAGCGCGGTCTTGCCGGTAAGGTCGAACATGGGATCCTCCGTGAGGGTTTTGACTGTGTTAGCCTGCCGGGCGCCTTCGCTCAACCGCCCGTGCAGGTTGGAGGGGGAGACGGGGGGCCGTCTGCCCCCCTCTTGGCCCAAGGGCCAATTCACCCCCCGAGGATATTTGGATCAAGGCGAAAGGATCAGGGCAGTGACGGGGTGGTCAGGCCCAGCCGGGCGGTCAGGGCCGACAGGATGGTGCGGTTAGCCGGCGACCAGTCGGCCGCGCGGGCGGCGAACAGTTCGGCCTGGCTGCGCAAGATCAGCCCGTCGGACAGGATTTTCAGGTGGTTGGCGCGCAGCGTCTCGCCCGAGGAGGTGATATCGGCGATCGCCTCGGCGGTGAGGTTCCTGACCGTGCCTTCGGTGGCGCCCTGACTGTCGACAAGGCTGTATTCGGCAACCCCGGCCTCGCGCAGGAAGTCGCGCACGAGGCGGTGGTATTTGGTGGCAATGCGCAGGCGCTGGCCGTGGCGGGCGCGGAACTGGGCCGCGACCGCATCGAGATCGTCCAGCGTGTCGACGTCGATCCAGCAGTTCGGAACGGCGATGATCAGATCGGCAAAGCCAAAGCCCAGCGGCGCGACCTCGGCCACCTGTTCGGGCCAGTCGGCCAGTTTCTCGCGGATGAGATCCGTGCCGGTCACGCCAAGGTGGATGCGCCCCGCCGCCAGTTCGCGCGGGATTTCGCCGGCCGAGAGCAGCACCAGCTGCACGCCATCGACACCGTCGACCCGGCCGGAATATTCCCGCTCGTCGCCCGAGCGGCTCATGGTGACGCCGCGGGCGCCGAACCAGTCGAAGGTCTTTTCCATCAGCCGCCCCTTGGACGGCACGCCGATCTTGAGGCTCATGCGCGGGCCTCCTTGAGGGTGGCGACGACGCCGGGGCGGATGATGCCGCCGACCGCCGGGATTTCCCGCCCCTGCCCCAGCACCCGCGTCAGCGCGTCATAGCGCCCGCCGGTTGCGACCGGGGGCAGGCCGGGGCGGTCGGAATGGAAGGAAAAGACGAAGCCGTCGTAATATTCCAGCAGGCTGCGGCCGTGGTTCGGTTCAAACGTCACCTGGCTGAGCCAGACGCCCGCGCGTTCCAGCGCCTCGAGCCGCTGGGCCAGACGTTCGACCGCCGGGCGGATCGCCGGCATGTCGACGCCCAGATCCATCAGCCGCTCCAGCGCCTCAGGGGCGGGGGCGGACAGACGCAGCAGGTCGTCGATCAGATCGGCCTCGCGCGCGGGGATCGCCGGGGCGGCGGCATCTTCCAGCAAGGCGGCGGCGCGTTCGGCAATCTCCCAAGGCTCGCGCAGGCCGATCTGGGGCCCGGCGGCCGCCATCAGATCGGCGGGCGTGCCGGTGGCGAGCTTTTCCAGCAGCTTGATGCGCGCCGCCGGCGCCGGAGTGCAGCCCGAATAGCGGTCAAGCAGCGCGCGAAAACGGCGCGGGCGCCAGATATGGCGCATCAGCGCGGCCTTGCGCCGCGGGGTGGCGGTCAGCCCCTCGACCGCTGCCATCAAAAGGCCGATGTCGCCCATTGCCGTCCGAAGGCGCAGGGGGGCCAGCAGATCGTCGAACAGGGCAAAGACCTCGGCCTCGACGGTCTCGGGGGCCTCGCGGGCAAAGACCTCGTAGCCGACCTGCAGATATTCGCTGGCGCGGGGGCCCGCGTGATCCTGGCGGCGGAACACCTCGCCCATATAGCAATAGCGGGCAGGATCGGCGCCATGGGCCATGTGCATCTGCACCACCGGCACGGTGAAATCCGGGCGCAGCATCATCTCGCCGCGCAGAGGATCCCAGGTGACATAGGCGCGGCCGCGAATATCCTCGCCGTAAAGGTCCAGCAAGGTATCGGCGGGCTGCAGGATGTCGGCCTCTATCGGCTGCGCGCCAGCCTCCTGAAAGGCGGCGAACAGGCGCGCGGCCTCGGCGCGGGCGGCGGGGCTGATGGGCATGGGATCAGCCTTCCAGCATCTGGCGCACGGCCTGCACCAGATCGGCGCGCGGAATTTCCACCTGCGCGGGGCGGTCTTTCCATTCTTCCAGCGTGGCGGACTGGGCGATCTTGGCACCCAGCACCAGATCCTTCAGCACGACGACCCCGCGCCCGGCCTCGTCCGTGCCCTGGATGACGGCGACGGGGCTTTGCCGTTTGTCGGCGTATTTCAGCTGGTTGCCGAATTGCTTGGGGTTGCCGAGGTAAACCTCGGCCCGGATCCCGGCGTTGCGCAGATCGGCGGCCATGGCGAAATAGTCGGCCATGCGGTCGCGGTCCATCACGGTGACGACGACCGGACCGGGCGCTTCCGCGCCGACGCGACCCTTGGCGCGCAGGGCGGCCAGCAGGCGATCGACCCCGATGGAGACGCCGGTGGCCGGCACGGCCTGCCCGGTAAAGCGCTTGACCAGATCGTCATAGCGCCCGCCCCCGGCCACCGAGCCGAACTGGCGTTTGTTACCCTTGTCGTCCAGGATTTCAAAGGTCAGCTCGGCCTCGAACACAGGGCCGGTGTAATAGCCAAGGCCGCGCACGACCGAGGGGTCCACCTCGATCCGGTCGGGGCCAAAACCCTGGGCGGACAGCAGCGCGGCGATGGTGTCCAGCTCTTGCACGCCTTCAAGCCCGACAGCCGAGCCACCGACCAGATCGCGCAGCGCCGCCAGCGTCGCAGCGCCGTCAGTGCGCTTGGCGGCCATGAAGGCCATCACCACTTCGGCCTGATCGGCCGACAGCCCGGCCCCCTTGGTGTAATCACCCGACTCGTCCTTGCGCCCCTCGCCCAGCAGGGCGCGCACGCCCGCATCGCCCAGACGGTCGATCTTGTCGATGGCGCGCAGCACGATGCCGCGTTCATGCGCGAACCTGGCGGGATCGGCCGGGTCCAGAACGCCTGCCGCCTCCATCACGCCGTTCAGAACCTTGCGGTTGTTGACGCGGATCAGATAGTCGCCGCGCGGGATGCCGACGCGCTCCAGCGCATTGGCCAGCATGGCGCAGATCTCGGCATCCGCCGCGACCGAAGGGGCGCCGACCGTATCGGCATCGCATTGATAGAACTGGCGAAACCGCCCCGGCCCCGGCTTTTCGTTGCGCCAGACCGGGCCCATGGCATAGCGCCGGTAGGGCGTGGGCAGATCGTTGCGATACTGCGCCGCGACCCGCGCAAGCGGCGCCGTCAGGTCATAGCGCAGCGCCAGCCAGTCGCTGTCTTCCTGCCAGGCGAACACGCCCTCGTTCGGGCGGTCGACATCGGGCAGGAACTTGCCCAAAGCCTCGACGGTTTCCACGCCCGAGGTTTCCAGCGCCTCGAACCCATGCAGCTGATAGACCTCGGCGATGGCATCAAGCATCGCCTTGCGTTCGGTCACTTCGGCGCCGAAATAGTCGCGAAACCCCTTGGGGGTCTCGGCGCGGGGGCGGCGGGGGGCCTTTTCCTTGGACATGGGGCCTCGCTGGGGCATGTTTTGTTGCTGCGGGCTTAACGGATGGGGCGCCGGGGGGCAAGCGGGGGCTCAGCCCAGATGGGCCAGGACCGAGCGTGCCGCGCGCAGGCCGGGGGCCTCGCCACCCTTGCCCAGCCGGTCCATGGTCAGCGCCATGGCCTGCGACTGGGCGTCGCGGGCCGGGCCATCGGGGATCAGCGCGGCCAAGGCCGGGGCGATCAGATCGGCCCGGCAGCGCGGGCCGAGGAATTCGGGCACCGTGCGGCTGTCGGCCACCAGATTGACCAGCGTCACCGTATCCACCCGCAAAAGGCGCGAAATCAGGATCCGGCTGAGCCAGTTCATGTCATAGGCAATGACCATCGGCACCCCGTTCGCCGCCAGTTCCAGCGACACGGTGCCCGAGGCCGCCAGCGCCACCCGCGCCCCGGCAAAGGCCGCGCGCTTGTCCGCAGCATCGGTCACGATCAGCGGCTGGCGCGGCCAGTCGGCCGATAGCTCGCGCACCAGCGCCTCGACGCCGCGCACGGTGGGCAGGACGACCGGCAAGTCGATCTGGCGCAACACCTGACCGATCACCGGGGCAATCCGCGACACCTCGCCCCGCCGCGATCCGGGCAAGGCCAGCAGCCAGGGTTCGGCAAGCCCATGCGCCGCCGCAAACGCCGCCACCTGCGCCGCATCCGCCACAGGCTCGGCCACAACCGGATGGCCGACGAAATCGCAGCTCATGCCGGCGGCTTCCATATAGGGCGGCTCGAACGGCAACAGCGCCAGCACATGATCCACCACCCGTGCCATTTTCGCCGCCCGCCCGGGCCGCCAGGCCCAGACCGAGGGCGCGACATAATGGATGATGCGAAACCCCGGCCGCGCCGCCCGCACGATATGCGCGACACGCAAGCAGAAATCCGGGCTGTCGATGGTGATCAGCGCCCCGGCCCCGCTGTCCAGCACCGCCTGCGCCGTCTGGGCGATACGGCGCTTGAGGTGGAAATACTTGGGCAAGACCTCGGCAATACCCATCACCGACAGCTCTTCCATCGGAAAGAGGCTGGTCAGCCCCTGCGCCTCCATCAGGGGGCCACCGACACCGGCAAACTCTACCCGGGTCAGCGCGCGCAGCCCGGCCATCAGCGCGCCGCCCAGCCGGTCACCCGATGGCTCGCCCGCGATCAGGAACAGCTTCATGGCTCGCGCGACCACAGGAACAGGCCCAGACGGTCGGCCTCGGCCACCATGGCGGCCCGGTCCAGCAGCAGAACACCGCCTGCCTGCCAGACGATCCCGGCAAGGCCCGCGGCGGCGGCCTTGCGCACCGTCTCTGGCCCCAGCGCGGGCAGATCGGCGCGGCGGTCCTGCGCGGGCTTGGGCGCCTTGTAGATCAGGCCCCGCACCCCGGCGGGTCGCAACCTTCCGGCCACCGCCGCCACCCAGTCCAGCATCGCATCGGTGCCCGGCAGCGCCTCGGCGGCCAGACACAGCCCGCCTGCCACGACGCAGCCCTGCCCGACATCAGCCGCACCCAGTGCCTGAACGATCGCCGCCGCCCGCCCGGCATCGCGCCGGTCAAGGTCCGAGGGTTGGACCGACCCCAACACACCTGGCCCGGGAATCAGCCCCGGTGCCACGGCCTCGATGCCCAGAACCTCCAGCCCGGCCTCCTCGATCACTGCGATCACCTCGCGCAGCGTGGCATCGTCGCCCGCCTGCATCGCCGCCAGCAGCCGCGGCACCAGCTGCGCGGTGGCCGGATCGAACAGCGCCGGATCGAGCCGCGGCCGCGTCATGGCGCCGGCCAGCACCACCCCCGTCACCCCAAGATCGACCAGATGATGCAAGAACGGCACCAGGCGTTCAAAGCGGAACCGCTCGGCGGGCAAGGCGATCTCCAGCCCCTCGGGCGCAAAGACCGCCGCCTGCCCAAGCGCCGCCACAACCGCACCGGGCAAGGCGCCCTGCCCTGCAATGACCGCGATTCGCTTCATGTCGCTTCACCTTCTTCCAAATACCCCCGCCGGAGGCATCCGACCCCACCGCCCGCGCCTTCCTTGCAGCTATGCGCCTGTGGCCAGCGTCGATTGGGTATTTTTGGCAAGATGATACCAGGACGGGCGCGCATCATCTTGCCCCAAATACCCCCGCCGGAGGCATCTGCCGCCAGCCACGAGCGCCTTGCCCAGCCTAGCGCGGTGTCAGGAACGAGCGGTCCGAGGCGCCGAGGATGAAGTCGGTGACTTCGCGCACATGTGTGCTTTCGGTTTCCTCGGCCAGCCGCCGCGCGCGATCAAGAAACGCGCCATCGCCTTGCGCCAGCATCTGATAGGCGGCGCGCAGGGCGGTGATCTCGGAGCGGTTCACCCCGCGCCGCTTGAGCCCGACAAGGTTCAGCCCGTCCAGCTCGCCCCGCGGCGCCTGGACAAGGCCAAAGGGAATCACGTCGTTGGTCACCATGGTGACCGCGCCGATGATCGCCCCGCGCCCGATGCGCACCCATTGGTGGATGCCCGACAGCCCCCCGACGATCACATCGTCGCCCAGCCAGCAATGGCCGGCGATCGCCACCTGATTGGCCAGGATCACCCGGTTGCCGACGGTTGCATCATGGCCGACATGCGATCCGGTCATCAGCAGGCAATCGTCGCCCACACGGGTGATGCCACCACCGCCTTCGGTGCCGGTGTTCAGCGTGGCGCCCTCGCGGATGCGGCAGCGCGCGCCAACGATCAGGCGGGTGCGTTCCCCCTTGAACTTCAGATCCTGCGGCACCTCGCCGACCACGGCAAAGGGCCAGATTTCGGTGCCCGGGCCGATCTCGGTCCAGCCGGTAACGACGACATGCGATTTCAGCACCACGCCTTCGCCCAGCGTGACCTCGGGGCCGACGAGGGAAAACGGGCCGATCACGCAGCCGGGGCCGATCACGGCCCCCTCCTCGATCACCGCGGTCGGATGGATCTGCGCGCCGGGGTCGATGGCCATGGCTCAGCCCTTTGCCACGTCGAACATCGCGGTAAAGGTCGCCTCGCAGGCGAGTTCGCCGCCGACCATGGCGCGGCCTTCGAACTTCCAGACCCGGCCGCCCCCGCGCAGCGCCTTGACATGCAGTTCCAGCACATCGCCCGGCACCACCTTGCGGCGGAACTTCGCGGCCTCGACCCCCATGAAGAACACCTTGGCGTTCTTGTCGACCAGATCCATCGTCAGGCCCACCAGGATCCCCGAGGTCTGCGCCATCGCCTCGATGATCATCACGCCGGGCATGATCGGCAGGCCGGGAAAATGGCCGGTGAAATGCGGCTCGTTATAGGTGACGTTCTTGATGCCCACGCAGGACTCGCCGACCACGATGTCGCGCACCTTGTCCACCAGCAGGAACGGGTAGCGGTGCGGAATGATCCGCATGATGAGATCAAGATCGGCTTCGGTGCGAGGGGCCTCGGTCATCACATATCCTTCCAGCGACACCGCGCCTGGCGCGGCATGAGGTTTGCTAGCAACTCAGGCCCCGGCTGTCCAGCAACGGCCGTCAGGGCGAGGCCGGCTGGGCGGGGGGCCCGGATTCGGGACGCGGCAGGCTGCTGCCATCCCCGACCAGATCGTCCATGCGCGCGATGGCCGCATCGGTGATGTCGATCTCGCGAAAGCCCAGAACGATCGCCTCTTCGGCAATGATCGCCAGCGCGCCGCGTTCCTGCATCACCTGCGCCAGCACCTGATTGGCCACGTCGCGAAAGCGCAGCCGTGCCTCGTCGTGGCGCTGATAGATTGCGCGCTCCTTGGATTTCTGCGCGTTCCGGTGGTCTTCGACCTCGGTGTTGAAGGCATTGGCCAGCGCGCGGAAATCTTCGGCCGACAGGCTGGGGCGACGTTCGGTCAGGTCTTTTTCGCGGCGGGCAAGCTCGGCCTCGATCTCGCGGTTTTCGGTCGCAAGGGCCTTCTGTTCGGTCTCGAGTTCAGCCAGCAGGGCCTGGCCATAGCGCGAGCCGGAGAACAGCCGCGCCTCGTCCAGGGTCACGAAGGGCATCTGGACGGTGCCTTGCGACAAGGCGCCCTGGTCTGGCACCGCTGTAACCTGCGCAGGCGCGGCCGAAGCGGCGGCCAGCGCCATCACCAGTGCAGCAAGGCCAAAGGCCGGGCGACGCATCAGAACTTCGTCGAAATCGTCAGGTCGAAGTTCTGAACCTTGTCGTAGGTCTGCTTCTTGATTGCCCTCGAGAAGTTGAACCGCAGCGGCCCAAGCGGGGTATCCCACAGCAGCGACAGCCCGACCGACGAGCGCAGGCGCAGCTTGTCATCCACGGTGCCCGTGGCGCCGACGGTATCGTTCAGGCCCCAGACCGAGCCGATATCCATGAACACGCCGCCCCGGATGCCGTATTCTTCGGGCAGACCCAGCGGGAAATCGGCCTCGAACCGCGCAACGGCGAAGTAGTTGCCGCCCAGCGGGTCGTTCTTGCCTGCCGTGGTATCACGCGGGCCAAGGCCAAAGGGTTCGAACCCGCGCAACTTGCCGTCCAGGAAATACCGCTCGCTCACGCGGGTGCCATTGCCGCCCGACGTGGCCAGGGCGCCGGCCTCGAACTGGGCACGCAAGGTCACATCGCCATTCAGGATCTTGGTCTGGGTGCCGGCGAACAGTTCGGACTTGAGGAACTTGAGGTCGCCGCCAAGCCCATACAGATCCTGGCTGAAGCGGAACACGTTGGTCGTCTCGCCCGAAAGACCGCCACGGCGGTTGTCCCAGCTGTACATGTAGCCGACCGCCGAGCCCACCAGCGAGCCGCGGGCCGCCTCGCGCGCAAGGATCGGGCTGGACAGCGGCGCAGTCGTCTGTTCGACGTTGAAAATCCGCGACTTGTTCAGCGTATAGCGGGTTTCAAGCCGCGAGTTCTGCGAAATCGGGAATTCCAGCGCCAGACCGACCTGGGCAAAGCGCGAATCCCAGGTGGAATAATTCGCCTCGGACTGCGTGTAGATCCCCGAGAAGGTGAACTTCAGATCGCGTCCCAGAACCGCCGGCTCCGAGAAGGTAAAGGACGAGCTGGCATCGTTCGCGCCGATGTTCAGATCGACCGCGACATACTGACCCCGGCCAAGGAAGTTTGATTCCGACAGCCCCACCGTCAGGCCGACCCCGTCGGACTTGCCATAGCTGGCCCCGAACGACAGCGAGCCGGTGGGCTTTTCCGCCACCGTCGCCTTGACGATCACCGACTCGGCGCTGGTGCCTTCGACGGCTTCGACACTGGCGGTTTCAAAGAAGCCAAGCGCACGGATGCGTTCGGCCGCCTCGCGCACTTCGCGCGCGTTCAGCGGGTCGCCCTCGACGGTGCGGAACTGGCGACGGATCACCTGATCCATCGTGGTCGTGTTGCCCTCGATGTCGATCCGCTCGACGAAAATCCGCTCGCCCCGGACCAGGGCAAAGTCGATGTCCAGCCGGCGCTCGGCATCGTTGCGCTTGATGCGCGGCTCGACGCGCAGGAAGTTGATGCCCTTGCGCGAGGCCAGAGACTCCATCCGGGCGATGACGGTTTCCACATCCGATGGCGTATAGATCGCGCCGGGCCGCAGCCGCAGAAGCGGGGCGTAATCCTCGGCGTTGACACCGTCGATTTCGGACACCACGCGGGTGTTGCCAAAGCTGTATTGCAGCCCCTCGCGCACGGTGAAGGTGACGAAGAACCCGTCACGTTCACGCGCCATTTCCGAGGTGGCGTCCATCACCTGAAAGTCGATGTAGCCGCGCGACTGGTAGAAATCCTTGAGCAGCTGCTTGTCGACGTCGATCCGCTCGGCAACATAGGTGTCCGAGCTGATGAGCTGGCGCAGCAGGCCGGCCTGCTTGGTCTGCAGGACCTGGCGCAGGCGGCGATCGGTAAAGGCACGGTTGCCGACAAAGGACAGGCGCTCGACCTCGACCACCTTGCCCTCGGCGATTTCAAAGACCAGATCGACGCGGTTGTCGCTGCGCCGGATGATCCGCGGCTCGACCCGGGCGGCCATGCGGCCGGCGACCGAATAGGCCTCGGCAATCGTGGCGGCATCGGCTTCGGCCACCGACGGCGAATAGACCTTGCGCGAGCGCGATTCGATCAGCTTGGTCAGATCTTCGGCCTTGAGGCGCTTGTTGCCTTCGAAGTTGACGACGTTGATCGTGGGGTATTCCTTGACCGTGATCACCAGCGTGCCGCCCCGCGGCGTCAGGCTGACGCTTTCGAAAAGGCCGGTGTTCACAAGGCGCTGGTAGGCATCGTTCAGATCGGCGGCCGACATGGCATCGCCCCGGCCGATGCGGGCATGGCCAAGGATCGTGCGCGGCTCGATCCGCTGGTTGCCTTCGATCGTCACGTTGGAAAAACGGTAGCCCTGCGCCGACACCGGAACCGGCACCGCCGCAATCCCCACCGCCGAGGCCAGAAGAACCGCCAGAACCCCTGAACGCATCCGCGACCGCGTGCGCGCCTGATCCCGGAAGCCATCAAATACAGTCATAGACAAACCCCCCGGTCGTCGCGTGATTGACCCCTGACTAGCCCGAACGGGGGGGCTTGTCAAAAGGCCAAAGGCGCGGCCCTTTCGGGTCCGCGCCTTTCGTCAAGCCATGCTGAAAGGATTACAGCCGCGTCAGCGCCGAGCCCAGAAACGCACCAGCCAGCAAACCCACGATGATGGTCCCCAGCGAGAAGAACCGGTCCCAGTTCAGGTTCACGATCAGCGAGAGACTACGATAACCACTGGTAAGAGTCTGCATGATGACACTCCGCGTTCAGGGCAAGGCCGGGCACACAGACCCGGTTGGCCCCGAAATAGCCGCAGATTATGGCCGGATTTGGGCACAATCACGGACAGAACAGGTCATTCGTCAGCGCAAAGACCATCAGCGTCAGCAAGAGCGCCAGCCCGCCCGTCATCAGCCCGCGCAAGGCGCGGTCGCTGGGCGGCTTGCCGGTCACGGCTTCCCAGGCGTGGAACACAAGGTGCCCGCCGTCCAGCACCGGCACCGGAAACAGGTTCATCATGCCCACCGCGGTCGAAAGCATCGCGATGAACCACACGAAGGTCATCGTGCCCTGCGCCGCCGCATTGCCCGAGCTTTCGGCAATCCCCAGCGGGCCCCGCAGGTTGCAGCTGGAAATCGCCCCGGTCACCATGTGCCACAGGCCCGAAAGCGAGGTCTGCACGATCATCCCGGTCTGACGCACGCCCAGCCACATCGCCTCGAACGGGCCGGCGCGGCGGGTTTCGGGCTCGAACACCAGCCCGCCGGTCAGACCGATCAGCCAGCGCGTTTCGAACCCGCCATCGGGCACCGGCAGATCCACCCGGCGCGGGGTCAGCGTGACGGGCTGCGTCTGCCCGCCGCGCCAGACCTCCAGCGTCTGCGGAGCGCCATCGGACTCGCCGATCATGGTGCGCAGTTGCGAAAAGGCATGGATGGGCGTGCCGTTGACCGACAGGATCACATCGCCCGCCTTCAGCCCGGCATCCTGCGCCGCCGAATCGGGCTGCACCAGATCGGCCAGCGGCGGAAAGGGGAACGGCCCGGTCAGCTCCATCACCTGCCCTGCGCGGTCGACGGTATAGGAGACCTCGGCCACCGGGGTCAGACCATCGGCCACGGTGTAGAAATCTGACAGGCTGCCGACCGGCTTGCCATCAAGGGCGGTGATCAGATCGCCCGGCTTCAGCGCCTGGGCCATCGGCAGCGGCTTGACCTTGCCGACGCGCGCCTCTTCGGTGGCGATCCCGCTCCACAGGGCGATGCCGGCAAAGATCAGGATCGACAGGGCAAAGTTGAACACCGGCCCCGCCGCCACCGTGGCCGACCGCGCCCACAGCGGCGCGCCATGCATGGTGTCGCGCCGTTCCTCGGGGCTCATGGTATCGAGCGCATGGTCGTCCCGCCCCGAGGCGGCATCGGAATCGCCCTTGAACTTGACATAGCCGCCAAAGGGCAGCGCGGCGATCTGCCAGTGGGTGCCGTGCCGGTCGGTCCAGCCGGCGATCTTCGGGCCAAAGCCAAGGCTGAACACATCCGCCTTGATCCCGCACCAGCGGCCCACGATGTAATGGCCGTATTCATGCACCGCCACGATGACCGACAGGGCGGCGACAAAGGCAACCAGCGTCCAGATCGCATTGCCGAAGGATGGAAGCTGCGCCAGAAAATCCATTGTCTATCCTTGTCCTGCCCGTGCGCGGACGATTTCATCCGCCGTCTGGCGGGCAAGGTCGTCCATCTGCAGGACCTTCTCAAGGCTGTCCGGGGCATTTCCAAGGCCACAATCGCGCGAGATCCTGTCCAGCACCTGTTCGACCAGCCCGGCCATGTCCATGAAGCCGATCCGCCCGGCGATGAAATGATCCAGCGCCGATTCCTTGGCCGCGTTGAAGGCAGCCCCCGCCAGACCGCCTGCCGCCATCACATCGCGTGCCAGCCGCAGCGCGGGATAGCGCGTCTCGTCCGGCACTGAAAAGCTCAGGCTGGTCAGCTTGCGCAGGTCCAGCCGCGCGACCGGCAGCGGTGCGCGCTCGGGCCAGTGGAGCGCATAGCCGATGGCATGGCGCATGTCGGGCTGGCCCAGATGCGCCATCACCGCGCCATCCTGAAAGGCCACCAGCGCATGAATGATCTGCTCGCGCTGGATCACCACGTCGATCTGCGCAGGATCAAGCCCGAAGAATTCGCGCGCCTCGATCACCTCCATGGCCTTGTTGAACATGGTGGCACTGTCGATCGTGATGCGCTGGCCCATGGCGAAATTCGGATGGGTGCTGGCCTCGGCCACGGTGGCGCTGGCCAGGCGTTCCATGGGCCAGTCGCGGAACGCCCCGCCCGAGGCGGTGATGGTCACGAGTTCCACCGCCGAAACCGGCTCGCCTGCAAGGGCCTGAAAGACAGCGGAATGTTCGCTGTCGACCGGCAGGATGGTTGCGGCATTGGCGCGGGCGGTCTCCATCAGCAGGGGACCGGCGCAGACCAGCGATTCCTTGTTCGCCAGCGCCAGCGTGCCGCCGCGTTCCACTGTGCGCAAGCTGGGCACAAGGCCCGCCGCGCCGACGATCGCGCTCATGGTCCAGTCGGCGGGGCGCTCGGCTGCCTCGGCTATCGCCTGCGGGCCCGCGGCGGTCTCGATCCCGGTGCCGGCCAGCGCCTCGCGCAAGGCGGGCAGGCAATCGTCATGGGCGGTCACGGCCAGTTCCGCCCTGAGCGCGATGGCCTGCTGCGCCAGCCGCGCCACATTGCGCCCGCCGGTCAGCGCCACCACCCGATAGGCGCCCGGCGCGCGGGCGATCAGATCGACGGTGTTTTCCCCGATTGACCCGGTGGCACCGAAGATGGAAATGCTGCGCATCGTCTCAGCCCCCTGCTGCGGGCATGAAAGGCAGCGCCAAGTCGATCAGCAGCGCCGCAGGCACCGCAAAGGCCAGCGCGTCGAAACGGTCCAGCAAGCCGCCATGCCCTGGAATGAGGTTCGAGGAATCCTTGACGCCTGCCCGGCGCTTGATGGCGGATTCGGCAATGTCGCCCATCTGCCCGGCAAAGGCGACAATCGGCAAGATCCACAAAAGCTGCGCCCCGCCCCAGCCGGCGGCCATGAAGCCAGCCCCGACCAGCGCCGCGCCGATCCAGCCGGCGACTGTGCCGCTCCAGGTTTTTTTGGGGCTGATGGCCGGCCAGAACTTCGGCCCGCCGATCAGCCGGCCCGCAAAATACCCGGCGACATCCGAGACCACCACGACCAGCAGCACACACAGTGCCGCCGGCAGCCCCACCCCGTTGCGCAACGCCACAAGGCCGATCCCGGTCAGCACGATCACCAGCGCATAGACGGCAAACACCGCCCGGTCCCGGCGCGGGGTCAGCGCCCCGACCAGCGAGGGCAGCAGCAGCGCCAGCGGGGCAAGCGACAGGCCGGGCGACCAGAAATGCCACATGGCCCAGTAATTCAGCACCAGAACCGCCGCCGCCAGAACGCCCAGCAGGACCGACACATCCGCGCCTGCCCCGCGCGTCATGCGCGCCAGTTCCCACATCATCAGGCCAGGGGCCACGATGCCCAGCAGCACCAGCGGCAGCCCGCCCGCCACGATCGCCCCGCCACCAACCGCCACCATCACGATGGCCGACAGCACCCGCGCGCGCAGATCGGCCCAGCGTTGCGGATCACCGCTCATGCCGGAGCCACCCCGCCAAAGCGCCGGTCGCGCCCGCCGAAACGGGAAAGGATACGCTCCAGCTCGGCCGGGGAAAAATCGGGCCACAGCGTTTCGGTGAATTCATATTCGGCATAGGCCGCCTGCCAGAGCAGGAAGTTCGACACCCGCGTCTCGCCGCTGGTGCGGATCACCAGATCGGGGTCGGGAATGTCGGCGGTGTCCAGCATGGCCGACACCGTCGCCTCGGTGACATCGGCGGGGTCAAGCCGCCCCTCGGCCACCTCGCAGGCGATCTTGCGGCCCGCGCGGATGATCTCGTCGCGCCCACCATAGTTGATGGCCACGGTCAGGTTCAGCCTTGTGTTGTTCGCCGTGCGCGTCTCGATCCCGGCCATCAGCCGTTGCAGCCGGTCATCCAGCCGCGAACGGTCACCGATGAAGCGCATCCGCACGCCTTCGGCCGACAGCCGGTCAGCCTCGCGTTCGATATAGCGCGAGAACAGGCCCATCAGGCCCAGCACTTCTTCGGTCGAGCGTTTCCAGTTCTCGGTGGAAAAGGCGTAGATCGTCAGCCACTTCACCCCCAGATCGGGGGCGCAGCGGACGATTTCCTTGACCCGTTCGGCCCCCTTGCGGTGGCCGACCAGTCGGGGCCAGCCCCGGCTGGTGGCCCAGCGGCCATTGCCGTCCATGATGATCGCCACATGCTGCGGCGCCCGCTTTTCCGACGACATCGGCCTGCCCTCCCGCTGAAGCCAGACCGGCTCAGACCTGCATGATCTCGGCTTGCTTGCTTTCCAGCGCCTTGTCGACGGCGGCAATCATCTTGTCGGTCAGGGCCTGCACCTCGTCGGCATACATCTTCTGCTCGTCTTCGGGCATGCCGTCGGCCTTGGCCTTCTTGATCTTGTCCATCCCGTCGCGGCGCACGTTGCGGATGGCGACGCGGGCATGTTCGGCATAGCCGGCAGCCACCTTGGTCAGTTCCTTGCGGCGCTGCTCGTTAAGTTCGGGGATCGGCAGCATGATGATGGTGCCGTTGAGCTGCGGGTTGATGCCAAGGCCGGATTCGCGGATCGCCTTTTCCACCTTGCCGACCATGCCCTTGTCCCAGACGTTGATCGTGACCATGCGCGGCTCGGGCACGTTGACGGTGCCCAGCTGGTTGATCGGCGTCATCTGGCCATAGGCCTCGACCTGGATCGGCTCCAGCATGTTGCCCGAGGCGCGGCCGGTGCGAAGCGATGCGAATTCCGTGCGCAGGCTGGCCATCGCGCCTTCCATGCGGCGCTCCAGATCGTCGAGGTCGATCTCCAGATCATCGGACATGAGAGTTTCCTTCCTTGGCCTGCATCTTTCTGCCCCCTCGTCCGGGGGTGCCCCGCCTCTATAGGCGAAGGCAGGCTCTGGGTACAGGGGGTGGCGGGCCTCAGCCCTTGACGGTGGTATAGGTGCCCTGCCCGGCCAGAATGCCGCGGAAACCGCCCGGCTCGTCCAGGCTGAACACGATGATCGGCAGGCGGTTGTCGCGCGACAGGGCAATCGCGGTCGCGTCCATCACGCCCAGGTTCTTTTCCAGTGCCTCGTCATAGCTGACGGTGTCATAGCGCTTGGCGTCAGCGAACTTCTTGGGATCCTTGTCATAGACCCCGTCGACCTTGGTGCCCTTGAACACCGCCTCGCAGCCCATTTCATTGGCGCGCAGCGCGGCGGCCGTGTCGGTGGTGAAGAACGGATTGCCGGTGCCGGCGGCAAAGATGCAGACCCGCTTCTTTTCCAGGTGCCGCACGGCGCGGCGGCGGATGTAGGGCTCGCAGACCTGATCCATCGGAATGGCGCTGATCACGCGGGTAAAGACGCCCAAGGCCTCCAGCGCCGATTGCATGGCCAGCGCGTTCATCACCGTCGCCAGCATCCCCATGTAATCGGCCGTGGTCCGCTCCATCCCCTGGGCGCTGCCGGCAAGGCCGCGGAAGATGTTGCCGCCACCGATCACCATGCAGATCTCGACGCCCAGGGCGTGGCAGGCCTTGACCTCTTGCGCGACGCGCTGGACGGTCGGCGGATGCAGGCCAAAGCCCTGATCGCCCATCAGCGCCTCGCCGGAAATCTTCAGCATGACCCGTTTGTAGGCCACGCCGCCGCGCGCCTGATCCGCCCCGTCGATGGTGCTCATGCCTGCCTCTTGCATCTGGTGTGATCCGGTGGTGACCGCCAGGGGCATCAGAATCCCCCGCCCGGTTGACTGGCGCGCAAAATGTCGGAAAACGGCGCCATGATCAACGCAGATCCCGATCTTGTGTCAAACTGGCTGGACACTGTGCCGGCAGACCGCCCCGTGCTGATCGCCGGCCCCACGGCCAGCGGCAAGTCCGGGCTGGCCCTGGCCCTTGCGCGGGCGCAGGGGCGGCAGGTGGTGAATGCCGATGCGCTGCAGGTCTATTCCTGCTGGCGCGTGCTGACCGCGCGGCCCACGGCCGCCGAGGAAGCCATGGTCCCACATCGACTTTATGGCCATGTGGGCCCCGATCAGGACTATTCCGTCGGCCACTGGCTGCGCGAGGTCGCCGCCCTTCTGGACAAGGATCCCCGCCCGGTGATCGTGGGGGGCACGGGGCTTTATTTCACCGCGCTGACCTCGGGCCTTGCCGACATCCCGCCCACCCCGGCCGCCATTCGCGCGCTGGCGGATCGGCGGATCGCCGCCGAAGGCGCCGCGGCGCTGCTGGTCGAACTGGATGCGGCGACGGCCGCGCGCATCGACCGCCTGAACCCCGTGCGCATCCAGCGCGCCTGGGAGGTGCAGGCCGCCACTGGCCGCGGGTTGGCGGCCTGGCAAGATGATACGGGTCCGCCCGTCCTGCCGCTGGAGCGCGCCCATGCGCTGGTGCTGCGCCCGGACCCCGACTGGCTGGGCGCGCGAATCGATCAGCGATTCGGATACATGATTCGCGAAGGCGCGCTGGAGGAAGTCCGCGCCATGCTGTCCCAATGGGCACCAAACCGCCCATGGGCCCGCGCCATCGGCGCGCCCGAGCTGGTTGCACATTTGCAAGGCGCCATGACACTTGATGTTGCGGTTGCCGCCGCCTGCACCGCTACCCGTCAGTATGCCAAGCGTCAACGGACCTGGATGCGCAACCGTCTGGGGCATTGGCCGGCGATCTCGCTACCCTGATGCGGCGGCGCATCAGGCGGGCCTTTGCTGGTGAAATCGCAGAATTCACTTGGGTCTCAATACGTTCGCGGGCTAAGTTCGGGTAAAACCAGAACGGACAAAACAATGCCCGAGCAGACCACTACAGTTTCACAATTGCGACTTGTCGCGATTCCGCGCCTTGCCGCCGGCGGTCGCTGGCGGGTCGAGGCCATGCGATCGCTGTCCGAACCCATGCTGCTGTGGTTCACCCGCGGCCAGGGGCGCATCACCGTTGCCGGCGTGACGCGCGGCTATGGTCCGAACAACGCGATCTTCATTCCCGCCGGCACCATGCACGGCTTCGAGGTCGGTCAGCACGTCTTTGGCACCGCGGTCTTCTTTGGCCGCGAGACCGACCTGACCCTGCCCGACAAGGTCCAGCACCTGCGCATCCGGGAAAATTCGGCCCAGGTCGAACTCAACCTGATCCTCGATTCCATCGGGCGCGAGCAGAACAGCGACAAGCCGGCCCATGACCGGGCGACCCGGCACTATCTGGGCCTGCTGTCGGTCTGGCTGGAACGTCAGGTCGTCAGCCACCCGCCCGAAGATCTGCCGCACCCGGAATCGGCGCGCAAACTCGCCTCGCGCTTTACCCAGCTGCTGGAACGCGACTTCCGCTCGGGCCATGGCGTGGCCGACTATGCCGCGGCGCTGGGGGTTACGCCCACGCATCTCAGCCGCGTGTGCCGCACGACGACCGGGCGCTCGGCCAAGGCGATCCTGTCGGACCGCGTGCTGTTCGAGGCGCGGCGGATGCTGTCCGATACCCGCACCCCGGTGCAAGAGATCGCGCAAGGGCTGGGCTTTACGTCAGCCGCCTATTTCACCCGGGCGTTCCAGCATCACACCGGCAGCACCCCCACCGACTTCCGCCGCGCCGCCCGCGACGAGGCCGCACAGGCCGCCACAGCCAAGCCTTCCGGCGCCGCCACGGCCAAGCCCTCCGGCGCCGCCATGGCCAAGCCGACCGGACCGGCCGGCCTTGCCCCCCGCCCCGCACTCACCCGCGCGCCAATCGCGCCGATCGGCAGCCGCTTCCGCTGATCAGCCCTTGCAGCTGCGCCCGCCACCCAAGGGCCGGGCGCAGCCCAAGGGCCGGTTCGGCGCAACAGCGCCCCCTTCATCTGTCCAGAAATATCCCGCAGGGGGTCCGGGGGACGCGAAGTCCCCCGGCGCCGACCATCCCGCACAAGCGCCGGGGGCTCAGCCCTCGGCCAGCCATTCCCACGGGTTGGTGAACTCGCCCAGAACCTGCGCCAGCGCCGCCTCGTCCACCGCGCCGGTGCGGCGCAGCCGGGCGACCAGACCGCGCTTCTTGTCCTCGGCAACGGTGACGACTTCGGCCGCCAGCCCCGCCTTGGCCAGCGCCTCGTTATAGACCCGCGCGATGGCAGTACGGCGCAGATCGGGCTTGAAGATCTTGCCAACCGCCGTCTTGGGCAATTCGGGCAGGATCTCCAGATGCTTGGGCACTGCGGCGCGTTCCGTGATATGGGTGGCTGCAAACTCCATCAGCTCGGCGGGGCTCGCCTGCTTGCCCGCCACCAGCTCGACATAGACACAGGGCAGCTCGCCCGCGCGGGCATCGGGCTGGCCGATCGCCCCGGCAAAGGCCACGGCCTCGTGCTTGAGCAAAGCCTCCTCGATGACCGCGGGGTCGATGTTGTGCCCGCCGCGAATGATCAGATCCTTGGCCCGGCCGGTGATCCACAGATAGCCATCCGGGTCGATCCGGCCCAGATCGCCGGTGCGCAGGAACCGGCCTTCGGCAAACAGATCGCGGTTCTTGTCGGCCTCGGTATAGGTCGATCCTTCGAACACGCCGGGGTTGGCGACACAGATTTCCCCCACCTCGTCCACCGCGCATTCGCGGAACGCGCCGTTGGTGCGCTGAAGGATCCGCACATGGGTATAGGGGAAGGGAATGCCGACCGATCCGATCTTTTTCGCGCCTTCGACCGGGTTGCACGACACAAGGCAGGTTGCCTCGGTCAGGCCATAGCCTTCGGCGATCTCGACGCCAGTGGCGGCCTTGAAGCGGTTGTAAAGTTCGACCGGCAAGGGCGCCGAGCCCGAGATCGCCATCCGCAGCGTCGAGACATCGGCATTCACCGGGCGCTGCATCAGGGCCGAGATCGCGGTCGGCACCGTGATCATGAAGGTGACCTTCCAGCGTTCGATCAGCTTCCAGAAATTGTCGAACACCCCGTCACCGCGATAGCCGGCCGGGGTCGGGAACACGACATGCGCGCCTGAACAGATCGCCGACATCAGGATCGGATAGGCGGCAAAGACATGGAACAGCGGCAGCGGGCAGATCAGCACGTCCCTGGACGTGAACAGCATCTCGGCGCCCAGCCAGCCGTTGTAGATCATGCCGGAATATTTGTGCTGCGCGACCTTGGGCATCCCCGTGGTGCCGCCGGTATGGAAATAGGCCGCCACCCGGTCCCCGGTGCTGTCGGCAAAGGTCAGCCGGTCGGCCGGCTGGCGGGCGCATTCGGCGGTGAAGGATTTCACCACCGCCGTGTGATGCACCGGGTTCTTGGGCCGCACCAAGGGCACGATCCAGCTTTTCGGCGGGGTCAGATAGCGGTTGAGGTCAATCTCCAGCACTGTCTTGACGCCGGGGGCAAAGCGCACGGCCTCGGCCACCTTCTGGGCCACATCGGTCTTGGGAAAGGCTTTGAGCGTGACGACGACCTTGGCCCCCGTCTCGCGCAGGATGGCCGAGATCTGTTCTGGCTCCAGCAGCGGGTTGATCGGGTTGACGATCCCCGCGACCGAGCCGGCCAGCAGGGTGATCGCGGTTTCAAGGCTATTGGGCAGCACATAGGCCACCACGTCCCGCTCGCCCACGCCAAGGCTGCGAAACAGGTTGGCAGCCTGCGTCACACGGCCCAGCATCTCGGCCCAGGTCAGCGTCTGGGCCGGATCGGATGCGCCCGACAGCAGCTGGAACGTCACAGCAGGATTGTTCGGGTGGCGCCGCGCCACATCGGACAGAAAGCCATGCATCGTGGCAGGGATCTTGCGCGCGGCCCAGGGCATCTCCTGTTCAACGGCATTGCGGTCGTCAATCGTGGCGAAACGCGCCATCGTCAGTTCTCCCCCCTGAACGATCTCCTTGTGAAGAAAATGGGCAGTTTCCCCTAGCCTTGCAAGCATGACGCTGCGAGAAGGCCGGGCCGCGCGCCCGGCCCCGCGCAGGGTCGGCCCCCGGGCCTGCGCAGTCCCTGACAAGATCTTGTCAGGGTCGGCCGGCATCGGCCTGTTCGCCGTGAAGGTCTGGGGATCGCGGATCGCATTGCCCGGCGTCTTCCCGGGAATGGCCGACGGCCTGTCGCCCGTGACGCGGCAGCGCGACA
Source organism: Gemmobacter nectariphilus DSM 15620 (assembly GCF_000429765.1). Taxonomy (GTDB): domain Bacteria; phylum Pseudomonadota; class Alphaproteobacteria; order Rhodobacterales; family Rhodobacteraceae; genus Wagnerdoeblera; species Wagnerdoeblera nectariphila. The sequence goes on along the minus strand of NZ_AUCM01000003.1, from coordinate 120,698 downwards.
CCGACGCCGGGTCGCCATCGTGATCGGCCTCGACCGTCGCGGCGCCTCGGACATGGCCGGCGGAATGACGCCCGGCCCGGCTGTCGCCCCGCAGAGGGCGCAGTCAGCCCGCAGTCAGCCGCTGGACAGGGGGAAAATCGCCCTCTCGCGTCAGGCCGCGTCAGAGGCCGCGAATTGCAGGCGGGCAAGGCGGGCATAAAGGCCACCTTGCGCGACCAGCTCGTCATGGGTGCCAATCGCAACGATCCGGCCATGATCAAAGACAACGATGCGGTCGGCCTGCTTCACCGTGGCCAGCCGGTGCGCGACGACCAGCGTGGTGCGCCCCTGCGACAGGCGGGCAAAGGCCTGCTGCACCAGTCGTTCGGATTCGGCATCCAGCGCGCTGGTCGCCTCGTCCAGAAGCAGAACCGGCGCATCGCGCAACATGGCGCGGGCAATGGCGATCCGCTGTTTCTGGCCACCCGACAGCATCATGCCACGCTCACCGACCTGGGTGTCATAGCCCTGCGGCAGCGCCGCGATGAACTCATGCGCGGCGGCGGCGCGGGCGGCGGCCTCGACCTCGGCGTCGCTGGCCTCGGGGCGGCCAAAGCGGATGTTCTCGCGGGCGGTGGTGGCAAAGATCACCGGATCTTGCGGCACCAGCGCCAGCGACTTGCGGAAGTCGGATCGCGCCATGTCGCGCAGGTTCACCCCGTCCAGCAGAACGCGGCCCTGTTGCGGGTCGTAAAAGCGCAGCAGCAGTTGCAGCGTCGTCGTCTTGCCCGCGCCCGAAGGACCGACAAGCGCGACCGTCTCGCCCGGTTGCACCGTCAGGCTGATGCCATCCAGCGCCGAGCTGTCCGGCCGGGTCGGATAGCGGAAGGACACATCCTCGAACCGGATCTCGCCCCGCACGGGTTGGGTCAGCGCCTTGGGGGCAGCAGGATCGACCACGCTGTCGGTGACCTCGAGCAATTCGACCAGACGCTCGGTCGCGCCGGCGGCGCGTTGAAGTTCGCCCCAGATTTCGGACAGGGCGCCGACGGCCCCGGCGACCAGCACGGCATAGATCACGAACTGGACCAGCTGCCCCGCGCTCATGGTTCCCGCGCGCACATCGTTCGCGCCGATCCACAGGACGCCGACAATGCCGGCAAAAACCAGGAAGATCACGATCACTGTCATCACCGCGCGGGTGGCGATCCGGCGCAGGGTGGCGCGGAAACTGGCCTCGGTGATGCGGGCAAAGGCCTCACGGCTGCCGGCCTCGTGGGTAAAGGCCTGAACGGTCTGCACCGCTTGCAGCGTCTCCGAGGCATTGCCCGAGGATTGCGCGATCCAGTCCTGCGTCTCGCGGCTCAGGGCGCGCAGGCGGCGGCCCAGCACGATGATCGGCACCACGACCAGCGGCACGATCAGCAACACCAGCCCCGTCAGCTTGAGCGAGGTATAGCCCAGCAGCACCAGCCCGCCCACCAGCATCAACAGGTTACGCAGCGCGACCGATACCGACGATCCGATCACCGACAGGATCAGCGTGGTATCGGTGGTCAGGCGGCTGATCACCTCGCCGGTCATCATGCGCTCGTAGAAGGCCGGCGACAGGCCCAGCAGGCGGTCGAACAGCGCGCGGCGGATATCGGCCACCACCCGTTCACCCAGCCGGGTCACCACATAGAACCGCAGCCCGGTGCCGATCGCCAGCAAGGTCGCAAGTCCCAGCGCGGCGGCGAAATAGCTGTCCAGCAGCGCCGCCCCCTCGCCGAACCCGTCGACCACGCGGCGCACGGCAATCGGCAGCGCCAGCGTGACACCCGCAGTCAGGGTCAGCGCCAGACCCGCCACCAGCGCCTGGGCGCGATAGGGCGCCAGGAACGGCGCAAGGCCCCGCAAGGCACCTACGCGTTTCGAGGTGGCACGATCGGGCAAGGGTTGGGGATTGCGGGCCATCGAACTTCCATCTGCTGCGCGTCGGCCCGGTTTACGCGAGATGGCGCCCCCGGAACAAGCCTTTCAGCCGTGCCGATCCGTCGCAGCCTGGCGCAGACACTGGCGCGGCTCGGCGCCCGGTTCCAGATCGCAGACCGCGCCGCAGGTCGCGCAGGCCCAATGCCCTGCCCCGCCGCGCCGGTCCAGACGCCAGCGGCAATGGCGCGTCAACGTCGCGCCGCGGCCATGCCACCAGAAGATCAGCCCGATCAGCGGCACCAGCAGGATCAGCAGAATCGCCATGCGCCATCCCCTTTCGCCCTGCCATCGCCCAGCCAGACCACAAGGTCAACCGACCCCGAAACGACGAAGGCCCGGGAGACCCCGGGCCTTTCGGCAGACAGCCAAAGGCGGCGGTCAGTCGAAATAGGCGTACATCTGGTCCAGCGGGCTCAGATCGGCCGGGGCCGCCTTGGGCTCGGCCACGACGGGCGCAGGCTGGTTCCAGTAGGACAGCGAGGCCATCGCAGCCTCGATCGCCTTGGGGTCGACCGCAGGGGCCGGATACAGCGGATGGTTCAGAGGGGCAGTCATGTCAGCTTTCCTTTGCGGTTTTCCTCCCGCAGCGCCCATATAGGCGCCCGCCCCCGCCCCGACCACGACCAATGGCGCAACCTTGCCATGCTGCAGGCGCAAAGATGACGCTGCGTTGCAGAAATTGACAAGGCCGCGCTCCGGGGGAACGCGGCCTTGCAGATGTCGGGCACCACGGGCAGAGCGCCCCGCGGCTGGATCAGACCACGCGGTCGACCATCATCTTCTTGATCTCGGCAATCGCCTTGGCCGGGTTCAGCCCCTTGGGGCAGGTCTTGGCGCAGTTCATGATCGTGTGGCAGCGATAGAGCTTGAAGGGGTCTTCCAGCTCGTCCAGGCGCTGGCCGGTCGCCTCGTCGCGGCTGTCGATGATCCAGCGATAGGCATGCAGCAGGGCCGCCGGGCCCAGATACTTGTCGCTGTTCCACCAGTAGCTCGGGCACGAGGTCGAGCAGCTGGCGCACATCACGCATTCATAAAGACCGTCCAGCTTCTTGCGGTCCTCGATGGACTGGCGCCATTCCTTGGCCGGGGTGTTGGTCTTGGTTTCCAGCCAAGGCATGATGCTGGCGTGCTGGGCATAGAAATGCGTCAGGTCGGGGATCAGATCCTTGACCACCGGCATGTGCGGCAGCGGATAGACGCGCACATCGCCCTTGATCTCGTCAAGGCCATAGATGCAGGCCAGCGTGTTGATCCCGTCGATGTTCATCGCGCAGCTGCCGCAGATGCCTTCGCGGCAGGACCGGCGGAAGGTCAGCGTGGCATCGACCTTGTTCTTGATGTAGAGCAGCGCATCCAGCACCATCGGGCCGCAATCGTCCATATCGACGAAATAGGTATCGACGCGCGGGTTTTCGCCGTCATCGGGGCTCCAGCGGTAGATCTGGAACTTGCGGACGTTCTTGGCACCTTCGGGCTTCGGCCAGGTCTTGCCGGTGCGCAGTTTCGAGTTCTTCGGAAGGCTGAACTGGACCATGGGTCGGTTCCTTCAGTTTCGCAATGCGGAATAGGGCCGCGTCGGCGGCAGCCCGGAGCGGCGGATGACGCAGGACTGCCAGACCTCTTGCGGGTCGCGGCCAAGCAGGTAGTCGGAGGTGATTTCCACATCCAGCAGCCCATGCCGGCGCCCGCCAGAGCCCATGCCCAGCTCGAGCGTGCCACGGGGGCGCTCGGCCAGGCGGGCCTGGTCACGGCAGTGGCGTTCGGCCTGCGCAACCGTCTCGGGCCCGCAGGCTGCCAGCAGCAGCACGGCCCCGGTCATGGTGGCAGGCCAGCAACGCATCAGAACTTCCGTTCTGCGGGGGCGATCTTCTTGAGCGAGATGCCGCCTTCTGCCTCGGTTGTCAGCGGATCGGTGTGCACCGGACGATAGTCCAGCGTCACCTTGTCGCCATCGACCCATGCCAGCGAGTGCTTGCGCCAGTTCGCATCGTCGCGGTGCGGGTGATCCTCGTGCGCATGGGCGCCGCGGCTTTCGGTCCGGGCATGGGCGCCATAGATCGTCGCCAGCGCGTTCGGCATCAGGTTCGCCAGTTCCAGCGTTTCCATCAGGTCGCTGTTCCAGACCAGCGAGCGGTCGGTGACCTTCAGATCGTTCATCTTGCCGGCGATCCTGGTCATCTCGCGCTCGCCCTGGGCCAGCGATTCCTCGGCGCGGAACACGGCCGCGTCACGCTGCATGGTGCGCTGCATCTCCAGCCGCAGATCGGCGGTCGGGATCGCGCCCTTGGCATGGCGGAAGTCATCGAAGCGCGACAGGGCCTTGTCGACCTCGACCTTGTTGGTCGAGGGGATGGCGCTGGCCCGGTCGATCACCTGACCCGCGCGGATCGCGGCAGCGCGGCCAAAGACCACAAGGTCGATCAGCGAGTTCGAGCCCAGACGGTTCGCACCGTGCACGCTGGCGCAGCCGGCCTCGCCCACGGCCATCAGGCCGGGGAACACGGCATCGGGGTTCTCGGCGGTCGGGTTCAGCACCTCGCCCCAATAGTTCGTCGGAATGCCGCCCATGTTGTAGTGCACGGTCGGCAGAACCGGGATCGGTTCCTTGTTGACGTTGACGCCCGCAAAGATCTTGGCCGATTCCGAAATGCCCGGCAGCCGTTCCGCCAGCGTCGCCGGCGGCAGGTGGTTCAGGTGCAGGTGGATGTGATCGCCATTCTTGCCCACGCCCCGGCCTTCGCGGATCTCCAGCGTCATGCAGCGGGACACATAGTCGCGCGGCGCCAGATCCTTGTAGTGCGGCGCATAGCGTTCCATGAACCGCTCGCCATTGGCGTTGGTGAGGTATCCACCCTCGCCCCGCGCGCCTTCGGTGATCAGACAGCCCGAGCCATAAATCCCGGTCGGGTGGAACTGCACGAATTCCATGTCCTGCAGCGGCAGGCCAGCCCGCGCCACCATGCCGCCACCGTCGCCGGTGCAGGTATGGGCCGAGGTCGCGCTGAAATAGGCCCGGCCATAACCGCCAGTCGCCAGCACCACCATTTTCGCGTTGAACACATGGATCGTGCCGTCATCCAGCTTCCACGCAACGACGCCCGTGCAGACGCCATCGGTGACGATCAGATCCAGGGCGAAATATTCGATGTAGAACTCGGCCTGTTCTTTCAGCGAGCGACCATAGAGCGTGTGCAGGATCGCATGGCCGGTGCGGTCGGCAGCGGCGCAGGTGCGCTGCACGGGCGGGCCTTCGCCGAATTCGGTGGTGTGGCCCCCGAACGGACGCTGGTAGATCTTGCCTTCCTCGGTCCGGCTGAAGGGCACGCCATAGTGCTCCAGCTCATAGACTGCGGCGGGGGCGGAACGCGCGAGATATTCCATCGCATCGGTATCGCCCAGCCAGTCCGATCCCTTGACGGTGTCGTACATGTGCCACTGCCAGTTGTCCGGCCCCATGTTCGACAGCGAGGCGGCAATGCCGCCCTGGGCGGCAACGGTGTGGCTGCGGGTCGGGAACACCTTGGTGATACAGGCGGTGCGCAGGCCCTGTTCTGCCATGCCAAGGGTGGCACGCAGGCCCGCGCCACCGGCGCCGACCACCACGACGTCATAGTCGTGCGTTTCGTATGCGTAAGCTGCCATTGTCATCCGTCCTCAGAGCGCGATCCGGGCCAGAGCGAACAGCCCCGTCGCAATGATGGTGTAGCTCAGCGCCTGCACGGCGATCAGCGAGATCTTCAGGCGCGTGCCGCGGACATAGTCTTGCAGCATCATCTCGGCGCCCTTGGCAAAGTGGCGCATCCCCACCACCAGCACGAGGGCGGTCAGGATGGCCGCGAAGGGATGCGAGAAGGTATCCAGCACCTCTTGCCGCGTGCCGCCCAGGGCCGAGCCGAAGATATAAAGAAAGGTCGGCACCAGGAAGGCCAGGCCAACGGCCGAAACCTGCATGTACCAGTGGTGTTCGGTCCCGTGACGGGCGGCGCCTTTGCCTTCGGCGCGCTTGCGGTCGGTCAGATAGCGCATCGCGGCCTCCTCAGACGATCAGCAGGGTGATGACGGTCAGCACGACCGAACCGATGACGCAGGCCCAGCCCAGCTTTTCGGCGGTCGGAATGTCAAGGCCGCGGCCGGCATCGTAATAGAGGTGCCGCAGCCCGGCCAGGAAGTGATACCACACGGCCCAGAGCGAGCCGAGGAACACCAGCTTGCCGAACCAGCTGCGGATCACGGCATCGGCAAAGGCAAAATATTCGTCCCCCGTCGCGGCGGCCAGCAGCCACCAGACCGACAGCACCGCCGCGACGACCAGCCCGTTCCCGGTGATCCGCGTCAGGATCGAGGAGATCGAGGTCATCTGCGGCCGGTAGTACGGCCCGATCATGAATGGGGAAAGGGGGCGTTCCACCCGTTTCGGCTCGGCCATCGCTCGGCTCCCTTTTCGCTGGCGCCCAGGAAGCGGGCGCTGACTTCCGCCTCTTCTTTACCGCTTTTCACGCCACTGTCACGGGGCAAGCTGCTGCCCGGACTTGCATTCAGGCGCTAACATGCGAAAAAGCCGGATTTGTGATCACGATATTTTTGCCAGTGATCACAACGACCCGCAAACGAAAGGGGCCGCGACTCGGCGTCGCGGCCCCCCGGCAAATCCTCAGATCAGGATCACTTGAACGAGAAGGCGTAGTCCACCGCCAGAACCGCGACACCCTTGGTGGTGTCGGTGTCGTTCCAGCTCAGACCCAGCGAGAGCGCATCGTTGATCGCGTAGCTGCCGCCAACCGACCAGTACTTCATGCCGCCCTTGGTGACCTTGCCATAGACCGCGCCCATCGAGAACTTGTCGGTCAGCGCATAATCGGCCGAGATCGACAGGTTGTAGGCCTTGGTCGGGTTGGTGGTCTTGGACGGGTTGTACTTGACCTTGGTGCCCAGGCTCAGCTTGTCGGTCGGCGCCAGGCCCAGCTGGACGATGATGTCGCCGCAGCAATCGTTCTTGGGGTTCTGATAGTAGTAACGGGTATAGCCGACGTCATAGCTGAACATGCCGACTTCGCCGCGATAGCCGGCGTAGAGGTCGATTTCCGACGACGAGCCGACGATGGCCTTGTCGGTGTTCGACATCCAGGCGCCAAAGTAGAAGCCGCCGACTTCACCCTCGACCCAGGGCTGGAAGGCGATTCCCTTGGTCTGCTTGATGCCATCTGCAACATACTGGCTGGCCAGCGTGGCGCCGGCCGAGAACTTCAGCTCTTGCGCGGCGGCAAGACCCGGAACCGCAATGGCCAGAGCAAGGGCAGAAGTGGCGATGATCGAACGCATGATGTTCCTCGGTTGCATGTCATTGAGGTAACGAAACCATGTCGCCCGATCGGCTGCCAGAGGCGCCCGTTGCCTCCGATGCTGCGCCTGCACAGGTGATGCAACGGCGCCACGCCCCTGCGCTGCGACCGCCAAGCCGCAGCGCAGAATTCGGAAAAACCGCCCAAATTTCAGGCGGCTAGAGAATTCACGACTGGATCAGACGGGAATCAGCGCCCAGTAGTCCAGATCCAGCAGCACCTCGGGGGCGTATTTCCCGTCCGCCCCTTTCAGCGCAAAGGGCGCCGCCCCCTGCTTGACCGCCACCAGCCGCAGCCGCAGCGCGCCCACGCCGGGCGCCGCCGTCTCGGCCTTGTCCAGAACCTCGGACCAGGCCTTGACCGTATCGCCCGCAAAACAGGGATTGGCGTGGGCCCCCGCGTTCAGCGCGACCATCATCTGCGCATTGGCCAGCCCGTTGAACGACAGCGCCCGCGCCATCGAAATCACATGGCCACCATAGATCAGCCGCCGGCCATCCTCGCGGAAGGTCGCATCGAAATGCACCTTGGCGGTGTTCTGCCACAGGCGGGTGGCAATCATGTGCTCGGCTTCCTCGATGGTCACGCCATCGACATGGTCGATCTTCTCGCCCACCGCATAATCGCCCCAGCGGTGCCGCTCGCCCGCCAGCGCGAAGTCATAGGCGGAAAAGTCCAGCCCCTCGGGCACCACCAGCTCCTCGGCCGGCACGACCTTGCGCAACTCGGGCACCACCGCCTCGGGCGCGGGGGCGTCCAGGCGGTTCTTGCGCACCATCACCCAGCGCACATAATCCAGCACCACCTCGCCGCGCTGGTTCATGCCGCGGGTGCGCACATAGACATTGCCCGACTTGCCGTTCGAGTTTTCCTTGACCCCGATCACGGTGGATTCGGACCGCAGCGTATCGCCCGGATAGACCGGCTTCAGCCAGCGCCCCTCGGCATAGCCAAGGTTCGCCACCGCATTCAGGCTGACATCCGGCACCGTCTTGCCAAAGACCACATGGAACGCGGCCAGATCGTCGATCGGGCTTTGCGCCAGCCCGCAGGCCCGCGCGAATTCATCCGAGGAGTAAAGCGCATGGCGCGCCGGATACATCGCATGATACAGCGCCCGCTCGCCGCCCGAGACGGTGCGCGGCACCGCATGAACGATGGTCTCGCCGACCCGATATTCCTCGAAAAACCGCCCCGGATTGGTCTTCATCCTGCCCTCACGCTGCAACGGCGCCGGCCCCATGACGCGGCCCGCCCTTTCATCTGTCCATAAATATCCCCGGGGGTCCGGGGGGCGGGCCCCCCGGTCCCGTCAACAGAGCCGGGCGCGCCGGCCTAATGCTCGCCCAGCTTGGTCTCGGGCGTGTAGATGCCCGGCACTTCCTTCACCACGGCCTGCGCACAGCGCATCACGCCGCGCGCCGCGTCAAAGGCATACGAGGGCGAGCCCTGCAGCTCCCAGCCCTTGTTCAGCGCCGCCGTCACCTTGTGGCAAAAGGCCGAGGTGTCGTCCTCGGTCAACAGTCGATAGAGTTTCATCGCTTCACCCGAACGCCGGATAGCCCAGCATGTAATGCACGCCTGCAATGGCGCCATAGACCAGAACAGTGCCCAGCAGCGCGAAGATTTCCATCTTCGCCCCCTTGCCCACCGGCGGCACCCAGGGGCCTGCCCGGTTGATCACCGCCATCTCGACCAGCGCCCACAGCCCGATCCCGCCGAACAGCACCAGCGAGGGCGCATCGCCATTGACCAGCAGATGCGCCAGCATCCACAGGACGACGCCCCACAACATCGGATGGCGCAGCCGACGCGCCACCGCCGTCTTCATGCCGGACGCCGCGAACAGATAGACCGAGACCAGCATCAGAAGGTTGTTGATGCCGACCAGCGCCGGGCTGCGGCCCCACCAGAAGGCGCCATCGGCCCCGCGATAGCCGATCACCATCAGCACCAGCGAGACCAGCAACAGCGCCGTGACCATGGCCCTGCCCTGCCCCCCCATGCCGGCACGCGCCGCAGGCGCCACCCTTTTGAAAAGATGGGCGCCCCACCACAGGGCCAGTCCGAGGATCAACAGGGTCATGGCGTGCCTTTCGCTTGTGCCGGCCTCAGCCCGCCGACAGGGCCGCGATCGCCTCGGCCTTGGCCAGCGTCGCTTGCGCGGTCACGATATGCAGATTCTCGACGATCTTGCCATCCACAACCGCAACGCCCTGCCCGGCCGCCTTGGCCGCGTCAAAGGCCGCGATCTGGCGGCGGGCCAGATCGACCTCGGCCTCGGACGGGGCAAAGACCTCGTTCGCCACCGCCAGCTGGTCGGGGTGGATCAGCGTCTTGCCATCAAAGCCCATGTCACGGCCCTGGGTGCATTCCGCGCGCAGGCCCTCGACATCCTTGAAGGCATTGTAGACGCCATCGACAATCGTCACGCCATGGGCGCGGGCGGCCAAAAGGCACAGGCCCAGCCCGGTGATCATCGGCAGACGGTCGGCGCGAAAGCGGGTGCCCAGATCCTTGGCCAGATCGTTGGTGCCCATCACCATGCCCACCAGCCGCGGATGCGCGGCAATCTCGGCCGCGTTCAGCATCCCCAGCGGGGTTTCCATCATCGCCCACAGATCGACACCGGGGATCAGCGCTGCCACGGCCTGAACATCGGCGGCCGAGTTCACCTTGGGGATCAGGATCGCCTCCAGCGGCACGCCGACCATCGCCGCCACATCATCGGCGCCCCATTCGGTATCCAGCCCGTTGATGCGCACGATGCGCGCGCGCTGGCCGTAATCGGCCGTGCGCAGCGTTTCGGCCAGCAGGGCGCGGGCGCGGGGCTTCTCCTCCATCGCCACGGCATCTTCCAGATCGAAGATGATCGCGTCGGCCGCCAGGCCCTTGGCCTTTTCCAGCGCGCGCTCTTTCGAGCCGGGGATATACAGCACCGAACGCCAGGGGTGCGACAACCGATCCATGATTCCCTCCAGGCAATATTGTTGCGCCAAAGATCACGTTTGCGACCGATCACGCAAGGCCCTTTCTGCCGCAGCGCGGCGAACGGGCCATTAACGCCGCCTTTCCCCCTGCGGCGCAGGATGGGCACATGCGCCCTGATGGCGCCGCAATCCGACACCCGCTTTCCTGAAAGGCAGACCGATGGACAAGCTCTTCGCCCTCTCGCTCGGCTTTGCCGGGCTGATCCTTGCCACCCATGCCGGCCACGGCCAGCCGGCCCCCGATTGCGGACCCCGCGCCCAGGTGCTGGCGGTGCTGGCCGAAAGCTATCAGGAAACCCGCCGCGGCCTTGGCCTTGCCGGCCGGCAGCAGTTGGTCGAGCTCTTTGCCTCGGACCGCACCGGAAGCTGGACGATCACCGTCACCCTGCCCGATGGCCGGATGTGCCTGATCGCTGCCGGCCAATCCTGGGAAAGCCTGGCCGATCCGCTACCGGCCCGCGGCAATCCGGCCTGACCTGCAAAGCGGTGCGCCTCCCTCCCCCCTCGTGGGGGAGGGATGGGGAGGGGGGGCGCCAGCGGACCCGGCTCAGATGTGCAGCGCGCGGCCGTAGGCGTCCAGCACCGATTCGTGCATCATCTCGCTCAGGGTCGGGTGCGGGAACACGGTTTCCATCAGTTCGGCCTCGGTGGTTTCCAGCGTGCGTCCGACCACATAGCCCTGGATCAGTTCCGTCACCTCGGCCCCGACCATATGCGCGCCCAGCAGCTCGCCGGTTTTCGCGTCGAACACCGTCTTGACCAGGCCCTCCGGCTCGCCAAGCGCGATGGCCTTGCCGTTGCCGACAAAGGGGAAGCGGCCCACCTTGACCGAATAGCCCGCCGCCTTGGCCTTTTCCTCGGTCAGGCCAACGCTGGCCACCTGCGGATGGCAATAGGTGCAGCCGGCAATCGAGTTCGGCTTGATCGGATGCGGATGCTGCCCGGCGATCAGTTCGGCCACCATCACGCCCTCATGGCTGGCCTTGTGCGCCAGCCACGGCGCCCCGGCAATATCGCCGATGGCATAAAGCCCCTTGACCCCGGTGCGGCAATAGTCGTCCGTCACCACATGGGTGCGATCGATCTTGACGCCCAGATCCTCGAGGCCCAGCTTTTCGACATTGCCGACGATCCCGACGGCGGAAATCACCGTATCGAACTCGGCCGTCTGGGTCTTGCCGGCGCTTTCCAGATGCGCGGTCACGCCCACACCCGGCTTGCGGTCCAGCTTCTTGACGGTCGTCTTTTCAAGGATCTTCATCCCCTGCTTGACGAACTGCTTTTTCGCAAAGGCGCTGATCTCGGCGTCTTCCACCGGCAGCACGCGGTCCATCACCTCGCAGACGGTGACATCAGCGCCCAGCGTGTTGAAGAAGCTGGCGAATTCGATGCCGATGGCCCCCGACCCGATCACCAGAAGCTTCTTCGGCATCCGCCTCGGTTGCAGCGCATGGCGATAGGTCCAGACCAGATCGCCATCGGCCTCCAGCCCCGGCAATTCGCGCGCCCGGGCGCCGGTGGCCAGAACGATGGCAGGGGCGGTCAGATCCTCGACCCCCTTGTCGGTCTTGACAGACACGACCCCTTGCGCGGGCAGCTTGGCCTCGCCCATCACCACGGTGACCTTGTTCTTCTTCATCAGATGGCCGATGCCGCCCGACAGCTGCTTGGCCACCCCGCGCGAGCGGGCGACGACCGCATCCAGATCATAGCCGATCCCGTCCGCCTTCAGGCCGAAATCCTTGGCGCGCTGCATCAGGTGAAACACCTCGGCGCTGCGCAGAAGGGCCTTGGTCGGGATGCAGCCCCAGTTCAGGCAGATGCCCCCCAGATGCTCGCGTTCGACAATGGCGACGTTCAGGCCAAGCTGCGCGCCCCGGATCGCGGCCACATAGCCGCCCGGACCCGCACCGATGACGATCATGTCGAACTTTCTGGCGGCCATTTTCCCCTCCCTCAAGAAAGTGGTTTACCGTTAAACTATTTTTGGCGCCCGGGCAATTCCCTTGCCGTCTGGCCGCCATGCCCCCTGCGCATGGCCTAGCCGGCCTTGAGCGTCTCGACAATCGCCGCATAGCCGCCATTGTCCAGAAACTCCCGCTCCTCGGGCGTCGTTTCCCGGCCAAAGGCATCGTTCCGATAGGGAAAGCGGCCAAACCGGCGAATGATCTCGGCATGGGCGCGGGCGTGCAGCTGGTTCGAGGCGCCGGTTTCCGGCATTCGTTCATCCATTAAACGAATGCACTCTTCCTGCACCGCAAGAGCTTCGGAATGCATGAAGGGCAGATAGAAGAACTGCCGTTCCGGTTCAGGCACATCCATGTCCCAGCCTGCGGCAATCGCCTTGCGCGCGGCAGCAAGCGCCATCGCATCGGTGGAAAACGCCTTGGCGCTGCCGCGCCACATGTTGCGCGGGAACTGATCGGTGACGACCAGAAACGCCAGTGATCCGGCCGGCCCCTCGACCCAGTGGTCCAGCCCGCCATCGGCCGCAGCCTGCCACAGATCGCCAAAGCGGTCGCGAATCTCGGCGTCCAGATCCTCGCCCCCGGCATACCAGCCCTCGGGCCCCAGATCGCCAAGCCAATAGTCCAGCACCTCGACCGGATCGCTCATGCGCAAACCCTCCCGTTTCGGGCACCCTGACAGCTTTGCGCCAGCCGTGCAATGTCAGCTGTCGGACCGCTCCATCACCGCCTCGACAGCGATGGCCGAGGCGGTTGGCGCGATCGGGTGATAGCCGGGCGCACCGGGCGGCGTGTCGCGCCGGGTCATGCGCCACAGGACGTAAACCGCCAGCCCCCCCAGCAGCCCGGCGATGAAGACAAAAAAGCCCGAAGGCCCCAGCCGTTCCATCATCCAGCCGGTTGCCAGCGGCCCGGCCACGGCCCCAAGACCATTGAGGAACAAAAGACCCGCCGAAGCCCCCGCCATTTCCTCATTGGGCAGGAAATCGTTGGTATGGGCGATCAGCAGCGCATAGAGCGGGTTGACGATCCCGCCCAGCACAAAGGCCAGCGCGACCAGCAGGCCAAAGGCCGGAGGCGCCACGCTGGCCAACGCCATCACCCCCGCCCCCGCCAGCGCGAGCAGCAAGATCAGCCGCCGTCGGTCCATCCGGTCGGATATCCAGCCGACGGGGAATTGCAACACCAGCCCGCCCGCATACATCGCCCCCACAAAGACCGAGATCTGCGGCACCGTCAGCCCGACCGACATGCCCCAGACCCCGGCCATGCCCATCATCGCCGCATAGACCCCGCCGGTCAGCAGCATTCCCGCACAGCCAAGGGGCGAGATCTGGAACAGCCGCGCAAACCCCATGCGCTGCGTCGTGTCAAACACCGGCGCCGGGGTCGCCGACAGAAGGATCGGCAAGAACGCCAGGCTGACCAGCACCGAGGGCAGGATGAACGGCACGAACCCCGACGGGTCCCCCACATTCAGCAGGATCTGGCTGGCGATGATGCCGATCATCTGGACGATCATATAGGCCGACAGCGCCTGCCCGCGCGTCTCGTTGCTGGAGGCATTGTTAAGCCAGCTTTCCGCCGTGACATAAACGCCCGAAAAGCAGAACCCGATCAGCACGCGCATCACGCTCCAGGCCCAGACATCGGTCACGACCGGATACAGCACCAGCACCGCCGAGATCAGCGAGCCAAGCGCGGCAAACACCCGCACATGCCCGACGCGGCGGATCATCAGTGGCGCAAGGCGCGATCCGCCCAGAAAGCCCAGGAAATACCCGGCCATGACGAACGACATCTGAAAGGTCGAAAACCCCTCCAGCGCGCCGCGGATCCCCAGAAGCGAGCCCTGAATGCCGTTCCCGACCATCAGCAACATCACCCCCGCCAGCAGCGGCCAGGATGTTCCAAGAACCTTCAGCATGACCGCCTCCCTTGAATCGCCGCTGCCTTACCGCCCCAGCGTAACAGACAAAAGCGTCGCCGACCTCACGTCTGCGCCAGCAATCAGCGCGCAACTTCAATCATCCATTTCGCGGCATGGCGCCGATCCCCGCCGCGCGCCTGACTGACAGGCCTGCCCCCCTGAAACGCCGCCCCATCATCTTGCCCCAAATACCCCGGGGGTGCGGGGGCTGCCCCCGCTTTGCGCTCATCCCTGCGGCAACAGCAAGGACGCATCGCCATAGGAAAAGAACCGATAGCCCTGCGCCACCGCATGATCATAGATCCGGTCGATCCGGTCCTTGCCCATCAGCGCCGAGACCAGCATGAGCAGCGTCGATTTCGGCAGGTGAAAGTTGGTCATCAGCCCATCCGCAATGCGGAAGCGATAGCCGGGATAGATGAAGATATCCGTCTCGCCCCGCCAGGGCGCGATGCCGCTGTCACCCGCCGCACTTTCGATCAGCCGCAGCGCGGTGGTGCCGACCGGGATGATCCGCCCGCCCGCCGCGCGGGTTGCGTTGATTTCGGCAGCCGCAGCCTCGGTCACTTCGCCCCATTCGGCATGCATCCGGTGGGTGGTCACATCCTCGACCTTGACCGGCAGAAAGGTCCCCGCGCCCACATGCAGCGTGACTTCGGTAAAGCCCACGCCCATCGCGGCCAGCGCGGCCAGCAGGGGTTCGTCGAAATGCAGGCTGGCGGTCGGGGCGGCAACGGCACCGGAATGGCGGGCAAAGACCGGCTGATAGTCCTGATCATCCTGGGCATCGGGCGCGCGCAGGGCAGCGATATACGGCGGCAGCGGCATGGTGCCGGCCTCGGCCAGGGCGGCATCGAAATCGGCGCCGGTCAGGTCGAACGCCAGGACGACATCCTCGGCCCCGCGTTCCGTCACCACGGCCGACAGCCGGTCGGAAAACTCGATGCGCTCGCCCGCCTTCAGCTTGCGCAAGGGACGGGCCATGGCGCGCCAGCCACCGCTGGCCATGGGTTCCATCAAGGTGATCTCGACCTTGGCCTCGACCGGCCCCTGCGCACTGTCGCGCCGGCGCCGGCCGGTCAGGCGGGCGGGAATCACCTTGGTGTTGTTCAGCACCAGCCGATCGCCGGGCCGCAGGAACCCTGGCAGATCGCGCACATGCGCATCGGTGATCCCATCGCCCCGCGCCACCAGCAGCCGCGCCGCGCTGCGCGGTTTCGCCGGGCGGGTGGCAATCAGGTCTTCGGGCAGATGATAGTCGAAATCGTCAAGTTTCATTCGGAAATCCGGGCCGCCGGGCGGCGCAGCAGGTCACGGAAGAAGCCGGGCGCCAGCACCGACAGCGGGTTCACGGTCACTTGCGGATCGTTGGCACTGCCGCGGATCCGGTAGGTCACGCCGACCAGCCCTTCGCCAGGGCGCGTCAGCAGCGATCCGATACCGTTGATCAGGTAGAAAGGCGAGATCACCCCGCGCAAATCCAGCTGATCGCGGTCCATCGCATAGACCCCTTCGAGCGAGACCCCGAACGAGGCGCCGACGGCGCGCCCCTGGCTCAGCTCGATCGCCGCGGGGGTGATGCGGAAATTGCCCTTGGCCTCGGCAAAGACAAGGCCCGAGGTGGCCAGCTGGTCGATCAGGCCGACAATCGACACCGCGTTCAGCAGCTCGGCCAGCGCGGGCATGTCGCGCACCCGAAAGCCGGTCATCGCAATGGTGCCGGTATAGTTGCCCGGCGCCCCGGTCGGGGTCATCGCCAGATCCAGCGCCCCGCCCGAGGCCTTGGAAAACAGCCCCGCCGCCGCCAGCGCCGCCCCGCCATCGGCCGCGCGCACCCGGATCGCAGTGCCCTTGGGCCCTGGTGCCAGCTGGCCCGAGATCGGCGCCTTGCCGTTCAGCCGCCCGGCAAAGGGACCATCAAGCCCCTGCGCGGTGGACCGCAATTCGGCCCGAACGTCGGTCAACGCCATGCTGCCCGATATCAGCACCCGGTCCAGCGCCACCTCGACGGGCGCGCCCTTGGCGCCGGTCCCCCCCGGCACGCTGCTGTCAGCCCCCGAGGTCAGCCGCCGCAGATCGGCGCTGCCCCCGGTCACGCGGGCAAGCGGGGCGCGGGCTTTACCCTGCCCGATCAGCTCGGCCCTGGCATCCAGCCAGCTGCCCAGACGCAGCTGCGACAGCGCCAGCTTGTCCAGCCCGCCATCGGCCGTCAGTTGCAGATCGCCCTCGGCCGCCAGTCCCGGCCCTTGCAGCACCACCTTGGTCAGCCGCACTGGCGCGCGCAACGTGCCCTGCAGCTCCAGCGTGCCGCGCGCGGCGGTGCCCATCGACCAGCCCAGTTCCGCGATCCGCACCCCGACCCCAGCCAGATCCGAGCGCAGGTTCAGCACCGGCGCCTCACCGCGTGGCAGATCGACCGAGAAATCGGCCTTGCCCAATCCGCTCAGCACATCGCCAAGCCCGGCCAGAAACTCGGCCGCCAGCCCCTTGTCCAGCGTCACCTTGCCCTGAACCCGGCTGGTGCCGTTGGTGCCCGGCCCCAGGGGCAAGGTCCATTCGGCATCATAGGCCGCCTGCCCCAGCATCCCGGGGCCCCGGATCACCACCGCCGAAGGATCGGCCGTCAGCGACAGCCGCCCGGCGGTCAGCACCCGGCCGGGCACCAGCTTGTCCGAGCGCAGATCCTCCAGCGTGCCTTCCACCGAAAAGACCACATCCCCCGGCATCAGCCTGGGCGCTAGCGGCAGGCGCAGTTCCGTTGTCAGCCGCGCCCGTCCCTCGCCCAGATCCGGGGAAAGCCCGGCCTTGGTCAGAAAGCCGAACGGCGGCTGGTCCAGCAGCGACAGGGCAGCCGTGACGCTGCTGTCGGTCTGCAAGGTGATCTCGGCCGGTGCAGGCTTGACCGTGATGTCGGGCACCCGGAAGACCGAGCGCGACACATTGATCTCGCCCCCCAGCGGCGGGGTGACGTGGCCATCCTCGACCACCGTGGTGTAGGTCTGCCCCTCGATGGTGGCATAGCCGCGACCCCGCTGGATCGGCGGCAGGGTGGGCATGAACCGGACATCGGCATCCTCGAATTCATAGCCCAGCGACAGGCGCGGCTCCTGGCCCGGACGCAGGCGCAGCCCGGCCTTGACGTCGAACAGCAGGCCCTGCTGCACATTGGCCATCAGCCAGCTGCGGGTGTTCGGCACCAGCCCGACCGGCCACAGGGCCAGCAGCCGGTCATGCCGGATCGCATCAAGGTCCAGGTCAACCGCCACCGTCCAGCCCTGTGGCCCTGCGGCCACCCCGCCGCGCGCCAGCAGGTGGCGCCCGTCCTCGACCAGCGACAGCTGCCCCAGCTCGATCGAAAAGGGATCAAGCTTGAGGCGCATGTCGATGGCGCCTTCGGAAAACCGCACCGGCTCGGCAAAGACGCCTTCGGGGTTGAAGACCACATCGCCCACCCGGATCTGCGCGACAAAGGCCTCGGGCGCGGTGGGCGCCGGGCCGACCACATCGGCATGGGCGCTGGCGCTCATGCGCAGGGCGGGGCTGTCCACCGTCAGGCGGCTGGCGGTAAAGCGGGCGCGCGCCGGATCATAGCCAAAGGCAATCTCGGCCGAGCGGATCGGCAAGGGCCGCGCCCCCGGCACCGGGCTTAGCGCGCCCTGCCCGATGGAGAGCGACCCCTCGAGCGCCGAAATCGCCCCGTCGCCGCCCAGTTCTGCCCGCAGATCGCCCGAGATCGGCGCATCCAGCACCCCCAGCCAGCCCAGCAGCGGGGTCTGGGCGGCAATGTCGGCGGCCGCCACCCCATCGACCCGCGCCGACAGCCGCGCCCCCTGCCCGCCATGGCGAATGCCAAAGCGCAGCTGCGCCGTGGCCGGCGCCGCCCCGCCCCCCACAAGGCCCATGCCGACATCCAGCACGGTTTCCTCGGCGGTCTGCACCAGCGCGATGCGGCCATCGCCCACGGTCCAGACCCGGCCCGCCCGCCGGTCATCGAGCGAAAAGGTCACCGCCTCGGCCTCGATCCGCTCCAGCGTCTCAAGGGCCGGCAGGGCAAGGAAGGCGTCGATCCTTTGCAGCACCTCGGCCAGACTGCCCGGCGCCTCGCCCCCTTCGGCAAGTGCCAGATCGAACCGCCCGTCCGGCGCCCGGCGCAAGGCGATCTGCGGCCCGCTCAGCCGCACGGCCACCGGCTCGACCCGCCCGCGCATCAGGGCGGCGGCATCGAAACGCGCCTGCGCCTCGGGCAGCATCAGGAACCCGCCGCCAGCGGGTCGGCTGATGCGCAGATCCTCCATCCGCAACTCGGGCAGGCGCGAGGGGCTGAGCACCACCTCCAGCCCGCCGATGGATACCAGGGCCTGCCCTTCAAGCGCCCGGTTCAGCCGTGCCTCGGTTTCGGCCACCGCCCAGACCGGCAAGACGATGGGGCGGCCGGAAAACACCGCAGCCCCCAGCCCCATGAGGCTGACAACCGCGACAAAGGCAAAAGCGGCCCAGATCACCGCCCGCAGCAGCCGCCGTTGCCAGGGCATCCGCAGGCGCGGGCGCCGCCGGAACCGCAGGCGCGGGGCAAGCAGCGCACGCCGGCCAGCCACCGGCGCCTCGGCGGCTGGCGGCACGCCCGCCTCTTGCTCGCCCTGCGCCCCCTTGCCGTCCGCTGCGTTCATGCCGATCCGTCACCTTTCTTTGCCGTCCGGCTTTATATTCCCCGATCAGAGGCTAAAACACAAAAGATCGTCAAACCTCAGGAGAGCGCGATGCTGAACGCCGGTGACATGGCCCCCGACTTCACCCTGCCCCGCGATGGCGGCGGCACCATCACCCTGTCCGCCCTGCGGCCCGGAAAGGTCGTCGTCTATTTCTACCCCAAGGATGACACGCCCGGCTGCACCACCGAGGCGCTGGACTTCACCGCGAAACGCGCCGACTTCGAGGCAGCCGGCGTCACCGTGATCGGCGTGTCCAAGGACAGCGCGGCCAGCCACGACAAGTTCTGCCGCAAGCACGGGCTGGGGATCGTCCTTGCCTCGGACGAGGCCGGATCGACCTGCGAGGATTTCGGCGTCTGGGGCGAGAAATCCATGTATGGCAAGAAGTTCCTTGGCATCACCCGCGCGACCTTTCTGATCGACGCCGAAGGGCGCATCGCCAAGGTCTGGCCCAAGGTCAAGGTCGCAGGCCATGCCAACGAGGTGCTGGAGGCCGCCCGCGCGTTGTGATCACGCCTTGCCCCCGGTGACTGCTGTTGCAGGGGTATTTGGGGCAAGATGATGCAGCACGGGTGCGCCACCACAGGCCGCGCGCCTGTGGTGGGCGTTGCATGGGTATTTGGAAAAAGGCAAAGGGGGCAAGCGCGGCGCCTGCCCCCTTTCGCCTTGATACAAATATCCCCGCCGGAGGCATCCGCCAGACGCCAGAGGCGCAAGGCCGGGG
Source organism: Gemmobacter nectariphilus DSM 15620 (assembly GCF_000429765.1). Taxonomy (GTDB): domain Bacteria; phylum Pseudomonadota; class Alphaproteobacteria; order Rhodobacterales; family Rhodobacteraceae; genus Wagnerdoeblera; species Wagnerdoeblera nectariphila. Next base: position 101,086 of record NZ_AUCM01000003.1, on the reverse strand, counting down.
GATCAGCCCACCGCCACCCCGTGACGGCCTGCCAGATCGCAGAAGAACTGCCAGGCCACGCGGCCCGAGCGGCTGCCGCGCGTGGCCTGCCATTCGATGGCTTCGGCCCGCAAGACCTCGGGCGCGATGCTCAGGCCATGGGCGGCGCAATAGCCCTCGATCATTTCCAGATAGGCATCCTGATCGCAGGGATGAAAGCCCAGCCACAGCCCGAAACGGTCCGACAGCGAGACCTTTTCCTCGACCGCCTCGGACGGGTTGATCGCGCTGGAGCGTTCGTTCTCGATCATGTCGCGCGGCATCAGGTGGCGTCGGTTCGAGGTGGCATAGAACAGCACATTGGCCGGGCGCCCCTCGATCCCGCCATCCAGCACGGCCTTGAGCGCCTTGTAATGCTGATCGTCATGGCTGAACGACAGATCGTCGCAAAACAGCACGAAGCGGGTGTCGGGCGCCGCGCGCAGCAAGGACAGCAGACGGCCGATGCTGGCCAGATCCTCGCGACCGATCTCGACGAGTTTGAGATCCGGGCCTTCGGCGCGCACCGCCGCGTGGACGGCCTTGACCAGCGAGGATTTGCCCATCCCGCGCGCGCCCCACAAGAGGGCGTTGTTCGCGGCAAAGCCGCGCGCGAACTGGCGGGTGTTGTCCAGCAGCGTATCGCGCGCCCGGTTGACGCCGACCAGAAGGCCGATATCCACCCGCGACACCCGCGGCACGGGTTCGAGCCGGTCGGGGGATGCGTGCCACAAAAAGGCATCGGCGGCGGCGAAATCAGGGGCGGGGACGGGCGCGGGCGCAAGGCGTTCCAGCGCCTCGGCGATGCGCACAAGCGGATCGGTCACGGTGTTCAGTCCTCGTCTTCGTCCACCCACAGACCTTCGGCCCGCAGCTGTGCTTCGCGCTTTTTCTCGATGCGGCGGATCAGCCAGATCGAAATCTCGTAAAGCGGGTAGATGGCGCCGAACAGGATGAGCTGGCTCATCATGTCAGGGGGGGTCACAAGCGCTGCGACCAGCAGGATCACCACGATGGCATATTTGCGCACCGAGCCCAGCCCGCGCGAGGAGACCAGCCCCGCCTTGCCCAGCAAGGTCAGCAGAACCGGCAGCTGGAAACACAGGCCGAAGGCCATGATGAACTTGGTGGTCAGGGCCAGATATTCCTCGACCGAGCCCTGAAAGCCGATGGCCGCCAGTTCATTCGTGCCATCCGCCCCGGTCAGCCCGCCTTGCTGGAAGTTCAGGAAGAAGGCGAAGGCGATCGGCAGCACGACATAATAGGCAAAGGCCGCGCCCAGAAAGAACATCACGGGCGAGGCGATCAGGAAGGGCAGCAGCGCGCCCTTTTCCGACTTGTAGAGCCCCGGCGCCACGAACCGCCACAGCTGATAGCCGATCACCGGGAAGGACAGCGCAAAGCCGCCCAGCACCGAGATGCGGATCGCGACGAAAAAGCCCTCTTGCAGCTTGATCAGCACAAGGCCGCAATCCTGCCCGCGTTCGGCAAGCGCATGGCAGATCGGCTGGGTCAGGAAGTTGAAGATCGGGTTCCAGACGGTGAAACAGGCGATCATCGCGACCAGAAAGGCCGCGACCGACCAGATCAGCCGGTTGCGCAGTTCCGCCAGATGCTCGATCAGCGGGGCGGCGGTATCGTCGATCTGATCGGCGCTCATGATTGGGCCTTGGGCTCTTCCGGGGTGGCAGGCGCGGGGGCCGCGTCAGGGGGGGCGGCCGCGGCTGCCGGGGCGGCTGTCGCGGCCGAGACGGCGGCCTTGGCGGCAGAGCTGACCGGGCGGCGCGGATCCCATTTCTCGAACTTGTCGGCAGCGTCCTTGAGGGCGTTGATCCCGGCCGAGGCCTGCGAGGTCGAGGATTTCAGATCGTTCGCCACATCCTTGATGCCCGAGTCGTTGGCGGCCTGATCCATGGCGCGCTGAAATTCGCGCGCCATGCCCCGCGCGCGGGCGGTGAAACGGCCAAGGGTCTTGAACATCACGGGCAGATCCTTCGGACCCACCACGATCAGCGCGACAACCCCGATGACCAGCAGTTCGGACCAGCCGATGTCCAGCATCCTGACGTCTCCGGTTCAGCCAGCGTCAGGCCTTGTCTTTTTCAGCGGTGGGCGTGACGTCCTTGGCGGCGTCGGCCTTGTTCAGCTCGGCGGTTTCCTCGCTCACGCCTTTCTTGAAGGCGGTGATGCCCTTGCCGACCTCGCCCATCAGCGCGCTGACCTTGCCGCGCCCGAACAGCACCAGCACGATGACGGCGATGAGCAGAAGCCCCGGCAGCCCGATATTGTTCAGCATGGGATAGCTCCTTGCGTGTCCCCTTGGGGGAGAATGTCCTGCAAGATGACTTACGCGCTGTCGGCGCCGACCGAAAGCCCTCAGACGCCCGGCGCGCAGATACCTGACAGCTATGTGTCAGTTGCCCTGCCCGTCAGGCGGTGCGGTTTTCAGGCGCCGGGCGTCACATCCTGCATCTGCCCGCCTTCGACCAGCACCTCGCGCGGGTGGGGGTGGCTGATGAAGCCTTGCGGGCTGGCGGTCGGCCCATAGGCGCCAGAGGGATAGATCGCGATCAGATCGCCCGGCGCCAGCGGTGGCAGGTCGACCCCCGCCGCCAGCCGGTCGATCGAGGTGCACAGCGGGCCATGCAGGTCGACCTTTTCCGCCCCCTCGCCGCCGCCGACGCGGTGCATCAGATAGTTGCGGCGCAGGACCATGCCGAATTGCCCGGTCGCGGCCAGATGCGCGTTCATCCCGCCATCGCACAGCACCACCCGCGCCCCGCGCGAGGGTTTGACCCGCAGCACGCGGGTCAGGAACACGCCCGCCTCGCCCACCAGATGGCGGCCCAGTTCCAGCACCAGATCGGTGCGGGCAAAGGCAGGCTCGGCCCGCAACGCGTCCAGATCGGGGGCGATGGCGGCGGCGATGGCCGCAGTGTCCAGCGGCTGATCCCCGGCATGATGGGGGATCCCAAGGCCCGATCCGAACACCAGCCGCTCGGGCGCCAACCCGATCAGCGTGCAGAACTGCCGGAACTGGGCCAGGAAGATGCGCCAGTTTTCCAAGATCGCCTCGGGCTTCAGCGACTGGGTGCCAGAATAGATGTGCAGCCCTGCCAGATGCAGATGGGGCAGCGCGGCGATCTGTGGCAAGACCGCCTCTGCCTCTTCGACGTCGATGCCAAAGGGGCTGGGCCGGCCGGCCATGTGATCGCCAAAGCCCTTGGGCACCCGGTCGGGCGACAGGTGCACGAGCACGCGCGCGACCTGACCCGCGGCGCTTGCCAGATCGTTCAGCGCCAAAGCCTCGTCAAGGCTTTCCAGCACGATATCGCCCACGCCCACCGCCAGCGCCTCGGCCAGTTCCGCCGGACGCTTGGCCGGGCCGGTGAAGCTGAGATCCCCGGCAGGCCAGCCGGCCGCCAGCGCGCGGCGCACCTCGCCGATGGACGACACATCCAGCAGCGGCACCCGCCCGCGCAGCCAGCCCAGCAGCGCCGGGTTGGGATTGGCCTTGACCGCATAGCTCAGCCGGAACCAGCGGCCGAAATCTTGCGCCAGCCGGTCGGCCCGCTGCTCGATCCGGTCGGTCAGATAGACATAGGCCGGGGTTCCGAAGCGTTCGGCCGCGGCCGCCAGCAGCGGATCGGCGTCAGACCAGGGTGGCAGCATAGGCGGCGATCCGGTCCAGCGTGTCGAAATTGTCCAGCGTCACATCGGACGGGCGCACATCGCCGCCGGTCTGTTCCTCAAGAAAGGCGATCAGCGCCATCATGGCCACCGAATCCAGCACACCTGCGGAAAACAGCTCTTCGTCATCGGCAACCGGGTCGTCGATGGCCAGATCGCTTTTCAGAAAGGCGCGCAGCGTGTCGGTGGTGACTTGGGCAGGCATCAAGAACTCCGGGTGTCAGGTCAGAACGGGGATGCGGCCATCGCGGCAGGCGGCGATGATCGCGGGGCGGTCCAGCTTGCCGCTGGCGGTGCGCGGCATGGCGCCGGGCCAGATGTGGAAGGCATGGGGGACCATATAGGGCGCCATCACCTTGCGGCAGGCCGCGCGCAGGGCGGCCAGATCGGCGGCGCCCACGGGCACCAGCGCCAGATGCACCGCCTGCCCCATCTCGGGGTGGTCGGTCGCAAAGGCGACGGCTTCGGTCACAAGGCCGGTGCGGGCGGCGGCATCCTCGACCTCGGTGGGGCTCAGACGAAAGCCCATGGTCTTGATCATGTCGTCGCGGCGCCCGACGAACCACAGATCGCCATCGTCATCGACGCGCACCAGATCGCCCGACCACACCACCGGCTGATCCCCGATCAGAGGCGCCAGCGCAGGGCACGGGCGGATGCGCTCGGCCGTCGCCTCGGGCCGTTCCCAATAGCCCAGCGAGACCAGCGGGCCGGCATGGACCAGTTCGCCCTGTTCGCCCGGACCGGCCAGCCCGCCATCGGCGCGGATCACATGGATCTGCGCATGGGGCACGGCGCGGCCGATGGATCCCTTCTTGGCGGCGAATTTTTCGGGCGACAGATAGGTGGACCGAAACGCCTCGGTCAGACCATACATCAGGAAAATCCGGGCGCCCGGAAAGACCTGCGGCATCAGGTCCAGGATGTCGGGGGTGATCTTGCCGCCGGTATTCGTCACCCGGCGCAGCGCGGGCAGCGCCACCGGCGCATCGGCCAGATAGCGCACCACCATCGACCACAGCGGCGGCACCCCGGCGATGCCGGTCACGGCGTGTTCCGCCGCCATGCGCACCACCTCGGCCGGCAGGGTGACGGGCTGATGCACCACGCTGCCGCCAACCAGCAGCATGGTGGTCAGCTGGTTCAGCCCGGCATCGAAACTGTAGGGCAGCACCGACAGCAGCCGGTCGCTGGCCGTCAGGCCCAGGTAGTCTGTGACCGAGATCGCACCGATGCGGATGTTGCGATGGGTCAGCATCACCCCCTTGGGTGTGCCGGTCGAGCCCGAGGTATAGATGATCGCGCACAGCGCGCCGGGGTCAGGGGTTGCGGGTGCAAACCCCTCGGGCGCCGGGCTATCGGCCCAGAGGGCGAAGCCCGGGGGCGCGCTGGTCCCTCGCACCAGCACATGCGCCAGCGCGGGCGGCAGATCGCGCGCGGCCAGCCCCTTGGCGACCGGGGCCGGCACGATGGCCGCCACCGCCCGGCAATCGCCGGCGACGAACAGCAGCTGATCCACCGTCCACTGGTGGTTGACGTTGACGACCACCGCCCCCAGCCGCCAGACGGCGAACATCGCCGCCACCTCGTCGATGCCTTTGCGCAGATGGACGATCACGCGGTCCCCGGCCTGCACGCCAAGCCCGCGCAGCTGGGCGGCCAGACCGTCGGCCGCCGCCGCGAGGTCGCCATAGGTGGCCTGCCGGTTCGCGTCGATCAGGCAGATGCGGTCGGCCGCCGCAGGCAGATTGGCCCAGAGCAGATCCCACATCGGCGCCTCGGCCCCCGGAATGTGGCCCGTGTCCTTCATGTGTCAGCCGCCTTCTTCTTCGCGGCCCCAAGCGCAGGCAGGCGGGGGTAGATCTTGGCCGGAGAGCCGACGGCCACCGAATCGGGCGGGACATTGGTGGTCACGGCCGTGTTGGCCGCGATGCGCACCCGATCACCGATGCGGATCCGGCCCAGCACGGTGGAATTCACGCCGATGAACACATCGTCCCCGATCACCGGGGCGCCAGGGCCCATGTTGGTGCCGATGGTCACATTGTGCATCACCCCCACCCGGTCGCCGATGATCGCATCGGGATGGATCGAGAGCGAGCCTTCGGCATGGATGATGTGGAAATCCTTGCCGATCTGCACCTGCGGCGGGATCCACACCTTGGTGACGTTCAGGATCAGCGTCTTGAGCAGCCCGTAGAACAGGTTCGCCACCCGCCGCGCCAGCGGGTTGCGGCGCTGGATCGCCCAGCGGCCATACCGATAGATCGCCAGCGAGACAAAGGCCGGCTCGGTCAACGAGCGACCATGACGTTCGTAATCGCCGCGCAGTTCCTCGAACATCCGCTTGTTCCTATACGTCGGCCGGCCACGGGGCCGGTGAATGCTGTGGCCGACCATGCCCATGGATGCGGGCATCCAGATGGCAAAAACATGTCATGGCAGCAATTCCATCGTGCGTTCAACCTCTTCCGGGTCGATGTGAAAGCCGTTGACCCCGCCGGTGCCGATCACAAGGGCAAAACGCAGATCCAGCCGGTCGGTCATCAGCTTCATCGCGGCCGTCACCCGGTCGGGCGGGAACAGCGCCAGCATGGTGCCGCCGGGGGGCATGACGGTCAGGGCATGGGTCAGCTGGCTGCCCTCGACCCCGATCAAGAGCCGCGCCCCGGCGCAGGCCGCGATCAGCTCATCGACGCTGTGATCCTCGGCCTGCAGCGGCGTGATGCCATGGCGGCGGGCCAGATGATCGGCCAGCGCGGCCTCGTTGGCCAGAAGCCGCGGATCGCCCGTGCCGCCGCGCAACAGGAACACGCCGGGATGCGGGGCTACCCGGCGCCCGGACAGCAGCCGCACCCGCCGATCCGCCGCCCGCGCCATCTTGCCGGCATTGTTCGGCAGGTCCTGGAACAGGATCAGCTCGTCGAAATGCACATCGCCCGCGATGCGCTGCGGCGCCATGGCAAGGCGCGCCTCGTAATCCGCCCGGTGGCCAGCGCTGCCGGTGCGCGTTGTCACCGGCTGGCCGGCAGCCTCGGCCAGGCGGTAGGTTTCGGTATCGTCCATCAGCCAGTTGCCGAAATAGCGCAGGCCGATCCAGCTGTCATAGACCGCGCCCGACACCGCCTGCGCGGGCCGCCCCGCCAGCGGCAGGCGCCGGCTGCGCGGCCGCAGGTGAAATTCCGCGCCGCCCTTGTAAAGCACCCCGTCCACCAGATCGACATCACGGAACCGGGCGGCCACGGTTGCCCCGACCGCGCGCGGCGCGTCGCTGGTCAGCGCCTCGATGGTGCCGGCCAGATCGCCAAAGACCGTATCGGCAATCCGGTCCAGCTGCCCCGGCAGGGCGATTGCCGGGGGAAAGGCCCGCACCTCGGCGGGCGCGGGGTGCCAGACCTCGTCGGCCAGCGACCAGAAATCGGCGGCCTGCCCGGCCAGGCGGCGCAAGCGATTGGTCAGGGGGCGAAACAGGTTCATGGGGCCTCCAGCCGGCCATCGGCGATCATCGCAGCGACAGTCCGGATCAGGGCATCCCCCATCAGGACATGATCCGCCAACGAGGGATGCCAGTCACAGGCCAGCCTGTCCAGCCTGGGCAACGAGACCAGCCAGACCGGCGCCCCTTCGGCCGCCAGTTTCGCGGCAACCTCCTCCAGCCGGCCATGCAGCGGCTTTCCGGCATCGTGATAGGCGACGATCAGGATGGGATGGCCCGGCGCGCGGGCCAGCAGATCGCGGATCATCCGCTCCAGCGTCACTGTGAAATCGGCCATCAGCGCGGGCAGATCGGGCCAGGCCTCGCCCGCCGTCAGCTCGGGGGAGACATCGTTGTCCCCCAGCGCGATCAGCGTCAGCCAGGGCGCGGGCAGATCGGCCGGCGCCGGGTCCGAGGGCAGCAGCCGGTCGCGCAGCGTGGCCATCGCCCGGCCCGGCGCCGCCCCGCCATAGTTGCGCACCAGTCCGATGCCCGAGCGTGACACCAGCGACAGCCCGGCCCCGAACTGCCGCGCCAGCCGCATCGGCCAGGTTTGCGTGGCATCGGTGGTCAGGAATATCGTCTCGCCAGGGCAGGTTCGGCCCTTGTGCGCGATGCCGTAACCCAGACTGTCGGAATCGCCATAGACGTCGATCCTGCGGGCGGGCGGTGGTGGCGGGTCCAGAGCCGCGCCGCCTGCCGGAACGGCCAGCCCGGCGATGCGGGCGGGGGCCCAGGCCTCGGACAACCGCTCCAGCCGCAAATCGTGCGGGCCATCGCCAAAGCCGCTCAGGCGCACAACCGCCTGCCCCGGCCGGGTGATCTGCGCGGCCTCGGTGCCATCGACCGTCAGGCGATAGCGGTTCAGAGGATCGTCAAAGGCCAGCAGCACCCCGTCGCCTGCAAACCGCGCGTCCAGCACAAGGCCGGGCCATTCATGGTCCAGCCCGGCGCCTGCCGCGCGCCAGCGTCCGGCCGCAGTCCATGACAGCGGCTGGCTGCCCGGCGCGAAATCGACGCCATGGCTTAGCGCGCCTGCAAGACCCGGCTGCACGATCTGCAACGCAGGCGGCATGACCATGGGCGCGGGCCTTCCCCGCCCCAGATGCTTTGGCAAAAGGGCGGCCCCTGCCCCGGCCATCACCAGCACGGCCAGCACCAACAGCCAGCCTGCGCCGCCAAGGCGCCGTTCCACAGGGGGTCTTGCCGCCATCTCACCCTCATCTGCCACGCCCGACCGGCGCCGCTTGCGCGATTTGATCGCCCAACTGTGTTCAGCACAAGGCGCAGTTCGGATGCTTCGGGGGCGTTTTGGCCATGCAAGGCGGGAAATCCCGCCATGCGGGCGGCCCCTGACGGGTCGGCCCTGCGGGGCCAGTGAACCGCCAGGGCCACTTGGGCGCAGGTTCCCTGCCAGCGCGCAGGGGAATGCGGCCACCAAGCGCGTGCCGGCCCCTGTTTCCCCTTGACGCCGCGCGCCTGCCTGTCAAAACCCTGCCATGGCTACCGGAACCCTTACCATCGACCTCGATGCGATCTGCGCCAACTGGCGTGCGATGGATCGCGCATCTGCCGCCTCGGTCCAGACCGCCGCCGTGGTCAAGGCCGATGCCTATGGACTTGGCGCCGCGCGCGTCGCCAAGGCGCTGGCCCAGGCCGGCGCCCGCCGCTTTTTCGTGGCCGCCGCCGAAGAAGGCGCGATGCTGCGCCAGATCCTTGGCCCCGGCCCTGAAATCAACGTGCTGTCCGGCCATATGGCGGGCGACACCGACATGATCGGCGATCTTGATCTGGTGCCCATGCTGAATTCGCTGGACCAGATCACCCGCCATCTGGAAGCCTTGCCCGGCAAGCCCTTCGGCATCCAGCTGGACACCGGCATGAACCGCCTCGGGATGGAGCCTGACGACTGGGCCGCCGTGGCGGGGATCGTGCTGGACGCGCGCCCGCAACTTCTGATGAGCCATCTGGCCTGCGCCGACATGCCCGAGGCCGATCTGAACCTTCAGCAGCTGGAAACCTTTCGCGCGCTGACCGACGGGCTGGGGATCCCCCGCTCGCTGTCGGCGACGGGCGGGATCTTGCTGGGCCCCGACTATCATTTCGACCTGACGCGGCCGGGCATCGGCATGTATGGCGGCCTGCCCTATGCCCAGGCGCGGCCCGCCGTCACCCTGTCGCTGCCGGTGATCCAGACCCGCATCGTCGAGGCCGGCGAATATGTCGGCTATGCGATGGGCTGGCAGGCCAGCGCGCCGACCCATGTCGCGACCGTCGCCGCCGGCTATGCCGACGGGCTGTTCCGCGCCTTTGGCGGCAAGGCCATGCTGTGGGCCGGCGATCAGGCCGTGCCGGTACTGGGGCGGATCTCGATGGATCTGATCACCGCCGACATCAGCGCCCTGGCCGAGGTGCCCGCCGCGCTGGACATCCTTGGCCCGCATCAGGGGGTTGACGATCTGGCCGCCGTTGCCGGCACCATCGGTTATGAGGTGCTGACCAACCTTGGCCCCCGCTATGCCCGCCGCTATGTGACCGGGGGCAAGGCATGAGCCTTGCGGCCTTGCCGGTGACGGGGCTGGCCCGGCTGGGCCGGGCGGTCATCGCGGCGCTGGCAGAGCTCGGCCGGGTCACGATCTTTGCGGCCAGCATCGTCTCGCATATCCTGCGACCGCCGTTCTACCTGCGCGAGCTGCTGCAACAGCTGCTCAGCATCGGCTGGCTGTCGTTGCCGGTGGTAGGCATGACGGCGCTGTTCACCGGGGGCGCGCTGGCGCTGCAAATCTATTCCGGCGGCGCGCGGTTCCAGGCAGAATTCGCGGTGCCCTCGATCGTCGCCATCGGCATGGTGCGCGAACTTGGCCCGGTGCTGGGCGGGCTGATGGTGGCGGCGCGCGTCGCCAGCTCCATCGCGGCCGAACTTGGCACCATGAAGGTCACCGAACAGATCGACGCGCTTGTCACGCTGTCGACCAACCCGCTGAAATACCTGGCCGTTCCCCGCGTGGTCGCCGCCACCCTGGCCGTGCCCGCCCTGGTCGGGATCGGCGATGTGATCGGCATCATGGGGGGCTGGCTGGTCGGCGTGAACCGGCTGGATTTCAACTCGGGCACCTATCTGCACAACACCTGGCAATATCTGGAAACCTCGGACGTGGTGTCGGGGTTGTTCAAGGGCGCGGCCTTTGGCTTCATCGTGGCGCTGATGGGGTGCTATTACGGGATGACCTCGGGGCGCGGCGCGCAAGGCGTGGGCCGGGCGACCAAGGGGGCGGTGGTCGCAGCCTCGGTCCTGATCCTTGCTGCCAACTATGTGCTGACCGAAGTGTTCTTTTCCGCATGATCCGGCTTGAAGATGTCCACAAGGCCTTTGGGGCCAACCGCGTGCTGAAGGGCGTCACGCTGGAGGTGCCGCGCGGCCAGTCGCTGGTGGTGATCGGCGGGTCGGGCACTGGCAAATCGGTGCTGCTCAAATGCGTTCTGGGCCTTGTGACCCCGGACAGCGGGCTGATCGAGGTGGATGGCACCGATGTGACGCTGGGCGACCGCGATGCTTTCCTGGCCCGGTTCGGCATGCTGTTCCAGGGCGGCGCGCTGTTCGATTCGATGCGGGTGTGGGAAAACGTCGCCTTTCGCCTGATGCGCGGCCCCCATCAACGGCCCAAGGCCGAGGCCCGCGCCATCGCTGTCGACAAGCTGCGCCGCGTAGGTCTGGGCGATCGGGTCGCGGACCTTTACCCGGCCGAGCTGTCGGGCGGGATGCAAAAGCGCGTCAGCCTGGCCCGCGCCATCGCGGCCGACCCCGAGATCATCTTTTTCGACGAGCCGACGGCGGGCCTTGATCCGATCATGTCGGGCGTCATCAACGCGCTGATCCGCGATCTGGTGACGGAAATGGGCGCAACGGCGATCACCATCACCCACGACATGACCTCGGTCCGGGCGATTGCCGACAGCGTGGCCATGCTGCATGGCGGGGTGGTGCGCTGGCACGGGCCGGTCAGCGCGCTGGACAGCAGCGGCGATCCCTATGTCGATCAGTTCATCCACGGCCGCGCCGAAGGGCCTATCGAGACGGTGCGGTAGCGGGGGGCCAGCCCCCCGTCGCCATTGGTTCTTGAACCAATGGCTCCCCCCGCCAAAGGGGCTGTCTGCCCCTTTGGAAACCCCGAGGATATTTTCGGACAGATGAAGCCGTCAGCGGCAATAGGGGCCGTTGCGATAGCTGGCAGTGTCGAAATGCAGGTGGTCTTCGTGCATCCCGTCTGATCCGGGGCCAAGGGTGGTGCCAAAGATGCCGCAGGCCGCCTTGTGCGCCGCCTTGATCGGCTTGCCGTTGCGGCCCCTGTAGTCGCGCAGGATCGACAGTTTCTGGCCATTCGCAAGGATGATCGCCGAGATGTCGATCGCCTTGCCCTTGGAATGTTCCGAAAGCCGCGCGCCCTTCTTGTGGTTGCGGGTGCGGCAGACATAGTGCCCGGCGATCTGCAGCCCCGTCACGCCCCCGCCCGTGGCCCCGAAAGATGGCTTGAGCGCCCGGTCCACCCAGGCATGCAGCGCGCGCGCCGTATCGCAATCGACGATCGAGGGTTGCGACAGCGCGACCCCGGCGACGCTGGTGATGCGCACCGGATTGGCCACACCGCAGCCCCCCGCGCGCCCGATGATCGGCGAGAGGGTTTCGCCCCGGATGGTCGGGATGCCGCAAACCGAGCTGCGCTTGCCCACCACGGGGCCCGTGCCAGGCGCAGGACGGATGATGGCGGCGACGGGTTCAAGGGTCTCTGGCTGCACATTCGGACGGGCCTTGCGCAGCAGCCCGGGCGGGCGCGGCTCGGGCCGCAGGGCGGCCACGAAACGGGCGGCCAGATCGGGCGCGGGTCGGGCGGGGGCCACCAGCGGCCGCGCCATGGGACGCAGGTCCGGGCCCGCCCCTGCCTGCCAGCCGTCGCCCGCCTCGGCGGCCTGCCGCGCGGGTGGGGGCGCCAGACGTTCAAAGGCCTCGGCCGGCTGGTCGGGCACGGCGGCCGGGGCGGCCGTCTTGCGCGGATGCGGGCGCAGCGATGGTGCGGCGGCCTCTTGCCATTCGGGCGCCGGAACCTGTTCGGGCGCAGGCGTCACGACGGCGGGTGCGGCCGGGGTCAAGGGCGATGGCGCCGCGATCTGCCCGGGCTGCGGCGCGGCGGGTGTCCGCAGCGCAGGCGGCGGGGCCGAAGACAAGGCCAGCTGGCCCGGACGGGGCAGCACGATCTGCGCAGGCGCCAGCGCGGGCGGCGGGGCCACGGCGCGCAAGGCGGGCGGCGGGGCCGAGGGCAGAACCAGCTGGCCGGCCTTGGGCATGTCACTTGGCGCCGGCACCGACACGGGGACCGATCCGGGCGCGGCGGCTTGCGGGGCGCTTGCCGCGGGCAAAGCCGCGACTGTCGCCTCGGATGTCGTGGTCAGATCCGGCGCCGGGCCGGTCCGTGGTGCCGCGATAGCTGGCGCAGAAGCAGGGGCATCCACCCCAGCCGGCATGGGCGGAGCGAGGGCGGCATGGGCCGGACGCGCCTCGGGCGAGGGGCTTGTCACGGGGGCGGCCAGCACAGGCCGCGCCATGGGCTGCGGGGCCTCGATCACCGGGCGGGCCTGCGGGCGACGCGAGCGGTCCGGCGCCTCGGCATGAACGGGCATGGCCAGAACCGCCAGCCACAGAACCCCCGCACCCCCGAACCTGCACCCGTGACGCACCTGTCAGCCCTTTCGCAGCGAATCCCCTGCCCGGCCGAAATCCGGGGCCGCAGTATCCTGCCCCGCCTCGATGATGCCACGCCGGATTGCGCGCGTGCGGGTGAAATAGGCGTGAAGCTGCTCACCATCGCCCATGCGGATCGCGCGTTGCAGCATGAACAGTTCCTCGGTGAAGCGGCCGAGGATGTCCAGCACGGCATCCTTGTTGGTCAGGAACACATCGCGCCACATGGTCGGATCGCTGGCGGCAATGCGGGTAAAGTCGCGAAAACCCGCTGCCGAATACTTGATGATTTCCGATTGCGAGACGCGGCGCATGTGGTCGGCCACGCCCACCATCGTATAGGCGATCAGATGCGGCGCATGGCTGACGACGGCAACCACCAGATCATGGTGCGCGACCTCCATCTCGTCGGTCCGGGCGCCAAGCCCCGTCAGCAGGGCGCGCAGCCGGTCCAGCGCGGCGCGATCAGTGCCGGCCAGCGGCGTAAGCAGCCACCAGCGGTTCTGGAACAGCGTCGCAAAGCCCGAACGGGGGCCAGAATATTCCGTCCCGGCCATCGGATGGCCGGGGATGAAATGGACGCCTTCGGGCAGATGGGGCGCCACCGCCTCGACCACCGCGCCCTTGACAGAGCCGACATCCGTCACCGTGCAACCGGGCGCCAGATGCGGCGCGATCTGGGCCGCGATCTCGCCCATGGCGCCGACGGGCACCGCCAGAACGACCAGATCGGCGCCCGCCACGGCCTCAGCCGCCGTGGCATGAACGCTGTCGCAAAAGCCAAGCTCGGCCGCGATCTGCCGCGTCTCATCGGATTTGGCATGGCCGGCGATATGACCGGCCAGACCGGCCGCCTTCATCGCATGAGCCATGGACGAGGCGATCAGCCCCAGCCCGATCAGCGCGACCCGATCATAGACCGGGCTCACTCGCGCGCCCCCTTGAACTGACCGATGGCATGGGCGACGCGGCGGCAGCTGGCCTCGTCGCCGACGGTGATGCGCAGGCAATGCGGCAGACCATAGCCCGCCACCTGCCGCACGATCAGCCCGCGTTCCTTGAGGAATTCGTCACAGGCCAGTGCCTCGGTCTCGTTCTGAAAGCGCGCAAGGATGAAGTTCGCCGTGGATGTATCTGACGGAACACCGAATTCTGCCAGAGCCTCGGCCAGCCAGGCGCGCATCCGGGTGTTTTCCGACCGGCATTTGTTGACCCATTCCTGATCGCGCACCGCAGCCTCGGCGGTGTCCAGCGCGGCGGTGGACAGGTTGAACGGGCCGCGCACGCGGTTCAGCACATCAATCACATGCTGCGGGCCATAGCCCCAGCCGATCCGCAGCCCGCCAAGGCCGAAGATCTTCGAAAAGGTGCGGGTCATCACCACGTTGTCGCGGCTGTCGACCAGCACCGCGCCGCCATCATAGCCGGCGACATATTCGGCATAGGCCCCGTCCAGCACCAGCAGCACCTGCGGCGGCAGCCCGGCGGCCAGCCGCGCGATTTCGCCCTGACCGATCATGGTGCCGGTCGGGTTGTTCGGATTGGCCAGGAACACCAGCCGCGTGCGGTCCGTGCAGGCGGCCAGGATGGCATCCACATCGGTCGTGCGCTCGCGCTCGGGCACCGAAACGGGGGTGGCCCCGACCGCGCGCGCCGAAATGGCATACATCAGAAAGCCATGTTCGGTGTGGATCACCTCATCCCCCGGCCCGGCATAGGCCTGGCACAGGAAGGTGATGATCTCGTCCGAGCCGGCCCCGCAGATGATGCGATCAGCCGCCAGCCCGTAGACATCGGCAATCGCCTGGCGCAGCCCCGCATGATCGGTCGAGGGATAGCGGTGCAGCGTATGCACCGAGCGCTGGAACACCTCCTTGGCCTTGTCCGAGGCTCCGAACGGGTTTTCGTTCGACGACAGTTTCACCACATTGGACACACCCGTCACATGGGACTGCCCGCCCTGATAGAGCGCAATGTCCAGAATGCCCGGTTGCGGCCTGATGGTCGGATGCATGGCTGTGGAACTCCCTTGCGGTGCAGGGGGGTTCTAGCCGTGCCGCCGCCCTCTGACCAGAGCCAAAGTCAGTGCTTTGTGGTGCGCGAGGTCAGCCAGTCCATCGCCGCCAGCAGAACGCCCGACAGCACGAAGGTCAGATGGATGAGGACCATCCATTTCAGCTTGTCCGGGTCGGTGGCGGCCGCGCCCTTGCCGATCTCCATGAACACTTTCAGCAGGTGGATCCCCGAGATGGCCACGATCGAGGCGATCAGTTTCAGCTTGAGCCCGGAAAAGTCCACCTTGCCCATCCAGCTGGGCCGGTCGCGCTGATTGCCCAGGTCCAGCTTGGAGACGAAATTCTCATAGCCCGAGAACAGCACGATCAGCAGAAGATTCGCCGCCAGCGACAGGTCGATCAGCGTCAGGATCGCCAGAATCGCCTGATCGGCGGTCATGGTGAATGTCTTGGCGGCGTAATAGCCCAGTTCCTTGACGAAGACGATGGTCAGCATCCCCAGGCTGACCACCAGCCCCAGATACATCGGTGCCATCAGCCAGCGGCTGGCGAACAGTCCTTGCTCGAAACGTCCCTCGATACTGGTCTTCTCGGCCATCTGGCATCTCCCCGGTTGCATTCTGCGGCTGCGAGATAGGCGCGCGCAGGTCAAAAGGAAAGATGCTGCTGTCTGTCCTGATTGGCGGTCAGCAGAACCTCGTCCACGAACACGCCCCGCCAGGTGCCGCGCCCCACGACGGTCAGCCGGTCGCCGGGGGACAGACGGCTACGCTTTTCCTCGGACATGCCGCAGATGTGGCCAAACATGCCCAAGCCTTCCAGACGGACCTTATAGCCGCATTCCATCGTGCGATAGCTTGCCACCTCGCGAACCGTGACCTCCATCTCGGTCCAGGTGCCCGCGACCATGGCAATCACCATCGGCACACCCGAGGAGACAGATTCGCCGCCGAGACCTGCGCCCACCAGCAGGCCGCAAAGCAGATGCAGGCGCACGGATGTCGGGCTCCGTGTCTCACCTTTCGCGATGTCTTGAGCCCGAATCCCCACCAGCACACATCACGCAGAAAGCGGTGCCAGCACAGCGGCTGCGATCCATGACCACATAAAACTGCGGTCAAACCAGTCGCTCGATGACAAGAATCTGAAACCGGACATGTCACCGGCGGTCTGCAAGATACCGACAAGCATCCAGATGATGATTGGCAGCATGATCAGCCGCTGTTTCACAGGGGCCCGGTAGGTCGGGCGCGGCACCAATTTGTCGTCCGACACTTGTCCCCTCACACCCGGCGTTGCCTCGCAGGCTACCCACCGCCTGCCCGCCCTGCAACAGCCGCCCCTTTCAGCTTGCCAAGTATCGCGGGGGCGCCGGTTGGGGCGCCATTGGTTCAAGACCCAGACGGCGCACTGCAAGCCCGTGGGGGGGCCGGGCCCCCTGCCCCGGCGCCCCATGGCGCCGCGCCAAAGTAAAAGGGCCCGCCAAAGCGAGCCCTTTCCAAAAGCACAAGACCTGCGAAGGATCAGTTCTTCGCGTAGTATTCGACGACCAGGTTCGGTTCCATCTGCACCGGATAGGGCACGTCGCCCAGGGCCGGAGTGCGCACGAAGGTCGCGGTCATCTTCGAATGGTCGACTTCCAGATAGTCCGGAACGTCACGCTCGGTCAGCGCCACGGCTTCCAACACGATTGCCAGTTGCTTGGACCGGTCGCGAACGGCGATGACATCGCCTTCCTTGACGCGGTAGGACGCAATGTTCACGCGCTGACCGTTGACGGTCACGTGGCCATGGTTGACGAACTGACGGGCAGCAAAGACGGTCGGGACGAATTTCGCGCGGTAGACCACGGCATCCAGACGACGCTCCAGCAGGCCGATCAGGTTTTCACCCGTGTCGCCCTTGACGCGTTCGGCTTCGCCATAGATCTTGCGGAACTGCTTTTCGGTCAGGTCGCCATAGTAGCCTTTCAGCTTCTGCTTGGCGCGCAGCTGGGTGCCGAAGTCCGACAGCTTGTTCTTGCGGCGCTGGCCGTGCTGGCCGGGGCCGTATTCCCGCTTGTTCAGGGGCGACTTGGCGCGGCCCCAGATGTTTTCGCCCATGCGGCGGTCGATCTTGTACTTGGCAGCGGTCCGTTTGGTCACGCTGATCTCCTTCGAGCGTTTGAAGGGCGTTGTCCTTTGCCGCGGGAGAAGCCCCTTGGCCGACAGGTTTCCCCTTGCGGGGTCCACCAACACCAATGAAAACCCCGGGCGAACCCGGGGATGGCGGCTGATAGCGCCGGGCGGCTGGCAAGTCAAGCGGCCGAGGCCTGATCGTCCGTCAGCAGCGCGGGGGCGCGGATGGCGCTGCCCCCTGCCTTCGCGCTTTCACCTTGCCGAAAATACCCCATGGGGAGGCGCCGGCATGTCGCGCCACGGGTTCAAGACCCAACCGGCGCCGAGGGGTGTGCCCCCCGCCAGCGGCCAGCCGCAGGCCCGCGCGATCCGGCCCTAGCTGCGCTGAAAGCGGCGTCGCGCCTCGGCCTCGATCTCGAGGCGCAATTGCAGATCGGCCAGCCGGGCCATTTCGCGCTTGCGGGCCTCGGGGTCGGTGGTCTGCTGCAAGATAGCCTGCTGCGCCTGAACCTGGCGGCGCAGGTCCACCTCGCGCGGGACGGCGCCGGCCTCGGCCATGATGCGAAAGCCGATCGCCTCGGTGCTGCCGGCAGCTTCGGACAGATCCAGCGGCTTGCCCGCGCCCTTGAGGTTTTCGAGTTGCCCTTCGGCCTGGGCCTTGCGGATCTGGCGTTCTGCGAGTTGCGAGAATTTCATGCCGGCCTCGCGTCAGTGTGCACGAGTGGCAGAGTGCCACGGATCGCCTGGCAAGAGAAGTCCCGGCCGGGCGCAGGCGGCGGGGTCGAAAGGGGGCCTTCTGCCCCCCTTGGCCCTGAAGGGCCAATTCCCCCCGAGGATATTTTCGGACAGATGAAAGGGATGGGGCGCGCGCCGGGTCAGAGCGGTTTCAGACCGGCCCGGAAGCGGCGCGCATTGGCCTGATAACCCTCGGCCGATCTGATCAGCCTTGCCTGCGCTTCGGCATCGAGCACGCGGACGACCTTGCCGGGGGCGCCCATCACCAGCGCGCCATCGGGGATCTCTTTCCCTTCGGTGATCAGGGCACCCGCGCCGATCAGGCAGCCCTTGCCGATCCTGGCGCCATTGAGGATCGTCGCCCCCATGCCCACCAGCGAGCCATCGCCGATGGTGCAGCCGTGCAGCATGGCCTTGTGGCCGATCGTGCAATTGGTGCCGATGGTCAGCGGATAGCCCATGTCGGTGTGGAACACGCAGTTTTCCTGCACGTTCGAGCCGCGGCCGATGCGGATTTCCTCGTTGTCGCCGCGCAGGACCGCGCCGAACCAGATGCTGGCAGCTTCCTCCAGCACGATCTTGCCCATGACATGGGCGCCGGGGGCGACCCAGGCCTCGGGGTGGATCTGCGGCGCGTGGCCGTCGAGTGCGTAGATCATCGGGGGCTCCTTAGGTGCGCTGCCGGAATTCGACATCGAGATCGCGCACGAAGCCGACCAGATCCGGCTGGCGCGCGCGGCGCAGGCGTTCGGCGCGGATGATGGTGATCAGCTCTTCGGCCGCCGCGTCGATGTCGCGGTTGACCAGGACGTAATCGTATTCCGCCCAATGGCTGATTTCGGCCTGGCTTTTCGCCATACGGCCGGCGATCACCTCGTCGCTGTCCTGCGCGCGGCCACGCAGGCGCTGTTCCAGCTCGGCAATCGAGGGCGGCAGGATGAAGACCGACACGACCTCGGACCCAAGGGCCGAATTGCGGATCTGCTGGCCGCCCTGCCAATCAACGTCAAACAGCGTGTCACGCCCTTCGCGCATCGCCTGTTCGACGGGGGCGCGGGGGCTGCCGTAGAAATTGCCGAACACCTCGGCATGTTCCAGCATATGCCCGCTGTCCACCAGCGCGCGAAAGCTGTCGTGGCTGTGAAAGTGGTAATGCACCCCGTGTTCTTCGCCGCTGCGCGGTTTGCGCGTGGTGGCCGAGACGGAAAACCGGATCGTCGGATCCCAGTCCATCAGGCGACGGGCGAGGGTGGATTTGCCAGCGCCCGAGGGCGAGGAAAGGATCAGCAGAAGGCCGCGCCGGGCCATGGCTCACTCCAGATTCTGGACCTGTTCGCGCATCTGGTCGATCAGGTGTTTGAGGTCGAGCCCGATCCGGGTCAGCGCGATGTCGCCGGCCTTCGAGCACAGGGTATTGGCCTCTCGGTTGAATTCCTGGGCCAGGAAATCGAACTTGCGCCCGACCGGCCCGCCCTGGGCCAGCAGCGCGCGGGCGGCGGCGATATGGGCATCCAGCCGGTCAAGTTCTTCGGTGACATCGGCCTTGACCGCCAGCAGCGCGAGTTCCTGCGCAATGCGGGCGGGATCGGCATCGACGGCCTCGGTGACACGGGCCAGCGCCTCGCGCAGCGATTCGGCCGCCTTGGGCCGGCGGGCCTCGGCAACGGCGCGGGCGTCGGTGGCAAAGCCGGCGATGCGGTCGATCTGGTCGGTCAGCACGGTGGCCAACGCCTTGCCCTCGGCGCGGCGCATTGTCTCGAATGCGGTCATCGCGGCGGCGAAATCGGCCATCAGCGCAGCCAGCAGGGCCGAGCTGTCGGTGTCATCCGTGCTGGCCGTCTCGCTGACGCCGCGAATGGCCAGCACATCGGCGGCGGTCGGGCGCGCGAGCATGACGCCGGCAAGACCGGCTGCGGTTTCCACCTCGGCCAGAGCGGCCAGCGCGGTCGCCAGCATCACCGGGTTCAGCCGCAGCCCCTCGCCCCCCGAGGCGCGCGTCAGGCGCAGGCCGACGGTCACATTGCCCCGGGTCAGGCGGCGGGTCAGCTCGGCCCGGACCGCCGCCTCGAGCCCCTCGACACCATCGGGCAGGCGCAGGCGCAGATCGAGGCCCTTGCCATTGACGGACCGCACCTCCCACACCCAGGAACAATGGCCAAGCGCACCATCGCCCTGCCCGCGCGTCGTGGCGAATGCGGTCATCGAAACGGGGGCGGGCATGGGCATCTCCGGCAGGTTCGCAAGGGTTGTAACGGCTGACCGCCGCAGGGGAAAGGCCGCTGTTGCAACCGGGTCGGGCAGGACGGACCTAGGCCAACAGCCGCGCCAGACGGTTCAGCCTTGCGCGTTTCAGCAGCGGTTTCAGCGGCTGCGGCTGGCCCGAAAGGGCCTCGGCCTTGGCGCGAACCGTCTCGAGCACCGCCGTCATCGCCTGCGGGGCGCGCGAGGCGAAGTCCCACAGCAGGCCATCGGGGTCGCGCCGGTCCAGACCTTCGGCCGCCAGCGTGCCGCGCGGGAAATCCGCCGCGTTCACCGTGACGATCGCATCGGCGCCGCAGGCGATGGCCGCCGCCAGAACATGCAGGTCGTTTTCATCCGGCAGATAGAGGCGCTGTTCGACATGGGGCGCCTCGGGCACTTCGGCGCCCGGAAAGGCCGCGCGCAACAGCGCGATCTCGCCCCGCGCCACATCTTCGGCCCCCGGTCCCAGCTTGCGCACGGCGCGCGCCCATTCCTCGAGGATGCGCGCGGTCCAGACCGGGCGAAAGAACCCCGCCTGCGCCGCGCCGATCAGCACCTCGCGCTGAACGGTCGGGAACAGCACGCAGGCATCGAGCATCAGACGCGGCGGCGCGGTCACTCAGCCATCCACCCCTGCCTTGACCAGCGCGTCATGGATCTCGGCATCGCGCCCGTAGATATCGGGGCGGAACTGCAACCGGCCACGCGCATCGGTAAAGGCGGTGCGGTAATCCAGATGCACCGGCACCGGCTGCTTGAGGAAAATCCGCTCTTGCCGCCCGGTATCCAGCACCTTGTGGAAGGCCGATTTCGGATCGGCCTCTTGCCGGGCCAGCAGGGCATAGGCAAAGTCGAAGGGATCGTTCAGCCGCACGCAGCCCGAGGAATAGGCCCGGGTATCACGCGCGAACAGGTGCTTGTCGGGCGTGTCGTGCAGATAGATCGAATACGGGTTCGGGAACATGAACTTCACCCGCCCCAGCGCATTCGACGCCCCCGGCGGCTGGCGCAGGTTGAAGGGAAAGTTCTTCGCCGAATAGGCCGCGAAGTTGACCGACCCACGCGGCACCACGCGGCCGCGCGAATCCACCACCTGAAGATGGGCCAGCGCCCCCGGATTGGCCTGCAGCTTGGGCAGGTAATCGCGACGGATGATCCCCGGCGGCACCGTCCAGTCGGGGTTCAACTCCATATAGGTCATCAGGTGGCTGAACTCGGGCGTGCGCTTGTCGGGGATGGTCGAGCCGACGACCGCGCGGGTCGAAAAGGTCACCTTGCCATCGTCGATGATCTTGGCGGTGAAATCGGTCAGGTTGACCCAGATATGGCGCGTGCCGCGGTCGATGTTCGACCACCGCTCGCGCTCCATCGCCACGGTGACGGCGGCCAGGCGGTCCTGGGGATCGGTATTGATCGCGCTGATCGTGCCTTCACCGGCCACGCCATCGGCGGTCAGGCCATGATCGAACTGAAAGGCGCGCACGGCCGACTGGATCTCGGGGCCATAGGCCATGGTGGCACTGCGGCCCAGATACCCCATCGCGGCCAGCCGATCGCGCAGCGCAACGACAGCCGCGCCGGTCGCGCCGGGTTTCAGCGCCTTGGCCGGCACCTTGTCGCCCCAGCCGCCCGCCGCGATCTGGTCCATCAGCCGGTGGCGCGCCTTGGCAAGGCGGGCATATTCTGGGTTCTGCGGCGGCAGGCCATGCAAAAAGCCCGCCGGATCGGCGACGAATCCCTGAAGAATGCTCTCGGGCGTGCGGCGCGGCACCTCGCGCACGATCCCGGCGTCGACCTTTTTCGGATCGACCACCCCGGTTTGCAGATCGCGCGCGAAATCCAGCAGCGCGCGGGTCAGCCGCACCTCCAGCCGTCCGCGATCCCCCTCCGAGCGCAGCCCGCGAAAGGCGCGGCGCAGCTCGGCCGCATCATAGCGCGCGACCGGAAGGGCATGGGCCTGCGCGGTATCGAGCGCCGTCAGCAGCGCCGCACGGCGCGATTCGGCGGCCGCATCCGATGCGGTCCAGAACGCCTCATAGCCCCGCGCGCGGTAGAAATCCGCAACCGGCGCATCATCGGCCGCGGCAGCCGCCAGCGCCTGACGAAAGCCGTTCAGATGCGGCAAGGCCGCCTTGACCAGCAGCGCCCCGCCGCCCGAGGCGATCCCGCCCGCAGGCTGCGCCATGGCCGCCCCCGCCAGCAAAAGCCCGGCTACCCCCGTCGCCACAAACAGGCTGCGGCGCAGGCAGGTCGGAAGGGTCACTGGCATGGTCATCCCCAAAGTCGGCACGGATCAATCTGTAGCGGCACCCCAAGTGCCACCCCCGCCGGGTAAATTGCGCGGAATGGCCGCCAAAGTCCATGACCGCCGCGCGCCCCGCCCATGCCCTTCAAGAAGGCTTGTTGCCGCAGTGCCACGACGATGGGCAGGAAACCCGACCTTGACGGATCCAATTCAGCAATAATTTGCCGATAGGTTCCAGATTGAGGAACCGGGGCCGCCAGAAGGGTTGGTTGCCGAATCGAACCGTGTCATACAGTCCGGGCATTTGGGGATGCATGACAAGACGAACGAAGGATTTGCCGCGGCTCTGCCACGCGGCAGGTCTTCTGGGGACAGGCGAGCAAGAATGACTCAAACGGGTTCGACCGATCTCTCGCGGCGCAAGCTGCTCGGGATTTTCGCGGCTGGTATCGTTGCAGCGGCACCCACCTACAGCAACGCCTTCGGTTTCCTTCGCGGTGCAGGCGACATTCGCCGGGTCCGCATGTATTCGGGACGCACCGGCGAAAGCCTCGATACGATCTACTGGATCGACGGGAAGTACATTCCCGAGGCGCTGAAAGAGGTTAACCACTTCATGCGCGATGTCCGCACCGGCACGATCCACAAGATCGACGCCCGCACGCTGGACATCATGGCGGCCGCCCACAAGATGATGGACGTCTCGGAACCCTACATGCTGCTGTCGGGCTACCGCTCGCCCAAGACCAACGCGGCCCTGCGCGCCACCACGCGCGGCGTTGCCCGCAATTCGCTGCACATGCAGGGTCAGGCCGCCGACCTGCGGCTGAAATCTCGCTCGGTCAGCCAGATGGCCCGCGCGGCCGAGGCTTGCGCCTCGGGCGGTGTCGGCCGCTATTCGCGCTCGAACTTCGTCCATATGGATTGCGGCCCGGTCCGCCACTGGGGCGGCTGACCCCGACCGGACCGATCCGAACCCGATGGGCCCGCCTTGCGCGGGCCTTTGGTTTTTTCGCGCGGCGCCCTGTTTCGCCTTGATACAAATATCCCGGGGGCTGCGCTGCGCGTGCCACAGGCGCGCCGCCCGCCATGGGGCAGCGCCCCCTCGCGCCCCTATAGACGCTGGCCGGTCAACAGCCTGGGCAGATCGCCCGACAGCCCCGCCGCCTCACGGATGAAGCTGCGGCGCGGCCCGGCCAAGGCGCCAACCGCCCGCATTCCCAGCCCGCGTGCGGCCCTGAGCAGGGGATTGGTGTTGGAAAACAGCCGGTTCACCGCATCCATCCCCAGCGCCAACACCGTCGAATCGAACCGCCGCCAACGCTGATACCGCTCCAGCACATCCAGCGCGCCGATATCCTCGCCCCGCGCGCGCGCCTCGGCCAGCACTTCGGCCAGCGCCGCCACGTCGCGCAAGCCAAGGTTCAGCCCCTGCCCCGCAATCGGATGCACACCATGCGCCGCGTCCCCGACCAGCGCGACTCGCGGCGCGACATAGTGCTCGGCCAGCGTCAGGTTCAGCGGATAGGAAAACCGCGGCCCCGCCAGTTCCACCCGCCCGGTCAGATGCCCGATCCGCGCCTCCAGCAGCGCGCAATAGTCCTCATCCGGCAGGGCCGAGATGGTGCGGGCATTCGCCTCGGTCTCGGACCACACGATCGAGGCGAGCCCGTCCCTCAGCGGCAGAATCGCCAGCGGCCCTTCGGGCAGGAACACCTGATGCGCCAGCCCCTGATGCGGGCGTTCGGGGCGAATCGCGCCGACCAGCGCAGTCTGGCCATAGCCCCAGCCGGTGCGCCGGATCCCTGCGCGCTGCGCAACGCCGCTGGCCCGCCCGTCACAGCCGACCAGCAACGCCGCGCGCAGAACCTCGCCCGTGTCCAGCGTGACGGCGACCAACGCCCCATCGACAGCCTGCCCGGTCACGCTCGCCCCGCTGCGCAGGGTGACACCGGGCGCTGCCTCCAGCGTCGCCAGAAAGGCCGCGTAAAGATGGCGATCCTCGACCATGAAGCCCATGGCGCCTTCGTCCAGCTCGCCATGGTCAAAGCCCAGCAAGAAGGGCGCCGCCCCTTCGGGCGGCACCCCGTCCGAGGTGCGGATCCCCAGAATCGGCTGCGCCCGGGCGGCAACGGCCGGCCAGACCCCCAGCGCCGACAGCAGCCGCTGCGAGGCCAGCGCCAGCGCATAGGCGCGCCCGTCGAACCCGACGGATGCCCGGGCCGAGGCCGGCCGCGCATCCACCACCAGAACGCGCAGGCCGCCCTGGGCCAGCGCAAGCGCCAGCGCCGGGCCATTGAGCCCGCCGCCTGCGATGATCACGTCAAAATCCCGGTCCATGGCCCAGATATGGCGCCACCGGCGGGCAAAGTCCATGCGGCCGAAACGCGCCCTAGCGATCACCCGGCTGATAGGCCCATTCGCTCAAGGCCGGGTTGCGCCCCTCGGCCGCGACCGCCTCCGCGCCCGCTGCGGCCGAACTGCCGCCGCCTGCTGCCTCGGCAGCCGGCACCGCGACACCCCCGCGCGCGCGCCGGTAATAGGTCTCGCGCGCGCCGAAATAAAAGGCGACAATGGCCCCCAGCAGCCACCACAGCGGCTCGGGCACCAGCGCAAGGCCCTGCATCCGCAGGCCAAACCCCTCGGGCTCGGCCATGGCATAGACGAACAGACCCAGCGTTCCCAAAGCCAGCATCGGGCGCGGCAAGCGGTTCAGACCATTCACGAAACGGTCGAACCAGCCGCCCGGCGCATGGGAAAATTCGGCCCCATATTGCGCCAGCGTTGCCTGCCCCGTCTCGTGCACCAGTTCCATGGCGCGGGTGGCATTCGGGGTGAATACCTCGGCCACCTCGCGCGCCGCCTGCCCCAGCGTCGCCACCGCCTGCGGGGATCCCACGATTCGACCGATCAGCCCCATGCTGCAACCCTCCGGCGATGTTCCGCCTCGGTCAGATGAAACCGGGCCGAAATGAATTCCTCGGCGCGCAGGATCCAGCCGCCCTTGCCCCCATTCTGCCGCCGCGCATATTTGCGGCTGGCCGGGCGCTGATCGGCCAGACGGTAGTAATAGTTCCGCCGCTCGATCCCGTAGGCATCGGCCAGCAAGGCCGGGTCGCGCGCCGCCGCATGATGGGCATGTTTCGCGGTCTGGGGGCCAAGAACGCCGTCCACCACCGTCTCATAGCCCATCTGCGCCAGCATCTGTTGCAACAGGCGAATGGCATTCGCCCCGGCATTGACGAACATGTCGAACACCGAAGGCTGAAGGCACTCGGGCAGACGCCCCAGCCCCGGTGCCTCGAAATAATGCCGGATATAGATGTCGACCGCCTGGGCGCGCGTCAGCGCCCGCACATCGGCCACATCGACCCGCCCGTCCCCGGTCAGATCCAGCCCCAGCCGCCGCATCGTGTGAATGGTCACGCCATGGTTGGTCGCCCCGCCCGGATCGTCGGGATCATTCACGAACCCGCCTTCCCGCGCGACGATTTCCTCGGCGATCTGCCGCACCGTCTTCATGCCCGCCCTCATGGTTGATGAGCGGTCAAGGATGCTCCAGCCGGGTTAACGGCGCCCTGCGGCACCGTGCGCCGGGGTCAGTTGACGGGTTCCTTGTAGACGCCCTGTTCCTTGAGCGCGTCCACCACCTCTTTGGGCATGTAGGTCTCGTCGTGCTTGGCAAGGATCTCGGTCGCGACAAAGGTGCCGTCGATCAGCTTGCCGGTGCCGATCATGCCCTGCTTTTCGCCGAACAGATCGGGCAGCACGCCGGTAAAGGCCACCGGGATCGTCGCCCCGCCATCGGTGACGCGAAAGGTCACCGTCTCGCCTTGACCGCGCACAAGGCTGCCTTCCTCGACCAGCCCGCCGATGCGGAAGGTCTCGGTCGGGGGGGGCGGGGCCTCGCTGACCTGGCTGGGCGAGCGGAAGAAGTTAATCCCGTCGCGCATCGCATAGCCGACCAGCCCGGTCGCCAGGGCCAAGGCAACAGCCGCAACGGCAAGGATCTGGATACGGCGCTGTTTCTTGAGCGACTTCATGGCGTTACGGGAAGACCGGGGCCAGCGTCAGGCCGGCCGTCTCTTCGACCCCCAGCATGAGGTTGGCGTTCTGGATCGCCTGCCCGCTCGACCCCTTGCACAGGTTGTCCAGCGTCGCGATCACCATGGCGCGGCCCGGCACCCGATCGCCGATCACCCCGATATGGCAGAAATTCGAGCCGCGGATATCGCGCGTCGAAGGCAGCTGGCCAAAGGGCAGCACCTGAAGGAACGGCTCGGCGGCATAGGCTTCGGCCAGCGTCGCATGAATCCGCGCCGCATCGCCATCGACATAGACATTGGCCAGGATGCCGCGGTTCATCGGGGTCAGATGGGGCGTGAACTGCACCCGCACCGGGCGGCCAGCCAAGGCACTGAATTCCTGATCGAACTCGCCAAGGTGACGGTGCTTGCCCCCGGCTGAATAGCTGTGCGTGCCCTCGGACAATTCGGCATGCAGCAGGTTTTCCTTGAGACTGCGCCCCGCCCCCGACACCCCGGCCTTGAGGTCGATCAGGATGCGGTCAAGGTCGATCACCCCGGCCGCAATCAGCGGGCGCAGTGCATATTGCCCGGTCGCAGCATTGCAGCCCGTGCCGGCCACCAGCCGCGCGCCGCGGATTTCATCCCGGTAGAATTCGGTCAGGCCATAGACCGCCTCTTTCTGCAGCTCGGGCGCCGCATGGGGCTGACCATACCATTTTTCGTATTCCGCCACATCGCGCAGCCGGAAATCGGCCGACAGATCGACGATCTTCAGATCGCGCGGCAGCCCGGCAATCACCAGCTGCGTCGTGGCATGGGGCAGCGCGCAAAAGCACAGATCGACGTTGGAAAAGTCGATCTCGTCGATCTTCTGCAGCTTCGGCAGGTCAAGATGGCGCAAAAAGGGGAACACATCCGCCATGGCCTGCCCCGCCTTGCGGTCGGCCGACAGCGCCACGATTCGCATCGCCGGATGGGTGGCGATCAGGCGGACAAGCTCGGCCCCCGTGTAGCCAGAGGCTCCGAGGATGGCGATGCGATGGGTCATGGCGGTCTCCCTTGGCTCGGTGGGCAGTCATGCCGCCAACCGCCCCGTCACGCAAGAGGAAACACTGCCGCAGGGGGGCCAGGCGCCGCCGCCGCGCATCACAGAACCGGGATCACGGGATGGCGGCCGGGGATGCCTCCGGCGGGGATATTTGTATCAAGGCGAAATCAGGCGCCGCGCCTGCCTCTTTGCCTTTTTCCAAATACCCATGCGACGCAGGCCATCCCACCGAGGCGCCGGGCAATGAAAAACCCCCGCGCCGGGCTGCGGCGCGGGGGCGGGGCGATCCGATCGGATGCGCTTATTCTTCCGAGGCAGCGCCGCCGAGATCGTCGAACAGCTGCTGGATGTCCATCTCGGCCGCGGCTTCGGCTTCGGCCGCCAGTTCCTGGATCGACTTGCCCGACGCCTGCAGCTCGGCCTCTTCGGGTGAGCGGGCGACGTTCAAGCTGATCTTCACCGAGACTTCCGGGTGCAGCGTGATCGTCACGCCGTGCAGACCCAGTTCCTTGATCGGCTTGTCCAGCACGATCTGGCTGCGCGCGACGGTGAAGCCGGCGGCGGTGGCCGCATCGGCCGCATCACGCGCGGTGACCGAGCCGTAAAGCGCGCCGGCTTCCGAAGCCGAGCGGATCACGACAAAGGCCTGGCCGTCCAGCTTGGCGCCGACAGCTTCGGCCTCCTTGCGGGTTTCCAGGTTTTCGGCCTGCAGCTGGGCCTTGCGGGCCTCGAAGCTCTTGATGTTGGCGTCCGACGCGCGCAGGGCCTTGCCTTGCGGCAGCAGGTAGTTGCGGGCGTAGCCTTGCTTGACGTTCACGACGTCGCCCATCTGGCCCAGTTTGGCCACGCGCTCAAGGAGAATGACTTGCATGGGTCTTGCTCCTCACTTCACGGCGTAGGGCAGCAGGGCGAGGAAACGCGCGCGCTTGATGGCACGGGCGAGTTCACGCTGCTTCTTGGCCGAAACGGCGGTGATGCGGGCGGGAACGATCTTGCCGCGCTCGGAGATGTAGCGCTGCAGGAGTTTCACGTCCTTGTAGTCGATGGCGGGCGCATTCTCGCCCGAGAACGGGCAGACCTTGCGGCGGCGGAAAAACGGTTTGCTGGCCATGTCTCAAGCTCCCCTGTCAGCGACGCTCACGACGGTCGGGACCGCCGCGATCACCACGGTCGCCCCGCGGGGCACCATCGCGCGAATCGCGGTCGCCGCGCTCGTCACGCTTCTGCATCTGGACCGACGGGCCGTCTTCGTGCGCGTCGACCTTGATCGACAGCACGCGCATCACGTCGTCATGCAGACGGGCCAGACGCTCCATCTCCAGCACGGCGGCCGAGGGCGCATCGGTGCGGAAGAAGGCGTAGTGCCCCTTGCGGTTCTTGTTGATCTTGTAGGCCATCGTCTTGACGCCCCAGTATTCCGTGCCGACGACCTTGCCGCCGTTGTCGGAAAGCACTGCGGAGAAATGTTCGATGAGGCCTTCGGCCTGCGCGTTGGACAAATCCTGACGCGCGATGAGGACATGCTCGTAAAGGGGCATGTAGGCTCCGATGTCAGGGCGCATTTCGTAGGACGGGCTTTCCTTCCGCCCCCGTCCATGAGGGGATGCGCCGGTGAGAAGGGTCCGGCGGAAGGATGGGGCCTTATACACGCCCCCGCGCCCGATGCAAGCGACGCGGGCTGGCAGCATCGTGATTGTTCGGTTTTGCACGAGTGCTGTTCGGCCATGCCGGATTGGCGCCGATGCCGCACTGCGGCACCTAGGGGTGGCAGACAAGACATCTCAGGAGTTTCCGATGATCCGCCTTGCCCCCCTGTCGCTGATCGCCG
Organism: Gemmobacter nectariphilus DSM 15620; assembly: GCF_000429765.1. Taxonomy (GTDB): domain Bacteria; phylum Pseudomonadota; class Alphaproteobacteria; order Rhodobacterales; family Rhodobacteraceae; genus Wagnerdoeblera; species Wagnerdoeblera nectariphila. The sequence continues at coordinate 71,912 of NZ_AUCM01000003.1, read as the reverse complement.
CCCTGGCGGCAGCCCCCGCCATTGCCGCCCCCGAGGCCTATGTGCTGGATCCCAGCCATAGCCAGATCGTGTTCACCTACAATCACCTTGGTTTCTCGACCACCACCGGGATGTTCTCGGGGTTTGAAGGCGCGATCTCGTTCGATCAGGCCGAGCCTGCGAAATCCTCGGTGACGGTCGAGTTCCCGGTCACCACCATGCTGACCGGCTGGCAAGAGCGGTTCGATCACTTCATGACGGCCGATTTCTTCAATGCAGCGGCGAATGGCACGGTGAAGTTCGTCTCGACCGCAATCGAGGTGACGGGCGAGACCACCGCGAAGATCACCGGCGATCTGACGATGAACGGCGTGACCAAGCCGGTCGTTCTGGACGCGAAGCTGAACCAGAAGGGCGATCACCCGATGGCCAACAAGCCCTGGGCGGGCTTTGATGCGACCACCACGGTGCTGCGGTCGGACTTCAACCTTGGCATGTTCGCGCCCTACATCTCGGACGAGGTGAAGATCGACATCTCGATCGAGGCGATGAAGGCCGAGTGATCGGCTCGGAACGATCGGAAGGGGCCGCCGGGAAACCGGCGGCCCCTTTGTCATGGTCCCTGGCTGCCCTGGCCGCATCGGACCAGGGACCGCGCTTGCGTCCCGGCAAAGCAGGAAGGGGGGCCTTCTGCCCCCCTCGGCTCGTTCCGAGCCTCACCCCCCGAGGGTATTTCCGGAAGGTGATGGGACGGTGGGGCAGCATGCCTTTGCGGATGATCCCATCGGATTGCGCCGCGCCGGGGCGGTCGGCCACCTGTTTTCGGGGCGGCGATCTTGGCTTGATCCGACCAATGCTAGGCGCATCCCCGATCAGGAACGGACGGCACGCAGGGCAACCGCGATGTCAACCGTGAAACCGACGGCCTTCTCGTCGGGATACTTCGCGCCGATGCCGAAGTCGCGGCGATCCAGCGTCAGGGCGCCTTGCATCCCGGCGGTGTCACCATCGAGGGTGAGCGTGAACGGAAGGCTGATCGGCACCGTGGCGCCGGCGAGATCCAGCGTGCCCTCGGCCAGCCATCCATCGCCCTCGGGCCGGATATCGGCGGTGAACCGCGCCTGCGGATGCGCGGCGGCATTGAGGAAGTCCGGCCCGGTCGCCTGAGCCGAGACCGAGCCCAGTTTCAGGCTGGCCAGATCCACCGTCACCTCGACACGGTTGCCGGTTTCGGCCTTGGGATCGAAGGTGATCGCGGCCGACCAGTTGGCAAAGCTGCCCTGCACGGTTGCACCCATCTGGCGCACGGCAATGCCCAGCGTGCCCTCTTGCACCGCCCAGCCGCTGGCCGGGGCCGGGGTGATCTGTGCGGTGGGTTCGATCGCCGGGGCGGATTGCGGCACCCCCAGCACGGCCCCGATGGCGATGGCCCAGACCGCCAGCCCCGCCAGCGCGGCGCCGCGCGCCGGCGGCGCCGCCTCGCCGGCCGCGCGGCCGGTCAGCATCCGCATCAAGGTGCCGTCCCGGTCCAGCACCAGATGCTTGAGCGCCCCGGCCACATGCAGGGCCACCGTCACCAGCAGCACCTTGGTGAAGATCGCATGCCCAAGGCCGCTGACCATGGCCACCGTTTCGGATTTCGGCACCAGCGGCAGCCCTTGGCCAAAGGGCCACAGGATGGGCGCGAAACCCTCGGTCGCGGCATGGTGCACCCAGCCCGACAGGGGCACCAGCACCAGCGCCGCATAGAGCGCCCAATGCACCAGCGCGGCCAGCCAGACCTCGGCCCGGCGCCCGGCATGGGCGGGCACGGGATGCACCTGGCTGATGGCCCAGCCGATCCGCACAAGGCCGACGAAGAAGGCCGCGATCCCCAGCGTCTTGTGGATCGAGAACATCTGCGCCTTGAAGGCCAGCGCCTCGCCACTGTCATAGGGCAGGCTTTGGGCCCATTGCCCCAGCGGCCAGGACACAAGGATCAGCCCTGCGGTCAGCCAGTGCAGACTGCGGGCCACGCTGCCATAGGAATAGGGGGTATTGCGCGCCGACATGGGGCCTCCGGTGTTTGCGGGTCTGGGCAGACCTAGCGCAAACCCGGCCACAGCGCATTTGCTGCACCCGCACAGCGGATGTGCAAAGGGGCAGAGCCTTGCCCTGCCCCTTCATCAGGATGTGATTTTGGCCTGACAGGGCGCGCGGGCGCCCGCGGCCTCAGGCCTTGCCCTTGTAGATGTCGACCAGTTTGGCCAGCATCGCCAGCGCATCCTCGCGCGAACGCTGGAAGCTGTTGCGCCCGATGATCGAGCCATTGCCGCCGCCGGCCAGGATGGCGCGCGCATCGTCATAGACCGCATCCGCGCCCTTGGCCGCACCGCCTGAGAACACGATGATCCGGCGGCCGTTGAAGGACGACTGAACGCAGTGCTTGACCCGGTCGGCCAGCGTCGCGATCTCGATCTGCTTGTCCTCGTAGACCTTCTTGGCCTCGGGCAGCATCAGATGATCGGTCGACAGCTTGATCTTGATGATATGCGCGCCCAGCAGCGCCGCGATATGGGCGGCATAAGCGGCCACGTCGATCGCCAGCTCGCCGTCCTTGGTGACGGCTTCGCCGCGCGGATAGGACCAGATGACGGTGGCAATGCCTTTCGAGGCCGCCTCGCGCCGCATCTCGACGATCTCTTCATACATGTCGAGCTGGCAATCCGAGCCCGGATAGATCGTGAAGCCGATGGCCGAGCAGCCAAGGCGCAGCGCATCATCCACGCTGGCGGTCACGGCCTGGTTCTTGCCCGCAGTCGGCGACATCAGCGAGTTGGCCGAGTTCACCTTGAGGATCGTCGGGATCTGGCCCGCAAAGGTGTCGGCGCCAGCTTCCAGCGAGCCAAGCGGCGCGGCATAGGCCGACAGGCCCGCGTCGATCGCCAGCTGGTAATGGTAGTGGGGGTCATAGCCCGCCGGGTTCGGCGCAAAGCTGCGGGCCGGGCCATGTTCAAAGCCCTGATCGACCGGCAGGATGATCATCTTGCCAGTGCCGCCCAGCTTGCCCTCCATCAGCATGCGGCACAGGTTTGCCTTCACGCCGGGGGTTTCGCCTTCGTAGTTTGCAAGGATTTTCTGGACGGTTCTCGTCGCGCGCATGGGTCTTCCCTGTTTGCGGATGTTCGATTGCTGCACGGTTTAGGCGGGGGGGCGGCCGGTGTCCATGACGTTTGCGTTAACAACGGGCCCCGCAAGCAGAAAGGCGCGCGAAATCGCGCGCCTTCGCAAAATCGCGCCCGATCAGGCGGCGACGGGCTCGGGCAGGCAGGCGATTTCGACGCCATCGGCAAAGATCGTCTCGGGCGTGTCGAACGCAAGGCGGAACAGCCGCAGTTCCGCCGCGCGGCCTGCGCGCAGGAATTCGCCATCGACAAGGCGCGACACCGGCACCGCCGCCTCGCGCGCGCCATACAGCGCCTGCGCCCGCCAGTCGCGCAGCAACACCGCCTGGCCGGCGGGCAGGCACATCTGGCCTTCGGGCCGGTCGTGGCCCAGGGCACCGGGCGCCACCCGAACCACGGCGACATCTTGCACGACCGTCACCGTGATGGCGCGCAGAACCCGCGCCCCGGACCGGGTGATCACCCGATCGCCCACCGACAGGAATTCGACCGGCAGCGCGCCTTGCAGCGTCATCACCCGCGTGCCCATGGCAAGTCCGGTCGCAGCATCAAGGATCTGGGCGGTCATGGCGGGCTCCGGTTACGGTCGCGGCTATGCCCATCTTTCGCCCGAATGCGGCAGCAATGCGGCAGGCGCGCGAAAAATCCGCGATCCGGCCCCGATACACATGCCCGGGGCAGGCCGCTTTTTCCTCTCGCATCCCCTTCGGGCCTTTGCTAGAAGGGCGCGGAATGCGGGGCGGCCCTCGGAACGGGGCGGCCCCGCACTTGTAGAATGTGCGGGCGTGGCGGAATTGGCAGACGCACCGGATTTAGGTTCCGGCGCCTTACGGCGTGGGGGTTCAAGTCCCTTCGCCCGCACCATGAAAGGATGAAGGACACCATGCAGGTCACCGAGACCCTGAACGAAGGCCTGAAGCGCGGCTATACCATCACGGTCAGCGCTGCCGAACTCGACGCCAAGGTCGAAGCCAAACTGCTCGAGGCGCAGCCGGAAGTCGAGATCAAGGGCTTCCGCAAGGGCAAGGTGCCGATGGCGATCCTGCGCAAGCAGTTCGGCCAGCGCCTGATGGGCGATGCCATGCAGGACGCGATCGACGGTGCCATGAACGAGCACTTCGAAAAGTCGGGCGACCGCCCCGCCCTGCAGCCCAAGGTCGAAATGGCCGATGGCGAGAACTGGAAGGAAGGCGATGATCTCGTGGTGTCGATGACCTACGAGAAACTGCCGGAAATCCCCGAGGCCGACCTGTCGACCATCACGCTGGAGCGTCTGGTCGTGAAGGCCGACGAGGCATCGGTCGCCGAGGCGCTGGAGAACCTGGCCAAGGCCGGCCAGACCTTCGAGGATCGCAAGAAGGGCTCCAAGGCCAAGGACGGCGATCAGGTCGTGATCGACTTTGTCGGCTCGGTCGACGGCGTGGAATTCGAAGGCGGCAAGGGCGAGGATTACCCGCTTGTGCTGGGCTCGGGCAGCTTCATCCCCGGCTTCGAGGATCAGCTGGTCGGCGCCAAGGCCGGTGACGAGGTTTCGGTCAACGTGACCTTCCCGGAAAACTACGGCGCCGCCCATCTGGCCGGCAAGGCCGCTGTCTTTGCCTGCACCGTCAAGGAAGTCAAAGCGCCGAAAGCCGCCGAGATTGACGACGAGCTGGCCAAGAAGTTCGGCGCCGAATCGCTGGAGGCCCTCAAGGGCCAGGTGACCGAGCGTCTGGAAGCCGAATACACCGGCGCCTCGCGCGCAGTGCTCAAGCGCGCGCTGCTGGATCAGCTGGATGCGCTGGTCAAGTTCGACCTGCCGCCCTCGCTGGTCGAGGCCGAGGCGAACCAGATCGCCCACCAGCTGTGGCACGAGGAAAACCCCGGCGTGCACGACCACAACCACGGCAACATCGAGCCGACGGACGAGCACAAGACCCTGGCCGAGCGCCGCGTGCGTCTGGGCCTGCTGCTGGCGGAAATCGGCCGCAAGGCTGACGTGCAGGTCACCGATGCCGAACTGACCCAAGCCGTTCTGGCCCAGGCCCGCCAGTATCCGGGCCAGGAACGCCAGTTCTTCGAGTTCATCCAGAAGAACCCGCAGGCCCAGCAGCAGCTGCGCGCCCCGATCTTCGAGGACAAGGTTGTCGACCACATCGTCGCCGGCGCCAATGTCACCGACAAGGAAGTCGGCAAGGACGACCTGACCAAGGCCGTCGACGCGCTGGACGAGCTGTAATCCTCGCCCCCGGAACAGCAAAGGGCCGCCCCTCGGGGCGGCCCTTTTCGTTCATAGCAGCGTGATGTCGGAATGGCTGATGTCAAGGCCGGTGCCGTCGAAGCGCACAAGTGCCACCATCAGACCCGCCCCGGCAGAGCCGTCCACATCCCACCACAGGATGGTCTCGTCCAGGCCGGCATCTTCGGTCAGCACCAGCTGCCCGCCGGCCCGGTCAGCCGCCCCGAACGCCAGATCGCCCGCGCCAAGCGTGCCGGTGATGCCCGCGAACCCGGACAGGCGGCCGGTTGCAATGACAAGCACGTCCTCGCCGCTGGTGAAATCGCCGATCAGATCGGCCGGGGTCTCGGCACCTTTCAGCACAAACCGGTCACGTCCTGCCCCCCCGAACAGCACGGCGGCATCCACGCCGTCCAGCAGCCGGTCGTTCCCGTCCCCGCCATAGACCGTGTCCGCCCCATAGCCTGCGATCAGCAGATCGTCGCCAGATCCGCCCTCGATGACATCAGAGCCGCCCCCGCCCTTGAGCGTATCGTCGCCATCGCCACCATAGAGCATGTCGCCGCCGGCGCCGCCGCTGAGCAGATCGTTGCCACCCTTGCCAAAGATCGTGTCTTCGCCCGCATAGCCCGCGCCGGTATCATCCCCGTCGCCAAGCGAGATGAAATCGTCAGCCCGGCCCTGACCGAAGACAAGATACCGCTCGAACCCCCGGATGTCAGACTGCATCCTGTCATCGACCGATCCGTCATCCTGGACAACGAAGTGCAGCGAGATCCGCCCCAGGCCTTCCAGCACCAGCGTATCGATGCCATCGCCGCCGTCGAGCACATGGTGGCCGTAATAGCGGTAGCCGACCGTATCGTCCCCTGCCCCGGCCTGCACAGTGTCATCCCCGGCGCCGACGTAGATCTGATCGTCCAGATCGCCCCCGGTCACATGCTGGACGCCATAGTCGGCAAAAAACTGCAACCGCTCCATGCTGTCATAGGTGCCCGACAGCCCATCCGAGGTGGTAAACCCGGCAAGCGACATTGTCATGCTGGCGGACTTCGTCGAATAGCCGACATAGCGCGCCGTATCCGTGCCGGTCCCGCCGAACAGATCGGCATTCATCCCGACCATGAACTGCAAGATGTCATTGCCGCTGCCGCCATAGGCCTGCTGGCTGTAGATCGGATCGCCGCCATACCACCAATCGTGGAAGCGCAGCGCCAGCACGTCATCGCCAGCCCCGCCCAGCAGGGTCTGGTTGCCCCGGCCGCCCTGGATCGTATCGTTGCCACCCCCGCCCGCGGCAATCACGTCGCCTTCGGCGGCACGGATCAGGTCGTTCCCGGCGCCGCCATAGATCCGGTCAGCGCCGCCGCCGCCGTCCAGCGTGTCATCTCCGTCATATCCCAGGATGCGGTCTGCCAGATACCCGCCTTCCAGCAGGTCCGCCCCTGCCGTACCCTCAATCCGTGCCATGAAACGCTCCACCAATGAAATGATGCGCCGTGACCCTGGGTCGCGGCGCATCGTTCAAGGCTAGCACAAATTTCGGGCAATTCGCCGGGTTTCTCAGGCGCTCAAGGCCTGCACATCCTCGGGCAGACCGAAGTTGCGGGTCGCGGCCTCGCGCGAGATGCGCTTGACCATCCCCGACAGGGCCTTGCCGGCGCCGATTTCCCAGAATTCGGAAACCCCCTGACCGGCCATCCACAGCACCGATTCGCGCCAGCGAACCGACCCCGTGACCTGCTCGATCAGCAGCGCGCGCAGGGTTTCGGGATCGCTCACCGCCTCGGCCCGCACATTGGCGACGACCGGCACCGCCGGGGCGCGGAAGGTGACCTCGGCCAGCGCCTTGGCCATCGCCTCGGCGGCCGGCTGCATCAGGGCGCAATGGAAGGGGGCGGACACCGGCAGCAACATGGCCCGCTTGCCACCGCGTTCCTTGGCCAGCGCAACGGCGCGTTCCACCGCCGCCTTGTGCCCCGAGATCACCACCTGCGAGGGGTCGTTGTCATTCGCCGCCTGGCACACCTCGCCCTGGGCCGCATCGGCCGCGACCTGCGCCGCCGTCGCGAAATCCATGCCCAGCAGCGCAGCCATTGCGCCCATGCCGACCGGCACCGCCTCTTGCATGGCGCGGCCCCGAATGCGCAGAAGGCGCGCGGTATCGGCAATGCTCAGCGAACCCACGGCTGCCAGCGCGGAATATTCGCCCAGGCTATGCCCCGCGACAAAGGCCGCATCGGTGATCTTGACCCCTTGCGATTCCAGCGCGCGCAGGGCCGCCAGAGAGGTTGCCATCAGCGCGGGCTGGGCATTGGCGGTCAGGGTCAGATCCTCGATCGGGCCGTTCCAGATCAGGTCCGACAGCTTTTCGCCAAGCGCCTCGTCCACCTCGTCAAAGACGGCGCGGGCGGCAGGATAGGCCTCGGCCAGCGCCTTGCCCATGCCGACGGTCTGCGCGCCCTGGCCGGGGAAAATGAATGCTTTCATCGGCTCACTCCACCGCCTCGACCACGACCAGATCGCGCACCGAGGCGCCGCGCGCATGGCTCAGCGCCTCCTGGTATTCGGGCGAGTTGTAGCAGGCGACCGCCGCCTCGACCGAGGGGAAATGCGCCAGCACGTTGCGGGCGCGATCATTCCCTTCCAGCTGGACATAGCGCCCGGCGCGGGCGAGGAACTTGCCCCCATGCGCCGCGATGGGCGCCCCGGCAAGCGCGGCATATTTGCCATAGGCTTCCGCGTCGGTCACGGTCACATGGGCAATCCAGTAAGCACCCGGCATGGTCATTCCCCCTTGATGACAGCCGTTGCCGCAGCAATCGCGGCCTCGGCATTTTCCGCGCTGGCACCGCCAGCCTGCGCCATATCGGGGCGGCCACCGCCGCCCTTGCCGCCCAGGGCACCTGCCGCCGCCTTGACCAGATCGACCGCCGACAGCCGGCCCGTCAGGTCAGCCGTCACGCCAGCCGCCACCGCCGCCTTGCCGCCCGCATCCGCGATCAGCAGCACGGCGCCCGAACCCAGGCGCGACTTCGCCTCGTCGATCAGGCCGGGCAGGTCCTTGCCGGACACGCCTTGCAGCACTTGCGCCAGGAACTTGACGCCATTGATCTCTTGCGCCTCGGGGCCGGTGCCCGACCCGCCGCCCATGGCGAGTTCACGCCGCAGCTGGGCGACCTCGTTCTGCAGCGCCTTGCGCTCATCGACCAGCGCGCGCAGGCGGTCGGTCACATCGGCCACCGGCGCCTTGAGCACCGCCGCCGCCTCGGCCAGGCGCGCGGCCTGGGCCTTGAGGTGATCCAGCGCCGCCTGCCCGGTCAGCGCCTCGAACCGGCGCACACCGGCCGAGGATGCCGAATCCCCCAGCGCGACAAAGGCGCCAATGTCGCCCGTGCGCGCAACATGGGTGCCGCCGCACAGCTCGAGGCTATAGGTCTTGCCATCGGCGCCCTTGCCGGACCCCGGCAGGCTGCCCATCGACACGACGCGCACTTCGTCGCCGTATTTCTCGCCGAACAGCGCCTGGGCGCCAATGGCGCGGGCATCGTCGGGCGTCATGATGCGGGTCTCCACCGGGGTGTTCTGGCGGATGAATTCGTTCACCTCGGCCTCGACCGTCGCCAGTTCCTCGGCGGTCAGCGCCTTGGCATGGCTGAAGTCAAAGCGCAGACGATCCTCGGCGTTCAGGCTGCCCTTCTGCGCGACATGATCGCCAAGCGCGCGGCGCAGAGCCTCGTGCAGCAGGTGGGTGGCCGAATGGTTCGCGCGGATCGCGCTGCGGCGGTGGTGCGAGACCTCCAGCTTGACCGGCTGGCCGCGTTCCATATGCCCTTCGGTGACTTCGGCGATATGGATGAAGACCCCAGCGGCCTTCTTGGTATCCTTGATCTCGGCGGTGCCGGTTTCGGACCGGATGAAGCCGGTATCCCCGACCTGACCACCGGATTCGCCGTAAAACGGGGTCTGGTTGACGACGATCTGCACGGTTCCGCTCGCCTTGTCGGTCAGGCCGCCATCTTGCACCAGCGCAAGGACCTGCCCCTCGGCGGTTTCGGTCTCATAGCCCAGGAATTCGGTCGTGCCGTGCTTTTCGGCCAGCTCGAACCAGATGGTGGCGTCCTTGGCCTCGCCCGAACCGGCCCAGCTGGCGCGGGCCTTGGCCTTCTGCTCGGCCATGGCGGCGTCAAAGCCGGCGATTTCCACCTCGCGGCCCTTCTCGCGCAGGGCGTCCTGGGTCAGGTCCAGCGGGAAGCCGAAGGTATCATAAAGCTTGAAGGCCGCCGCGCCCGGCAGCGGGGCGCCCTCGTCCAGCCCCTCCAGCTCGGCATCCAGCAGCTTGAGGCCACGATCCAGCGTCTGCTTGAAGCGGGTTTCCTCCAGCTTCAGCGTCTCCTCGATCAGCGCCTGGGCGCGGTTCAGTTCGGGATAGGCCGCGCCCATCTGGCGCACCAGCGCCGGGACCAGCCGATACATCACCGGATCCTGCGCGCCCAGCATATGCGCATGGCGCATCGCGCGGCGCATGATGCGGCGCAGCACATAGCCGCGGCCATCGTTCGAAGGCGTCACGCCATCGGCGATCAGGAAGCTGGTCGAGCGCAGGTGGTCGGCAATGACGCGGTGGTGGATCTTGCCCTTGCCGTCCGGGTCGGTGCTGGTCGCATGGGCGCTGGCCTCGATCAGGCTGCGCATCAGGTCGGTGTCGTAGTTGTCGTGCTTGCCCTGAAGCAGCGCACCGATGCGTTCCAGCCCCATGCCGGTGTCGATCGACTGCATGTCCAGCGGGACCAGGCGGCCGTCTTCAAACTGCTCGTTCTGCATGAAGACGTTGTTCCAGATCTCGATGAAGCGGTCGCCATCCTCATCGGCGCTGCCCGGCGGGCCGCCCCAGATATGGTCGCCGTGATCATAGAAGATCTCGGTGCACGGCCCGCAAGGCCCCGTCGGCCCCATGCGCCAGAAGTTGTCGTCGCTGGCGATGCGGATGATCTTGTGATCGGCAAAGCCGGTGACCTTCTTCCAGATGGCCGCCGCCTCGTCATCGGTGTGATAGACGGTGACGCACAGCTTGTCCGGATCCAGCGCGAAATCGCGGGTCAGCAGCTCCCACGCGAAGGTGATGGCCTGTTCCTTGAAGTAGTCGCCAAAGCTGAAGTTGCCCAGCATCTCAAAGAACGTATGGTGCCGCGCGGTATAGCCGACATTGTCCAGATCGTTGTGCTTGCCCCCGGCGCGCACGCATTTCTGCGCGGTGGTGGCGCGCACATAATCGCGCCGTTCCGCCCCGGTGAAGCAGTTCTTGAACTGCACCATCCCCGAGTTGGTGAACATCAGCGTCGGGTCGTTGCGGGGAACCAACGGGCTGGAAGGCACCACCTGATGCCCGTTACGGGCGAAGAAATCCAGAAAGGTGCTGCGAATATCGTTCAGCGAGGGCATAGCGGGCGGGCCTCCGGGCGTTCTGTCGCCCCACCCTTTAGCGGGCGGCGCAGAACCTGTCCACCATGACAGTCCTGCGCCGCCCCCGGCTTATTCGGTCAGATCTTCGTCCGTCGGCGGAACCGAAAAGTCGAGACCGTTCGCCCCGCGGATCTTCGCCTCGATCTCGGCGGCAACCGACGGGTTGGCCTTGAGGAAGCCCTTGGCATTTTCACGCCCCTGGCCGATGCGTTCATCGCCCCAGGAATACCAGCTGCCCGATTTCTCGATCACCCCGGCCTTGACGCCCAGATCCAGCAATTCGCCGGTCTTGGAGATGCCTTCGCCATACATGATGTCGAATTCCACCTCGCGGAAGGGCGGGGCGACCTTGTTCTTGACCACCTTGACGCGGGTCGAGTTGCCGACCACCTCGTCGCGGTCCTTGATGGATCCGGTGCGGCGGATGTCCAGACGGACCGAGGCATAGAACTTCAGCGCATTGCCGCCCGTGGTGGTTTCGGGGCTGCCGAACATCACGCCGATCTTCATGCGGATCTGGTTGATGAAGATCACCATGCAGTTGCTGCGCCCGATGCTGGCGGTCAGCTTGCGCATCGCCTGGCTCATCAGGCGGGCCTGGCTGCCCATCTGCATGTCGCCCATGTCGCCCTCGATCTCGGATTTCGGCGTCAGCGCCGCCACCGAATCGACCACCACAAGGCTGACCGCGCCCGAACGCACCAGCGTATCGACGATTTCCAGCGCCTGTTCCCCGGTATCGGGCTGCGAGATCAGCAGCTCGTCCAGGTTGACGCCCAGCTTTTTCGCATAGCCCGGATCCAGCGCATGTTCGGCGTCGACAAAGGCGCAGACGCCGCCCTTCTTCTGTTCCTCGGCCACCACATGCAGCGTCAGCGTGGTCTTCCCCGAGCTTTCCGGCCCGTAGATTTCGATGATGCGGCCCTTGGGCAGGCCGCCGATCCCCAGCGCGATGTCGAGGCCCAGCGAGCCGGTCGAGGTTGCCTCGATCTCTGCCACCGGGTTGTTCGCGCCAAGGCGCATGATCGAGCCCTTGCCGAATTGCCGTTCGATCTGCGCCAGCGCGCTTTCCAGCGCCTTGTTCTTGTCCATGTCCCGCTTTCCGCCGAAGTCCAGAAGGGTCGAGCCCGCCATTCCTGCCTCTCCTTATCCCATAGCCGCGTGGGCGCGGCAATCGCCGGTTCGTTCACGGCCTGTTCGCATCTTTATGCGATCAAAACGGGAACATTTCAATCTAGTTTTACGCAATCCCATGGTTTTCAGAAATTGCTTAAGGGAAGGTTTACGGCCAATGCTGCGCCCGCTACATGTGGCGCATTCAAGGAGGGGCCCATGCTTGTATTCTGGGATCAGCGTCTGGTGTTTCTGGCAACGCCCAAGACCGGCTCGACCGCCATTGCTGCCGCGCTCGAATCCCTGGCGGCCGTGTCCATCCAGCGCCCGCCGGTGCTCAAACACACCACCGTCCAGCGGTTCCACCGCTTTCTTGGCCCCTATCTCAAGGTCGCCTCGGGCGAGGATTTCACCACCGTCGCCCTGATGCGCGAGCCGCTGGACTGGCTGGGCAGCTGGTATCGCTTTCGCCGGCGCGAGGATTTGCTCGACGACAACTCGACGCGCAACATGACCTTTGACGATTTCGCCAATGCCTATTGCGAAAAGCCGCAGCCCGGCTTTGCCAATGTCGGATCGCAGGCGCGGTTCCTGACCCCGCCCGGCCGCCAGCCGGTTGACCGAATCTTCCGCTATGAGGATATCGGCGCCTTTGTCGATTTCCTTGAAGAGCGGCTGAACTGCGAGATCACCCTGCCGCGCGTCAATGTCTCGCCCGAGGCCGATCTTGCGCTGCGCCCCGAGACGCGCGCCCGGCTGCACGAGACGATGGCCGAGGATCTGGCCCTGTATGGCCAGCTGTGCAAGGCCGGCTGACGGCCCCCTTGCACGCCAGGGCGCCAAGACCGTCGCCGGCACCAGGGCGCCGGGTCTGATGACTGATCGGCAGGCACCCGGCGCCATCTGCGCCGGGCTCAGGTCAGGCTGACACGGCGCGGACCAAGGCGACAGGCCTGACACGGCGCGGCAATCACCGGCCCCCAGGGGGCGGGCAAGGCGTGACCGCCCTGCCCGCGCCGGTTCTAGCAGGCCAGGCCGCGTGCCTCGAGCCAGGCAACTGACGGCAGGATACCCGCCTTGTCGCGCAGCTCGAGGATCAGGCGCGGGTTCGAGGTCAGCTCGCGCAGCGCCCGGAACACGGCGTGCCACGAGATGTTGCCCTCGCCGATATTCCAGTGACGGTCGGCATAGCCGTCGGCATCCTGCAGATGGATATGTTGCAAGCTGTTGCCCGCACGGCGCACGAAGTAATCCACCGGCGGCGCGCCGGTCGAGCCATGGGCATATTGCGCATGGCCCGTGTCGATTGACACGGCCAGCGCGTGCGAGCCAAAGCTTTCGGCCAGCGTGCGGCGGATGTCGGGATCCTTGTCCATGATGTTCTCGACCACCATGGTCACGCCGATATCCTCGGCGCGCTTGACGGCCTCGGCCAGCGTCTGGTGGGTGTAGTCCACCATGTTGCGATAGGCCACGCCATAGGCGAAGTTGTCGAGGTTGTTGTAATCCCAGTTGCCATAGGGCGAATGGATCACCATCTGCGTGGCGCCCAGGTATTCGCACACCTCCAGCCCCTGCAGCATCCGGCGCGAGACGACCTTGCGGATTTCGTCATCGGCGCTGGCGATCGACAGGCCCCAGAACGGGCCGTGAATGCCAAGACGGCCCTGATAGCCATCCAGCAGCTCCTTGGCCCGGTCGGCCACCGGGCGCCAGTCGCCATCCAGCGCGCCAAGCATGCAGAAGTCCTGCAATTCCAGATCGCGGTTCCGCGACAGGATGAAATCCTGCAGCTTTTCCAGGTCGGCAACGGTCATGGCAGCGCCAAGAATCGGTAGATCGGTCATGTTTTCTCGCATTTCAAGCGGCTTGGGACAGGGAAAGTCGGGTCAGCAGGGCGTGGAACTCGGCCATGCCATGCACAACATGCGCAGCCCCGGCGGCGCGCAGCACATCGGCATGGCCGGGGCGGTGATCGGAGGGGCCGATGAAGCCCACGGCCAGACAGCCGGCCGCAACAGCGCAGCGGATGCCATGGGTGTTGTCATCGACAAAGACGGCATGGGCCGGGGCCACGCCCAGCCGGGCAGCCGCGAACAGCGCCATGTCGGGGGCGGGTTTGGGCGCGGCCACATCGTCGGCAGAATAGATGTGCGCGCCGAACCGCGCCGCCAGCGGCGTGCGCCGGATCGACAGATCCAGCCGCCGTGCCGAGGAGTTCGAACAGACCGCCATTGGCACGGCAAAGCCGTCCAGCACCGCCTCGATGCCGGGAACATGGGGGATCGCCTGATCGAACATCTGAAACAGCAGCCGGTCGCTTTCGGCAAAGACCGCCGCCGCATCCAGCCCCAGCCGCGCCATATGCGCCCGGCTGTCGGCGGCAGCATGGCCGGAAAAGGCCGCGGTCGCCTGCGCCCGCGTCATCGGGTGGCCGGCGGCGGTGACAGCTTGCGCCAAAGCCTCGCAGCCCATCGGCTCGCTGTCGATCAGCACGCCGTCGCAGTCGAACAGGATCGCGCCAGGCCGTCTCATGCCTCGGCCATCAGCTGCTGAACCAGCACCGGATCGTCCGACACGATGAACCCCGGCGCGCGGGCGATCCAGTCGCGGATCAGCGCAGGATCATTCACCGTCCAGACCGAACACCCCGCCAGCGGGCGCAGGGCGGTGATGGTGTCGAACTCGGCCGCGAACAGATCGTGGTGAATGCCGACGATATCGACCAGACCCTCGACCTCGGCCAGCAAGGCTGCAATGCCGCCCTGCCGCGCCGCCCAGTCGGCGTTGACGGAAATCAGCCGCTTCAGCGCCGGTGCCTGATCGCGGATTTCCCGCACGACGGAAATATCGAAGCTGTGCAGCGCCGAACGCCCGGTCAGGCCGTGCCGGTCCAGCGCCTCGGCCGCCCTGGCGACCAGACCGGGATAGGGCCGGCCTTCGGCATCGGATTTCAGCTCGACCCACAGCTCGATGGTCGGGTCGGTGGCCAGCAGGGCCAGCACCTCGTCCAGCGTGGGGATATGTTCGTCGGTCAACGCCCCATCCGGGCCGCGCAGGCGGGCGGCCCGCCGTGCCTCGGGCGTCAGGGCACGGACGGGGCCGGTCAGGTCCGTGGTGCGGTCCAGCGTGGCATCGTGGATCACCACCAGCTCGCCGGCATCGGTCAGGTGCACGTCAAATTCGACGGCGGCAAAGCCGTGCGGCAGGATCTGGCGAAACCCCAGCAACGAGTTTTCGGCCCACAGGTTGCGCGCACCGCGATGCGCCATGATACGGGTCATTGGTCTTGTCCTTGAAGGTCAGCGAATGGTCGGGTCCAGCCGGTCGCGTAGCCAGTCCCCCAGAAGCGAGATGGACAGCGTGGTCAGCACGATCACCACCGAAGGCGCCAGCATGATCCAGGGCGCGCGGGTCAGATATTCACGCCCGAACCCCACCATGTTGCCCAGCGAGGTTTCCGGCGGCTGCACCCCCAGGCCCAGAAAGCTGAGGCCCGATTCCATCAGGATGATTTCGGGAAAGGTCAGCGTCATCGAAACGATCAGCGTGGATGCCACATTGGGCAGGATGTGGCGCAGATAGACCCAGGACGGTTTGGCGCCCAGTTGCACCACCGCCCCGGCATAGCCCTGCGCGGACGCGGCGATCGCCAGCCCCCGCGCGATGCGGGCATAGCGTTCCCAGCCATAGAACCCCATCAGACCCACCAGCAGCATCATGGACGACCCAAAGAACGCCAGCACCGCCAGCGACATGATCATGAAGGGCAGCGCGGCCTGAAAATCGGCCAGCGCCATGACGAAATGTTCCACCCAGCCGCGGAACTGCGCGGCCAGAAAGCCCAGCGTGGTGCCGAACACCGCCGACAGCAGCGTTGCGCCAAAGGCGATCACCAGCGACACCCGCACCGACTGTATCAGCCGCGACAGCACATCGCGACCCAGCTCGTCGGTGCCCAGCGGAAAGCCGGGGGTGCCCATGGGAACCAGCCGGGCCGACAGGTTCATCTGGGTGATCGGATAGGGCCGGATCACATCGGCAAGGGCTGCGGTCAGGATCACCAGCGCGATCCAGATGGCAGACAGCAGCACCAGCAGCGGCACGGCACGGCGCAGGCGCGTCAGTCGGCCCGGCGCGGCAAGGGGGGCGGTCAGGTCGGTCATGTCTTGGTCCTCAATGCGCGGCGCTTTTCGCCCGAAGGCGGGGGTCAAGCAGGCCATAGGCCACATCGACCAGAAGGTTCGCGATCACCATGGAACTGGCGATCACCAGCAGCAGGCACTGCACCACCGCCAGATCGCGGTTGGCGACCGACACCACGATCAGCCGCCCGACGCCGGGCCAGGAAAAGATGCTTTCCACCACCACGGCGCCCGCGATCAGCGCGCCGACCATGAAGCCGATCAGCGTGACGATCGGCACCGCCGCATTGGGCAGCGCGTGTTTCCAGACCACATCGCGCCAGCTCAGCCCCTTGGCCATGGCGGTGCGGATATAGGGCTGGCCCAGAACCTCGATCATGGCAGAGCGGGAAAACCGCGCCAGCACGCCGATCCCGCCCACGGACATGGTGAGGATCGGCAAGATGGCATGGCGCCAGCTCTCCTGCCCGCCCGAGGGCAACCAGTCCAGCTGCACGGCAAAGATCAGCACCAGCACCAGCCCCAGCACGAAAGACGGGATGGTGAAGCCGAAGATCGACAACATGATGACGCCCCGGTCCGTCACCGACTGGCGGTGCAGCGCGGCATAGACCCCGGCAGGAATGCCGATGCCCACCTTCAGGATCAGCGCCGGGATCGTCAGCGCCAGCGTGGCCGGCACCCGTTCCAGCACCAGATCAATGGCAGGGGCCCGGTCGCGCATGGAAATGCCAAAGTCAAAGGTGACCAGCTGCTTCATATAGGCCAGGTATTGCTGCCACAGCGGGGCATCCAAACCCCAGCGGGTGCGGAAGGCGTCAATCGCGTCTTGCGGCGCATCGGGGCCCAGCAGGATCATCGCCGGATCGCCCGACATGCGCAGCACGACAAAGGCAAAGGTCATCACCAGCGCAATGGTCAGGACAGCGCGGGCCAGCCGCGACAGGATATAGCTGAACATGGGGACCTCAGGCGGCGGTTTGCGCAACGGGGCGCTGTTTCAGGCAGGCGGTCAGGCGACCACGATGGCGCTCCAGCGCCGGCACCTCGCGGGCGCAGGCAGCATCGGCCAGCGGACAGCGCGGGTGAAAGGCGCAGCCATCGGGCCGCGCGGCGGGGTTCGGCGGCTCGCCTTGCAAGATGATCCGCCCCGCCAGCCCCTGCCCCGCCTTGGGGACCGAGGAGACCAGCGCGCGGGTATAGGGATGGCGCGGATCGGTGAAAATCTGGTCCGAGGGCGCCTCTTCCACCACGCGGCCCAGATACATCACCGCCACCCGGTCGCAGATGTTGCGCACGACCTTGAGGTCATGGCTGATGAACACCATCGTCAGCCCTTCCTGTTCCTGAAGATCGCGCAGCAGGTTCACCACCTGCGCCTGAATCGACACATCCAGCGCGGAAACCGGCTCATCGCACACCAGGAACTTCGGGCCCGTCGCCAGTGCCCGCGCAATCACCACGCGCTGCCGCTGGCCGCCCGACAGCTCGTGCGGGTAGCGGTCGGCCTGATCGGGGCGCAGGCCGACGCGGGCCATCAAGGCGGCGACCCGCTCGTGCAGCTCGGGGCCTTCGGCGATGCGGTGGATGCGCAGCGGCTCGCCGATCTGGTCGGCAATGGTCATCCGGCGGTCCAGCGCGGCAAGAGGATCTTGATAGATCAGCTGCATCCGCGCCCGCAGGCGGCGCCATTCATCGGTGCGGGGGGCAGGCATCGCGGCGCCGTCGAACAGCACCTTGCCGGCGGCCGGGCTTTCCAGCCCCAGCAGCATCCGGCCCAGCGTGGACTTGCCGGACCCGGATTCGCCGACAACGCCCAGCACCTCGCCGGGGCGGACCGCCAGGTCGATGCCGTCCACCGCCCGCACGACACGGCCCGGCTTGAGCAGCGAGCGGCCGCTTTCATACTTCTGCACCAGGCCGCGCGCCTCGATCACGGGGGGGGTCATGCCAGTTCCTCCGCCCGCGCCCAGGTGCGGGTATCTTCGCCCAGCGGGCGGAAACAGGCCAGATGGCCGCCCTGCGGCTGCGGTTTCAGATCGGGGCGTTCGATGCGGCACAGCTCGCTTGCGCGGGTGCAGCGCGGAAAGAACGCGCAGCCCATCGGCAGCTTCTTGGGGTCGGGCACCACGCCCTGAATGGGGTTCAGGCGGCCCCGGCCCGCGTCAAGTTCGGGGATCGCGTCGAACAGACCGCGCGTATAGGGATGGCGGGGCGCGGCGAACAGCCGCTCGATCCCGCCCGCCTCGACCATGCGGCCCGCATACATCACTGCCGCCCGGTCGCAGACCGCCGAAACGGCGCCCAGATCGTGGCTGATGAACACCATCGCCATGCCGGTTTCCGCCCGCAGACGCGCCAGCAGATCAAGGATCTGCGCCTGAATCGTGGCATCCAGCGCCGTCGTCGGTTCATCCGCGATCAGCAGGTCGGGCTGACCGGCCAGCGCCATGGCAATCATGATGCGCTGGCACTGGCCGCCGGAAAACTCGTGCGGATACAGATCCACCCGCGTCGCGGCCGAGGGAATGCCCACCATGTCCAGCAGCCGCACCGTTTCGGCCCGCGCCGCCGCCCCGCGCAGACCGCGATGCAGGGCCAGGCTTTCGGCAATCTGCCGCCCCACCCGCTGCACCGGGTTCAACGAGGACGAGGGATCTTGAAAGATCATCGCGATGCGCGCGCCGCGCACCCGTTCGACCATGCGGGCGGGGGCACCGATCAGCTCTTGCCCCTCGACCCGGACCGATCCGGAAACGCGGGCCTTGCCCGGCAACAGCCCCAGTGCCGCCAGCCAGGTCACCGACTTGCCGCAGCCGCTTTCGCCGACCAGACCCACCGCCTCGCCGCGGTCGATATCAAGGTCGATGCCATGCAGAACCTGAACGCCGTCGAAGGCCACTTTCAGATCACGGATCGAGACGAACGCCATGCCCTGCCCCTTTCATGTTTCCAAACGCAATCAGGGGCGCCGGGCCCATGGCCCCGCGCCCCTGACAAAGCGATCAGACGTTCCAGTTGCCTGCGCGGAAATCCATCGCAAAGGCGGGGGCGGCCTTCCACTTCAGCTCGGACTTCATGCCGGTGAACACCGCGTTCTGGTGCAGCAGCGTATAGACCGGGTCTTCGCGTTCCGCGATTTCCAGCATCCGCGCGAACGACTTCTTGCGCAGGGCGCGGTCGGTCGAGGTTTCCAGCACCTGCGCCAGCTGGTTCAGTTCCGCATTCGCCCATTCGCGCGATTGCTGGGCCTGGCCGTTGGGGCCGAACTGGTTGACCATCGGCGTGATCGGATCGTTGATCAGGTTCGAGGCCGACCAGTCGCGCACCCCGCGGGTGCCTTCACCCGCCATGATCTGCGACCAGTTTTCCTTCATCTGGATTTCGATGTTCAGCCCGGCCGAGCGCCACATCTCGGTCAGGATCTGGCCGGTCGCGGTCTGGTTGGTATAGTAGTTGTTCAGCAGGAAATACGGGATCGCATCGCCCTTGTAGCCCGCCTGCTTGAGCAGATCGCGCGCCAGCGCCGGGTTGTATTCCGGCACCGTCCAGCCTTCGATGAACATGTCCGAGCTGGCATAGCTGTCGAACTGCAAGCCGGCCGGGATCACGGTCTGGTTGCCCCACAGCGCCTCGACGATCGCCTTGCGGTCGATCGCATGGGTCATGGCGCGGCGCACCAGCGGGTTCTTCATGATCTCGTTCTGGACGTTGAACACCGAAACGCGGTGGTTCCAGATGGTCGAGGATTGCACTTCCAGGCCCGGCGCGGCCGCAACGGTCGCAATCTGGTCCGGCGGCAGATCGCAGGCAAAGTCATATTCGCCCGACAGCAGGCCATTCACGCGGCTGGCCACCTCGGGGACTTCGACAAAGCGGATCCGCTCCAGCGGCGGGCGGCCGCCCCAGTACTCATCAAAGGCCACCAGCGTCAGCGACACGTCGGGGCGATAGTCCTCGACCATATAGGCGCCGGTGGTCACGGGCTTGCGCGCCCATTCGTCATAGCTGGCGGCCTCGTCCCACGACCGCTTGGACGTGATCTGCGAGCCATAGGCCATCAGCCGGCCTTCCAGCGTCACATCGGGCGTCGCGTTGTGGAAACGCACGGTGTACTTGTCGACGGCCTCGACGCCGCGCAGCGCCGGCCACAGGCGCCGGCCGGTGCCGGGAACCGAGGCAGGCAGTTCCTTGGCGGTCTGCGGCTTGAAGTTCTCGGGGTAGATGGTCTTGCCGCCAGCCGGTTCGGTGCCGCCGAACACGCGCTCGTTCGAGAACGAGAACACCACATCCTCGGCCGTCATCTCGTCGCCATTGTGGAACTTGACGCCCTGGCGCAGCTTCAGCTCGATGGTCTTGTCGTCCAGCCGCTTCCATTCGGTCGCAAGGCCCGGCACCGGCCCCTGATTGCCCATCCAGTCGCGCAGGATCAGACCTTCCCACAGGTTCGGGAAGAACACCCGCTCGCCGACGTTCGACTGCTCGCGCCAGATGTCGAGGGTGTTGTTGTTGGAAATCTTCTGCACCGCGATGGTGATGGACCGGCGGGCGCCCTGGGCGCGCACATGGCGCGGCAAGATCAGCGTGCCGGCGGCGGCACCGAACAGACCAAGGGATTGGCGGCGATTGATAAGCATGTTCATCTCGGCGTTGGGAGTGGCCAGACGTTGGCCCTTTCGCCGATGCTTTTTGCCGCCGTGCGTAACACAGGCGCGATAGGTTAAAGAATTTCGTGTAAAACCAATGTTAAGGCCGAGGCGCCCGGCCGACCGCGGCGTTTACGGGCGGCTCTGACGCCGCCCGATCGCCTGCCACAGCGACATGGCCAGCAGGCCGGCGGCCGCGATGATGAACACCGCCGCGATGGGGCGTTCCAGAAACACCATCGGATCGCCGCGGGCAATCAGCATGGCGCGGCGCAGGTTCACCTCGATCAGCGGCCCCAGCACAAAGCCCAGCAACAGCAGCGCCGGGTTGAACCGCGCCAGCGCCAGCAGATAGCCCACCGCCCCGATCCCCGCGACCATGACCAGATCAAAGGTCGATCCGCGCACCGAATAGACCCCCAGACAGACAAAGATCAGAATCGCCGGATACAGCCAGCGGAACGGGATGCGCAGCATCGACACCCAGATCCCGATCAGCGGCAGGTTCAGGATCAAGAGGAACAGATTGCCGATGCCAAAGCTGACCACGAGGCCCCAGAACATCTCGGGCCGCGCCTCCAGCATCATCGGCCCCGGCTGGATGCCATGGATGATCAGCGCCCCCAGCATCAGCGCCATGATCGGATCGCCCGGGATCCCCAGTGTCAGCGTGGGGACAAAGGCGGTGATCGAGGCGGAATTGTTCGCCGCCTCGGGCGCGGCGACGCCTTCGATGGCGCCATGGCCAAAGCGTTCGGGCTGGCGCGCGATCCGCCGCTCCAGCGCATAGGACAGGAACGAGGAAATCGTCGATCCGGTCCCCGGCAGCGCGCCGAAGAAGCTGCCGACAGCGGTGCCGCGCAGCGCGGGCGGGATGATCTGGCGCATCTGCGCCCCCGTCGGCAGCATCTGGCGGAACTTCACCTTGCCGGGCGGGCCGTGGCGGTCGGCCTTGCGGATATTGGCGATCACCTCGGAGACACCGAATAGCCCCATCGCCAGCGCGACCAGGTTGATGCCGTCCATCAGCTCGGCCCAGCCAAAGGTCAGGCGCTGGGTGCCGGTGTTCACATCGGTGCCGATGCAGCCCAGCAGCAGGCCCAGCACCACCATGGCCAGGCTTTTCGCCGGGCTGTCCGATCCGACCGTGGCGGCCGCCACAAGGCCCAGGATCATCATGGCGGCATAATCCGCCGCACCGAATTTCGTCGCCAGGTCCGCCAGCCACCCCGCCAGCACGACCAGCACCAGAATGCCCAGCATGGACCCGGTGAACGACGAGATCATCGAGGTGAACAGCGCCAGCCCCGCCCGCCCGTCGCGCGCCATCGGATAGCCATCCAGCGAGGTCACCGCCGATTGCGGCGTGCCCGGCAGGCGCAGCAGGATCGACGCCACCGCCCCCCCGTATTGCGAGCCGTAATAGACCCCCGCCAGCATCACCAGCGCCGCCTCGGGCGAGATGTAATAGGTCAGCGGCAGCAGAAGCGAGATGGTCGCCATCGCGCCGATGCCGGGCAGAACGCCGACAAAGGTGCCAAGGAACACACCGAACAGGCTGTAGATCAGAACCGACGGGTGCAGCGCGGTCGCCAGACCCTGCATCAGGCCATCGAACATCTCAGGCGCTCCAGGGCCAAAGGGGAATGGTCATCGCCAGCGCCACCTTGAACACCAGCCAGACCAGCACCGTCACCACCCCGGCCAGCACCAGCCGCCACAGGGCGCCGGGCCGCGCGGCCGGCAAGGTCGCGATCAGCACCGCCAGTGCAGTGCCCAGGATCAGCCCCAGCCGGTTCATGGTCAGCGCAAAGACCAGGATCGCCCCCAGCGCCGCCGCAGCCTCGGGCAGATCAAAGGGGCGCGCCTCGGTCTGGCGGCGCCATGCAGGCACGGCGACGATCAGGCCAAGCCCGGCCAAGAGCAAACCCAGACCGACCGGAAAGAACCCCGGCCCCATCTGGCGCAGGGTGCCGAAATCGTAGTGCGCGCCCGAATAGGCAGCAACGCCAAGGCCAAGGGCGGCCAGCGCCCCGCCGCCCAGAAGATCGTAATAGTCGCGCTGCATGCCGCCCCCGGAAACTGCCGATGCCCCGGCGCCGTCAGGGGCGCCAGGGCAAGCCGATCACTTCTTCGCCTCGATCCGGTCCAGAACCTTGCCCCAGACCGCCGTATCGGCGGTGATCCGCGCGGCCAGATCGGCTGCGGTGCCGCCTTCGGCCTTCCAGCCCATGGTCAGCATCTTTTGCTGCACCGCCGGATCGGCCAGGATCGCTGCGATCTCGGTGTTCAGCCGCGCGACCACGGCCGGATCGGTGCTGGCCGGCGCGATGAAGGCGTTCCACAGCTCGGCCCGGTAATCGGCCGGCATCCCGGCCTGGCCCGCGATCACCGGCACATCGGGCACCTGCGGGAAGGGCCGCGACGAGGTGATGCCCAGCATCTTCATCTTGCCCGCCTGCACATGGCCCATCGCGGCTGACGGCGCCATGAACCCTGCATCAATCTCGCCGCCCATGATCGAGGTTGTGACCTCGGCATAAGAGGTGAAGGGGACGTGCAGCATCTCGATGCCCGCCGTATCCAGGAACAGCTCCATTGCCAGATGCGCGCCCGACCCCTGCCCGACCGAGCCATAGGTCATGCCGCCCGGATCGGCCTTGGCCGCGTCGATGAAGCCTTGCAGATCGTTCGCCGCATTGTCAGCCGCAACCGCCAGCACCATCGGGCTGGTCGCGGTCAGCGCGATGCCGGTGATGTCCTTGGCCACATCATAGCCAATGTCCTTGACCAGACGCGGCGCGGTGGTCAGCGGCCCGTTGATCGTGGCGCCGAAGGTGTGACCATCCTTGGCCGCCAGCATCTGCTGAACGCCAATGACGCCGCCTGCACCCGGCTTGTTTTCCACCACGACCGGCTGGCCCAGCTTTGCCGCCAGCGGCTCGGCCACCAGGCGGGCCAGCGTGTCGGGCGAGGAACCGGCCGGGAACCCCACGACGATATGGACCGGCCCGGTCGGCCAGGACTGCGCGGCGCCCATCCCGGCGGCCCCGGCCATGGCCAGCGCTGCCCCGGCGGCCAGCAGGTGACGGCGGCTGAAAGATTGTGTCATGACGTTCCCTCCCTCGGTTCCTGTCCGAGGCATGAAGCCATCGACACCCGAGGTCAACCCGTAGCGGCCATGCAGCCGATGCGGATCAGAGCGCCTCGATGGGAAAGAACGGGCGGCAGACCTTGGCCTCGAGCCGGAACCAGCGGTCCAGCCGGGCACCGTTTTCCTCGACCCGGAAGGCGTGCAGCATGTCGGATACGGTCTGAAGCGAGGGCACCTCGTAGACCAGATACCAGGTGTGATCCGTATCGGCCGGCTGGCCGACCTTGAGGATATCATCGTCCAGCGTGGTGATCAGCCGCGCGCCCAGATCCTTCCAGCCCGCACAGACAGCCATCAGGCGGGGCAGGATCACCTCGCGCCGCTCGGTGTCGGAGGCGCCATACCAGCCGGGGCCCGAGGCCCCCAGCAGCAGGACCCGCAAGGGGGGCGTGGCGTCGGGGGCCGCGTAATGGGACATGTGTCAGCCCCCCAGCAGACGGTCGCGCAGCGCCTCGATATCGCCGACCTCAAGGCCGATGTCGGCCAGATAGCCGGCAATAGACCCATGGCGCCGTTCGATATGGTCCAGCATCGCCTCCATCGTCGGGGCTTCGCAGCGCAGGAACCGGGCGTGGGTTTCGGGATCGCCGCCATTCGCCCGCGTGCGCGCCAGCAGGCGTTCCACCAGCGGCACGATATGGGTGCCGGTCAGGGCATAATCGGCAACGATGTCCTCGCGCTCGACCTCGGCAGCGCCCAGAAGCAGCGCCGCGATGATGCCGGTGCGGTCCTTGCCGGCGGTGCAATGGAACAGCACCGCCCCTTCGGGCGCGGCGGCGATGGTCGCCAGCACGCTGCGCACGGCGCCGGACTGGGCGTTCAGCGCCTCCATGTAAAGATCAAGCAGCAGATCGTCGGAATTGCGCGCCTTCACATCCTTGATCGTCGGCGCCAGATCGTCGAACAGCGGGATCGGGTGATAGGTCACACCCTGCGAGCCGGCCAGCGGGTTCGGCTCGTCGCGGGTTTCGGGGTGGGACCGCAGGTCGATGATGGTGCGCAGACCGGCACCGCGCAACACCGCGCCCCCTTCGGGCCTCATGTCATGCAGGCCCGCCCCGCGATACAGGCTGCGCCAGCGGGTCTGAGGCCCCCGCCGCGTGCGATAGCCGCCAAGGTCACGGATATTCAGGGCGCCGGGAACCGGCAGAAGTCTGGGGTAATCGGTCAACATCGGCATTCTCAACTAAAGGATCGCAGGCGGGCCACATCCAGCCGCCCCAGTTCCCGCGCATCGGGCGTCAGCGGAACGAAGGTCACCGAAAGACCCGAGGCCCGCAGATCGAACAGGGCAAAGCCCGTGCCCTCGACGATCCGCATATCCTCGCGCTCGATCAGATCGACCGTCGAATTCAGCCCTTGCGAGACATAGAGCGGCACACCGTGCCACATGCGCACGCTGTTGATATGGACATGTCCCGACAGGATTCCAAGGACATTCCGCCCGCGCAGCACATCGGCCAGCCGGTCGCTGGTCGGCTGGTCCAGCGTGGCCCAGGGCAGCTCGTTCGGGTCCATGCGCGGGGGGTGATGGGCCACGATGACCTTGGGCAGGTCAGGCGCGCGCTCCAGCGCCTCGGCCAGAAAGGCGAACTGCACGTCACAGATCGTGCCCGAGACCTTGCCGGGGATCAGCGTATCCAGCGTGATGATGTGCAGGCCGGCTTCGGCCCGGTCGTGGAAATGCGGTGCGTCGCCCCGGCCGGTCTGGAACACCGAATGGAAGGCGTCGCGCCGATCATGGTTTCCCAGCGCCAGAACCACCGGCATCTTCAGCGGCGCCAGGATATCTTGCAGCAGCCCATAGGACCGCGGGTCGCCGATATTGGTCAGATCGCCGCTGGCGATGACGAAATCGGGCGCCGGATCAAGCCTGTTGATGGCCGCGACCGCACTGGCCACCTGCGCGGGCGTGTCGGTGCGCAGCATGGTATCGCCCGAATCGGGATGCGAGATGTGAAGATCGGTGAGGTGGACGAAACGGGTCATGTCAGGCCTGCGGCGGTCAGAAGGGATTTCGTATAGGGATGGCGCGGGGCGGCCATCACCTGGTCGGCGGCGCCCTGTTCAACGGTCTTGCCATGTTCCAGCACCAGCACGTCATCGCAGATCGCCGAGACGACCGACAGATCGTGGCTGATGAACAGCAGCGCCAGCCCCAGATCGTCCTGCAAATCCATCAGAAGGTTCAGGATCTGCGCCTGAACCGACACATCCAGCGCCGAAACCGCCTCGTCGGCCACGATCAGCGCGGGGCGCGTGACGATGGCCCTGGCAATGGCGATGCGCTGGCGCTGGCCGCCCGAAAATTCATGCGGGTATTTCGCGGCATCGGCGGGGCGCAGGCCGACCTGCTCCAGCGCCTCGGCGACGCGCGCCTCGGCCCGTGCGGTGTCGCCGGTGGCGCGCAGCGGCTCGGCAATCGACCAGCCGGCAGTGCGGCGAGGATCAAGGCTGCCATAGGGGTCCTGGAACACGATCTGGAACCGCGGCCGCAGCGCGCGCAGATCGGCCGGCGCAAGCGCGTTCAGATCCTTGCCATCGAGCAGGATCCGCCCCGCATCGGGGCGCTCAAACGCCATGACCATGCGGGCCAGCGTCGATTTGCCGGAACCCGACTCCCCCACGATCCCCAGCGTCTTGCCCGCCTCCAGCCGGAACGAGGCATTGTCGACCGCCGTCAGCATCGGCCCTGCCTGCAACAGCGACTTGCGCGGCAAGCGATAGCGGCGGGTGACATTTTCCACCGAAAGCAAGGTCATGCGGCGCCCCCTTCGGCCAGAAGGTGACAGACGGCATTGTCCACCACCGGCGGGCGCGTGGCGGCGCATTGCGGCAGCTCGACCGGGCAACGGCCGGCGAACCGGCAGCCGGGCGGCAGCTTCTCCAAAGGTGGCACGGTGCCCGGAATGGTCGGCAGGCGCCGACGAACCCCGCCCTGCCGCAGCCCTTCGGGGCGGGGCCGGGCGGCCAGCAGGCCCTTGGTATAAGGATGACGCGGGGCGTTCAGCACCTGATCGGTCGGGCCACGTTCGACTACCGTGCCGCCATACATCACCACGATCTCGGTCGTCGCCCGCGCAACGGCGGCCAGATCATGGCTGATGAACAGCAGCGACATCTGGCGGCGGACGGACAGATCGGTCAGCAATTCCGTCACCCGCAGCGCGACATTGGCATCCAGCGCGGTTGTCGGTTCATCGGCGATCAGCAGGCCGGGATTGCACGCCAGCGCCAGCGCGATCAGCACCCGCTGGCGCTGCCCGCCCGAGATTTCATGCGGGAACTGGCGCAGGCGCGCCTCGGGGTTGGGCAGGCCCACCTCCTTGAACAGCGCCAGCGCGCGGTCCAGCGCGGCGTCGCGGCTTAGCCCCTCATGGATGCGCAGGGGTTCGGCCACGGTATCGCCCACCCGCACCAAGGGGTTCAGCGCGGCCATCGGTTCCTGAAAGATCATCGCGATGTGGCGGGCGCGCAGACGGCGCCAGTCGCGCTCGGATGCGCCCGACATTTCGGCGCCGTCCACGATCAGACTGCCGGTGACCTGCGCCGCATCGGGCGCCATGCCCATCAGCGCCAGCCCCAGCATGGACTTGCCCGACCCGCTTTCGCCGACGATCCCGATGCGCGCACCAGGGGGGATGGTCAGGCTGGCGTCGCGCACCGCCTGCGCCTGACCGAAGGTCACGGACAGATTGGAAACCTCGATCATCTTTCGCGCGCCAGTCTTGGATCGGTGATATCGCGCAGCCCGTCGCCCAACAGGCCAAAGCCCAGCACGGCGGTCACGATGCACAGCCCCGGCCAGATCGCCAGCTGCGGGGCCAGATACATCAGCGTCTGCGCCTCGGACAGCATGCGGCCCCAGCTGGATTCGGGCGGCTGCACCCCAAGGCCGAGATAGCTGAGCGCCGCCTCGGCCAGGATCGCCACGGCAAATTCGATGGTCGCCTGCACGATCACGGGCGCGGCGATATTGGGCAGGATATGATCGCGCGAAATCGCAAAGCGGCCCATCCCCGCGGCGCGGGCGGCAAAGACATATTCCCGCGTCCAGATCTGATTGGCACTGGCCCGGGCCACACGGGCAAAGACCGGCACGTTGATGAAGGCGATCGCCAGAATGGCGTTCTGCAAGCTGGGGCCAAAGACCGCCGCCAGCATGATGGCAAACAGCAGCGTGGGAAAGGCAAAGCTGATATCGGCAAAGCGCATCACCAGATCCTCGACCCAGCCGCCGATGGCGCTGGCCAGCAGCCCCAGCACGGTGCCGATGGACCCGCCCAGCAACACCGCGATCAGCGCGACCGCCATGGAATTGCGCGCGCTGGCCATCAGCTGCGTGACCAGATCGCGGCCCAGCTGGTCGGTGCCCAGCCAATAGGTGGCCGAAGGGCCGGCGAACTTGCCGCGAATGTTCATCGCGTTCTCGGGATGCGGGGTCCAGACCAGCGACAGGGCGGCCACGCCCACCACAATTGCGACCAGAACGCCGCCGATGATCAGGTTGGCAGGCAGGCGTCTCATGTCCGGGCCTTCAGTCGGGGGTCGATGGCGACATAGAGCAGATCGACGATGAAATTGGCCGTGACCACGATGCCGGCGAACATCATCACCAGCGCCTGAACCGTCGGCAGGTCACGGTTGGCAATCGACTGGAACACCAGCCGGCCAAGGCCAGGCAGCGAGAACACGTTCTCGATCACGATGGTGCCGGTGACCACGGCGGCGAACTGCATCCCGACGATGGTGACGATGGGCACCAGCGCATTGGGCAGCACATGGTGCCACAGCACCCGTGCCCGCGACAGGCCCGTCGCCCGCGCGGTGCGCACGAAATCCAGCCGCATCAACTCGAGCGCCGAGCTGCGCGTCACCCGCGCCAGCACGGCCGATTGCACCAGACCCAGCGCCACCGTCGGCAGGATCAGCGCCCGGATCGCCGCCACCGGATCGGACCAGCCGGGGAAATGCCCTGGCGGCAGCCAGCGCAGTTTCACCGCGAACAGCAGCACCAGCAGGATCGACAGCCAGAAGGCCGGCACCGCGATGCCCAGCTGCGACAGGAACATCACGCCCCAATCCGCCGCCTTGCGATGGCGGGATGCGGCCAGAATTCCCGCCGGCAGCGCGATCAGCAACGTCATCGCCATCCCGGAAATCGCCAGCGAGATCGTCATCGGCAGCCGTTCCGCGATCAGCCCGGCCACCGGCACCTTGAAGGAATGGCTGACCCCGAAATCCCCCTGGATCGCATGCCAGACCCACAGGACATAGCGGGTGACGACCGGCTGGTTCAGGCCCAGCTGCTCGCGCAGGGCCGCAAGCGCATCCTCGGAGGCGTCAAGGCCCAGGATCGTCAGCGCCGGATCGCCCGGCAGGATGTTCATCACCGCAAAGACCACAACCGAAACCACCAGCAACGTCAGGACGAAGCCGATGGTGCGGCGCAACAGGAAAAGACCCATATCCGGTCGAATTCACTTTTCTTTCGGCCCATGCCTCCTGCACGGGCCGGCGATTCATGGAACGGGCGGTACAGGCTGTTGCCCGGCCGCCCGCAAGGATCACTCGACCTTGACGCCAGCCAGCGGCCGGAACAGCACCGGCTGCGACACCCACAGCCCGGTGATGCCCTTTTTCTGGATGTTCACCTGGGGCAGCTGGAACAGGAAGCCGTGAACGGCATTCTCGGCCAGATAGGTCTGGCCCTTCTTCAGCAGCGCGATGCGCGTGTCGGCGTCGGTTTCCTCGCTGATCTGCTTCCACAGATCGTTGTAGGCCGCGTCGTCATAGCCATAGAAATACTTCGGCCCGCGCGCAAAGTTGCCCATGTCGTTCGGGCCCGGGTGCGAGATGATGGTCATGTCGTAGTTCAGCTTCTTGTAGATCTCGTCCAGCCAGAAGCCCCATTCGACGTTCTCGACCTTGACGGTGATCCCGGCTTCGGCCAGCTGCGCCTGGATGATCTCGGCCGAGCGGGTGGCATACGAGAACGGCGGCACGCGCAGCGTCATGGTGCTGCCCTCGACGCCCGCGTCCTTGAACAGCGCTTTCGCCTTGGCCACGTCATGCGGATACATGCCCGTCAGATCGACATAGGCCGGGCCGTGGGGCGGGTAGAAGCTGCCGATCGGCACCGCCTGGCCATACATGGCGCCGTCGATCAGTTCCTCGCGGTCGATGGCATAGCTGATGCCCTGACGCACACGCAGATCGTTGAACGGCGGCTTGGAGTTGTTCATCGCCAGGATCACTTCGGCCTCGGTCGAGCCGATGGTGACGTCAAAGCGCGGATCGGCCTGGAACTGCGGCAGCATCTCGGGCGCGGGGAAGCCGGCGTAGACGTCCAGCTCCTCGGCCAGCAGCGCGGCCGAGGCGGCGGCGGCGTCAGGGATGAAGCGGAATTCGATCTTGTCCAGCGCGACAGTGCCGGCGCCGCGATAGTCGGCGTTCTTTTCCAGCGTCAGCCGATCGCCGCGGGTCCAGGCGGCGTATTTGAACGGCCCGGTGCCGACCGGCGTGGTCGCATTCGCATCGGCGCTTTCCGAGGCGACGATCGAGGCATCGCCCTGCGCCATGTTGAACAGGAAGAAGGCATCCTTCTTCTTCAGCTTGATCTCGACGGTGTTCGGGTCGATCACCGTCACGCTGGCGATGGGGGCGAAGATGCTTTTCGTCGGGTTGGTCGACCCTTCGGCCATCGCGCGGTCAAAGCTGAACTTCACGTCATCGGCGTTGAAATCGGTGCCATCGTGATACTTGGTGCCCTGCACCAGCTTGAACACATAGGTCAGGCCATCGTCCGAGACGGTCCAGCTTTCGGCAAGCTGGGGCAGAACCTCGCCCTTCTCGTTCACCGTGGTCAGCGATTCAAAGACGTTCTGCGTCAGCATCCCGTCGATCGAGGCGGTGGCGTCCGAGGTCGGGTCCAGCGAGGTGGGTTCCTGCTGGATACCCATGACAAGCGACGCGGCCGCGGCGTCATCTGCAAGAATGCCGGTGCCAAGCGCCATCACAAGGGCGGCAAGCGGCAGGCTGGGAACGAAGTGGCGCATGGAAATCCTCTCAGGACACGGTTGGACACTGGGGGCGAGAAACACCTCAATTGTAACAGGTGTAAGGGCGCTAACGTGTCGGTCAAGAAAAACCGTTTCAAACCGGAAAAATATCTTGGCGCCGCAATTGGCGCTGTCGGCCCGGGTCCGGCACAAGGGGCCGGAAAGCATCATGCGCAATATGACAGTATTTTGCACACCAAGGCGCTTTGGGCCAGATTTGGAAAAAGCGCCTTGCAGCGGGGGCCGATCCGGCGCCCGCCGCCCCGATCGCGGGCCGGCAAACCGCGCGTCGGATGCACCGCTCATGCGGCGCGGCAGACAGTTTCGGCGCATTCGCCCTGCCGGCCCGGCCACCGCGCCGAAACCGGGGGCACCCGTGATGACAAGGGGCCGCGCGGCGATCTGGTGACTCGGCCGATCGCGCCGATCCCCCCGGACCCAGGCGCGCGCCCTGCCCGGCCGGACCGAACGGGCGCCCCGTGGGCGTGAGCGCGCCCAAGACCGCGCTGGCGGACAAGGTGCCCAAGCTGCGCGGGCCAATCGACCCGCCGGGGCCTGCGATCGCAAATGCCGTCCCTGCCCCGAACCCGTCAGACGCCGCAGCCCGGGTTCACGGGCTGCGGCGCAATCTTCAGGCGCGCGCCTTGGCTCAGGCGGTTTTCCTGACCGGCTGGGCGCCGCGACTCGGGGCAAAGCGGTAGGCGGCGAAATTGTCCTTGGCCGCGGCCTCGCAAGCCTCGACATATTTGGCGAAACCGCCGGTATAGATCGTCAGCCCCTGCGGCTTGCCTTCGATGTTGGCGCCGACATACCAGGTCTTGGCCTTGGACACGAGCGAGCGGTTTGCCAGTTCGCGCACATGGTCCATCCACCTCGTCTCGGCCTCTTCGGTCGGCTCCATGGCGCACAGGCCGTTGTCATCCATGTAGGTGATGGCGCGGGCGATCCAGTCGACGTCGTTTTCGTTGATATGGATGATGTTGGCCAGCGCCGACGGCCCGTTCGGCCCGACCGTGGTGAAGAAGTTCGGAAAGCCCGCCATGCCCAGCCCCAGCAGGGACCTGGCGCCATCGGCCCATTTGTCCTTGAGGTTCTGCCCGTCGCGGCCGATCACGTCAAAGTTCAGCAGCGCGCCGGTCAGCCCGTCATAGCCGGTGGCAAAGATCAGCATGTCCAGCTCGACCTCGCCCGAGGCCAGGCGGACGCCCTTTTCGGTGATTTCCTGGATCGGGTCATCCAGACAATCCATCAGATGGACGGTCGGCAGGTTGTAGGTCTCGTAGTAGCTGGTATCGAGGCAAGGACGGCGGGCAAACACCGGATAGCCGCGCGGCTTGAGCTTTTCGGCCACCACCGGATCCTTGACCACCTCGCCGATCTTGCCACGGATGAATTCCGCGACATGCTCGTTCGCCTCGGGATTGATCAGCAGATCGCTGAACGTGCCCAGCATGCACAGACCGCCCAGCTTCCACGCATCTTCCAGCAGGGCATTGCGGGTTTCGGGCGGCACGCTGAAGAAGGCGCGCGTCGATTGCGGGCGCAGCCCCCCCACCGCCGACATGCGCGCAGCCGCGCGCAGGCCCGGATAGTTGCGCTTGATTTCCGCGACATACTCGGGCGAGAGCGTCTTGTTGCGCATCGGCATCGTAAAGCTGGGAGTGCGCTGGAACACGAACAGCTCGCCCGCCTGCGGCCCCACCTCTTGCACGATCTGGATGCCGGTCGATCCGGTGCCGATCACGCCCACGCGCTTGCCGGCATAGCTGACCGGCTCGTGCGGCCATTTGCCGGCCATGTAGGATTCGCCCCGGAACCTGTCATAGCCCTTGATGTCCGGGGTCTTGGGCACCGACAGCGGGCCGGTCGCCATGACGCAATAGCGCGCCTCGACCCGCTCGCCTTCGGTGGTGGTCAGGGTCCAGATCTGGCGATCCTCGTCCCAGACCGCCGACGCGATGCGGGTGTTGAAGCGGAAATGCTTGCGCAGATCCAGCCGGTCCGCCACGAAGTTGATATAGCGCAGCAGCTCGGGCTGGGCGGCGAATTCCTCGGACCAGGTCCATTCCTGATCGATCTCGGGCGAAAAGGCGAAGCTGTAGTCGATGCTGGGCAGATCGACCCGCGCGCCCGGATAGCGGTTCCAGTACCACACGCCGCCCAGATCGCCGCCTGCCTCGAAAGACTGGATCGACAGCCCCATCTCGCGGAACTTGTAGGTGGCATACATGCCGCCAAAGCCGCCCCCGACGATCACCACATCCAGCGGCTTGGCGCTGGCCGACACACCGACATCATTCATCCCCGGACCTCCCGTTAGGCGGAACCCGGCAGCATCCGGCACAACGACTTGCCCCCCGCGCCGACCTGGCCCCACCGGGACCCGATTCCGCTTGCTCCTCTGACAATCATCATGCCGGGACGGGCGCGAGGGGCCTAGATAATTCCCGTACAAGGACAAGAACTACACATATGTGATAGAGATCAGCGGTCAACGTGCCGCATCCCCCCGTTGCAGGCCGCCCTGCCAGGCGATCCCGCCCCCGGGCGCAAGGATTTGCCGCCCGGACCGGCCATGCGCTGCCATGTGATCACCCTTGGCCTTGACGGGGGGGGCCTGCGCTGGAATGAACGGGGCAACTGCGGCGATGTTCGAAAGGAAGGCCGATGAAGTTCCGTTTCCCCATCGTCATCATCGACGAGGATTTCCGGTCCGAGAACACCTCGGGCCTTGGCATTCGCGCCCTGGCCGATGCCATCGAGCGCGAAGGCTTCGAGGTGCTGGGCGTCACCAGCTATGGCGATCTGTCGCAATTCGCCCAGCAGCAAAGCCGCGCCAGCGCCTTTGTGCTGTCGATCGACGACGAGGAATTCAGCCCCGGCCCGGAACTTGACCCGGTGGTGCAAAAGCTGCGCGACTTCATCGAGGAGGTGCGCTGGAAGAATGCCGATGTGCCGATCTTTCTGCACGGCGAAACCAAGACCAGCCGCCATCTGCCGAACGACATCCTGCGCGAGCTGCACGGCTTCATCCACATGTTCGAGGATACGCCCGAATTCGTCGCCAAGCACATCATCCGCGAGGCCAAGACCTATCTGGAAGGCATCCAGCCGCCGTTCTTCAAGGCCCTGCTGGATTACGCCGAGGACGGGTCCTATTCGTGGCACTGCCCCGGCCATTCGGGGGGCGTGGCCTTTCTGAAATCGCCCATCGGGCAGATGTATCACCAGTTCTATGGTGAAAACATGCTGCGCGCCGATGTATGCAACGCGGTCGAGGAACTGGGCCAGCTGCTGGATCACAACGGCGCCATCGGGGCATCCGAACGCAATGCCGCGCGGATCTTCAACGCCGATCACTGCTTTTTCGTGACCAACGGCACCAGCACCTCGAACAAGATGGTCTGGCACCATACCGTGGCGCCCGGCGATGTGGTGGTGGTGGACCGCAACTGCCACAAGTCGATCCTGCATTCGATCATCATGACCGGCGCGATCCCGGTCTTCCTGCGCCCCACGCGCAACCATTGGGGCATCATCGGCCCCATCGGCCATTCGGAATTCGAGCCCGAGTCGATCCGCGCCAAGATCCGCGCCAATCCGCTGCTCAAGGATGTCGATGCCGATGCCGTCAAGCCGCGCATCCTGGCGCTGACCCAATCGACCTATGACGGCGTGCTTTACAACACCGAGGAAATCAAGCGGATGCTGGACGGCTATATCGCCAACCTGCATTTCGACGAGGCCTGGCTGCCCCATGCTGCCTTCCACCCGTTCTATGGCACCTATCACGCCATGGGCCGCAAGCGCGGCCGGATGAAGCACTCCGTCACCTATGCGACGCAATCCATCCACAAGCTGCTGGCCGGGATCAGCCAGGCCAGCCACGTTCTGGTGCAGGACAGCGAGGAAACCAAGCTGGACCGGCACCTGTTCAACGAAGCCTATCTGATGCACACCTCGACCAGCCCGCAATATTCCATCATCGCGTCCTGCGATGTGGCGGCGGCCATGATGGAACCCCCGGGCGGCACCGCGCTGGTCGAGGAGAGCATCCTCGAGGCGCTGGATTTCCGCCGCGCCATGCGCAAGGTCGACGAGGAATTCGGCGAGAACGACTGGTGGTTCAAGGTCTGGGGCCCCGAAGAGCTGGAAGAAGAAGGCATCGGCCGCGCCAAAAGCTGGGTTCTGCGCCGCACCGATGAAGATGGCGTGCAGCTGGCCGATGGCGAGGACAGCTGGCATGGCTTTGGCGACATGGCGCCGGGTTTCAACATGCTGGACCCGATCAAGGCCACGATCATCACCCCAGGCCTCGGCATCGACGGCAAGTTCGACACCACGGGGATCCCGGCATCCATCGTGTCGAAATACCTGACCGAACATGGCGTCGTGGTGGAAAAGACCGGGCTTTACAGCTTCTTCATCCTGTTCACCATCGGCATCACCAAGGGCCGCTGGAACACGCTGGTGGCCGCGCTTCAGCAGTTCAAGGACGACTATGACCGCAACCAGCCGCTATGGCGCGTCATGCCGGAATTCTGCGCCAAGCATCCGCGCTATGAACGCATGGGGCTGCGTGACCTTAGCCAGCATGTCCATGCGCTTTATGCCAAATACGACGTGGCCCGCCTGTCGACCGAGATTTACCTGTCGGACCACCACCCCGCGATGACCCCGACCGAGGCGTTCTCGCACATCGCGCGGCGCAAGACCGAACGCGTGGCCATCGACGATCTGGAAGGGCGCATCACCACCAGCCTTGTGACCCCCTATCCGCCCGGCATTCCGCTGCTGATCCCCGGCGAGGTGTTCAACGCCAAGATCGTCGACTTCCTGCGCTTCAACCGCGAATTCGCCCGTGAATGTCCCGGGTTCGAAACCGACATCCACGGCCTTGTGCTCGAGGCCGGCCCCGATGGCACGGTGCACCATTACGCGGATTGCGTGGCCGAATAGGCCGGCCAAAGCTGCGGTCAACGACGCGCCGGCGCCCCCTGCGCCGGTGCCACCACCTCGCATGCATCCAGCCGCGATGTGATCACCTCGACCCTGCCCCGCAAGTCGCGGGCGGGGCCTGCGTTACAGGGTCAGGCGGCGCACAGCAGCTCGTGCAGCCCGTCGTTCTCGGCGACCAGATCGGCCAGCGTCACCTTGTCCAGCTGGGCATAGAACGCGGTCAGCGCATCGGCCATCACGCATTTCAGCTTGCAGCAGGCGCGCAACGGGCAGGCCCCGCCATCGGGCATGAAGCATTCGGCAAAGGGCACCTCGGCCTCCAGCGCGCGAAAGACCTGCCCCACGGTGATCTGGGTCATCGGACGGCCCAGCATCAGCCCGCCCGAACGGCCCCGCCGGGTGGCCAGAAACCCCTTTTGCCCCAGCGCATGGATCACCTGCGCCAGATGGTTTTCGGAAACGTCGCAGGCCTCGGCGATGTCATGCTTGCGCACGATGCGTCCCGAATTCACCCCGCAATACATCAGTGCCCGCATGGCCAGATTGGTTCGTGTCGTCAGTCGCATCCTGCCCTCCACCCGCCGGCGAAAGGCCGGCCCATCAAACATGACTAAGGATGCCATCATTTTGCGGGCCGCTGTTTGACCTGCATCAAGGAAATGGAGCAAATCACATGCGATTTTTTGAATGTATACGGAGGAATACATCATGTCCCGCCCCCTTGCCGCCTCGCGCCGCGGCTTTCTTGGCCTGTCGGCCGCCGGCCTTGCCGCGCTGGCCACCACGGCACCCGCCCGCGCCCAGACCATCCGCTCCACGGCACGAATCGTGATTCTCGGCGCCGGGGCGGGGGGAACCGCCTTTGCCAACCGCATCGCGCGGCGGCTGGAGGGCGCCACGATCACCATCGTCGACGGGCGCAAGGAACACTGGTATCAGCCGGGCTTCACGCTGATCGCGGCCGGGCTGAAGCCGGCCTCGTATTCTGTCAGCCAGACCGCCGACTGGCTGCCCGAGGGGGTCAACCTGATCGCGGAACATGCCGCCGCCATCGACCCCGTCGCCAAGTCCGTCACCACGACCGGCGGCACAAGGCTGGATTACGACTATCTGATCGTCGCCACAGGCCTTGTGCTGGACTGGGCCGCGATCGAGGGCTTTTCCACCGACCTGATCGGCAAGGAGGGCATCAGCGCCCATTACCACAGCCCCGAGGCGGCAGCCGCCAGCTTCCGCGCGCTGGACGCGTTCACCGACAAGGGCGGCAAGGCCCTGTTCGGCCGCCCGGCAACCGAGATGAAATGCGCCGGCGCGCCGCTCAAGATCACCTTCCTTGCCGAGGACATGGCCAGCCGCAAGGGCACGCGCGGCAAGATCGACATCACCTATGCCGCCCAGAACAAGACACTGTTCGGCGTGCCGATCGTGTCGGAAAAGGTGCGGATGCTGTTTGGCGATCGCGGGATCGTCCCGGCCTATGACCATGTGCTCAAGGCCATCGACCCCGGCGCAAGACTGGCCACCTATGCCACCCCCGATGGCGACACGCAGCTGCCCTATGACTTCATCAACATCATCCCGCCCCAACGCGCGCCGCAGGTGGTGCGCGAGGCTGGCCTGTCCTGGGCCGACAAATGGACCGACCAGGGCTGGCTCGAGGTCGACATGAAGACGCTGCGCCACCTGCGCTATCCCGAGATCTTTGCCATCGGCGATGTGGCAGGGGTGCCAAAGGGCAAGACGGCGGCCTCGGTCAAATGGCACCAGCCGGTGGTCGAGGACCATCTGCTCGCCCAGATCGCGGGCAAGGAGGGCACTGCCACCTTCAACGGCTATACCTCGTGCCCGTTGATCACCCGCGTCGGGCGGGCCATGCTGATCGAGTTCGATTACAACAACAACCTCGTGCCCAGCTTCCCCGGCATCATCCCGCCGCTGGAAGAGCTGTGGATTTCCTGGCTGATGAAGGAAGTCGCCCTGAAAGCCACCTACAACGCCATGCTGCGCGGCGACGCCTGAGGAAGATGCCATGAAAGACCTGACCCTCACGACCCTGATCGCCGTGTTCGAGGAAATGTTCGGCCGCACCCTGTTCTGGGCGCTGGTCGCGGCAGCCGCCATCGTGACGCTGCTCTACCTTTATGTCCTGATCCGCGACCGCGCGGTCAGCTGGCGCAAGTTCCTGCTGGCACAGCTGTCGATGCCGGTGGGCGCGGTGGCCGCCGTCTGGTTCGTTTTCACAATCACCCGCTCGGGGCTGCGCGACATTGGCGGGGCCATCGACGTGATCGTCCTGCTGGCCATCGCCGCGGGCGGCGCGGTCGGCGCCGCGATCCTTGTCTATACCGCGCAATCCCTGATCAGCCGCCCCGGCACCGATCAGGGCTGACCGCCGCGCTTTCATCTGTCCGCAAATATCCTCAGGGGGAATTTTCCCTGGTCCCCAGACCAGGGAAAATGGGGGCAGAATGCCCCCGTCCCGCCCCAACCGCCGCGCAGCCTACTGGCGCAGCAGGCCCGCTGCCGCCGCATCCTCGACCGACCAGGACGACAGCCCGGCAACGATCGCCCCGGCCATCGTTGCCCGCCAGGCCGGATCGCTCAGCCGCGCCAGATCGCGGGGAGACGAGATATAGCCCAGTTCCACCAGAACTGACGGGATGTCGGGCGCCTTGAGCACCGAAAACGCCGCGCCGCGCCGGGGCACCTTGTGCAGCGGCAACCGCGCCGCGGCCATTGCGGCGACCAGCGCATCGGCCAGCTTTTCGGTGCGCGGCGCCGTCTCGCGCCGGGCCATGTCCATCAGCACCCCGGCGATCAGATCGTCCTGCCCGGTCAGATCGACCCCCGCCATCAGCGCATCGCGGTCATGGCGTTCTGCCAGCGCGGCCGATGCCGCATCCGAGGCCGCCTCGGCCAGCGTATAGACCGTGGCGCCCGTCGCCACCCCTTCGGGCACCGCATCGGCATGCAGCGAAAGGAACACATCCGCCCCGGCCTGATGGGCGATCGCGACGCGGGTCTCCAGCGGCACGAAACTGTCATCCTCGCGCGTCATCACGACGCGGGCGATGCCGGCGCGCACCAGCGCCTCTTTCAGCTCGCGCGCGAAGGTCAGCATCAGCCGCGCCTCGCTTTGCCCGTCATGCTCGGCGCCAGGATCAAGGCCACCATGACCGGGGTCCAGCACCACCACCAGGGGCCCCTGCCCGCGCGGCTTGCGCGGCGCAGGCGTCATGGCGGGTTTGGGCAGCGCCCAGCCGGGCGGATCGGGGCGGGCCACCTCGGCGGCAAAGGCAGCCGGGTCCGCCGGCCGCAACCGCAGCCGCAACAAGGCGCCATCGCCGCCCCGCAAGGCGGTGCGCATCTCGGCCTCGGACACCAGCTGCGGACGATCCAGCGCCAGCACCAGCCGCGACCAGCCCTCGCGCACCGGCCCGGCCCGCAGATCGGTCACCTTGCCCCGGACAGCGCCCATCAGGCGCGCGCCATCCAGCGCGCGAAAATCCACCTCGCGGAAATCGACGATCAGCCGGGGCGGCGCGTTCAGGAACCGCACCCGCCAGGGCACCGGATGGCTGAGCGCCAGATCGAGCGCCAGCCCGCCATCTTCGGCCCAAAGCCGGCTGGCCGCCCCATCGGCCCGCGCAAGGGCGGAAAACTGCCCCTGGGCCAGCGCCCCGCCAGCCGCCAGCCACAGCACCACGCCCGCCGCTGCGATGGACCTAACAAGTGTTGCGATCATGCCTGCCTGCCCTTTTGGCGCAATGTGCCACAGGCGGGGGCGGCGGCGAAAGCCCCCTCAGCCCGGAACCAGCGCCCGCACCCGCGCGGCCAGCCAGTCAAGATCGGGATCGGCAATCCCCAACTGTGCCAGATGGGCGGTCGTCGACCACAGGTAATCGCAATTCCGCCCCCGCCCGCCGCAGGACCGGGCAATGATCCGTGCCTGCTCTTCGGGGTCCAGCGCGCCGGTATACTGGGCATGGGCGGGGTCGATGACATAGGCCAGCGTCTCGGCCCTGCCACCCTCGTGGAAATCGACCGGCAGGGTGATTTCCAGATAGGCCGAGGACACCAGCTCGCGCTCGCGCACCATGGCAAGCGTCTCATCCTCGGCCCCTGGCGCGACGCGCAACGCCAACCCGTCGCAGGCGCCCCCTGCCGCGCGGTCCAGCGCCAGGACCAGCCCCGGCGCCTCGGGGCTGCCGCGATGGTGGATCGACCACATGCAGAAACTGCGATGCCAGCCGCTGGCCCGCGCGACCCGCGCCTCGGCCACCGGAAAATCGGGCTGCCACATCAGCGAGCCATAGGCAAAGATCCAAAGGGGGCGGGGGGCGGTCTGGGTCACGGGGCGTCTCGGCTCTGGTCGCGGGCTTGCGCGGATTGTAGACAGCAGCGGGCAGCAAATGAAAAGGGACAGCAATGCGCGCAGTTCTGTGGATGGCGATTGTGGCACTGGCGGGATGGTCGGGCTGGTGGTGGTTTGCCTCGACTGCCGCGCTGAAGGTGGCGCAGGACTGGTTCACGACCCAGCAGGCCCGGGGATGGACCGCCGCGCATGGCACCATCGAGGTGCAGGGCTTTCCCAGCCGGATCGATCTGACCATCGACAGCCCCGACATTGCCCCGCCGATGGGCGGCTGGGGCTGGCAGGCGCCGTTCGTCCAGGTGCTCTCGCTCAGCTACAAGCCCTGGCACCTGATCGCGGCCTTTGCCCCCGAACAGCGGCTGGCCACGCCCGCCGGCCCGGTCTGGCTGAACGCGGACAAGCTGCAGGCCAGCCTTGTGCTGGTCCCCGGCCCCGATCTGGCGCTGGACCGCTTTCAGCTGGCCGGTGACGGGCTGCGGCTAAGCGGGCTGACCGAGGCAAGCGCCGCGCATCTGTCGCTCGCAACGCGCCCCGCCGTCGGGCTGGCGCTGGCGCATGATCTGGGGATCGAGGCGCGGGGTCTGATGCCCTCGCCCGGCTTTCTGGCCAGGCTGCCGCCCGGCACCGCCCCGTCCGAGGCCGCGCTGGCCCGGCTGGATGCCACGCTGACCTTCAGCGCCGCGCTGGACCGGCATGTCGCGGACAGCCGCCCCGAGATCACCCGCATCACCTTGCGCGAGGCGCGGCTGGACTGGGGCGAGATCAAGGCCTTTGTTTCGGGCGATCTGGCGCCCGATGGCGCGGGCTTTGCCGCAGGGGCGCTGGAGTTGCGCCTGGAAGGGGGCGAAAAGGCGCTGGAGCTGGCGATCGGCGCGGGGCTGATCCCCGCCGAGGCGCGGGCGAGCTGGCAGAACGCCCTGACCGTGCTGGCCCCGCAGGGGCAGGCGCTGACCCTGCCGATCCGGCTGGCAGGCGGGCGGGTTTCGGTCGGGCCGCTGCCTTTGGGGCCGGCACCGCGGCTGAGGTAGCAGCGGGGGGCCAGCCCCCCGCACCCCCCGCCAAAGGGGGCACGCCCCCTTTGGAAACCCGTGGATATTTGGGGACAGATGAAACGGGCGCCTCAGCCCTCATCCTTGCCGCGCCCCAGCAGGCGGCCGACCAGAAAGGAGGTGCGCGGCACATAGGTATAGCGCGTGCGCGTATCGGGCGCCGGGCGGGCGCGCATCCGCACGATGCCGAACACCACCAGCGCCACATGCGAGACGGCGATGAAGCCGAACATGCCCGCCGGACCAAAGAGGTCGATGAGCACCGAGGCGATCAGCGGGCTCGCAATGGCACCAACGGCATAGAGAAACATCAGCGCGGCCGAAAGTTCGACCCGCTCCAGCGGCTCGGCAAAGTCATGGGCATGGGCGGCCGAAATCGAATAGATCGGCATGGTGGTGAAGCCAAAGAACGCCACCGCCAGAAAGACCGCGACGATGCCCGCCCCCGAGGCGGCAACCGTTGCCGCGCAGGCAAGGACCGAGGCGACCGAGAGCCAGATCAGCACCGTCCGGCGATCGAACGTATCGGCCAGCCAGCCCACCGGGAATTGCGCAAGCGCGCCGCCCAGCACATAGGCGGCCAGAAAGAAGGCGATCGTCTCGGTCTCGAGCCCGACGGCGACACCATAGAGCGGGCCGACCATGCGAAACGCCGCCCCTGTCACGCCCGAGACGACAACCCCCACCGCGGCCAGCGGCGAGCGTTCCCAGGCCAGCCGGGGCCGCAAGCGCGGCGCCTCGCCGGTTTCGGGCGCCTCG
Source organism: Gemmobacter nectariphilus DSM 15620 (assembly GCF_000429765.1). Taxonomy (GTDB): domain Bacteria; phylum Pseudomonadota; class Alphaproteobacteria; order Rhodobacterales; family Rhodobacteraceae; genus Wagnerdoeblera; species Wagnerdoeblera nectariphila. The sequence continues at coordinate 29,827 of NZ_AUCM01000003.1, read as the reverse complement.
ACCTTGGACAGGACCAGCGGGAACAGCGCAGCGCAGCACACCAGTGTCAGCAGGTTGTAGGACAGGTAGGACGCAGGTTCGAGCACCGCGACCACCAGCTGCGCCCCAAGACTGCCGGCAATGTCGACGATGCGGTAGACCCCCATCGCGCGGCCACGGTTGGCATTGGTCACCTTGCCTTGCAACCAGGCCTCGATGATCGTATAGCACCCGGCCACCGACAGGCCCGAGGCCATGCGGAACACCGACCAGGCCCAGGGATCGACGACCATCATGTGGGCGAGGATCCCGATCGTGCCCGCCGCGGTAAAGGCGGCAAAGGCGCGCGAATGCCCGACCTCGCCCATCAGGCGCGGCGCCCACCAGCAGCCGATGAAGAACCCCAGGAAATGCGCCGAGCCGATGATGCCGATCTCGGCCGTGGTAAAGCCCAGCTGCACCCCGGAAATCGCATCCAGCGGCGCAACCCCCCCGAGCCCCAGTTGCAACAGCACAACCGAGACGAACAGAGCGGCGAACGAGACAAGCATACGCATGGCAAACTTCCGGCTGGCTGCGCCCAGAGTTGCCCGGTCGCGCGGCAAAGGTCTACCCGAATTCGCCCGGATGGCCCGTCATCGCCAGCGCTCTGGCCGCTGCGCCCGGCACGGCCCGCCCCGTTTCGCCTTGATCCAAATATCCTCGGGGGGTGAAGTGGCCGAACGGCCACGAGGGGGGCAGACAGCCCCCCTTTTGCTGCCCCTGGTGCAGCGCAAGCTGTGAGCAAGCAAGGGGGCCTTCTGCCCCCTCTTGGCCTGACGGCCAATTCACCCCCGAGGATATTTGCATCAAGGCGAATTGCCAGGGTGTTTTCCGCACACGAGGCAATGGCCTGCGCGCACGTGGCACTTCAGCGGCCAGTCGCCCCCGGAGCCTGCAACCCGTCAGTCGCGGGTGCGGATGATCTTGGCGAAGGGCTCGAACAGCTCGCCATTGCCGGCGATCACCGCGCCCTTTTCCAGCGGATCGTCACCGTCGCGCACGGGGCCGACAAAGCCGCCGGCCTCTTTGACCAGCAGCATGCCGGCCGCAATGTCCCAGGCATGGATGCCGCGTTCCCAATAGCCCTCGTAGCGGCCGGCCGCCACATAGGCCAGATCGAGCGCGGCCGAGCCAAAGCGGCGCACGCCGGCGCAGACCGGCATCAGGCGGGCCAGATCCTTGATCGTCGCGGGCAGCGTGCCGCGCCCGCCGAACGGGATGCCGGTGGCGAAGATGGATTCGATCATCACCCGGCGCCCCGAGACGCGCAGGCGGCGGGTATCGTTCAGCCAGGCGCCCGCGCCCTTTTCGGCCACGAACATCTCGTCCTTGGCCGGGTCGAACACCACGGCCGAGACGATCTCGCCCTTGTGTTCGAGCGCGATCGACACCGCCCAATGCGGCAGGCCGTGCAGGAAGTTCGTCGTGCCGTCCAGCGGATCGACGATCCAGCGGCGGGTCGGGTCGGCGCCCTCTTCCTCGCCGGTTTCCTCGCCCAGCCAGCCATAGGTGGGCCGCGCGCCCATCAGTTCTTCCTTGATGATGCGCTCGGCCTCGCGGTCGGCCTTGGACACGAAATCGCCCGGCCCCTTGGACGAGACCTGAAGGTTTTCCACCTCGCGGAAGTCCTTGACCAGCGAGCGCCCGGCCTTGCGCGCGGCCTTGATCATCAGGTTGAGGTTCGCGCTGCCTTGCATGGGGCGTCTCCTGTGGCGGTCCGAAGCGAAGCCTATAGGCGGAAGGGCGGCCAAAGGAAAGGGGGCCGCGCGCCGGAAATGTCAGGCAATCAAGGCCCGGACATCAGGCGGCGCGCGCCAGCGCCCCCAGGATTTCGCCAGCGCGGGTCCACAGGATGGCGCTGCCCTCGCCCGCAAGCTGCGTCAGATGTGCGGCGGGAAGCCGCGCGGCCAGCGTCGCGCCGAAATCGGGTGAATGCACGGGGCTTGTATCGGCCAGCCCGAACCACAGCCCGACCGGGCAGCCCAGCGCCTCGGCCCGGAAGGACCATGGCGCCATGGCCAGCACGGTATCGCGCGCATAGCCCGCGGCGCCCTGGCGAAACCCTTCGTCCAGCGCAGCGCGATAGAGCGGCGCGAAACCCTCGGCCGCATAAAAGGCGCGGTCGGCCGGGCCGCTGAAGGTCTCGATCATCTGCCACAGCCAGCCGGGCGTTGCGGTCGCAGCGATCTCGGCCTCGAGCGCCCGGGGCGCCTGCGCCGCGCGGCGCACCATTGCGGCGACGGGGTCGGGCAACTGGCAGGTCAGTTCCGGCAGGGCCAGTTCGTCCTGCCCCGAGACAATGGCGACCGCATCGGCCAGCCCGCCTGCTGCCAGCGCCAGCGCGAAGGGCGCGCCTTGCGAGAAGCCAAGCGTCAGGACCGCCCCCAGCCCCAGCTGATCGACCAGCTGCGCGACATCGTGCGTCCAGCTGTCAAGGCTTTTGCCCGGATCGGCCGAGGAATGGCCAAGACCCGGCCGGTCCACCGCGATGATGCGCAGGCCAAGATCGCCCGCCTCGGCCTGCCCGAAGGGCAAAAGGCCCGTCATGCCCGCCCCGGGGCAATAGATCACCGGGCGCCCGTCGGGCGCGCCCCATTCGCGCCAGGCCAGATACCGGCCGTCTGTCAGATGAATGCCGGGCATCCATGATCTCCTTGCAATGTCCGCCGCTGAATGGTCGCGGCATATGCTTGGAAGATGCGCCGGCGGCAACCGGCTTTGTGCGGCTCTAGCCCGGATCGCGATAGGTGTGGGTGCGGCCTTGCGGATCGGTGACGGTCCAGCCGTGCGGCCCTTGGGCCAGATATCCCGGCCCGATCGGCACCTTGCCGTGCCCGCCGGGAATATCCAGCACATAGGTTGGCAGCGCCGCCCCCGACAGGCGCCCGCGCAGAGCGGCCATGATCGCCTGCCCCCTGGCAATCGTCGTGCGGAAATGTCCGGCGCCGCGGGCCAGATCGCAATGGTGCAGGTAATAGGGCTTGACCCGCAGCCGATAGAGCGCACGGAACAGTGCCTCCAGCGCCTCGGGCGTATCGTTGACACCGCGCAGCAGGACGGTCTGCGACAACAGGGGCACCCCGGCATCGGCCAGCCGCCCCAGCGCGGCGCGGGCGTCCGGCGTCAGCTCGTCGGCGTGGTTGGTGTGAACGACCAGCCAGACCGGGATATCGACCCGCAGCGCCGCCAGCATCGCGGGCGTGATCCGCTCGGGCGCCACCACGGGGACGCGGGTATGGATGCGGATCGCATCCAGTGTCCCCAGCCCGGACAGCCGGGCGATCACCGCCCCCAGCCGGCGGGGCGACAGGACCATCGGATCGCCCCCGGTCAGGATCACCTCGCGGATTGCCGGGGTGGCGGCAAGATAGGCGAACACCGGCTCCAGCGCCGCATCGGGCAAGGTGCCGGCATCGCCCACCGTCTCGCGGCGAAAGCAGAACCGGCAGTAGACCGCGCAGGTCTGGGTCAGATGCAGGATCGCCCGGTCGGGGTAGCGGTGGGTCAGGCCGGGCACGGGTTCATGCGCGCGGTCCCCGATGGGATCGCGCAGTTCCTCGGGGTGGATGACCAGCTCGCGCGGATCGGGCAGGAACTGGCGGGCCACGCCCTCGGCGGTCATGGCGCCCTGCATGGCAGGCGAGATCAGCACGCGGAATTCCTGTGCGACATCCTCCAGCACGGCCGCCTGATCGGGCGCGGCAAGGCCAGCGGCGACAAGCTGGGGAATGGTGGTGATGGCAGGCATTGGCGGCATCCCGTGCGGGCAAGGCGCCTGCCGATACCCCCGCAATGGCGGCAGGGCAAGCCCCATGGGGCCGTTGCGCAAATCACGGGCCTGTGTGCATATGGCCCTGACCTTGCCCGGAAGGACGCCATGACCCGTCAAGACGCCATCGACCTGATCCACCGCTATTATGCGGCCTTCAATGCCGCCGATCCGCAGGGCATGCTGGATCTGGTGAGCGATCAGGTGGAACACCGGGTCAACGAAGGCGGGATCCGGCGCGGCAAGGCGCTGTTTGCCGAGTTCTGCGCGCATATGGGCGTGTCCTACCGCGAAGAGCTGACGGATATCGTGGTCTTTGCCACCGACGATGGCCGCCGTGCGGCAGCCGAATTCGTGGTGCATGGCGAATATCTGCAAACCGATCCCGGCCTGCCCGAGGCGCGCGGTCAGCGCTATGTGCTGCCTGCAGGGGCCTTCTTCGACATCGAGGGTGGGCGCATCGCGCGGGTGACGACCTTTTACAACCTGGCCGACTGGGTGGCTCAGGTTTCCGCATGATCCAGGTCACCCCCCTGACCGGCGCCGCGCTGGAGGCAGCCCTGGACGATGTGGCACGGCTGCGCATCGCGGTGTTTCGCGACTTTCCCTATCTTTACGACGGCGACATGGCCTATGAGCGCCGCTATCTGGAGAGCTATCGCACCAGCCCCGGTGCCGTCGTGGTCGGCGCCTTTGACGGGGACCGGCTGGTCGGGGCCTCGACCGGAACGCCGCTGGCCGATCACGCCGACGATTTCGCGGCGGCCTTTGCGGGAACAGGGCTGGCGCTGGATCAGGTGTTCTATTGCGCGGAATCGGTGCTGCTGCCTGCGTATCGCGGTCAGGGTCTGGGCCATCGGTTTTTCGATGCGCGCGAGGATCACGCCCGCCGTCTGGGCTTTGGCTACAGCGCCTTTTGTGCGGTGATCCGGCCGGCCGATCACCCGGCCCGGCCCGAGGGCTATCGCCCGCTGGATGGTTTCTGGACCGCGCGAGGCTATCGCACCTTGCCCGGCGCTGTTGCCGAATTCACCTGGAAGGACATCACCGAGGCCAAGGCCAGCCCCAAGCGGCTGCAATTCTGGATCCGGGCGCTATGAGCCGCCCTGCCCCCTTGCGCGCCGATCTGCCCAAGGCCCGGGCCGGCATGGTGATCGGTCTTCTGGGCGGGTCCTTCGATCCTGCGCATCAGGGCCATGTGGACATCACGCTTGCCGCCCTGCGCCGCTTTGGGCTGGACCGGGTGTGGTGGATGGTCTCGCCCGGAAATCCGCTGAAGGCGCGGGGGCCGGCCAGCATGGCGCGGCGGCTGGATCAGGCGCGGCAGATCATGCAGCATCCGAAGGTCAGCATCACCGGGGTCGAGGCCGTGCTGGGCACGCGCTATACCGCCGACACGCTGGCGGCGCTGCGCCGTCTGTATCCGGGGGTGCGGTTTGTCTGGTTGATGGGGTCGGACAACCTTGCGAGCTTTCACCGGTGGGAAGATTGGCGGCGCATCGCGGATACCGTGCCGATCGGCGTGCTGGCGCGGCCGGGCAGCCGGCTGGGGGCGCGGTTTTCCCCGGCCGCCCGGTATATGGAACGCCATCGCCTGTCATCCGAGGATTCGCGCCTGCTGGGACAGGCCGGGGCCCCGGTCTGGTGCATGGTGGATCTGCCGCTGAACCCGGCCTCTTCGACCGAGATCCGCGCGCAAGGCGGCTGGCACGGGCAGGACTGATCGAGACCCGGTTGCCGGTGGGCCCGGCCCCGGCGCCGGAGGGGTTTTGCACCCCTCCGGACCTCCCCGCAGGGTATTTGGAAAAAGGCAAAGGGGCCAGGGTGGCGCGGCGATGGGGGCGATTGCCCTTGTCCGAATGTCGGCCGTGCCCGCCCATGTGCGGGGCGGCTGCGGCGCGCATCTGTCAGCGGACGGGATCGGGGGCCAGATCGGCCTCGGTCATCACGAAGGCGCGGGCGAACCCGCCATTCAGTGCGGCCGAGACCGGGCGGAAGCGCACGAAGGTGAAATCGGGCAGGTCGGCATAGACCTTGGCCTTGGGATTGCGCGCAAGCCAGGCCGCGCGCAGGGCGGCATGGTCATCGCTGTCGCGCGCGATGAACTCGGCCCTTGCCCGCAGCGACAGGCGCGGATGGGTCAGCGGGTCGCCCTTGGCGCCCGGCTCGCCGATCAGCAGGCAACAGGCCGGGGTCTCGCGCAGCGCGCGGGTGTGCAGCGCAAGGCCCGAGACCAGCGACAGCGGCAGACCCCGGGCGTCAAGACCCAGACCGATGCGGCTGCAGAACGGCAGGCCGCTGCCAGGCTCCAGCACGGCAAGGGCTGCGAACCGCGCCTCGGCCAGCAGCTGGCGCGACAGGGCGCGGGCCTCGGCATCGGCGGGCTGAAAGGGATCCGGGCGGGGCGGCGTGGTCATGGGGTGTCCTTCGCGTCACTTGACAGGTGGCTCGGGCAGGCATCTCCTGCGCTGCAAGGACTGGGGGGTCAAGGGGGCCGGGCACCGATCATGTCCATTGTCGAGGAATTCACGCCGAAGATCGTCACCGTGCTGCGCGAAGGTTATGGGGCGGGCGATCTGCGCGCCGATGCGCTGGCAGGGCTGACCGTCGCCATTGTCGCGCTGCCGCTGTCGATGGCGATCGCGATTGCCAGCGGGGTGGGGCCCGAGCGCGGGCTGTATACCGCCATTGTCGGGGGCTTTCTGGTCTCGGCGCTTGGGGGATCGCGCTATCAGATCGGCGGGCCGGCGGGGGCGTTCATCGTGCTGGTCTCGGCCTGCGTGATGCAGATTGGCATCGACGGGCTGATCCTGGCGACCTTTCTGTCGGGCTTCGTGCTGATGGCGGTCGGGGCGCTGCGGCTGGGCACCTATGTCAAGTTCATTCCCTATCCGGTGACCGTGGGGTTCACGGCCGGCATCGCGGTGATCATCCTGGCCAGCCAGATGCGCGATCTGTTCGGCCTGACCCTGGCCGGCCCCGAACCGGCCGAGATCGTCCACAAGGTCGAGGCCCTGTGGGCGGCGCGCGGCACGGTCACACTGGCGGCGCTTGGGCTTGCGCTGGCCACCATCGGGGTCATCCAGGGGCTGAAACGGATCCGCCCGCACTGGCCCGGGATGCTGATCGCCATCGCCCTCGCCTCGGTGGCGGCTGCCGTGCTGGTGCTGCCGGTGGACACCATCGGCACCCGGTTCGGCGCATTGCCGCGCACCCCGCCTGCCCCGCGCCTGCCGCTGATGGACGGTGCGCTGGTGCTGGCCGCCCTGCCCTATGCGGTCAGCTTTGCGCTGCTGGGCTCGATTGAATCGCTGCTCTCGGCCGTGGTCGCCGACGGGATGAGCGGGCGGCGCCACCGATCGAATGCCGAGCTGGTGGCGCAGGGGGCGGCCAATGTCGGCTCGGCGCTGTTCGGCGGCTTTTGCGTCACGGGAACGATCGCGCGCACGGCCACCAATGTGCGCGCGGGCAGCCGAGGTCCGGTCTCGGGGATGCTGCACGCGCTGTTCGTGCTGCTGGTGCTGCTGATCGCGGCGCCGCTGGCCAGCTATATCCCGCTGGCAGCCCTTGCCGGGGTTCTGGCCGTGGTCGCCTGGAACATGGCCGAGAAAGAGGAATTCTGGGCCCTCGTGCGCGCCAGCCGTGCCGATGCGGCCATCGTTCTGGTGACCTTCCTGCTGGTGGTGTTCCGCGATCTGACCGAAGGCATCGTCGCGGGGGCCGCGATTGGCGGGGCGGTCTTCATCCGCCGCATGTCCGAAGCCGCGCGCGTGGAGCCGCACAGCCGCGAAACCCCGGTCGAACAGTCAGGCGATGCGGTCGTCTACCGGCTGCACGGGGCCTATTTCTTTGGCGCCGCAGCGACCGTCGGATCGGTGCTGGACCGCATTGCCGACCGGCCGGGGGTCTTTGTTCTGGACTTTGCCGACGTGCCCTTTGTCGACAGTTCCGGCGCGCGTTCGTTCGAGCTGCTGGCCCGCAAGATGGACCGCACCGGCGGCCATCTGGTGCTGACCGGCGCCAGCCCCGAGGTGCGCCGCACCCTGCTGGCCCATGGCCTGCGCGAGCCGCATGTGCGCTGGCGCGCCAGCGTCGAGGATGCGCTCACCGAGTTCGCGGCAAAACCCGACTGATTCGAAAAACGTCAGCCCTTATGACGCAACAATCTTGCGCGTGCAGCATGATTGTGACCCTGCGTCACCCGGCCGCGCGGGTCGTGCGCGGGCGGTGTTCGGGGCCAGCTTCGCGCCGGTTCTGAGCCTTTGCCGCCAATTGCTTGATTTTGCTTGGCTACCGGCCGGATGTTTACAGAAATTTACAAAATACCGCAGCGCAGCGTGAATTGATTGACAGAAAAATCATTGTGAAAAAAGGGCTTACGCGAAACTTCACCAATGGTTTACACTGCCGTCAAGGGAATGGAGTGGCCGGGATACCTGGCCGGGCGGTGCGCCGCCACACGCATGCATCAAGGAGGAGCCCATGTCTGAACAGGCAGCAGCCGGAGTCTATCCGCCGTCAGCCGATTTCGCCGCAGGCGCGCATATCGACGCCGAACGCTATGCCCGGATGTATGATGCCTCGATGGCCGATCCGGCGGCCTTCTGGGGCGAACATGGCAAGCGGATCGACTGGATCCGCGACTATACCAGCGTCAAGGACACGACCTTTGACTATGGCAAGGTGTCGATCAACTGGTTCCGCGATGGCACGCTGAACGTCTCGGCCAACTGCATCGACCGCCACATGATCACGCGGGCCAACCAGACCGCGATCATCTGGGAACCCGATGATCCGGCGCAGCCTGCCCAGCACATCACCTATGCCCAGCTGCTGGAACAGACCAGCCGCATGGCCAATGTGCTGAAGAAATACGGCGTCACCAAGGGCGACCGCGTGGTCCTTTACCTGCCGATGATCCCCGAAGCCGCCTATGCGATGCTGGCCTGTGCCCGGCTGGGCGCGATCCATTCGGTGGTGTTTGCCGGCTTCTCGCCCGACAGCCTGGCCAGCCGGATCAACGATTGCGGCGCCAAGGTGGTGATCACTGCCGACTTCGCCCCCCGCGGCGGCAAGAAGACGGCGCTGAAATCGAACGCCGACAAGGCGCTGTTCGACTGCTCCGACAAGATCAAGTGCCTGGTCGTCAAGCATACCGGCGATCAGACCACCTGGGTGCAGGACCGCGATGTCGACCTCAAGGCCGAGATGGCCGAGGCCAAGCCCTATTGCCCCTATGTGGAAATGGGGGCCGAGGATCCGCTGTTCATCCTCTACACCTCGGGCTCGACCGGGCGGCCGAAGGGGGTGGTGCATACCTCGGGCGGCTATCTGGTCTATGCCGCGATGACGCATCAATACACCTTCGACTATCACGATGGCGACGTGTTCTGGTGCACGGCCGATGTGGGCTGGGTGACCGGGCACAGCTATATCCTGTATGGTCCGCTGGCCAATGGCGCCACCACGCTGATGTTCGAAGGCGTTCCGACCTATCCCGACGCCGGGCGGTTCTGGGCGGTGTGCGAAAAGCACAAGGTCAACCAGTTCTACACCGCCCCCACCGCGATCCGCAGCCTGATGGGGCTGGGCGCCGAATGGGTGGAAAAGTATGACCTGTCCAGCCTGAAGCTGCTGGGTTCGGTCGGCGAGCCGATCAACCCCGAGGCGTGGAACTGGTACAACACCCATGTCGGCAAGGGCAAATGCCCCATCGTCGATACGTTCTGGCAGACGGAAACCGGCGGGCACATGCTGACCCCGCTGCCCGGCGCGATCGCCGCCAAGCCGGGATCGGCCACCAAGCCGTTCTTTGGCGTCAAGCCGGTGGTGCTCGATGCCAACACCGCCGCCGTCCAGACCGACACCGAAACCGAGGGCGTTCTGTGCATCGCCGACAGCTGGCCGGGCCAGATGCGCACGCTGTGGGGCGATCACGAACGCTTTCAGGAGGCGTATTTCGCCCAGTATCGCGGCTATTATTTCACCGGCGACGGCTGCCGGCGCGATGCGGATGGCTATTACTGGATCACCGGCCGCGTCGATGACGTGATCAACGTCTCGGGCCACCGGATGGGCACGGCCGAGGTGGAATCGGCGCTGGTCGCCCATGAAAAGGTGGCCGAGGCCGCCGTCGTCGGCTACCCGCATGAAATCAAGGGCCAGGGCATCTATGCCTATGTCACCTTGATGAACGGGATCGAACCCACCGACGCCCTGCGCAAGGAGCTGGAGGCCTGGGTGCGCACCGAGATCGGCCCGATCGCCAAGCCGGACCTCATCCAGTGGGCGCCGGGCCTGCCCAAGACGCGCTCGGGCAAGATCATGCGCCGCATCCTGCGCAAGATCGCCGAGAACGATTATGGCGCGCTGGGGGATACCTCGACGCTGGCCGATCCGTCGGTCGTGGACGATCTGATCGCCAACCGCATGAACCGGGGCTGAGCGATGAAGGACGACACCATGACCCGTCCGGCCGTGCTGATCCTGCTGGGCCCGCCCGGCGCCGGCAAGGGCACCCAGGCGCGGATGCTGGAAGAGGAGTTCGGCCTTGTCCAGCTGTCCACCGGCGATCTGCTGCGCGCCGCCGTGGCGGCGGGCACGGATGCCGGCAAACAGGCCAAGGCGGTGATGGAGGCCGGCGGTCTGGTCAGCGATGACATCGTCCTTGCGATCCTTCGGGATCGCATGGCCGACCCGGACACCGCCAAGGGCGTCATCCTTGACGGCTTTCCCCGCACCGCCGGCCAAGCCGAGGCGCTGGACGGGCTGCTGGCGCAATCGGGGATGAAGGTCACCTCGGTGATCTCGATGGAGGTCGACGATCAGGCGATGATTGCCCGCGTCGCCGGGCGCTACACCTGTGCAGGGTGCGGCGAGGGCTATCACGACGATTTCAAGCAACCCGCCACGGCGGGGGTTTGCGACAAATGCGGCGGCACGGCGTTCAAGCGCCGGGCCGACGACAACGCCGAAACTGCCGGGGCGCGGCTTGCCGCGTATCACGCGCAGACGGCACCGCTGATCGCCTATTACGAGGCACGCGGGGTGCTGCAACGGATCGACGCCATGGCCGGCATCGACACCGTCGCCAGCAGCCTTTCTGCCATCGTGGGGCGCCTATCGGCGCAATGAAGGGGGGCCTGGCGTCAGATCGGCGCCCGGCAGAGTCAAACAGGGAGAAACGCTTATGGCAGACAACAAGTCAGCCTCGGCCTACTGGGCAGCAAACGTCCGCATCATCCTCATATCCTTGGCGGTGTGGTTCGTCTGTTCCTTCGGCCTTGGCATCATCTTGCGACCGGTCCTGAAGGGGATCCACATCGGCGGCACCGATCTGGGCTTCTGGTTCGCGCAGAACGGGTCGATCTACGTCTTCCTCGTGCTCATTTTCGCCTATGCGGCGAAGATGAACAAGGTCGACCGCGAATTCGGCGTCGACGAGTAAGGGGCGGGGCACATGGATCAGTTTACCCTCAACCTCGTCTTCGTCGGCATCACCTTCGCGATCTACATCGGCATCGCGATCTGGGCGCGCGCCGGTTCGACGGCGGAATTCTATGCGGCCGGCCAAGGCGTTCACCCCGTTCTGAACGGCATGGCGACGGGTGCCGACTGGATGTCGGCGGCCTCGTTCATCTCGATGGCCGGGATCATCGCCATGTCGGCGGCCGGCGGCTATGAACAATCGGCCTATCTGATGGGCTGGACCGGCGGCTATGTGCTGCTGGCGCTGCTGCTCGCGCCCTATCTGCGCAAGTTCGGCAAGTTCACCGTGCCGGAATTCATCGGCGATCGCTTCTATTCCGGCGGCGCGCGGCTTCTGGCCGTGATCTGCCTGATCGTCATCTCGGTGACCTATGTGATCGGCCAGATGCGCGGCGTGGGCGTGACCTTCTCGCGCTTCCTGGAGGTCAGCACCGACACCGGCCTTTATATCGGCGCGGCGATCGTGTTCCTCTATGCGGTGTTCGGCGGCATGAAGGGCATCACCTATACCCAGGTGGCGCAATATGTCGTGCTGATCGTGGCCTATACCATCCCGGCGCTGTTCATCTCGCTGGCGCTGACCGGCAATGTGCTGCCGCAGCTGGGCCTGATCGGCAACTATGCTCCGGGCGGCGGCGACATGGCGATGCTGCAAAAGCTGGATGCGGTGGTGACCGAGCTGGGCTTCAAGGCCTATACCTCGGATTCGGCGAACATGTTCAACATGATCCTGTTCACCATGTCGCTGATGATCGGCACCGCGGGTCTGCCCCACGTCATCATCCGCTTCTTCACCGTGCCCAAGGTCTCGGACGCCCGGTCCTCGGCCGGCTGGGCGCTGGTGTTCATCGCGCTGCTCTATACCGTGGCCCCGGCCGTGGGCGCGATGGCGCGTCTGAACCTGTCGACCACCTTCTGGCCGGGCGCGGTTCAGGGGCAGGCCTTCTCGGCCCCGGCCCTGTCGCTCGAGGATATCAACTCCAAGCCTGAACTGTCCTGGATCAACACCTGGAAAGCCACCGGCCTTCTGGCGTTCGAGGACAAGAACGGCGACGGGCTGATCCAGTACTACAACGACAAGAACGAAGCCGTGGCCGCTAAGGCCAAGGAAATGGGCTTTGCCGGCAACGAACTCATCAAGGTCGACAACGACATGATGGTGCTGGCCAACCCCGAAATCGCCGCCCTGCCCGGCTGGGTTGTGGCGATGGTCGCCGCCGGCGCCATCGCGGCGGCGCTGTCCACCGCGGCAGGCCTGCTGCTGGCCATTTCCTCGGCCATCAGCCACGACCTGATCAAGGGCTCGATCAATCCGAACATCTCGGAAAAGAACGAGCTGCTGGCCGCGCGTATCTCGATGACCGGCGCCATCCTGGTGGCGACCTGGCTTGGTCTCAACCCGCCCGGCTTTGCCGCGCAGGTGGTGGCGCTGGCCTTCGGTCTGGCGGCTGCGACGATCTTCCCGGCGCTGATGATGGGGATCTTCTCCAAGCGCGTGAACAAGGAAGGCGCGATCGCCGGGATGCTGGTGGGCCTGGTCTTCACCGCCGTCTACATCTTCCTCTACAAGGGATGGTTCTTCATCCCGGGCACGGCGACCTTCCCGGACACTGCGGCGAACTACTTCTTCGGCATCTCGCCGCTGTCGATCGGCACGGTGGGCGCAGCGCTCAACTTCGGCGTTGCCTTCCTGGTGTCGTCGATGACCGCCGCCCCGCCGCGCGAAGTGCAGGACCTGGTGGAATCGATCCGCGTGCCGCGTGGCGCCGGCAAGGCCCAGGCGCACTGACAAGACCCGCGAGGGGGCGGCCCTGCCGCCCCCCGCACATCGCCAGACCGGGGCCAACCCGGCGCGCAAGATACCAAAGGGAGGACCGCGATGACCGACAAGACGCCCCAGGGCCGCATCGCCGCCTTTCTGGAAACGGTGCACCCCTATGATACCCTGCCGCAGGACGAGCTGGCGCGAGTCGCCAGTTCCTTCGGCCGCATGGTGCTGGAGGCGGGCCAGCAGATCTACACCGCCGGCGCGCCGCTCGAGGGGCTTTATCTGGTGAAATCCGGCGCGGTCGAGGTGGTCGACCCCTCGGGCGCGCTGGTGTCCTTGCTGGGTCCGCGCAACACCTTTGGCGAACGCGGGCTGATGCGCGATGGAACCGCGCTGACCACGGCGCGCACGGCGGAACCTTCGGTCGTGCTGATGCTGCCCGCAGATGACTTCCGCCGCCTGATCGCCACCCGCCCGGCCTTTGAGCGGTTCTTCAACCGCGGCCGGGCGATTGAAACCCGCGGCCCCGATCTGGCCACCCGCAAGGTCGCCGATCTGATGGCGCGCAAGCCGGTCACCTGCGGGCCGACCGCCACAGTGACCGAGGCCGCGCGGATCATGCGCGACGAACATGTCTCCAGCCTTGGCGTGGTGGATGGGGGGCGGTTCGTCGGCCTGCTGACCACCCGCGACATGACCAACAAGGTGCTGGCCGAAGGGCGCGACCCGGCAACGCCCGTCCATGCGGTGATGACCCCCGACCCCTTGTCGCTGCCGCCCGAGGCGCTGGGGTCGGACGTTCTGCACATGATGCTGGAACGGCGCATCGGCCATCTGCCCGTGGTGCGCGATGGCGCCTTGCTTGGCATGGTCACACAGACCGACCTGACCCGCTTTCAGGCCGTCAGCGCCGCCGTTCTGGTGCGCGATGTGGCCACCGCCGACACCCTGGCCGACATGGCCGCCACCACCGCCCGCATCCCGCAACTGCTGATGCAGCTGGTCGGCGCCCATAACGCGCACGAGGTCGTGACCCGCCTGATCACCGACATTGCCGATGCCGTCACCCGCCGCCTTCTGGCCATGGCCGAGGCCGAGCTTGGCCCCCCGCCCGTGCCCTATCTGTGGCTGGCCTGCGGCAGTCAGGGGCGGCAGGAGCAGACCGGCGTGTCGGATCAGGACAACTGCCTGTTCATCGACGATGCCATGGCGCCCGGCGACATGGACTATTTCCAGCGCCTTGCGCACTTTGTGTCGGACGGGCTGAACGCGGCGGGCTATTACTATTGCCCCGGCGACATGATGGCGACCAACCCGCGCTGGTGCCAGCCGGTCAGCGTCTGGCGCGACTATTTCGCCGGCTGGGTCAACAAGCCTGATCCGATGGCGCAGATGCTGTCCTCGGTGATGTTCGATCTGCGCCCGATCGGGGGGCAGGTCTCGCTGTTCTCGGACCTTCAGGCGGAAACGCTGGATCTGGCGGCAAAGAACTCGATCTTTGTTGCGCACATGATCTCGAACAGCCTCAAGCATCAGCCGCCGCTGGGCCTTTTGCGCGGCTTTGCCACCATCCGTTCGGGCGAGCATCGCAACCATATCGACATGAAGCTGAACGGCGTGGTGCCGGTGGTCGATCTGGGTCGCATCTATGCGCTGCGCGGCAAGTTGACAGCTGTCAACACCCGCGCCCGCCTGCTGGCCGCCGAAGAGGCCGGGGTGATTTCGGTGTCCGGCGCGCGCGATCTGATCGAGGCCTATGACCTGATCGCCGACACGCGCCTGCGCAACCAGGCCACGCTGGTCCAGATGCGGCGCAAGCCCGACAATTTCCTTGCGCCGGCCGATCTGTCGGATTTCGAACGCAGCCATTTGCGCGATGCCTTTGTCGTCGTGCGCACCATGCAATCCTCGGCCTCCAGCCGGGGCGCTCCGGGCTGAGGGGGCCCCGCACATGACCTTTGAATTTCTGGCCATTCTGATCGCAGGCGTCGGCGGCGCGGGCATCGGCCTGTTCTTGCGCCGGCTCAGCGGGCATCGGCTGCCGAAATGGCTGGCCCCGGCGCTGGCGGGCCTTGGGATGCTGGGCGCCTCGGTCTGGTCGGAATACGGCTGGTTTCCGCGCCTTCAGGCGGGGATCCCCGAAGGCGTGCAACTGGCGCGGATCGGCGAAAGTTCTTCGCCCCTGCGGCCCTGGACCTATGCCTTTCCGCTGGTGACCGAGGCCTGGCTGGTCGACACCCGCAAGGCGCTGCGCAACCCGCAGGCGCCCGATCTGGTGCTGGCCCCGGTCTGGCGGTTTGCCCGCTGGCAAAAGGATCAGGAAATCCTGGTCATGTTCGATTGCGCCGGATCGCGGCGCGTCGATGTGACCGAGGGCGTGACATTTTCGGACACTGGCACCTTGTCGGGCGGCACCTGGGTGGCGCTGGACGCGGGCGACCCGGTGCTGGCGGCGGCCTGCCACGGAGGATAGCCATGGGCGCTGATGGGGGGAAGAAACGCATTCTGGTGGTCGAGGACGAGGACAACATCGCCATCGCGCTCGACTATCTGCTCACCCGCGAGGGCTATGACCATGACCGCGTGGCCAATGGCGGCGAGGCCATGGCCCGCATCCGCGGCACGCATCCCGACCTTGTGCTGCTTGATGTCATGCTGCCCGAGGTCTCGGGCTATGAAATCTGTCAGGGCGTGCGGCTGGATCCGGCGCTGTCGGATGTGAAAATCCTGATGATGACCGCCCGCGGTTCCGCCATTGAACGGCGCAAGGGGCTGGCGCTGGGGGCCGACGGGTTCATCTCGAAACCCTTCGAGCTGAAGGAGTTGCGCGAGGAGGTGCGAAGGCTTCTGTCCGGGGCGCCGCCTCAGGACGGGGGCCCGGCGCATGGTTGACCGGCTCAGCCTGCGCCTGCGCATCTTCCTGTTCTTTGCGCTGCTGGCGCTTGGCGGGCTGGCGGCGCTGATCGCCGGGCTGTGGCTGGGCTATCGCCGCCTTGGCACGCCCGAGACGCTGAACGCCTTTGTCCAGGGCGGCATGGTGGCGGGGTTCGTCCTGCTGGGGATCGTCGCCTGGGTCTGGTTCCTGTTCGACACCCATGTCGCCCGCGCGATCGAGCGGCTGGCCGGCAGCATCCGCAGCCGGTCCCATGCCGATGTGGGCAGCGAGATGGACCGCGAAACCGCCCGCTATCTGGGCGATCTGGCGCCCGCCGTGGGGGCGGCGCTGGCAAAGCTGGCAGAGACCCGCAATGCGCTGGCCGAATCCGTCGCGCGCGAAACCACGCGGCTGGCGACCGAAAAGGCGCGGCTGGAAACCCTGCTGTCGGATGTGCCGGTGGGGGTGTTGCTATGTTCGGCGGGGCATCAGCTGGTGTTCTACAACGGCATGGCGCAGGACTTGCTGGGCAGCGCCTCGGGCGCGCCGGGGCTGGACCGCACCATCTTTGGCTACCTGCGCGAAGGGCCGGTGCGCCATGCCTATGACCGTCTGCTGGACACCGACGATGCCGAGGCGGCCTCGGACCTTCTGTGCGCCACCACCGGCCCCGCGCCGCGCCTGCTGGCCGCGCGGATGCGCCTGCTGCATGCCCCCGATCAGGCGGGCCCCGGCTATGTGCTGACCCTGCGCGATGTGACCGCCGATCTGGCCGCCCATGCCAAGCGCGAGGCGCTGCTGGCCGAGGTCTTTGACCGCGTGCGCCGCCCGGCCGCCAATCTGCAGACCGTGATGGGCGTTCTGGCCGAAGACAGCGGCGCCGATCCCGGCGGCGCGCTGGACCGCGCGATGCGGGCCGAGGTGGCCTTGCTGACCCGCGCCATCACCGAACTGGGCGCCCGCTACGATGAGGGGCGCAGCGACTGGGCGCTCTTGTCGATGACGCGCGCCTCGGACCTGCTGGACAGCATCCGGGCCCGGCTGGAAGGCGCGGGGCTGGCCGTCAGCGGCACGGCGGCGGAATTGCTCTTGCGCTGCAACGGGTTCGAGATTGTCGTTCTGGTGGCCGAACTGGCCCGCCGCCTTGCCGCCCATGCCGGGCTGGCCGCCCTGCGGCTGGAGATCGCCGAGGATGGCACCGGCGCGCTGATCGTGCTGGGCTGGGACGGCCCTGCCCTGCCGGTCGGCACGCTGGACCAATGGCTGGAAAGCCCGCTGGAGCCCGGTCTTGCCGAACTGACAGGCCGGGCCGTTCTGCAGACCCATGCCACCGAATGCTGGCCCGAAGGTATCAACGGCACGGCCCGGCTGTGCCTGCCGATCCGTCAGGCCCGCCGCGCCGGGCGTCGCCCTGCCCCGGTCGCCCGCGCGGTGGTCTATGATTTTGACCTGCTCTCGCGCGAACGCTCTGCCCCGGTGGCCGACACCCCGCTCGATCAGCTGACCTGCGTGGTGTTTGATACCGAAACCACCGGCCTTTTGCCCCAGCAAGGCGACGAGATCGTGCAGATCGCCGCCGTCCGACTAGTCAACGGACGGCGCGTCGAAGGCGAGGTCTTTGACACGCTGGTCAACCCCGGCCGCCCGATCCCGCCCGGCTCGACCGAGGTGCATGGCATCACCGATGCGATGGTGGCCGGGGCGGACGGCGTGGCCGAGGTGTTGCCCCGCTTTCACCGCTTTGCCGAAGGCGCGGTGCTGATCGCCCATAACGCGCCCTTCGACATGACCTTCCTGCGCCGGCGCGAGGGCGAGCTGGGCCTGCGCTTTGACAACCCGATCCTTGATACCGTGCTGCTGTCGGCGGTGATCTGGGGGCAGTCGGATGTGCATTCGCTCGATGCGCTGACCCACCGGCTGGGCATCACCATCCCCGAAGAGGCCCGCCACACCGCGATTGGCGACACGATGGCGACGGCCGAGGCGTTCCTCAAACTGGTGCCGATGCTGCAGGCGCGCGGGCTGACCACCTTTGGCGAGGTGCTGGCCGAGGTGCGCCGCCATGGACGGCTGCTGAAGGATGCGAACCTGACGGGCTGAAGGGCCGCCACCGGGCATGGGCGGGGTGACCCCCGCGCTGCTGGTGGCATAGCGCCCGCTTAGACCCCCACATCCGGCCCCGGGCAGGACAGCGGCGCCGGGCTGCGCTTGGCCTCGATCAGATCATCCTGCGGCAGGCCCCCCTCGAACCGCGCGCGCAGATGGCCGCCCTCGTCGAAAAAGGCCCAGCATTGCAGATCGCCGGGGGCGTGGTCATAGGTGAAACAGATGCGGCCCGGCTCGGGTTCGAACCATTGGCCGGCGCGGCAGGGGCCACCGGAAAACGCCCAGATCACCCGGCGCCCCGGCAGGTATTGTTCGGCCCCATAGGACTGGCCCTGCACCTCGAAGGCCAGCGTCTGGCCCGTAACCCGCGCCTCGAAGGCGGCGCCGTCCAGCGGCTCGGCAGCGCGAAGGGGGGCGGCGGCAAGCATCAGGCAGGCGGCAAGGCAAAGGCGCATGGCGGGCACTCCGGTCTGGGGTCGGGTGGCAGCCTGCCACAGCCTGGGCCCCACCGCCAATCACAACCGCAGTGAGGGCGGCGGCGCAGGTGGCAAGCGGCGATCCATCAGCCGGAACCACACCGGCGGCACCAGGGCAACCGTTGCCATCACCGGCAGGCTGTAGGGCAGCCGCAACCCGCCATCGGGCAGATCCAGCGCCGGATAGGCCCGGCCCGGATGGGCATGATGGTCGGCATGACGCGGCGCGTTCAGCATCAGCGCCGACGAGGCCCAGTGCGGCGCATCCCAGCTGTGCTGCGGCCCCACCGGCTCGGGTTTGCCGCCTGGCAGACGGGCGCGCAAAAGCCCGTAATGCTGGACATAATCCGACAGCAGATGCTGCACCTGCGCCCAGGCCGCCAGCCCCAGCCAGACCAGCAGCCCCGCCAGACCGCCCAGGGCCATCGCCAGCCCCATCGCCAGCGCCGCCCCGCCCAGATAGACCACATAGGGATGCGGCCCGCGCCTGACCCGCCGGCGCAGCAGCGTTTCCATCTGATGCCCGGCCCGGAACTCGGCCGGCCAGGCGCGCCGCGCGAAATCATAGAAATTCTCGCCGCGCCGCGCGGTGTTCGGATCGTCCTCGGTCGCCACAAAGCGATGATGCACCAGCCGGTGCGCCGAGGCATGGTGCCCATAGCCGACCGAGGCATAGACCGCGACCCCCAGCGCCCGCAGCCGGCGATCCTGCCGGTGGATCAGCTCGTGCGCGTTGGAATTGGACACCTGCCCGATCCACAGCCCGAAGCCTGCAAACAGTGCAGCCCGCGCCCAGCCCGACAGATCGACACCCCCCGCCAGCGCCCAGACCATCACGGGCAACAGCACCAGATGCGTCAGCGCAAGCAGGGCCGACAGCCCGTCAGCCGCCGGGAATTCATCCGCTCCTGGCACATGGGGCGCGGCCCTTGCGGCAAAGCGGTCCAGCATCCAGACCGCCGGGCTGATGAACGCCAGCGCCAGCACCGCGCCCCAGCCGCCGATGGCGAGGCCCGGCACCAGCAAGACCACCGGCAGCAGGGTGATCATGGCAAAGGCGCGCATGGCGCGCGCGGCCTCATCGCCCCCGCGCAAGGCTACCCAAAGCGCCGCGATCCTGCCTTGAATGGTCATCGGCCACATCCCCGTTTGCGCCACATCTGCCACGGGAAGGCGCCGGAATCATGGCGTTGCGGTGTCGCGCCCTTGACGGTCGATCCAGTCCAGCACCAGCGGGATCGCCCCCAGTTCCCTGGACCGCGGCCGAAGCCGCAGCGCCAGCCGGGCAATCCAGCCCAGCCAGCGCGCCCGCGCGGCGCGGTGCAGCACCGCAGGCCACAATCCCGTGGGCGCCACCGCGCGCCAGCCCTGCAACGCGGCGTCGATCTCGGGGGCCGGGGCGCGGGTGATCGCGAACATCGAATGCATCAAGATCAGCACATCCAGCGCCATCGCCGCCTGACTGCCTTGCCCGCGGCGATAGCGTTCAAGGTCGATGAACCGCGCCGCCTGACCATCCCAGCAGATGTCGCGGATCGAAGGGCGGCCATGTGCCACCCCCGCCCGGTGCAGCGCCCCCAGCGCCGCCCCCGCCGCACGGCAGGCCGCAATGCGCCCCGGCCCGCCCAGATCGGGCGTGCGCAGAAGATGGGCGATCTGCACCCCCACCTCGTCGGTCGCAAAGAAATCCCGCCCCTCGGCCACCACATGCGCCACCGGCAGGCCCAGCGCCTCAAGGTCGTGCAGCCCCTCGCGGTCGGCATCAAAGGCGCGGCGGGTATCGCCCTTTTGCAGCCGCCAGCGCAGCGAGAGCTGTTCGGCCTGCTTGAGCCAGACCGCCCGCCCCCCCGCCGCCACCCGCTGCACCCGCTGGGGCGGGCCCTGCAAGGCAGCCTCGAGCGCGGCCCGCAACGGGGCCGGCAGATCGGGGTCGGCGTTGATCGGGCGCTCAAGGCTCATGTATCGAAGGAATGACGCTTGGATGACGGTATTGAAACGCCAATATGTCACCAGCGCCAGCCGATTTCCAGCACCCGCCCCGGCCAGCGCGCATTTCCGCCCATCGGCGGCTTCCCCTTGCCGCGCCCTTGCGCTAGCAGGGGGAAACCGCCAGCGAAAGGCTTTGCATGTCCTTCTTCGGCAAACTGAAAGACCGGCTGTTCAAATCCTCGACCCGCCTCTCGGGCGGGCTGGACGAGATTGTCGCCGAGGCGCCACAGACCCCCGAAGGCCCGAAACCCGGCCTGATTTCCCGCCTGACCGAGGGCGAGCCGAAACGGCTGGTCGATGACGCGATGCTCGAAAGTCTCGAGGATCTGCTGATCCAGTCCGACATGGGTGTCGATACCGCCGCACGCGTGACCGCCAACATCGCCGAAGGCCGCTTTGGCCGCCGGATCGGCGCGGCGGAACTGCGCGGCGCGCTGGCGGCCGAGGTGGCGCGCATTCTGAACCCTGTGGCCCGGCCCCTGCCGCTCTATCCGCAAAAGCCGCAGGTCGTGCTGGTGGTGGGCGTCAACGGCTCGGGCAAGACCACGACGATCGGCAAGCTGGCCAGCCAGTTCCGCGCGGCCGGCAAGAAGGTGGTGATCGCGGCCGGCGACACGTTCCGCGCCGCTGCGGTCGAACAGCTTCAGGTCTGGGGCCAGCGCGCCGGGGTGCCGGTGCTGACGGCGGCGCAGGGCACCGACCCGGCCAGCCTGGCCTTTGATGCGCTGACCAAGGCGCAGGCCGATGGCGCCGATCTGCTGCTGATCGACACCGCCGGGCGGCTGCAGAACCGCGCCGACCTGATGGAAGAGCTGGCCAAGATCGTGCGCGTTCTGCGCAAGGTCGATCCGAACGCGCCGCACAACACGCTGTTGGTGCTTGATGCCACCACCGGGCAGAACGCGCTGAACCAGGTCGAGATTTTCCGCAAGATCGCCGATGTCACCGGCCTTGTGATGACCAAGCTGGACGGCACCGCGCGCGGCGGCGTTCTTGTCGCGCTGGCCGACCGCTTTGGCCTGCCGATCCATGCGATCGGGGTGGGCGAGCAGATCGACGACCTCGCCCCCTTTGACCCCGAGGATTTCGCCCGCGCCCTTGTCGGGGCCGGAACGCCCTGACGCGGCCGGGCCGCGCGTCTCGCCGCCCTCAGGACTCGCCGCCCGCCTCCTTCGGGGATCGCCGCCGTACTCATTCCTCTGTCCCCAAATATCCTCTGGGGGTTGCCGGTTGTTCGCCACTGGTTCAAGAACCAGCCGGCGACGGGGTGGAAAACCCCCGAACTTCCCGCCCCCCCCCCGCGACACGGCTGCGATGACCGAGCTGCTTCTTTCCCTCGAAGGCACCGATGCCGGACGTCAGGCAGCGCTGTGGCTCGCGCTGCTGGCGGCCTTTTCCCATGCGCTGTTCGGGGCGTTGCAAAAGGGCCGGTTCGATCCCTGGCTGATGCGCGGCGGGATCGACCTGGCCTATGCGCTGATGGCGCTGCCCTTTGCGCTGTTCGTCGTGCCCTGGCCCGAGCCGCATATGTGGCCGATCTTTGGCGGCGCCTTCCTGATCCATGCCGGCTACAAGATGGTGCAGGCGGCAAGCTATGCGCGCGGCGCCTATACCGTGGTCTATCCGGTCGTGCGCGGCACGGGGCCGCTGTTCACCGTGCTGGGCGCCGGTCTGGTCTTTGGCGAGCAGTTCAGCGGCGGGCAATGGCTGGGGCTGGGGGTGCTGCTGGCGGGGATCTTCGGCCTGGCCGCCTATAACCTGCGCCATGTTACGGACAACCGCGACACACTGCTGCCCGCGCTTGGCCTTGCGGTGATCACCGGCGGCTTTGTCGCTGCCTATACCACCTATGACGCCTGGGCGATCCGCCAGCCGCCCGATCCGTTCACCTTTCTGGCATGGTTCTTCCTTCTGGATGGTTTCCTGATGCCGCTGCTGGCGCGGCGCCGTATGGTGGCGCTGCCGCGCGCCGACCGCTGGCCGTTCGCGAAAAAGGCTGTTCTGGGCGCGCTGGTCGCTTATATCAGCTTTGGCGCCATCCTGATCGCCACCCGCATCGGCACTGTCGGCGAGGCGGCGGTGCTGCGCGAGACCTCGACCGTCTTTGCCGCGCTGATCGGCTGGGCGGTGCTGGGCGAAAGCACCGGGCCGCGCAGGGTGGCCCTGATGACCCTGATCGCGGCAGGTGCCGTGATCGTGCAACTGGCAGGCTGAGGACATATGGCAGACGACCGCAAGATTAGCCCCTGGGTAAAGATGGCGCTGGAGCTTGGCCCCGTCATCGCGTTCTTCTTTGGCTACAGCCGCTGGAAGGACCATGTCTTTACCATCGGCGGCACCGACTATTCCGGCTTTGTCGTCGTGACGGCGGCGTTCATCCCGCTGATGGTGGTCTGCTCGCTGATCCTGTGGGCGCT
Organism: Gemmobacter nectariphilus DSM 15620; assembly: GCF_000429765.1. GTDB lineage: Bacteria > Pseudomonadota > Alphaproteobacteria > Rhodobacterales > Rhodobacteraceae > Wagnerdoeblera > Wagnerdoeblera nectariphila. Next base: position 6,918 of record NZ_AUCM01000003.1, on the reverse strand, counting down.
GACGGGCAAGATCTCGCGGATGCAGGGGCTGACGCTGGTGCTGGTCGTCGTGTTCGGCGGGCTGACCGTCTGGCTGAACGACGAGACCTTCTTCAAGATGAAGCCGACAATCATCTATGCGCTGTTTGCCGGCATCCTTGGCTTTGGCCTGATGCGCGGCCAATCCTATATGGCAGCGCTGATGGGCGAGGTGATGCCCATGCAGCATCAGGGCTGGATGGCGCTGACCCGCCGCATGGCGCTGTTCTTTGCCGGGCTGGCCGTGGCGAACGAGGCGATCTGGCGGCTGATGTCCACCGATGCCTGGGTCAGCTTCAAGACCTTTGGCCTGCCGATCGCACTGTTCGCCTTTTTCATGGCGCAGGGCGGGCTGGTGCGCCGCTATGGCATCGCGGACGATCAGGGGTGATCGCGGGGCTTTGGTCCGCGGCTGCGCTGGCTGCCCTGTGGTATGGGCTGGCCCATGCCGGGGCCAGGGGCAGCTGGCAGGCCAGCCTGATCAAGACCCTGTCTACAGCGGCGCTGGCGCTGGCCGGCTTGGCCACGGGGGCGCCGGTCTGGATCGTGCTGGGCCTTGCGCTGGGTTCGGCCGGTGATTTTGCCCTGTCACGCCCCGGAACGCGGTGGTTTCTGGTCGGGATGGCGGCCTTTGCGCTGGGGCATCTGGCCTATGTGGCCGCATTCCTGGGCAGTTTCGGCGCGCCCGTTGCGCCGGGGGGCGCGGGCTGGGTGGTCATCGCGGGGCTGCTGATGCTGATCGCCTCGACCGAGGTCTGGCTTGCGCCCCACACCGGCGCGCTGCGCTGGCCGGTCCGGGGCTATGGGCTGGTGATCGGGGCCATGGCGGTGGCGGCGGCCCTGCTGCCCGCGGGGCCCGGACAGGCGTTGATGCGGATCGGGGCGGCGCTGTTCCTGGTCTCGGACGTGATCCTGGCGCTGCGGGTGTTCCGGCTGAACGCCGCTGGCGCGCAGCTGCTGGCCAGCCGCACGCTGTGGCCGCTTTACTGGGGCGGTCAGGCGCTGATCCTGTGGGGGGCCGTGGCGGGGTGACCCCCGCCCCCTTGCGCCGCGCCGGGCGATCGCCCTGCCCTCACCCCTGGCGCTTGCCGAACAGCACCTGTTGCGCCTGCTTGTCCATCGGCGCCGTGCTGCGCTTGTCGGCGGCCAGCGCCTTGCCGGCGGCAAAGCCCGGACGCGACTCCAGCGCGGCAAGCCAGCGGGCCATGTGGGGCTTGTCGTCCAGCGTCTGTTCCTGCCGCTGCCACAGGATCGCCCAGGGCCAGATCGCCATGTCGGCAATCGACACGAACCCGCCCGCGACGAATTCGGACTGGGCCAGCCGCCGATCCAGCACGCCGTAAAGCCGCGCGACCTCGTTGCGGTAGCGGTCCTGTGCATAGGGCAGCACCTGCGGCGGGTCCAGTTGCGGCGCATAGGACAGGAAATGGTGGGCCTGTCCGGCCATTGGCCCGACGCCGCCCATCTGCCACATCAGCCATTGGTCCACCGAAATCCGGTCGCGTTCGGTCGTGCCATAGAACTTGCCGGTCTTGCGCGCGAGATATTGCAAGATCGCCCCGGATTCAAAGATCGACACCGGCATCCCGTCCGGCCCTTCGGGATCGACGATCACCGGCATGCGGTTGTTCGGACCGATCTTGAGGAATTCGGGATCGAACTGTTCGCCCGCCCCGATGTTGACCAGATGCACGTTATACGGCAGCCCCATTTCCTCGAGCGCGATCGAGATTTTCCAGCCGTTCGGCGTGGGCCAGTAATAAAGGTCGATGGGCGCGGTCATGGCAGGTCTCCGGGGCTGTTCACGGGGAGAAGCTGGGCCGAAATGCCCCGCGCTGCAAGGGGCGGCTTTTCATCGCCAGCGCGCTGCGGCAAGCTGGCGGCGGGGCCGAGCACCGGGGGCTGAATGACACAGACAGTGCTGGACGAGCTTCTGGCCGCCGAAACCGCCGTCTGGCAGGCCTTGGTCGCTGGCGATGCGGCGGCGGATGCGGCCGCGCTGGCACCGGGGTTTCTGGGCGTCTATCCCACGGGCTTTGCCGGGCGTGACGATCATGTCGGCCAGCTGGCGGGCGGGCCAAGCGTGGCCGCCTTTCGGCTGGACGCCCCCCGCGTTCTGGCCCCTGCCCCGGATCTGGCGCTGCTGGCCTATCGTGCCACCTTCCGCCGCCCGGGCTGCGATACTGACGAGGTGATGTTCGTCTCCTCGCTCTGGCAGCGGCAGGGGGGCGGGTGGATCAACCTGTTCAGCCAGGACACGCCGGTCGGCCCAGCTGTCCCTTGACCTTCGGCGCGCCTGGGCGTATCGCCGCATCTGTGGCGCTTTGTTTTCCGGATTGCGGGCCACGTTAAACAAACCGCTAAAGAGGAGCCCCGGTTCGCCCCGGCGCCTCTGGTGTCCGGGGCTTTTCTACGGGGGTCCGCCATGGCCGACAGCTGGAAGACACGCACGAAACTGGTCCACGAGGGCAGCCGCCGCAGCCAGTATGGCGAGATGGCCGAGGCGATATTCCTCACGCAGGGCTTTGCCTATGACAGCGCCGAACAGGCCGAGGCGCGGTTCCTCCAGTCGGGGCCGGATGAATTCATCTATGCCCGCTATGGCAACCCGACGACACGAATGTTCGAGGACCGCATCGCGGCGCTGGAAGGCACCGAGGATGCCTTTGCCACCGCCAGCGGCATGGCCGCCGTCAATGGCGCGCTGACCTCGCTGCTGAAGGCGGGGGATCATGTCGTCTCGTCGCGGGCGCTGTTCGGATCGTGCCTTTACATCCTCGAAGAGGTGCTGACCCGCTATGGCGTTCGGGTGACCTTTGTCGATGGCGCCGATCTGGACCAGTGGCGCGCGGCGGTCACGCCGGGAACCAAGGCGGTGTTCTTCGAGTCGATGTCGAACCCCACGCTGGAACTGGTTGATATTTCAGGCGTCTCCGAAATTGCCCATGCGGCTGGCGCGCTGGTGATCGTGGACAACGTGTTCGCCACGCCGATCTTTTCCCGCGCGGTGGACCAGGGCGCCGATGTGGTGGTCTATTCGACGACCAAGCATATCGACGGTCAGGGCCGCGCGCTTGGCGGGGTGATCTGCGGCACGCAGCACTTCGTGCGCAAGGTGGCCGAGCCCTATCTGAAACATACCGGCGCCGCCATGAGCCCCTTCACCGCCTGGATCATGCTGAACGGCATGGCGACGCTGGATCTGCGCTGCCGGGCGATGGCCGACAGCGCGCTGACCATCGCCAAGGCGCTGCAAGGCCACCCCAAGGTGCCGCGGCTGATCTATCCGGGCCTGCCCTCGCATCCCCAGCACGATCTGGCGATGCGGCAGATGGGGTCTGGCGGCACGATGGTGGCCTTTGACGTGGCAGGCGGAAAAGAGGCGGCGTTCCGCTTCATGAACGCGCTGGAGATTGCCAAGATCTCGAACAACCTGGGCGATGCGAAAACCATCGCGACGCATCCGGCCACCACGACGCATCAGCGCCTGCCGCAGGACCAGAAGGATGCACTGGGGATCACGCCGGGCCTGATCCGCCTGTCGGTCGGGCTGGAGGATGCGGACGATCTGATCGCCGATCTGATGCGCGGGCTGGACGCGGCCTGAGGCCCCCCCACCCCATCCCTCCCCCACAAGGGGGGAGGGAGGCGCGCCGTGGCCAGGGTCAGCGCCGGGTGCAGGTATCGGCGGTGCGGGCGGTCACGCGGCCCCGGTCGTCCTTCATCTCCCAGATGTCGACCAGCGTGCCATCGGCCATCGCCTTCAGCATCAGGGTAAAAAGCCCCGGCCCAAACCCGCCGCGTTCGGCCCCGCGTGCGGTCATCGTATCGCCCCGCACCTGCCAGGCGCCAAAGCTGCGGAACGTGCCATAGCCCGTCTGCCGCCCCTCGGCCAGAAAGGTGCCATCGTCCAGGAGGATCAGCCGGAAACTGCGGGTAAAGCCCGAGATGCGCTTGCCCGCCCCGTTCAGTTCCGCATGATCGCTGCGGCAGGCCCATTCGCCGACAAAACGCGCATCGCCCGCCGCCGCGGGACCGGCCAGCAACACAAGGGCTGCGAGGGCGCGGATCATAGCCCCTCGACCCTTGAGACAAGTTCGGCCTTGATCCGCGAGGCCATGAAATCGACCAGCAGGCGGGTTTTCGGATCCTTGAGCCGCCGATGCGGCATCAGCGCGGACAGTTGCACCGGCAAGGGCGGTGTCGCGACAGCCACCGGCACCAGCGCACCCGATCGCAGATGGTCTGCCACCTCGAACAGCGGTTTCAGCACGATCCCCCGCCCGGCCAGCGCCCAGCCGGTCAGCACATCGCCATCGTCGGATTCGAAAGGCCCGCTGATTTCATAGCGTTGCGGGCCATCGGGGGTCACCAGCGTCCACTGAAACTCGCGCGCGCCGGGAAAGCGCAAGTTCAAACAATCATGCCGGTCACGCACCAGCGCCGCGCCGCTGTCGGGCATTCCCCGCGCGGCGATATAGGCCGGCGCCGCGCACAATAGGCGCGGGCAATCGGCAATGACCCGGACCTTGAGGTTGGAATCCTCGAGGATCCCAAGGTGAAAGGCCACGTCCAGCCCCTCGGCCGTCACGTCGATGGACCGGTCCGACAGCCGCAGCCGCAGGTCGATGAGCGGCCATTCGTCCTTGAAGGCCGGCACCAGCGGCGCGATCAGCCGCCGCCCCACCCCCAGCGGCGCCGCGACATAGAGCGTCCCGCGCGGGTTTTGCGCGGCATCGACGACGGCGGCCTCGGCCTCGTCGATCGCCTCCAGCACCTTGCGGGCACCGTCATAGAACAGGCGGCCATTCTCGGTCGGCTGCAGGCTGCGGGTGGTGCGGTTGAACAGCCGCACGCCAAGATGCTTCTCCAGATCCGAGATTCGCGCCGAAGCGACCGCCGGCGAGGTGCGCTGATCGCGTGCCGCCGCACTCATGCTGCCCAATTCGTAGACACGAACGAACATGCGGATATTGTTCACATAGGACATGGCCGCCCTTCGGGCATTTTTCGCATCGGCTTGAAACTGCTTGGCGATTGCCTGTGCTAACAGAAAAGTGCGCGCCGGTATAGCCTGCGCCAAACAGCGGAGATCGGGCGATGTATGACCTTTACGTTTTCGGGGCCTGGGCGGAATTCGCCGTGCGCTGGCTGCATGTGATCACGGCCATCGCCTGGATCGGATCCAGTTTCTATTTCATCGCGCTGGATCTGGGGCTGCGCAAGGCGCCCGACCTGCCCGAAGGCGCCCATGGCGAGGAATGGCAGGTCCATGGCGGCGGGTTCTACCATATCCGCAAATATCTGGTCGCCCCCGCTGCGATGCCCGAACATCTGACCTGGTTCAAGTGGGAAAGCTATGCGACCTGGCTGTCGGGCTTTGCGCTGCTGTGCCTGGTCTACTATCTGGGGGCCGAATTCTTTCTGGTCGATCCCGAGGTGCTGGACATCCCGGTCTGGGGCGCGGTCTTGATCTCGCTTGGCTCGCTGGCCTTCGGCTGGCTGGCCTATAACCAGATCTGCAAGACCTTTGTGAACGCGAACCAGACGCTGGTGATGGTGGCGCTGTTCGTCGTGCTGGTGGCGATGGCGTATTTCTACACCTCGGTCTTCTCGGGCCGGGCGGCGATGCTGCATCTGGGGGCGTTCACCGCCTCGATCATGTCGGCGAACGTCTTCTTCATCATCATGCCGAACCAGCGCATCGTGGTGGCCGACCTGCAGGCGGGCCGCAAGCCCGATGCGAAATACGGCAAGATCGCCAAGCAGCGCAGCACGCATAACAACTATCTGACGCTGCCAGTGATCTTCCTGATGCTGTCGAACCATTACCCGCTGGCCTTTGCCAGCGAGTTCAACTGGATCATCGCCAGCCTCGTCTTCCTGATGGGCGTCACGATCCGGCACTGGTTCAACACGAAACACGCGCGCCTGGGCAATCCGCACTGGACATGGGGCGTGACGGCGGTGCTGTTCGTGATCATCATGTGGCTCTCGACCGCGCCCCTGCGCTTTGCCAATGACGATGCTGCCGCCCTGACCGGCGCCCCTGCCCGCTTCGCCGCCGCCGAGGGTTTTACCGAGGTCGCGGATATCGTGATGGGCCGCTGCTCGATGTGCCATGCCGCCGAGCCGGGCTGGGACGGTCTTGCCTGGGCGCCCAAGGGCGTCGTGCTGGACAGCCCCGAAGCCGTGGCAAGACACGCGCGCGAGATCTGGTTGCAGGCCGGGCTGACCCACGCGATGCCGCCGGCGAACCTGAGCTACATGGAAGCTCAGGAACGCGCAGCAATCCGCCGCTGGTTCCGCGCCGCCACCGAGGGCTAAGGCGATCCGAGGAGCGCGCCCGACAGAGGCCCGGGGCGCACCCCCTTGCCGCCCCGACCGGCGCCCTGTCCGAATCTGCGCGATCAGACTGGCAGAGCACAGCCTTGTCCAGCGCGCGCCGCGCCCCCCTTCTGGCCTGCCATCTCACCATCACGCACCGTGCCGACCGTCCAAGGACGGCAGCCGGTGCAGGATCCGGTGCAATCGGCCTCGCGCGCATATGTGGACACCCCCTTCGTCAAGTCTTTCCTCAAAGCGCGTCGAATCCGGTTGGGTGCTTGCATATGTCCGGCCTCGTAGTGCGGCCGGTTGGCCGCGGGCCCTGATGATATCCGCGGATCATGGTCCCTATCAAATCATCGCGCTTTTGGGCGCTGTCTCGCGAACGGGTTTTCCTGATCCCCGGCAAAACCGGTAGTCATCACGCTTCTTGGGCAGACCCTCCGAACTGTTGCGACGCCAGTGCGTCGTATTCTATGCGGCTGCTTCTCCGTAGACGGTTTTCCGTGCCATCACGGCCCAGCAGATCCGTGCCATCTTGTTGGCCAGGGCCACCGTTGTAAGGCGTGCCGA
>NZ_KE386949.1:386814-715939 GCF_000429765.1 Gemmobacter nectariphilus DSM 15620 | reverse complement strand
GTCCATCCAACAGCACGAGAGGCGCAAAGCAAAAGCCATCCTGCTCCGGCGCAGGCAGAACCAGCTTCCCGTCCCGCGCCCGACCGCGCCATTCCGACAGATGGTTCGCCCGAAGCCCATACCGTGCCGCAACCGCGTTCACCGTCACGCCAGGCTTCAGAGTTTCCGCAACGATCTGCGCCTTGACCTCGTCCGGCCATCGCTTCTGGCCATTGGCCCGTATCTCAACCCCGTAGTCCCTGAGAAACTCCACCGTAGTCGCCATCGCGAAACTCCCGCCCGATATCCAACAGGCGCGCAGTCGCAGGTTAACCAATCAAGCAGAAGGTGGGGACCAGGCACCCCTTACTATAGACGGGCGCTGGAGGGACAAGTTATCCCCGGTATGTTCACGTTTTGTTCATACCTCGGAGCCGCCCCATGCTCGACGCGCCCAACGTCACGCCGCTGCACCGGCAGCCCTCGCCCGCCCTCGCCCGCTGGGCGTCTCAGAGCGTCCCAGCCCGCCTCTGGCACATCCGGCCCGAGCCGTCGCCCGCCGCCGTCCGCTGGGCCTCGCACAGCGTCCCGGCGCACCTGTCCGCCCGGGGCCTCGCGGTCCCGGTGTGGGCCGCGCTGCTGCTCCCGGCCATCGCCCTGCTGCCGCTGCTGTCCCCCTGGGCGTCCCTCATCCTCGCCCCGGCCTTCGCCCTCGCGGCGGCGGTTCGGCTCGCCGCGCTGGCCGTCCCGCCGCCCCCCGGCCCGCCGCCGCTGCCTGAGGCGGACCTGCCGACCGTCACCGCCCTAGTGCCGCTGTTCCGGGAGGAGGCGCTGCTGCCCGACCTCGCGGCGGCGCTCGGGCGGCTGGACTACCCGGCGAGGCTGCTTGAGGTGCTGATCCTCGTGGAGGAGTGCGACCCGGAGACGGCAGCCGCCGCCCGGGCTCACCGCCCGCCCTGTTCCGGCTGGCAGGTGGTCGTGGTGCCCAAGGGAGCCCCCCAGACCAAGCCCCGGGCCTGCAACGTGGGCCTCGCCCTCGCGCAGGGCGAGGTGGTCGTGGTCTTCGACGGCGAGGACCGGCCCGACCCCGGGCAGGCCCGGCTCGCCGCCTCCGCGCTCGCGGCGGACCCCCGCCTTGCCGTGGTGCAGGCCCGCCTCGGGTGCGACCACGCCGGGCCGGGCGCGCCGCTGGTGGCCCGCCTCTGGGCTCTTGAGTATGCGGGGCTGTTCGGCCTCGTGCTGCCCGCGCTCGCCCGCCTCGGGCTCCCGTTCCCGCTGGGCGGGACCAGCAACTGGTTCCGGGCCGACGCCCTCCGCGCCGCCGGGGGCTGGGACGCCCACAACGTCACCGAGGACGCGGACCTCGGGGTGCGGCTCGCCCGGCTGGGCTGGCGCTCGGGCGTCATCGACAGCACGACATGGGAGGAGGCCCCCGTCTCCTCCCGGGCGTGGCTGTGCCAGCGCGCCCGGTGGCTCAAGGGCTTCGCCGTGACCTCCATCGTCCACGCCCGGGAGCCGCGCCGCGCCGCCCGGGAGCTGGGCCTCGCCGCGACCCTCGCCCTCGTCGCCCAGCTCCCCGCGTCCCTGCTGTGCATCGCGGCGCACCCCCTCGGGCTCGCCCTCCTCGCGGGCGGGCACGTCGCGGGGCCGCTCGCCCTGCTGATGCTGCTGGGCTACGGCTCCGCCCTCGCGCTCGCCGCCCGCGCGGCCCTCCGGGCGGGGCTCCCGCTCTGGCTGACCCTCCTGCTGCCCGCCTACTGGCTCGCCCTGTGGGCGGCGCTCCTGCTGGCGCTCCGGGACCTCGCCCGCGACCCGGCCCACTGGCGCAAGACGGACCACGGCAGGGCGGCTAGGCCCAAGATGTTGTGGAAACAATGTGCGAACGGCATTAGGAGTAGATCATGAGCAAATTACCGCACCCGATTCCTTATCAGGGCAGCAAGCGCAAGCTCGCGCCCATGATTGACCGATACCTCCCCCGAGGCATCGGGACGCTATACGAGCCCTTCGCGGGCTCCGCCGCCATGACGATCTACGCCGCCCACCACAGGCGGGCGGAGCGCTTCGTGGTGGGCGACAGCCTAGAGCCGATGGTCGCACTGCTGCGCTCCATCGTTGAAGAGCCCGAGAGGACCTCTGCCCGCTACGGCGAGGTGTGGCGCGGCCAGCGTGAGGGCGAGGCGGGCTACTTCAACGAGGTCCGCGACCGCTACAACTCCGACCGCGACCCGGTGGACCTGCTCTACCTGATCTGCCGTTGCGTCAAGAACGCGGTGCGCTTCAACCGTGACGGGCGGTTCACGCAGTCGGTGGACAAGCGCCGCCTCGGGATGCATCCCGAGAAGATGGCAGCCGCCGTCCTGGGCGTCTCACACACCCTCCGGGGCCGCACCGAGTTCCGCGTGGGGGACTGGCGGGAGACGGCGGCGGACGCCGGGCCGGGGGACTTCGTATACATGGACCCGCCTTACCTAGGGACCTCCATCGGTCGGGACAAGCGCTACCACCAGCAGATGACGCAGGAGGAGCTTTGCGAGGGGCTCGGGGAGCTGCGAGCCCGGGGCGTCCCCTTCGCACTGTCCTATGACGGGATGACCGGCGGGCGCGAGTATGGCCCTCCGCTCCCGGACACGCTCGGGTTGACGCGGCTCCTCCTCCACGCCGGGACTTCCTCTCAGTCCACCCTGTCGGGCCGCAAGGAGGAGACGGTGGAGAGCCTCTACGTCACGCCCGGCCTAGCCGAACCCGTGGCGGGGGTGATACGCCCCGAGGCCGCGCAGGCTCGCCTAGCCCTCTAGCAGGCGCTTGGCGAGCTGCTGGACGGTGACGCCCTCGCGCGCCGCCCGCTCCCGCAAGGCGTCGAACGCGGCCACCTCTCCCGCGCGCCACTCAAGGTCAAGGCGGCGGACCTCCTCAAGCGCGACGTGGGTGTAGGCTTCCGGGGACGCCCAGAAGCAGGACCGGCAGACCTCCTCGCGGCGGTCCCTCTGGGCGTTGATGCAATTCTCGCAGGACCAAGACTTGGCCCGCTGGCTAGAAGCGTCGATCAGCATGTAGGCGTCAGGGTTGGACTCATCAAAGGAGCCGTCGCCCGCGACCTGATAGGGGACACGGTGGTCAATCTGGAGGTAGCGCGGCGCAAGGACCTCCTGCGTGAACGCCTCCCGGGAGCCATAGTGCGCCACCAGCCGGTCCTTGAAGGGCTTCGAGAACGCCCGCCGCCCGTCGATGCGCCCAGACTTGATGTCCGCCGGGTCCCCGAAGCGGTAGACCCCGATCTTGCGCCCCGTCTTGGCCGACACCCGGTCCCGGGTCATGACGATGGGGATGCCCGCCTCCTTGACGTCCCCCGCCACGCGGGGCGGGTGGTCGTAGCCCATGTCATTCAGGTCCTCGGTAGAGCACTCGCCGTGCTCCAGCAGGTAGTCAATGAGCGCTCGGGCTCGCTTTGCGGTCACCTTCTCGCACAGGGCGAGGATGCGGGGGTCAACTGGTTGATTCGACATGCAGCCTTGATGCCACATGTGGTGGGGGCCACAAAGACGGAAAAAGCGCCATCGGGGGGCGCTCTCCGTCTTAGAACCCGTCTTAGCTCCCCGTCTTAGGAGCCCTGCGGGACGTAAGTATCTGATTTTCTTGGCTCCGGCGGTAGGGATCGAACCTACGACCAATTGATTAACAGTCAACTGCTCTACCGCTGAGCTACGCCGGAACTGAGGGCCGTATAGCAAGCGTTTCGGGGGGCGTCCAGAACCTTTCGGCAGTTTTTTTGCCCCCCGGAACAATTTTTTCAGACGGGCTCCCAGCGGGCGCGAAGACGATCTTCGCTGCTGGCGCGTGCCAGAGATCTGGCTTCCAGATCAAGCAGATGCGCAAAGACATTGCGGGTGGCGGCGGGCAGCAGGCCCGGGGGGACATCGGTGTAGATCCGGGCCGCGAGATCTGCGGCCGCTCCGCCGCCTTGCTGCAAGGCGGCCAGAATCTGCGCTTCGCGGCCCCGGCGGTGATCGACAAGCTCGCGCAGCCGCGCCTCGGCATCGAGAACCTCGGCGCCGTGCCCGGGATAGAGCCTGCGGGCGTTCAAGGCGCGCAGGCGATCAAGCGAGGTCATGTAGGCCGTCATGTCCCCGTCGGGCGGCGAGACGATGCTGGTGGACCAGCCCATCGCCTGATCGCCCGAAAAGACAACATCGTTCCAGGCAAGGCAGATGTGGTTGCCAAAATGACCCGGGGTGTGAATGACCTGCAGGCGCCAGTCGGGCCCCTCGATCACGGCCTCGTCGGCAACGGTCTCGTCGGGCTGAAAGGCATGGTCCGCCCCTTCGCCGCCGCCCAGATTGCCCAGCGCGGCAAAGGCGGGGTTCAGCCCGGCGCTCGCATCCCCGAAGGCGACGACCGGTGCCCCCACCCGCGAGGCCAGATGCGGGGCCAGTTCCGAATGGTCATGGTGGGCATGGGTGACAATGATCATCTCGACCCGCTCGCCCGGGGCAAGGGCGCCCAGCAGCGCCTCAAGATGCTCAGGATGGCCAGGGCCCGGGTCGATGATCGCCACGCGACCTTCGCCCAGAATATAGCTGTTGGTGCCCGGCCCGGTCAGCGGCGAGGGGTTCGGAGCCAGAACCCGGCGCAAGCCGGGCTCCAGCCATTCGGGTGTCCCGGCGATCAGGCGGGATTGGGAAACTTCGGCCATTGACCCTTGTCGGTTGCGGTTGCTTGCACCGGCAACTCTAGCCGCAATGACGATCGGTTGCGAACGCTTTCGGCGCAGGCGGTGCAGAATGCACAACCGTCAGCTGTGCCCGGCGCTTGCCCGCCCGCGCATCGCTGCGCAGCAGATCGGGCAGACCTGCCATGGACAGGCCCGGCAAGGGGGTCAGCGCGCCGCACAGCCGCATCCCGCCATCGTCGATCGCCTCGAAGGACACCATGTCGCCGACCGCGATCGGCATGTCGCGCGGCAAGGCATTGCGGCGGGCCAGCCCGAGCGGACCGTGATCGCTGCACCAGACGATCGCCCGGGACCGATCCTTGGCCACATATATCACCACACCATCCATTGCCTGCTCCTTTCTACGGGTATCGCCTTGTCTGCATCCGGGCGCCGATGCAGCGGCGGCTTCGACTATCACGATAGCGTGCCCTGCGGCAGGGGACAGGTTGGTTGATGTGTCATGGCATGATCAGTTGTGCTGGTGCCTGACGCCCGGATGTGACACATCAAGGCTCAGACATTGAAAATGGCGACAGGCTGACGCAGATTAGCGTCAGCGCGGCGTGTGACTCGTGCCTTCTTATCAACTCAGGGTAGCAGAAATGCCCAGAACCAGTTCGCCGCAGTCCCCCGCAGACGTCCGCGCGATCTTTGGCCGCAACCTTCGGGCGCTGTGTTCGGGCGAATCATCGATCTCGGACCTGTGCCGCCGGATCGGCATCAACCGCACGCAGTTCAACCGCTACCTCTCGGGCGAGGCGTTTCCGCGCCCTGACATCTTGCAGCGCATCTGCACGCATTTCGAGGTCGACGCCCGCATCCTGCTGGAACCGATCGAGGCGATCCGCGCCGACTGGCGCCTGCGCGCGGCGCTGCGGCTGCGCGACATTGCCATGCCACCGCAGGCGCGGCCGTTTGATCACTACCTCATGCCCGACGGGATCTACCGCTTTTGGCGCAAGTCCTTCTCGCATCCGGGAAAATATGTCACCGGGCTATGGCAGGTCTATACGTTCGACAGCGTGAAGATGCTGAAGTCCTTCGACATCTATCCCCAGCCGGTTCGCCGCGGGACCAAGCGATTCGCGCGCAAGGTGCCCTATTCGGGTGTGTTCATGCAGCATTTCGACGGGGTGTCGCTGCTGTGTTCCACCGGGTCGGAAAACGTGCTCAGCTTCACGTTTTTCGAATATGGGCTGAATGGATCCACCCGCTATTACAATGGCGTCTCGATGCTGACACGGCGGCAGATGCAGGGCACCGCGCGGCTGTCGAACATCGTGCTGGAACGCTTCAGCGGCGATTGCGCGGATCTGATCCGCCTGGCCCGCCAGATCGGGATCGGCGACGGGGACCAGGTGCCCGAGGCTGCGCGCAAGGCGCTGGACCGCTTGCCCGAGGAATTCTAGACCCGTTGCCGGACGGCGCAGCGGCGCCTATTGTGGCGCCATGGCATTGCGCATCCGGTCCTTCCTGCCCCGAAGTCTCTACGGCCGCGCGGCGCTGATCCTGATCTTGCCGATCATCACCATCCAGCTTCTGGTCTCGGTCGCCTTCATCCAGCGCCATTTCGAAGGCGTGACCGAACAGATGACCGCCAGCATCGTGCTGGAGCTGCGGCTGCTGCAGCAGACGGCGCAGCAGCGCGGGCTGGCGGCCGCCGTCGCCATGGCCGCACCGCTCGAGCTGAGCGTCGCGCCAGCGGGGGCGGATCCGGTCGCGGACCGGCACGATTTCACCGATTTTTCGGGACGGGTGGTTCAGCGTGTGCTGCGCGAAGGGCTGCGTGATGTGCAGGGGGTCGATCTGCAGACCTACCGGCGCGAGGTTCTGGTGCGCTTTGGCGCCGGGGATTCGGCGCTGGATGTGCGGGTCAATCGGGCGCGGGTATCGGCCTCGAACCCGCATCAGCTGCTGGTGCTGATGGTCTTTGCCAGCATCCTGCTGACGCTGATCGCCTATATCTTCCTGCGCAACCAGCTGCGCCCGATCAAGCGGCTGGCCGAAACCGCCGAGGCCTTCGGCAAGGGCCGCGTGGTGCCCTATCGCCCGCGCGGCGCCTTGGAGGTGCGGGCGGCGGGTGCGGCCTTTCTGGCCATGCGCGCCCGGATCGAGCGGCAGATCGAACAGCGCACCATGATGCTGTCGGGCGTCAGCCATGATCTGCGCACGCCGCTGACCCGGATGCGGCTGGAACTGTCGATGCTGGACCCCTCGCCCGAGGTCGAGGCCTTGCTGGGCGATCTGACCGACATGGAGCGCATGATCGACGCCTTCCTTGCCTTTGCGCGCGGCGATGCGACGGAACAGCCGACCGCAACCGACCCTGTGGCCTTGTGCGAAAAGGTCGCCGAACGGGCGCGCCGCGCGGGCCTTCAGGTCATGCTGCGGCCCGGGCCACCCTGCCCTTCGGTCCAGCTGCGTCCCGATTCGGTGGCGCGCGCGCTGGAAAATCTGGTGAACAATGCTGGCCGCCACGCCGATCACTGCGAAATCTCGCTGTCCTGGACCGAGCAGATGCTGACCATCGCGGTCGAGGATGATGGCCCCGGCATTCCCGCCGCCCAGCGGGACGAGGCCCTGCGCCCCTTCACGCGACTCGATTCTTCGCGCAACCCCAATCAGGGCGGCGGCGTGGGCCTTGGGCTGGCGATTGCGGCAGATGTCGCGCGCAGTCATGGCGGGACGTTGCGTCTGGGTGACAGTGCCCGGATGGGCGGGCTGAAGGTCGACCTGATCCTTGCACGTTGAGTCGTCATCTCAAGCCAGTCGCGCAACCCTGCGGAGGTATTGAGGAAACCCGGACTGTCCCGAAACGATCCCCAGACTTGTCCTCAGACCTGGGGAAAACATGGGCGCCGTCGCGGCCCGGACCCCCCGGAAGGTCAAGCCGAGAATCCCTGGCCGAGTCGTAAAAATTTGATTGCGGGGCGCTTGGCTTTGCGACAGTTTGACGGCGCGGGCCCGTGTGCCACTACATATTGTGGTCCGCCTGTCATGGGTTAGCATCTCTCGCCAGCGCCGTCTTGGTGCTGATTCCTGTCGGCGCCTGCGGACAGGGCCGGGTCATGACTGCCCCTGACAACCAGGGACGATCAAGCGGCCGCCATGACAGGCTGCGGGGACAGGAGACACGGGGCATATGAAGATCGAGCGCAAGTTCACCTCGGAAGCGACCGGCGCCTATGGGGCCCTGTCCTTCACCACCACCTCCTCCGAGATTCGCAATCCCGATGGCAAGGTCGTGTTCCGCAACGAGGCGGTCGAGGTGCCCGAGGGCTGGAGCCAGGTTGCCTCGGACGTTCTGGCGCAGAAATATTTCCGCAAGGCCGGCGTTCCGGCCCGTCTGAAAAAGGTCGCGGAAAAGGGCGTGCCCGAATTCCTGTGGCGCTCGGTCGCGGACGAGACGGCGCTGGCCGCCCTGCCCGAGGATCAGCGCATGACGGGCGAGACCAGCGCCCGCCAGGTGTTCGACCGTCTGGCTGGCGCCTGGGCCTATTGGGGCTGGAAAGGCGGCTATTTCAGCACCGAGGCTGACGCCCGCGCCTATTACGACGAGATGCGCCACATGCTGGCCCGCCAGATGGCCGCGCCGAACAGCCCGCAGTGGTTCAACACGGGCCTCCACTGGGCCTATGGGATCGACGGCCCCTCGCAGGGGCATTTCTACGTCGATTTCAAGACCGGCAAGCTGGTGAAATCCGACAGCGCCTATGAACATCCCCAGCCGCACGCCTGCTTCATCCAGTCGGTCTCGGACGATCTGGTCAACGAAGGCGGCATCATGGACCTGTGGGTCCGCGAGGCGCGGCTGTTCAAATACGGCTCGGGCACCGGCACCAACTTTTCCAGCTTGCGCGGCGAGGGCGAGCGCCTGTCGGGCGGCGGAAAGTCCAGTGGCCTGATGGGCTTCCTGAAAATTGGCGACCGCGCGGCAGGGGCCATCAAGTCGGGCGGCACCACTCGGCGTGCGGCCAAGATGGTGATCTGCGACATGGATCACCCCGACATCGAGGCCTTCATCAACTGGAAGGTCATCGAGGAACAGAAGGTCGCCAGCATGGTGGCCGGTTCCAAGGCGCATGAGGCGCGGCTGAACGAGATTTTCGCCGCGATCCGCGCCTGGGACGGCAGCACCCAGGATGCGGTGGACCCGGCGAGGAACCCTGCGCTCAAGGCCGCGCTCAGGGCCGCCAAGCGCGCGATGATCCCCGACACCTACACCAACCGCGTGCTGCAATATGCCCGCCAAGGCTTCACCAGCATCGAATTCCCGACCTACGATACCGACTGGGACAGCGATGCCTATGCCAGCGTCTCGGGCCAGAATTCGAACAACTCGGTGCGCGTGACCGATGCCTTCCTGGCGGCGGTGCGCGACGATGCCGACTGGGCGCTGTTGCGCCGCACCGATGGCGGAGTGGCGAAAACCGTAAAGGCGCGCGATCTGTGGGATCAGGTCGGCCATGCCGCCTGGGCCTGTGCCGATCCCGGCATCCAGTTCCATGACACGGTGAACGCCTGGCACACCTGCCCCGAGGACGGGCCGATCCGCGGGTCGAACCCGTGCAGCGAATACATGTTCCTCGACGATACCGCCTGCAACCTGGCGTCGATGAACCTGCTGACCTTCTTCCGCAATGGCCGGTTCGATGCCGATGCCTATATCCATGCCACCCGCCTGTGGACGGTGACGCTGGAAATCTCGGTGCTGATGGCGCAGTTCCCGTCGAAGGAAATCGCGCAGCGCAGTTATGATTACCGCACGCTGGGCCTTGGCTATGCCAATATCGGCGGGCTTCTGATGAACATGGGCCTTGGCTATGACAGCGCCGAAGGACGCGCGCTGTGCGGCGCGCTGACCGCGATCATGACCGGCGTCGCCTATGCGACCTCGGCCGAGATGGCGGCGGAACTGGGCGCCTTCCCCGGCTATGCGCGCAACCGCGACCACATGCTGCGCGTCATCCGCAACCACCGCGCCGCTGCCCATGCCAGCGGCCGGTTCGAGGGGGTCAACGTGGCCCCCGTCGCGCTGGACCACGCGAACTGCCCAGACCAACGCCTTGTCGCGCTGGCGAAATCCGCCTGGGACGAGGCACTGTCTCTGGGCGAAAAGCATGGCTTCCGCAATGCCCAGGCCACGGTGATTGCCCCCACCGGCACCATCGGTCTGGTGATGGATTGCGACACGACCGGGATCGAGCCCGATTTCGCGCTGGTCAAGTTCAAGAAGCTGGCCGGCGGCGGCTATTTCAAGATCATCAACCAGTCGGTGCCGGCCGCGCTGGAAAAGCTGGGCTATACGCCCGCGCAGATCGCGGAAATCATCGCCTATGCCGTCGGCCATGGGTCGTTGGGTCAGGCGCCGGGGGTGAATCATACCGCGCTTCTGGGCCATGGCTTTGGCGCGACCGAGATCGCCAAGATTGAGGCCGCCCTGCCCACCGCCTTCGACATCCGCTTCGTGTTCAACCAATGGACGCTGGGCGCCGATTTCTGCCAGGGCACGCTGGGCATTCCGCCCGAAAAGCTGGCCGATCCGACGTTTGAACTGCTGAAACACCTTGGCTTTACCAAGACGCAGATCGACGCGGCGAACGATCATGTCTGCGGCACCATGACGCTGGAAGGCGCCCCGCATCTGAAGGCGGAACATCTGCCGGTGTTCGATTGCGCCAATCCCTGCGGCAAGAAGGGCACGCGCTTCCTGTCGGTGGGCAGCCACATCCACATGATGGCCGCCGCGCAATCCTTCATCTCGGGCGCGATCTCCAAGACGATCAACATGCCGAACAACGCCTCGATCACCGAGGTGCTGGAGGCCTATGAGCTGTCGCATTCGCTGGGGATCAAGGCGAATGCGATCTACCGCGACGGCTCGAAACTGTCGCAACCGCTGGCCTCGGCACTGGTCGAGGATGACGACGAGGCCGAGGAAATCCTTGCCACCGGCAGCCAGCAGGAAAAGGCCGCCGTCATCGCCGAGAAGATCGTCGAGAAGGTCATCGTCAAGGAAATCATCAAGTCGCACCGTGAAAAGCTGCCGGAACGCCGCAAGGGCTATACGCAAAAGGCCATCGTCGGCGGCCACAAGGTCTATGTGCGCACCGGCGAATATGGCGATGGCCGGCTGGGCGAGATCTTCATCGACATGCACAAGGAAGGCGCGGGCTTCCGTGCCATGATGAACAACTTCGCCATCGCGGTGTCGGTCGGCCTGCAATATGGCGTGCCGCTGGAAGAATTCGTCGAGGCCTTCACCTTCACCCGGTTCGAACCCGCCGGCATGGTGCAGGGCAACGAGGCGATCAAGACCGCGACCTCGATCCTTGACTACATCTTCCGCGAGCTGGCGATTTCCTACCTTGACCGCACCGACCTGGCCCATGTCGCCCCCAAGGGCGCCAGCTTCGACGATCTGGGCCGCGGCGACGACGAGGGCAAGCGCAACATTGGCGAGGTCTCCGAAGGCACGGCGTCGAAGTCGGTGGAACTGCTGAAATCCATCAGCTCCACCGGCTATCTGCGCAAGCGCCTGCCGCAGGATCTGGTCATGCTGAACGGCGGGATCGGCGGCAGCGACAGCTTTGGCAGCGCCATGGTCACCGAAACCCGCGTGTCGGGCTTTGCCGAGACGACCTCCAGCTTTGCCATCGGCACCGGGATGGACGCCCGCGCCAAGGCCAAGATGCAAGGGTATGAGGGCGATCCCTGCGGCGAATGCGGCAACTATACGCTGGTGCGCAACGGCACCTGCCTGAAGTGCAACACCTGTGGCGGCACCTCGGGCTGCAGCTAAGCTCCCGGCACCGGCCCACCACAATCAGGGCGGCCCCCATGCGGGCTGCCCGTTCTAGCGACAAGAACCGAGACAAGACCCCATGACCATCGCTTCCGAACTCATCGTCGGCACCGCGCGCGTGCGCCCCGTGCGGATCCAGACCACCGGCACCGGCATCGTGGCCGAACTGTCGGGCGCGGGCCTGCTGACGGTGGTTGATGCCACTTTCGAAGGCGATGCGAAGATCGAGCTGTGGACCGCCGGCCATGCCCCTCGCGCCATGACCGTCACGGGCATCGACATGGGCGGCGCCACCACCCTTGTCACGCTGACCGACACCGCCCGCCCGGTGATGGTGAACTGACGACGAAGATCACGCGCAGCGGCCCCCTCATCGGACGGGCGAGAGCGCGGGACACTGGCCCCAAAGCCGAAGGCAGCGCAGCTGAGGGCACTGGCACGCCAGCAGGGGCGCGCGCAAGCAATCAGAACGGACAAAGCGGCGGGTTTTGACCGCCGCCGCCCCGACACGGTGTGAAAGGCGGGGTGCCCCCCGCCCTACACCTTAGCCCAGCGTCACCAGCGCATGGCGCTTGCGCCCGGCGGTCAGCTTCAGCGGCTCGGCCAGATCCTCGGTCCGGATGATGCGGCCGGCGTCCGTCGCCTCGGCATCGTTCACCCGCGCGCCGCCTTCGGCGATCAGGCGCTTGGCATCCTTGCCCGATTTCGCCAGCCCCGCCCGCACGAACAGTTGCGGCAGGCTGATCCCCTCGGCGGCCTCGGCAGCACTCACGGCAACCGTCGGCAATTCGCCCCCGATCCCGCCCTTCTCGAACACCTCGCGCGCGGTCGCCTCGGCGGCGGCCGCCGCCTCGGGGCCATGCAGAAGGCCGGTCACCTCATTGGCCAGGATCACCTTGCCAATGTTGATCTCGGCCCCGCCCAGCGCGCCCAGACGGTTGCATTCCTCGACCGGCAGCTCGGTATAGAGCTTGAGGAACCGCCCCACATCGGCATCGGTCGTATTGCGCCAGAACTGCCAGAACTCGTAGGGGCTCAGCATCTCGCCGTTCAGCCAGACCGCGCCGCCCGCCGACTTGCCCATCTTGCGCCCGTCCGAGGTGGTCAGCAGCGGCGAGGTCAGGCCATAGATCTGCGCGTCGATAACCCGGCGCGTCAGGTCGATGCCGTTGATGATATTGCCCCACTGGTCCGAGCCGCCCATCTGCAGCAGACAGCCATAGCGGCGGTTCAGCTCCAGGAAGTCATAGGCCTGCAAGATCATGTAGTTGAATTCCAGGAACGACAGCGATTGTTCCCGGTCCAGCCGCGACTTGACCGATTCAAACGACAGCATCCGGTTGACGCTGAAATGCCGCCCGATATCGCGCAGGAAATCCAGGTAGTTCAGCCCGTCCAGCCATTCGGCATTGTTGAGCATGATGGCATCGTTCGCGCCATCGCCATAGCGCAGGTAGCGGGCAAAGACCTGCTTCATCCCGGCGATGTTCTCGTCGATCTTCTTGGGCGTCAGCAGCGGGCGCTCCTCGCTGCGAAAGCTCGGATCGCCCACCTTGGTGGTGCCGCCGCCCATCAGGGTGATCGGCTTGTGCCCGGTCTTTTGCAGCCAGCGCAGCATCATGATGTTGAGCAGATGCCCGACATGCAGACTGGCCGCGGTGGCATCATAGCCGATATAGGCAGGCACGACCCCCTTCACCAAGGCATCATCCAGCGCCTGATAATCGGTGCAGTCGGCCACGTAGCCGCGCTCGAGCATCACGCGCAGGAAGTCGGATTTGGCATGGTAGGTCATGACGGCATCATCCATAGTTCGACTGCGCGCGGGTATAGCGGCGCAAAGGGGCAAGGGGAAGCGCATGTTGAAGGCGGGGCCGGTCTGGGCGCTGGGGGCGATGTCGGGCACCTCGCTGGACGGGGTCGATGCGGCCATGCTGCTGACCGATGGCGCCCGGGTGCTGGACTTCGGCCCCTCGGCCTTTCGCCCCTATACATCGGCCGAACAGGCGGTGCTGCGCGCCGCACTTGGCACCTGGCCAGGCGATGCCCGCGCCGATGCCGCCGCCGAGGTGGTGGAAACCGCCCATGCCGAACTGCTCTCGCGCTTCGAAGGGGCGGAACTCGTCGGCTTTCACGGCCAGACGCTGGCCCATGATCCGGGCGGGCGTGGCACGCATCAGGCCGGCAATGGCGCCATCCTGGCCGAGGTTCTGGGCCTGCCGGTGGTCTGGGACTTTCGATCGGACGATGTGCGCCTTGGCGGACAAGGCGCGCCGCTTGCGCCCTTTTACCATTTCGCGCTGGCCCGGCGACTGGGCGATGATCCGGTGGTGTTCCTCAACCTTGGCGGGGTCGGCAACCTGACCTGGGCCGATCCGTCACGGGCAGAACCCCAACTCGACGGCGCGCTCTTCGCCTTTGACACCGGCCCGGCGAATGCTCCGGTCAACGATCTGATGCAGCGCCGCCTTGGCCTTGCGCTTGACGAAAACGGCGCCCTCGCGGCCCAAGGGACGGTGGATGACGGGATCATCGCCGATTTCCTGCGCCACCCCTATTTCTTCCGCATGGCGCCCAAATCGCTCGACCGCGATGCCTTTGCCGCCCTGTCCCGGGCCGCAGACCAGCTGTCCGATGCCGATGCCGCCGCAACCCTGACGGCTGCAGCTGCCGCCGCCGTGGCGGCCGGCCTGCCGCTGCTGCCCGCCCCGCCCACCCGCGTCCTTGTCACTGGCGGCGGGCGCCGCAACCCGGTGATGATGCGCGAACTTGCCGCCCGCCTGCCCTGCCCGGTCGCCCCGGTCGAAGACGCCGGCCTTGACGGCGACATGCTGGAAGCCCAGGCCTTTGCCCATCTTGCCGTGCGCATCGCGCGCGGCCTGTCCACCTCCTGCCCTGGCACCACGGGCGTTGCGGCCGCGGTCGGGGGCGGCCAGATCACCACCCCCGCCTGAGGCTGGCTCTTTGCCTTTTTCCAAATACCCAAATACGTCAGCCGGGGGTCATCGCTCCACCAGCCGCCCCGCACCCCGGCGCTCTGTGCCAGCCTCCCGACAGATTTTGCGGTAGCGCCTTGCCCGCCTGCCGCCTATATCGAAACCAAAGGGCAGGAAGCGGAGGATGCCATGGCCATGGGATGGAGCAAATCGGGCTGGCGCGCCAAGCCGCGCATTCAGATGCCGGATTACCCCGACACCGCCGCCCTGCACGCGGTCGAGGCACAGCTTGCGAAATACCCGCCCCTCGTCTTTGCCGGCGAGGCACGGCGGCTGAAAAAGCACCTGGCTCAGGTCTCCGAGGGCAAGGCCTTCTTGCTGCAAGGCGGCGACTGCGCCGAAAGTTTCGCGGAATTCAGCGCCGACAACATCCGCGATACGTTCAAGATCATGCTGCAGATGGCCGTGGTGCTGACCTTTGGCGCCAAGGTGCCGGTGGTCAAGGTCGGCCGCATGGCCGGCCAATTCGCCAAGCCGCGCAGCGCCCCGACCGAGGTGATCGGCGGCACGGAACTGCCCAGCTATCGCGGTGACATCGTCAACGGGTTTGACTTCACCGCCGATGCGCGCGTGCCCGATCCGGCCCGGATGCTGCAGGCCTATACCCAGGCCGCCGCCACGCTGAACCTCTTGCGCGCCTTCTCGACGGGGGGCTACGCCGATATCCACCGCGTCCACAGCTGGACGCTGGGCTTTGCCGAACATGACAAGGCCGAACGCTACCGCGAGATCTCGAACCGCATTTCCGACGCGCTCGATTTCATGACGGCGGCCGGGGTCGATGGCTCCAGCGTGCATCAGCTCTCGACGGTCGAATTCTACACCAGCCACGAAGCGCTGCTGCTGGAATACGAAGAGGCCCTGTGCCGGATCGACAGCACGACCGGCCTGCCGGTCGCGGGGTCGGGTCACATGATCTGGATCGGTGACCGCACCCGGCAACCCGATGGCGCGCATGTCGAATTCTGCCGCGGGGTGCAAAACCCGATCGGCCTGAAATGCGGCCCGTCCATGAGCACGGACGATCTGAAACGCCTGCTGGCCACCCTGAACCCCGAGAACGAGGCTGGACGGCTGACGCTGATCGCCCGCTTCGGCGCCGGCAAGGCGGGCGATCATCTGCCCCGCCTGATCCGTGCCGTTCAGGAAGAAGGCGCCAGCGTCGTATGGTCTTGCGACCCGATGCACGGCAACACGATCAAGGCGGCCTCGGGCTACAAGACCCGCCCGTTCGATTCCGTGCTGCGCGAGGTGCGCGAGTTCTTTGCCGTCCACAAGGCCGAAGGCACCGTCCCCGGCGGCGTGCATTTCGAGATGACGGGCAAGGATGTCACCGAATGCACCGGGGGCCTTCGCGCCGTGACGGACGAGGATCTGTCCAGCCGCTACCACACCGCCTGCGATCCGCGCCTGAACGCCAGCCAGTCGCTGGAACTGGCCTTCCTGGTCGCCGAAGAGCTTTCGGCCCAGCGCAAGGCCCCCAGCATCGCGGCCCTGTAGGCCCTAGCCCTTGACCAGCCGCAGATAGGGCCGCCCCTTTGCGGGCGGCTCAAAGGGCGCCGGGGCTTCGGCCATGCCTTGCACGACGGGTTCGCGCCGAGGGGCGGGCGTGGGCCGCGCGGCGCCCGTGTCCGGCAGGCCGGCAATCGGGCGACTGCCGCCTTGCACCAGCGCAAAGCGGCGCGGGGCGCGGCCGGGCTTGCCCTCGGTCACCAGACAGGCCAGCGCACGATCCGGCTGCCCCGATTGCCCCAGCATTGGCAGCACCAGCAGTTCGGCCGACAAGGGGGCGCGCATCATCCCCCGCTCGCCTTCCAGCCGGAAAGTGCCGATGGCCGGGGCACCGAACACCTGGTCCAGATGCGCCGACAGCGCCGGGCGCGCTTCGGGCAGCATCAGCGCCGACAGCGGCATCCCGCGCAAGTCCATGCCCATCAGATCGCACAGCGCCATGCCTGCCAGCCGGATCCGCACCTGCCCCGGCGCGATGCGTTCCAGCAGCAGCGTGCAATCGAGCAGGTCGGCAATGCCACGAGGGTCGAAATCGGCACGCCGGGGCAAGGCGCCGTCAGCGGGGCGCAGCGCCTGCCAGTAGCCTTCAAGCTGCCCGAACTGCGCCGGCACTGCCGCCCCCTTCAGAACCACAAGGTTTTCCCGACCGTCCCAAATCTGCCGCATCAATGCCCCCTGTCCGGTGACTTGCGGCGATCTTGGTTAAGACTACCGCAAGAGTCGTTACCGAACTCTTAATAGCTGCCAGACAGCGAGTCGGGCGGGTTTTCTGAAGAACTGGTTAAAGCTTGAAACGCCCCGCCAGCACCTGCGCGACCCATTCGGGGACCCGGACCGAGGCGGGCCCGGCCAGCACCCGATCAAAGGCCCCGGCACGGACCGACGGGTCCAGGTTGATCTCGACGGTCTGCGCCCCGGCCCTGGCCGCAATATCGACCAGCCCGGCAACCGGCCAGACCGTGCCCGAAGACCCGATCACCACAAAGAGATCGCAGCGCGAACAAGCCTCGGCCACCTTGTCCAGATGCTCGGGCACCTCGCCGAACCAGACCACGGCGGGCCGGGCAAGGCCCGAGGCACAGGCCGGGCAGCGATCACCGGCGGCCATCCGGGCAGGCGCAGGCCAGCGGTGGGCGCAGCTGTCGCACCGCGCCTCGTCCAGCCGGCCATGGACATGCAGGGCATCGGTGCTTCCGGCGCGCTCGTGCAGATCGTCGACGTTTTGCGTCACCAGCAGAACCTCGTCCGGCCGCGCGCGCTGAAGCTGCGCCAGCGCAAGGTGCGCCGGGTTCGGCTGCGCCGCCCGCGCCGCTGCGCGCCGGTCGTTGTAGAACGCCTGCACCTTTGCCGGATCGCGGGCAAAGGCCTCGGGCGTTGCCAGATCCATCGGATCGAACCGCGCCCACAGCCCCTTGGGGTCGCGGAACGTCGGCAGCCCGCTTTCGGCGGAAATGCCCGCCCCGGTCAGAATCACCTTCCGCGCCATGCCGTCCCCCGTCCCGTTTGCCCCAGTCAACCGCCCGGCCCGCCCCACCGCAACCCGGCACGGATATTTCCGCAAAGGGGGCTTGACCTTCCCCCGGCTGGAAGGCCCACATGCAAGCCAGATCCTGACCCGGAGAACATCATGGACCTGTCCATTCCCGACATGAGCTGCGGCCATTGCCGCGCATCCGTCACCCAGGCGCTGACTGACCTCGACCCCAAGGCGGTGGTTCAGGTCGATCTGCCGGCCCGCCGCGCCCATGTGGAAACCGTGGCCAGCCTTGATGCGGTGATCGCCGCGCTTGGCGCCATCGGCTTCGAGGCCAAGGCGGCCTGACCCATCACGCCCCGTGATGACCGGGGCGGCACATTCGGCATTGGACCTTTCCCGCCAACGGGGCTAACCGGGGGCTGCGAAGAGGAGTTTCCCGATGGCCGACCCCGTTCCCCAGACCGCACAAGGCGGCGACAGCCCGCGTGGCTTTGCCTTTGCGCTTGCCGCCTATCTGATGTGGGGCTTCCTGCCGGTCTACATGAAGGCGCTGGCGCCGGTGCCCACGCTCGAGGTGCTGGCACATCGCGTGATCTGGTCGGTGCCGATGGCGCTGGCGATCCTGATCTGGCTGGGCCGGACGGCCGATCTGCGCGCGGCGCTGCGCAGCCCGCGGATGCTGGCCATGGCCACGCTGACGGCATCGCTGATCTCGCTCAACTGGGGGTTCTACGTCTATGCCATCCAGTCCGGGCAGGCGATGGAAGCCGCGCTTGGCTATTACATCAACCCGCTGTTCAGCGTGCTGCTTGGCCGCGTGCTGCTGGGCGAGCGGCTGGACCGCCTGCAATGGCTGGCGGTCGCCCTGGCGAGCGCCGCGGTGATCGTCATGACGCTCGAGGCCGGCCGGGTGCCGCTGCTGGCGATCAGCATGATGCTGAGCTGGGGGTTCTACGCCTATTTCAAGAAATCCCTGCCGCTGGGCCCGAACCAGGGCTTCACGCTGGAAGTCATCCTGCTGCTGCCCTTTGCGCTTGGCTATGCGGTCTGGTCCGGGGCGACGGGGCGTGCGGTCTTCCTGAACGGCGACTGGGGGCTCACCGCCCTGCTGATCGGCGCGGGGATCGTCACCGCCGTGCCGCTGATGGCCTATGCCAATGGCGCCAAGCTGCTGCGGCTGACCACCATCGGCATCATGCAATACATCACCCCCACGATGATCTTTGCCACCGCCATCTTGGCCTTTGGCGAGCCGTTCGACCAGGCACGGGCCATCGCCTTCCCGATGATCTGGGCAGCGCTGGTGCTGTATACCCTTGCCTTGATGCGGCAAAACCGGCGCCAGGCCGCGGCCTGACGGGCCAGCGAAGACCAAAGCGCGGGGCGTCACGGCCGCCACGGCCTGCATCGCCCGTGCGGGCAGCCGCCACAAGGCGGGCCCGCGCGGGGGCTGGTCAGAGCGATTTGGATGGGCTAGCAATTTGACAGGGCGCCCCGCGCCTGCCGGATCACCGGCCAGCCGCCGGACGGCAGAACAACGGGTTGACGCAAGATCCCCCTTGTTCCGCCCGAAGGGAACGGCAAGGCTTGGCCGGACAAAAGACCACAAGGACTGAACAGTCCACACTAGGGAGAAACGCATGAAAAAGCTGCTTCTGGCCTCGACGGCCGCATTCGCGCTGGCCGGCACCGCCCAGGCGGAAGAGATCAAGCTGGGCATCTCGGTCGGCTTCACCGGCCCGCTGGAATCGCTGGCGCCGCAGATGGCTGCCGGCGCCGAGATGGCCTTCAAGGAAGTCAGCGACTCGGGCCTTCTGCTGGGTGGCAGCACCGTCAGCGGCGTTCGCGCCGATTCGACCTGCATCGACGCTGCCGCCGCGACCGCCGCGGTCGAGCGGATCGTGACCTCGGACAAGGTCAAGGGCATCGTCGGCGGCATGTGCTCGGGCGAAACCATCGCCTCGCTGAACAACGTCGCCATTCCGAATGGCATCGTGATGATCTCGCCCTCGGCCACCTCGCCGGCGCTGACCACGCTCGATGCCAATGGCCTGTTCTTCCGCACCTCGCCCTCGGATGCCCGTCAGGGCGTCGTGATGACCGAGATCATGCAAGAGCGCGGCATCAAGTCCGTTGCGGTGACCTATACCAACAACGACTACGGCAAGGGTCTGGCCGACAGCTTCCAGGCAGCCTTCGAGGCGGCGGGCGGCAAGGTCACGATCAACGCCCCGCATGAAGACGGCAAGGCCGACTATTCGGCCGAGGTGGCCGCGCTGGCCGCCGCCGGCGGCGAGGTGCTGGTGGTTGCGGGCTATGTCGATCAGGGCGGCTCGGGCATCATCCGCGGCGCGCTGGACACGGGCGCCTTCGATACGTTCGAATTCCCCGACGGCATGGTCAGCCAGGCGCTGGAAGACAAGTTCGGCGCCGAGATCAACGGCTCGTTCGGGCAGAACCCTGCCTCGGCCGGTGAAGGGCGCGATCGCTATGTCGAAATGGCCAAGGCGGCCGGCTTTGACGGCACCTCGGCCTTCTCGGCGGAAAGCTATGACGCGGCAGCCCTGATCATGCTGGCGATGGCCAAGGCCAAATCCTCGGACCCGGCGGTCTACAAGTCGGAAATCCTGAACATCGCCAATGGCACTGGCGAAGTGATCCTGCCGGGCGATCTGAAGAAGGCGCTGGAAATCATCAACGCCGGTGGTTCGGTGAACTACGAAGGCGCGACCGCCGTGACCTTCGTCAACGGCCGCGAAAGCGCTGGCTCGTATCGCGAGATCGAGTTCAAGAACGGCAAGATGGAAGTGGTCAAGTACCGCTGATCGGATGACACCGGGGGGTGCGGTCAGACCCGCGCCCCCTGCCACAACGACGAGCGGGACGGCACGCAAGGCACGGACCCGCCGCATGGGGAGCAACGCATGATTGTCGTGGAGAATCTCCACCGGCATTTCGGCGGGTTTCGCGCCGTAGACGGCGCATCGCTGGAAATCGCCACCGGGTCCATCACCGGGCTGATCGGCCCGAACGGGGCCGGAAAGACCACGCTGTTCAATGTCATCGCCGGACGCCTGCCGCCCACCTCGGGCCGGGTGCTGATGGATGGCGAGGACATCACAGGCCTGCCGCCGCACGCGCTGTTCCACAAGGGACTGCTGCGCACCTTTCAGATCGCGCATGAATTCGGATCCATGACGGTGCGCGAGAACCTGATGATGGTGCCCGCGAACCAGTCGGGCGAGACGCTGTGGAACACCTGGTTCCAGCGCAAGCGCATCGCCGCCGAAGAGCGCGCCCTGCGCGACAAGGCCGATGAGGTGCTGGAATTCCTGACGATTTCCCATCTGGCCGACCAGAAGGCGAGCCAGATTTCCGGCGGGCAGAAGAAGCTGCTGGAGCTGGGCCGCACCATGATGGTCGATGCCAAGATCGTCTTTCTGGACGAGGTGGGCGCGGGCGTGAACCGCACGCTGCTGAACACCATTGGCGACGCCATCGTGCGGCTGAACCAGGAACGCGGCTATACGTTCTGCGTGATCGAGCACGACATGGATTTCATCGCCCGCCTGTGCGACCCGGTCATCGTGATGGCCGAGGGCAAGGTCCTGGCGCAAGGCACGGTCGATCAGGTCAAGAACGACGAGCGGGTGATCGAGGCCTATCTGGGCACCGGCCTGAAGAACAAGATCAAGGAGGAAGCCGCCCATGGCTAGCGCCGGCGTGGGGCGGTTGGCGCCGTTCCGGCCCCTTGCCCCGGCGGGTCGCCGGGTGGGAAGGGTTTTGGGTATTTGGGGCAAGATGATGCACACGCGCCTGTGCGGGGCGGTGGCAGGGCTGCTGCTGGCTGCGATGCCGGGGGCGGCGTTTGCGCAGGAATGTGCACCGATGAGCCGGCATTTTGCCTTTTGCGACGATGGCACCGACTGGGCCGAGGCGGAATGGGAACAGTCCGGCGATGGGGCAACCATCGTGCTGGGCGATCTGCGGCTGGAATTTACCGAGGATTGGGTCGGGCGCGACGATGCGCAGGATAGCGGGGCGGCGATAGATGCGCTGCTGGACGAGATGACTGCCGATGCCACGCATGAGGAGATCGCGCGCGACCGATTCACCGCCGGGGACCTGACTGTGGTCCGGGTGATCCAGACCATTGCCGTGGACAACGATCCTCCGGTGCTGCGTGCCATGATGATCGCCGGGGCCGAGGCGGGGCGGATCCTGCTCAGCCTCGATGCGCCGGCCGGGCTGCCGGTCGAGGAGATCGACCGCCGCTCGCGCGAGGTGGCGGGGCTGGTGCGGCTGGCAGAGGGGGGCTGAGAGAATGGCGGATCCGTTTCTGATCGGCGCCGGCATGACCGGCGGCTATGGCGGGGCAGATATCCTGCACGATTGCACCCTGGCGGTGGAAAAGGGCGAGATCGCGGTGATCGTCGGCCCCAATGGCGCCGGCAAGTCGACCGCGATGAAGGCCGTGTTCGGGATGCTGAAGCTGCGCCAGGGCCATGTGCTGCTGGACGGCGAGGATATCACCGCGCTTAGCCCGCAAGCGCGCGTTCACAAGGGCATGGGCTTCGTGCCGCAGACGCACAACATCTTTGGCTCGATGACGGTCGCGGAAAACCTGGAGATGGGCGCCTTCATCCGGCGCGACGATTTCCGCGATACGATGGCGCAGGTCTATGACCTGTTCCCGATCCTCAAGGATAAGCGCAACCAGCCGGCGGGCGAATTGTCGGGCGGGCAGCGCCAGCAGGTCGCCGTGGGCCGGGCGCTGATGACCCAGCCCAAGGTGCTGATGCTGGACGAGCCGACGGCAGGGGTCAGCCCCATCGTGATGGACGAGCTGTTCGACCGCATCATCGAGGTGGCGCGGACCGGCATCTCCATCCTGATGGTGGAACAGAACGCCCGTCAGGCGCTGGAGATCGCCGACAAGGGCTATGTGCTGGTGCAGGGCGCCAACCGCTTTACCGATACCGGCAAGGCGCTGATGGCCGATCCCGAAGTGCGCCGCACGTTTCTGGGGGGCTGAGCGGATGCGCGCATTTGCCCTGTCCCCGATGCTGCTGGCCGCCCTGCCCGTTCAGGCCGCAGACTATGCGTGTCATCTGACGCTGCTGTGCAAGGGCGCGGCGGCGCGGATGTCCTGTGTCGCACTGTCCGGCCCTGCCGCGATCATGCTGACGATCCCCGAGGCGGGCGAAGGCCGGATCGCCGCCAACGGCGCCAAGGCGCCGTTGCGCATCGACCGGCGCACGGCCGACAGCCTGTCCATGTCCTACAGGAACACGCCCGATGCGAACGTGACCTTGCTGCGGCTGGTCCCGGCGACGGGCCGGATGCAATCGGCGCAGCTGGCCGAGGATGGCCCCGAACTGGCCGAATTCACCTGCAAGGAGGCCGGATGATGGACTTTCTGAATGCCATCGTGGCGCTGCTGAACTTTGTGGTCATTCCGGGCGCGGCCTATGGCGCGCAGCTGGCGCTGGGGGCGCTGGGGGTGACGCTGGTTTACGGCATCTTGCGGTTCTCGAACTTTGCCCATGGCGACACCATGGCCTTTGGCACGGCCGCGACCATTCTGGTGACCTGGCTGATGACCAGCCTTGGCATCAGCTTTGGCCCGCTGCCCACCGCGCTGCTGGCGCTGCCCTTCGGGATTGCGATCACCGCCCTGCTTGTGCTGGGCACCGACCGGGTCGTCTATCGGTTCTATCGCCGGGTGAAGGCCGCGCCCGTGGTGCTGGTGATGGTGTCGATGGGGGTGATGTTCGTGATGAACGGCATCACCCGCTTTGTGATCGGGGTGGACGAGATCAACTTTGCCGACGGTGCGCGGTTCGTGATCGGCGCGCGCGAGTTCCGGCAGATGACCGGGCTGGACGAGGGGCTGGCGATCCGCAGCACGCAGGTGATCACGCTGGTGGTCGCGGTGATTGCGGTCGCGCTGCTGTTCTGGTTCCTCAACCGCACGCGGACCGGCAAGTCGATGCGCGCCTTTTCCGACAACGAGGATCTGGCGCTGTTGTCGGGCATCAACCCAGAACGGGTGGTGGCCGTGACCTGGATCATCGTCGCGGCGCTGGCGACGACGGCCGGGGTGCTTTACGGCCTCGACAAGTCCTTCAAGGCCTTCACCTATTTCCAGCTGCTGCTGCCGATCTTTGCCAGCGCGGTGGTGGGGGGCCTTGGCAACCCGCTGGGGGCCATTGCCGGGGGCTTTGTCATCGCCTTTTCCGAGGTCACCGTGACCTATGCGTGGAAAAAGGTGGCCACCTATGTACTGCCCGAAAGCCTGGCGCCCGAGGGGCTGCTGCAGCTGATGGGCACCGATTACAAATTCGCGGTCAGCTTCGCCATTCTGGTGATCGTGCTGCTGTTCAAGCCCACCGGCATCTTCAAGGGGAAATCGATATGAGCGTGAACTGGCGCAATATCGGGCTGTTCGCCGTGGTGGCCCTGCTGTTCGTCATCACCGGCGCCATGCAAAGCTGGACGCTGTCGTTGACGATCCTGAACATGGGGCTGGTCAGTGCCATCATGGCGCTGGGGGTCAACATGCAATGGGGCTATGCGGGCCTGTTCAACATCGGGATCATGGGGTTCGTCGCGCTTGGCGGGCTGGCGGCGGTGCTGGTCTCGATGCCGCCCGAGCCCGATGCCTGGGCCGCCGGCGGGGTGCGGATCGTGCTGGGGCTGGCGGTGGGCGCTGCCTCGCTGGTGGCGGCGGTGCTGGTCTGGTCGCGGATGCCCAAAGGGCGTTTGCGGGGCGTGGTGCTGGTGGCGGTGCTGATCGCGGGCTTTGTGCTGTATTCGCAAGTCTTCGATCCTGCCGTGCAGGCGGTCGAGCGGACCAATCCGGCCGCCGCGGGCTATCTGGGCGGGCTGGGGCTGCCGATTCTGCTGGCCTGGCCGGCGGGCGGTCTGCTGGCGGCAGGTGCGGCCTGGGCGATCGGCAAGACGGCGCTGGGGCTGCGGTCGGACTATCTGGCCATTGCCACGCTGGGGATTTCCGAAATCATCATTGCGATGATGAAGAACGAGGACTGGCTGGCCCGCGGCGTCAAGAACGTCACCGGCCTGCCCCGCCCTGTCCCCTACGAGGTCGACCTGCAGCAGACGCCCGGCTTCATTGCCTGGGCGTCCGACTGGGGCTTTGATCTGGCGACCGCATCGTCGGTCGTGGTCAAGCTGTGCTATGCCGGGCTGTTCCTGGTGGTGCTGCTGGCGCTGATCTGGCTGGTGGAAACCGCCTGGCGCAGCCCCTGGGGCCGGATGATGCGGGCGATCCGCGACAACGAGGTTTCGGCCGAGGCGATGGGCAAGGACGTGACCCGGCGCCATCTGCAGATCTTCATCCTGGGCTCGGCCGTGTGCGGCATCGCCGGGGCGATGATGACCACGCTGGATGGGCAGCTGACGCCCTCGAGCTATCAGCCGCTGCGCTTCACCTTCCTGATCTGGGTGATGGTGATCGTCGGCGGGTCGGGCAACAACTGGGGCTCGGTTCTGGGCGGGATGCTGATCTGGTGGCTGTGGATCATGGTCGAGCCGATGGGCCAGTTCCTGTTCCAGAATCTGACCGCCTGGTTGCCGGAGGGCTCGTTCCTCAAGGACCACCTGAAGGATGCCGCCGCGCATATGCGTCTGCTGACCATGGGCCTCATCTTGCTGCTGGTGCTGCGATTCAGCCCGCGCGGATTGATCCCCGAGAAATGATCGCCTAAGTGGGGGGCCCTGCCCCCCACCGGGATTTCTGGATCAAGGCGAAGGAGCCCATCGTGCAGCCTGCGGGCTTTGACGTTCTGTGCATCGGATCGGTCCTTTGGGACGTGATCGGGCGATCCGCCGCCGTGATGCGGGTGGGGTCTGACGTGCCGGGGCGCATCACGCGCCTGCCGGGCGGGGTTGCGCTGAACATCGCCATGATGCTGGCGCGGTTCGGGATGCGGCCGGCGCTCTTGTCCTGCATCGGGCGCGACAGCCAGGGCGAGGATCTGATGGCCGCTTGCCGCCATCTGGGGCTGGAGACCGGGATGGTCTACCGCTCGGACGATCTGCCGACGGATCGCTACATGGCGGTCGAGGGGGCGAACGGGCTGATTGCGGCGATTGCCGATGCGCATTCGCTGGAGGCCGCCGGGGCGCGCATCCTGCGCCCGTTTCACGATGGGCGGCTGGCCAATCCCTATACCGGCCTTGTGGCGCTGGATGGCAACCTGACGCTGGCCCTGCTGTCGGAAATTGCTGCCTCGCCGGTCTTTGCCGGGGCCGATCTGCGGGTAGCACCGGCGAGCCCCGGCAAGGCCGACAGGCTGCGCCCGCTGATCGGGCATCCGGGCGTGACGCTTTATGTGAACCGCGAGGAAGCCGGCCTGCTGTGCCAGCTGGAATTTGCCGATGCCGCCAGTGCTGCCGAAGGGCTGGTCGCGCGCGGCGCCGCACGGGCCGTTGTCACCGATGGCGGGCGCATGGCGGCCGAGGCGACGCAAGGCCAGCCAACCCTGACCGGCGCGCCGCCCCCTGTCATGGTCACGCGGGTGACCGGGGCGGGCGATACCTTCATGGCGGCGCATATGGCCGCCGAATCCCGCGGCGCCACGCGGCAAGAGGCCTTGGCCGAGGCCCTGCACCGCGCCGCCGTCTATGTCTCCGGAGAGATCGGACCATGACCCTGCCCCTCATCCTGTCGCCCGAAGTGGCCGCAGCCCTGGCCGATCGCCGTCCGGTGGTTGCGCTGGAATCCACCATCATCACCCATGGCATGCCCTGGCCGCAGAATGTGGAAACCGCCCGCGCCGTCGAGGCGGCCGTGCGCGACGGCGGCGCGGTGCCTGCGACCATCGCCATCATGGGCGGCGCCATCCGCGTCGGGCTGGACGATGCGGCGCTGGACGCGCTGGGACAGGCGCAGGCCGTGCGCAAGCTGAGCCGCGCCGATCTGGCGCATTGTCTCGTGACCGGCGAGATGGGTGCCACCACGGTGGCCGCCACGATGATCTGCGCGCATCTGGCCGGGATCGGCGTCTTTGCTACCGGCGGCATTGGCGGCGTGCATCGCGGCGCGGAAACCAGCTTTGACATCTCGGCCGACCTGCACGAGCTGGCCGCGACCCCGGTGACCGTGGTGGCAGCCGGAGCCAAGGCGATTCTGGATCTGCCCAAGACGCTGGAGGTGCTGGAGACGCTGGGCGTGCCGGTCATCGCCTATGGGCAGGACGATTTCCCCGCCTTCTGGTCGCGCTCGTCCGGGATGAGGGCACCGATGCGCGCCGATGATGCGGCGACCATCGCCGCCGCCCATCTGATGCGCGGGCGCCTTGGCCTGCCGGGCGGGCAGCTGGTGGCCAACCCGATCCCCGCCGAGGCCGAAGTGCCGATGGAGATCATCGGCCCCGCCATCGAAACCGCGCTGGCCGAGGCCGAGGCGCAGCAGATCGCCGCCAAGGAGGTGACCCCCTTCCTGCTGGGGCGGATCGTCGAGCTGACCGGGGGGCGATCGCTGCAATCGAACACGGCGCTTGTGCTCAACAATGCCCGTCTGGGCGCCGCCATTGCCGCAGAACTGGCCAGACAGGCGGCAGATCGCTGAACAAGGGCCCGTCCGGGCCGCCCATATGCCCGGCCCCCTACAAATGCGATGGGGGGCATGTTATATGAATATGAACGTGCATGTCATCCATCGGAGGGAACGGGCGATGGACCTGAGGTCCACAGAGCCGGAGAATGTCGAGACCGCCGCCGAGACGGGATGCATGGGCATGCCCGCCGACGAGATGGAGGCGAATGCCAAGGCTGCTGCGGCCTTTCTCAAGGCGCTGGCGCATGAAGGGCGGCTGATGATCCTGTGCCATCTGTCCAGCGGCGAGAAGTCGGTGACCGAGCTGGAATTGCTGCTGGACAGCCGCCAGGCGGCGGTCAGCCAGCAGCTGGCCCGTCTGCGGCTTGAGGGGCTGGTCTCGTGCCGGCGCGAGGGCAAGGCGATCTATTATTCGCTGCATGACCCCAAGGTGCAGCGGGCCATCGCGCTGGTCTATGATCTGTTCTGCGAAAAGAACTGACAGGCGATTCGCTGAATCCTGCCCCCTGGCCCATGAAAAAAGCCCCGGCACCGCCGGGGCTTTGCACATCCAGGGACCGCGACTTACCTGGGCGCGATCATCATCACCATCTGGCGGCCTTCCAGCTTGGGCATGGATTCCACCTTGCCCGTGGTGCCGACATCCGCCGAAACCCGGTTGAGAAGTTCCATCCCCAGCTGCTGGTGCGCCATTTCCCGGCCGCGGAAACGCAAGGTGATCTTCACCTTGTCGCCTTCCTCGAGGAACTTCAGCACCGAACGCATCTTGACCTGGTAATCATGTTCATCTGTGCCCGGACGGAACTTGATCTCCTTGATCTCGATGATCTTTTGCTTCTTTCGCGCTTCGGCTTCGCGCTTTTGCTGTTCATACTTGAACTTGCCGAAGTCCATGATCTTGCAGACCGGCGGCTCGGCATTGGGCGAGATCTCGACGAGGTCGAGCCCCGCCTCCTCGGCCAGCATCATCGCGCGAGAGGGAGTGACGACGCCGATGTTTTCGCCATCCGCCCCGATCAGGCGGATTTCCGGTGCGCGGATACGGTCGTTCACGCGCGGCCCCGTATCGCGTTGCGGCGGGGCATTGTGAGGTCTGCGGGCTATGGCCTTGCTCCTTGATCATGGCTGATGGCGCGCAAAATAGTCTTGCAACCGCGGCGTTTCAACCCGATTTCCCTGCCGTGGGCTACCAGAAGTGACGCCGCAACGCGGCAATTCCCCTTTCTTTTGCCGCCGCGGTCTGCCACTGGCCCGCGCACCGACTGTCAAAGGGTAGGAGACCCCACATGAACAAGTCCGTCATCATCGGAGCCATCCTGGTCCTGGCCGCTGCGGGCGCCTACTACCAGTTCAGCTATGTCCCTGCTCAGCAGGCCGCGCAGGAGGCCGCCGAAGCCGCCGCAGCAAAGAAGGCCGCCGAGGAAGAAGCCGCCAAGGCCGCTGCAAGCGCCAAGGAAGCCGCGAAGAAGGCCGCCGAAGACGCAGCCGCCGCCGCGAAAGCTGCCGCTGAAAAGGCCGCCGAAAAGGCCGCTGCCGTGAAGCAGGCCGCCGAGGAGGCCGCCGCCAAGGCTGCCGAAGCCGCAAGGGCCGCCGCCGACAAGGCCAGGGAAACCGCTGCCGCCGCCACCCAGACCGCGCGGGACAACCTGAAATCGCTGGTCGAGACGCTGACCCCGTCGAATTTTGACGCTGACAAGGTCAACGCCATGCTGGACGAAAGCGAGATCGACGAGGCCACCCGCACCACGCTGAAAACCCTGGTCGAGGCCGCCAAGGCCAGCCCCGCGCTGGTGGAAACCGCGATTGCCCGCCTGAAGGACGCGCTGGCCCAATAAACCCGGCACCGGCCGGACAGAGGGGCGCCGCGTTCTGGCTGCGGCGCCCGTTTTTTACGGCCCGCTGCCCCGGCCCGATGCAGCCGCGACGCCCGGGCGCAGCAACCTTGCGACAGCCCGCGCATCCCCCCTTCCCGGCTGCGAAACGGCAGGATATACGAGCCGCCATGACCGAGCTGAACCTCATCCGCAATTTCTCCATCGTGGCGCATATCGACCACGGCAAATCCACGCTGGCCGATCGTCTGATCCAGATGACAGGCACCGTGGCCGACCGCGACATGAAGGAGCAGTTGCTCGATTCCATGGACATCGAGCGCGAGCGCGGCATCACCATCAAGGCGAACACCGTCCGCATCGACTACAAGGCCAAGGACGGTCAGACCTATGTGCTGAACCTGATCGACACGCCCGGCCACGTCGACTTTGCCTATGAGGTCAGCCGGTCCATGCGCGCGGTCGAAGGATCGCTTCTGGTGGTCGATGCATCGCAGGGGGTCGAGGCGCAGACGCTCGCCAACGTCTATCAGGCGCTGGACGCCGGGCACGAGATCGTGCCGGTGCTGAACAAGATCGACCTGCCCGCCGCCGACCCCGACCGGGTCAAGGCGAACATCGAGGATGTGATCGGGCTGGACGCTTCGGATGCTGTGATGATCTCGGCCAAGACCGGCATCGGCATTCCCGATGTGCTCGAGGCCATCGTCACCCGCCTGCCTGCCCCCAAGGGCGACCGCAACGCCCCGCTCAAGGCGATGCTGGTGGACAGCTGGTATGATGCCTATCTGGGCGTCGTCGTGATGATCCGCGTGATGGACGGCGTGATCCGCAAGGGCGACCGCATCAAGATGATGCAGACCGGCGCGGTCTATGGCATCGACCGTCTGGCCGTGCTGCGCCCCAAGATGACCGACTGGCCGGAACTTGGGCCGGGCGAGATTGGCGTCTTCACCGCCTCGATCAAGCAGGTCCGCGACACCCGCGTCGGCGATACCATCACCCACGAGAAAAAGCCCTGCGATGCCCCCCTGCCCGGCTTCAAGCCCGCGCAGCCGGTGGTGTTCTGCGGCCTGTTCCCGGTCGATGCCAACGATTTCGAGGCGCTGCGCGACGCGATCGAGAAGCTGGCGCTGAACGATGCCTCCTTCAGCTACGAGATGGAGACCTCGGCCGCGCTTGGCTTTGGCTTCCGCTGCGGGTTCCTGGGCCTTCTGCACCTTGAGGTGATCCGCGACCGGCTGGAACGGGAATACGATCTGGATCTGATCACCACCGCGCCCTCGGTGGTCTATCACGTCTACATGCGCGACGGCACGATGATAGAGCTGCACAACCCGGCCGACATGCCCGACCTGACCCATGTCGACCACCTGGAAGAGCCGCGGATCAAGGCCACCATCATGGTGCCCGACGAATACCTGGGCGACATTCTGAAACTGTGCCAGGACCGCCGCGGCATCCAGCAGAACCTGACCTATGCCGGCAGCCGCGCCATGGTGGAATACGATCTGCCGCTGAACGAGGTGGTGTTCGATTTCTACGACCGTCTGAAATCGGTGACCAAGGGCTACGCCAGCTTCGATTACCACATCACCGGCTACCGCGAGGATTACCTCGTGAAGATGTCGATCCTGGTCAACGACGAGCCGGTGGATGCGCTTTCGATGATGGTGCACCGCGACAGGGCCGAAATGCGTGGCCGCGCGATGGTGGAAAAGCTCAAGGAGCTGATCCCCCGGCACATGTTCAAGATCCCGATCCAGGCCGCCATCGGCAGCCGCGTCATCGCGCGCGAGACCCTGTCCGCCATGCGCAAGGACGTGACCGCCAAATGCTACGGCGGTGACGCGACGCGCAAACGCAAGCTGCTGGACAAGCAGAAGGCCGGGAAAAAGCGGATGCGCCAGTTCGGCAAAGTGGAGATCCCGCAGGAAGCGTTCATCAATGCGCTGAAGATGGATGGGTGAGGGTGGCTGAGCGGCTTGAGGAAGTTCGCAAACTCATCGCGCTGCTCATCATTATCTTGATTAGCATTCCATCGCTACATCTACTCGGATTTAGGTCAGCCTTCCCATCGTCTGTTCGCCACTTCTTCGATCTGACGTTTTTTACTGACCTTTCGGGCACTTTAGTCTACTATTTGACCATCAGCGGATTTATTTCAGTTTACGTGCCAAAAGCAATTATTGGATTTTCTATACTTGCGCACGATTTTCGCGTTGATCGAATATATGGGAGTCGTGGCTATAATACAGCATACGCACCATTCAGCGTGAGAACGCCAAAAGGAGCAGGGTGGAAAGATGCGATTACAGAATTGCAGAGGACTTTGAGGCGAGCGAAAAATTTCTCTAGACCAGATGCAAGATTTTTAAACTTCAAGCGTAGAAAATTATCTAATATTATACCCTTGGAGCTTCTGCATCGACATAGACTTTGGTTGTCCTGTTCATTGGGCGCAGTTGTGTTCTGTATTTTGTATTTGGGATTCACTAGAAGCTTTATTCTCCTACCGATTGCAACGATAGTTTTCCTCGGACTTCACGCCTACGATGCAAGCGGTTCTGGATACCTATTTTCCCTAGATAGAGCATTCTGGTCAAACTATAAACGTAAGGAGGGTTCCAATATTGACCTTTCCATCGCCATGATAGCAGCTGCCGCGTTGGCGGTAACTTCGTTCCTCTCTGGCCATCTGAGGGCAGACTATATACGAGCAAATGGGTCGACTTCTGTTCTTGGCGCGACAAGCGAACGCGTTACAGTAATTGGCCCAAACTCAAATGGGCTACTTGTTCTAAATTCTCAAGGCAATACGTTTAGCTTCGTGTCATTCTCTGCGATTTCCACAGTCGACATTGAACTCGATTAGAACTCACCACATCACTCCGTCTCTGATGTCTCGGGGCAATCACAATTTCCCCCTCGATAAACCCCCGCCACCTCATACATCACCGGCTCGAACCCCTTGCACAGCGTGTTGATATGGGCGTTGCGCTGGCGCATTTCGGGGGTGCGCAGCATGGCCTGGTAATCCTCGCGCCGGGCCCATTGGGAATAGTTGCAGATGCGGGTGCGGGCGTCGTTCATGTGCAGCGCCGCCGAAACAAAGCCTGGCTGGCGCGAGATCACCTCGGCATAGGCGGCCTCGAGCGCGTCCATCAGGTCAAAGGCGGTGGCGGGGCTGGTCTCTAAGGTGGTGATGACGGTCTGGCCGGTAAAGCCCGTGTCGATCTGCGGCATGGTCGGATCCTCCCTGCCGCCATCGTGCCAGAAGCCGGCGCGAAAATCACCACCCATCCCTGCGGCCTAGCCGCGCGGGCCGTCGGGGCGGGTCAGGATGAAGGTGCCCATGACGATCAGAACCGCCGCCTGCAGCGCAAGGATCTGCCAGCGCAGCCCCAGCGCCACGCTAAGCATCAGTGCGCCGCCCATGGCCAGGATCGCCACCCCCTTGGCCCGCCGCGGAATGGCGCGGTGTTCGGTCCAGTTGTGGATGATCGGGCCAAAGCGGCGATGGGTCAGCAGCCAGTCATGCAGGCGCGGGGACGAGCGGGCAAAGCAGAAGGCGGCCAGCAACAGAAAGGGCGTCGTCGGCAACAGGGGCAGCACGATCCCCAACAGGCCGAGCGCCACCGACAGTCCACCCGCAAAAGCCCAGAAAACGCGCATCGCAGCCTCCTGCCTCGCGATCTAGGCCAGCGGGGGGCCAAAGACCAGCCCCCCGCCTCTTGATCAGACGAAGACCACGTCCCCGAAGGCCAGCGAGGTGACGCCGAGCAGCTCGGCCACCACGACCCGCGCCGCCGCGCCGGCGCCATCGGGATCATAGGTCAAAAGGCCGGTCGAGGTTTCAAAGAACAGCCCCGCATGGGCGGTGTTCAGCGTCGCGCCCGACAGAACGCCGGACACATCGTTGAACCCTGCGCGGTGGATCACCAGCCGGTCGCCTTCGGCTGCGTTGAAGTCAGTGATCTTGTCACCGCCATCGGACGCCGCGTCGAAAACGAAGCTGTCTGCCCCCCCGCCGCCCGTCAGCCGGTCCCGCCCCGCCCCGCCAGCGAGCAGGTCGCGGCCCGTGCCGCCGACAAGGCGATCATTGCCATAGCCGCCGCGCAACTCGTCGTTGCCCGCGCTGCCCAGAAGCGTGTCAGCGCCGCCACCGCCAAGCAGCCGGTCGTCGCGGACCGTGCCCTCGATCCTCTCGGCGGTAGCATCGCCCTTGAGGGCCAGGCCCCAGCTGGTCAGCGTGCTCCAGGTCTGGGTATCGAGCGTGAAGCCAAGGCCGGCCTCGGTGTTGTTCCCGCCAATCCAGGCGACCAGCTGGTCCCCCTTGGCCACCAGCCCCGCCTTGCCGTTCAGGAAATCGCCCGAGGTATCGACAATGTCGAAATCGTTGCCCTGCGCGGCGCCCGAGGCGTCGAAGATGCGCGCAAGGAAGGACTGATCCTGCGTGCGCCATGTCGCAGCGAAGCCGCCGGTATCCAGCGCGACGAGCTGCAGGTCGATCTCCTGGCTGGATTCGGTGGATGACAGCTCGAACACGCCACCTTTCAGCCGGCCGCCTGGCCCGACGATCTGGGCCTTGATGGTATAACTGTTGTTAGCGCCAGGATCGGACCAGGCAACCACGATGTTGCCATCATTCAGCTCGACAATCTCGGGCCGCAGGTTGACGGTGGTGTCCAGCGTGAACGGCGCGCGGTAGACGCTGCCATCGGCGCGCAGGATCTGCATCTTCAGGCTGACACCGCCGTAATGGGGCGCGCTCAGCGGGTTGGCTTCCAGCCAGGTCATGGCGATGCGGCCGCTTTGCAGCATGGTCGCCGACAGGTTGGTCGGGTTCGCATCCATCTGATACGAGCCGAATTTCGCCAGCACATGATCCGCGACCACCTCGACCGGCGTGCCGATCGGCTGGCCGGCAGCGTTGAAGCGGCTGAGGAAAATGCCGTCGGACAGGTTGCCCTGCACCGTTGTGTTCTGGCTCAGGACGGAAAAGCCGCCGTCTGCCCGCCAGAGCACCGCGCCAAAACGGTTCGGTGTGTCGCCCGGCGCGCCGGGGGTCACCTCGACGGGGGCGCCGGACAGGGTCGCGCGATCGAGGATCTGCACCAGCAGCGAGGCATTCGCATCGCTGCCGACAAGGCCCTGTTCGGGCTGGGCGATCAGCGCGGCCACCTTGCCGGCGGGACCCGCGGTCAGGTCGATGTCCGTCACGCCCGCCGTCGGCAGGCCACCCGCGACCTGCGGAATGACCAGCGTGTTCAGGCCTGTCAGCGTATCGCTGCGCTGATCGAGCAGCGCAGTGATGACCAGCCCGTCGGCATCGTTGGTCGCACCGGCCAGCGCAAAGACGATGCGTCCGTCGCTGGTCAGCACCGCGTCGAGATGGTTGATGTTGTAAAGCTCGGGTTCCCGGTGAACCCGTTTTGCAGATTCAAGGCCGAAGGCCATGATTGGAAAAACTCCCTCAAATCAGGCCAGTCACCCGAATGGCCCGTCAAGGTGCTAGCGCGGCAAAAATCGCTTGTCACGCAATTTTCAGAACGGGCACTCACGCCTTTCTGCGTTGGCCAGAACCAGGGCAGCCAAGGGCAGGAAAGCCCTTGTTGCACCAGGAAATTGCCTGTTTTTCAGGCGACTTTCGGCGCGCGGGCCAATGTCACCAGGGTATCGCCATATTTGCGCTGGTCCAGCAGTTCGAATCCGGCGGGCAAGGCGGGGGGCTGGCCTTCCTCCCAGACGATGATCGCGCCGGGGGCAAGCCAGTTGCCCTCGATGGCCGAGGCCATGGCGGCCTCGCCCAGCCCCTTGCCATAGGGCGGGTCCAGAAAGACGAGGCCATAGCCCGGCCCGCGGTTCGGCCCCAGCCGGGTGGCATCGCGGCGCCAGACATCGGTGGCGCCCATCGCCCGCATCTTTTCGATGTTGCGGCGCAAGAGGGCGCGGGCGGCGGTGCCATCGTCGACAAAGGCGACACGGGCAGCGCCGCGGCTGAGCGCCTCGAGCCCCAGGGCACCGGTGCCGGCAAACAGGTCCAGCACCCGCGCATCCTGCACCGGATTGCCATAGCCCCCGTTCATGATCAGGTTGAAGATCGCCTCGCGCACCCGGTCCGTGGTGGGGCGCAGATGCGCCGCCGGATCGCCTTCGCCGACTTCGGCCAGGTGCAGGCCGCGGAACTTGCCCGAAATGATGCGCATCGGCTTATCCCATCAGCGACTTCAGATCGGTCGCCGGATCGGCCACC
Organism: Gemmobacter nectariphilus DSM 15620; assembly: GCF_000429765.1. Taxonomy (GTDB): domain Bacteria; phylum Pseudomonadota; class Alphaproteobacteria; order Rhodobacterales; family Rhodobacteraceae; genus Wagnerdoeblera; species Wagnerdoeblera nectariphila. The sequence goes on along the minus strand of NZ_KE386949.1, from coordinate 680,785 downwards.
AGCGCCGGGTCGGCACTGCGTCCCGCCTCGATCAGGCGGCGCGCGATCATGAAGGCGCGCGGATCGTTCATCGCATCCACCGCCAGCAGGCGATCCCCTGCGTAATACCAGTGCGACCGCGCCGTGCCACCGTCGCGCACGACAACGCGGGTATAGCCGGTGTTCAGCCCGGCGATCTGCAACTTGACGTCATACTGGTCCGACCAGAACCACGGCTTGGGCGCATAGGGCTTGCCGGCCCCCAGCATGTTGCCCGCAACACACTCCGCCATGTCGATCGCATTGGGCACGCTTTCCAGCCGCAGCCGCCCCGCGCCATGGGGGAAGCTGGCACAATCCCCCGCGGCCCAGATGCCGGGGGCCGAGGTGCGGCCCTGCTCGTCGGTCGCAATGCCATTGTCCAGCGCGATCCCGGCCGCCTCGGCCAGCGCGGTTTCGGGCAGGATGCCGACACCCACGATGGCGAAATCGCACGGGATATGCCGGCCATCCGCCAGATCCGCGCCCGACACAAGCCCCTGCCCCGTCAGGCCGGACAGCGCGACACCCTCGATGATCTGGACCCCATGGCGGGTGTGCAGCGCGCGAAACCAGTCCGAGGTTTCCAGCGCCGCCACACGTTGCAAGATGCGCGGCGCGGCTTCGATCAGCGTGACATGCAGGCCCTTTTTCGCCGCAACCGCTGCGGCCTCAAGGCCGATATAGCCGCCACCGACGATCAGCACCCGGCGGCCCGCCACGAATTCGGGGGCCATGCCATCCACATCGGCCAGGGTGCGCACATAATGAACGCCCGGAAGGTTGCCGCCCATTGCCGCCGGCAGGCGCCGCACATGCGCGCCGGTGGTCAGCGCCAGCTGGTCCCAGCGCAATACCTCGTCCCCCACCCGCAGCGTGCGGGCCACCGGGTCAAGGGACGATACCGCAGCCCCGGTCATCAGGCGGATATCCTGCGCCTGCCAGAACTCGGGGGCGCGCAGCATCAGACGTTCCAGCGGCATCTCGCCCAGCAGATAGGCCTTGGACAGCGGCGGGCGCTGATAGGGGGCGGCAGGCTCGGCACCGATCAGCGTGACCGGCCCCGTGTGCCCAAGCGCGCGCAGTTTCGCGGCCAGGGCGGCCCCTGCCTGACCCGCGCCGACAATGGCAATATGCATCTCCGTACCCTCTGGTCGCGTCCGAGGCCGGAGACTATATCCATGGCGGAACCGAACACAACGCGCGAAGGATGCAACATGACCATTTCCGCAGGCGACACGCTGCCCGAAGGCACGCTGATCAAACTGGGCAGCAATGGCCCCGAAGGCGTCAAGGTGGCCGACCTGACCAAAGGCCGCAAAGTGGTGATCTTTGCGGTGCCGGGCGCCTTTACCCCGACCTGCCATTCGGCCCATGTGCCCAGCTTCATCCGCACCAAGGACGGCTTTGCCGCCAAGGGCGTGGACGAAATCGTCTGCGTGTCCGTCAACGATCCCTTCGTGATGAAGGCCTGGGGCGAGGCGACGGGCGCCGCTGCCGCCGGCATCTCGATGCTGGCCGATGCGGGCGACTGGACCAAGGCGCTTGGGCTGAACTTCGACGCCCCGCCCGCGGGTCTGATCGGCCGGTCCAAGCGCTATGCGATGTATGTGGTCGACGGCAAGGTCGAGAAACTGCATCTGGAGGCCTCGCCCGGCCAGTGCGAGATCTCGGGCGGCGAGGCGCTTCTGGCCGAGATCTGATCGGGCCGGACAGGAATGCAGGCGCGGGGGGCAACCCTCGCGCCTTTTTCATTGCGGCGGGCAGGCACGATTGGTAAGCGAAAGTTACCAGTTCAGGAGTGTGCCATGCCCGTCATCACCTGCATCGACGACCTCAAGCGCCTGCACAAGGCGCGCACGCCGAAGATGTTCTACGATTATGCGGAATCGGGCAGCTGGACCGAACAGACCTTCCGCGAGAATACCACCGATTTCGCCCAGATCCGTCTGCGCCAGAAGGTGGCGGTGGACATGTCGAACCGGTCCACCCGTACCACGATGATCGGGCAGGACATCGCCATGCCGGTCGCGCTGGCGCCCGTCGGCTTGACGGGGATGCAGCACGCCGATGGCGAGATTCTGGCCGCCCGCGCGGCGGCGCGGTTCGGGGTACCCTTTACCCTCTCGACCATGTCGATCTGTTCGATCGAGGATGTGGCGGCGAACAGCCCGGCCCCGTTCTGGTTCCAGCTCTATGTGATGCGCGACGAGGATTTCGTGCGTCGGCTGATCGAGCGGGCCAAGGCCGCGAAATGTTCGGCGCTGGTTCTGACGCTGGATCTGCAAATCCTTGGCCAGCGGCACAAGGATCTGAAAAACGGGCTGTCGGCGCCGCCCAAGCTGACGCCTGCGACGATTGCCGATCTGGCGACGCGCTGGCGCTGGGGCCTGGGAATGCTGGGGACGAAACGGCGGTTCTTTGGCAATATCGTCGGCCATGCCAAGGGGGTGGCGGATGCCAGTTCGCTGTCCAGCTGGACGGCGGAACAGTTCGACCCGCAGCTTGACTGGGGCAAGATCGCCAAGCTGAAGGAGATGTGGGGCGGCAAGCTGATCCTCAAGGGAATCCTGGATGCCGAGGATGCGCGCAAGGCGGCCGAGGTGGGCGCCGATGCCATCGTGGTGTCCAACCATGGCGGGCGGCAGCTGGACGGGGCGCTGTCCTCGATCCGCATGTTGCCGCAGATCGTCGACGCGGTGGGCGACCGGGTGGAAATCCATCTCGACAGCGGGATCCGGTCTGGCCAGGACGTGCTGAAGGCGCTGGCACTGGGGGCGCGATCGACCTTTATCGGGCGGGCGTTCGTCTACGGCCTTGGCGCGATGGGCGAGGCCGGGGTGACGGCCGCGCTGGAGGTGATCCGCAAGGAGCTGGACATTTCCATGGCCCTGTGCGGCGAGCGCGATGTGCAGAACCTTGGCCGGGACAACCTGTTGATTCCCGAGGGGTTCTTTACGCGGTATTCGTAAGGGTAGTTGGCGCCGGCGGGGCCATCGAGGCCCCGCCGGCGCCGCAGGGACGGCCCCGCGCGCCGCTGGAAGGGCTGTCTGCCCTTCCAGACCTGCCCGAGGATATTTCAGGACAGATGAAACGGTGCAATTCCCCGCGCAGAGGGCTATATCGGTGGCATGAGCCTGCCCCCCGGATTCCTTGACGAGCTGCGCAACCGCCTTTCCCTGACCCAGGTGGTCGGGCGCAAGGTCATCTGGGACATGCGCAAATCCAATCAGGCCAAGGGCGACATGTGGGCGCCCTGCCCGTTCCATCAGGAAAAGAGCGCCTCGTTTCACGTCGATGACCGCAAGGGGTTCTACTACTGCTTTGGCTGCCACGCCAAGGGCGACGCGATTTCCTTTGTGAAGGAAACCGAGAACGTCGGCTTCATGGAAGCGGTGGAGATCCTGGCCCGCGAGGCTGGAATGCCGATGCCCGCGCGCGACCCCAGGGCGGCCGAGGTTCAAGACCGGCGCACGAAGCTGGCCGAGGTGGTGGAGGCCGCCGTCCAGCATTACCGCATGATGCTGCGATCCGGGTCGGGCAGCGTGGCGCGGGACTATCTGGCGCGGCGCCGGCTGACCGAGGCAGCGCAGGACCGCTGGCAGATCGGCTGGGCGCCCGATCAGCGCACCGGGCTGGTGCAGGCGCTGGGGGCCAAGGGGATTGCGCCCGATCTGCTGATCGAGGCAGGCCTTGCGATCAAGCCCGACGATGGCGGGGCGCCCTATGACCGGTTCCGCGGCCGGGTGATCTTTCCGATCCGCGATGGCCGTGGGCGGGCGATCAGCCTGGGTGGCCGCTCGCTCGATCCGAATGCGCGGGCGAAATACCTGAACGGGCCGGAAACGACGCTGTTCGACAAGGGGCGGAACCTGTTCAACATCGGCCCTGCGCGCGAGGCGGCGGGCAAGGGTCTGCCCTTGGTGGTGGCCGAGGGCTACATGGACGTGATCGCCTTGTCCGAGGCGGGTTTTCGCGGCGCGGTCGCCCCGCTGGGCACGGCTGTCACCGAAGATCAGCTGCGCCTGATGTGGCGCATCCATGACGAGCCGGTGATCGCGCTGGATGGCGATGCGGCGGGGATGCGGGCGGCGCTGCGGGTGATCGACCTGGCGCTGCCCTTGCTGGAGGCCGGCAAGGGCCTGCGCTTTGCGGTGATGCCGGGCGGGATGGACCCGGACGATCTGATCAAGGCCGAAGGGGCCGGCGCGTTCCAGCGCGTGCTGGACGGGGCGCAGCCCATGGTGCGGCTGCTGTGGCAGCGCGAGACCGAAGGTCAGGTCTTTGACAGCCCCGAACGCCGCGCCGCATTGGACAAGCGGCTGCGCACCGCGCTGGCCCGGATTGCCGATCCGTCGATCCGCGCGCATTACGGCGCCGAGATGAAGCGCCTGCGCGAAGAGCTGTTCGGCACCGGCGTGCGGGCCCCGCGCGGGTTCGTGCCGCGCCAGTGGCAGCAAAAGGTCAAGGCCGCCCCCCTGCCCTCGACCCGCGCCTCGCTGCTGGCAGGTTCCGGCGAGACGGTCGAGGATCGGCTGCGCGAGGCGGTGGTCCTGGCGCTGCTGGCGCTGCATCCCGAGCTGGTCGATACATTCGACAGCGCGCTGGAGCGGATGGACTGCGCCGACCCTGGCCATGCCACCTTGCGCACCGCGCTGCTGCGGGCCGCCCATGCGCCCGATCCGGCCGCAACCTTGCAGGCGATGGCGGGGCAGGAACTTGAAACCCTGCGCGCGCTTCCCCATGTGCAGATCGTCCCTGCCGTTCGCAACCCCGAGGATGCTGCCCTTGCCCGGCTGTGCCTGGCCGAAGAATTCGCCAAGCTCGAGGCCCGCCGCGCGGCCCGGCGCGAAATCGCGGAAGGTGTCGAGGAGATGGAGGCGCTGGCCGACGAAGGGCTGACGTGGCGGCTGGGACAGGCGGCCGAGGCGGTAAATCGCGCAGGACGAGTGAGCAATGACGATTCGAGCGATCTGGGAGAAGACCGCGCAGCCATGTCAGGGTATCTGCAAAGCCTCATAGACAGACAGGTCTGGGTGAAGAAGCGCCACTGAGGCTTTCACTTCCCGTGATTCGCGGTATTGAGTGTCAGATTGGAGACGGGCGATTCGGTGATTCGATTCGCCCCACCGGCTATCCAGGGAGCATCCATGGCGATGAAGGACACCGACGACGTCAAACCGGCCGAGCAGGACGCCGAGATCACCCTGGACATGAGCCAGGCCGCCGTCCGCAAGATGATCGCCGATGCGCGTGAGCGGGGTTACATCACCATCGACCAGCTGAACACCGTCCTGCCGCAGGATCAGGTGTCGTCCGAGCAGATCGAGGATGTGATGTCGATGCTGTCCGAAATGGGCATCAACGTCATCGAGGAAGAAGAGGCCGAAGAAGGCGAAGGCGCCCAGGCGGGCGAGCTGGTGGAAACCGGCTCTGGCTCGCGCGAGATCGCGATTGCGGGCGTGCAGTCGGAAACGCTGGACCGCACCGACGACCCTGTCCGCATGTATCTGCGCGAGATGGGCTCGGTCGAACTGCTGTCGCGCGAGGGCGAGATCGCCATCGCCAAGCGGATCGAGGCTGGCCGGAACACCATGATCGCCGGGCTGTGCGAAAGCCCGCTGACCTTTCAGGCCATCACCATCTGGCGCGACGAACTTCTGAACGAGGAAATCCTGCTGCGCGACGTGATCGACCTTGAAGCGACCTTCGGGCGCTCGGTCGATGGCGAAGGCGACATGGACGGCCCCGATCTGGACGGGATCGAGGTTTCTGCAAGCTCGACGCCCGCGGCCCCCCGCCGCAGCGGCAACGAGCCCGAGCTGGACGCCGACGGCAACCCGCTGATGCGGTCGGACGACGACGATGACGACGATGATGCGTCGAACATGTCGCTGGCCGCGATGGAAGCCGCGCTCAAGCCCAAGGTGCTGGACACGCTGGACATCATCGCGCGCGATTACGTTAAGCTGGCCGAGATGCAGCGCCTGCGGATGACCGCGACCCTGTCGGAAACCAGCAAGTTCTCGGCCGCGGACGAGGCGGCCTATCAAAAGCTGCGCTCTGAAATCGTCACGCTGGTGAACGAGCTGCATCTGCACAACAACCGGATCGAGGCGCTGATCGACCAGCTCTACGGCATCAACCGCCGGATCATGTCGATCAACTCGGGCATGGTGAAGCTGGCTGATCAGGCGCGCATCAACCGCCAGGAATTCATCGCCGAATATCAGGGCTATGAACTGGATCCGACCTGGCTGGACCGCATGGCGCGCAAGCCAGGCCGCGGCTGGCAATCGCTGATCGAAAAATCCGCCGCCCAGGTGGCGGAACTTCGCAACGACATGGCGCAGGTCGGCCAGTATATCGGCGTCGACATCAGCGAATTCCGCCGCATCGTGAACCAGGTGCAAAAGGGCGAGAAAGAGGCCCGCCAGGCCAAGAAGGAAATGGTCGAGGCAAACCTGCGCCTCGTGATCTCCATCGCCAAGAAATACACCAACCGCGGGCTGCAGTTCCTGGACCTGATCCAGGAAGGCAACATCGGCCTGATGAAGGCGGTGGACAAGTTCGAATACCGCCGCGGCTACAAGTTCTCGACCTATGCGACCTGGTGGATCCGTCAGGCGATCACCCGGTCCATCGCGGACCAGGCGCGCACGATCCGCATTCCGGTCCACATGATCGAGACGATCAACAAGCTGGTCCGCACCAGCCGCCAGATGCTGCACGAGATCGGCCGCGAGCCGACGCCCGAGGAACTGGCCGAAAAGCTCCAGATGCCGCTGGAGAAGGTGCGCAAGGTGATGAAGATCGCCAAGGAGCCGATCAGCCTTGAAACCCCGATTGGCGATGAAGAAGACAGCCAGCTGGGCGATTTCATCGAGGACAAGAACGCGATCCTGCCGCTGGATTCGGCCATTCAGGAAAACCTGAAGGAAACCACGACCCGCGTTCTGGCCAGCCTTACCCCGCGCGAGGAACGGGTTCTGCGGATGCGCTTTGGCATCGGCATGAACACCGATCACACGCTGGAAGAGGTCGGCCAGCAGTTCAGCGTGACGCGCGAACGGATCCGCCAGATCGAGGCCAAGGCGCTGCGAAAGCTCAAGCACCCCAGCCGGTCGCGCAAGCTGCGCTCGTTCCTGGATCAGTAAGTCGGGGTCTGCCGGCCCTTCTACCGGATCTCCGGGTGGTATGACATCCACCCGGAACTTGCCTGGATCACCAGACCATGAACATCGACGATTTGCGGGGCGAGATCGCGTCATCGGACGCGAAAGCCGCCTTCGATACCCTGGTTGCCGGTTTCGGCGCCCTTGCGGGCCTGTCGATGGCCGCGCATGAACAGGGATTCCTCAACAGCCTGCGGGTCTTCCGGGACAGCGACTATTGCTTTGCCGTGGTTCCGAATGACGACTGGGTTCTGGCCTATATCCGCAAGCCGGAATTGCGGCGCGGCAAATTGCTGCCCGAAACGGTCTTTGAACAGTTCCCCGATGCCCGGATGACCAGCGGCGGCGAAATCACCCTGCGGATCCGCGACGCGCAGACGGCGGAACGCTGGCTCGACATGATCCGCGACGCTGACTAGGGGGCCGACATTTCGGCCCCTGTTCCCTGTGGCCCGCTAGCGCTGGCGCAGATGGGCCAGCAGGCGCGCGGGGCCGCCAGGCACCACGACAAAGGCCAGGCCAAAGCCCATGGCAAAGCCGGCAAGGTCGGCCACCCAGTCCGGCCCGCCGCCGAACAGCACGCCGAACACCAGCCGCACCGCCATCATGAAGCCGATCAGCGAAAAGGCCCGCCAGGTCGATCCGCCCGATTGCCCCAGCCGCAGCCACAGCACAAAGGTAAAGGCCCCGATCAGCCCGAAGGCCCCCGGATAGCCACCGACGATGGGCAGCATCTGCCCGGTTTCCAGCCGCAGGGCGGGGGCAAAGGACAGCACGATCGTGTAGATCAACATCGCACCGATGGCCGATCCCAGGAACAGCACTGCGACAGCCCAGGGGCGGAACACGTCCGAGATGAACTTGCCAAGCGCCATGACGAACACGACGACAAAGGCCGCGTGCGACAGGCTGACATGGACAAAGGCATAGCCGACCAGCCGCGCCAGATCGTTCAGCGGGACCTGCCGCGTCTGCCACATCCAGACCAGCTGTTCGGGCACAAAGGCCATGCGCTCCAGCACCATCAGCCGCCAGCCCACGCCATCGCGCCCGCCGATCAGCCCGGCGCCCGCCAGCTGCAACACCGCCTCGATCACGATCATGGGCAGCACCAGCGCCCAGACCACCGGGGGCAGCGGGTTCAGCGGGGGTTCCATATGCTCGGGGCGCTCGCTCATGTGATCCTCGTCGTTGACGTGCCGGTGCCCGAGCGATAAGCCCCCCGCGATGCCTTTTCCAGCCCCGGAGGCCAGAATGACCGAAACCACCGCCACCAAGTTCGCAACCCGTGTCTTTTCGGGCATCCAGCCTTCGGGCGGGTTGACGCTTGGCAACTATCTGGGCGCGCTGAAGCGGTTTGCCGAAAAGCAGGACGAAGGGATCGAGACGATCTATTGCATCGTCGACATGCACGCGATCACCGTCTGGCAAGATCCGGCCAAGCTGCGCCACGCCACGCGCGAGCTGACGGCGGCCTATATCGCCTGCGGCATCGACCCTGACCGCTCGATCCTGTTCAACCAAAGCCAGGTGACCGCCCATGCCGAACTGGCCTGGGTCTTTAACTGCGTCGCGCGGATGGGCTGGATGGGCCGCATGACCCAGTGGAAGGACAAGACCGCCGGCAAGGATGCCGAGGCAGCCTCGCTGGGCCTGTTCGCCTATCCCTCGCTGATGGCGGCCGACATTCTGGCCTACAAGGCCACCCATGTCCCGGTGGGCGAGGATCAGAAGCAGCACCTGGAACTGACCCGCGACATCGCGGCCAAGTTCAACCATGACTATGGCGTCAACTTCTTTCCGATCACCGAGCCGGTGATCGAAGGGGCTGCCACGCGGGTGATGAGCCTGCGCGATGGCAGCAAGAAGATGTCGAAATCCGACCCCTCGGATGCCAGCCGCATCAACCTGACCGACGATGCCGATGCCATCGCCAAGAAGCTGAAACGCGCCGTCACCGACCCCGAGCCGCTGCCCGAGACCCCCGAAGGGCTGGACGGCCGGGCCGAGGCACGCAACCTTGTGAACATCTACGCCGGCCTGTCGGGCAAGTCGCAGGCCGAGGTCCTGGCGGAATTCGGCGGCAAGGGCTTTGGCGTGTTCAAACCGGCGCTTGCGGACCTTGCAGTGTCGGTCCTGGCGCCGATCTCGTCGGAAATGACCCGGCTGATGCAGGATCCGGCGGAAATCGACCGGATCCTCGGCCATGGCGCCGACCGCGCCGATGCCATCGCCCATCCGATCATGGAACAGGTCTACGACATCGTCGGCATGGTCCGCTCGCGTCGGCGCTGAAAACGCAGGCATCTGCTCGATCTGCGACAACTGGCGCGCCGGAACGGGTTGCAATCCGTTTCAGCGCGCCGTTTACTTGGTCCCAACAAGTGCCGGAAACCGGCCGCAGACAGGGAGCAATGCGTGGCAGACATCGGCCGCGATGGCGCGTTCGTGGAATTCGAACGTGTTCAGAAAAGCTATGACGGTGAAACGCTGGTCGTGAAGGACCTCAATCTTGCCATCGGCAAGGGCGAATTCCTGACCATGCTTGGCCCCTCGGGCAGCGGCAAGACCACCTGCCTGATGATGCTGGCGGGGTTCGAAACGGCGACACATGGCGAAATCCGTCTGGCCGGCCGGCCCATCAACCAGGTGCCCCCCCACAAGCGCGGCATCGGGATGGTGTTCCAGAACTACGCCCTGTTTCCCCATATGACAGTGGGCGAGAACCTGGCCTTTCCGCTCGAGGTGCGCGGCATCGGCAAGTCCGAGCGCGAGGCCAAGATCGCCCGCGCGCTGGACATGGTGCAGATGGGCGCCTTTGCCAGCCGCCGCCCCGCCCAGCTTTCGGGCGGCCAGCAGCAGCGCATCGCGCTGGCCCGCGCCCTGGTGTTCGAACCCGAGCTGGTCCTGATGGACGAACCCCTTGGCGCACTGGACAAGCAGCTGCGCGAACATATGCAGTTCGAAATCAAGCACCTGCACGAAAGCCTTGGCATCACCGTCGTCTATGTGACCCACGATCAGGGCGAGGCGCTGACCATGTCCGACCGGGTGGCCGTCTTCAACGATGGCCGCATCCAGCAGCTTGCCGCGCCCGATGATCTCTATGAACGCCCAGTCAACAGCTTTGTCGCCCAGTTCATTGGCGAGAACAACAAGCTGCCCGGCACGGTCGAGGAGATTTCGGGCGATCACGCCCTGGTGCGGCTGGCCACGGGCGAGGTGATCGACGCAACCCCGGTCAACGTCACCGAAAAGGGCCAGCGCACGCTGGTGTCCATCCGGCCCGAGCGGGTGGAGTTCAAGCCCGAGATGATGCCGGGCGATGCCCATACCATCGACGCCGAGGTGCTGGAATTCGTCTACATGGGCGATCTGTTCCGCACCCGCCTGCGCGTCGCCGGATCGGATGACTTCGTCATCAAGTCGCGCAACACCCAGGGCCAGCGCCGGCTGGAGCCGGGCGAGCGCATCCGCATCGGCTGGGCGCCCCAGGATGCCCGCGCGCTGGACCCCGTTTGACCCAAAGCATACCAACAAGGGAGACTGACCGATGAAGAAACTTCTGGTCCTGACCACGGCGATGGCGGGCCTTGCCCTGCCCGGCCTTGCGCAGGAAGTCACCGTGATGGGCTGGGGCGGCGCCTATACCGCCAGTCAGATCGAGGCCTACCACAAGCCCTTTACCGCCAAGACCGGCATCAAGGTGACCTCGGTCGATGCCGACAACCCCGCCACCCCGATCAAGGCCCAGGTCGAGGCCAAGAACGTCTCGATCGACGTGGCCTCGGTGGAAATCGCCGATGCGGTGCGCCTGTGCGACGAAGGCCTGGTCGAGGTGATCGACGCCGCCACCCTGCCCCCGGCCCCCGATGGCACCCCGGCGGTCAGCGACTTCATCGAAGGCACGTTGTCGGAATGCATGATCCCGACCGATGTGTTCTCGACCGTGGTCGCCTATGACACCAGCAAGTTCCCCAGCGGCGGGCCAAAGACCATCGCGGACTTCTTCGACACCGCCAAGTTCCCCGGCAAGCGCGGCGTCAAGAAAGGCGCCAAGGTCGTCCTGGAAATGGCGCTGATGGCCGATGGCGTTCCCGCGGCTCAGGTCTATGACACGCTGGCCACCCCCGCCGGCGTCGACCGCGCCTTTGCCAAGCTCGACACGATCAAGAAGGACGCGGTGTTCTGGGAAGCCGGCTCGCAGCCGCCGCAACTGCTGGCAGATGGCGAGGTCAGCATGACCATCGCCTGGAACGGGCGCATCTTCAACGCCGCCATGGCCGACAGCAAGCCCTTCGAGATCATGTGGGATGGTCAGGTCTTTGAATGGGAAGGCTGGGTGATCCCGAAAGGCGCCCCGAACATGGAAGCCGCGCTGGAGTTCGTGAAATTCTCCACCTCGACCGAGCCGCTGGCCGCTGCCGCCAACTGGATCAGCTATGGCCCGCCGCGCAAGTCCTCGGCCCCGCTGGTCGGCACGTTCAAGAACGAAGGCAAGGTGCCGATGTCGCCCCACCTGCCGACCTCGCCCGAGAACCTGACCAATGCGCTGGCCTCCTCGCTGGAGTTCTGGGCCGACCATGACACCGAACTGAACGAGCGGTTCAACGCCTGGCTGGCGGCGAACTGACACCTTGCGGGGCGGCCCCGGCCGCCCCCCCCTTGCAGGATCTGGCATGAGCGTGACCGACAGCCTGACCACCGCCGACGGCCTGCCGCTGAGACGCGCCTTGCTGCGTGCAGATCGCCGCGCGCGCTGGCGTGCCTTTGCGCTGGTGGCGCCCTTGCTGATCTTCGTGGTGGTGACCTTTCTGGTGCCGATCGGGCAGATGCTGCACCGCTCGGTCCACAACCCGGCATTTCCCGACAACATGCCGCGCCTGACCGCATGGTTCGGCGCGACACCGACCGGCACGCAACCGGACGAGACCGCCTTTGCCGCCCTGGCCGCCGACCTGCGCGACGCCGCCGCCGCCCGCACCGTCGCCATCGTCGGCACGCGGGTGAACTATGACCTGCCCGGCACCCGCTCGCTGTTCACCTCGACCGGGCGCAAGGCGGCAGGCCTGCAACCACCCTACCGCGACTCCTTGCTCAAGGCCGATGCGAAATGGGGCGATCCCGAGCTGTGGGCGGTGATGCGTGCCGCCTCCTCGGCCTATACGCCGGGGTTCTACCTGGCCGCCCTTGACCTGACGCGCGAGGCCGATGGCAGCATCACCGCTGTCCCGCCCGAACGGCAAGTCTATGTACCGCTGTTCCTGCGCACGTTTGTCCTGTCGGCAGCGATCACCGGCCTGTGCCTGATCCTGGCCTTTCCCATCGCGCATCTGCTGGCCACGCTGCCGCTGCGCTGGTCGAACCTCCTGATGATCCTCGTGCTGCTGCCGTTCTGGACCTCGCTTCTGGTGCGCACGACGGCCTGGATCGTGCTGTTGCAACAGCAGGGGGTGATCAACAGCACGCTGGTCGCCCTTGGCATCCTGACCGACGATGGCCGGCTGACGATGATCTACAACCAGACCGGCACGGTCGTTGCCATGACCCATGTCTTGCTGCCCTTCATGGTGCTGCCGCTCTATTCGGTGATGCGCACGATCAACCCGGCCTATGTGCGCGCCGCCCGCAGCCTTGGCGCCACGTCCTGGACAGCCTTTCGCCGCATCTACCTGCCGCAAACGCTGCCCGGCATCGGGGCCGGGGCGCTCTTGGTGTTCATCCTGGCGGTTGGCTACTACATCACCCCGGCCCTGGTCGGCGGCGCCAGCGGGCAGCTGATCTCGAACCTCATCGCCTTCCACATGCAGGATTCGCTGAACTGGTCGCTGGCCGCCGCGCTGTCGGCGCTGCTGCTGGGCGCGGTGGTGGTCCTCTACTGGCTCTACGACCGCCTGATCGGCATCGACAACATGAAGCTGGGCTGACCCCCGCCCTTTCATCTGTCCACAAATATCCCACGGGGGTCCGGGGGTGTGAAACCCCCGGCTCTACCTCAGACACAGGAACCACGGATGCCCATTCCCAGCTACGCCACCCCCCTGGAACGGCTCTGGCAGTACGCCTATCGGGTGATCTGCGCGCTGGTCTTCCTGTTCCTGATCGCGCCGATCCTGATCGTCATTCCGCTGTCCTTCAACGTCGAGCCCTATTTCACCTTCACCGAAAGGATGCTCGCCCTCGACCCCGAGGGTTACAGCCTGCGCTGGTATGACACGCTGCTGACCTTCGGGATGCAGTCCCCCGATGCCGCGCGCGATGCCAGCTGGTGGGCCGATGCCTGGGCCAATGCGCATTGGATCAAGGCGACGAAAAACTCGATCATCATCGGGGTATTCTCGACCCTGTTGGCCACGGCTCTGGGCACATTGGCGGCGCTTGGGCTCTCTCGGCCCGAGATGCCGTTTCGCAGCGCCATCATGGCGGTGCTGATCTCGCCAATGATCGTGCCGCTGATCATCACGGCCACGGGGCTGTTCTTCTTCTATTCGATGACCGGGCTGGCGGGCAGCTATATCGGCATCATCCTGGCCCATGCGACGCTGGGCATTCCCTTTGTCATCATCACCGTCACCGCAACGCTGGTGGGCTTTGACCATTCGCTGACGCGCGCCGCGGCCAGCCTTGGCGCCTCGCCCTCGACCAGCTTCTTTCGCATCACCATGCCGCTGATCCTGCCTGGGATCGTGTCGGGGGCGCTGTTCGCCTTTGTCACCTCGTTCGACGAGGTGGTGGTGGTGCTGTTTGTCGCGGCCCATGACCAGCAGACGATTCCGCGCCAGATGTGGAACGGCATTCGCGAACAGATCAGCCCCGCCATCCTGTCGGTCGCGACCATTCTTGTGATCGTCTCCATCGCGCTTCTGACCACGGTCGAGCTGCTCCGGCGCCGGTCCGAGCGGCTGCGCGGCGTCACGCCGCGCTGAGCTTGCGCCTGTGGCAAGTGTCTGCTGCCGGGGGCAAGCCGCATTGAGCATGCGCCGGTGGCAAGCGTCGGCAGCGGGGGCCAGCCCCCGCACCCCCGGGGTATTTTTCGAAAGATGAAAGGGGGCGCTGGCTCGCGAATCGCGGGCCTTAGTCCGGCGCCAGCCGATAGCCCTCGCCGCGGATGGTTTGCAGGTAGCGCGGCTGTTTGGGATCGGGTTCGATCTTGCGACGCAGGCGGGTGATCTGGACATCGACCGCGCGTTCGCTGGCCTGCGCCTCGTCACCGCCCAGTTCGGCCACCAGCTTCTCGCGCCCGACAACCTCGCCCGCGCGGGCGGCGAAGATGCGCATCAGGGCGATTTCCGTGGTGGTCAGGCGGATCGGCTGATCGCCCTGCCACAGTTCGGCCCGGTCGACATCATAGCGCAGCGGACCCAGCGTCAGGTTGCGCGCCGCGGCCGGCGCCGGTTTCAGCGGTTGCGGCACCCGGCGCAGGATCGCGTTGATCCGCAGCAGCAATTCGCGCGGCTCGAAGGGTTTGACCAGATAGTCGTCCGCCCCTGCCTCCAGCCCGTCGATGCGGCTTTCCGCCTCGCCCCGCGCGGTCAAGAGCAGCACGGGCACCACCTGCCCCTGATCGCGCAGGGCCCGCGTCAGGCTGATGCCATCTTCGCCCGGCATCATCACGTCAACGACCAGCAGGTCGAAATCCAGCCCCGACATCAGCCGCCGCGCCCGCGCCGCATCGGGCGCGGTCGAGACCAGATAGCCGCTCCGCATCAGGAACTTCTGCAAGAGGCCACGGATGCGGTCGTCATCATCGACCACAAGCAGATGCAGGGGTGCGCTGTCGGTCATCCATTCCCTCCGCCTTCGCGCAGCGAAAGATACTGACTGCGCTGCTCGGGGTCCATCATCGCCTCAAGCACCTGGCGAAAGCCGGCAACGGCGGCGGGCCCGGCCGCACGGTAAGCCGCGCGCATCCGCGCCCGCTGCGCATCGGACAGGGCGCGTTCCAGATCCTCGCCCTTGGGCGTCAGGAACAGATGCCGCTCGCGCTTGTCGACCCGGCCGATGCGGCTTTCGACCAGCCCGTCCTCGATCAGGGTGCGCAGGACACGGTTGAGGCTTTGCTTGGTCACCCCAAGGATCGCCAGCAGGTTGTTCACCGTCGTCCCCGGCGCCCGGTTGATGAAGTGGATCGCCCTGTGATGCGCCCGGCCATAGCCCTTGGCCTCGAGAATCCGGTCAGGATCGGCCGTGAAGCCGCGATAGGCGAAGAACACCGCCTCGATCCCCTGACGCAGCTGTTCATCCGTCAGGAACAGCAACGTCTCGCCGCCGCCGGGCGCCGCACCCTTGTCCATCGATCCGCCTTTCGCCTCTTTTTGGCGTTTTATGTCAGCCTTGTTGACTTTCCAAGTCCGAATCGGTAATCCGGTCTCGATTTGGCGCAATATCCTGTCGGATGAAGGTGGAAACTGCGCAACTTTTGGAAATACCCAGGCGCAGGAGGAACCAATGGCCGGGGCTTATGACGACCGTGACGGCAAGATCTGGATGGACGGGCAACTGGTGGACTGGCGCGATGCCAAGGTCCACATCCTGACCCATGCCCTGCACTATGCCTCGTCTGTGTTCGAGGGCGAGCGCTGCTACAGCGGCAAGATCTTCAAGGGGCGTGAACATTCGCAGCGGCTGATCGACTCGGCCAAGATGCTGGATATGGACCTGCCTTATACGGTCGACCAGATCGAAGAGGCGAAATACGCCACCCTGCACGCCAATGGCTTTGAAGATGCCTATGTGCGTGTGCTGGCCTGGCGCGGGTCGGGCCCGGACATGGGCGTTGCCGCGAACCAGAACCCGGTGCGTATGGCTGTGACCTGCTGGGAATGGGGCGCCTATTACGGTGACGCCAAATGGCAAGGTGCGAAGCTGGACATCGCCAAGTGGAAACGTCCCTCGCCCGAGACGATCCCGACGGCGGCCAAGGCCAGCGGCCTTTACATGATCTGCACCATGTCGAAACATGCGGCCATGGCCAAGGGCTGTTCGGACGCGCTGTTCTACGACTATCGCGGCTATGTGGCCGAGGCGACCGGGGCGAACATCTTCTTCGTCCGCGATGGCGAAGTGCACACGCCGCTGCCGGATTGCATCCTGAACGGGATCACCCGCCAGACCGTCATCGCCATGATGAAGGACATGGGGATCAAGGTGCACGAGCGCCACATCCTGCCCGAGGAGCTGCCGACCTTCCAGCAGTGCTGGCTGACCGGCACCGCAGCCGAAGTGACGCCCGTGGGCCAGATCGGCGAGCATCACTTCCAGGTGGGCCAGCTGACGCGCGACGTCGCCAACGCCTACGAGGCGCTGGTGCGCGCCTGACTTCGGGGGCCGCCCTTTCGGGGCGGCCCTCCTAAAGCCGGTAGCCGCCCGAGACGGTCAGCACCTCGCCGGTGATGAAGGCGGCCTCATCGCTGGCCAGAAAACGCACGGCGCGGGCGATGTCTTCGGGCGTGCCGATGCGGCCAAGCGCGGTTTCCTTGACAAACAATTCGGTCAGATCGGGCGGCCGCGTCGCCTCCGGCGTGTTGATCGCGCCCGGCGCCACCGCATTGACGCGGATGCCGCGCGGGCCCAGTTCCTTGGCGGCGCCGCGGGTCCACAGATCCAGCCCCGCCTTGCTGGCACCATAGATCGCCGCACCCATGGGCGGCAGCACCGCATTGACTGACGAGATATTGACCACCGCCGCGCCCGGCCGCAGATGCGGCAGCGCTGCCGCCAGCAGCGCGCCCGGCGCCAGCAGGTTCACGGCCAGCAGCTGCTGCATCGCCGCGCCATCGGCACCGTCGATCGGCGAATGGTCCATGATGCCCGCATTGTTGACGATCACATCCAGCTGGCCAAAGCGCGCGATCACCCTGGCGATCACCTGCTCTGCCGCCGGCAGATCGGCCAGATCGGCGCGGATGGCCAGAACGTCGTCTGGCAGTCCCTCGGGCTCGGTCGTGTTCCAGGTGGTGGCAACCCGATGATCGCGCCGCAAATCCAGCGCGATGGCGCGCCCGATCCCGCGCGCAGCCCCGCTTGCCAGCGCAACCTTGTCCATCCTGCCCCCCCGTGTTCCCAGGGTCAACCTAGGGCGCAAAGCGCGCCGGCCACAAGCCGGGCCGGTTGACAGGCCGCCCCCCTGCGCCCATCTTGCCCCCATTCCACAAGCCAGGGGCGAGGAATTGTCGATGTCGGAGCTTGTCCGCAGTCACTGACTGCCCATCACGGGCAGATCGCCGCAAGGCGCATCCCCGGCCGGCGCCGGGCCTGATGCCCATGCGTTCAGTGTTCTGACAATCCCGGCAAACTTCCATGAACATCTCTCGCATCGAACAGCGCGTGTTGCACGCGCTGGCGCAGGGCGGATGCATCCGCCATACCCGCGGCCCCAACGGCCGTGTCACCGAAACCCTGTGCGTCACCCGCGACGGGCTGATCCTGAGCGACTGCACACCCGCGATCTTTGCGGGCCTCAGGCGCAAGCGGCTGATCGAGTCGCGCAACGCTCAACCTTACCGTATCTCGGATCTGGGGCGCCGCTCGGTGCGGGCCCAGGCCGACAATCGCTGAAAGGACCAGATATGGACATTCGCAACGAACGGCCGACCGACGGCGCCGCGATCCGCGCCCTGACCACCGCCGCCTTTGCCACCGCCCCGCACAGCAGCGGGACCGAGGCCGCCATCGTCGATGCCCTGCGCACGGGCGGCGCGCTGCACCTGTCGCTGGTGGCCGACGAAGGGGGCGCGATCCTTGGCCATGTCGCCTTTTCCCCGGTCAGCCTCACCCCACAGGCACAGGGCTGGTTCGGCCTTGGCCCGATCTCGGTCGCGCCAGGGCACCAACGCAGCGGGATCGGCAGCGCGCTGATCCGTCAGGGGCTTGCAGCCTTGCGCGCCCAGGGGGCGGCGGGTTGTGTGGTGCTGGGGGATCCGCGGTATTACGGCCGATTTGGCTTTGTCGTGGGCGGGCTGCGCTATCCTGGCCCGCCGGCGGCCTATTTCCAGGCGCTGGCCTTTGATGGTCCTGTGCCGGACGGCCTCGTCAGCTATGACCCGGCTTTCGGGGCCTAGGACAGGCGCGGGCCGTCAGGCCCGTGCCGCTTGCCGGGCAAGGCGCATGAACTGCACCAGCGCCCGCGCGCTCTGACGCTCGGGCGGAACCACGCGCAAGGGGGCCAGCGGGGCCACATCGGCCCGAGCATAGGCCCAGAACGCTTTCAGCCCGGCCGGGGCCGCCGGGCGCATTACCTTGATCTTGTCTCGCCGCATCATACACACTCCGTTCCGCCGCGATCCTGGCGGCGGAACGCGGCGGAATGATGACAGTTACGCCAGTCGGCCCCGCGCAATACGCAGGAATTGAACGATCCGGTTCGCGCCTGCACCATCGCGCGAGACATGAAAGGTCTCGCGCGGGGCGCGATCAAGTCGCAGGAACGCGGCCGTGCGGGCCTTGCCCGCAGGGGCGCGGCGGTCGGCGATATGGCGGCCTTCGGTTGGACGTTGCATGGGCTCCTCCTCGGAACGGGACGCCAAACTAGCGCATTTCCCTGCCCCACCCAAGCCCGCTTGTAGGGCCCGGGCGAGGATTTGCCTAGATGACGACGGTTTCCACGGCAATGTTGCCCTTGGTGGCATGGGAATAGGGGCAAATGACATGGCCGCGCTCGGCGATCTTCTCGGCCACCGCACGTTCGACACCGGGCATCGAGACCTCCAGCTTCACGGTCAGGCCAAAGCCGGCATCGCTGCGCGGGCCGATCCCGACGGTCGCGCGCACGCTGGCATCGGGCGGCACAGCGCCCAGCTTTTCCGCCCCTGCGACAAAGCGCATCGCCCCCAGATAGCACGAGGCATAGCCCAGCGCGAAAAGCTGTTCGGGGTTGTTGCCCTGCCCGTTGCCGCCCAGTTCCTTGGGCGGGGTCATCTTGATGGCCAGCCCGCCATCATCCAGCGCGCTGTTGCCATCGCGCCCGCCACCCGTCGCGGTGGCCGATGCGGTGTATTTAACGGAAACCGACATGATACCCTCCATAACGATTATATCGTGTGCGATACATCTAGCCACGCCCCTGCCGCAAGTCAACCGCTTGCGATTCACTCGCGCGCGATCTATCCATTCCGGATGAGCCTCACCTTGCCCGACATGCTGTGCTTCTCGCTGTATTCCGCCAATCACGCGATGCAGGCGGCCTACAAGCCATTGCTCGACCCTTTGGGGCTGACCTATCCGCAATATCTGGTGCTGACGGCGCTGTGGCAGCAGGACGGGCAGACGGTCGGCATGCTGGGGCGCGCGCTGCGGCTGGAATCGAACACGCTGACCCCCCTGCTCAAGCGGATGGAGGGTCAGGGCCTGATCACCCGCAGCCGCGACAAGGCCGATGAGCGTCAGGTCCTGATCGCCCTGACCCCCAAAGGCCAGGCGATGCAGTCCCGCGCCGCCCATGTGCCCGGCTGCCTCCTGGATCGTGCGGGCCTGACGGTGGATCAGGCCTCAGCCCTGCGCGATACCATCGCCGCCCTGCGCGAGCGGCTGGTCCCCGCCCGCCCCTAGCCGCGCCAGCGCCCAGCGCGCGGCATCGGCCACCGCCGGATCAGGGTCATCGACCAGCGCGGCCACCTTGCCACGCAACGCCACAAGGCCCGAGTTGCCCACCGCATACAGCACATTGCGCACCATCCGGTCGCGCCCGATCCGCTTGATCGGGCTGCCCGAAAACATCGCCCGGAACCCCGCATCGTCCAGCCCGACCAGATCGGCCAGCAGGGGCGCACCCACCCGATGGGCATAGCCGATCTCGCGCGCCTCGACGGCGAACTTGTTCCAGGGGCAGACGGCCAGACAATCGTCACAGCCATAGATCCGGTTGCCCAGCAGCGGGCGCAACTCCTCGTCCACCGGCCCCCTGTGTTCGATGGTCAGATAGGACACGCAGCGCCGCGCATCCAGCTGGAACGGCGCGGGAAAGGCCCGCGTCGGACAGGCGTCCAGACAGGCCGTGCAACTGCCGCAATTCGGACGGGCCGACGCGTCGGGGTCCAGCTCCAGCGTGGTGAAGATCGCCCCCAGAAAGAACCAGTTGCCCAGATCGCGCGACAAAAGGTTGGTATGCTTGCCCTGCCAGCCCAGCCCCGCCGCCGCCGCCAGCGGCTTTTCCATCACCGGGGCAGTATCGACGAACACCTTGATCTCGCCCCCCGCCTGATCCAGCAGCCAGCGCCCTAGCCGCTTGAGCCGCTTCTTGACCAGATCGTGGTAATCCTTGCCCTGCGCATAGGCCGCAATTGCCCCGCGCTCGGGCTGGTCCAGCACGGCCAGCGGCGCAGCGGCGGGCTGATAGGGCTCGGCCAGCATGATGACCGATTTCGCCTCGGCCCACAGGGCGGCCGGATTGCCGCGCCAGTGCATCCGCTCGGCCATCCAGCCCATCTGCCCATGGCGCCCCGCCGCGACGAACTCGGCCAGCCGCGCCGCGACCTCGGACACCGCATCGGGCCGGCACACGCCCATCGCGGCAAACCCTTCGGCCTCGGCCTGCGCCTGCAACCGGGCCTTCAGCTTTGCCTTTTCCGAAATACCCTCGGGGGTTTCCGAAGGGGGCCCGAGGGCCCCCTTGGGGCGGGGGTGCGGGGGCGGCAACCCCCGCTTCCCCCCCTCAGAAGTCGAGGTCGGCATAATGCGCGGGCGGCGGGCTGCCTGGCACCTGATCGGCCAGCAGCGATCGGAAACTGGGCCGCGACTTGATCTTGGCATACCAGTCCTTGACCACAGCCTGCCGGTCCCAGTCGACATCCGATCCATAGTCCAGACAGCTCAGATGCGCCGCCGCGGCAAAATCGGCCAGCGTCATCTGATCGCCCGCCAGCCAGCGGCGCTGTTCCAGCAGCCAGGCCATGTAATCCAGATGATACTTGAACCGCGCCACCCCCTCGCGGATCGCCTTGCCGTCGGGATAGCCCGCCTTGGTGACCTTCTTCATCAGCCGCTCGTAATGCAGCTTGGCGGTCACCTCGTGGTGGAACTTGTCGTCGAACCAAGCGCACAGGCGCCGCACCTCATAGCGCTTGAGCGCATCGCGCGGGATCAGCTGCGGCTCGGGGACCGTCTCGTCCAGATATTCGCAGATGGCCTGGCTCTCGCTCAGCACGCGGTCGCCCAGCCGCAGCACGGGCACCTTGCCGGCCGGATTGCGGCGCAGGAATTCGGCCCCCTGCTCCCAATAGCGCTCCTCGACCAGTTCGACCTCGATGCGCTTTTCGGCCAGCGTCAGGCGGACCTTGCGGCAGAACGGGGAAAGCGGAAAGTGGAACAGTCGGTTCATGACGCTCGGGTTTCGGGAAAGGGCCTGTCTTCCTTGCACCGGCAAGGCGCGGAATTCAACCCGCGCCGCCTTCGAAACAGGCGCTGCGCCCATCGGCGGCAATCGTTTGCGCACCGTCCATGATCGCGGCGGTGCGCCGGCGTTGCCAGTCGCTGGGCCGGGCGGCGCTGCGGCCCTTGGGGTCGGGCAGCACCATGGCCAGCCGCGCCGCCTGCACCGGCGTCAGCTTGTCCGGGCTGACCCCGAAATAGCGATCCGCCGCTGCCGCGACGCCAAAGACACCTTCATCGAATTCGGCGATGTTCATATAGACCTCAAGGATGCGCCGCTTGGACCACAGCGTTTCCACCACCGGGGTCAGCATCGCCTCCAGCGCCTTGCGCACCCAGCTGCGCCCCTGCCACAGGAACACGTTCTTCACCACCTGCTGGCTGATGGTCGAGGCCCCCCGGGTGCCGCCCTGATCCAGCGCCTGACGGATCGCGGCCATGTCAAAGCCCCAGTGCAGGCAATAGTTCGCATCCTCGGCCGCGACGATGGACCGGGCCATCACGGGCGCAATATCGTCCCAATCGGCCCAGTCCTGTGCTATATCGCCCAGCCGCGCCGCTTCAGAGCGCATGTAAAGGTTGCGCGGCGGGTTCACCACCGACAGCAGCAGCACCCAGGCCAGCACCAGCCCCACCGCCAGCCCCAGCCCGCGCAGCGCCCAGCGCACAGCGTGCCGCCGCACCCGCCTGACAAGCGATGGCGGCGGCTCGGCGGCCTTGCGGCTGCGGCGCTTCCTGGGGGTGGGCGTTTCGGTCATGGGCGTGATCCAGACCACAGGCCCGGCAGAGGCGTCAAGCCGGTCAGTCCCTGACCCGGCCATGGGCAATCAGCCATTCGGCGGAATCCAGCAGGGCATGGCGCGGCGGGATGAAGCCCATGCCCATATCCTGCACCGCGCGGGTGTTGGACACTGTCTCGACCCGCCCCAGCTTGGGCAGGATCGCGCGCAGCTGCGGATCGGCCAGCGCGATCACCCGCATCAGCAGGTTCGGCGCCTCGTGCCGCGCGATGCGGCGGTCGGGCCAGGCCCCGCGCAGCGCCCGCGCCATATCGATCATCCGCATCGAGCCGGCCGAGGCAATATAGCGCCGCCCGGCGGTTTCCGGCCGCTCCAGCGCGCGCAGGTGCATCTCGGCCACATCGCGCACATCGACCAGCGGCAGGCCCATCGCCGGCACCATCGGATCGCGCCCCGACAGCAGCCGCTGGACCAGCCCCAGCGAGGATCCGAAATGTCCGTCCAGCGGTGGCCCCAGAACCAGGGCCGGATTGATCGTGGTCAGGTCCAGCCCCAGTTCGGCGGCCATCTCCCAGGCCTTGCGCTCGGCCAGTGTCTTGGACCGGGCATAGGGCGTGGCGGTCGGCCCGTCGGGGTCGCACCAGTCGTCTTCGGTCTGCAGCCCGTGGCGGGCATCGTCCAGAATGGCCACGACCGAAGAGGTCAGCACCACCCGCCGCACCCCGGCCGCATGGGCCGCGCGCAGCACCCGCGCCGTTCCCTCAAGCGCCGGGCGGATCAGCGTGCCGGGGTCCTTGGGCTGCGCAATCGGAAAGGGCGAGGCCGTGTGGATCACCGCGCCCACCCCGTCTGCCGCCGCGGACCAGCCCTCATCCTGTTCCAGATCGGCGGTCACAAAGCTCAGCCGGTCCAGCGCCGCCGGATCGGACAGATGCGGCGCCAGCGCTGCGCGCACCTCATCTGCCCGCGCAGGCGTGCGCAAGGTTCCCCGCACGCTCAGGCCCCGGTCAAGGACGCGCAGGGCAATGTGCTTGGCGATGAAACCGGAAATCCCGGTCAACAGAATCGGATCGTGCATCGGATGCCCCGCAACAGTCGGCCCGGCCATGTTTCCATGGCCGGGCCCTGTGCGACAACCACCGCGTGTCGGCCGCGTCAGTCCAGCAGACGCCGCGCGATGACCTGCGCCTGAATTTCGCCCGCGCCTTCAAAGATGTTCAGAATCCGGGCATCGCACAGAATGCGGCTGATCTGATATTCCAGCGCAAAGCCGTTGCCGCCGTGGATTTGCAGCGCATTGTCGGCCGCAGCCCAGGCCACGCGCGCGCCCAGCAGCTTGGCCATGCCGGCTTCCAGATCGCAGCGCTTGTCATGGTCCTTTTGCCAGGCGCTGAAATAGGTCAGCTGGCGGGCGATCATGATTTCCACCGCCATCATGGCCAGCTTGTCGGCCACGCGCGGGAAATTGATCAGCGACTTGCCGAACTGGATGCGGTCCTCGGCATATTTCATGCCGACTTCCAGCGCGTTCTGCGCGACGCCGACCGCGCGGGCGGCGGTCTGGATGCGGGCCGATTCAAAGGTCTGCATCAGCTGCTTGAAGCCCTGCCCTTCGACCCCGCCCAGAAGGTTCTCGCCCTTGACGGTGAAGCCGTCGAAGTTGACGGTGTATTCCTTCATGCCGCGATAGCCCAGAACCTCGATCTCGCCGCCCGAGAGGCCCGGATCGACGAACGGGGTTTCATCCGTGCCCGGCGTCTTTTCCGCCAGGAACATCGACAGACCGCGATAATCATTGGTGTCGGGGATCGAGCGCGCCAGAACCGTCATCACATGGGTGCGCGCCGCATGGGTGATCCAGGTCTTGTTGCCGGTGATCTCCCAGTCATCGCCGACCTTCTTGGCCCGCGTGCGCAGCGATCCAAGGTCGGACCCGGTGTTCGGTTCCGTGAACACGGCCGTCGACAGGATCTGGCCCGAGGCCAGACCCGGCAGCCATTTCGTCTTCTGCTCGTCGGTGCCGCCGCACAGGATCAGCTCGGCCGCAATCTCGGACCGGGTGCCCAGCGAGCCGACGCCGATATAGCCGCGCGACAGTTCCTCGGTCACCACCACCATCGACGCCTTGGACATGCCAAGGCCGCCCAGGTTTTCCGGGATGGTCAGGCCAAAGACGCCCATTTCGGCCAGCTCGTCGATGACCTCCATCGGGATCAGCTCGTCCTTGAGGTGCCATTCGTGGGCACGAGGGGCGATCTTGTCATCGGCATAGCGGCGGAACTGGTCGCGGATCATTTCCAGCTCTTCGTCCAGCCCGGTGGCGCCAAAGGTGGCGCGGCCATGGTTCTCGCGCATCAGCGCGACCAGACGGCCCCGCGCCGCAACCGTGTTGCCCGCCATCAAGGCGGTGACGGCCGGGCTGGCCAGCCCGGCCAGATCGGCCGCCGTCAGGCCCAGATCGGCGGGGCGCACGAATTCGCCCTGGTTCATCGGGATGCCGCCCGCGATCTGGCACAGATATTCCGCGGCGCCGATCTGCAAGATCAGCCCTTCCATCTCGCCAAAGGCGCCTGCCTCGGTCAGGCGGCCAGCCCAAGCGCCCATCTGGCGCAGCGATTCCACATAGGTCGCCAGCCAGGCCAGCCCATGCACCGCGCGCTGCTCGGCCTCCAGCGCCTTGGCGCTGACCTTGCCGTTCACGCTGACCATGCCGCGCAACCGCTCTGTCGCGGTGGCCAGCAGCGCCTCGACCGGCGGCAGCGCCTCGGTCACAAGGCCGGTCAGGCCGGTCAGCAGGGTAGAGGCTTGGCCATCGTGGGGCATGGGAATACTCCTTGATCCGTGTGACTGCGGCATAATCCCTTCGCATCCGCAGCGCAACAATAATTCATGTATAGCCACCATTCCGCAGGATTATGTCGCACCGATTTTGCCCGTGCAGCGCGGCGCCAGCAGGTGTATGCACCCGCCGGAACCAAGGAGATGCGCGATGGATGTGATCTATGGCGGGTTGCCCGCCTGGGCGTTCTGGGCTGCCTGCGGCGTGACGCTGGTGGCGGGCTTCGTCAAGGGGGCCATCGGCTTTGCCATGCCGCTGATCATGATGTCGGCCTTTGGCTCGTTCATGCCGCCGACCACCGCGCTGGCCGGGCTGATCCTGGCGACGCTGACCACCAACATCCACCAGACGTTCCGCTTTGGCTGGCGCGCGGCGGCCGAAACCGCCTGGACCTACCGGCGGATGATCGCCATGACGGTTCTGGGCATCCTGATCACGGCGCCCTTTGCCATGATGCTGCCGCAGCGCGTGCTGCTGGGCCTGCTGGGCGTGCCGATCGCGGCCTTTGCGCTGGTGCAGCTGGCCGGGCGCAGCCTTGCGCTGAAGCTGGAACACCGCAAGCGCGCCGAATACATGACCGGCATCATCGGCGGGCTTTATGGCGGCGTCTCGGGCATCTGGGGGCCGCCGATCGTGGTCTATCTGCTGTCGATCGGGGCCAGCAAAGCCGAATCGGTGCGCGCGCAAGGCGTGATCTTCCTGATCGGGGTGATCGTGCTGTTCGGCGCGCATCTGAACTCGGGCGTGCTGAATGCCCAGACGCTGCCGTTTTCGGCCGCGCTGATCATTCCGGCAGGGATCGGCATGGCGCTGGGGTTCAGCCTGCAAGACCGCATGGACCCGGTTGCCTTTCGGCGCTGGACGCTCATCTTGCTGGCCATCACTGCGCTGAACCTGCTGCGCAAGGCCATCTTTGGCTAAGGAGGCACCATGCTGAACATCATCCGCCATGGCGAGGATCAGACCGGCATCCCGCTGCTGATCGTGCATGGGCTTTTCGGCACGGGCCGCAACTGGGGCGTGATCGCGCGCCGTCTGGCGCAAAAGCGGCCGGTGATCGCGGTCGACATGCGCAACCATGGCGACAGCCCGCGCCATCCGACGCACAGCTATCAGGACATGGCCGGCGATCTGGCCGAGGTGATCGCGGCCAACGGCGGCCAAGCCGATGTGCTGGGCCATTCGATGGGCGGCAAGGCCGCGATGGTGCTGGCGCTGACGCGGCCGGACCTCGTGCACCGGCTGATCGTCGCGGACATCGCGCCGGTCGCCTATGCGCATACCCAGTCGCATCGCATCGCCGCAATGAAGGCGATGGACCTGACCGATCTGTCCACCCGCGCCGAGGCCGACCGCCGCCTTGCCCTGACGGTCGAGGATCCGGGCCTGCGGGCCTTCTTCCTGCAATCGCTGGACCTGAAATCCCAGCCGCCGCGCTGGAAGCTGAACCTTGACGTGCTGGATGCCGAAATGCCGGGCATCATCGGCTTTCCGCAGATCGAGGGGGTCTATGACGGGCCAACCCTGTTCCTGACCGGGGCAGACTCCGATTACGTCCGCCCCGAACACCGCGCCCGCATCCAGCAGCTGTTCCCCAAGGCCCGCTTTGCCCGGCTGGCCGGCGCCGGTCACTGGCTGCATGCCGACAAACCGCGCGAGTTCGAAACCGCCGTCGCCACCTGGCTGGAGGCAACGGGGGGCTAAAGCACCGCCCCCGATCAGCGCCCCCTGGCGGGGCGCCAGGTCCGGCATCGCATGTCGCCGTGCCCGATGCCGGCCCCGGCCGACGGATCATCGACACGCCATAGCCGGCCCTAGTTGATCCCGTCGCAGGGATCGCCGCGCGGCTGCGGCGCGGTGACGATCCACAGATCATAGGGCGCATCGGGGCCAGGGTCGCTTTCGCTCTGGCCGACCGACAGGACGCGCAGGCCCGGCGCCACCAATGCCAGGGCGGCCGGCATCCCCTGATCCTTGCGCGCATGGCCCGATCCGGTGATCACCGCGACCGGCCCGCCGGTCTGGTCCATCGCCTGAACCGCCGCACGCGCCAGTGCAGCATCGCGCAGGCGCTGCGCCTCGACCATGCCGGGCAGCAGCGTTTTCGGCAGTTTCCCGCAATGGGCGGCATCCTGCATCGCCTCGCGCGCGGACTGATCCTCGGGGGCAAGTGGCTGGTCCAGCCCATAGCGCGCGGCTTCGGCGCCAAAGACCGGGGCCGCCCCCTCGGACACCGCGCGGCGCACATCGGCCCGCGGCAGGGCAGCGCCGATCACCACGGCCTCGGGCGCCGCTGCGAAAATCGGGTAATACATCGAAAAATCCGGCCAGCCAGAAGCGTTCCAGCCCAGCGCGCCCTCCAGCGCTGCCATGTCGGCGCGCAGCGCGGGGGTGACACGGGCGGCCTGGTCGGGGGTCAGCATCTCGAACACCAGCGCGCGCGGGCGCAGCGCGGCCACCGCCTGCGCCTGATGGGCATGGTGCAGCGGATTGTCGTGCACCTCGCCCAGCACCACCACATCGGCGCCCTGCATGGCGCCGGGCAAGGCCTCGGGGGTGATCGGGCCGGCAAGGGCGGGCACGGCGGTCAGCAGCAGGGCAAGAACGGCTTTCATCCTGCCACCCTGCCCTGCCGCCGCGCGCCGCGCAACCGGCTTGGCGCCCGCCCCCCGCGCGCCTATACCTGCACGCAGGAAGGAACCCGCCCATGCCCCTGCCCAAGCTGTCTTTCGTCACCGGCGGTGCCCGGTCCGGCAAATCCGCGCTGGCCGAACGCCTGACCCGCCTTGGCGCGGCACCGCATCACTACATCGCCACTGCCGAGCCTTGGGATGACGAGATGCGCGAGCGCATCGCCCGCCACCGTGCCGACCGGGGCGCGGGCTGGATCACGCATGAGGCACCGCTGGATCTGCCTGCCGCCCTTTCGGCTGCCCGCGGCACCGTGCTGATCGACTGCGCCACGCTGTGGCTGACCAATCAGATGCTGGGCGGCCACGATCTGGAGGCCGCAACCCAGGGGCTGCTGGCCGCATTGCACAAGGCGCCCGGCGCGGTGGTCATTGTCTCGAACGAGGTCGGCTGGGGCATCGTGCCGGAAAATGCACTGGCCCGCGCCTTTCGCGATGCACAGGGGCGGCTGAACCAGCGCCTTGCCGCACAGGCCGATCTGGCCATCGCGGTGATCGCCGGCCTTCCCATGGTGCTCAAGGGGCAGATGCCCGAGGGGGCCGCATGACCCGCTTTTTCTGGCTGCGCCATGGCCCGACCCATCAGAAGGTGTTCACCGGCTGGCGCGATGTGCCGGCCGATCTGTCCGACCTTGGCCTGATCACCCGGATGGCGGCGCTGCTGCCTGCGGATGCGCCCGTCGTGTCGTCCGATCTGAGGCGCGCCCGCGATACGGCGGACGCGCTGGCCGGGCCGCGCCGCCGTCTGCCCGACCAGCCTGCGCTGCGCGAGATGCATTTCGGTGACTGGGACGGGCTGCCCTTCCCCGAGGTTGCGCGGCGCGACCCTGTGCTGAGCCGCGCCTATTGGGAAACCCCCGGCGACATTGCAGCCCCGGGCGGGGAAAGCTGGAACGATACCTCGGCCCGGGTCGAGACGGCGGTTCAGTCGCTGGCCGCGGCCCATCACGGCGGCGCCGTGGTGATCGTCGCGCATCTGGGCGTCATCCTGACCCAGGTGGCCCGCGCCACCGGCCGCAGCCCGGATCAGACCATCGGCCAAAGTATCGAGCCGCTGTCCTTGACCGAGATCGTGATCGACGGCCCCAGACGGCAACTGATCCGCGTCAATCATCTTGGCTGACCGGCGGCCCGCGTTGATCGGTGCGAAGGCATTATCGGGGGGCATCGGGCCAGGAGGTTGGCTGGCCCCCTAGTCGCCCTCTGCCAGCAAGGCCGCCAGCCCGCTGCGGTAATCCGGGTGGATCAGCCGCACGCCCAGCTCGTCCTTGATGCGATCGTTCCTCACCCGCTTGGATTCGGCATAGAAGCTGCGCGCCATCGGGGTCAGCTCGGCGGTGTCCCAGCTTTCCTCGGGCGGTGGCGGCAGACCAAGCAGGGCGGCGGCATGGGTCAGAACCTCTTCGGGCGGGGCGGGGTCATCGTCGCAGACGTTGTAGACCGCCCCCGGATTCGGGCGGGTGATCGAGGCCTCCAGCACCTGCGCGATATCCGCGACATGGACACGCGAGAACACCTGCCCCGGCTTGATGATCCTGCGGGCGGTGCCGTTGCGCACTTTCTCGAAGGGACCGCGCCCGGGGCCATAGATACCCGCCAAACGAAAGATATGCAGCGGCAGACCCAGGGCCTGCCACTCGGCCTCGGCCCGCATCCGCGCAAGGCCGCGGGCCGTTGCAGGGGTCAGCGGCGTGGTCTCATCCACCCAGCCGCCCTGATGATCGCCGTAGACCCCGGTGGTGGACAGATAGCCCACCCAGTCGGGCCGCGCTTGCCGCAACTCCTCGCGGTGGCGGGCCAGCACGGGATCGCCCTCGGGCCCCGGCGCCATCGAGACCAGCACATGGCTGGCCCGTGCCAGCGCAGGCGCCAGACTGTCCACCGGCCAGATCAGCGGCTCGATCCCCCGGGCGCGCAAGGCGGCGGCCTTGCCGGCATCGCGGGTGGTGCCGATGACCTGCCAACCCTGCGGGATCAGCCGGCGGGCCAGCGCGTCGGCCGAATAGCCATGACCAAGGGAAAGCAGCGTTTTCATGCCGCGACTATCCGGTTTGGCCGCGCCATCTGCAAGCGCAAAGCCAAGGCGCGCGGGGGGCCAGCCCCCCGACAACCGTTGCGCCGCTGGCAGATGCTGCGCCTGCCCCCCGGGATATTTGGATCAAGGCGAAAGATCAGAGCGTGATCTCGCCATCCGCCAGCGCGGATTCCAGTTGCCCGACCGCGGTGGCAAGATGGCGGTCGATCTCGCCCAGCAGGGCGGTCCAGTCGGAATAGCCGCGCAGCTCCTCGGCCCCGTCCGAGACGCCGCGCAGACCGATCAGCGGAATGCCGAAACGGTCGGCGGCGCGCAGATGGGCAAAGGTCTCCATGTCGACCATATCGGCGTCGATCGCGTCATAGCCGGCGCCCGAGACGATATTGCCCCCGGTCGACAGCCGCGCAACCGGAAGGCCGGGGATACGATGCGGCAAGGCCACCTCGGCCGGCCAGTCCAGGAACGGCGTGCGCCCCTTTTCGAACCCCAGGGGCGAGGCATCCATGTCGCGCCAGGACACCGAGCCCACCTGGAACACCCCGGCCTGCGGCAGATGGCGCGATCCGGCCGAGCCAAGCGAGACCACAAGCTGCGGCAGGCTTTGCCGCCCTGCCAGGACCGACAGCGCCGCGGTCAGGGAAACCGCCGCCTCGACCGGGCCGATGCCGGTCATCACCGGGCGGATGCGGGCGCGCAGTGCGGGGCCATATTCCGCCGGGGCCGCCATCACGAACAGCACCGGAATCCCGGCGATCAGATCGGGCATCGCGGGGACCGTCATGCCCGCCGCCCGATCCGCTCGATCCCCAGCGTGGCCAGCACCTTGGCCTCGATATGCGCGGCATCCATGCCGGCGATGCGATACATCGCCTCGGGGCTGGCCTGGTCGATGAAGATGTCCGGCAACACCATCGAGCGGTATTTGAGGCCGGTATCAAAGACGCCCTCATCCGCCAGCATCTGCGCGACATGGCTGCCAAAGCCGCCGATCGCGCCTTCCTCGATGGTGATCAGCGCCTCGTGGTGGCGCGCCAGCTGCAAGATCAGCTCGCGGTCCAGCGGCTTGGCAAAGCGCGCGTCGGCCACCGTCGGGGACAGGCCCAGTGCGGCCAGCGCCTCGGCCGCCTTCATCACCTCGGCAAGCCGGGTGCCAAAGGACAATAGCGCCACCCGGTTGCCCTGGCGCATGATGCGGCCCTTGCCGATCTCCAGCGGGCGGCCGCGTTCGGGCATCTCGACGCCCACGCCATCGCCGCGCGGAAAGCGGAAGGCGCTGGGGCCATCGTCATGGGCGGCGGCGGTGGCGACCATGTGGACCAGCTCTGCCTCGTCGGCGGCGGCCATCACCACCATGCCCGGCAGGTTGGCCAGAAACGCCACGTCAAAGGCCCCGGCATGCGTCGCGCCATCGGCCCCGACCAGCCCGGCGCGATCAATGGCAAAGCGCACCGGCAGGCGCTGGATGGCCACGTCATGCACCACCTGATCATAGCCGCGTTGCAGGAAGGTGGAATAGAGCGCACAGAACGGCCGCATCCCGCCTGCGGCCAACCCGGCCGCAAAGGTCACGGCATGCTGCTCGGCAATGCCGACATCGAAACAGCGGGCCGGGAACCGCTCGGCAAACAGGTTCAGCCCGGTGCCGTCGGGCATCGCGGCAGTGATGGCGACGATCTTGCCATCCACTTCGGCCTCTTTCAGCAGCGACTGGGCAAAGACCTTGGTATAGCTGGGCGCGTTGGAGGGCGCCTTGACCTGCTCGCCGGTCAGCACGTCGAACTTTGCCGTTGCATGGCCCTTGTCGCGGGCGCGCTCGGCCGGGGCATAGCCCTTGCCCTTTTTCGTCAGCACATGGATCAGCACCGGCCCCGTCGCCCGCGCCTTGGCCGTGCGCAACACCGGCAGCAACTGGTCCAGATCATGCCCGTCGATCGGTCCGACATAGGAAATCCCCAGCGCCTCGAACAGGGTGCCGCCCACCGCCATGCCCTTGAGCATTTCCTTGGCGCGCTTGGCCCCTTCCTGGAACGGCTCGGGCAGGAACTTCACCGCCCCCTTGGCGACCTCTTTCAGATCCTGGAACGGCGCCCCGGCATAGAGCCGCGACAGATAGGCCGACAGCGCCCCGACCGGCGGGGCAATCGACATCTCGTTGTCATTCAGAATGATGAACAGCCGCTTCTTCAGATGGCCTGCGTTGTTCATCGCCTCAAAGGCCATCCCGGCGCTCATCGACCCGTCGCCGATCACCGCCACCGCATCGCCCGGATCCCCCCCCAGATCGCGCGCCGCCGCAAATCCCAGCGCGGCGGAAATCGAGGTCGAACTATGCGCGGCCCCGAACGGGTCATAGGCACTTTCCGACCGCTTGGTGAACCCCGACAGCCCACCCTCCATCCGCAAGGTGCGGATGCGGTCGCGTCGCCCGGTCAAAATCTTGTGCGGATAGCACTGGTGCCCGACATCCCAGATGATCTTGTCGCGCGGCGCATCGAACACCGCATGCAGCGCAACGGTCAGTTCCACCACACCAAGGCCCGCGCCCAGGTGCCCGCCCGTCACAGAAACAGCCGAAATCGTCTCGGCCCGCAGCTCATCGGCCAGCGATTTCAGCTCGCGATCGCTCAACCCCTTGAGGTCCGCGGGCACCGTCACACGGTCAAGCGTCGGGGTCTGGGGACGTTGGGTCATGCGTTCCGCCTTGCCTTGCGTGCAGCAGCTGCTGCTTTGCCTTTTTCTAAATACCCCCGGGGGGTGAATTGGCCAACGGCCAAGAGGGGGGCAGGAGGCCCCCCTGCCCGCTCTCAGCTGTCCCGGGCGATCACATACTGCGCCAGATCGCGCAACACATCCCCCCGCGCACCATAGGGGGCCAGCGCCGCCTGTGCCTCGGCCACCAGCGCCGCCGCCCGCGCCTTGGCACCCTCCAGCCCCAGCAGCGAGACAAAGGTCGCCTTGCCGGCCGCCGCATCCTTGCGCAGCGCCTTGCCGGCCTTGGCGGCATCGCCTTCCACGTCCAGCACGTCATCGGCAATCTGGAAGGCCAGCCCCAACGCCCTGGCATAGGCCGCCAGCGGCGCGGGGTCAGCCCCGGCCAGCACGGCGCCGGCAGTGCCCGACCACAGGATCAGCGCCCCGGTCTTGCCCGCCTGCAACGCGGTGATCTGCTCCAGCGTCAGTGGCAGGGCTGCGGTTTCGGCAGCAATGTCCAGCGCCTGGCCCAGAACCATCCCCTCGGCGCCCGAAGCGCGCGCAAGGCCCGCGACCAGCGCCAGCCGGCGATCCGCCGGGCCCAGCGCATCATGGGTCAGGAACTGGAACGCCAGCGTCTGCAAGGCATCGCCGGCCAAAATCGCCACTGCCTCGTCCCATTTCACATGCACCGTGGGCAGGCCGCGCCGCAGCGCATCATCGTCCATTGCCGGCAGATCGTCATGCACCAGCGAATAGGCATGCAGGCATTCGACCGCCGCCGCCGCCTCAAGCGCGGCCGCTGCGGGCACGCCATGCAGCGCGGCGGTTTCCAGCACCAGGAACCCGCGCAGCCGCTTGCCGCCCGCCACCGCATAGCGCATCGCATGGACCACGGGCTGATCGGGCAGCCCGGCCATGGCAGCTTCAAGATGAGCGGCAATCGCCGCCTGTGCGGCGGCCAGTCGTTCGGGCAGCATCACAGACCTTCGGCAGGCACCGTGCCGACCGCCGCCCCGTCGCGGGCGCGGATCAGGTCGACCTTTTCCTCGGCCGCGCGCAGCTTGGCGTCGCAATGCGCTTTCAGCTTGGCCCCGCGCTCATACAGCGCGATGGATTCTTCCAGCGGCACCGAGCCCGATTCCAGTTTCTTCACCACGTCTTCCAGCTCAGCCATCGCAGCCTCGAAGCTCAGGGCGGACAGGTCGGTCATCGGGAATGCTCCATCAGTTCGGCAACATGCGCGGCAGCAGATGCCGCCAGCGCGTCCAGATCATAGCCGCCTTCCAGGGCAGATACCAACCGCCCCCCGCAGTGATCCTGCGCGATTTCGCACAGCCGGCGGGTCAGCCAGGCGAAATCTTCGGTGTCCCAGTCCAGATTGGCCAGCGGATCAGCCTCATGCGCATCGAAACCGGCAGAGACCAGGATCAGCTCGGGCTCAAATTCCTCGAGCTCGGGCCAGACCTGAAGGTCATAGGCCGCGCGCATCGCCGCCCCGTCGGTGCCGGCGCGCAGCGGGATGTTCAGCACATTGCCATGCGCGCCGGTCTCGCTCGCGCGGCCGGTGCCAGGATAGAGCGGCCATTGGTGGGACGAGATGAACAGCACGCGCGGATCGTCCCACAGGATGTCCTGGGTGCCATTGCCGTGGTGCACGTCGAAATCGACGATGGCGACCCGGTGCAGCCCATGCAGATCCAGCGCCCGTTTCGCCGCAATGGCGATATTGCCGAACAGGCAAAAGCCCATCGACCGGCTGCGTTCGGCATGGTGGCCCGGCGGGCGGCAGGCGACAAAGGCATTCGTCACCTCGCCCGCCAGCACGGCATCGACGGCCGCGCCGCAGCCCCCGACCGCGCGCAGCGCCGCGTCGAACGAGCCTTCGGACATGAACGTATCGCCATCGACCGGGTTGAAGCCGGTCAGCGGGATATTGGCGCGGATCGCCTCAAGATGGCGGGCAGGATGGGCGCGCAGCACCTCGGCCTCGGCCGCCAGCGGCGATGCGCGGCGCACCAGCCCGTCGAACCGGGGCGCGGCAAGCGCGGCCGCCATCGCCTGCGCCCGTTCAACCCGTTCGGGGTGGCCGGGCGGGGTCAGGTGGCGCAGGCTGTCGTCATGCGTGAAAAGCGCGGTGGCCATCAGCCCTTGAGGTTCCGCGCCGACTCCATGATCGCCGCATATTGCCCCGAGGGGCGGAAGCGCCACAGGTAATCGGGCAGCACGGTATCGGCGGCGGTGGGCTGGATGCCCAGATCGGCCAGCCCCCGGGCACCTTCGGACACCACGCTGTCATGGCGCAGGCTGCGCAGCTGATCGCGGGTGACCAGCTTGTTTTCGACCAGCCCCATGGTGATCGCCTGCACCATGTCGGCGCCAAAGGCCAGCGGCATCGCGAGCGCAATCGGCAGCGGCAACACGACGCGCTTGCGCTGGATCACCGCCAGGATCTTGTCCATGACCTGACGCAGGCTCAGCACTTCGGGCCCGCCCAGCTCGTAGATGCCGGGCGCGGCCTCGCCGGTTGCGCCCTTGACGGCGGCGGCGGCCACATCATCGACATAGACCGGCTGGAACCGGGTCGCAGCGCCCGGCAGCACGACGACGGGCGACATGCGCGCCATGCCGGCAAAGCGGTTGAAGAACCCGTCCTCGATCCCGAAGATGACCGAGGGGCGCAAGATCACGGCCGCCGGATAGGCCGCCAGAACCGCCGCCTCGCCTGCGGCCTTGGTGCGGGCATAGTCCGATTCGCCCCCGGTGATCGCCGAGACATGCACCAGATGCGCAACGCCGGTTTCTGCGGCAATCCGGGCAATGCGGCCCGCGCCTTCGTCCTGCACCGCGTCAAAGGTGTTCTTGCCCAGCGAGCTCAGCACACCGACGCAGTTGACCACCGCATCCGCCCCCGCCATGGCCGCGCGGACCGAGGCATCATCGCGGATGTTGCACAGCACCGGCTCGACCTGACCCGGCGCGCCAAAGGGGCGCACGAACACCGCCTCGTTCGGGCGGCGCACCGCGACGCGCACCCGCCAGCCCAGCCGCGCCATGCGCCGCGCGACATACCGGCCGACAAACCCCGAGCCGCCATAAATGGTCACAAGCCTGGACATGCGGTTCTCTCCTTGACGCTTCTAGCTGTCTTTAGCGCCATGATGCGTGTGCGGCAAGGTATCGGGCGGGGTCGGACGGCATGTCGCGGCCATCGGATCGCGCGTCCCGGCGGGAAACCGGGCCACGCGGGGGGGGAATGGCGGCGCGCCGCCCTGCCCTGCGCCCGTCGCGGTCGCAGCTGTGCAGGCGGCAGGGGGGAAACCCCGCCCTAAAGCGGGCGCACCTTCAGGCGGGTGATGCGGTTTTCGCGCCGGGTCATCACCTCGAAGCGGAAGCCGTGGAAGCTGAACACCTGCCCCTCGGCGGGAATCGTCTGGGCCTCGTGGATGACAAGGCCGGCGACGGTGTTCGCCTCGGTGTCGGGCAGCCCCCAGTCCAGCGCGCGGTTCAGATCGCGGATCGTCATCGCCCCGTCGACGATGTAATCCCCCGTCTCGGTCCGCCTGAAGGCCTGATCGCGGGTCACGTCGAATTCGTCGGTGATGTCCCCGACGATTTCCTCGATGATGTCCTCCAGTGTGATCAACCCGCGCAACGCGCCGTATTCATCCACCACCAGCGCGAAATGCGTGCGCCGTTTCAGGAACTGGCGCATCTGGTCGTCAAGATCGGTGGTTTCCGGCACGAAATAGGGCTTGCGCGCCACCTTCAGCACATCGAGCTGCGCCAGCGCCAGTGCCTCGCCCCCTTCGGGGGCGATGATGCGGCCAACCTCGCGCAGCAGATCCTTGGCGTGCAGGATGCCAAGGATGTTCTCGGTGTCGCCGCGATAGATCGGCAGGCGGGTATGGGGCGAGGCCAGCATCTGCGCGAGGATCTTCTCGGGCGGATCGTCGGCATTGATCATCTCGACCTCGGAGCGGTGCTTCATCACCTCCTCGACCGTGCGGTCCGACAGATCGAGCGTGGCCAGCAGGCGGTCGCGGTCCTCTTTTTCCACGGCGCCTTCGGAATGGCCCAGCGCGATGGCGCCGACGATTTCCTCGCGGATGGCCAGGATGCGGCTGTCGGGGTCTGTGCGCACGCCGAACAGGCGCAGGATGCCGCGCACCAGCAGGCGCACCACGGTCACCACCGGGGCAAAGATCGTGATCAGCAGCCGGATCACCGGCGCCACGCGCAGGGCGACGGTTTCGGGATTGGCGATGGCATAGGTCTTGGGCAGCACCTCGCCAAAGATCAGCACCAGCAGCGTCATGCCCAGCGTTGCCAGCGCCACGCCGCTGTCACCGAACACCCGCGTCAGCAGCGCCGTCGCCAGCGAGGCCGACAGGATGTTGACCACGTTGTTGCCCAGAAGGATCGCGCCGATCATGCGCTCGCTGTCTTCGGTGACATGCATGGCGGTTTCGGCCCGCCCGTCGCCCTTGTCGGCCTGCGCCTTGAGCTTGGCGCGGGACGAGGCGGTCAGCGCGGTTTCCGAGCCGGAGAAGAACCCCGACATGACAAGAAGCATGAGGATGGCGCCGGCGGTCAGCCAGAAGCCGGTATCAAGTGTCGAAGGGTCCATCGGTCTTTCTTGAAAAACGTTCGTTCCGTTATCGCCGCCCCCGCCCTTGCGGGCAAGAGCCGGTCAGTCCTGCTGCGCCAGCGGGTGGCGCGTCAGCACCAGATCACGCAAGCGATCCTCGAGCACATGGGTATAGATCTCGGTGGTTGCCAGATCGGCATGACCAAGAAGCGTCTGGATGGCGCGCAGATCAGCCCCGCGCGCCAGAAGATGGGTCGCGAAGGCATGGCGCAGCGTATGCGGCGTAACCCGCGCCGAGTCGAGCCCTGCCGCCAGGGCAAGTTCCTTGACCAGCGCATAGAAGCGCAGCCGCGTCAGATGCCCTTCGGCACTGCGCGAGGGAAACAGAAAGCGGCTTTTCGCCTGTTCGTCCGCCTCGTCCCGCAGGGACAGCCAGGCGGCCAGCGCCGCGCGGGCCGGCGTCGACAGCGGGACCAGCCGCTCCTTGTCGCCCTTGCCGCGGATCAGGATCATTGCCGGATTGCCGCGCACCGTGGCCACCGGCAACGAGACCAGTTCCGACACCCGCATCCCGGTCGCATACAGCACCTCCATCAGGCAGGTGTTGCGCGCCCTGTCCTCGGGCTTGCGGCCATGGTCGCGCGCGGCGTCCAGCAGCGCGGTCACATCGGCCTCGGACAGGGTCTTGGGCAGGCGCGCGCTGCGGCCCGGCCCCTTGAGCCGCAGCGCGGGGTCGGTGTCGCGCCAGCCTTCGTCCTGGGCGAACTGAAACAGCTGGCGGATCGCCGACAGGCGGCGGGCGCGGGTCGCGCTGGCCAGCCCCTGGGCATCACAAAACACCAGATAGGCCTCGACATCGGCTTGCGTGACCTGGGCGAAATGCTGGCCCCGCCGTGCCAGCCAGTCGGCAAAATCCTTCAGGTCGCGCCCATAGGCGAGGCGCGTGTTGCGCGCGGCATCCTTGCTGGCCGCCTGCGCCTCGAGAAAGGTGGAAATCCACCGCTGCATCGGCACCCTGTCCACCGCCTAGCCATCCCGTTCCAGCAACAGAAGCTGAAGCGCCGCCTTGCGCGCCGGCGCCTCAAGCCCAAGGCGGCGCAGCAAGATCAGCCCTTCGGTCACGCTGCGCCGGTCCCCCAGCGCGCCTTGCGTCACCCGGTCAATCGCCATCAGCGCCGCCTCGCCCAGCCGGCCGGCCTTGACCAGATCCTCGGAGGCGGCAGGCAGCGCGGGCAGCACGTTCGATGCCGGAAAGGCCAGCGCGATGGCCCGGGCCAGCCCGTCGGGCGGCGGCGGAGCACTGGCCGCACCGCGCGCAAGGCCGATCAGAAAGGCCTCGGTGTCGTCGGCCGGCACGCGCTCGATGGCGGCAACCTCAAAGCCCGGTGCCAGCAAGGCTATGCGAAAGGCCAGCTGGCCTGCCTCGCCCTCCAGTTTCGCGCGGCTTAGCGCGGGGGCGTAGATTTCCGCAAAGGCTACTTCCAGCTCGACCTCGGACAAGGCGGCCCAGACACGCGGCAGGCTGCTGGCCAATGCTGCGGCATTGCCGGTCGCAAGGTCGGTTTCAAACCGCTGCACCGCCGCCACCCGCGCCCAAACCCCACCGGACGCCGCCGGCTTGCGTTCGGCATAAATCTCGAACAATTCGCCCGGCGCGATGGCCCCGGCGCGGGCCAGCCGCTCTCCGGCCTCAAGGCGGGCCTTCCAGCCGGTGGCCGGCGTCAGATCGCCATGGGCAAAGGCCAGCGGCAGGCCCGTCGAGGCCACCGGCTCGCCAATGGCTTCGTGGATGCGCATCACCAGGGGCGAGATCCGTTCGGGCACCGGCAGGGGGTCGGCATCCTCGAACAGCTCGGGCGCCAGGAACCGCTCCAGCATGGCCTCTTCGGACGGGGGGATTTGCCCAAGCGCCTGCGCGGTGCGCAGCGTCAGTTCCGCCGCCTGCCAGTCGCCGCCGCGCGCGAGGCAAAAGATCCGCGCGGCAAAGGTCGGCGCAATGCCGGGGGCTGCGCGCAGATCGGCGCAGGCCGCATCCTCGGTGCCCAGGAGCAGCGCGATGTCGAAATCGCGGCGGAACAGATCGGGCGTCGGCGCGCCTGCCGCCGCGACCAGCGCCGCGGCCGCATCCAGCGCCCCCATGGACAACAGCTTGTCCACCCGCATCAGCAAGAAGGCCCCTGCCCCGTCGGCATCCGCCGGCGGATCGGTTTCGGCCAGCATGAGCAGCTGGAACAGATCGCGCAGCGCCGGCAGCGGATCGGGGTTTTCCACCTGGATCAGCTGGGCCAGCACCCCGACCGACGAGGCCCGCCAGAACCGCCGGTCAATGCCGCTGACCGATGGCGGAAGGATCCCGACCGCATCAAGGTTGCGATCCGACAACGGGACGGTGGTGATGGCCTCGACCTCACCCGGCGGCTTGGCGGGCGGCTCGGACAGCGGGGGGGCGATGACCGGGCGCGCGACCGTATCCGACAGCCAGTCGATGGCCGACAGCGGCGCACCTTCGGCCAGCGCCGATGCGGAACTCAGCGCCAGAGCAAGCGAGGCAACGACAGCCCGCGCCTCAATTGCCATTTGACGGGCCGGGAACCGGGACCGGCTGGCTGACATTTTCCATCTCGGGGGTCAGGTCGCCCACATAGGCATAGACCGTCAGCCCCGCCGCCCCCAACACCACAAGAATGAGGATCGCCTTGATCAGCCGCATTTTCCTGCCCTTTGTGCCTGCTCTGTCTTTGCCGCCCTCGGGCGGTGCCTGTCGATTATATATGGCCTTTTTCCGAAGATCACGCCATTCAGAACCCCGGATCTGACATCGGGGGGGCCAGCCGGGGTGAAGTGGCGGCTGAAGAAACCAGTTGTGCTTGTGGGCATGATGGGCGCGGGAAAAACCGCTGTCGGAACACATCTTGCGCGGGATCTGGGGGTGCCGTTCCTTGATTCCGATGACGAGATCGTGAAGGCCGCCAACATGTCCATTGCCGAGATTTTCTCGCGCGATGGCGAGCCGTTCTTTCGGCTCAAGGAATCGCAGGTCATCTCGCGGCTGCTGGCCGGACCGCCCGGCATTCTGTCCACCGGCGGCGGCGCCTGGCTGTCCGAGGCGAACCGGCAGGCGATTTCCGCCCATGGGGTCGCGGTCTGGCTGCGCGCCGATCTGGAACTGCTGTGGCAGCGGGTCCGGCACAAGAACACCCGGCCGCTGCTGCGCACGCCCGATCCCTATGGCACGCTGAAATCCCTGCTCGAGGCCCGCGAGCCCGTCTATGCGCTGGCCGATCTGGTGGTGGACAGCCGCCCCGGCCTGTCGATCGACGCCATGGCGGACAAGGTGGTCGAGGCGCTGGCCACCCGACCCGACGTTCTGGAAAGGAAGTGACCATGGCAACGGATGTGGTTCCGGTCCGGCTGGGTGCCCGGTCCTATGAGGTGCGCATCGGCCCCGGCCTGATCGACCGCGCGGGCGAGGAACTGGCCCCGATGCTGCGCCGCAAGCGCGTGGCGATCGTGACCGAGGAACGGGTCGCCGCCCGCCACCTGCCGCGCCTGTCGGCTGCGCTGGACCGCGCGGGCATCGCCCATGCCGCGCTAAGCCTGCCTGCGGGCGAGGGCACCAAGGGCTGGGACGGGCTGCGCGCCACCACCGAATTCCTGCTGGACGAAAAGGTCGAACGGCGCGATCTGGTGATCGCCTTTGGCGGCGGGGTGATCGGCGATCTGGCCGGGTTTGCCTCGGCCATCCTGCGGCGCGGCGTGCGCTTTGCGCAGATCCCCACCACGCTGCTGGCGCAGGTCGACAGTTCCGTCGGTGGCAAGACCGGCATCAACACCCGCCACGGCAAGAACCTTGTGGGCGCGTTCCACCAGCCCTCGGTGGTGCTGGCCGATACCTCGGTGCTGGACACCCTGCCCGCGCGCGATCTGCTGGCCGGCTATGGCGAGGTGGTGAAATACGGCCTGCTGGGCGATGCGGCCTTCTTCGACTGGCTCGAGGTGAACGGCCCCGCCCTGGCCGCGGGCGATGCCGCCGCGCGCCAATATGCCGTGCGCCGGTCGGTCGAGATGAAGGCCGGCATCGTCGAGCGCGACGAGACCGAAGAGGGCGAACGCGCGCTGCTCAACCTTGGCCATACCTTCTGCCATGCGCTCGAGGCGGCGACGGGCTATTCCGACCGCCTGCTGCATGGCGAAGGCGTTGCCATCGGCTGCGCGCTGGCGTTCGAGCTGTCGTCGCGCCTGGGCCTGTGTTCGCAGGAAACCCCCTCGCGCGTGCGGGCGCATCTGAAGGAGATGGGGATGAAGACCGATCTGGCCGACATTCCCGGCACCTTGCCCGATGCGGCCGCGCTGCTGCGCCTGATGGGGCAGGACAAGAAGGTCGTCGACGGCAAGCTGCGCTTCATCCTGGCGCGCGGGATCGGGGCGGCCTTTGTGGCCGATGACGTGCCCCCCGCCACGGTCGAGGCGCTGCTGACAGACGCCCTGGGACAGCGGTAACGCAACAGCAACAGAGGGACAGGACATGCTGAACGGATTGCGGGTGGTGGAATTCGAAGGGATCGGCCCTGGCCCGTTCTGCGGCATGTTGCTGGCCGATCTGGGGGCGGATGTCATCGTCATCCACCGCCCCACCGCCAACGCGGTGCCAGGCATGGGGGGCGACAGCCTGCTGGACCGTGGCAAACGCTCGATCACGCTGGACCTGAAGACTGCCGACGACAAGGCCACCGCGCTGGCGCTGATCGCCACCGCCGATGCGCTGATCGAGGGCAACCGCCCCGGCGTGATGGAACGGCTTGGCCTTGGCCCCGAGGATTGCCAGGCGGTCAACCGCGCGCTGGTCTATGGCCGGATGACCGGCTGGGGCCAGACCGGCCCGCTGGCGCCGGTGGCCGGGCATGACCTGAACTATATCGGCCGCTCGGGCGCGCTGTGGTATGCGGCCGCGCCGGGCGCGGCGCCGCTGACCCCGCCCACGCTGGTGGGCGACATCGGGGGCGGTGCGATGTATCTGGCCGTTGGCCTGCTGTCGGGGGTGCTGAACGCCCGCGCCACGGGCAAGGGGTCCGTCGTCGATGCGGCCATCGTCGATGGCTCGGCCCATATGATGGCCCTGCTGATGAGCTTGCGCGCCGGCGGGGCCGTGGTCACGGACCGCGGGCAAAGCCTGCTGGATGGCCCGCACTGGAGCCGCAGCTATCCCTGTGCCTGTGGCAGCTGGATCGTCGTTCAGGCGCTGGAGCCGAAATTCTATCACCTGTTCCTGCAAGGGCTGGGGCTGGAACAGGATGCCGCGATGATCGCGGGCCATTATGACCGCACCGCCTGGCCCGAACTGACGAGGCGCGTCGCGGCGATCTTTGCCAGCCAGCCGCGCAGCCACTGGGAATCGGTCTTCGCCGGGTCGGATGCCTGCGTCGCCCCGGTCCTGTCGCCCGACGAGGCCGCGCAAGACGCCCATATCGCCGCGCGCGGCATCTGGATGCGCGAAGGCCCGCTGCAACCCGCCCCCGCCCCCCGATTCGACGGACAGCGCCGCACCCCCGGCCCGATCCCCGCGCGCGGCGCGCATTCGGCCGAACTGCGCGCAGAACTGGCGAAAAAGGCCGGATCCGGGCAGGTTTCTTGACCTTGGGCGTCATTTGAGCTAACGCCCGCTGTGTGAGGCGCGGGGTCTGTCCCGCGCCCGCTTGCCGCCGGGGCGCCCGGAACTCTTGCGTCCCATCTTCCTTGCGGTCCGATACCGCAAAACAAGGACGCAAATGACCAAGTTTTCCGATCTGCAACTGGATCCCCGGGTTCTGACCGCCATTGCCGAAGCCGGCTATGAGACGCCCACGCCAATCCAGGCCGAGGCGATTCCCCCGGCGCTTGAAGGGCGCGATGTTCTGGGCATCGCCCAGACCGGCACCGGCAAGACTGCCAGCTTCACGCTGCCGATGATCACCCGCCTTGCCAACGGCCGCGCCCGCGCCCGGATGCCGCGCTCGCTGGTGCTGGCGCCCACGCGCGAACTTGCCGCCCAGGTGGCCGAGAATTTCGACACCTATACGAAACACCTCAAGCTGACCAAGGCGCTGCTGATCGGCGGCGTGTCCTTCAAGGAACAGGACGCGCTGATCGACCGCGGCGTCGATGTGCTGATCGCAACCCCCGGCCGGCTGCTGGATCATTTCGAGCGCGGCAAGCTGCTGCTGACGGGCGTTCAGATCATGGTGGTCGATGAGGCTGACCGGATGCTCGACATGGGGTTCATCCCCGATATCGAACGCATTTTCCAGCTGACCCCGTTCACCCGGCAGACGCTGTTCTTCTCGGCCACCATGGCGCCCGAGATCGAACGGATCACCAACACCTTCCTGTCGAACCCCGTCCGGGTCGAGGTGGCGCGCCAGGCGACCACCTCTTCGACGATCGAGCAAAAGCTCATCACCTTTACCCCCTCGCGCAAGGACCGCTCCTTTGGCGAAAAGCGCGCCATGCTGCGCGCGCTGATCCAGGACGAGGGCGAGGCCTGTTCCAACGCGATCATCTTCTGCAACCGCAAGATGGATGTGGACGTGGTGGCGAAATCGCTCAAGGCGCACGGGTTCAATGCGGCGCCGATCCATGGCGATCTGGAACAATCGCAGCGGATGAAGACGCTGGACGCCTTCCGCGATGGCGAGCTGCGCTTCCTCGTGGCCTCTGACGTGGCCGCGCGCGGGCTGGACATTCCGGCGGTCAGCCATGTGTTCAACTTCGACGTGCCCAGCCATGCCGAAGATTACGTCCACCGCATCGGCCGCACTGGCCGCGCCGGGCGTCAGGGCAAGGCCTTTACCATCGCCGTGCCGGCGGATGACAAATACCTGGCCAATATCGAATCGCTGATCAAGCAGCCGATCCCGCGCGGCGAGGCCCCGGCGGTGGAATTCGACGACAGCCCCGACCGCGGCGAACATCGCCAGCCCCGCTCGCGGCACTCCTCGCGCGATCGTGGCCCGCGCCGCGACCAGCACCGCGCCGAGCCCCCGCGCACCGAGGCCCCCCGCCCCGAGGTCGAGGCCGAAGCCCCCCCGCCCCGGCGCGAGGAACCCCGCCGCGA
The DNA here is from genome assembly GCF_000429765.1 of Gemmobacter nectariphilus DSM 15620. Taxonomy (GTDB): domain Bacteria; phylum Pseudomonadota; class Alphaproteobacteria; order Rhodobacterales; family Rhodobacteraceae; genus Wagnerdoeblera; species Wagnerdoeblera nectariphila. Next base: position 636,552 of record NZ_KE386949.1, on the reverse strand, counting down.
GCCGCGCCGCGACGATCGGCGCGACCGCCGCCGCGACGACGGGCCCAGCCCTGCCGGCATGGGCGATCACGTCCCCGATTTCATCCTGCGCAGCTTTGCCCGCGTGGCCGCGCTGGAAACCGCGGAAGACGTGGCGGAATAAGAAACCGCCCTGTTTGATAATAAGCCCGCCCCGGTTCCCCCGGCGCGGGCCTTTTGCATCATCTTGCGCGAAATACCCTCGGGGATTTTCAAGGGGCAGACGGCCCCTTGAACGGGGTCGTCATTGGGGCGCCATGGGTTCAAGCCCCAATGACGACGGGGGGCTGGCCCCCCGACACCCCCCGCGCCCGCGCCCTCAGGCCAGACGCGAGACGATCACCGTCACCTCGGGCTTCTTGCCGATCTCTTCCATGGCGACCTGACGCACCACGCGGCGCACGCCGTCATCCAGCTTTTCATCGTCGCGCAGCACCTTGGGACCGGCGCGGTCCAGATACTCGGCCAGCTCGTCCTCGATCGCCTCGCCCAGGGCACGGCCGTTCTTTCCGGTCTCTGGCAGGCCCATCAGTTCGGCCCAGGGATCGCCCAGGGCGCTGTTGTCGTCATCAAGGATCAGCGTCACGATGACATGCCCGTTCAGTGCCATGCGGATCCGGTCGCGGACCACCCCGTCCAGCGCGCCGATCAGCGCCGAGCCATCCAGATAGACCCGGCCGGTTTCGATATATTCGGCCACCTCGGGCACTTCGCCGGTCAGATCCAGCATCATGCCGTTCGGCGCGATTTCCGCCGCCATGCCGTTCGCCGTGGCCAGCTTGGCATGTTCGCGCAGATGGCGGTGTTCGCCATGCAGCGGGATCACCACATCGGGCAACACCAGCCGGTGCAGCGTTTCCAGATCGGGCCGGTTGGCATGGCCAGAGACGTGATAGCGCCCCTCATAGTCGTCGATCACATCGATGCCCATTTCGGAAAAGGCGTTGACGATGCGCAGCACGCCGCGTTCGTTTCCAGGAATGGTGCGCGAAGAGAATAGGAAGGTATCCCCCTCTTTCATCTGCATTCCCAGATACTTGCCCCGGCTAAGCTGCGCACTGGCTGCCCGGCGCTCGCCCTGCGTGCCGGTCACGATCAGCATCACCTCATGCCGCGCCAGGTTGGCCGCATCCTCGGGGGCAATCGTCGGCGGGAAATCGGTCAGAATGCCCGTCTCCTGCGCCACGGCGATCATCTTGCGCATCGCCCGGCCCATCAGACAGACCGAGCGGCCCGCAGCGCGCCCGGCCTCGGCCAGCGCCTTCACCCGCGCGACGTTCGAGGCAAAGGTGGTCGCCGCGATCATCCCCTTGGCATTGGCGATCAGCTCGTGCAGCGGGCCATGCAGCGTCGATTCAGAGCGGCCAGGATGCGGGCTGAAGACATTGGTCGAATCGCAGGTCAGCACCTTGACACCCTGGGCGCCGATCTCGGCAAAGACCGCCGGATCCCATGGTTCACCCACGCCCGGTTCCGGGTCCAGCTTGAAGTCGCCCGAATGCAGGATGCGCCCGGCCGGCGTTTCGATCAGCAGCGCCGCGCTTTCGGGGATCGAATGGGCGACCGGCACGAATTGCACGCGAAACGGGCCTGCCTGAACCCAGGCCGGCCGCGCCGGGTGGATCTGCACGACCGACGAATCCTGTCCCTGGTCTTCCAGCTTCAGTTTCGCCAGCGCGCCGGTAAAGCGGCGGGCATGGACCGGCGCCCGCAGGCGCGGCCACAGATGGCCAAGCGCGCCGACGTGATCTTCGTGCCCGTGGGTGATGAAGATCCCCTCGATCCGATCGGCGCGTTCGGCCAGCCAATCCACCGACGGCATGATCAGATCCACCCCCGGCGTGGTGTCCATGTCCGAGAAGGTGACGCCCAGGTCGACCACGATCAACCGTTCCCGCCCTTCCGGCCCATAGCCGTAGACGTAACAGTTCATCCCGATCTCCCCGGCACCGCCAAGGGGAAGATAGATCAGGCGATTGGCGCTCATGCGGACTCCAGTCTGCGGTTGTGGTCGTGGATGAGGACCAGACCATGCATCGTCAGGTCATCCTCGACCGCATCGAAAATTTCGGTTCCCTGCTCGAACAGCGGGGCAAGACCACCAGTCGCGATCACCTGCATGGGACGGTCGCGTTCGGCGCGGATTTGCCGGACAATGCCTTCGACAAGCCCGACATATCCCCAATACACGCCAGACTGCATGCAGGCCACCGTATTCGTGCCGATCACCCGGTCAGGGCGCGAGACATCGACATGCGGCAGCGCGGCCGCCGCCATGTGCAGCGCCTCGAGCGACAGGTTCACGCCAGGCGCAATGACGCCGCCGATGTAGGCGCCATCGGTATCGACCACGTCAAAGGTGGTCGCGGTGCCAAAGTCGACCACGATCAGGTTGCCGCCATGCCGATCGAAGGCGCTGGTGGCATTGACCAGCCGGTCCGGGCCAACCGTGGTGCCCTGATCCACCCGCGGTGCATGGGGCAGCACACAGCCGGGCCGCCCGACCACATAGGGACGGCAGCCGTAATAGCGGTCACACAGCACGCGCAGATTGAACACCACCCGCGGGGCGGTGGACGAGATGATCGCGCTGTTGATCTTCACATCCAGCTTGTTGAGCATCAAGAGCGTGGACAGCCAGACGAAATATTCGTCTGCGGTGCGCTTGTGGTCGGTGGCGATGCGCCATGTGGCAAGAAAGCGCGCGCCGTCCCAGATCGAGAAGACGGTATTGGTGTTTCCGCAGTCGATGGCAAGCAGCATGGCAGGCTCCGGTTCGGGGTGGAGGCGCCGGGGGCCCTGCCCCCGGACCCCCGGGATATTTGAAGACAGATGAAGGATGGATCAGAAGTGGATATCGGCTGCCGGCAGAGTGAGTGTTCCGGCATCCGTCCGCAAGACCAATGCGCCGGTTGCATCTATCGTTTCAAAAATCCCCTCATGGTTGATCGTGCCGGTGCGGGCCACGATCCGCTCGCCCAGACGGGCGGCCCGGGCCAGCCAGCGTTCGCGGATCGGGGCAAAGCCATGGGCCGCGAATTCGGCCTCGAGCCGGGCAAAGGCCGCAGCCAAAGCGGTGAGCAAGGTTTCGGGGGCAAGGCGCTGGCCGGTTTCGGCCAGGACCGAGACGGGGGTCACGGCCCGCGCCTCGACCTGATCAGGGGTCGGGGCGGCGATCAGATTGACGCCGATGCCGACCGCCAGATGATCCACCCCGCCCTGTGTGCCCAGGCTTTCCAGCAAGATCCCCGACACCTTGCCGCCATTGAGCAGCACATCGTTCGGCCATTTCAGGCGGATCGCCTCGGGCGTGCCGGTCAGCTGCGCCAGCGCCTCGCCAAGCGCGAGCGAGGCGATGAAGCTGCGCAGCGCGGCCTGTGCGGGGCCACCCTTGGGGTGCATCAGCAGCGTGGCATGGAAATTGCCGCGCGGGCTGACCCAGGGCCGCGCGCGGCGCCCGCGCCCGCCGGTCTGGAACCCGGCGAGGATCCAGGTCGGTTCTGTGCAAGAGGCCGCGCGTCGCGCGGCCTCGAGATTGGTGGAATCGGTGGTGTCGAGCAAAATCCGCCCGACACCTTCGGGCCATGCGTCAGCGGACAAGCGCCTGCGCCGCGGCAAGAGCCGGGCCCTCGATCCCGAAAAGGTTGACGATCCCGGCGATCATCGCCACCGCCGACAGCATCATCAGCGCCCACTGGGCCGGAGCCATGCGGCTTTCCAGCACCTCGCCCTCGCGGCCGAAATACATGAAGTAGACGATGCGCAGGTAGTAGAAGGCGCCGATCACCGAGGCGACCGCACCGGCCACCGCCAGCCAGGTCATGCCCGCATTGACCGCCGAGGCCAGCACCGACAGCTTGGCAAAGAAGCCCAGCATCGGCGGCACGCCTGCCAGCGAGAACATAAGCACCAGCAGCGCCAGCGCCTTGGCCGGTTCCGCCTTGCCGAACTGGTTCAGGGCCGAGATGTCCGACACCGGACGGCCATCGCGTTCCATCGACAGGATGAAGGCAAAGGTGCCGACGTTCATGGTGACATAGATCGCCATGTAGACCAGCATCGCCTGCACGCCGCCTTCGGTGCCCGCCGCCAGGCCAATCATCGCATAGCCCATATGGGCGATCGAGGAATAGGCCATCAGACGCTTGATGTCTTTCTGCCCGATCGCCGCGATGGCGCCCAGGAACATCGAGGCCACGGCCATCGCCGCGATCACCTGCCCCCAGTCGCCCGGGATGGTGCCGAAGGCATCCTGCAGCAGCCGCGCGATCAGCGCCATGGCAGCCACCTTGGGTGCGGTGGCGAAGAAGGCGGTCACCGGGGTTGGCGAGCCTTCATAGACGTCCGGGGTCCACATGTGGAAGGGCACGGCCGAGATCTTGAAGGCAAGACCTGCCAGCATGAACACCAGACCGAACAGCACGCCCAGCGGCAGCTGCTCGCCGACGACCGAGAGGATGCCGGCGAACTGCGTCGTGCCCGCGAACCCATAGATCAGCGAGGCGCCATAGAGCAGCATCCCCGAGGACATCGAGCCAAGCACGAAATACTTGAGGCCCGCCTCGGTCGAGCGCGCGCTGTCGCGGCGCAGCGAGGCGATGACGTAGAGCGCCAGCGACTGCAGCTCCAGCCCCATGTAGACCGCGATCAGATCGCCAGCCGAGACCATAAGCATCATGCCAAGGACCGACAGGGCGACCAGGATCGGGTATTCAAAGCGGTCAAGGCCGCGGCGCTGGACATAGTCCTGGCCGATCACCAGCACGGCCGCGGCGCCGACCAGCACCACCACCTTGGCAAACCGGGCAAAGGCATCGGCGACGAACATGCCGCCAAAGGCCGTTGCATCGCCACCCGTCGTGCCGATCCAGAAGGCCAGCACCAGGAACAGCACCACCATGGCCCAGGTCAGCATCGGCGTCAGCCGGTCCTTGGCCGTATAGACCGCCCCCATCAGCGCGACGATCGCGGCGACTGCCAGCACGATCTCGGGCAGGATGACGGAAAGATCCGCAGAGGTCATGTCGGGCTCCTCAGTGGCTGGCCAGCTGCGTGCCCGCTTCGGCGGGAATCGCGGCGTGATAGTCGGTGATCAGGGCGCCGACACTGGGTCCGATGATATCGGTCACCAGCGAGGGATAGACGCCCAGCAGCAGGGTCATGGCAACGAGCGGGGCAAAGATCGCCCGTTCACGCGCCGTCATGTCGGTGATGGTCTTGAGGCTTTCCTTGATCAGATCGCCCCAGACGACGCGGCGGTAAAGCCACAGCGCATAGCCGGCCGACAGGATCACGCCGGTCGCCGCGACAAAGGCGACCCAGGTGTTGACCTGGAAAATGCCCATGATGGTCAGGAATTCGCCGATGAACCCCGAGGTGCCCGGCAGACCGACGTTGGCCATGGTGAAGAACATGAACACCAGCGCATAGGCGGGCATCCGGTTCACAAGGCCACCATAGGCGTCGATGTCGCGGGTGTGCATGCGGTCATAGATCACGCCGACGCACAGGAACAGCGCGCCCGAGATGAACCCGTGGCTGATCATCTGGAAGATCGCGCCATCAATGCCCTGCTGGTTGGCCGAGAAGATCCCCATCGTCACATAGCCCATGTGGGCGACCGACGAATAGGCGATCAGCTTCTTCATGTCCTGCTGCGCCAGCGCCACCAGCGAGGTGTAGACGATGGCGATGGCCGACATCCAGAACACCATCGGCGCCAGCATGTCCGAGGCGACCGGGAACATCGGCAGCGAGAAGCGCAGGAAGCCATAGCCGCCCATCTTCAGCAAGATCGCCGCCAGCACGACCGACCCGGCGGTCGGCGCCTGAACGTGGGCGTCCGGCAGCCAGGTGTGCACCGGCCACATCGGCATCTTGACCGCGAAGCTGGCAAAGAAGGCCAGCCACAGCAGCGTCTGCATCCCGCCCAGCACGTTGATGCCCAGGATCGGGAACGCCTCGGACGAGAAGTTGTGGTTCAAGAGCGCGGCGATATCGGTGGTGCCGGCATCGACATACATGGCGATCATCGCCACCAGCATCAGCACCGAGCCAAGGAAGGTGTAGAGGAAGAACTTGAAGCTGGCATAGATCCGGTCCTTGCCGCCCCAGATGCCGATGATCAGGAACATCGGGATCAGGCCTGCCTCGAAGAACAGGTAGAACAGCACCAGATCCAGCGCGACGAAGACGCCGATCATCAGCGTCTCCAGCATCAGGAAGGCGATCATGTATTCCTTGACGCGGGTGTCCACATCCCAGCAGGCCGCAATGGTCAGCGGCATCAGGAACGTGGTCAGCATGACGAACAGGATCGAAATCCCGTCAACGCCGACCTTGTAGCTCAGCCCCATGATCCAGTCGTGATCCTCGACGAACTGAAAGCCGGTGTCGGCCGGATCATAGCCCGCGATCAGGAACAGCGAGATCAGGAAGGTTGCCGTGGTGGCGGCCAGCGCCAGCCACTTGGCATTGCGCTGCGCCGCAGCATCGTTGCCGCGCAGGAACACCGCCAGGATCAGCGCACCGATGGCCGGGGTGAAGGTGATGATGGAAAGAAGATTGTCCATGGTTCCCTGCCCCTCAGTGGCCGTAAGCCAGCGTCATCCAGGTGACGAGCACCACAATCCCCAGCACCATGGCAAAGGCATAGTGGAACACATAGCCCGACTGCATCCGGCCTGCGAGCCGGGTGAAGAAGGGCACGATCCCCATGGCCAGCCCGTTGATGGTGCCGTCGATCACGTTGCCGTCGCCCCGCTTCCACAGCGTCGCGCCAAGCCACTTCGCCGGACGGACGAAGATTGCGTCGTAAAGCTCGTCGAAATACCACTTGTTGAGCAGGAATTCGTAGAGCGGTTTCTGTTCCGCCGCGAGTTTCGCAGGCAGTTCCGGTTTGCGGATATACATCACCCAGGCCAGCACCAGGCCGGTCAGCATGGCAACAAAGGGCGCCAGCTTGACCCAGACCGGCACGTCATGCGCCGCGTGCAGCACATGGTTGTCAGGGTGGAAGAACAGCGCGCCTTCGGGGGCGACCGCATGTGCCTCGGCGGCAGCCGGGGCCGTAGCGCCATGGGCAACCGGAGCGGCCGCGCCATGCGCAGCCGGGGCGGCTGCCCCGTGGGCCGCAGGTGCCGCCGCGCCATGACCGGCCGCAGCCTCGCCATGGGCCTCGGCAGCGGGCATCCCGAAGTAGTGGCGCACACTTTCGACCGAGCCGAAGAAGCTGTTGTACCACAGCATCCCGGCAAAGATCGCCCCCAGCGCCAGCACCCCCAGCGGGATCAGCATGACGCGCGGGCTCTCGTGCGGCTCGTGGTGGTGGTCGTCATGCCCGTTGTGATGGCCATGACCATGCGCGCGGCTGGTCCCGTAGAAGGTCAGGAACATCAGGCGCCAGCTGTAGAAGCTGGTCATCAGCGCACCCACGACCAGCAGCCAGAACACCAGCGTCGGCCCGCCCGCGTAGGCGCTTTCGATGATCGCGTCCTTGGACACGAAGCCGGCAAAGCCCAGCGGGATATGCAGGCCGGGAATATACAGCAGCGGAACACCGACACCCGTGATGGCCAGCGTGCCGATCATCATCGCCCAGAAGGTCACGGGGATCTTGTGGCGCAGCCCGCCATAGTTGCGCATGTCCTGTTCATGATGCGTCGCATGGATCACCGAGCCCGCGCCAAGGAACAGCATCGCCTTGAAGAAGGCGTGCGTGAACAGGTGAAACATCGCCACCGAATAGACCCCGACGCCAGCCGCCACGAACATGTAGCCCAGCTGCGAGCAGGTCGAATAGGCGATCACGCGCTTGATGTCGTTCTGAACCAGACCGACGGTCGCGGCGAAGAAGGCCGTGAAGCCGCCGACATAGACGATCATCAGCTTGGCCTGCGGCGCGTATTCATAAAGCGGCGACATGCGCGAGACCAGGAAGACGCCAGCCGTCACCATGGTTGCCGCGTGGATCAGCGCCGACACCGGGGTCGGCCCCTCCATCGCGTCGGGCAGCCAGGTGTGCAGGAACAGCTGCGCCGATTTACCCATCGCGCCGATGAACAGCAGAACGCCGATCAGGTTTGCCGCATTCCATTCGGTCCACAGGAAGCTGATCTGCGTTTCCGCCAGCACCGGGACCTGCGCGAAGATATCGTCAAAGCGCACGCTGTCGGTCAGGAAGTAAAGCGCCGCAATCCCCAGCAGAAAGCCGAAGTCGCCGACGCGGTTCACGATGAACGCCTTCATCGCCGCCGCGCTGGCCGACTGTTTCTTCCAGTAGAAGCCGATCAGCAGATACGAGGCAACGCCCACGCCTTCCCAGCCAAAGAACATCTGGATCAGGTTGTCCGACGTCACCAGCATCAGCATGGCAAAGGTAAAGAACGACAGATAGGCAAAGAAGCGCGCCCGATAGGGCTCTGCGTCGGTCCAGTTCTCGTCATGGGCCATGTAGCCGAACGAGTAGAGGTGCACGAGCGCCGAAACCGAGTTGACCACGACCAGCATGATCGCGGTCATCCGGTCCAGCCGGATGCCCCAGTCGGCGGCCAGCGTGCCGCTGTCGACCCAGCGCAGCAGCGAGACATGGTCGGTGGTGCCGTCAAAGGTCAGGAAGATGACCCAGGACAGCAGCGCGGCCAGAAAGACCATCGCGGTGGTCAGGATCTGGGCGGGTTTCTCGCCGAAATACTTCCAGCCAAAGCCGCACAGCACGGCCCCGACCAGAGGCGCGAACAGGATGATGGTTTCCATCGCCTCAGCCCTTCATCACGTTGACGTCTTCGACGTCGATGGTGCCCCGGTTGCGGAAGAAGCAGACCAGGATCGCAAGCCCGATCGCCGCCTCGGCCGCTGCCACGGTCAGGACGAACATGGTGAACACCTGCCCGACCAGATCGCCCAGAAAGCTGGAAAACGCGACCAGGTTGATGTTGACCGACAAGAGGATCAGTTCGATCGACATCAGGATGACGATCACGTTCTTCCGGTTGAGGAAGATGCCGAAAATCCCGATGACGAACAGCGCCGCCGCCACCGTCAGGTAATGTTCCAGTCCAACTGTCACCATCGTCGTTCCCTCGTGGACCGTCAGGGCGGCCCCTTGTCATTCGTTGTTCGGCCGGGCCTTGGCCCAGCCAGACTGTCAGAGCCCCTGCCCGGGCTTCACGTCCTTGAGTTCCATCGTCTTGGCCGGATCGCGCCACATCTGGTGCAGAACGTTCTGACGCTTGACGTTGGTGCGGTGGCGCAGCGTCAGGGCAATGGCACCGATCATCGCAACCAGCAAGATCAGACCCGAGACCTGGAACAGCAGGAAATACTGGTCATAGATCAGCAGACCCAGCGCCTTGGTGTTGTGGACCTCGGTCATGTCGGGCGTCACCGCCTGACGCAGACCCAGCGCGCCATCGGCCTGATGCCAGGCGCCAAAGGCCAGACCGAACTGCATGATCAGCACCAGACCGATCAGCAGCGCCAGCGGCATGGTGCGGGCCATCTCGCCCTTGAGTTCGGCAAAGTCCACGTCCAGCATCATCACGACGAACAGGAACAGCACCGCCACCGCACCGACATAGACGATGACCAGCAGCATGGCGACGAATTCCGCCCCCAGCAGGACGAACAGCCCGGCCGAGGAAAAGAACGTCAGGATCAGCCACAGCACCGAATGCACCGGGTTGCGCGACACGGTGACCATGAGCCCCGCTGCCACTGTCACAATGGCAAAGGCATAAAAGGCCAGATCGGCGACGGTCATTCCTTTTTCTCCTCGATCTCGGCAAAGACGCTCTGGGCGATTTCCAGGGCCTTCTGCATGGCGGGCAGACCGCCGAAAACACTCATCTGCCAGATCACCTCGGCGATCTCGCGTTCCGTGGCGCCTGCTTCAAGGGCATGGCGCACGGTCATCTTCAGTTGCGGCTCGGCTTGCGCACCCAGCACGGTCAGCGCACCGATGGTCAGCAAAAGCCGCGTCTTGGCATCCAGACCGTCGCGGTTGAAGGTCTTGCCGAACCACATCTCCATCATGTCCTTGGACATGGTGGGGAACATGCGGTCCAGCCCCGCGACCTTCATCTGTTCCAGCGCCGGATTGAAGGCGCGCAGCATCTCCTGCCCGCTTTCCATCATCTGCTGGATCATCTTGGCATAGGCTTCGTTCATGCGTCGGGCCCCCCCTTGAGGTTCGGCCAGTCGGCAATCGAGAACATCCAGATCACCACGATGTTCACCAGCGGAAGGCCCATCAACAGCCCCATCCAGGCCGGCTTGCCGGCGCGGCGGGCGATGCGCATCCCCGGCCACCCATAGGCCAGGAATCCCAGCGCCAGCATGATGACCAGCGCGGGAAATCCTGTGACCGTGTAGTAGCCGGACGGGGAATGCATCGGTCCTGACCTCAGCGATACGGGGCGTCAAGTTCGAGGTTGCGGGCGATCTCGGCTTCCCAGCGGGCGCCGTTATCGAGCAACTTCTGCTTGTCGTAGAACAGTTCCTCGCGCGTTTCGGTGGCGAATTCGAAGTTCGGCCCCTCGACGATGGCATCGACCGGGCAAGCCTCCTGGCAGAAGCCGCAGTAGATGCACTTGGTCATGTCGATGTCATAGCGCGTGGTGCGGCGGCTGCCATCCTCGCGCGGTTCGGCGTCGATGGTGATGGCCTGGGCCGGGCACACAGCCTCGCACAGTTTGCAGGCGATGCAGCGCTCCTCGCCGTTCGGATAGCGGCGCAGCGCATGTTCGCCGCGAAAGCGGGGCGAGAGCGGCCCCTTTTCATGCGGATAGTTCAGCGTGTCCTTGGGCGCGAAGAAATACTTCAGCCCCAGCCCGAAGCCTTTGATGAAGTCCACCAGGAAGAAGTATTTGGTAGCTCTGGTCCAGTCGATCTGGGTCATGTGGCGGCCCTTTCGGAGATGTCTTCGGCCTTGTCAGCGCCGTCGCTGCGCGACCAGCGGGTCTGATAGTCGCTTTGCAGCACGATGCCGTCGTACTGCGAGTCGGGCGTCTTCTCTACTTCGTAATAGAGATAGACCCGCGAATTGGGGAGCTTTCCGCAAAGCTTCAGCCGGACGCCGGTTTCAGCAGCATCCGGCAGGTTCAGATCGGGCACGTCCTCGTCCCGCGCCAGCCCGATGCAGCGATGCACCGTGCAGCCGCAGGCGCGGCGCCAGAAGGTCCAGGCAAGTTCCGGGCCGAACTGGTAAAGCCCGTGCCCCGTCCAGCCATGCATGCCGTTGACCGACACGAACCGCCCGCCGGGGCGCAACATGCGGAACACATTGGTCAGCGCCATCGGCACGTTGAACACATGTTCGATCGTGCCGCCATCGAAGATGAAATCGAACTGGCCTTCCAGTTCCTTCGGCAAGGGCTGGTTCAGATCGTGCAGGATCGTCGCGCCTTCGTAGTCGGACAGATCCATCGTCTCGATGCCGGCAAAGCCCAGCTTGTCCCACATCGTCTCGCTGAACCCGTCGTCCTGCGTCAGCTCGCGCCACCTCATCTCAAGGCCTGCGGCCTTGAGCGCCCCGTTCGCAGCCTTGCGGTGCGTCACGTTCAGGCGCAGGCGCTGACGGCCCAGCATGAGCGAACGCCCCTGCGGCCGAAAGCGGGTCGACAGATCGACCAGATGCCTGAACTGGGGAAGGTCGATGCCCACGGATCAGCCCCCGATGGTCCAGCGCGCCCAGGCGCCGCCCAGAACTTCGAATTTCGCCAGGAACGACACCAGCACAACCCAGCCCAGCGACAGCGGCAGGAACACCTTCCAGCCAATGCGCATCAGCTGGTCATAGCGGTAGCGCGGCACGATGGCCTTCACCATGGCGAACAGGAAGAAGAAGAACACCATCTTGGCGAACATCCACAGGAACCCGTCGGGCAACCCGGGAATGGGCGACAGCCAGCCGCCAAAGAACAGCAGCGGGATCAGCGCGCACATCAGCCAGATGGCGATATATTCGCCAGCCATGAACAGAAGGTAGGGCGTCGAGGAATATTCCACCATGAAGCCCGCGACCAGTTCCGATTCCGCCTCGGGCAGGTCAAAGGGCGGGCGGTTGGTTTCAGCCAGCGCCGAGATGAAGAACAGCACGACCATCGGCAGGTGCGGCAGCCAGTACCAGTTGAAAATCCCGTAGTCGCCGCGCTGAGCCTCGACGATGGCCGTCAGGTTCATCGAGCCGGTCGAGATGATGATCCCGATGATGATCAGGCCCAGCGACACCTCATAGGAAATCATCTGCGCGGCAGAGCGCAGGCCACCCAGGAACGGGTATTTCGAGTTCGACGCCCAGCCGCCCATGATGACGCCGTAGACTTCCAGCGACGAGACGGCAAAGACGAACAGGATCGCGACGTTGATGTCGGCCAGCACCCAGCCCGCATTGAACGGCACCACGGCAAAGGCGGCCATGGCCAGCACAAAGGACATCAGCGGCGCCAGGAAGAACACCGGACGGTCGGCGCCGGCGGGCACAACGATTTCCTTGAGCACATATTTCAATGCATCGGCAAAGGTTTGCAGCAGGCCCCAGGGCCCCACCACGTTCGGCCCGCGCCGCAGCTGCACCGCCGCCCAGATCTTGCGGTCGCCGTAGACGAGGAAGATCAGCGCGACCATAGCAAAGCCGATCACCAGCAGGCTTTGCGCCGCGATGATGACCGCGATCCCGGCCGGTGTCTGGAAGAATTCAGCCATGTTTCCTCACGTCCCCAAAACTGTCCCGGCGTTCAGACCGTCGGTATTCCGCGTGCGCCGCAATCGCGCACCGTGACCTCGGCGTCAATGGTCGCCACCCCTTTTGGCAGCGAGGGCGAGATCAGATAGACCGCATCCGCCCTTGCCACGGCACCGTCCTGGTCCACGTTCGTGCGCACATGGCGCGCGAAGCCGTAGCCCCGGATCAGCGCATATTGCGCGGCCGCGCAGGCCGCATAGTCCTCGATCAGGCGGCGTTCCTCGGCATGGCGCACCGCCACGCGGAAATTCACCAGATCGCCGTCCAGAAGCCGCGTCTCGATCCCGAGATACGCGGGCGGCAAGGCGTGTTGCCCCGTCTGCGCCCCATCGGCGCAGGCGCCAAGCCCGGTCAGGACCAGCGCAAGGGGGGCAACGGCCTTGCCCATCGTCTCACTCGGCCGCCAAGGGCGCACGGGCGCGCGCGGCCGCGTTGGCCGACAGCTCCGCCATAAGCGGCGAGGCCCGCGCGATGGGGTTGGTCAGCCAGAAGTCCTTGACCGCATAGCGGAACGTCGCCTTGGCAGGCTCGCGCAGCGGGATGCGGTTCCAGTCATTCGCCGGCACGCTGTCGATGGCGGCCAGATGCGGATGGGCAGCAACCAGCGCCCGGCGCAGACCCGCCAGATCGTCCCACGGCAGCTGCTTGCCAACCACGGCCGACACGGCGCGCAGGATCGCCCAGTTCTCTTTTGCCTCGCCCGGCGGGAAGCCCGCGCGGATTGCCAGCTGCGGGCGGCCCTCGGTGTTGACGAAGAGACCGTTTTCCTCGGTATAGGCGGCGCCCGGCAGGATGATGTCGGCGCGGTGCGCGCCGCGATCGCCATGGCTGCCCTGATAGATCACCACGGGACCGGCGGCGATTTCCACCTCGTCAGCGCCCAGGTTCCAGACCACCTCGGCCCCGTCCAGGGCGGCTGAAACGCCGCCTTCGGTGACGGCGCCCACATCCATCGCGCCCACGCGGGCTGCGGCCGTGTGCAGCACCAGCAGCTTGGCACCCGCGCCTTCGGTGTATTTCATCACCTGGCTCAGGACAGCCTCGCCATCGGCCTCGTTCAGGGCGCCCTGCCCTACGATGACCACCGTATCGGGCTTGGCCTCGACCTTGCCGACCAGGTTGACCAGCGCATCGCGGCTGTCGCCGAAGTGATAATAGTCATAGGTCAGATCCACCTTGGGCCCGATCAGCCCGACGCGCGCGCCGGCCAGCCAGGCCTTGCGGATGCGGGCGTTCAGCACCGGCGCCTCGGTGCGCGGGTTGGTGCCGACCAGAAGGATGGTTTTCGCGGTGTCCAGATCGGCAATCGTCGCCGTGCCGACATAGCCCGAGCGGTTCCCTGCCGGCAGTTTTGCACCATCGACGCGGGACTCGACCTTGCCGCCCAGCGAGTCAACCAGCGTCTTGAGCGACCAGACCGCCTCGACCGGGGCCAGATCGCCGATCAGACCGGCCACCTTCTTGCCCTTGATCGCAGCCGCCACAGCCTCCAGCGCCTCGGGCCAGCTGGCTTTCTTCAGCTTGCCGTTCACGCGGATATAGGGCGTGTCCAGCCGCTGACGGCGCAGGCCGTCCCAGACAAAGCGGGTCTTGTCGCTGATCCATTCCTCGTTCACGCCGTCATGGTTGCGCGGCAGGATGCGCATGACTTCACGGCCCTTGGTATCGACGCGGATGTTGCTGCCAAGCGCGTCCATCACGTCGATCGTCTCGGTCTTGGTCAGCTCCCACGGGCGGGCGGTGAAGGCATAGGGCTTCGAGGTCAGCGCGCCAACCGGGCACAGGTCGATGATGTTGCCCTGCAGGTTGCTGTCGAGCGTCTGGTTCAGATAGCTGGTGATCTCGCTATCCTCGCCGCGCCCGGTCTGGCCCATCTGGGTGATGCCCGCCACCTCGGTGGTAAAGCGCACGCAGCGGGTGCAGGAAATGCAGCGGGTCATCGTGGTGGCGACCAGCGGGCCAAGGTCCAGATCCTCGGAGGCGCGCTTCGGCTCGCGGTAGCGGCTGAAGTCAACGCCGTAGGCCATGGCCTGGTCCTGCAGGTCACACTCGCCGCCCTGGTCGCAGATCGGGCAATCCAGCGGGTGGTTGATGAGCAGGAACTCCATCACCCCTTCGCGGGCCTTCTTGACCATCGGGCTGTTGGTCTTGACCACCGGCGGCTCGCCGTTCGGGCCGGGCCGCAGATCGCGGATCTGCATCGCGCAGCTGGCCGCAGGTTTGGGCGGGCCGCCTACCACCTCGACCAGACACATCCGGCAGTTGCCGGCGATCGACAGCCGTTCGTGATAGCAAAAGCGCGGGATCTCGATCCCGGCGACTTCGGCCGCCTGGATGATGGTCATCGCCGGATCGACCTCGACCTCGGTGCCGTCGATGATGACTTTCTTGAGCGTGCTCATGCCCCGCCTCCACTCATGCACCGGCTGCCCGGCACCCTTTCATCCCATCACCCCGAACCGCGTCCGGGGCCTGTTCGCTCAGGCCCTGCAGCGGGCCTGGAAATTCATGTTGCCCGCGGTATCGAGCGTATAGGCCCAATCCCCCGTGGCCGGGTCCATGACCCAATCCGCAACCGAGCTGCCCCGGTTCACAAGGCAATGCTGCGTGGCCTGATAGCGCACGCTTTCGCGCACCATATCCACCGTCGCGCCCGGCGCCTTGACCGAGACCAGGAGCAGCCCGTCATCTTGCACCTTGAGGCCGGCCTTGTAGGGCAAGGCATGTTCCGGCGCGGGGCGGCGGTTGCAGGCGGCCGTCGCCGCCAGCGCCCCCACAAGCATCAGGATCAGCCCTGCCCGCATCGGCCTCACTCCGCCGCCAGCGCGCCGGTGCGGCCGGTACGCTTTGCCTTGATGCGGTCCTCGATCTCGCCGCGGAAGTTGCGTATCAGGCCCTGGATCGGCCAGGCGGCCGCATCGCCAAGGGCGCAGATCGTGTGCCCCTCGACCTGCTTGGTCACATCCAGCAGCATGTCGATTTCCTCGACCTCGGCCTCGCCGGTGACCAGCCGTTCCATCACCCGCATCATCCAGCCGGTGCCTTCGCGGCAGGGCGTGCACTGGCCACAGCTTTCATGCTTGAAGAACTTGGCAAGGCGCCAGATCGCCTTGATGATATCGGTGTTCTGATCCATCACGATCATGCAGGCGGTGCCGAAGCTGGATTTCAGCGCCCGCATCCCGTCGTAGTCCATGATGGCGTCTTCGCACATCTCGGCAGTCAGCACGGGGCACGAGGCGCCGCCGGGGATCACCGCCTTGAGGTTCTTCCACCCGCCGCGCACGCCGCCGCCATGACGCTCGATCAGCTCTTTCATCGGGATCGACATCGATTCCTCGATGACGCAGGGCGTGTTGATGTGCCCCGACATGGCAAACAGCTTGACGCCGGCGTTGTTCGGGCGGCCAAAGCCTGCGAACCATTCCGGGCCACGGCGCAGGATGGTCGGCACCACCGCGATGGATTCGACGTTGTTCACCGTGGTCGGGCAGCCGTAAAGGCCCGCGCCCGCCGGGAACGGCGGCTTCATCCGGGGCATGCCCTTCTTGCCTTCAAGGCTTTCGAGCAGCGCGGTTTCCTCGCCGCAGATATAGGCGCCGGCGCCGTGGTGCAGGTAAAGATCGAAATCCCAGCCCGACTTGGCGGCATTCTTGCCCAGCAGGCCCGCATCATAGCATTCGTCGATCGCGCGTTGCAGGGCCTCGCGCTCGCGGATGTATTCGCCGCGGATGTAGATATAGGCGGTATGCGCGCCCATGGCGAAGCTGGCGATCAGCGCGCCCTCGATCAGCGTATGCGGATCGTGGCGCATGATCTCGCGGTCCTTGCAGGTCGCGGGCTCGGATTCGTCGGCGTTGATCACCAGATAGGACGGGCGGCCATCCGACTGCTTGGGCATGAAGGACCATTTCATGCCGGTCGGAAAGCCCGCGCCGCCACGGCCGCGCAGACCCGAGGCCTTCATCTCGTCGATGATCTTGTCCCGCCCGCGCGCGATGATCGCAGCGGTGCCATCCCAGTGGCCGCGCTTCATCGCCCCTGCCAGGGAGCGGTCATGCATCCCGTAGAGGTTGGTAAAGATCCGGTCCTGATCCTTCAGCATCCGCCTTCCCTCATGTATCCCGGCGTTTCCGCCAGAGTTGCCAGGCAACAATCAGCGCCCAGACATAGGCGGCCAGGGCCGCCAGATCGATCAACAGGGCATAGCGCCCGTCCCAGTGGTACTGCCGACCGATCTCGCCCAGCAACAGCCACAGGACCGTTGTCAGGGCGATCACCGTGCCCACAACCCGCATGCGGCGGGCAAAGGCATCGGGGCCGGTCGGCGGACGGGCAGCCACCTGCCCGCCTCAGTAGTCGTTCGTCTTGGCGCGTTCGAGGAACTCGGGGATCCCCACCTCGCCGATCAGTTTCGCCTGCGCCACCCATTTGTCACGGGTCACGCGGCCCTTGAAGCCCTTCAGGTTGCCATCCATCCATGCAACCTCGGCCGGGCTCCAGGCCGCGATCTGGTCATAGTGGAAGATGCCCAGCGAATGGCACAGCTTTTCCAGCGCCGGGCCGATGCCTTCGATGATCTTCAGATCATCGCCCGTGCCATCGCGCGGGGCCGCCAGCGCCGCAGGCTGCACGCCCTCGGCCTCTACGGGTGCCGCATCGGCGGCTTTCTTCAGCCAGGACACGATCAGCGGCACCTCGGTGCCATCAATGCGCTTGACGCTGTCGCCGATGTCCACGGCCGCCTGCACGCTGGCATTATACTGCGTGCGGCCCGAATCGTGATCCTTGAGCGAGGTCAGCCCGCCCAGCGGTTCGGACGAATAGCGCCCGTTCTGCGGACCGGGCACCGGAACGCGGCCGGCGGACAATTCATCCAGCAGCCATTCCAGACGCTCGGGGGTCAGATCCTCGAAGTAATCCTTGCCGATCTGGGCCATCGGCGCATTGGCGCAGGCGCCAAGGCATTCGACCTCTTCCCAGCTGAACTTGCCGTCCGCCGACAGGGTATGCGGCTTGGCGGCAATCTTGCGCTTGCAGACCTCGATCAGATCCTCGGCGCCGCAGATCATGCACGACGTGGTGCCGCAGATCTGGATGTTCGCCACCGCCCCGACCGGGTGCAGCTGGAACATGAAATAGAAAGTCGCCACCTCGAGCACGCGGATGCGCGGCATCCCCAGCATGTCGGCAACATATTCGATGGCAGGCTTGGACAGCCAGCCCTCTTGCTCCTGGGCGCGCCACAGCAGCGGGATCACCGCGCTGGCCTGACGCCCTTCGGGGTATTTCGTGATCTGGGCTTCGGCCCAGGCCTGGTTGGCCGGGGTAAAGGCGAACCCTTCGGGCTGGTGATGGGCAAGACGACGCAGCATCAGTTGCACCCCGCCGTTTTCAGCCGCAGATCGCCGCCGTCGATTTCCGCCTGACCAAGGCCCAGCAGCGCATTCACCACGACCGAGGCATCCTGCTTGTCGAGGCCCGCAGCCGACAGCACGGCTGCATTGTTGTCTGCTGTCACGACGCAGCCCGCCGCGACGATGGCCTTCACCAGATTTTCCACCTGCTCGGGCGTGGCCTGCGCTTGCGCGGCCCCGGCACCCAGCGCCAGCAGCGCCGCAAGACCAAGGGAACGGAACATGGGGTTACTCCTGCTCGGCAGACGGGGCTGCCGCTTTGCGGGCTCCGCAGCGGCGGGGCCGGCGTGGATAGGGGCACGGCTGATCAACGGTCGATCTCCCCGAACACGATGTCCATGGTGGCGATGATGGCCGACACGTCGGCCAGCTGGTGGCCACGCGACAGGAAGTCCATCGCCTGCAGATGCGGATAGCCCGGCGCCCGCAGCTTGGCGCGCCACGGCTTGTTGGTGCCATCCGCAACCAGATAGACGCCGAACTCGCCCTTGGGCGCCTCGACCGCGGCATAGACCTCGCCGGCCGGGACGTGGAAGCCTTCGGTATACAGCTTGAAGTGATGGATCAGCGCTTCCATCGACTGCTTCATGTCGGCCCGTTTGGGCGGGGTCAGCTTGCCACGCGCCAGAACGTCGCCCTGTTCGACCCGCAGCTTGGCGATGCACTGGCGAATGATCTTGGTCGATTCGCGCATCTCCTGCATCCGCAGCAGGAAACGGTCATAGCAGTCGCCGTTCTTGCCGATCGGGATCTGGAAGTCGAATTCGTCGTAGCATTCATAGGGCTGGGCACGCCGCAGATCCCAGGCCATGCCCGAGGCCCGCACCATGACCCCCGAAAAGCCCCAGGCCAGCGCGTCTTCGGGCGAGACGACGGCAATATCCACCGTGCGCTGCTTGAAGATGCGGTTCTCGGTCAGCAGACCGTCGATATCGTCCAGCACCTTAGGGAATTTCTCGGCCCAGGCGTCGATATCGTCGATCAGATCGGGCGGAAGATCCTGATGGACCCCGCCGGGCCGGAAATAGGCCGCGTGCAGACGCGCGCCGCAGGCCCGTTCGTAGAAGATCATCAGCTCTTCACGCGGCACAAAGCCCCACAGCGGCGGGGTCAGCGCGCCGACGTCCATCGCGCCGGTGGTCACGTTCATCAGGTGGTTCAGCAGGCGGCCGATTTCGGAAAACAGCACCCGGATCAGGCTGGCCCGGCGCGGCACCACGGTGCCGGTCAGCTTTTCGATCGCCAGACACCAGGCATGTTCCTGGTTCATCGGCGCCACATAATCCAGCCGGTCCAGATAGGGCAGGTTTTGCAGATAGGTCCGGCTTTCCATCAGCTTTTCGGTGCCGCGGTGCAGCAGGCCGACATGCGGGTCGGCCCGTTCCACGATCTCGCCGTCCAGCTCCAGCACCAGACGCAGCACGCCGTGCGCCGACGGGTGCTGCGGCCCGAAGTTGATGTTGAAGTTGCGGATCTTCTGCTCGCCGGTCAGCGCGTCGTCGAACTTGCCGTCCATCATGCGGTCACTCCGTCAAGGTTCGCGCGCCAGCTTTCCGGCATATCCGGGAAAGCAGTGGCGACAAAGTCGTATTGCGACTGAAGAAAGGCCCGAAGGCGGCCCTTACGCTCAGCCGTCATGGCAAGGGGCGCGCCGTCGTCCATGCGCGCCGAAGTATCGGCCGAATGGGCGCTGCTGCCCGAAAAGGCACAGAGCCAGGCAAGGCCCGGAGCAGACATCAGCATGCCCTGGACCATCGCCAGCAGTCGCACCGGAACCAGCGCGGCCCGATCCTGAACCCAGGACACCGCCAGCGGCGCTGCCGGCTTGCGGCGGCTCACCGCGATCTGACGGTCGCCCGCGCCAGCCAGACTGTGGCGGTGCTGCAGGTCCCGATCCGACCGCAAATAGCCGTCGGGGCGCCCCGCCAGATGGCGGAGCAGCCAGGTCGTGCCGGCCTTGGTCGCGCCGGCGCCGAACAGATATGTGGGTCTGCCGATCACGCCTTGGCCTTGTCGTCGCCCGGAAGGATATACTGCGCCCCTTCCCAGGGGCTGAGGAAGTCGAACTGGCGGTATTCCTGCACCAGCTTCACCGGCTCGTAGACGACACGCTTCAGCGCCTCGTCGTAACGGACCTCGGTATAGCCGGTGGTCGGGAAATCCTTGCGCAGCGGATGGCCGCGGAAACCATAATCGGTCAGCAGGCGCCGCAGGTCGGGGTGCCCCGAGAACAGGATGCCGAACATGTCGAAGGTCTCCCGCTCGAACCAGTTGGCGGCCGGCCAGACCGACACCACCGAGGGGATCATCTGATCCTCCTCGATCGCCGATCTGACGCGGATGCGCTGGTTGCGGTGCATCGACAGCAGGTGCCAGACCACATCGAACCGCTTGTCGCGCTCGGGCCAGTCGACGGCCGTCACATCGACCAGCGTGGCAAACCGGCAGGTCGGATCGGATTTCAGGAACTCCATGAAGGCCACGGTGCGGCCCGGCAGGATTTCCACGTTCAGCTCGCCGAAATCGACCGACCAGCGCACGACATCATCGCCGCGCTTTGCCTCGATATAGGCGCCGAGTTCGTTCAGGGCGTCGGACATTTCCGCCTCCTCTCAGCGCACAAGCGTGCCGGTGCGGCGGATCTTCCGCTGCAACTGCAAGATGCCATACAGCAGCGCCTCGGCGGTGGGCGGGCAGCCGGGGACATAGATGTCCACCGGAACCACGCGGTCACAGCCGCGCACCACGGAATAGCTGTAGTGATAATAGCCGCCGCCATTGGCGCAGCTGCCCATCGAGATCACATAGCGCGGCTCGGGCATCTGGTCATAGACCTTGCGCAGCGCGGGCGCCATCTTGTTGGTCAGCGTGCCGGCGACGATCATCAGGTCCGACTGACGGGGCGACGCGCGCGGCGCGGTGCCGAAGCGTTCAAGGTCATAGCGCGGCATCGAGGTCTGGATCATCTCGACCGCACAGCAGGCCAGACCGAAGGTCATCCAGTGGAGCGAGCCATTGCGCGCCCAGTTGATGATGTCCTCGGTCGAGGTCAGCAGGAACCCCTTGTCCTGCAGCTCGCGGTTCAGCGCCTGGGTGGCGACCTCGCGGTCCTGCCCGGCGGTGTTCGCCCCGGTCATCACTCCCATTCCAGCGCCCCTTTCTTCCATTCGTAGGCGAAGCCGACGGTCAGCACGCCAAGGAACACCATCATCGACCAGAAGGCCGTCATCGACAGATCCGCAAAGGCAACCGCCCAGGGAAACAGGAAGGCCACTTCCAGATCGAAGATGATGAACAGGATCGACACGAGGTAGAACCGCACGTCGAACTTCATGCGCGCGTCGTCAAAGGCGTTGAACCCGCATTCATAGGCGGACACCTTTTCCGGATCCGGATTGCGCACGGCCAGAACGGCGGCGGCCAGGATCAGCACCAGACCAAGCGCAATCGTCAATGCCAGCAGGATAAGGATGGGCAGATATTCTCTGAGAAGCGCGTCCAAGGCTTGCTCCTTCGGCTTGCGGACCTCGAGGCGCGACGCAGCGCCCGCGACCCGTTTACTCCTGACCCCCGCCACGGTCAACCGAAGCCGGTTGACAGATACTGCTGATGGCAGGGCAAAATTCCTTGCTGCATACCATGGTGTGCAGAAATTCGGTCGGCGGTGATGCAGCGATGCCGCATCGCGGAAAGGGCCGGGGCCACCGGACGGGCAAGCCAGGCGATACCGTAGAGAATCGCTCTGGCTCTTTGCCCTGCCCGGCGGGCCGTCAGCCGGACCAGTTCGGCTTGCGCTTGCCGAAGAAGGCGGCGATTCCCTCGGCCGCCTCGGGGCTTTCCCAGCGCTCGACCAGCGCGGCGATGG
Organism: Gemmobacter nectariphilus DSM 15620; assembly: GCF_000429765.1. Classification (GTDB taxonomy): domain Bacteria; phylum Pseudomonadota; class Alphaproteobacteria; order Rhodobacterales; family Rhodobacteraceae; genus Wagnerdoeblera; species Wagnerdoeblera nectariphila. The sequence goes on along the minus strand of NZ_KE386949.1, from coordinate 614,510 downwards.
TCTCGGCAATGACGGCCTCGTCGATGGGCGGGCCAAGGCGGCGCACCAGGCGCTTGGCCTCGGCCACCGCGCCAGGGGCGCAGGCCAGATAGGGGGCAACCTCGGCCTCGATGGCGGCATCCAGATCGGCGGCCGGCACGGCCTGCGCCAGCAGGCCCAGCCGCACCGCTTCATCGGCGCCGAACAGGCGGGCCGACATGAACACCCGCCGTGCCATCGCCTCGCCCATGCGGGCGACGACATAGGGGCCGATGGTGGCGGGAATCAGCCCCAGCCGCGCCTCGGTCAGGCCAAAGCGGGCGCTGTCGCTGCCCACGGCCACATCGCAGACCGACATCATGCCGATGCCGCCGCCAAAGGCATTGCCCTGCACGCGTCCGATCAGCGGCTTGGGCAGCGTGTTCAGCGCCCCCAGCATGGCGGCCAGCTTGGTGGCTTCGCGCGCGCGGGTGGCCCCGTCGGCGCGCATCTGTTCCTGCATCCAGCCCAGATCGCCGCCAGCGCAGAAACTGTCGCCATCGGCGCGCAGCACCACCACGCGCACCGCCGGATCCCGCGCCAGACGGCCTGCGGCCTCGGTCAGTTCGGCAATCATCTGCGCCGACAAGGCATTGTGCTTTTCGGCCCGCGCCAGCACCAGACCGGCAACCCCGCGCCTGTCCACCTCGATACGGATCGTCTCCATCCAAGCCTCCCTGCTTCGGTCCCGCGCCTTGTGGCATTGTGGACCCGATGGCGCAATCCGGCTATTCGCCGGCCTCGAGAGCATGGAGACGCAAGATCTCCAGCGGCACCACCTCAAGCGTGCGGCGATGGGTGGCGTCCAGGTTCACCCTGGGCGCCGCACCTTCGTCATGGGCCTGAAGAAACCGCGAGGCACACAGGCACCAGCGATCGCCCGGCTTCAGCCCGGCAAAGCCGAACTCGGGGCGCGGGGTGGACAGATCATTGCCAAGGTATTTCGACAGGGCCAGAAATTCTGCCGTCATCACCGCGCACACGGTATGCAGGCCATGATCGGCCGGCCCGGTATCGCAACAGCCGTTGCGAAAGAACCCCGTCATCGGCGCGGTCGAGCACGTCTGCAGCGCGCCGCCCAGAACATTGACCGAAGCCTCGCGCATCATCTGCCTCCTGCTGACGAAGGGCAGCCTAGCGCAGCGCACCGTGCAGGCCAAGGGGCGGGATCGGCGCAGCACGGCGCGGTCGGTCAAAGCCACACCACTTACCGCCCCAACCGGCCGCCTGCTGTCGGTCAAGGCCCCGAACCGCGCCGCCCCGGAACCGCCCGATCGCAGCACGGCCAGAGGGTCAGACACAGCCGCCCGAAAGCCGCCCGCACACATGGGTCCGAACTCGGCGGTCTTTCCATTTCACCTTGCCGAAAATACCCCACGGGGAGGTCTGGAGGGGTGTGAAACCCCTCCAGCGGCCAGCCACGGGCGCAAGTCGCTCGGCAAGACGCCCCGCATGGCTCGAATAGCCCGACCTTGCCCCCCTTGCGGGCGATCAGTCGAACAGCCCCACCTCGGCCCCCGGCTGGGACAGCGTGGCGAACAGATCGAACGCATAACGCGCGACGGATCGAAAGCAGACCAGCTCGACCGTGCGCGCGTCGACCATCCAGAAGGCGACGGCGATCTGCCCGGCGCGGGTGCGGCGCACCTCGCCGGGTTCGAACACGCCGGGCGCCATGTCGACCGGGGCGGCCTTGGCGATCACCTCGCGCACCTTGTCGCCTTCCAGCCACAGCACCGCGCGGGCGTCCGAGACATCGACGGCCAGATGCGGCACATCCTGCAAGGCCCCGGCCAGCCCGGCCAGCACCGCGCCCACGCGATCACGCGGGATCAGGATCAGCCATTCATCGGGCGACATCCAGGCAACGCCGCCCCCTGCCCCGGTCTCGATCCGGCGCTGGCCAGGCAAGGGCAGGTTCAGCCCCGCCAGCGCCGGGCCGACATCGCCCCGGCAGCGCAGGGTGATCATGCCGATCGGCGGGGCCTCGGTGACAGTGACATAGCCCTGCGCGCGCGCCCCATTCAGCGCCGTGACCGGATCAGACATTCTGCCGCGCCCCTTCCTTGTCATAGCGCACCGGATCGACGATGCGCGCCTTGACCAAGGCGCCGCCGATGGTGGGAAACTCCAGCACCTCGCCCAGCCGCTCGGGGCCGCGCCGCACCAGCCCCAGCGCGATGCCGCGCCCCAGGGTGGGCGAGTGATAGGTCGAGGTGACGCGGCCCTGCACCTTGCGCTGACCGTTGGCATTCACCCCGTCCGCGACCGCATGGGCGCCTTCGGGCAGGACCGAACCATCGAGCGTCTCAAGGCCGACCAGCCGCCAGCGGTCGGGATCGGTCAGGGCCGGACGTTCCAGCCCGCGCTTGCCGATGAAATCCGCCTTGGTCTTCGACACCGCCCAGCCCATGTTCAGATCCTGCGGGGTGACGGTGCCATCGGTCTCGTCCCCGACGATGACAAAGCCCTTTTCCGCCCGCAGCACATGCAGCGCGCCAGTGCCATGGGGCACGACGCCCAACGCCTCGCCCGCAGCCATCAACTGCCGCCACAGGTCCAGCGCCTGACCTGCAGGAGCCGCCAGTTCAAAGGACAGCTCGCCCGTAAAGGAAATCCGGTAGACCCGCACCGGAACGCCGCCGATCTGCCCCTCGGCCCAGCCCATGAAGGGCAGCGCCTGTGCCGAGACGTCCATCCCGCCCAGGGTTTCCAGCAGCGCCCGGGCCTTGGGGCCGGCAACAGCGATCTGGCCATAGTGCTCGGTCAGATTGGCGGTGAACACCTGCCAGTCCGGCCATTCGCATTGCAGCCAGTCTTCCATCCAGGCGTGGATACGGTCTGCCCCGCCGCTGGTGGTGTGGCACAGGAAGGTGTCCTCCGACAGCCGCGCGACGACACCATCGTCGATCACAAAGCCCTGCTCGTTCAGCATCAGCCCATAGCGGCAGCGGCCGACGGCCAGGGTGGACATCAGGTTGCTGTAAAGCATGTCGAGAAAGCGGCCCGCATCCGGCCCCTTGACCACGATCTTGCCCAAGGTCGAGGCATCGAGCAGCGCGGCGCCTTGCCGGACCGCCAGCACCTCGCGCCGGGTCGCCTGTTCGACACTCTCGCCCGGCGCCGGATAGGCCAGCGGGCGGCGCCACAGGCCCACGGGCTCCCAATGGGCGCCGCGCCCCTCGTGCCAGTCATGCATCGGCGTGCGGCGCAGCGGCTGGAACAGCGGCCCCCGCGCCTCGCCGGCCAGCGTGCCAAAGGCGACGGGGGTATAGGGCGGGCGGAAGGTTGTCGTGCCAACCTGCGGCACCCCTTCATCCAGCGCTTGCGACAGAACGGCAAGTCCGTTGATATTGCTTAGTTTTCCCTGATCCGTCGCCATGCCCAGCGTGGTATATCGCTTGGCATGTTCGACCGAGGTGAACCCCTCGCGCGCGGCAAGCTGGATGTCGCTGACCTTTACGTCATTCTGGAAATCCAGCCACATCTTCGCGCGCATGGCCACCGGGGCGCCTTGCGGCATGACCCAGACCGGGGCGAGCGGCGCCTCGATGGGCGCCGCGCCCGCCGGAGCCCCGCCGTCGCCCCCTGCCGCCAGATGGGCATCGGTCACACAATCGCCCAGCCGCAGCGCGCCTGCAGCGGCGCCGGCACAGACCACCATCGGCTGGCCACTGGCGCCGGTCGGCGGATGCACGGGATCGGGGCGGAACATCGCCCCTGCCTCATCCCACAGCAGCTTGCCGCCGCAATGGCTCCACAGATGGACGACGGGCGACCAGCCGCCCGACATGGCGACGGCCTCGCAGGGGATATCCTCGAGCACCGCGCCTTCGCCGGCTTGCAGGCAGACCTGCACGCCTGTCACCCGCTTGCGGCCCTGAACGCGGGCAATGGCCTTGCCGGTTTCCACCCGGATCCCCAGCGCGCGCGCCTGCTGCGGCAGATCGCCCTCGGCACGCTCGCGCGCGTCCAGCACGGCGGGCACCGCAAGGCCCGCCTGGCGCAGCGCGATGGCGGTGCGATAGGCGTCGTCGTTGTTGGTGACGATCACCGTGCGATCGCCAGGGCTGACACCCCAGTTGACCAGATAGTCGCGCACCGCACTGGCCAGCATGACGCCCGGCACATCATTGCCGGCAAAGGCCAGCGGGCGTTCCAGCGCGCCGGTGGCCGCGATCACCTTGCCAGCCCGGATGCGCCACAGGCGGCGACGGGGCCGGCCATCGCCGGGGCTATGGTCGGCAATCCGCTCCTCGGCCAGCACATGGCCGTGATCGTGAACGCCGGCCACCATGCAGCGGGACCGCAGCACGACATTGGGCAGCGTTTCAAGAGCTTGCAGCGCGTCGTTGACCCAGGTCTCGACAGGTTTGCCATCAATCTCGCCGCCATCGACCGGCGCGCGGCCGCCCCAATGCGGCGCCTGGTCCAGCACCATCACCCGCGCGCCTGACCGGGCGGCGGCCAGCGCCGCCGTCAGCCCGGCCACCCCGCCACCTGCAACCAGCACATCACAGACGGCGTGGATCTGTTCGTATCGGTCGGCATCGCGGTCCTTGGGCGCCGGGCCAAGGCCGGCAGACTGGCGGATCACCGGCTCGAACAGGTGTTTCCAGAACGGACGCGGGAACATGAAGGTCTTGTAATAGAACCCCGCCGGCAGGAAGCGCGCCATGGCGTCGTTCACCACCCCGACATCGAGATCAAGGCTGGGCCAGCGGTTCTGGCTGCTGGCAGCCAGACCATCGAACAGCTCGGTCGTGGTGGCGCGGCAATTGGGCTCGGCCCGGGCGCCCTTGCCAAGGTTGACCAGCGCGTTCGGTTCCTCGACGCCCGAGGCGACGGGGCCGCGCGGGCGATGATACTTGAAGCTGCGCCCCATCAGCAGCCGGTCATTGGCCAGCAGCGCCGAGGCCAGCGTGTCGCCCTGATAGCCGCGCAGGCGCGCGCCATCGAAGGTGAACTCCAGCGGCGCGCCCCGGTCGATCAGACGCCCGCCACGGGCCAGACGGGTGGTCATGTCCAGCCCTCCCAGCCCGGACGGCGGGCCTTGATATGTGCGATCAGATCATCCGGCGGCGCAACGGCCTGCGCGGGATAGGTGCCGAACACTTCCAGCGTTGCGGTGCAGCGGGCGGCATGGAACCACTTGCCGCAGCCATAGGCATGGCGCCAGCGTTCGAAATGCACGCCCTTGGGGTTGGTGCGCGCGAACAGATAGCCCTCGAACTCGGCATCGCTTGATCCGGGGCCAAAGCGCGTCAGATGCGCCTGCCCGCCCGGCGTCAGCTCGGTTTCCTCGGCGGTGACGCCGCAATAGGGGCAGGTAAGGGTCAGCATGCAAAGCACTCCTGCCAGATGCGAGCGGGGGGCGCCGACCGCCCCCGCCTGCCCAAAGGCGGGCAGGCCTGCGGAACGCGCGCCCCCGGGGTGCCGCAACCGGCGTGTCCGCCGACGGCCCGAACGCGATCAGCCGCCCGAGCCCTTGACGTCCGCCTCGACCTTGCCGACGCCCGGCACGGTGATGGACACGTCAGGCTTGTCGCCCGGCATCTCGCCCCCAAGGGCAAGCCAGGCCACGACGGCAAGCGCCACGACGACACCGCCCAGAATGAAGGCAAGGCCGGTGTTGCCGCTGCCCGGGATGTTTTCGCTGGCCATGACAGGGTCTCCTCGCAAGTTGTCACTGCAGGACCAACCCGCAAGACACTGCAAAGGTTCCATCGCACCAGACTTGCGCCACCTTGACCCATCAATGCGCCACCCCCGCTGCAACGCTTTCGTCGATGAACCGGCCCTCGCGGAACCGGGTCAGGCTGAATTCGGCGGCCAGCGGCCCTGGCGTGCCGCGGGCCATCAGATCGGCCATCGCCCAGCCCGATCCCGGGATCGCCTTGAACCCGCCGGTTCCCCAGCCGCAGTTGACGAAACAGCCCTCAAGCGGCGTGGTGGAAATGATGGGCGATCGGTCGCCCGTCATGTCGACGATCCCGCCCCATTGGCGCAGCATCTTCAGCCGCGAGATCGCCGGGAAGGTCTCGATCAGGGCACGCAGGGTTTCCTGGATGTGCTGGAAACTGCCGCGCTGGGTGTAGTTGTTGAACCCGTCGGTGCCGCCGCCGATCACCAGCTCGCCCTTGTCGGACTGGCTGATGTAGCCATGCACGGTGTTGGCCATGACCACCACGTCCAGCATGGGCTTGACCGGCTCTGACACCAGCGCCTGAAGCGCCAGGGATTCGATGGGCAGCCGAAAGCCCGCCATCTCGGCCAGCACGCTGGAATGGCCGGCAACCACCAGCCCCAGCTTGTCGCAGGCAATGGCGCCGCGGCTGGTGCGCACCCCGCTCACGCGGCCTTGCGCGCGGTCGATCCCCGTCACCTCGCAGTTCTGGATGATGTCGATGCCCATGGCCGAACAGGCCCGCGCATAGCCCCAGGCCACAGCATCGTGCCGCGCCGTGCCGCCGCGTGCCTGATAAAGCGCCCCCAGCACCGGATAGCGCGGCCCGTCGATGTTGATTGCAGGCACCAGATCCTTGACCCGGTCGGGCCCGATCCATTCGGTCGCCACGCCTTGCAGGTGGTTGGCATGGACGGTGCGCATGTAGCCCTTCACCTCATGCTCGGTCTGGGCCAGCATCAAAAGTCCGCGAGGGCTGAACATCACGTTGTAGTTCAGATCCTGGCTCAGCGTCTCGTAGAGGCTGCGGGCCTTTTCGTAGATCGCGGCCGAGCTGTCCTGAAGATAGTTCGACCGGATGATCGTCGTGTTGCGCCCGGTGTTGCCGCCGCCCAGCCAGCCCTTTTCCAGCACGGCGATGTTGGTGATGCCATGGTTTTTCGCCAGATAATAGGCCGTGGCCAGCCCATGCCCGCCGGCCCCGACGATCACCACGTCATAGCGGCCCTTGGGCTGCGCATCGCGCCAGGCGCGTTCCCAGCCCTGATGCCAGTCCAGCGCAGCACGGGCGAGGGCAAAGACGGAATAGCGTTTCATGGCGGCCCCATGGTTGGCTTTTGCCCCTCATACCCCGGTGACTGCCCCGCGAAAAGGGGCCGGGCGGGGGCGGGCTGCGACATCACGGCGCGCGTTCGGGCTTTTTCGGGCGGCCCGCAACGGTTACATGGGGGGCCAGCAAAGGGGAAGGCATGGGCAGCATTCTGTTCTGGGCGGTCACTGTGGCGCTGACGCTGGCGGTGGCGGGATTGATGGTCGCGGCACTGGCACGCGGGCGGGCGGCGGGCGCAAGCCCGGCGGCGGAGTTCGACCTGAAGGTCTACCGCGACCAGCTGGCCGAGGTGGACCGCGATCTGGCACGCGGCGTGATCGCCGAGGACGAGGCGCAGCGCCTGCGCACCGAGATCGGCCGCCGCGTGCTGTCGGCCGACAGCGCGCTGCGCGCCGCGGCCGACCAGACGGCGCGCGGTCCGGCACGGGCCGTGACCGCCGGGGCCGTGCTGGTGATCGTGGCCGGCGTCGCCTTTGGCGGCTATGCCCTGCTGGGCAATCCTGACCTCGACGACATGCCCATTGCCGCCCGCCTGGAAGCGGCCGAAGCGATGCGCGCCGGCCGCCCCGATCAGGCCACGGCCGAGGCCCGCGCCGCGGCCGCCCTGCCCCCTGCCCCTGCGCCCGCCGATCCGCGCCACGCCGAACTGATGGAGAAGCTGCGCAAGGCGATGGAGGCCCGGCCCAACGATCTGCAAGGGCAAGAGCTGCTGGCCCGCAACGAGGCGATGCTGGGCAATTATGCCGCCGCCGCCCGCGCGCAGGCCATGGTCGTCACGCTCAAGGGGGCAGGCACGACCGCCGCCGATCTGGCCGCACAGGCCGAACTGATGGTTGCCGCAACCGGCGGCATCGTCACCCCCGAGGCCGAAGCCGTGCTGGCCCGCGCGCTGAAGCTTGATCCTGCCAACGGGATCGCGCGCTATTATTCCGGGCTGATGTTCACCCAGTCCGGGCGGTTCGATCTGGCCTTCCGGTTCTGGGCGCCGCTGTGGGAAGCCAGCACCGAGGCGGACCCCTGGGTCGAGACGCTGCGCAGCGAATTGCCCGATGTGGCCTATCTGGCCGGCCAGCATCGCTATCAGATGCCCCCCATGCGCGGCACCGCCATGCCCGGCCCCGACGCTGCCGCGATGGCCGCCGCCCAGGACATGACCCCCGAAGAGCGCCAGAAGATGATCCGCGGCATGGTCGACGGGCTGATGAACCGGCTGGCGAGCGAGGGCGGCACCGCGCAGGAATGGGCGCGCCTGATCCGCGCGCTTGGCGTTCTGGGCGATACCGACCGCGCCAAGGCGATCTGGGCCGAAGCGCAGGGCCGGTTCAAGGACAGCGCAGGCGATCTGGCCGAGGTCGGGGCCGCCGCTCGCGATGCAGGGCTGAGCGAATGACCACGGTGCATGACGACATCGCCGCGTTTGCAGCCAGCCTGCCCCGCATGGGGGCGCTGGCGGGCCTTGATCTGGGCACCAAGACCATCGGGGTCGCGGTCTCGGACAGTCTGCGCAGCGTTGCCTCGCCCCTGCTGACCATCCGGCGAGAGAAATTCACCATTGATGCCGAGGCGCTGCTGAAGATCGTGGCCGAGCGTGAGTTGAAGGGGATCGTGCTGGGCCTGCCGCGCAACATGGACGGATCCGAAGGGCCGCGCGCGCAATCGACCCGCGCCTTTGCCCGCAATCTGGCCAAGCTGACGCCCTTGCCGATCACCTTCTGGGATGAGCGGCTGTCCACCGTCGCCGCCGAACGCGCGCTGCTCGAGGCCGATACGTCGCGCGCGCGCCGTGCGCAGGTGATCGACCATGTGGCGGCGGGGTACATCTTGCAAGGCGCCTTGGACCGGCTGGCGCATCTGGCACGGAGTTAGGCGATGGACAGCCCCTGCGTCAATGTCTGCCAGCTGGACCCGGCGGACGAGGTCTGTCTGGGCTGCCAGCGCACGCTGGACGAAATCGCGCGCTGGTCGCAGATGGCGCCCGAGGAACGCCGCCGGATCATGGCCGAGCTTCTGGTGCGTGGTTTGCGCGCCGCAGAGGGCCGCGGGGTTGCGCCTGGATCATAGACCGCTGCGCGGGGCCCTGGCCCCGGAGGGGTTTCACACCCCTCCGGACCACCCCGTGGGGTATTTTGAAAAAGGCAAAGGGGACGCCGGCGAGGCTTGAGCTGCGGCGGGGCCCGGCATCAGGGGCGGGGCGCCAGCATCCACCTTACATCGCCCGGCGATTTCCGCCATAAGGCGGCCATTCCCCAAGGAATCCCTGACAGGAGCCAGATCATGCACGATATCCGCTTCATCCGCGAAGAGCCCGAGGCCTTCGACCGCGCCCTTTCGCGCCGGGGTGTCGCGCCGATGTCGTCGCAGATCCTGGCGATGGACGAGGGGCGGCGGGCGAAAATCCTGGCGGCCGAGACCGCGCAGGCCGATCAGAACAAGGCCAGCAAGGAGGTCGGCGCCGCCAAGGCACGCGGCGATGACGCCGAGTTCGAGCGCCTGCGCGCGCTGGTGGCCGAGAAGAAGGCCGAGATTGCCCGGTTGCAGACCGAAGCCGCGGCCGAGGATGCCGCGCTGCGCGATCTGCTGATGACCATTCCCAACATGGTGCTGGACGAGATCCCCGACGGTGCCGACGAGGAGGCCAATCAGGAGATCCGCCGCTGGGGCACGCCGCGCGCGTTCAACTTTGCCCCGGTCGAGCATTTCGAGATCGCGGGCGTCAAGCCCGGCATGGATTTTGGAACCGCGGCCAAGCTGTCGGGCAGCCGTTTTGTCGTGCTGAAAGGCGCGATCACCCGCGTGCATCGCGCGCTGGCGCAATTCATGGTCGACACTCATGTCGAGGAACATGGCCTGACCGAGACCTGGACCCCGGTCCTGGTCAAGGAAGACGCGATGTATGGCACCAACCAGCTGCCGAAATTCGCCGAGGACAGCTATCAGACCACCAATGGCTGGTGGCTGATCCCGACGTCCGAAGTCACCATGACCAACTTCGCCGCAGGCGAGATTTATGATGAGACGCAGCTGCCCATCCGCATGACCGCAGCTACCCATTGCTTCCGGTCCGAGGCAGGTTCGGCGGGCAAGGACACCACCGGGATGCTGCGCCAGCACCAGTTCGAGAAGGTCGAGATGGTGACGCTGTGCACCCCGGAAACCGCGCTGGCCGAACACGAGCGGATGACCGGCTGCGCCGAGGCGATCTTGCAAAAGCTGGGCCTGCCCTATCGGGTCGTCGTGCTGTGCACCGGCGATATCGGCTTTGGCGCGCAAAAGACCCATGACCTTGAGGTCTGGCTGCCAGGCCAGAACCGCTATCGCGAGATTTCCTCGGTCTCGACCTGCGGGCAGTTCCAGGCGCGGCGGATGAACGGGCGCTATCGCCCGGCGGGCGGCGGCAAGCCGGAATTCATTGCCACGCTGAACGGATCGGGGCTGGCGGTCGGGCGCACGCTGATTGCCGTGCTGGAAAACGGCCAGCAGGCCGATGGGTCGGTCGAGCTGCCCGAGGTGCTGCACCCCTATCTGCGCGGCCGCACCAAGATCACGCCCGAGGGCGATCTGGCCTGACTGGACTTCCCGCGAACCCGGCGCCACAGTGGCGCCGGAATCAAGGGGGATGACCATGCAAACCGCAAGCGTTCTGGACAGTCGCGTCTCGTGGCTGCGGTTGGCCGTGACCATGGTGGTCGGCGCCATCGGCAATGCCGGCATGTGGACGCTGATCGTCGTCATGCCGCAAATGGAGCGTGACTTTGCGCTCAGCCGCTCGGATGCCTCGCTGATCTTCGTCGTGACCATGCTGGGCTTTGGCCTGGGCAATGTGGTGACCGGGCGGATGGTCGACCGCATGGGGGTTTTGCCGACGCTGCTGGGTGCGGCGGTCATGGTGGGGCTGGGTCATGTGGCGGCCGGATTTGCGCCGAATGTCTGGCTGGTCGGCCTTGCGCAATTCGTGGTGGGCCTTGGCAGCGCGGGCAGCTTTGGCCCGCTGATGGCGGATATTTCGCACTGGTTCCTCAAGCGGCGCGGGATTGCCATGTCGGTTGCGGCTTCGGCCAACTACATGGCCGGGGTGATCTGGCCGCTGGTGCTGAATGTGTGGATCGCCGCCTGGGGCTGGCAGTGGGCCTATGCGCTGGTCGGGATGACGCTGATGGCGGGCATTCCCCCGCTGGCTTGGCTGCTGCGCGCCCGCCCGCCGGCCGAGGCCAAGGCCGCCTCGGACCGCGCCGCGGCCAACCGTGCCAGCAGCGTGGGCGTTTCGACCAACACCCTGACGGCGCTGCTCTTTGTCGCGGGCATCGCCTGCTGTGTCGCCATGGCGATGCCGCAGGTGCATATCGTCGCCTATTGCATGGACCTGGGCTATGGCCCCGCCGTCGGGGCCGAGATGCTGTCGCTGATGCTGCTGGGGGGCGTTGCCTCGCGGCTGGTGGGGGGGCTGATCTCGGACCGGATCGGCGGGGTGGCAACGCTGCTGCTGTTCGGCTCGATGCAGATGATCGCGCTGTTCCTGTATCTGCCGTTCGACGGGCTGGTGCCGCTTTATCTGGTCAGCCTGGTCTTCGGGCTGTCGCAAGGGGGGCTCTTGCCGTCCTATGCGCTGATCGTGCGCGAATACATGCCCGCCTCGGTCGCGGGCGCGCGGGTCGGGCTGGTGATGATGGCCACGATCCTTGGCATGGCGATCGGCGGCTGGATGTCGGGCTGGATCCACGACGTGACGCAAAGCTATGCGCTTGCCTTCATCAATGGCATCGTCTGGAACGGGCTGAACGTCGCCATCGCCGTCTGGCTGATCGCCCGCGCTGGCCGGTTGCGAATCCCGCCCCAAGCTGGCAAAGCCGCCGCGTCAGCCTGAAGGAGCGCCCATGATCCCGTCCAGCTTTCCGCCCAAGGAAGAAATCGCCCGCCTGGCCGCAGGCATGTTGCTGGACATCAAGGCGGTGCATTTCAGCGCCGACCCGCCCTATACCTATGCCTCGGGGCTCAAGGGGCCGACCTATATCGACTGCCGCAAGCTGATCAGCTTTCCGCGCATCCGGTCCGTGCTGATGGATTTCCTGACCGTCACCGTGATGCGCGATGCGGGGCTTGAGGCATTCGACAATATCGCCGGCGGCGAGACGGCGGGCATTCCCTTTGCCGCGCTGGTGGCCGAGCGGATGGCCCTGCCGATGACCTATGTGCGGAAAAAACCCAAGGGCTATGGCCGCAATGCCCGGATCGAAGGCGCCATGACCGAAGGCCAGCGCGTGCTGCTGGTCGAGGATCTGACGACCGACGGCGGCAGCAAGCTGTCGTTCGTCGATGCGATCCGCGATACCGGCGCCACCTGCGGGCATACGGCGGTGATCTTCTACTATGGCATCTTCGCCGACACGATCCCGCGCTTGCGCGAACATGGGGTGGAACTGTCCTGGCTGTGCACCTGGTGGGACGTTCTGGCTGTCGCCAAGGAGCGTGAGGCCTTTGATGCGCACACCCTGTCCGAGGTCGAGGCCTTTTTGACCGACCCGGCCGCCTGGCGCGTGGCGAACCCGTAAGATTTCTGTGGACAACCCTGTGGGCAGGATGTGCGCAACATCCGGCCCCAGGGTATCCGAATCGGCAATGTCGTGCCTGATCGCGCCGTGACCACAAACGGTTGTGGCGCGAAACTGGCTGCGGCGTTATCCTAGGGGTTATACCGGACTTGTCCCCAGTTCCGTCCACTTGCCCCCGTGGCGGCGGATCGGCTAGGGGTCTGGTCTTGCAAGAACCGGCAGGCAGTCCATGAACGACATCGCAAAGATCACGCCCGTGCCCCCGGCACCGGCAGACACCGACGTTTTGCCCCACAACATCGAGGCAGAGCAGCAGCTTCTGGGCGCGATCCTGACCAACAACGATGTCTATGACCGCATCGCCGCGCTGGTGAAGGCGGAACATTTCTACGACCCCGTGCACCAGCGCATCTTTGAAATCGCCGCCGCGCGGATCCAGAAGAACGCCCTTGCCTCGCCCGTCACGCTCAAGGCGTTCCTTGAAGACGATCCGGGGCTGAAGGAGCTGGGCGGTCCGGCCTATCTGGTGCGGCTGGCAGGGGCGGCGATTTCGGCCTTTGCCGCGCGCGATTATGCCCAGATGATCTATGATCTGGCGGTGCGGCGCGAGCTGATCGCGCTGGGGCGCGACATTGCAGACCGGGCCGGCAAGGTCGATGTGGCCTCCGAGCCGCGCGATCAGATCACCGAGGCCGAGCAGCGGCTTTACAAGCTGGGCGAACAGGGGGTGGCCGAACGCGGGTTTCAGTCCTTCCTGCGTGCAGTGACGGCGGCGGTCGATGTGGCGAATGCGGCCTATCAGCGGGGCGGCGGGCTGTCGGGCATTCCGACCCAACTGATTGACCTCGACAAGAAACTGGGCGGCCTGCATCCGTCGGACCTGATCATCCTGGCGGGCCGTCCGTCGATGGGGAAAACCTCGCTGGCGACCAACATCGCCTTCAACGTCGCCAAGGCCTACAAGCGTGGGCGCAAGCCGGACGGGTCCGAAGGCGCGGTCGAAGGCGGTGTTGTCGGGTTCTTTTCGCTGGAGATGTCGGCCGAACAGCTGGCCGCCCGTATCCTGTCCGAGGCATCCGAGGTTCCATCGGAACAGATCCGCCGCGGCGACATGACGGAACACGAATTCCGCCGCTTTGTCGAAGCGGCCAAGTCGCTGGAAACCTGCCCGCTTTACATCGACGATACCCCGGCCCTGCCGATCTCGCAGGTGGCGGCGCGGGCGCGGCGGCTCAAGCGCACGCATGGGCTGGATGTGCTGATGGTCGACTATCTTCAGCTGCTGAAAGGGTCGTCCAAGGACAACCGGGTTCAGGAAGTCTCGGAAATCACCCAGGGCCTCAAGGCCATCGCCAAGGAGCTGAACATCCCGGTGATCGCGCTCTCGCAGCTGTCGCGTCAGGTCGAAAGCCGCGAGGACAAGCGGCCCCAGCTGTCCGACCTGCGGGAATCGGGGTCGATCGAACAGGACGCCGACGTGGTGATGTTCGTGTTCCGCGAGGAATATTACAAGGAACGCGAAAAGCCCTCGGATCACGAGCTGGAAAAGATGGCCGCCTGGCAGCAGGTCATGGAAAGCTGCCATGGCAAGGCCGAGGTCATCATCGGCAAGCAGCGTCACGGGCCGATCGGCACGGTGGAGCTGTCGTTCGAGGGCAAGTTCACCCGCTTCGGCAACCTGGCCCGCGAATGGCAAAGCGGCGAGCGCGAAGCCGAATACTGATGTCACGATAGCGTCTTGCAAAGCCGCTATCGCCTTTCGTGATGTGTTTCTATTGTTCTGGAAACATCGAAGAAGGGCGAGATGGATATTGAAACCGCTGCCGCGCGGCTTGCGGCCCTGGGCAATCCGACGCGGCTGCGCATCTATCGCCTGCTGGTCACGGCTGGCGATGGCGGGCTGGCCATGGGGCATCTGGGGGACCGGCTGGGGGTTCCGGGATCCACCCTGTCGCATCATTGCCGGGCGTTGGTGCTGGTCGATCTGATCCGGCAGGACCGGGCAGGAACCTCGTTGATCTGCCGGGCGAATTATCCGGTGATGCAGGGGCTGATCGCCGATCTGGCGGCGGGCTGCTGTTCCGGCGATGCGGCGTAGGTCGCAGATGGCTTGCCTGATCCCCGGCGCGCGCTGGTGGCCGCGATGATTGCCGCGCAGCGCGGGCTGATCGTTGCGGCGCTTGGCACGGCGCAGACCATCGGCTGGGCCTCCAGCTATTACATTCCCGCCGTGCTGGCCGCACCGATGGCGGCCGCCTTTGGCCTGTCGCCGGTCTGGGTGTTCGGCGCCTTTTCCATGGCGATGGTGGTCTCGGCGCTGGTCGGGCCATGGGCGGGCGGGCGGATCGACCGGCTGGGCGGGCGCGGGGTGCTGATGCTGTCCAATCTGGTCTTTGCCGCCGGGCTGGGCCTGCTGGCGATTGCGCCCGCGCCTGCGGTGCTGTTCGCCGGCTGGGCGGTGATCGGCCTTGGCATGGGCATGGGGCTTTACGAGGCCGCCTTTGCCACCCTGGCCGGGATCTATGGCAAGGCGGCGCGCGGGCCGATCACCGGGATCACGCTGATCGCCGGGTTTGCCAGCACTGTGGGCTGGCCGCTGTCGGGGCTGATGCTGGCGCATTGGGGCTGGCGCGAGGCCTGTCTGGGCTGGGCCGTGATTCACCTGTGCCTTGCCTTGCCGCTGAACGCCCTGCTGCCGCGTGGCAGCACCCCGGCGCACACACCCGCCCTGCCCGAACCCGATGCCGCGCCCCCACCGCGCGGGGCGCTGATGCTGCTGGCCTTTGTCTTTGCCGCGACCTGGTTCAATTCAACCGCCATGGCCGCGCATCTGCCGGGTCTGCTGGAGGCTGCGGGGGCCGGCACCGCGATGGCCATTGCCGCAGGCGCGCTGATCGGACCCGCACAGGTGGCCGCGCGGGTGCTGGAGTTCGGTCTGTTGCGCCGGTTCCACCCGTTGACCTCGGCCCGGCTGGCGGCGGCGGCGCATCCGGTGGCGGCGGTCTGTCTGGTGGGGTTTGGCGGACCGGCGGCCTATGCCTTTGCGCTGTTGCACGGGGCCGGGAAC
The DNA here is from genome assembly GCF_000429765.1 of Gemmobacter nectariphilus DSM 15620. Taxonomy (GTDB): domain Bacteria; phylum Pseudomonadota; class Alphaproteobacteria; order Rhodobacterales; family Rhodobacteraceae; genus Wagnerdoeblera; species Wagnerdoeblera nectariphila. Next base: position 598,863 of record NZ_KE386949.1, on the reverse strand, counting down.
GGGATTCTGACGATCGCCAAGGGCACGCTGCCGCTGGCGCTGTTCGGGGCGGCGAGCTATGGCCAGCGGCTGGGCTGGCTGAACGCGCCTGCCCGCATCCTGCAGGCCGCCGCCCCGCTGATCTTTGGCGCCGCGCTGACGGCCTGGGGGCTGAACGCGGTGTGGCTGACGGCCGGGGTGGGACTGGCGGCAACAGCGGCCCTTCTGCTGCTCAGATCGCGCTGAGGCGGCGGGCGGACAGCCAGGCCGCCAGCGCCATGGCCCCGGCGGTGGCCAGGCACAGGGGCAGCCCGCCCATCTGGTAGGACAGGCCCGACAGCAGGGTTCCGATCAGCCGCCCCGCCGCATTCGCCATGTAATAGAAGCCCACATCCCGCGTGATCCGCCCGGCATCGCCAAAGGCCAGGATCAGGTAGGAATGGACCGACGAATTCACCGCAAAGACAAAGCCGAACAGCAGCAGCCCGGCCACCAGCGTCACGGTCAGCCACAGGGTCGGGGCGCCGGCCGCCCAGGCCGCCAGCGCCAGCGCGAACGGGATCGGCACCAGAAGCCCGGCCCAGCGGATCGCCTTGTGCACCGTGTCGGGCAGCGGCTGGCCCTTGGCGCCCAAAAGGCGCGGCGCCATCGCCTGCACGGCGCCATAGGCGATGATCCACAGCGCCATGAACGCGCCGACGACAAAGAACGCCGTGCGCCGCCCCTCGGCGCTGCCATCGGACAGGACGGCCTGGAAATAGACCGGAATGCCGACGACGAACCACACGTCCCGCGCCCCGAACAGGAACATCCGCGCCAGCGACAGCCGGTTGACCCGCGCATCGCGCGAGCGCCAGCCGCCCCAGACCTCGGCCGATTTCATCCGCCCCGGCAGGCCCGCAGGCAGGAACAGCACGATGGCCAGCAAGATCACCGCCAGAACGCCTGCCATGCCCCAGACCGCCGGCCCGAACCCCGCCAGCGCCAGCAGCGCCGCGCCCAGGAAGAAGCCAAGGCCCTTGACCGCATTCTTGGACCCGGTCAGCAGCGCGACCCAGCGGAACAGCCCGCCCCCCTCGGCCGGGGCCAGCAGCTTGACGGCCGATTTCGACGACATCTTGGCCAGATCCTTGGCCACGCCCGACACGCCCTGCACCGCCATGACAAAGACGACCGAGGCGGCGATGCCCCAGCCCGGATCCAGCTGCGCCAGCGCGACCAGCGCGGCGATCTGCAGGCCAAGCCCGGCATAAAGCGTGGCGGCCAGGCCAAAGCGCGCCGCCAGCCAGCCGGCGGCCAGGTTGGTCACGATCCCCGCGATCTCATAGAGCAGGAACAGCCAGGCCAGCTGCACCGGGCTGAAGCCAAGCGCGTTGAAATGCAGCAGCACCAGCATGCGCAAGGCGCCGTCCGACAGCATGAAGGCCCAGTAGGCGGCGGTCACGGCAGCATAGGCGCGCAAGGGGGAGTGCTGGGTCATCGGCGGCTCCGGGCTGGGGCGGCGGAACGGGGGCCTTCTGCCCCCCTTGCCCGTGCCGGGCAATTCCCCCCGAGGATATTTTCGGACAGATGAAATGCTTAGAGACCCTTGGCGATCATGCGGGCAATGTCGGCCAGGCGGCAGGCATAGCCCCATTCGTTGTCATACCAGGCATAGACCTTGAGCTGTGTGCCGTTGACCACCATGGTCGAGGGCCCGTCGATGATGGACGAGCGCGGATCGTTCAGGAAATCGGTCGACACCAGCGGGCGGCTTTCGAACCCGAGGATGCCCTTGAGCTCGCCCTCGGCGGCGGTGCGGAACAGGGCGTTCACCTCCTCGATGGTGGTTTCGCGCGCCAGTTCGAACACGCAATCGGTGAGCGAGGCGTTCAGCAGCGGCACCCGGACCGCATGGCCGTTCAGGCGGCCCTTGAGTTCGGGGTAGATCAGGGTGATGGCGGTGGCGCTGCCGGTCGTCGTCGGGATCAGGTTGGCCAGGGCGGAGCGCGCGCGGCGCATGTCCTTGGCCGGGCGGTCGACGATGGTCTGGGTGTTGGTCACATCGTGGATCGTGGTGATGGAGCCATGGCGAATGCCGATCACCTCGTGGATCACCTTGACGACCGGAGCCAGGCAGTTCGTCGTGCACGAGGCCGCCGTCACCAGCGCCTGCGTGCCATCATAAAGGTGATGGTTCACCCCATAGACAATGTTCAGCGCGCCGCCATCCTTGACCGGGGCGCTGACCACGACCTTGCGCACGCCCGCCGCAAAATAGGGCGCGATCTTGGCCGCAGTCTTGAACTCCCCGGTGCAGTCGATCACCAGATCGACGCCCAGCTCGGCCAGCGGCAGGGCCTGAATGGTCTTTTCCTGGGTCAGCCGGATGGCGCGGCCGTTCAGCACCAGCGCGCCGTCCTGATGCGCGACCGGGGTAGTCCAGCGGCCATGCACGCTGTCGAATTCCATCAGCAGGGCGTGCTGTTCGGCGTCGCCTACGGCGTCGTTCAGCAAAACGATTTCGCCGCCGATGCCGGTGTCGATCAGCTCGCGCAGGACCAGTTTTCCGATGCGGCCAAGGCCGTTCACTGCAATGCGGGGCATGGGATTATTCCTTGTCTGGGGTGCCGATGCGGTCGACCTGCGCTTGCAGCGCCAACCGGTCGAGCGAGGCAAAGGGAAGATCGGCAAAGGCCGCAATCCGGCGGCGCAGCGCGCCATAGGTCTGGGCAAAGACCAGCGCCTTTTCGGCCTCGGTGCCGGTGGCTTTCACCGGGTCGGGCAGGCCCCAATGGCCGGTGATCGGCTGGCCAGGCCAGGGCGGGCAGTCCTCGGCCGCTGCCGTGTCGCAGACGGTGAAGACGAAATCCATCTTCGGGGCCTCGGGCGCCTGAAACTCGGCCAGATGTTTGGCGCGCAGACCCGAGGTGTCGTGACCGTTGCGGCGCAGCACATCCAGCGCAAAGGGGTTCAGCGCGCTGCCGGGCCGCGTGCCGGCGGAAAACACGGTAAAGCGGCCCTTGCCCAGATCGCGCAACAGCGCCTCGGCAAAGATCGAGCGGGCAGAATTGCCCGAGCAGATGAACAGCACGGTATAGGCCGGGTGGTCCATGGGGCGGGTTTCCTTGGGCAAGGCCGAAACAAGCTCGGGGCGGGCGCGGCCGACGTCCAGCGCAAGATAGCCGATCAGGGATTCGGTTGCGGCAAGATCGACCGCATAGAACAGCGACCGCCCTTGCCGGGTGGCCCTGACCAGCCCGGTTGCCGCCAGATCGGCCAGATGGTGCGAGAGCGTGTTCTGCCGCAGCCCCAGCGCCTCGGCCATTTCGGTCGGCCGCACGCCATGCGGGGCAAAGCGCATGAGCAGGCGAAAGACCGCCAGCCGATCCGGGTGGCCAAGGACGGAAAAGGTGCGGGCGGCGGTTGACTGTTCCATAATTCCTGAATACAGGAAATCATGGCCAGCGACCAATGAAGGTTTTGTAACGCCTAGATGACGGACAGCGCCGCCCCGCCCGCCGCGCCCAGCAGGACGACCGCCCAGGACGGCAGCCGCCAGACCACCAGCCCGGTGAAACAGACCAGGGCCAGCGCGAAATCCGCCTTGCCGGTGATGCCGCTGACAAAGACCGGATCGTAAAGCGCGGCCCCCAGCACACCGACCACCGCCGCATTCGCGCCCTGCATTGCGGATTGCGCCCAGGGCACGCGGCGGAACCGATCCCAGAATGGCAAAACGCCAATCAGGATCAGGAACCCCGGCAGGAACAGCGCGACCAGCGCGATGGCCGCGCCGATCACGCCGTTCGGCGCTGGCCCCATCACCGCGCCAAGCCAGGCCGCAAAGGTGAACAGCGGGCCGGGAACCGCCTGCGCCGCGCCATATCCGGCAAGAAACGCATCCTGGCTGACCCAGCCGGTGGCGACGGTGCCAGCCTCGAGCAGCGGCAGGACGACATGGCCGCCGCCAAAGACCAGCGCCCCGGCGCGATAGAACCTGTCTGCCAGCGCAAACCCCTGCCCCAGCCCGGCGAGCAGCGGCAAGACCAGCAGCAGCGCGCCACAAAGGACCAGCGCAGCAACGCCCATGCTGCGCGACACCGGGACGGCCAGGGGCACGCCCTGACTGCCCGCGCCGCGCCCCAGCGCAAGGCCCGCCGCCGCGCCCAGGGCGATCACCGTCACCATGCCCGCCGATCCCGGCACGAACGCCAGCAATCCGACGGCGGCAACCGCAATCCCGGCGCGCGCCGGATCGGGGCACAGGCTGCGCGCCATGCCCCAGACCGCCTGCGCCACGATGGCGACTGCCACGATCTTCAGCCCGTGCAGCACGCCCAGGGCAAGCGCGCCCTCGATCTGCGCGGCACCGAGCGCCAGCACCACCAGCAGCAGCGCCGAGGGCAGCGTGAAGGCCAGAAAGGCCGCCAGCGCCCCGCCCCAGCCTGCCCGCATCAGGCCAAGGGCAAAGCCGACCTGGCTGGAGGCCGGCCCCGGCAGGAACTGGCACAGCGCCACCAGATCGGCATAGGCAGCATCCGACAACCAGCGCCGCCGGGTGACGAATTCATCGCGAAAATAGCCAAGGTGCGCGACCGGCCCGCCGAACGAGGTCAGGCCAAGTTTCACAAACGCGGCCAGTACCTCTGACACATGGCCGCGGGGCGGATCGGAAGGGTCGGACAAGCGGGCCTCCGGCTGCAGATGACAGGACGGGGATGCCCGACGAACATCACAGGACGGCAACATACCGGGCAGATGACAGCGGGCGGGCCAGTCTGGCCCGCCCGCCTGCCCCGCAAACGGCGGGGTTATTCCAGGTTCATCCGGCGGCGACGCTCGGCCAGGGCCGCCTCGGTGCGGGCCATGAACTCGACATCCGAGGCAAGCGAGGCATCGACCGCCGCATCGCCTTCGAGCTCGCGCGATTCGGCGATGCTGCGGATCTTCACGGTCGCGCTGGCCGGGACCTTTTCATACAAATCCAGGATGTCCTGATTATAAAGCCGGATGCAGCCCGCCGACGTCGCATTCCCGATCGAGGTATAATCGCCCGTGCCATGAATGCGGAACATCGTGTCACGCCCGCCACGATACAGATACAGCGCCCGCGCCCCGAGCGGATTGTCCGGCCCCGGCCCCATGCCGTTCGCAACCTCGGCATACAGCTCGGGCTGGGTGCGCAGCATGTTCGCCGTGGGCGTCCACGATGGCCATTCCGCCTTGCGCCCGACATAGGTGGTGGACTTCAGCCCGCGCCCCTGCGCCCCGACCGCGATGCGGTAACGATCGGCCGTGCCATTCTCGCCCACGAGATACAGATATTTGACATGCGGGTCGATCACGATGGTGCCCGGCTTTTCGCCGCCCGCATAGCTGACCGTCGCCTTGCGGTTCTGTTCGGGGGCGTAATCGGGAGGAACCGCCGCGATGGTATAGCCGCCATCCTCGATCGTGCCATAGCCCGGCACCTCGACTGGTGCAGGCGGCTGGGGCGCCGCGCAAGCCGCCAGGAAGGCAGCCATGGCAAGCGCCGGAACGACGCGGACGAACAAGATGGCAGGCACGGGCAATGTCCCCCTTTTTTCAACGCACTCCCGGACTCGTGGCCGGGTTTGACGGCATTTGCGCAGCCAAAGCACCCAAAGGTCAACCCCTCGTGGACCAATGGACGCCAGGCGTTGCCCGCGCGCCGATCAGCGCGCCGGCCGGCGGCCCAACTGCGCCTCGCGCAGCAGGACGAACAGGCCCGATGCCACGATGATCGCGGCCCCCACCAGCGTCAGGGCGCGCGGCACCTCGCCCCAGATCAGCCAGCCCAGACCCATCGCCCAGACAAGGGCGGTATAGCGGAAGGGGGTGGTAAAGCCGACCTCGCCCACCCGCATCACCCGGATGATGAAGATATAGCCAATGTTGACAAAGATCGCCGCCAGCACAATCAGCGGCGCGATCGTCAGCGGCACCGGCTGCCAGGGCGTGCGGGCCGACATCGCGCCCCCCACCACCATGACGGCGACCGAGGCAATCAGCGCCACCCCGACCGAGGGCACATTGACCGGCAGGCGGCGGGTCGACAGATCGCGCAGCACGATGAAACCGACCGAAACCAGCGCCACCAGCGCCGCCGGGTTCGGCCCGTCGGCCCCCGGCTGCACGATCAGCAGAACCCCCACGAACCCGGTGCCAATGGCCAGCCCCCGCCGCCAGCCCACCTTTTCCCCCATGAACAGCGCGGCCCCCGCCGTCACCGCCAGCGGCGCCGATTGCAAGATCGCCGACAGCGCGCCCAGCGGCATATGCACCAGCGCATAGAAAAAGGTCAGCGTCGCGGCAATCTCGCCCAGCGTGCGCACGCCGACCACGCGCCACGAGGCGAGAAGAACCGGAAGGTTCAACCCGCCCGTCATTCGCGCGATCATCAGCAGCAGCGGCACCGTCACAAGGCCGCGCAGGGTCACGGCCTGATAGAGCGGCAGATGTTCGGCCACCGACTTCATGCAGGCATCGCCCATGCTGAAGGCCGCCATGGCAACCAGCATGAAGCCGGCGCCCCTGATATTGTCGGACACACCGCGTGCCGGCGTCCCCTGCCCCGTGGCCTGCGCCATGATCATCTCCCGGTCATGGGCATCAACCGCCCGCATTGCCTCGCTACCCGCAGGACATGGTGCGGGCAATGGTCCGCGATGCCTGGCGCGCCATGATTTTCGGTGATGTGACAGATTGCGATTGCGGATGCTTTCGCCGCCCCAAGGCATGGCAAAGGGCCCCGGCATTGCTGCCGGGGCCCCCGCCGTTCCGTTGACGCCCGATCAGAGATCGCGGCTTTCGACCGTGTCCACCAGACCCGACTCGCCCGAGGCATCCATCGGAGCCACCAGCGCTGCGGCGGCTTCGGCCTCGGCGCGGCGCTCCTCGATGACCACCTGGTCACGTTCGACGGCGATGCGCTTGACGCGGGCGGTCGCGCCACCAGTGCCCGCCGGGATCAGGCGGCCCACGATGACGTTTTCCTTGAGGCCGACCAGCTTGTCGCGCTTGCCCATGACCGAAGCCTCGGTCAGCACGCGAGTCGTCTCCTGGAACGAGGCGGCCGAGATGAAGCTGCGGGTCTGCAGCGACGCCTTGGTGATGCCCAGCAGCACCGGCTCGCCCGAAGCGGGGCGGCCACCGCGTGCCAGAACCTTGGCGTTCTCTTCCTCCAGCTCGGTCTTGTCGACCTGCTCGCCCTTGAGCAGCGTGGTATCGCCCGACTCGAGGATCTCGATCTTTTGCAGCATCTGCCGCACGATCACCTCGATGTGCTTGTCGTTGATCTTCACGCCTTGCAGGCGATAGACGTCCTGAACCTCGTCGATCAGGTAGTTCGCCAGCGCCTCGATGCCCATGATCCGCAAGATGTCGTGCGGGGCCGGGTTGCCGTCCATGATGTAGTCACCCTTCTGCACGAAGTCGCCTTCCTGCACCGGGATGTGCTTGCCTTTCGGCACCATGTATTCGACGGGCTGCATCGTCTCGTCGACCGGCTCGATGCTGATGCGGCGCTTGTTCTTGTAGTCCTTGCCAAAGCGCACATAGCCATCAAGCTCGGCGATGATCGCGTGATCCTTGGGACGACGGGCCTCGAACAGTTCCGCCACGCGGGGAAGACCCCCGGTGATGTCCTTGGTCTTGGCACCTTCGCGCGGGATACGCGCCACGGTGTCACCGGCCTTCACCTCTTGCCCGTCTTCGACCGACAGAATGGCGTCGACCGACATCGGGTAGCTGATCGGGTTGCCCTGATCGTTGCGCATGGGTTCGCCCGTTTCGGCGTCCATGATGATGATCTCGGGCTTGAGATCGTTCGCACGCGGTGCCGAGCGCCAGTCGGACACGATCTTCTGGGTCATGCCGGTGGCTTCGTCGGTATCCTCGCGGACCGACAGGCCCGAAATCAGGTCGACGAACTTGGCGATACCGGCCTTTTCCGCGATGATCGGCAGGGTATAGGGGTCCCATTCGAACAGCTTGGTGCCCCGCTTGACCGCCTGATCCTCGCGGACGAACAGCTTGGTGCCATAGGTCAGCTTGTGGACGGCGCGTTCCTGACCGTTCTCGTCGATGATGGCGATCGACATGTTCCGGCCCATCACGATCAGATCGCCATTGGCGGCGGTCAGCGTGTTGGGGTTGCGGAATTCGATCTTGCCCTCTTGCGAGGCTTCCAGGAACGACTGCTGGCCACCCTGCGCGATGCCGCCGATGTGGAAGGTCCGCATCGTCAGCTGCGTGCCGGGTTCACCGATGGACTGTGCGGCGATGATGCCGACAGCCTCGCCCACGTTCACCATGGTGCCGCGTGCCAGGTCGCGGCCATAGCAGGTGGCGCAGACGCCCTCTTCGGCCTCGCAGGTCAGGGCCGAGCGGATCTTGACGCTGACAACGCCAGACTGCTCGATCACGTCGGATTTGCGTTCGTCGATCAGCACGCCCTTGGCCACCAGCACCTCGCCGGTCGCCGGGTCGATCACGTCATCGGCCGTGACACGGCCCAGCACACGTTCGCCCAGCGAGGCCACGACCTCGCCATCGTTCACCGCGGCTTCGGCGGTGATGTAGCGATCGGTGCCGCAGTCGATCGAGCGCACGATGCAATCTTGCGCCACGTCGACCAGACGGCGGGTCAGGTAACCCGAGTTCGCCGTCTTCAGCGCGGTATCGGCCAGACCCTTGCGGGCACCGTGGGTGGAGTTGAAGTACTCCAACACGGTCAGACCTTCCTTGAAGTTCGAGATGATCGGCGTCTCGATGATCTCGCCCGAAGGCTTGGCCATCAGACCGCGCATCCCGCCCAGCTGCTTCATCTGCGCAGGCGAACCCCGTGCCCCCGAGTGGGACATCATATAGACCGAGTTCGGTTCCTTTTCGGCGCCCATGTCGTCGGTGCGCACTGCCGAGATTTCCTTCATCATCTCGGCCGCAACGGCGTCAGAGCACTTCGACCAGGCATCGACAACCTTGTTGTACTTTTCGCCCTGGGTGATCAGGCCGTCCATGTACTGTTGTTCGAATTCCTTCACCTGGTCGCGCACGCCATTCACGATGTCCCACTTGTTGTGCGGGATCAGCATGTCGTCCTTGCCGAAGGAGATGCCGGCCTTGAACGCTTCCTTGAAGCCCAGACCCATGATCTGGTCGCAGAAGATCACCGACTCTTTCTGGCCGCAGTAGCGGTAGACGGTGTCGATGACGTTCTGCACGTCCTTCTTGCGCAGCAGGCGGTTCACCAGTTCGAACGGCGCCTTGGCATTCAGCGGCAGCAGGTTGCCCAGGCGCAGACGGCCGGGGGTGGTTTCATACCGCTTCCAGACCTCGTTGCCTTCCTCGTCGATCTGCTTGATCCGCGCGGTGATGGTCGAGTGCAGATGCACCTCGCCAGCGGCGAGGGCGTGTTCCACCTCGTCGATGTCGCGGAAGATCTTGCCTTCGCCCTTCATGCCCTTGCGGTTCATGGTGACGTAGTAAAGGCCAAGCACCATGTCCTGCGACGGCACGATGATCGGGCTGCCGTTTGCCGGCGACAGCACGTTGTTCGTGGACATCATCAGAACGCGCGCTTCCAGCTGGGCTTCCAGCGAAAGCGGGACGTGCACGGCCATCTGGTCACCGTCGAAGTCGGCGTTGAACGCCGAGCAGACCAGCGGGTGCAGCTGGATCGCCTTGCCCTCGATCAGCGTGGGTTCAAACGCCTGGATGCCCAGACGGTGCAGCGTCGGTGCGCGGTTCAACAGGACCGGGTGTTCGCGGATCACCTCATCCAGGATATCCCAGACCTCGGGGCGCTCTTTCTCGACCAGCTTCTTGGCTTGCTTGACCGTCGAGGACAGGCCCTTGGCCTCCAGCCGCGAGTAGATGAACGGCTTGAACAGTTCCAGCGCCATCTTCTTGGGCAGGCCGCACTGGTGCAACTTGAGTTCCGGCCCGGTCACGATGACCGAACGGCCCGAGAAGTCCACGCGCTTGCCCAGCAGGTTCTGACGGAACCGGCCCTGCTTGCCCTTGAGCATGTCGGACAGTGATTTCAGCGGGCGCTTGTTGGTGCCCGTGATCACGCGGCCGCGGCGGCCGTTGTCGAACAGCGCGTCCACCGCCTCTTGCAGCATCCGCTTTTCGTTGCGCACGATGATGTCGGGCGCACGCAGCTCGATCAGGCGCTTGAGACGGTTGTTGCGGTTGATGACGCGGCGATACAGATCGTTCAGGTCGGACGTCGCAAAGCGGCCCCCGTCCAGCGGCACCAGCGGGCGCAGTTCCGGCGGGATCACCGGCAGAACGGTCAGGATCATCCATTCCGGCCGGTTGCCCGAATCCAGGAAATGTTCCACGACTTTCAGCCGCTTGATGATCTTCTTCGGCTTCAGCTCGCCGGTGGCCTCTTTCAGCTCCTCGCGCAGCTTGTCGGCCTCGGCCTGCAGGTCGATCATCGCCAGCATCTCGCGGATGGCTTCCGCGCCGATATTGGCGGTGAAGGCGTCAGAGCCCCACTGATCCTGCTTGTCGAGGAATTCTTCCTCGGTCAGCAGCTGGCCATAGGTCAGGTCGGTCAGACCCGGCTCGATCACCACATAGTTCTCGAAATACAGGATGCGTTCCAGATCGCGCAGCGTCATGTCGAGCATGAGGCCGATCCGGCTGGGCAGCGATTTCAGGAACCAGATGTGGGCGACGGGCGCGGCCAGTTCGATATGGCCCATGCGTTCGCGGCGCACCTTTTGCAGCGTGACTTCCACGCCGCATTTCTCGCAGACGACGCCGCGATACTTCATGCGCTTGTATTTGCCGCACAGGCATTCGTAGTCCTTGATCGGCCCGAAGATCCGGGCGCAGAACAGCCCGTCTCGTTCCGGCTTGAAGGTCCGGTAGTTGATCGTTTCGGGCTTCTTGATCTCGCCATAGGACCACGACAGGATCCGCTCGGGCGACGCCAGGCTGATCTTGATCTCGTCGAAGGTCTTGGGCTGCGCCATCGGATTGAACGGATTGGCGGCGGAGGTGATTTCCTGGTTCATCTTGCGTCCTTAATTAAGGGGAGCGGTTGAGAGAGGGCCGAAGCCCTCACTCCTCCTCCGCATCCAGGAGTTCCATGTTCAGGCCGAGGCCGCGGACTTCCTTGACGAGCACGTTGAAGCTCTCGGGAACGCCCGCCTCGAAGTTGTCCTCGCCCTTGACGATCGACTCGTACACCTTGGTCCGGCCGGCCACGTCGTCCGACTTGACCGTCAGCATTTCCTGCAGGGTATAGGCGGCGCCATAGGCTTCGAGTGCCCAGACCTCCATCTCCCCCAGACGCTGACCGCCGAACTGCGCCTTGCCGCCCAGCGGCTGCTGGGTGACCAGCGAGTACGGGCCAGTCGAGCGGGCGTGCAGCTTGTCGTCGACCAGGTGGTGCAGCTTGAGCAGATACTTCACGCCCACCGTCACCGGACGCGCCAGCTGTTCGCCCGTGCGGCCGTCGAACACGATCGACTGGCCGGACTGGTCAAAGCCCGCACGGCGCAGCGCGTCGTTGACGTCGGCTTCCTTGGCACCGTCGAAGACCGGGGTGGCAATCGGAACGCCGCGCGTCACCTGCTGCGCGCTTTCGATCAGGTGATCGTCATCAAGGCCGGCGATGATCTCGTCATAGGTCTCGTCGCCATAGGCGTGGCGCATGGCCAGCTTGACCGGCGACAGATCGCCATTGCGACGATATTCCTGCAGCGCCTCGTCGATCTGCACGCCAAGTCCGCGCGCAGCCCAGCCCATGTGGGTTTCGAGGATCTGACCGACGTTCATCCGCGACGGCACGCCCAGCGGGTTCAGCACCAGGTCGACGGTCGTGCCATCGGCCAGGAAGGGCATGTCTTCCATCGGAACGACCTTGGAGACCACACCCTTGTTGCCGTGACGACCGGCCATCTTGTCGCCCGGCTGCAGCTTGCGCTTCACCGCGACGAACACCTTGACCATCTTCATCACGCCGGGGGGCAGATCGTCGCCGCGGCGGACCTTCTCGACCTTGTCCTCGAAGCGATGTTCCAGCGCGCGCTTCTGCGCGTTGAACTGGTCGTTCAGCGCTTCGACTTCCTTGGCCAGGTCTTCCTCGGCCACGGCCAGCTGCCACCATTGGCCACGGCTCAGCGTGCCCAGCAGCTCGTCATTGATCTCGGACCCGGCCTTGACGCCTTTCGGCCCCTTGACCGCCACCTTGCCCATGATCAGCGACTTCAGACGCGCATAGATGTTGCGCTCGAGGATCGCCAGCTCGTCGTCGCGGTCGCGGGCGAGGCGTTCGACTTCCTCACGCTCGATCTGCAGGGCACGTTCGTCCTTGTCGACGCCGTGACGGTTGAACACCCGCACTTCGACGATGGTACCATAGGCCCCCGGCGGCAGGCGCAGCGAGGTGTCGCGCACGTCCGACGCCTTTTCCCCGAAGATGGCGCGCAGCAGCTTTTCTTCCGGCGTCATCGGGCTTTCGCCCTTGGGGGTGATCTTGCCGACCAGAATGTCGCCCGGCTGCACTTCGGCGCCGATATAGACGATACCGGCTTCGTCGAGATTGCGCAGGGCTTCCTCGCCGACGTTCGGGATGTCGCGGGTGATCTCTTCCGGCCCCAGCTTGGTATCGCGGGCGGCAACTTCGTATTCCTCGATATGGATCGAGGTATAGACGTCATCGCGCAGGATGCGTTCGCTGATCAGGATCGAGTCTTCGTAGTTGTAGCCGTTCCAGGGCATGAACGCGACGACCACGTTCCGGCCAAGCGCCAGTTCGCCCTGATCGGTGCAGGGACCATCCGCGATCACCTCGCCGCGGGCGATGGTGTCGCCCACTTTCACGATCGGACGCTGGTTGATGCACGACGACTGGTTCGAGCGCTTGAACTTGCGCAGACGATAGATGTCGACGCCCGGCTCGCCCGGCTCCAGCATCTCGGTCGCGCGGATAACGATCCGCTGCGCATCCACCTGGTCGATGATCCCGCCCCGGCGCGCCATGATCGCGGCGCCCGAGTCGCGGGCCACCACGCCCTCGATGCCGGTGCCGACAAAGGGCGCGTCCGATTGCAGCAGCGGAACCGCCTGACGCTGCATGTTCGAGCCCATCAGCGCGCGGTTGGCGTCGTCATTTTCCAGGAACGGAATGAGCGAGGCTGCAACCGACACCAGCTGTTTCGGCGACACGTCGATCAGGTCCACCGCTTCGGCCGGGTTCAGCATGAATTCGCCGGCTTTCCGGGTGGAAACCAGCTCGTTCACAAAGCGCCCGTCCTCGTCGAGGTTGGCGTTCGCCTGCGCGACGGTGTGGCGCATCTCTTCGGTGGCCGAGAGATAGATCACGTCATCCGTCACCTGGCCATCGCGCACCTTGCGATAGGGGGTCTCGATGAAGCCATACTTGTTCACGCGGGCATAGGTGGCCAGCGAGTTGATCAGACCGATGTTCTGACCTTCCGGCGTTTCGATCGGGCACATCCGGCCATAGTGGGTCGGGTGAACGTCGCGCACCTCGAAGCCGGCACGCTCGCGGGTCAGACCGCCCGGCCCGAGGGCCGACAGACGGCGCTTGTGCGTGACTTCCGACAGCGGGTTGGTCTGGTCCATGAACTGCGACAGCTGCGAGGAGCCGAAGAATTCGCGGACAGCCGCAGCCGCCGGTTTGGCGTTGATCAGGTCTTGCGGCATGATCGTGTCGATTTCCACCGACGACATGCGCTCCTTGATGGCGCGTTCCATGCGCAGCAGGCCGACGCGATACTGATTTTCCATCAGCTCGCCCACCGAACGCACCCGGCGGTTGCCGAGGTGGTCGATGTCGTCGATCTCGCCCTTGCCGTCACGCAGTTCCACCAGGCCCTTGATACAGGCAATGATGTCATCGCGGCGCAGGGTGCGCTGGGTGTCCGGCGCGTCCAGATCGAGACGCATGTTCATCTTGACCCGGCCAACGGCCGACAGATCATACCGCTCGCTGTCAAAGAACAGGCTGTCGAACAGCGTCGCCGCCGCGTCCAGGGTCGGCGGCTCGCCAGGACGCATGACGCGGTAGATGTCCATCAGGGCACCATCGCGGTTCATGTTCTTGTCCGCCGCCATGGTGTTGCGGATATAGGGCCCGACATTGACATTGTCGATGTCCAGAACCGGGATCTCCAGGATGCCCTGATCCAGCAGCGTCTTGACGGTGCCGCCCTTGACCTCGCCGTCGCGGTCCAGCTCCCAGGTCAGCTCGTCACCGGCCTCGACCCAGATCTCGCCCGTCTCTTCGTTGATGATGTCGCGGGCAACAAAGCGGCCGAGGATGTGATCGAACGGAACCAGCAGTTCGGTGATCTTGCCGTCGTCGATCCACTTCTTGACCATCCGCGGCGTGGCCTTTTCGCCCGCCTTCAGGATGACCTCGCCGGTGGCGGCGTCGATCAGATCCCAGGTCGGACGGGTGCCGCGCACGCGCTCGGGGAAGAACTTGGTGACCCAGCCCTTGTTGCGCTCATAGCGGTAGGACACGGTGTTGTAATAGGCCGCCATGATGGCGTCCTGATCCATGCCAAGCGCATAGAGCAGCGTCGTCACCGGCAGCTTGCGGCGACGGTCGATGCGGGCGAACACCAGATCCTTGGCGTCGAATTCAAAGTCCAGCCAGCTGCCGCGATAGGGAATGATGCGGCAGGCGAACAGCAGCTTGCCCGACGAATGGGTCTTGCCCTTGTCATGGTCGAAGAACACGCCCGGGCTGCGGTGCATCTGGCTGACGACCACGCGCTCGGTGCCGTTCACCACGAAGGTCCCGTTCGCGGTCATCAGCGGCATGTCGCCCATGTAGACGTCCTGCTCCTTGATGTCCTTCACGGAGCGGGCGCCGGTGTCCTCGTTCACATCGAACACGATCAGACGCAGCGTCACCTTCAGCGGCGCGGCAAAGGTCATGTCGCGCTGCATGCATTCGTCAACGTCGTATTTCGGCTTCTCCAGCTCGTATTTCACGAACTCGAGCACCGCGGTGTCGTTGAAGTCCTTGATCGGAAAAACCGACTGGAAAACGCCCTGAATGCCCTCGCCATCGGCCGGCTTGTCGTGGTCGCCAGAACGCAGGAAAAGATCATAGGACGATTTCTGAACCTCGATGAGGTTCGGCATTTCAAGAACTTCGCGGATTTTGCCGAAGTAGCGGCGAATGCGCTTCTGGCCAACGTAAGCTTGCGCCATGCTCGTGGTCACCTTTCGTCATCTCGGCACATCTCCCCGTCGGGCCACGGAGGAGCGCCTTTCGAACGCGGATGTCGCGGGTTCCATGCCTGCCCGCCGTCCCACCGGCGGGCTCCCGAACCCCTGACCTTTCCGGAACGGCGCACCGGTGATGCGCCCTTCAAGACAGGTCCGGCCGGACCCGGGAACCCCCGGGTCCGGCCTGATGATGTGGTCAGGATGCGTGACGCATCCCGGACACGATCACTTCAGCTCGACTTTAGCACCAGCTTCTTCGAGCTTCTTCTTCATCGCTTCGGCGTCGGCTTTCGAAGCGCCTTCTTTCACTTTGCCGCCGGCTTCCACCAGGTCCTTGGCTTCTTTCAGGCCCAGGCCGGTGATCGCGCGCACTTCCTTGATCACGTTGATCTTGTTGGCGCCGGCGTCGGTCAGAACGACGTCGAATTCGGTCTTTTCTTCTTCAGCCGGAGCCGCGGCAGCAGCCGGGCCAGCCATCATGACGGCGCCGCCAGCGGCGGGCTCGATGCCGTATTCGTCCTTCAGGATCGTTTTCAGTTCCTGAGCCTGCAGCAGCGTCAGGTTGACGATTTGCTCGGCGAGTGCTTTCAGATCAGCCATTTTTCAGTTCCGTTCGATTTTAGATGGGGTTCCGACGACGGGTAGTCCAGTCGAAGGCATTGGGAAGTCTCAGGCAGCTTCGCGTTCCTCAAGGGTCTTGAGGATTCCGGCGATATTCGCCGCAGGCGCGCCAATCGCACCGGCGATGTTCGAAGCCGGAGCACCGATGCAGGACACGATCTGAGCGATGAGCTCCTCACGCGACGGCATCGAGGCCACGGTTTTCACACCGGCCGGGTCGAGAACCGTATTGCCCATGGCGCCGCCCAGAATCACGAACTTGTCGTTCTTCTTGGCATAGCCATCGCAGACCTTCGCCGCAGCGACGGGGTCTTCCGAATAGGCGAATACAGTCATGCCCTTGAGAAGATCGGCCATGCCCGCACCGGGCTTGCCTTCAAGGGCGATCTGGGCGAGCTTGTTCTTGGCGACGCGAACAGCCCCACCGACGGCACGCATGTCCGCCCGCAGGTCCTGCATCTGAGCAACCGTCATGCCTTCGTAGTGGGCAACCACCACGACGCCAGAGCTTTCGAAGATCTGGCCGAGTTCCTCGACCACTTTCTCTTTCTGGGCTCTATCCACAGGTTCACTCCAAGTTTGGGGGTTTCCCCCCGGCTCTCTTTCGCCAGCCCCGTTCGGGGCGGGCGGTCGGGTCCGTTTCAGGGTCCCGGTTCCAGATCACCCGAGGCAATCGCCCCGAATTCCGTTCCCGTTTCCCATCTCGGGAAGGATATTAAGCAGGTTTCCCCGCACCCTCCGTCTCGGACAGGACAGGGCGTTTCCGCCCCGCCATCCCGGCCCTTTCAGACCGGAAATCTTCTCAGACAGGCATTGCGCCTGCCTAGCAAATCACTTTGCCGTGGCCGAAGCCAGGTCGACGCTGACGCCCGGACCCATGGTCGAGGACAACGAGACCTTCTTCAGGTAGGTGCCCTTGGCGCCGGTCGGCTTGGCACGCGACACCGCGTCCACGAAGGCGCGGATGTTCTCGGCCAGCTTGCCGCCTTCGAACGAGACCTTGCCGACGCCGCCGTGAATGATCCCGGCCTTCTCGACCTTGAACTGGACCTCACCGCCCTTGGCGTTCTTGACCGCAGTGCCGACATCCATCGTCACCGTGCCGACCTTGGGGTTCGGCATCAGGTTGCGCGGGCCCAGGATCTTGCCCAGACGGCCGACCAGCGGCATCATGTCCGGGGTCGCGATGCAGCGATCGAACTCGATCACGCCCTTCTGGATGGTCTCCAGCAGGTCTTCGGCACCAACGATCTCGGCGCCGGCGGCCTTGGCTTCGTCAGCCTTGGCACCGCGGGCAAAGACGGCGACGCGCACGGTCTTGCCGGTGCCGTTCGGCAGGTTGACCACGCCGCGGACCATCTGGTCAGCGTGACGCGGATCGACGCCAAGGTTCATCGAGATCTCGACGGTCTCGTCGAACTTGGCCGAAGCGGCCTTCTTGATCAGCTCCACCGCTTCTTCGACGGTGACGTTGGCCTTGCCTTCGAACAGGGCGCGGGCGGCCGCGGTGCGTTTTGCAACTTTCGCCATGGTCTCAGCCCTTCACTTCGATGCCGCAGGACTTGGCCGAGCCAAGGATGATCTGCATCGCCGCGTCGATGTCATTGGCCGACAGGTCTTTCATCTTGACTTCGGCGATCTGGCGGACCTGAGCGGCGGTCACGGTGCCCTGCACGGTGCGGCCCGGCTTGGGGCTGCCCTGCATGCGCGCACGCTTGCCGACCGGCTTCAGGCCAGCGGCCTTCTTCAGCAGGTAGGACGCCGGCGGGGTCTTGAGTTCCAGCGTGAACGACTTGTCCTGGTAGTAGGTGATCACCACCGGGGTCGGCGCGCCAGCCTCGATGTCCGCGGTCTTGGCGTTGAATTCCTTCACGAACGCCATGATGTTCAGACCGCGCTGACCCAGCGCCGGACCGACTGGCGGCGACGGGTTGGCCTGCTGGGCCTTCACCTGCAGCTTCAGCTGCCCCATTACTTTCTTGGCCATCTGGCCTACTCCTTCATCACTGTGCCCCGCAGCGGGGCAAGTTTAGCGGTTCGGCGGTCCGGTTTCCCGTCCACCTCCCGCAGCGGCACCTCAGGCGACTTTCGACACCTGGGTGAATTCCAGCTCGACCGGCGTTGCGCGGCCAAAGATCGACACCGTGACCTTCAGGCGGCTCGCGGCCTCGTCGACTTCCTCGACCATGCCATCGAAGCCCTCGAACGGGCCATCGTTGACCTTGACCCGCTCACCGATCTCGAAGCGGATCAGGTTGCGCGGCGCAACCTCGACCCCGGCCTCGGCACGATTGAGAATCCCGTTCACCTCTTCGTCACGCATCGGCATCGGCTTGCCTTGCGGACCAAGGAAGCCGGTGACGCGATTGATCGAAGTGATCAGATGATAGCCGCGGTTCGACATATCCATATGCACAAGCACATAGCCCGGCATGAAACGGCGCTCGGAGGTGACCTTCTTGCCACGGCGGATCTCGATGACCTCTTCGGTCGGAACCAGAACCTCGTCGATCTCGTCTTCCAGACCGGCATCGGACACGGCCGTACGGATCTGCTCGGCGACCTTCTTCTCGAAATTCGAGAGGACGCTCACCGAATACCAGCGCTTTGCCATGCCTGTCACCTTCGCCTTCCGGGCTGTCCCGGTCTTTCTGCCGTCAGCGGGCTGTTACGGCCCGCACCCGGACAAAAACACGGCGCGCATGCGAATCGCTGCACGCCGCTGTCCGGGAAACACCGCCCCCTCTAACGCCGGGGCGGTCCGAATTCAAGAGGAACCGGCCGATCAGCCGAAGATCGACAGAAGACCGCGCAGACCCAGGTTGATCGCAGTATCGACGGCAAAGAAGAACACCGCCGTGAGCGACGCCATGACAAAGACCATGACCGTGGTCAGCATCACCTCGCGCCGGTTCGGCCAGACGATCTTGCCTACCTCGGAGCGGGTCTGCTGGAGGAACTGGAAGGGGTTCGTCTTGGCCATCGCCATCGCCTCGCATACCGGAATGCGCCCAGATACGCGCACGGGGGGGCGAATTCAACCCCTGCCCCGCCCACCCGGCGAAGCACCGCCGGCAGCCCGCGGCCAAAGGGGCCGTCTGCCCCTTTGGACACCCCGAGGATATTTGAAACAAGTCGAAAAGCAGGAAAGACCGCGCGCACAGCGGCGCGCCCGATCACGCGGATCCCGGACCGGCAAGGCCGCGCCTTGGTGGGCCGCATCTTGTGAAAGCGCCCGCATCTTTGCCTTTTCTCAAATACCCTGGGGGTCCGGGGGCAAGGCCCCCGGCGCGGCCCAAGGCCGCATGGCGCCCGGAACGGGCGATGGGCGGGTGCGGGAGCTACCCCCTCGCCACCACCCAGTCCAGCGCGCGGGTCGGCAGCAACCGGCGCAAGCCGCCCATCAGCCAGGTCGGGGTGGTGATATAATAGCGCGGCCTGGGGTTCGGGCTTTCCAGCGCATGGACCAGCCTTGCGGTCACGGCCGAGGCTGGCAGCTCGAAACGGTCGGGGCCGGTCGCATCGGCAGCCGCGTGCAGGCGCTTGACCAGCGTGCTGCGGTATTCCTCGGCGCGGGCCGAATTTTGCCAATCCACCCAGCGGTCGAACCCGCGCCTGGCGTTCAGGCGGAAATCGCTGGTGATCGGACCCGGCTCCAGCAGGATCACCCGGATCGGGGTATCGCGCATCTCCAGCCGCAGCACGTCGGTCAGGCCTTCCAGCGCGAATTTGGTTGCCACATAGGCGCCGCGCCATTTCATCGGCACCAGCCCCAGCACGGACGAGCAATTGACGATTCGCCCATGGCCCTGGGCGCGCATCAAGGGGATCACCCGGCGTGTCAGGTCATGAACGCCAAACAGGTTGGTCTCGAAGATCTCGCGCAGCGCACCGCGCGGCAGATCCTCGACCGCGCCAGGAATGGCAAAGGCTCCGTTGTTGTAAAGCGCATCCAGCCGCCCGCCGGTGCGCGCCATCACCTCGTCCATCGCGGCGGCAAGACTGTCCTCGCAGGCGTAATCCAGCGGAAAGCTTTCCAGCCCCTCGGCGCTCAGGCGGGCGCAATCCTCGGGCTTGCGGCAGGTGGCCAGCACGCGCCAGCCGCGCCGCGCAAGGCCATGGGCCGCATCATGGCCGATGCCGGTGGAACATCCGGTGACCAGAACCGTGCCGCGTGTGCTCATCGCTGTCTCCTGCTGCGTTCGCACCCCGGGTTAGCAGGCCGCGACGGCAGGGGCCATAGCGGCCTGACCGCCGTTTCGGCTCTGGCATCTGCCCGCATCGGGGCGCAGATTGACCCCGCGAGTCGGAGGGCAGGCGATGACGAAACAGCTTCGGGTGGCGATCAACGGGTTCGGGCGGATCGGGCGGACCGTGCTGCGGGCCTGGGCCGGTGGCGGCTGGCCCGAGGTGCAGATCGTTGCCATCAACGATATCGCCAGCCCCGAGGATTGTGCCTATCTGCTGGAATACGACAGCGTCTTTGGCCGCTTTCCCGGCGAGGTCCGGCTGGAAGAAGGCGCCCTGATCGCAGGCCCGCACCGGATGCGCCTGACGCGCGAGGGCGATCTGTCGCGGCTCGATCTGTCCGATGTCGATCTGGTGATGGAATGCACCGGCAAGGCTGACAGCGTCGAAATCTCGGGCCGCGGGCTTGCGGCCGGGGCGCATCGGGTGCTGATCTCGGGCCCGTCCGAGGCCGCCGAGTTCACCGTGGTGCTGGGCGCGAATGATGCGGCGCTCGATCCGCATATGCGGGTGATCTCGAATGCCTCTTGCACGACCAATGCGCTGGCGCCCCTGGTGCGGGCGTTGCATGGGGCCTTTGGCGTCGAAACCGGGTGGATGACGACCATCCATTGCTATACCGGCAGCCAGCCCACCGTGGATGCGCCGCGCGGCGATCCGGCCCGCTCGCGCGCCGCCGCGCTGTCGATGGTGCCGACGACGACCAGCGCCGGGCGGCTGATGGACCGGGTCTTGCCAGAGCTGGCCGGGTGCATCTCTTGCGCTGCGGTCCGGGTGCCGGTCGCCAGCGTCTCGGCCATCGACCTGACCTTCCGCCCCGCGCGCGCCGTCACGGTGGCCGAGGTGAACGCCGCCTTGCAAGCGGCCGGCGGGGTGATCGGCTGGACCGGCAAGCCGCTGGTGTCGTCCGACCTGCGGGCACGGCCGGAAAGCATTGTCATGGCCCTGCGCGAAACCGCCGTCACCGGCGGCGGGCTGGTGCGGGTCTTTGGCTGGTATGACAACGAATGGGGCTTTTCCTGCCGGATGCTGGATGTGGCGCGCATCTGGGGCGGGCGCGGTTAGGGCCGCGCAATCAGCGGGACCTGTGACTCGACGACCAGCGCGATCTGGCACCCGTCAGCCAGATCGCGCTGTCCCAGCGCTTGCAGATCCTGCACGCATACCTTGGGCGCTGGCATCTCGAACCAGAGCCCAAGCGCCTCGGCGGCCATTGCCGGCAAATCCTCGATACGGTCGGCGGCCGAAAGGCAGCCCGGAAACTGCGGAAAAGCAAGACCGTAGGCGCTGTCGCCTTCCTGATGGAGGATTGCGTCGATTCGCGTTTTCACGATGCGCCCGTCCCGATACCGATAGAAAAACCAGGAAACCCAGGCCGCCCGGCCCAGGATCGAACATTGTATCGGGGATAAAACCTGCTGCACCGGATGCAGCGCATTACGACCTGGCAGGGGCAGCAGGACTCGAACCCGCGACCCTCGGTTTTGGAGACCGATGCTCTACCAACTGAGCTATACCCCTAGGCCGTGGCGCAGGGGTTAAGCCAGCCCGCGCGGCGGGTCAAGGGGGAATCGGGCCCTGACTTTCCTTGCCCCCTACCGCCGACCTATTCCCCGATCAGCTTGCAATCGATCGGCAAGACCTTGCCCGCAAGGTCCTGCACGGGGCCATCGACCAGCGCGCAATCCAGCAGGTTGTCCTCGGCGCCGAAGCGGGCGGAATAGACGTTCACGTTCACCTGCGGCGAGACAACCTGCGTCAGCGGCATCGAGCCCAGATTCGCCCCCAGCAGCACCTTTTGCGGCACCGGCCAGATCACATGTTCTTCCAGCCCCAGAAAGATCAGCCCTTCCTCGTCCGGCTCGATCGTCGCGCCCTGGGCGGGCTCGCCAAAGAAGAAGGCCGAAACCGTGACCATTTCCGAAAGACTTGCCAGCTCTTTCAGCGCCTTCTGGGAAAATCCGATCTCAAGCGTCAACGGGGTTTCCGCGCGCAGCGGGGCGGCCATCGTGGAACAGATCAGCAAGGCGACAAGGGCGGATTTGGACGGCATGAGCGACTCCATGGGCTGGCCAAGGCGATGGGCGCACGGCGCAGGGCGCCGGTCAAGCGCGATCGGCGGAAACGGGGCAGTCCGCGGGGGCGGGCGTTGCCCCGGATGCAGCTTTCCGCTATGGCGGTGCGGCCAACGGAGAACCCCGATGACCGCATTCCGCCTGATTGCCCTGACCGCTGCCACGCTTGCGCTGGCCGCCTGCGAAACCCGCACCGGCCTGAACGCGCCCCCCGCCGAACTGTCGCATTTCAAGCTGGGCCATGTGGCCGTCATCGCCGACAAGGCGACCAAGGCACCGATTTCGCGCGATGCGACGGCGGATCAGTGGACCACCGCGCTGACCAAGGCGGTGCGCGAGCGGTTCGACCGGATCGACGGCGATACGTTCTATCACCTGGGCGTCAACGTCGATGGCTATGCGCTGGCCCCGCCCGGCGTGCCGCTGCTGGTCTCGCCGAAATCGGTGCTGATCGTCTCGGTCACGCTGATCACCGACACCGAAGGCGGCAAGGTGCTGAACCCCAAGCCTCAGCAGCTGACTGTGTTCGAAACGCTGTCGGGGGATTCGGTCGTCGGCACCGGCCTGACCAAGACCGCCGAAGAGCAGATGGCGAACCTGTCGTTCAACGCCGCCCTCGCCATCGAGGACTGGCTGTCGAAAAATCCGCAGTTCTTCGACCCGAACGCCAAGCCCATCGTCAGCGTCCCGGCAGCGCCGGTCAAGTAACCGCGGATCCGCGCCCAGGCAAATGCGCAACGGCGCTTGAAATTTCCCGTGCCAGCCGATACACGGCGCGCGGTGTTGAATCGGGCCGGCCGCGCCTGCGGGGGCCCCCAAGCATGGGATGGCTGCGCCATGGCGAAGGCAAAGTTTGAACGTACGAAACCGCACGTGAACATCGGGACGATCGGTCACGTTGACCACGGCAAGACGACGCTGACGGCTGCGATCACGAAATACTTCGGCGAATTCAAGGCTTACGACCAGATCGACGGCGCGCCGGAAGAGCGGGCTCGCGGGATCACGATCTCGACCGCCCACGTCGAATACGAAACCGAAGCGCGTCACTACGCCCACGTCGACTGCCCCGGCCACGCCGACTATGTGAAGAACATGATCACCGGCGCCGCGCAGATGGACGGCGCGATCCTGGTGGTGAACGCTGCCGACGGCCCGATGCCGCAAACGCGCGAGCACATCCTGCTGGGCCGTCAGGTCGGCATTCCCTACATGGTCGTCTACCTGAACAAGGTCGACCAGGTGGATGACCCGGAACTGCTGGAACTGGTCGAGATGGAAGTGCGCGAGCTGCTGTCGTCGTACGACTACCCCGGCGACGACATTCCGATCGTCAAGGGCTCGGCCCTGGCGGCGATGGAAGGCCGTGATCCGGAAATCGGCGAGAACTCGATCCGCGCGCTGCTGGCCGCTGTCGACGAATACATCCCGACCCCGGCGCGCGCTGTCGACCAGCCGTTCCTGATGCCGATCGAAGACGTGTTCTCGATCTCGGGCCGTGGCACCGTGGTGACCGGCCGTGTGGAACGTGGCGTGATCAACGTCGGTGACGAAGTCGAGATCGTCGGCATCCGCCCGACCACCAAGTCGACCGTGACCGGCGTGGAAATGTTCCGCAAGCTGCTGGACCGCGGCGAGGCTGGCGACAACATCGGCGCGCTGCTGCGCGGCGTCGACCGTGAAGGCGTGGAACGTGGCCAGGTGCTGTGCAAGCCGAAATCGGTGATGCCGCACACCCACTTCGAAGCCGAAGCCTACATCCTGACCAAGGAAGAAGGCGGCCGTCACACCCCGTTCTTTGCGAACTACCGCCCGCAGTTCTACTTCCGCACGACGGACGTGACCGGCACCGTGAAGCTGCCGGAAGGCACCGAGATGGTGATGCCGGGCGACAACCTGAAGTTCGAGGTCGAGCTGATCGCCCCGATCGCCATGGAAGAAAAGCTGCGCTTCGCCATCCGTGAAGGCGGCCGCACCGTCGGCGCCGGCGTCGTCTCCAAAATCCTCAAGTAATATCGCGGTAGGGTGGGATTAAGGTCCCACCCCTCCACTCCGAAGGATAATCAGATGTCTGGACAAACAATCCGCATCCGGCTCAAGGCCTTCGATTACCGCGTCCTGGATGCCTCGACGCAGGAAATCGTCAACACGGCCAAGCGGACCGGCGCACAAGTGCGTGGCCCGATCCCGCTGCCGAACAAGATCGAAAAGTTCACGGTTCTCCGTGGACCGCACATCGACAAGAAGTCGCGCGACCAGTGGGAAATTCGTACCCACAAACGTATGCTCGATATCGTGGATCCGACCCCGCAGACGGTGGACGCGCTGATGAAGCTCGACCTCGCCGCCGGCGTGGATGTCGAGATCAAAGTGTAAGGGGGCATCACGATGCGCTCTGGAGTTATCGCCAAGAAGCTGGGCATGACCCGGCTGTTCCTGGAAGATGGTAAGCAGATTCCTGTAACGGTTCTGCAACTGGACAACCTGCAAGTGGTCGCGCAGCGCACCGCCGACAAGGATGGCTACACGGCCGTCCAGCTCGGCGCGGGCACTGCGAAAGCCAAGCGCACCAGCGCCGGGATGCGCGGGCATTTCGCGAAAGCGAATGTCGCGCCCAAGCGCAAGCTGGCCGAGTTCCGCGTCACCGCGGACAACCTGATCGACGTTGGCGCCGAGATCTCGGCCGAGCACTATGTGCCCGGTCAGTTCGTGGACATCGCCGGCACCTCGATCGGTAAAGGCTTTGCCGGTGCGATGAAGCGGCACAACTTCGGCGGTCTGCGCGCCTCGCACGGTGTGTCGATCAGCCACCGCTCGCACGGCTCGACCGGCCAGTGCCAGGACCCCGGCAAGGTGTTCAAAGGCAAGAAGATGGCTGGCCACATGGGCGCCGTCCGCGTGACCACCCAGAACCTGCAAGTCGTCAAGACCGACGCCGAGCGGGGCCTGATCTTGGTCAAGGGTGCGGTTCCCGGTTCGCGTGGCGGCTGGGTGACGATCAAGGATGCGGTCAAGAAGCCGGCTCACGCCGAAGCTCCGAAACCCGCCGCGGTCCGCGCCGCCGCTGCTCCGGCTGCCGAAGTGGCTGCCGAAGGGGGTGAAGCATGAAACTTGATGTGATCAAGCTCGACGGCGGCAAGGCTGGCGAGATCGAGCTGGACGAGGCGCTGTTCGGTCTTGAGCCGCGCGCCGACATCCTGCACCGCGTGGTGCGCTGGCAGCGGGCGAAAGCCCAGGCCGGCACCCATGCGACGCTGGGCAAGTCCGATGTGAGCTACTCGACCAAGAAGATCTATCGCCAGAAGGGCACGGGCGGCGCACGCCACGGCTCGCGCAAGGCGCCGATCTTCCGCAAGGGTGGCGTCTACAAAGGCCCGACCCCGCGCTCGCACGCCCACGAGCTGACCAAGAAGTTCCGTGCGCTTGGCCTCAAGCACGCGCTGTCGGCCAAGGCCAAGGCGGGTGAGCTGGTGGTTCTGGAAGCGGCAACCCTTGCCGATGCCAAGACCTCTCAGCTGGCCAAGGCGCGCGAAGCTCTCGGCTGGAAGCGCGCGCTGATCATCGACGGCGCCGCCATCGACGAGAACTTCGTCAAGGCCGCGCGCAACCTGGAAGGCATCGACGTGCTGCCCGGCATCGGTGCCAACGTCTATGACATCCTCAAGCGTGATGTTCTGGTCATCACCAAGGCGGGTGTCGAAGCCTTGGAGGCACGCCTGAAATGAGCGCGAAGCCCGAACAGTACGACGTGATCCGCCGTCCGGTGATCACCGAGAAAGCGACCATGGCGTCCGAAAACGGCGCAGTGGTGTTTGAAGTCGCGATGGATTCGACCAAGCCGGAAATCAAGGCAGCGGTCGAGCAAGTCTTCGGCGTCAAGGTGAAGGCGGTGAACACCACCATCACCAAAGGCAAGACCAAGCGTTTCCGCGGCCGCCCCGGCGTCCGTTCCGACGTGAAGAAAGCCTATGTGACGCTCGAGGAAGGAAACACCATCGACGTCTCTACCGGCCTCTGATAGAAGGCCAGCGAATCTCGCGGCCCCGGGTTTCCGGGGCCGTGGATTTTTCCGGTTTCCGCCTTGCGCGGGGGGCGGAACCTGAACCGGGGACCTTCGGGGCCCTATAACCCGGGTCGCAAGACCCGCAGCAGACGGAAGACAGAAACATGGCACTCAAGTCGTACAAACCTACGACGCCTGGCCAGCGTGGGCTGGTGCTGATCGACCGTTCGGAGCTTTGGAAAGGCCGCCCCGTCAAGGGACTCACCGAGGGTCTCGTTAAAACGGGCGGACGGAACAACACCGGACGCGTCACGATGTGGCACAAGGGCGGCGGCGCCAAGCGCCTTTACCGCATCGTGGACTTCAAGCGTCGCAAGTTCGACGTGGCGGCCACCGTCGAGCGGATCGAATACGATCCGAACCGGACCGCCTTCATCGCGCTGATCCGCTATGAAGATGGTGAAGTGAACTACATCATCGCGCCGCAGCGCCTCGCCGTTGGCGACAAGGTGATCGCGGGTGCGAAAGTCGACGTCAAGCCGGGCAACGCGATGCCGTTCTCGGGCATGCCGATCGGCACGATCGTTCACAACGTCGAAATGAAGCCGGGCAAGGGCGGCCAGATCGCTCGTGCGGCTGGCACCTACGCGCAGTTCGTCGGCCGTGACGGCGGCTATGCGCAGATCCGCCTGTCCTCGGGCGAGCTGCGGATGGTGCGTCAGGAATGCATGGCGACCATCGGCGCCGTGTCGAACCCGGACAACTCGAACCAGAACCTGGGCAAGGCTGGCCGCAAGCGGCACATGGGCGTTCGCCCGACTGTCCGCGGCGTTGCCATGAACCCGATCGACCACCCGCACGGCGGTGGTGAAGGCCGGACTTCGGGCGGCCGTCACCCGGTCACTCCGTGGGGCAAGGGCACCAAGGGCAACCGGACCCGCTCCAACAAGCAGACGGACAAGTATATCGTCCGTTCGCGTCACGCGAAGAAGAAGGGACGCTGATCCATGTCGCGCTCTGTTTGGAAAGGCCCCTTTGTCGACGCTTACGTCCTCAAGAAGGCCGAGAAAGCTCGGGAATCGGGTCGTGGCGAGGTCATCAAGATCTGGTCGCGCCGTTCTACCATCCTGCCGCAGTTCGTGGGCCTGACCTTCGCCGTCTATAACGGCCACAAGCATGTCCCGGTCGCCGTGACCGAGGAGATGATTGGTCAGAAGTTCGGCGAATATTCTCCGACCCGGACCTACTACGGTCACGCGGCCGACAAGAAAGCCAAGAGGAAGTAAGCCATGGGTATGGAGAAAAATCCGCGCCGCGTGGCGGACAACGAGGCAATGGCGGTCGCGCGCATGCTCAAGGTCAGCCCGCAGAAGCTGAACCTGGTGGCGGCGATGATCCGCGGCAAGAAGGTGGACAAGGCTCTGGCCGACCTCACCTTCTCGAAGAAGCGTATCGCTGGCGACGTGAAGAAGTGCCTTCAGTCGGCCATCGCCAACGCCGAGAACAACCATGGCCTTGACGTCGACGAACTGGTCGTCGCCGAAGCCTGGGTCGGCAAGAACATCACCCTGAAGCGGGGCCGTCCGCGCGCCCGTGGTCGCTTTGGCAAGATCATGAAACCCTTCGCCGAGATCACGATCAAGGTGCGTCAGAAAGGGGAGACTGCGTAATGGGTCAGAAGGTCAACCCGATCGGGATGCGTCTCCAGGTCAACCGCACCTGGGACAGCCGCTGGTATGCCGACTCGAAGGATTACGGCAACCTGCTGCTCGAAGACCTGAAAATGCGCGACTTCATCCATGAGGAAGTCAAGCAGGCCGGTGTCTCGCGCGTCATCATCGAGCGCCCGCACAAGAAGTGCCGCGTCACCATCCACACCGCCCGTCCCGGCGTCATCATCGGGAAGAAGGGTGCGGATATCGAGACGCTGCGCAAGAAGCTGTCGAACTTCACCAAGTCCGAACTGCACCTGAACATCGTCGAAGTCCGCAAGCCGGAAGTCGATGCCCAGCTGGTGGCCGAGTCGATCGCCCAGCAGATGGAACGCCGGGTGTCGTTCCGCCGCGCCATGAAGCGCGCCGTTCAGAACGCGATGCGCATGGGCGCCCTGGGGATCCGGGTGAACGTGTCGGGTCGTCTGGGTGGGGCCGAAATCGCGCGGACCGAATGGTACCGTGAAGGCCGCGTGCCGCTGCACACGCTGCGCGCCGACATCGACTATGCGCTGTCCGAAGCGTCGACCCCCTATGGGATCATCGGCGTCAAGGTTTGGATCTTCAAGGGCGAGATCATGGAACATGATCCGCAGGCCCGTGACCGTCGCGCTGCCGAAGGCAACGACGCTCCGGGGCCGCGCCCGCGCCGCGACCGCGAACGCGCCTGAGGGGAGTAGGGAACAATGCTGCAACCGAAACGGACCAAGTTCCGCAAACAGCACAAGGGCCGCATCCACGGCGAAGCCAAGGGCGGTTTCGCCCTGAACTTCGGCTCGTTCGCCCTGAAGGCAACCGAACCGGAGCGGGTCACCGCCCGCCAGATCGAAGCGGCCCGCCGCGCGATCACCCGTCACATGAAGCGTCAGGGCCGCGTCTGGATTCGCGTGTTCCCGGACGTGCCGGTCTCGTCGAAGCCGACCGAGGTGCGGATGGGTAAAGGCAAGGGCTCGGTGGACTACTGGGCCTGCAAGGTCAAACCGGGCCGGATCATGTTCGAGATCGACGGCGTGTCTGAAACCATCGCGCGTGAGGCTCTGCGCCTTGGTGCGATGAAGCTGCCGGTCACCAGCCGCGTGGTCGCCCGCGAAGACTGGTAAGCCCAAGATCATGGGTTTGGCGGGGTTACCCCCGCCCTGCGACCCCTGCCGGGAAACCGGCGGGGGTTTTTCAATTCAGCGGAATGTCGTTGTCGGACTTGCCCGCCTGATACCGGGTCGACAGTTCGGCATAGGTATCAAGAATGCGGCGCCACTGGGCTTTCATCCGGCGTTGCTCGGGCTCGGGTGCCGCAGCGACCATATCTGCCAGCGCGTTCGCATCCCAGAAGGCGTTGTGGCGCCGATAGCCCCCCGGCTCCAGCCCGAACACCTCCTTGAGGATCCTCAGATCGTGCGGGATGGCAAAGGCATCGCGCGAATCCTCGTGGCTGAAGAAGTAGTAATAGTTGTCAAATCCTGCCCAGGTGATCGCCGACATGCACATCGTGCAGGGTTCATGGGTCGACAGGAAGATCAGATCGCCGGTCCCCGGGCGGCTGGCCATTTCATAGAACCGCTTGAGGGTGTGAACCTCGCCATGCCAGAGCGGGTTCTCGAGTTCATTGTTGGTCTCGGCGAGGACAAGCGACAGATCCGACTTGCGCAGGATCGCCGCGCCAAAGACCTTGTTGCCGCGCGCAACGCCCTGGGCGGTCAGCGGCAGGATGTCGTGTTCGATAACATCCAGAAGGCGGGCGGCAAGGCGAGAGGCATCCATGGGCTGTTCCTTGATCGGGTCGGATGACATCAGAGCCGGGCCGGACCCTGGCTGTCAATCGCTGCTGCCAAAGGTCGATTGCCCAAGTTTCCCTTGCCCCTGTGTCTGGTCCCCTGTAAGGAGACGCATCGCACGATTCCCGGTCACGGGAGTCGCGCGTCTGTCATTGATCCACCAGGTTCAAGGTGACCCTGAGCAAACCGCAGGGGCCCTCTGGTGATTGTGAAAAGGAAGAAGGCGCATGAACGCCAAGGAACTGCGTGAAAAGACGCCCGACCAGCTGCGTGACCAGCTGGTGGCGCTGAAGAAGGAGGCGTTCAACCTCCGCTTCCGTCAGGCGACCAACCAACTTGAAAACACCGCCCGCATGAACACGGTCCGCAAGGACGTGGCACGCATCAAGACGGTGCTGAACGAAATGGCCGCGCAAGCGGCGGCGAAGTAAGGAGCCTCAGATGCCCCGTCGTATCCTGCAAGGCACCGTGACCTCGGACAAGAACGATCAGACGATCACCGTTCTCGTCGAGCGCCGCTTCAAGCACCCGCTGCTGCAAAAGACCGTGCGCAAGTCGAAGAAATATCGCGCGCACGATCCGGAAAACCAGTTCAAGGCCGGCGATACGGTTCGCATCGTTGAATGCGCGCCGATTTCCAAGACCAAGCGCTGGCACGTCGTGACCGAGGCAAACGCCTGAGGGCGCGCGCCTATACGAAACCCTGGGGCGGTCAGCTGCATGACCGTCTCCAAAGGTCGGGAGACAACCAATGATCCAGATGCAGACCAATCTGGATGTCGCTGACAACTCCGGCGCTCGCCGAGTTCAGTGCATCAAGGTTCTGGGCGGTTCGCACCGCCGCTACGCATCCGTGGGCGACATCATCGTGGTGTCGGTCAAGGAGGCGATTCCGAAGGGCCGCGTGAAGAAAGGTGACGTCCGCAAGGCCGTCGTCGTTCGCACCGCCAAGGAAGTCCGTCGTGAAGACGGCACCTCGATCCGTTTCGACCGTAACGCCGCCGTCATCCTGAACAACCAGGGCGAACCGGTCGGCACCCGTATCTTCGGGCCGGTCGTGCGCGAGCTGCGTGCCAAGAACTTCATGAAGATCATCTCGCTGGCGCCGGAGGTGCTGTAATGGCCGCGAAACTCCGCAAGGGTGACACGGTCGTCGTGCTCACCGGCAAGGACAAGGGCAAGCAGGGTGAAATCACCCAGGTCATGCCCAAGGACAACAAGGCAGTTGTCGAAGGCGTGAACGTGGCCATTCGCCACACCCGCCAGTCGGCCACCAGCCAGGGCGGCCGCATCCCCAAGGCGATGCCGATCGACCTGTCGAACCTCGCCCTGCTGGACAAGAACGGCAAGGCCACCCGCGTCGGCTTCCGTGAGGAAGACGGCAAGAAGGTGCGCTTCGCCAAGACCACCGGGGAGGCGATCTGATGCTCGACGCTGCTACCTATACCCCGCGTCTGAAGACTGTCTTCAACGACCGCATCAAGGCGGCGATGAAAGAAGAATTCGGCTACACCAACCCGATGCAGATGCCCAAGCTCGAGAAGATCGTGCTGAACATGGGCGTCGGCGAAGCGGTCAAGGACACCAAGAAGGTCAAGCAGGCCGCCGAGGAACTGTCCCGGATCGCCGGTCAAAAGGCGGTTGTCACCCACGCCAAGAAGTCGATCGCCGGCTTCCGCGTGCGTGAGAAGATGCCGCTGGGCTGCAAGGTGACGCTGCGCGGCGACCGCATGTACGAATTCCTGGACCGCCTGATCACCATCGCGCTGCCGCGCGTGCGTGACTTCCGCGGCGTCAAGGGCAACTCGTTCGACGGCCGCGGCAACTACGCGATGGGCCTGAAGGAACACATCGTGTTCCCCGAGATCGACTTCGACAAGGTCGACGAGATCCTCGGCATGGACATCATCATCTGCACCACCGCGAAAACCGACGCGGAAGCCAAGGCACTGTTGAAGCACTTCAACATGCCCTTCATGGCTTGATCGCGGGAGGATTGGACAATGGCTAAAGTATCCATGGTCGAACGCGAGAAAAAGCGCGCACGGATGGTCAAGCAGTATGCTGGCAAGCGCGCTTCTCTCAAGGAGATCATCAAGGACGAATCGAAACCGATGGAAGAGCGCTTCCGTGCCAGCCTGAAACTGGCCGAACTGCCGCGCAATTCCTCGGCGACCCGTCTGCACAACCGCTGCGAACTGACCGGGCGTCCGCACGCCTACTATCGCAAGCTCAAGCTGTCGCGGATCATGCTGCGTGAACTGGCCTCGTTCGGCCAGATCCCGGGCATGGTCAAGTCGAGCTGGTAAGGAGGCACGCATGTCGATGAACGATCCGCTCGGCGATATGCTGACCCGCATCCGCAACGCGCAGATGCGCGGCAAGTCCACCGTGACTTCGCCCGCGTCCAAGCTGCGCGCTTGGGTGCTGGATGTGCTCGCCGCCGAAGGCTACATCCGTGGTTACGAACGCACCACCGATGCCAATGGCCAGCCCGCACTGGAAATCAGCCTGAAATACTTCGAAGGCACCCCGGTCATCCGCGAAATCAAGCGGGTTTCCAAGCCGGGCCGCCGCGTCTACGCCGGTTCGCAAGAGCTGCCGTCGGTGCGCAACGGTCTGGGTGTCGCCATCGTCTCGACGCCCAAGGGTGTCCTGTCGGACGCGAATGCACGCGCTGCCAACGTTGGCGGCGAAGTGCTTTGCACCGTGTTCTGAGGAGGGTGGAATGTCTCGTATTGGGAAAAAACCCGTCGGGCTGCCCAAGGGGGTTTCCGCCACCCTGTCCGGCCAGACCATCGAGGTGAAGGGGCCGAAAGGCACCCGCAAGTTCACCGCGCCCGACGACGTGACCATCGTGATCGACGGCTCCGAGGTGAAAGTCACCCCGCGCGGCTCGTCCAAGCGCGCACGCTCCATGTGGGGCATGTCGCGGTCGATGGTGGCGAACCTCGTCACTGGCGTGACCGAAGGTTTCAAGAAAGAGCTTGAAATCCAGGGCGTCGGCTACCGTGCGCAGATGCAGGGCACCAACCTGAAACTGTCGCTCGGTTACAGCCACGAAGTGAACTTCGCCGCTCCGAAGGAAGTCACCGTCACGGCGCCGAAGCAGACCGAGATCGTGATCGAAGGTATCGATCAGCAGATCGTCGGCCAGGTTGCCGCGAACATCCGCGAATGGCGTCAGCCCGAGCCCTACAAGGGCAAAGGCATCCGCTACAAGGGTGAGTACGTCTTCCGCAAGGAAGGCAAGAAGAAGTAAGGGCTGCGAAAATGGCGAACACGAAACGAGAGCTGTTCATCAAACGCCGCCTGCGCGTTCGGAACAAGCTGCGGAAAACCGCCGACGGGCGCCTGCGCCTCTCGGTCCACCGCTCGAACAAGAACATCAGCGCCCAGCTGATCGACGACGTCAACGGCGTGACCGTTGCCGCCGCCTCGACGCTGGAAAAAGAGCTGGGGTTCTTCGGCAAGAACAACGTCGAAGCTGCCGCCAAGGTTGGTTCGACGATCGCCGAGCGGGCGAAGGCGGCAGGGATCGAAACCTGCTACTTCGACCGTGGTGGCTTCCTGTTCCACGGCAAAGTGAAGGCCCTGGCCGACGCTGCCCGTGAAGGTGGCCTCAAGTTCTGATCCACGCGGGTGACAGCGATGTCACCCCGATGATCCGGGGGCGGGCGCTGTGCCCGCTCACCAGGATTGGCAAAGTCTGGCGTGTATTGCGCGCCATCACGGAAGGAATGCCCTATGGCAGAACGTGAAAACCGCCGGGAACGTCGCGCAGAGCGCGAAGAGACCCCGGAATTCGCCGATCGTCTTGTTGCGATCAACCGCGTCTCGAAAACCGTGAAGGGCGGCAAGCGTTTCGGCTTTGCAGCTCTCGTGGTGGTCGGTGACCAGCGCGGCCGCGTCGGCTTCGGCAAGGGCAAGGCGAAAGAAGTGCCCGAGGCGATCCGCAAGGCGACCGAGCAGGCCAAGCGCAGCATGATCCGCGTCGCCCTGCGCGACGGCCGCACCCTGCACCACGACATGGAAGGCCGCCACGGCGCCGGCAAGGTCGTGATGCGCACCGCCGTTCCGGGGACCGGCATCATCGCCGGCGGCCCGATGCGCGCCGTGTTCGAGATGCTGGGCGTGCAGGACGTTGTTGCGAAGTCGCTGGGTTCGCAGAACCCCTACAACATGATCCGTGCGACCATCGACGGTCTGAAGCAGGAAGCCTCGCCCCGTTCGGTGGCGGCGCGTCGCGGCAAGAAAGTCGCTGACATCCTGAAGAAGCCCGAGGCCGAGTCGGCCCCGGCCGAAGCCTGAGGAGCTGAGCGATGACCAAGAAAACCATCGTCGTGCAGCAGGTGGCCTCGGCCGCCCGTCGCCCCGCGATCCAGACGGCGACCCTGAAAGGCCTTGGCCTGAACAAGGTCCGCCGCACCCGTGAACTGGAAGATACCCCTTCGATTCGCGGCATGGTCAACAAGATCTCGCATCTTGTGAAGATCATTGAAGAGCGCGGCTGAGCTCGCGTCAACGACAGAGGGCCGCTGAGCTGTCCTCGTGAACATACGACCCTCGGCAGTCATGCCGGGGGTTTTTTGTTAATTGCACACTTGTTTTGAGGTGATTGCTAACCAACGTACTATTCGGGCGCATAGGGAGTACATTCGATGAGGAAGGCACTGAGAACTGCCTGTGTTGGCGCGGTTGCCCTTGTGGCGTCGTCCAATGCGATCCACGCGGGTATTTGTGACTATCGGCTGAGCGAATTAATTGGCGGGAAGGCGACCGCCGCAATAGGTACGGCTGGTGGATTAACGACTGTTGCAGGTTTGGGAGCAAAGGCCGCTGGCTACTATCTGATAATCCACTCGACCTCGGGCGCCGCGATGATTGGGTCAACTGCTGCCGGCGCTTCGGCGGCAGGGACAGTCGGAATTATCGGTGGAACAGCAGGTGTAGCTGGGACGGCCTTCGGGATCCTGACAGCGCCAGTCACCATCGCCATCGGCGCTTTGACTGCTATTGGCCTTACGGCGATCGAAGGAGGCTGCTACTTCCAAGATGAGACGATTACTTCTTACCTTGATGTCTATGCGGTTGTTCGGAAGATGGCTGAGAGTTCGGAGGCGGCCCCAAAGACAGGTGACTCGGCATACCTATACTTGTCGGGACTTGGCCCTGACGAAGCGAAGCTGGTCATCGTAATAAGCGAGCATGAACGACAAGAGTACTTGGTGAAGAACCTCTACATCGTGAATGGGGAGTTGCGCCACCGGGATTGGGGCCCAAACACCCGGATAGGCAGCATCGTGGTTGCGACTCAGTAGGAACAGCGTTGGCTGCGATATACATGTCGGTTGGCTTCTTGTGACGGAAGTGTGGGTTCGGTAGACGCAGTCCGAGCCAGACCTTGGTTTTGGCGTCTCAAATGTGCTCGTTTCCAGATAGCTACAGAAGGAACCCAACGTGGACCTGCAAGACCAGAAAGCGGAAACGCAAGCCGTGTTCAACGAACTGGCAGCCTCGGCCGATCTGCCCGAGCGCGCCGGAGTTGACTTCCAGTTCGCCCCCGAGGCCGATGATGCCGATTGGGATGCCTTGACCGATGCTGTCGAGATGCTGGGCCACGAGATCGAATGGTATGAGGGCGATGGCCCCGAGGACCGCTGGGTCGAGATCACCGTCGAGAACTGCAAGGTCACATTCGAGGCGATCTGGGCCCACGAGGAACGCCTGACGCTTCTGGCCGCGATCCACGGCTTTGCACCGCAGGGCTGGGGTCTGTTCGTTCCCGAGAAGGACTGATCAGGTCCGGCTTGCAACATGGCCTCCAAGGGTGTATCCGCCCCCGGTGGCCTTGTTGCCATCAGAATCAAGAAAAGCCGTGTTTGCCCCATCCGTCGCTGGCGGGGCAGTTCCGGCCAAGGAGAAGCGACATGAAACTGAACGAACTTCGCGATAACGACGGCGCCGCCAAAAAGCAAAAGCGCGTCGCGCGCGGCCCTGGCTCGGGCAAGGGCAAGACCGCTGGCCGTGGTATCAAGGGCCAGAAATCGCGCTCGGGCGTTGCGCTGAACGGCTACGAAGGCGGCCAGATGCCGCTGTATCGCCGCCTGCCGAAGCGCGGCTTCACCAAGCCGAATCGCAAGGAATGGGCGGTGGTGAACCTGGGCCTGATCCAGAAGTTCATCGAGGCCGGCAAGCTGGACGCCAAGGTCGAGATCACCGAAGACGCGATCGTCGCGGCCGGTGTGACCTCGCACAAGCGTGACGGTATCCGTGTTCTGGCCAAGGGCGAAATCGCCACTGCGCTGACGCTGGTGGTGTCGGGTGCGTCGAAATCGGCGGTGGAAGCCATCGAAAAAGCCGGCGGCAAGATCACCCTGACCGCCCAGACGGTCGCAGCGGCTGAATAAGCGGTTGCAGGCGGGGCTTGCCCCGCTTACATCTGCGCAAGTTTTCCAGCGCCGCCGACCGGAGAACGGTCCGGCGGCGCAGTCATGAAAGAGACCGGACATGGCATCTGCTGCAGAGCAAATGGCGGCGAACCTCAGCTGGGCCTCGCTCGGCAAGGCGACCGACCTGCGCCAACGCATCTTCTTCACCATCGGGCTGCTGATCGTCTACCGGCTGGGCACCTATATCCCGGTCCCGGGTATCGACGCTGCCGCCTTGAAGGAGTTCATGGACGAAGCTGCCGCCGGCATCGGCGGGATGCTCAACATGTTCACCGGCGGCGCGATCAGCCGGATGGGCATCTTCGCGCTCGGGATCATGCCGTATATCTCGGCCTCGATCATCGTGCAGCTGCTGTCGTCGATGGTCCCCAGCCTGATGGCGCTGAAGAAGGAGGGCGAGGCCGGCCGCAAGAAGATCAACCAGTACACGCGCTATGGCACGGTGGCGCTGGCGGTTTTTCAGGCCTGGGGGATCGCGGTCAGCCTTGAGGCCGGCGATCTTGCGCATGACGCGGGCATGTTCTTCCGCCTTGGTGCTGTGATCACGCTGGTCGGCGGCACGATGTTCCTGATGTGGCTGGGCGAGCAGATCACCCAGCGCGGCATCGGCAACGGCATTTCGCTGATCATCTTCGTCGGAATCGTCGCGGAAATCCCCTCGGCGCTGGCGCAGTTCTTCAGCCAGGGCCGTTCGGGCGCGATTTCGCCGGCGGTCATCATCGGCGTTCTGGTGATGGTGGTGGTCGTCATCGCGGTTGTCGTGTTCATGGAACGCGCGCTGCGCAAGATCCACATCCAGTATCCCCGGCGCCAGGTCGGCATGAAGGTCTATGATGGCGGGTCGAGCCACCTGCCGATCAAGATCAACCCCGCCGGCGTCATTCCTGCGATCTTCTCGTCCTCGCTGCTGCTGCTGCCGGTCACGATCTCGACCTTCTCGGGCAGCCAGACCGGACCGATCATGTCGACGATCCTGGCCTATTTCGGGCCCGGGCAGCCGCTCTATCTGCTGTTCTTCGCGGCCATGATCGTGTTCTTCAGCTACTTCTACACCCACAACGTCTCGTTCAAGGCGGATGATGTGGCGGACAACCTGAAGAACCAGACCGGCTTTGTGCCCGGCATCCGCCCTGGCAAGAAGACCGAGGAATATCTGGAATACGTCGTCAACCGCGTCCTGGTTCTGGGCTCGCTCTATCTGGTGGCGGTCTGCCTGCTGCCCGAAGTTCTGCGCCACCAACTGGCCGTGCCCTTCTACTTTGGTGGCACGTCGGTGCTGATCGTCGTGTCGGTGACGATGGATACGATCAACCAGGTGCAAAGCCACCTTCTGGCCCATCAGTACGAGGGCCTGATCGAGAAAAGCCGCCTGACAGGCAAGAAGCGCGGTTCCCGCGCCCCCGCCCGCCGCTGAGACAGAGGAGCCAGCCGCCATGCCGAACATCATCCTTCTTGGGCCGCCGGGCGCGGGCAAGGGCACCCAGGCCAAGCGGCTGGAGGACGAGCGCGGCATGGTCCAGCTCTCGACCGGCGACATGCTGCGGGCGGCCCGCACCTCGGGCACCGAGATGGGCAAGAAGGTCGCCGAAGTGATGGACCGCGGTCAGCTGGTGACGGATGAAATCGTCATCGGCCTGATCGAGGAAAAGCTGACGGGCGAGCAGGGCGGCGGCTTCATCTTTGACGGCTTCCCGCGCACGCTGCCGCAGGCTGACGCGCTCGAGGCGCTGATGGCCAAGGTCGGGCAAAAGCTGGATGCCGTGATCGAGATGCAGGTCGATGATGCCGCGCTGGTTGCGCGGATCACCGGCCGCTACACCTGCGGCAACTGCGGCGCCGTCTATCACGATGTGACCAAGCCGACCAAGGTCGCTGGCACCTGTGACGTCTGCGGCAGCACCGACATGAAGCGGCGCGCCGATGACAACGAGGACAGCCTCAAGACCCGGCTGATGGAATACTACAAGAAAACCTCGCCGCTGATCGGCTACTACTGGGCCAAGGGAAATCTGGTCAGCGTCGATGGCCTGGCCGAGATGGACGAGGTTGCGGCCGCCATCGCGAAAGTGCTTGACAAGGGCTGACTCGCCTTGACGCCGGGCGGAAAAGCCCATAGTGGACGGTGTCCCGCAAGGGAATCGTCCTGGGGCTTCGGCCTTGACGGCGAATAACTCCATGACGATGCAAAGGCCTGCGGGAAACCGTCCCGCGGGTTTGCGTTGTGAAAAAAGGTTCTGGGATCACGGAACCGCAACGAAAGGAATTTACGCGTGGCACGTATTGCTGGCGTCAACATCCCCACCGCGAAGCGCGTCCCGATCGCGCTGCAGTATATCCACGGCATCGGCGCCCATGTGGCCGAGCAGATCTGCGAAGCCGTTGGTATCGACCGCACCCGCCGTGTGAACGAGCTGTCGGACGCTGAAGTCCTGGCGATTCGCGAACACATCGACGCGAACTACACCGTCGAAGGCGATCTGCGTCGCGAAGTTTCGACCAACATCAAGCGCCTGATGGACCTTGGCTGCTACCGCGGCCTGCGTCACCGCAAGAACCTGCCGGTTCGCGGCCAGCGCACCCACACGAACGCCCGCACCCGCAAGGGCCCGGCCAAGCCGATCGCCGGCAAGAAGAAGTAAGGGGAGCGCAAGGTAATGGCACGCGATACCAAAGCCCGTGGCGGCAAGAAAAAAGAGCGCAAGAACATCGCCGCCGGCGTGGCGCATGTGAACAGCTCGTTCAACAACACCAAGATCCTCATCTCGGACGTGCAGGGCAACGCGATCTCGTGGTCGTCGGCTGGCACCATGGGGTTCAAGGGGTCGCGCAAATCGACCCCCTACGCAGCCCAGATGGCTGCCGAGGATGCGGGCCGCAAGGCGCAGGAACACGGCGTGAAGACGCTGGAAGTCGAAGTGCAGGGCCCGGGTTCGGGCCGCGAGTCGGCGCTGCGCGCGCTGGCCGCCGTGGGCTTCAACATCACCTCGATCCGTGATGTGACCCCGATCGCGCACAACGGCTGCCGTCCGCCGAAACGCCGTCGGGTCTAATCCCCGGCAAACCACTCAGGGCCGTGCCTTCGGGCGCGGCCCATACGCATTACTACGACCCTCGGGCGTCTGCCGTTTAGGGACATGGACGGCAGGCAGGTATGGAGGCGACACGCATGATCCACAAGAACTGGCAGGAACTCATCAAGCCGCAACAGCTCGAGGTCAAACCGGGTGCCGACGCGGCGCGCGTGGCGACCGTGGTGGCCGAGCCGCTGGAGCGTGGCTTTGGTCTGACGCTGGGCAACGCCCTGCGCCGCGTCCTGATGTCCTCGCTGCAAGGCGCCGCCATCACCTCGGTCCAGATCGACAACGTGCTGCACGAGTTCTCCTCGGTGGCAGGTGTGCGTGAAGACG
The DNA here is from genome assembly GCF_000429765.1 of Gemmobacter nectariphilus DSM 15620. GTDB lineage: Bacteria > Pseudomonadota > Alphaproteobacteria > Rhodobacterales > Rhodobacteraceae > Wagnerdoeblera > Wagnerdoeblera nectariphila. The sequence goes on along the minus strand of NZ_KE386949.1, from coordinate 559,360 downwards.
TCACCGACATCGTGCTGAACCTCAAGGGCGTCGCGATCAAGATGGAAGTCGAAGGGCCGAAGCGCCTGTCGATTTCGGCCAAGGGCCCGGGCATCGTGACCGCTGGCGACATTTCGGAAACCAATGGCATCACCATCCTGAACAAGGATCATGTGATCTGCCACCTGGACGAAGGCGCCGACGTGTTCATGGAACTGACCGTGAACACCGGCAAGGGCTATGTCTCGGCCGACAAGAACCGGCCCGAAGACGCGCCCATCGGCCTGATCCCGATCGACGCGATCTATTCGCCGGTCAAGAAGGTCAGCTACGAAGTGCAGCCCACCCGCGAGGGCCAGGTGCTGGACTATGACAAGCTGACGATGAAGATCGAAACCGACGGCTCGCTGACGCCGGATGACGCGGTGGCCTATGCTGCCCGCATCCTCCAAGACCAGCTGTCGATCTTCGTCAACTTCGACGAACCCGAATCGGCCAAGGCCGGCGAAATCGACACCGGGCTGGAGTTCAACCCGCTCCTGCTCAAGAAGGTCGACGAGCTGGAACTGTCGGTGCGTTCGGCGAACTGCCTGAAGAACGACAACATCGTCTATATCGGCGATCTGATCCAGAAAACCGAAGCCGAGATGCTGCGCACCCCGAACTTCGGCCGCAAGTCGCTCAACGAGATCAAGGAAGTTCTGGCGGGCATGGGCCTGCACCTTGGCATGGAAGTCGAGGATTGGCCGCCGGAGAACATCGAGGATCTGGCCAAGCGCTTCGAAGATCAGTTCTGATCTTGCCTTTCCCGGGGGCGCCGTCTAGACGCCCCTGGACCAATGCTGGCTCTGTGCCGGGAAACCCTGGGCAATCCCGCCCCAACGAAGCGCGCCGCACGCACGGGGCGCAAGACAAAGCAAAAGACGTAAGGAGACCATCATGCGTCACGCCCGTGGCTACCGCCGCCTGAACCGCACCCACGAACACCGCAAGGCGCTGTTCGCCAACATGGCTGGCTCGCTGATCGAGCACGAGCAGATCAAGACGACCCTGCCCAAGGCGAAAGAACTGCGCCCGATCGTCGAAAAGCTGATCACGCTGGCCAAGCGCGGCGATCTGCACGCCCGCCGTCAGGCCTCGGCCCAGCTCAAGGAAGAGCGTCTGGTCAAGCGCCTGTTCGAAATCCTGGGCCCGCGCTACAAGGAACGTCAGGGTGGCTATATCCGCGTTCTGAAAGCCGGCTTCCGCTATGGCGACATGGCGCCGATGGCGATCATCGAATTCGTCGACCGCGACCCGTCGGCCAAAGGCGCTGCTGACCGCGCCCGCGTCGAAGCCGAGGAAGCCGCCGAGGACTGATCCTCGCGCATGGTTTACCGCCAAGGCCCGCCCCACGGCGGGCCTTTTGCGTTCCGGTGCTTGCATGGTGCGGCGCCGCGGCCCATACCGGCCGTGTCGCTTGCCGGAGGTTCCATGACCCGCCTTGCCATCCTGCTGGCCGCTGCGCTTGCCGCGACCCCCGTTTTCGCCGAAGTCCGCGCTCCGTTGTCGAAGACCGAGATCAGCCTCAGCTTTGCCCCGGTGGTCAAGGCGGCGGCGCCCGCAGTGGTCAACATCTATGCAACCCGCGTGGTCGAAAGCCGCGTCAGCCCCTTTGCCGGCGATCCGTTCTTTGGCCAGCTGTTTCGCGATTTCGGCGAGACGCGGCCCGAGGTGCAGAACTCGCTTGGCTCTGGCGTGATCGTTGCGGCTGGCGGTCTGGTGGTTTCGAACTACCATGTCGTCGAGGCAGCGACCGATATCACCGTGGTCCTGACCGACAAGCGCGAGTTCAAGGCCGAAGTGGTGCTGGCCGACCAGGTCAACGATCTGGCCGTCCTGCGCCTCAAGGATGCTGCCGACCTGCCGGTCCTGCCATTCCGCGATAGCGACGGGGTCGAGGTGGGCGATCTGGTGCTGGCGATCGGCAATCCGTTCGGGATCGGCCAGACGGTCAGCATGGGCATCATCTCGGCGCTGGCGCGGTCGTCGATTTCAGTGGGCGACGGCCATGGCTATTTCCTGCAGACCGATGCCGCGATCAATCCGGGCAATTCGGGCGGTGCGCTGGTCGATGCCGAAGGGCGGCTTGTCGGGATCAACACGGCGATCCTGACCCAGTCGGGCGGATCGAATGGGGTTGGCTTCGCGATTCCGTCGAACCTCGTGCGCGCGGTCGTGGCGCAGGCCGAGGCTGGCGCCAGCCGCTTTCAGCGGCCCTGGGCCGGTGTCAGTGGCCAGGCCGTGGACGGCGCCCTGGCCGAGGGGCTGGGCCTGGCCGTTCCCGAAGGGGTGATCCTGTCGGAACTGCACCCGGCAAGCCCCTTCGCGGCCGGCGGTCTGGTGGCGGGCGATGTGGTGCTGCGTCTGGCCGGCGCGCCGGTGAATTCTCCGGCCGAGATGATCTTTCGCATGTCCTCGCATGGCGTGGGGGCAGCGGTGGCAGTGGACTATCTGCACAAGGGCAAGCCGCGCAGCGCCACCGTGCAACTGATTGCCCCGCCCGAGCAGCCGGCCCGCGATACCCGCAAGATCGGCTCTGGCAGCGTGCTCGAAGGGCTGGAGGTCGCGCGGATCAACCCCGCCGTCATTGCCGAGCTGGACCTGCCGCTTCAGGCCGAGGGGGTCGCGGTCCTTGCCTCTGCCGCCTGGGCCGCGCAGGCCGGCCTTCAGGCGGGCGATATCCTGCTGTCGATCAATGGCGCGCGGATCGCGACCCCCGCCGATGTCGCAGCAGCGGCCGCCAATGCAGGCCGCAGCTGGTCCATCGACCTCGTGCGGCGCGGCCAGCCGATGCGCCTGCGCTTCCGCGTCTGAACCGCCTGCGCCCTTTCGCCTTGATCCAAATATCCCACGGGGGAGTCGGCCGGAACGGCCGGCGGGGGCGTGAAGCCCCCTTTCGCCGCTCTGGCCTTTGCGGCCCGCCGGGGGTAAGCACCCGAAAACCCGCCGCACAGGACCGCCCATGCCCGAGCTGATCGCCTATACCGACGGAGCTTGCTCCGGCAATCCTGGCCCCGGCGGCTGGGGGGTCCTGCTGATCGCGCGCGAGGGCGAGACGATCCTCAAGGAGCGTGAGCTTTCGGGCGGCGAGCCGGATACCACCAACAACCGCATGGAACTTCTGGCCGCGATCACCGCGCTGGAAACGCTGGAGCGTCCTTCCAGCCTGACCATCGTCACCGACAGCGCCTATGTGAAGAACGGCGTCACCGGCTGGCTCCACGGCTGGAAGCGCAACGGCTGGCGCACCGCCGACAAGAAGCCGGTCAAGAATGTCGATCTGTGGCAGCGGCTGGATATCGCGCAGGCCCGCCATCAGGTCGCGTGGAAATGGATCAAGGGCCATGCCGGGCACGAGGAGAACGAGCGCGCCGACGCGCTTGCCCGTGCCGGAATGGCCCCCTTCAAACCGGGCAAGGGGCCATGACGCTTACCGCGCTTCTGGATATGGCTGCCGTCTTCGTCTTTGCCCTGACCGGCGGTCTGGCGGCGTCTCGCGCGCAGCTGGATGCGGTCGGCTTCATCTTCATTGCCAGTCTGACGGCGGTGGGGGGCGGGACGGTGCGCGATCTGCTGCTGGATCGCACGGTGCTCTGGGTGGCCGACCCGCGCTATCTGGGGCTGACCACGGTGGCGGCGCTGGTGGTGTTCTTCACCGCGCATCTGCTTGAAAGCCGCATCCGGGCGCTGACCTGGCTGGATGCGCTGGCCCTGGCGGTGGCTGTTCCGGCAGGCGTCGGGATTGCCCTGCAACAGGGGCAGCCCTGGCCCATCGTGCTGGTCGCCGGTGTCGTCACTGGCGCCATGGGCGGCCTGATGCGCGATGTGGTCTGCAACGAGGTGCCCCTGGTGCTGAAAAAGGGCGAGCTTTACGCAACCTGTGCGCTGGCCGGGGGGATCGCGGCCCTGGTTGCGCCCTATGCCGGTGTGCCGCAGCCGCTGGCCTTGCTGGCCTGTGCCGTCGTGACCTTTGCGCTGCGCGCCGGATCGCTGGCCTTTGGCTGGAGCCTTCCGGCCTATCGCCCGCGCCCGCCGCGCAACTGACCCCTTTCCAGCCCGGCCCCGCGCGTTATTCTGGCACCATGGCCAGACCTCGCAGCGTTCCTGATGAAACCGTCCATGCCGCCGTGCTGGCCCTGATCCGCAGCAAGGGGGAAAAGGCCGTGACCTTTTCCGCCGTTGCCGCGCGCGTCGGCCTTGCGGCCTCGTCACTGGCCGAGCGGCATGGCACCGTCGCGGGCATGATCGCAGACGCGCGCAAAGGCGTCTGGGACCGGATCGAGGCCGCGACCGAATCGGCCGTTGCTGCGGCCGGCCCGGGACCGAAGGGCGCGGTTGCGCTGCTCAAGGCGCTTGGCGGGCTGGATGTGCCACCCGTCGCCGCCGATCCTGACCGTGCCGCCCACTGGCGCGCCCGGGTCGAGGCCGAGCTTGCCTTGCGTCTGGGCGGCGGCGCCAAGGGGCGCGAGGGGGCGGCGCTGTTGTTTGCCTTTTGGCAGGGGCAGGTGCTGTGGCAGCCTGCGGGCGACAAGACGGCGCGGCTCAAGGATGCGGTGCGCCGGCTGGCCGGATGACGCAAGGTTGATGCGGATCAAGGCAGGCAGGCGTCGGAACGGGTATGTCCAGTCCCGGACGCGCTGATTGCGAAGGTGCTTTGATGACACGTCTGATGATGACGATATTTTCGATGGTGGCGACGACCCTGATGGGCATTGGCGTCGTGATCGCCCTGACCACCGGCTTTGACACGCTGCAACCCATCCTGATCGGGGCCGCCATCGGCTTTGTGGTGGCGATCCCGGTGTCCTGGGCGATTGCCCGGCAACTGGCGGGCTAGCGCCGCGCCGCCAGCGCGACGCCGGCCAGCACCAGCAGGGCGGCCAGAATCACTGCAGGGCGCGGCATCTCTGCCAGCAGCAGGGCGCCGCCGGCCAGCGCGATGACCGGCACCGACAGTTGCGCCACCGCCGCCCGGGCGGCGCCCAGTTGCGGCACCACGGCGAACCACAACGCATAGCCAAGGCCCGAGGCAATCGCCCCCGAGGCCACGGCCAGCGCAATGCCCGCAGGGTCCACCTGCGGTGCGCTGGCCAGCAGCGGCAGCAGGACAAGCGGCAGGGCGAGCGTGAAATTCGCCGCCGTCGCCGCCAGCGGATCGGTGCCCCCACGGCCGGACAGCGAATAGATGCCCCAGCCGATACCGGCCGCCACCATGGCCAGTGCCGGGGGCAAGGCGGGCACGGCACCCGCGCCCGGCAGCAGCAGGGCCGCCAGCCCGGTCAGCGCCAGCCCCGCCCCGATCCAGCGCCGCATGGGCAGCGATTCGCCCGCCCGCAGCGCCCCGGTGAACATGGTCACCTGCACGGTCCCGAACAGGATCAACGCCCCCGTTCCGGCAGCAAGCCCCAGATAGGCCGCTGAAAAGCCCAGCATATAGGTGGTCAGGGCCAGCACCGGCACCAGCCGCCCGCGCCAGGGCAGCGGCCTTGACCGCAGCCGCACCAGCACCAGAAGCACCGCCGCGCCCGAGGCGACCCGGATCGCCGCAAAGGTAAAGGGATCGACCAGCCCCGACCCGACAGCTGCCCGGTTCAGCAGCGAATTCGCGGCAAAGGCCGTCATGGCCAGCGCCGTTAGCAGCAAAAGCCGCATCCTAGAACCGCCCCGGATGCATGGGCAGCATGTCGCGGTCCGGGGCGGTGCCTGCAACGACCGATTCGACCAGCCGGGCGGTGACAGGGGCCAGCGTCAGCCCGATATGGCCATGACCATAGGCGTGAATCACATCCGGCCCTTCGGCCGAGGGTCCGATCACCGGCAGGCTGTCGGGCAGGGACGGGCGGAACCCCATCCAGCTGCGCGACGGCGCGCCCAGCTGGGGAAAGAACGCGCTGACCCCCTCGTTCAGCCGGGCGAGCCGGTGGGGCGAAGGCGGCGCGGTCAGCCCGCCCAGCTCGACCGTTCCGGCAGCGCGCAGGCGCCCCTCCATCGGGCACAGGTAGAACCCGCGCGAGGTTGGGCAGCAGGGGCGCGACAGCAGCGGGGCCGGCATGTCCCATTCCAGATGATAGCCGCGCTCGGTGTCCAGCGGCACCCGGTCGCCTGCCTGCAAGGCCAGATCCCGCGAATGGGCACCTGCGGCAATCACCACCCGGCGGGCGGTCAGGTGCAGCCCATGCCCCGACAGATGAACACCATCCGGCCCGCGCCGCAGCCGATCGACCCGCGCACGGATATGTGGCACGCCTGCATCCGCCACCGCCTTTGCCAGCAGGCCAACCATGCGGCCGGGGTCCGACAGGAACAGAGCCTTGGGGAAAAACGCGCCGCCTGCCGCAGGCGGCAGACCGGGCTCCAGCGCCGCAAGGTCTTGCGAATCGATCAGATCGACCGTCACCCCCAGATCGCGCCGCGCCTGCATCGCTGCCCCGGCCCCGGCCAGCGCGGCGGCGGTCTCGAATACGTAGATCGCGCCGCGATGTTGCAAGATGGCGCTGCCGCCGATCTCGGCGGCAAGTTCGGCCCACAGCGGCGCCGCATCCGACACCAGCGTCGCCAGCGCCGCCGCATTGGCGGCCGCCCGATGTGGCAGCGATTGCCAGGCGAATCGCATCAGCCATGGCGCGAGCGACAGGATCGCCGCCCGCCGGATCGCCAGCGGCGAGTTGCGGTCAAACAGCAGCGAGGGCAGCGATTTCAGCACATCCGGCGTTCCGACCGGCATCACCGCATAATCCGCGATGGTGCCCGCATTGCCATACGAGGCGCCCATGCCGGGCGTTTCGGGCTCGACCAGAACCACCTCGTGCCCTGCCTTGGCCAGCCGCAAGGCGCAGGCCAGACCGACGACACCGCCCCCTACGACGGCAATCCCGGCAGTCAAGGGTTCATTCATCGGGGCACCCAGAGCATTCGGTTGATCAGCATCATCACGATCAGCGCGGCGCTTGCCAGGCCAAGCTGACGGCGCTCGTGTGCGAATTCCGGCGCGCGCAGGAAGGCGCCAAAGGCCTCCAGCGTTGCGGCAAGGCCAGGAAAGGCGCGGCCAGAGCGGTCAACCGCCCGCGCCCGCAGCTGGAACAGGGCGCGAAAGACCAGCCAGGCCCAGACGGCGAAGACGATTGCCTGCACCGCCAGCCCGACCCAGGCCATCAGCGCGCCCAGTCGGGAAGGGTGGCCGCCGCGACCACCTTGCCGCGGCATTCGCCAAAGCCGATGCGATAGCCATCGCCCTGACAATGGCCGCGCAGGACGATGGTATCGCCATCGGCGATGAAGCTGCGTTCGTCGCCCGTCGCCAGCGTCAGCGGCTCTTTCCCGCCCCAGGACAGTTCCAGCAGGCTGCCCCGGCTGTCCCTGACCGGGCCCGAGATGGTGCCAGATCCCAGCAGATCGCCCACATTCATCGCGCAGCCGCTGCTGGTATGATGCGCAAGTTGCTGGGCGGCCGAATAATACATCTCGGCATAGCTGGTGCGGCTGATGACCGTTTCCGCCTTGCCCTCGGGGGCCAATGCCACCTCCAGGGCGATGTCATACAGCATGGGGCCGGGTTCGCGCAGGTAGGGCAGCAAGGGCACCTCACGCGCAGGCGTCGGGGTGCGGAAGGGTTCCAGCGCCGCCTTCATCACGATCCAGGGCGAAATGGTCGTGGCGGTCGCCTTGGCCTGAAACGGGCCCAGCGGCACATATTCCCACGCCTGGATATCGCGCGCCGACCAGTCATTCAGCAGCACATAGCCAAAGATCATCGTATCCGCCTCGGGCACCGAGACCATGCCCTCCGACGCCTTGCCGACCACGGCGCCCATTTCCAGCTCGAAATCGAACCGCTGCGAGGCGCCGAACACCGGCCCTTCGGAGCCTGGCGGTTTCAATTGCCCCAGCGGGCGGCGCACATCGGTGCCCGAGACGACAACCGAGGAGGCGCGCCCATTGTAGCCGATCGGGATATGCAGCCAGTTGGCCGGCAGCGCATTGTCCGGATCGCGAAACATCGAGCCGACATTGAAGGCGTGATGCTTGCCGGCATAGAAATCGGTATACTCCGAGACCAGGAACGGCATGTGCATCCGGCTGCCCGCCTGCGGCACCAGATAGGGTTCCACCTGGGATTTGACATCCGACCCTTCGGTCAGGAACCCCAGCAGCAGAATGCGCAGCCGGGCCCAGGCGTCGGGGCCAAGTTCCATCACCTCGTTCCAGAAGGGCACGTCCAGCACGGGTTCATCTGCAAGCCGCAGCAATCCCACCTCTTCCAGCGCGCTGACATCAAGGATCATGTCCCCGATCGCAACGCCGCACCGCGGATCCTCGTCCTTGCGCGAGAAGACCCCGCAGGGAAGATTGTTGAGCGGAAAGTCGGTGTCGGGGCTATTGGCGCTTTGCACCCACGAGCGCATCAGGGGCATCGTCTTTCCTTACTTGGTTCAGCCTTTGCCTTATTGTGACCGGGCCATGCGAATGGGGCAAGGCCGATCGGAAAAGCGATTGCCGCGCAGAGTTCTTGCGAAAAAGTCGGTCTTGGCTCAGCCTTTTGATTGGCTGAACCCTGACTCGCCGCATGGCGGCGAGAATTCGGGACGATGCCCGCGTTGTTGACCCCATCAGCATTCGGCGTTCACGCCGCGTGCAGGTGGGGTATTTTCTATTCTATCCATGGTTGAATAGTCGATCGAAAATAATTGTAAGACGGGAAATTTTTCTGTTTGAAAAACGCGTAATGGTTGTTAGGCTTTGCTTGCTGCCACTACCACACACTGGGGGAATCAAGTGTTCAACAATCTGAAAATCAAAGAGTATTCGGCTGTTTCGGTTTCGGCTGGGGCAGATATGTTTGCGGGCGATGCGGTCGAAATGTTCTCGTCCGCCTCGATCACCGCGGGCCACGACATGGCTGCCGGGCAATCGGTGGAAATGTTCTCGTCGGCCTCGGCCCCGGTTCCGTTCGGCATGACCGGCGGCAATGCAGTGGAAATGTTCTCCTCGGCCTCCGCGCCCCGCAGCCATGGCATGGCCGGTGGCAATGCGGTGGAAATGTTCTCGTCGGCGTCGTCGCCGGTGGCCTTTGGCACCGAGACGGGCAACGCGGTCGAGATGTTCTCGTCGGCGTCCGCGCCTGCTGCGCATGATCTTGCCCGCGGCGAGGCTGTGCAGATGTTCTCGTCCGCCTCGGACCGCTGAGCGAAGGTTCGGGGCCGTGGGCGGCCTGCCAGCCGCCCGCGCCCCAATCCACGTCTTGCCTGGCCGGCAGGGCTTGCCGTGCTGCCGACGGTCCTGGGGGGATCATGTCGAACATCCTGACACTACCCGATTTTCGCAGGCGCCGTGCGCTGGGTTCTGCGCCTGAACGACTTGTCGATCTGTTTGCGCTGCACAGGCATGGTCAGGGCGATGCGCGCTGGCTCAAGGAAAACGCCGAGGTCCTGCGCCTTCTGGTCGCAACCGGCCAGATGATCGACCCCGAGCTGCTGGGCCGTGCTCATGGCGCCACGGCGCGCGATCTGCCGACGCGGCTGGCGTTCTTTCCGCAGTATTACCGCTTTCTGCTGTCCATCGCGCTTGATCTTGGCGCGCTGGGGATGAACGGGCTGGATGCAGCGGGTCTGGTCGCACGGGCCGTGGCGGATGGTCTGCCGGAATCGGAACTGTCCGATCTTCAGCGGGCCGAGGCTGCGTTGTTCGCGCGCCGTGTCGGGCTGGACTTGCCCGATGATGGGCTGACCGAACGCCTGATGCGCTTTGCCGGGCGTTCCGCAACCTTTGCGCTGCCGAACAAGAAGGCAGCCTATGAACTGACACATATCGCGTTCTATCTGTCCGACTATGGCTGCCATGCGTTCGAAGGCGCCGAAACCTTGCGCGAAAGCCTGGAATTTGCCGGTCTGGTCGCCTGGCTGGAACAGAACACCGACCTGCTGGCCGAGGTCTGCATGGCCCTGCGCTATTGCGGCGCAACGCCCCCGGCCCTTTGGGAAGAGGGGATCGCGGGCGATCTGGCAGAGTTCTACATCGGGCCGATGGATGGTGCTGCGGGCAGTGACGACTATCACGCCTGGCTGATGGCCGCCTGGTCGGCCAGCGTTGCCGGCGGCCAACCGATGGCGGGGCTGTTGCCTGCCGGTGCGCTTGGTTTTGCCGCGCCGCGCCGCCCGTCGGCACTGCATGAACTGTCGGCCGTGCTCCTGGATCTGGACGCCGCGCGCAGCCCGGACTGGTCGGTGATGCGCCGCCGCCTGGCAGCCCGCCTGTCACCGCCCGCGATGGACATCCTTGACCGCGCCGCTGCCTCTACCCACGCCTTCGAGCCCTTCTTTGCCCGCTTCGCACGGGTAGACCGGAAAGGAATTGCCGCATGAGCCGTCGAAACTGGGATATTGCCGTGGTCGTCGGGGTGGGGTTGGTCATGTCCACCACCCTGGTTTCCGCTGCGGCCGATGGTCTGACCAAGCATCTGACCGGCAGCTTTGCGCCGCCGCAGATGTATTTCTTCTGCGGTCTGGTCGTCGCGGGGATGAGCCTGCTGATGAACCGCGCAACGCCGTCGCTGGGGCCGACGGGCAGGCTGGCGACGCGGCACGGCTGGATGCTTGCCTTGCGCTCGGCGCTGGTTCTGGTGTCGGTGGTGTCCTATTACCACGCCTTTGCCCGCCTGCCGCTGGCCGAAGTCTTTGTCTTCATCGGCATGATGCCGCTGCTGGCGGCGATCCTGTCGCGGCCCGTGCTGGGCGAAACCGTGGCCCCTGCGGCCTGGGCGGCGCTTGGGGCGGGGGCCTTTGGCATCCTGTTCCTGTTCCCGCAAGGTCTGGCCGGGATTGGCTGGGGGCATCTGGCTGCCGCGCTGGGGGTCGGGTCGGGCACACTGTCGCTGGTGCTGATGCGCCGCATGACCAAGTCCGAACCCAACACGCTGGCGCAGGTGTTCTGGCCCCATGCCGCCATGGTCGCCGTGATGGGCGCCGCGCTGCCCTTTGTCTGGCAGCCGATGTCGCTGGCCGATGTCGGTCTGGTCGCGGCCTATTCCAGCGCGGTCTTTGCCGCCCGCTGGCTGATGGTGCCCGCGCTGGCCCGGCTGAAGGCGCATGTCGCCATGATGCTGATGAACCTGCAATTCGTCTGGATGGTGGTGATCGGCCGCGTCGCCTTTGGCGAGGTGCCCGAGGCCGGCACCCTTGTCGGGGCCGCCTGCATCATCGGCGCCGGGTGCTTCCTTGTGCTGGAACAGGCCCGCATCCGGGGGGAACTTCCGGCGCGCCGCCCCGTCTCGATCCCTGGGGTTCCGTCCGAGCCGCGCCTGATCCCGGCAGAATGATCGCTGGCGAGGGTGTGGACGCGCCCTTGCCGCAGCGATATGACAGGGAAAACCCTTGGTGGTCCCATGTCCGATCCTGATCTGATCGCAGGCGTGCCAGCTGACCGGCTGGCACGCCTTGCCCTGCGTGAGGCGCGCCGCTTCGCAGCCGCCCGCCCCCTGAGCCAGAAGGCGCTGGCAGACGGCGCGGCGCCCTGGCTGGGCGGTGTGCCGATGCACTGGATGAAGGACTGGCCAATGCCCTTTCCGCTGGTCGTCGCCAGTGCCAAGGGCGCGCGGCTGGAGGATCTGGACGGCTTCGGCATCGACGATTTCTGTCTGGGCGATACCGGCAGCATGTTCGGCCATTCCCCCGCCCCGGTCGCCAGGGCGATCCGCCAGCAGGCGCGGCGCGGCCTGACCTATATGCTGCCGACCGAGGATGCGCTGAAGGCCGGCCGCCTGCTGACCGAGCGGTTCGGGGATTTCCGCTGGCAGATCGCCACCACGGCGACCGACGCCAACCGCTTTGCCCTGCGCGTGGCGCGCGCTGTGACGGGGCGGCGCAAGGTGCTGGTGTTCAACGGCTGCTATCATGGCACGGTCGATGACACGATGGTCGCGCTGGACAACGGGCGCACCGTCAACCGCCCGGGCCTTGTCGGGCAGGTGACGGATCTGTCAGACGTCGCGGTCTCGGTCGAGTTCAACGATATCGCGGCGGTCGAGGCCGCGTTGGCCACCGGGCAGATCGCTGCCGTTCTGACCGAGCCGGTGATGACCAATTCCTGCATGGTGCTGCCGCGCGCGGGGTTCCATGACGGGTTGCGCACCCTGACCCGCCGCTATGGCGCGCTGCTGATCATCGACGAGACGCATACGATTTCCAGCGGTCTGGGCGGCTATACCCGCGTGCATTCCCTGTCGCCCGATATCTTCGTGGTCGGCAAATGCGTGGCCGGCGGGATGCCCACGGCGGTCTGGGGTCTTGGCCCCGATGTGGCGGCGCGGCTGGCTGCCTATGACGAAACCCGCCCGCCGGGCCATTCCGGCATGGGCACCACGCTGTCGGCCAACCCGATGCAGTTTGCCTGCCTGCGCGCCACGCTGTCCGATGTGATGACGCCCAAGGCCTATGCCCGCATGGAAAAGGGCGCCCGGCGGCTGGAACGGGGGCTGGCGGCCGTGATCGCCCGGCACAAGGCGCCCTGGCATGTTGTCCGGGTTGGCGCGCGGGTGGAATTCATCTGCGCCCCCGGCCCCCTGACCAATGGGGCCGAGGCAGCGGCCGCCCACCAGCCCCGGCTGGAGGCTGTCATCCATACCATGCTGCTCAACCGGGGCTGTCTGATCGCCCCGTTCCACAACATGATGCTGGTCAGCCCGGCCACGAAAAAGGCGCAGATCGACCGCCTGATCGCGGCCTTTGACGAAACCCTTTCAGACCTGTTTGCGTGATCCCATGACCACTTCCCCCTCTGGTTCGTCCGTTGCCGAAGCCGAAGCCTTTCTGGCCGCCAATCCCGATATCGAGGCGGTGGACATCGTGCTGCACGATGCCAACGGGATCGGGCGCGGCAAGATCATCCGGCGGCACGAACTGGTGCCGTTCTACCGGGGCGGCCGGCATCTGCCGATTTCCATCCTGGGCCTCGATATCTGCGGCGAGGATGTGCACGAAACCGGCCTGATCTGGGATCAGGGCGATGGCGATCTGCGCGCCTGGCCGATCCCTGGCACGCTGAAACGGCTGCATGGCACCAACCCGGCACGGGCCGAGGTGTTCATGTCGATGTATACGCTGGATGGCCTGCCCATGGGGTCTGACCCGCGCCACGCGCTGGCCCGCAACCTTGCCAAGATGGAGGCCGATGGCCTGCACCCGGCAGGGGCGTTCGAGCTGGAATTCTTCCTGCTGGCCAATGATCGCGATGCAAACGGCAAGGTCCAGCCGGCGCGCGCGGTGCTCGATGGCCGCCCCTCGTCCAAGACAGAGGTCTATTCGGTCGATCACCTGCACGGAATGCAGCCGCTGTTTTCCGATATCTATGCGGCCGCTGAAATCGCCGGGATCCGGGCCGAGACGATGATTTCCGAATATGCCCCCGGCCAGTATGAACTGACGCTGCATTACCGCACCAATGTGCTGGAGGCGGCGGACGATCTGATGCGGCTCAAGCGGATCGTGCGGATGCAGGCGCGGCGGCACGGCGTGACGGCCTGCTTCATGGCCAAGCCGGTGGAACAATATGCCGGGTCGGGGATGCATTTCCACGTCTCGCTGATGACGCCCGAGGGGCGCAACGTCTTTGCCGAGGATCGCCCCGGCCAGTGGTCGCCGACGATCCTGCATGCGATGGGTGGGCTGGTCGAGACGATGGCCGACTCCATGCTGGTCTTTGCCCCCCATGCGAACAGCTGGCGCCGCTTTGCCTCGCAAAGCTATGCGCCGGTCAGCCCGACCTGGGGTGTCAACAACCGGTCGGTGGCGCTGCGAATCCCGGTGGGCGACATTGCCGCGCGGCGGATCGAACATCGCCCGGCGGGGGTGGATGCGAACCCCTATCTGGTGGGTGCCACGGTGCTGGCAGGCATCCGCCACGGCCTGACCCACAAGGTCGATCCTGGCCCCGAAACCACCGGCAACGGCTATGATGCACCCGGATCCGACCGCATTCCCCGCGACTGGCGCGAGGCGATCCGGGCGGCCGAAGGGTCGGCCTTTCTGCGCCATGCCTTGGGCGAGGAAATGCACCGCACCTTCTGTGCCATCAAGGCCGCCGAACATGCGCGCGTTGCCCGCACCATCCCCGATGTGGATTACGATCTGTATCTGCACACGGTCTGAACCAGCAGGCCCGCCGGCAACCCGGCGGGCTGGTCCGGCCATTCGCACATTGGGGAAGGTGCCGAAAGACTCGGCGGCCAGGCTGTTCTTCCTGTCTCAAGGCCGCATTCGGCAGGCGGCCGTCTCTATCCGGATGGCCATGCGCGGATGAGGGCAATTTTCGCTCAGGGTGCGGCGGGGGCCTTTCTGGCCACATCCTTGTGGATGATGACATCCGCCTGCGGATAGGCCGCGATGATGGCGCGGCGCAGGGCGGCGCCGATGTCATGGGCCTCGCGCAAGGGCTGGTCGCCATCCAGCTCGATATGCAGGTGGACAAACACCCGGCTGCCGGCGGTGCGGGTCTTGAGGTCATGCCAGCCGCGCACGCCGGGCCAGCTGTCGGCAATGCGGGCGATGCCGTCCAGAATGTCGGGGTCGGCCCGGCGATCCATCAGCGCATCCCAGGCGCCGCGCCCGATCGACCAGGCGCCGCGGGCCAGCACGGCCGCCGCCAGCAGCGCGACGACCGCATCAAGCTGCCACAGCCCCCAGAGATGCGAGGCGACCAGCGCCAGGATTGACCCGACGGCCGGCAGAAGATCGGCAATATAATGCAGCCGGTCCGCCGCGATCACCCGGTTTCCGGTGCGCCGTGCGACCCAGCCCTGCCAGATCACCAGGGCCGCCGTGAAGGCCATCGAGATCACCATGGCCACGATGCCCGCGCCTTCGCTGGCCAGGTGCGGCGGGGTGCTGGCCAGCAATCGCGTGACAGCCGAAGTGACCAGCCCGACCGCTGCCCCGATCAGGAACAGCGACTGGACAAAGGCGCTCAGATCCTCGGCCGAGGTATGGCCGAAGGCGTGGTCGTCATCTGGCGGGCGGGCTGCGTAATGCACGGCCAGCATGGCGCCGGCCGACATGAACAGATCCATGGTCGAATCCGCCAGCGAGGCGGCAATCGACAGGGCCCCCGTTGCCCAGAACGCCCAGAGCTTGACCCCGATCAGCGCAATGGCCACGCCGACCGAGGCGCGGGCCGCAGACAGGTTCAGGCGGTGACTATCGGAATCGGACATGACGGAAGCCTCGAAGTGGGCGGCCCTGATGCCAGTTCGGCCCGCAGGGGGCAAGGCCCCCCGACGGGGTCAGTCGAAGGTCTCGCCCGGCTCGACGCCCCACATGGCGGACTTGGGCATCCATCCGCGCGTGCCATCGGCCGAAACGCGGCACCAGTCGGGCTGGCATTCCAGCAGCCGGGCAATGACACCGTTCTGCGCCCGCGCGACGACCGTTGCCCCGGCCTCGGGCGAGGCGCGCAGCTCGGCCATGTCCTGGGTCACGATCGCGGTGCGCGTGGGCGACAGCAGCGCATAGTGCATCCAGCCGCCCGCGCCTTCGGAATCCTCGACCCGGCGCCAGTTTTCATATTCGGCGGTCACTTTCAGCGGCAGGCCGGGGCGCTTGTAGACCCAGTCGACGCGGTGATCCTGGCCAGGGCCACGGCGGGCGCGGGCCTCGCTGCCCTTGACCGAGACATAGCGCGGCAGCGGCCGGCGGGTCACGCAGCCGATGCCCGGCGGGCAGTCCTTCTGCCCGCTGCGGGTGACGCCGGAGGTCTCTTCGCCCTCGCTGGTCTGGGCTGGTGCGCTGCCGCTCAGGGCCAGCGTCGCGGCCGCCAATCCCAGCGCGAATATCGCCTGACGCATCTGTTTGCCTGTCCTTGCGGCGTCTTGCGCCACCGCTTGCTGGGTCGCGCGGTCTTTTTGCCGCGTCGCTGCTGTTGCGGGCGAGCGGGTGCTTGTGCCCGGCGCGCGCTTGCGCCACCTTGCCAAAACAGGCGGCGATTTGGAAGTGCAGGGAGGTATCACATGCCCGCGAAAAGGCTGAGTGTTGTCGTGACGCGACGGTTGCCCGAGGCGGTCGAGACCCGGATGACCGAACTGTTCGACGTGACGCTGCGCGACCCTGACACGCGGATGAGCCGTGACGAGCTGGCCGCCGCGATGCGCGCCGCCGATGTGCTGGTGCCCTGCGTGACCGACCAGATCGACGCCAATCTGCTGGCGCAGGCGGGCGATCGGCTGCGGCTGATCGCCAACTATGGCGCCGGGGTCGATCATATCGACGTGGCGACGGCGCGGCAGCGCGGGATTCTGGTGTCCAACACGCCGGGCGTTCTGTCGGACGATACTGCAGACATGGCCATGGCGCTGATTCTGGGCGTCTTGCGCAAGGTTCCCGAAGGCATCAGCGAGATGATGGGCGGCAACTGGCAAGGCTGGTCGCCGATGGCGCATCTGGGGCACCGCGTGGGCGGTCGACGGCTGGGCATTCTGGGCATGGGCCGCATCGGTCTGGCCGTTGCCCGCCGCGCGCGCGCCTTTGGCATGCAGATCCATTATCACAACCGCCGCCGCCTGCGCCCCGAGGTCGAGGGCGAGGTCGAGGCGACATTCTGGGAAAGCCTGGACCAGATGCTGGCGCGGGTCGATGTTCTGTCGATCAACTGCCCGCACACGCCTTCGACCTTCCATCTGCTCAATGCCCGGCGGCTGAAGCTGATGAAGCCCTCGGCGGTGATCGTGAACACCTCGCGCGGCGAGGTGATCGACGAAAACGCGCTGGTGCGCGCGCTGAAGGGGGGCGAGCTGGCCGGGGCAGGGCTGGACGTCTATGAACACGGCGCCGAGATCAACCCCGTGCTGCGCGAGCTGCCGAACGTGGTGCTGCTGCCGCATATGGGCTCGGCCACCATCGAGGGCCGGATCGAGATGGGCGAGAAGGTGATCCTCAACATCAAGACCTTTGCCGATGGGCACCGCCCGCCGGATCAGGTGGTGCCGGGGATGATGTAAGGGGGCGGCCGCCCGCGCGTCACAAGGGCGCAGGGCGGCCCGCAGCCACCCAAGCCGCGCGCCGGACGTCTTGCAGGGGTCTTTCGCGGCGCTTTGTGCCGCCAACCCCCTTGTCTGTCGCAGGAAACCGGGTAGTTTCGTGGCCCCGGGGGCTGCCGCCCGGCGGGCAAGAACACAGGGGGTTCGGATGAAGTTCAGCATCGAGCGCGCGACGCTTCTGAAAGCCGTGGCGCAGGCCCAGTCGGTGGTCGAGCGGCGCAACACGATTCCGATCCTTGCGAATGTGCTGATCGAGGCCGAAGGGGCGGGCGTGTCGTTCCGCGCCACCGATCTGGATATCGAGGTGGTGGACAAGGCCGCCGCCCAGGTCGAACGCCCGGGCGCGACCACGGTTTCGGCCGTCATGCTGCATGAAATCGTGCGCAAGCTGCCCGATGGCGCGCTGGTCACGCTGACGGACGAGGCGGCAAGCGGCCGTCTGGTGATCGAGGCGGGGCGTTCCACCTTCAATCTTGCGACGCTGCCGCGCGAGGATTTCCCGGTCATGGCGTCGTCGGAATATGTCTCGAACTTCTCGGCCCCTGCGCCGGTGCTGCGCCGGCTGTTCGACAAGGCGAAATTCGCGATTTCCACCGAAGAGACGCGCTATTACCTGAACGGCGTCTACATGCACACCGCACAGGGCGACGAAGGCCCGGTGCTGCGCTGCGTGGCGACCGACGGGCACCGGCTGGCGCGCATCGACGCGCCGCTGCCCGACGGCGCGACCGGAATGCCGGGCGTGATCGTGCCGCGCAAGACGGTGGGCGAGCTGCGCAAGCTGCTGGATGACGACGAGGCGCAGATCGCCGTGTCGGTTTCCGAAACCAAGGTGCGCTTTGCCACGCCGACGATCACCCTGACCTCGAAGGTGATCGACGGGACGTTCCCCGACTATACCCGCGTGATCCCGGTCGGCAATTCGCGCCGGCTGGAGGTTGACGCCGGCGATTTCGCCAAGGCGGTGGATCGCGTGGCGACGGTGTCGTCCGAGCGCAGCCGGGCGGTGAAGCTGAGCCTTGACGAGGACCGTCTGGTCCTGTCGGTCAACGCCCCGGATTCGGGTGCAGCCGAGGAAGAGCTGGTCGTCGCCTATGGCGATGAGCGGCTGGAGATCGGGTTCAACGCGAAATACCTGCTGGAAATCGCCAGCCAGGTTGACCGCGAGAATGCGGTGTTCCTGTTCAACTCCTCGGGCGATCCGACCTTGATGCGCGAAGGGAACGACATGTCGGCGGTCTATGTCGTCATGCCGATGCGCGTGTGACGGATGTGGAACCGGGGGTTTCACACCCCCGGGCCCCCGTGGGGTATTTGCAAAAAGGCAAAGTGGACGAGGCCGCGGGATGCTGAGCATGTTGCGGCTGGCCATGTTCCGCAGCCACAGGGCCTTGCGGCTGGAGTTTGACGGCCGGCCCGTGGCGATCTGGGGGCCGAACGGGGCAGGCAAGACCAATATCCTTGAAGCGATTTCGCTGCTGTCGCCGGGGCGTGGTCTGCGCCGCGCTGCTGCCGAGGACATCGGGCGGCGCCCCGATGCGGCGGGCTGGAAGGTGGCGGCCATCGTCGAGGGCCACGAGGTCGAGACCTGGGCCGAGGGCGCCGGCCGTCAGGTAAAGATTGACGGCAAGGCCGCAACGCAGGCGGCGATGGGCGCGCTGGCGCGGGTGGTCTGGCTGGTGCCCGCCATGGACCGGCTGTGGATCGAGGCCCCCGAGGGGCGTCGGCGGTTTCTGGACCGGCTGGTCCTGAGCTTGCATGCCGGTCACGCCGAGGCCGCGCTGGACTATGAGCGCGCCATGCGCGAGCGCAACCGGCTGCTGAAGGATCAGGTGCAGGACGCGGCCTGGTATGGCGCCATCGAGGCGCGGATGGTCGAGGCCGGCGCGCGGATCACCGAGGCGCGGCGCGATGTGGTGGCGCGGTTGCAGTCGGCGCAGGTTGATGGTGCCTTTCCTGCTGCCATGCTGGAGCTGGACGCGGGCGAGGGGGCGGACGATCTGGCCGCCGCGCTGGTGGCGGGGCGGCGCCGGGACATGGCGGCGGGGCGCAGCCTGTCGGGCCCGCACCGGGCCGATCTGCGGGCCGTCTGGGCCGCCAAGTCGATGCCCGCCGCGCAATGTTCCACCGGCGAGCAGAAGGCGCTGCTGATCTCGCTGATCCTGGCCAGCGCCCGGATTGCGGCCGAGGATCTGGGGCGCCCGCCGCTGATCTTGCTGGACGAGGTTGCAGCGCATCTTGACCCTGGCCGCCGGGCGGCGCTGTATGACGAAATCTGCGCGCTGGGGGCTCAGGCCTTTCTGACCGGGACCGAGGCAGGGCTGTTCGAGACATTGGGCGCAAGGGCGCAGGGTTTTGCCGTTGCCGAAAGCGGCGGTGTTTCAGAGGTGATCGCGGCATGACCCCGCAACGTGTGACACTGACAACCCTTGGTGTGGCCGATCTGGCCGCCGCGCGGGCGTTCTATGCCCGGCTTGGCTGGGTTGAACATGGCCAAAGCCAGCCGGGGGTTGCGTTCTTTCAGATGCAGGGGGCCGTGCTGGCGCTGTTCGGGCTGGCCGATCTGGCGGCGGATCAGGGCCGGCCTGGGGCGACGCTGGGCACCGGCGCCGTGACGCTGGCGCAGAACTTTGCCACCGAGGCCGAGGTGGACGCCGCCTTTGCCGCCGCGCTGGCGGCGGGGGCGAGTGCGCTGAAACGGCCGGAAAAAGTGTTCTGGGGCGGCTATTCCGGCTATTGGGCCGACCCGGATGGCCATGTCTGGGAGGTGGCGATGAACCCCTTCTGGCCGCTGTCCGAAGACGGGAGTCTGACCCTGCCATGACCGTGACGCTTGGTGAACTTGCCCTCTATGCCCTGGGCATGGCGGGTCTTTGGGCGGTGCCCGGCCCGGTCTGGGTGGCGCTGACGGCGCGGGCGCTGTCGGGGGGCATGGCGGCGGCCTGGCCGCTGGCGGTGGGCGTGGCGCTGGGCGATCTGCTGTGGCCGCTGTGTGCCATTCTGGGGCTGGCCTGGGTGCTGTCGCTGTATGGCGATGCGCTGACCGTGCTGCGCTGGATTGCGGCGGGGGTGTTCATCGTGATGGGCATCTTGCTGATCCGCAAGCCGGCGGCCGCGCCGGGCACCGACAGCCGCATGACGCGGCCCGGTATCTGGGCCGGCTTTTCGGTGGGCGTGGCGGCGGTGATCGGCAACCCCAAGGCGATCCTGTTCTACATGGGCTTTCTGCCGGGGTTCTTCGATCTGTCCCGGGTGACGGTGCCGGATATTGCCGCGATCCTGGTGATCTCGGCCATCGTGCCGATGCTGGGGAACCTGTGCCTTGCGCTGTTCCTGGACCGCGCGCGGCGGCTGCTGTCGAGCCCGCAGGCCGTGCGGCGGCTGAATGTCGGGTCGGGCGTCCTGCTGGTTCTGGTCGGGCTGGTCATTCCCTTTACATGAGGCGGAAAAGCGCGCCCAAGGCGTGACAATCCCGCCCCCCGCAGCTATAACCTGCGGGCAACGTGAAGGGTAAGGCAGGCATGGCCGAAGCAGCACGGAAGGCCGACGAATACGGCGCCGATTCCATCAAGGTTCTCAAGGGGTTGGAGGCGGTCCGCAAACGTCCCGGCATGTACATCGGCGACACCGACGATGGCAGCGGCCTGCATCACATGGTCTATGAGGTCGTGGACAACGGCATCGACGAGGCGCTGGCCGGCCATGCGACCGCGGTGACGGTCAAGATCCATGCCGATTCCAGCGTTTCCGTGCGTGACAACGGGCGCGGGATCCCGATCGACATTCATGCCGAGGAAGGCGTCTCGGCGGCCGAGGTCATCATGACCCAGCTGCACGCCGGCGGCAAATTCAACAACACCGACGAAGGCGGCAACGCCTACAAGGTCTCGGGCGGTCTGCACGGGGTGGGCGTTTCGGTCGTCAACGCGCTGTCGGAATGGCTGGAGCTGCGGGTCTGGCGCAACGATACCGAATACCGCGCCCGGTTCGAGCATGGCGAATGCGTTGTCCATGTCCATCCGGTCGGTCCTGCGCCGGGCGAGCGGGGGACCGAGGTGAGGTTCATGGCCTCGGCCAAGACGAACCGGCCGGATGGCACCTTCTCGAACCTCGATTACAGCTTCAAGACGCTGGAAACGCGGCTGCGGGAACTGGCGTTCCTGAATTCCGGCGTGCGCATCATCATTGAAGATGAGCGCCCGGCCGAACCCCTGCGGACCGAGCTGTTCTATGACGGCGGGGTCAAGGAATTCGTCAAATACCTTGACCGATCCAAGACGGCGGTGATGGCTGAACCGATCTATATGGTCGGGGAAAAGAACGGCATCGGCGTGGAAATCGCCATGTGGTGGAACGACAGCTACCACGAAAACGTGCTGCCGTTCACCAACAACATTCCCCAGCGCGATGGCGGCACCCACCTTGCCGGGTTCCGCGGCGCGCTGACGCGCACGATCAACAGCTATGCCCAGACCAGCGGCATCGCCAAGCGCGAGAAGGTGGATTTCACCGGCGACGACGCGCGCGAAGGGCTGACCTGCGTTCTGTCGGTCAAGGTGCCGGATCCGAAATTCTCGAGCCAGACCAAGGACAAGCTGGTCTCATCCGAGGTGCGCCCGGCGGTCGAGAACCTTGTCAACGAAAAGCTGGCCGAATGGTTCGAGGAAAACCCCGGCCCGGCCAAATCCATCGTCGGCAAGATCATCGAGGCCGCACTGGCGCGCGAGGCCGCCCGCAAGGCACGCGAGCTGACGCGTCGCAAGACGGCGCTGGATGTGGCGTCGCTGCCGGGCAAGCTGGCCGATTGCCAGGAACGCGATCCGTCGAAATCCGAGCTGTTCCTGGTCGAGGGTGACTCGGCCGGCGGGTCGGCCAAGCAGGGCCGGTCGCGCGCCAATCAGGCCGTGCTGCCGCTGCGCGGCAAGATCCTGAACGTGGAACGCGCCCGGTTCGACAAGATGCTGTCCAGCGCGGAAATCGGCACGCTGATCACCGCGCTTGGCACCGGGATCGGCCGGGACGAATTCGACATCGGCAAGCTGCGCTACCACAAGGTCGTCATCATGACCGATGCCGACGTCGATGGCGCGCATATCCGCACGCTGCTGCTGACGTTCTTCTTCCGGCAGATGCCGCAGCTGATCGAAGGCGGGTATCTCTATATCGCGCAGCCACCGCTGTATAAGGTGTCGCGTGGCAAGTCCGAGGTTTACCTCAAGGATCAGGCGGCGCTGGACGATTACCTGATCGCGCAGGGCACCGAAGGCGCGGTGCTGCGTCTGGGATCGGGCGAAGAGATTGCGGGCGCCGATCTGGGCCGGGTCATCGAAGGCGCGCGGCAGTTCCGCCGCATCCTTGATGCCTTCCCCACGCATTACCCGCGCGCGATCCTGGAACAGGCGGCGATTGCCGGTGCCTTTGATGCCGGGCAGACCGATCTGCAGGCGGTGGCCGACAAGGTCGCCGCGCGCCTCGATGCGGTGGCGGTGGAATACGAACGCGGCTGGCAAGGGCGCATCACCCAGGATCAGGGCATCCGCCTGGCCCGCGTGCTGCGCGGGGTCGAGGAGATCCGCACCCTGGACGGCGCGGTCCTGCGCTCTGGCGAGGCGCGGCGCCTGGCGCAGGTCGCCAGCACGACGCGCGACGCCTATGTCAGCGGCAGCCGTCTGGTGCGCAAGGAGCGGGAAGTCCCGGTGAACGGGCCGACCGACCTGCTCAAGGCCATCCTGTCCGAGGGCGAAAAGGGCCTGTCGCTGCAACGCTACAAGGGCCTGGGCGAGATGAACCCCGAACAGCTGTGGGAAACTACGCTGGACCCCGAGGCGCGGACCTTCCTGCAGGTGCGCATCGACGATGTGGCCGAGGCGGATGACATCTTCACCAAGCTGATGGGCGATGTGGTCGAACCGCGGCGCGAGTTCATCCAGCAAAACGCCCTGAGCGTCGAGAATCTGGATTTCTGAGGTCGGCGTCAGCCGGTCGCGAAGGGGGGCCTTGCCCCCCTTTTTGCTGTCTGGCCAGGCGTTGGTGGCGCGCCTGCCCCCCAGGATATTTGGAACAAGGCGAAATGCTGCATCGCCGCGCGCAATATTTTCGAAAATCCTGTTGCATTCGGGGCAGTCGAGTCGCACACTCGGCCCGATCCCACCATGGAGGACCAGATGGCACGCCCGCATGAGAACCACCGCGAGGATGTGGCCGGTCGCGCGAACGTCGAAGACACGCCCGAGCTGCTGGCATATTACAACGATCTCGACCGTTTCGGCGCCGGCGCGCTGTGGACGGTGGCGAACAAGATCGAACCTTGGGAGCCGCAATCCTCGTCCGTGCCGATGCTGTGGCGCTGGAACGAATTGCGCGAGCCGGTGCTGCGGTCGGTCGATCTGGTGACGCCGGAAAAGGCAGGGCGCCGGGTGATCTATCTGCGCAATCCGGGGCGTGACGATGTGGCGGCGGCTGTCGGCTGGATCTACTCGGGCCTTCAGGTGATGAACCCTGGCGAGGCGGCATCGGCGCACCGCCATTCGGCCAGCGCGATCCGTTTCATCCTGGAAGGCGCGGGCGCCTATACCGTGGTCGATGGCCACAAGATGACGCTGGGCCGCAACGATTTCGTGCTGACCCCGAACGGCACCTGGCATGAACATGCCGTGGCGGCCGAGGGCAGCCCGTGCATCTGGCAGGATTGCCTGGACATTCCCTTTGTCAATGCAATGGAGGCGAATTTCTACGAAGTTCACCCCGATCTGACCCAGGCCGTTGGCTATGCGGTCGATGACATGACCAAGACCTGGGGCAATCCGGGCCTGACGCCGGGCGGCGGCGACTGGACCAAGGGCTATAGCCCGATGTTCAAATACGAATGGGAACCGACCTACGAGGCGCTGGCGCGCTATGCGGCCTGCACCGATGGATCACCCTTTGACGGGGTGCTGATGGAATACGTCAACCCCACCACCAATGGCCCGGTGATGCGCACCATGGGTGCCAGCATGCAGATGCTACGCCCCGGTGAACATACCAAGGCGCATCGCCATACCGGCAGCTATCTGTATACGGTCGCCAAGGGGTCGGGCCATTCGATCATCAACGGCAAGCGCTTTGACTGGTCCGAGCGTGACATTTTCTGCGTGCCCTCGTGGGCCTGGCACGAACATGTCAACGGCTCGGCCACCGAGGATGCCTGCCTGTTCTGTCTGAGCGATCTGCCGGTGATGCGTGCCCTGGGCCTGTATCGCGAACAGGCGTTTGGCGAAAACGGCGGCTATCAGCCCATCAAGTGAGGACTGCATGAAACTTGTCACCTTCCGCGCCGGGGTCGAAGCCCCGGCCCGTCTTGGCGTGATCGCCGATGATCTGGTCGTCGATGTTGCCAGCCTTGGCGCGGCCTTCGATGAAGCGCTGCCCGATTCGATGCTGGGCCTGATCGACCTGGGCCGCCCGGGGCTCGAGGCGCTGGCCTCGCTGATGGACGATTGCGACGGGCATTTCCCGCCCGGAACGGCCGTCGCGCTGAAAAACGTCAAGCTGCTGGCGCCGATCCCGCGCCCGCGCAAGAATATCTTCGGCATCGGGCTGAACTACCTGGACCACGTTGCCGAAAGCTCGACCGCGCTGGATACCGCGCCTGATCTGCCGAAGCAGCCGGTCGTGTTTTCCAAGCCGCCGACCACGGTGATCGGGCCGGGCGAGCCGATCCGTCATAACAAGGCCATCACCCAGCAGCTTGACTGGGAGGTCGAACTGGCGGTCATCATCGGCACCACGGCAACCCGCGTCGACCGCGCCGAGGCGCTGGATCATGTGTTTGGGTATTCTGTGATCATCGACGTGTCGGCCCGCGACAACCGCCGCGCCGGGCAGTGGATCTTTTCCAAGGGCATGGACAGCTATGCGCCCTTTGGTCCCTGCATCGTGACCGCCGACGAAATCCCCGATCCGCAGGTGCTGGATCTGTGGCTGACGATCAACGGCGTCGAAAAGCAGCGCTCCAACACGGCCAAGATGTTGTTCAAGGTCGATGAGCTGATCGCCGATCTGTCCAGCGGCATCACGCTGGAGCCGGGCGACATCATCGCCACCGGCACGCCCGAAGGGGTTGGTGCGGGCCGCAAGCCGCAGGAATGGATGTGGCCGGGCGATACCGTGGTCGCCTGTGTCGAAGGCATCGGCACCATCCGCCATCCGGTGATTGACGCCACGATGGGTTGACGGCGCCCCGGCCGCCCTTTCATCTGTCCTCAAATATCCCACGGGGGTCCGGGGGTGTGAAACCCCCGGTCCTTCCCTTGCCGCAAAAGGACCGCCTGTCATGTCTGCCGCCTTCAAGGTCGCCGTCGCCCAGATCGCCTCATTGCCAGATGACAGTCTGGCCACCGCCGAAAAGGCCGCTGCCACCTTGCGCGAGGCAGCCGGGCAGGGCGCCCGGCTGGTGGTCTTCCCCGAGGCGCTGATCGGCGGCTATCCCAAGGGGGCGAGCTTTGGCGCTCCGATCGGGATGCGCAAGCCCGAGGGGCGCGAGGCCTTTGCCCGCTACCACGCGGCGGCCATCGACCTTGATGGCCCCGAGGTGGCCGTGATTGCCGAGGCAACGGCGGAAACCGGCGCCTTTGCCGTGATCGGCGTGATCGAGCGCGATGGCGGCACGGTCTATTGCACCGCGCTTTACTTCGATGGTGCCAAGGGGCTGGTCGGCAAGCACCGCAAGCTGATGCCCACAGCGGGCGAGCGGCTGATCTGGGGCTTTGGCGATGGCTCGACCATGCCGGTGTTCAAGACCGATTTCGGCACGATCGGTGCGGTGATCTGCTGGGAAAACTATATGCCGGCCCTGCGGATGCACATGTATCACCAGGGCGTCACCATCTATTGCGCCCCGACCGCCGATGACCGTGACACCTGGCTGGGCACCATGCAGCATATCGCGCTGGAGGGGCGGTGCTTCGTGCTGACCGCCTGCCAGCACATCACCCGTGCGGCCTATGCGGCGGATCACGAATCCGCGCTGGGGGATGCGCCGGATACCGTGATGATGCGGGGCGGATCGGCCATTGTCTCGCCTTTGGGCAAGGTGCTGGCTGGCCCCGATTTCAGCGGCGAGACGGTGCTGTATGCCACGCTTGACCCGGTGGACGTGGCGCGCGGCAAGTTCGATTTCGACTGCACGGGCCATTATGCCCGGCCCGACGTGTTCCAGCTGACAGTGGACACGCAACCCAAGAAGGCGGTGCGCGAAGCATGAGGTTCGATTACGACAAGCTCGCCCCCGGCATCGGCTACAAGCTGATGACGGCCACGATCACCCCGCGTCCGATTGCCTGGGTCTCGACCCTTGGCAAGTCGGGGGTGGTGAATGCCGCGCCCTACAGCTTTTTTAATGCGATGGGGCACACGCCGCCTACACTGGCGCTGGGGCTGCTGGCCGATCCGGTCAAGGGGTTCAAGGATACGGCGCGCAATATCCTTGATACCGGGGAATTCGTGGTCAACCTTGTGCCCGAACGTCTGGCCGAGGCGATGAACCTGACCTGCATCGATGCCCCGGCCGATGTGTCAGAGCTGGATGTCGCCCGGCTGACCCCGGCCCCCAGCACCCATATCCGCGCCCCGCGCATTGCCGAAAGCCCGGTCAGCTTTGAATGCACCACGCTGTCGGCCGTGGTTACCGGCCCGCAGCAGACGGTGGTGATCGGCCGCATTCTCGCGGTTCATATCGACGATCCCTATGTGACCAATGCCGAACGCGGGCATATCGACACGCCGGCGCTGGAGCTGATCGGGCGGATGCATGGGTCGGGCTGGTATGCCCGCACGCAGGACATGTTCCAGCTGGATCGTCCGGTCTGGCCGCCCAAGGGGTAAGAGCTGCCCTTTGACGGGCCTGGGGTCCCTTGGGGGATGGCGGGGTTTACCCCGCCATGCGCCAGGCATCAGGAATGCGGTCGGCCCCGTCCAGCACCCTGTCCATCAGCAGCCCTGCGGCCAGCGGGGCCATGGCAAAGCCGGTCTTGAACCCGCCATTCGCGATGAAATGGCCGGGTTTGCCGGGCCAGGCATCCAGCAGAACGGTGCGGCTGGCGGCGCGCGGACGCTCGCCCGCCCAGCGGGCCAGGATGGGCGCATCGCGCAAGGCGGGCAGCACCTCGACGGCACGGGCGTGCAGGGCGTCAAGCTGCGTGTCGGTGGCGTCGGCGCGGTCATAGTCGCGCTCGGATGTCGAACCTATGGCCGTCGTGCCGTCGGCGTGAAACACGATGTGCAGGCCAGGCGCATAAATCTGTGGCCAGTCGCGGGCATCGAAGGCCAGCGACAGCGCCTGCCCCTTTTCGCCCCGACCGACCGCGCGCCCCAGATCATTCGACAGATCGCGCAGACCGGCGGCCCCGGTCGCATGGATCACCGGCCCGCGGGCCGTGCCGCTGCGTTCCACCGTGCCGCCCTGGGCGCGGATCGCGGCGATCAGCGCGGCCAGGGCCATGCGGGGGTGCAGGCGGGCGGTCAGGGTATCTTCGGCGACCATGCCGGTCGGGCTGGTCGGATCGCCGGGGCGGTCTGCCGGACGGACGCGCCAGAGGGCCTGGCCTTGCCACAGGGTTTGCGCACCAGTCGCGCGGGCATGGGCCTGTTCGACGGCGCGGGCATCCGTGAGCGGTTGCACCCGGCCGCTGCGCAGATAGCCCGAGGGCAGGCCGGATGCCGCCTCGACCCCGGACCACCAGTCCGGCGCCATCAGCAGGGCCTGAAGCTGCAGCGCCTTGGCCGCCGCCCAGCCTTCGGGGGCGTGGGGGGCGAGTGCCCCGACCAGCCCGCCCGAGGCACCGGCGCCGGGACCATTCGGGTCGATCACCTGCACGCGGGCGCCGCGCCTTGCGGCCTCCCATGCGCAGGACAGGCCGAAGATGCCGGCGCCGAGGATGGTGATCTCGCTCATGCCTTGCCTTTGCGCTTGCGGGGGCCGAGAAGGGGGCGCTGCCCCCGGCCGCCGATGGCGGCCTCCCCCGGGGTATTTTGGAAAAGGCAAAGGGGCAAGGGCGCGATGGTCGCAGGAGACGGGCTGGAGTGGAAAGAGGGCGGGGTTCCGGTCTCGCAGCGCTTTGACGATCCGTATTTCTCGCTGGGCAACGGGCTGGCGGAAACGCGGCATGTGTTTCTGGATGGCAACGATCTGCCGGGCCGGTTCCGGCCGGGGTTCCATGTGGCCGAGCTGGGGTTCGGGACCGGGCTGAACATGCTGGCGGCGCTGATCTGCTGGCGGGCGGCCGGGGTTGCGGGGCCGCTGCGGTTCACCAGCTTCGAGGGCTATCCGCTGGCCGCGACCGATATTGCCCGCGCCTTGCAGGCCTTCCCCGAGGCCGAGGCGATTGCCGGCCCGTTCCTGGACCAGTGGGCCAGCGGCGCGCGGGTGATCCGCATGGAGGGGCTGGAGGCCGAGGTGATCGTGGGCGATGTGCGCGACACGCTGCCCGCCTGGCAGGGCCGCGCGGATGCCTGGTTCCTGGACGGCTTTTCCCCCGCCAAGAACCCCGAGATGTGGGGCGAGGCGCTGATGGCCGAGGTGGCGGCCCATACCGGCGCGCAGGGCAGCTTTGCCACCTATACGGCTGCGGGCCATGTGCGCCGGGCCTTGCAGGCGGCCGGCTTTCAGGTAGAGCGTCGCGCAGGATTTGGGCACAAGCGCCACATGAGCGTGGGCAGGCTGGGGTGACATGACCGCGCAAGACAACCGCGCAGGCATCTGGCTGATGATCGGCGCGGTGGCGGCCCTGACGGTGCAGGACGGGCTGTCGCGGCATCTGGCCGGCGAATATACCGTCTGGCAGACCATCATGATCCGCTACTGGTTCTTTGCCGGGTTCGTTCTGCTGCTGGCCTTGCGTCAGCCGCAGGGGTTGCGGGCCGCTGTCACCACGCGGCGGCCGGGGCTGAACCTGGCGCGGGCGGTGCTGCACATATCGGAGATCTGCCTGATCGTTGCC
Organism: Gemmobacter nectariphilus DSM 15620; assembly: GCF_000429765.1. Classification (GTDB taxonomy): domain Bacteria; phylum Pseudomonadota; class Alphaproteobacteria; order Rhodobacterales; family Rhodobacteraceae; genus Wagnerdoeblera; species Wagnerdoeblera nectariphila. The sequence goes on along the minus strand of NZ_KE386949.1, from coordinate 530,344 downwards.
AGCTTCACGCTGATCGGGCTGATCAACACCCATGCGGTCTTTGCCGTCTGCCCGCTGCTGGTTGCGGCGCTGTCCGGCCCGGTGCTGGGCGAGCGGGTGGGGCTGGCGCGCTGGCTGGCGATCGGGGCGGGGTTTTGCGGCATCCTGATCATCTTGCGGCCGGGCAGCGATCTGTTCAGCCCGCTGGCGCTGCTGGCGCTGGGATCGGCGGCGCTGTTCGCGCTGTATTCCGTGCTGACCCGGTTGGCGACACGGGCCGAGCCCTCGTTCGTGGCCTTTTTCTGGTCCGGCATTCTGGGCGCCGTGCTGATGAGCGCGATCGGGATCTGGTTCTGGCAGCCGATGCCGCTGGAGGACTGGGGCCTGACGGTGGCAAATGGCGGCTTTGCCATTCTGGCGAACTGGCTGGTGATCCGCTGCTACACGCGGGCCGAGGCGAATGTGGTGCAGCCCTTTGCCTATCTGCAACTGGTGTTCGTCATGCTGATGGGGGTCGCCGTCTTTGGCGAGCCGCTGCAGCTGGCAACGCTGATCGGGGCCGCCGTCGTGGTGGGCGCGGGGCTGGTGACGCTGGTGCGGGTCGGCCGGACAAAGGGGGCCTGAGAATGGCGGTTCAGAACACGAAACTTGGCATCTGGCTGATGGTGGCCACCACGCTGGTCTTTGCCATTCAGGACGGGTTTTCCCGGCATCTGGCGGAAACCTACAATGTCTGGATGGTGGTGACCGTTCGGTACTGGTTCTTTGCCGCCTTTGTCATTGCGGTGGCCCTGCGCCATCCACAGGGGTTTCGGGCCGCGACGCGGTCGCAATTTCCGCGGCTGCAGGTCTTTCGCGGGGTGTTGCTGGCGTTTGAAATCTGCATCGCGGTGCTGGCCTTTGCCACGCTGGGGCTGGTCAATGCCCATGCGTTGTTCGCCGCCTATCCGCTGCTGATTGCCGCGCTGTCCGGCCCGGTGCTGGGCGAGCGGGTCGGCTGGCGGCGCTGGACGGCGATTGCCATCGGCTTTGTCGGTGTGCTGGTGATCTTGCGCCCCGGCTTTGCCGTCTTTGCGCCCGAGGCGCTGATCGCCATCTTTGCCGCGCTGCTGTTTGCGCTGTATGGGTTGCTGACCCGCTATGTCGGGCAAAAGGACAGTGCCTCGGTCTCGCTGTTCTGGGCGGGTGTGGCGGGCACCGTGGTGCTGACGCCCATCGGGATCCTGTTCTGGGAACCGATGCTGCCGCGCGACTGGGCCTTCATGGCGGTGATCTGCTGCACCGGCATCTTCAGCCACTGGCTGATGATCCGCGCCTATGAGGTGGCCGAGGCCAGCGCGATCCAGCCCTTCGCCTATCTGCAGCTGGTCTTCGTGTCGATCATCGGCGTGACGGTGTTCAACGAGGTGATCGCGCCGAACGTGTTCATCGGGGCGCTGATCGTGGTGGGGGCCGGCGTGTTCACCATCTGGCGCAGCGGGCGGGTGGCCAAGCGGGGCTGACCCCCTTGCACGTGAACAAAATGTGACCAACTCTAGGGGCGACCAAGGGAATCACCCATGCCCCATAACAACACCAACATGCCCGTCCTGCGCCCCGACGTGCTGACCCGCCCCAAGCTGGAAGGCGGGAAGCGGTTCGTGATGCATACGCCGTTCAAGCCGGCGGGCGACCAGCCCACGGCGATTGCCGAACTGGCCGCAGGCGTCACCGCGGGCGAGCAGAACCAGGTTCTGCTGGGCGCCACCGGCACCGGCAAGACCTTTACCATGGCCAAGGTGATCGAGGAAACGCAGCGCCCTGCCATCATCCTGGCGCCCAACAAGACGCTGGCGGCGCAGCTTTACGGCGAGTTCAAGGGGTTCTTTCCCGACAACTCGGTCGAATATTTCGTGTCCTATTACGACTATTACCAGCCCGAGGCCTATGTGCCGCGGACGGACACCTATATCGAGAAAGAATCCCAGATCAATGAACAGATCGACCGGATGCGCCACTCGGCCACCCGGGCGCTGCTGGAACGGGACGATGTGATCATCGTCGCCTCGGTCAGCTGCATCTACGGCATCGGCTCGGTCGAGACCTATTCGGCGATGACGCAGGATCTGAAGGTCGGCGGCCTTTATGACCAGCGCGAGTTCATCCGCGAGCTGGTTGCCCAGCAATACAAGCGCAACGAGGCCGCGTTCCAGCGCGGCATGTTCCGCGTGCGCGGCGATGTCATCGAGATGTGGCCGGCCCACCTTGAGGATCGGGCCTGGCGGTTTTCGTTCTTTGGCGAAGAGCTGGAGGCGATCACCGAATTCGATCCGCTGACCGGCGCGAAAACCGACACGTTCGAGCAGATCCGCATCTATGCGAACAGCCACTATGTGACCCCGCGCCCGACGCTGCAACAGGCCATCAAGGGCATCAAGCTGGAGCTGCACCAGCGGCTCAAGCAGCTCAATGACGAAGGCAAGCTGCTGGAAGCACAGCGGCTGGAACAGCGCACCAACTTTGACCTAGAGATGCTCGAGGCGACAGGCGTGTGCAGCGGGATCGAGAATTATTCGCGCTATCTGACCGGCCGTGCGCCGGGCGAGCCGCCGCCAACTCTGTTCGAATTCATCCCCGACAATGCGATTGTCTTTGCCGATGAATCCCACGTCACCGTGCCGCAGATCGGCGCGATGTATCGGGGCGACTATCGGCGCAAGTTCACGCTGGCCGAACACGGGTTCCGCCTGCCCAGCTGCATGGACAACCGCCCGCTCAAGTTCGAGGAATGGGACGCGATGCGCCCGCAGTCGGTGTTTGTCTCGGCCACTCCGGCCAAGTGGGAGATGGAGCAGGCCGGCGGCGTCTTTGCCGAACAGGTGATCCGCCCCACTGGCCTTCTGGACCCCGAGGTCGAGATCCGCCCGGTCAAGACTCAGGTCGATGATGTGCTGGACGAAATCCGCCAGGTTGCCGCGCGCGGGCTGCGGGTGCTGGTCACCACGCTGACCAAGCGCATGGCCGAGGATCTGACCGAATATCTGCACGAACAGGGCATTCGCATCCGCTATATGCACAGCGACATCGACACGATCGAGCGGATCGAGATCCTGCGCGATCTGCGCCTTGGGGCGTTCGACGTGCTGGTCGGCATCAACCTGCTGCGCGAGGGGCTGGACATTCCCGAATGCGGGCTGGTCGCCATTCTGGATGCCGACAAGGAAGGGTTCCTGCGGTCGGAAACCTCGCTGATCCAGACCATCGGCCGGGCGGCGCGCAATGCCGAAGGGCGGGTGATCATGTATGCCGACAGGATCACCGGCAGCATGGAACGCGCGATTGCCGAAACCAACCGCCGGCGCGAAAAGCAGATGGCCTACAACCAGTTGCACGGCATCACCCCCGAGACGGTGAAGAAGAACGTCGAGGATGTGCTGGCAGGCCTGTGGCAAGGCGATACCGATCAGTCCCGCATCACCACCAAGGTGGACAAGCCGATGGTGGGTCAGAACCTTGCCGCGCATCTCGATGCGCTGCGGGTGCAGATGCGCAAGTCCGCCGAGAACCTGGAATTCGAGGAAGCCGCCCGCCTGCGCGACGAAATCAAGCGGCTGGAGGCGGTGGAGCTTGCCGTTTCCGACGACCCGCTTGCCCGGCAGTCTGCTGTCGAGGAAGCTGTGGAAGAGGCGCAGAAGATGAAGGGCCGCTCGACCGCCGGCCGTCCTGGCCAGCGCGGCGGCGTGAAGAAGCGCCGGAACTAGAGGCGGGGTCCAGCACGACCTGGCCATCTTCGATCCGGCCCGGAACCAGCAGGCCGCCCAAGGCCAGATGCGGATAGGTTGCGTGCCAGTCGCGGTAGCGATCGTTCGTGACGATCCGCAACCGCTCGCGCATGGCCATCGACAGGATCATGGGGTCGGCCGGCGTGCCGCGTTTCGCCACATGCACGGCGTCGTGTGGCAGGCCGATCCTGCCGGCCATGTCGCGCGCGTTCATGTAGCGCCCGTCGATCAGGTGGCCGATATTGGCGTCGAACCAGATCACCGGCGCATAGCCTTGCGCCTTCAGTGCCTGCAGCACCATGGTGATGGTTGCCGGATCCGGGGTGTTGTCGGCCCAATACAGAACGTTCGAGCCATCGACCAGAATCCGCTTGCGTGGCAGGCGCAGTGCGGGTGCGCGGGCGCGGGCGATCCAGGCCCGCAGCAGCAGCCCGCCGGCGGCCAGCGCCGCCAGCACCGCGACCGGGGCCAGATCGGGATGCAGCGGCGTTCCGGGCAGCCGGGCCGCTGCGGCGATCAGCGCGGAAAGGGCAAGCAGGGCAAGTGGCGCGTACATCGGGGACTCGTCAATGTGGCATCCCGTTGGGGATGCCACGGCAATGGGGCCAAAGTTGGGCCGGTGCTACGCCCCCGCCGGGCGCGGTGCAAAGGGGTGGCTGGTGCTTAGCCCGCCATCCACCGCGATGACCTGCCCGTTGACATAGCTGGCCGCGTCCGAGGCCAGGAAGGCCACCGCTTCGGCGATCTCGGGCGGCTCGCCCGACCGGCGCAGCGGGTTCAGCTGGCCGATCTTGCCTTCGCGCCCGCGGGATCGGGCGGCGTCGAACAGCATTTGCGTCATGCCGGTTTCCACCAGCCCCGGCGCGACCGCGTTCACCCGGATCCCGGTGCCCGACAGCAGTTGCGCGCAGGTCTGCACCAGGTTGATGACCCCGGCCTTGGACGCCGAATAGGCGATACCCCCCGCCCCCGCGCGCATCCCGGCGACCGAGGCGGTGCAGATGATCGACCCGCCCCGCGTCATGTGCGGCACCGCCGCGCGGATCGCCAGCCACGGCCCGATCAGGTTGATCCGCAGCGTTTCGGCAAAGGCCTCTGGCCCCTCGTCGAACGAGGGGGCAAAGGCGCCCAGGATCCCGGCATTGGCATGAACGATGTCCAGCTGTCCGAAATCGCGCATCGCCTGCGCGACAAAGGCAGTCACGCCCTTTTCCGTCGCGCAGTCGGCCTGCACCGCATCGGCGCGCCCGCCGCGTGCGGCGATCAGCGCGGCGGTGTCGATCACCTCGGGCGCGCGGTCCACGGCCAGAACGGCGGCCCCCCGTTCGGCCAGCAACAATGCGCTGGCCCGCCCGATCCCGCCCGCCGCGCCGGTGACGATGGCGACCTTGCCATGCAGCGCGCTCATGCCGAAAGCGCCGGGTTGCGGCCAAGCCGGGTGACATGCGGCGCCCAGCCGGGATGGTTGAGGCCCTGACGCTTCTTCAGTTCCAGCCGTGCCAGCTGATCGCGGTGCACCTCGTCGGGCCCGTCGGCCAGCCGCAGCACCCGCGCCCCGGCATAGGCGATGGCCGTGCCGAAATCGTTGCTGGTGCCGCCACCGCCAAAGACCTGGATGGCCCAGTCGGCGACCTGACAGGCCATGTTCGGCACGGCGACCTTGATCATGGCGATCTCGGCCTTGGCTTCCTTGTTGCCGACCGTGTCCATCCGGTGCGCGGCGTGCAGGGTCAGCAGGCGGCACTGGTCGATCAGGATGCGCGCATTGGCGATCCGCTCGCGCGTGACGCCCTGATCGGCGACCTTCTTGCCAAAGGCGACGCGTTGCAGGGCGCGGTCGCACATGCCTTCCAGCATCCGCTCGGCCAGACCGATCGAGCGCATGCAATGGTGGATGCGCCCCGGCCCCAGACGGCCCTGCGCGATCTCGAACCCGCGCCCTTCGCCCAACAGCATGTTGCTGGCCGGCACGCGGACGTTTTCGAACACCACTTCCGAGGCCCGGTCCGGCACGCCGTAATAGCCGAAGATCGGCAGCGACCGCAGGACGGTAATGCCGGGCGTGTCCATCGGGACAAGGATCATGGATTGCTGGCGATAGCGGTCGGGATTCGACGGGTCGGTCTTGCCCATGAAGATGCAGATCTTCGTCGCCGGGTTGCTGGCGCCGGTCGTATACCATTTGTGGGCGTTGATGACATAATCGTCACCGTCGCGCCGGATCTCGGCCTGGATGTTGGTGGCATCCGACGAGGCGACATCGGGCTCGGTCATCGCAAAGCAGGACCGGATTTCCCCGGCCAGCAGCGGCTTCAGCCAACGGTCCTTGTGCGCGTCGGTGCCGTAGCGTTCCAGCACCTCCATGTTGCCGGTGTCGGGGGCGTTGCAGTTGAACACCTCGGGCGCCAGCAACGAGCGGCCCATGATCTCGCACAGATGGCCATATTCCACATTGGTCAGCCCGGCGCCCCGATCCGATTCGGGCAGGAACAGGTTCCACAATCCGGCGGCCCTGGCCTTGGGCTTTAGCTCTTCGATAACCGGATAGGTGGAGAATGGCCCCAACTCCTCGGCCTCACGATAGAATCGCGCCTCGTTGGGGTAGATGTGTTCTTCCATGAAGGCGGTCAGCCGGGCCGACAGGTCGATCACGCGGGCGGATTTTTCTGGGATCATGGCAAGTCCTCCTGCAGGCAGCCTAGCGAAAGGTATTGCATCTGACAAGATCGTCTGACGATATGACTTGACGACAAGTTGTCTCATCTGCATCCTGCAGCCAGGCTGACGGGGAGGAATGTGTATGGCCGAGGCAGACCTGGCGACATGGATGGCGCAGCATGTGCCTGGCTTTGAGGGGCCGCTGACATTGACGCGCCTGTCGGGCGGGCAATCGAACCCGACGTGGCGGGTGGAAACGCCTGGCCGGCGCTATGTGCTGCGGCAAAAGCCGGTCGGCAAGGTGCTGCCCTCGGCCCATGCGGTGGACCGGGAATACCGGGTGATGACCGCGCTGCAGTCGACGGATGTGCCGGTGCCCCGGATGATCGCGCTGTGCGAGGACGAGGCGGTCATGGGCAGCATGTTCTTTGTCATGGAACATGTCGAGGGCCGTGTCCTTTACGACCCGCGCCTGCCCGACCAGACACCCGAGGAACGCGCGGCGATCTTTGACAGCATGAATGCAGCCATCGCGGCGATTTCCATGGTCGATCCGCTGGCGGTGGGGCTGGGGGATTACGGCCGTCAGGGCGGCTATGTGGAACGTCAGGTCTCGCGCTGGACCAAGCAGTATCGCGCCAGCGAGACGCGCAAGATCCCGGCGATGGATGCGCTGATCGACTGGTTGCCGCAGCACCTGCCCACGACGCCCGAGGAAGTGCGGATCGCGCATGGCGATTTCCGGCTGGACAACCTGATCTTGCACCCGACCGAGCCGCGCGTTCTGGCGGTGGTCGACTGGGAGCTGTCGACGCTGGGCTGCCCCTATGCCGATTTCGCCTATAACGTCATGGCCTGGCGCATCTCGCCCGATCTGTTCCGGGGCATCGGCGGCGTGCCGCTGGCAGGCACCGGCATTCCCGACGAGGACGCCTATATCGACGCATGGTGCCGGCGCACGGGACGGCAGCGGCCGGCGAACTTCGATTTCTACGTCATCCTCAGCCTGTTCCGCATTGCCGCCATTCTGCAGGGCATCGCGCGGCGTGCCCTGGACGGGACCGCGGCCAGCGCCGAGGCGGTCGAGGTTGGCGCCAAGGCCGAGCCGCTGGCGCAGATCGCCTGGGACATGGCGCAAAAGGCCTGAGATGAGCGACAGGCGCCCCTCTGGTCCCGAGGCGCTGGCGCGGGACATCCTGTATGGGCTGGCCGAGGGACGGTTCGTTCCCGGCCAGCGTCTGGCCGAGCCTGACCTGATGGCGCGCTATGACGTGGGCCGCAGCACGGTGCGCGAGGCGCTGGGGCGCCTGGCCTCGGACGGGCTGGTCGAGATCGTGCCGCATCGGGGCGCCGCGATCCGGCGGCTGACCCGGCGCGAGGCGGCCGATGTGCTGCGCGTGGCGGCGGCGCTGCTGTCGCTGGCGGCCCGTCAGGCGGCCGAGGCGGTGGCGGCCGGGGCCAGCGCAGAGGATCTGGTGCAGGCCGAGGCCGAGTATGCTGCCGCCTCGGGTCCGCTGCGGCAACGGGCGCGCGGGCGCTATTACCGCGCGCTGGCCGCGCTTGCAGGAAACCGCGAGGTGATGCGGCTCTTGCCCTCGATCCAGGTGCCGCTGGTACGGGCGCAGATGCGCGACCATGCGGGGGCCAGCCCGCCGGGCCATGCAGCGCTGGTCGCGGCCGTCTGCGCCGGCGATGCCGCTGCGGCGGATCAGGCCGCGCGTCAGCAGCTGGACCAGCTCTTGAGCCAGCTGCCCGACCTGCCCGAGGCGCTGTTCGCCCGAAACTGAGGCGATGGACGCAGGTTTTTCCTTTTCCTGCCCGAGTTTGGCCTTCATGAGGGTAAACTGTACCCGATGACAACTTGATCGGCCCCGTATGAAACGCATCGCCCCCCATTCCGTCGGCCTGGATCAGGGTTCGCGGATGATGTTCACCGACTTCACCCATGATGGCCCGATGTGGACCGGCTCTGGCCCGCGCGAAAGCCGTCAGGCGGTGAGCTTTGCCGAACCCTTTGCCGCGCCGCCTGCGGTGATGGTGGGGATTTCGCTGTGGGATGCCGACGGCCGGACCAACCTGCGCGCCGATATTGCGGCCGAGAATGTCACCGAGTCCGGGTTCGATCTGGTGTTCCGCACCTGGGCCGATACGCGCATCGCCCGCATCCGGGCAGACTGGACCGCCATCGGCGCGGTGCGCGACGAGGATATGTGGGATCTGGACTGACCGGGCGGCTCCCGCCCGTCGGTCGCGGCGCAGGCGCCGCTCCTCCCGTTGGGGGGGGGGGGGGCCGGGCCTGCGGCCCGGTGTGCGGCGATCAGCGTAGCCGCGCCACGTCGAAGCCGTTGAAATCCAGCACCTCGCGCGCGGCCTTCAGCCGGTCCGGGGCAATGCGCCCGCGATCGAGCACCACGGCGAAGCGGCCCGAGGGCGGCGCCAGAACAAGCGTGCGGTCGCCGTGGTCGGCCCAGATCACCCACCAATCCTCGGCCTGGCCCGAGAGCGCAAGACGGCCCGGACCCGAGGGCACGGCGCGGGCAGAGATGCGCCGCGCAACACCGGCCTGGCACAGGGTGCCAGCAAGCCGCAGGGCGGCGCCTTCGGGGCGAACCGACAGGGTTCCAGGCGCACAGGCCGGCGTTCCCGCCGGGGCCAGATGCGCGGCCTCGTGCCAGGTGCCGGACATGCGGCTGAAGTCGTAGCCGGCGATCGAGCGCACGGGAACAGCGGGGTTGCGCAGCGACTGCACCGCGGGTGCCGCGCAGGCGGCCAACAGCAGGGCCAGCACGATCAGTCGCGGCACAGCGTTGCCCTGCGTCCATCGTTCATCAGGATCTCGTTGCAGCCGAACAGCGGCCGCACCGGCGAGCAGGTGCCGCTGCGCGCCAGGCAATCGCCCTCGCAATCGCCCGACGTGCGGCATTGCTTGCCCGAATCCGTCGTGTCGTGAATGCAGGTCATCGCATTGGCGATGCCTGCCTTGACCATCCGCCCGCCCGTGCGCGTGCAGTCCCGTGTCGCCAGCTCCAGCGGGTCGGGCAGCAGCGGCTCCGCCTTTGGCCCGGCCTCTTCCCGGCAGGCGGCAAGGGCCAGGGCGGCCAGCAGAACCAGCCCCGCGCGGCGCATCAGAACGGCATCGGATGCTGGCGCCGGGTGGCGGCGATGTCGGCCAGCACCTCGTCGGACAGCACCATGCCGGCCGCGCCAAGATTGGTGCGCAGCTGTGCTAGGGTCGTGGCGCCGATGATCGGGATGGTCGGCACGGCGCGCGAGCGGGTGAAGGCCAGCGCCATCTGGCACGGATCCAGCCCGTGATCGGCCGCAACGCCCAGATAGGCGGCGACAGCCGGGAACACCTGCGGGGTGATCCGCCCGCCCAGATCGGGGGTCGCCATGCGGCGGGTGTTGTCGGGGGTCACATCGCCCGCATACTTGCCGCTGAGCAGCCCGGCCGCCAGCGGGGAAAAGGCCAGCAGCGTCACATCCTCGTTGTGGCACAGCTCGGCCATGTCGGTATCGAAGTGGCGGCAGAGCAGCGAATATTCGTTCTGCACCGAGGCCACACGCGGCCAGCCGTTCAGATCGGCCAGACGCAGCCATTGCGCGGTGCCCCAGGCGCTTTCGTTCGACAGGCCAAAGGCGCGGATCTTGCCTTCGGTCACCAGCTTGCCGGCCTCGGCCAGCACGTCCTGCATATGGGCAATGGTGGCGGCGCGGTCCTGCGCTGTCGGGTCAAACGACCAGTTGCGGCGGAAATGGTAGCTGCCCCGGTTGGGCCAGTGCAGCTGATAAAGGTCGATCACATCGGTGTTCAGGCGGCGCAGCGATTGTTCTACGCAGGACCGCAGCGCAGCCGCGGTGATGGGCGCCCCGTCGCGCACCTGATCGTGGCCGATGCCGGTGATCTTGGTGGCAATGATCCAGTCATCGCGCCGCTTGCGGCTGGCCAGCCAGCTGCCGACGATTTCCTCCGTCCGTCCCACGGTTTGCGCCCGCACCGGGTTTGTCGGATACATCTCGGCGGTGTCGAGGAAATTCACCCCGTGATCGAGCGCCATGTCCATCTGGTCATGGCCTTCGGCCTCGGTGTTCTGGCTGCCCCATGTCATCGTGCCCAGGCACAGCTCACTGACCTGGAGGCCGGTCCGCCCCAGCGGAAGTTTCTGCATCGGTCTCTCCTTTGTTCCGGCAAAGACTAGTCACAGGGGCGCCGGGGGCAAGGGGGGAGTTGGACGGATCGAGCAAACGTGGGGGGCGCGAGGGGGGCTTTGCCCCCATGGCGAGGGCAGGGAGGATGGCAACGGCAGCGCCGCCCCCCAGGATATTTGTATCAAGGCGAAGGGCGGCAAGCCGCCTGCAAACATGGCACAATGTTGCGCTGGCGGGGGCGCGCGTGTATCAGCTTTCGCGATAGGCGGAACGTCCATGAGGAGACAGGCATGCGTCGGGTAGTGGTCACGGGGCTGGGAATGGTCACACCGCTGGCTTGCGGGGTGGAAGAAACCTGGTCGCGGCTGCTGGCGGGGCAATCGGGGGCGGGCCCGATCACGCGGTTCGACGCCTCGAACGTCGTGACGAAATATGCCTGCGAGATCCCGTTTGGCGATGGCACGAACGGCACCTTCAATCCGGACGACTGGATGGAGCCGAAGGACCGCCGCAAGGTGGATGATTTCATCCTCTATGGCATGGCAGCCGCCACTCAGGCCGTGAAGGATTCGGGCTGGCAACCGGCCACCGACGAGGAATTCGAGCGCACGGGCGTGATGATCGGCTCGGGCATCGGCGGGTTGACCTCGATTGCCGAAACGGCCGTTCTGATCAAGGAAAAGGGGCCGAAGCGCGTTTCGCCCTTCTTCATTCCAGGGGCGCTGATCAACCTGATCTCGGGTCAGGTGTCCATTCGCTTTGGCTTCAAGGGACCGAACCATGCGGTGGTGACCGCCTGCTCGACCGGCGCCCATGCGATTGGCGATGCGGCGCGGCTGATCATGATCGGCGATGCCGATGTGATGGTGGCGGGCGGCGCGGAATCGCCGATCTCGGAAATCGGCATTGCCGGGTTCAACGCCTGCAAGGCGCTGTCCACCAAGCGCGAGGCTGACCCCGCCAAGGCCAGCCGCCCCTATGATGCCGACCGTGACGGTTTCGTCATGGGCGAAGGCGCGGGCGTTGTCGTGCTGGAAGAATACGAACACGCCAAGGCGCGCGGCGCCAAGATTTATGCCGAGGTGCTGGGCTATGGCCTGTCGGGCGATGCCTATCACATCACCGCGCCGTCCGAAGATGGCGATGGCGGATTCCGCAGCATGAAGGCTGCGCTGGCCCGGGCCGGGATCACCCCGGACAAGGTGGATTACATCAACGCCCACGGCACCAGCACGATGGCCGATACGATCGAACTTGGCGCGGTCGAACGGCTGATGGGCGATGCGGCGGCGGGTGCGACCATGTCGTCGACCAAATCCAGCATTGGCCACCTGCTGGGCGCGGCCGGGGCGGTCGAGGCGATCTTCTGCGTGCTGGCGATCCGCGATCAGGTGGCGCCGCCGACCATCAACCTGGACAACCCGGCGGTCGAGCCCAAGCTGGATCTGGCGCCGAACAAGGCCGTGAAGCGCAAGATCGACATTGCCCTGTCGAACTCGTTCGGCTTTGGCGGCACCAATGCCAGCCTGGTTCTGGGCAAGGTTCGCGACTGATGTGGAAGGCCGTTGCCTCGAACGCGCTGACGCTGTTCATTGTGGTGCTGATCGCGCTGGCGGGGCTGCTGGCCTGGGGCAAGCGGCAATATGACGGGCCGGGTCCGCTGGAAACCGCGATCTGCTTCCGGGTCGAGCGCGGGGCCTCGTTCGCGGCGGTCAGCCGGGCGCTGGAATCGCAGGGCGCGATCAGCGATGCGCGGATTTTCCGGATCGGGGCGGATTACAGCGGCAAGGCACAGGGGCTGAAGTTCGGATCCTATCTGATCCAGCCGGGCACCAGCATGGATGCCATCGTCGATCAGCTGACCCGCGGCGGGCAATCGACCTGCGGGGCCGAAATCAACTATCGCATCGGCGTCACGGTGGCCGATGTGGTCCTGCGCGAATTGGACCCGGCGACCCAGCGTTATGTCGAGGTGGTCAAGTTCGACCCGGCCGCAACCGAGGCCCCGGCAGAATACACCAAGGCAGTTGCCGACCCCGGCATCCGCTTTCGTGTGACCCTGGCCGAAGGCACAACGGTGTGGCAGGCGGCCGAGGCGATGAAGCGCATCGACATCATGGCCGGCGAGGTTGGCCCGCTGCCGCCCGAAGGCACGCTGGCCCCCGACAGCTACGAGATCGTCAAGGGCGAGGACCGCGCGGAGCTGCTGGCCGAAATGCAGGGCCGCCAGACCCGGCTGCTGGCCGATCTGTGGGCGGCGCGGGCCGAGGGCCTGCCTTACAAGACCCCCGAAGAGGCGCTGGTCATGGCCTCGATCGTCGAAAAGGAAACCGGCGTTCCCGAAGAGCGCGGCACGGTGGCCAGCGTCTTCATCAACCGCCTCAAGGCCGGGATGAAGCTGCAGACCGACCCGGCGGTGATCTATGGCGTGACCAAGGGGCAGGGGGTGCTGGGGCGCGGGCTGCGGCAGTCGGAGTTGCGGGCGGCGACGCCCTGGAACACCTATGTCATCGACGGGTTGCCGCCGACGCCCATCGCGAACCCTGGCCGCGCCAGCATCGAGGCCACGCTGAACCCGCCGGCTACGCCCTATCTGTTCTTTGTGGCCGATGGATCAGGCGGTCATGCCTTTGCCGAGACGCTGGCGGCGCATAATGCCAACGTGGCAAAGTGGCGCCAGATCGAGGCGGATCGGGCGAAGCAGCAGCCCACGGGGAACTGACATGGCATTGCACGGCACAGATCAGGACGACAATGACCTTCTCGAGGCCGCGCGCGCCGCGATCCGCCAGCGCTATCGGCTGGACTGGCATGTGGTCGGCGCTGCGCTGCGGCTGAAATCGGGCCAGATCGTCACCGGGGTCAACATGGCCGCCAATGTCGGCCGGATCGCGGTTTGCGCCGAGTCCATCGCCTTGGGGCGGGCGGTGACGGAACATGGCTCGGCAGAGGTCGAGCGCATCGTCGCAGTCTATCATCTGCCAGACGGAAACACGCCGGTCATCGCCCCGTGCGGCATGTGCCGCGAGATGCTTTCGGACTATGCGCCCGCCGCGCAGGTCCTGATGCCGGATGGCCCATGTGGCTGCACGCCGGTGCCGATCCAGAGCTTGCTGCCAGGCAAATACCGCCGGCCGACCTAGCGCGACACCGCGCTAGCCGTTGCGGCGGAAGGTCAGATAGTGCGGCTCACGCCCTTCGCGCAGGGCCTTTTGTTCATAGCGGGTCGAGATCCAGTCGTCCCAGGCCTCGCCCGGGCCGGCCTGGCGTTCCAGCGTGAAGCCGGCGGGGGGCACCTCTTCCAGTGTCTGGCGGACATAATCGGGAATGTCGGTCGCGACGCGGAATTCGGCGCCTGGTGCGGTGACGCGGGCCAGCGGCAGCAGGTAATCGGGATTCACGAACCGGCGGCGGTGATGCCGCGCCTTGGGCCAGGGGTCGGGGTAGTTCAGGAACACCCTGGACAGGCAGGCATCGGGCAGCACGTCGAACAGCTCGCGCACATCCGCCGGGTGGATCGCAAGGTTCGTCACGCCCGCCGCACGGATCTTGCCCAGCAGCATGGCGATGCCGTTGACGAAGGGCTCGCAGCCGATCAGCCGGATCCCGGGATTGCGGGCGGCCATGTGGACCATATGTTCGCCCCCGCCAAAGCCGACCTCGAGCCACAGCGGGCCGGTGCCGGGAAAGGCGGTCGCCAGATCGAGCGGGGCGCGATCGGGATTATCCTCGCGCGAGACGCCGCAGAGGCGCAGGCGGTCGAGATCCTCGGCCAGATAGGTCTTTTGCGAGGCGCGCAGGGTCTTGCCGTGGGTGCGGCCATAGAAATTGCGGCGGGGGGTATCGGGGTTGGTCATGTGGATCGCCTTTGGGGGAGGAGGCGGGGGACCAGTCCCCCACGCCCCCTGCTCAAGGGGGGCCTTGCCCCCCTTGAGAAACCCCCAGGATATTTGGGGACAGATGAAGGTCAGACGGCCTTTTTCAGCGCCTCGATCAGGTCGGTGCGTTCCCAGCTGAAGCCGCCATCCGCCTCGGGGGCGCGGCCGAAGTGGCCATAGGCCGAGGTGCGCGAATAGATCGGGCGGTTCAGGCCAAGATGGGTGCGGATGCCCTGCGGCGTCAGGTCCATCGAGGCCATGACCGCCTTTTCGATCACCTCGTCCGGGACAACGCCGGTGCTGTGGGTGTCGATATAGATCGACTGGGGCTCTGCGATGCCGATGGCATAGGACAGCTGCAGCGTGCAGCGTTCGGCCAGACCGGCGGCCACCACGTTCTTGGCCAGGTAGCGCGCGGCATAGGCGGCCGAGCGGTCAACCTTGGTCGGATCCTTGCCCGAGAAGGCGCCGCCACCATGGGGCGCCGCGCCGCCATAGGTATCTACGATGATCTTGCGCCCGGTCAGGCCGGCGTCGCCATCAGGGCCTCCGATCACAAAGGTGCCCGTCGGGTTGACGTGCCAGACGGTTTTCTTGGTGATCCAGCCTTCGGGCAGAACCTCGCGGATATAGGGTTCGACGATGGCGCGGATGTCCTTGGACTTCTGCTTCTTGCTGACATGCTGATGCGAGAGCACGATCGAGGTGACCTCGACCGGCTTGCCATCGGCATAGCGCACCGACAGCTGCGACTTGGCGTCGGGCAGCAGGGTGGGTTCGGCGCCGGATTTGCGCGCCTCGGCCAGACGGCGCAGGATCGCATGGGCATACTGGATCGGCGCGGGCATCAGCGCCTCGGTCTCGCGGCAGGCATAGCCGAACATGATGCCCTGATCGCCGGCACCTTCGGCCTTGCCCTTCTTGTCGTTCGCATCGACGCCCTGGGCGATATGGGCCGATTGCTTGTGCAGGTGGTTCTGGACCTTGACGGTTTCCCAGTGGAATTTCTTCTGCTCATAGCCGATGTCGCGGATGCACTCGCGCACGATGCCATCGACGCGGCCCAGCATCTCTTTCAGCTTGTCCTTGTCGGACAGGCCAACCTCGCCGCCGACGACGACGCGGCCGGTGGTCGCAAAGGTCTCGCAAGCAACGCGGGCGTGGGGCTCGACAGTCAGGAACGCATCAAGGACGGCGTCGGAGATGCGGTCGCAGACCTTGTCGGGATGACCTTCCGAAACGCTTTCGGAAGTGAAGACGTAGTTCTTGCGGGACATGAAAGGGTGCTCCATTGGGGTATGCCGTCACGCCAGGAAGCCGTTGTGACGGTCAGTCGCCGCGCATACAATGCCCTGCGGTCAGGGTCAATGTTTGACGGATCTGCGGCACAAAAGCAGCAGGAACCCCAGCAGCCAGGCCACGACAGATGGCCAGCGCCCCAGCCCGGCATAGGGTGTCGCGGGCAGCGCGCCGGGCAGGGCAACATCGAGCAGCCCCATCCGGTTGAGGCCAAGTTCTGCCACCACGCCCCCCCGGCCGTCGATCACTGCCGAGACGCCGGTATTGGCAACCCGCACCAGCGGCAGGCCGTTTTCGACAGCGCGCAGGCGGGCAAGGGCAAGGTGCTGGAATGGCCCGGCATCATCGCCGAACCAGGCATCGTTGGTGATCTGCAACAGCCAGTCCGGCCGGGCGACAGCGCGCTGGAAATACGGAAAGACCGCCTCGTAGCAGATCAGCGGCTGAACGGTGCCAAGGCCGGGCAGGTCCAGCAGGCGCGGGCCAGGGCCGGGGGAATAGCCAAAGCCCTCGCGCGGGGAAAAGCTGAAGATGCCCAGCCAGTCGGCCATCTGATCGCCCAAGGGGACATATTCGCCAAAGGGCACCAGATGGGCCTTGTCATAGACGGCACGGATCTGCGGCGCGCCCTGGGCATCGGGGCCGATCACGGCCAGCGAATTATAGCCGCGCAGCCCTTCGGTGCGCTGGATGCCAAGCGCGACAGGCGTTCCGCCCGAGGCTGACAGGATGGCACGCAGACCGCCCCGGTCGTCATTGAGCAGGAAGGGGACCGAGGTTTCCGGCCAGACGATCAGGTCGGGCTGGCGCTCGGCCGGGGCGGCGGTCAGGTCGATATGGCGGTCGAAGAATTCGCGCGCATGGTCCGGCTGCCATTTCAGCAGCTGGTCGGCATTGGGCTGCACAAGGCGGATCACCGGGCCGGGCGGGGCAGGCAGGGGCTGGCCAAGGCGCCACTGCCCCCAGCCCCAGACAGCCGCCAGCAGCGCCGCCGCAGCGCCCAGACCGCGCAGGCGGGCCATCACCGGCAGCAGCGCCAGCCCCAGCGTCAGCAGCGTCAGCCCGCCCGCCCCGGCCAGCGCCGCAAGTTGCATCGGCGCCAGCGTCAGCCAGATATGCCCCGGCATCGCCCAGGGAAAGCCGGTCAGCACGGCGCCCCGTGCGGCCTCGGCCCCCGCCAGCGCAAGCGCAAAGGCCAGCGCGCGGGGGCGGAAGAACGCCGAGACCAGCCCCGCCGCGCCCCAGAACAGCGCCAGCCCGCCCGCCATCAGCACCAGCGCATAGGGCGCCATCCAGGCATCGCGCACGGCGTCGATCTGAAAGGGTTCGGTGATCCAGTGCAGGGCCAGCAGGAAATGCGCGGTTCCGAACAGCCAGCCACGCGCCGCGGCCTGCCAGCGCGTCAGTGCCCCGGCCACCAGCCAGATTGCCGCAGAATAGCCAGGCAGCGCCAGCCACCACAGCGCCCATGGAACCTGCCCCAGCGCCGCCGCCAGCCCGGCGACGGCGGCCAGCATCAGCCCGCCCCAACGCCCGGTCATGGCTTACGGCCGGGGATAGAGCCCCTCATAGATCGGCTGCAAGGTCTCGGTCTCGAACAGCGAGGACACGGAATTGCCGTTCCAGATGTTCAGGATCGCCTGGGCAAAGATCGGCGCGGTCGGCACGATGCGGATGTTCGGCGCAGCGTTCACGGCGGCCGAGGGCTCGATCGAATCGGTGATGACCAGCGATTTCATGCGCGATTTCGTCACCCGTTCCACCGCCGGGCCGGACAGGACGCCATGGGTGATATAGGCGTGCACCTCTGCCGCGCCGTTGTCCAGCAGCAGATCGGCTGCCTTGACCAGTGTGCCGGCAGTGTCGCAGATGTCATCGACGATGATGCAGGTCTGGCCTTCAACATCGCCGATCACCGTCATCTCGGCAATCTCGCCGGCCTTTTCGCGGCGCTTGTCCACGATGGCCAGCGCGCAGCCGATGCGCTTGGCCAGCTCGCGCGCGCGGGCCACACCGCCCACATCGGGCGAGACGATGGTCACATTGTCCAGCCGGCCACGGAAGTGATGTTCCACATCCATCGCAAAGATCGGCGCGGCGTAAAGGTTGTCGACCGGAATGTCGAAAAAGCCCTGAATCTGCGCGGCGTGCAGATCCATCGTCAGCACGCGGTCCACGCCCGCCTCGGTCAGCAGGTTCGCGACCAGTTTGGCGGAAATCGGCGTGCGGGCCTTGGCGCGGCGGTCCTGCCGGGCATAGCCGAAATAGGGGATCACCGCCGTGATGCGATCGGCCGAAGACCGGCGCAGCGCATCGGTGATGATCAGCAGCTCCATCAGGTTGTCATTGGCCGGGTTCGAGGTCGGCTGGATGATGTACATGTCCTCGCCGCGGACATTGTCATAGACCTCGACATAGACTTCCTGATCGTTGAAGCGCTCGACGCGCGCGTTCAGCAGGTTGACGGACATGCCCCGGTGCATCGACATCCGACGGGCAATCGCGCTGGCGAGCGACTTGTTGGCATTCCCGGCAATAAGCTTGGGTTCGGTCATCACGGGCATGGGACAGTCCTTGCACAGGGGATTCGGGGCGTTGACACCGCTTATCACCCGACTAGGGTCCAGCGAAACCCTCTGGAAACCGGGAAAGTCGCCATGCCGCAGATCGACTATTATTTCACGCCTGTCTCGCCCTGGTGCTATCTGGCGGGCGACCGGCTGGAGCGTATTGCCGCAAAGCATGGCGCGACCATCCGCTATCTGCCGTTCGACACGCCGGGGATCTTTCCGCGCACCGGGGGCAAGGTACTGGCGGAACGGCACGAAAGCCGCAAGGCCTATCGGCTTCAGGATCTGCGGCGCACGGCAGCCAAGCTGGGCATGAAGATCGATCTTCAGCCGCCGTTCTTCCCGACGAACCCCGCGCCTGCCAGCTATGCGATCATCGCGGCGCAAAATGCCGGCGGCGGCGATCTGCCGGGTCTGGTGCAGGGCTTCATGCGCGCCTGCTGGGCCGAGGGCAAGAACATCGCCGAGGACGAGGTGATCCGCGACCAGTTGTCGCGTCACGGCTTTGACCCGGCGCTGGCCGACAAGGGCCTGTTCACCGGCGCCGAGACCTATGCCCGCAATCTCGAGGATGCCGTTGCGGCCGGGGTGTTCGGCGCCCCGTTCTACATCGTCGAAGGCGAGCGGTTCTGGGGCCAGGACCGGCTGGAGGATCTGGATCTTCACCTGTCGGGACAGCTTTGATGAAAACCGAACTCGTCGGGGGCCACCCGACCCATCTGCGCACCCTTGGGGGCGGGGCGCGGCCAGTTCTGGCGCTGCATTGCTCGCTGGCCCATGGCGGGGCCTGGGTGCCGATGGCGGCGCATCTGGGCGATGCGGCCACGCTGACCGCGCCCGACCTGCCGGGCCATGGCCACAGCGCCGACTGGCCGGCCGGCGGGTCGATGCATGACACGGCGGCGGCGGTGGCGCAGGCGCTGGCCGAGCGGATCGGCGGCGGCGCGCCGGTGGACATTCTGGGCCATTCCTTTGGTGGCACGGTCGCCCTGCGGCTGGCCATGCAGCGCCCCGATCTGGTGCGCAGCCTGACCCTGTTCGAGCCGGTGCTGTTCTCGGCCGCCCGTGCCATCGGTGCGGCCGAGGCGCGCGTCTGGGCCGACAAGCAGGAACAGTTCCGCGCCCTTCTGGCCCAGGGCAAGCCGCACGAGGCGACGGCGCTGTTCCATGCCGACTGGGGCAATGGCACGCCGCTGGACGATCTGCCGGAAACCCAGCGCCGCTATATCGTCGAGCGGATCGGCGTGATCGACGCGGCAAGGGATGTGGTCGAGGATGACCGCCTGGGCCTGGTCGCCCCTGGCCGGCTGGACTCGCTGGCCGTGCCGGTGCTGCTGGCCGAGGGCAGCACCTCGCCCGGCATCATCCATGCGATCAACGATGCGCTGTCGGCCCGCATTCCAGGCGTGCAGCGGGTGGTGATCGACGGGGCGGGGCACATGTTGCCGATTACCCATGCGGGCGTTCTGGCCCCGATGGTGCGCGCGCACCTGGGGTTGCCAGAACGGGGCTAAGGCATCAGGCCTTTGCGCTTGCGGCCCGTTGGGGTCGCAGGCGCACGGATTGGGCAGTCCTACAGGTTCTCGCCCTGCGGCATTCCCAGAACGTGGAAGCCGCCATCCACGCGCACGATTTCGCCCGTGGTAAAGGCGCCGCCGTCCGAGGCCAGCCAGACGGCCGTGCCGCCCACGGCCTCCAGCGTGGCATTGGACCGCAGCGGGGCGTTGGTTTCCGTGTGGCGGTAGGTGGCACGCGCGCCGCCGATCGCCGCGCCGGCCAGCGTCTTCATGGGGCCGGGCGAGATTGCGTTCACGCGAATCTTCTGCGGCCCCAGATCGTTCGCCAGATAGCGCACGGCCGATTCCAGCGCCGCCTTGGCCACGCCCATCACGTTGTAATTCGGCGTCACCCGGTTCGAGCCGCCATAGGTCAGCGTGATCAGCGTGCCGCCATCGGGCATCATCTCGGACGCGCGCCGCGCCACGTCGATGAAGCTGAAGCACGAAATGGTCAGCGAGTTCTGGAAGTTCGCGCGCGTCGTGTTGATGAAGCGGCCGGTCAGCTCGTTCTTGTCGGAATAGGCGATGGCGTGGACCAGAAAGTCCATCGTGCCCCAGGTCTCTTTCAGCTTGCCAAAGCAGGCGTCAAGGCTGGCGTCATTGGTCACGTCCACATCGACCAGCAGCGACGACCCGACCGAGGCCGCAAGCGGTTCCACCCGCTTGCCGAAGGCCTCGCCCTGATACGAAAACGCCAGTTCCGCCCCCTCGGCCGCCATCGCCCTGGCGATCCCCCAGGCGATGGAGCGCTCGTTGGCGACCCCCATGACCAGCCCGCGCTTGCCCTTCAGAAGGTCCGCCATTCCGTTTCTCCGGTTCTCAGTCGAGGTACTTGCTCATCACCAGCGTGGCATTGGTGCCGCCAAAGCCGAAGCTGTTCGACAGCACGCTGTCGAAATCGACACCCTCGCGCAGGGTGGTGGCGATTTCCTCGGGCTTCAGTTCGGGGTCCAGCTGGGTGATGTTGGCCGAGGCCGTGATGAAGCCCGCCTGCATCATCAGCAGGCAATAGATCGCCTCGTGAACGCCGGTCGCGCCCAGCGAATGGCCGGTCAGCGACTTGGTGGACGAGATCGGCGGCACGTTCCCCTCGCCAAAGACGCGGCGGATCGCCTTGACCTCGGTCACGTCGCCCGCAGGGGTCGAGGTGCCATGGGCGTTGATATAGCTGATCTTGCGGCCCTGCGGCAGGGTGGACAGCGCAAGGCGCATGGACCGCTCGCCACCCTCGCCCGAGGGGGCCACCATGTCATGGCCATCCGAGGTGGCGCCATAGCCCGTGACCTCGGCATAGATCTTGGCACCGCGCGCCAGGGCGTGGTTCAG
Organism: Gemmobacter nectariphilus DSM 15620; assembly: GCF_000429765.1. Taxonomy (GTDB): domain Bacteria; phylum Pseudomonadota; class Alphaproteobacteria; order Rhodobacterales; family Rhodobacteraceae; genus Wagnerdoeblera; species Wagnerdoeblera nectariphila. The sequence continues at coordinate 509,165 of NZ_KE386949.1, read as the reverse complement.
CTCTTCCAGCACGACGACACCGCCGCCGCCGGCAATGACGAACCCGTCCCGGGTGGCGTCAAACGCACGCGAGGCGGTCGCGGGCGTGTCGTTGTATTTCGACGACATGGCGCCCATAGCGTCGAACAGGCACGACAGGGTCCAGTCCAGTTCCTCGCCGCCGCCGGCAAAGACGATGTCCTGCTTGCCCATCTGGATCAGCTCGGTCCCGTTGCCGATGCAATGGGCGCTGGTCGAGCAGGCCGAGGTGATCGAATAGTTCACGCCCTTGATCTTGAAGGGCGTCGCAAGGCAGGCCGAGTTGGTGGACGACATGCCCTTGGTCACGCCGAACGGGCCGATCCGCTTGGGGCTGCCGCTTTCGCGCACGATGTTGTGCGCCTTGTAGAACGACTTGGTCGAGGGCCCGCCAGAGCCCACGATGATCCCCGTGCGTTCGTTCGACACATCCGACGGATCCAGCCCCGAATCCTTCACCGCCTGTTGCATGGCGATGAAGTTATAGGCCGCGCCGTCGCCCATGAAGCGCAGGTCGCGCTTGTCGATATGGTCTTCCAGCACGATCTGCGGCTGGCCGTGGACGCGGCTGCGGAAGCCGTGTTCCGCGTAATCGGGCGATGCGATGATCCCCGAGCGGCCAAGGCGCAGGCTTTCCTGCACCTCGGCTGCGGTGTTTCCGATGGGCGAGACGATGCCGATGCCGGTGATGACGACGCGACGCATGGGCTTCCTTCCTTAGCTGGCCGACAGGGCGACCTTCATGTCCTTGACAAGATAGATCGTCTCGCCATCCGCCTCGACGCGGCCATCGGCCACGCCCATGGTCAGGCGGCGGGTCTGCACGGCCTTGGTGAAATCGACGTAATAGGTCAGCATTTTGCGATCGGGGCGGACCATGCCGGTCAGCTTGACCTCGCCCACACCCAGCGCATAGCCCCGGCCCTGCCAGCCGCGCCAGCCCAGGTTGAAGCCGGTCAGCTGCCACAGGCCATCAAGGCCCAGACAGCCGGGCATGATCGGGTTGCCGGGGAAATGGCAGTCAAAGAACCACAGGTCGGGCGTGATGTCGAATTCCGCCACCACATGACCCTTGCCATGTTCGCCGCCATCGCCCGAGATGTCGGTGATCCGGTCCATCATCAGCATGGGCGGCGCGGGAAGTTGCGCGTTGCCGGGCCCGAACAGCTCGCCCCGCGCGCATTTCAACAGATCTTCCCGCTCGAACCTGGTTGGATACACCTGCGTCTCCCTGCATTCGCATATGGCCCCCTGTAACACCCGCCTGTGCGCAAGGGCAAGTGGCGCGGGGCCGCAGGGCGCTTGGCGGCAAGCGGCGCTCGGGTGGCTGGCCGGGGCCTCCGGCGGGGATATTTGTATCAATGCGAAGGACAGGGGCCCGGTCCAGGTGCGGCGGCGGCGTGCCCTGTGCGGGTCATTCGCGCGGGCGCACCCGATTCACATGGCCCATCTTGCGCCCGGGCCGGGCCTCGGCCTTGCCGTAAAGGTGGATCGCCGTTCCCGCCTCGCGCGCCAGCGCGGGGATGCGGTCCACATCGTCACCGATCAGGTTTTCCATCACCACATCGGAATGCCGGCTGCCATCGCCCAAGGGCCAGCCTGCCACGGCGCGGATATGCTGTTCGAACTGGTCCACCGCGCAGCCATTTTGCGTCCAGTGGCCCGAATTGTGGACCCGCGGCGCGATCTCATTCACCAGAAGGCCCTGGGGCGTGACGAACAGTTCCACCCCCATGACGCCGACATAGTCCAGCGCATTAAGGATGCGCGCCGCGATCAGCACCGCATCCGATCGGCGGGCGGGCGGCAGTCGGGCGGGAATGGTCGTGGTGTGCAGGATGCCATCGCGGTGCACATTCTCGCCTGGGTCGAAGGCGGCGACCTGACCATCCAGCCCGCGCGCGGCGATCACCGAGATTTCCATGGTAAAGGGCACGAACCCTTCCAGCACCGCAGGCGCACCGTTCATCGCGGCCAGCGCGGCGGGCGCATCCTCGGGCGCCATGATCCGCGCCTGCCCCTTGCCGTCATAGCCAAGGCGCGTGGTCTTGAGGATCGCCGGCGCCCCGATGGCCCCCAGCGCGGCCTCCAGCCCGGCCGCATCGGACACGGCGGCCCAAGGCGCGGTGGCAAGGCCGATGGAATTCAGGAAGCCCTTTTCCTCGACCCGGTCCTGGCTGATCGCCAGTGCCCGGCGGTTGGGACGAATGGGGCGGATCGCCTCGATCAGGTCTAGGGCCGAAGTGGGGATATTCTCGAACTCATAGGTCACCACATCGACCGACTGCGCAAAGGCGGTCAGCGCGGCGGCATCGTCATAGGGGGCTGTCGTGACCCGGTGTGCCACATCTGCGGCAGGCGGGTTGGCGCTGGGCTCATAGATATGCGCCTTCAGCCCCAGACGGCTGGCGGCCACCGCCAGCATCCGGCCCAGCTGGCCGCCGCCCAGGATGCCGATGGTCGATCCGGTCGGCAGCTCAGTCATCTTGCGGCTCCTCGGGGATGGATGCCGACAGGGCCTCGCGCCAGGCATCCAGCCGGGCGGCCAGCGCGGGGTCTGAAATCGCCAGGATGCCGGCCGCCATCAGCCCGGCGTTCGCCGCGCCCGCGGCGCCGATCGCCATGGTGGCAACCGGAAAGCCCTTGGGCATCTGCACGATGGAATAAAGACTGTCGACGCCCGAAAGCGCCCGGGTCTGGACCGGCACGCCGATCACCGGCACACGGGTCTTGCTGGCCATCATGCCTGGCAGATGTGCGGCACCGCCAGCGCCCGCGATGATCACCTTGAGCCCGCGATCCACGGCTGTCTTGCCATAGCTCCACAGCCGGTCGGGCGTGCGATGGGCCGAGACGATGCGCGCCTCATAAGGCACCCCCAACTCGTCAAGGATGTTCGCCGCTTCCTTCATCGTGGCCCAGTCCGACTGACTGCCCATGATGATGCCCACTTCCACCTGTCCGGCCATGCCTGCCCCCGGTTGTCGCTGCGACTGGGGCCTAGCCGGGCCGCCGCGCGCGGTCAACGGCAAAGGGGGCCCTCAGGCAATGATGTCAGGGATCAGCCGGTCTTCCAGCCGGGCAATCTGGTCCTTGAGCGCCAGTTTCTGCTTTTTCAGCCGCCTCAGCGCCAGCTGATCCGCCTTGCCCGAGGTTTCCAGCGCATGAATCGCATCATCCAGATCGCGGTGTTCGCGCCGAAGCACCTCCAGCCGGATGCGCAAGACCTCTTCGGTGTTCAGCTCGGACGGGGCATTCATCGCTTGTGGCCTTCTTCTGAGTCGCGGGCACGCGTCCGGCGAATATAGCGATTCGGCCCGATTGTTGGAAGTTTTTCAAGGGCCTTGCCGGGCGCCGGACGGTCCCCCATATTGATCGGGCGGGCTGCCGGCATCCGGGGCCTGCCGGACTTGTCGCTTGTACCAAGGACACCGCGGATGACGAAGACCAGTTTCGGGGGCCACCCCTTCCTTCTCGGGTTCGAACAGCTGGAACGGCTGGTCGAACGGACCGCCAAGACGGCGGCTGATGGCTACCCGCCCTATAACATCGAACGCCTGGGCGAACACGATTACCGCATCACGCTGGCCGTCGCCGGCTTTCGCGAGGCGGAATTGCAGATCACCGTCGAAGACCGCCAGCTTGTCGTGCGCGGCCGCCAGGACGAGGCGGGGGATTCCCGCGTCTTCCTGCACCGTGGCATCGCGGCCCGCCAGTTCCAGCGCAGCTTCGTGCTGGCCGACGGGGTCGAGGTTGCCGGCGCGCGGCTGGAAAACGGCTTGCTGCATGTCGACCTGCGCCGTTCGATTCCCGAACCTGTTGTCCAGACCATCCGCATCCACAGCGCCTGAAAGGAGGGCATGATGGATCATCCATTCAACTTCGGCCCCGAAACCGGGGACCGCATCGTCTATGTTCGCCCGGTTCCGGTGGCAGAACTTCCCGCAGAACTGCGCCAGCAGATCGGCCCTGTCGAAACCATCTACTCGGTCAACCGCCCCGATGGTGAACGCCTTGCGCTGGTCAAGGATCGCCAACTGGCCTTTGTCCTGGCCCGCCAGCATGATCTTGCGCCGGTCAACGTCCACTAAGCCGCGCCGCCCCCTTTGCCTTTTGCCAAATACCCTGGGGGGCGGCACCACCTTGCCGCAAGACATCGGGGGCCATGGGGGCAAGGCCCCCCTCGCGCAGCCTCAGCCCCGCAGATAGGCCCTCAGCAACGGGGGCGGGTCGTCCAGCAAGGCGCCGGTGGGCGCGGGCGGCGCGGCCACGCCATCGGCCACCACCACTGTCAGCGGGCACAGCCGCCGCGCATCCTCGGGGTCATGCGTGACCATCAGCACGGTCGCCCCAGTCTGCCCTGCGATCCGGTCCACCAGATCCAGCATCTGCGCCTTCAGCGCGGGGCCTAGCGCAGCAAAGGGCTCGTCCAGCAACAGCATCGGCCGCGCCCGCAGCAAGGCCCGCGCCAGCGCCACCCGCGATTGCTCGCCCCCCGACAGGGCCGCAGGCTTGCGGGCGGCCTTGTCGCCAAGGCCCACCTCGGCCAGCACCGCGCCCACGCGGGCCTTCTGCGCCTCGGTCAGCCGCAATCCCGGTGACAGCCCCAGCCCAAGGTTCTGGGCAACCGTCAGATGCGGAAACAGATTGCCATCCTGAAACAGGATCGACAGCGGCCGCGCGCCCGGCTCCAGCTTGGCCAGATCGTGCCCGTCCCACAAGATCCGCCCCGCAACCGGCGGCAGGAACCCCGAAATCGCCGCCAGCAGCGTCGACTTCCCGGCGCCTGACGGCCCGATCACCGCAACCCGCGCGCCGGCCGGCACCTGCCAGTCGGCCTCCAGCCGAAAGCTGCCCTGCGTCAGCACCAGATGATCAAGCCTCAGTCCCACAGCGCCCCCACAGATCGAACAGAATGAACACGGCAAAGGACAGCACGGTCAACAGCAGCGCCGCCGCCTCGGCCTGATCGGTGCGATAGGCGCCCATCAGCCGCCAGACCTGCAAGGGCAATGTGCCGCCCTGATCGCTGGCAAACAGCGTGATGACCCCCAGATCGCCCATTGCCAGCGCGGCGGCCAGCCCGACCGCCATGCCCAGCGGGCGCCGCACCCGCGGCAAGATCGCCAGCCGCAACCGTCCCAGCCCGGTCAGCCCCAGACTGTCGGCCAGCCGCCCCTGCGTCGCCTCGGCCTCGCGCCAGGCGGGCAGCACCAGCCGCAAGGCAAAGGGCAGCGCCATCAGCGTGTTGACCAGCGCCGTGACCGGCAGCGCCAGCCGCGACGGTGCCATCACCGGATGCAGCATCAAGAACAGCCCGATCCCCAGCACCAGCGAGCTGGCCGCCATCGGCAGCATCCCGGCTGCTTCTGCCAGCCGCGCCAGCACCCCCGCCCGCGCCGCCGCCGAGGCCAGCGCCACCACGGCCAGCCCCGTCAGCAGCGCCACCACCAGCGACAGCGCGATCGAGGTTGCCGCCCCGGCCCAGACCGCCTGCGGCAGGCTGGTCAGACCGCCCAGCCCCCAGACCCCGATCATCGCGACGGGCCAGGCCAGAAACACCCCGGCCGCGCCAATGGCGACCACATCCGCCACCCGCCGCCATCCACCTGGCGCCGGCAGGCTCAGCGCCCGGTCCAGCCCGCCGCCCAGCACCCCCGGCGCGGTCCAGCGCGCTGCCAGCAGCACCGCCGCCCCGCACAACAGGAACTGCACCGAGGCCAGCATCGCCGCCCGGCTCAGGTCGAAATCGAACCGCACCGCCTGCCAGATCGCCAATTCCACCGTCGTCGCCCGTGGCCCGCCCCCCAGGATCAGCACCACCGCAAAACTCGTCAGGCAGATCAGGAACACCGCCAGCAAGGCGCCTGGCACAACGCCCCGCAGCATCGGCCATTCGATATGGCGAAAGACCCCCCAGGGGCCCAGGCCCAGACTTTGCGCCAGCCGCACCCGCTCGGCGGGAACGCCTTGCCAGCCATGCAAGATCATCCGCACCGCCAGCGGCATGTTCAGGAACACATGGGCCAACACCACGCCGTGAAAGCCATAAATCCCGATCTGCGGCAGCCCCAGCGCCGCCAGCCCGGCATTGACCAGCCCGGCCCGCCCGAAGATCGCCAGCAACCCCAGCACCGCCACCACGACCGGCAACAGGAACGGCGCCCCCATGGCTGCAATCAGCAGCCCCCGCCCGGCAAAGCGCCGCCGCGCCAGCGCCCGCGCCACCGGCACCGCCAGCAGCACCGAGGCCAGCGCCGAAGCCGCTGCCTGGCTGGCCGAGAACCGAACCGCCGCCCAGTCCGCCGCCCCCAGTCGCGGCGATCCTGCCCGCAGAAAGACCACCGCCAGCGCCGCCGCCATCAGCCCGGCGATGGCCATGGCCAGCACAAGCCCCGGCCAGCCCTTTCGCCTTGATGCAAATATCCTGGGGGGTCCGGGGGGCAAGGCCCCCCGGTCTGCGCCAGCCACCGGCGCGCGGCTCACTTGGCCAGCGCGGCGCGCCATTCCTCGACCGCAGCGTCACGCACGGCTTGCGCCTCGTCGGCAGGAAACAGCAGCGATCTGGCCGGCTGGATCAGCGTGCCAAAGCCCTCGGGCAGGCCTGCTGCCGGGGTCTTGGCCGGATACATCCAGTTGGTCTCGGGGATGGCGGCCTGGAACGGCTCGGAGACCACAAAGGCCATGAACTTGCGCGCCAGATCGGGCTGTTTCGCATTGGCCAGAACGCCCGCCACCTCGACCTGCAGATAATGGCCCTCGTCAAATGCGGCGGCGGCCTTGCTGTCGTCCTGTTCCGCGATCAGGTGATAGGCGGGCGAGGTCGTATAGGACAGCACCATGTCCGCCTCGCCCTTGAGGAACAGATCATAGGATTCCGACCAGCCCGGCGTCACCGTCAGGATATTGTCGGCCAGCTTTTCCCAGATCTCGCCCGACCGCTCGCCATAGGCCGCCTTGACCCACATCAGCAGCCCAAGGCCGGGGGTCGAGGACCGCGGATCCTGGATCACCACCTTCAGATCCGAATCCGCCAGCGCCTCGATTGAGGTCGGAGGCGCCGTGACCCGGGCCTTGTCGTAAACAAAGGCAAACCAGCCCCAGTCGAACGGCAGGAAGGTCGCATCGTCCCAGGCGATCGGCAGATCCAGCGCGGCGCTGACGCCATGGGGGGCGAACAGCCCGGTCGCCTTGGCGGCGGCCGTCAGGTTGGTATCAAGGCCCAGCACCACATCGGCCTCGGACCGCGCGCCTTCCAGCCGCAGGCGCGACAGCAGCGCCGCCCCATCGCCGGCCGGGACAAAGCGCAGATCGCAGCCGCAGTCGGCCTCGAACGCCTTTTCGACCACCGGCCCCGGCCCCCAGTCCGAGGCAAAGCTGTCATAAGTCAGCACCGTCAGCACGGGCGTATCCGCCATGGTCAGGGTGGTCGCAGCCATCAGGCCGCAGGTCGCAAGGAAAAGAGCTTTCATGTCTTCCTCCAGTTGCGACGGAACAGGTCGGTACCGGAGATCGCTCTCGCTTACCTTCCCTCCGCCGGTATGATCCGGTTCAGGTTCGACGGGTTCGCGTAGAGCATCTCAGCCGGCGGATCGTCCGCAGGCACCCCGAGGTAGGCGGGAACATAGGCGATGGGGCGCCGGGCGCAAGGGGGAACCATTGCCCCCTCGGTCAAGGGCGATCGGTCAGCGGGGCGATGTGCGGTCAGGCTGTGTTGCCCTGCCGGGCAGGCGCCTCAGACGAAAACACGGCAGCCGACCATGAAATTGATCGACCGCCGTGTTCGCAATCTAGTTCCTCGGCGCCGCGGGCTGGGTGGGGGCTGTTTCCGCGACGCCGAGGGAAGCTTTATGCAGCTACGGTTACCAGCTTGCCCCTGGGTCATGGCGTGACTGCGGACGAAATGAGGCATTTTCGGGGCAATGCCGTCAGATGCAGGTTGCTGCGCCCGGGATGTCCGCAATCTCGCTTTCGGTGGCGGGCAGCCAGAAGGTCAGGCAATTGGTGGGCCCCTTGCGATCATAGCGCACGTCGCGGGCCAGCGTGCGGATCAGGAACCAGCCAAACCCGCCTTCGGGGAGGTCCTCGGCCTGCGAGTCGGGCAGCGTCGCGGCTGGCAGTGCATTGCCGGGCATCGGGGCGCCATGGTCGATCACCGTGCACCATAGCCCGTCACAGGTCGGCCGGATCGACAGGTCGATATCGCCCTTGGTCCCGGCATAGGCGTGTTCGACGATGTTGTTCAGCACCTCGGCGATCACGATCTCGGCGGTCGAGCGCAGATCGTCCGGCAGGTGATCCGTCGGCGCCATCGCGAACAGATCCAGCAGCGCCTGGCGCACCGCCATGGGTTCGGCAGGGATCACCAGCCGGACGCCGCTGGTGCCGGGGGCCCCGGCGATACCCGGATCATCCGGCATGGCGCACGATTCCCGGTGGCTGGGCGTGAATGGTAAAGACCTGATCCATCCGGGTCAGGCGGAACACCTTTTCCACCGTCGGGGTGAGCGCGGCGAGCTCCAGCCGCCGCCCCGGGCCGGCCAGTTTCATCACCGCAACGACTGCGCCCAGACCGCTGCTGTCCAGAAAATCGACCTTTGACAGATCCAGCACGATACGCGGCGCCGGGGCGTGCAACACCTCGCGCATCAGATCCTTGAAACGTATGGCGATCGCGGCGTCGATGCGCGTGGCCTGCACGCGGGCAACCAGCGTGTCGCCGATGGTATCACAGGCGATGTCCATGACCGCTCCTTTCCCTGACTTTCTCGCAAGCTAACGGCAATCGGTTGACAATCGGTAAGCGGCTGCCCCTTTCGCCCCGGCGCGGGGCGGCCTATCGTGGCTTCCAGCCTGAAAGGAGCCGCCCATGACCTGCGTTTTCGTCCAGTTCCGTTGCCAGCCCGGCAAGACCTATGAGGTGGCCAATGCCATCTGGGATGCCGAGGTGGTGTCGGAACTTTACTCGACCTCGGGCGAATATGACCTGATCGCCAAGGTCTACATCCCCGACGATGCCGATGTGGGGCACTATCTGTCCGACCGGCTGTTCGCGATTCCCGGCATTGTGCGCACCCTGACCACGATGACCTTCAAGGCGTTCTGACATGGCCGGCGTGGCCATCGTCACCGGCGCCTCGGACGGGATCGGCGCGGCGACTGCGCGCGCGCTGCTGGGGGCAGGCTGGAAGGTCGCGCTGCTGGCCCGCCGGCAACAGGCCCTGGCGGCCGTGGCGGGCGGCCACGCCGATGCGCTGGTCCTGCCCTGCGATGTGACCGATCCTGCGCAGGTCGAGGCGGCCTTCGATTCGGTCGTGGCGCGGTTCGGCCGGATCGACCTTCTGTTCAACAATGCCGGCGTCTTCACCCCGGCCGGGCTGATCGACGAGATCCCGCTGGAGAACTGGACGCAATCGGTGGCGGTCAACCTGACCGGGATGTTCCTGTGCGCCCGTGCGGCCTTTGGCCAGATGCGGCGCCAGTCGCCGCAGGGCGGGCGCATCATCAACAACGGCTCGGTCGCGGCCCAGGCGCCGCGCGAGGGCGCGGTGTGCTATACGGTCACCAAGCATGGCGTCACCGGGCTGACCAAGCAGCTGTCGCTGGACGGGCGCCCCTTTCGCATCGCGGTCGGGCAGATCGACATCGGCAATGCCCGCACCCCGCTGCTGGAAGGGCATGTCGCCCGCGTCAAGGCCGCCGATCCCGACGCGCCCGACACCCCCATGATCGACGTGGCGACGGTGGCCGATACCGTGGTGCATCTGGCCGGCCTGCCGCTCGAGGCAAATGCCCAGTGGATGACGCTGATGGCCACCACCATGCCGCTGGTCGGCCGGGGCTAGCGGCGCGCGGCGCGTTCCTCGCACGTCGTGGGCGCCCCGGCATTGGCCACGGGCGTGCTGCCCGCAAGGCGGTCGATCTGCCGGGCCATGGCGATATCCAGTTCCGACAGCCCGCCGCAATCGTGGGTGGTCAGCGTGACATCGACGATGTTGTAACGGTTGGTCCATTCGGGGTGATGGTCCATCCGTTCCGCCAACAGCGCGACGCGCGACATGAACCCCCAGGCAGCGGCGAAATCGTCAAACCGCCAGACCTTGCGGATCGCATCGCGCCCTTCGGTCGCCTGCCAGCCGGTGGCCAGCAGGCCGGGCAGGGCGTTGGTGCGCGCCTCGGGTGTCAGGGCGGTCATGGCGCCGCCCCGGACTGGCGCGGACCGGTCCACAAGGTCAGATCATTCATCATGCTCTCCCTGATTGCGGCGGAAGGGGCCATAGGCGGTCATCACCTCGATCTCTTCGCCCACGGCGGCGCGCTCGGCCTGAAGATAGCGATCCACCGCATCGCGAAAGCCGTGGTCGGCAATCCAGTGCAGCGAATGCACGGGGCTGGGCAGATAGCCGCGCGCCAGCTTGTGTTCGCCCTGCGCCCCGGCCTCGACCCGCGCCAGGCCCTGCGCGATGGCCCAGTCGATGGCCTGATGATAGCACAGTTCGAAATGCAGGAACGGGTGATCTTCGGTGCAACCCCAATAGCGGCCGAACAGCGTATCGCGCCCGATGAAGTTCAGCGCCCCGGCAATCGGCTGCCCGCCTCGCTCGGCCAGCACCAGCAGCACATCGCCCCGCATTGTGGCGTGGACCTCGTCAAAGAAGGCGCGGGTCAGATAGGGGCGCCCCCATTTGCGGCTGCCGGTGTCCTGGTAGAACTGCCAGAAGGCATCCCAATGCTCGGGCCGTAACTCATCGCCGGTCAGTGCGCGGATCGTGCCGCCAAAGCCCTGCGCCACGGCGCGTTCCTTGCGCAAGGCCTTGCGCTTGCGCGAGGACAGGGCCGCCAGGAAATCGTCATAGCTGGCAAAGCCCCGGTTCACCCAGTGGAACTGCTGCGTCACCCGGTGCAGCCAGCCGGGCGCGGCGCCTGCTTCGTCAGCGGTGCAAAAGGTGACATGGGCCGAGGACAGGCCGTTTTGCGCCACCACCCGTTCCATCCCTGCCAGCAGGGCGGCGGGGCCTGCACCCTCCCAGCCGGGCGCGCACAGGAACCGCCGCCCGGTCGCGGGGGTAAAGGGCACGGCCACCTGCAGCTTGGGATAATAGTTCCCGCCCGCCCGTTCCCAGGCATCGGCCCAGGAATGGTCAAAGATGTATTCGCCCTGACTATGGGTCTTTACATAGAGCGGCGCCACGGCGACGACCCGCCCGCCAGCCCGCACCACCATGGGGCGCGGCGCCCAGCCGGTGCCCTGCCCGACCGACCCAGACCGCTCCAACGCAGTCAGAAAGCGGTGCGTGGTGAACGGATCGACCGGAACGCCACCGCCCGGATTGGCGCAGGCATCCCAATCGGGCGCCGCCACGTCGGCGACGCCGTTCAGCAGGCTTACCTCAAGCTCGTCCAGCGCATCCATCCATCAGGCCCCCGGCTATCGACTTTCGCCTTGACCCAAATATCCCCGCCGGAGGCATCGGACGCCAGCCACCTTGTGATCACGCTTGCGGGAAAGCGGCGGCATAGCCCTCAAAGGTGACATTGCAGGCATGTTTGCGCGCCTCGGCCTCGTCCGCAGCGGACCGCAGGGTCCAGCACAGCAGATCGGCCCCTTGCGCCACCAGTTCGGCCACCCGCGGCCGTGCCAGATCGCGCCAGTGATGCGACAGGAAGCTGGCGCCCACCCGATCATAATCGACGATGTCGCGCAGGGGCGCGCATCGCGCCTCGCCGATCGTATCCGCCTCGTCGCCCTTCCACTCCCAGGTGGTCAGCCCGCGCGGCACACGCGGCAGCAGGCGGGCCATCTCGGCCACCGAATGCGGGTTGAAGGACATGACGGCCACATCGCCCGAATATCCGGCCAGATGCTGCGCCGTCACCGCCTCGAGCACGCCGACGCCGGGGCCGAAGCCGTGGTCCTGATCCTTGATTTCCACCAGCAGCGGCACCTGGCCGGCCACCAGCGCCAGCACCTCGGCAAAGGTCGGGATCCCCTCGTTGCCGCCTGTCAGACCGATCCCGCCCAGCTCGGCCGCGCTGCGGGCGCGGACGGGGCCGGTGGCGGCGGTCAGCCGGTCAAGGTCGTCATCGTGGAACACCATCGCCTGACAATCCGAGGACAGCTGCAGGTCGATCTCGATGGCATAGCCGGCCTCGACGGCCGCGCGGATCGCCGCGCGGCTGTTCTCGATCCGCCCGGCGGCGCGGTCGTGATAGGCGCGGTGCGCGACCGGCAGGCGGCGCAGGCTTTCGGGCAGGCGGGGACGGGGGGCCATGGGGAAGACTCCTGCAATGGCATAAGATATTGCGTCAGCTTTGGCCTGGCGCGGGGGATCGCGCCATGGCGTTCACAGACGGGGCTGATCCGCGCGATCACCCGTGCAATGCCCGCCTGGACAGCCTTGGCAGGCATGCGGTCGTCGGGCCCTGCCGATCATGCCGGCCGGAACGTGGTTCGCCTGACGTTGTGCCATGGGGGTGTGCCGTGATCTTCGCGCGATGGCCGGGGCAATACCGCGCGAAGATGTCAGGGCGATGACAGCTCAGGCCAGCTCGAAGATCGCCTCGACCTCGACCGCGACGCCCAGCGGCAGGGACGCCGCCGAAACCGCCGAACGGGCATGGCGGCCCGCATCGCCGAACACGGCAACCATCAGATCCGAGGCCCCGTTCACCACCTTGGGCTGGTCTGTGAAATCGGCGGTCGAATTGACGAAGCCCACCAGCTTCACCACGCGGGCAATCTTGTCCAGATCGCCGCCGCAGGCCGCCTTGGCTTGGGCGATCAGCGACAGCGCGCAGGCGCGGGCCGCTGCGGCACCAGCCTCGACATCCATGCCGTCGCCCAGCCGGCCCTTGATCAGCCCGTCGGGGCCAGAGCTGACCTGACCCGAGACATAAAGCATCGAGCCGCTGATCACGAAGGGCACATAGTTCGCCGCAGGGGCCGGCGCGGCGGGCAGCGCAAGGCCAAGCTCAGCAAGGCGGGCGTCGATGGTTCCGGTCATGGCGGTCTTTCCCTTGTCGTCAGCTTTCGCGGAAGGCGCGGTTGAAATAGTCGGTGAAAGGCTTGGTCAGGAACTGAATGGGGGTGCGTTCCTCGGTGCGGATGAAGGCCTCGACCGGCATGCCGGGGATCAGCTTCACATCGCCCAGCTTTTCCATCTCGCCGGGATTCAGCTGAATCTCGGCGCGGTAATACGAGGCATGGGTGGTATCATCGACCAGCACATCCGGCGACACGGTGGTGACGGTGCCGAACACCTCGGGCGTCGTGCGCGAGGAAAAGGCCGAGAACACGACCTTGGCCTCTTGCCCGCTGTGGACCTGATCGACATGCACGGTGGGCACGCGGGTTGCGATGATCAGCGGGCGATCTTGCGGGATGATGTACATCACCGGATCGGCGGCCCGGATCACGGCGCGCGGCGTCGTCACCCGCAGGCCAAGCACGATGCCCGACACCGGCGCGCGGATGTCCAGCCGGGCCATGCGTTCATGCAGCGCGCGGCGGCGTTCGGCCAGTTCCAGCTCGCGATAGCCGATGTCGCGCAGCTGGGTGCTGGCTTCCTCGCGCCGGGCGGCCGAAAGGCGCAGGATCTCGATCTCGGTTTCGGTGATGCGGCCTTCGGACTGGGCGCGGTTGGCGGTCAGCTCGCCCACCTGGCCGGACAGCCGGGCCTCTTCGCGTTCCAGAGCCAGAACGCGGCTGACCTGGGCAAGGCCCTTGTTCAGCAGCTCGCGCTGGCTGGACAGTTCCTCGGCGATCAGGCGCAGCTGGATCTTCAGCGCCTCGCGCTGCGAGTCGATCCCCTCGATCAGGCTGACGGTCTGCGACTTGCGTTTTTCCAGCTGATCGAGCTGCTTGGTCAGCGTTTCGCGCCGCGCAGCGAACAGCCGTTCCTGCCCGGTCATCAGATCGGAAAGTTCGGGGCTGCGGGCCGCGGCCTCGACCAGTTCGGCCGGGAACTCGATGGTGTCGCCATCGTCCCTCTCGGCCTCCAGCCGGCCGCGGCGGGCCAGGATTTCAAAGAACTGCGTCTCGACGATGGTCAGCTCGGATTGCAGCAAGGTGCCGTCCAGCACCATCAGCACGTCACCGGCCTGAACAAAGGCGCCTTCGGTCACGCGGATCTCCTGGACCGTGCCGCCATCGGCATGCTGAACGATCTGGCGGTTCTGGTCGACCTCGAGCTGACCCGAGGTGACGATCGCCCCGGTGATCGTGGTCATCAGGCCCCAGCCGATGGTTCCGGCGACCAGCACGGCAACGGTGGTCATGCCAAGCGTCATCGGCCGGGCGACCGACCATTTGGGTTTCGCGGATTGGGTCACGACACGCCTCCGGGTCCGGCAGAGCGGATGATTTCGGTATGGTTCTTGACCATTTCGCGCAGCACGGTGTCGCGCGGGCCAAAGGCGGTGCGCACGCCGTTTTCCAGCACCAGCAGCACATCGCATTCCTGAATGGCGGCAGGGCGGTGCGCCATGATGATCACCGCCTTGCCTTCGGACTTCATGGTGCGGATCGCGGTGTTCAGCGCCATCGAGCCTTCGTTGTCGAGGTTCGAGTTGGGCTCGTCCAGCACCAGGATCACCGGATCGCCATACATCGCCCGCGCAAGGCCGATGCGCTGAAGCTGACCGCCCGACAGACGCCCGCCGATGGCCGAGACCTTGGTGTCATAGCCTTGCGGGAACTGCAGGATCATCTCATGCGCGGCGGCCTTTTGGGCGGCCTTGACCACGGCGGCGGCATCGGGGTTGGGCGACAGGCGGGCGATGTTTTCCGCAATCGTGCCATCGAACAGCGTGACGCGCTGCGGCAGATAGCCGATATAGCTGCCCAGCGTATCCGGGTCGAACTGGTCCAGCGCGGCGCCGTCCAGCCGGATCTTGCCGGCCGCGGGACGCCAGACGCCGCAGATCGCCCGGGCCAGCGTGGACTTGCCGGCCCCCGAGGCGCCGATGACGCCCATGGCCTGCCCCTGGTCCAGCCGGAACGACACGCCCTTGATCACCGCCGCATGTTCGCCCGGAGGCGCGACCGAAATGCCCTGCGCTTCAAGAATGGCGCGGGGCTTGGGCAGGGCGGTCATCTCGGCCTCTTGCGGCACACGCGAAAGCAGCGAGGCAAGGCGCCCCCAGCCTTCCTGTGCGCGCTGCACGACGGCCCATTGACCGACCGCCATTTCAATCGGCGCCAGAGCCCGGCCCAGCAGGATCGAGCCGGCAATCATCGCGCCCGGCGTCATCTGGCCCTTGAGCACCAGCCAGGCGCCCAGGCCCAGCATGGCCGATTGCAGGAACAGCCGGAAGGTCTTGGTCAGTGCGCTGAAGCCGCCCGTCAGGTCCGAAGCCTTCATCACCGCGCTGGTCTGCGCCTCGCGGGCGCGGGCCCAGCGGGCAAAGGCGGCGCCGCGCATCCCCAGGCTTTGGATGAGTTCGGATTCCGCCTTGATCTGTTCGGACAGACGCTCGGCGGCCGCCGTGGTGCCGTTTGCCTCGGCGGTGGGCCGCTTGGTGGCCGACTGGTTGAGCAAGGTCACCGCGATCAGGATGCCGCCGCCGATGATCGCCATCCAGCCCAGCATCGGGTGGAACATGAAGATCGCGACCAGAAACAGCGGGGTCCAGGGCAGATCGAACACTGCCATCAGCACCGGCGAGACCAGAAGGCGCTGGATCGATTCAAGATCGCGCTGCGCGGCCTGGGCGCTGGGCTCGTTCGGGGCCACGGCCGACATGCGGATCGCGGCGGAAAACACGCGCCGGTCCAGCTTGTCCATGAAGCGGGCACCGATCCTTGCGGCGACGCGCGAGCGCGCATGGTCCAGCAGACCCATCGCCAGGAACAGGAACACGATCAGCGCCGTCAGCGCGACCAGTGTCGGTTCCGAATGCGACCCCAGAACGCGGTCATAGACCTGAAGCATATACATGGGCCCGGTCAGCATCAGCACGTTGACTACGGCGCTGAACAGGAAAACCGCCCAGAAGAGCTTGCGATTCTCTGCTCTAGCGGCCCGAAGCTCGGCACGGCCGCGGGCGGTTTCGAGGTTGCTCATTCCCTAACTCTTTCGTGAACGCTTGGTCATTATTGCGGGTCTGCCCGAGGCGGAAAACGGCTTTCACCGAAAAAAAGCGGCCATGCGCGTTGCCTCTGCTGACCAGCCTGATAATCCTCGTTCTGGTAGCGGACACGGGGGCGTGTCGCGCCGTGGGCCGACCATAGAAAGTAAACCGTGGGATTTCCATTGCTTTTTTGCCGCCGCCTTACGCACTTTCGTCGTGTCGCTCCGATTCTCGGATTGGGCCTGCTTGCGGCCTGTGCCGCACCACCGCCGGTTGCGGACAATGACCCGTATGAAAGCTCGAACCGCAGGACTCATGCGTTCAACCAGGCGCTCGACACCAATCTGATACGCCCGCTTGCGCGGGGGGTAGAGCCGGTGACCAACGGGCCGGTGGGGTCCGTGATCAACAATGTGGCGGGCAACCTGTCGATGCCCTCGGCGATCCTGAACAAGACCTTGCAAGGCAAGTTCGAGGATGCCGTTCACAACACATGGCGGTTCGCGCTGAACACCACGCTGGGTATCGGCGGGCTGTTCGATCCTGCCAGCGCCATGGGCCTGACCGAACGGGACGCGGATTTCGGCGGCACGCTGCATGCCTGGGGCGCCGGCGAAGGGGCGTTCCTGATGCTGCCGGTGCTTGGCCCGTCGACCGAACGGGACGCCCTTGGCAAGGTTGTCGATGCCGTGATCGACCCGGTCGGTGTGGCACTGCATTCGCCCCAGAGCGGGTATGCGCGCGGGATCAAGGTCGTGTCAAAACTGGGTGATCGGGCGCGGTTTGGCGGCACGGTGGACTCGATCATGCACGAAAGCGCCGATAGTTATGCCCAGACGCGGTTGCTGTATCTGCAGAACCGTCGGTTCGAGTTGGGACAGGAGGTTGGCGATGACGCGTTCATCGATCCGTATGCAAACCCTTACGGCGACTGATCCGCGCCGCCGCGCACTTCTGGCGGGCGGGGCGGTCTATGCCGGGTTTCTGCTGGCCGGAGCGCCTGCCTTTGCGCTGAACGTGGATCAGGCGCGCAACCTGATCGACCGCGCCATTGGCGAGGTGAACGCGACCATCAACTCGGGCAAGTCCGAGGCCGCGATGCTGAACGATTTCGAAGGCATCTTCACGCGCTATGCCGATGTGCCGACCATTGCCCGCTCTGCGCTTGGCCCTGCGGCGCGCAGCGCCAGCAGCGCCCAGATGGCCGCCTTTACCGAGGCGTTTCGCGGCTATATCGCCCGCAAATACGGCCGCCGGTTCCGCGAATTCATCGGCGGGCAGATCGAGGTGACAGGCGCGCAGCCCTTGAAAAGCTATTTCGAGGTCAGTTCGGTTGCCAAGCTGCGCGGGCAGGCGCCCTTTGATCTGCGCTGGCATGTCTCGGACCGCTCGGGCCGGCAGATGTTCTTCAACATCATCATCGAAGGCGTGAACATGCTGGCGGCAGAGCGCACCGAGATCGGGTCCATGCTGGACCGTCGCCGGGGCGATTTGAACGCGTTGATCGCGGATCTGAAGTCGATCTGAGCTGACATCGACATGCCCGCCCTGTTGGGCGGGCATATGCGTCAGCCGGCCAGGAATGCGCCGAAGGCGCCGGGCCCCACCGGTTTGACCAGTCTTTCCACCTGCGCTGTTGCCTGTCGCGCGATCACATCTTCCAGTCTGGCGGCTCGGGCCGACAGGCTCGCCGGGTTCCGGGCGGCGCGGCCGCATGGGGCCGGAGATGCGTCATTATTTCGATGAATTTGCAGGCCGGTGGGCCAGTCGCAATCAGCTGATGCGCGACGAGCACCCACGTCAAAGCTGACGCGGAATGCAGCGGCCGGGCGCGGGCTTGGCCGATTCCCACTCGCCCGCGGGGCGTCCATTGCCTATAACCGGCCAGACTGCCGCCCGGAGACGCCCATGCCAGCCGATCTTTCGCCCATCGACAAGGCCAAGTTCGTAGCCGCCCGCCGCGCCGTCGCCTTTGTCGAGGATGGCATGCGGGTCGGGCTGGGCACCGGATCCACCGCAGCCTGGATGGTGCGCTGTCTGGCCGAGCGGGTGAAGACCGAAGGATTGCGGATCACGGGGGTGCCAACCTCGAGCCGCACGGCGGAACTGGCGCGGCAACTGGGGCTGCGCATCACCTCGCTGGACGAGGCGAAGTGGCTGGATCTGACCATCGACGGCGCCGACGAGTTTGATGCCAACCTTGCGCTGATCAAGGGTGGCGGCGGGGCGCTGCTGCAGGAAAAGATCGTGGCGACGGCCTCGGACCAGATGGTCGTCATTGCCGATGCCGCCAAGGAAGTCGCGCATCTGGGCGCCTTTCCCCTGCCGGTCGAGGTGATCCCCTTTGGCTGGCAGACCACCCGCGCGCTGATCGTCGAAACCCTTGGCAGCCTGGAGCTGATGGGGCGCGAGGTCACGTTGCGGATGAATGGCGACCGGGCCTTTGTGACCGACGAGGGCAATTACATCGTCGATCTGCATCTGGGCCGGATCGACCATCCGCGCCAGCTGGCGCTGATCCTGAACCAGATCCCCGGCGTGGTGGAAAACGGGCTGTTCATCGACATCTGCGATGTGGTGATCATCGGGCACGGCGACGGGCGGGTCGACGTGCGCGACATCAACGCCGGGACTATCGCGCATGAAACTGTGGAATTTGCCGAGACGGACAACGTTTTCGGCGCCGATTGAGCTGCGGCCCTTGCGCGCCATCAGGTCTGGCGGCATCTGCCCTGTCAGGACCGGCGACAAACGCCGCAAGGAGGCTGCATGACGTTCGACGTGGATCTTTTTGTCATCGGCGGTGGCTCGGGTGGTGTGCGTGCGGCGCGCATCGCCGCCTCGGAAGGTGGGGCGCGCGTTGCGCTGGCCGAGGAATACCGCATGGGCGGCACCTGTGTGATCCGCGGCTGCGTGCCCAAGAAACTGATGGTCTTTGCCAGCGCCTTTCCCGGCCAGATCGAGGATGCCCGCGCCTATGGCTGGGATGTGACGGCGGGCGATTTCAGCTGGCCGCAGTTTCGCGCCGCGCTGGACAAGGAACTGATCCGTCTGGAAGGCGCCTATCGCTCGGGCCTGGTGAATGCGGGTGTGACCATCCACGATTGCCGCGCCACGGTTGAAGATGCCCATACCGTCAAGCTGGCCGATGGCCGGCGGATCCGCGCGAAACATATCCTGATCGCCACGGGGGGCCGTCCCTTTGTGCCCGACATTCCGGGCGCCGATCTGGCCATCACCTCGAACGAGGTGTTCTTGCTGGATGCGCTGCCTGCCTCGGTGCTGATCGTCGGTGGCGGCTTCATCGCCTGCGAATTCGCCTGCATCCTGCATGGGCTTGGGGTCAAGGTGACACTGGCCTATCGCGGCGATCAGGTCTTGCGCGGCTTTGACGACGAGGCGCGCGGCCATGTCGCCGATGCGATGCGCGCGCGCGGGATCGACATTCACTGCAACAGCGACGTCACCGCGCTGGAACGGGATGGCACGACGATCCGCGCCAGCGCAACCGGCACGGCAGGCGGCAGCTATGACGCCGTGCTGTATGCGACCGGGCGCAAGCCGAACACCGAAGGGCTGGGGCTGGAACCCTTGGGCGTCCGGTTTGGCGCGAACGGTCAGATCGTGGTGGATGGCTATAGCCAGACCGCCGTTCCCTCGATCTATGCGGTGGGCGATGTGACCGACCGTATCGCGCTGACGCCGGTGGCGATCCGCGAAGGTCACGCCTTTGCCGATACCGTCTTCAAGGGCCAGCCGCGCAAGGCCGACCATGATCTGGTGGCAGCCGCCGTCTTCACCCAGCCCGAACTGGGCACCGTCGGCCTGACCGAGGCCGAGGCGGCGGCACAGGGCCCGGTCGAGGTGTATGTTGCCACCTTCCGCCCCATGCAGACGCTGTTTGCCGGGCGCCAGGACAAGGCGCTGTTCAAGCTGATCGTCTGCCAGACCACGCGCCGCGTTCTGGGGTGCCATATCGTCGCACCTGCTGCCGGAGAGATGATCCAGCTGGCGGCCATTGCGATCAAGATGGGCGCCACCAAAGAGGACTTTGACCGCACCTGCGCGGTGCATCCGACGATGGCCGAGGAACTGGTGACCATGAAATCCCCGGCCCGGCGGGTCGGAAACGCTTGATTTTCGCGCAGGAATGACCAGTTAGACCAAAACGGTTTACAGAAGGAAAGGATCCCATGGCGGGTAGCGGAGGACCTTGGGGCGGCGGCTCCGGCGGCGGGGGCGGCGACAACCGGGGACAGGGCGGCGGCGGTGGCCGCAAGGGCCCGGACGGCCCGCAGATCCCGGAAATCGACGAGCTGATGAAAAAGGGTCAGGAACAGCTGCGCGTCCTGATGGGCGGGCGCGGCGGTCAGGGCGGCGGGCGTGGCACGGGCGGTCCGGGGCGCGGCCCCTCGCCGATGTTCTCGCGCGGCGGCGTTCTGCTGGGCCTTGCGGCGGCGGCGGTCCTGTGGGGCATGGCGTCCTTTTACACCGTCAAGCCC
Organism: Gemmobacter nectariphilus DSM 15620; assembly: GCF_000429765.1. Lineage (GTDB taxonomy): Bacteria > Pseudomonadota > Alphaproteobacteria > Rhodobacterales > Rhodobacteraceae > Wagnerdoeblera > Wagnerdoeblera nectariphila. Next base: position 488,574 of record NZ_KE386949.1, on the reverse strand, counting down.
GAAGAACGCTCGGTCGAGCTGTTCCTGGGTGAGTTTCGCGGCATCGGCGGCCCGGGCCTGAACTTTGCGCCCTGGCCCTTTGTCACGGCCGAGATCGTTCAGGTGACGGGCGAGCGGGTGACTGACATCGGCACCGGCCGGGCAGGCGTTCTGGACAGCGGCTTGATGCTGACGCGCGATCAGAACATCGTCGATATCGAATTCCAGGTGGTCTGGAACGTGTCGGATCCGGCGGCCTTTCTGTTCAACCTGAAAGACCCGACCGAGACGATCCGCGCGGTGTCGGAATCGGCGATGCGCGACATCATCGCGCGCTCGGAACTGGCGCCCATCCTCAACCGGGATCGCGGTGCCATTGCCTCGGATCTGCGGCAGGCGGTCCAGGACACGCTGGACAGCTATCAGGCCGGCATCAACGTCGTGCGGATCAACTTTGACCGTGCCGACCCGCCGCGCGAGGTCATCGACAGCTTCCGTGAGGTGCAGGCCGCCCAGCAGGAACGTGACCGGCTGGAGAAAGAGGCCGACGCCTACGCCAACCGCGTGACCGCAGGGGCACGGGGTGAAGCCGCGCGGCTGCTGGAACAGGCCGAAGGCTACCGCGCCGAGGTGGTGAACGCCGCCCAGGGCGAGGCCAGCCGCTTCAGCGCCGTCTACGAGGAATACGTCAAGGCGCCCGAGGTCACCCGCCGCCGGATGTATCTGGAGACGATGGAAAAGGTTCTGGGCGACATGAACAAGGTCATCCTTGATGGCGTGTCGGGCGAAGGCGCGCAGGGCGTGGTGCCCTATCTGCCGCTCAATGATCTGAACCGGGGGGCTGGGCAATGAACCGTTCCGCGCTGATCCTGCCGGCCCTGGCCGTGATCGTGGCTGGCGTCCTGTCGTCGCTGTTCATCGTCGATGAACGCGAAAAGGCGCTGGTGCTGCAATTCGGCCAGGTGAAACAGGTCAAGGAAACCCCCGGTCTGGGATTCAAGATCCCCCTGATCCAGGAGGTGGTGAAGTACGAGGACCGCATCCTCGGCCTTCAGACCCAGCCGCTGGAGGTCACCCCGCTGGATGACCGCCGCCTTGTGGTCGATGCCTTTGCCCGCTGGCGCATCGTCAACCTGATCGACTTCCGCGAGGCCGTCGGTGCAGGCGGCGAGGATGCGGCACAGGTCCGGCTGGAGCGGATCATCACCGCCGCCATCCGCGAGGTTCTGGGCGGTGTGCCCTCGAACCGCGTGCTGTCCGAAGACCGCACCTCGCTGATGAACCAGATCCGCGACAATGCGCGCCGTCAGGCGCTGTCCCTGGGCGTCGATGTGGTGGACGTGCGGCTGACCCGCACCGATCTGCCGGAACAGAACCTTGCCGCCACCTTCGCCCGGATGCGGGCCGAACGTGAACGCGAGGCGGCCGATGAACGCGCCCGCGGCGAAGAGGCCGCGCAGCGCGTGCGCGCTGCCGCCGACCGCACGGTGATCGAGCTGACCTCGGACGCGCGCCGTCAGGCTGAAGTCACGCGCGGCGAGGCGGATGCCGAACGGAACCGCATCTATGCCGAGGCCTTTGGCAAGGATCCCGAGTTCTTCGCCTTTACCCGCTCGCTGACCTCGTATGAAAAGGCGCTGCAGGGCGGCAATTCGTCGATCGTCATGCAGCCGGACAGCACCTTCTTTGACTATCTGCGGTCGGACAAGGCACCGGCGGCGCGGACGGGCGAATGAAGATCGTCGCGCTGGCCCTTGGGCTTGTGCTTGTGGTGGAGGGGCTGGCGTTCGCGCTGGCCCCTTCGCGCATGGAGGATCTGGTCGCCCTGATCGCCCGCATCCCGCCCGAGGTGCGGCGGCTGATCGGGCTGGCCATGCTGGGGGCTGGCGTTCTGCTGGTCTGGCTGGCGCGGCGCCTGGGGGCATTCTGATCGCGGCGCCGTCGCGCCGCTTCACAACCGATTGAGACATTTGCAACGTGGTTTGCTTTCGCCGGGGCACTTGCCCATTGTTCGCCCAAGGCCGGGCGAGCCCCGGTTTTCAGGAATGGAGGATATGCCCATGCATTCACGGGTTCTGACCCGGCCCATGCCGCAGCTGACACTGCGCGCCATGTGGCTAGGGATTCTGGCGCTGGCGTTCGCAATGGCCCAGTCGCTGGCCGTCGAGGCGCGCGGCGCCCCGGAAAGCTTTGCCGATCTGGCCGACAAGGTCAGCCCGGCGGTGGTCAACATCACCACGTCCACCGTCATCGCTCAGGCGGCCGACCGTCGCCCGCAACTGCCCGAAGGCTCGCCCTTCGAGGATTTCTTCCGCGACTTCATGGACCGGGGCAACCGGGGCGGCGAACAGGCCCCGCCGCGGCGCGGTCAGGCGCTGGGGTCGGGCTTTGTGGTGTCCGAGGACGGCTATATCGTCACCAACAACCACGTCATCGAAGGCGCCGACGATATCGAGATCGAATTCTTCTCGGGCGACCGGCTGAAGGCAAAGGTCGTCGGCACCGACCCCAAGACCGACCTTGCCGTGCTCAAGGTCGAAAGCGACAAGCCGCTGCCCTTCGTGCGCTTTGGCGATTCCAACGCGATGCGCGTGGGGGATTGGGTGATGGCCATGGGCAACCCGCTGGGTCAGGGCTTCTCGGTCTCGGCCGGGATCGTGTCGGCCCGGGGGCGCAGCCTGCAAGGCACCTATGACGATTACATCCAGACCGATGCGGCCATCAACCGTGGCAACTCGGGCGGGCCGCTGTTCAACATGGATGGCGATGTGATCGGCATCAACACCGCGATCCTGTCGCCGAACGGCGGGTCCATCGGCATCGGCTTTGCCATGGCCTCGAATGTCGCGGACAAGGTGGTCAAGCAGCTGCGCGACTTTGGCGAAACCCGCCGCGGCTGGCTGGGCGTGCGCATCCAGGACGTGACGGGCGATATTGCCGAGGCGATGGGCCTGCCCAAGGCCGCCGGCGCCCTGGTGACGGATGTGCCGGATGGTCCGGCCAAGGATGCAGGGCTGCTGCCGAACGACGTGATCGTCAGCTTTGACGGTGCCGATGTGGCCAACACCCGCGAGCTGGTCCGCCGCGTCGCCGATGCCGAGGTCGGCAAGGCCGTCCGCGTGGTGGTGCTGCGCGATGGCAAGACCGAGACGCTGAGCGTGACGCTGGGCCGGCGCGAGACTGCCGAAGGCGAATCGACCCCGGACGCCGGCCAGAACGGTCAGGCCGCGCCGAAGGAAGAATCGCTGCTGGGCATGACCTTGCGCGTTCCGACCGAGGACGAACGTCAGGCCGCCGGTCTGCCTGCGGGCACCGATGGTCTGCTGGTCGTCGGTGTGACCGCCGGGTCCGAGGCCGATACCAAGGGCCTTGCCGAAGGCGATGTGATCACCGAGGCCGGGCAAAAGCCGGTGACCACGGCCGCCGACCTGACCGCCCGCATCACCGAGGCCAAGGATGCCGGGCGCAAGTCGCTGCTGTTGCTGGTCCGCCGGGGCGGCGATCCGCGCTTTGTCGCGCTGTCGGTGAACTGACCGCTTTGAAACCGGCTGATGCGCCTGCCATCTGGCGGGCGCATCGGCATTTCAGGGGCCGCGTTGCGCGCATGGCTGGGCGGGCAAGGGGGGCTGTCTGCCCCCCTCGGACCGGCAAGCCGGTCCTCACCCCCCGAGGATATTTGGATCAAGGCGAAAAGGGGTCAGCCGCCGACCGCGATCAGCCCCAGTGCCCGGGCGGCGGCCAGCGACAGGACAGGGCTGTCCAGCCCGTTGCCGGCCTGATAGCGCCGCACGGCGGTTTCCGTCGCATCGTCCATGGCGCCGGTCACGGCGCCGCCGTAAAGCCCCCGCGCCTTGAGCGCGCGTTGCAGCGAGGCGACGAAGACCGTTTCGGACCCGACATCGGTGCGGCAGGGGATGCGGAACCAGATCGTCTGGCGCGGGCGCAACTCGCGTTGATGGGTCTCGCTGCGAAAGGTCGCGGGGCGGATCAGCGCGCCGGTGCTGTCACGCTCTTCGGGGGTGGTGAGGACATGTTCGGTGACCGTCTCGAACAGGGCAGGGCGCTGGCTTTCGTGCCAGCAGGCGCCGTCTGAAGGGGAGGGCACTGTGGTGACAAGGGCGGCCTCGAACCCGGGCGCGGTCTGCGGCGCTTCGACCAGGGGCGGCGCGGGCACGCAGGCCGCAAGCCAAAGGGCGGCCAGACCGCCTGCCAGATGTTCGCGCCTCATGCCCCGTCCTTTCGTTGGTGGCAGCATAGCGGCATTGATCCGGCGAGCAAAGCCGCACCCTCTGGCCAAGCGCGGCGTTCTGTCATATGTCATGCGCCGGAAGCCAGAAACGGGGCAGCGGCGCATGGCACGCATCACCTATATCGAGCATAACGGAACCCGGCACGAGATCGACGTGGCCACTGGCCTGACGGTCATGGAAGGTGCGCGCGACAACGGCGTTCCGGGGATCGAGGCCGATTGCGGTGGCGCTTGTGCGTGTTCGACCTGTCATGTCTATGTCGCGGCCGACTGGGTGGACAAGCTGCCGCCCAAGGACGCTATGGAAGCCGACATGCTGGATTTCGCCTGGCAGCCCGATCCGGTGCGCTCGCGCCTGACGTGCCAGCTCAAGGTGACCGATGCCCTTGATGGGCTGGTCGTCAACCTGCCAGAACGCCAGATCTGAGTCTCGCGCCCCGCCTTTTCCCGGCCGGCGGCGGTGCCGCGACCACAGGCCGGGGATGCAAAGGGGCAGGACATGGCCGACCAAATCGCCGAACTGATGCAGTCCATGGGCCGCCGCGCACGCGCGGCTGCCGCAGATCTGGCCTCTGCCCCGGCCCCGCAAAAGGCCGCCGCGCTGGAGGCGGCTGCCGATGCGCTGCTGGCCGACATCCCCGCCCTGCTGGCCGCGAACGAGGCCGACCTTGCCTATGGCCGCGACAAGGGCCTGAGCCCTGCGATGATGGACCGGCTGAAGCTGGACGATGGCCGCATCCGCGCCATTGCCGAAGGGCTGCGCGCGGTTGCCGCTCAGGCCGACCCGGTCGGGCAGGTGATGGCGGAATGGGACATGCCTTCGGGGCTGCATATCCGCCGTGTCCGCACGCCCCTGGGGGTGATCGGGGTGATCTACGAATCGCGCCCCAATGTCACCGCCGATGCCGGTGCGCTGTGCCTCAAGGCCGGGAATGCGGTCATCCTGCGGGGCGGGTCGGAAAGCTTCCATTCCTCGACCGCCATTCACGCGGCCATGGTCAAGGGCCTCAGGGCGGCCGGCTTGCCGGAAGACGCCATCCAGCTTGTCCCCTCGCGCGATCGGGCGGCGGTGTCGGAAATGCTGCGCATGGTGGACCATATCGACGTGATCGTCCCGCGTGGCGGCAAGGGGCTGGTCGGGCTGGTGCAGGCCGAGGCGCGCGTGCCGGTCTTTGCCCACCTTGAGGGGATCTGCCACGTCTATCTGGACAAGGCCGCCGACCCCGCGAACGCCCGCCGCGTGGTGCTGAACGCCAAGACGCGCCGCACCGGCATCTGCGGCGCTGCCGAATGCCTGCTGATCCACCGCGATCTGGTGGACGGCCTTGGCGCGCAGGTGATCGCCGATCTGGTCGCCGCCGGTGTCGAGGTCCGCGCAGGCGAGGGGCTGCACCATCTGCCCGGTGTCAAACCTGCCTCCGCCGACGATTTCGGGCGCGAGTTCCTCGATATGATCATCGCTGCGGCCGTGGTCGACGACGTGGACGGGGCGATTGCCCATATCCGCCGTTATGGCTCGCAGCACACCGAAAGCATCCTGACCGAGGATGACGCCGCCGCCGATCGCTTTTTCCAGCGGCTCGACAGCGCGATCCTGATGCGCAACGCCTCGACCCAGTTCGCGGATGGCGGCGAATTCGGCATGGGGGCGGAAATCGGCATCGCCACCGGCAAGCTGCATGCGCGCGGCCCGGTGGGGGCGGAACAGCTGACCAGCTTCAAATATCTGGTGAACGGCAACGGCACGATCCGGGCCTGATACGCCCCCGGCAGCAACATCGCTGCCGGGCCCGGCCCCCTCAGGCCTGCTCTTTGCCTTTTTCCAAATACCCCACGGGGGTGCGGGGGTGTGAAACCCCCGCTGCCAATCTCTCAGCTCGCGCAGCGCCGGGTCACAGCGCTCGCCAGCCGATGTCGCGCCGGCAGAACCCTTCGGGCCAGTCGATCGCATCGACCATCGCATAGGCGGCAGCCTGCGCCTCGGCCAGACTGGCGCCGCGCGCGGTGACATTCAGCACCCGCCCGCCATTGGCCAGCACCTTGCCATCCTTCTCGACCGTGCCGGCATGGAACACCATGCGCAGACTGTCCGCAGGCAGCGCGTCCAGCCCCCGGATCTCGGTGCCCTTGGCATAGTCGCCCGGATAGCCATTGGCCGCCATCACCACCGTCAGCGCATGATCATCCGCCCAGTTGACCGAGGTCTCCGCCAGCCGCCCCTCGGCACAGGCCAGCAGCAGGTCCAGCACCTGCGCCCCCAGCCGCATCATCAGCACCTGACATTCGGGATCGCCAAAGCGCACATTGTATTCCACCAGCCGGGCGCGGCCATTCTCGATCATCAGCCCGGCATACAGGACGCCCTTGAAGGGCGTGCCGCGCCGTGCCATTTCCGCGACCGTCGGCTTGACGATCTCGTCCAGCGCCTGCTGCGCGATCGCATCGGTCAGCACCGGGGCCGGGGAATAGGCGCCCATCCCGCCGGTGTTCGGTCCGGTATCGCCATCGCCCACCCGCTTGTGGTCCTGCGCCGTGCCAATCGGCAGAACCGACTCGCCATCGCACAGGATGAAGAAGCTGGCTTCTTCCCCTTGCATGAACTCCTCGATCACCACCTCGGCGCCTGCCGCACCAAAGGCGCCGCCGAACATCTCGTCCACGGCCTCCAGCGCCTCGCCCAGCGTCATCGCCACCACGACGCCCTTGCCAGCGGCCAGCCCGTCAGCCTTGACGACAATCGGCGCGCCCTGGGCGCGGATATAGTCCTTGGCAGGCTCAGCCTCGGTGAACCGCGCATAGGCCGCCGTCGGCGCGCCGCAGGCATCACAGATTTCCTTGGTGAACGCCTTCGAGGCCTCCAGCCGCGCCGCGGCGGCCGAGGGGCCGAAATGCGCGATCCCCGCGGCCTCCAGCGCATCCGCCACGCCGGCCGCCAGCGGCGCCTCGGGCCCGATCACCACGAAATCCACCGCCGCGCTGGCCACGAATTCCACCACCGCCGCCGGGTCCAGAATGTCCAGCGCCGCATTGCGCGCAAAGCTGGCCGTGCCCGCATTGCCCGGCGCCACGATCAGCCGGTCGCATTTCGGGTTCTGCCGGATCGCCCAGGCCAGCGCATGTTCCCGACCGCCGCCGCCCAGCACCAGAATGTTCATCGCCGCCTCCGCTTGGACTTTCCTGCCCGGCGTTCTAAGGTCCAGCCCGCGCGATCACAAGCGAGGCACGATGTCGGATCTGTTCGAAGACCCCGCTCCTGGCGGAAATTCCCCCGAATTCTCGGTGTCCGAGATCTCGGGCGCCGTCAAACGCGTCCTCGAGGGCGAATTCGGCCGCGTCCGTGTGCGCGGTGAAATCGGCCGGGTCAGCCGACCGTCGTCGGGGCATCTCTATTTCGACCTCAAGGATTCGAATGCCGTTCTGGCGGCCGTCAGCTGGAAGGGCCAGGTCGCCCGCATGCAGATCCGCCCCGAAGAGGGGATGGAGGTCGTCGCCACCGGCCGCCTGACCACCTTTCCCGGCCAGTCGAAATATCAGCTGATCGTCGAGGATGTGGCGCCTGCCGGTCTTGGCGCCCTGATGGTCATGCTGGAAAAACGCAAGGCCGCGCTGGCCGCCGAAGGGCTGTTCGACGCGTCGCGCAAGCGGCCCATCCCCTATCTGCCACGGGTGATCGGCGTCGTCACCTCGCCCTCGGGCGCCGTGATCCGCGATATTCTCCACCGCCTGCGCGACCGCTTTCCCCGCCATGTGCTGATCTGGCCGGTGGCCGTTCAGGGCGAGAAATGCGCCCCCGAGGTCGCCGCCGCGATCCGCGGCTTCAACGCCATCGCGCCGGGCGGGCCGGTCCCGCGCCCCGATCTGATCATCGTGGCGCGTGGTGGCGGCTCGCTCGAAGACCTCTGGGGCTTCAACGAGGAAATCGTGGTCAGGGCCGCGGCCGACAGCCGGATCCCGCTGATTTCTGCCGTGGGGCATGAAACCGATACCACGCTGATCGACCATGCCGCCGACCGACGCGCCCCCACCCCGACAGCGGCGGCCGAAATGGCCGTCCCGGTGCGCATCGAGCTGCTGGCCGCGCTGGAAACCAGCGGCGCCCGGTTGTCGCGGGCGCTGGCGCATGGCTTCACCCTGCGCCGCCAGCGCGCGACCGATCTGTCCCGCGCCTTGCCGCGCCCTGACAGCCTGACCGGCCCGGCCCGCCAGCGGCTTGACCTCTGGGCCGACCGGCTGCCCCGTGCGCTCGGGCTGGGTGTGACCCGCCGCCGCGCGCGGCTGGCCGAACTTGCGGCCACCGTGCGGCCCACTGCCCTTGCCCGCCTGACCGCCGAGGGCCGCGCCCGCCTCGCCGACCGTACCGTCCGGCTGGACGCCGCCCCCGGCCGCAGGCTGGCCGAGGCGCAGACCCGCCTGACCCAGACCGCGGCCCGCCTTGCCCCGGCCCTTGCCCGCACCTTGGCCGATCATCAGCGCCTGACCCTGCAGAATCGCGCCAAGCTGGCCGACCTTGCCGCCCGCCTGGACGCCGCCCCGCAGGCCCGCATCGCCGCCCTGCGCGAGCGGCTGGACTCGCGCGATCGGCTGCGCCAGACGCTCGGCCATATGGAAACGCTCCGGCGCGGCTATGCCGTTGTGCGCGGCGATGGCCATGTCGTGACCTCGAAAGCCGCCGCAGAAACCGCCTCGGCGCTGGAACTGGAATTCCACGATGGCCGCCTGACCCTTGGCGGCAAACCGGCCCGCAAGTCCAAGGACAAGCCACCCGAACAAGGCAGCCTGTTCTGATCTTCATCTGTCGATAAATATCCCGGGGGTGAGCCGCCCTGGCGGCGAGGGGGCAGGGCCCCCTCTCTCCCTGGCGACATGCGCAAGGTCGGGGCTGCGGCTGGCCCGTGCGTCACGCGCGCGGTCAGAACGATCCTGGCAACACGGGTGACCGGATCAGAGCCGGGTATCCCCCCGCACTTGGTCAGAACTGGTCCAGCAACCGGCGCAGATACTCCCGCTCTTCCTCGCTGCGTCCCAGATCGCCCGAGCGGCGGCGCAGCTCTTGCAGCAGATCCAGCGCGCGGCGATAGGGGTCTTCGCCGGGCAACATTTCCTCGTCGGTGGACAGCCGGCCCATCTCGCCGGGCTGTCGTCCCAGCGGGTCGCGCTGGCCGCGCGGGTCGGCCTCGCCGAACCGCTCGCCTTCGCCGCCCTGCTGGCGGCGTTCCTCGGCCATGGCCTCGCCGAACTCGCGCATCCCCTCGCGCAGGGCCTCCATCGCTTCGGCTTGCCGGTCCAGCGCGCGCGGCGTGTCGCCCTCGCGCAGCGCCTCTTCGGCGCGCTCCATCGCGCGGCCGGCGCGGTCCAGTGCCCGGCGTCCGGCCTCGCCCCGCTCCGACCCCTCGCCCGGCATTTCCGACTGACCCAGCGCGCGCAGGCGGTTGCGCAGATCGCGCTGGCGTTCGGCCAGACTGCGCTCGCCGCCCTGACCATCGGCGCCTTCGCCTTGCTGCCCGCCTTCGCCGCGCTGACCCTGATCGCCCTGCTGGCCATCCTCGCCCTGCTGGCCGGGCTGGCGGCCCATCCCGTCCTGCATCCCGCGGAAGGCCTCGTCCGACAGGCCCTGCTGGTCGCGCAGGGTATCGGCCAGATCGCGCATCCGCCCCTGTCCGTCGCCTTGCCCGCCCTGGCCTTGCGTGACCTGCATGTTCTGCATCAGCTGGCGCAGCATTTCCATCAGCTCTTGCGCCTCGGCCATGCGGCCCTGTTCCATCAGCTCTTGCAGCTTGTCGAGCAGCTCTTGCAGCTGATCGCCGGTCATCCGCATGCCTTCCATGTCGGACATCTGCTCGCTTGGCGCACGGTCGGCCTCTTGCGCCAGCTGGTTCATGTAATTGTCCAGCGCGTCGCGGAATTCCTGCATCAGTTCAGCGATTTCCGAGTCAGAGGCGCCGTTCTTCATTGCCTCGTCCAGCCGGTCCTGCGCGCGCTTGAGCCGCTCCAGCGCCGAGGCCAGATCGCCCTGTTCCATCAGAAGCGCGATCTCCCACAGCTCTTCTGCGACCTGATCGCGCAGCTCGGGGGATAGCGGGCCTTCCATCTGCCGGATCGCCACGCGCAGGCGCAGAAAGGCGCGTTCATTGCGCACGAAATTCTCGGGCCGGTTGGTGACCGCGCGCAGCACCTGGGCCGCGCGCGCAGCATTCGCGGCGGTCCACAGGATGTCGCGCCGCACCTCGGCCACTGCGGCCGCCAGCGGGTCAAAGAACCGCTTGCCGGGCAGGATGGTCGCCAGTGGCTCGGACAGGCCGGTCTGGCCTGGCCCGTCTTCGGCGCTTAGCCGGATCAGCACGGGCAGGTTGGCAAAGGGGTGCTTGGACAGATCGTCCTGCAAGGTCTCGGCAATTTCGGTGCGCTTGCCGGTAAAGGGCAGCGGCAGATCCAGCACCACCGGATCGCGCGGTTCCGGGTCCGGGCCAAGGCCATGGCGGCGATCGACCGAGGGCAGATCCAGCGCGATCTGCGCCTTGCCTGCCACCACGCCATAATCGTCGGCGGCCTCGAACGGCAGCCTCATCTTGCCGTCCGATTCGCGCTCCGGGCTGGCGGTGGCGGCGATGGTCGGGGGCAGATCGCGCAGCACGCCGATATCCCAGCCGCGCCCGCCAGGGCCGGTGATGGCAATGCGCCCATGATGTTCCACGGTGAACTCGGCGCCCTGCACCGCGCCCTGATCCAGGGGGGCGCCCGAGACAGTTTCCTCGACCCCCAGCGCCCCCGGATCGCCATAGAACCGCAGCACGACGCGGCTGCCCTGTGGCAGCTCCAGCGCCTCATCGGTGATGTCGTTCAGGTACAGCGCGGGCTTGCCGGTATAGGCCGGCGGGCGGATCCAGCCTTCCCACACCGGCCCCGCCGCCAGCGCCTGCGCGCCTTGCGGCCCCATGGCGCCCAGTCCGGCCATGCGCCCGGCCGATCCAAAGCCAAGCGCCACCAGCGCCAGCAGCAAGGCGGTATAGCGCAGGGCATAGGGATCGCGCGTGGTCAGCCGCACGTCGGGGGCCGGGGCGCGGGCCTGCGCCGCACGGGCGGACATGCGGGCGATATGGGCCTGCCAGACTTCGCCCGAGCCAATCGCCTGCGTGTCGCTCAGCGCGGCCAGCGGACGGCCGGGCATGGTCGCATCCAGCCGCGCCATGGCCTGCGCCCGCGTCGGCATGCGGAACCCGCGCAGACCGCGCAGCGCGAACCCCAGCGCCAGAACGGCGGCGGCTGCGCCCAGACCGTTGAACCAGACCTGCGGCAGACGCTCCGCCAGCCCCAGCGCCAGCATGGCATAGACCGTCAGCAGCACCACCCAGAGGGGCCAGAACCCGCGCACCACCCGTTCGGCCAACAGGCCGGCCCAAGTCAGGCGAACCTGCCAGCGCAGGCGCCACAGCGTCAGGGTGCGGGTCTGTTCGGTGCTTGTCATACGCCCCGATTCCGGGCCGTGGGGATCACAGCCATTCGGGGATGGTATCGCGCGCAAGGATTTCGTCAAACGTCGGACGACGCCGGATGACCGCAAAGTGATCGCCCTGCACCAGAACCTCGGGGATCAGCGGGCGGGTGTTGTATTCGCTGGCCATCACCGCGCCATAGGCCCCGGCCGAGCGGAAGGCGACCAGATCGCCGGGGGCGACCAGCGGCAGCTCGCGCGCCTTGGCAAAGGTATCTCCCGTCTCGCAGACCGGGCCGACCACGTCAAAGGGCTGGGTCGGGCTGCCGGCGGGCGCCTCGATCACCGGGATGATGTCGTGATGGGCATCATACATCGAGGGGCGCACCAGATCGTTCATCGCCGCATCGAGGATCAGGAAATCCCGCCCCTCGCCGTTCTTGACATAGACGACGCCGGAGACCAGCAGCCCGGCATTGCCGGAAATCAGGCGGCCCGGTTCAATCTCGATCTCGCAGCCCAGATCGCCCAGGGTGCGCTTGACCATGGCGCCGTAATCGGTGGGCAGGGGCGGCGCCTCGTTCGAGCGGGTATAGGGAATGCCCAGCCCGCCCCCCAGATCGAGGCGCTGGATATCATGCCCGTCGGCGCGCAGGGCCAGCGTCAGCTCGCGCACCTTGGCAAAGGCGGCCTCGAATGGCGCAAGTTCGGTCAGCTGGCTGCCGATATGCACGTCGATCCCGATGGCCTTCAGGCCCGGAAGGCGGGCGATCTCGGCATAAACCTCGCGGGCGCGGGCGATCGGGATGCCGAACTTGTTTTCGGACTTGCCGGTCGCGATCTTGGCATGGGTCTTGGCATCGACGTCGGGGTTGACCCGCACCGTCACGGGGGCGACCACGCCCAAGGCTGTCGCCACCTCGGACAGGGCGCGCATCTCGGGTTCGGATTCCAGGTTGAACTGGCGGATGCCGCCTTCCAGCGCCAGTTTCATTTCCTCGCGCGTCTTGCCGACGCCGGAAAAGACGATGCGATCCCCGGGAACCCCGGCGGCCTTGGCGCGCAGGTATTCGCCGCCCGAAACCACATCCATGCCCGCGCCCAGATCACCCAGCAGCTTGAGCACCGCGACATTCGACAGCGACTTGATGGCAAAGCAGACCAGATGCGGCAGCGGCGACAGCGCCTCGGTGAACAGGCGATAGTGCCGGGTCAGCGTGGCTGCGGAATAGACATAGAACGGCGTGCCGACCGCGGCGGCAATCTCGGGGATTGCCACGTCTTCGGCGTGCAGGATGCCGTTATGATAAAGGAAATGGTCCATGCGCCTTGCCCCCGTTCCAGTGCCGGAACGGTATGGCAGATGCACCACGGGGCGGCAACGGGGGGCGGAAATCGCCGCGCCGTTCCGGGTGGTTTTCTTGCCGCAAGCCCGGGCCGTCAGTAGGGGCTGGTAACGATGCCGATGCGGGCCTCGCCCGAAACCCTCAGCCCGTCCTTTTGCGCCGAGCGGCTGGGCGGTTCGGGCGGGCCATCGGCGCCGCAGGCGGACAGCAGGGCCACGCAGGCCATCAGTGCAAGACGTCTGAACATGAAACCTCCGGTCATCAAAATTCTGTCAGGGCGACACGGCCACGCGCACCCCGCCCACCCGGCCGGAAATGGCCGGATGCACCGAAACACCGCCTGCGGCGATACGGACCCCCGCGCTCAGGCTTGGCCCGTCCGTGCATCCTGCCAGCAAGGCCAGAACGACAAGGGCGGGCAGCGGCCATTTCACGCAAGGCGTTCCTTCCAGCGGGCGATCTGGGCCCGCACCTGATCGGGCGCAGTCCCACCATAGGATTGCCGCGAACGGACGGAATTTTCCACCCCCAACACCGTGAACACGTCTTCGGTGATGCCGGCATGAACCGACTGCATTTCGGCCAGCGACAGATCGGGCAGATCGCAGCCCTTGTCCTCGGCCATCTTGACCAGCGAGCCGGTGACATGATGCGCATCGCGGAACGGCAGGCCCAGCGTGCGGACCAGCCAGTCGGCCAGATCGGTGGCGGTGGAAAAGCCGCTGGCGGCGGCCACGGCCAGAACCTCGCGGTTGGCGGTCATCTTGTCGACCATGCCGGTCATCGCGGCCAGGGCCAGCATCAGGCTGTCGGCCGCGTCAAAGACCTGTTCCTTGTCTTCCTGCATGTCCTTGGAATAGGTCAGCGCCAGGCCCTTCATCACCGTGAACAGCGCAACATTGGCGCCCAGGATCCGGCCGATCTTGGCGCGGATCAGTTCTGCCGCATCGGGGTTCTTCTTTTGCGGCATGATGGACGATCCGGTCGTCCACTGGTCGGGCAGGCGGACAAAGCGGAACTGGGCCGAGGACCAGATCACCAATTCTTCGGCAAAGCGCGACAGGTGCATCGCACAGATCGAGGCCGCGCCCAGGAATTCCAGCGCAAAGTCACGGTCCGACACGGAATCAAGGCTGTTCGCCGTCGGCCGGTCAAACCCCAGCGCGGCCGCCGTGGCGTGCCGGTCAATGGGGAAGCTGGTGCCGGCCAGGGCCGCCGCGCCCAGCGGGCATTCGTTCATCCGCGCGCGGGCGTCGCGGAACCGGCCCATGTCGCGGCCCAGCATTTCCGCATAGGCCAGCATGTGATGGCCCCAGGTCACCGGTTGGGCGGTCTGCAGATGGGTGAAGCCCGGCATCACCCAGTCGGCGCCCGCCTCGGCCTGCGCGACCAGCGCGCGGATCAGCGCCTCGATCGCCTCGATGGCCTGATCACACTGATCGCGCACCCACAGGCGGAAATCGACGGCCACCTGATCGTTGCGGCTGCGGGCGGTGTGCAGGCGGCCGGCGGGTTCACCGATGATTTCCTTCAGCCGCGCCTCGACGTTCATGTGAATGTCTTCCAGCGCGGTGCGGAACGGAAAGTTGCCGCCTTCGATCTCTGACAAGACCGTGAGAAGCCCTTCCCGGATCGCTTCGGCATCTTTAGTGCTGATGATGCCCTGCGCGGCCAACATCGCGGCGTGGGCGCGGCTGCCCGCGATGTCCTGGGCGTAGAGCCGCCGGTCGAACCCGATCGAGGCGTTGATCGCCTCCATGATCGCGTCCACACCGGAGGCGAAGCGCCCGCCCCACATGGCGTTGGCAGCAGGGGTTGCATCGGAGGGAGTGCGCGTCATGGGGAACCTGTCGGGTCTGCGAAGAACGGGAATGCTAGCCGCTGTCTATACGGCCTTGGCCCTTGGTGCAAACCCGGTGGCGGCCGATCCGGCGCTGGAGGCGCTGCGGCAAGGCGAGATGCGCAAGCTGGTGGTGCATTCTGACCCCGCTGCCGCTGGCGATGCGGTGTTCTTTGACCGCGATGGCGGCAAGTTGCGGCTGGCCGACTGGCAAGGTCAGGTGGTGGTGCTGAACTTCTGGGCTACATGGTGCGCGCCCTGCCGGGCCGAGATGCCGGCGCTGGATGCGCTTCAGGGCGAGATGGGCGATCGGGTGGCGGTGGTGACCGTGGCAACCGGGCGCAACTCGATGCCGGGGATCGAGAAGTTCTTCGAGGATGCCCAGATCACCCGTCTGCCGGTGCTGCTGGATCCGAAATCGGCGCTGGCGCGTCAGATGGGGGTTGCCGGGCTGCCGGTCACGGTGATCCTGAACCGCGAGGGGCAAGAGGTTGCCCGGATGATCGGCGAGGCGCATTGGAACAGTCCCGAGGCGCAGGCCGTGCTGATCGAACTGGCGTCGCGCTAAGACCGGCCGGGGCAGGGGGGCCAGCCCCCCAAGGCCACCCGTTCCGGGCGGCCTTCCCCCCGGGATATTTTCGGACAGATGAAGGGGCGCGCCGTTGTATTGACGCGGGCCGCAACGAAAAAGCCCGGCCGCAAGGGGCCGGGCTTTTGCATTGGTTTCAATGTGCCTCAGTTCAGGCGCTGGCCGACTTCGCTGATCGACGTGTCGATCAGTGCAGCAGCGTTTTCGCCCGCCATCTGCTTGGCCAGCACGTCGCTGGCGGCAGCAATGGCAACCGAGATGGCACGTTCGCGCACTTCGCGCACCGCCGAGGTTTCGGCCGCAGCGATCTGTTCTTCGGCCGCCTGAATCTTGCGGGCGATCGAATTGGCCAGATCGGTCTTGGCCGCCGCTGCGGCATTGGCCGCGTCGGACTGGGCGTTGGCGACGATGCGTTCCACCTGGTCCTTGGCCTCCTTGAGCTTGCGATCGTAGCTGGCCAGCAGGGCCTTGGCTTCGTCGCGCAGCTTGCGGGCGGTTTCCAGCTCTTCCTGGATGCGGGCGGCGCGCTTGTCGAGCAGGCTCGAGAGCAGGGCCGGGATCTTGAAGTAGAGCAGGATGCCGACAAAGATCAGGAAGGCGATCAGGACGGTGAAGTTGGTGTTGTGCAGCGAGAAGAACGGGCCCGAAGCCGCATGGGCCGGGGCTGCTGCTGCCACCATCAGGGCGGGAAGGATGATGCGCATCTGTCTCACCCTTTCAGCCGGGCAGTGACCGCAGCGGTCACGCTGCGTGCGTCGGCCTTGCCACCAAGAGCGGCGACGAGTTCCTTCGCGGTGTCCTTGGCGACTTCGGTGACGCTTTCCAGCGCCGAAGCCCGGATTTCGCCGATCCGGCGTTCCGATTCCGCCGAACGTGCGGCGATCTCGGCATCCGCCTTGGCGGTCGCGGCATCAAGGTCAGCCTGGATGTCGGCCTTGGCCGCCGCAACGATGCGGGCAGCTTCGGCGCGGGCATCGGCCAGCGCCTGGATATAGGCGGCCTCGGCTTCCTTGGCCTTTTGCTTCAGTTCCTCGGCAGCGGCCAGATCGTTGGTGATCGTGCCCTTGCGTTCGGCCAGCACGGCGCCGATGCGGGGCATGGCGATGCGGGTCAGCAGCAGGTAGATCAGCACCAGCGCGACGAGGAGCCAGAAAATCTGGTTGGGAACCCATTCCACGCAGAGCTGCGGCATCCCGATGGCGCCACCATGGGCATCCACGCAGGCTCCTGCGGCCTCTTCGAGGACGGGGATCGGTTGAGTTGCCATGTCAGTCCTCCATCGGAACCGTTCTTGATCGGAAAGGGCGCCGGGTTATCTGCCCGGCGCCTTGTCCGTTCGGAAGGTGCCCTGGATCAGACGGCAAACATCAGCAGCAGAGCGATGAGGAACGCGAAGATCCCCAGAGCTTCGGCGAAAGCGATGCCGACGAACAGGGTCGCGGTCTGGCTGGCAGCCGCCGACGGGTTGCGCAGGGCGCCGGCGAGGAAGTTGCCAGCAATGTTGCCCACGCCGATGCCGGCGCCGCCCAGACCGAAAGCCGCGAGGCCAGCACCGATGTATTTGCCCAGCAGAGCGAGTTCGCCTTCCATGTGGTGTCTCCTTGGGTTGGAATGGCTGAGATAGGGACCGGACCTTAGTGGTGGGCGTCGCCCACCGCGTCCTTCAGATAGACGCAGGTCAGGATGGTGAAGACGTAGGCCTGAACGAAGGCCACGAGCAGTTCAAGCGCGTAGATCGCGGTCATCGCACCGATGGCAACCGGCGAGATCAGGGCGACCGAGGCGAAGCCGGCAAACACTTTCAGCACGGCGTGACCGGCCATCAGGTTGCCTGCAAGACGAATGGAGTGCGAGACGGGACGCACGAAGTACGAGATGATCTCGATGATGGCCAGAACCGGGCGCAGGGCCAGCGGGGCCGAGGAAATCCAGAACATCGACAGGAAGCCGGCACCCTTGCGGGCAAAGCCGATCAGCGTCACGCCCAGGAACACACCCAGCGCCAGCACGACCGTCACGGCGACGTGGCTGGTGGTGGTGAAGCTCATCGGGATCAGGCCAAGCACGTTGGCGCACAGGATGAACAGGAACAGGGTCAGCACATAGGGGAAGTATTTCACCCCATCGTGGCCCGCCACTTCCTCGACCATGTTGTGCACGAAGCCATAGAGCACTTCGGCAATCGACTGGCTGCGGGTCGGCACGATCGCGCGGCGGCGGGTGCCAAGGATCATCAGCGCGCCCACGGCCAGCACGGCCAGCATCAGCCACAGCGTGACGTTGGTCGGGGTATACCAGTATACCGGACCATCCCCGAACAGGGGCTTCACGATGAACTGGTCCATCGGATGGATCGGAAGACCGCCTTCAGCCGCCACGTCTAGTCCCTCTTCTCGTTGCCGGGGGTTTGCCCGGCCTGTTTCCCAAGCTCCGCCGCCGTGCGGAGCATCGTCCTGATCCCGGCCGCAAAGCCCAGAAGGACGAAGATCACCATGAAGATCGGCTTGGAGCCGAACAGTGTATCCAGCCCGTATCCGACCGCCAGCCCAAGGCCCATGCCCGTGACCAGCTCAAGTACCATGCGCCAGGCAGCCTCACCGTGGCCGATCCCGCCCATGCCGCGCGAAGCGGGCTTGTCCTTTGCCTTCAGCGCCTCGATCCGGTCTTCCAGTGCCTTCAGGCGTGCAGGATCCGGGTCTTCCGCCATGGTTCAGGGGCCCCCTTTGCAGTCCGGCGCAACCTAAGTGTCACCGCTTCGTGAGTCAAGCGCAGAGGGAGGGTTTTGAGATGGCGTTATATTATTGATATTGCTTGAAAATCATGCGCGCGCGATTCTTTCTGGCGCTAACATCTGCCGCGCTGCGGCGCGGGGCACATTCAACCGTCCGGTTGACCTTTTGGCGCAGCAAGGCTAGCCCGATAGGCACCGGGCGAGATACTGCACCGCCCCGCCCCCCTTTCGCCTTGACCCAAATATCCCGGGGGTGAGGCCGAAGGCCGAGGGGGCAGGGCCCCCTGACCCGGCCGGAGGCCCATGACGGACGATCCGCTTTCCGCGACCTTCGCGGCGCTGGCCGACCCGACCCGCCGCGCCATCCTTGCGCTGCTGCTGGAGGATGACATGGCCGTCACCGATGTGGCCGAGCCCTTTGCCATGTCGCTGGCCGCGATTTCCAAGCATTTGCAGATCCTGGCCGAGGCAGGGCTGATCAGTCAGGAAAAGCGCGGACGGCTGAAGTGGTGCAAGCTGGAGCCCGACGGGTTGCGCGCCGCCTCGGTCTGGATGCAGGGCTTCGGGCAGTTCGATCCGGTGGATCTGGACGGGTTCGAGCGGTTCCTGATCGCTGAACTGGGGGAGGAAGCGGGGGCTGCCGCCCCCGCACCCCCGCCCCAAGGGGGCTGTCTGCCCCCTTGGGAAACCCCCGAGGATATTTAGGTCAAGGCGAAATTCAGGCCAGCAGGCCCGATTTGCGGACCGCTGCCAGCCATTCGGTCAGCACCTGCACCGATTCCGCCTCGTCGAGGAAGGGGATATGGGCGCGGTCCGGCACTTCTGCATAGATCATGTCGGGGCGGCGGCGGCGCATCTCGGCGGTGGCCTCGGTGCCCAGCAGATCCGAATTCGCCCCGCGCAGCAGCGCCAGCGGCAGGCCGGCGCAGGCATCGAACAGCGGCCACAGATCGGGCGAGCCGCCCTTGAACGCATCCATGAACGCCTCGCGCAGCGCGGGGTCATAGTTGACCTTCAGCCCGCCGCGATCATCGGGCAGGGCGTGGCGCTGCGCTTCTTCCAGCCAGCGGCTGGCAGGCACGTTGTCCATGCCGGGGTTGCCTGCGGGCAGGGCGGCGGCATAGGCCTCGATGGTTTTGGCGGCCGGGTTGTGGCCGACATAATCCTTGATCCGCGCCAGCCCGTCCCATTCCAGCTGCGGGCCGACATCGTTGAGGCACAGCCCCGCCATCCGGTTCTTGGCCGTGGCGCCCAGGAACATGCCGATCATCCCCCCGCGCGAGGTGCCAAGCACGGCCGCGCGCGCGATCCCCAGGTGATCGAGCAGCTCGACGGCATCCTTCCCCTCGCGCGGCACGGTATAGCTGGCGGCCCCCGTCCAGTCCGAATCGCCCCGGCCGCGGTAATCCATGCGGATCACCCGGACATCCCGGGGCAGGTGCGGCAGCATGTAGTCGAAATCGCTGGCGTTGCGGGTCAGGCCCGAGAGGCACAGCAGCGGCAGTCCTTCGCCCTGGTCGGCAAAGGCGATGCGGGCGCCATCAGAGGCAATGAAGTGATGTTTCGTGGTCATGCGGGGCTCTTGCGATCGGCGGAATGCCAGTATGGTGCCAAGCTGGCACAGAGCCGCCTTCGGGGAAACCCCCGATCAGGCCTTGCGGCGCAGACGGATCACCACATCGACGCGCGACACTTCGGTCCCGTCGGGGGCGTTGGGCAGGCTGACGATCTTGAGCCCCTCGGCCGGGGCATCGGTCAGCTCGGCCGTGTCCTCCCAGAAGAAATGGGGGTGATCGTCGATCCTTGTATCGAAATAGCTGCGGGCGCCATCGACGGTCACTTCCTGCATCAGCCCGGCATCGCAAAACGCACGCAGCGTATTGTAGACCGTCGCGAGCGAGACCTTTTCAGCGGTGTCAAGCGTGGCGGCAAACAGGCTTTCGGCGGTGACATGCCGGTCATGGCCATCACCGACCAGCAGGGCGGCAAGGGTCTGGCGCTGACGCGTCGGGCGCAGGCCGGCCCGTGCCAGCCAGGCAACGCCGCGATCAAGCGTTTCGGGTGTCATGGGGGCAAGTGCGTCATACATGGCTATCGAAATAGGCCCCTGCCCCCGTGTTTTCAATGAGAAATGTCAAGGGCGCCGATGCGCTTCACAGATCGTTGCGGCGCAGGCATAGTGATTGCAATGCGTCGGGCAGGGGGCACGGATGCCGATACTGTTGCTGGTGATCGTCGGGGCGGCGGCGGGGTTTCTGGCCACCCGGTTCATGAAGCTGGACGCCGATGTGCCCACCACCGTCGCCATCGGCATCTTCGGTGCGCTGGTCGGCGGGTTGATCTTGCGGGCGCTGATCACCATGGCCAGCTGGGCCGCGGGGTTTGTCGGCGCCGTGATGGGCGCCATGCTGCTGATCTGGCTGTGGCGCCGCTGGGCGGGACGGCGCTAGACTTCGTCTTCCTCGAAGCGCAGGCGCAGATCGCGCAGCACCGGCAGAGCAGCGCGGATGCGGTCCTCGCCCAGGTCAGACACCGTATGCGCGATCATCGGTACGATGGCCTGCAAGGCGGCGTCGCGGGCGGCACGACCCGCCGGGCTGATCGAGACGAATTTGCGGCGGGCATCGTCCCAATCGGGGCGGATATGGACGTGCCCTGCCCATTCCAGCCGCGCCAGCGTGTTGGTCATCGCCCCGCGTGTGACGTGAAAGGCGCGTGCCAACTGGGCGGGCGTGCGTTCGTCCCCGATCCGGGCGAGCAGGTTCAGCACACCGAAATGCGACAGCTCCATCCCCTTGGGCAGCGCACGGCTCAGCCGCGCCCGCGCCAGCTGGTCGGCCATGAACAATTCGCCGAACAGGGCGACGGCCAGATCCTCGGTGCGCTCGGCCATGGATCAGGGGCCGTCAAAGGGCCGGTCATGCGACAGCGAGGGCACCCGGTGCCGGGCGCGCGCCACCTGATCCAGGTCGATCTCGGCAAAGGTCACGCCCGGCTCGGTTCCAGCATCCGACACCACCTCGCCCCAGGGGGCGACCACCAGCGAATGGCCATGGGTGCGCCGCTTGCCCGGCGCGCCGTCCTGCAGGTGAACGCCGGTCTGCGCCGGCGCCAGCACCCAGGCCCCCGATTCGATGGCGCGGGCGCGCAGCAGCACCTCCCAATGGGCCTGCCCGGTCGTGCTGTTGAAGGCGGCGGGAACCGTCAGAATCTGGGCCCCCGCCTGCGCCAGGCGGCGGAAAAGATGCGGAAAGCGCAGATCATAACAGACCGACATGCCGATCGTGCCAAAGGGCGTCTCGGCCACCACCGCCTGCGATCCGGGGCGATATTCGGCGGATTCGCGGAACACCTCGGTGTCCGAGACATTCACGTCGAACATGTGGATCTTGTCATAGCGCGCGACGATGCCGCCATCGGGCCCGATCAGAAAGCTGCGGTTGGCAAAGCGCCCGTCGGCATCGTCGCGCACCTTGATCCCCAAGGATCCGATCAGCATCCAGACCCCGGCCCGCGCGGCCTCGTCCCGCAGGGCAGCCAGGGTGCGGTCCTCGTCCTCGGGCACGATCTGGGCACGCTGACGTTCCTTGTCGGCAGTCAGGAGGCCCGTCACCTCGGGCGTCAGCACGAAACCCGCGCCCCCTTCGACCGCCCTGCGCACCAGCGCGACGGTGACAGGAATGTTCGCCGTCACATCGTCGGTGACGTTCAGCTGGACCAGACCCGCGCGCATCGCCTAACCCTCCAGCAGCGGGGTCAGCTTGCCTGCCCCGTCCAGTGCATAAAGATCGTCGCACCCGCCGACATGGGTGTCCCCGATGAAGATCTGCGGCACGGTGCGCCGCCCGCCGGCACGCTGCACCATCGCCGCCCGCAGGTCGGGGTCGCGGCTGACGTCGATTTCGGTAAAGGCCACGCCCTTTTGCGTCAGCAGGCGCTTGGCCGCATGGCAATATCCGCACAGCGGCGTGGTGTAGATTTCGACGGGTTTCATGGCCACCCCCTTTTCGTCTGGGCGGACTATAGGCCCATTGCCGGTGCGCACAACCGCCCCGCTTTGCCTTTTTCCAAATACCCCCGCCGGAGGCGGCCGACATCTGCCGCCCCGCGCAGGTGGCGGGTCAGTTGCGCCAGGGCAGCGTTCCTGCCGGCAGATGCCGCGCCAGCCGGTCCAGCCCCAGCGCGATCCCCAGCACCAGCACGACCGACAGCACCGAAACGGCGGCTGCGGCGGCCGAATTCCCCTCGTATTGCAGCGCAAAGACCATGACGCCCAGCGTCTCGTTCCCGCTTGACCACAAAAGCGCGGACAGCGTCAGCTCGTTCAGCGCCGTCATCACCAGCAGCAAGGCCCCGGCAGTCGCGGCGGGCAAGACGATGGGCGTCACGATCAGCCCGATCCGCCGCAAGGCCCCGGCCCCGACGATCCGCGCAGCCTCGTCCAGCGCAGGTTCCATCGCCTCGGCCGCCGCGATCACCGGGCGCAGCACCAGCGGCAGGAACCGCGCCAGATAGGCCACCAGCAGAATCCAGAACGTGCCATAGAGCGACCCGATGATCGGCAGCGGCCGCAGGAAGGCCAGGATCATCGCCAGCGCCACCACCGTGCCCGGCACCACCCAGGGCCCATCGACCAGCCAGTCCAGCCAGCGCACCAGCGCAACCCGCGCCTGCACGCGCAAAAAGGCAAAGGGCAGCGCGATGGCGGCACAGATCGCGGCCGCAGCAAAGGACAGCGCCAGCGAATTGCCAAAGGCCCGCAGCACCATCGGATTGCCCAGCACATCGGCAAAGTTGCGCAGCGTCACCGTCTCGGCGCTCAGCGCGACCCCCAGCGTGGGGGACAGCGCCGTGCCCAGCAAGGCCAGCATCGGCAGCACTGCGATGGCTGCCAGCACCAGCCACACCCCGGCCTCCAGCACGGGCCGAACCCGCCCGGCATCAAACGGCACCAGCCCGGCCGCACGCGGCAGCGGCACCGCCAGCCAGCGCAGCAGCAGCGACCGCAGCCCCAGCGCCACCACCGCCATCAGCACCAGGATCATCGCCAGCACCGCGACCTGCCCGGCGACCGAGGGGCCAAAGCCGTTCAGCCGCTGATAGATCAGCGTGGTCAGCATGGGAAACCGCCCCGGAATTCCCAGCAGCGCCGGCACCCCGAAATTGCCGACCGCCGCCGCAAAGGCCAGGATCGCGCCGGCCAGCGCACCGGGCAGCACCAGCGGCAGCAACACCCGTGCGATGATCCGCCCGCGCCGGGCGCCGACGACCTGCGCGGCCTCGACCAGATCGCCGGGCAGCGCGACCAGCGCCGCGCGGGTCGCGACAAAGACCAGCGGCATATGCTCGATCCCCAGCAACAGGGCGATGCCCCAGCCGGAATAGATCGGGTTTGTCGTGCCGGGTGGCGGCGCCAGCCCCAGCGGGCCCAGGATGGGCGAGGTCGGCCCCATCAGCTCGATCCAGGCCAGCGCCATGGTCTGCGACGGGATCAGCAGCGGCGACAGGATCAGGAAGGTCATCGCCACCCGCCCGCGCAGCGCGAACAGCCCAGTCAACAGTGCCAGCACCACGCCCAGCACGGATGAAATCACCACCGACCCGGCCGATACCGTCAGCGTGTTCCAGACCGCCCGGCCGGTGGACCGGCTGGCCAGAACCTCGGCCATCAGGCCCAGCGGCGCGCCGTCCTTGCCCGGCGCCAGCGCCTCAAGGAACAGGCGGGCCAGTGGCCAGACCGATACGGCCAGCACCCACAAACCGATGAGGGCGGCAAGGATCACCTCGCCGCCCCGATGGTGACGCGACAGGGTCAGCTCAGCCGCCATAGATGTCGGCGAACTTTTCCTTGGTGGCCTTGTCCTCGGCCAGCATCTTGCCCGGATCGGCAGGCAGCAGCTTGACCGTCGCCGGATCGGGGTAGCCCGCAGGGGGCGCGACACCTTCCAGAGCCGGGAAATAGCCCTGCGCCACGGCCTGCGCCTGGGCGGTCTGGCCCAGCTGCCAGCTGACAAAGGTTTTCGCCGCCTCGACCGCATCCGAATCCTTCAGGATGCCGATGGGCTGGTCGATCACCGAAACGCCCTCGGCCGGGAACACGAAGTCGACGGGCGATCCCTTGGCCCTGGCGTTCAGCGCCATGTATTCGATGATGATGCCATAGGCTTTCTCGCCCCGGGCCACGGCCTCGATCACGGTGCCGTTGCCCTGGCCGGCCACCGCGCCATTGTCGGCCAGCGTCTCATACCATTTCCAGCCGAATTCGGGCTGTTGCACCATGGTGCCGACATGGATCACGGTGGCGCCGGAATAGAGCGGGCTGGGCATGATCAGGCTGCTGGCGCGGTCGGCGGCGGTCAGGTCGGCCCAGCTTTTCGGCGCCTCTTTCACCAGATTGGTGTTGTAGACGATGCCGGTGGTGATCATCCGGGTGCCGACAAAGGTCTTGTCCTTGTCGATCAGCGCGGCAGGAATG
This sequence comes from Gemmobacter nectariphilus DSM 15620, assembly GCF_000429765.1. Taxonomy (GTDB): domain Bacteria; phylum Pseudomonadota; class Alphaproteobacteria; order Rhodobacterales; family Rhodobacteraceae; genus Wagnerdoeblera; species Wagnerdoeblera nectariphila. Next base: position 463,936 of record NZ_KE386949.1, on the reverse strand, counting down.
CCGTCCATCGGAATGTCCAGCGCCATCAGCCGGCCATCGTTCTTCAGGCTGGTCATCGCCACGGCGTCGGCGATCATCATCACATCGGCCGGGGATTTGCCGGCGGCGAATTCCGCAGCCAGCTTGGCCATCACCTCGGTCGTGCCGGACCGGAACACCTCGACGGTGATTTCGGGGTGATCCTTGTTGAAGGCGGCGATCACCTCGGCGATCTGGGCCTGCGGCTGCGAGGTGTAAAGCGTGATGGTCTGCTGCGCCATGGCGGCGCCAGACAGCAGCAGCGCGCCAAGGGTGGACAGGGTGGCAAGGCGGAACGTGGTCATTCGGACCCTCATCAGTTGACTGGCGTCCGGGTAACGGCCGCAGTTAACGGCCGGGTGACAGTTCGGTGGAGTTCCAGTGACACCCGTCATGGCGCCATTCGATCGGCGCGGCATTCGCTGGCCGGATGAAGGGCGCGCCTGACAGGACGGCATGGATTTCCCGCGCAGTCCCGGAATGGCCGACGATCAGCACCGGAAACGGGCCGGTGATGGCGGCCAGCGCGGCCCGGATGCGGGCGGCGAATTCGGCGGGGCCTTCGCCGCCCTCTGGCGTTGCCTCGCGGATCAGGGCGCTGCGGGGCTGGCCTTCCCAGATGCCCCAGTTGCGTTCGGCAAGGCCCGGCAGCGCGATCAGCGGCGCGCCCGTGGTGGCGGCAACGGCGCGCGCGGTGTCTGCCGCACGGGTCAGCGGCGAATGCCAGATCGCGGCGATCCCGCGCCCGGCCAGCAACCGCGCTGCGGCAGCGGCCTGCGCGCGGCCGCGCGCGTTCAGCGGATCGTCGGTCGCCCCGCTGATGCGGTCGTCCACATTGGCATCGGTCTCGCCATGGCGCAGGAACAGGAAGGGCCGTTGCAAAAGCGCGATCACCAGATCACCTCGCGCGTCATGATCAGCGGCCGGTCCAGCGCCACCGCCAGCGCGGCAGCCGCGCCTGGCTTGCAGAAGGCGGGCATCGCATGGGTGGGGGTCACGGATTGCATCAGAAGCCGGGTTTCGGTCAGGGTCGGGTGCACGTTCCAGCGCAGGAACCGGGCCTGCCCCTGCGCGACCATGGCACCCGAAGGCGCGCCTTCGGCCAGATGGCCGGTAAAGACGATGCGGGCCGATCCATCGGCCGCAAAGCGCGGTGCCAGGGCGCCGGCGACCCCGCGCTCGGCATTCGGGCCGGCGGCGATCATCACGCCATGGGCCGGACTTTGGCCGGTCAGCTCTTTGGTTGTGTCCAGCAGCCTGCGCAGCCGCGCGGCGCCCTGGGGCTGAAGGGCCTTGGGGTGCGTGGCCAGAACCCGCGCCACCTCGCGGTGCGTCGGGCACAGCGCCACCGGGTGCCCGGCGGCCCGGAAGGCCAGCGCCATTTCCAGCCCGCGCCCGCCGGCCGGCACGGGCAGCAGCAAGGGCCGGTCGGCCAGTGGCATCAGGTCTGCCATCTGATCCGAAAGCGGCTGATCTGCGGTGCCGTAGGAGGCATCGAACACCATCACCGCCGCAGGCAGCGGCAGAGCCCAGCGATAGAGCACGCTTTCCCGCGACATGTCGCCGGTATAGAGCAGCCCCCCTTCGCCCCCCAGCCGCAGCCAGCGCGCGCCGGGCGCATGGCCTGCCGGGCCCGAGGCAAAGGGGATGCCGGCAATCTGGGTCAGGGGCTCCAGCGGGGTGGCCCGGTGCAGGGCGGGGTCGGGCGACAGGGCAATCGTCGGTTCTGGCGCGAACAGCGGCGGGTTGCCCAGCAGGGCCGCCAGATGCAGCCCGCCCGTATGATCCACATGGCCATGCGAAAAGACGATGGCGTCGACAGGGGGCACCCCGGTCAGATCGGGCAGCGTGTCGCCATCCGGCCCCCGGCCCAGATCCAGCAAGATGCGCCGCCCGGCGGTCTCAAAAAGAAAGCAGGCCGGACCCTTGCAGCCAAGGCCGGAAATCGCGGTCAGCTTCATGCCGGAACGCCCCCTGCCATGGCAGGGGCCAAGGCCATGCTGTCCCTGGGCAGCACCCAGCCGCCGGTCAGGCGCAGCGCCAAAGCCTCGCCCGGGTGCGGGGCATGGGGCAAGGTCAGGTCCACCTGCGCCGCGCCGCCATCGTCCAGCAGCGCACTGACCGACCATTGCCCGCCGCGGAACTGGGCGTCCAGCACGCGCACCAGGATCGGGCCATCGGCGGCCGGGACCAGATCGCGCGGCCGCAGGCACAGCCAGCCCTGCCCCTTGGGCGCGGCCCCCGGAACGGTCAGGACATGCCCTTGCACCATCACCTTGCAGTCGGGGCCATGGCGGCCCAGCACCTCGACCGGCACGGTGCGGCCCGCGCCGACAAACCGCGCCACCATCGGCGTTGCCGGTTGGCGATACAGCGTTTCAGGGGCGGCCAGCTGTTCCAGCCGCCCGGCGTTCATCACGCCGACATGGCTGGCGACCGCCATCGCCTCGTCCTGATCGTGGGTGACAAAGACGAAGGTGGTGCCAAGCGCGGCATGGATGCGGCGGAACTCGGCCAGCATCACGCTGCGCAGATGGGCGTCAAGATTGGCCAGCGGCTCGTCCAGCAGCAAGAGCGCCGGGCGCGTCGCGAGCGAGCGCGCAAGGGCCACGCGCTGGCGTTGTCCGCCCGACAATTCGTGCGGGCGGCGCTGGTCCAGCCCGGCAAGGCCGACCAATTCCAGCGCCTCGCGGATGCGGGCCTGTTCCTCGGTGCGCGACAGCCCCCGCAGGCGCAGGCCAAAGCGGATGTTGCCGGCCACCGTCATATGTGGCCAGAGCGCGTAGGACTGGAACACCATGCCCAGCCCGCGCGCCTCGGGCGGGACGAACCCACCGGGGCCGGCGACGGCATGCCCGCCGATCTCGATGCACCCGGCATCGGGGCGCTCCAGCCCGGCCAGCAGCCGCAGCAGTGTGGTCTTGCCGCAGCCCGACGGGCCCAGCAGCGCAAGAAAGGCCCCCGAGGGCACCGAGAACGAGACACCATCGACGGCGCGGGTGGCACCAAAGCGGCGCGAGACGGACTGAAGATCAAGACTGGCCATGCGCGGGGCTTACGTCGGATGTGTGACGGGCCGGTGACGGCCGCGCCGGAATGCGTTGGCGCCGCATCCCGTGGATCTGGGCGGCCAGCCGATGGGCGGGCACGGTGGCACACAGATCGCGCAGCATCGCCAGATCGGCGCGCAGGCCGCGCCAGTGCCCCTGTTTTGCCGATTTGGCCGGGCTGGCCACCCCGGGCCAGCGGATCACGGCGATGCGGGCACGCCGGGCCAGCCACAGGCGGTTCATCGCGACCTCAAGGCCAAAGCGGGGCAGGCCCCTGGCCCCGATCTCGGCCAGCATGGCGCGCGGCACCAGCCGTTCGCCGGAAATGTAATCCAGCCCGATCGCTCGCCACAGGCGCGGCGCGTTGCCGCGCAGGCTGATCGCCACATCGGCGCGGCCCACGATCACCGGGGTGATCAGGCGGGTGATGGCGGCAGCGTCCAGCCCGGTCAGATCGGCATCCAGCAACAGCACCATCGGGCAGCCGGTTGCGGCAACGCCGGCCAGAACGGCGGCAGTCTTGCCACCATTGCGCGGCAGGCGCAGCACCCGCACACCGGCAAAGCCTGCCGCCACCTCGGCGGTGCCATCGGTCGAGCCATCATCCACCACGATCACCTCGGCCAGCATCGGATGGCCCGACACGGCGGCAAGGACGGCGGCTATTCGGGGCGCCTCGTTCCAGGCGGCGATGAGGCAGCAGATGCCGGTGCCGGGCGCAGCCGCCATGCCAGCAGCGCGGCCAGTGCCAGCGCCAGTGCGATCCATGATCCGTTGGCGATCCATGTGTCGATCCGTTCCCAGGCGTGGCCGGCCCAGACCCCAAGCGCCAGCAGCGCAAGGCTTTTGGGCACCGTCGCCACAAGGTTGAAGAAAAGAAACGGCGCAACCGGCATGCGCGCCGCGCCTGCGGCGGTCAGCACCAGCGCCCCGGCCGAATGGGTCAGCTTGCCCAGCACCAGAAGCCGCCCGCCCCGATGGCGGAAGTGGTCGGTCAGCCGGTCCAGCCGGTCGGGATGAAGGCCGAGGCGGCGGCGCAGCCTTTGCGGCAGCCAGCCAAGGCCCCGGCGGCCAAGGGCATAAAACCCCAGATCCCCGACCAGATCCGCCGCGATCAGCACCAGCACCAGCGGCCCAAGCGGCAAGGCGCTCGACGCCACGGCCCAGCCCGCCAGCACCGTGACCACCGGCCCCTCGACCACAGCCACAAGGCCGATGACCGGCAGACCATGCGCCGTGACCAGCGCCATCATCTGATCGGGGGAGATCATGCGCCCGCAGGTTCCATCGCCGTGCCGCGCCACGAGATGCCGCGCCGCGCCCAGGTGGCGACCCACAGCACCGGCAGGCACAGATCGCGCAGCACCGCCGCCAGCAGATCCAGCGGCCGAGAGGGCCAGCCGAACGCGCGCGTCATGGCCCATTCGGTGCCATACCACAGCAGTGCGAACAGCGGCAGCCACGCGGCCCCGCCCAGCAGCATCAGCCCCAGCGCGGGCGCCCATGGCCCCAGCAGGATTTCCAGCACGAACAGCCCTGCAAACCCGTCGCGCCGCACGCGCGACCAGCGCAACTGCCGGTCCCAGACCGCGCGCAGGCTGCGCCGGCCAATCGGCTGGCCAAAGGGGCGGCGCGCCAGGCGCACCTTCAGGCCCTGGGCGCGAACGGTTTTCGTGGCGGCCACATCCTCGGCCAGATCATGTCCCAGCGCAGGCAAGCCGCCCGCCCCGTCCAGCACCCTGCGGCGCCACATCAGCGTCTTGCCTTGCGCAAAGCCAAGGCCCAGCGTATCGGCCGCCAACTGCCAGCGGGCCTGAAAGCCGTTGAGGAACGCAGCCTCGACCGCGCCCCACAGCCCTTCGGGCCGGATCCCCGCAGGGGGAGAGCTGACAAGGCCAGTATCGCCCTGCAACTCGGCAAGCAGGCGGTCCAGATAATCGGGCGGCAACAGCAGGTTGGCATCGGTCATCACCACCAGATCGCCCTGCGCCGCATCCCAGCCCTTGGCCAGATTGTTCAGCTTGGGGTTGGTCGTGGGGCGATCATCCCCGATCAGCAGGCGCGCGTTGACATGCGGGTGCCGGGCGATCAGGCCCTGCACCACGGGCACGGCGGGATCGTCGGCCCGGGCGGCGCAGAACAGCACCTCGAACCCCGGATAGTCCAGCCCAAAGCTGGCCCCCAGCGTTTCGGCATCGAACGGATCCAGCCCGCAGACCGGACGCAGCAGGGTGACAAAGGGGCGCTCGGCTGGCAGGCGTTCGGGCCGCGCAAGCCGGATCAGGCACAGCGCGGCCGAGCCGACATGCAGCGCGGCGGGAAAGGCGAACAGCAGGGCGGCAAGCGTCATGCCTGTGCCTCGACCGTCATCTGGCGCGACTGGGGGCACCAGCGCATCAGGCGCATGACGCCATCGGTGCCCTCGGCCAGCGCGGTCAGGCTGTCGATCCAGTCGCCGCAATTGCCATAGGTGATCCCGTCGCGGCGGTGCAGGGCGGCAAGATGGAAATGGCCGCAGATCACCCCCTGGCAACCATGCCCGCGCGCGGCGCGGGTCAGGCGCTGTTCATAGCGGTTGCCCACCAGCATCAGCCGGTGAAAGCGCGGCACCACACGTTCGGCCAGCCGAACCGGCCGCTTGCGCCAGCGCCCGACCGACCGGTCGACACCGTGCAACACCCCTTCGATGCGCACGCCGACACGCGTCATGGTCCGTGACCGCAAGGCCCGTGCGTCGAACTGATCGCCATGCAGCACCAGATAGCGCGCGCCGGTCAGCGTTTCGTGCAGGTGATGCGGCTTGTGTTCAAACCCCATGTGGGCCGCGAAATCCACCGCCTGCGGGCTGCCATCGTGATTGCCCGGCAGATAGGTCACGCGCGCCCCGGCGGCCCGGCGCGCGCCAAGCTCGCGCAGCACGCGGGCCTGGGCATCGCTCCAGCGCAGGCGGGCGCCGCTCCACATCTCGAAGATGTCGCCGACAAGAAAGATCTGGTCGGCCTCGACCCGGCGCAGGAAATCCAGAAAGGCATCGGCGCGGCTGGTCAGCGCCCCCAAATGCAGATCGGACACGAACAGCGCCCGAACGGCAAGGCGGGCATCGGCGGTCTCGTCGCGAAGGCTGTGCATGGGAAACCCGGTCTTGAACGATCCTGATTTCCAAGTGCCATGCCTGTGGCACGGTTTTCTGACAGTCCTGCGAAAGTTGCGTTGCAGTCTGCGCAAAGCAAAGCCCCGCCCGACAGGATCGGGCGGGGCCAGGGATCAGGGGGCGTGGCTTACTTTGCCGCGCATTCCTTCAGCTTGTCGACGCTCGGCCCGTTGGGCGTGCGGCCCAGGTTGAACGGGGCCGAGGCATCACGCCAGTTGGCGTAATCGTGCAGATAGCTGACCTGGCTGAGATAGACCTTGGCCGACAGCGGGTTTTCGCAGGCGACGGTCTCGATCACCGAGTTGGCCATCTCCTGGATCTTGGCCAGCGTCGGGTCATCCATGCGGGTGATCTCGATGCCGGCGTCCTTGAACTGCTGATAGGCCTCGTTCGAGCGGCGCTCGGTGAAGGAGAGCGACCACAGCATCGTGGCATCGGCAGCGATCTTCAGCTTTTCCTGGGTCTCGGGCGACAGCGCGTCCCAGGCGGCCTTGTTGATCATCACGCCAAAGACCGAGGACGACTGGTGCCAGCCGGGCGTGGCCCAGTTGGTGGTCACCTGCTGGAAGCCGCCCGACCAGTCGACGTTCGGGGTCGAGAATTCGGCCCCGTCGATCACGCCGCGTTCCAGCGCCTGATAAATCTCGCCGCCGGCCATGGACACCTGGCTGCCGCCCAGCTGGGTCAGCAGACGGCCCTGTTCCAGACCCGACAGACGCAGGCGCATGCCCTGAAGGTCATCGGTGGTGCGGATCGGTTTCTTGGTGCGGAAGCCCGATTCGTTGTTGGTCACGCCATAGGGCAGGTAGACCATGCCGAACTGGCCATAGACCTCGTTGTAGATGTCGGCGCCGCCCCACTGCTGGATCCAGTTCACATAGTCGACGGCGTTGAACAGGCTGGCATGGGTGGCCAGCGGCGAAAAGGCGGTGTTGCGGCCCGCCCAATAGCCCGGCCAGTCGGCGCCGGCCTGCACCGTGCCCGATTCCACCGCGCCGAACACTTCGCCCGCCGGGACCAGCGTGCCACCATCGAACAGCTCGATCGACAGATCGTCGCCGGTCAGCTTGTTGGCCAGCTCGACGAACTTGCGGTCGATCTCGATCAGCTCCAGCGAGGCGGGCCAGACGGTGGTCATCGTCCAGTTCTCGGCCATGGCCGGGGTGGTCGCGGCGGAAACCGCAAGCGCGCCAATCGCGGCAAGGGTCGTGGTCTTGATGGTCATCGTGGATACTCCTCCCAAATGTCTCATTTCGTCTTGTAAAGCGTCTCTGGCAGCCAGGTGACCAGATCGGGGAACACCGCCATCAGGATCGCCATCAGCACGATCAGCGCGATGAACGGCAGAACCCCGATGATGATGTCGGATATCTTCACATCCGGCGGTGCAATGGCGCGCATGTAGAACAGCGCATAGCCAAAGGGGGGTGTCAGGAAGCTGGTTTGCAGCACGACCGCCATCAGCACGACGAACCACAGCTGGTCGACGCCCATTTCCTTCACCACCGGCAGGAAGATCGGGAACGACAGCAGCACGATGCCGGTCCAGTCCAGGAACATGCCCAGGATGAACACGATCAGCATCATCACCGTGATCAGCATCCAGGGTTCCATGTCCAGCGCGCGCATCAGGTTCTGCGTGGCGCGCAGCCCGCCCGTGATGTTGAACACGCCGGTAAAGGCGGTGGCGCCGACCACGATGAACAGGATCATCGCCGAGGTGCGCGCGGTTTCATAAAGCGCGCTGCGGAAGGTCGGCCAGTCGAACCGGCCGCGGAAGATCACGATCAGCAGCGACAGCAGCACACCCACGGCCGAGGCTTCGGTCGCGGTGGCGATCCCGGCCAGCATGGTGCCCAGGATGCCAAAGATCAGCACCAGCGGCGGCAGCGCTTCCAGCACCAGCATCTTGGCCAGCTCGCCCCCGGGGATACGTTCCTCGGATTTGACCGCCGGGGCAAGGTCGGGGCGGAACAGCGCCACACCCGCGACATAAAGGCCATAGAGCAGCCCCAGCAGCACGCCCGGCACCATGGCGCCGGCAAACAATTCGCCCACCGACAGGCCCGAGTTCGAGGACATCAGGATCAGCATGATCGACGGCGGGATCAGGATCCCCAGACACCCCGAGGCGGCAATCAGCCCGGTGCTCAGGCGTTTCGAATAGCCGTATTGCAGCATGGGCTTCAGCGCCATCACGCCCATCACGGTGATCGAGGCGCCGATGATGCCGGTGGTTGCCGCCAGCAGGATCGAGATGACGACGACCGCAAGGCCAAGGCCGCCGGTGACGCGGGCCAAAAGCAGGCGCAGGGCCTCGAACATGCGGTCGGTGACGCCACTGTCCGACAGGAACCTTGCCATCAGCACGAACAGCGGAATCGCGATCAGGACATAGTTGTCCAGCACGTCGCCGAAGATGCGGTTGATGACGATGCCCAGCACCTGGGTCTTGCCCGCGATGAGCGCGCCAAGGATCGCCGTACCGCCCAGCACGAAGGCCAGAGGGTGGCCCATGAACAGGCCGACCACCAGCAGGCCCGCCATGATCAGGGCAATCATTTCACCCGACATCGCGGCTCTCCCCGGTCTTGTTCAGCAGCAGCTTGATGAATTCGGAAATGCCTTGCAGCAGCAACAGGACAGCCGCCACCGCCATGGCAATCTTGACCGGATAGACCGGCATCTGGATCGCGCCATAGGTGGTTTCGCCCTGGTTCCACGAGCGCAGCGCAAACAGGTAGCTTTGCTGCACGAACACCCAGGCAAAGGGAAAGAAGAAGATCGGATAGCCCAGAATCTCGATGATCCGGCGCGGCATCGGTGCCAGCGCCGAGGTCACCAGATCGACCCGCACATGCGACTGATGGCGCAGCGCATAGCCGCCCAGCAGGATGAAGTAAAAGCCGAACAGGCTTTTGGTCAGATCGAATGCCCAAAGGGTCGGGGCGTTGAACACATAGCGCAGGACCACGTCATAGATGATCAGCCCTGCGAACAGCACGGCCACCCATGAGACGATCTTGCCGACAACCTCGTTGAGGCCGTCGATCAGACGGATCAGCAGCATGACACCTCCAGTCGGGGCGGCACTCCTCTGCCACCCACCAACATGACGGACTATTCATGTTTGTGCCGGGAGTGTCAACGCCATGGGCCGCAATCACGGGCTGTGACCGTTTCCCGGCTGGTCACCGCCCGCCAATCGCGGCAATCTCCGCGCCGCAGGCTTTCACGGGGGGACAGATGCTGACGCCAGGACAAGACTTTCGCGAGGTGGCCGAAGGGTTTCGCTGGTCCGTGCCGCGGCTCTACAACATCGGCACCGATGTCTGTGACCGCTGGGCCGCCGCCGATCCGGGGCGCGTCGCGCTGATCGAGGTGGCCGACAACGGCTATGGCGCCGAACAGCGCACGACCTTTGGCCAGTTGAAGGATCTGTCCGACCGTTTTGCCAATGTGCTGGCGGGGCTGGGGCTGGCGCGGACCGTGGAGGGCGCTGCGGGGGACCGGGTGGCGATCTTGCTGTCGCAACGGCTGGAAACGGCGGTCGCGCATATCGCGGCCTTCAAGGGCGGGCATGTGTCCTTGCCGCTGTTCACCCTGTTCGGGCCCGAGGCGCTGCTGCACCGGCTGCGCGACAGCGGCGCGCGGGTGCTGGTGACGGATCGGGCCAGCCTGCCGCTGATCGCCGGGATTCGGGGCGAACTGCCAGCGCTGGAGCATGTCTTTCTGGTCGATGGTCTGGCGGATGTGCCGCCGATGCCGGGCCTGCATGACTTTCACGCCGAACTTGCTGCTGCCTCGCCCGACTTTACGCCCGTGGTGACGCGGGCCGAGGATCCGGCGGTGATCATCTATACCTCGGGCACCACGGGCAATCCCAAGGGCGCGCTGCATGCCCACCGCGTGCTGCTGGGCCATCTGCCGGGGGTCGAGATCAGCCACGATTTCCTGCCCGCGCCGGGCGATCTGTTCTGGACCCCGGCCGACTGGGCCTGGATCGGCGGGTTGTTCGACGTGCTGCTGCCCGCGCTGCACCATGGCATCCCGGTGGTGGCCTGCCGGTTTTCCAAGTTCTCGGCCACGGCTGCGCATGACCTGATCCAGCGGTTCGGGGTGCGCAACGCGTTCTTGCCGCCCACCGCGATGAAGCTGATGAAGGCCGACCCCGCCAGCCGCGACTGGGCACTGAAGATGCGATCCGTCGCCAGCGGGGGCGAGACGCTGGGCACCGAACTGCTGGACTGGGGCCGCAAGGCGCTGGGCGTGACGATCAACGAATTCTACGGCCAGACCGAATGCAACATGATCGTCAGCAGCTGCGGCGCGCTGGAACCCCCGGTGCCCGGCATCATGGGCCGCCCGGTTCCCGGTCACCGGGTCGCGGTGATCGGACCTGCGGGCGAGGTGCTGCCCGACGATCAGGAAGGCGCCATTGCCGTGCTGGCCCCCGATCCGGTGATGTTCCTGGGCTATTGGAACAACCCCAAGGCCACCGAGGAAAAATTCGTCACCGGCCCCGACGGGCGCTGGCTGGTCACGGGCGATCGGGGCGTGCGGCGCCCCGACGGGCGGCTGCGGTTCGTCGGGCGGGATGACGATGTGATTTCCTCGGGCGGCTATCGCATTGGCCCGGCCGAGATCGAGGATTGCCTGCTGGGTCATCCGGCCGTGCAGATGGCGGGCGTGGTCGGTCAGCCCGACCCCGTGCGGGGCGAGATCGTCGCCGCCTTCATCACGCTGGCCGCCGGGCACGCGCCTTCGGATGATCTGCGCGCCAGCATTGCCGACCATGTGCGCAAGCGGCTCGCGGCCTATGAATTCCCGCGCGCGATCTATTTCATCGACGACATGCCGGTCACGACCACCGGCAAGATCATCCGCGCGCGCCTGCGCGAGACGTTTTCCAAGGGAGGAACCGCATGACCGAAACCGTTCTGTTCGAGACCGTCGGCAATATCGCCGTCATCACGCTCAACCGCCCCGACCGGCGCAATGCCGTGAACGCCGATCTGGCCGATGCGCTGACGGCAGCCATCGACCGGCTGGAAAGCGACCCTGCGCTGGATGTCGGCGTGCTGGCCGGCAACGGCAAGGTGTTCTGCGCCGGCATGGATCTGGCCGCCTTTGCCGACGGGCAGCAAGATGCCATCCTGAACCGCAAGGGCGGCTTTGGTGGGCTGACCGAACGGGCGCGCACCAAGCCGCTGATCGCGGCCGTTCATGGCGCCGCGCTGGCGGGCGGGTTCGAGCTGGCCATCGCCTGCGACCTGATCGTGGCCGAGGAAGGCGCCCGTTTCGGCGTGCCCGAGGTGATCCGTGGCCTGATCGCCGGGGCAGGGGGCGCGCTGCGGCTGGCCGAGCTGGTGCCGCAGGCCCGTGCGCGGGAAATCCTGCTGACGGGCCGGCTGTTCGACACCGCCGAGGCCTGGGATCTGGGCCTGCTCAGCCGCCGCTGCGCCGAGGGCGGCGCGCGCGAGGCCGCGATGCAGCTGGCACGCGAGATTGCCGCCAACGCCCCGCTGGCCGTGCGCGGCACGCTTGCCACCTCGAAACTGCTGCGGGATATTCCGGCCGATGCGGTCTGGCAGGAAAATAGCCGGTTGCTCCAGGTGTGCCTGGACAGCCAAGATGCACTTGAAGGTGCGCGGGCGTTTCTGGAACGCCGCGCCCCGGTGTGGACGGGCAAGTAACACCAGCCTTGCGTGGCCGGGGCGGGCGATCTGCCCCGGCGCTTCGATCCGTCCGTGACGAGTTGCATATTGGCCTTTCAATCACATTCAAGAATCCATATATGAAGTGCCAACTCACGGAGGATTCGTCATGCCCCGCCTTATTGCCCCCCTGCTGTGCGTGCTCGCGCTGACCGGCGCCGCCACGGCGCAAACCGTCACCCTTTCCCCTGTCGACGTCACCGAATGGAAAGCTGTCTATGGCCGCGTCGAGGCCAAGGACCGCCTGCCCGCCCGCGCCCGGATCGGTGGCACGCTGACCGAACTGCTGGTCACCGAAGGCGATGTCGTCACCATGGGCCAGCCGCTGGCCCGGGTCGTCGATGAAAAGCTGGGCTTCCAGCTGTCGGCCTTGCGAGCGCAGCGCGATTCGGCGGCGGCCCAGCTGGCCAATGCCCAGGCCGAACTGCGCCGGGGCGAAGAGCTGCTGAAACAGGGCGTGACCACCGCCCAGCGACTGGACGCGCTGCGCACGCAGGTCGATGTGCTGGCCGGCCAGATCACCGCGCTGGAAGCTCAGGCCGAAGTCATCGTGCAAAGCCAGACCGAGGGGCAGGTTCTGGCCCCGGCTGCTGGCCGCGTGCTGACGGTGCCGGTGGCCGCAGGTGCGGTCATCATGCCGGGTGAGACGGTCGCCACCGTGTCGGGCGGCGGGATCTTCTTGCGCCTTGCGCTGCCGGAACGCCATGCCGCACGGCTGAACGAGGGCGATCCGATCCGCATCGAAGGCACCGATGGCCCGGCCGAAGGGCGGCTGGTCCGCCTGTATCCGCTGATCGAAAATGGCCGCGTCATTGCCGATGTCGAGGTGCCTGGCCTGTCCGACAGGTTCGAGGATGCCCGCATCCTTGTGCGTCTGCCGGTGGCGGAACGTCAGGCGCTGATGGTGCCTGCCAGCGCGATTGTCACCCGCGGCGGGCTGGATTTCGTGGCCGTGCAAGGGGATCGGGGCGCCGTGCTGCGCGCCATCGTTCCGGGCCTGCGCGAGACCGAGGCCGAGGGCGGCCGGATCGAGGTGCTTTCGGGCCTGAAGGCGGGCGATGCGATCCTGTCGGATGCCTCGCAGCTCAAAGGGGCGGGCCATGAGTGACGCACGCCATTCCGGTCTGGGCCTTGCCGGCCGGCTGACCAAGGCATTCATCGCCTCGTCCCTGACGCCGCTGTTCATTCTGGCGGCGCTGGCGGCGGGCCTTGTGGCGCTGGGGGCGCTGCCGCGCGAGGAAGAGCCGCAGATCTCGGTTCCCATGGTGGACATCCATGTCCAGGCGCAGGGGCTGAAGGCCGAAGACGCCGTCAAGCTGGTGACAGAGCCGCTGGAGGTGCTGGTCAAGGGCATCAACGGCGTCGAACATGTCTATTCCAACACCCGCGACGATGGCGTTCTGGTCATGGCGCGGTTCGAGGTGGGCACCAAGCCCGAAGACGCCATCTTGCGCGTGCATGACAAGCTGCGCGCCAATCTGGACCGTATCCCGGTCGGCATTCCCGAACCGCTGGTCGTGGGGCGCGGCATCGACGATGTGGCGATCCTGTCGGTCACCTTTTCGGCCGCGCCGGGGCAGGATCTGGCCGGCAACGATCTGACCCGCATCGCCCGTGCCGTGCAGGCCGAGGTCGCCAAGACCGAAAACGTCGGCCTGACCTATCTGGTCGGCGACACGACCGAGGCGATCCGCATCGCCCCTGATCCGGACCGGCTGGCGCTGTATGGCATCACGCTGCAACAGCTGGTCGGCAAGGTGCAGCAGGCCAACCGCACCTTCAACGCTGGCAAGCTGCGCCATCAGGGCGCGGCCGTCGATCTGGTGGCGGGCGAGACGCTGACCGCCCCGGCCGAAATCGCCAACCTGCTGCTGACCGCCCGCGACGGGCGCCCGGTCTATGTGGCCGATGTGGCCGACATCAGCTTTGTCGGCGATACGGGCGAGCGTATCGTCTCGCATCTGGTCAAGGACGCGGACGGCACCATTCACCGCAGCCCGGCGGTTACGCTGGCGGTGGCCAAGCGGGCGGGGGCCAATGCCGTTGTGGTGGCCGAAGCCGCGCTGCACCGGATCGAGTCGCTGGAAGGCCAGATGATCCCGGACAGCGTGCGGGTGACCATCACCCGCGACTATGGCGAGACGGCCAACGAAAAGGCCAACGAGCTGCTGTTCCACCTGGGCCTTGCAACGGTATCCATCATCGCGCTGGTGCTGCTGGCGATCGGCTGGCGTGAAAGCATCGTGGTGGCCATCGTCATTCCGGTGACGATCCTGCTGACGCTGTTTGCCGCCTGGGTCATGGGCTACACGCTGAACCGGGTGTCGCTGTTCGCGCTGATCTTTTCCATCGGGATCCTGGTCGACGATGCCATCGTGGTGATCGAAAACATCGCCCGCCACTGGGCCATGCGCGACGGGCGCGGCCGCGCCGAGGCGGCAGTGGACGCGGTGGCCGAGGTGGGCAACCCCACCATCGTCGCCACGCTGACCGTGGTGGCGGCGCTGCTGCCCATGCTGTTTGTTTCGGGGCTGATGGGCCCCTACATGTCGCCCATTCCGGCCAATGCCAGCGCGGCGATGATCTTTTCGTTCTTCGTCGCTGTCATCATCACGCCCTGGCTGATGGTGAAGGTGGCGGGCAAGGCCCCGTTGGGCGGGCATGGCGATGCGCATGGCCATTCCAACGGCATCATGGAACGCGCCTATCAGGCCATCGCGCGGCCCGTCCTGCGCAGCAAGGCGCGCAGCTGGCTGTTCATCGCGGTGACGGTCGTGCTGTCCTTTGGCTCGCTGGGGGCGCTGTATACCAAGGATGTGACGGTCAAGCTGCTGCCCTTTGACAACAAGTCCGAACTGGCGGTGATGATCGACCTGCCCGAAGGCGCGGCGACCGAAACCACCGACCGCGTGGCGCAGGACGTGGCCGCCATCGTGCTGGATCTGCTCGAGGTGACCTCGGTCCAGACCCATGCCGCGACCTCGGCGCCGTTCAACTTCAACGGTCTGGTCCGCCACACCTATCTGCGCGAGGAACCGCAGCTGGGCGAAGTGGCCATCAACCTGACCCCCAAGGGCGAGCGGGACCGCACCAGCCACGCCATCGCGCTGGACATTCGCCAGCGGATTCAGGCGGTGAAGGTGCCCGAAGGATCCAGCCTCAAGGTGGTGGAACCCCCGCCGGGTCCGCCGGTCATTGCCACGCTGCTGGCGGAAATCTATGGCCCCGATCCCGAAAGCCGCCGTGCGGCCGCCGCGCAGGTCGAGGCCGCATTCCGCTCGGTGCCCTATATCGTCGATGTGGACAACAGCTATGGCACCCAGGCGCCGCGCATCCGCGCGCGGATTTCCAGCGATGATCTGGAATTCTACGGGGTGCAGGAATCGGATGTGTTCGACACCATCGCCCTGCTGAACGCGGGCCAGACGGTCGGCTATTCGCATCGCGGCGACGGGCGCTATCCGATCCCGCTGATGATCCAGCGGCCCAAGGGCGAGCGGGTGCTGGACGAGCGGATGCTGACAACGCCGATCCCGGCCAACACCCTGCCCGGTGCGCGCGGTGTGGTCGAGCTGGGCGATGTGGTCACGCTGTCCGAAGAACGGGCCTCGTATCCGATCTTCCGCCACAATGGCCGCGCGGCCGAGATGGTGCAGGCCGAACTTGCCGGGGCCTTCGAAGCGCCGCTTTACGGAATGCTGGCGGTGGGCGAGGCGCTGAACGGCGTCGATGGCGCACCCCAGATTGCCCTGCATGGCCAGCCCGATGATGAAAGCAAGCTGACCCTGCTGTGGGATGGCGAATGGGAAGTGACCTGGGTCACCTTCCGCGACATGGGGGCCGCCTTTGCCGTGGCGCTGCTGGGGATCTACATTCTGGTCGTCGCACAGTTCGGCTCGTTCCGGCTGCCGCTGGTGGTGCTGACGCCGGTTCCGCTGACCTTCCTGGGCATCATGGTCGGGCACTGGCTGTTCGGCGCGCCGTTCTCGGCCACATCGATGATCGGGTTCATCGCGCTGGCAGGGATCATCGTGCGCAACTCGATCCTGCTGGTCGATTTCATCCGGGGCGAGGGCGATGTGACGGTCGAAAGCCTGATCCGCGCGGGCACCATCCGGTTCAAGCCGATCTTCCTGACGGCGGTGGCGGCGATGATCGGGGCGGTGGTGATCCTGGCGGATCCGATCTTTCAGGGGCTGGCGATTTCGCTGCTGTTCGGGCTGCTCAGCTCGACGCTGCTGACGGTGCTGGTCATTCCGGCGATCTACCGGGTGTTCCGCACCTGAGCCTTGCCGGGCAGGCGATCCGATACCCCGGCGCTTCTGGCGCCGGGGTCTTTGACGTTTGGTCACTCTGGGGTAAAGTCGAGTCTCGCAGTTGACTAAGCCGACCTGTCGGCCCAGTTAACGCAGGTCTGCGTGACCCTTTGCCATCAACGACTTGCAGGAGTGCCCCATGTTCAAACGGCTGTTCATCGCCATTATTTTGCTGGGGCTGGTCGTCGGGGGGATCGTCTGGTTCAAGTTCTTCCGCGAGCAGATGATCGCGCAATTCCTGTCGGGCATGACGCCTGCGCCGGTCCCCGTGACCACCGAGCTGGTCGAGCCGCTGACCTGGACGCCGGGGATCGACGCGGTCGGCACTTCGCTTTCGGCGCGCGGTGTCGATCTGGCGATCGAATCCGGCGGCCTGGTGCGCGAGGTCAAGTTCAAGGCCAACGACAAGGTCACCGAAGGTCAGGTCCTGCTGCAGATCGACGACGACAGCGAGCGCGCCTCGCTGGTGGCCGCTCAGGCCGCACTGACCGTGGCCGAGGCCGAGGCGAACCGCGCGCGCACCTTGTCGGAACGCGGTGTCGGGGCGGCAAGCACGGTCGAAAGCGCGACGGCGCAGGTCGAAAGCGCCCGCGCCCAGATGGCGCAGGTGCAGACCGCGCTGGACGCCAAGAAACTGTCCGCCCCCTTTGCTGGCGTGATCGGGATTCCGCGGGTCGAGATCGGCCAGTATGTGACCCCCGGCACGATCTATGCGACCTTGCAGGATCTGTCGCGGATGCGGGTGGATTTCTCGGTCCCGGAACAGCAGATCGGCAAGCTGGCGCTGGGCGGCAAGGTTTCTGTCGCCTCCGAGGTCGGCGGCTTCAGCGCCGAGGGCAGCATCATCGGTATCGAGCCGCGCGTCGATCCGAATTCGCGCCTTGTCTCGGTCCGGGCCGAGGTGGAAAACCCCAACGGCGCGCTGGTGCCGGGCCAGTTCCTGCGCGTGAGGATCATCCTGCCCGACGAGGCAGGCGTGATCGCGGTGGCACAGACGGCGGTCAGCTCGTCGCTGTATGGCGATTCGATCTATGTGATCCGCAACGGCGAACAGGCCGATGAGCTGAAGGTCGAACAGGTGTTCGTCACCCTTGGCCGCCGCTCGGGCACGCGGATCGAGGTGGTGAAGGGGCTGGAGGCCGGGGACCGCATCGTCACCTCGGGCCAGAACCGCCTGACCTCGGGCGCGCGGGTGCGGATCGACGATTCGGTTAAACTCGACGACAAGACCGGCAACTAGGGGCGCGCGATGCATTTCTCGGAAATCTTCATCCGCCGCCCCGTCCTGTCGACGGTCGTTGCCGCGCTGATCCTGTTCCTGGGGCTGGCTGCGGCGGTCAACCTGCCGGTCCGGCAATACCCGGAAGTCGAGGAGACGGTGATCACCGTCACCACGGTCTATCCCGGCGCGGCGCCCGAACTGATCCAGGGTTTCGTGACCTCGCCCATCGCGGCGGCGGTGGCGACGACCGAGAATGTCGATTACGTCTCCAGCCAGTCGCGGCCCTCGGCCTCGGTGGTGACCGTGCAGATGAAGCTGGGGGCAGACCCCGACATCGCGCTGACCGAGGTGATGTCCAAGGTCCAGCAGGTGCGCGGCAAGCTGCCTGCCGATGCCGAGGATCCGGTGATCGTCAAGGGCACCGGGATGACCTTTGCGCTGATGTATCTGGCGGTCCAGAACCCCAACATGACGCCCGAGCAGCTGACCGAATACCTGGAACGGGTGGTCAGCCCGCGCGTGACCAATATCGACGGCGTCGCCCAGATGGAAATCATGGGCGCGGCCGAATATGCGATGCGGATCTGGCTGGATCCGCTGCAACTGTCGGCGCGCGGGGTCACGGCCTCGGAGGTGCTGGCGGCGATCCGGTCATCGAACTTCCTGTCGGCGCCGGGCAAGACGGAAAACGACTATTTCGTCTACAACCTGACACTGGAATCCACCGTGCAATCGCCCGAGGCCTTTGGCGCCCTGCCGTTGGCGCAGGGAGCGAACGGGGTTGTCCGGCTCAAGGATGTTGCGCGGATCGAACTGGCCTCGGGCGCGCAGGATGCCATCGTGACCTTCGGTGGCAAGCCGGGGATCTTCATCGGCATCGTGCCCGCGCCGGGCGAAAACCAGCTGGACGTGGCGGCGAATGTGCTGAACGAGCTGCCCCGGCTGAACGAGACGCTGCCACAAGGCATGTCGATCACGCTGGTCTACGATTCCACCGAAACCATCGGCGCCTCGATCAACGAGGTGTTCAAGACCATCGCCGAGGCCGTGGCCATCGTGGTCGTCGTGATCCTGTTGTTCCTGGGCTCGTTCCGGTCGGTCATCATGCCCATCGTGACGATCCCGCTGTCGCTGGTCGGCGTCTGTGCGATCATGCTGGCGCTGGGCTATTCGATCAACCTGCTGACCCTGCTGGCCATGGTGCTGGCCATCGGGCTTGTGGTGGACGATGCCATCGTGGTGGTGGAAAACATTCACCGCCACATCGACGAAGGCCAGTCCCCCGCCCGCGCCGCCATCATCGGGATGAAGGAAATCACCGGCCCGGTGATCGCCATGACCATCACGTTGGCCGCCGTGCTGGCACCGCTGGCCTTTACCGGCGGACTGACCGGGTCGCTGTTCACCGAATTCGCGCTGACCCTGGCCGGGTCGGTGATCATTTCGGGCGTCGTCGCGCTGGTCATCACGCCCACAATGTCGGCGCGCCTGCTCAGCCATGGTGCGCCGGGGCGGTTCCAGCGCATCGTGGACCGCACGCTCAACGGCGTCGCGAACTGGTATGAGCGGCGCGTCTCCTCGTCGCTGGATTACCGGCCGGTGACATTGCTGATGGTGGTCTCGCTGCTTGGGGCGACCGGGTTCATGTTCGTGAACACCTCGTCCGAGCTGGCGCCCGAGGAGGACAGCGGCGGTCTGTTCGCCATCCTGAACGGGCCGCGCTATGCAACGCTGGACTATACCGACACTTTTACCCGCGAGATCGCCCGCCGCACCGCCGACATCCCCGAGGTGCAGACCTCGTTCTCGGTGGCCGGCATGGGCGGGGCGACCAACACCGGCTTTTACATCTGGCCGCTGAAGGACTGGTCGGAACGCGACCGCAGCCAAAAGGAAATCCAGACCGAGATTCAGAGCATTCTGGACGGCGCGCCTGGGCTGCAAGGCTATGTCTTTGCGCCGCCCTCGCTGCCTGGTGCCGGGGGCGGGCTGCCGATTTCCATGGTGATCCAGTCGATCCACGCCCCCGAACGCGTGGTCGAGATTGCCGACGAGATCAAGGCCAAGGCCATGGCCAGCGGCATGTTCATCGTGGTGCAGAACAGCCTGGCCTTTGATGCCCCGCAAGTGCGGGTGACCATCGACCGCGACCGCGCGGCGCAGCTGGGCGTGTCGGTCGCTGAAATCGGCAATACGCTGGGCCTGTTGGTCGGGGGGGCGGCCATCGCCCAGTTCGACCGCGATTCCAACAGCTATGACGTCATCACCCAGGTGCCGCAGGAATGGCGCGACAACCCGGAAAAGCTGTCCGAATTCTTCGTGCGCTCGCGCTCGGGGGAAATGGTGCCGCTGTTGTCGGTAGTGTCGCTCAATCCCGGCGTGGCGGCGGCGGCGATCGAACAGTTCAACCAGCTGAACTCGGCCACGCTGTCGGCGATGCCGATGCCCGGCCTGTCCACTGGCGTTGCGCTCGCAGAACTGGACCGGATCGCGGCCGAGGTGCTGCCCGACGGGTTCTTCATCGACTATTCCGGCCAGTCGCGGCTGGAAAAGTCCGAGGGCAACACCATCCTTCTGGCCTTTGGTGCGGCGCTGATCGTGATCTATCTGGTGCTCGCCGCGCAGTTCGAAAGCTTCCGCGATCCGTTCATCATCATGATGTCGGTGCCGCTGTCGATCTTCGGCGCGTTGCTGCCGCTTTATGTCGGGGCCAGCACGCTGAACATCTATACCCAGGTGGGGCTGATCACGCTGATCGGGCTGATCACCAAGCACGGCATCCTGATGGTGGAATTCGCCAACCAGCAGCGCGAGGATCACGCCATGTCGCGCCGGCAGGCCATCGTCGCCGCCGCCAAGACGCGGCTTCGGCCGATCCTGATGACCACGGCGGCCATGGCGCTGGCAGTGGTGCCGCTGATCATCGCCGAAGGCGCGGGGGCTGCGGCGCGTCAGGCGATGGGGCTCGTGATCTTTACCGGGCTGATCATCGGCACCTTCTTCACCCTGTTCGTCGTGCCGATGTTCTACACGCTGATCTCGCGCAGCGATGCCGAGTTCCTGATGCACAAGAAGGATGTCAAGGCCAAGTTCGGCACGGCCTGAACGATCCGGGGCAGGGGCGGGTCCGCCCCGCCATGCCCATGGGGCCGGCCGGGTTCGGCTGCCATGGGCGTCGTCTTCTCGGGCCGATGTTGCGAAAGAGGGGCTGTCTGCCCCTCTTGGCGCGTGCCGCGCCAATTCACCCCGAGGATATTTGGGTCAAGTCGAAAGGGTGAAGGGGGCGGGGGTTCTGGGGCGGACCACTCCCTGCGGCATCGGCCCTGGCCCCGCGCCTTGCCCCGCAGCTTTTGCCTTTTTCCAAATACCCATCCCGGGCCGGGGCCAGGCGCGCCGGCCGCCCGTTTCAGATCCGCGCTAGAACCGCTGCATGGATCGTTTCACCCGGTCGCTGAAGGCTGCCAGCTTTTCCGGCGACTGGTTGTTCATATCGTAAAGCGCCAGATACTCCGGCGCCTTGGGCGTGCGATAGGTGGCCCAGCCCCAGCGCGTCGCCACCTTGCGGGGCGGATCGCCCATCAGCATGGTGCGAAACCACGTCCCGCCATAGGTCGTCACATAGGCCGCCTTGCGGATATTGGTCAGCGCAGGTTCCAGCCTGCCCCGATCGCCGCCCTCGGACATCCTGAAACTGACGCCCGGAAGGAAGACCCGGTCGAAATAGCCCTTGAGGATCGCGGGAAAGCCATAGTTCCAGATCGGGAACACATAGACGATCCCCTCGGCCTGGCGCAGCCGGTCCACATAGGGGGCAACGGCCGGGGTCAGGTTGCCCGGAATCTCGTGGTAGTTCAGCCGTTCCTCGCGGCTCAGGACAGCATCGAACCCGTCGTCGTAAAGGTTCAGCGCATCAACCTCGTGCCCCGCAGCCGCCAGCGTTTCGGTAACGGTATGAAACAGCGCGCGGTTGAAACTGCTTTCAACCGGATGGGCATGGACGACATGAACGCGCATCTTACCGCCGCCCCACATTGTCGAGCCCGGCAAAGGTGTAGACATGCCCCGCGTCGAAATCGAAATCGGGATCGTCCCAGGCGATCATCTTGCCGGGGTTCAGGATACCCGACGGGTCGGCCTCTTTCTTGAAGGCCAGTTGCACCTGATCGGATTTCTTCATCCCGCCTTCTTCCAGCGTATAGCGGTGCGGGTTGAAGACCAGGCAGCCGTTTTCCTCATGCAGGCGCATGATCTCTTCCAGCCGTTCCTCGGTGGTAAAGCGCACCAGCGGCAGGCCGGAAAACACCACGGTGCCATCGAAGCGGCCCATTTCCAGATGCATCGGCATTTCATCGCCCAGCATCCGCCACATCTTTTCCAGATGCTCGAAGGTGGGATACTGCGTCTGAAGATAGGTGATCGTGGGGTCGATCTTGATCGCGCGCAGCGTGGTGTGGTTCCAGGCAAGTTCATAGACCGGGGGCAGGCCCTTGCGCTCTGCCTCGTCCAGCTTGTCATAGCGCAGGCGCAGATCGCCGCCATGGTGGGCGATCAGCACCTCGACCGAGGGCACGGCGACGGGCGCCACCATCAGCAGCACGACCGACTGCCCATCCTTGAGCCAGGGCTTGTGATGGGTGAAATACTGCGTCGGGACCGGGGCGGCGACTGGCGCCACCTCCTTGACCAGCAGACCATCTTGTTGCGCCACCACCTGGGCAAACCGGCAGGCATCAAGAAAATCGTCAAAGCCGACGATCATGTCCACCCAGTCATAGGCCGGGGCCAGCGGCATTTCCGCCTCGACGATGACGCCGTTGGTGCCATAGGCATGGGCGACTTTCAGGATGTCGGCGCCTTCCAGTTCCAGAACGCGCGGCGATGCCTCGCAGGTGATGACCTTGAGGCCAAGGATGTTGCCGATGTTCCTCAGGCCGCCCCAACGCACCGACCCCACCCCGCCCGATCCGCCCGCGATGAACCCGCCCAGCGAGGCGAGTTTGTTCGTGGACGGAAAGAACCGCAGCTCGGATCCCACCTCGGCGCGCAGATGGCGGTCCAGCCGTTCCAGCCGGATCCCGGCCTCGGCCCGCACGCGGTCGGATTGCAGGTGCAGCACGCGGTTCAGCGACATCAGATCCAGCAGCGCCCCGCCCGACAGCGGCATCGCCTGGCCATAATTGCCGGTGCCCGCCCCGCGCGGCGTCAGCGGCACCTTGTGGTGAAACGCGGCGGCCAGAACCTCGGCCACCTCGTCCTGGGTGCGGGGCGAGACGACAAGATCGGCCGTCACGTGATCCAGCTGGCGTTTCAGGATCGGGGAATACCAGTAATAATCGCGGCTGCGCAGTTGCACGGCCTTTGGGTCGTCGATCACCGGAATATCGCCCAGTGCGGCGCGAAAACCCTTGATGTCCATCGTCAGTGCCTTTTCATTCGGGGGCGCCCGCCCCCATCAGGTCGTCAAGTTCGGCGTAATCGGGGGGCGTGGTGTCGATCTGCTGCCCGGCGCGGATCACCACGCGGTCGGTCTGCGGGCGCGACATCAGTTCCGTCCAGCTGCGCGCGCGGGTCACGATCATGTCGGCCGGCCCGCCCACCCGCAGCGTGCCGGTATGGGCAAAGCCGCCATGGGCGGCCGGGGCCGAGGTGATGGCGCGCAGCCAGTCCCAGGCCATGTCCTGCGGGTGGTCCAGATGCAGGATGCGCACGGATTCGCGCAGCACCTCGATCCCGTCCAGATCGCCATAGGCATAGAACGGGTCGCGCGTGTTGTCCGAGGCAACGGCGACGGTCATGCCGGCGGCCTTCATTTCCTGCAGCAGCGTGGCGCCGCGGCGGATCGGGGTGCGGCCCGGCGCGCGGTCCTGCAGGTAGATGTTGCACATCGGCAGCGAGACGACGGCGATGCCCGCCCGCGCCGCCGTGTCGATGGTGCGGGCGACGGTTTCGCCATCCTGCACTGTCAGCACGCAGCAATGCCCGGCCATCACCCGGCCGGTGTAGCCGGTTTCCAGCACCGCCTCGGCCAGGTGCCGCAGGGCATGGGCGCCAGGATCGCCGGTTTCATCGGTGTGCAGATCCAGATCCAGCCCGTGATTGCCCGCCGTCTCGACCAGCGCCAGCATGGCCTGTTTCGACTGTTCGAACACCGCAAGCGATCCGCCCAGCAACCCGCCGGCCGCCTTGGCGCGGGCAGCGACGGCATTCAGCGCGGCCCGGTCCTGCATGACATCGGGGCCGAACAGGGCCACCGCCTGCAGCTCGATCCGCCCGGCCCAGCGGGCGCGCATCTCTTCGAACACGGCAAAGCTGATATCGTGCTGCGGCGGGTTGGAATCGAGATGGGTGCGGATCGCCGCCGTGCCATGCGCCCAGGCGCAGCGCAGCGAGAAATCCATCCGCCGCGCCACATCGTCGGCCACCCACCGTCCGGTTCGGTCGGACAGCACCGCCTGCAAGGCGCCTGTCCACGTCCCGTCGGGGTTTTCCTTGCGCGGCCAGATATGGCCCTTGTCCAGATGGGTGTGAATGTCGGTGAAGCAGGGCAGCACCAGCCGCCCGCCCAGATCGCCCGCACCGGTCGTGGCCGGGCCGATGGCCGTGATGATCCCGTCCGTGACCGAGATGTCATGGCGCGCAACGCTGCCATCGACCCGGCCAAGGGCCGACGCCGGGACCGAGACGTTGCGAAGGGTAAAGATGCCGTTGAACATTCAATTCTCCCGCTTCAAGGCGCTTTCGTGCCAGCGGTGCAGGATGAACCACGAAATGAACGAGGTCAGCCCGAACATCGCGACCCCGGTGGCCGAGAGCAGCACGAGACAGGCAAACAGGCGCGGTATGTTCAGCCGGAAGCCCGATTCCAGCAGCCGGAACGCCAGCCCCGACCCGGCCCCGGCGGTTCCTGCCGTGAACTCGGCCACCACCGCCGCAATCAGCGCCAGCCCGCCCCCGATGCGCAGCCCGGTCAGGAAATAGGGCATCGAGGCGGGCAGTTTCAGGTTGATCAGCGTCTCCCACCGCGAGGTGCCGTAAAGCTCGAACAAGTTCAGCAGGTTGTGATCGACCGATTTCAGCCCGGTGACCATGTTCGACAGGATCGGGAAAAAGGCGACCAGAAAGGCGCAGATCAGCAGCGTCGTGCTGGCCGAGGTGTAGATCAGCAGCAAGGGCGCGATCGCGATGATCGGCGTGACCTGCAAGATGACGACATAGGGGGTCAGCGCCAGTTCTATCCAGCGGCTTTGCACCAGGATGATGGCGATGGTCACGCCCCCGACAACCGCCAGGAACAGCGCGGTAAAGGTGATCCGCAGCGTGACCAGCAGGGCGGGGAACAGCGTCGGCCAGTCGGTATACAGCGACTTCGCCACATCCACCGGCGTTGGCAGGATATAGCGGGGGATTTCGTTCACCACGATGATGATGTGCCAGGCCAGCACCGCCAGCACCAGCATGGAAACGGGGATGGCGATGCGCAGCAGCTTTTCCATACCCGAGCTGCGCGCGCGCGGGATCACTGTGGCCTCGTCGGTGCCAAGGGCGCTTGCCGTCTGGTCGGTCATGCCTCGGCCCCCTTCTGGATCGCCTGTTGCAGCGCCTGGCTGACCTTGCGCGTATTGGCGGCATATTCGTCCGACAGGCGGTAATCGGCATCGCGCTTGGTCAGGACCTCCAGCGGCATGTCCAGAAAGACCTGACCGGGACGCGCCTTCATCACCACGATGCGGTTCGACAGATAGACGGATTCGAACACCGAATGCGTCACGAAGATCACCGTGATCCCGGTTTCACGCCACAGCCACAGCACGTCGTCGTTCAGCTTTTGCCGGGTGATCTCATCCAGCGCGGCAAAGGGTTCGTCCATCAAGAGCAGCTTGGGCTGCGTGGCCAGCGCGCGGGCGATGGAAACCCGCATCTTCATCCCGCCCGACAGCTCGCGCGGATAGGCAGTGGCGAAATCGGCCAGCCCGACCGAGTCCAGCACCTCCATCACCCGGGGGCGCGCATCGCGCTTGCTGACACCCTTGAGCTTGAGCGGCAGCCAGACATTGGCAAACACGGTGGCCCACGGCATCAGAGTCGGTTCTTGAAACACGAAGCCGATGTCATCTTCGGGCAGGCCGTTCGGCCGGATGCGCGAGGACGGCCAGTCGATGCTGCCGGTGGTGGTATCGCCCAGCCCCGCGACGATGCGCAGCGCGGTGGATTTGCCGCAGCCCGAAGGGCCCAGCAGCGACACGAACTCGCCGGCCCGCACCTCGAGCGTCATGTCCGACAGCGCCAGCGTGCCGTTGGAAAACACCTTGGTGACGTGCTGCATCCGCACCACAGGACGTGCCGCAAGATCGGCGGGGGAGGGGGCGTTCAGATCCATCGTTCCGACTTCCGGCCTTGGGGGCCGGACGGCACCGCCGCCCGGCCCGGCAGGTCATTTCACCAGATCTTTGCCCAGCCCCTTGCAGACCAGATCGGTCGTATAGGCCTGCGTATAGTCGATGCCGGGCGCAAAGCGGCCGACCGCGACCATCGATTCGTAATAGGTCTTCCAGCGCTCATCGGTCATGCAGCCGATGCCCTTGTCTTCGGCGTCGCCGGAAATGACGATGCCGTATTCCTTCATCTTCGAGATGCCATAGACGATCTGATCGTCCGTCATCTCGGGGTTGTCTTTCTTGATCAGCGCGTTCGCGGCGGCATTGTCGCCGTAAAGATAATTGTACCAGCCGATGATCGTTGCCTCGACAAAGCGTTTGGCCACATCGGGGTTCTTGTCATACCAGGGCTTCATCACCTCGATGGTGGTCGAATAGGGCTCATACCCCGCATCGGCCAGCAGGAAGACCTTGGGCTCCCAGCCCGTCTCGCGCTGGATCGCAAAGGGTTCCGAGGTCAGATAGCCTTGCTGGATCGCGGTCTTGTTGGCGATGAACGGGGCAGGGTTGAAGGTGTAGGGTTCGTATTTTTCATCGACGAAGCCCTCATAGGCCTTCTGCATCCACGGGAAGTAAGAGGTATAGCCATCCTTCGACAGGATGTATTTCGACGCCTTGGCCAGATCGGCAAAGGTGTCGAAGCCCTGATCGGGATGCGCCATCAGGATTTGCGGATCCTTCTGGAAGATCGACGCCAGCGTCAGCGTGGGAATGCCGGCGGGCACCGCATCCAGCGCAAGGGCGGTGCCGCCCATGTAGAAGTCGATCTGCCCGCCCACCAGCAACGAGCGGTTGGCGCCCTGCGGGCCGCCCTGACGGATCGTGACCTCCAGCCCGTATTTTGCATAGGTGCCATCCGCGACGGCCTGATAATAGCCGCCATGTTCGGCCTGAGCGAGCCAGTTGGTGCCGAAGCTGACCTTGTCCAGCGCCATCGCGGCAGCGGGCAGCGTGGCGACTGCGACGATTGCGGCGAACGCGATACTTGCCTTGTTCATGTCTTCAAACGCTCCCTGTTGCCGCCATTTGGTCCGGCGATCTGACTGTTCTCCATCGAAAGGAGGAGACGGACATGGAGCAAGCGCCGCGCTGCAGAATCGCGCGGCTTGTGTGAAATGCCCAAAATTTCGACCGGAAAATTCAGCCGGTGACACGAAAACGGCAGGGCCGAAGCAGACAGGCGCGGCGCGCGGTCTCAGGCCCGAAAGGCGGACCGGACGGCGGCTTCGCAATGGGCCGACAGCGATTTGCGGTCGGGAAAGTCTGCCACGCGCACGGGCGGGTGGAACACCACCTCGACACGGCCTTGCCGGCGCGCGGCCAGCACCTTGAGCAGATGCGGGGCAAAGCCCATCTCGCCCCACCAGCCGTAAAAGCGGGGGTCTTCACCATCGGGGCCGGTATAGACCAGCGAGACGGGTTGCACCGACAGGATCTGGTCCAGCCCGTCGGCAAAGAAGGCGGCGAACAGGGTGGATTTGAAGGGCAGCACCCGCAGCCCGTCGGTCGAGGTGCCTTCGGGGAAGAACAGCAGCTTGTGCCCGGCGCGCAGGCGGGCCTCGAACAGGTTCTTCTGGGCCAGCGCCTCGGATCCCTTGCGCTGGATGAACACGGTGCCGGTGGCGCGGGCCAGCCAGCCGATGGCAGGCCAGCCCGCCACTTCGGATTTCGACACGAAATAGATCCGCTGCGGGGCGTTCAGGGTGAAGATGTCCAGCCAGCTGACATGGTTTGCGACCACGGCGCCGCGGTCCTTCATGGGCGTGCCGCGGGTGGAAAAACGGATCCCAAGGATCACAAAGGCCGTGCGGCAGACGAACTGGGTGATCCAGGGGGTCAGCGGGCGTTGCAGGCCGAACAAGGGCCGTTCCACCAGCCGCAGCAGCAAAAGCAGCACAAGGCAGCCATAGGTCACGCCGCCCAGCAGCATCCCCCGCACGACGACCCGCAGCCAGCCCATCGGGCCGATCTGCGGCGGATCGGGTTCGTCTGCCGCACCCTGCCAGAAGGTCGTCACCCCGGCGCTCCTTGCTTGCGCACATAGAAGTCGCGATGCTTGGCGGACATGCGCCCGGTGTCCATCAGCAGACAGACATCGGTGGTGTTGAAGTCATGGTCGATCCAGGCGCCATCACCGACAAAGCCGCCCAGCCGCAGATAGGCCTTTATCAGGGCCGGCGTCGCCGCCATCGCCGCGCGGCGGTCGACCTGATCGGCGGGCAGCAGGTTCATGTCCTGCCGGTGTTCGGGGCGCGCGCTGACGCGGATATCCGCAGGGGCCAGGTGATTGTGGTAAAGATAGGCCAGCGGCTGGCGCAGCGGTGCCGTATCGGTGCCGTGAAAGCTGGCAACGCCGAACAGGATCTCGATCTCGCGCTCCAGCACATAATCGGCCAGTGCATTCCACAGATGGAACATCGCCGTGCCGCCGCGATAGTCGCGGTGAACGCAGGACCGGCCCAGTTCCAGCAGCTTGCGGCCCGTCGCCTTCAGCGGGGTCAGATCGTATTCGCCTTCGGAATAGAACCGCCCCAGCCTGGCGGCCCGGTCACTGGTCAGCAGCCGATAGACGCCGACCACATCCTCCAGCGCTGCCGCATCGCGCCGGGTGTCGATCAGCAGCAGATGGTCGAACCATGGGTCGAACTCGTCCGCCTCCAGCCGGGCGGCATGATCGACCAGCGGGCCGCTGCCCCCCAGTTCCTCGACAAAGACCTTGTAGCGCAGGCGCTGCGCTGCGCGCAGATCGCGGTCGTCGCGCGCAAGGCGGATGGTGAAGTCAGGCTCGGTCGGGGTCATCGCGGCAGGCGGGTCCGGGCGGGGCCGGGTGGTTCCGGCGGTGTGAGCGGCTTTTACCAACGCCGGGCCACTTTGCAACTGAATCCCGAACCTGAACACGTCAAGGTTGCGCAAGAGATTTGCGGTGCTATCTTGCGATGACTTAACGGTGCACGAGTTCCAGCATGACATGGGTCGACATCAGAACCACCTTGCCAGCGTTCTCGAAGTTCACGGTGACACGACCGGCGATGTTCGACTGCACCTGTCCCAGCCCCCAGTCTGGCTGGTGCGGGTGGCGGACCAGCATTCCGGGTTCCAGCATGTCGTTCAGGCTTCGCATGTTCGAGGCTCCTGTGCCGAAAGGGGCGTGATGACCGACCAGACAGACCTTGCAGCCCTGCTTGGCTCGCGCCTGTGCCATGACCTTATCAGCCCTCTGGGGGCAATCGGCAACGGGGTCGAATTGCTGATGCTGGACGGCGCCGCCGACCGGCCAGAAGTCGCGCTGATCGCGCAAAGCGTGGCCAGTGCGAATGCGCGCATCCGCTTTCTGCGGGTGGCCTTTGGCGTTGCAAGCACCGATCAGCGGCTGGGCTCGCCCGAGATCACGGGGCTGCTGACCGACTGGACCGCCGGGGGGCGGCTGTCGGTGGATTGGCGCGCGGCGGGCGATCATGCACGGGCCGATGTGCAGCGCGCCTTTCTGGCGCTGATGTGCCTGGAACCGGCCTTGCCATTGGGTGGCTCTATCGTCGTGACCCTTGGGGGCGAGGGGTGGGCCTTTGCTGCCACCGGGCGCCGCCTGCGGCTGGAGGGGCTGCCGTTCGATCTGCTGACCGATCCGGCCGCCCGACACGATCTGACACCGCCGCAGGTCCAGTTCGGACTGCTGCGCGAGGCTTTGCTGCGCGGGCCGGGGCTGGCCCGGCTGGAGCCGTCGGACGGGGCGCTGACGCTTGGATATGGCGCCCGCGCCCCTGTTGCCGCCTGACAGCCGGGCCTAGCGCCCTGTGAACACCGCCGGGCGCTTGGCGACAAAGGCGGCGACGCCTTCGGCGAAATCGGCCGTCGCGGTCGTGGTGGCAAAGCCCAGGCGTTCCGCCTCCAGCTGGCTGGCAAGGTCGGTGTCGCTGTCCAGCAGGCGCTTGAACTGGCCATAGGCCAGGGTCGGGCCGCTGGCGATGCGCGCTGCCAGCTCGTTGACGGCGGCGTCAAAGCTGGCCTCGGGCTCCACCCGGTCCACAAGGCGGCAGGCCAGCGCCTCGGGCGCGGTCAGGGTGCGGCTGGTCAGCATCATCTCGAAGGCCAGCCCGCGCCCGACGCGGCGGGGCAGGAACCAGCTGAGCCCGCAATCCGGCGGGGCACCGATCTTGTCATAAGCGATCACGAAGCGGGCGCGTTCTTCGGCGATCACCATGTCTCCGGCAATCGCCAGCGCAAGGCCCGCCCCGGCCGCCGCACCGCGCACGGCGGTGATGACCGGCGCCGGATGCTGGCGCAGGGCGACGATGGCGGGGTTCAGCGCATCGAGCAGCTCGTTGATGACCGCCGGGGCGCCCTCGATCCCGTTGGCAAGAAAGCTGGCCACATCGCCGCCGGCGGCAAAGGCGCGGCCCGCGCCGGTCAGCACGATCACACGCAGGCCGGGCGTCGTGGTCAGCTGGCGCACGGCGGCCAGAAAGGCCCGCGCGGTCGGGGCATCGAGGGCGTTCAGCACCTCGGGTCGGTTCAGGGTCAGCCGGCCGATGCCGCTGGATGGGTCGAATTCGGTCAGGACAAGGGACATGCGGCGCTCCGTCAACGAAAGGTCTTGTGAGTAGGTAATATACTTGCCAGTATAGACGGGACGCAACAGTAATGCCGGCCACGCCACAATGCCGCGAACGACCCGCCGGGCGGCCTCGCCCTGGTCCAGCCCTGACGAGCGCGAAAAGGAACGCGAGGCCAAGCGCGAGGCGGTCCTGCGCACGGCAGCGCGTTTCTTCAACGAACGCGGGTATCATGCCACGTCGCTGGATGATGTGGCAGCGGCGCTGAACGTGACCAAGCCGACGATCTACCATTACTTCGCGAACAAGGACGAGATCCTGTACGAATGCACCCGGCGCGGCCTGAACGAGATTGCCGAGGCTGCCCGAAGGCCGGCCGAACAGGGCGGCACGGCGGCCGACCGGCTGCGCGCCATGCTGATCGCCTATGCGATGACCATGATGGATGATTTCGGGATCTGCGTTGCGCGCACCCAGGATCATCTGCTGTCGCCGGAAAGCCGCAAGGGCTTTCGCGCGCTCAAGCGTGACATTGACGGGCTGGTGCGGCAGATGATCGCCGAAGGTGTGGCCGATGGATCCTTGTCGGTGCCAGATGTGCGCGTGGCCGCCTTTACGGCCGGATCGGCGCTGAACGGGCTGGGCACCTGGTTCCGGCCCGATGGCCCGGTGGGGGCTGCGGAAACCGCGCGGATGACCGTGTCCGTGCTGATCGACGGGATGCGCGGCAGGGCCGATCCGTGATCGCGCCCGCCATTTGATTTCAACGACTTCCAAGGAGGAGAGACGACAGATGCAGATCGCAGGACAGGCAGCCATCGTGACGGGCGGGGCCTCGGGCCTTGGTGGCGCGACGGCCGAGATGCTGGCCAAGGCCGGGGCAAAGGTCACGATCTTTGACATGAACGAGACGCTGGGCACGCAGCATGCGGCGGCCATCGGCGGCAAGTTCATCAAGGTGAACGTCACCGACGAAACGGCGGTCGAGGAAGCCATCGCCGAGGCCGAAGGGCTGCACGGCAAGGCGCGCATCCTGGTCAACTGCGCCGGCATCGGGCCGCCCGGCAAGGTGATCGGCCGCGACGGCAAGGCGATTCCGCTCAAGGAATTCACCAACATCGTCAACGTGAACCTGTTCGGCACCTTCAACGTGCTGTCCAAGTTCGCGGCCGCCCTGCACACCGCCGACCCGGTGGGCGAGGAACGCGGCGTCATCATCAACACCGCTTCGGTCGCGGCGTTCGACGGGCAGATCGGCCAGCCGGCCTATGCGGCCTCCAAGGGGGGCGTTGTGGGCATGACCCTGCCGATCGCGCGCGAATTCGCCCGCTATGGCATCCGCGTGATGACCATTGCGCCGGGCCTGTTCCTGACCCCGCTGCTGGCCAGCCTGCCGCAGGACGCGCAGGACAGCCTGGGCCGTCAGGTGCCGTTCCCCTCGCGTCTGGGCGATCCGGCGGAATATGCGAACCTTGTGCAGGCGATCGTCGCCAACCCGATGCTGAACGGCGAAGTCATCCGCCTGGACGGCGCCATCCGCATGGCCCCGAAATGAGCGTGCTTCTGGAACGGGCGGGCATTTCCGCCCGCGCCCTCGATCTTGCGGACAAGGTCGAGGCGTTCGTGCGCACGGTGGTCGTGCCCTATGAAAAGGACCCGCGCCGCACCAGCCATGGCCCGACGGACGAGATGGTGCAGGAGCTGCGCGGCCTGGCCCGCGCGGCCGGTGTGCTGACGCCGCATATCCTGCCCGATGGCAGCCACCTGACCCAGCGCGAAACCGCCGCGGTGCTGATCCGCAGCGGCCTGTCGCCGCTGGGCCCGCTGGCGTGCAACACGGCCGCCCCGGACGAGGGGAACATGTATCTGCTGGGTCATGTCGGCAGCCCCGAGCTGAAGAAGCGGTTCCTTGCCCCGATGGTTTCGGGCGAGAAGCGGTCGGCCTTTTTCATGACCGAGCCGGCCGAAGATGGCGGGGCCGGGTCCGATCCGTCGATGATGCTGACCACCTGCCGGCCTGATGGCAACCACTGGGTGATCAACGGTCGCAAGACCTATATCACCGGGGCGGATGGCGCGGGTGTCGGCATTGTCATGGCCAAGTCCGACGAAGGGGCGTGCATGTTCCTGGTGGATCTGCCCAATCCGGCGATCCGCATCGAACGTGTCATGGACACCATCGACAGCTCGATGCCTGGCGGCCATGCGGTGATTTCCATCACGGACCTGCGCGTTCCGGCCGATCAGATGCTGGGCCAGAGCGGCGAGGGCTTCCGCTATGCGCAGATCCGTCTGTCGCCGGCGCGGCTGTCGCATTGCATGCGCTGGCTGGGCGCCTGTGTGCGCGCCAACGAGATCGCGGGCGATTATGCCAACCGCCGCATGGCGTTCGGCAAGCCGCTGGTGGATCACGAGGGCGTCGGCTTCATGCTGGCCGACAACCTCATCGACCTGAAACAGGCCGAGCTGATGACCTATTGGTGCGCCGATGTGCTGGACACCGGCGTTCTGGGCACGGTCGAAAGCTCGATGGCCAAGGTCGCGGTGTCCGAGGCGCTGATGCGGGTGGCGGATCGCTGCGTGCAGATGATGGGCGGGCAGGGCGTGACGGCCGATACCATCGTGGAACAGGTGTTCCGCGAAATCCGCGCCTTCCGCATCTATGACGGCCCGACCGAGGTGCACAAATGGTCGCTGGCCAAGAAGGTCAAGCGCGACTGGAAAAAGGCGCAGCAGGGCTGAGGCCCGGCGCGACAGGGCGGGGCCGCAGGGCCCCGCCTGCACATTGAGGAAGGTTTGCAGGACATGGCAATCAAGACACGCATCACCGAGATGCTGGGGATCGAACATCCGATCGTGCAGGGCGGCATGATGTGGGTGGGCACGGCCGAGATGGCTTCAGCCGTTTCCAATGCGGGCGGGCTGGGCATCCTGACCGCGCTGACGCAACCGACCCCCGACGATCTGCGCCGCGAGATCGACCGCTGCCGCAGCATGACCGACAAGCCCTTTGGCGTGAACCTGACCATCCTGCCGTCGGTCAGCCCGCCGCCCTATGCCGAATACCGCAAGGCGATCATCGACAGCGGCATCCGCATCGTCGAAACCGCCGGGGCCAAGCCGCAAGAACATGTCGACGACTTCAAGTCCCATGGCATCACCGTCTTGCACAAATGCACCGCCGTGCGTCATGCGGTCTCGGCCGCGAAGATGGGCGCCGACATCATTTCCATCGACGGGTTCGAATGCGCCGGCCACCCGGGCGAGGATGACGTGCCCGGTCTGGTGCTGATCCCGGCGGCGGCCGATCAGATCAAGGTGCCGATGCTTGCCTCGGGCGGGATTGGCGACGGGCGTGGCCTTGCGGCGGCGCTGGCGCTGGGGGCCGAAGGGGTGAACATGGGCACCCGCTTTTGCGCCACGGTCGAGGCGCCGATCCATCCGGCGGTCAAGGAATTCCTGGTCAAGAACACCGAGCGGGATACGAAACTGATCTTCCGCGGCTTCAAGAACACCGGCCGCGTCGCGCGCAATTCGGTGTCTGAACAGGTGGCCGAGATCGGCGCGCGCCCGGGTGCGGTGTTTGCCGATGTGCAGCCGCTGGTGTCGGGGGCCAGGGGGCGTCAGGCGCTGACGACCGGCGATCTGGATGCCGGGCTGATCTGGGCTGGCCAGATCCAGGGCCTGATCCACGACATTCCGACCTGCGCAGACCTGATCGGCCGCATGGTCCGCGACGCCGAGGCGATCATCCGCGGCCGTCTGGCCGGGTTTGTCGCGGCATGACATGCAGGGGGGCGGGGGCTGCGCCTCTGTCCCCCCGCCGCCACATCAGGACATGGCAGCTGTCTGCGGCTGTCCCTGTCGGCTGGCCGCGCCAATGCGCAGGCCATGACCGTCAAAGCCATGCAGGTGTCCGGCGGGCAGCGCCACGCGCAGCGGCGTGCCGGGCGCGACAGACAGCGCCCCGGGCCGGCGCAGCACCAGCGGGGCCGACAGACCGGCCGCGCCCAGATGCACCAGCGTTTCCGACCCGACCAGCTCTACCGCCTCGACTGTCAGGTCCAGCACGATGCCCGCCCCGACGGTATCGGTCGTCAGGTGTTCGGGCCGGATCCCGATGACCGAGGTGTTGCCCGGCAGCCCGCCCAGATCGACGCCCGCCCCGCGCAGGTCATCGACCGGCAGCAGGTTCATGCCCGGCGCGCCGATGAAGCTGGCCATGAACAGGCTGCGCGGCGCATCGAACAGATCCATCGGGCTGCCGACCTGTTCGATGCGGCCTGCGTTCATCACCACCAGCTTGTCGGCCATCGTCATCGCTTCCAGCTGATCATGCGTCACATAGATCGACGTGGTGGCAAAGCGGCGCTGCAGGCGGCGGATTTCCACCCGCATCTGCCCGCGCAACCGGGCATCAAGGTTCGAGAGCGGCTCGTCGAACAGAAAGGCCTGCGGTTTGCGCACGATGGCGCGGCCCATGGCAACGCGCTGGCGCTGACCGCCCGACAGGGCCTGGGGTTTACGGTCCAGGAAGGGCTCGATCTCCAGCACGCGGGCGGCCTCGGTCACGCGGGCGTCGATTTCGGCCCGCGGGGTGCGGCGGTTCTTCAGCCCGTATTCCAGGTTTCCACGCACCGTCATGTGCGGGTAAAGCGCGTAGTTCTGGAACACCATGGCAATGTCACGCTCGGCCGGTTCCAGCTGGTTGACCACCCGCTCGCCGATGCGGATGTCGCCGGACGTGACGCTTTCCAGCCCCGCGATCATCCGCAGCAGGGTGGATTTGCCGCAGCCCGACGGGCCGACCAGAACGGCCATCTCGCCATCCTCGATGGTCAGGTCAATGCCGTGCAGCGTGTCGGTTTTCGCGCCCGGATAGGTCTTGCGCAGGGCGCCGATCTGGATGCGGGCCATGTTATTTCTCCGTCTCGATCAGACCCTTCACAAAGAGCCTTTGCATGAAGATCACCACCAGAACGGGGGGCAGCATGGCCAGCACCACGGCGGCCATGACGAAATTCCACTGGGGGTCTGCCTCGGCCACCGCGACCATGCGCTTGATGCCCATGACGATGGTGTAGAATTTCGGATCGGTGGTCACGAGGGTGGGCCACAGGTATTGTACCCAGCCATAGATGAACAGGATCACCGACAGCGCGGCAATGTTGGTGCGCGACAGGGGCAGCAGGATGTCGCGGAAGAACTTCATCGGTCCCGCGCCGTCGATGCGCGCGGCCTCGACCAGCTCTTCGGGCACGGTCATGAAGAACTGCCGGAACAGGAAGGTTGCCGTGGCCGAGGCGATCAGCGGCAGGGTCAGGCCGACCCAGCTGTTGAGCAGCCCGAAATCTGCCACCACCTTGAACGTCGGCAGGATCCGCACCTCGACCGGCAGCATCAGGGTGATGAAGATCAGCCAGAAGCACACCACCCGCAGCGGAAAGCGGAACCACACTATCGCATAGGCAGAGGTCAGCGAGATGGCGATCTTGCCGACCGTGATCAGCACGGCCATGACGGCCGAATTGACCAGCATCCGCCATAGCGGCTCGGATCCCGCGCCGCGCATGCCCGACCCAAGGACGGTGCTGTAATTCTCCCACGCCGCGCCGCCAGGCAGCAGGGGCATGTGTCCGGTGGCAAAGGTGCCCGCCGGATGGGTCGAGGCAACCAGCGCGACCCAGACCGGAAAGGCGACGATGGCAACCCCTAGGATCAGGATGGCATGGGTCAGGAAATCCAGCCAGCGACGGTTCTCGATCATCAGTATTGCACCTTGCGTTCGACATAGCGGAACTGCACGAAGGTCAGCGCCACCACGATCAGCATCAGCACCACCGACTGTGCCGAGGACGAGCCCAGGTTCAGCCCCAGGAACCCGTCGGCATAGACCTTGTAGACCAGAATGTTTGTCGCCCCCGCCGGCCCACCCGATGTGGTCGCGTCGATGATCGCGAAGGTGTCGAACATCGCGTAGTTGATGTTGACGATCAGCAGGAAGAACGTGGTCGGGGAAATCAGCGGCAGCACGATGTCGCGCATCCGCCGGAACGGGCCGGCACCGTCGATGGCTGCGGCCTCGATCAGGGATTTGGGCACCGATTGCAGCGCGGCCAGGAAGAACAGGAAATCATAGGACACCTGCTTCCATGCGGCGGCGATCACGATCAGGATCATCGCCTGATCGCCGTTGATGCGGTGGTTCCAGTCGATCCCCAGCGCGGACAGCGCCAGTGGCAGGATGCCGATGGTCGGGTTGAACAGAAACCACCACAGCACGCCAGCCACGACCGGCGCCACGGCATAGGGCCAGACCAGCAGCGTCGTATAGATGCGCGATCCGCGCAGCACCCGGTTGGCCGCCAGTGCCAGCGTCAGCGCGGCCAGCATGGACAGCGCCGTGACAGAGACGGCGAACACCGCCGTGCGCCCTGCGGCCTCCAGCCATTCGCCGCTTTCGAACAGGCGGGCATAGTTCGACAGGCCGACGAAGGTGGTGTTCAGCCCAAAGGGATCCTCGCGCCGGAAGGATGTCCAGATCGCCTGCGCCGAGGGCCACAGGAAGAAGACCGCTGTAACGATCATCTGCGGCCCGATCAGCAGCCAGGGCAGGCCCTTGTTCGGAAAGATCGTGCGTTTTGTCTGCATGGCAGGTTCCGGCAATGCAACCGGGGCACGCGCGGCTGGCGCGTGCCCCGGAAGAGCGTGATCAGATCACTTGTTGGCGGCTTCGAAGTCGCGCAGGATGGTGTTGCCACGGGCAACCGCGCTGTCCAGCGCCTCCTTGGCCGTCTTCTTGCTGGCCAGCAGGGCTTCGAATTCGCTGTCGATCACGTCGCGCACCTGGGTCAGGTTGCCAAAGCGCAGACCCTTGGAATGGGCGCTGGGGGTGCCGCGGGTGATCTGCTTGATCGCGACGTCGGCGCCGGGGGTCTTGGCATAATAGCCCGTGCTGACGCCCAGGTCATAAGCCGCGTGGGTGATCGGCAGATAGCCGGTGAACTGATGCCAGTCCGCCTGCACCTCGGCCTTCGACAGATAGTCGAAGAAGGCAGCCACGCCCTTGTATTCAGCCGCCGGGCGGCCGTTCAGCACCCACAGCGTCGCGCCGCCGATGATCGAGTTCTTCGGTTCCGCGATCACATCGTCATAATAGGGCAGCGGGGCAAAGCCGACCTTGAAGTCCTTGGCGTTGTTGATCACGCCCGCGCGGCTGGCCGAGGAGTTCATGTAGATCGCGCATTCCTGCGTGTAGAACTTCGGCGGGGCATCGTTGCCGCCCACCGGGCCGCCATACTGGAACAGGCCCGCATCGGCCCATTTCTTCAGGTTCCCCCAGTGCTTGACCTGCACGTCACCGTTGAAGGTGAATGCCGTGTCCGGCCCGGCAAAGCCGTTTTCCTTGGTGCCATAGGGCGCGTCATGCAGGGCCGACAGGTTTTCCAGCTGAACCCAGCTGATCCAGCCCGAGGTGAACCCGCATCTCGCAGCGCCCGAGTCGACGATCTTCTTCGAGAAGCTTTCGACCTCGGCCCAGGTTTTCGGGGCGACTTCGGGGTCAAGCCCGGCTTTGGCGAACACGTCCTTGTTGTAATACATGATCGGTGTGGACGAGTTGAACGGCAGCGACAGGATGTTGCCTTCGGGGTCCGAATAATAGCCGACGACCGGCGCCAGATAATCGGCCTTGTCAAAGGTTTTGCCCTGATCGGCCATCAGCTTGTAGACCGGATAGACCGCGCCCTTGGCGGCCATCATGGTGCCGGTGCCAACCTCGAACACCTGCACGATGGCCGGCTGTTCCTTGGCGCGGAACGCGGCGATGGCGGCGGTCAGCGTCTCGGGGTAGCTCCCCTTGTAGACCGGGACGATCTTGAAATCCTTCTGGGTTTCATTGAAGCCGGCAGCGATCTGCTCCAGCTTTGTGCCCAGCTCGCCGCCCATGGCGTGCCACCATTGCACCTCGGTTTGCGCAAGGGCCGGGGCGGTCATTGCGGCGCTGGCCAGAAGGGCGCCGATCAGCTGTTGTTTCATGTCGTGCTCCATAGCGAATGGCGGATCGCCCGGCCGGAACGGTCAGGCGTCTGGGGCCAGTGCTAGGGGGGCTGTGTGGCGGTTCTGCTAAGTCTGTATGAAGTTATTGCAACAGAAGGGGTTAACCTTTCGTCAACCATTCCGGCTTACCCGTTAACCATTGGGTATGGGGCGCAAGATGGTGGCCAAGACCTTTACGGTGGCCTTCGAAGGGGTCGAGGCGCGTCTGGTCGAGGTGCAATGCGCCGCCGTGCCGGGGATGCCGGGATTTGCGGTCGTCGGCCTGCCCGACAAGGCGGTGTCCGAGGCGCGCGAACGGGTCAAGGCGGCGCTGAATGCGCTGTCCATCGCGCTGCCGTCCAAACGGGTGACGATCAACCTGTCTCCGGCAGACCTGCCGAAGGAGGGCTCGCATTTCGACCTTGCCATTGCGCTTGCGCTGCTGGCCGAGCTGGACATCGTGCCGAAAGAGGCTGCCGAGGGGGCAGTTGCGCTAGGCGAGCTGGCGCTGGATGGCCGGC
This sequence comes from Gemmobacter nectariphilus DSM 15620, assembly GCF_000429765.1. GTDB lineage: Bacteria > Pseudomonadota > Alphaproteobacteria > Rhodobacterales > Rhodobacteraceae > Wagnerdoeblera > Wagnerdoeblera nectariphila. The sequence continues at coordinate 424,919 of NZ_KE386949.1, read as the reverse complement.
TTGTGCCGGTGCTGGGGGCGCTGCCCGCCGCGCTGGCGGCGGCCGAGGCCGAGAAGACCCTGATCTGCCCGCGCGCCTGCGGGGCCGAGGCGGCCTGGGTTGGCGCGGCCCATGTGCTGGGCGCCGGCACGCTGGCCGAGGTGCTGCGCCATTTCACGGGCCAGATCGCCTTGCCCGCCGCCACGGCCGGCGAGGTTGCGCGCCCGCCCTCGCATCGCGATCTGCGCGACGTCAAGGGGCAGGAGCGGGCCAAGCGCGCGCTGGAAATTGCGGCGGCGGGGCGGCATCACCTGATGATGGTCGGCTCGCCCGGTTCGGGCAAGTCGATGCTGGCGGCGCGGCTGCCGGGTATCTTGCCGCCGCTCTCGCCGGTCGAGGCGCTGGAAACCTCGATGATTCATTCGCTGGCCGGGCTGCTCTCGGATGGCGGGATCAGCCGCGCACGTCCCTACCGCGAGCCGCATCACACCGCCTCGATGGCGGCAATCATCGGGGGCGGTCGGGGGGCGAAACCGGGCGAGGTGTCGCTGGCCCATAACGGGGTGCTCTTCCTGGACGAGCTGCCGGAATTCCCCCGCCCGGTGCTGGAAACCCTGCGCCAGCCAATCGAAACCGGCGATGTCATGGTGTCGCGCGCGAATGCCCATGTGCGCTATCCCTGCCGTTTCCTGCTGGTGGCGGCGGCCAATCCCTGCCGCTGCGGCCATCTGGCCGATGCCGCCCGCGCCTGTTCCCGCGCCCCGGGTTGCGGCGAGGATTATCTTGGCCGCATCTCGGGCCCGCTGATCGACCGTTTCGATCTGCGGCTCGAGGTGCCGCCAGTCGCCTTTGCCGATCTGGACCTGCCGCCCTCGGGCGACAGCTCGGCCGTTGTGGCGGCCCGTGTCGAGGCCGCGCGCGCGGTGCAGGCGGCCCGTTTTGCCGATCATCCGGCGGTTCGGGTGAATGCCGATGCCGAAGGCGCGCTGCTGGAACAGATCGCCACCCCGGATGCCGAAGGCAAGGCCCTGCTGGTGCGGGTGGCCGAGCGGTTCCACCTGTCGGCGCGCGGCTATCACCGTGTCCTGCGGGTGGCGCGCACCATTGCTGATCTGGACGGATCAGCCGACGTTCGGCTGCCGCATGTGGCCGAGGCGGTCGGCTACCGGCTGGCAATCGGGGTGCCGGCGTGACGGGCGGCAAAGCCTGCGGCGATCTTCAGCGCGGCCCGCGCCTCGGGGATCCAGCCGTCGAACATCTGCCAGACATGCGGGGCGCGGGGCCATTCCTCCAGCGTGACCTCGCCGCCAGCGGCGCGCAGCCGCTCGGCCATGCGCCGCGAGTCGTCCAGCAGGATCTCGTCGCTGCCAACCTGGATCAGCACCGGGGGCGGGGCATGGAATTGCGCGTGCAGCGGTGAGATGCGCGGATCGTCCGGGGCCAGAGCGCCCAGGACATAGGCGCGCGCCTCCTCGATCCGGCTGACAGGCAGCAGCGGGTCGCGCGCGGCATTCGTGCGCAGGCTGGCGCCCGACAGCGTCATGTCGGTCCATGGGGAAAACGCGATGCAACAGGCCGGTTGCAGATCGCGCGCGCACAGATCGGCCAGCAGCGCCAGCGCCAGACCGCCCCCGGCACTGTCGCCCCCCAGCACGATCTGCGATGGCTGCCAGCCCTGATCCATCAAGGCGGCATGGGCGGCCCTTGCCTCCTCGAACGCGGCGGGGGCAGGGTGCTCGGGCGCCTTGGCATAGTCCACGGCCACCACCGCCAGCCGGGAAAGCCGGGACAGTCGGCCCAGCATGGCGGCATGGGTTTCGGGGCCGCCAACCATGTAGGCCCCGCCATGGAACCACAAGATCACCGCCGCCTCTGATACTGGCCCGGCGGTGATCCGGTGCAAGGGCGCACCGGCGGTCTGATGCAGCAGGAAGGGCGGCGCCGCGAAAAGCCGCGCCCCCCGCCGAAATTGGCGGCGCGCTTCAGCCGGAGTTGCCACACGCGCCATGCGGGGCCGGGCAAGCCGCCGCAGGACCAGGCGCAGCAGCTCCAGCCGGCGGCTCACGCTTGCGCGGCCCGCTTCGCCTCGATCGCCTGCCAGATCAGCGCGGCGGTGTTGGTGCCGTCGAACCGTTCCAATTCCTGGATGCCCGTGGGCGAGGTCACGTTGATCTCGGTCAGCCAGTCGCCGATCACGTCGATGCCAACGAAGACCTGCCCCTTGTCGCGCAGGACCGGCCCGATACGGGCGCAGATCTCGCGGTCACGATCGGTCAGGCCCACCGGCTCGGGCCGGCCACCGACATGCATGTTGGACCGCGTCTCGCCCGCCTGAGGCACCCGGTTGATCGCGCCCACCGGCTCGCCATCGACCAGAATCACCCGCTTGTCCCCCTTGGACACCGCCGGCAGGAATTTCTGCACGATCATCGGCTCGCGGCTCATGCTGGTGAACAGCTCATAGAGCGACGAGAGGTTGCGGTCGTTCTCGTCCAGACGGAACACGCCCGCGCCGCCATTGCCATAAAGCGGCTTGAGGATGATATCGCCATGCTTTTGCTTGAAGGCCCGGATCGTCGCCAGATCGCGCGCGATCGTGGTGGGCGGTGTCAGGTCGGCAAAGCGCAGCACCAGCAGCTTTTCGGGGCTGTTGCGGACCCAGAACGGATCGTTCACCACCAGCGTCCGCGGATGGATCATCTCGAGGATATGGGTCGTGGTGATGTAGCCCATGTCAAAAGGCGGGTCCTGCCGCAGCCAGACCACATCGAACTCGCCCAGATCGACCTCGGTCTCGGGGCCAAAGGTCACATGATCGCCCTTGACCTTGCGCAACTCGATCGGCCAGCCACGCGCGATGACGCGCCCTTCGGAAAACGCCAGCCGGTCGGGCGTGTAATAGAACAGGGAATGCCCCCGCGCCTGAGCCTCCAGGCCGATGCGGAACGTGCTGTCCGCATCAATGTTGACCGACCCGATCGGGTCCATCTGCAAGGCTACCTTCATCGTTCCCTCCGCAATGCGCCTGCACCTAGATGGTCCAGCCTGCGGGGCGATGCAAGGAAGCCTCATGCAGCATAAGCATTCTCGCGTATTTCGACGCGGCCAAGCGAATCGACCAAGGCCACGTCAAACCGCACGTCGGTCAGCCCGCCGCGCGGCTCACCGTCCAGAAATTCCGTCGCCGCAGCCCAGATGCGCCGCACCTGCCGGGGGCCAAGCCGTTCCGCCGCGCGGGCATGGGTCGAGGCCTTCTTGACCTCGATGAAGACCACCGTTTCGCCATCCCGCGCGATCAGGTCGATTTCACCCCAGCGGCCGCGCCAGCGCCGGGCGGCAATGGCGCGGCCCGCGCGTTCGTAATGCTGTTCCACCGCACCTTCGGCAGCGACACCCGAAAGATACCCGACAAGTCCGCCCATTCCGTCTACTCCCGCTCGGCCACCCGCAAGGCCATCTGATAGACATCGCGCCGTGCCAGGCCAAAGCGCGTCGCAACCTCTGCCGCGACCTCCTTGATCCGGGCACCAGGCGCTGCAAGCGCGCCTGCCAGCGCCAGTTCCACATCCGCCTCGGTCGCCACGATTTCGGCGCCTCGGTCGATCACCAGGACGATTTCCCCCTTGGGTTCTTGCCCTGCAAAGCGATCAGCAAGGTCTGCCAGCGTCCCCCGGGTTACATCCTCGAATCGTTTGGTCAGTTCCCGGCACACCGCAGCCATGCGTGATCCCCCCATAATCTCGCGCAATTCCCCTAATGTTCGGCTAACGCGTTTCGGGCTTTCGTAGATCACCAGCGTTGCGGGGATTGCGGCCAGCTCGGTCATCCAGCTGCGCCGCGCCCCTGCGCTTGCAGGCGGGAAGCCGGCGAACAGGAAGCGGTCGGTGGGCAGGCCGGCAACGCTGAGGGCGGCCAGCACGGCCGAGGGGCCGGGGGCGGCAAGAACACGGTGCCCTGCGGCGATGGTCTCGCGCGCCAGTTTCATGCCGGGGTCGGCAACCAGCGGGGTTCCGGCCTCGGAGGCATAGGCAACCGATTTCCCTTCGGCCAGCGCCGCCAGAATCCGAGGCCGCGCAACATCGCCGTTGTGGTCGTGATAGGCGATCAGCGGACGGCCGGCGACCGGGATGCCGTGGATTTCCATCAGATGGCGCAGCGTGCGGGTATCTTCGGCGGCCAGAACGTCGGCACCGGCCAGAATATCCAGCGCGCGCAGCGTGATATCCCGGGCCGCGCCAATGGGCGTTGCCACCAGATGCAGGCCGGGTTCGGGCTTTCGCGCTCCGGCGCGGCTGGGCGGAATGTCGTCAGTCATGCTGTCCTTCCGGTCGTGGCAAGTTTACTTCGCAGCCGGAAGCGCCTAGGCTCCGGGTACCGACCGCATTACCCCGGGGGAGTATAGATGATCGCCGTTTTGCACCGTGCCCGCAAGTCGCTGGGCCGAGTAGGGTTTGCCCTGACCGCCCTTGCGCTTGCCGCCTGCGAACCTGTCGGGATGTCGGCGACGGGTCCGGCGATCGACACGGGTGCGCCGGTGCCGGTTGCCCTGATGGTGCCCGGCGGGTCCGGGCAGCAGACCGATCAGCTGCTTGCCCAGTCGCTGGAAAATGCCGCGCGGCTGGCGATTTCCGATCTGGGCGGCGTGCGCATCGACTTGCGGGTCTACCATACGTCGGGTCAGGCGTCCGAAGCCGGGGCGATCGCTCAGCGTGCCGTTGCCGACGGGGCCAAGATCATCCTCGGGCCGGTCTTTGCGCAAGAGGCGAACGCGGCTGGCGTCGCGGTTGCCGCGCAGGGCGTGAACGTGCTCAGCTTCTCGAACAACACGGACATTGCCGGGGCGAATGTCTTCGTCCTTGGCCCGACCTTTGAAAACACGGCCAATCGTCTTGTGCGCTATTCGGCGCGTCAGGGCCAGCGCCGGGTGATGATCGTCCACGAGCAGACCCCGGCCGGCGAGATCGGCCGCGCCGCCATCACCCGTGCCATCTCGGGCTCGGGGGCGACGCTGGTGTCCACCATGGGCTATGCCTTCGGTCAGAACGAGGTGATCCAGGCCGCGCCGCAGATCGTGGCCAATGCCCGTGCGACGGGTGCGGATGCGCTGTTCTTTACCGCCGACACTGCCGGATCGCTGCCCTTGATGACGCAGATGCTGCGCGATCAGGGGCTTTCGCCGGAACAGGCGCGCTATCTCGGCCTGACCCGCTGGGACATCCCGCAGGCCACGCTGGCGCTGCCGGGGGTGCAGGGCGGCTGGTTCGCGCTGCCGGACCCGGCGCTGTATCAGGCCTTCCAGGCGCGCTATCAGGCGGCTTACGGCGCGGCACCGCATCCGATCGCGGGCCTTGCCTATGACGGGATCGCGGCTGTCGGGGCGCTGGTGCGGTCGGGGCGCAGCGATGCGCTGTCGGGCGCTTCGCTGACGCAATCCTCTGGCTTTGCCGGGGTCAGCGGGGTATTCCGCCTCAAATCCGACGGCACCAACGAACGGGCGCTGGCGGTGGCCGAGGTCCGCAACAGACAGGTGGTCGTGATTGATCCTGCCCCAAGAAGCTTCGGCGGCGCCGGGTTCTGAACCCCGCCTGCCGCTGATCCTGTCCGATGACAACCGCAATCCCTGCGCTGCCGAAGATCTGATCGATTCGGCAGCGCTGCGTGCCGCGATCCTGTCCGATCTGGCCGGCACTGCGGGGGCCGATGCCCCGGCGCGCCGTGCGGTCGTGGTGCGCCATCTGGCGCAGGCCCAGGCCCAGGGCAATGCCCGGCTGGCCGAGGCCTTTGCCGCCGCCCCGCGCGCGGCGCGGGGGCTGGTCGGCGCGCAATCGCTGCTGACCGATCTGCTGGTCAGCGCCGCCTTCGAGATGGCAACCACCCAGCTGCACCCGGTGCCGGTGCCCACCATGGCCGAGCGCCTGTCGGTCCTGGCCGTGGGCGGCTATGGCCGGGCCGAAATGGCCCCGCATTCCGATGTGGATCTGCTGTTCCTGACCCCCTGGAAGATCACGCCATGGGCGGAAAGCGTGATCGAATCCATGCTGTACATGCTGTGGGATCTGCGGCTCAAGGTCGGCCATGCCAGCCGCACCATCAAGGACTGCCTGCGCCTTGCGCATGAGGACATGACGATCCGCACCGCCTTGCTGGAGCGGCGCTATATCACCGGCGACAAGGGGCTTTCGCAAGAGCTTCACCTGCTGCTGCAAAAAGAGCTGTTCGCCTCGACCGCCCCGCAATTCATCGAGGCGAAACTGTCCGAGCGCGCCGAGCGCCACCGCAAGCAAGGCGGCCAGCGCTATGTGCTGGAGCCCAACGTCAAGGAAGGCAAGGGCGGGCTGCGCGATCTGCAGACGCTCTACTGGATCGGCAAATACCTGCACGGATCGGAAAGCGCCGCAGGGCTGGTGCAGCATGGTCTGTTCACGCCCGAGGAATATTACCGCTTTCGTGCGGCCGAAACCTTCCTGTGGTCGGTGCGCTGCCATCTGCATTACATCGCCGGCCGGGCGATGGACCAGCTGACCTTCGACATGCAGGTCGAGGTGGCCGAGCGGATGGGCTATGAAGACACCGGCGGGCGCCGGGCTGTCGAGCATTTCATGCAGGACTATTTCCGCCACGCCACCCGCGTCGGCGAGCTGACCCGCATCTTCCTGACCGCTCTTGAAGCGCGCCACGTCAAGAAGGCCCCGCTGCTCGAAGGGCTGCTGAAACGGCGCCGCAAGGTGCGGCCGGGCTACAAGGTGCTGCATGGCCGGCTGACGGTGGCGGAACCTGCCGAATTCATCGCCGACAAGCTGAACCTGCTGCGGCTTTTCGACGAAGGGTTGCGCACCGGCCTGCTGATCCACCCGGACGCCATGCGGCTGGTCACCGCGAACCTGCATCTGATCGACGAAGATATGCGCCAGGACCCCGAGGCGCAGCACATCTTCCTGGACCTGATGCTCAAGCATGGCAACCCGGAACGGGCGCTGCGCCGCATGAACGAGCTGGGGGCGCTGTCGGCGTTCTTGCCGGAATTCGAGCCGATCGTCGCGATGATGCAGTTCAACGTCTACCACCATTACACGGTGGACGAGCACATCATCCAGTGCATCAGCATCCTTGACCGGATCGAGCGCGGCGAGCTGGTCGAGGAACACCCGCTGTCTTCGGGCATCCTCAAGGCCGGGGTGAACCGCAAGGTGCTGTATGTCGCGCTGCTGCTGCATGACATCGGCAAGGGCCGCCCCGAGGATCACGCCATTCTTGGCGCCCAGATTGCCCGGCGTGTCGCGCCCCGGCTGGGGCTAAGCGCCGACGACTGCGAAACGGTCGAATGGCTGGTCCGCTATCATCTGCTGATGTCGGACACGGCGCAAAAGCGCGACATTTCCGACCCGCGCACGGTGCGCAGCTTTGCCCGCATGGTGGGCACGCGCAAGCGGCTGGATTTGCTGACTGTGCTGACGGTGTGCGACATCCGCGGGGTGGGGCCCAACACCTGGAACAACTGGAAGGCCACGTTGCTGCGCCAGCTGCACGGCGCCACGGCCGATGCGCTGGAAAACGGGCTCGAGGCGGTCAGCCGGTCCATGCGCGAGAACGAGGCCAAGCGCGCGCTGCGCGATGCGCTGGCCGATTGGCCGCGCGCCGATCTCAAGGCGGAAACCGACCGGCATTATGGCCCCTATTGGCAAGGCCTGCCGACCGAAACGCATGTCGCCTTTGCCCGGCTGCTGCGCGGGATCGGGGCGGGCGAGGTGCGCATCGACCTGCACCCCGAGGAAGGCCACGACGCCACCCGCGCCGCCTTTGTGCTGGAGGATCATCCCGGCATCTTCAGCCGTCTGGCCGGCGCGCTGGCGCTGGTCGGGGCGAATGTCGTCGATGCGCGGACCTATACGTCCAAGGATGGCTATGCCACGGCCGTGTTCTGGGTCCAGGACGCCGATGGCCATCCCTATGAGGTCAGCCGCCTGCCGCGCCTGCGCCAGATGATCGAAAAGACCCTGCGCGGCGAGGTCGTGGCGCGCGAGGCGCTGAAGGACCGCGACAAGGTGAAAAAGCGCGAACGCGCCTTTCGCTTTCCCACCACGATCACCTTCGACAACGAAGGGTCCGACATCTACACGATCATCGAGGTCGATACCCGCGACCGGCCGGGCCTGCTGTATGATCTGACCCGGACCCTTGCGGCGAACAACATCTACATTGCCAGCGCGGTGATCGCGACCTTCGGGGCGCAGGTGGTCGACAGCTTCTATGTCAAGGATGCCTTCGGGCTGAAACTGCACCAGAAGGCCCGGCAGGATTCGCTGGAAAAGAAACTGCGTCAGGCCATCGCCGAAGGCGCGGAACGCGCGAAACAGGGATGAAGCCGATCCGTCTGATCCGCTCCGCCATGGTCGTGGGATCATGGACGCTGGTGTCACGCGGCGCAGGCTTTGCGCGCGATGTGATGATGGCCGCCTATCTGGGCGCCGGCCCGGCGGCCGAGGCGTTCTTTGTCGCCTTTTCGCTGCCCAACATGTTCCGCCGCTTCTTTGCCGAAGGGGCGTTCAACATGGCCTTTGTGCCGATGTTCGCCAAGAAGCTTGAAGCGGGCGAGGATGCGGCGGGCTTTGCGCGCGATGCGTTCAGCGGCATGACCTGGCTGCTGACGGTGTTTTCCATCCTTGGCACGCTGGCCATGCCCTGGCTGGTCTGGGCCATGGCCGCCGGCTTTGCCGGGGACGAGCGGTTCACCTTGGCCGTGCTGTATGGCCGGATCGGGTTTTGCTACATCCTGTTCATCAGCCTTGTTGCGCTGCTATCGGGCGTTCTGAACGCCTTTGGCCGCTTCACCGAGGCCTCGTTCGTGCCGGTGCTGATGAACCTGATGTTCATCGCCGCCATGCTGCTGGCCGAACGGGCAGGCTGGGACATGGGGCTGACGCTGGCCTGGACGGTGCCGGTGACGGGGGTGGCCCAGTTCGCCTTTACCTGGATCTCTGCCTCGCGCGCGGGGTTCACGCTGGTGCCGGGCCGTCCGCGCCTGACGCCAGAGCTGAGGCGCCTGCTGGTGATCGCCGCCCCTGCGGTGCTGGCAGGCGGGGTGGTGCAGATCAACCTGCTGGTCGGCCGGCAAGTGGCCAGCTTTACCGAAGGCGCCGTTGCCTGGCTGTCCTATGCCGACCGCCTCTATCAGCTGCCGCTGGGCGTGGTCGGGATTGCGGTGGGCACCGTGCTGTTGCCCGACCTGTCGCGCCGCCTGCGCGCGGGGGATGCCGATGGCGGGCGTGCCTCGCTGAACCGGGCGACGGAATTCGTGATGGCGCTGACGCTGCCGGCGGCGGTCGCGCTGGTGGTGCTGGCCATGCCGCTGATCTCGGTGCTGTTCGGGCGCGGCGAGTTTGGCGCCGACGATGTGGCCAACACCGCGCTGGCGCTGGCGATCTATGGTCTGGGCTTGCCGGCCTTTGTTTTGCAAAAGACGCTGCAACCGCTGTATTACGCGCGCGAGGATACGCGCCGCCCGTTCCGCTATGCCGTCGTGTCGATGGTGGTGAATGTCACCTTTGCCGTGGGGATGATGCCGCTGATCGGCTTTGCTGCTGCCGCGCTGGCCACCACGGTTTCGGGCTGGTTCATGCTGGTGCAGCTGTGGCTGGGCACCCGCGGCATGGGCGACGAGGCGCGGGCCGATGCGCGGCTGCGTGGGCGGGTGTGGCGGATCGCGCTGGCCTCGGTTGCCATGGGCGGGGTGCTGTGGCTGGGGCAGGTGGCGCTGGGGCCGATGCTGGGCATGGCGGGGCTGCGCTATGCGGCGCTGGCGGTGTTGTGCGGCACAGGCATTGTCGCCTATTTCGGCATCGGCTTCGTGATCGGCGCCTTCCGGTTGTCAGATTTCCGCAGCGCCCTGCGCCGGGGCTGAAACGTAAACGGGGGCCCGAAGGCCCCCGTTCTGCAGTCAGTGCAGCATCACGCCTTCGCGCGGGGGCTGGGGCGGGCGACCACCGACATGGCCGTTGATCAACAGCCCTTCGGGCCCGGCGGTGACCTGAACGGTTGCCCCGTCCAGCACCTCGCCCGACAGCAGCAGCTCGGCCAGAGGATCCTGCACATGGCGCTGGATCACCCGCTTCAGCGGGCGGGCACCAAAGACCGGGTCATAGCCTGCATCGGCCAGCCAGTCCTTGGCCCCCTGATCCAGGTCCAGCACGATCTTGCGCCCTTCCAGCCGCTTCGCCAGCCGGCGCAACTGGATTTCGACGATGCCGTCCATGTTGTCGCGGGTCAGCCGGTCGAAGATGATCGTCTCGTCCAGACGGTTCAGGAATTCGGGGCGGAAATGCCCCCGCACTGCCTCCATCACCTCGGCCCGCGCGGCCTTGCTGTCGGTCCCCTCGGGCAGGACGCTCAGCGCCTGGCTGCCAAGGTTCGAGGTCAGCACGATCAGCGTCTGCTTGAAGTCCACCGTCCGGCCCTGACCATCGGTCAGAACGCCATCGTCCAGCACCTGCAGCAGCACGTTGAACACGTCGGGGTGGGCCTTTTCCACCTCGTCGAACAGCACGACCTGATAGGGCCGGCGCCGCACGGCTTCGGTCAGCACACCGCCTTCGTCATAGCCGACATAGCCGGGAGGCGCGCCGATCAGCCGGGCAACGGCGTGTTTCTCCATGAATTCCGACATGTCGATGCGCACCATCGCGCTGTCGTCATCAAAGAGATATTCCGCAACCGCCTTGGTCAGCTCGGTCTTGCCCACGCCCGTCGGCCCCAGGAACAGGAAGCTGCCCAGCGGGCGCCCCTCGTCGTTCAGGCCGGCCCGCGCACGGCGCACCGCGTTCGACACGGCGACCACCGCCTCGCGCTGGCCGATCACGCGCTTGCCCAGCTCCTCTTCCATCTTGAGCAGCTTCTCGCGCTCGCCTTCCAGCATCTTGGCTGTCGGAATGCCGGTCCAGCGTTCGATGACTTCAGCGATCTGTTCCGGGCGCACGGCATCGGACACCAGCTTGGCGTTCTCGTGGCTGTCAGCCTCGGCCAGCTTGCGTTCCAGCTCGGGGATGCGGCCGTATTGCAGCTCGCCGGCCTTGGCAAAGTTGCCGTCGCGCTTGGCGATGTCCAGCTCGGCCCGGGCCTTGTCCAGCTGCTCCTTGAGCTCGCGGTTGCCTTCCAGCCGGTCGCGCTCGGCCTGCCACTGGGCGGTCAGCTCGGCCGATTTCTGTTGCAGCTCGGACAGTTCCTTGTCCAGCTTCTCCAGCCGGTCCTTGCTGGCCATGTCGTCCTCGCGCTTGAGCGCCTCGGCCTCGATGGTCTTTTGCAGGATCTCGCGGTCCAGCGCGTCCAGTTCCTCGGGCTTGCTGTCGACCTCCATCCGCAGACGGCTGGCGGCCTCGTCCACCAGGTCGATGGCCTTGTCGGGCAGGAAGCGGTCGGTGATGTAGCGGTGCGACAGCGTGGCAGCCGCGACCAGGGCCGAGTCGGCGATCTTCACCCCGTGGTGAAGTTCGTATTTCTCCTTGATGCCGCGCAGGATCGACACGGTATCCTCGACGGTCGGCTCGCTGACCATGACCGGCTGGAACCGGCGGGCAAGGGCTGCGTCCTTTTCGACGTGCTTGCGGTATTCATCCAGCGTGGTCGCGCCGACGCAGTGCAATTCCCCCCGCGCAAGGGCAGGTTTCAGCAGGTTCGCCGCATCCATCGCGCCATCGGCCTTGCCGGCGCCGACCAGCGTGTGCATCTCGTCGATGAACAGGATGATCTCGCCCGCTGCGGCGGTGACTTCGGACAGGATGGATTTCAGCCGTTCCTCGAACTCGCCGCGGTATTTCGCCCCGGCGATCAGCGCGCCCATGTCCAGCGCCAGCAGCTTCTTGTTGCGCAAGGATTCCGGCACATCGCCATTGACGATGCGCAGCGCGAGGCCCTCGGCGATCGCGGTTTTCCCCACGCCCGGCTCGCCGATCAGCACCGGGTTGTTCTTGGTCCGGCGGCTCAGCACCTGCATGGCGCGGCGGATTTCCTCGTCGCGGCCGATGATCGGGTCGATCTTGCCTTCGGCAGCGGCTTCGGTCAGGTCGCGCGCATATTTCTTCAGCGCGTCATAGCCCTGTTCGGCGCTGGCGCTGTCGGCGGTGCGGCCCTTGCGGATGTCGTTGATCGCGCCGTTCAGCTTTTGCGCCGTGACGGCCCCGGCATCCAGCGCGTCCTTGGCCTTGCTGGGCACCATGGTCAGCGCCATCAGGATGCGTTCCACCGGGACAAAGCTGTCACCGGCCTTCTTGGCCAGCGTCTCGGCCTCGGTCAGGATGCGCACAAGCGATTGATCGGTATAGACTTCGCCCGATCCACCCGAGACCTTGGGCAGCTTGTTCACGGCAAGCTCCACAGCCTCGCCCACCCGTTCGGGGGCGCCGCCGGCACGGCGGATCAGATTGGCAGCAAGGCCCTGATCGTCATCCATCAGGGCTTTGAGCAGATGTTCGGGGGCCAGCCGCTGATGGCCTTCCCGCATGGCAATGGTCTGCGCGGCTTGCAGAAACCCGCGCGAACGCTCCGTGAACTTTTCCAAATTCATCGGTATCTCCCTTTCTCAAGCGCCGCCCCCGCCCGCCCGGATCTCCGGCACGGGGCCTGTCGGCCTCAAGGCTCAAGTGGGGAGGGCGCGGCGGAAATGCAACACCCCGGACAGTGTGCCAGAGGCGATTTTGCCAGATCGGGTCAATCGGCCCCCGACCTGGCCCAGCGGTGCAGTCGAGACCCCGGCCCAAGGCCGAGGCGTGGTTGCCATCCGTGCCGTGTCGCCGCCAGCCCGTTTCAATGGGGCAGGGTGACGATGATGGCGCCCCGATCCGTCGCAACGACGGTATGTTCGTATTGCACCGCCGGGGCGCGCGGCTCGGCGTAAAGCGTCCAGTCGTCGTCGCCCTGCGTTGCCCAAAGTCCGCCCATCGACAGTAATGGCTCAACCGTCAGGACCAACCCCTTGTGAATGCGCCGCCGGTCACGGCGGTTCGGCCAGGTGGCGATCTCTTCGGGATATTCATGCAGTGCCCGGCCCACCCCGTGGCTGGCCAGGTTCCGGATCAGCGTATAGCCGCGCGCCGAGGCAAAGCGCCCGATGGCGGCGCCAATTCCAGCCAGCGGCTTGTCAGCGCCAACCTGGGCGATGCCGATCTGCATGGCGCGCTTGCCATCGCGGCACAATTTGTCCAGCGCGAGGGGAACCGGGCCCGACCGGAATGTCGCGCCCGTATCGGCGAAATACCCGTTCCTGGATGCCGAGACGTCGATATTCACCAGATCTCCGGTCCGGATGATCCGATCGCCTGGGATGCCGTGGGCAATTTCCTCGTTGACGCTGATGCAGGTGGCTCCTGGAAAGCCATAGGTCTGTTCCGGGGCGCTGATGGCGCCCGCCGACTCCAGCATGGCACGGCCGATATCGTCCAGCTCGCGCGTGGTCATCCCCGGCTCGATGGCCTTGGCCATGCCGTGCAAGGTGTTGGCCACGATCCGGCCGACCTCTTGCAGACCGTCCAGATCGTCCTGGCTGGTGAGTGTCATTCCATGCTCCGCATCAGGCGTCAGGATATGCGCCTGATCGGGCGCGCGTTCAATGGCACGGGCGGCGGGTTGCTATTTCTTCGGCTTCAACAGCTCTGCCGGCCGCAGCGCCTCGGCCGCCTTGAACAGGCCGAAGGTCTGGTTGACATAGTTCACCACGCCCGACATCTGCTGAACCCAGGTCTCGATCTCGGGCGTGCGCTCGACCTCGACCACCTGGATCGGGCGGTCGGGGCCGTCGCCCTCGAACTGGCAATAGAACAGCGGATCGCCGCGCTTGATCACCAGATCCTTGCTGGTGTCGTGCCATTCGAACGCCCACATCAGCGGCCGCACCCAGGCATGAATCGGAAAGCGCCCGCCAAAGATGGTGCCCGGCAGCGGCACGGGACGGTAATGGGCAAAAGCGTCCAGCTGGGTGATATAGCACATCTCCTCGGCCACGAAGCAGTAGGGCAGCGACAGTTGCACCGTCGGCCGGTCGGGATAGCGCCATTCGACCTCGTTCACCAGGGTCAGCACCTGCCCCAGCTTGTTCGACCGCACAGCCCCCGCTGGCCCGGCGCGGTTGATCAGATGCGGCACCCCCTTGGCATCGCGGCCAAAGCCGATGTGCAGATCGAACGGGCAGCGCACCATGAAATAGCGGCTTTCCAGCTGGATCACCCCAGGGCAGCGGGCGGCCGACTTGGAATGCGTGCGGTTGGTCTGGCGAAAGCTGACCCGCTCGGGCGGGTAATACATCACCGCGCCCTTGTCCTCGCTCAGGAACCACCCAACAGTGATCGGCCCCGATTTCGGATCGCCCTCGGGGCGGGTAATGTTGATGCTGAATTCCATGGCTGAAACCTTCCGTGCCCGGCCGCGCGCGCGGGATCATGCTGAATCAATCGGCCCTGCAGGTCAATCGGCGCCAGCGCCAATCGGCATCGCAGGACCGGGAAACGACCGCCACTCTTTGCCTTTTTTCAAATACCCTCCGGGGGTGAATTGGCTGCAAGGCCAAGAGGGGGCAGAATGCCCCCTGCGAGGGTGACAACCAGCCGCACGGCACCGCCCGATCACTCCTGGTCTTCGGTTGTCGCCTCCAGCGCAAAGGGTGCCGCCGGGCCACGCAGATCGTCGACCGACAGGGGATGCTGCGGGCGGGCCAGCCGGTTGCGGACCACCCAGTGCAGCCGGGTTTCCGCCCGGGTGATCGCCACATAGGCCAGCCGCTTCCACAGCGGGATCCCGGCCTCGGACCGCCCGGCCGCCGCAGCAGCCCACAGGTCGGGGGCAAAGACCTGCACCTCGGGCCACTGGCTGCCCTGCGCCTTGTGAATCGTCACCGCAGCGCCATGCAGGAACGCCGCCCCCATCCGCGCGGCCGACGGGATGAAGGGCTCTTCCTCGTCCGGCTTTTCGATCTTGATGATCGAGGCGGCCGAGATCTGCGGCTCTTCGGCACCAAATACATGCAGGCGGGCAAAGCCGTCGCGCTTGCCGGGGCCCAGATAGATGACCTGCGCCCCCTTGATCAGCCCGCGTGCCTCCAGGTCGATGCGCTTCTTGCGATGCTTCAGCGGCAGCTCGATCCCGTCGCATATCAGCGGCTCGCCGGGCAGCAGTTCGGTCTCCGGTGCGCCATGCGCCGCGCGAAAGGCGGTGATCAGCCGGATCCGCGTCGCATTGCGCCAGACCAGCACGGGCGAGCGGGCCATCAGGTCGCTGTCCACGCGCTGGGCCAGATGCACCCGATCGTCATTGCGCGCAGCGCGTTCGACCATGCGCTCGAAATCCTCGAACCCAAGATCGGGATCGGCCAGCGCATGGGCCAGATCAAGGATCGGGTTGCCGTCCTGCTGGCGGTGGATGCGATTGAGGTGAATGCGCCGCTCGGGTTTCAGGCGGTCAAACACCATCTCGCCCGACAGGCCGACCGGGGCCAGCTGCGCCGGGTCGCCAAACAGCACCAGGGTGGGGAAGATCTCTTTCAGGTCTTCGAACTGCCGCTCGTCCAGCATGGAACTTTCATCGACAAAGCCGATGTCCAGCGGCTCTTCCCGCCGCTTCCAGCCCTTGATGAAATCGCTGCCGCGCAGGCCGGCGGCCGCCAGCGCGCCGGGGATCGACTTGACCGTCTCGTAGAACGCCTTGGCGCGGTCCAGCGCAAGATCGGTCAGCTCCTCCATCACCGGCCGCTCGCCCGTGCCGGCCAGCCATTCGGCCAGTCGTTCATATTCCGGCGCGTAGATCGGGGTATAGAGGATGCGGTGAATGGTGGTCGCCGGCACCCCGCGCGAGCGCAGCACGCTGGCGGCCTTGTTGGTGGGGGCCAGCACGGCCAGCGTGCGCCGGTCTTTCTTGCGCCGCCCTTCGTAATCGCCCGAGACCAGCTCCAGCCCGGCCTCGGTCAGTGCCTTGACCAGCGTGGCCAGCAGCATCGTCTTGCCCGATCCGGCCTTGCCGGTGACGGCCAGCACCCCGCCCCCCGGCCCGTCCGCAGGCAGCAAAAGCCCGTTGTCCAGATCGACCCCCGCCGACTGCAAAAGGGCCGAAACCCGGTCATGGGCTTCGGCCTGGTCGTCGGAAAAGGTGACGGCGGGCAGCGCATTCATGCGCGCACCTTATGCCGGGCGGACCAAAAAGGGAATCCGTTGCGGCACCTGATCTATCCCTCGCCCGCCGGGCGGGCGGCAAGGCCCATGCGGGTCGCATGCCACGAGGCTTCGGCGCGCGAGGAAATCCCCAGCTTGCGATAGATTGCCTTGATATAGCCGGCGACCGTGGTTTCGGCCAGACCAAGGGCCGCTGCGACCTCGGTATTGCGCATCCCGCGCCCGATCAGGCCCAGAACCTCGGTCTCGCGCTGGGTCAGGTTGGCGTCGGGGGCGGCGGCAGGGCCGGTCAGGCGGAAATGTTCCATGATGCGCCGGGCGACCGCAGGCGACAGGGCGGGCACCCCGGTGGCCAGTTGCAGCAACTGGCGCGACAGAACCTCGGCGGGCTGTTCCTTGAGCAGATAGCCATCGGCCCCCGAGGACAGGGCCGCCACGATGCTGGCATCGTCGCCCATCGCGGTGGTCACGACACACAGCGCCCCGCTTTGCTGGTTGCGCAGCGCGCGCAGCACATCCAGCCCGCTACCGTCCGGCAGGCCAAGGTCGATCAGCGCCAGATCGAAGCTGTCGCGCAGGTGGCCTTGGGCCGCGCGCAGGGTCGCGGCCTCGGTCAGGCGGGCGCCGGGATAGGCGGCATGCACGATCGCGCCCAGCCAGCGGCGGGTTTCGGCAACATCCTCGACAATCAGGACCGATCTCATGCCGGGGTCTCCACGCGGGTGACGGGCAGGGTTGCGCGCACGCGGGTTCCGCCCTGCGCTGTTGTCTCAAGGCTGATCTCGCCGCCCAGACCGGCGGCGCGCGAGCGCATGTTGGACAGCCCGTTGCCGCCCCCCGGCGCAGGCGAGGCGCCGGCCATGCCCCGGCCATCATCCTCGATCGTCACATGCAGCCGGTCGGGGGCCGCCCGCACCGTCACCGCCACCCGCGCGGCGCCGGAATGGCGCAGGGCGTTGCTGACACCTTCGCGCAGGATCGAGCGCAGCGCATGGGCCTGACGGGGGGCCAGCCGGGCCGGCCCATCGCCTTGCACCGACCAGTCCAGCGCGATGCCGACCGCCGACAGATGCTCGCCCAGGGTGGCCCGCAGATCGGCCAGCAGCTCGTCCAGCCCCAGATCGGCGCGGTTGGCATTCGAGATGATGTCGCGCAGATCGCTGAGCGTCTCGCGGATCAGCGCATCCTTGCGCTCGGCCGAGGCCGAATGCAGCGCGCCCATCAGCTGGATGCCGATGTTGTCGTGCATGTCCTGCGCGATGCGGGCGCGTTCCTCGGTGACGCCGGTTTCATAGGCGCGGCGGCTGGCGGCGGCCTGATCCAGCATCGAGACCATTTCCGACGCCAGCGCCTGATCGTGCGACGAATACAGCGCCCGCCCGTGCCGCGCCCATTCCAGTCGCAGGGCCGGCAACGAGTCGACCGCCGGAATGTCCAGCATGGCGCCATCTTCGGCCAGCGTGGCGGCCTGGGGCGAGCGGGTCAGCGGGCGGATGTGCAGCGGGTCGAACACCCCGGTCAGCAGCGCCTGCCACCTCTCCAGCCGCGAGGCGCCGGGCGGGGTCAGGGCCACATCGGTGATCTGGCGGAACAGCGTGCCCGAAACCTCGGTCCGGCGGCGCATGAACCGCCGCGCAAGGCCGTCGCGCATGGGCAGATACAGCAGTGAAACGGCCAGAAGCGACAGGCCAAAGGCCGGCGCGCGTTCCATCGCGATCATGACGATCAGCGCGGCATCCAGTATCAGCAGCAGCATCATGCCGCCAAGGTAGAACAGGATGCGAAAGGCCCAGTCCTCCAGCTCGAACAGCCGATAGCGCGCGACCCCCAGCGCAAGGCCCCCGTAGATCGGCAGGAAGAACAGGAAGGCAAAGCCCTGCGAAAGCGGGGCATCCAGATGCAGCAGGATCGGAAAGATCACGGTGATGACAAAGGCCCCGGCCCCGATCAGCACTGCCAGCCCGAACCACCGCAAGGCCGCGCGGCCCCGTGGATCGCCGCGTGCGGCGCGATACTGCAACGCCACGCAGACCGCGATCGCGCCAAGCGCGATGACAACCGGCAACTGGAACCCCAAAGCCGGGTCCGGCAGCAGCCGCATCTGGTTCGCCAGCCACCACAGCCCCAGCCCCGCCGATGGTGTCCATAGCCAGTGCGAGGGCACCAGGCGGGCAGGGTAGGACAGGAACAGCCCGATCATCCCGGCCCCGAAGATCAGGGCGCCCAGATGGTTCAGCCCCGACAGGATCCGGAATTCCGCCGCCGGCAGCGCCAGCTCGCGCGTGGAATAGACGGCTGCGGCATGGGCGGACAGCATCAGCCCCACCCCCGCCAGCCACAGGAACCGCTCGGCCCAGCTATGGCGCAGGCCCAGCACCCAGCTTCCGGCGCAATAGCCGAACAGGCCGACAAACAGCTGGATCCAGAACACGGCGGGCAGCGTCCAGAACGGACGGGTTGGCAGCGGGCCGGGCAAGTCATGGGGCCCCGCGCCGGTGGTCAGCCGCACCCCGGCCGGATCGCGCAGCGCACCGGCCAGCTGGCCCTGACGCGCGATGAAGCGATCATAGGCCGCGAAACTGGCCAGCATGTCGGGCTCTTCGATCAGATCCCCGCCATCGAGCGGCACCGCCGCCACACTGATCAGCCGTGTTCCGGGCGTCAGTCCCGCAAGGCCGGCCGGGCCGGTGGGGTCAACCTCGATGATCCTGACCGCCCCTCCATCCGGATCGGGCCCAAGTGTCACGCCAAGCCAGGGTTGGCCAAGCGCGATCACCAGCGTTGCCGCGACGGCCAGCAGGCCAGGGGCCACGGCGGCCATGAGCAGAAAAATCGGAGAGGTCAGCCAACGGGGCATGGGGGTGTCAATGAATCCAAGAATCGCGTCCTCCCAAGGTAGCGTGAAAATCCGGGGGCGCATCCCCCCCCGAACGGGGGGCAGATCGGCCGGGGGACGATCCAGAGGATGATGTCACGCGGCAAAGGCCGCGCGGCACCCACAAGATGTTGTCGGGATCATTGGTTCGGGCGCACGGCAGCATCGGGGCGAAGCGGGGGGGGGATTCCAGTGACCGGCGCACGATCCTTGTGGCACGGCTGATGCGCGGCGCGATCGCGCGGCAGGGCTTTGCCCCGGATCCGGGTCTGGATCGCAGGGGACCGACGCGTCCCCCGCGTGGTTCGCGCAATGCCCGCCTCTGGGCCGGACCCTTGCGCGCGCGGCCCGAGCGGTCACACCGGGCCGGGGGTCCCCATGGGCACCAGCAGCCCTGGTGCCAGCGCGCGCAGCACGACCAGCCCGTCGCCGGGCAACGACAGGACGGCAAAGCGTGGCTGGCAATCGGGGCCCGGCACGGGGCCAGGGCCCTGGTCCGGGTCGGTCAGGTCAGGCCGGCGCGCCAGCAGCGCGGCGCGTGCGCCGAACCCGCCCGGCGGCGGTGTAATGCCCTGTTCGTGCAAGGCGCGCTGTTCCAGATGCAGGGCGAATTCGCCCATCACGGCCTCGGTCGCGGCCTTGCAGGCTGCCTCGGCGAGGCTGGCGGCGCAGCCATATCCTGGAATCACCCCCCAGGGACCTGCGGACAGCGCCGCAATCACCACCAGCCCCGCCGAGGCACCTGGCAAGAGCAGATAGCGCAGCCGAGGCGCCGGGCTGGCGCCCCGCAGCGCGGCTTCAAGCGCAAGGGCCGCGGGCGGCGCGGGCAGGGGGCGGGCAGGGGCCCTGGCTGCAAACCACAGGGCGATCGCGTGGCGCTCGATGGCCTCGTGCCGGGCGGATCGCGCGGCGGTGGCCGTGTCGGGACCGGCGCCAAGCCCCGTGCCATCGGCAGCCCCGACCGGCCCGCGCAGCAGGCCATCGGGGGCGATCCGCCCGGCCGGACGCAACTGCGCATCCATCACGGGCAGGCGGCCATCTGCGGCAAGGCGCGGATCGTCCGGGCGGCGATACAGCGCCCGCGCCTCGGCCACCTCGCCCATGGCGCGGGCAAAGGCGGCCTGCGGGGTCGGGCCAATCCCGGCGGCATGGGCGCGCTGGCCGGGCAGTGGCGCGTGACTGGCACCGCAGATCACCGCGCCAGGGGCCAGCGGCGGGCGGGCAAGGAACAGCCCGGTGCAGCCACCGGCCAGGGCCGCATGAGCCGCCATTGCCGCGCCCAGTCCGCCGGGAAACCCCGCGATGGCCACCTGGGCCGCGCCGGCCTGCAACGCCATGGCAGCAGCTGCGAAATCCTCTGGCCTCACCGTTGTCTCCTGCCGCGCCGGCGCAATCACGCTGCGATCACGCGCCCTGTGCGAATCATGTCCCTGCCGCAAGATGGTGCCGCGGCGCCCCGCCCTTCGAAAGGCCTGCAATGTACATGAGCCGTGTGAGTATCTCCCAGTTTTCGCTGCCGGCCGCACAGCGCCCGCTGTCGGCGCCGCTTGCGGTCGAGCCGTATCCGGGGATCCGCACGATATGGGAACGCTCGACCCTGCGTTCGGCCGGGGATCCGGTGTTCGGGGTCGAGGCGCTGGTGGTGCATTGCGCGCGCAAGGCGGGAACCGATCAGGCCCTGTCGCTGATGCAGGCGGGCCGCGCCAGCTGGCACTGGATCGTGCCTGCCGCGGCCGAAGACCAGCACGGCCGCTTTATCTGGGCGATTGCCCCCGAAGGCCGCGCGGCGCGTCATCTGCCGGCCCGCCTGACCCATCCCGCCATCGCTGCGGGGCGCCCCCGGCTGAACCATGTCACGCTGTCGGTGCTGCTGGCGGCGGACCCGCAGGCACCGGGGGGCGCCCCGTCGCCGTGGCAGGTTGCCGCACTCGCCCAGTTGATCCGCCATGTCTGGGCGCGCTACCCTTCACTCCACCATGTGGTGTGTCGTTCGGAAATTGATCGCAACACGCCGGTATCGCAACTGGACTGGGCGCGCCTGCGTCATATGGTTCTGGGGCTTCCGCCGACCGATCTGCCACCGCTTGTCGCCAAGGCCACGCCGCTGGCATTGCTTGATCGCCCCGAGCCGGCCGAGCCGGCGCTTCGCGGCATGTAAGGGAACCTGAGGGCACCATGCGACACGGTCAGGGGTTCGATCTGGTCTTTCAGGAATGGCTGCGGATTGCGGCCCAGCCCGCGCCCGACCGCGCCGAGCCGGCGCCGGGGTTCGACCGGTATGAGCCGATGTTCGACTATCAGCCCTCTGAACTGCTGGACGATCCGGCCAGCGGCGTTGCGCTGCCCGATCTGCTGGCAATGCTGGCGCGGCTGGCGACGCAGATGCATGTCGGCGCGCTGAAGGTGGCAGGCAGTGTCGGGCGGGTGCCGGCGGGCTATACCTACCTTGGCCAGTTCGCCATCCACGATCTGGTGAATACTGCCAGCTTCCGCACCACGCTGGACCGCAACCTGCCGCGCCGCCAGTTCGGCAGCATCCAGAGCGCGGCGCTGGATCTGGCCTCGCTGTATGGGGGCGGCCCGGCCGGCAGCCCCGCCTTCTTCGAGCCCACCGACGAGACCGAGCACCGCGCCCGGTTCCGCCTGGGCTGGATGCGCGACAGCAGTGGTGATCCGGCGCGGCTTGGCCAGCCAACCAGGCAAGAGGATATCCCCCGGCTGGCCCTTGGGCCCGATGTGGGGGCGGCGCCCGGCGACAAGCGGTTCGACCCGCTGCTGGCCGATACCCGCAATGCGGACAACCTGATGATCAGCCAGCTCGTCGTGCTGATGATGAAGACGCACAACCGGCTTTACGATGCGGCGCATCGTCTGGCGGCTGACGGGCGGGCGCACAGCCGCTTGTTCGCCCGCCCCTTCGAGGCTGCGCGCTGCATCCTGACCGCGATCTATCATCGCATCCTGCGCGAGGATTTCCTGCCGCGCATCCTGCCCGATGCTGCGCTGCCGGTGCTGGACACCCCCGCGCCCGCAGCCGGTGTGCGGCTGGAGGCGGCACTGGCCGTGCTGCGCTTTGGCCATGCCATGGTGCAGCCGGTCTACGACTTCAGCGCGGTGCATTCGGCGGGCGGTCCTTCGGGCCAGGCCCGGCTGGAGCGGCTGATGGATTTCTTCGGGATGCACCCGACCCGCGATCTGCCGGCCGACGATACCTGGGTGATCGACTGGTCGATGTTCCTTGACCCGCTGCCGGGGGCTGATCGGCCAGTGCGGATGAACCGCGCCCGCCCCTTTGGTCCCACGATTGCCGAGCCGCTGCGCACCCATGCGGCGACCCGCATCGCACCGCCCGCCGAATTGCCTGCGCTGGCAGGCCATCGGCTTGGCCTTGGCTGGCGCACGATGGCCAAGGGCGTGATGGCGCGTCTGCCCACCGGCCAGGCGCTGGCGCGCCGGCTGGTGCAGGCCGGGCGGATCAATGCGGGCGACGTGGTTCCCACGGATGCGCTGGAGCGGATGCTGCGCGCCGGCCGCACCGCGGGCTGCATTGGCGAGCGCTGCCTGACCGAGGCCGACATTGCCTTTCTGGCGCAGCGCAGCCCGCTTTTCTTCTACATCCTGGCCGAGGCGCGGCATTTTACGGATGGCGACAAGCTGGGCCCGGTCGGCGGGCTGATCGTGGCCGAGACCTTTGCCTCGGGCCTTGTCGATCCGGGGTTCGGGGGCGAGGTCAGTCTGAGGACCGCGGCCACGGCCCTGTGGCAAGAGCTATACCCGTCCGGTCCGGCGATGCCCGCGACCATGGCCGAACTCGTGGCCTTTGCGGCCGGGTGACAGAACAGGTCCATCGGGCACGCGCCGCCCGGTGGTCGCCGAAAAACAAGGCGCGAGGACAGAAGGACAGATCCATGAATGACAGCCAGACGAACGATGCGCCCGATATGACGGGCAGCCTGACCAAGGACGAGGTCATCGCGATCCTGTCGCAGGATTATGCGCTGGACTGCACGCAATCCGACCCCAGCCTGCTGATGCAGGTGCCCGATTCCGCCGCTTTTGCCCGCTTTGGCCGGCTGATCCTGAAGATGGCGCTGGGCGAGCTGGACCCCGCCAGGGTGCCCGAGCCGGTGATGCGCGAGGTTCTGGACGATATCGGCATCCCGATCCCCGCCGACTGGGCGATCCGGTTTCAGCCGCGCCCGCCCAAGACCTTCATCGCGATGTACCCGGGCGCCGACATGGCGCTGGCCGCGATCTGCCGGTTCCGCCAGCCGGGCGGCGATTACCCGATGCCGCCGCAGTATGGCGACTGGCTGTCGGGCAGCTCGGGCATGACCGAGGAACAGTTCTACGAATTCCGGGTGGGCGATTACACGCTCAGCTATTGCCGCTAGTCGGTCCCGGTGCTCTGCCGTCCCCAGCGGCAGAGAGACTTTTGAGGCAGAAATTTTCATCCATTCATTAGGCCGAAGGGCAGGCGCGCCCCTAGGCCACCGCCTTGGGCAAGGGTGTGGCTCCCCACCCCGGACCAGGGCAGCCGCCCGGCATCCTGCGGGATCGCCGGGCGGTTCCGTTTTCGGGGCAGGCGGCTGGACCGGGCCATCGGGCGCCGTGGCATCAGCTTTGGCCGTGCCGCCGGATCATCCGTTTCGCGGTGCTGTCAGCGCTGCGCGACCAGATCCACGGGCAGCCCGGCCCGCGACAGGCCTTCGCACAGATGGGCGCGCTGCGCGGGGCGGGCAAAGGGAAAGATGTTGACGAACCAGGCCACCGCCTCGGCATCGGTGGGCGGGGTGTCGGGCACCCAGGCCTCGCGGATGCGGATCAGGAATTCCTGCGCATCCTCGGCCCCGCGGGGATCGCCCAGCATGCCCAGGGCCGCGCATTTCCAGCCAAGGATATTGGTCTTGACCTCGCCCGAGCGGTCGGCCGAGGCGACGGCGCCCGCATAGTCGCGGGCCAGGAACCGCAGGTTGGAATCGAACCCCCAGAAGGTCCAGGGCGGCGAGGGGTGGCAATCGAACGCGGCCTTGCACAGGGCGGTTGCCTCGTCCATGCGGTCCAGAACCCCCATGCCATGCGCGGCAGACATGGCGATCGCAGGGTCGGCCGGGTTCAGCTCATGTCCGCGCAAAAAGCTGTGGCCGGCCTGTTCGAACCGCCCCGCCATCGCCAGCGACCAGCCCAGCGTTACATGGCAGCGCGGGTCCAGCGGGTCCAGCGCCACGGCCCGGCGCGCCAGCTGCATTGCCTTGCGCTCCAGCTCGGGCTTGCGATGGATGCCAGGATAGATCAGGTGGCGCGAGTTGTAGAGATCGGCCAGGTTGGCCAGAAGGGTCGGATGATCGGGCCAGGCGTGGATCGCTTCAAGGAACATCGTCTCGGCCCGGCTGTCGGCCATCGGATCCCACTGGTCCATCAACTGCTGGCCGCGCATCCACTTTTCCAGCGCGTTCAGGCTGTGCGGCTCGCGCAGGCGCAGCTGCGACAGGCGGGCTTGCGACAGATAGACATCCAGCGCGCCGCAAATGCCGCGCAGCACGGTTTCCTGGCTGGCCATGGTGCGGGCCGTGGTGATGTCGGCCACCTGCGTCCAGATCGTCGCGCCCTGCGGACCGGCGCCGGACAGAACGACCGACAGCGACAGGTCCGCGCCGCTGGGCAGGGGGGTCAGGCGCAGCACATGGCCCCCCGCTGGCAGCACCGGATCGCTGCCAGGCATGGCGGCGATCACCGTCCAGTGGCGAAACCGCGCCAGCATCCCGCGCAAGGACAGCCCGAAGGACCGGCAGGCCGCATCGGCCGCCGCATCGCCCGAAGGTTCCTCGACCACGGCGATCACGGTCACGCTGCCCTCGGTGACGGGCGCTGCGGGTGCGGTAGGGGGCACCTGAAGCGGGCGCGTCGCCTCGTCCTTCAGGGCGGCATACAGCGCTGCCGTTTCCGCATCGGGTTCGGCGTCATAGTCGGCCATCAGCCGGGTGCGAAAGGTTTCAAACTCGCGCAGCGCCCCGGCGCGGTCGCCCCTCGCCATGCGCAGCGCCATCAGCCCGCGCAGCGCGGGTTCATGCGCCGGGTCCAGTGCCAGCAGGGCCAGAGCCGCCTGTTCCTGCCGGTCGGCAGGCTGGCCGGGGGCCATCGCGGTTTCCAGCACGGTCTGCACGCGGCGGCGCAGCGTCTCGCGCAAGACCGCCAGCCAGGCGTCAAAGCCGGGATCAATACCGTCGAACCCGGCCAGCAGGCTTTCGTGCAGCATTGGACGCAACAGCGCCGGATCGGCCAGATCGCCGCGCGCCAGCCGGTCGGTCAGCCGCGTCACATCCAGATCGACCCCGGCGCGGTCCAGCGCCATGGTCAGCCGGTCGGCCCGCAGAACGGGGTCTGCCGCAGGCCCCAGCGCCTGGCGGATCAGCTTGAGGCATTGGCGCAGCGAGGCGCGGGCCTGATCTTCCCCCGCCTCGGCCCACAGCAGGCCGCACAGCCGATCGCGCCCCAGCGCCATGCCATCGGACAGCGCCAGCACCGCCAGCACCGCCCGCGCCTTGCGCGAGGCCAGTTGCACCGGCTGCCCGTCGGGCCCTGCAATCTCGCACCCGCCAAATAGCGACAGGCGCAGCAGTGCGCCGCCTGCGCTGGCCTGGCCCGGATCGCCCGCCATCTGCTGCCCCCTCGACTTGCTCCGTGATCCCCAAGCCCTCTGTTTGTGGGGCCGGGGCGGAAGTGTCCAGAGGAAACCTCACGGAAGCGCGAGGTCAGTGGCGTCACGCTTCCAGATTGCGCGGCGCAACAAAATCCAGCAGGGCGCCGGTGCCAAGGGTCACGTCCTGCCAGCGTTCCGCCTCGAAGGTGGCAACCATGGTGGCCCCGCTGGGAAAGCGGCGGAATTCCGGGTCGGCCGGCGCGCGGGCCAGCAGGCGTTCGGCGAATTCCGCAATGCCGGGATTGTGGCCCAGCATCATCACCACCGGCGCGGTCGCGCCGCGCAGCACCGCCAGCATCACATCGGGGCCGGCATGATACAGCGCGGATTTCAGCGTCGCCTCGGGCGCGCCCGGCAGATGGGGCGCGATGCGTTCCCATGTCTCGCGGGTGCGGGTGGCGTCCGAGCACAGCACCTCGCCCGGCACATCCCCGCGCGAGGCCAGCCAGCCCCCGACCAACCCGGCGGCGCGGATGCCCCGCGGGTTCAGTGGCCGGTCATGGTCGGCCATGGTGGGGTCATCCCAGCTGGATTTGGCGTGGCGGGTCAGAATCAGACGAAGGTTGCTCATTTATGAAACATGCTCATGTGATAGGCGGATTGTTCTGCCAGCCTGCCATAGCTTTGGGCAACTGGACAGGCCCGACGTACACGGCACCCTGCGGCAAGACAGTCGGCGCCATCGCGGTTCAGAAAGGCGTGGCAGGTGGGGACGTCATAGCCGGCCCCGGTCAGCGCGCCGACCGGGCAGGCGGTCAGGCAGGGTCGCGCGCAGGCATCACACGGGGTCGTCCCGGCAGGCGGCAGATCCAGCTGCTGTTTCAACGCCAGCGCGCCGCGATAGCTGACCATCAGCCCCGCGCGGTCATGCACCAGCAGGCGAACCGGGCTGGCCCAGGCGCGGCCGCTGGCCAGCGCCCAACGATAGAACGGGGCAAAGGGTGGTCCGCCAAAGGGAAAAACCGCCTTGGCGCCCAGATCGCAGGCGATCCGGCCAATGACCCGGCGCGACCAGCGATCGACCGGATCGGGCCGACCGTCCAGCCATTCCGGCTGTGCGGTCAGATGCGCCCAATAGCCGGGCTCGTCCGGGCCGATCAGCAGCAGCGTCCGGGTGCCCGGCGGCGCACCATCCTGCGCGCCAGGATGAAAGCCGCCGAACACGGCCAGCCGATGTTCGGCCAGCCGTGCGGCAATGTCGTCAAGGCTCATGCCTCGCGCGGTTTCACCCGCGGTTCGGTGGTGCGGATCATGCTGCCCGCGCCCTGGTCGGTGAACAGCTCCAGCAGGCAGGCATTCGGCACGCGTCCATCCAGAATGACCACCGCCCGCACGCCCTGATCCAGCGCGGCCAGCGCGGTTTCGGTCTTGGGGATCATGCCGCCTGCGATCACGCCTTCGTCCGTCATCTGGCGGACCTCTTCGGGGGTGAGCTGGGTCATCACCTCGCCCGCCGCGTTCTTGACGCCTGCAACGTCGGTCAACAGCAGCAGGCGATCGGCCTTCAGCGCCCCCGCAATCGCCCCGGCGGCGGTATCGCCATTGACGTTGAAGGTCTCGTTCTCGTTCATGCCGGTGGCGACCGGTGCGACAACCGGGATGATTCCGGCGCTGAACAGATCGCGCAGCACCTGCACGTTCATTTCCACCGGCTTGCCGACGAAACCCAGTTCCGGGTCGTCGGGTTCGCAGACCATCATGTCGTCATCCTTGCCCGACAGGCCGACGGCGCGCCCGCCCTCGTCCATGATGGCCTGCACGATGCGCTTGTTCACAAGGCCGGTCAGCACCATTTCCACCACCTCGACGGTGGCCTTGTCGGTCACGCGCTTGCCGCGCACGAATTCCGACTTGATGCCAAGGCGGGCCAGAAGATCATTGATCATCGGCCCGCCGCCATGCACGACAACCGGGTTCACGCCCACCTGCCGCATCAGCACGATATCACGGGCGAATTCGGCCATCGCGGCCTGATCGCCCATCGCGTTGCCGCCGAATTTCACCACCACGATGGCGCCGGCATAGCGTTGCAGATAGGGCAGCGCCTCGGACAAGGTCTTGGCGGTGGCGGCGGGGTCGCGCGTCATGGCAAGCTGCTTCTTCATGGGGCCTCCGTCTGGGGCGCGGTGGACAGATGCGGTTTTCGTAACGGCTTGCGGCCCGTATGCCAAGGGCAAGCGCCGCCCGGCATCTTGTCTTTTCCCCGCCGGGGCCTAGGTTGGACCCGATCAGCGGAGAGCATCATGGCCGAACAGAAAACCCTTGTCCTGACCGGCGCATCGCGCGGGATCGGTCATGCCACCGTCAAGCGTTTCTCGGCCGAAGGGTGGCGGGTTCTGACCTGCTCGCGCCAGCCGTTCGACCCCCGCTGCCCCTGGCCGGGCGGCGAGGAGAATCACATCCAGCTCGATCTGGTGGACCCCGAAAAGACCATTGCCGCGATCGAGACGATCAAGGCCAAGGTGGATGGCAAGGTCCATGCGCTGGTGAACAATGCCGGGATTTCCCCCAAGGGGCCGGGCGGCAGCCGCCTTGGCGCGCTGGATACCGACCTGCGCACCTGGGGGCAGGTGTTCCACGTCAACTTCTTCGCCTCGGTGGTGCTGGCGCGCGGGCTGAGGGATGAACTGTCGGCCGCCAAGGGATCGGTCGTCAACGTGACCTCGATCGCCGGCAGCCGGGTGCATCCCTTTGCCGGCGCCGCCTACGCCACCTCCAAGGCCGCGCTGGCCGCCCTGACCCGCGAGATGGCGCATGATTTCGGCCCCCTGGGCGTGCGGGTGAACGCCATCGCGCCGGGCGAGGTCGAAACATCCATCCTGTCACCGGGGACGGAGAAAATCGTCGAGGCCCTGCCGATGCGCCGTCTTGGCCAGCCACGCGAGGTGGCCGATGCGATCTGGTTCCTGTGCTCGGACCAATCCAGCTACATCTCGGGCGCCGAGATCGAGGTGAACGGGGCGCAGCATGTGTGAGGGCGTTTGGCAACGCGCGTGAGTTCGCGCTTGGCCGAACGACGGTTTTGCGGAACACTGCCTTGGCCGGCATCTGTCAAGCGGGCAGGCTGGCACGACCCTCTCGCACCCTGAGACGGAGAGAATTCGGATGGCGCAAGAACAGATCACCGTCGAGACCGCCGTAAATGCCCCGATCGAGAGGGTTTGGCAGGCTTACACCTCCCCCGAGGACATCAGAAAATGGAACTTCGCATCGGACGACTGGTGCTGTCCGAGTGCGAGCTGCGATCTTCGGGAGGGCGGCACGTTCTCGTTCCGGATGGAGGCGAAGGACGCAAGCATGGGCTTCGACTTCGAGGGCACCTATACGAAGATCGTGCCGAACCAGCGGATCGAATACGATTTTGGTGGCCGGCATGCGGTCGTCGAATTCGTGCCTCAGTCAGACGCTGTCATCGTCCGGGTGTCCTTTGATCCTGAAACCGAGCATCCGCTGGATCAACAGCGCGACGGGTGGCAGTCCATCCTGGATAACTTTGCCCGCCAAGCCCTGAAAGCGTCAGAGTAAGCGCCCGTCAGTTCTGCCCCCGGTCCCGGACCCGCATGGCGGGGGCATGGGGCCGCGCATCGTGAGCGGCGCTCAACCACGGCCAAGGTGCTGTCAGGGTCAGACTTGCGGTCCCCGGGCACATGGGCGCGTGCCGCGATTGCCATGGGACCCAAGCGGCGACGCTGTTTGCACAGCCCGCCATTGCTGCAGATCGCCCCTTATTCCTTGCCCCAATCCGCCCCCTGCATTTCCCGCAACCGGCTGGCCGTCCGCTCGAATTCGAACGCCCCGGTGCCCTCCATATAGAGCCGTTCGGGAATGTCGGCGGCCGAGGCAATCAGGCGGACCTTGGCCTCATAGAGCGCATCGACCAGCGTGACGAACCGCTTCGCCTCGTTGTAATTGGCAGCGGAGAGGCGGGGGATGTTTTCCAGGATCAGCACCCGCACGGCCTCGGCAATCGCCAGGAAATCGGCAGCACCGTTGGGGCGGCCGCACAGATCCCAGAAGCTGGCCCGCGCGACACCGTTCTGCACCTGCTCCAGCACCAGATCGCGGCCGTTGACCACCAGCTTCACGGGCGCGCCCTTGCCGCCGCCGGTCAGGTCGTCCCACATCGTGGCAATCGCCGCGCCGGCCGCAGCATCGGCAGGCGAGAAATAGACCTGCGCGCCCTCCAGCCGGTGCTGACGGTAATCGTTCGGGCTTTCGAGATGGTGGATTTCCATCCGCTGCTTGAGGAAGTCGATGAAGGGCAAAAACAGCGCCCGGTTCAACCCGTTCTTGTAGAGATCCTCGGGCGGGCGGTTCGAGGTGGTGACGATGACCACCCCGGCATCCATCAGCATCTGGAACAGCCGCCCCACGATCATCGCATCGGTGATGTCGGTGATCTGCATCTCGTCAAAGGCCAGCAGGCGCAGATCCTTGGCGACGGCGGCAGCAACCGGGGCCAGCGCGTCATCCACCCCCGTCTTGCGCGCGGCGTGCATCCCGTGGTGGATTTCCTGCATGAAGGCATGGAAGTGCACCCGCCGCTTGGCGGTGATGGCGGTGTTTTTGGTGAACAGGTCCATCAGCATGGATTTGCCGCGCCCGACGCCTCCCCACAGATAGAGGCCCTTGGGGGGCGCTGGCGGCTTGCGGAACAGCCCGCCCAGCAGGCCCTTGGGCCGCGCGTCGGTTGTCTCCAGCCAGTGGCGCAGGTCTTCCAGCCGGGGCAACACCGCATGTTGCGCAGGATCGGGGCGCAGGGTGCCATCGGCGACGCGGGCATCGTAGATCTGGGGCAGGGTGCTCATGCCCATCGCTTAGCGCGCAAGGCCGGAAAGGAAAAGGGGCCGCCCGTGGAACGGACGACCCCTTGCCGGGCGTGCTGGCGCAGGATCAGCGGAAGGCGCAGCCTTCCTTGATGCCAAGCAGCTTGAACACGATGGCCG
Organism: Gemmobacter nectariphilus DSM 15620; assembly: GCF_000429765.1. Taxonomy (GTDB): domain Bacteria; phylum Pseudomonadota; class Alphaproteobacteria; order Rhodobacterales; family Rhodobacteraceae; genus Wagnerdoeblera; species Wagnerdoeblera nectariphila. The sequence goes on along the minus strand of NZ_KE386949.1, from coordinate 394,277 downwards.
CCGGGCAGAACCCGGTGAACGAGGACTGGACCATGTTGAACCCGGCAAAGGCGGTCAGCAGGAACCAGTAGGGCGAGACGAAATAGCCAAGGCTTACGCTGATCAGGACAACGAAACCGGCAAACATCAGGACGGCGCGATCGAGGGTCATGGCAAATCCGAAAGTTGGGGCAGGCCCGGTGCCTGCCGATCCCGGTCAACATACGCGTTCCTGCATTCAAATTCAAGTGTTGGAATGTGATGTTCGGCGCGTCCCGGTCACCACCTTGGCGCCTCATCGTTGGCAGGGCATCCGCCAGTGTGCCTTTGATGGGGCCGAGGCGCGTGTGGCGCGTGCGGATTTGGGTATTTGGAAAAAGGCAAAGCAGCAAAGCGCGGCGCCTGGTAACTTACCCTTAACCAACAGCTGCTAGACCGGGCATGCGGTACAGGCTGGGGAGCCGATGACCGCAAAAGGCAAAGTCGCCCCGGTCGCACGGCTTGCAGTGTCTCCCGTGCGGGCGGGGCGCGTTTTTGCTTTGCCTTTTTCCAAATACCCCCGCCGGAGGCTCCCGCAGCCTGCCACGGGCGCGCGGGTTACACGGCAAGCCGGCGTTGCCACGCTACTTTTCCCGCAGCGCCTCGCGCGATTTGTAAAGCGGCTTGGTCAGGTAGTGCAGGACAGTCTTGGACCCGGTGTGCAGCTCGACCGTCGCCTGCATGCCGGGGCGAATCTCCAGCGCGCTTTGGCGTTCGGTCAGGTGCTTCATGTCGACCGAGACGGTGACGCGGTAATAGGTCTGGTCGTCACGCGCGCGTTCGTCCTTGAAGGTGTCGGCCGAGACGAAGGTCACCTCGCCATGCATGGCGCCGTAGATGGTGTAATCGTAAGCCGACAGCTTGATCGTGGCCTTTTGTCCTGGCTTGACGTTCGCGATGTCCTGCGGCTTGACGCGGGCCTCGATGAACAGCTCTTCGTCCAGCGGGATGATCTGCAAGATCTCCTCGCCCGGCCGCACGACGCCGCCGATGGTGGTGACGGAAAGGTTGTTGACGATCCCCTTCATGGGCGAGGTCAGGACCGTGCGGTCCAGCTGGTCCTGCGCGGCCTTCAGCGTCTGGCGCAATGAGGCGAGTTCCTTGAGCGTGTCCGACAGTTCCCTTGCGCGGTCCAGCCGGGTCTGGGTGATCGTCTCCTGGTGGCGGTTCTCGGCATCGGAATGGGCCTTGCGCGCGCGTGTCACCTCGATCAGCGAGACGACCTCTTTCTTGTAGAGGTCTTCCAGCAGGCTGCGTTCCTTGGCGGCCTGATCCAGCACTTTTTTCGCCCCGTCGCGGCGGCTTTGGTAATCGGCCTGCCGGGCGGCCAGCAGCGCGCGTTCCGACGCGATGATCGCGGGGACGCGGCGTTGCAGGCTGGGGGGCACGTCAAAGCTGCGCTGGCCCTCGATCTCGGCCTCGAGGCGCAGGCGCCGCACTTCCAGCGTGTCGATCTGCGCGGTCAGATCATCGACCTGGCTTTGAAACTGGGTGCCGTAGAGGCGGGCCAGAACATCGCCGGGGTTCACCACATCGCCTTGGCGGACCATCAGTTCGGCCAGGATCCCGCCTTCGAGGTTCTGGATGATCTGCGGGCGCGAGGTCGGGATGATCTCGCCGGTGCCGCGGACGATCTCGTCCACGGTGGCAAAGGCGGCCCAGCCGATGAAAAGCGCGACGGTGGCGGCCACCAGCCGGATGGTCAGGCTGGGCATCCGCGAGCGGTCTTCGAGATCCTGTTCGAAAATGGCGGTCATCCGGCGCGCACCTCGGTTTGCGGGCGGGGGGCGTTGCCCTTGCCGTTCATCAGGTGGGTCAGCACCGCCTCGCGCGGGCCATCGACCGACAGCTTGCCGTTTTGCAAGATCAGCACCCGGTCGGTCAGCGCAAGGATCGGCACGCGGTGGGTGGCGATCACGGCCGTTCGCCCCTCCAGCCACTGGCCAAGGCGCGAGACGATGGTGGCCTCGAGCGTCTGGTCCAGCGCTGCGGTGGGTTCGTCCAGCAAGACGACCCGGGGGTCTTGCAGCCAGATGCGCGCCCAGCCGATGCTTTGGCGCTGGCCGACCGACAGCCCTTCGCCGCCATCGCGGATTTCCATGTCGAGGCCCTTGGGATGGCCTTTGACAAAGGGCGCCAGCCCCGCGAATTCCAGCGCGGCAAACAGGCGGGTATCGTCGCGTTCCAGCTGGCTCAGGTTCAGGTTGTCGCGCAGGGTGCCGGCGAACAGCCGCACCTCTTGACCCAGATAGCCGACAGATCGGCGCAGATCGCGCGGGTGAAGCTGGGACATTTCCACCCCGTCCAGCATCAGCCGCCCTTCGGTTGGCGCGTAAAGCCCCGCCAGCAGCCGCAGCAGGGTCGATTTGCCCGATCCGTTCGGGCCCAGCACCGCGATGCGCTGGCCTGCGGTGATCGCCAGGGCCGGAATGTCGATGGTGGCGCTGCCGTCCTTGTCATAGCGGAAGGCGATGTTCTTCAGCTCCCACGCGCCGCCGATACGCTCGCGGCGCAGGTAGCTGCGGTCGTCTGCCTCGACCTGTTCGGCGCTGGCGATGGTTTCCAGACCCTCCAGCGCGGTCTTGACATTGGACCAGCGGGCGAAGGTGGCCGACAGCTGCGACAGCGGCGCCAGGGTGCGGCCGGTCAGGATGCCGATCGCGATGATGCTGCCCACGGTATATTCGCCGGCAAAGACCATATAGGCGCCGATCACCACCGTGGTGATATAGGTCGCCTGCTGGACCCCTTGCGCCCAGTGGGTCAGCCGGGCGGCCAGCCGCCGCTGATCCGAGGATTTGAGCGAGGTCAGCGCCGACAGTTCCGCCCACAGGCGGCGCACCCGGGCCTCGCCCCGCTGGGTGCGGACGGTTTCGGCCTCGAAGATCGCCTCGTGCAGCAGGCGGGCGGCGCGGGCGCCGGCGCCGTGGGTTTCCTGCGTCAGCTGCACCATGCGCCGTTGCGCCAGAAAGCCGGGGATCACCATCAGAATGCCGCCCAGCACGACAACCGCGACAATCGGCCCGCCGATCGACCAGATCAGCGCCAGGAACAGGACCAGGAAGGGCAGATCCGCCACCGTTCCCACCGTCGAGGCCGTGAAGAATTCGCGCACCGATCCGAATTCGCGCATCGACTGGAACAGCGAGGATGGGCTTGCGCCGCCCGGCTCGCGCTTCATGCCCAGCAGGCGGTCCATCAGCCGGGTCTGGATCGACAGCTCGATCCGCCGCCCGGCGGTGTCCATCAGCCGTGCGCGGGCCAGTTTCAGCGAGGCTTCCATCACCAGCGCCAGCCCCGCGCCGATGGCCAGCACCCACAGCGTGGCCTGCGACTGGTGCGGGATCACCCGGTCATAGACCTGCAGCGAGAACAGCGCGATGCCGACGGCCAGCAGATTGGCGACAAAGGATCCCAGCGCCACCTCGGCAAAGGCGCGCTTGTGATGGCGGAATTCGCCCCAGAACCAGTGCGGGGGCTTGCCGGTGCCTGCGTGTGTCCTGGTCAGCTGGCTGACGGTCGGGCGCGCGCGCAGCAGGCTGCCGGCAAACACCGGGGCAAAATCGGCAACCGGAACCTCGGCCCGCAGGTCGGTCTGGGTGGGGTCATAGATCGTCAGGGTGTCACGGTCCTGCGCCAGCACCAGCACCAGCTGCCCGTTGGTCATCTGCGCCAGCGCGGGCCACAGCGCGGCATCGGGGGCGCGGACGGTCTGCACCCCGGCGGCCAGCCCATAGGGCCGCAGCGCGGCGGCCAGTTCCGCCAGCCCGACCGGCGTGTCGCCATGATCGCGGGTCAGGGATTCGGTCAGCTCGGCCAGCGGCACATCGCAGCCCAGCCATCCGGCATAGACCGCCAGCAGCTCTGCCCGCGCCCTGGTGCGCGAGATGCGCGGGGCCGGGGGCTGGACGGGTTGCGGGGCAGGTGGCGCTTGCAGGCTGTCCAGCGGTTCGGGCGGTGCCGGGGCGCGCTGGATACGGGCGGTGCCGCGCGCCAGCGGGGTCATCAGGGTTTGCCCGGCGCGGCGGCCGGCTTCCATGTCGAACGGAATGATCTTGTTCGTCATATGCCTGCCCCATCTGCCAGAACGCCCAGATCGCGTGCGATCTCCAGCCGGGCGCGGGCACGTTCGTGCCGCATGTTGACCAGATCGCGTTCCATCGCCGCGAGGTTCTCGTGCTGGGTCACCAGATCCATCAGCGGGCGGACCCCGGCCTTGTATTGTTCCTCGAACCGCTTGAGGTTTGCCCGCATCTGGCGCGCGACATCGGCCTGCGCCGCTTCCTGCCGGTCCAGATTGGCGATCTTCAGCTCCAGCGCCTGCTTGTTGCGGGCAGCGTCCCGTGCGGCCTGGGCGACCCGCGCCGTCGCCGCGTCGGCCCCGGCGGTCACAGCCTCGAGCGCGGCCTTGTTGCCAAGGCCAAGACCGTTCTCGATCCCGCCTGAAACGCCGATGCCGCCCTTGCCGATATTGATGCTGGCGCCCAGCCCCGGCAGATAGTCGGCGCGGCCGACCTTCAGTTCGGCCAAGGTGCGTTCCTTCTGCGCCTCGGCCAGATGCACGGCCAGGGGCGTCACGCCCGGCATGGCGCCCGGCAGGTCCGTCAGCCCGGCCGATGCCGAAACCGGCGCCTGCGCCATGGCGTCCAGTTCCGATGCGGCCAGCATTTCGGCATCGCGGTCGGCCTGCAAGGTCGCCTGCATCTCGTTCAGTTTCTGCTTCAGAACCGTCTGTTCCGACATGTTCGACACGCCGCCCCGCACGCGCAGCGCCATGATGCGGTCGAACTCGGCCAGCCGGGCCAGCGCATCGCGGGCAACACCCGCGCGGGCCCGCGCGGCTTCGGCATCGACATAGAGGCTGAGCGCCTGATAGACGCGCTTGTTGGCATCGACCGACAGGTTGACCGCCGCCACCTCGACATCGGCAACGGCATATTCGCGTTCCGCCTTGCGGCGGCCGAAATCGAACAGCGTCTGGTTCAGCAGCAAGGATGTGGCGACCGAACTCAGCGAGGTCAGGCTGACCGACGGACCCAGCGAGGGCAACCAGTTGCGCGCGCGCGCCTCGGCGGTCAGCTTCTTGACGCGCAGATCGGCGCGCGCGGTGCCGGCATCGGCCGCCAGCACCGCGCGGGCGATGCGGTCATAGCCCGATCCGGGGGGAATGACGCTGTGCCGCGCAGCCAGATCGGCAATCACCGCCGAGCCGTCGACCTTGCGTTCGGGGCGGGCGGCCAGCGCGTCCTGCCCCGGGGATTGCGGGGATTTCGAGACCGCACCGCGGATCAGGCCGCCATTGCAGCCCGCAAGAGCCAGCGCCAGAACCGCCGCAGATACACCCCGTGTCAGGGCGCGGTATGTCGTATCGACCATGGCCACGATCCCCTTTCCCGATCCATCACATGGAAAGCACCGGCAGGGCGGGCGGCCCTGCCGGTCAGACCCCGTCAGATGACAGAGGTATGGACGTTGACGTCCTCGCCCACGATCAGCGTCGCGCCTGCGTCGCCCAGCGTGTAGACGTGGTAGGTGTGGCCCTCGATCTGGACGTTCTCGCCGGTCGCCTGGGCGCCGATCGCGGTGACGGTGTCCTGCGCGTCGCCATGCACCACCAGCGCATCGGTGCTGCCTGACAGATCGCGCAGCTGCGCCTCGGTGATCACGAGGTTCGCCTCGGGGGCAAAGTTCAGGTCGATCTCGGCAATCTGGAAGCCGTTCAGATCCATCCGCGACAGGTCCAGCTGGGTCGATCCGTCATCGCCCAGCACGACCAGCGTGTCTGTGCGGTTGCCCGCATCGTCCATGCTGCCGATCACCAGCGCGCTGCCATCGGGCAGGGGCGCGTCGAAAAAGTGCATCTGGCCGGCCAGCGGGTGTTCGCACCCGGTCGTGTCCAGCGAGGCATGGCTGCCATCCGCGCCGATCAGGCTGATCTCCAGATCGCCCTCGCCGCCCATGGTGCCAACGCCCAGCACCCCGTCCGCCCCATGCAGCGCGCCCGAGACATGGGCGGCTTCGGGGCCGATGCTGTCGACGGTGATCATCGCCGTCTCGATCCGCACATTGCCGGCCGCATCTTCCGCCCGCACCGTGACGGCCGAGGTGAACGCGCCGCCCTCGATCTCGCCGGGGCCGAAGGTCACGCTCCAGCTGCCATCGGCGGCGACGGTCGCTGCACGGCGCACGCCCTCGAAATGCACCTCGACCAAGGTGGCGCCGGCTTCGGTCTTGCCGGTCAGGATGAACCCGCCCAGCAGTTCCGCCGCATTGACCACACCATCGCCCGTCACGGTATCGGCGTGGATCTCTGCCGTGTTGACCAGCGTATCCACCCGGAACTCGTGCACGTCGCGCACTTCGACACCGTTCGCGCCCTTGGCGGTCGCGATCAGCGTGGCGCCGTATTCGCCGTCGGGCAGCAGGTCCTTGGCCAGCCGGGCCGACCAGACGCCCGCCGCATTCGCGGTGGTCGTGGCCTCGAGCGTCTCGCCGCCTTCAAGGTGCAGCACCAGGCTGACGGTGGCCCCCGCCATGGCAGAGCCGCTCAGCGTGACGCCGGCCTGGTCCTCGACCGCGTTGACCGTGTTGTCGGCGGTCACCGGGTCGATGGCGATATGGGCGCAGCCGCAGCCGTGGGCGTCGATCACCACCGCGTCATGGGTGGTGACCGCGTTGCCAAAGGCATCCTCGGCGGTCACGGTGATCGGCTGTTCATAATCGCCTTGCGGGAAGGTGGCGGGCGGGAAGGTGACGTCCCAGTGCCCGTCCGCCCCGGCCCAGACCGTCGCCGTCGCCCCCGGCACCCCGTCGATGGTGACGGTGATCCTGGCGCCCGGCTCGGAGGTGCCGCCGATTTCGACGCCATCGGCGCGGTCGGCGCTGTCGAACACATGGCCGACGCTTTCGGTGCCTTCGGTCAGGTCCAGATCCGGCGGGGTCACGTCGATGATCGCCCGCGGCCCGGCCAGATGCGTGACCTCGCCCGAGGGTTCGGTGACCGTGACCGAGGCGCGCCAGGTGCCATCCGCAGGCAGCGTGCTGCCTTCGAAATCGACTTCCCAGCGGCCATTGGTCCCGGCCGTCGCCGCAACGGCCTTGCCGCCCAGCACCACGACCACCGCAGAGCCCGCCGGCGCCCAGCCGGTCACACCGATGCGCTGAACCGCATCATTGCCGGTGATCAGCCAGGTCGACCCCGCATTGTCGACCGAAGGGTCCACATCCGCCACCGGGCAGGTCGGCTCGGTCGGGCAGGTGGGTTCCGTCGGATGCGTGGGCTCCGTCGGCTCGGTCGGGGTCGTCGGGCAGGTGGGCTCGGTCGGTGTTGTTGGCTCCGTCGGTTCGGTCGGAGTTGTGGGTTCGGTCGGCTCCGTCGGATGGGTCGGACACGTCGGGTCAGTCGGCTCCGTGGGTTCGGTCGGAGTCGTCGGGTCAGTCGGCTC
>NZ_KE386949.1:0-385629 GCF_000429765.1 Gemmobacter nectariphilus DSM 15620 | reverse complement strand
TCGGTCGGTTCCGTGGGTTCGGTCGGCTCCGTGGGCTCGGTCGGTTCCGTGGGCTCGGTCGGCTCCGTCGGTTCCGTGGGTTCGGTCGGCTCCGTGGGCGTGGTGGGGTCCGTCCCGGCCGTCCCGCCCGAGCTGGAGGCGGCCAGCAGGGTCGCGCCGCCCAGCATGGCGGCGGCTGCGGTGCCGGCGCTGCCGCCGATCCCGCCCAGAAGCGCGGGGGCAAAGGGCCCCATTCCCGCGATGTCATCGTCGGCCGGGGCGATATCGCCATCGTTCAGGAAGGTGAGGGCGTCGTTCGGGCTCCATTTGCCCCAGGCTTCGGTGCGACCATAGCCGGGGGCCAGCGTATGTTCGGGCCCTTCGGTCAGCGTCACCATGGTGATGTCGCCATCGGTGGACAGGAACAGCCGGCTCGGCGGTTCGGACCCGTTGAAATAGCCCTTGACGGTCACGACACGACCATCGGCCAGGGTGATGTTCAGGTTGCTGCCATCGCGCACATAGCCAAGCACATCTGCGGGCTTGAGGTTCAGCGACACATCGCCGCCGCTGGTCAGGTCAATTCCTGCCGCCTTGTCCTCGCTCGAAACGGTACCATTCCTGATTGCGCCCGCACGCGAGCGCAGGACGAAATCAATCGCCTTCGCCATAATAACTACTCCGCCTCAGGGTGCAGCATATGCGCTGCTTTTTCTGTTATTGCCTTGAAGATAGCCAAGGATTGCCACATTCGCCAGAAGGATTTTCCGGCGCTGGCATCATGTTGCGGATTTTTCGGCAGAGCAGCGAATCACAGCCTGTTTCGTGTCGCCCGTGCCACATTATGTGCTTTCAGCCATTCAAATTGTGCCGATCTGGGCGCCGCTGGCCATGCTGCGATGCGGCCTGTTCCGATGCTGGCCCGTAGGACGCGCCGGGCCGATCATGGAAATGTGGCGATTTGCGGGCAATGCCGTGGCGTCAGGACGCGCCGCGCGGTTTGGGCAGCTGGCCGCGGTTATAGGGCTTCCAGTCGGCAATGTCGGGGTAGAATTGCCGGCGCCAGGCGCGCACGCGCGGGTTCATCACCCGCCGCCACACCGGCGGGATCATCGCCAGCGTGGTCATTGCCGGATAGCCATAGGGCAGCTGCGGGGCCTCGTCGGCCGTATAGGTCTGTAGCAGGGGGAAACGGCGGTCGGGCTTGTAATGGTGATCCGAGTGGCGCTGAAGGTTGATCAGGAACCAGTTGGAAACCTTGTGCGCCGCGTTCCAGCTGTGGCGGGGCAGGACGTGTTCGTATTTCCCCTCGCCCAGATGGCGGCGGGTCAGGCCGTAATGTTCGATGTAGTTGGTCAGCTCGAGCTGCCAGATCGCGCTGAAGGCCTGCACCACGAACAGCCCCAGCCCGGCCCAGCCGCCGATCGCCAGCGCCAGCCCCAGCATCAGCCCCTGAAGCGCGGCATATTTCCAGAACGGGTTGGACAGGTGCCACGGCCCCCGCCCCTTGCGCGCCAGCATCTGCGCCTCGGCCCGCCAGGCCGAGGGCGGGCAGGTCAGCAGCACGCGCAGAAAGAAGCGGTGGAACCCTTCGTTGTAGCGGGCCGACACCGGATCGCGCGGGGTCGCCACATAGCGGTGATGCACCAGCAGATGTTCGGACCGGAAATGCGAATAGAGCACCATCGCCAGCAACAGATCGCCCAGCCAGCGTTCGACGCGGTTCCTCTGGTGCAGCAGCTCGTGCGAATAGACGATGCCGACGGTGCCCGAAATGACCCCAAGGCCAAAGAACAGGCCGATCTTTTCCAGCGTGCCATCCATGCCGCCATGGGTGGCCCACCAAAGGCAGGCATAGACCACGATGAACTGGATGGGGAACCAGATCATGGTGATCAGCCGATACCAGACCAGATCGCGCTCGGACACTTGCGGGTCGGGGTTGGTCTCGTCCAGCCCGCCCGCGATGTCCAGCACCGTGACCATGCCCCAGCCGAACAGCGGCAACAGCAGCACGGCCCAGCTGCCGACCGTGGCCGCGATCCAGGCCACCGGCAGCAGCAGAAGCGAGATCCAGAACGGCAGGGCATTGCGCAGCTGGCGGATGTCTTCGGCACCACGGGTTGGTGGGGCGGGCATGGGTGGTCCTTTCGCAATCCGATGCGGCGCGGTCTGGCTGGTGGCCGGTCTGGCGCGATCATAGCAGCGGAACGCGGCCGGACCATGGCACAGGCGGCCGCAGATCAGTCGAAATGCGGGGCCGCAGCCTCCCATACCTTGCGCATGACGGTTGGCAGGGCCGAAGGGGCGAAGTCAGGCAGGAAACCTCCCTGCGCCGCCTCGGCATCTGTCGGCACATGTGCCACCTGAACCGTCAGGATCAGGTGGAAATGGGTGAAGGTGTGCCGCACCTCGGTGTTCAGCGTGGTCCAGGTCGCATCCATCGGTGGGGTGTGCGCGGGCGCATCGGTCCAGTCGCTGCCTGGCCAGCCCAGCGTTCCGCCCAAAAGGCCGCGATCGGGGCGGCGTTCCAGCAGCATGGCGCCATCGGCGCGGCGGGCGACATAGGCAATGCCGCGCCGGGTGGGCTTGGCGGCCTTGGCGGCCTTGCGGGGCAGATCGGCGGCAATGCCGGCGCGGCGCCCCTGGCAATGGGCGATCACCGGGCAGATGCCGCAGGCCGGTTTGCGCGGGGTGCAGATCGTGGCGCCCAGATCCATCATGGCCTGCGCAAAATCGCCGGGGCGCTGGTCGGGCGTGACGGTGGCAGCCAGCGCGGCAAGGCGGGGTTTCGACTTGGGCAGCGGGTCTTCGACGGCAAAGACACGGCTGATCACGCGTTCCACATTGCCATCCACGACCACGGCGGGGCGATCAAAGGCGATGGCGGCGACAGCGGCGGCAGTATAGGGGCCAATGCCGGGCAGGGCGCGCAGGCCAGATTCGGTCTGGGGAAAGCCGCCCTGTGCGGCGACGGCGCGGGCACAGGCCAGCAGGTTGCGGGCGCGGGCGTAATAGCCAAGGCCCGCCCATTCGGCCATCACATCGGCATCCGGCGCCGCGGCAAGCGCCTGAACCGTCGGCCACAGGTCCGTGAAACGGGCGAAATAGGCCTTCACGGCCGCCACGGTCGTCTGTTGCAGCATCACCTCGGACAGCCAGACGCGGTAGGGATCGGGCTGCACCCCCGCCGCCCGGTCCTGCGGCGCGATGCGCCATGGCAGCACGCGGGCATGGCGGTCATACCAGCTCAGCAGGTCATTGGCGAAACTGTCACGCATAATTCAAGTGCCCTTTCGCGCTGCGGTGTGGCACAAGCCGCAGGCGCGGCTACAATAGCTGCTGAAACCGCAAGGAAAACCCCGCCCATGGCGCGCAAGCCGCAATCCCCCGATACCCCTCCCTCGCGCCGGATGCGCGGGTTCGAGGCGGCTGGCGGGTTGATGGCCCGGCGCATCCAGAAGGCCGGCGAGTCGCGCGGCTTTGCGGTGACGCGCCTGCTGACCCACTGGCCCGAGGTGGCGGGGGCCGATCTGGCCGCGATCACCCGCCCGGTCAAGGTGGGCTACACACGCGAGGGCATGGGGGCGACGCTGACGCTGCTGGTCTCGCCCGCCCATGCGCCGATGGTCGAGATGCGCAAGGAACGCCTGCGCGAGCGGGTGAACGCCGTTTATGGCTATAACGCGATCGCGCGCATCCATATCACCCAGACCGCCGCCACCGGATTTGCCGAAGGTCAGGCGGATTTTACCCCGGCGCCGCGGGCCGATGCGGGGCGCGATCTGCCCCGTCCGGGCCCCGAGGCGCAGGCGGTCGCGCGCGATGTGGCCGACGATGGCCTGCGCCGCGCCCTTGAACAACTGGCGCAGAATGTCCTAACCCGAAAGCGCACCTGAGAGAGGAATGTCGATGAACCGCAGAACGCTGCTTGGCGCCGTGGCGCTGTCCGCCTTTGCCGCCGGGATGCCGGGCCTGATCCGCCCCGCGCTGGCCGAGACGGACCCCGCCAAGCCCGAAGTGCCCGACATGGTCATCGGCAACCCGGATGCCAAGGTGACGGTGGTGGAATATGCCTCGTATACCTGCCCGCATTGCGCGAACTTCCACGCGCGCGTGTTCAAGGATCTCAAGGCGAACTATATCGACACCGGCAAGATCAAGTTCGTCTACCGCGAGGTGTATTTCGACCGCTATGGCCTGTGGGCCGCGATGGTCGCGCGCTGCGGCGGCGACATGCGCTATTTCGGCATTCAGGACATGCTCTATGCCGAACAGAAGGACTGGTCGGGCGCAGGCGGTGCGGTCGATGTGGTGAATGCGCTGCGCAAGATCGGGCTCAAGGCCGGGCTGACCAACGAGGCTCTGGACGCCTGCCTGCAGGACGGTGCCATGGCCGAGGCGATGGTCGCCAAGTTCCAGGCCGACAGCGCGGCCGACGGGATCGATTCCACACCGTCCTTCGTGATCAACGGCAAGAAGCACAGCAACATGGGCTATGCCGATTTCGCCAAGGTGCTGGACGATCTGCTGGCCGGCTAGGGGCGTCGGCAGCGGGGGTTTTCCGCCCCCGCGCCGGTTGGTTCTCGAACCAATGGCGCACCAACCGGCGCCCCGGAGGATATTTGAACAAGGCGAAAAGGCCGCCGGAGTGTGTTCCGGCGGCCTTTTCCATATCTGCCGTGGCGGATGCCAGGGGCGTGTGTCGGGGCCGCGCCTAGCCTTCGATCCGCGACAGGTCGGCCACCTGACCGCAGATGCCGCGGATGCGGCTGAGCAGGTTCAGCCGGTTGCGGCGCACGATCTGGTTGTCGCTGTTGACCTGAACCGCGGTGAAGAAGGCATCGACCGGGGCGCGCAGGGCGGCCATGGCGGCCATGGCGGCGGCGAAATCCTCGGCCTGCATGGCGGGGGCGATCTTTGCCTCGGCCGCGTCAAGGGCGGCGAACAGCGCGAGTTCCTCGGGGCCTTCGGCGAATTTCTCCTCGGCGCCGTAGGAATATTCCACGCCGTCCTTGGCCTCGGCCTGGGTCAGGATGTTGTTCGCCCGCTTGAAGCCTTGGATCAGGTTCGCGCCATCTTCGGTCGCCAGCATCGCGGACAGCGCGCGGGCGCGCTTGACCAGCAGCGTCAGGTCATCATTGCCCGGCATGGCCAGGCAGGCGTCGATGATGTCGTGCCGGATGCCTTTGTCGCGCAGGAAGACCTTGAGCCGGTCATGGATGAAGGACAAAAGGTCCGCCGCCGTCGCCTCGGGCGAATTGGACACGGCGACGACCGGCGTTTCCAGCGCGGCATTGACCCCGGCGATGGCATCCAGATTGCCCCGCAGCCCGGCGCGCAGGGCGGCCATCAGCGACAGGCGCGCATCATTGGCCAGCACCAGCCGGATCACCCCCAGCGCGGCGCGGCGCAGCGCAAAGGGATCCTTGGACCCCGTCGGCTTTTCGTCGATGGCCCAGAAGCCGGCCAGCGTATCCAGCTTGTCGGCCAGCGCCACGGCGACCGAGACCGGCGCGGTCGGCACGTCATCCGACGGGCCAAGGGGCGAATAGTGGTCGCGCGCCGCATCGGCGACGGCCGGATCCTCGCCCGATTCCAGCGCGTAATAGCGGCCCATGGTGCCTTGCAGTTCGGGGAATTCCCCCACCATGGCCGAGCGCAGATCCAGCTTGGCGATGCGGGCGGCGCGTTCGGCCAGCACCTCGTCGGCGCCGATCACCGGGGCGAGGTCACGGGCCAGTGCCGCGATCCGCTCGATCCGGTCGGCCTGAGACCCGAGCTTGTTATGGAAGGTCACCGACCGCAAACCTTCGGCCCATTTCGCCATCCCCGCCTTGGCCTCGCGCAGGTCGTTGTCCCAGAAGAAGCGGGCATCCGACAGGCGGGCGGCCAGCACCTTGCCGTTGCCGGCAAGGATGGTCGCGCCATGATCGGCGGTTTCGGTATTGGCGACGGTCAGGAACTTCTCGATCCGGCCGGTTTTCGGGTTTTTCACCGAAAAGAACTTCTGATGCTCGCGCATCGAGGTTTGCAGAACCTCGGCCGGCAGGTGCAGGAACTGATCGGCAATCTGCCCCATCAGCGGCACCGGCCATTCGACCAGGCCCGAGACCTCGGCCAGCAGGCCTGCATCCTCGACCACCTCCAGCCCCTGGGCAAAGGCGGTCTGGGTCGCGTGGTTCCAGATGTGATCGGCGCGTTCGGCGGCGTCCAGCATCACCTTGGAGGCGCGCAGCTTGGCGGCATAATCGTCGAAGGACGACACGGTGAAGCGGCCCGGCGCAAGGAAGCGGTGCCCGGCGGTCGTATTGCCCGACTTGATCCCGTCGATGTCCAGGCCGACGACTTCGGTGCCCGCCTCATCGCCCAGGATGCACAGGATGGAATGCAGCGGACGCACCCAGCGCAGATTGCCCGAACCCCAGCGCATCGACTTGGGCCAGGGGAAGGTGCGGATGGTCTTTTCCAGCACCTCGGCCACGATGGCGGCGGCCTTGCGGCCCGGCTTTTCGACAATGGCGAACCAGACCTGCGCCTTCTTGTCGTCGCGGATCTCCAGCTGGTCTTTCGACAGGCCGGTCGAGCGCAGGAAGCCGGCCAGCGCCGCCTCGGGGGCGTCGGTGCGCGGGCCCTTGCGTTCTTCGCGCAGGGTGGGAGATTCGGCGCTGAGGCCCTGAACGGTCAGCGTCAGGCGGCGGGGCGTCGAAAAGGCGCCCGCGCTGGCATAGGTCAGCCCGGCCTCGACCAGACCGTCGGTCACCAGCTTTTTCAGATCCTGGCGCGCGCGGGCCTGCATCCGGGCCGGGATCTCTTCAGAGAAAAGCTCGATCAGAAGGTCCGGCATGGATCAATCCTCCAGTGTGCCGTTGAGCTGCTGCCAGGCATAGGCCCGGCCGTCAGGGAAAACCGCGATGATGCGGTCCACCCCACGATGGATTTCGCGTTCCGACAGATAGGCCATCGCCTCGCCCCGCTTGATCGCGGTGCCGATCAGTTCGGCATCGAAGCAATCGAACCAGCCGGGCGCCGTCAGCGGGTCGGGGTTCGTGGCAGGCACGGCATGGGTGATTTCCGTCATCTCGGCCAGCTGCGCGCAGGCGCGGAACCGCAAGGGCGAGGAACTGGCGTCGATCCCTTCGAACTCGGCCAGCGACAGCGGCTGAACGCCGGTCTCGGTGGTCACGCGCAGAACCGTGGTTTCCGGCAGCCGATTATAATAGGCATAGACTTGCAGCCAATACATCAGCACGCCTGCAAGGACGGCCGAAACGACGATGACAATCGCGGCGGTGCGTCCGGTCACAGGACGGCCCCGGCAGCTTCGGTGCCGACAAAGGCATCGGCGCATTTCTTGGCCAGCGCGCGGACGCGGCCGATATAGGCCTGGCGTTCCGTCACCGAGATGACCCCGCGCGCATCCAGCAGGTTGAACAGGTGGCTGGCCTTGATGCACTGGTCATAGGCCGGATGGACCATCACATTCGCGCGGCCGTGGAATTTCGGGTCCACCGGCTCGAACGCCAGCAGGCGTTCGCACTCTGCCTCGGCATCCTCGAAATGGCGCAGCAGCATGTCGGTGGTGGCGCCATCAAAGTTGTGGCGGCTGTATTCCTGTTCGGTCTGACGGAAGATGTCGCCATAGCTGAGCGGAATGGGCGATTGCGGGTCGTTGAACGGCATGTCCATGACATGGTTCACCCCCAGCACATACATCGCCAGACGTTCGAGCCCATAGGTCAGCTCGCCCGAGACGGGCTTGCAGTCATGCCCGCCGACTTGCTGGAAATAGGTGAACTGGCTGACTTCCATCCCGTCGCACCAGACCTCCCAGCCAAGGCCCCAGGCGCCCAGCGTGGGGCTTTCCCAGTCGTCCTCGACAAAGCGGATGTCGTGCAGCGCGGGATCCAGCCCGATCGCCCGCAGCGATCCCAGGTACAGCTCCTGCAGATCGGGGGGCGAGGGTTTGATGATCACCTGAAATTGATAATAGTGCTGCAGCCGGTTCGGGTTCTCGCCATAGCGCCCGTCGGTCGGGCGGCGGCTGGGCTGCACATAGGCGGCCGCCCAGGCACGCGACCCCAGCGCGCGCAAGGTGGTGGCCGGATGGAAGGTGCCTGCGCCCACTTCCATGTCATAGGGTTGCAGCACCGCGCAGCCGCGCGCGGCCCAGTAATTCTGCAAGCGCAGGATCACTTCCTGGAAACTGCGGGGTTTCGCGGGGCTTTCAGCCATGGCAGACCTCTTGAAAAGCCATTGTCTCATAGGCAAGAGGCAAGGAAGGGTCAATCGCCGCATCTGCGAGAATGGCCCCAAGGGCGCCTTGGGCGCCGCCGGCAAGCAGGACGGAAGGGCTTATGAAAAGAATTTCGGGAACGGTCGTGGCGGTGATTTTTGCCGCATTGGCAGCAATCTGGCTTGGTGCAGGGCGCGCTCAGGCGCAGGTCTGGATCCAGATCGAGGCGAAGAATGCGCAATCCGCCGCCGAAGATCGCGCGCGCGATTGGGCGCTGGGGCTGGCCGATGTCAGCGGCCATGCGCTGGCGTCGGGCTGGTTCGCCATTGCGCTTGGCCCCTATGCGCCCGAGGAGGCAGCCGCCCGGCTGTCCGATCTGCGGGCCACGGGGCGCATTCCGCGCGACAGTTTCATCGCCGATGGCCGGCTGTATCGCGGGCAGTTCTGGCCGCCCGAGGGGGCGGCTGCCCGGGCCGAGCCGGCTGCGCCCACGGTGGCCGCGCCGGCAGACCCCGCGCCGGCACCGGCAGAAACGCTCGCCGATGCCCGCCGGGCCGAGGCGGCGCTGAGCCGCGAGGAACGCATGGACATCCAGCGCGCCCTGCAATGGAACGGCGTCTATTCCGCGGCCATCGACGGGGCCTTCGGCGCCGGAACACGCGGTGCGATCGCGGCCTGGCAAGCCGGCCGGGGGGCCGAGGGCACGGGGGTTCTGCTGTCCGGCGAATACCGCGCGCTGATCGACGGCTGGCAGGCCGATCTGGCCAGGATCGGGCTTGAAACCCTGCGCGACGACGAGGCCGGGATCGAGATCGCCATGCCGCTCGGCCTGGTGGCCTTTGACCGCTACACCCCGCCCTTTGCGCAGTATGCGGCCAAGGATGACAGCGGCGTCCAGGTCTGGCTGATCAGCCAGCCGGGCGATCAGGCGGCATTGTATGGGCTTTACGATCTGATCCAGTCGCTGGCCCTGATGCCCCCCGAAGGGCCGCGCAACCGCCATCCGCGCGGCTTCGAGATTTCGGGCCGCAATGCCGATGTCGAAGCCTGGGCCCAGGCCGATCTGGATCGCGGCACGATCCGCGGCTTTCTGATCACGGCCCGCACGGCGGATGCCGCGCGCACGACCCGCGTGCTTCAGGCGATGAAGGCCAGCTTCCGCCCGTTCGGTGATCGCGTGCTCGATCCTGGTCTTGTTCCGCTGGATGATGCGACCAAGGCAGGGCTGCTCAGCGGGGTCGAGGTGCGCAAGCCCGAACGCACCGCGTCGGGCTTTTATGCCGATGATGCGGGCCATGTGCTGACAGCGGCGGCCAATGTCGCAAGCTGCGGGCGGATCACGCTGGATGCCGGGACCGAGGCAACCATCGTCGCGACCGATGCGGCCAGCGGGGCGGCCCTGCTGCGCCCGGCGGCCGCTCTGGCCCCTGCGGGCCACGCCCGGCTTGCCGGCGCGCTGCCCGCGCTAGGCACGGATGTTGCGGTGGCCGGCTATTCCTATGGCGGCGATCTGCCCTTGCCCACCATGACCTTCGGCCGGTTCGAATCCGCGACCGCCCTTGATGGCAGCGAGTCGCGCGCCCGGCTGGATCTGCCCGCGCTGGCGGGCGATGTCGGTGGCCCAGTCCTGTCGGCTGACGGCCTTGTGATCGGCATCTTGCAACCGGCTCAGGCCGATCCGGCCAGGGTGCTGCCCGAGGGCGTGTTCTACCTGACCCCCGCGCCCGCCCTTGCCGCGCTGCTGACCGC
The DNA here is from genome assembly GCF_000429765.1 of Gemmobacter nectariphilus DSM 15620. Classification (GTDB taxonomy): domain Bacteria; phylum Pseudomonadota; class Alphaproteobacteria; order Rhodobacterales; family Rhodobacteraceae; genus Wagnerdoeblera; species Wagnerdoeblera nectariphila. Next base: position 375,665 of record NZ_KE386949.1, on the reverse strand, counting down.
CGAGGGCCTGATGGCCGACGCCGCCAGCCCCGCCCCTGGCATCATGGCACCCGAGGATCTGACCGCGATCGGAACCGCGATGGCCGTCCAGGTCTCGTGCTGGAAATGACCCACGGCGCCGGCCTGCCCCGAACGGGCCGGCGCCTCTCGCCTTGCATGCAAGGCGCCGCCCCCCTTTCGCCTTGAAGAAAATATCCCCGCCGGAGGCTCCGCATCCTCCGCCCCGCGCAGATGCCGGTGCCGGAGTGCCGTTGCGTCCGCGGCTGTTTCATCCTATTTCGGATCAAGCCATGCCGTCAGGGGGACTTCCCGTGCGCGATCTCAAGCTGCCCGACCAGCGCCACCCGGAAAAGGCGCACCGCCCGGACAACGCCCAGCCCAAGAAACCTTCGTGGATCCGCGTCAAGGCGCCCACCTCCGAAGGCTACAAGGCCACGCGCGATCTGCTCAAGGCCAACCGCCTTGTCACCGTCTGCGAGGAAGCGGGCTGTCCCAACGTCGGCGAATGCTGGAGCCAGGGCCACGCCACCATGATGATCATGGGCGAGATCTGCACCCGTGGCTGCACCTTCTGCAACGTCGCCACCGGCAAGCCGCAGGATCTGGATGCGTTCGAACCCGGCCGCGTTGCCCATGCCGTCCAGAAACTGGGGCTGAACCATGTGGTCATCACCTCGGTCGATCGCGACGATCTGGAAGATGGCGGGGCGGAACATTTCGCTCAGACCATCCGCGCGATCCGCCACCGCGCGCCGGACACCACCATCGAGATTCTGACGCCCGATTTCCTGCGCTGCCCGCCGTCTGCCCTTGAAACGGTGGTCGAGGCACGGCCCGATGTGTTCAACCACAATCTGGAAACCGTGCCTGGTCTTTACCACGAGGTGCGGCCCGGCGCACGGTATTTCCATTCGCTGCGGCTGTTGCAGCGGGTCAAGGAACTTGACCCTGGCATGTTCACCAAATCCGGCATCATGGTCGGCCTGGGAGAGGATCGGCAGGCCGTCTTGCAGGTGATGGACGACATGCGCAGCGCAGATGTCGATTTCCTGACCATCGGGCAATATCTGCAGCCGACCCCCAAGCACCATGCCGTGGCGCGCTTTGTCACGCCCGAGGAATTCGAGGCCTACGAGAAGAGCGCCCGCAACAAGGGCTTCCTGATGGTCTCGGCCACCCCGCTCACGCGGTCGAGCTATCATGCCGGCGACGATTTCGCCCGCATGCGCGCGGCGCGCGAGGCCAAGCTGGGCCGCGCCTGACGTCCCGGCCGCACCACATTCAGGGGGCGGAGCCTGGCCCCTGCCGTGGTTGGGTATTTGGAAAAAGGCAAAATACAGTCGTGCGCGCGGGCTGCCGTGCGCAGGCGGGCCGGCGGGCGTCTTCCGGACTTCGGCCAGGTCCTGCGGCGCGGCGGCGCCTTCCGCGTTTGGACCTGCCCTGACGCGGCCCGGAGGGCGCCGGCTGTTGCTTTGCCGATCCGAGGGGCCAACGGGCCGCGTTTGAGGGAAGCCGGATCGGAGGTGGCCGCGGTGCGGGCCGCGCAAGCACCGAGCGTGCCGGCGCCCGTTGCGCGATGGGTCAGGCAGCCCGGCGCGTGCCGCGGCGATCTGGTGCCCTCAGGGCTGCGGCGCGCGGCGCCAGAAGCGCACCAGCAGCGCGGCGGCGGTCAGTGACAGGCCGATCACCAGGCCGGTCCACAGCCCGACACCGCCCATGTCGACCTTGAAGGCCAGCAGATAGGCCGCGGGCATCCCGATCCCCCAATAGCAGACGATGGCGATGACCATGGGCACCCGCGTGTCGCGGATACCGCGCAGCAGCCCCAGCGCCATGACCTGCGCTGCATCCGCCACCTGAAACAGTGCCGCCATGCCCAGCAGCACGCTGCCATAGGCGATGATCTGCGTCGCCCGCGGGTTTCCGGCATCGAGGAACAGGCGCACCAGCGGCTCGGGCATCAGCAGGAAGGCGGCGATGACAAAGACGCCCAGCCCCTGGCTGACCAGCAGCGCGACCCATGCCCCGGTGCGCAGGCCTTGCGCATCGCCTGCGCCCTCGGCCCTGCCTGCGCGCACCGTCGCCGCATTCGACAGGCCGACATGCACCATGAAGGTGGCCGCCGTGATCTGCAGGGCAATGCCGTGGGCCGCCAGTTCCACAGTGCCGATCCAGCCCATCATCAGCGCGACGGCGTGGAACAGCCCGCCCTCCATCAACGAGGTCAGGCCGATGGGCCAGCCCAGCCGCCAGACCTGTTTCAGCGCAGGATCATGGCGCCAGAAGTTCTGGAACAGACGAAAGCGGCGGAAATCGCGGTGCAAGGTGGCCCACAGCGCCAGCAGGAGCAGGCTGAACACCTGCACGATGACCGAGGCGATGGCCGCCCCGCGCACGCCCAGTTCCGGCGCACCAAGGTTGCCGAAGATCAGCAGCCAGTTGAGCCCCGCGTTCACCGCGACCCCGGCAATTGTCACCCAAAGGACGACCTGCGCCCGCTCCATCGCGGCGAGGAAGCTTTTCAGCACCATGACCAGCAACGCGGGGATCAGCCCCAGCCCGGCAATGCGCATGTAATCCTGCCCCAGCGCCGCGATCTCGGGGCGTTGGCCAAGCGCCAGCAGCAGGGGGCCCGACCACCAGAACACCGGCATCATGGCGATGCCATAGGCAATTGACAGCCACATCCCCATGCGGGTGTCCCGGCGCACCTGGGTTTCGTCGCGCCGGCCCATCGCGGCGGCGACCATCGGCATGACGGCATGGGCAAAGCCCGAGCCCAGCATGAACACCATGAAGAACGACGAGGTGGCCAGAACGCCGGCGGCCAGTTCCTCGACCCCATACCAGCCCAGCATGATGGTATCGGTCACCTGCAGCAGCAGTTGCGCGACGTGGCTACCGATCAGCGGCAGCGCCAGCACCATCAGGGCGCGGGCATGGGCTATGGGGGAAAGCGGGACTGTGGACATGGGAAACCGGGGCACGGCGGAATTGCACGAAAGCGCCATGTCTAGCGTTTGCCCGGAAATGCGGCAAGACGCGAATCCCGGCAACCGGCGATTGTGGCCTTTCAGACACCGCGGATCAGCATGGCCAGCGCGGCGCCGGCAATGACCAGCCCGGCCAGAATTCCGGTAACCGGCAGCGCGATCCGGGCCTTGTCCAGGCCCGGCAGGCTGGCGAAGGCCCCCTCGCGCGCCGTGACCGACAGGATGGCCACGCCCGAGGTGATCAGCGCCGTGCCCAGCCCCATGGCATAGGCCCCCGCGATGCCGGCCCAGATCAGCCCCAGTTGCCATGTCAGCACCAGCAGCATCAGCGCCCCGGTGCACGGACGAATGGCGATGCCGGCAATCAGGGCCAGCGCCTCGCGCCAGGTGGTGGTGGCCTCGATCTCGTCGAGGGTGGGGCCATGGCGGTGGCCGCATACGGCGCAGGTCTTGTGGCCGGCATGGTCGTGCGCCGGATGCCCGACCATCGGGTCGTGGTCGTGGTGCGCCGCGCCGCGCCGGGGCAGGGCGCGCAGGCTGCGCCAGACCAGCCACAGGCCGATGGCCAGGGTCAGCAGATGGCCCGTGACCATCATCCAGCCCTCGCCCGCCGCGCCGACGGCATCGCGGGTCAGGCCGAACAGGCCCAGCCCGCCATAGACCACCGCAATCGCCACGCTGGCCTGGGCAAGGCTGGAGATCAGCGCAATCAGCACCAGCCGCAGCAGTGGCACGCGGCGGCCAGCCCCGTAGCCGCCGATCAGCACCTTGCCATGGCCCGGCCCTGCCGCATGCAGCACACCATAGCCGAAGGACAGCGCCACCAGCCCCCAGATTGCCCCCGCATCGCCGCCGCGCAGGGCGCGCAAGCTGGTGGCCAGCGAATCGCGAAAGGCCCGCTGCGCCGCCAGCCCCTGCGCCACCAGCGCGTCAAAGCCGCCAAGCGCCCAGAGCGCGAGCAGCCCGGCCACCAGGGCCAGCGCGGCCAATCCCAGCCAGCGGGTCAGTCCTGCGGACATATGAGGCGCACCTCCTCGGCATAGGCGGCACCGACGGCGGGGAAGTCCGCCTCGGCATCGCCCGACAGTTCCTCGATCGCCGCGGTCAGGGCGGCATCGGCGGCGGCCACGTCGGGGCCATAGACCTCGGCGGTGCAATCGTTGCGGCCACGGATCAGCGGGGTCGTGGCGATGGTATAGGCGGTGTAATAGCCCGGGTCATAGACCTGAACCACCATCGGCGCCGCGCCGGGGGCTATGGGCGCGGCCAGCTGGCGCAGATGGGTGGTGATGATGCGCCCCTGGACCACCCGGGCGGTCCAGTCCTGCGGCGGGCCAAGGGGCAGCGGCACATCGCCGTGCAGCAGATAGGTATCGCCCGCGAAGCCCTCGGCCCAGTCCATGTCAAAGCCTGACAGGGTTGCCGCCTCGGCCTCGGTCAGCGTGCCGTCGCCGTCCGGGTCCAGCCCGCGATCCGACAGGATCATCAGCGAGGTCAGATCGTCATAGACCCAGACGATGCGCAGCGCGGTCAGGGCGCCGCCCGCATCGAACCGCAGCTCGATCCCCGCGTCGATGAATTCATGCGGATGGGCCTGCGCCGCGCCCGCCGACAGCGCAAGAACCGCCGCCCCGATCCGGCCCGCCCGCATCAGCATGGCCCGGGGCAGATCGACACCCGGATGGGACCGCGCCGATGGCTGGTCGCTGGAGGGGGTTCACACCCCTCCGCGCCAGTTGGTTCTTGAACCAATGGCGGACCAACCGGCGCTCCCCGTGGGGTGGTTCCGGCAAGGCGATGCAAGGCAGACCGGGCTTGCAAGGTCATCCGCTCCTCCGGTTGATTGAAGGTCGGCCCATCCTATTGCACCACTGGCGCAGAGGCCGGGGGTTCGTTCTTGGGCCGCTTGGGGGTAGGGCCGTCCGAGAAGCTGTTGAACACGAAGTCGGGCGAGCTTTTGTTGTGCTGCGAGGGGGCCAGGCGGCCGATCCAGATATCGGTTGCCCTGGCGCGGTCAAAGCCCATGACCGGCGCCTCGCGCCAGGCATTGGCGCCGGCCTCGCGCACGGCGACGCGGGCGGCATCGTTGTTGAACTCGGTGATATACATGGACCGCAGCATGGCAAAGGGCACGTCCTTGATCGGCGCATCAAAGGCCACGTCCAGCGCGATGCGGTTTTCATCGGCGTTCACCACGCTGACCGACGCCGAGCCGCCGCGGGTAAAGGCCAGATCGAACCGGCGCGCGGCCGGGTCAAAGGCGACTTCCTTGATGTTGACGATGGGGCGGCCCTCGACCTCGACCGGGCCGACCAGAAACGACGAGCCATAGGCCGTGTTGCGCATCGGACGCGGCGCCAGCGGGCGGGCGCGCCAGTAGCCATCTTGCGGGTAGAACACCAGCACCTCTTCGGATCCATCGGTGCGCAAGAGCCACAGCTGGATCAGATGCAGCCCCTCGTGGACCTGATCGCCGATGCGCACGGTGGCCGTGGCCGGGCGCCAGAAGCTGCCATAGCGCCAGCCGACCAGCCACATGTCGGGCTGTTCATAAAGGGTGAACCGGCCCGGCGGGGCCACCGGCGCATAGGCCGGATCGCCCGACATGTCGCAGGCGGTCCAGTCGGCTTCCCAGTTGTCGCGCATTCCGGGGGCCAGATAGACGGGGTGCGCGGCCTCGATGCGGAAGGCGCGGACCTGAGGCGAGGCGAAGGACAGCGCCACGTTGTCCTTTTCGGCGCAGAGCACCGGCTCGCTTTCGTTGATGACGTCCACGGCGACACCGTCAAGCGATGCGGCACCGGCCGGGATCGCCAGCAGGGCGAGCGGCAAAAGAAGGGTTGCAAGTCTGGACAGCGATGGCATGAAATGACCCCGGTTGAGCTGGCGCGGATACTGCGCGGGGCCGCATCGCCGCGCAAGAGGCGCTTGGGCGGACCTGCGGCCATGCGCAATCGGCTGCGCAAATGCCATTCGGTCTTGCGCGCGGGACGTCCATGGCTATAACGCCGGACAATTTGCGCCGAGGGGTCTGACATGCCGAAGAGAACCGATATCAAGTCCATCATGATCATCGGCGCGGGGCCCATCGTGATCGGGCAAGCCTGCGAGTTCGATTATTCCGGCGCCCAAGCCTGCAAGGCCCTGCGCGAGGAAGGCTACCGGGTCATCCTGGTCAACTCGAACCCTGCGACGATCATGACCGATCCGGGCTTGGCCGACGCCACCTATATCGAGCCGATCACCCCGGAAGTCGTCGCCAAGATCATCGAGATCGAACGCCCCGATGCCTTGCTGCCCACGATGGGCGGGCAGACCGGGCTGAACACCTCGCTGGCGTTGGCGGACATGGGGGTGCTGGACAAGTTCGGGGTGGAACTGATCGGTGCGAACCGCGAAGCCATTGAAATGGCCGAGGATCGCAAGCTGTTCCGCGAGGCGATGGACCGGATCGGCCTGGAAAACCCCAAGGCCACCATCGTGGCCGCGCCCAAGCTGGCGAACGGCAAATATGACATCGCGGCCGGTATCCGGCAGGCGATGGCCGATCTGGAACATATCGGCCTGCCGGCGATCATCCGCCCGGCCTTTACCCTGGGCGGCACCGGCGGCGGCGTCGCCTACAACCGCGACGACTATGAGGCCATCGTGCGTTCGGGGCTGGAAGCCTCGCCCGTGGCGCAGGTGCTGGTCGACGAATCGCTGCTGGGCTGGAAGGAATACGAGATGGAGGTGGTGCGCGACCGCGCCGACAACGCCATCATCGTCTGTTCCATCGAGAACGTGGACCCGATGGGCGTTCACACTGGCGATTCGATCACCGTGGCCCCGGCGCTGACGCTGACCGACAAGGAATACCAGATCATGCGCAACGGCTCGATTGCCGTGCTGCGCGAGATCGGGGTGGAAACCGGCGGGTCGAACGTTCAGTGGGCGATCAATCCCAAGGACGGCCGCATGGTCGTCATCGAGATGAACCCGCGGGTGTCGCGGTCTTCGGCGCTGGCGTCCAAGGCGACGGGCTTCCCGATTGCCAAGATCGCCGCGAAACTGGCCGTGGGCTATACGCTGGACGAGCTGGACAACGACATCACCAAGGTCACGCCCGCCAGCTTTGAACCGACCATCGACTATGTCGTGACCAAGATCCCGCGCTTTGCATTCGAGAAGTTCCCCGGATCTGAACCCTTCCTGACCACCGCCATGAAATCGGTGGGCGAGGCCATGGCGATCGGCCGCACCATCCACGAATCGCTGCAAAAGGCGCTGGCGAGCCTGGAAACCGGCCTGAGCGGCTTTGACGAGATCGCGATTCCCGGAGCGCCCGACAAGGCCGCCATTTCCAAGGCGCTGAGCCAGGCCACCCCGGACCGCCTGCGCGTGATCGCCCAGGCGATGCGCGAAGGGTTCTCGAACGACGAGATTCAGGCGATCACCGCCTTTGATCCGTGGTTCCTGGCCCGCATCCGCGAGATCGTCGAGACCGAGGCCGAAATCCGCCGCGATGGTCTGCCGCTGACCGAGGCCGGGCTGCGCAAGCTCAAGATGATGGGCTTCACCGATGCCCGCCTGGCCACGCTGACCGGGCGCGACGAGGATCAGGTCCGCCGCGCGCGGCGCAATCTGGGTGTCACCGCCGTCTTCAAGCGCATCGACACCTGCGGCGCCGAATTCGAAGCGCAGACGCCCTACATGTATTCCACCTACGAGGCCCCCGCGATGGGCGAGGTGGAATGCGAGGCGCGGCCGAGCGATCGCAAGAAAGTCGTGATCCTGGGGGGCGGCCCCAACCGGATCGGCCAGGGGATCGAATTCGACTATTGCTGCGTCCATGCCTGCTATGCGCTGACCGACGCGGGCTATGAGACGATCATGGTCAACTGCAACCCGGAAACGGTGTCGACCGACTATGACACCTCGGACCGGCTGTATTTCGAACCGCTGACGCTGGAACATGTGCTGGAAATCCTGCGGGTGGAACAGTCGAACGGCACGCTGCATGGCGTGATCGTGCAGTTCGGCGGCCAGACCCCGCTGAAGCTGGCCAATGCGCTGGAAGAAGAGGGGATCCCGATCCTGGGCACCACCCCCGACGCCATCGACCTGGCCGAGGACCGCGAGCGGTTCCAGAAACTGCTGAACGATCTGGGGCTGAAACAGCCGGTCAACGGCATTGCCCATTCCGATGCCGAGGCCTTCCAGATCGCGGAACGGGTCGGCTATCCGCTGGTGATCCGCCCGTCCTATGTTCTGGGCGGCCGCGCGATGGAAATCGTGCGCGATACCGAACAGCTGAAACGCTACATCACCACCGCCGTGCAGGTTTCGGGCAAGAACCCCGTGCTGCTGGACAGCTACCTGACCGGCGCCATCGAGGTGGATGTCGATGCGCTGTGCGATGGCGAGGCGGTGCATGTCGCCGGCATCATGGAACATATCGAGGAAGCTGGCGTTCACTCGGGCGACAGCGCCTGCTGTCTGCCGCCGCATTCGCTGTCGGCCGAGACGGTCGACGAGCTGAAGCGCCAGACCGTGCTGATGGCCAAGGCGCTGAACGTCGTCGGTCTGATGAACGTGCAGTTCGCCATCAAGGATGGCGTGATCTATGTGCTCGAGGTGAACCCGCGTGCGTCTCGCACCGTGCCCTTTGTCGCCAAGGCGACCGACAGCGCGATTGCCTCGATTGCCGCGCGGGTGATGGCGGGCGAAAAGCTGTCGGCCTTCCCGCAGCGCGCGCCCTATCCGGCCGGTGTCGGCCCGGATTCGCCGCTGCCGCTGGCCGATCCGCTGACGCTGGCCGATCCGAAAACCCCGTGGTTTTCGGTCAAGGAGGCGGTGCTGCCCTTTGCCCGCTTCCCCGGCGTCGATCCGCTGCTGGGGCCGGAAATGCGCTCGACCGGCGAGGTGATGGGCTGGGATCGCACCTTTGCGCTGGCCTTCCTCAAGGCGCAGATGGGCGCCGGGGTGCAGCTGCCGGAAACCGGCCGCGTGTTCATCTCGATCAAGGATGCCGACAAGACCGCCGCGCTGGCGGCGGCGGCCCGCGATCTGGTGGCACTGGGCTTCGAGATCACGGCAACCCGCGGCACGGCGAAATGGCTGGCCGCCGAAGGCGTGCAGGCCATTCCCGCCGGTAAGGTCTATGAGGGGCGCCCGAACGTCGTGGATGCGCTGAAGAACGGCGAGATCGCCGTGGTGATGAATACCACCGAGGGCGCCCAGTCGATCACCGACAGCCGCGACATCCGCCGCGTGGCGCTGATGGACAAGATCCCCTATTTCACCACCGCCGCCGCCGCCATCGCCGTGGTCGAGGCGATGAAGGCCCGCAGCGAAGGCTATGGCGTGCGCACCCTGCAAGGGTGATCGCCCCCTGGCATGGCGGGGGAAACCCCGCCTGCAGTCCCTGTGCCGATGGCAGGTGCAGAACCTGTCTCTATGGTAGGGCGGGTTTCAACCCGCCTTCCCCCGGGTGTGCATGCAAGGCGATGCCCGTGCTGGCACCTGACGCCATGTCTTGCCCGTCCATCCGCCGGGGCAGTGCTCTGGCCATCATTGGTGCCCCATGCCCGAGGTTCTCGGCTTTCTGACCGCCGATCAGTTCCTGACCTTCCTTCTGGGCGGACTGGTGGTGAATGTGGTGCCGGGCGCCGATGTGGTGCTGGCGACTGCCTGCGGCATTCAGGGCGGGCCAAGGGCGGGGGCTGCCTCGGGGTTCGGGGCAGGCTGTGGTGTCTTGTGGCATGTCACGCTGGCGGCGGCCGGGGTGGCAGCGCTGATCGCGGCGCATCCCGGCGCGCTGGAGGCCTTGCGCTGGACGGGGGCGGCCTATCTGGTCTGGCTGGCGGTCAAGGCGTGGACGGCAGGGCCCTCCGGCCCTGCGCAGGGTCAGTCCGGCCTGTGGCGCGCCTTTCGCAAAGGGGCGCTGACCAATATCCTGAACCCCAAGCCGGTGCTGTTCGTCATGGCGTTCCTGCCGCAGTTCGTCGTGCAAGGCGGCCCGCCGGTCTGGCAGCAGATCGTTACCCTGGGACTGGTCTTTGCCTTTACCGGCACGCTGGTCACCATGGGCTATGGCGTGGCGGCCGGTTACGCCGGTCAGGCCCTGTCGCGGCGGATGGGCGGGCTGAACCGCCTTGCCTCGGTGCTGTTCGCAGGCCTTGCCGTGCGCCTCGCACTTGACAGCTGAACGGCGTATGACGGGCCCATGAGCGAGACGCCCTTTACCTATGCCCCGCCGCCCGACCCGCCTCGGGTGCTGTATGCCGACGACTCGATCCTGATCGTCGACAAGCCGTCGGGCCTTTTGTCGGTGCCGGGCCGGGGCGAGGATCGCGCGGATTGCCTGATCAACCGGCTGCGCGCGGATTTTCCCGATGTGCTGCTCGTCCACCGGCTGGATCTGGATACCTCGGGGGTCATGGTCTTTGCCCGCACCCGCGCGGCGCAAGGCGCCCTTGGCAAGCAGTTCGAGGCGCGGACGGTGAAAAAGGTCTATATCGCGCGCCTTGATGGCGAGATGGCCGAAAAGCAGGGGCGGGTGGATCTGCCGCTGATCGTCGACTGGCCGAACCGGCCGCGCCAGCATGTGAACCATGAAACCGGCAAGCCCGCCGTCACCGACTGGCGCGCGGTCAAGGTCGGGCAGGGCGAAACCCGTGCCCGGCTGATGCCGCAGACGGGGCGCAGCCATCAGTTGCGCGTTCACATGGCGGAAATCGGCCACCCGATCCTTGGCGATCCGCTGTATGCGACGGGCGCGGCGCGCAACCATCCGCGGCTGATGCTGCATGCCGAATCGCTGCGGTTCCGCCACCCGGACACGGGTGTGACCATGACCTTTTCGGCGCCCTGTCCGTTCTGACAGGCGACCTGCGCGGAACCTGCCCGTTCACCTGTCTATAAATATCCCCTTTGGGGGCAACACCTGCCGCCTTGGGGTGACGCAGGCCCGTCCGGGCCGTGGGGCCTATCCCTTGGCGTGAAAGAAGTCGTGGATCGTCTGGGCCAGCGCCTCGGAGATGCCGTCTACCGCCATCAGATCGGGCACCCCCGCCCGTGACACCGCCTTGGCAGAGCCGAAATGCGCCAGCAACGCCCGTTTGCGCGCCGCGCCGACGCCCGGCACCTCGTCCAGCGGGGTTGCGGTCAACGCCTTGGCGCGCTTGGCCCGGTGGGCGCCGATGGCATGGCGGTGCGCCTCGTCGCGCAGGCGCTGGATGAAATACAGCACCGGGTGATTGCGCGGCAGCGCCATGACGGGCTTGCCAGGGCGGTGGAATTCCTCTTTGCCCGCGTCGCGGTCCACCCCCTTGGCCACGCCGATGAAGGGAATGTCCTCGACCCCCATCTGCTCCATCACCTCTTGCACCGCTGAAACCTGGCCCGCCCCGCCGTCGATCAGCAGAAGATCAGGCCATGCCGGCGACGTCCGGTCGGGATCGTCCTTCAACAGGCGCTCGAACCGGCGGGTCAGGACCTCTTTCATCATGGCAAAGTCATCGCCGGGTGTCAGGCCATCGCCCTTGATGTTGAACTTGCGGTATTCGCCCTTCATCAGCCCGTCCGGGCCGGCAACGATCATGCCACCGACGGCATGGGCGCCCATGATATGCGAGTTGTCATAGACCTCGACCCGCTTCGGCGGTGTCTCCAGCCCAAAGGCCTCGGCCAGACCGGCCAGCAGCCGGGTCTGCGCGGTGGTTTCCGCCAGGCGGCGGCCAAGGCTTTCGCGGGCATTGCGCGCCGCGTTCTCGACCAGCTCGGCCTTTTCGCCCCGTTGCGGCACGGTCAGTTCCACCTTGCGCCCTGCACGGTCAGACAGCAGCTCGGCCAGCAGATCGGGATCCTCGACCTGATGCGACAGCAAGATCAGCCGGGGCGGTTCCTTGTCGCTGTAGAACTGGGCCATGAATGCCTGAAGGATCTCGGCCTCTTCGGCGCCAGCGCCGGTGCGCGGGTAGAAATCGCTGTTGCCCCAGCTTTGATGCGCCCGGATGAAGAACACCTGAACGCAGGCCAGCCCGCCTTGCAGATGCACGGCGATCACATCCGCCTCGGTGACACCGCGCGGGTTGATGCCCTGGGCCGATTGCACGGCGGTCAGCGCCTTGATCCGGTCGCGCAGCGCCGCCGCCCGTTCGAACTCCATCGCGTCCGAGGCCGCCTGCATCTGCTCGGCCAACTCGGCCTGAACGTTGGTGGACTTGCCTTCCAGAAAGCGCTTGGCGTCCTGAACAAGGCCGGCATAATCGGATTGGCTGATCTCTCCGGTGCAAGGGGCAGAACAGCGGCGGATCTGGAACTGCAGACAGGGCCGCGACCGGCTTTCGAACATCGAATCCGAACAGTTCCGCAGCAGGAACACCTTTTGCAGCTGATTCAACGTGCGGTGGACCGCGGCCGCGCTGGCAAACGGCCCGAAGTAGCTGCCCGGCGCCGAGCGTCTGCCACGATGCTTGGTGATCTGGGGAAAGGGGTGATTGCCCGTGATCAGGATGTTCGGGAATGACTTGTCATCCCGCATCAGCACGTTGTAGCGCGGCTTGAGCTGCTTGATCAGGTTCTGTTCCAGCAGCAGCGCCTCAAGCTCGGTGCGCGTGGTCAGGAACATCATGCTGGTGGTTTCATGGATCATTCGGGCGATCCGCACCGAATGGCCCGAGGTCCGGGCATAGTTCGACACCCGCGCCCTGAGGTTGCGCGCCTTGCCGACATACAGCACTTCGTTTGCCGCATTCAGCATCCGGTAGACGCCGGGCGAGCTGTCCAGCCCCTTGACCAGCCGCGAGATCAGCGCGTGTCCGGTCTCCGAATGGCCGTTATCGGATGCGGGGAAATCGGCGGTGTCGTCCTGCATGGTGATTCCCGTTGGCTTGCGTTCGGGCTGCCCCTTCCAGCGCGCGGATTCAAGGGCAAAGCTGTCCACGGTTTCTGTGGATAACTCTGCGGAGAAGTTTTCCTGAGCGCCGTTTTTCCCTTGTTTTCAGCCTGCTTCGTTGAGTTGCCCAAAAAATGGGCAACAATATAAGGCATTGAATGCAAGAGATTTTTTTCTTGCTGGGCATCAAGCGGTTGATCCGCATGACAGAATCGTTACCAAAGGGTTACGCCAAGGCCAGAGGTGGACAAGTCAAGACCGGACGTCAGGTAAAGCCGGGTTCGCACACCGCTCAGTGGCCGCTCAGCGCCGCCATTCCGTTGGCGGCCGCGCCTCGTCCCCAAGCCGCAGCATCTGCCCGGTGACGGCATGGGCCGTCGTCAGCCAGTCCAGCACGGGCGCCATCTGCGCGCCCTGCGACGGCGCGCAGGCGATGGCGTTCAGGCGCAGCCCCGGCGCCAGCGACAGGCAGGCGCCGCGCATCCAGCCAAGCGCGGCTGCCTGGGCCGCGACCCGCGCGGGGCTGGCCGCGCCGGGCGTCAGGGCAGAGGGATCGAGGATCAGGATGACCTGCCCGCTGGCCCGCTGTTCGCCGCTGGAATCCAGGCTGGCGGGCGGCAGGGCTTCGGCCATTGCGCTGGCCAGCCGGGCAGGGGCCTGTGTAAGGTCGTCAAGCGCCCCGGCGCCGTCCGTGTCATCGGCCGGGGTGGCGATGACCAGCAACGATTCGCCCTCCGACAGCGCGGCAGTGGATGCCTGCGCGGCGCGGCGAACCTGCCAGCCTTGCGCCGACAGCGCCAAGGCTGCGGCCTCTGCCGCAGAGGTTGTGCCCGTAACCAGTGCCTGTCCCATCGTCATCCCTTTCCGGTGGCGCCGCATTCACAAGGGCCCTTGCCGATCCGGGGCCGGCCGCAGCGCGGGCAGTTGGCGCCCAGCCGGCGCGGCTTGCGCCGTCCGATCCGCAGGCCGCCAAAGATACCCAGCACCGCAAGTGCCACCAGCAGGAAAAGCGCGCCCTTGATCATCATCTACATCCCGATCCGCGACCACAGCGCGCGTTCCTCGGCCACCTCGGCCACCGCCTCGGCGCCTGCGCGCAGGCCAAAGCGCGACAGCCAGCCGCGCCGCGGACCATAGGGGACCAGCTGCACCTTGTCGCCGTAGATCTGCTTCATCTTGGGCACCAGATGGCCGATACCATCGGCCAGCCCCAGGGCAACGGCCTGTTGCCCGGCCCAGAAGGCGCCCTCGAACAGGTCGGGGGTATCCTTGGCCAGCCGATCGCCCCGGCGCGCGGTCACATGGGCAATAAAGGCCTGATGGATCGGATCCAGAATGCTGCGCAGGCGGGCCAGATCCTCGGGCGTTTCCGCGCGGAACGGGTCGGCGGTGCTTTTCGACCGGCCGGCGGTATGCACCCGCCGCTCGATCCCGTGGCGGGCGATGAAGTCGGGAAAGCCGAAGCTGGCCGAGATCACCCCGATCGAGCCCAGAATGGAACTGTCGTCGGCCCAGATGTCATCGGCGGCACAGGCCAGCCAATAGCCGCCCGAGGCTGCCGCATCCTCGACAAAGGCGTGGACGGGCAGCTTCCTTTCGTCGGCCAGCCGCCGGATCCGCGCCGCGATCAGCGAGGATTGCACCGGAGAGCCGCCGGGCGAGTTGATCACCAGCGCGACCGCGCGCGGCTTGCCCGCCTTGAAGGCGCGCTCCAGCACCGGGGCAAGGGCCGCATCGTTCAGCCCGCCGCCAAAGCGGCCGGCCGCCCCGATGGCGCCAGTCAGACGGACAACAGAGACGCGCGGCGGCGAAGGCAGGAAGGGGATGAGATATTTCATGCTTTCCGATGTAGGCGTCCGCCCCCAGCAGAGCAAGTTCGCCGCGCAAACTGTCGTGGCCCCTGCGCCGCGCAAGGTGGCTGCCGTCGCGGCGGGGGATTTTCCATCCCCCGCACCCCCTGGAGGATATTTGTCTCAAGGCGAAAGGGGCAAAGCGCTTTCACCGGGGCGCGGCAGGCGTTAGGAAGCGGCAAGCATCGGGAGGCGCGCATGAGCTTCAATACCTTCGGCCATCTGTTTCGTGTGACGACCTGGGGTGAAAGCCACGGGCCGGCGCTGGGGTGCACCGTGGACGGCTGCCCGCCTGGAATCGCGCTGAGCGAAGCCGACATTCAGCCCTGGCTGGATCTGCGCAAGCCCGGAACGTCGAAATTCACCACCCAGCGGCGCGAGGAAGATGCGGTGGGCATCCTGTCTGGCGTGTTTCAGGGCCGCACGACCGGCACGCCGATCCAGCTGATGATCGAGAACACCGACCAGCGGTCCAAGGATTATGGCGATATCGCCACCAGCTTTCGGCCCGGCCACGCCGATATTGCCTATCACCAGAAATATGGCCTGCGGGATTATCGCGGGGGCGGGCGGTCCAGTGCGCGCGAGACGGCGGCGCGGGTTGCGGCCGGAGGGGTCGCGCGGGCGGTGCTGGCCGCGTTGGTGCCGGGGCTGCGGATCAGCGGCTACATGGTGCAGATGGGGCCGCGCGCGATCGACCGGGCGCGGTTCGATGGCGCCGAGATCGCGCGCAATCCGTTCTGGTGCCCCGATCCGGTGGCAGCGGCCGATTGGGCCGTCTATCTGGACGAGCTGCGCCTGTCGCACAATTCGGTGGGCGCGGTGATCGAAGTGGTGGCCGAAGGTGTGCCCGCGGGCCTTGGCGCGCCGCTTTATGCCAAGCTGGACAGTGATCTGGCGGCGGCGATGATGTCGATCAATGCGGTGAAGGCGGTCGAGATTGGCGATGGCATGGCCGCCGCCGCGCTGACCGGGGTGGACAACGCCGACGAGATCCGCATGGGCAATGACGGGCCGATCTACCTGTCGAACCATGCGGGGGGCATCCTTGGGGGGATTTCCACCGGCCAGCCGGTCATCTGCCGCTTTGCGGTCAAGCCCACCTCGTCGATCCTGACCCCGCGCCGCACCGTCAACGAGGCCGGGCAAGAGATCGAGCTGATCACCAAGGGACGCCACGACCCTTGCGTCGGCATCCGCGCCGTGCCGGTGGGCGAGGCGATGATGGCCTGCGTCCTGCTTGATCACCTGCTCATGGACAGGGGTCAGACCGGCGGGGCACGCGGCAGGATCGGCTGACCCGCCTGACAAGGGACTTGCGGTGCAAGGCGCGCAGGCGTATCACGCGCCGTCCCCGAGGGTCGGGGGCCAAGTCTCCGCTACCTTGTCAAAACGGATCAGATCCATGCGACTTCTGCCCGGCATCCTTGCCATGGCCGCCACTGTGGTGGCCTCGAACATCCTGGTGCAATTCCTGTTCGGCCAGTGGCTGACCTGGGGCGCCTTCACCTATCCCATCGCCTTCCTGATCACCGACCTGACCAACCGTCTTCATGGCGCCGCAGCTGCGCGCAAGGTCGTGCTGGCCGGCTTTGCCACTGGGCTTGTCTGTTCGGTGATCGGCACGCAGATCATGGGCGACTTCGGCCCGCTGGTCACCTGGCGCATCGCGCTTGGCTCGGGCCTTGCGTTCCTTCTGGCGCAGATGGTCGATGTGGAAATCTTTGATCGCCTGCGGCAGGGCAGCTGGTGGCGCGCGCCGCTGGTGTCTACGCTGATCGGCTCGGCGCTGGATACGGCGGTGTTCTTCTCGGTCGCCTTCTCGACCGGGCTTGCGTTCATCGAACCCGGCAATGACGTGTCCTGGGCGAACGAGGTTCTGCCCCTGCTGGGCGCCGGCCCGATGGCGCCGCTGTGGGTTTCGCTGGCCTTTGCGGACTGGGGGGTGAAACTCGCCCTTGCCTTCATCGCGCTTGTGCCGTTTCGCCTCATTCTTGGGCGTCTGCGCGCAGGGGTAGCGTAATTTCATTTGACAACCACCAGATCTGTGGCAGCCTGAACCCAACGGCAACGCAATGAAAGGAGGTGGTCCAGTGTCGAGAGTGATATTGGAGAGAGGTGTCGGGACAGTCAGGGGGGCCGTGGCCTGAGGGCAACCCCAAGGGTCGTAAACCCTGGCTGGGACGGTTTCGCCAAGCGCCCTAACCGGACCATCTCCGTAGATCTCGGAAAGGGTTGCGCCCAGGCGCAACCCTTTCTCTTTTGCCCCTTCCCATTCGCGCCGCGCACAGGCACAACACGGTCATGCCGCGCCTTCGCCCCCGATACTGGGAAACCGTCCCGCTGGATCGCATGACCCCCGAAGAATGGGAGGCGCTGTGCGATGGCTGCGGCAAGTGCTGCCTGAACAAGCTGGAATTCGAGGATAGCGGCGAGGTCGCCTTTACCCGCGTGGCCTGCCGCCTGCTGGATGGCGAGACCTGCCGCTGCACGCAATATCCGATCCGTCACCAGTTCGTGCCGGAATGCGTGTCGCTGACCCCGGCGCGGCTGCCGGACATCGCCTATTGGCTGCCCCGGACCTGCGCCTATCGGCTGCTGCACGAAGGCAACGCCTTGTTCCCCTGGCATCCGCTGGTGTCCGGCGATCCCGAATCGGTGCATCGTGCCGGGGCCTCGGTGCAGGGCTGGACGGTGCCCGAATACGAGGTGCCGGAAGACGACTGGGAAGATTACATCATCGAGGAGACGCCCTGATGTTCTTTGCCTCGGACAATGGTGCCCCCTGTCCGGCGCCCGTGATTCAGGCCTTGCTGCGCGCCAACGAAGGGCCCGCGATGCCCTATGGCAACGATCCGCTGTCAGCCGAGGTCGCAGGCCAGATCCGCGATGTGCTGGAGGCGCCTCAGGCGGCCGTTTACCTGGTCGCCACAGGCACGGTCGCCAACGCCTTGGCGCTGGCAACGCTGTGCCCGCCCTGGGGCGCGATCTTCTGCCATGACGACGCCCATGTGCAGAACGACGAGTGCGCAGCCCCCGAATTCTACAGTGGCGCCAAGCTGCTGACCGTCGGCGGCGATCATGCCCGCATGGACCCGGCCGCGCTGGATGCCCGCATCCGGGGACAGGGTGTGCGCGTCGTGCATTCCGTCCAGCCCGGCGCAGTCACCATCACCGATGTGACCGAGGCGGGCACGGTCTATGGCCCCGATGAGATCGCGGCCCTGGCCCGTGTCGCGCATTCCCATGGCCTTCCGGTGCATCTGGATGGCGCGCGCTTTGCCAATGCGCTGGCGGCGACCGGCGCCACCCCGGCCGAGCTGACCTGGAAGGCGGGCGTCGATGCGCTGTCCTTTGGCGGCACCAAGGGCGGGCTGATGGGCGCCGAGGCGGTGGTGTTCTTCGACCCGGCCAAGGCCTGGGAATTTGAACTGCGGCGCAAGCGCGGCGGGCATCTGTTCTCGAAACACCGCTACCTTGCGGCGCAGTTCCAGGGCTGGCTGGCCGATGGGCTCTGGCTTGATCTTGCCCGCCACGCCAATGCCATGGCGGCACGGCTGGCCGCAGGGATCACCGGGTTCCCGGGCGCCGCGCTGGTCCACCCGACGCAAGCGAACATCGTCTTTGCAACGCTGCCCAAGGCGGCGCATGACCGGCTCAAGGCCGCAGGCGCGCGCTATTACGACATGGGGCAGGGCCGCGCCCGCCTGGTCACCAGCTGGGCCACCACCGAGGCCGAGGTGGACAGCTTCCTAAGCCTTGCACAGGGCTGACCCACCTTTCGCCTTGATCCAAATATCCTCGGGGGGAGCTGCCGGCCGGTGCCTGCACCGGATGGCAGCCGGGGGGCAGACAGCCCCCCGTCCGGCCTCAGCCGCCTGAAACCGCCGCTTCGGTCTCGTTTACCGGCGCAGGCGCCGCATTGGGTAGCCGCAAGCGCAACCGCTTGATCCGGCGCGGTTCGGCATCGACGACCTCGATCTGCGTGCCGCTTTCATGCGGAACCACCTCGCCGCGGGCAGGCACCCGCCCGGCGCGCAGGTAGACAAGGCCGCCCAACGTGTCGATGTCCTGATCTTCCTCGGACACCCGCAGGCGCTGGCCGATCGCGGCCTCGACCTCGTCCAGCGGGGCCATGGCTTGAATCAGCCAGACCCCCGGCTTTTCCTCGGCCCAAAGCGCGCTTTCCTCGGTATCATGTTCGTCGGAAATGTCGCCCACGACGGTTTCCAGCAGATCCTCGATGGTCACCAGACCGTCGACGCCACCATATTCGTCGATCACCAGCGCCATATGCATCCGTTCGGTCTGCATCTTCTGCAGCAGCACCGTCAGCGGCATCGAGGGCGGGGCATACAGCAGCGGGCGCAGCAGTTTGCGCAGGCTGAACCGGCCATTGTTGCCAAAGCCATAGGTCAGCGCCAAATCTTTTAGCGTCACCACGCCGACCGGATGATCCAGCGATCCCTTGTAGACCGGAAGCCGCGAGAAGCCTTGCTCGCGGAACACCTCGGCCAGCTCGTCGCGGCCAATGGTCACCGGCACAGCCACGATATCGACCTTGGGCACCGCCACATCATCCACGCGAAGACGGCGCAGGTTGCCGATGCCAGGCAGGGCGATCGGGGCTGGCTGGCCGATCATGGGCGGCTGTGCAGGAGCGTGCCTGAAAACTGCCTCGTCGTTCTGCGTTTCAGGCGCCGCCTTGCGAAACAGGCGAGCGAAAAGCCCGACAGAGCGTCTCTGGTCGGGGTCGGCTTCCGGCGCGCCCTGCGCTGCCGTCAAGCCATCGGTGCTACTGCCCATCGGTCCTTTCCGAAAAACCGGCGCCTGCGCGCGCCGGTTTCAATATGGGTTGGCGATACCCAGTCTGGCAAGGGCACGAATCTCGATTCCCTCCATCAGCTCGGCATCTTCATCGGTTTCATGGTCATAGCCCAAGAGGTGCAGCACCCCATGCGCAACCAGGTGGGTGACATGGTCGGCAAACGGCTTGTCCTGCTCGGCCGCTTCGGCCTGACAGACGCCCCAGGCGATGGCGATGTCGCCCAGTTCCTCGGGATCGTCCGAATCGCCCGGCTCCGGCAGGTCGGGCGTGGCGCCCGCCACCTCGGGCGCGCGGTCCTCGGACGGCCAGGACAGCACGTTGGTGGGCTTTGGCTTGCCACGGAAATCGGCGTTCAAGGCAGCGATGCGATCATCATCGCAGCCCATGACGCACATCACGAACCCCTCGCCCGGCAGGCCAAGTTCAGCCAGCACGGCCCCGGCGGCGCGTTCGGCCAAATCCTCAAGCCCCGCGGTTTCCCAGCGGGGCTCTTCGATCACGATATCAACCAGCTTCTCCATCGGCGCGGTCATACGCTTCGATGATGCGGGCCACAAGCGGGTGGCGCACCACGTCCTTGGCATCGAAATAGTTGAAGCTGACGCCCTTGACCCCCTTGAGGATCCGCTCGGCATCGGCCAGCCCCGAATTGACGCCGCGCGGCAGGTCGATCTGGGTGCGATCGCCGGTGATCACCATGCGGCTGCCTTCGCCCAGACGGGTCAGGAACATCTTCATCTGCATGGTGGTGGCGTTCTGCGCCTCGTCCAGCACGACAAAGGCATTCGACAGCGTGCGCCCGCGCATGAAGGCCAGCGGGGCAATTTCGATCCGTTTGTCCAGCAGCAGCTTTTCCACCTGCTTGGCCGGCAGGAAGTCGTTCAGCGCGTCATAAAGCGGCTGCATGTAGGGATCGACCTTTTCCTTCATGTCGCCGGGAAGGAAACCCAGACGCTCGCCTGCCTCGACGGCCGGGCGCGACAGGATGATCTTTTCGACCTGTCCGCCGATCAGCATGGTCACGCCGACCGCGACCGCCAGATAGGTCTTGCCGGTGCCGGCCGGGCCGATGCCAAAGGCCAGCTCGTGCTTGAACAGGTTCGACACATAGGCCTTCTGCGCCTCGGTCCGGGGTTCGACCGGCTTCTTGCGGGTCCGCAGCTCGAATCCGGTGGCGCTGAACATTTCCAGCTGGTCATCGGCCCGAACCGGGGCGGCGATCCCGCCAAGGCCCAACCGCAACGCGCCTTCGATATCGCCGGCGCCAACCGTGCGGCCCTGTTCCAGCCGCGCATACAGCCCTTGCAGCACCGTTGCCGCCTGTGCCCGCGCCGCTACCTCGCCCACCACGGCCAATCGGTTGCCCCGTCGCAGGATATGCACGCCGGTCGCATGTTCGATCTGGGCAAGGTTGCGGTCATATTCGCCGCAAAGCCCGATCAGAAGCCGGTTGTCGGGAAATTCCAGAACCGTCTCGACCGTGTCGTCGGAGCGGGGCGGGGGGGTCAGCGCGCTGATGCCCAAACGTGTCTCCTTGTCATCGTCGGGTTGATCACTCATGGGGTCAGTCTGCGCCTGTGCGAACCGACCGGCAAGGAATCGTTCGGGCGCGCTGCAAGAATGTTTGGCGTTTGCGTATCATTTACGACAGTTCTGCCTGGTTTGCAGACAAAAGGGGCCGCAGCATCGGCTGCGGCCCCCTTGGCTGGTTTGTCGCCCCAGCCCATCACTGCTTGCGCCGGACCACCGGCACATAGTCGCGGATGCCCTGGTTGCCGGACTGATAGTCCTTGACCACGGCGCCGGGCGGGAAATGGCTGTTGCAGACATTGGCCATGCCGGTCGCCGGATCAAAGCGCGGGCTGGCATAGCCCTCGACACCATCGTCGATGATCCAGTTCTGGCACCCGTCGGGGTCATAGGCGATGGCCGCGCGCTGATCGGGCAGCGGCAGCTTGTCGATGCCGCCGTCCGCGCCAACCGCGATCACCGTGTTCGGGTCGCCGTCATACGGCGTGACGCCGCAGGCCGACAGGGCGAGGGCAAGAACGAGGCTGGCGCCTGCAAAGGGTTTCATCATCATCACGGTCACCACCTGTAGCAGACGACTTCGACGCGGCGGTTCTGCTGCATCCCGGCGGCGGTGCCATTGGTCGCACGCGGCCGACGCTCGCCGAACCCTTCCACGCGCTCGACCGAGGCGCCAACCGACTGGGCGACGGCGGCAACCGATTTGGCGCGGCGTTCGGACAGGCGCATGTTGTATTCGTCCGAGGCGCGGCTGTCGGTATGCCCGTAAATGGCATAGCCAAAGGCACCGGCGCTGCGGAAGAACTGTTCCAGACGGGCGCGCCCGCTGGCGGTCAGACGCGCGCTGTCGGTGGCGAACAGCGTATCGGTGTTCTCGACCAGACAGGTGTTCTTTTTCAGGCAGACGGCGCGGCCCGTCTTGGGATCGCGGCGGGGAACCATGTAGCCTTCAAGCCCACCATCGGCCCACCAGTGCATGCAGCCATCGGGGTCGATCCACAGGCCCCAGTCGATGCGACCGGTCTGGGCCGGCTTGTCCGGATTGGCCATGGCCTCGGACCCGGCAGCCAGCCCGCCGGCCAGCACCAAGGCCCCGGCCATCAGCCGCAGCGTTTCGGAAATCCTCCGTCTCACGTCAAATGTCCCCCTTTGGAATTATTGCAGACACATATTCCCCGCCGTCAGGATTGACGCCGAGGGTATCGAAAGTCCAGCGGTTTCTGCGGTTTGCAGGGTTGGGGTTACAATCTGTTGCGGCTCAGGAACCGATTCGCACAGCTGCCAGCGAATTGGGCGCGGCTGCGGTGATGCGCACCCGAACCAGTTCGCCGACCTTGCCGTCGGGGTCGTCGACATGCACCGCGTGCAGGTGATCCGACTTGCCGGACATCTGGCCCGGCAGGCGGCCGGGCTTTTCATAAAGCACGCCGACCTCGCGCCCGACCATGGATTCCTGGCAGGCGCGCTGCTGTTCGGTCAGCAGGGCTTGCAGCCGGTGCAGCCGGTCATCGGCGATCTCGGGGGCGACGGGGGTTTTCTCGGCCGCCGGGGTGCCGGGGCGGGCGGAATACTTGAACGAATAGGCCATGCCATAGCCGACCGCGCGCACCAGATCCATCGTCGCCTCGAAATCGGTATCCGTCTCGCCGGGGAAGCCGACGATGAAATCCGAGGTCAGCACAATATCGGGCCGTGCGGCGCGGATCCGCTCGATCAGGCGCAGATACTGCTCGGCCGTGTGCTTGCGGTTCATCGCCTTGAGGATGCGGTCAGACCCGGACTGCACCGGCAGATGCAGATAGGGCATCAGCGCGGCGCAATCGCCATGGGCGGCGATCAGGTCGTCGTCCATGTCATTGGGGTGGCTGGTAGTATAGCGGATGCGGGCGATCCCTTCGATCCCTGCCATCTCGCGGATCAGCCAGCCAAGTCCGCGCCCTGCGGCATCGCCATGCCAGGCGTTGACGTTCTGGCCCAGCAGGGTGATTTCCCGCACCCCGCGCGCGGCCAGATCGCGGGCCTCGGTCATCAGGCGGTCCACCGGGCGGCTGACCTCGGCCCCGCGGGTATAGGGCACGACACAAAAGGCGCAGAACTTGTCGCAGCCTTCCTGCACGGTCAGAAACGCCGACGGCGCGGACCGGGTGCGCAGTTTCGGCAGATGTTCGAACTTGTCTTCGGGCGGGAAGTCGGTGTCCAGCGCCTTTTCCCCGGCATCCACCCGCGCCAGCATTTCTGGCAGCCGGTGATAGGCCTGCGGGCCGACGACCAGATCCACCAGCGGCATCCGGCGCTGAATCTCGGCCCCCTCGGCCTGGGCGACGCAGCCGGCAACGCCGATCTTCAGGTCCGGCTTTTCCGCCTTGAGCGGTTTCAGGCGGCCCAGATCCGAATAGACCTTTTCCGCCGCCTTTTCGCGGATGTGGCAGGTATTCAGCAGCACCATGTCGGCATCGTCTGCCTTGTCGGTCAGCACATAGCCCTGCGCGCCCAGCGTTTCGGCCATGCGTTCGCTGTCGTAGACGTTCATCTGGCAGCCGTAGGTCTTGATGAACAGCCGTTTGTGCCCGGTCATGGTGGCCCCCGTGGGTTACGGGGGCCGCTTCTACACCCGTGCGCCCTCTGCCGCAACGCTTGCATCCGTGATCGGCCTGCGCGAATCTGGCGGCGCAAGACAGGGGCCAGCACGCATGAAGCACAGTTCGATCAGTGCCTTTCTCGACCGGACGGCGGCGGCGCTGCCCAAGACGCCCGGCGCGCTGGTCTTTGCCGAGGACCGGACCGAGGTGGCCTCGACGCTCGAGCATCTGCTGAAGCTGGGTTTTGGCACCGTGGCGCTGTTCGCGGGCCCCGAGATCCACCTGTCCGAGGCGCTGGAGGCGCGGGTTCACCGCATTCCATGGGACATGCACCGCGACGGCGCGGTGATAACCGCCGTGAACCGTGTGATCGATGCCGCGCCGGGCGCCTGGCTGCATTACTGCTATAATGCCGAATACCTGTTCTTTCCGTTTTGCGAGACGCGGTCCATCGGCGATCTGCTGGCCTTCCATACCGAGGAACGCCGCAGCGCCATGCTCACCTATGTGATTGACCTTTATGCCGGCGATCTTGGCAAGCATCCCGATGCCGTTTCCCCGGCCGAGGCGATGATGGACCGTTCCGGCTATTACGCCTTGGGGCGGCCCGATCCCGCGAACCACAACTACCCCAAGGAGCGGCAGCTGGATTTCTTTGGCGGCCTGCGCTGGCGCTTTGAGGAACATGTGCCGCCCAGCCGCCGCCGCATCGACCGGATCGGCCTGTTTCGCGCGGCCCCCGGTCTGACGTTGCGCGAGGATCACACCTTCAGCGACGAGGAATACAACACCTACGCCTGCCCCTGGCACAACAACCTGACGGCCACGATCTGTTCCTTTCGCACGGCCAAGGCGCTGCGCAGCAATCCCGGCTCGCGGTTCGATATCGACACCTTTCGCTGGCAAAATTCCGTGCCGTTTCAGTGGCACAGCCAGCAGCTGATGGATCTGGGGTTGATGGAACCCGGCCAGTGGTTCTGACCCCTCGCAAAAAAGAACACGCGGCCGAAGCCGCGTGAGTCGGGGAGAGAAGTCAACGGCCCGGATCAGCGGCCGGTCTTGCGCCGGCGCAGCAGGGCGGACAATTCGCCCACCAGCCCGCGCCGGAAGAAGATGATCACCAGCAGCAGAATGGCGCCTTGCGAGATCAGCGCCCATTCGCCGAACTGCGCCAGATGGTCGTTCAGCCAGATGATGACGCCCGCGCCCACCATCGGGCCGGTCAGCGTGCCGATGCCGCCCAGCAGCGTCATCAGGATCACCTCGCCCGAGATGTTCCACGACACATCGGTCAGCGTGGCGAACTGGAACACGGTTGCCTTCAGCCCGCCTGCAACGCCTGCCATGCCGGCCGACAGCGTCAGGGCCAGCAGCTTGAACCGCTCGGGCCGGAAGCCCAGGGATTCCACCCGTGCCTCGTTGTCGCGGATCGCCTTGAGCACCTCGCCAAAGGGCGAATGAACGATGCGCCAGAACAGCCAGATCATCAGCGCCGTCACTCCCAGCACAAAGTAATAGAACACCAGGCTGCCGCTCAGGTCGATCACGCCGAACAGGGCGCTGCGCGGAATGCCCTGCATGCCATCCTCGCCTCCGGTGAAGGGGGCCTGCAGCAGCACGAAATAGACGAACTGCGCGATGGCAAAGGTGATCATGGCGAACTGGATGCCCGAGCGGCGCACCGACACCAGCCCGACCACCAGCCCCATGGCGGCAGCGAACAGACCGCCTGCCAGAATGCCCAGCTCGATCGACAGGCCGGTCGTCTTCAGCAGCCAGCCGGTGACATAGGCGGCGGTTCCGAAGAACATGGCATGGCCAAAGCACAGCAGGCCCGCATAGCCCAGCAGCAGGTTGAACGACGAGGCGAACAGCACAAAGCACAGCACCGTCATCAGAAGCACCGGATAGACAAAGAACGGTGCGGCGATCATCGCGGCGGCCAGCGCCGCCAACAGGACGATACGGGTCATCGGGATTTCTCCGATCCGGCAAACAGGCCGTTGGGGCGGAAGATCAGGGCAAAGATCATCACGACGAACACCACCATGTTCGCCGCCTCGGGGTAGAACACCTTGGTCAACCCTTCGAGGAAGCCCAGCAGATACCCTGTCAGCACCGCCCCGATGATCGAGCCCATGCCGCCGATCACCACCACCGCGAAGATCACGATCATCACGCTAGAGCCCATGGACGGCGAGACCTGATAGACCGGCGCCGCCATCACGCCCGACAGCGCCGCAAGGCCGACACCGAAACCATAGGTCAGCGTCACCATGCGCGGCACGTTGATGCCGAATGCCTCGACCATCTGCGGCCGTTCATTGGCGGCGCGCAGATACGATCCCAGCCGCGTATGTTCGATCAACAGCCAGGTGCCCAGGCACGTCACCAGCGAGAACACCACGACCCACAGCCGATACCAGGGCATGAACATGAACCCAAGGTTCACGCCCCCCGGCAGCGGCGAGGGATAGGGCAGGCCGGTCGATCCGTATTGCTGGCGCACCAGCCCCTCGACGATCAGGGCAACGGAATAGGTCGCCAGCAGGCCATACAGGTGATCAAGGTTCTGCAGCGGTTTGAGCACCAGCTTTTCGGTCACAAGCCCGAATAGCGCCACCACGATGGGCGCCAGGACCAGCGCCCCCCAATAGTTGATGCCCAGGAAGTTCAGCAGCAGCCAGGCGACAAAGGCGCCCAGCATGTACTGCGCCCCATGGGCAAAGTTCACCACGTTCATCAGCCCGAAGATGATTGCCAGCCCCATCGAAAGCATGGCGTAGAACGAGCCGTTGATAAGCCCGATCAGCAACTGGCCGGCAAGCAACTGGATAGAGATGTTGTCAAACATCGTCACACCCCCAGATAGGTTTGAACCCGTGCCATGTCGGCATCGAGTTGGGCAGATGTCAGCACGTCGACCACGCGGCCGTTTTCCACCACGACGTGGCGATCCGCGACCGAACGGGCAAAGCGCAGGTTCTGTTCCACCAGAAGGATGGTGAAGCCCTGCTCCTTGAGCCGCCGGATCAGCGCGCCGATTTCCTTGACGACGACAGGGGCCAGCCCTTCGGAGGGTTCGTCCAGCAGAAGAACGCGCGATCCGGTGCGCAGGATGCGCGCGATGGCCAGCATCTGCTGTTCCCCGCCCGACAGCTTGGTTCCCATGCTGCCCGCCCTGCGGCGCAGGTTGGGGAAGGCATCCAGCAGCGCCTCGTCGCTCATGCCGCCCGGTTGCAGAACGGGGGGCAGCGACAGGTTTTCCTTGACCGACAGGCTGGCAAAGATCGCCCGTTCCTCGGGGCAATAGGCGATGCCGCGGCGGGCGATCTCATAGGTCTTGCGGGCGATCAGTTCTTCGCCCTTGAACCGGATCGACCCTTGCCGCTTGCGCAGCATCCCCATGATGGACCGCAGCGTCGTCGTCTTGCCGGCGCCATTGCGGCCGATCAGCGTCAGCAGCTCGCCTTGGCGCAGGTCAAAGGTCATGCCGTGCAGCGCCTGCGATTCCGCATACCAGGCGCAAAGGTTCTGCACGCTCAGCAGCGGCGCGGTGTCATTCGTCATCGACGCCTCCCATGTAGGCGGTGATCACCTCGGGGTTGGCCGAGACCTCGGCATAGGTGCCTTCGGTCAGCACCTCGCCATGGGTCAGCACGGTGATGCGGTCGCACAGGGTGGATACGACCGACAGGTTGTGTTCCACGATCAGCACGGTGCGCCCCACGGCGGCCTCGCGGATCAGGTCGGTGATCGGCTCGATATCCTCGTGGCCCATGCCGGCCGTCGGCTCGTCCAGCAGCATGACCTTGGGGTCAAGCGCCAGCGTCGTGGCGATTTCCAGCGCGCGCTTCTTGCCATAGGACAGTTCGGCCGCAGTCAGGTTTGCGGCATCTGCCAGCCCGACCTTTTCCAGCAACTCCATCGCGCGTGCGTTCAGCGGCGCGATGGCCGATAGCGAGCGCCAGAACTGCCATTGCGTCGGCTTGCCCGATTGCAGCGCGACCCGCACGTTTTCCAGCACCGTCAGGTGCGGGAACGTGGCCGAGATCTGGAACGATCGCACCAGACCCAGCCGCGCCACTTCCGAGGTGCGCATGTTGGAAATATCGCGCCCGTCATAGACGATGCGGCCTTCGGTCGGCTGCAAGGTCTTGGTCAGCAGGTTGAAACAGGTGGTCTTGCCAGCCCCGTTCGGGCCGATCAGCGCATGGACCGATCCCCGCCTGACGGCGAGGTTCACGTTGTTCACGGCCGCAAAGGCGCCAAAGCGCTTTGTCAGGCCCCTGGCCTCCAGCGCATAATCCGGCGCGGGGCTTATTGTGGTTGCCATATCCCTCCCCTCCCTTGTGGGTGCTCAGCCTGGCAGGCCAAGCACCGCCTTTGCCAGAATGTTGCGCTGAATCTCGTTCGAGCCGCCAAAGATCGCCGGTGCGCGCGCGTCGAGGAACAGGTTCATCGCGTCGATGTCGATGGCGCCTGCGGGCAGGTCGTCGGCAAAGCGCGCCTCCTCGCCGGCGACGTCCAGCATTTCCTCGGTGATGCGCTGGTAAAGCTCGGTGGTGAACAGCTTGAGGACGGACACATCCGCGCTCAGATCGCCGCCCTTGCGCAGCTCGCGGGCAAAGCGTTCAAAGGCCGAGGACAGGTCATACAGATCCAGCCGCAGTTTCGCAAAACGCGACCGGAACGCCGGGTCGTTGAACGCCCCGCGCGCCTCGGCCAGTTTTTCCAGCCGGGCCAGCGCGTAATCTGGCCGCGACGGGGCACCAAGAAAGATGCGCTCGTGCCCCAGAACGGCCTTGGCCAGCGTCCAGCCCTGGTCGATCGCGCCCACCACGTTCTTGACCGGCACGCGCACGTTGTCAAAGAACACCTCGCAGAAATCCGCCTCTTCGCGCAGGTTGGGGATGGGGCGGACGACCACGCCGGGGCTGGTCATGTCGACCAGCAGCACGGTGATGCCGTTCTGCTTTTTCTCGGACTTGGTGGTGCGCACCAGCAGGAAGATCCAGTTGGCGCAATGGGCCAGCGTCGTCCAGATTTTCTGCCCGTTGACGATGAACTCGTCCCCCTCGCGCACCGCCGAGGTGCGCAAGGACGCCAGATCCGATCCCGAGCCGGGTTCGGAATAGCCCTGGCACCAGACATGTTCGCCGGTCAGGATTTTGGGCAGGTAATGGGCCTTTTGCTCCTCGGTGCCGTAGCGCAGCAGCAGGGGGCCGACCAGCCCGATGCCGTGATCGGGGATGCGCGGGCAACCAAGGCGGGCCCATTCCTCGACATAGATGATGTGCTTGGCCGGGTTCAGCCCCATGCCGCCCCATTCCTGGGGCCAGACGGGCGACAGCCAGCCCTTGCGGGCCAGCGCGTGATACCATTCGGCGACTTCGTCGAACAGCGGGCGCTGCTTGCGCATGAAACGCAGGTGCTGCGGGCAGTTCTCATCCACCCAGTCGCGGAAGATGCGCCGGAATTCGTCATCCGGCAGGGCGTTCCAGTCCTGCTGCATCATTCGGTATCCTTGAACACGGGCTTGCGCTTTTCAAGGAAGGCGCGCATCGCCTCTTTGGAATCCTCGTGCTGCGTCATCTCGTTGGTCAGGTTCTGCTCAAAGCGGTAGCCATCGCGCAGCGGCATGTTTTCCACGGTATTGATGGCACGCTTTGCGAGGCCAATCGCCTTGGGGCTTTTCGAGGCGATGTTCAGCGCGATTTCCATCGCCGCGGGCATCAGCTCTTCCAGCGGGACGCAGGCCTCGATGATGCCGCGCCGATAAGCCTCGGCCGCAGGCAGGCGATAGCCGGTCAGGATCATCCGGCGGGCCAGCGAATGCGGGAAGATCTTCATGGTGTGGCGCGCGCCGCCCATCAGGCCGATGTCGATTTCCGGCATGCAGAAGAACGCGTTGTCGGACGCCAGGATGATGTCGGCATTCACGATGGGCGCCATGCCCACGCCAAGCGCGGGCCCATTGACGGCCGCGATCACCGGCTTGTTTGATTCCATGATGCAGTTGCCCACCTCGCGCATCCGGCGCATGTGCCGGGTGCGATCGCCCGGCTTGGCCCCGACTGCGCCGCGCTGCTTGATGTCGGCGCCGGCCGAGAACATCTTCTCGCGCCCGGTGACCAGAATGCAGCGCGCCTCGGGCGTGTCATAAAGCTCGTCAAAGACCTCGATGAACTCTTCGGTAAAGGCCAGCGACCAGGCGTTGACGGGCGGGCTGTCCATCTTGACGATGGCGACCTTGTCCTGGATCGTGACCTTGATCAGTTCGTTGCGCATGGGCAGTCCTCTCAGGCGGCGCGTTCGAGCGCGAGGAAATGAAGACGCAGGGATTCAGGATTGCCCAGCGTCGCGTTCAGGGCGACGGCCCGTTTCATGTAAAGGCCGATGTCGCATTCGTCGGTGAAGCCCATGGCGCCATGCAGCTGGATCGCCTTGCGGGTGACGCTGGTGGCAGCATCGCCCGCCCGCGCCTTGGCAGCCAGCACGGCCAGGGATGCCGCGCGGTCCGGTGCCTCGGCCAGCGCATCGGCCGCGTTCACCACGGCGCAGCAGGCAAATTCCGCCTCGCCCCACATGTCCACCATGCGGTGTTGCAGCGCCTGAAAGCTGGCGATGGGCTTGCCGAACTGCACGCGCTGCTTGGTGTAATCCACGGTGATTTCCAGCGCGCGGCTGGCAAGGCCTGCCAGCTCGGCCGCCAGTGCCAGGCGGGCCAGCTCGACCGCGCGGTCGAACAGGGCCGCGACCCGCTCGCCCCGGGCGATCACGTTGGCGGCAGGGACCAGCGTATCCAGCGTGACGCTGCCCAGTGCTGCGCCATCCACCGTCGGGCGCTGCGCGACCGAGGCGCCGGCGGCCGGAACGCTGACCAGCAGGGGCTCGCCCTTCAGCGCGGCGCGGACCAGGAAATCGCTGGCCGAGGCAGCGGCGCTGACCAGCTGGGCCTTGCCGGTCAGCCGCAGCTGGTCGCCGGTTTGCGTCACCACCATGTCGGCCTCGGTGCCGTCAAGGTCTTGCCAGACCGGGCTGACGATCAGGCTGCCATCCGCCAAGCCCTGGGCCAGCCGGCTGCGTTCGGCCCCGGCGGGGGCATCGGCCAGCAGCGCACCCGACAGCACCGCCAGTTGCACCAGCGGCTCGGAGATCAGGGCGCGGCCCAGCGATTCCGACAGCACCGCCTGTTCGCGGCACCCAAGGCCCGCGCCGCCCAGATCCTCGGGCAACAAAAGGCCGGTCCAGCCGGCCTCGGCCATCGCCGCCCAGACCTCGCGGTCAAGGTCATGGTTCGAGGCGCGGCGCGAACGCAGCCGTTCGGCCCCCGGGAAACGCTCGGCAAAGGCGGCCACGCTGTCGCGCAGCATGGCAAGGGTGCCGTCTTCGTCTTCGAACTGGGTCTGTGGCATGAATGGTCCTTCCGGTGGCTCCGGCGCACGCGCGATCGGGGCGGCGCGTCAGTGGTGATCGGGCAGCACGTAGTCGCGGAACTGGTCGCGCAGCTTGGTCTTCTGGATCTTGCCGGTGGCGGTGTGCGGCAGCTCGTCCACGAATTCGACGGCATCGGGCAGCCACCATTTCGCCACCCGGTGCGACAGGAACTCCAGCACATCGGCGGGATCGGGATCGGCCCCCGGCTTGCGCACCAGCACCAGCAGCGGGCGTTCCTGCCATTTCGGATGCGGCAGCCCGATGACCGCCGCCTCGGCCACGCCGGGAAAGGCGACGGCGGCATTTTCAAGGTCGATCGAGGAAATCCACTCGCCGCCCGACTTGATCACGTCCTTGGCGCGGTCGGTGATCTGGACATAGCCGTCGCTGTCGATCCGGGCGACATCGCCGGTGGTGAACCAGCCCTCGGCATCCACGGCCGGCCCGCCTTCGGCCCGGTAATAGCCCGAGGTGACCCAGGGCCCGCGCACCTGCAGGTTGCCCGAGACCGAGCCGTCTTGCGGCAGCACCGCGCCGTCGTCATCGACCAGCCGCAAGCTGACACCCCAGATGGCGCGGCCTTGCTTGACCTGCACATCGACCTGTTCCGAAACGGGCAGCGCGTCATGCTTGGGCAGCAGGTTGCCGATGGTGCCTAGCGGGCTGGTCTCGCTCATGCCCCAGGCGTGGATGACGAAGATCCCCATATCGCGCATCCGCTCGATGATCGCGCGCGGGGCGGCCGATCCGCCGACCACGATGCGCCGCAGCTTCAGCGCAGTGGCATCAAGACCCGGCGTCTGGTCCATATGCGCGAGGAACCCCAGCCAGACCGTGGGAACCCCCAGCGAGAAGGTGCAGCCCTCGGTCGTGGCCAGATCCCACAGGCTGGCACCGTCCAGCTTTGGCCCCGGCAGCACCAGCTTGGCCCCGCACAGCGCCGAGGCATAGGGCACGCCCCAGGCGTTGACGTGGAACATCGGCACCACCAGCAGCGTTGAATCGCGGCTGGACAGTTGCAGCCCGTCCGACTGACAGGCGATCAGCGAATGCAGGACGGTCGAGCGGTGCGAATACAGCACCCCCTTGGGGTTCCCGGTCGTCCCCGACGTATAGCACAGCGAGGATGCCGTCCGTTCGTCGAACACCGGCCAGTCATAGGCGCCGTCTTCGGCCCCCAGCAGGGTTTCATAGGCCAGACAGCCGGGCAGGTCGGGCAGATGCGCGGCATCGGTCAGGGCGATCAGGGTCTGGACATGGCCAAGTTCGGGCAGCAGGTCCGCGACCAGCCCGGCCTGCGGGATGTCGAAGCACAGAACCTTGGCCTCGGAATGGTTGACGATATAGCCGATCTGTTCGGGATAAAGCCGCGGGTTCACCGTGTGCAGCACGGCCCCCATGCCCGAAACGGCGAAGTAAAGTTCCAGATGCCGATGCGTGTTCCAGGCCAGCGTTGCCACCCGGTCGCCCGGCTTGACCCCCAGCCGGATCAGCGCCTGCGCGATCTTGCGTGCACGAACCGCGAGGCTGGACCAGGTCTCGCGCACCAGAGGTCCTTCGCAGGTGCGGCTGACGATCTCGGTCGCGGAGTGATACTGCTCGGCATGGTCGAGCAGGCTGGAAATGAGCAGGGGGCGATCCTGCATCAGACCGAACATCATGGTATCCTCCCTCGCACGGCCATGCCCTCCCCGGCGGGCCGCGATGAACTAAAGTCTGCGCAGGGGGCGGTTGCTGTCCAGCAAATCTGTATGTGGAAGTTTAGTTTCACATTCATGAGGAATTTGGCGCCCCGGGTCTGCCCGGCCCTTGGGGGCGGATCGGGGGCCGGGGGCGCCGCCATGGTCAGCGGCATGGCATGCAAAGCGTTGAGTCGAGGTTTTCCTGAATTTTCCCAGTGCCTTGCGGGTGGATTTCCCCCGATCTGGCGGGGCGGAAAATGGAAGAAGCATCACAGATGTGAAATTTCGCTTCGGATTGATGTGGCCCTTGATTGCGGGCGGGCTTGACGATCTTCTCGACGGGTGTGCGGGGCCGGCGGCCTTGCTGCAGGAGGAAACCCCAATCTGTCCGGTCCGGCACTGTCTGGCCCGGCGTCTCGCCCGCAGGGTTCGAGGCGTGCCGCGTGATGCCATCCGGCAGCCGGCGCGGCGGCTCGGCTCGTCCGGCGACGGCGAGCGAAAGGAAACGGAACATGGAAATCGGCGCCTTTATCCTGGCCCAGCAGCGCAGCTACGATCAGCCGTCAGAGCAGGTCATCCTGAATTCGATCGAACAGACCCAGGCCTGCGAGGCGGCGGGCTTTGCCTCGGCGTGGTTTGCCGAACATCACTTCAACAACTATTCGCTGGTCCCCTCGCCGCTGCAGATGGTGGCGGCCTGTTCGGGGCGCACCAGCCGCATCCGTCTTGGCACGGCGGTCTGCGTTCTGCCGCTGTATCAGCCGCAGCGCCTGCTGGGCGAGATCGGCTTTGCCGATGTGGTGACGGGCGGGCGGCTGGATCTGGGGGTCGGCTCTGGCTATCAGCAGTTCGAATTCGAGCGGTTCGGCGTCGATGTCGATGATGCGCCCGAGGTGTTCCTTGAACATCTGGAGATCATCGAAAAGGGTCTGAAGCAGACCATTTTCGAACATCACGGCAAGCATATCGACATCCCGCCCACCGCCATTGCGGTGCGCAACGTGCAAAAGCCGCATGTGCCGATCTGGATCGCGGCGGGCAGCCCGCGCAGCATGGGCCGGGCCTATCGGGCCGGGCACAACCTGTTCGTCACGGCCTTGCAGGACGGGCTGGACACCATCCGCAACCTGCGCGGCCAGCTGGAACAATCGGCCGAGGCGGCCGGCAAGCAGGTGACGGACGCCAAGGTGGCCTTCCTGCGCTGCGCCTATGCCAGCGACAACGATGCCGAGATCGAACATTACCTGGATTGCGCCCGTTTTCAGCGCCGCCTGTCCGAGGCCCTGCACAAGCGCCGCCAGCAGATGCCCGATGGCTATCTGCTGACCGAAACCCCGACCGAAAAGGACGTGCCGCTGGACCAGCTGCGCAAGAACCTTCCGGTGGGCAGCGTCAATCAGGTGATCGACCGGATGCTCGAGGAAATCAGCATCCTCAAGCCCGATCAGGTCGCGATCCAGACCCAGCTGGGCAACTTCGATCAGAAGACCATGCTGAAACAGATCGAGCTGTGGGGCGACAAGATCATCCCCGCGCTGCAAAAGGAAACCGGCGCCCGGCTGGTTGCGGCGCAATAAGGCAAGGGTTGCTTCCTGTGGCGGGTCGGCCCCTGGTGGGCGGCCCGCCCTTCTTCAGAACGCCATGGTGGCGGCCACGGCGCGCTGCCAGCGGGCATAAGCCGCCTCGCGCGCCGTAGCGTCCATGGACGGCTCAAATCGACGCTCCAGCGCCCATTGCCGGGCAAAGTCGTCGGGGCCGCCATAAAGGCCGGCGCGGTGACCGGCCAGCCAGGCGGCACCCAGCGCGGTGGTCTCGGTGACGCTGGGCCGGTCCACCGGGGCTCCGATGATGTCGGACAGGAACTGCATGGTCCAGTCGCTGGCCGTCATGCCGCCATCCACCCGCAACACACCCTGCGCTGCTGCGCCCCAGTCGGCCCGCATCGCTTCAAGCAGATCGCGCGTCTGATAGCCGACGCTTTCCAGCGCGGCGCGGCTCAGCTCTGCCGGGCCCGAATTGCGCGTCAGGCCATAGATCGCGCCGCGGCAGTCGGGCCGCCAATAGGGCGCCCCAAGCCCCGTGAAGGCCGGCACCAGCACCACGCCTTGTGCAGGGTCGGCGGCCTGCGCCAGCGCTTGGGATTCGCCGGCCTCGCGGATGATCCGCAGCCCGTCGCGCAGCCATTGCACCACGGCCCCGGCAATGAAGATCGACCCTTCCAGCGCATAGGTGGTCTGCCCGTCCAGCCGATAGGCGATGGTCGTCAGCAAACGGTGCTGCGAGATGACCATCTGCCCGCCGGTGTTCAGCAGCGCGAAACACCCTGTGCCATAGGTCGATTTCATCATGCCTGGCTCAAAGCAGGCCTGCCCGATCGTCGCCGCCTGCTGATCGCCTGCAACGCCGCGGATCGGGATGGGCCGGCCGAACAGGTCGGGCCGGGTGCTGCCGAAATCGTCGGCGCAGTCGCTCACCTCGGGCAGGATGGCCATGGGAATGCGCAGCAGATCACAGATGTCGGCGTCCCAGCGGCCGGCGCCGATGTCATAGAGCATCGTGCGCGCGGCGTTGGTGGCATCGGTCGCGTGGACGGTGCCGCCCGTCAGGTTCCAGATCAGCCAGCTGTCCACGGTGCCAAAGGCCAGCTCGCCCCGCGCCGCCCGTTCGCGCGCGCCGGGAATGGTGTCCAGCAGCCACGCCAGTTTGGTGCCCGAGAAATAGGGGTCCAGCAACAGCCCGGTGCGCGCGGCGATCATCGGCCCGTGCCCGGCCCCCTCCAATGCGGCGCAGGCGTCTGCGGTGCGCCGATCCTGCCAGACGATGGCGTTGTGCAGGGGCTTGCCGGTCGCGCGGTCCCACAGCAGGGTGGTTTCGCGCTGGTTGGTGATGCCGATGGCGGAAATGTCCCCGGCGCTCAGCCCCGCGCGTTCGATCGCGGCCCGGGCCGTTGCCGCAGCGCTGGACCACAGATCCAGCGGGTCATGTTCGACCCAGCCGGGGGCAGGGAAGTGCTGGGCAAATTCCTGCTGCGCTGATGCCACCGGCCGCAAGGCCGCGTCAAACACGATGGCCCGCGTCGAGGTGGTGCCCTGATCTATGGCAAGGATATGCGGCATCGGATCCTCCCTTCCGCTGGGCGCACTGTGACGGCTTGGTCGGCGCGGGTAAACCGGGTCAGGCCTGCTGCATCCACGCATCCAGTGCCGCAATCTGGCCCGGGGTCAGGCGCAGGCCCAGCCGGCTGCGGCGCCAGACCACATCTTCGGCCTTGCGCGCCCATTCGTGCTGCATCTGCCAGCGCACTTCGGCCTCGGTCAGGGTGGCGCCGAAATCGCGGCCCAGATCGGTCATCGCCGCCGCGTCACCCAATATCGCAAAGGTGTCGGTGCCATAATGCCGGATCAGCCGCGCCGCATGATCGGCGCTCAGCCACGGATAGCTTGCCCGCAGCCGCGATGTCAGCGCCGCAACCCCGTCGACCGGAAAATCCCCGCCGGGCAGCGGCACCCGCGCCGTCCAGTCGCCGCCGAGGCCAGGAAACAGCGGCGCCAGCTTCGCCATGGCCGATTCGGCAAGCCGGCGATAGGTGGTGATCTTGCCCCCGAACACGTTCAGCATTGGCGCGCCGTCCGGATGTTCCAGCTGCAGCACATAATCGCGGGTCGCTGCCGTCGCCGAACTGGACCCGTCGTTGTAAAGCGGGCGAACGCCGGAATAGGACCAGATCACATCCTTGGCCGTCACGGGACGGGCCAGATAGTCCGAGACAAAGGCCAGCAGGTAATCGCGCTCGGCCTCGGAACAGCGGGCCTCGGCCGGATCGCCGCTGAAATCCTGATCCGTCGTGCCGATCAGGGTAAAGTCCTGCTCATAAGGAATGGCAAAGACGATGCGCCCGTCGCGGCCTTGCAGGAAATAGCACCGGTCGTGATCGAACAGCCGTTTCGTGACGATATGGCTGCCGCGCACCAGACGGATCCCTGCATGGCTGTCGGCATGGGCCACGTTCTGGATCACCTGCTGAACCCAGGGCCCCGCCGCATTGACCAGAGCGCGCGCCCGAAAGGTCTGTCGCCCGCGGGCGCCCTGAGTCTCGACGTGCCAAAGGCCGTTTTCGGCGCTCGCCCTGGTGACGCGGGTGCCGGTCAGGATGGTGGCCCCGCGCGCTGCGGCATCGCGGGCGTTCAGCACGACAAGGCGCGAATCCTGCACCCAGCAGTCCGAATATTCGAAGGCGCGGGTGAATTCGGGTTTCAGCGCGCGCCCGGCCGGATCGGTGCGCAGATCCAGCCTGCGCGTCGGGGGCAGGATCTTGCGCCCGCCCATCGTGTCATAAAGAAACAGCCCCAGGCGGATCATCCAGTCGGGCCTGCGCCCGCGCATCCAGGGCATCAGACGGGCCAGCAGGCGGCTGGCCGGCGTTTCGGAATCGAATCGCATGCCCGGATGCAGCGGCAGCACGAATCGCATCGGCCAGCTGATATGGGGCATCGCGGCCAGCAGGGTCTCGCGCTCTTCCAGGGCCTCGCGGACCAGGCGGAATTCGAAATATTCCAGATAGCGCAGCCCGCCATGAAACAGCTTGGTCGAGGCCGACGAGGTCGCCTGCGCCAGATCGCCCTGTTCGGCCAGCACGACCGAAAGCCCGCGCCCTGCGGCATCGCGTGCGATGCCACAGCCATTGATGCCGCCGCCGATGACGAACAGGTCCGCCACCCCTGACCCGGTTGCAATCGCCACATCATCCCCCGTTGCTGGCTCTCAGCTAGCAGGCGAGTGTTCGTTTTGTCAACGTTGACATTCGTTTTTGCGCGATTTTTGCCCGGGCTCGTGCTTCGATGTTTGCCATTTGTTCATGGATTCATGTCACCCCTATGACATGACATGTTACAAGGGGGGTGAAATGCGTTCGGGATTTGTCGGGTTGGTTGCCACAGGTGGTATGGCACTTGCAGGCTGTGCGCAGAAATCGACAGAGATTGCGCCGCACTATGTCTCGCCCTTGCAATATCAGTCATTTTCCTGCCGCCAGATCACCGAAGAGGCGCAGCGCGTCTCTGGTCAGGCGAGCAGACTGACCGGCGTGCAGGACAAGAAGGCGCAGGACGATGCGGTCGCTACGGGGGTGGCGCTGGTGCTGTTCTGGCCGGCGGCGTTCTTCGTGCGGGGCAATGGCGAAAATGCCGGCGAACTTGCGCGCCTCAAGGGGGAGCTGGATGCGCTGGAACAGGCCAGCATCCGCAAGAACTGCGGGATCGAGTTTCGCAAGGCGCCGCCTGCCGGGTGAACGGGCGCGGCCTAGTCCTGCGCGGCGTCCAGGTATATCCGCACCGCATCCTGCACATGGCGAAAACGGTCGCCGCCCAGGTGCTTGCCACCATACCACCGGGTCACGACGACGATATGGTCCGCCAGACCGGCCGATACCAGCATCCGCAGGATGATTGCCCCGGCTCCGGATTCGCCATCGTCGTTCTTGACCGGCCCGTCCGCTGTCAGCAGGCCCCAGCTGTTATGGGTGGCTTTGGCGAATTTCTTGTTCCGCTTCAGGGCCTTGAGGAACTCGCGTGCTTCGGTCTCGGAAGCGCAGGGGCCGCCCAAGACAGCATAGCGCGACCCGCGGTCAGAGATGATGTTCTCGATGATTCGCATCGGGTCCCCGACCAGCAGGCAGATGGCGGGCAAAATGGTCGGGGCGGCGGGATTCGAACTCGCGACCTACGGTACCCAAAACCGTCGCGCTACCAGGCTGCGCTACGCCCCGACTGCGCTCTCTTTAACGAAGGGTTTCGCGGATGAAAAGGTCACTCGCACGGCCAGGCGGGCGAACCGGACGAAAATGCCGGATGGCGCATCACGGAACCGGGCGCGATCCCAAGCCGTTTCGCAAGGCCGCCGTTGATTTCCAGCACGGCAAAGATGCCGTCCCCACCATCAATGGGCGTTTCATCATGGGGGATCGCATTTTCATGCACGCGCTGCACCGTGCCGGTCTGGTCGGCAAAGATCATGTCCAGCGGGATCAGCGTGTTCTTCATCCAGAACATCGCGCGGCCAGGGCGGTCATAGACGAACAGCATTCCGGCAGAGCTGGCCAGCTTTTCGCGAAACATCAGGCCCTGCATCCGCTCGGCGTCGGTATCGGCCAGTTCCACCGAAAACCGCGCGATCCCATGCGGTCCGCGCAGCTCTGCCACATCGGGCGCACAGGCCGCAGCAGCCATCTGTCCCGAGATGGCCATCAGCAGGGTGGCGATTGCCGCCCTCAGGCCGGTTTGCGCAATGCAGCTTCCCATGACACCACCTGAGCGGCCATGCGGCCGCGCTTGCCATCGACGATACGCATTCCGACGGCTTCACCGGGCTGAAGATCGGCAAAGCCGGACTGGCGCAGCACCTCGATATGCACAAAAACATCTTCCGCCCGGCCAAAGACATTGGCAAAGCCGAATCCTTTGCCCTTGTCGAACCACTTTACCCGCGCAGGTTCGATAGGCAGATCGGCAATCGTGCTGGCGACTTCCGGGGGAACATCCTCTCCAAGGACAAAGGCCGCGCCTTCCGGGGGGGCTGATCTCGACGATTTCCACCGCTTGGGTGCCGCGGTTGGTGCGCTGGACAAAGACGTCGATGCCCGCACCATCGGCCACGGAACCTTGCCCGAAATTGCGCAACACATTGGCATGCAGCAAGATATCCGGCCCTCCAGCTTCGGCCACGATGAAGCCGAAACCCTTGACCGGATCAAACCACTTCACTCGGCCCTGAATGCGAATCCGCTCCAGGGCCTTGTCCTGTTCTTCCATACTTCGAGCCTTTTTCCCCAGTACAGCTCACTGTGCATTTCTGCGCTGACGGGATCCGACTTTCAAGGAAAAAGACGAACCGCGCTGTGTGGAGAAAATTCGCG
Organism: Gemmobacter nectariphilus DSM 15620; assembly: GCF_000429765.1. Taxonomy (GTDB): domain Bacteria; phylum Pseudomonadota; class Alphaproteobacteria; order Rhodobacterales; family Rhodobacteraceae; genus Wagnerdoeblera; species Wagnerdoeblera nectariphila. The sequence goes on along the minus strand of NZ_KE386949.1, from coordinate 335,973 downwards.
ATGCGCGAAAATTGTCAACCTAGCCAAAAGGTTGAAGCACGGCATGTCTTTCACGGGTTCAGGCGCTGAATGTCCCATGCCGCGCCAGGCCCTTCGCGGCGCCAGCGAAAGCGGTCATGCAATCGGAATGCGCCATCGGCCCAGAACTCGATTTCGACCGGCGAGATCCGAAAGCCGCCCCAGAAAGGCGGGCGCGGCGGGTTCGGGCCCTTGATCGCCGTGATCTTGGCAACCTCGGCCATCAGCGCGCCGCGGCTGGACAGCGGCTGCGATTGCCGGCTGGCCCAGGCGCCCAGGCGCGACTGGATGTTGCGGCTGGCATAATAGGCGTCGGCGCCCGGTCCTTCGTCGCGCGTCACCGTCCCGCGCACCCGCACCTGGCGGCGCAGCGATTTCCAGTGCATGACAAAGGCCGCCTTGCCCGAGGCCGCGATTTCCTGCCCCTTGGCGCTGTCGTAGTTGGTGTAGAACACAAAGGCGTCGTCCGCGATTTCCTTGAGCAACACCATGCGCACATTCGGCAGCCCCTGGGGATCGACCGTTGCAATGGCGATTGCGTTGGGATCGTTCGGCTCGGTCTTTTCGGCTTCGGCCAGCCAGGACCGTGCGATGTCAAAGGGATTGTCGCCTGCGAAGATGCCTGTGCGGTCCATGGGCCTGCCTTACCTTGCGTCCACCCGGCCTTGATGCGGCTCTTGCTATGCCCTACACCCGTCCGGACCCGAACATAAGTGGGCGAGGGACTCTCAATGTCAAATGGTCTGATGCAAGGCAAACGCGGGCTCATCATGGGCCTGGCCAACGACAAGTCGATTGCCTGGGGCATCGCCAAGGCTTTGGCGGATCAGGGCGCCGAACTTGCGTTTTCCTATCTGGGTGATGCGCTGAAAAAACGCGTCGAGCCCTTGGCTGCGCAAGTGGGGTCCACCCTGCTGGCCGAATGCGACGTGGGCGACGATGCCAGCATCGACGCGCTGTTCGACACGCTGAAGGACCGCTGGGGCACGCTGGATTTCGTCGTCCATGCGATCGGCTTTGCCGACAAGAACGAGCTGCGCGGCCGCTATGTCGATACCTCGCGCGCCGGGTTCAACATGGCGATGGACATTTCGGTCTATTCCTTCACCGCCGTCTGCCAGCGCGCGGCGGCCATGATGCCCAATGGCGGCAGCCTGCTGACGCTGACCTATTACGGCGCAGAAAAGGTCATGCCGCATTACAACGTGATGGGCGTGGCCAAGGCCGGACTGGAAGCCTCGATCAAGTATCTGGCCGAGGATCTGGGCAAGGACGGCATTCGCGTGAACGCGATCTCCGCCGGCCCGATCAAGACGCTGGCCGCCAGCGGCATCGGCGATTTCCGCTACATCATGAAGTGGAACGAGCTGAACAGCCCGCTGCGCCGGAACGTGACCCAGGAAGAGGTGGGCAAGGCCTCGCTTTACCTGCTGTCCGATCTGGGGTCGGGCACCACGGGGGAAAACCTGCATGTGGACGCCGGGTATCATGTTGTCGGCATGAAGGCGGTGGATGCGCCCGACATCGACGTCGTCACGGGCCGCAAAGAGTGACGCTGGCCGCCTTTCTGGCCGCCTGGGCGCTGCATCTGGTTGCCGCCGCCTCTCCGGGGCCGGCGGTTCTGATGGCTGCGCGCACCGGCGTGACCGAAGGGTTCCGCACTGGCGTCTGGCTGGCCTTTGGTCTGGGGCTGGGCGCGGTGTGCTGGGCGGTGGCGGCGCTGTTCGGGCTTGCGGTCCTGTTCAAGGTCGCACCCGCGCTGCTGTGGGGGTTCAAGGTCGCGGGCGGGCTGTTCCTGTGCTGGATCGCCTTCAACATGTGGCGCCATGCGGCCGAGCCGATGGCCGGGCCGGGGCAGGGCCAGGTGGCGCGCGGCCGGCTGCGGGCCATGTGGCTGGGGATTGCAACGCAACTGTCGAACCCCAAGCCGGCGGTGTTCTTTGGTGCGGTCTTCGTGGGAACGGTTCCGCCCGGAACCAGCCTGCCCTGGATCGCCGCCCTGCTGCTGGCGGTCTGGGTCAACGAGGTGGTGTGCAATATCCTTGTTGCAAGGTTGTTTTCCTTTGACCGGACTCGCAGTATCTACGCCAGAATGAAATCCGGGATCGACCGCGCCTTTGGCGGGATTCTGGCCGTTCTTGGACTGAAGATCGCCGCCACCTGAGAGGATGCCATGGCCGCTGCCGACCGTTTGCCGCATGAAAAGGGCTTTCACGTTTCCTGGGACCAGATCCACCGCGATGCCCGCGCGCTGGCCTGGCGGCTGGACGGCAAGGGGCCGGGCGAGGGCGGGGCATGGACCGCGATCGTCGGGATCACCCGCGGCGGTCTGGTTCCCGCAGCCATCGTCAGCCGAGAGCTGAACATTCGCGTGGTCGACACGATCAGCGTGAAATCCTACAGCCACCAGTCGCGGGCCGAGGCCACGGTGACCAAGGCGCCGCAATCCGACCTGTTGGGCGATGGCACCGGCATTCTGATCATCGACGACCTGGTCGACAGCGGCAAGACGCTGGAGCTGGTGCGCAAGCTGTATCCCAAGGCGCATTTCGCCACCGTCTATGCCAAGCCTGCCGGCCGGGCGCAGGTGGATACCTATGTCACCGAAGTCAGCCAGGACACCTGGATCTTCTTCCCCTGGGACATGGCGCTGCAATACGTCGATCCCTATCGCGGCCGGGACTGACGCGGAAACGGGCGGGATGCGAATGCGCGTCGCGCGCATATGATCATATCTTGCCCTTTTCGTCGAAGGGTGGAAGATCTGGCCCGTCGGCCGCGCTCAGACGGCCTGCCAGACAGCGAGGTTTTCCATGTCTTCCCGCCTTTCCGCCCTGATCGGGTCTGCAGCCGTTGCGCTGGCACTTGCCGCGCCGGCTGCTGCAAACGCCAAGACGCTGACCATCTCGTGGTGGGGCTTCAACGGCGACAAGCTGAATGAATTCATCGTTCAGCCGTTCCAGAAGCAATGCGGCTGCGAACTGGTGTTCGAGACCGGCAACAACGCCGACCGCCTGAACAAGGTGAAAATCCGCGGCGGCAAGGGCGTTGACGTCATCTATCTGACCGACAGCTTCAGCCAGATCGGCATTACCGAAGGGCTGTTCCAGAAGCTGGACCGCGCCAAGCTGCCGAATGTCGCCGGCCTGCACACCATCGCGCAGGATCCGCAGGGCGGCTATGGCCCGGCCTATACCGTTGGCCGTATCGGCGTGGTCTATGACGCGGCCAAGGTCAACCCGCCGATCACCTCGTGGAACGATCTGTGGCGCGCGGATCTGAAATCCTCGATCTCGCTGCCGGGCATCACCACGACGGCCGGCCCGATGGTTGTCATGCTGGCGGGGCAAAAGGCCGGCACCGATGCCTTTGAGAACGCCGATCCGGCCTTCAAGGAAATCGAGGCGATCAAGCCGAACACGGTCAAGAATTATCAGACCGGATCCGAGATGATCAACCTGTTCTCGACCGGCGAGATCACCGTGTCCATGACCCAGGATTTCACGCTGGGCCAGCTCAAGGCCGCGGTGCCCACCATCGAATGGGCCAAGCTGTCGGATGGCGACATCGCCGTTCTGAACACCGTGAACATCCCGACCGGCGCCGAAAACGTCGATCTGGCCTATGAGTTCATCAACTTCATCCTGGATCCGGCGCTGCAGAAAGTGCTGGCCGAGAATGGCGTCGATGCCCCGACCGCGAAATCGGTCGAACTGTCCGAGGCGGCTGCCGCCAAGTGGACCTATGGCGAGGCGCAGATCAACAGCCTCAAGCGGATCGACTACAGCAAGATGAACGCGGCCAAGGGCGCGTGGGTCGATCGCTGGAACGAAATCTTCGGCATGTGATGCCGGGGCGCGGGGGCGGTGACGCCCCCGCCTTGTCCAAGGAACGATGATGCGACGACTTGCCGGATGGATGCTCAGCCTGCCCGCGCTTGCGCTGGTGGTGCTTGCGCTGATCCTGCCCGTGGGGGCAACGATCGTGGCCACGCTGCTGGATACGGCGGGCTACGGGGCCTTTTTCGGGTCGGGTTTCCGGCGCACCGTGTTGTGGCGCACACTGGAAATTGCCTCGATCACCACGCTGATCTCGCTGGTGGTGGGGTTCCTGACGGCCTTTGTCGTCTCGCGCGCCCCGCCGCGCTGGCGCTCGGTGCTGATCATCGCGGCCGTGTTCCCGCTGCTCACCGGGGTCGTGGTGCGGTCCTTTGCCTGGCTGATCGTGCTGGGAAAGAATGGCATCGTGAACAATGCGCTGATCTGGCTGGGGGTGACGGATACGCCGTTTTCCATGCTGTACACCCAGGGCTCGGTCATTGTGGCGATGGTCTATCTGTTCGTCCCGCTGATGATCCTGACACTGGTGGGAGTGCTGGAGGGGATTCCCGACGATCTGATCCAGGCCTCGGCCAGCCTGGGCGCGGGCCCTGCGGCGACGTTCCGTCAGGTGGTGTTCCCGCTGGCGGTGCCGGGGCTGATCGTGGGGGCGGTGCTGGTGTTCACCGGCTCGTTCACCTCGTATGCCACCCCGCAGCTTCTGGGGGGCGAGCGGCAGATGGTCATGGGCACCTTGCTGCACCAGCGGGCCATGGTGGCCTTTGACTGGGACGGCGCGGCGGTGGTTGCCACCATCATGGTCGTTGTCACCATCCTTGTCGTGCTGGGCATGACGCGCGTTGCCAAACGCCTCAATCCGATGGCCACATAAGATGCGCAGCACCGTTCCCTTGCCGCTGACCCTGTTCGCGGTTCTGGTCTATCTGTTCCTGATGGGCCCGCTGGTCATCGTGATCGGCGCGGCGCTGTCGGACACCAGCTATCTGACCTTTCCGCCGCAGGGCCTGACCCTGCGCTGGTTTGAAAAGATCTTCGAAATGGCCGCCTTCCGGCGCACCATCGTGACCTCGATCCAGATTGCCTTTCTGGCCACGGCCATCGCGCTGGTCATCGGCATTCCGGCGGCCTATGCGCTGAACCGCTTTCGCATCCAGCTGCCGGGCTGGCTGTCCACCATCTTTGTGCTGCCGGTGCTGGTGCCGGAAATCGTGCTGGGCTTTGCGCTGCTGCGATCCGTGGCAACGTCCTGGGAGCTGCCGATCTTTGCCACCCTGCTGATCGGGCATACGCTGATCGTGCTGCCCTATTGCGTGCGGGTGGTGTCGGCCTCGCTGGCCTCGTTCGACTTTTCGGTCGAAGAGGCGGCGATCTCGCTTGGCTCGCCGCCCTTGAAGACCTTCTTCACCGTGGTGCTGCCGAACATCAAGGCGGGCGTGATCGCCGCCTTCATCCTGGCCTTCATCACCTCGATCAACGATGTGTCGGTGTCGCTGTTCCTGACCGGGCCGGGGGTTTCCACCCTGCCGATCCAGATTCTGGCGCATGTGGAACAGTTCTTCGACCCGGTGATCGCCTCTGTCTCGGTTCTGCTGATGCTGCTGACCGTCGCCGTGATGGCGGTGGTGGAACGCACGCTGGGCCTGACCTTCCTTGCGAAATGATGCCATGACCCAAGCCCTGACACTGAAAAACCTGACCGCGCATTACGGCACCACCAAGGTGCTGGACGATCTGTCGCTAGAGGTGCCGGCAGGGGAACTGGTGTCCCTGCTGGGCGCCTCGGGCTGCGGCAAGACGACGACTTTGCGGCTGGTCGCGGGGTTTCTGGAACCGACCTCGGGGTCCATCACGCTAGGCGGCAAGGATCTGACCAGGCTGCCAGCGCACAAGCGCGATATCGGACTGGTGTTCCAAAGCTATGCGTTGTTTCCGCATCTGTCGGTGGCCGACAACGTGGGCTTTGGCCTGAAACAGCGCGGGGTCGGCGCGGCGGACCGGGCCAAGCGTGTGACCGCCATGCTGGAGCGGGTGGGGCTGGCCCATCTGGCCGATCGTCTGCCCGGCGCCTTGTCGGGCGGTCAGCGTCAGCGCGTGGCCCTGGCCCGCGCGCTGGTGATCGAGCCGCCGCTTCTGATGTTCGACGAGCCGCTCTCGAACCTCGATGCCCGGCTGCGCCTGGAAATGCGGGCCGAGATTCGCACCTTGCAACGCGCGAATGGCACGACCAGCGTGTTCGTGACCCACGATCAGGAAGAGGCGTTTTCCATCTCGGACCGGGTGGCGATCATGCATGCCGGGCAGATCATGCAATATGACACGCCCGAGGTGCTGTATCAGCGCCCCGCCAACGAATTCGTGGCGCGGTTCGTGGGCTATGACAACCTGATCCCCATGCAGGTGGCGGCACGCGATGGCGCGCGGGTGACAGCGGCGGCCCAAGGGGCAGAGCTGATCCTGTCGCAGGACGATTTCGGCGCGATCCCGGATTGTTTCGTTCTGGCCGCGCGGCCCGAGGGGCTGCTGGTATCGGACCAGGGTATTCCCGCCCGTCTGGGGCTTCGGACCTATCTGGGCCGCAGCTATCAGTATGTTTGCGAGACGCCTCTGGGCAGCCTGCTGGCGACCAGCCCGCTATCGGATGTGCGCGAGCCGGGCAGCGCCGTGCATCTGGCGCCGAACCCCGCGCAATGCTGCATCCTGCCGGCCGCATGACGACGCTGTTCACCAACGCCTGCCTTCTGCCCTGCACGGCGGACATGCCGGTGATCGACCGTGGCTGGCTGCTTGTGACCGGCGAGGTGATTTCAGCGCTTGGCGGCGGCGCGGCGCCCGAGGTGCCGGGGGCCGAGGTTGTGGACCTTGGCGGCGATGTGCTGATGCCTGGCATGGTGAACCCGCATTCGCACCTGGCCATGTCGCTGTTCCGCGGTCTGGGCGAGGATGTCGACGACCGGCTTTACCGCTATATCCTGCCGCTGGAGCGTGAATTCGTCGCGCCGGACATGGTGCGGGCGGGAACCGGCCTCTCGGCGCTGGAGCTGATCCAGGGCGGCGTCACCACTGTTGCCGACATGTATTACTTTGAAACCGTGGTGGCCGAGGTGCTGGACAGCGCCGGTCTGCGCGGGGTGGTCGGCCAGACGCTGGCCGATTTCGACCCGCCCGATCACCGCGATTTCGACGAAGGTTTCGCGCGGGTCGAGGAATTGATGGACCGCTACCGCGACCATCCGCGCATCACCCCCGGCATTGCCCCCCATGCGCCCTATTCGACTGGCATGGCGGTGATGGAGCGGGTGGCCGCCTGGGCCGAGGCGAACCCCGGCTATCCGGTGCAGATCCATCTGGCGGAAACCGGGCCGGAAACCGACTGGGCGGCCGGTCTTGGCCTGTCGCCGGTTCAGGCCGTGGCGCAGGCGGGGCTGCTGCGCCCCGGTCTTGTGGCGGCGCATTGCCTGCATGTCTCGCCAGATGACATTGCGCTGATGGCGGCCTCTGGCGTCGGGGTTGCCCATAACGCGCGGGCGAATGGCAAGGGAGGGCGCGGGATCGCGCCGGTGACGGCGATGCGGGCGGCTGGGATCCCGGTCGGCATTTCCACCGATGGCCCGATGAGCGGCAACACGCTGGATCTGTTCGCCCAGTTCGCGCCGGTGTCGATGTTCCAGAAGATCGCCGGCGGATCGCGCAAGCCGATGCCGGCGGTCGAGGTGATCCGCATGGCGACGATCGAGGGCGCGCGGGTTCTGGGCCTGCACCGCCATATCGGATCGCTGGAACCCGGCAAGCAGGCCGATCTGATCCGGGTTTCCATGGCCGCGCCGCGGCTGCATCCGGTTTATGACATTTATGCCACCCTGGTCTTTTCCGCGATGGCGCCGGATGTTGCAGATGTGATGGTCGCCGGGCGCTGGCTGATGCGCGGCCGGCAGGTGCTGTCGGTCGATCCGGCCAAGGCCAGGGCCGATGCGGCGCAGGTGGCCGGCCGGTTCCGGGGCCGGATGGCCGAGATTGATCGGGCCCTGCGCGGGCGGTGAGCGAGGCCGGGGGCATCGCCCCCGGACCCCCAGGGTATTTGGGGAAAGATGAAGTTGCAGGTCTACCAGACCACCGGGTGGGACTGGCCGGTCTGCACGTTCACAAGGCCCGTGGGGGCGGCGGGGTTCGGCGCCACCAGCACCCAGCGCCAGGGCGCGCAGGTCAGGGTTGCGAATTGCAGCCGCTCGGGGAAGCCGGCCCACCAGCGGGGCGAGAAGGTGGGCTCAAACATCCAGTCGATCTTCGCCGCCTCGGCATAGAGGGCTTCCATCTCGGCGTGCAAGGTTTCGGCAGGGCGGGCGGTCATCAGCCCGCCGACCTCATAGCGGACCTGCGCCGTGATGCGCCCGCCGGTGGCCAGCGCCCAGCCGCCCTGGGTTTCGCGCAGATGGTTGACCGCCAGCGCCATGGCGGCATCGGACGACCCCACGACCCAGATATTATGGCTGTCATGCGCGACCGAGCAGGCGACGGCGGTATCCGGCGTGGCCGGGCCGGTGCCCAGCCAGAACATGCGGCCGATGGTGCCCGCGCCCGTGTGCCGGTCCACCACGGCGAATTTGGTGATATTGCGGGCGGTGTCGCGCTGAACCTGACCGTTTTCGACCGGCAGGTCCGTGGTGATGAAGTCATCCGCCCAGTGGAACGGGCGCAGCAGCGCGGCCTTGGCCATGGGGCCGGGGGCGGGGATGGCGAAATCCTCGGCCGTCAGCGCGCGCGGCAGCTTTACCGATGTCGTCGCCCAGTCGGGCCAGTCGATGCGGGGCAGGGCGCCGGTGTATGCCTTGCCAGAGGAGACTTGCGCGCCATCCGCCCAGACCTCGGCAATCTCCAGCGTGGCCACATCGGACAGCAGCACCAGGTCCGCATAACGCCCCGGTGCGATGGCGCCGACCCAGGGCGTCAGGCGCATATGCCGGGCCGGGTTGATGGTGACGCACTGGATCGCCTGTTCCGGCGTCAGCCCCGACTGGATCGCCAGGCGCACGTTGTAATCGGTCGCCCCCATCTTCAGCGTGTCCGAGGCGCCGCGGTCATCGGTCGCAAAGGCGATCTGCGACCAGTCCTTCAGCCCGCGCTCCAGCAACCCGCCGATGATGTCGGGCATGGAATGCGGGCGGATTTCCAGGAACAGGCCATGGCGGAGCTTGTCCCAGGCTTCCTCGGGCGTCCATGCCTCGTGGTCGCTGGCAAGACCGGCGGCGGCAAAGGCGTTGATGCCGGGCAGATCGCGCATGCCTGCCGCGTGTCCCTCGACCACGCCGCGCGCCGCAAAGGTCGCGCCGATCATGCCCCAAAGCCGGTCATAGGAGGGGTTCTCGCGGTTCCAGACGGCGGGCCAGTCCATCACCTCGTCCAGTCCGGCCACCATCGGCTCGGCCATGAAGACGGCCTGTTCCTGTGCGCCGAAATGCCCGCCCGAAACCTCGTAGCCCGTGGGGGGCACGGCCGACCCCGGCAGCGGAAAGATTTTCAGCGGGCAGCCCGCGCGGCGGGCGGTCAGCCAGAAGTCCAGGTTCTTCGCGCCGTTGACGTTGGAAAATTCGTGGCTCGCCTCGCAGGTCCAGGTATTGCCATGGGGCAGCACCAGCGCGGCCTCATGTTCCGGGGTCAGGTGGCTGGATTCGATATGCTTGTGCACCTCGCCAAAGCCGGGCACGGCGGCAAGGGCGGGGCGATCCTCGATCCGTGCGGCCGTGCCCGGCCAGGACCCGCGCGGGCCGGTATAGGCGATGCGGCGGCCCTTGATGACGATCTCGGCATCCTCCATCCAGGTGCCGGTGGGGGCATCGAACAGCCGCCCGACCCGCAGCGCCAGATCGGCAGGTTGCCGCCCCAGCGCGACCAGCACCAGCGCCTGACGGATCTTGACCTCGTCGGCTGCGTTCAGGATCAGATCGTCGGGCATCGGGCTCTCCATCGCATGGGGTTGCAATCTGCCAGCGGGCGCGTTGAATGGCCAGAGACGAAGCGGAGACAACATGACCACCCGAGTGCTGATCGACACGGACCCCGGCATCGACGATGCCGTGGCGATCCTTTATGCCCTTGCCGCGCCGGACCTCGAGGTTCTCGGGATCACCACCGTTGCCGGCAACATCGGGATCGAGCGGACCACGCGCAACGCCGGCCGCATCCTGGCGCTGATGGGGCGCGAGGATATTCCCGTGCACGCGGGGGCCGCCGGGCCGCTGTCGCGCAAGGGGTTCGACGTGTCGGACATCCATGGATCGGACGGTCTGGGCGGGGTCGATTTCCCCATGCCTACAGTGCCCGCGCGGGATGATGCGGTCAGCTTTCTGGCCGAGACGCTGATGCGCGAGCCGGCCTCGGAGGTGGTTCTGATGGTGCTGGGCCCGATGACCAACATTGCCCGGCTGTTCCAGCAGCATCCCGTCGCGGCCCGCCGTGTCAGCCGCATCATCGCCATGGGCGGCGCGCTGCGCGACAAGGGCAATATCGGGCCACGGTCGGAATTCAACATGGCGGCTGACCCCGAGGCGGCGGACATCGTGCTGGGCTCGGGCCTGCCGATCGTGCTGATCCCGCTGGATGTCACGCGCCAGGTGCGTGCAACGCCCGAGGATTGCGCGCGCCTTCACGCCGCCGGCACCCCGCAGGCACAGTATTCCGCCCGGCTGATCGAGGCCTATTTCCAGAACACCACCGTCACCGGGCCAGGCGCCGAAAGCCGCCCCCTGCATGATCCTTGCGTGATGCTGATGGCGACGAACCGTGAACTGTTCGGGCTGGAATCGACCGGCCTTGCGGTCGACCTTGGCCCCACCCGCGATGCGGGCGCGCTGACGCCCGAGATCTCGCGCATGCTGGTGCTGGTCGCAACCGAGGTCGAAGGACGCGCAGCCGTCGAGCAGCTGATCGCGGGCCTTTCGTGACCCTGGCCCCGCACGAGTTCTGGCAAGACCTTTTCCCGCCCGGCACCCTGCCGTGGGATGATGCGGCGGGCTATCAAGGCCTTTATCCGGCACGGTTGCCCGACGGGCGCCAGATAGCCTTGCCCATCCGCACCCTGCCGGGGGATGGCACACAGGGCGTTGCATCGCTGATCGTCAATCAGGCGGGGTTCGCGGTGGCCGATGCGCTGGCCGAGGTGCTGGCGGCCCGGCTGGCATCCCATGCGCCCGAGGTGGTGGTCGGATTGCCGACGCTGGGTCTTGGCCTTGCCGATGCAGTGGCGCGGCGGCTGGGGCATCGCCGGATGGTGCCCATGGGGACCAGCCGCAAGTTCTGGTATGACGAGGATCTGTCCGAGCCGCTGTCCTCGATCACCACGCCGGGGCAGGGCAAGCGGCTATACCTTGACCCGCGTATGCTGCCGCTGCTGTCCGGGCGGCGGGTGGCCTTGGTCGACGATGTGGCCAGCACCGGCAGCACCCTGCGCGCGGCGCTTGCGGTGCTGTCAAAGGCGGGCGTCACCCCGGTTGCCTGCGGTTTTGCCATGGCGCAGGGGCGGCTGTGGTCCGCAGCGGTGCCTCCCGGCATGGGGTTCGTGTCCGCCATCGCCACCCCGCGCCTGCGCCTTGGCACAGATCAACGCTGGCGCCCCGATCCCCAGGCCTAGGGTGGCCCCCAAATCGTCGCGGCGGCCTCCCGAAGGTGCCTCGGCGGCAAAGACACCGCCCCCTTTCGCCTTGAAGAAAATATCCCACGGGGGAATGCGGCACGGCGCCTTGGCGCCGTGCCGCATTGGGGGTGTGAAACCCCCATCCCCGGCAGCCGACAGAACCACGCTGAAAAGGAAACGGGGGGCCCGGCGAACCGGAACCCCCCTTCACACCCAGGCGCACCCCTCGCACCACGGGAAGATCATCAGGTTCCGGCCATACTGGCCCTTGACCCCTTGATACACCCGCAGCGCCCTGGCGCCAAATGGCGAATACGCCGGATTTTCCTCAAATCCGGCGCGGCGGTTCAGCCATAGACCGCTTCCTTGCCGAAATGCTTGACCAGCAGGTAATAGACCACCGCGCGATACTTGTTGCGCTCGGACTTGCCATAGACCTCGACGACCGCGTTGATCGCATCCATCAGGGCAGGGCTGTCGGGCAGGCCCAGCTTCTTCATCAGGAAGTTCTTCTTGACCGTCTCAAGCTCGGCCGGCTGCGAGGCCGCGACCGTTTCGCTGTCGGCATTGTAGATTGCCGGGCCGCAGCCGATGGTCACCTTGGTCAGAAGCGCCATATCCGGCTCGACCCTGCATTTGTTGCGCAGATCGTCGGCGTATTTGGCGATCAACTCGTCACGTTTGCTCATCCCATGTCCCCCATGTGTGGTTCGGTCATGTGCCTGACCCATTCAGGCCGGCGCCCCCACGAACCTTAGGCGCAATGCAACGGGCGGACCAAGGGAATTCTGCCCCGTTTCTCCCCGTGCCGGCGGAACACCGCAGGGCCGGCAACGACAAGGGCCGCCGGTTGCCCGGCGGCCCTTGCGATCCCTGAAAGGGGTATCAATAGCGGTAATGCTCGGGCTTGAACGGGCCTTCGGGCGTCACGCCGATATAGGCCGCCTGATCGGGCTTGAGCACCGTCAGCTTGACCCCGATCCGTTCCAGATGCAGGCGGGCCACCTTTTCGTCCAGATGCTTGGGCAGGATGTAGACGCCGGGCTTGTAGTGATCGCCCTTGGTCCACAGCTCGATCTGTGCCAGCACCTGGTTGGTGAAGCTGGCCGACATCACAAAGGACGGGTGCCCGGTCGCATTGCCAAGGTTCAGCAGACGCCCTTCGGACAGCAGGATGATCCGGTTGCCCGAGGGCATGGTGATCATGTCCACTTGGTCCTTGATGTTGGTCCACTTGTGGTTCTTCAGCGCGGCGACCTGGATTTCATTGTCGAAGTGCCCGATGTTGCCGACGATCGCCATGTCCTTCATCGCGCGCATATGCTCGATGCGGATGACGTCCTTGTTGCCGGTGGTGGTGATGAAGATGTCGGCGGTGTCGATGACATCTTCCAGCAGCACGACCTCGAACCCGTCCATCGCGGCTTGCAGCGCGCAGATCGGGTCAACCTCGGTCACCTTGACGCGGGCGCCTGCACCGGCCAGCGAGGCCGCCGAGCCCTTGCCCACATCGCCATAGCCGCAGACCACGGCGACCTTGCCGGCCATCATCACATCGGTTGCGCGGCGGATGCCGTCGACCAGCGATTCCTTGCAGCCATACTTGTTGTCGAACTTCGACTTGGTGACGCTGTCGTTGACGTTGATCGCCGGGAAGGGCAGCAGGCCCTTCTTGTGCAGATCATAAAGGCGCTTGACGCCCGTGGTGGTTTCCTCGGACACGCCCTGGATCTCGGCGCGCTGTTTGGTGAACCAGCCGGGGCTGGCCTTCAGGCGCTTCTTGATCTGGTTGAAGAGGCACACCTCTTCCTCGCTGGTCGGGGTTTCGATCAGGTCGGTCTCGCCTGCCTCGACGCGCGCGCCCATCAGGATATAGAGCGTCGCATCGCCGCCATCGTCGAGGATCATGTTGCAGGTGCCACCGATCCCCCCGAACTGGAAGATGCGGTCGGTGTAATCCCAGTATTCTTCCAGGCTTTCGCCCTTGACCGCAAAGACCGGGGTGCCGGTCGCGGCAATCGCCGCTGCCGCGTGGTCCTGGGTCGAGAAGATGTTGCACGACGCCCAGCGGACATCGGCGCCCAGGGCCTTGAGCGTTTCGATCAGAACGGCGGTCTGGATCGTCATGTGCAGGCTGCCGGCGATCCGCGCGCCTTTCAGCGGCTTGGTCTCGCCGAATTCGGCGCGGCAGGCCATCAGGCCCGGCATCTCGGTTTCGGCGATGTCGAGTTCCTTGCGGCCGAACTCTGCCAGCCCGATATCCTTGACGATGTAGTCCTGCGCCATGACTTGTCCTTTTTACGCGTTTGGCCGTTGCCAATTCCTGCTGCGCCATAGCATCTGGGGCGGTTTGCGGCAATGGCGGTGGGCCGGGTTCGCCCGGCTCAGGCCTCGCGCAGGATTTCCAGAAAGGCGGCGCCGAAGCGTTCGGCCTTTTGTGGCCCCATGCCCTGCACCCGCTCCAGCTCGGCCAGCGATCCGGGGCGGCGTTCGGCGATCATCCGCAGCGTGGCATGGGTGCAGGTCAGGTATTTGCCCGCCCCGTCCTCGCCGCGCACCAGTTCCAGCTGGGCTTCTTGCAGGCGGTCGAACACCTCGGCCTCGGCCCGCCCGGCAAGGCGCATCCGCTGGGGGTGCAGCGGTTCGGCCGCGCCGGCGATCACCGACAGGAAGTCGGCGCCAAAGCTTTCCAGCTTCTTGGCGCCAACCCCGGTGATGCGGGCCATTTCGTCCATGGTGCTCGGGCGGCGCTCGGCCATTTCGACAAGGGTGCGGTCGGGAAAGACGATATAGGCCGGAACGCCCGCCGCCTCGGCCAGGGCGCGGCGCTTGGCTTTCAGCGCGGACAGCAGCGGCGCGTCCTCCTCGGCCACCAGCGCCTTGACGGCGGGGCGGTCGGTTGCCTTCAGCGCATCGCGGCGCAGGTGGATCGGCACTTCGCCCTTGAGCACCGGAACGGCTGCCTCGGTCATGCGCAAGGCGCCGTGGCGTTCGGGATCGGGGCGGACCAGATCGCGCCCCATCATCTGGCGGAAGACCGCATCCCAGGCCGATTTCGCCATGTCGCGCCCGACGGCAAAGGTCGGCAGCCGGTCATGCCCGCGCGCCTTGACCTTTTCGGTCTCGTTGCCGCGCAGGATGTCGATCAGATGCCCCGCGCCAAAGGATTCGCCGGTGCGCAAGATGGCCGACAGCGCCTTGCGCACCGCCTCGGTCGCATCGAAAATCTCGACCGGCCGGTCGCACAGATCGCAGTTGCCGCAAGGCTCGGCCGTCTCGCCGAAATAACCCAGCAAGACCTGCCGCCGGCACCCCGTTGCCTCGGCCAGACCCAGCAGGGCGTTCAGTCGGGCATGATCGGCCTGTTTGCGTTCAGGCGGGGCAAGCCCTTCGTCGATCTGGCTGCGGCGCAGGCGGATATCGTCGGCGCCATAGAGCGTCAGGGTTTCCGCCGGTGCCCCGTCGCGGCCCGCGCGGCCGATTTCCTGATAGTAACCCTCGATCGATTTGGGCAGGTCAGAATGCGCGACCCAGCGGATGTCGGGCTTGTCGATCCCCATGCCGAAGGCGACGGTGGCCACGACAATCAGCCCGTCTTCCTGCTGGAACCGCCGCTCGGCCTCGCGCCGCTGATCGGGGTCCATGCCGCCGTGGTAGGCGATGGCGGGGTGCCCCTCATCGCGCAGCGCCTGGGCCAGGGTTTCCGTCCGCGCCCGCGTGCCGCAATAGACAATCCCCGACCGGCCCCGCCGCGCCGTGACAAAGGACAGGATCTGCTTGCGGGGCTGGTCCTTGGCGGCAAAGGCCAGGTGGATGTTCGGCCGGTCAAAGCCGCGCAGAAAGGTTTCCGGCGTCTCGCCCCCGAACAGGCGGGTGACGATCTCGCCCCGCGTTTCGGCATCGGCGGTGGCGGTAAAGGCCGCCAGCGGCACGCCCAGCGACTGGCGCAATTCGCCGATGCGCAGATAATCGGGGCGGAAATCATGGCCCCACTGGCTGACGCAATGCGCCTCGTCCACCGCGATCAGGGTGCAGCCGACGCGGCGCAGCATGGCCTGTGTGCCGACGCTGGCCAGCCGTTCGGGCGCCAGATACAGCAGTTTCAGCCGCCCGTCGTCGAGCGCCTGAAAGACCTCGGCCGTCTCTTCCTCGGTATTGCCCGATGTCAGCGCGCCTGCCTCGACCCCCACCGCGCGCAGCGCGCGGACCTGATCGCGCATCAGCGCGATCAGCGGCGAGATCACCACCGTCAGCCCGTCGCGGCACAGGGCCGGCAACTGAAAGCACAGCGACTTGCCCCCGCCCGTCGGCATGATCGCCAGCGTGTTGCGCCCGGCCAGCACGGCCTGGACGATTTCCGCCTGGCCGGGGCGAAAGTCGGGGAACCCGAAGACGCGGGACAGAACTTCCTGCGGATCGGGCATTGGCTCAGAAGCTGTAGAGGTTGTTCGTGATCACGATCCGCAGGGCATAGATCGCCAGCAGCGCGATCAGCGGCGCCAGATCCAGCCCGCCAAGGCTGGGCAGCACCGAGCGGATGCGGTCATAGACCGGGGCCAGCAACCGCTCCAGCCCGTTCCAGATCTGATAGACCAGCGGCTGGCGCAGGTTCAGCACCTGAAAGTTGATCAGCCAGCTCATGATGATATGCGCAAGGATGACGAATTGCGCCACTTGCAGGATCATAAGCAGGATTTGCAGCAGCGAGGTCATCGGGCACTCCGGTCCATGGGCGACCCGGACTTGCTAGCCGCACCCTTTCCCGAGGGCAAGACCAGAGGCCGGGTTCGCGGCCCAGCCTGGGCTGAAAACGGTCAACAATTGTTTGAACGCAGGCCAAAGGCGGGGCTCAGCTTTTGCCCTGCCGCGCAAGATAGGCGGCCCAAAGGTCGGGGCGGCGCTCCTGGGTGATCCGTTCGGCCTCGGCCCGGCGCCATTTGGCCACCTCGGCATGATTGCCCGAGGTCAGGACGGCCGGGATCTCGCGCCCGTCCCAGACGGCAGGGCGGGTGTATTGCGGATGTTCGAGCAGACCATCGGAAAAGCTTTCCTCCTCGGTCGAGGCGGCGTTGCCCAGAACGCCGGGCAACAGCCGGACCGTGGCGTCGATCATCGCTTGCGCGGCGATCTCTCCGCCGGTCATCACGAAATCGCCCAGGCTGACCTCTTGAATCGCGAAACGGTCCAGAACGCGCTGATCTACGCCTTCGAATCGGCCGCAGATCATCGTGATGCCATCGGCGGCGGCCCAGTCGCGGGCCATCGCCTGATCGAACCGCCGCCCGCGCGGCGAGAGGTAGACGATGGGCCAGCGGGCGCGCTCGCGCGGGGTGCCCTCGCTGGCCTCGGCCAGGGCGCGGGTCACCACATCGGCGCGCAGCACCATGCCGGCGCCGCCCCCGGCGGGGGTATCATCGACATTGCGGTGCTTGCCTTCGCCGAACTGGCGCAGGCCGATGGTCTCCAGCGCCCAAAGCCCCTGATCCAGCGCCTTGCCGGTCAGCGACAGGCCCAGCGTGCCCGGAAATGCCTCGGGGAACAGGGTGATGACGCGGGCCCGCCACGCCCCGCGCACCACGCGCGGCTCTTCCATCAGGTCGCGCGGCTGCAACGAGACCTTTACCGAAAACCGGCCATGCGACCGTGCCTTGCTCTCGGGTCCGCTCATGCCCTTACCCTTCCGGCGATCCTGGTCCGGTTTTCGCCTTGATGCAAATATCCCACGGGCACGGCGCATACAGCCGAAGCGCGGCCGATACCAGCCGGCTATTCGGCCGCCAGCGAAACGCCCGGCCCCAGCCGCCGCCCAAGCGCCGACAGATCGTTGACAACCTGCGCCAGCCGCCGGCGCACCGTGTCGAATTGCGCCGAGGGCAGGATCCGCGCCTCGTCCATGTAGACGGCCCGGTCGATTTCCACCTGCACGACATGCTGCCCGATCGACGGGCGGCCATAGGCGTGGCTGACATAGGCCCCGGCAAAGGGCGTGTTGCGGGCCACGCGAAAGCCGGCGCGGACAAAGGCGGCCTCTACCTCGACCATCACATCTGCCCCGCAGGCCGAGCCATGGCGATCGCCCAGAACCACCTCGGGGCAAGGACGGTTGGCCGAGCCATGCGCGGCAATCGCCTCGTGGGGCATCGAATGGCAATCGATCAGCAGCGCCGCCCCGTGGACGTGCCGCGCCTCGCGCAGCAGTGTCTGCAGCGTCTCGTGATAGGGGTGCCAGACGGTGTTCAGCCGTGCATCGGCCTCGGTGCGGGAAATGCGGCCGGGATGAATCACCCGCCCCCCCGAAACGACGCGCGGAATCACCCCCAGCCCCGAGGCCACGCGGGGATTGAGCGCGCCGCGCCCCACCCCTTCGATCAGCGCCGGGTCCAGCTCGTCCACCGCGCGGTTCAGATCGACCCAGGCGCGCGGCAGGCGCGCCGACAGCAGCGGTGCGCCATGATCGGGCGCAGTGCCGAACAGGATATCGACAAAGGCGTCTTCGGATGATCGCAGCACCCGGCGGCTGAGCGGGCTTTGGGCCACGAATTCAGCCGGATAGTCACGCCCGCTATGGGGCGATGCAAAGACGGTCGCCGTATCGCGCCGACGCGGAAGGAAAAGATCAAAGGCGGTGCGGCTCATGGGTCTCCTCTGGGTGGTCATGCTATAGCCCAAACCGCGCCCCTGTCGATGGTTTCGAGGCTTTCGCGCAAAACCGTTACAGACCCCCTTGAAGCCCCCTGCGACTCTGTCTATACGCCTCGTCAGACGCGGTTTTGCCCTGTTGACCTTGTGTTCGACAGACGATAGGGCAGACAGCGACGGGCGCGTAGCTCAGCGGTAGAGCACTACGTTGACATCGTAGGGGTCACAAGTTCGATCCTTGTCGTGCCCACCATTCACCGCTTGGGGAATACCCCAGGCAAACGGCAACCCCAAGGCGCGCGACGCGCCGCGAAGAAGGAGAGCACCATGAAGGTCGCAAACTCGCTCCGCTCGCTCAAGCAGCGTCACCGCGATTGCCAGATCGTGCGCCGCAAGGGCCGGATCTACGTGATCAACAAGACGCAAAAGCGCTACAAGGCCCGTCAGGGCTAAGCTGCTTTGCAGAGCTTGCAGATTGGGCCGCATCTTCGGATGCGGCCCTTTGCATTTGCGGCGTCAGTTCAGCCGCAGATCGGCATGAATGCCGGCCCCCCTGTCCGACGTGAAGCGCAGCCGCGAGCCGCGCAATTCGACCATCTGGCAATTGTCCCCCAGATCGCGCTCGCCATGATAAAGGCTTCGGCAAAAATACCCGTCCTTCCAGACCCAGGCGCCCGAAACCGGGCTGCCAAAGGCGCGCCCGGTGATGCGGCCATCGGGCGTGACCTCCAGCGCGATGCCAAGGCGTGTCAGGGCCTTGCCTTGCACGATCGCCAGGAAATCGCTCTGCGACTGGATTCGCACCGTCTCGGCCAGGGCGGCAGTGCCTGACAGCCACAGGCAAGAGGCAAGGATTGCAGGTCTATACATGGGCGGCGCGCTCCGACATGACACATGTCGCGTCTACGTTGCCCAGGGCCTTGCGGATCAGTCGGGGGCGTCGGCACGCCCCCGGCCGCGGGTCAGGCCCCGCGCCGGTCGTCGATTCGGGGCAGGAACCAGGCCAGCAGCCCGGCCAGCGGCAGGAAGGCGCAGATCCGGTAGACGGTCTCGACCCCATAGGTGTCGGCCAGCCCGCCCAGAATCGCCGCGGCGATGCCGCCAAGGCCAAAGTTCAGCCCATAGAACAGCCCGCCGATCAGCCCGATCCGGTTCGGCGCCAGTTCCATCGCGTAGATCAGGATCGAGGCAAAGGCGCTGGCCATGATCAGGTTGATCATCACCGTCAGGATGCCGGTCCAGAACAGATCGACATGCGGCAGCAGCAGCGTCAGCGGCAGCGGCCCCAGCACGGAAATCCAGATCACCCGATAGCGCCCGATCCGGTCGCCGACGATCCCGCCGATCAGCGCCCCCACGGCCGAGGCCAGCAGGAAGAAGAACAGCATCATCTGCGCCGAAGGGATCGACAGCCCGAAACGGTCCATCAGGTAAAAGGTATAGAAGGACCGAAAGCTCTCGCCATAGGCGTTCTTGGAAAACATCAGCAGCGTCAGCACCACCATGCCCACCATCACGGTGGCCGGGGTATAGCTGGCATGGGCACCGCCTGCGCCCTTGCCCTTGGCGCGTCCGGCGGCAAAGGCGGCGCTGATCTCGCGCTGCTTGCTGCCGATCCAGCCCAGCAGCGCCATGGCCATCAGGGCAGTGACGGCAAACCAGGCCAGGGTGGGCTGGCCCCAGGGCACGATGATCAGCGCGGCGAACACCGGCCCCAGCGCGCCGCCAGCCTGTCCGCCGACCTGAAAGATGCCCTGCGCCAGCCCCTGACGCGATCCTGCGGAATAGCGCGCCATCCGCGTCGCCTCGGGGTGAAAGATCGACGAGCCGATGCCGATCAGCGCCACCGAGACCAGAATCACCGCATAGCTGTGGGCAAAGGCCAGGCTGACCAGACCCGACAGCGTGAACATCATGCCCACCACCGGCGAATAGGGCGCAGGGCGCTTGTCGGTGACAAAACCGATCACCGGCTGAAGCAGCGATCCGGCGATCTGGAACGTCATGGTGATCATGCCGATCTGCCAGAAATCCAGCGCATAGCTTTCCTTGAGCAGCGGATAGGCCGCCGGGATCAGCGATTGCATCAGGTCGTTCAGAAAATGCGTCATCCCCAGCACGATCAGCACACCCAGATAGGTGCGTGGACGGGTGGGGCTGGGCGCGGCATCAAGGGTGGCTGTCGTCATCGGAACCGTTCACTTCCATACGGGCAGTCAAGACGGCCGAGCCCGAGACTCATGGCCGCACCCTTCGCAGAAAGACCCTTCCGCAAGGAAAGGCAAGGGGGGCAGGGCAAACGCCTGCTCTTCACCTTGCCTCAAATACCCCGGGGGAGTCGCGGAACGCGACCGGGGGCAGGGCCCCCGTCCACGCGGGGGGCCGTGCAAGGCGGCCGGTGCTATCCCCAGCTCACATCGCCCAGAAAGATATAGCCCGCGCCATAGATCGTCTTGATCAGGCGCGGGTTCTTCGGATCCTCGCCCAGTTTGGTGCGCAGGCGCGAGATGCGCACATCCATCGCGCGATCAAAGCTCTCCCCAGCCGCGCCGCCCAGGGTCTCTTGCATCTGCGCCCGGCTGATGAGCCGCTTGGGGCTGTCCAGGAACATGCGCAGCACCTCGCCTTCGGCATGGCTGAAGGGCACTTCGGTGCCATCCTCGGCCACCAGGACATAGCGGTCGAACTCGGCCGTCCAGCCGTTGAAGCGGGCAAGTTGCGGGGCGCGCGGTGCCGCCTCGGCCCGGCCCTTGCGCAGCCGCGCACGGACGCGGGCGACCACCTCGGCCGGCTCGAAGGGCTTGATGATGTAATCGTCCGCCCCCAGCTCCAGCCCCGTCACCCGGTCCTGCACCTGTGCGCGGCCCGAGATGATGATGATCGCCGCCCCCGATTCCAGCGCCAGCCGGTGAACCACCGCCAGCCCGTCGCGGTCGGGCAACCCCAGATCGACCAGACAGACATCGGGCGCGCCCCGGTTCGGGGCGGCCTCGAATTCGGTGGCGCGGGCAAAGGTGGTCACCCGATACCCTGCCTCGGTCAGGGCATCGGCCAGCATCCGGCGGATTTCGGCTTCGTCGTCCAGAATCGCGATATGGGCTTGCGTCATGCGGCGCTCTCGGTCAGGGGCAGGCGGGACAGGAAGGCAGCCAGCGCGGGCGCGTCAAACGGCTTGGCCAGCACGGGAAACTGCCGCTCGGCGCGGGCACGGCGCGGATCGCTGGCCGGCAGCGAGGTCATCAACGCCAGCGGCACGGTGCTGCCACGCCCGGCCAGCCGCTCGGCCAGCGCAACGCCGGTCGTCGCGCCTTTCAGATTGATGTCCGACAGGATCAGCAGCAGGCCGGGCAGGGTGGCCAGCGCCTCGGCCTCTTCGGCGCTGGTCGCCTCGATCACGGCATGGCCCATGATGCGCAGCATCTCGCGCACAGATTCGCGGATGTCGTCACTGTCCTCGACCAGCAGCACAAGGCCGGGCGCGACCTGCGCGCTGACCCGCCGCAGCGGCAGGCGCAGCGTGACGATGGCACCCCGCGGCACCCGGTTGCCCAGCCGCACCGATCCGCCCGCCAGGTTCACATGGTCATAGACCATCGCCAGCCCCAGCCCCGACCCTTCGCCGCCCTTGGTGGTGAAGAACGGATCCAGCCCGCGCTCCAGCGCCTCGGGGGAAAAGCCGGGGCCATCGTCCGATACGGTGAATTCGGCCCAGGTATCGCGCAGCGACCGGGCGGTCACGGTGATGCGCCCGCCGCCTGCCCCCATCGCATCGCGCGCATTCAGGATCAGGTTGACCAGCGCATCCTGCAACGCCCCCGGATCCAGCAGCACCGGCCCGCCGAAATCGTCGACCCGGATGTCCAGCGCCACCCGGTCGGGCAGCGCCGCACGGGCCAGGGTGCGCAACTCGGCCCCAAAGGCCGCCAGGTCCACCGCCACCGGCTTCAGCGCCCGCTTGCCCGAGATCGAGCCGATCCGGTCCAGCAGCACACCCCCCCGCCGCGCCGCAGCCAGCGTCGCCTGTACCAGATCGGCGGCCTCGGCCGGCAGGTCCATCCGCTCCAGCCGCGATTGCAGGCCCAGGATGATCGTCAGCAGATTGGCGAAATCATGCGCCAGCCCGCTCGTCAGCTGCGCGGCCAGCTCGCGCTTGCGGGTCTGGGTCAGCGCGGCGCGGGCCTGCGCCTCTTCGGTCACGTCCATCGACAGGATATAGACCCCGTTGATCGGCCCGTCCCCGATCCGGTCGGGGGTAAAGGCCCCGCGGATCCGCCGCCCGCTGTCGTCGTCGGAAAACTCCAGCACCGTCGCCTCGCCGGCCAGCGCCTGACGCAGGTTGCGTTCGATCTTGGCAAAGGTCGCCGGCCCCAGCGCCTCGCGCCCCGTCAGGCCCAGAATGTTCGACGGCCGGCCCGGCAGCACCGAGCTCAGCCGCCGGTTGGAATAGGTATAGCGCAGATCGCGGCCGACATGGGCGATGTGGGCCGGCATCATCTCGGTGGTCAGCCGGGTGCGCGCCTCCATCTCGGTCAGCTCGCGCTTGGCATCTTCAAGGGCGGCGTTGCTTGCGCCCAGCTGCCGGTTGGCCTGCGCCAGCCGTTCGGCATGGGCCAGCACCTCGCCCGACAGCTCTTCGGACCGGGCCCGCAACAGGCCTTCTTGCAGCTTCACCTCGGTGATGTCGGTATAGACCGTCACCCAGCCGCCCTGTGACAGGGGCGCCCCCTCGACCGAAATCCACCGCCCGTTTGCGCGCTGGCGCTCCATGTAATGCGGCACAAAGGCACGCGCGGCCTCGACCCGCACGCGGATCGCCTCTTCGGGATCATCCACGGGGCCATATTCCCCGCGCATCACCTGAAAGCGGATGACATCCTCGAAATCCGCCCCGGGCGTGACCAGGGCATCGGGAAAGTCGAACATGCTCTGGAACCGCTGGTTGCTGACCGCAAGCTTCAGGTCGCTGTCAAAGATCGACAGCGCCTGCTGGATCATGTTCAGCCCGGCACGGGTCAGCCCGGTGCGGGCATCGTCGGTCAGCGGCATCCGGTCCTCCTGTCGCCGCCCCTTCATCTGTCCTCAAATATCCCGGGGGTCCGGGGGCTGGCCCCCGGCGCCGGATGCGGGCGGTGCGGGGTCCGGTCTAGCACCCGCCCCGGCCAGCCGGAAAGCCTTTCAATCGTAGTGTTACAATTCGTAAGGATTGCGAAAAAGTCAGGCAACCTTTCGCCCCGATCCCTCACTCAACGCAAGGAGGCGGGAATCGTCGCAAGGAGGACGCGGCATTCCCGGCCAAGGGAGGGACAGTCCGTGCAAATGCAAACGCCGTCAGGCGATCTTTGCTCCATTCCCGCGCTGCTCGCGCGCAATGCCCGTGTGCATGGCGGCAAACCGGCCTACCGGGAAAAGGAATTCGGCATCTGGCAGACCTGGACATGGGCGCAGACGGCCGAAGAGATCCGCAACATCGCGCTTGGTCTGATGATCCTTGGCATCAACCGCGGTGACTATGTGGCGATCATCGGCCGCAACCGCCCGGCGCTTTACTGGTCGATGGTCGCGGCGCAGATGTGCGGCGCGATCCCGGTTCCGCTCTATCAGGACGCGGTGGCCGAAGAGATGGCCTATGTGCTGGACCACTGCGGCGCGCGCTTCGTCATCGCCGGCGATCAGGAACAGGTGGACAAGGTGCTGGAAATCCAGGACCGGCTGCCGAACATCGAGCACATCCTCTATCACGACAAGCGGGGGATGCGGAAATACGACCACAGCCACCTGAACTGGCTGCACGATGTCGCCGAAGAGGGCAAGGCCGGTCACTACCGCGTCGAGGCCGAGCTTGACGCCCGCACCGCCGAGCTGACCTGGGACCATACCTGCGTGATGCTCTATACATCGGGCACCACGGGCAAGCCCAAGGGCGTGGTTCTGTCGAACCGCAACGTGATCGAGACGGCGAGAAATTCCGCCGAATTCGACCGGCTGGGGCCGGGCGAGGATATTCTGGCCTATCTGCCGATGGCCTGGGTTGGCGACTTCATCTTCTCGGTCGGGCAATCGTTCTGGACCGGCTTTTGCGTCAACTGCCCCGAATCCGCCGCCACCATGATGACCGACCTGCGCGAGATCGGGCCGACCTATTTCTTTGCCCCGCCGCGGGTGTTCGAAGGCCAGCTGACCAGCGTGATGATCCGCATGGAAGACGCCGGCCGCTTCAAGAAATGGCTGTTCGATCACTACATGGACGTGGCCCGCCGGGTGGGCCCGGCCATCCTTGATGGCAAGCCGGTGTCGGGCATGGACCGCCTGCGTTATGCGCTGGGCAACCTGTTCGTCTATGGCCCGCTCAAGAACACCCTTGGCTTCAGCCGTGTCCGCGTCGGCTATACCGCCGGCGAGGCGATCGGGCCCGAGATTTTCGACTTCTACCGCTCGCTCGGGATCAACCTCAAGCAGCTCTATGGCCAGACCGAGGCGACGGTGTTCATCACCCAGCAGCCCGATGGCGAGGTGCGCTCGGACACCGTGGGCGTGCCTTCGCCCGGCGTCGAGGTGAAGATCGCCGAGAATGGCGAGGTGCTGTATCGCAGCCCCGGAACCTTCGTCGAATACTACAAGAACCCCGACAGCACCGCCTCGACCAAGGACGCCGAGGGCTGGGTCGCCACGGGCGATGCCGGCTTCTTCGAGGAAGGCTCGGGTCATCTGCGCATCATCGACCGCGCCAAGGATGTCGGCAAGATGTCGGACGGCAGCCTGTTCGCGCCGAAATACGTTGAGAACAAGCTGAAGTTCTATCCGAACATCCTCGAGGCCGTGGTGTTCGGCAACGGGCGCGATCGCTGCACCGCCTTCATCAACATCGACCTGACGGCGGTGGGCAACTGGGCGGAACGCAACAACATCGCCTATTCCAGCTATCAGGAACTGGCCGGGCATCCCAAGGTGCTGGACATGATCCAGAAGCACGTCGAGGAGGTGAATGCCTCGGTCGCGCAGGACCGGATGCTGTCGGGCTGCCAGATCCACCGCTTCCTGGTGCTGCACAAGGAACTGGACGCCGACGACGGCGAGATGACGCGCACCCGCAAGGTCCGCCGCAACATCATCGCCGAGAAATACGCCGATCTGATCGCCGGCCTTTATGACGGCTCGAAACAGGTCAGCACCCGCACCGAAGTCACCTACGAGGACGGCCGCAAGGGCTATATCAACGCCACGTTGGAAATGCGTGATGCCAAGGTCGTGCCCGTCGCCCAATCCCGCAAGGAGGCCGCATGACCGCCGCCGCCCAACCGCTGCCCGCCGAGGGCTGGACCACCGCCGACGGCCGCAAGATCGGCCCGGTGCTGATGGAAATGAAGAACATCACGCTGCGCTTTGGCGGGGTGAAGGCGATCACCGACATCTCCTTCGACATCCGCGAAGGCGAGATCCGCGCGATCATCGGCCCGAACGGCGCCGGCAAATCCTCGATGCTGAACGTGATCTCGGGTTTTTATGTCCCGCAAGAGGGCGAGGTCTGGTTCCGCGGCGCCAAGCGTCCGCCAACCAAACCCTACGAGGTGGCCCGCCAGGGCATCGCCCGCACCTTCCAGAACATCGCGCTGTTCGAAGGCATGTCGGTGCTGAACAACATCATGACCGGCCGCCTGACGCTGATGAAATCCAACATGGCGCAACAGGCGCTGTGGTGGGGCGCCGCGCAGCGCGAAGAGGACGAGCACCGCGAGAAGGTCGAGAAGATCATCGACTTTCTGGAAATCCAGCACATCCGCAAGACCCCGGTGGGCCGTCTGCCCTATGGCCTGAAAAAGCGGGTGGAACTGGCCCGCGCGCTGGCGGCGGAACCCAAGCTCTTGCTGCTGGACGAGCCGATGGCCGGCATGAACGTCGAGGAAAAAGAGGACATGTGCCGCTTTATCCTGGATGTGAACGACGAATTCGGCACCACGATTGCCCTTATCGAACATGATATGGGCGTCGTGATGGATCTGTCCGACCGGGTGGTCGTGATGGATTACGGCAAGAAGATCGGCGATGGCCCGCCCGACGAGATCCGCAGCAATCAGGCAGTGATCGACGCCTATCTGGGGGTGAGCCATGACTGACCGCCCGACCCTGACCCCTTGCACCATGGGAGGCGCCGATGCCTGACCAGCTTCTTTATGCCATCGAAGTCACGCTGAACGGCCTGATGGCCGGGGTGCTTTATGCGCTGGTCGCGCTTGGTTTCGTGCTGATCTTCAAGGCCAGCGGCATCTTCAACTATGCCCAGGGCGTGCTGGCGCTGTTTGCCGCGCTGACGCTGGTGGGCATTCAGGACGGGCAGATCCCCTTTTCCCACCTGATCAACGCAACCTTCGGCACGCAGCTGCACAACTTTGGCTGGCACGTTCCAGCGGTGCTGGCGATCTTGCTGACGGCTGTGGTCATGGTCGGTCTGGCGGTTCTGGTCGAACGCTTCGTGCTCAAGCATCTGGTGAACCAGGAGCCGATCATCCTGTTCATGGCAACCATCGGTCTGGCCTATTTCCTGGAAGGGCTGGGCGATGTGATGTGGGGCGCCGACATCAAGAAGCTGGATGTGGGCATTCCGCAAGGCATGTCGGCAGCGATCGACGACTTCACCTTCAACGCCTTTGGCTATGGCTTCTTCATCGACCAGCTGGATATCGTGGCGACCGTGGTCGCGGTGATCCTGGTGGTCAGCCTGACGCTGTTCTCGCAATATTCCAAGCAGGGCCGCGCGCTGCGCGCCGTGGCCGACGACCATCAGGCGGCGCTGTCGGTCGGCATCTCGCTGCGGTTCATCTGGGTGCTGACCTGGTCGATCGCCGGCTTCGTCGCGCTGGTCGCCGGGATCATGTGGGGGTCCAAGTCGGGGGTGCAGTTCAGCCTGTCGCTGATCGCGCTCAAGGCGCTCCCGGTGCTGATGCTGGGTGGCTTCACCTCGATCCCTGGCGCCATCGTGGGCGGGCTGATCATCGGTGTGGGCGAGAAACTGTTCGAATTCTTCGCCGGCCCGCTGATCGGCGGCGCTACGGAAAACTGGTTCGCCTATGTGCTTGCGCTGGTCTTCCTGGTGTTCCGCCCGCAGGGGCTGTTCGGCGAAAAGATCATCGAGCGGGTGTGAGCATGATGATCGCATCGCATGTCCAATCCGGCGCAAGCGGGGGGTTTTCCACCCCCCGCACCCCCCGGAGGATATTTGTCCAAGGCGAAAAACAGGGCCGCGGTCACATGCTGAATTCGGAATGCTTGTTGACAGACGCGACCTGCGGCGTTTCTACTCTGCGACATACTGGCGCATCCGGCGCCGGGCTCTGGGAGGAGTCGCGGAATGAAGAAGTTTTGGGCGATCGCTTGCACGCTCGGGTTTTCGGCGTTCTGGGTGTTCGGCGGGCTGTCGGTGCTGGCGTTCATGGACGGGCATCCGCTGTTCGCCGCTGTGCTGGTCCTGGCGCTG
Organism: Gemmobacter nectariphilus DSM 15620; assembly: GCF_000429765.1. Lineage (GTDB taxonomy): Bacteria > Pseudomonadota > Alphaproteobacteria > Rhodobacterales > Rhodobacteraceae > Wagnerdoeblera > Wagnerdoeblera nectariphila. The sequence goes on along the minus strand of NZ_KE386949.1, from coordinate 308,384 downwards.
CTGGGGCTGATGGTCGGCATCTGGTCGCGGCTGCGGCTGGTGGCGCTGACGCAAGACATGCCGCGCGGGGAACGCGTGCGGCAGGAGGAGACCGCGCACGCCTGACGGCGCCGGCGGCAGACTGCAATCAATCCATTCGGGCGCGTGTCTCCATGACGGGGACAGCGCCCTTTTTCGTGGCGCAAGGGAGGGTCTGAGCCATGCTTTACCGTGAGGCAGGGGATTTCAAGACCACCTACCGTGACGACAACCAGACCTTTCCGATCCGCTTCGACCGGATGGGATATTACACGCTGCTGGCGGTGGCCTTTGGCGTGGTGCCGTTCCTGATCAACGATTACTGGGCGAATGCGGTCTTTGTGCCGTTCCTGATCTATGCCATCGCCGCGCTGGGGCTGAACATCCTGACCGGCTATTGCGGGCAGGTGTCGCTGGGCACGGGCGGGTTCATGGCGGTAGGCGCCTATGCCTGCTACAAGCTGATGACCGCCTTCCCCGAGATCAACATCTTCTTCCACGTCCTGCTGGCCGGCGGGATCACTGCGCTGGTGGGCGTGCTGTTCGGCCTGCCGTCGCTGCGGATCAAGGGGTTCTATCTGGCGGTGGCCACGCTGGCCGCACAGTTCTTCCTGGTGTGGCTGTTCAACAAGGTGCCGTGGTTCTACAACTATTCGGCCTCGGGGCAGATCAACGCGCCGGAACGCACCATCTTTGGCATCGCGGTGACGGGCGCCAATACGCCGGCCTGGGCCAAGTATCTGTTCTGCCTGGTCATCCTGCTCATCGTGGCCTGGATTGCGCGGAACCTGACGCGCGGGTCCATCGGGCGCCAGTGGATGGCGATCCGCGACATGGACATCGCCGCCGAGATCATCGGGGTGAACCCGCTGCGCACCAAGCTGTCCGCCTTTGCCGTGTCCTCGTTCTTCATCGGTATCGCCGGGGCGCTGTTCTTTGCGGTCTATCTGGGCGCGGCCGAGGTGGGCGAGGCCTTCGGGATCAACAAGAGCTTCCTCGTGCTGTTCATGGTGATCATCGGCGGGCTTGGCAGCATCTTCGGCAGCTTTGCCGGGGCTGCGTTCCTGGTGCTGCTGCCGGTGCTGCTCAAGAACGTGCTGGTGGGCGCGCTTGGCTGGCCGACCGATCTGGCCGCGCATATCGAGCTGATGATTATCGGCGCGATGATCGTGACGTTCCTGATCGTCGAGCCGCATGGCCTGGCCCAGCTGTGGCGCCTGGCCAAGGAGAAGCTGAGACTGTGGCCCTTCCCGCACTAGGGCCGGGCCGAAACGGATGCCGGGAGAACCGGCGACATTGCAACTGGGAGGATGCAGAATGAGGAAGACCTTTACCATGCTGGCTGCCGCGGCAATCGCCGCATCGGCCGCAGGGATGGCGCAGGCCGATCTGGTGGTGCCGAACCTGAGCTACCGCACCGGGCCGTTCGCGGCGGGCGGGATCCCCTATGCCGACGGGTTCAGCGACTATTTCACGCTGCTGAACGAGCGTGACGGCGGCATTGGCGGCGAAAAGATCCAGGTGCCGGAATGCGAAACCGCCTACAACACCGAGAAAGGGGTCGAATGCTATGAATCGACCAAGGGCTCGGGCGCGCTGATCTATAACCCGCTGTCGACCGGCATCACCTATCAGCTGATCCCCAAGGTCACCGCCGACAAGATCCCCATGTACACCCCGGGCTATGGCCGCACCTCGGCCGCCAATGGCAAGGTGTTCGAATGGGTCTTCAACTTCCCGGCCAACTACTGGGACGGCGCCTCGGTGGCCATCAAGTATCTGCTGCAGGAAAACGGCAACGATCTGAAGGGCAAGAAGATCGCGCTGGTCTACCACAACTCGGCCTATGGCAAGGAGCCGATCCGGACGCTGGAAGAGCTGTCGAAGAAGCACGGGTTCGAGCTGAACCTGCTGCCCGTCGACTCGCCCGGCCAGGAGCAGAAATCGCAGTGGCTGCAGATCCGGCGCGACAAGCCTGATTATGTGATCATGTATGGCTGGGGCGTGATGAACGCCGTGGCGATCCAGGAAGCCGCGAACATCCGCTTCCCGATGGACAAGTTCATCGGCATCTGGTGGTCGGGTTCGGAAAACGACGTGACCCCGGTGGGCGCCGGTGCGAACGGCTACAAGGCGCTGACCTTCCACGGGGTCGGCATGGACTATCCGGTCTATGCGGACCTGAAGAAATACGTCTATGACGCCGGCAAGAAGGCCGGTGCGGGCGATCAGATCGGCAGCGCGGTCTATTCGCGCGGGATGTATGCCGCGATGGTCATCTCGGAGGCGATCCGCAACACCCAGGCCAAGGTTGGCAGCTCGAAGATCACCCCCGCGCAGCTGCGCGACGGCATGGAAGAGCTGGAACTGACCGAGGCACGCCTGACCGAGCTGGGCCTGCCGCACTTCGGGATGCCGTTCAAGGCGACCTGCGCCGACCACGGTGGCCCGGGCGCCGCGATGATCCAGCAGTGGGATGCTTCGGCCAAGAAGTGGAACCTGATCACCGGGTTCATCGAGCCGGACAACGAGGTTCTCGATCCGCTGGTTGCTGCGGATTCCGCAGCCTATGCGGCCGAGAACAAGATCACCGAACGCTGCAACTGACACGTTTTTCCCGGCCCGCATTTCGCGGGCCGGGGACCACCCCAAGGGAAGCCCTGCCATGCTGGACGCCGCACCCACCCGCGAGACCTTGCTGGAGGTCAACAATATCGAGGTGATCTACAACCACGTCATTCTGGTGCTGAAAGGCGTCAGCCTGTCGGTTCCCAAGGGTGCCATCACGGCCCTGCTTGGCGGCAACGGCGCAGGCAAGTCCACGACGCTGAAGGCGATTTCGGGCCTGCTGAAATCCGAGCGCGGCGACGTGACCAAGGGCTCGATCCTTTACCGCGGCCAGAACGTGGCCGAGGGCAACCCGGCCGATCTGGTCAAGCTGGGTGTCATCCAGGTGATGGAAGGGCGCCACTGCTTTGAACACCTGACGGTCGAGGAAAACCTTCTGACCGGCGCCTATACCCGCAGCGACCGGGCCGAGGTCGCGCGCGATCTGGAAATGGTCTACAACTACTTCCCGCGCCTGCGCGAGCGGCGCCGCTCGCAAGCCGGCTATACCTCGGGCGGCGAGCAGCAGATGTGCGCCATCGGCCGCGCCCTGATGAGCCGGCCGGAAACCATTCTGCTGGACGAACCTTCGATGGGCCTGGCCCCCCAGCTGGTCGAACAGATCTTCGAGATCGTCCGCGAGGTGAATGAAAAGGAAGGCGTGACCTTCCTTCTGGCGGAACAGAACACCAACGTCGCGCTGCGCTATGCCCACACCGGCTATATCCTTGAAAGCGGCCGCGTGGTGATGGAAGGCACGGCGCAAGAGCTGCGCGAGAACCCGGACGTCAAGGAATTCTACCTCGGCATGTCGGACAAGGGGCGCAAGAGCTTCCGCGACGTGCGCAGCTATCGCCGCCGCAAGCGCTGGCTGGCGTAAGGAGTAAGTCGTCATGCCATATTATGATGCGCTGGAAACCCGCAGCCAGGACGAGCGCGAGGCCGACCAGCTGATCTCGCTGCGCGCCCAGCTGGCTCGCGCCGCCAAGGGTGCGGCAGGGGCGCACCTTGCCGGTGTCGCGGTGAACTCGCTTGCCGATCTGGCCGCATTGCCGGTGATGCGCAAATCGGCGCTGGTCGCAGGCCAGCAGGCAAATCCGCCGTTTGGCGGGGTTGCGGTGTCGAACATTGCCCAGATCTTTCAATCGCCGGGGCCCATCTACGAGCCGGGCGGGATCGGTTATGACTGGTGGCGCGTGGGCCGCTTCTTGCATGCCACCGGCATCGGCAAGGGCGACATCATCCAGAACTGCTTTTCCTATCACCTCGTGCCGGCGGGCATGATGTTCGACAATGGGGCCCGTGCCGTCGGCGCGGCCGTCGTGCCGGCGGGCACCGGCCAGACCGAATTGCAGGTGCGGGCTGCGGCCGACATCGGCAGCACCGCCTATGCCGGCACGCCGGATTATCTCAAGGTCATCCTCGACAAGGCCGCCGAGATGGGCGCCGCACTCAAGATCGCCAAGGCGGTGGTCGGGGGCGGGGCGCTGTTCCCCTCGCTGCGTCAGGAATATGCGGATCGCGGCATCACGTGCCGCCAGTGCTATGCCACGGCCGATCTGGGCAATGTTGCCTATGAATCCGACGCGATGGAAGGGATGATCCTGGACGAAGGCGTCATCGTGGAAATCGTGCGCCCCGGCACGGGCGATCCCGTCCCGGTGGGCGAGGTGGGCGAGATCCTGGTGACCACGCTCAACCCCGACTACCCGCTGATCCGCTTTGCCACGGGCGATCTGTCGGCGCTGATGCCGGGCCAGTCGCCGTGCGGGCGCACCAACCTGCGCATCAAGGGCTGGATGGGCCGGGCTGACCAGACCACCAAGATCAAGGGCATGTTCGTGCGGCCCGAACAGGTCGCCGATCTGGTCGCCCGCCACGCCGAGGTGACGCGCGTGCGCGTCATTGCCGACCGCGATGGCGAGATGGACGTGATGACCGTGCAGGTGGAAACCCGCGCCTCGAACCCCGCCCTCTATGAGGGCTCGGTCATGGATGTGCTGAAGATGAAGGGCCGGATCGAACTGGTCCCGCCCGGCAGCCTGCCCAATGATGGCAAGGTGATCGAGGATCGCCGCAGCTATGGCTGAGGGATTGCAGGGGGCATTCGCCAGTCAGGCCGACCGCTCGGCGGCCTGACGGTCCGGCTCTCTCGCGATCTTCCCGTCCAAGGGGGCCGTCGGCCCCCTTGGGCAATATCTGGGGGCAGATGAAACAGGGTCGCGCCCGTCCCCTCAGGGATAGATCGCGACCGGCGTTCCGACCTTGACCATGGCATAGACATCCTCGATCTCGCGATCGGTCACCGCGATGCAGCCGTCGGTCCAGTCGCGGCCCCGGCCGCGCAGGGTGTGCTTGCCGGCCTGACCATGGATGAAGATATCCCCGCCTGGCGATTTGCCCTGCGCCTGCGCAAAGGCGCGATCGGCCGGGTTCGGGTAGGACAGCCCGACAGACAGGTGAAAGTTCGAGTTGGGGTTGCGACGGTCGACATAGTAGACCCCTTCGGGGGTCTTGCCATCGCCTTCGAACTGCTTGTGCCCGACCGGGGCGTGACCCAGGCCGACGTCATAGTCTTTCAGCACCTTCTTGTCGTTCAGCAGATACATCTTGCGGGCGCTCTTGTGCACCTCGATCCGCGTCACTTCCGGCCCGTTATAGCGGCGGAATTTCGACGGTGCACAGGCAGAAAGCCCCGCTGCGATCATTCCGAAAAGTGTTCCGCGTCTTGTCCAAAGCATGGTCTGCCCCTTGGGGCCGCTCTTGCGGCGGCTGCCCCTTCATCTGTCCAAAAATATCCTGCGGGGTCCGGGGGTGCAAACCCCCGGTTCCCCGGCTCAGCCTTCCCTACCGCAGGGGGCAGGGCGGTGCCACATCACATCGGCGTGTGCTCGCGCGCCGCCAGCCGCTTTTCGATCTCTGCCAGCCGATTGAGCACTTCCTCGCGATAGGCATCGGTGCGGCTGTTTTCTTCCTCGGAATGCGCATCCTGCATCGAATTGACGATGAGGCCCACCAGCAGGTTCACCACGGCAAAGGTGGTCATCATGATGAAGGGCACAAAGAACACCCAGGCATAGGGGTGCATGTCCATCACCGGCCGCACGATGCCCATCGACCAGCTTTCCAGCGTCATCACCTGGAACAGCGTATAGGCCGACCGGCCCAGGTTGCCGAACCAGTCGGGAAAGTCGGCGCCGAACAGTTTGGTCGCCATCACCGCGCCGATATAGAAGATCAGCGCCATCAGCAGAAAGACCGAGGCCATGCCGGGCAAGGCGGTGACGAACCCCTCGACCACCCGGCGCAGGCGCGGCGCAACCGAGACCAGCCGCAGCGCCCGCAAGATCCGCAGCGCCCGCAGCACCGACAGCCCGCCTGCCGACGGGATCAGCGAAATCCCGACGATGGCAAAGTCGAACAGGTTCCAGCCATTGCGAAAGAACCGCCAGCCGCGGGCGTAAAGCTTGGCAAGCAGTTCCACCACGAAGATCCCGAGGCACAGCCGGTCCAGCGCGACGATCAGCCCTCCCGCCCGGTCCATCAGCGTGACCGAGGTTTCCATACCCAGCAAGATCGCGTTGAACACGATCACGGCCATGATGCCGTTGCGGACAAAGGGTGTGTCAAGCCAGGCGTCAAGGCGTTGGCGCGGCGTCATTTTCGGGCTCCTGTTCGCGGGTTCAGGTGCCGATATGGGGCAGCGACAGGCGGGCGACAAGCTCTACATGCGTGGACCAGCGGAACTGGTCCACCACCTGCACCCAATCCAGGCGATAGCCCGCCGCCACCAGCATCCTGGCATCGCGGGCGAAGGTGACGGGGTTGCACGATACCATCGCCACGACCGGCACACGGGCGCGGGCGATCTCGGCCACCTGCGCCTCGGCCCCGGCGCGGGGCGGGTCGATGACGGCGGCGTCAAGGCGCAGCTCGTCCGCCATCAGCGGGCGGCGGAACAGATCGCGGGTTTCCACCGTGATCGCCTTGAGCCCACGGGTGTTGCGCGCGCCGGCCGACAAGGCGGCGGTCAGCGTGGCATCGCCCTCGACGGCATGAACCTCGGCGGTTTCGGCCAGCGGCAGGGTAAAGGTGCCGCAGCCGGCGAACAGGTCAGCCACCTTGCGCGCGGGGCCCACGGCCTCGCGCACGGCGGCCAGAAGCGCGGCCTCGCCCTGGGCGGTGGCTTGCAGGAAGGCGCCCGGCGGCAGCGGCACGCGCCCCGCGCCCATCGCGACCAGCGGCTGGGCACGAAGCGCGACGGCCTCGCCCTCCCATGTCAGGCGGGCCAGGTGGTGCGCCTCGGCCAGTCCGGCCAGATCCTGGATCAGCGCGGCATCCAGCGGCTTGCCGCCTGTCACGGCGACATCCGGGCCCGACAGCGTGGCAGTGACGGTCAGCGACAGCTCGCCCTTGCGCGAGGCACCGGCGCGGGTGATCGCCTCGAGCGCCGGGAAGGCGGCGATCAGGTCGGGGTGCAGCAACAGGCAGCCGGGCACGGCGACCACCTGATCCGATCCGCGCATGTGAAAGCCCAGCGTGACCCCCGCCTTGGTGCGCCGCGCCGACAGCGTGGCGCGCCGACGGCTGCGGGGGGGCGAGGTTTCCAGCGGCCGGAACGGTGCCTCCAGCCCCTGGGCGTCCAGCGCGTGGCGCACGACGCCCTGCTTCCAGTCGGCGACAAAGGCATCGTCCGCATGTTGCAGCGCGCAGCCGCCGCAGGCGCGGGCATGGGGGCAAGGCGGCTTGCGGCGATGGGCGGACGGGGTGACGATGCGCGGGGCCATCATCCGATCGCCCTGAACCTCGCCCTCGACCTCTTCGCCAGGCAGAACGCCCGGTATGAACACCGGCCCGTCTGGTCCGCGTGCGATGCCATCGCCATGATGGCCCAGCCGTTCGATTGTCAGTTTCATTCGGCCGCATCCTCCAGCCCCAGGAAGCCGCCTGATTGCCGCGCCCAGTAGCGCGCGTAAAGCCCCCCCGAGGCCAGCAGGTCGGCGTGGCGGCCCTGTTCGACGATCCGGCCATGATCCATCACCACGATCCGGTCCATTGCGGCAATGGTCGACAGCCGGTGCGCGATGGCCAGCACGGTCTTGCCCTGCATCACCCGGTCCAGCGCGGACTGGATCTGCGCCTCGACCTCGCTGTCCAGCGCGCTGGTGGCCTCGTCCAGCACCAGGATGGGGGCGTCCTTGAGGAAGGCGCGGGCCAGGGCGATGCGCTGGCGCTGTCCGCCCGACAGTTTCACGCCCCGCTCGCCCAGATGGGCGTCATAGCCCTTGCGGCCCTTGTGATCTTCCAGCGTCAGGATGAAATCATGCGCTTCGGCGGCCTTTGCGGCGGCGATCACCTCGGCCTCGATGGCATCGGGGCGGCCATAGAGGATGTTGTCGCGGGCGGATCGGTTGAACATCGCGGTTTCCTGCGTGACCATGCCGATCTGATGGCGCAAGGATTCCTGGGTCACGCGGCGCAGATCGTGCCCGTCGATCCGCACGGCGCCCTTTTCGGGATCGTAAAGCCGCAGCAAAAGCGCCACCAGCGTCGATTTTCCTGCCCCCGAGGCGCCGACGATGCCCAGCCGCTCGCCCGGCCGCACCGTCAGATCCAGATCGCGCACCCCGCCGGTCTGGCCGCCATAGGCAAAGCTGACATGGTCATAGCGCACCTCGCCCCGAACGCGGGGCAAGGGGGTGGCATCGGGGGCATCGGTCAGGGCATGGGGCGGGGTCAGGGTGTGCATCGCATCCTCGACCTCGCCGACATTGGCGTAGATGCCCATCAGGGTAAAGCTGACCCAGCCGGTCATCTGCGCGATTCGGATGGCGATGGTGCCGGCGGCGGCAATCTCGCCCGCCGTGGCGGCGCCATGGGTCCACAGCCAGGTGGTGCCGCCGATCAGCAGCACCGGCAAGGCGCCTGCCAGCATCATCAGCGACAGCCGGAACCAGGCGGACACGACGCCGAAGTCGATCGACCGCTCGCGGTAAAGGCCCATGGATTTCAACGCGGCGCGGTCCTCGTGGTCGGAATGGGCGAACAGTTTCACCGTCTTGATGTTGGTGATCGTATCGACCACCTGACCCGAGATATTCGCCCGCGCCGCCGCCCGGCTGACCGATGTCGCCCGGATGCGCGGCATGAAGAAGCGGATCAGCGCCAGATAGGCCGCCAGCCACAGCGCCAGCGCCAGCGCCATCCGCGCGTCGATGTCCAGCAAGAACACTGCCGATCCGACGACCGAGGCCAGGGCAAACACCCCGGTGTTGATGGTTTCCGACACCACATCGGTCACGGCGCGGGCGGCCTGCATCTGCTTTTGCGCGATGCGCCCGGCAAAATCGTTGTCAAAGAAGGTGACGGCCTGACCCATCGTCCAGCGGTGCAGCCGCGACAGCACCAGCGGCATGACATTCGGTCCGATCACCACCGAATTCGCGGCCGACGAGGCGGCAAAGATCAGCGGCCGGGCCAGCAGATAGAACCCCAGGAACACCGCGATCAGCCAGGCATGGGCGCCAAAGAACCCTTGCGGATCGGTGGCCGCCGTCGCGTCGATGACCGCGCCCAGAATTGTGGCCGAGACGATCTCGGTCACGCCGGCCAGCGCCGAGACGACCGAGGCGATCAGCAGCGCCTTCCACGACCCGCCAAGGCACCACAGGAAGAACGCGCCCAGCCGGCGCGGCGGGGCACCGTCGGCCGGCTGGAACGGGGTGATCAGATCGGCCAGCCTCATGCCTCGGTCTCTCTGTTGAACGTCTCCAGCCGGGCGGCAAGTTCGGCCAGCAGCTTGCGCAGGGCCGCATCCTGAGACTGCGCCACGAAAAGCAGGCGGTCGGCCGGCGGCATGTCGATGGCGGCGTGGGGCACAGCATCCAGCAGCGCCCCGGCCCCCATCGCCCAGGCGGACAGGGCGGCAGCATTGCCCGAGGTGACGATCACCTCGAACGAGGCGTTCAGCTCGCGCTGACCAAGGGCGCGTTCGGCGACCCAAGGGTCGGTCAGCCCGATCACCAGCGCGCGCAGATCGCGTTCCGCCCCGCCTGTCGCCCGCCCGTGCAGCGTGTCGATGAAATCGGGAACCGGGATCCGCCCCATGCCTTCCAGCAGCACATCCACCAGATCGTAATGCGACACGCCCGTCTGCGGCAGCGCGTCCAGCGCGGCGCACAGATCGGCGATGGTGTGGCGGGTCTGTTCGGTGTCGCCTGCGGTATCGGCGCTGAAATCGGCGGCCATCCGGGTCAGGGTCTCGGTCGCCTCGTCCAGAAAGCCGTCCATCTCGGGCGGCATCGGGCGCCAGATCAGCCGGGCAAGGCCGCCTGCGGCCAAGGCGATGGGGGCGGGCAGCCACAGCGGCAGGGCCGGGTGCCAGCCGGTTGCCGCCCCGATTCCGACGCCCAGCCAGAACAGCACCAGCACCAGCGCCACCTGCCCCGCCAGATCGCGCGACAGGTCCGCCGGCTTGCCAAGCAGCCAGGGCCGGGCCAGCAGCCGGGCCACTGCAAAGGCCGCCGCCATCAGCGCAAAGCCCGCAAGCCCATGCCCGGCAAGCCCTGCGGCCAGTGCGGCCAGCATCATCACGATGCCTGTCAGGATCAGCAGCCGCCCCCGCAGCCGCAGACCCGGTGCAGACCACCACCCGCCCTTCATTGTGTCACCTCGTCGCCCAGAAACCCGCCCGATTGCCGCGACCAGAGCGAGGCATAGATCCCGCCCCGCGCAAGCAGGTCGGCATGGGTGCCGTCTTCGGCCACGCGGCCCTGATCCAGCACGACGATACGGTCCATCGCCGCAATGGTCGACAGCCTGTGCGCGATGGCGATCACCGTCTTGCCCTGCATCACGCGATACAGCGTATCCTGGATCGCCGCCTCGACCTCGCTGTCGAGGGCACTGGTCGCCTCGTCCAGCACCAGGATCGGCGCATCCTTCAGGATCACCCGTGCCAGCGTGATGCGCTGGCGCTGGCCGCCCGACAGCTTCACCCCGCGCTCGCCGACATGGGCGTCATAGCCGGTGCGCCCCTCGGGGTCTTCCAGCGTCAGGATGAAGTCATGCGCCTCGGCCCGCCGTGCGGCTTCGATCATTTCGGCCTCGGTCGCATCGGGGCGACCATAGAGGATGTTGTCGCGCACCGAACGATGCAGAAGCGAGCTGTCTTGCTGCACCATGCCGATCTGGCGGCGCAGGCTGTCTTGCGTGAGCTGTGCAATATCCTGCCCGTCAATCAGGATGCGCCCTGCTTCCACGTCGTAGAACCGCAGCAGCAGCTTGACCAGCGTGGTCTTGCCCGCGCCCGACCGGCCCACCAGCCCGACCTTTTCCCCCGGCCGGATGGTCAGCGACACGCCTTGCAACCCGCCCGAGTCGCGGCCGTAATGGTGGCGCACGTCCTGAAATTCGATCCGCCCCTCGTGCCAGTCCAGCGGGCGGGCGGCGGGGCTGTCCAGCACGGTGACGGGCTGGGCGATCGTCTCCATGCCTTCGGCCACGGTGCCAAGCGCCTGCACAAGGCCGGTGGTCGCCCACATCAGCCAATAGGTCAGGTTGTTCAGCCGCAAGACCAGCGCCGCGGCGGCGGCCACAGCACCCACGGATGCCGCGCCCTGATACCACAGCAGCCCCGCCCAGCCGATCACCGACACGATCAGCAGCCCGTTCAGCACGGTCAGCGTCACATCCATCCGGGTGATGATGCGCATCTCATGCTGGAACTTGACCCGTGCGGTCTCGATCGCGTCCCGGGCATGGGCGATTTCGCGGTCATGATGGGCGAACAGCTTGACCGAATGGATGTTGGTATAGGCATCGACCACCCGGCCGGTGATGGCGCTGCGCGCGTCCGCGCTGGCCTTGGCGGCGGGGCCGGCATGGCGGATCGTCCAGCGCACCAGCAAGGCATAGCAGCCAAACCACACCACCAGCGGCACCAGCAGGCGCGGGTCGGCATCGGCCAGCAGGATACCTGCGCCGATCACCGTGACCGATCCAAAGGCCATGGCGTCGAAGGTCTGGAACACGGCGTCCCCTGCCGCAGGCGGGGTCTGCATGATGCGGTTGGCGATGCGGCCGGCGAAATCGCCCTCGAACCAGCCGACGGGCTGGCGCAGCACATGCCGATGCGCCCGCCAGCGGATCATGGTGCCAAAGTTCGGCAGGATGGTGTTGTGCAGCAGCGCCGTGCCGGTGCCCGAAATCATCGGCCGCACCAGCGCGATGATCAGCGCCACGGTCAGGAATTCCCAGCCGTGGCCGGCCAGTACCTCGGCCGGGGCGCCCGTGGTCAGCAGATCTACCAGCCGCCCGACATACCAGATCAGCGCAATATCGCCCGAGGCGACCAGCAGCGAGACCAGCGCCGTCACGGCAAAGACCTTGCGGAACGGCAGGACATAGTCGCGCAGGAACGGCCACAGCCCGCGGGGCGGTGTATCGGCCTGCGGATAGGGTTGGTAGGGGTCTACGAGTGTTTCAAAAAACCGGAACATCTATGCGCGCTTTCCTTGAATGCCCGATATAGGCCGCGCGCGTCAAAAGGGAAACCGCCCCCGATGGGGCGGCACCTTTTGGATGATCCGGGGGCGGCGATCAGATCGCCGACTGGATCCAGCTTTGCAGCGAGGCCTTGGGGGCAGCGCCAACCTTGTTCGACACGACCTGGCCGTCCTTGAACAGGAACAGGGCCGGAATGCCGCGCACGCCCAGCTGGGCCGCCGCTTGCTGGTCATTGTCGACGTTGACCTTGACGATTTTCACCTTGCCTTCGAATTCCTTCGAAAGCTCTTCCAGCGCCGGGCCGATCTGGCGGCACGGGCCGCACCATTCGGCCCAGAAATCCACCACGACGGGGATGGACGACTGGCGCACTTCGGCATCGAAGGTGGCGTCGGTGACGGGCACGGTGGCCATGACATATCTCCTGACTGGAATATGAAGTTGCCAGTGAAGGTAAGAACCCCCGCCCCCCGCGTCAAGGCAGCCCGGCACGGCCGAGCGCCTGCGACACGAGATCGTGGGGCAGGCGCATCAGCCGGGCACAGGATGTCCACAGCAGCGCGGTCTCGATCTGTCGGCCCGGATAGATCGCCTTAAGCGCATGGGCATAGGCTCCCATCTGGCGCAAAAGGCCATCGGGCACCTGATCGGGCGTCGCAGGCACCGTGGCGTTCGATTTGAAATCCACCGCCAGCACATGATCGGGGCCGACGATCAGCCGGTCGATCAGGCCGGTCATCGGCTGGCCGTTCAGGGTGGTGGCAAATTCCACCTCAGCCAGCGTGCCGGGGGAGAACAGAAAGGCCAGATCGGGCGCGGCCAGAACGCCGCGCGCCTCGGCCAGCAGGGCGGCGTCGGCGCCCATGGCACCCGCCAGTGCGGGCCAGTCGGTGGCAGGATGGTCGGGCAGCACCTCCAGCAGCCGATGCAGCAGGGTGCCGCGCGCCATCGCCTCGGCCTCGGACAAGTCCGACTCGCCCGGCAGGGCCTTGGCGCCGCCAAGGCCGGATGGCTTCAGGGGCGGCGGGGCCTTGGCGGCCGGGGCGGCGGGGCGGCTGGCCCAGTCGGGCAAGGGCGCGGGCTGGTCCACCACCGCCTCGGCGGGCGCGCCATCGGCGGGCCAGTTGCCAAAGGCATGGCGCAGGCCGGGGCCGGTCGGCGTATCCAGTGGCCCGGCCCCCAGTGACGACAGCCCCGCCCGGATCGCGGCATACCAGCTTTCGGGCTTTTCCGCCTTGCCGGCGGCGGCCACGATCAGCCAGCTTTCCGCCCGCGTCATGGCGACATACAGAAGGCGCTGGTTTTCCTCGTGCCAGCGGCGTTGCTGGTCGGCCAGGGCGGCGGCCATCGGCGGCGGCGCGTGGTCGGCCCCGGTCTTCCACACCGGCGTGCCGTCCCCCAGCACCAGCGTCTCGCCGCCCTGCGCGGGGCGGCGGTCGCCGGTGTCGGGCAGAATGACCACCGGCGCCTCAAGGCCCTTGGACCCGTGCACGGTCATCACCCGGATCCGGTCGCCCGCGCTGTCGGCCTGACGTTTCACCTCGACATCATCGGTCGAGAGCCACGTCAGAAAGCCGGTCAGGCTGGGCACCTCCATCCGCTCATAGGCCAGGGCCTGGGACAGGAACTGGTCGATCCCGTCCTCGGCCTCGGCGCCGAGGCGGGCAATCAGGCGGCGGCGGCCATCGTGGCGGGTCAGGATGCGGTCGATCAGCTCGAAGGGGCGCAGGAAATCGGCGCGGTTGCGCAGATCGTGCAGCACGGCCAGCGTATCGGCGTGATCGTCGCGTTTTCGCAGGGTTTCCCACAGCCATTGCCGCCCGCGACCCTGTGCAAGGTCGTAAATCTGCTGTTCGTCCCAGCCGAACAGCGGCGATCGCAGGGCGGTTGCCAGCGCCAGATCATCCTCGGGCGTGGCCAGGAATGACAGCAGCGCGGCCAGATCCTTGACCGCGATTTCCGCCCCCAGTTTCAGCCGGTCGGCCCCGGCGATGGGCAGGCCGGCGGCCTTGCAGGCGCGGATCATCTCGTGGAACAGCGCGCTGCGGCGCTGGACAAGGATCAGCACATCGCCCGCCCGCATGGGCCGGTCGGTGCCGTCGGTCTGCGGAATGCGGGTGCCCGCGGCCAGCAGCGCCTTGATCTGCTGGGCGATCCGTTCGGCCAGGACCACTTCGGGCGCGCGGGGGCTGGGCAGGTCCACCGGATCGAACCAGTCGCCGGGGTCGGGGTCATCCTCGGCGGCAACCACCGGCCACAGGTCCACCCGGCCCGGCATGGCATTGCGAAAGGCGATGTGGCTGACGCGGCCAAGGCTTTCGAACGGCGCGCAGGTGGCGTCCACCGCGCCCAGCACGGCTGGCGAGGAGCGGAACGAATATTCCAGCGGGTGCAGATGCAGCGCCGTGCCCACCGCCGCCAGCTGCTGCGAGAAATGCGCCTGCATCGCGTCGAACTTTTCCAGATCGGCGCCCTGGAACGAATAGATCGACTGCTTCTTGTCGCCCACGACAAAGATCGTGCGCCCCTGATCGCGCGCGCCTTGGCCGGCGGTGAATTCCTGCGCCAGCAGCTCGATCACCCGCCATTGGTCGGGGCCGGTGTCCTGTGCCTCGTCGACCAGGATATGGTCGATGCCGCCATCCAGCCGATACAGCACCCACTGCGCGACCGATGACACCGACAGCAGATCGCGGGCGCGCAGGATCAGGTCGTCAAAGTCCAGCCAGCCGCGCGCCTGCTTGCGCCGGTCATAGTCCGGCAGGAACCTGGCGGCGAAATCGTGCAGCGCGCTGGCCCGCTCCAGCGCCTCCAGCGCAAGGCGGCGGGGGCGGGCCGCCTCGACCCGGGCCATCAGTTGTTCCAGCGGGTCGATCAGGTTGCCCAGCTTGCCGCGCGTCGCCTTGGTGGGAAAGCTGCCGATCTTGGCGGAAAACGGCTCTTTCGCGCTGCTGCCGGTCAGCAGAACGCCCTCGAGCCCGGCCAGATCGCGCAAGCCCGCGCCGATCAGATCCAGCGCCTTGATGCGCAGGGCGGCCTTGCTGTCGGTTGTGCTGCCGCTGGCGAGCAAGGCCGCGATCTGCGCCAGCCACTCTGCCTCGCCGCCCAGAAACACATCGGCCAGCAGGCGTTGGGGGGTATCACCCGGCGTCAGGCCAAGCGCCGTTGCCAGCGTGTCGCGGCTGGCCCCGTCAAACCGCGCGCGGTTGCCTGCGACCTCGGCGGCCAGTTTCAGGAAATCTTCGCCGCTATAGTGGCGGGCCAGCCGGGCGATCACCTCGGGCGCGCGTTCGGCCATATCCTCGACGATCTCGGCGCGCAGCAGATCGGCCGAACGGTCGTCCATCTCGGCAAAGCCGGGCGAGACCTGCGCCTCGAGCGGAAAGCGGCGCAGCAGGGCGGCGCAGAAGCTGTGGATCGTCTGAATCTTCAGCCCGCCTGGCGTTTCAATGGCGCGGGCGAACAGCCGCCGGGCCGAGGCCAGCGTTTCGGCATCGGGCGCCGCAGTCAGCCCAAGCCCGGCCAGCGCGGCGCGCAGATCGGGTTCCGGCATCATCGCCCATTCGCCAAGGCGGCGGAACAGGCGGTTCTGCATCTCGGCGGCGGCGGCCTTGGTATAGGTCAGGCACAGGATGCGCTGGGGTTCGGTTCCCGACAGCAGCAGACGGGCCACGCGGTCGGTCAGCACCTTGGTCTTGCCCGATCCGGCATTGGCCGAGGTCCAGACCGAATGCGCCGGATCGGCGGCGCGTTGTTGCACATCGGATGCGGAAAGCGTCATGCCTCATCCTCCTTGCCGACGGGCATCTTCACCGCGCTGTCGGCCATGGTCCATTCGCCAAAGCGCGACAGCTGGTCATAGTCGCTGCCAAAGGCGTGCTTGTGCATGGCGCGGCGGGCGGCATAGCCGGTGGCCGGGTCAAGATAGGTGGCGATCAGCTTCGCAAGCCCTGCCCAGGCCTTGTCCAGCGTTTCGTCATCGACGTCCACGGGTTCCGCCTTGGGGCTGGATCCAAGGCCGACATAGGTGGCCGCCGCCACCTCGGATGGGCCAAGGGCGCCAAAGCCGCCCAGCCGCGCCATGGCAGCCTGAAGCGTCAGCTGCTGGTTGAAATATTGCTGCTGTTTCTGGCTGGGCGGGTTGCCGGTCTTGTAATCGTAAAGATGCAGGCGACCATCGGCCAGCATGTCGATGCGGTCGGGCCGCGCGGTCAGCCGAAAGCCGGTGCCCGCAACCTCGATCCCGCCGGGGCTTTCCAGCAGGACCGGGTTGCCGGCGTGATCGGCCTCGAACGCCAGGAACCAGTCCGCCACCCGCGCGATGCGTTGGCGCCACAGGATGCGGGCGGCGGGCCAGGGCACCTCGGTTTCCAGCACGGCATCGGCGGCGGCCAGCAGGCCATGCATCGAACGGTCAGCATTCCGCGCAAACACCTCCATCACCTTGTGCAGCACCGATCCGCGCAGCCGCACGTCGGGTTCGGCGCGCAGCGGATCCAGCGGGCGCAGCCGCAGGATTTCCCGCGCGTAAGTCGCATAGGGGTCGCGGATCAGCGTCTCGATCCCCGTCACCGGCAGTTCCAGCGGGCGGGCCTTGGCGGGCGGGGCCGGGGCCGGGCGCTGGGCGCGGGGGGTGTCCTGCGCCGGGCGTTCCAGTGCGCGGGCCATCGCCAGCCAGTCGCGCCCCCGCCCCCGCATCGCTGCCAGCGCCTGCGGCCCGTGCCGGTCCGGCAGGCCCTGCATCAGGTTCACCAGCCGGTTCAGCCAGCGCGAGGGCACGCTTTCCGCCTCGTCGCTGCGGGCGGCGCGGGTCAGGATCACCTCGGGCGCGGCGATGGCCTGCTGGAAGTCATGCGCCGACAGGCCGATGCGGCGTTCGGGCAGCAACAGCCCGGCCCGCATCCGCATCTGCCGGTTCAGCCAAGGGTCGGGCGGCGGCAGTTGGGGCCATGACCCGTCATTGAGGCCCCCCATGATGACCAGATCGGCGGCCAGCTCGCGCGCCTCGCGGCTGCCCTGAATGCGGATGCGCGGGTGGGGGGTGATGATGTCGCGCACCTCTTGGCCCGCAATCACGGCATCGAACAGCGCAGAATAATCATGCGGGGCCAGATCGCCGCCATGCTCTGCCTCGGCCTCGAGTGCGGCAAAGGCGGCGGCGGCCACCTCGCCGGGGTTTTCCAGCCATAGCTCGCCGCTGCCGGGGACGGGGCCGGCGGCCAGCCGTTCGGCCAGCGCGCGATGATGCGCCAGATGGTCGGCCAGCGGCCGGGTGCCGACGCTGTCCAGCCCCGCGATGCAGCTGGCCAGCCAGTCGCCCCAACCCGGCGCGTCCTGCGCCGCGCCCCAGCCGCGCAGGAAATCCGGCTCGGGAAAGGCGGGCCCCTTGCGGCGCAGGTGCAGTTCCAGATCGCGGGTCAGGCGCAGATGCTCGCCCCGTTCCGCCCCCGTGTGCACCAGCGGATGTTTCAGCAGCGCCAGCAGCCGATCGCCCGTGATGCGCTGGCCAAAGAGGCCGGTGATCTGCCGCAACAGGCGCCCCGGCGGCGACAGCGCCAGCGGGCGGCCCGCGCTGTCATCGGGCACGATGCCCCAACGGTCCAGAGCGACCGTCACCTGACGGGCAAGGTCGCGGTCGGGGGTGACCAGCGCGGCGGTCTGCGTGCCCTCGGCCGCGCTGCGCAGGATCAGCGCAATCGCCAGCGCCTCGGCCCGTGGGCTGGGGGCCTCGATCAGCGTCATGGCGGCGGTCGCCTCGCGCAGGTCGGGCAGGTGGGCGCCCTCCGCCAGCCATTGGTCGGTGACGGGCGCCGGCCGCAGCGCCAGCGAGACCAGCCGGTTGCGCCCCGGCGCCGGGGGGATATCGCCCGTCCAGCGGGCAATGTCGCCGGGCTGCGCGCCCAGCAGATCCAGCAGATGGCGGGTGCGGTATTGCGGATGATCCTCGGCGGTCAGGGCATTGTCCAGCCGGTCCCACAGCGGCAAGGGCATGTCGAAATCATGCCCCGGCAACACCAGGGCGCCTTGCGGCAGCGCCGCCACCGCCTGCATCATCAGCGCCGTCGCCCCGCGCGAGCCGGTCGAGCCTGCCACGATCACCGGCCCCTGCGGCGGATGCGCGGCCCACAGATCGCCCAGCCGGGCCGCCACCATGCGCCGGCGCGTTTCGGCCTGCGGGCTGGCATCGGGGCCAAAGAACGGTGCGACGATGCCCAGAAACCGCTGGGTGCGCGCCCAGTGCAGCGAATGGTCCGACACGTCCAGCGCCGCCACGGCCTCGGGGGTCACGCCTTCGCCCGCCATCTCGTCGATCAGGCCCGCCAGGCTGTCGGCCAGATCGTAAAGCGCTGATCGCGGGGCAAGGTCGGGTTCGGCATCCAGCAGCCGGGCGATCAGCTGGGTAAGCTGCAAGCGCCGCCGCAGCCCCGGTTCGGGCGGCGGCAGACCGGGCAGCGGCAGAGCCTCGGCCAGTTCGGTGACAAGGCGGATGCGCGGCAACAGCTCATGTGCGCCGAACTGCGCCTTGACCCGCTCGCGCATCCCCGAGGAGTTGACCCACAGCGTCGCCCGCGCTATCGCCTCGGGCGGCTGGCCGTGCAGGCGCATGCGCAGGCCCGCGACCAGCGCCTTGGCGAAATCAAGGCCGGGGGGGATGCCAAAGATCGTGGTGCGTTCAGCCATCGGCACCCTCCCGCAGCATGGCCTCGGCCTGGTCAATGCCTTCTGGGCGGCCCACATCGCACCAAAGGCCCGGGTGGAGCGCGCCAAAGGCCTGGCCTGCGGCGATCTGCCGGTCCCACAGGCGGTTCAGCGAAAAGGCCGGATCGGGGATCGTCTGCAGCCCCGTGGGGTCGAGGATCTGGGCGCCCAGATAGACCATGTCGCCGCCGCGCGTGATGCGGCCATCGGGGTGCAGGGTGAAATCGCCCTTCGGCCCGTGCCCGCGCGTTTGCGCCAGTGGGGCCAGCAGCAGCCGCGCGCCCATGCCCCCGTGCCAGCCCTCGCGCAGGGTCAGAAGCGGGTTCGGCCCCGTCCAGACCGCATCGGTGTTCAGCGTAAAAACCGGCCCCGGCCCCAGCAGCGGCAGCGCCGCGCGCAACCCGCCGCCGGTTTCCAGGATGTCAGGCTGTTCCTCGCTGAACAGGATGTCCTGCCCGGCCAGATGGTCGCGGATCTGCGCGCCCCGATAATGCAGGTTGGCGACAGTGCGGCCAATGCCTGCCCCGCGCACCAGCTCAAGCGCATGGTCGATCAGCGCCCGCCCGGCCACGGGGATCAGCGGCTTTGGCCGATCAGCCGTCAGCGCACCCATCCGGGTGCCGAACCCGGCGGCGAACAGCATCAAAGAGTCGGGACGGTTCCGCACAGCTCGGTGATCCTTTGCAAGGCTTCGGGGGTCGGCTCGGGCAAGCGGGCGGCGGCGCGGACCCCGGCAAGGGCCGGATGGGCCAGATCGTGCTGCAGATGCGCCCAGACGCGGGGGATCAGCCGCACATAGCCCGGCTTGCCGAAATGCAGCGACAGGCGGGTAAAGCCGCCCAGGATGCGCAAGGCCCGCTGGGCACCCAGCACGGCGCAGGCGGTGGCGGTGCGGCCCGGATCGGCGGCGGTCAGGGCGGCGAAATGCGCGATCATCCGGTCCGCCAGATCGCGCGGCACATCGCGCCGCGCATCTTGCAGCAGCGAGATCAGGTCATATTCCGGCTGGCCCATGGACCCCATCTGGAAATCCAGCAGCCCGACGCGTGCCAGCCCCTGCCGGTCCGGCAGCCACAGCAGGTTTTCCGCATGATAGTCGCGCAGCACCAGAACCGGCTTTGCGGTGCAATGGGCTGCCATCGCCTGCGCCATGGCGGCCACCAGCGGGGCAGGATCTTGCGGCTGGCCCGTCACCGCGCGGGCATACCAGCCCAGCGACAGGCCCGCTGCCTCGGCCATGAAGTCGGGGGTGTGGTCCGGCAGGCCAGGGGGTGGCGGGGCGCCTTGCAAGGTGGCCAGCACCTCGATGGCGGCGGCGTAGATCTGTTCCTCGGGTGCCCGGTCACGGTCCAGCAGGCGCGCATAGAGCGTGTCGCCCAGATCCTCGAGCAGCAGAAAGCCGTTGGCGGGGTCTTCGGCCAGGATGCGCGGGGCCGACAGGCCAAGGCCCAGCAGATGGCGCGCCATGGTGACAAAGGGGCGCACATCCTCGCCCCGCTCGGGCGGGGCATCCATCAGGACGGCAGTTTCCGCGCCGCGCCGCAGCCGGTCATAGCTGCGGGGCGAGGCATCGCCCGCCAGAAAGCCGCGCGCGGCATCGGCCCAGCCGGCGCGGGCGACAAAGGCATCGGACAGGGCCTTGCGGTCGGTCATGGCGGGCAATGTCCCAAGGTTGCAGCGCGCCGAAGCCGCGCCCGGATGTCGCGAAAGGGCCCGTGCGTCATGGCTGCGGCGGCGCCCCAAGCCGCGCCAGCCGGTCGGCCGGGCCGGTCAGCGTGGCGCTGCGCCCCTCGCCATCGGCGGCCAGCGTCAGGGTCAGCGCCTGCGGCGGGGTCAGGCTGCCCAGCCGGTCGGGCCATTCGATCAGGCACAGCGCGGTGGAAAATGCCTCGTCAAGACCAAGTTCCACCACCTCTTGGGGATGGGTCAGGCGGTAAAGGTCGGCATGCCAGATTTCGCCCGCCGCGGTGTCATAGACCTGCACCAGGGTGAAGGTGGGCGAGGGCACATCCTCCATCCGGCCGTCGGCGGCCAGCCGGTGCTGGATCAGCGCGCGGGCCAGATGGGTCTTGCCCGCGCCAATCGGCCCTTGCAGCAGCAGCACATCGCCCGCGCCCAGCCTGTCCGCCAGCCAGCGCCCAAGCGAGGCCGTCGCATCGGGGTCAGGCAAGGGAAGGCGGAGGGACGGCGCGGCACGGGTCATGCGCCGGTTGTAACCTGCCCCGCGCGGCGTAGGAAGGGGCCGTCACGCCGTGCTGGCATGGTCCCGCCGTGACCAGCGATCCGGCGCTGCTTCGGCAGGGTCGGGCGTCAGGATCAGCCGCATCGCGGGATCGACGGGCAGATCCAGCGCAGCCTCGGCCGAAAAGCCGACCAGCGTGGCCCCGCCGGCCAGCGGGGCCAGACGGCAGCGCAGGCTGCGCCCGTCGTTCAGCCGCGCCTGCGAGACCCATGGCTCGCGCGGGCCAGAGGTCGCGGCATAGCCTTCGGCCAGCGCCCAGAAATGGCTGGGGGCGCAGGCCGCACGCCAGAGTGCCGCCAGTTCGGACAGCGACTGTTCGGCCACCTGTTCGGACGGATCATGGCCCCACAGCCGGGCATAGGCGGTGTTCGACATCACCAGCTGCCCCGCCGAGGAGAAAACCGCAATCGCCTCGTCCGTGGCGTCGATCACCGATTGGCCCAGTTCCAGATCGGCGCGCATCCGGCGGGCGCGGGTGATTTCGTCGCTGATGTCCTGAAACAGCAGCGCCAGCGCGCCTTCGGGATGCGGGCGGCCGATCACCCGATAGGTCAGGCCCGAGGGCAGCGCCCAGGTTTCCTCATACTGGCCACTGGCGGCGGATTGTTCCAGCGCGGCCATCTGAAGGCGCCAGGATTTGTAATCCTTGGGCTCGGGGATCATCCCCCGCTCGCGCATCATGTCGAGAAAGGCGAACAGACCGGGGCGGGCCGACAGGAAATCGACCGGCAGGCCCGACAGGTCGGTCAGGGCAGGGTTGAACAGCTGCAACTTGCGCTGACGGTCAAAGATGGCCAGCCCGATGGGCAGATGCGCAAAGGTCTTGGTCAGGGTCTGGACAAAGCTGCCAAGCGCCTGTTCGGCCTGCGCCGCAGTATCGGCGGGCAGGGCAAAGGCGATGTGCCCGCCCCCGTCCTGCGGGGTGATCGAGCAATCGAACCAGCGGGTGGTGCTGCCATCGGGCGCGGGCAGGGCGCGCCGGCCATCGGTCGGCGATTCGATCAGGCGGGGCAGGGGCCAGCCGATCGGCTCTGCCTCGGTCGATTGCTGCATGGCCAGCGCGACATAGGCACGGTTGGCCCATGTGACCCGCCCCCCGGCATCTTCGCGCCAGATCGGCAGCGGGGCTTCGTCGGTGATCTGGCGCAACGAGTCCAGCTCTTCGTCCTGGGCGCGCTGGGCGAGGGCGTCGATCAGCCGCCCGGTGCTTTCGACATGGGGTTCCAGCAAGGCGATGCGGCGCAGGCCGCTGCGCCATTCGGCGCTGAGGGTCATCCCGTCGGGCGCGGTCGAGACAAGCGAGATGCGCCCCAGATCGGGCAGGCGTTCAAGCTGGGTTTCGACACCTGGAAAGCGGGGGGCGGCCCAGGACAGGAACCGCGCCCAATCCGACCCCGGCCCGCGCGAGGCGGCCAGCAACGCGCGCCCGCCGGCCGATGCATCCAGCAGCCGGTCCCCATCAAACAGCAGCACCGTGCCGGCCGGTGTTTCGGCAAAGACCCCGGCGCGGCCGCGCCCCTGACCCTTCTGGATCAGGCTTGCGGCCCACAGGGCCAGAATGGCAGCAGCGAAACTGACGGCGAAAAGCCAAAGCCCCTGGTCCAATGTCATAAGTCGCCCCTTGGCGGGAAAGATCGCGCAAGAAGCAACCTAGGGGAGAATAGGTTAATCACATGTTAATAGAGCGACAGGGAAATGGCCCGCCTTGCACGATCATGCCCGGGGGGCCTAGCCGTTGATCGGCTGGTTCTCCCCCAGGCGGCCTTCGGTCGCGGCAATCGCCTCGCGCGGCCAGGACACCTCGACGATGGCACCCGACCGGGCCGGGCGTTCGTCGCGGCTGAGGAACGGATCGCCCCCATTGGCAAAGGTCAAGGTGGCCCCCGACCGCTCCAGCAGGGTCTTGGCGATGAAAAGACCAAGCCCCATCCCCTCATATCCCGGGCGCTCGCGCCCCTCGTCGCTGCGGGGGCGCAGGAAGGGTTCGCCAATGCGGCCCAGAAGTTGCGCCGGATAGCCGGGGCCATCGTCGATCACCCGCACGACGATCACGTTCCCGGACCATTGCCCGTCGATCCAGACCGTGGTTGCCGCGAAATCCACGGCATTCTGGATCAGGTTGCGCAGGCCGTGGATGATCTCGGGGGCGCGGCGGATCTGCGGCTGGCGCGGCTCGGCGCCCTGGGCGGGGTGCAGGTTGAACACCAGCGCCTTGCCCCGCGCCTGATGCGGCTCGGCGGCCTCGTGCAGCACGGTATCCAGCGGGGCGTTGCGCAGGTGCAGATCGTCCTTGCCGGCCCGGCCCATGGACCGCAGGATGTCGCGGCAGCGGTCGGCCTGATCGCGGATCAGGGCGGCGTCCTCGCGCAGATCCTCCAGCCCCTCGCGCCCGGCAAGATCGTCGATCAGCTCCGAGCTGACCAGCTTGATGGTGGCCAGCGGTGTGCCCATCTCATGCGCGGCGGCCGCGACGACGCCGCCAAGGTCGGTCAGCTTCTGTTCCCGCGCCAGCGCCATCTGGGTGGCCATCAGCGCCTCGGACATGTTGCGGATCTCGCCCGACACACGGCGGGCATACAGCGCAAGAAAGCCGACCCCGATCACGATGGCGATGGCATGGCCGAATTCCAGCAGCGGCGGCATCTGCAATTCGGCCCCGCTTGTCAGCCGCAGCGGCATCCGGAATGCCGAGAACAGCCCGGCGCAGGCCAGCGTCGCCGCCCCGACAATGGCGGTGCTCCGATCCGTCAGGCCAGTGGCGGCGATGGTCACGGGCACCACGATCAGCAAGGCAAACGGGTTGTGCAGCCCGCCGGTCAGCGCCAGCAGCAGCGAGATCTGCCCAAGGTCGAACAGCAGCATCAGCAGCGCGCCCCGGCCGCCCAGCCGGTAGCTGGCGGGCAACACGGTCATCGACACAAGGTTCGCGATGACCGACAGCCCGACGACCAGCGCACAGGCGCCCAGCGGCAAGGCCAGGTCGAACCACGCCGAGGCGGTCAGGATGGCCGCCACCTGACCCGCCACGGCGATCCAGCGCAGCAAGATCAGCGTGCGCAGCCGGATCCATGTGCTGGTTTCCGGCCCGGCCAGCAGGTGCGCGGCAAAGCGTGGCATTGACTCTGGTGGCTCCGGAGGGTGATTTGCCCCTTGTTAGCGAGGCACCGCCCGGCAATCAATCCGCCGGTCGGGCACGGAGGGTTCGGAATGCTCAAGGTTTATGCTGGAATTGCGGTGGCGGCTGTGGCTGCCCTGGTGGGCGGCAGCGCATGGTATGTGCTGCAGCGGCAGTCGGCCGACCCCTATGCGCAATGCCGGCAATCGGCGATTGCCGGCGGTCCGGGGGCGATTGGCGGGCCCTTCACGCTGGTCGATCACACGGGCCGCACGGTGACGGACAAGGATGTCATCACCAAGCCCTCGCTGGTCTATTTCGGCTATACGTTCTGTCCCGATGTCTGCCCGCTGGACAATACCCGCAACGTCGAGGCGGTCGACATCCTGGAAGAGATGGGCCACGAGGTGACGCCGATCTTCATTTCCATCGACCCCGATCGTGACACGCCCGAGGTGATGGCCTCGTATGTCGAAACCCTGCACCCGCGCATGATCGGTCTGACGGGCACGCCCGAACAGACGCAGGCGGCGTCCAAGGCCTATCGGACCTATTACAAGGCGCAGGACAAGTCGGACGAATATTACCTGGTGGACCATTCCACCTTTACCTATCTGGTGGACCCCGAGAAGGGCTTTCTGGAGTTCTTCAAGCGCGAGACCACGCCCGAGGAGATGGCCGAACAGGTCTCGTGCTTTCTCGAGGCGAAGTAACATTGACGCCATGCGTCAACAGGTCCCGCAAATGCAGGTTTGACCCGGTGGGCAGGGCGGCCTAGAACCGGAACGGGCCAGAAGTTGCAAGGATTTCCTGTCATGTCCGAATTCGATCCGGCGGAACTGGGGGCGGACCGCTCGCTCTTGCTGGTGGATGACGACGAGCCATTCGTGAAGCGTCTGGCCAAGGCGATGGAAAAGCGCGGCTTCCAGCCCGAAACCGCCGACAGCGTGGCAATGGGCAAGGCCATCGCCCAAAGCCGCCCGCCCGCCTATGCCGTGGTCGACCTGCGGCTTGAAGATGGCAATGGTCTTGATGTGGTCGAGGCCTTGCGCGAGCGCCGGCCCGATTGCCGCATCGTGGTGCTGACCGGATATGGTGCGATTGCCACGGCGGTGGCCGCCGTCAAGATCGGCGCGACGGATTACCTGTCCAAGCCCGCCGACGCCAATGATGTGACCAATGCCCTTTTGTCGCGCGGCGAGTCCCTGCCGCCGCCGCCCGAAAACCCGATGTCGGCCGACCGGGTGCGCTGGGAACATATCCAGCGCGTCTATGAGCAATGCGACCGCAATGTTTCGGAAACTGCACGGCGTTTGAACATGCACCGGCGGACACTTCAGCGGATTCTTGCCAAGCGCAGCCCGAGATAGCACAACCATAACGCGATTTTGCATGATGCAAATCGCGCGGCGCTCAATTGCGCTTGTGTGACAGGCAGTTTTCTGCATCTGTCAAGGGACGGTATTTTTCACCGCGCGCCAGAACAGAAAGGAACCGCGATGGATCTCGATCTTAACGCGATGTCGCTTCGTGAGCTCAAGGAGCTTCAGGTAAGAGTGGACAAGGCTGTTGCCACCTACGAGGATCGTCGCAAGAAGGAAGCGCTTGCCGAACTCGAGGAAAAGGCCCGTGACATGGGCTTTTCGCTTGCGGAACTCATGAGCCTGCAATCTTCGAAATCGAGCCGTCCGCGCGGCAATTCGGTTCCGAAATATGCCAACCCGGAAAATCCGTCCGATACATGGTCGGGCCGCGGGCGCAAACCGCGCTGGTTCATCGACGGTCTGGCATCCGGCAAATCGCCCGAGGATATGGCGATCTGAACTTTCTGATCGCCTGGGGGCAGCGATCAGGGCCAGGGCGGCGCCAGCGGTGCCGCCTTTGCATTTTGCGCCCGTGCCATTTCCGCCACGCATCCCCCTGCCAGCGCGGCGTTTTTCTGGACCCGCGCCGAAAATGCCGCTAGAGTTCGTCTCAAACGGGGCGATATGACCCCGAAGATCGAGGCAGACATGGCATTTCCCGAGCGGTTCTCCGACTTGCCGGAGTATGCGTTTCCGCGGTTGCGGGCGCTTCTGGATCATCATCAGCCTAGCGGGACACCCTTGTCGATGACCATCGGCGAGCCCAAACACCCGTTTCCGGCCTGGGTGGCCGAGGTTCTGGCGCAGAACCTGAACGGCTTCGGCGTCTATCCGCCGAATGATGGCACGCCCGAATTGCAGGCCGCGATTTGTGGCTGGATCGGCCGGCGCTATGGTGTCGAGGTTCCGGCAAGCCAGGTGATGAACCTGAACGGCACCCGCGAAGGGCTGTTCAACACGCTGATCGCCCTGTGCCCGGAAACCAAACGCGGCAAGCGGCCGGTCGTGCTGATCCCGAATCCATTCTATCAGGTCTATGCGGTGGCCACCCTGGCGATCGGGGCCGAGCCGGTTTACGTCAGCGCAACGGCGGCGACCGGCTTTCTGCCCGATTACCGCAGCCTGCCGGCCGAGGTGCTCGACCGCGTGGCGGTCGCCTATATCTGCTCGCCTGCCAATCCGCAGGGCGCTGTTGCCTCGCGCGAGTATCTGGCCGATCTGCTGGATCTGGCCGAGCATCACGATTTCACCGTGTTCTGCGACGAATGCTATTCCGAGATCTGGCGCGATGCCCCGCCCCCCGGCCTGCTGGAGGTTGCCGCCGCGAAAGGCGCCGATCCCGAGCGCGTGGTGGTGTTCAATTCGCTGTCCAAGCGGTCCAACGTGCCGGGAATCCGCTCGGGCTTCGTTGCGGCCGGGCCGAAGTCGATGGTGCATATCCGTCGCCTGCGGTCCTATTCCGGGGCGCCGGTGCCGCTGCCTTTGCAAAAGGTATCCGAGCGGCTTTGGTCCGACGAGGACCATGTGATCGAAAACCAGCGTCTCTATCACGACAAGTTCCGGGATGCGGCCGAGGTCTTTGCCGGTCATCAGGGCGTGACCTTGCCCGAAGGCGGGTTCTTCCTGTGGATGCCGGTGGACGATGGCGAACAGGCGGCGCTGGAGCTGTGGCAAAAGACCGGCGTGCGGGTGCTGCCCGGCGCCTATCTGGCGCGCGATGCGCAGGGCGGGAACCCCGGCAAGGGCTATATCCGCGTGGCGCTGGTCGCCCCGGCCGAAGAAACGAAACGCGGGCTGACCATGATCCGCGACTGTCTGTACGGGTGAGGAGAGGCATGGCGAGCTATCACGCACGGCAGCGCGACCCGCTTCTGGATCGCACCACCCAAGCCCTGGTGGAAAAGCGCGGCAAGGAATTGCTGGGCCTGATGCTGGTTGCGCTGGCGCTTGGGCTGGCGGCCATGCTGGGCAGCTATTCGCCCGACGATCCCGGCTGGATGGTGGCCACGGACGAGCCGGCGCGCAACATGCTGGGCCGTCTGGGCGCGGCCGTGTCCTCGACGCTGGTGATCATCCTGGGCGTGGGGGCCTGGAGCTTGCCGCTGCTGTCGGGCGTGTGGGGGATGCGCTTCGTGCTGCATCGGGGCGAGGATCGGGCGGTCGGCCGCACGATCTTTGCCTGGACGCTGGTGGTTCTGGCGGCGGCCTATGCCGCGACGCATGTGCCGGGCAACGACTGGGTGCATTCCTTCGGCCTTGGCGGCCTGCTGGGCGATACGGTTCTGGGCGCCCTGCTGGGGGCAGCGCCGGTGGGCTTGGGCGTTGCGCTCAAGCTGGTCTCGGTGGTGCTGGCGCTGGCAATGCTGGCGGCGGGCCTGTTCACGCTGGGCTTTGACAAGGAAGAGCTGCGCACGGTCGGGCGGTTCCTCTATATCGGCACCATCGTTTTGTATGGCTGGCTTCTGGCGGGTCTGCGCGTGGCAGGGCTGCGGGCGGCCACGGGCGCTGTGGGCGTGGGCAGCAAGATCCGGGCGCAGGCTGCTGCCCGCCGCGAGGCGCGTCAGGCCCCGCCGCTGGACGATCTGATCGAGGACTATGAGCCGCGCCGCCCCGAGCCGCCGGTTCAATCGACCGAGGACGCGGTGCAGGGCCTGCGCGCCCGCGTGGCCGGGCTGATCCGCCGCGCGCCCGATCCCGAGCCGGAACTGCTGCAAAACACGCGCGACTATGCCGATATCGAGGCCCCCGGCGAGGACCGCATCCGCGCCCGCATCTCGGACGCGATCCGTGCCAAGGCGCGTCAGGCGATGCCGGTCGCGCCCGGCGCCCGCGCCGAGCCCCCGGTGGTGCGCAATGCCCGCGCGGCCGATCTGCCGCTGAACCCGGCGATTGCCCGGGCCATCGCCGGTGCCCCGGCCCGTGCCGCAGCAGCCGCCAGTGCGCCGATGCGGCTGGCGATCACCCCAGGCCCGGTCGAGCCGCCCGTCGTCGCCCGTGCCCCGCAATGGGACGACATGCCCGAACTGGTGGAAACCCCGCTGGCCGACGAGCTGCCGCCCGAGGATTGGGTGCTGGAAGATGACTGGCCGATGCCGCAGCCCGACGAGCCGCAGCAGACCGCCCGCGAGATGCTGGACGCCGCCTACGACGACGAGGATGACGAGGCCGCCATTCCCGACCAATGGGCCGCGACCCGTGCCCCGCAGGTCGCGCCCGACATCAAGCGCGGCGTCGTGCAGCACCCGGTGCGCAAGCCTGCCGCGCCGTCACGTCAGGCCCAGGCCGAGTCGCAGCCGCGCCTGCGGTTCGAGGAACGCGAGGCCCCGGCCTATGAGGCGCCGCCGCTGAACCTGTTGACGAACCCCGCGACCATCCAGCGCCATCACCTGTCGGACGAGGCGCTGGAAGAAAACGCGCGGATGCTGGAAAACGTGCTGGATGATTACGGCGTCAAGGGCGAGATCGTTTCGGTCCGTCCTGGCCCGGTCGTCACCATGTATGAACTGGAACCGGCGCCGGGCCTCAAGGCCAGCCGGGTGATCGGTCTGGCCGACGATATCGCGCGGTCCATGTCGGCGCTGTCGGCGCGGGTGTCCACCGTGCCGGGGCGGTCGGTCATCGGGATCGAACTGCCGAATGCCCACCGCGAAAAGGTCGTGCTGCGCGAGATCCTCTCGGCCCGCGATTTCGGCGACAGCAACATGCGCCTGCCGCTGGCCCTGGGCAAGGATATCGGCGGCGATCCGATCGTCGCGAACCTGGCCAAGATGCCCCACCTGCTGATCGCCGGGACCACCGGGTCGGGCAAGTCGGTGGCGATCAACACGATGATCCTGAGCTTGCTTTACAAGCTGACGCCGGAAGAATGCCGGCTGATCATGATCGACCCGAAAATGCTGGAACTGTCGGTCTATGATGGCATCCCGCATCTTCTGTCCCCCGTCGTGACCGACCCGAAGAAGGCGGTCGTCGCCCTGAAATGGGTCGTCGGCGAGATGGAGGAACGCTATCGCAAGATGTCCAAGATGGGCGTTCGCAACATCGAGGGCTATAACGGCCGCGTCCGCGAGGCGCTGGCCAAGGGCGAGATGTTCAAGCGCACCATCCAGACCGGCTTTGACGAGGAAACCGGCGATCCGGTGTTCGAGACCGACGAGTTCGAGCCCCAGCCCTTCCCCTATATCGTCGTCATCGTCGACGAGATGGCCGACCTGATGATGGTCGCGGGCAAGGAGATCGAGGCCTGCATCCAGCGCCTGGCCCAGATGGCGCGGGCGTCCGGCATTCACCTGATCATGGCAACGCAGCGGCCGTCGGTCGATGTCATCACCGGCACGATCAAGGCGAACTTCCCGACCCGGATTTCGTTCCAGGTGACGTCCAAGATCGACAGCCGCACCATTCTGGGCGAGATGGGCGCGGAACAGCTGCTGGGCATGGGCGACATGCTGTATATGGCTGGCGGCGGGCGGATCAGCCGCATCCACGGGCCCTTTGTCAGCGACGAAGAGGTCGAGGAAATCGTCAACCACCTGAAATCCTTTGGCCCGCCGACCTATATGTCGGGCGTCGTCGAAGGCCCGGACGAGGACAAGGCCGACGATATCGACCAGGTGCTTGGCCTTGGCGGCGGCGAGAACTCCGACGATGCGCTGTATGATCAGGCGGTGGCGATTGTCGCGCGTGATCGCAAATGCTCGACCAGCTATATCCAGCGCAAGCTGGGGATCGGCTATCAAAAGGCCGCCCGTCTGGTCGAACAGATGGAAGATCAGGGCGTGGTCAGCACCGCCAACCATGTCGGCAAGCGCGAGATCCTGTTGCCCGAACACTAGGGCCGATCGCCCTTGGCGGACCGCTGGAGGGGTTTCACACCCCTCCAGACCTCCCCGTGGGGTATTTTCGGAAAGGTGATGGGAAAAGCCGAGGGGGCGGGACGATCCTTGCGGTGGGGGCGATCCATCCTGTCGCCGGGGGCAGGCCAAGCGCCTTGGCTATCCTGTCCGCCAACAAGGAAGCGGGGGGCCGCGATAGACCGGCATCGCCCGGGCTTCCTTGCAATGCGCAGGAACCGGGCTGCCCGGTGCGGGAACTTTGGCCAGAGTGCCCCCATGCTGCATTGGAGGCTTTCATGGCATATCGTATCCGCGGGCTCGACCCCGCCCCGTTTCGCAAATACTTTGGCCTGTCCGATGCGGCGTTGGCCGCCGAAGGGGTCGTGCGCTATCACGTCGATGCGCAGCCGGGCTTTCCCGACCGGGTGACGATGCAGGATCTGGCGCCAGGCGACACGGCGCTGCTGCTGAATTACGAACATCTGCCGATCGCCTCGCCCTACCGCTCGCGTCATGCGATCTTTGTCCAGGAGGGCGCCCAGACCCCTTATGAGGCGATTGATACCGTGCCCGAGGTGATGCGCAGCCGCATCGTGGCCCTGCGCGGGTTCGACCGCCGCGGCTTCATTCTGGATGCCGATCTGGCCGAAGGCGACGGGATCGACCCGCTGATCCGGCGGCTGTTCGATAACCCCGATATTGCCTTTGTCCATGCGCATTACGCGCGGCGGGGCTGCTATGCCGGGCTGATCGAGCGGGCCTGATGGCAGGCACAAACGCCCGGCCGGCACCTGCCGGGACCGATCACAATTCGATATGAACCGGCGTGTCGAAATCGCGCTCGGGCCGGATCGTGCGGGCGGCGGATTGCAGGGCGCCCAGATACCGCTCGAAGTTGGCCTTGACCCGGTCCACCACCCCGCCCAGGGCCAGCGTCACCGGCTGGCCCTGCACCTGCACCGGCAACAGCACGGCAATGGTCGCGCCCCCGGCAAAGGGCAGGTTCTGCACATGGGCATAGCCGCGGGCCCGGATCTCGGTCACGCGGTCCATGATGTCGCGCACCTTGACCCGATCGGCCGGGTTGGGGGTGGCAATGTTGGCGCGGCGGACCAGATTGTCGATCTTGTCGTCGCTTAGCGTCGTCATCAGCATCCAGCCGGCGGCCGAGCCGGTGATCGGGCGGATCGTGCCTTCGTCGATGTGAAAGCGCAGCGCGTGGATCGAGTTCCGCGTCTTGATGTATTGCAGATAGACGTCGTTCTTGGCGCCGATGAAGATGCCCTCGCCGGTGGCGGCATGAACGTCGTTCAGCGCATCCAGAATCTGGCCCGACCCGAACAGCGCGCGGGGAATCCAGTCGCCCAGCGAGGTGACCTTGGGCGTCGGAAAGTAGACGCGGCTGCGGCGGTCGAAGTTCAGATAGCCCAGCTTGACCAGCGTCTTGAGCAAGACAGTGGTGCTGGACTGTGGATAGCTCAGGTCGCTGGCCAGTTCGGACATGGATCTGGGCTGCTGGCTCAGCTTGAAATATTCAAGGATTTCAATGGCCCTTGTGGCCGATTTGACCTGTGACGGCTGCATTGCGGTTCCTCCCCTGCCACGCTTCGTGCCGGCGGCGCGTTTCATAAACGTGAAACTCGGCGCCATGCATGAAAAACTGTGGTTCGGCAAACATGCGCATGACATGCTGGTCTTCGTCAAGGTTCGCCCCGTGGTGCGGACCGGAGATCCGGGCCAGACCGGCCGCCTTATCCGGGAGGGATGGGCCGCCGGGCCGGGTTTCCAAAGGGGAAGAGGTGTCATCGTCAGGGCGCAGCATCTGCGCGATCCGTGCAGGATCGCGCCGGGTTGCCTGCATCCTGCCGGTTCGGGAATTGGGAGGAACGCATGTCGGGCAGGCTTGAAGGGCGCGTCGCGCTGGTGACCGGGGGTGGCCGCGGGATCGGCCGTGCAATCGTGGACGCCTTTGCCCGCGAAGGCGCTGCCGTCGGCATTCTGGATCTGAAGGCCGAGGTTTCCGAACCTGCCGCCGAGGCTGTGCGTGCCGCCGGTGGCAAGGCCATGGCGCTGGTTGGCAATGTCGCAAAGCGCGAGGATGTGTTCGCTGCCGCCAGCAAGCTGGAAGAGGCGTTCGGCCCGACCACCATCCTGGTGAACAACGCCATGTGGAACCGCTATGGCCCGCTGGAAGATCAGGATGAAACCATGATCGGCCGCATGATCGACGTGGGCTTCAAGGGCGTGATCTGGGGCTATCAGGCCGTGGTGCCGCAGATGCGCAAGGCTGGCGGCGGGGCCATCGTGAACATCGCCTCGCCTTCGGCGGTGATCGCGATGAAGCATGGCATCATGTATTCTGCGATCAAGGCGGCTGTCGCGGCCTCGACCCGTTCGGCTGCGGCCGAGTTCGGGCCCGACAACATCCGCGTCAACGCGATCGCGCCGGGGTCGACCCGCACCGATGGGGCCAACATGGTCGTCACCGAGGAAGGCTGGGAACGCCGCCGCGCCAAGGTGCCGCTGGGCCGCCTGGGCGAGCCGAAGGATATCGCGAATGCCGCCGTGTTCCTGGCCAGCGACGAGGCCAGCTGGATCAGCGGTGACATGCTGTTTGTCGACGGGGCGATGACCTTCGCCTTTTCGTGACCGAAATCGTTCCGGGCGAGGAGCCGGGACGCTTATGCCCCGACCGCAGAGTCGCGGGATCCACATGGGAGGAAGACAAATGACCAAACAGGTTCTGCGCCGGGGCATCAGCCTTGCTGCACTTTGCGCCGCCGCGTCGATGGCTGCCATGCCGGCCGCTGCCGACATGTCGGACAAGGTGATCCGCATCGGCGTGATGAATGACCAGTCC
The DNA here is from genome assembly GCF_000429765.1 of Gemmobacter nectariphilus DSM 15620. GTDB lineage: Bacteria > Pseudomonadota > Alphaproteobacteria > Rhodobacterales > Rhodobacteraceae > Wagnerdoeblera > Wagnerdoeblera nectariphila. Next base: position 275,137 of record NZ_KE386949.1, on the reverse strand, counting down.
GGCCCCTATGCCGACAACTGCGGTCCCGGCTCGGTGACCTCGGTCAAGCTGGCGGTCGAGGATTTCGGCGGCAAGATCGGTGACACCCCGATCGAGGTTGTCATCGCGGACGATCAGAACAAGCCCGATATCGGCGTGGCCATCGCCAAGAAATGGGTCGAGCAGGATGGTGTCGATGCGATCATCGGCTGCTCGGCCTCGTCCATCGCGCTGGCGGTGCAAGACGTGATGGCGGCGGCGAAAAAGCCCTATCTGCTGGCCGGGACCGCATCGTCGGAAACCACCAACTCGAAATGCTCGCCGATGGGCACCAACTGGGCCTATGACACCTACACGCTGGCCAAGGGCACCGTTCAGGCGCAGCTGGCCGACGGCATGGACACCTGGTTCTTCATCACCGTCGATTACACCTTTGGCAAGCAGTGGCAGGCCGACGCGACCCGCTTCATCGAGGCGGCAGGCGGCAAGGTTCTGGGCTCGGCCCTGCATCCGCTGAACTCGAACGACTTCTCGTCGCTCTTGCTGCAGGCGCAGGCCAGCGGTGCCAAGGTGATCGGCATCGCCAATTCGGGGTCGGACCTGGCGAACGTCATCAAGCAGGCCAAGGAATTCGGCATCACCGATGCCGGTCAGCGCCTTGCCCCGCTGGGCATCCAGATCAACGCCGTGCATGGCATCGGGATGGAGGCAACGCAGGGTCTGGTCATCTCGTCGGCGGCCTACTGGGATCTGAACGATGACACCCGCGCCTTTGCCAAACGCTATGGCGCCGCGTTCCAGAACCGCGTTCCGAACGAAAGCCAGATGGTGACGCATTCGGCCGTGACCCACTATCTCAAGTCGGTGACGGCGGCGGGCAGCGACGAAGGCGAGGCCGTGATGGCCAAGATGCGCGAGCTGCCGGTGACCGACATGCTGGTCAAGGACGTCAAGATCCGCGAGGACGGCGTGGTCATGCGCCCGATGCTCAAGGCCAAGATCAAGGCCCCGGCCGAGTCCAAGTATCCGTGGGACTACTACCAGATCCTTGGCACGATCGCGGCCGAAGACGCCTGGCGCCCGCTGTCGGAAAGCACTTGCCCGCTGGTCAAGAAGTAACCGGCCTTGCGCCGTGGCGGGGTCGTCCCGCCACGGCGCTGCACGGAAAAGTCCATCATGTCGCGCATTGTCACAGCAACCCGCGTTGCCCCCACGCCTGACCTTCTGGGCGAAAGCCCGGTGTGGGATTCCGAAGCCGGCCGGCTTTACTGGGTCGATGGCGTCTCGCGCCTGATCCGCTGGCATGACCCGTCATCAGGCGGGTTCGGGCAGGTTGTCGTTCCCTCGACCATCGGCTCTGTCGCGCTGGCGACGGGCGGGCGGCTGATCGCCGGGCTGGTCGACGGCATCTATCTGGTCGATCCTGCAACCGGCGCCTGCGAGCCGGTGCTGCGGCCCGACCCCGGCGATGCGCGCGTGCGATTCAATGATGGCCGTGTCGATCGTCAGGGCCGGTTCGTCTGCGGCAGCATGGGCATCTTTGCCGAGCCGCGGGCCGAGCTGTGGCGCGTGACGGCCGACGGGCACCACCGGATGCTGGCGAACGGGATCCGCATCTCGAACGCGCTGTGCTTCAGCCCTGACGGGCGCACGATGTATTTCGCCGACAGCCTGGACCGCACGATCCGCGCCTATCGCTACAGCGCCGAGGATGCGCCTTTGGACGAGGCGCGGATGCTGGTCGACACCCGGCCGTGGAATTCCGGCCCCGATGGCGCGACGGTGGACAGCGACGGTTGCATCTGGGTCGCGCTGGTGCAGGCCGGCAAGATCGCCCGCTTTACCCCGACCGGAGAGCTGGACCGCCTGGTCGAGGCGCCGACCGACATGCCCTCGTGCGTGGCGTTCGGGGGCGACGATCTGGCCACGCTCTATGTCACCTCGATCAAGGATTCGGGGTCGGGCCGCGCGATCTCGCGCCATCCGTCGGGGGGCTATCTGTTCGCCATCGAGGGGCTGGGCGTGACCGGCCTGCCGGAAACCCGCTTTGGTGCCGCGCCGGCGCCCTGACCGTTGCCAAGGAAGACCGCTTTGACCGACTCGCTCTCTGCCCTGCTGTCCCCGCGTTCGATTGCCATCGTCGGCGCGTCGGACAATGTTGCCCGCATTGGCGGGCGCCCGCTGCGATACCTGCGCGAAGGCGGGTTCAAGGGGGCGGTCTATCCGGTCAATCCGGGCCGCGAGACGGTGCAGGGCCTGCCGGCCTTTGGCTCGGTCGCGGATCTGCCGGCGGCGCCCGATGTGGCGATCCTGGCGGTGCCTGCCGGCGCCACCTTGCAGGCGGTCGAGGATTGCGCGGCGCGCGGGGTCAAGGCGGCCATCGTCTTTACCGCCGGCTTTGCCGAGGCCGGGCCCGAAGGCGCGGCCCTGCAGTCGCGCATGGTCGCAGCGGCGCGGGCGGGCGGGATGCGCCTTCTGGGGCCGAACTGCCTTGGGGTGTTCAACCCGGCCGAAGGCTATTACGGCACCTTCACCATTGCGCTTGATACCGGGCTGATGCCGGCCGGGCCGGTGGCCATCGTCTCGCAAAGCGGGGCCTATGGCGCCCACCTTGCGCATCTGGCCCGCCAGCGTGGCATGGGCCTGTCGCATTGGGTGACGACGGGCAACGAATGCGACATCGACGTGTCGGAAACCCTGCGCTGGGTGGTGGACCGGCCCGAAACCCGCGTCGTCATGGCCTATGCCGAAGGGGTCAAGGACCGCGATCTGTTCATCGACGCGCTGGACCGGGCGCGGGCCATGGGCAAGGCGGTGGTGTTCATGAAGACCGGGCGGTCCTCTGTCGGGGCCGAGGCGGCAGCCTCGCATACCGCCTCGCTGGCCGGGTCGGATGCGGTCTTTGATGCGGTGCTGCGCCAGTATGGCGCGCATCGGGCAGCGACCACGGCGGAACAGATCGACATTGCCTATGCCTGCGCGGGCGGCATCTATCCGGCGGGCAACAGGATCGGGATCTTCACCACCTCGGGGGGCTTCGGCATCCAGCTGGCCGATGATGCCGAAGCGGCGGGGCTGGACGTGTCGCCGATGCCCGAGGATGCGCAGGCCGATCTGAAGGCCGCGATCCCCTTTGCCGCGCCGCGCAACCCGGTGGATGCGACGGGGCAGGCCGGGAATGATCTGTCGCTGATGACCAAATGCGCGGCGATGATGCTGGATCGCGGCGGCTATGACATCTGGGCCGGCATCCTTGGCACCGGGCCGGGCACCAGGACCTTTGCCGAGGGCGTGCGCAATGCCCTGTTCGCCGCAGGCAAGGGCAAGCCTGGCACCCTGCGCGCTGTCACCATGTCCGCCCCGATCGAGGAAATCCGGCGCTATGAGGCCGAGGGATTTCTGGTCTACGAGGATGGATCGGCGCTGGCCCATGCCCTGGGCGCGCTGGTAAAGTTCCGTCAGGGCTTTGACGCGGCGCAGGCGGCCGAGCCGTTGCCCCCCGTCCCGCGCATCGAGTTGCCCGAAGGCCCGATCAGCGAGGCGGCCGCCAAGGCGGTGCTGGCGCGCGCCGGCCTCAGGTTCCCGGCCGAGGCACTGGTTGCGCCCGGCGGCGACGTGGGCGCCGCAGCGGCGGGGGTCGGCTTTCCGGTGGTGCTGAAAATCTCGTCCCCCGACATTGCCCACAAGACCGAGGTGGGCGGCGTCATCGTCAATGTGAAGACCGCGGACGAGGCCCGCAGCGCCGCCGCCACCATCCTTGAGCGCGCAGCGGCCAAGGCGCCCGACGCCCGGATCGAAGGCATCGCCATTGCCCCGATGGTGCAGGGCGGGGTGGAATGCATCGTCGGCACCGCGCTGGACCCGGTGCTTGGGCCGGTGGTGATGTTCGGCCTTGGCGGCATCTTCGTCGAGGTGCTCAAGGATGTGACCTTCCGCGCCGCCCCCTTTGGCGTGGCCGAGGCGCACCGCATGATCCGCGAGATCAAGGGCTATGCCCTGCTGCAAGGTGCCCGTGGCGCGGAACCCGCCGATGTGGACGCGCTGGCGCAGTTCCTGTCGGATCTGTCGCGCTTTGCCGCGGCCCATGCCGACCGGGTCGACAGCATCGACCTTAATCCGGTGCGGGTGATGCCGGTGGGGCAGGGTGTCGTTCCCCTGGATGCCCTGATCGTTCTGCGCAAGGAGTAAGGCCATGACCCTTCAGGATCTTATCGACCGCGAGGCGATCCGCGATTGCATCCACCGCTATTGCCGGGGCATCGACCGGGCCGATGAAGCCGCGCTGCGGTCCTCCTATTGGCCGGATGCGACGGATCGTCATGGCGCCTATCAGGGTCCGGTCGAGGGCTTTTTCGACTGGGTCAAGGCGGCCTGGGCGACGGGGCCGCGCAACATCCACCATGTCGGCAACATCCTGATCGAATTTCGCGGCGATGGCCGCGCGGCGGTGGAAACCTATTGGCTGGCCCTGCAGCGCGGGACCGGGCCCGATGGTGTGGTGCGCCAGGTGATGATGTCGGGCCGCTATTGCGATCTGTTCGAAAAGCGGGGCGAGGAATGGCGCGTTGCCGAACGGGTCGTTGCCTATGACTGGGTGGATCCGCAGCCTGCGCCCGAGGGGACCGATGCCGAACGGTTCGGCCCGCGCCAGCCGGTGGGGGGCAGCTATCCCGACGATCCGGTCTACCGGATCGGCCGCCGCTGACCGCGCAGGGAGATGCCCATGCAGCTCGACGCCCAGATCGACACGATCGCGCCCGAAGAGTTCCGCCTTGCCATGCGCAAGGTGGCCTCGCCGGTCGCGGTGATCACGGCCCGCACCGGGACCACGCGCAACGGCCTGACGGCAACGGCGGTCTGTTCGGCAACCGCCGATCCGCCGACCCTTCTGGTCTGCATCAACCGGGGCGCCACGGCCGAGCAGCTGATCACCGACTCGGGCGCCTTTGCGGTGAACTTCCTGACCGAGGAACAGGCCAATATCGCGCGGCTGTTCTCGACCTCGAAACTGGATCCCGAGGCGCGTTTTGCCGAAGGCCACTGGCTTGCCGGGGGGACCGGGGCGCCGATGCTGGCCAATACCGTGGCCTCGTTCGAGTGCCGGGTCGTCCAGACGGTGCCTTGCGGGACGCATTCCATCTTCATCGGCCAGGTCACGGCGCTGCACAGCGGTGACGGGCCGATGCTGATGTATCGCGATGGCTATTTCCGCCGGCTGGCAGCCGACTAGGCGGCCGGGCGACAAGGGTGGCCCCCCGGCCTGATGCCGCGTTCCGGGCCCAGGTCGACGGTCAGCGCTGGCGCATTAGCGCGGCGGCAATCAGGGCTGCGGCCTGCGGATGTTCCCCGATGGCGGGCAGCAGCGGGCCGCTGAACCCCGCCTTGGCCAGCGCCTCGGGCACATCGCCCGCCACATGGCCGGCGCGCAGGGCAAAGAACGGCAGGCACAGCGCCGGGCCGTCGATCCGCGCCGCATCGTCCAGAAAGGGCGCTTCCTCGACAAATCCGACCTCGACACGGGCAAAATCGGTCAGTCGGCGCAGGTGATCGGCCATCGCATAGGTGCTGTCGGCCGAGGTGCGGGATACCTTGCTGCCATGGGCGGCCAGCAACAGGGTGCTGGCCCTGGGGGTCAGGCCGTGGGCTGCGGCGCCTTCGGTTGCCACATGGGCCATCAGCGCCGGCAAATCCGGGTCGGTCCCGAACGGGTCCAGCTGGCGCCGCCCGCTGGCCCCGGCGGCCGCCAGCCGGCGCGGCAGCTCGCGCCCCGTGAACCAGCCTTGCGCCATGAAGAACGGATAGATCATCGCCTCTGGTCCCGCCCGGTCCAGCGCGGTTTCCAGCGCGCCAGGCATGGCAAGCGTGGCGCCAAGCACGGTCCAGCCTGGCAGATGTGCGCCGACCTGCGCGGCCAGCACCTGCAAGGCGGCCTCTTGCGGGGCGGGGTCTGCGGGCGATCCGTGGGCGACGATCAGGGCTGCGGGCATGGTGGGCCTATGGTCTGGGAGAGGGCGTTCGACAGGGCATCGCGCATCTGGCCGAGGGTCGCGGGCACCGCATCGCGCGGGACGTCGCGGAACCAGACATGCAGCAGGCGGGCATCCTTGCGCGTCAGCCCCAGCCCCGCGGCCGTCAGCGCGCGATCAAGCCGGTCGGGCAGGCCGTCATCGTGCAGGTCGGCCCGCTCCAGCCCTGCGGCGATCCGCAGCCGGTCGGCCGCAGGCGCGGCCGTCAGCTCGGCCCAGGCTGATCGGTCGTGGCCGGTCAGATACAGGCGCAGATAGGGCCGATCGGTGCGCAGATCGGGCCACAGGCCCGTGGGCAGCGCGGGGCCAAGTTCGTGCCACAGGTCTTGCCAGAACGCCCGGTTGCGGGCAGCGGCCAGCGCCGCATCCGGCGCCAGCGGCTGCACCTCGGCCAGCCGGTCAGGCGGCGGGGCAGGGCGCCCGCCTGCGGCGACCCAGCGGTCATGGTCGGCCTGCCAGTCAGGGCAGGTCAGCCGCAGGGGGGCCGAGTTCCAGAACTTGTCCGGCCCGATCGCATGCAGGATGCGCGCCGCCTGCGGCCCGGGCGCGGCGACCGACTGATTCAGCGCCGGATCCAGCGCCGTGACCGGGATGCCCTGCGCACTGGCCAGCAGGAACAGTGCCAGCTCGTCCAGCGTCTCGGCGCGGGTGCGGCGGACCAGTTCGGCCACCATGGCGTAAAGATCGGCCGCGCCGATCCGCCAGCGCTCGCGCAGCGCAGCGCCGGCCACCACCACCCCGCCATTGGGCAAGGGCACATCATGGACCGTCATCAGGTCGGCAACCGCGCTCAGGGTGCGCCGGCGCCGGAGCAGCGCGCCATCGGCCAGGCTGCGCCAGCCCAGCGGCCCGGCCTGCCACAGATCGGCCACCGGCGCACGGACCAGCATGTCCACATCGCACCAGACGGCGGTTTCATAGCGGTCCAGCCAGTCGAACATCTCGAACTTGGCCAGCATCATCGGGCTGCGCCGGTCCAGCGCGCGGCCGATCTGCGCCGGTCGGGTCAGGCCGGCCGCCGCCAGCCGCGCCCGTGCCTGCGCGCGGCCATAGGGCTCCAGCCGCAACCGGGGCTCCAGCCGCGACAGCGCCGCCTGCGCGGCCGGGGGCAGGCCATCGTGCAAGATGACCACCTCGCCGGCGAAATCGGGGTTGTGGCGCCGGAACCCGGCCAGAAACGCCCCGGCCGCGAAATCCAGATCGGCGGTAATCCCCAGCACCAGCGCCGTGGTCATCCGGCCCGGCCCCCAAGGATCACCCCGCGCGATTCCGAGGCAAATTCACGCCGCGCCATCACCGCGCAGGTCAGCAGCACTGCCCCGGTCAGCGCCAGGGGGCCGGCCAGCCATGCCAGCGCCGCCAGCGCGAAATAGACCGACTGAAGCCCGCGGTTGAAGCTGCGCGCGGCGGTGATGTTGACCTCGGCGGCCTGGGCGGCGCGCGGATAGGCCTGCGGGTCTTCGGGATCGTTCGGGACCGAGGCCATCAGGATCGAGCAATAGCCGAACAGCCGGTTCGCCCAGACGAATTTCAGCAGCGCATTCGCCACCAGCAGCAGCACGATCAGCAGCTTGGTTTCCAGCGCCTGCCGGCTGGTCTGCAGCGTGAAGTCGCTGACAAAGCCGGCCAGCCGTTCCGTGTCGCCCATCAGCGCGACCCCGCCGCCCATGGCGATCATGGTGGCCGAGGCGAAGAAGGCAGTGGACTGGCGCAGGCTGTCGATCACATTGGCATCGAAGATGCGCGGCTGACGGGTGACAAAGGTGCGCATCCAGTCGCGGCGCACATCGGCCATCAGCACGGCAACCGACGGGCGCCGCCGGGGCGGATGTTCGATCAGCCAGCCAAGCCCCAGCCAGCCGGCCAGCAGCAGCGCCAGCGCCAGCGCATCGAACGGGGTAAAGGCCTGGACAAGGGTTTCGATCGTCATGCGCAGACCATAGCCGCAGCGCGGCCGGCCCGAAAGCCCGCCCGAAAACCCCGCGTCAGTTCAACTGGAACTGAAGCGGATAGCGCCCATCCTCGAAATCGCCGAACAGATCGGGCAGGTCGGGGTGATCGACCGGCTCGCCCGTGTCATCGGGCACTAGGTTCTGCTCGGACACATAGGCGACGTAATAGCTTTGATCGTTCTCGGCCAGCAGGTGATAGAACGGCTGGTCCTTTTTCGGTCGGCTTTCCTCGGGAATGGCGGCATACCATTCCTCGGTGTTCGAGAACATGGCGTCCACGTCGAACACCACCCCCCGGAAGGGGTGCTTGCGGTGACGCAGCACCTGACCCAGATGATACTTGGCCTGAGACTTCAGCATGGCAACAACCCCCAAGGGTTAACTACTGCTGTCACATCATCTTGTCCACCAGCCGGTCCCGTGTCAGAGCGAAACAGTCTGTTCGGACGAGGCGCGGGACACGGCAATCTGATTGCCCCGCATGACACGGCGGGATTTCCTCGCGCCCCGATTTGGCGTATAGTGTAGCAAAAATCGGGCAGGCAAGAAACAGATGCGTAAAGTCTTTCGCGCCGTGGCGCTGCTGCTGGTGCTGGGATCGTGCGGGGGCAACTATTCGGCGCCTCGCAATCTGGACAATGCATGTGGGCTGGCGGACGAACGGCCCAAGTATTACCGCGCCATGCAGGCGGCGGAACGTCGTTGGGGCGTGCCCGTGCATGTGCAGATGGCGGTGATTCATCAGGAATCGAAATTCATCGGCAATGCCCGCACCCCCTATCGCTTTGCGCTGGGGGTGATTCCCATGGGGCGCCAAAGTTCGGCCTATGGCTATAGCCAGGCACTGGACGACACCTGGCGCGAATACCAGGAGGAAACTGGCCGCAACGGTGCGCGCCGCGACCGCATTCAGGATGCGACCGATTTCATGGGCTGGTATTTCGTCAAGTCCGAGGAGCGGCTGGGCATTCACCGCGCCGATGCCCGCAACCAGTATCTGGCCTATCACGAAGGACGCGCCGGATTTGCCCGTGGCAGCCACCGGGCCAAGCCCTGGCTGATGGCCGTGTCCGACCGCGTCGCCAGCCGGTCCGAGACCTACCGCACCCAGCTGGAGAATTGCCGCCGACGCTAGGGCCACGGATCGGCGCCCTTTTGCCTAGCCCGGATTCAGGGCGCAACCTTTGCCGTCCACACCCGTTATATCCCCATCGAGGATTACAGACGGAGCAGGACCATGACGCTCATTCCGAAACTTGCCGCCGCCGGCCTTGTGCTGACGCTTGCCGCCGCGCCGGGTGCTGCCGACCCGGGGTCGGGGAAGGGCCATGGCAAATGGCAGGGGCACGGCCAGATGGACCGGCGCGACGATCACGGGCGCCACGACGATCGCTACCGGGCCGATTTCAACTGTCCGCCGGGCCTTGCCAAGAAGAACCCGCCCTGTGTGCCGCCGGGGCAGGCCCGCAAGTCTGTCGACTATGGCACCCGCGTCGGCAGCATTCTGGGCGGCGATTACATCGTCATCCGCGACCCGCGCCGCTATGATCTGCCGCTTCAGCCCGGCTGGAGCTATTACCGCGACGACCGCGCGATCTATCGGGTCGACAGCGAGACGCGCAAGATCATCGCGGTGCTGAACCTGATCGACGCCTTCAGCAACTGACCGTTGCGGGCCGCAGGCCAGGCCTAGACCTCGGCCAGCAGCTTGCGCGCCTGATCGCAATCCGCATCCATCTGGGCGATCAGCGCGGGCAGGCCATCGAATTTCAGTTCCGGCCGCAGGAAATCGACCAGAGCGACCGACAGCCGTTCACCATAAAGGCTGCCCTTGAAATCGAACAGGAAGGTTTCAAGGTTCGGCAGGTTTTCCCCAAACATCGGCCGCACCCCCAGGCTGGCGGCGCCATGATAGCTGCCCGCGTGCGGCCCGGTCAGCACGTCGATCTTGACGGCATAGACCCCGAAACGCGGCAGATGCAGGCCGGTCAGCGCCATGTTGGCCGTGGGAAAGCCCAGCTCGCGCCCGCGCTTTTCACCGTGCAGAACCTCGCCCTCGATCCGGTGCCAGTGACCCAGCATGGCGGCGGCATCGCGCGGGCGGCCTTCGGCCAGTGCGGTGCGAATGGCGGTGGATGACACCTCGACCCCGGCGGTTTCAACCAGCGGCGCCACCGTCACGTCAAAGCCCAGGTGTTTGCCAAGATCCGCCAGGTCCGCAGCCCCGCCCGCCCGGCCCTTGCCGAACCGGAAATCGGCGCCAACGACGATATGCCGGATGCCCAGTCCCTCGGCCAGAACCTTGCGGGCGAAATCCTCGGGTGTCAGCGCGGCGAGGGCGGCATCAAAGGGCAGCTCATACAGCTGATCGACCCCCAGCCGGGCCAGACGGCTGGCCCGCGCCTCGGCATTCATCAGGCGAAAGGGCGGGGCGTCGGGGGCAAAGAACTCGCGCGGATGGGGCTCGAAGGTCACGACACCAAGCGCCATGCCCGGCCGCCGTGCCAGATCAATCACCGAACGGTGACCCAGATGCACGCCGTCGAAATTTCCCATGGCAACCGAGGCGCCGCGATCCGCCTCTGCCAGCCCCTGCCAGTGATGGTGCCGTTTCATCTGCCCCCGGATGGCGGGGCAACCCGCCGGTCAGTCGAACTTGCGGCTGGGCGCCAGAACCAGCGCTTCGCCTTTCAGCACAACCGTATCACCCACCGCGCAGCGGGTTTCAAGGGTCACGCGGCGGCGCGAATGATCGACGGCCGTCACCGTGACCGCCGCCTCGACCATGTCGCCGGGGCGCACGGGGGCCATAAACTTCAGGCTCTGGCCCAGATAGACGGTGCCATGGCCCGGCAGCTGTTCCCCGATCACCGCCGAGACCAGACCGGCAGTCAGCATCCCATGGGCGATGCGGCCCTGAAAGATCGTGTCGCGGGCATAGTCGTCGTCCAGATGCACAGGGTTCCGGTCGGTCGAAACCTCGGCGAACAGTTCGATGTCGCGATCCGTGACCACCTTGCGCAAGGAACGGGTCATGCCGATCTCGATATCCTCGATGCAGATGGTGCCGCGCGGGGTGTTGTCCAGCATCATGGCGATTCCTTCATGGGAGCTGCCATATCCATAGCATATGCCGCGCCGCAGCACAACGACGCAGCGCAACTTTTCAACCCATTTACGGTGATTTCGGAAATATTGTTGCGCCGAGCATTTCAGCGCAAGCGGCCAATCGCCCATTTCGGCGCCGCTACATGGGCAGCCAGCCAGGCATCCAGCAACGCGGCATCGGGGTTTTCGACGTCGGGGCCGAACTGCTCGGCCGCAAGGCCGCCGGTGACGAACAGCCCGTCCAGCCCTTCGCCCGCCGCGCCGGCCACATCGGTGCCGATCCCGTCGCCCAGGCACAGAATGCGATCCTCGCTCACCTCGCGCCCGGCCGCAGCCAGACGCCGGCGGGCCAGGTCGTAGATCGGCGGATGCGGCTTGCCGAAATACAGCGCCGTGCCGCCCATTTCCTCGTACATCTTTGCCAGCGCCCCGGCACACCAGACCCGCTTGTCGCCATAATCGACCATCAGATCGGGATTGGCGCACAGCATGGGAAGCCCTGCCTCGCGCGCCATCAGCAGGCGGCCGTAATATTCGTCGGGCTGTTCATGCAGATTGTCGAACAGATCGGTGGCGACAATGCCTTCGGCTTCGGTCAGCGGCACGAGTTCGATGTCGGCGGCAGGCAGATCGGGGGCCATTTCAGAAAAGAAGGTCAGATCCTTGGGCGGCCCGACGTGCCAGACCTTGCGACCTACCGCCCCGTTGACCAGCGCATATTGCGCCGCATCGCCCGAGGTCACGATGTCATCCCAGGCATCGGCCGGCACGCCCAGCCTTTCGATCTGGCGCATCACGCTGGGCTTGGGGCGCGGGGCGTTGGTCAGCAGGACGACCGCGCCGCCCTTGGCCCGGAACGCCTGCAGGGCGGCGACAGCGGCCGGCATTGCCCGCTTGCCATCATGCACGCAGCCCCACAGGTCGCAGAACAGCACGTCATAGCGGTCCGAAATCTCGGCCAGTTCACGGATGATGCGGGTCACTTGGCGGCTCCTGCCTCGGAATTGCGGCGCTTATCGCACGCAGCCGGGCCGAGCGGAACCCCTGCAAGGATCCCGCCCGGCCGCTTCATCTTGCCATAAATACCCCGGGGGTGCGGGGGCTGGCCCCCGCTCCGACGCCGGGGGCTTACATCTCGCGGCTGGCTTCCAGCGTGTCCTCGAACGTGCGCAGGCCGGTGCGCGGGGCCTGCACCAGCACGGCCATGTTGCCCGGCTTGTGCTGGTTCCGGCGCATCAACATGTGCGCGGCCGGAATGTCCGCCCAGGGGAAGACCTCGGACATGCAGGGGTCGATGCGGCGCTCGATCATCAGCTTGTTCGCGGCCGAGGCCTGCTTGAGATGCGCAAAGTGGCTGCCCTGCAGACGCTTCTGGTGCATCCACATGTAGCGCACGTCAAAGGTGCAGTTGAAGCCCGAAGTGCCTGCACAGATCACCACCATGCCGCCCTTCTTGCACACCAGCGCCGAGACGGGGAAGGTCGCCTCGCCGGGATGCTCGAACACCATGTCGACGCTGACGCCCTTGCCGGTGATGTCCCAGATCGCCTTGCCGAACTTGCGCGCCTCTTTCAGCCAGGTGTTGTATTCCTCGCTGTTCACGGTGGGCAGCTGGCCCCAGCACTTGAAATCGTTGCGGTTGATGACGCCCTTGGCGCCCAGACCCATCACGAAGTCGCGCTTGCTTTCGTCCGAGATCACGCCGATCGCATTGGCGCCGGCCGCGTTGATCAGCTGGATCGCGAACGAGCCAAGGCCGCCCGAGGCGCCCCAGACCAGCACGTTCTGGCCCGGCTGCAGATCATGCGGGGCATGGCCGAACAGCATCCGGTAGGCGGTCGCCAGGGTCAGGGTGTAGCAGGCCGATTCTTCCCAGGTCAGGTGCTTGGGGCGCGGCATCAGCTGCTGGGCCTGGACGCGGGTGAACTGGGCAAAGGATCCATCGGGGGTCTCATAGCCCCAGATGCGCTGGCTGGGCGAGAACATCGGATCGCCGCCGTTGCATTCCTCGTCGTCGCCATCGTCCTGGTTGCAGTGCACGACCACTTCGTCGCCCACCTTCCAGCGCTTGACCTTGTCGCCCACGGCCCAGACGATGCCCGAGGCATCCGAGCCGGCGATGTGATAGGGCTGCTTGTGGCCATCGAACGGGCTGATCGGCACGCCAAGCGCGGCCCAGACGCCGTTGTAGTTCACGCCCGCGGCCATCACCAGAACCAGCACCTCGTGGCTGTCCAGCTTCCAGGTGTCCACCACCTCGACCTGCATGGCGGTGTCGGGTTCGCCATGACGCTCGCGGCGGATCGACCAGGCATACATCTTGGCCGGGACATGGCCGAGCGGCGGCATCTCGCCGATTTCGTAAAGGTCTTTCTTGGGGGCGTGGTAGGCGATGATGTCGGGATTCGTGTCCAGAGCCATGGGTGCCTCCTTGGCGGGTTCCTGCATATCCGTGCCGCGCCGCAGAATCGGCCGGCGTCATGCGCCTTGGATAAAAACGGCCGCGCAACATTGCAACAGCAATAGTGCGTGAATTGTAATTTTATGTCCCCGCCGTTTCGCCCTGTGGCGGTTTCGCCGCAGCTGCATCCTGCATTTGCTGCACCGGCGCGGCCTGAAAGCCCAGAAGCGCGGCATCGCCAACCCTCAGCCGGTCGCCATCCACAAGGATCATGCCACGATCGATCAGCGATTGCACCGCGGCCTCAAGGCCGCCCCCGTCGTCGGCGGCCATGACAGCGCCCGCCGCGCGCAGCCTGGCGCCCAGGGCTTGCGCGGCTTGCGCAAGCGCGCTGCGCGAGACCGGGCCGCCTGCCGCGATCAGGGCCGCGGCGACCAGCGGCACCGGCAGAACCGGAATGACGCGCTGCACGTCCTGCATCAGCCGATCCCCCAGCGCCTCGGGGGTCAAGGCCGGATCCTCGGCCAGCAGCCGGTCCAGCGGGATCGGGTGGCCAAAGCTGACCGCCGCGCCGCCAAACCCCTGCCAGCGCCCCCAGAGCCGGCGCCACAACATGCGCGCGACATTCAGCATGATCAGCGCCAGCCGCGCCCGGAACCGGCGCACGCCGGTTTCGCCGGCCGCGACCAGCAGCTTGTCTTCCAGCACGCGGTCATAGCCCAGACCCACCGGGACAAAGACCACGGGCCGCTGACGCTGTTTCGCCTCGGCCAGGATGTAGCTGAGCAAGCCCAGGCGCGGCGCGCCCGTGCGGCCGGTCAGCGACAGCCGGCCCTCGGGAAAGATCGCCTGGGCGACGCCTTCGGCGGTTGCGGTCTGGACATAACGTTCCAGCACCTTGCGATAGAGCGGATTTGGCGTCTGACGCCGAATGAAATAGGCGCCCATCGACCGGATCAGCCACGACAGCGGCCAGACCCGCGCCCATTCGCCCACCGCATAGGACAAGGTCATCCGGCTGGAGACCAGCCAGGTCACCAGCACATAATCCATGTTGCTGCGATGGTTCATCACGAAGATCACCGTGGCCTCGGGGGCGACCCGGCGCAATTCCGTCTCGTCGGGCGAGACCACCTGAACACGGTAGAGCAGTTGCGACAGCCAGCGGGCGGCCCGCACCGAAAAGCCGAAATAGACGCTGGCGGAAAAGCCGGGGACGATCTCGCGCGCATAGCGCCGCGCGGTTTCAAAGGCCACGTTGCGCGGCACGCCGGTTGCGCGGGCATGGTCCAGCGTGGCCGCCAGCACCTGCGGATCATAGACGATCTGCTGGATGCGGTCGTGGCGTTCGAGCAGCTTGAACGGCTCGATGGGGCGGTGCAGGCGGCGGTTCAGTTCAGCCACCGCCCGTTCCATCCGGCGGCGAAAGAACCAGCGCACCGAGGGGAACAGGAAGTGCGAGGCAAAGGTGACCGCGGCAAAGGCCAGGATCAGCACCAGCAACCAGAGAGGGATTTCCACAGTGCCGAACATGTGGGCACTGTCGCGGCAAACCGGCACGCGGGTCAACTGCCCGCGCACCGGCCGCGCGGCGGTCATTCGTAGGTGAATGTGCCCAGTTCACACACGTTCACACCGCGGCGGATCAAGACGTCGCCATCGTTGAACACGGCCTTGAAGTCATAGACGCAATAGCCCGAACGGTCGTCGAAGTTGATCGTCACGCTTTCGCCTGACGGCAACATGCCGCGGCCCAGGATGTCCTCTTCCCACGAGTCGGTGCCCTTGTTGGACCCGTAGAACTCGACGATGGTAAATCCGGTGCGGTTGACGATCTTGACCCGGCGATCAAGCGCCGCTGCGGGAAACGCAAAACTCGTGACGATTGCCGAACACAGAAGCAAAGCGGTGGGTCTGAAGCCCATGGTATCACCCGATTGAAAATGATGCAGCGCGGCCAGTGCGCTGCAGGTGAAGTCAGATCACAATCGTGCGATCTTGCATAGCGGGCGGATGGCGCCGGGTGCCGCATTGCGGCGAATCTGACTTGACATGATCTTGCGCCTGCGCCATCCGTTCGGCAAGAATGTTGCGCTGCGCTTGCACGGAGGCACTGCCATGACCCAGAAGGAAAAGCCCTGGCTGTTCCGCACCTATGCCGGCCATTCCACGGCAGCGGCGTCGAACGAACTTTACCGCACCAACCTGTCCAAGGGGCAGACCGGCCTGTCGGTCGCCTTCGATCTGCCGACCCAGACGGGCTATGACAGCGATCACGAACTGAGCCGCGGCGAGGTGGGCAAGGTGGGCGTGCCGGTCTGCCATATCGGCGACATGCGCGCGCTGTTCGACCAGATCCCGCTGGAGCAGATGAACACCTCGATGACGATCAACGCCACGGCGCCGTGGCTGTTGTCGCTGTATATCGCGGTCGCCGAAGAACAGGGTGCCGATGTCAGCAAGCTGCAAGGCACGGTGCAGAACGACATCATCAAGGAATATCTGTCGCGCGGCACCTATATCTGCCCGCCGCGCCCGTCCTTGCGGATGATCACCGATGTTGCCGCCTATACGCGCGAGCATCTTCCGAAATGGAACCCGATGAACGTGTGTTCCTATCACCTGCAAGAGGCCGGGGCGACGCCGGAACAGGAACTGGCCTTTGCGCTGGCCACGGCGCAGGCGGTGCTGGACGATCTGCAAGGCAAGGTCGCGCCCGAGGATTTCCCCGACATGGTGGGGCGCATCTCGTTCTTTGTGAACGCGGGCATCCGGTTCGTGACCGAGATGTGCAAGATGCGCGCCTTTGTCGATCTGTGGGATGAAATCTGCCTGGAACGCTATGGCGTGCAGGATGCGAAATACCGCCGCTTCCGGTATGGCGTGCAGGTGAACAGCCTGGGCCTGACCGAGCCGCAGCCGGAAAACAACGTCTACCGGATCTTGCTGGAAATGCTGGCGGTGACGCTGTCGAAAAAGGCGCGGGCGCGGGCGGTGCAGCTGCCCGCCTGGAACGAGGCCTTGGGCCTGCCGCGTCCGTGGGATCAGCAGTGGTCGCTGCGGATGCAGCAGATCCTGGCCTATGAGACCGACTTGCTGGAATATGGCGATCTGTTCGACGGCAACCCGGCGATTGATGCCAAGGTGGCCGCGCTGAAGGACGGCGCACGGGCCGAGCTGGCGCAGATCGACGCGATGGGCGGGGCGATCGAGGCGATCGACTATATGAAATCGCGTCTGGTCGAGGCGAATGCCGACCGGATTGCCCGCATCGAGGCCGGAGAGACGGTGGTGGTGGGCGTCAACCGCTTTACCACGACCGAGCCCAGCCCGCTGACCGCCGGAAATGGCGCGATCATGGTGGTGGACAAGGCGGCCGAGGCCGACCAGATCGCCCGGCTGCAGGCCTGGCGTGCCAGCCGCGACGAGGCGGCGGTTCAGGCCGCGCTGGCGCGGCTGCGGGCCGATGCGCAATCGGGGGCGAATGTCATGCCGGCCTCGATTGCCGCGGCCAAGGCAGGCGCCACCACTGGCGAATGGGGCGAGACGGTGCGGTCGGTCTTTGGCCTGTATCGCGGGCCGACGGGCGTGTCGCGCGCCGTGTCGAACCGCACCGAAGGGCTGGAGCCGATCCGCGAGGCGGTGGATGCGGTGTCCTCGCGCCTTGGGCGGCGGCTGAAGTTCCTGGTGGGCAAGCCGGGGCTGGACGGCCATTCCAACGGCGCCGAGCAGATCGCCGCACGGGCGCGCGATTGCGGGATGGACATCACCTATGAAGGCATCCGCCTGACGCCGGCCGAGATTGTCGCTGCGGCCGAGGCCGAGGGCGCGCATGTCGTCGGCCTGTCGATCCTGTCGGGCAGCCATCTGCCGCTGATCGAGGATCTGATGGGGCGGATGAAGGCGGCGGGTCTGTCCGATGTGCCGGTCGTCGTCGGCGGCATCATCCCCGAGGAAGATGCCGAGCGGCTGCGCGCGATGGGGGTGGCGGCGGTCTATACGCCCAAGGACTTCGAGCTGAACCGCATCATGATGGATATCGTCGCGCTGGTGGACAAGGCGCCGCTGGCGGCCTGAGGGGCGGCCGGCGCCGGGGGCATCGAGCCCCCGTCACCGGCGCTGCAGCGGAAAGTGGGGGCGCGGCGCGTTTGCCCGGCGGTTTGCTTGTGGGGCGTGCGGAGCCTCCGGCGGGGGTATTTAGTGCAAGATGATGTGGCTAGCCGAGGGTGTCGGCCAGTCTTGCGCGCCAGTGATCGCCGCGCAGCCAGTCGTGCAGGTCGATGGTCTTTGTGCTCGCGGCCTGGGTCATGGCCCAGGCAAGGCAGAGGTTTGAGGACAGGACCGGGCGCGGGCTGTCTGCGTGCCTTGCGAGGGTGGGCAGCGTGGGCAGTCCGGTGCCCAGCAGGACGATGGCGTTTGCGCCTGCGGGATCGTCGAGCAGGCGCCGGGTCGCGGTTTCGGCCTTGTCGGCAGCATGGGCATAGATCGGGTGGAAGGCGCCGCGATCTTCGGGGATCGTCTCGATACGGGTGATGGTGAAGCCCTGATCGGTCCAGTAGGTCGCGGCGCTGGCGGTCAGGGCGGGGCCATAGGGCGAGGCGATGGCGATGGTTTTGGCGTCAAGCGCCCGCAGGGCCGAGGCGATGGCCTGTCCTGCAGTGATGACTGGCACGCCCTGCCGCGCGGCAAGCGCCTGTGCCTCGGCCGCGGCGCCCACCAGATAGGAGGCGCCGGTGCAGGCAAAGCCGATGGCCGTGAGCGGTGCATTGGCGAATTGCGCGGCGGTCGGCGCGATCCGGGCGAAGTAGTCGGTCAGCCGATCTTCGACTTTCGGGCAATCGCTGGTCAGGCGGGCGGTGATCAGGCCGTGGCCGGGCGGCAGGAGCAGCGCGATTTCCGCCTCGGCGGTGGTGTTGGCTTGCGGGGTCAGCAGGCCCAGCAGGGCCTTGCGGGCGTAGAGGGGGGCCATGGCGGTGCCTTTCGTCGGGTGCGGGCAGCACAGCCGATGCGGCGGCACAAGGCAAGGGGTCAGTGTGGGTGGGGCAGGGCGGGGCCGTCTGGCGCAAGTTGTGCGCCACTGGCGGTGTTCCAGCGAAACAGCACCAGATGCCAGCGATCCGGGGCGCTGCGGGCGGTGTAGATCATGCCGCAGGCGCCTGCCGCCCGCGCCGCATCCGAAGCGCGCCATGTGGTGGCGGGTTGGCCGGCCGCGCGTTCGGGCAGCCATGGCACGGCGGTTTCGTGCCCTTGCAGGCCAAGCGCGGCCAGCGTCGCGGGATCGCGCAGATCGGCGATGCGGGCGCCGGTCAGCCGCAGCGGCACGGCCAGCCGCAAATCGCCGGGCCGCAGGTAGGGGGCGACGGCGTGGCCTGCGGCCTGAGCGGTGGGCGAGCAGTAAAGCGCCCGCTGGGCGGAATGGTGGAACCGCCCCTCGGGTGAAGGGGCGGGGGACAGCGGGTCGGCCGCCACCGGCAGGATGCGCCAGAAGCGGCCGGAAAGGTCAGTGACCGGCCAGGAAGCGTTCGGCATCAAGCGCGGCCATGCAGCCCATGCCGGCCGAGGTGACGGCCTGGCGATAGGTGTGATCGGTCAGATCGCCGGCGGCAAAGACGCCGGGGATCGAGGTGCGGGTGCTGCCCGGTTCCACCTTCACATAGCCGCCAGAGTGCAGCTCCAGCTGGTCCTTGACCAGATCCGAGGCAGGCGCGTGGCCGATGGCGACGAAGAACCCGTCGCAGGGGACTACGGTTTCCGCGCCGGTCTGGACGTTGCGCGCGCGCACGCCGGTGACGCCCAAGGGGGCCTCGGTGCCCAGGATTTCCTCGACGGTGTGGTTCCACAGAACCTCGACCTTGGGGTTCTTGAACAGCCGGTCCTGCATGATCTTTTCGGCGCGGAAGCTGTCGCGGCGGTGGATCACCGTGACCTTGGTGGCGAAATTGGTCAGGAACAGCGCCTCTTCGACGGCGGTGTTGCCGCCGCCGATCACCACAACCTCGCGGCCGCGATAGAAGAAGCCATCGCAGGTGGCACAGGCCGAGACGCCGAAGCCCTTGAACTTTTCTTCGGACGGGATGCCCAGCCATTTCGCCTGGGCACCCGTTGCAAGGATCACGGCGTCGGCCGTATAGACCGTGCCGCTGTCGCTGTGCGCCGTGAAGGGGCGCTTCGACAGGTCGAGCGAGGTGATCACGTCAACCACGATCTCGGCGCCCATCTCGCGGGCGTGCTCTTCCATGCGGACCATCAGGTCGGGGCCCATGACCGATTTGTCGCCGGGCCAGTTTTCCACATCGGTGGTGATGGTCAGCTGACCGCCCGGCTGCATGCCCTGGACAAGGATCGGCTCCAGCATGGCACGGCTGGCATAGACGGCGGCGGTATAGCCTGCCGGGCCGGAGCCGATGATCAGAACCCTGGTATGCCGCATCTCGGCCATGGCGTGCCCTTTCCTTGCTGGTCACGACCATATAGGCAGAGCCCCGGCCGGGCGCCAGAGGCGCGACGCGGCGGGTGGCTCGTATCAATATCGGTCTTTTGTTTGAAACAATATTGCGCACGGACAGCCGAACGCATAAGTTCCGCGCAATTCTGGAGGCAACACGATGGCAGGCGCGAAACTCGACCCGATCGACCGGCACATTCTGGCCGAGTTGCAGGCGGACGGGCGGATGACCAACGTGGAACTGGCCAAGCGGGTCGGCATTTCGGCGCCGCCCTGTCTGCGCAGGGTGCGCACGCTGGAAGAGCAGGGCTATATCCGCGGCTATCATGCCAATATCGACGCGCGCGAGCTGGGATTCGAGGTCGAGGTCTTTGCCATGGTGCGGCTGTCCAGCCAGGCCGAGTCCGATCTGTCGGCATTCGAGGCGCGCTGCCGGGCCTGGCCGCTGGTTCGCGAATGCCACATGCTGAACGGCGAGATCGACTTTATCCTCAAATGCGTGGCGCCCGATCTGTCGACGTTCCAGAACTTCCTGACCGGCGATCTGCTGAAGGCGGCGCATGTGTCGAACGTCAAGACAAGCCTGGTGATCCGCTGTGCCAAGGATGATCCGGGCGTGCCGTTCGACGTGCTGGAAGACCGGATCGCGCGCCAGGCCTGAGGCCGCGTGCGGGGCGGCTGGCGGCGGATGCCTCCGGCGGGGATATTTTCTTCAAGTCGAAAGATAGGGCGGACGGACCCTGGGCTGCCTTTGGGGATCGTGGCGGTGCAGGGCTGTGGCAGGCTGGGCCCTGAAACGGCAGCGGCCCTGCCTGCGGGTCAGAGGACGCAAGGCAAGGCCGCCGTTTCCGAGCTGCCTGTTCAGGGTGGCGGGCCGCAAGGGCCGCAGCGGCACCCGATCAGGGACAGGGTGAATGTGGCTGAAAACGGGCGCCCTGTCAAAGTTAATTCGAGATCTCCGCACGCAATTGTCGGATTTCGGTGGTCGCCCTGGCTGGGCGGCCTAGCGGGCGGCCATTGCGGCGGTCGGCCGCGAGGCGGGAACCGGAGGTTGGCGCAGGTGCAGCAGCGTGGTCGGGGCCTGCCGCGTGGGTTGCGCCCGAGCCGCGCGTTCCCATGGCAGGGCCGGCATCGGTTCGGCGGCGGCGGAGATGACGGATTTGAGCCAGCGGCGTTCGGTTTTCATGGTGGACCTCTTGCTGCCCTGTTTCCTGATCCGCGGGATCGTTCCCGCATTGGAGACAGTATCGCCAGGAATGCGGCAGACTTTTGGCTTGTGCCGTGGATATTCCAAGGCGCGGCTGTGCAGCATTTGTTGTGATTTTTCGGACAATCGCCGCGGGGCAGCCGGTCTGGCGCCCGGAATGTGGCAAGAATGCGGCGGAGTCGGCCGCAGTCAGAGCCGAATCGTCGAGATCAGCCGGCCATAATCCGCCTCGCCCCGGTGGGTCGTGCGGCGATAGGAATAGAATCGGCTTTCGTCCTGATAGGTGCAGCGGCCGATCCATTCGGCCTGACCCACGCCGGCCTCGCGCAGACGGAAAAGGCCATAGGACGGCAGGTCGAACATGTAGCGCCCGCCCTGGCCGTTGATGAAGTACCGTGAGAGCGCGGGATCCTCGGCCAGAAAACGATCCAGGAATTCCTGCCCGACCTCATAGGCGGCCTGGCTGATCGTCGGCCCGATGACGGCGCGAATCGCCTCGCGCCGGGCGCCGAGCGATTCCATGGCATCCAGCGTGGCTTCCAGCACGCCATCCAGCGTGCCGCGCCAGCCGGCATGGGCGGCGCCGATCACCCCGGCCTGCGGGTCGGCGAACAGCACGGGCTGGCAATCGGCGGTCAGAATGCCCAGCACAAGGCCCGGGGTCGCCGTGACCATCGCATCGGCGCGCGGTCGCCCGTCGGGGGCGGCGTCCAGAATGGCGACATCGGCGGAATGCACCTGGTTGAGCGTGACCAGAGCCTCGGGCGCGGCGTCCATCGCCTCGGCCACGCGGGCGCGGTTGATCGCCACCATCTCGGCCATGTCGCTGGACCCGGGGCCGCAATTGAGCCCCTCGAATATCCCCGAGGAAGCGCCGCCCTTGCGGGTGAAGAACCCGTGGCGAACCGGATGCAGGGCGCGGGCGGTCAGAATTTCGAGCGTGGCAGTGGCGGTCACGATGCAAATCCGGCAGGCAAGGGTGCAAGGGCCGGCAGGATCGCCAGCGCCTTGAACAAGGTTCCCATTTCATCGGGGTGGGTCAAGCGGCGCGTGGCCGTGATGTGGTCGTCCAGCGCCGGCCCGGTCAGCGATTGCGCCAGCCGTGCCGCACGCGCGCCTATGCCAAGGCGGTCCAGCAGGGCACCCTGGCCGATCGGGCCATGGGCCACGACGCCGGCGGCGCGCGCGGCATGGGCCAGCGGCTCGAAATCCACATGGGCGGTCAGGTCGGCCTGGCCGGGCGCCTCCAGCAGCCCGGCATAGGCGTGGCCCTGCAGGGCCTGCACCGTATCGCCAAGGCTGTGCCAGCCGCCGTAATCCACCACCAGCGCCGCGCCACCCCGGGCGGCGATCCGGGCGGCGATGGTTTGCATCATGCCAGGGGCGGCGGGGCAGATCTCGACCACATCGCCATCTTGCGTATCGGCCAGCCGGGGGGCCAGCGTGGCCAGCGGGGCAGGGGCGGCGCGGGCCAGCACCAGGCGGCCATCTTGCACCGCGACCATGGTTTCCGCCCAGCCCGTGCCTGCCCGGGCAAACTGGCGCACCGGCAGGGCGTCAAAGAATTCGTTGGCCAGAAGGAAAAGCGGGCCATCCGGCAAGGCATCCACGCTGTCTGCCCAGCTGACGGGATAGGGCGCCAGCCGTTCACGCTGGATCGCCCGCAGGCGGGGCGAGGCCTCGACCAGCACGACCCTGGCCGCGGCATGGAACCCCGGAACGCCGCGCGTCGCCCGCAGCACATCGGCCATCAGCGTGCCGCGGCCAGGGCCAAGCTCGGCCAGCACAAAGCGGGCAGGCGCGCCCTGATCCAGCCAGCCTTGCGCCAGCCACAGGCCCAACAGCTCGCCGAACATCTGCGAGATCTCGGGCGCGGTGATGAAATCGCCCGCCGCGCCAAAGGGCTCGGCCCGGGTGTAATAGCCGTGCTCGGGATGCAGCAGGCATTCGGCCATATAGTCCGCCAGGCTGATCGGCCCGGTTGCCCCGATCCGGCGGATCAGCAGATCGGCCAGCGCCGTCATGCCCGCCGCGCCCGCAAGATGAACCACAGCCCCAGCAGGATCATCGGCAGCGACAGCAGCTGCCCCATCTGCAACCCCAGAACCATCGCGCCGCCCGGATTGTCAGGGGTGACGAACTGGGCGTCCGCCTCGCGGAAGAATTCGACAAAGAACCGCGCCGCGCCATAGCCGGCCAGAAACACGCCCAGCGTGCGGCCCGGCCGGGCCAGCCAGCCCAGCCGCCAGACCCCGACCAGCAGGATGGTGCCCAGAACCAGCCCCTCGAGCCCGGCCTCATAAAGCTGGCTGGGATGGCGGGCGCAGATGCCGATGACACCGGGGCAATCCTGCCCCGCGCCCGGAAAGGCCACGCCCCAGGGCATCGTGGTCGGATGGCCCCACAGCTCGGCGTTGATGAAATTGGCGATCCGCCCGAACAACAGGCCCGCCGGCGCCGCAACCGCCAGCGCATCGGCCAGCGACAGCCGGGCAACCCCGTTGCGCCCGGCCCAGACCCACGAGGCGACGACCACCCCCAGAAAGCCGCCATGGAACGACATGCCGCCTTGCCAGACCTTCACGATCTCGGCCGGGTTCGCCAGGTAATAGCCCGGCTGGTAGAACAGCACGAACCCCAGTCGCCCGCCCAGGATCACGCCGACGATGATCCAGGTCAGCAGATCCTCGACCTTGCCGGGTGCCGCCGGGGCCGTGCCCCCCCACAGCGCCGGGCGCTTCATCAGCGCGACCACCAGCTGCCAGCCCAGGATCAGCCCGACGATATAGGCCAGCGCATACCAGCGCAGCGAAAAGCTGAAATCGCCAAAGCCGATCGTGAAGATCTCGGGCGCGATGTCGGGAAAGGGGATATAGCTCATGGGGCCTCGCTGGTCCGTCAGGCGGGGTTGTCGGGGGGGCTTGGCCGCTTGTCAACCTTGCGAAGCCGGGCCGGGCAGGCCATATGGTCACAAGATCGCAACGGAGGCTGCCATGCAGACCCGCACCAAGATTTTTGATGACCTGTCGCGGCTGGCGACCAATGCCATGGGCGTGGCCCAAGGCGCCCGGACCGAGGCCGAGAACGCGATGAAATCGCTGCTCGACCGCTGGCTGGCGGAACGCGACCTTGTCACGCGCGAGGAATTCGACGCCGTTCGCGCCATGGCCCAGAAGGCGCGCGAGGAAAACGAGGCGCTGAAAGCGAAGCTGGCCGAGATCGAGGCCAGACTTGGCTGAGCGGTCCTGCGACTATCCGGCGCTGGCCAGCGCCCTGCGCGCCCTGACCCATGGCGAGACCGATGCCGTCGCGCTGATGGCGACCGTCGCGTGCGAGCTGCATCACGCCCATGCCCTGTCCGACTGGACAGGGTTCTACCGCGTCGTGGCGCCCGATCTGCTGAAGATCGGCCCCTATCAAGGCGGCCATGGCTGCCTAGTGATCCCGTTTTCGCGCGGGGTTTGCGGGGCGGCGGCGCGCAGCGGACAGGTGCAGCTGGTGCCCGATGTCGATGCCTTCCCCGATCACATCGCCTGTGCGTCCTCGACCCGCTCGGAACTGGTGTTGCCGGTCTGGAACGGGCAGGGGGCGCTGCTGGCGGTGCTGGATCTCGACAGCAACACGCCCGCCGCCTTTACCGACGATGACGTTCAGGCGCTGACCGCCATTCTGGCCGAAACCTTCCGCGACTGCGCCAATCCGCTGTGAGCCTGCAAGGCTGGCTGGCCTTCGTTGCGTTCTGGGCGGTGTTCGTCACCTCGCCAGGGCCGAATGCGGTCAATTGCGTCGCCAATGGCATGGCCTTCGGCTTTCGCCGCGCGCTTTGGGGTGTTGCGGCCATCCTGACACAGGCAGCACTGTTCCTGACATTGGCGGCGGCCGGTGTGACGGCGGCGCTGGCGGCCGCCCCTGCGGCGATCGACGCGCTTAAACTCGCGGGTGCGGCGGTTCTGGTCTGGCTTGGCCTCAGGAATATCCTGCGTGCCGGGCGCCCGCTGGAACCTTCGGTGCCCAGCCGGGCGATCTATCTGCGCGCCTTCCTGATCGCCACGCTGAATGCGAAAAGCCTGATGGGCTATCTTGCGGCCTTTACCCAGTTCGTCGAGCCGGGCCAGGCGATCTGGCCGCAGATGGCGGCGATCTATCCCAGCGCGCTGACGCTGACCGCGCTCAGCTATTGCGGCTGGACAGCGCTTGGCGCCCGCATGGGACGTTCGGCATTGGCGACGGTGGCGAACGCCTGGTTCCGCCGGCTGACCGGCGCCGCCTTTGTTGCCTATGGCGCGGTGCTGGCGCTGTCGGTTCTGCCTGTTTCGCCTTGATCCAAATATCCCGGGGGGTGAATGCGCGCTTGCGCGCAGAGGGGGGCTGGCCCCCCCTTTTCCGGCCGGGATCAGCGGCGCTGCATGTCGACGATGTCGCGCTCCAGCGCGCGCTCGGCCACGCCGTGCTGCTTGAGCCGCTGCGGATGCCGGCAATAGGCCTCGCCCAGCACATAGGCTTCGGAGCGCGTTGCCCGAGGGCCGATCGCAGCGCGGATTTCCTCGACGAACCGCTCGCTCGGCCGGTCCAGCGAATTGACCGAGGCAAACACCTCGACCGAACATTCCGCATGGATGACATTGCCGGTGCGGTGACGGTCATGCTTCCAGCCATCGGCCTGCGCGCTTCCGGCGGCCAGCAGCGCGGCTGCGGCAATCGTGATGATCTGCTTCATCGGGGCCCCCATGTTCCACACACCCGATCCTGTGTCGCGCGTCAGGGGATTCGGCGCAATGCTCTCGTGCCCTTGCACGGGGGAAAGCGGGTTTCCCGAATGGAAACGCCCGCGCAGGTTCCCCCGCGCGGGCGTTGTCATTTCCTGTGCCGGATGGCTCAGGCGGCAGCCTTGGCCTGGCCGACGATGGCGGCAAAGGCTTCGGGCTCGGCCACGGCCAGATCGGCCAGAACCTTGCGGTCAACCGAGATGCCGGCCTTGGCCAGCAGGTTGATGAACTTCGAATAGGTCATTTCGGCATCCACCAGACGCACGGCAGCGTTGATCCGCTGGATCCACAGCGAGCGGAAGCTGCGCTTGCGGGCCTTGCGGTCGCGGGTGGCATACTGGTTGGCCTTGTCGACGGCCTGGGTGGCGGTGCGGAAGTTGCGCGAACGGGCCGAGTAATAGCCTTTCGCTTTCTTCAGAACCTTCTTGTGGGCGGCGTGAGTGACCTTGCCGGACTTGACGCGGGACATGTCTGGCTCTCCTTAGCGGTTGTACGGCATGTATTTCTTGACGATCTTCGCGTCCGCATCGGACAGGATCATCGTCCCGGTCACGTCGCGGATGAATTTCGTCGAGCGCTTGATCATGCCGTGGCGCTTGCCAGCGGGGCCCGCTTTGACCTTGCCGGTCGCGGTAAAGGAAAACCGCTTCTTCGCAGCGGATTTCGTCTTCATCTTGGGCATTTCCATCTCCTGGTTCGAGTGGTCGACACGCGACTCGGCATGCCACACCGGCCGGCCGCGCAGAATGAGCCGCCCCTTTACTGTGCCCGCCGGGGCGTGGCAAGCGGAAAAGCCCTAGTTGATCAGCCGCCCCAGCACGCGAAAGAAGACATCGGGCACATCCGCCAGCGCATAGCCGCCCGGGTGTAGCCGGGCCGCGGCCACGACCAGACCGATGGCGATCATCACCATGATGGCGGCTGCGCGCGGCGTGCGCCCTTCGGTCCAGGCATTGAGCAGGGCCGGGATGGCCAGCACCCCGATCACCAGCCCGATCACAAGCATCAGGTCACTGTTCATCGGGTCCCCCCCCGGGTCACCATGGCCGGGAAAATCCCGGCCGCGTCTGGATTATTCAGGATCGGCGCGGAAGATCAATCGTTCGTCACACGGGGCGACGCGCAGGATGTTCGTGGTGCCCTGCACGTTGAAGGGAACGCCGGCGGTGACAACGATCTGGTCTGTGGTGCTGGCAAAGCCATCCTCGCGCGCGGCCTTGGCCGCCGACAGGACAGCGCCCTTGAACCGCTCTTGCGGCGGGACCAGCACGCAATGCGCGCCCCAGGTCAGGCACAGCTTGCGCGCCGTGCGCACAAGGGGGGTCAGCGCCAGGATCGGCACGCGCGGCCGCTCTCTCGCCACCAGGGTTGCGGTCGTGCCCGATTGGGTAAAGCAGCAGATCGCCTTGATGTCCGTCGTCTCGGCCAGCTCGCGCGCGGCCGAGACGATCCCGTCGGCGACGGTGCGCCGGTTCACCTTGCGGCTGGCCTCGATCACCTCGCGATAGGTCGGATCGCCTTCGACCTCGCGCGCGACGGCATCCATCGTGGCCACCGCCTGCACGGGGTATTGCCCGGCGGCGGATTCGGCCGACAGCATGACGGCATCCGCCCCCTCATAGATGGCCGTCGCCACATCCGAGACCTCGGCCCGCGTCGGCATCGGGCTTTCGATCATCGATTCCAGCATCTGCGTGGCTACGATCACCGGCTTGGCGGCCGCCCGCGCGCCGCGCACCAGCCGTTTCTGGATCGGCGGCACGGCCTGAACCGGGCATTCCACCCCCAGATCGCCGCGCGCCACCATGATGCCATCAGAGACCGCAAGGATCGCGTCAAACGCCTTCACGGCGGCAGGCTTTTCGATCTTGGACAGGATCGCCGCGCGCCCCTGTGCCAGATCGCGCGCTTCCAGCACATCCTCAGGCCGCTGGACAAAGGACAGCGCCAGCCAGTCCACCCCCAGCGCGCAGACGAAGTCCAGATCGCGGCGGTCCTTGTCCGACAGCGCGGCCAGCGGCAGCACCACATCGGGCACATTGACCCCCTTGCGGTTGGAAATCGTGCCGCCCACCGTCACGACGCAATCGGCGAAATCGGCACCGCAGGCCGTGACCTTCAGCCGGATCTTGCCGTCATTCACCAGAAGGGCCGATCCGGGTTCAAGCGCCGCGAAAATCTCGGGGTGGGGCAGCTGCACGCGATGCGCATCGCCCGGCGCATCCGACAGATCCAGCCGAAAGCTTTGCCCTTCTTCCAGATCGACGGCGCCTGCGGCGAACACGCCCACCCGCAGCTTGGGCCCCTGCAGGTCGGCCAGAATCGCGATCGGGCGGCCAATCTCGCCCTCGATCTCGCGGATGATCGCATGGCGCGCGGCAATGTCGTCGTGGCTGCCGTGGCTCATGTTCAGGCGGAACACATCGGCGCCCGCCTCCCACAGGGCGCGGATCGTCGCCTTGTCCGAAGACGCAGGCCCCAGCGTCGCCACGATCTTGATCTTGCGATGCCGTCTCATCCGCCATCCTCCGTTTGCGCAAACATTGTCTGCCTTTTGCCCGGATTCTGCCGCAGCGGCAACTGGAACCCCGGCGCTTCTGCCTGTAAAGCGGATCTGCCCCACCAGACGCAACAGCATCATGACCGAGACACCTTACCATATCCTTGGCCAGAACCGCCCCGGCCGCTGGCTTGTCACCTGCGATCACGCGACCAACCGGGTGCCGGAGTGGGTGAACGGCGGCGATCTGGGCATCGCGCCCCAGGACATGGCCCGCCATATCGCCTATGACGTCGGCGCGGTCGGACTGGCCGCCGCACTGGCGGAACGGCTGGACAGTCCCTGCATCCTGTCGGATTTCTCGCGCCTCGTGATCGACCCGAACCGGGGCGAGGATGATCCGACCCTGCTGATGAAGCTTTATGATGGCACGATCATCCCGGCCAATCGCCATGCCGATGCGGCCGAAGCCGAACGCCGGCTGAACGCGCTGCACCGCCCCTATCATGCGGCGCTGGAATCGCTGGCGGCGCGGCGGCCCGATACGGTGATCTGCGCGGTGCATTCCTTCACCCCGTGCCTGCGCGGCCGCGCGCCGCGGCCCTGGCATGTCGGCATCCTGCATTCGCACCGCGACAGCCGCCTGTCGCTGCGCCTGATTGATCTGCTGCGCGCCGAGCCCGATCTGTGCATTGGCGACAACGAGCCCTATTCCGGCCACCTTCCCGGCGATTCCATCGACCGCCATGCCCTGGCCCAGGGCCGCCACAACACCTTGATCGAGCTGCGCAACGACCTGATCGCCACCCCGGCCGACCAATCCGCCTGGGCCGCGCGCCTCGCCCCCCTGCTGACGAAGGCGCTGGACGATCTGGCCTGACGGCTTTCCCTTTTGCCTTTTCTCAAATACCCTTCGACGGCGCCGCCTGGTGCGCCACTGGCGGCAAAAGCGAACCCGTGACACCGCGCCACAGACAGGGAGACCCGCCATGGACGACGCCACCCGGACCGAGCTTGAGGCCGCAACCTTCCGCCGGCTGGTCGAACATCTGATGGACAAGCGCCCTGACGTTCAGAACATCGACCTGATGAATCTGGCCGGCTTTTGCCGCAACTGCCTGTCGCGCTGGTATCAGGAAGAAGCGAACGCCCGCGGCATCGCGATGGGCAAGGAAGACGCGCGCGAGATCGTCTATGGCATGCCCTATGACGACTGGAAGGCGCATCATCAGACCGAGGCCTCAGATTCGCAAAAGGCCGCGTTCGAGGTCGCCTTTCGGGAGAACGTCGGCAAGCCCTAGATCGGCCTGGAAACAATGATGCCGACTTCGCGGGATTGGTTGGATCCCGTGGACGGCTTCCTAGAATTTTCGCATAATTCCATCAACTCTCTGGACAGACCCCGGCCGCCTGCTGATCCTTGGTCGGGGTATCAATTTATTATGAGGGTGTCATGGAATTGCTGCTGATTGCCGTTCCTGTTCTGTTGCTTGGGGCGCTGCTGTTTGACGGTGGCTCGGACACCGATACCTCGGCCAACCGGACCGACATTGATGGCACCGAGGGCGATGACATGCTGGAAGGCACCGCCGAGGATGAAAACCTGCGGGGCTTTGACGGCAACGACACGCTGATCGGCCGCGCGGGCGACGATTATGTCTCGGGCGGGGCGGGCAATGACGATCTCTTGGGCAATCTGGGCGACGATACCTTGTCCGGCGGCCTTGGGCATGACTGGATCGATGGCGGAGCAGACGAGGATCTGCTGCAAGGCGGCTACGGTCAGGACACGCTGATTGGCGGCGCAGGCGATGACACGTCTATGGGCGGTGCCGGCAACGATCTGCTCGTGGACTTCGAGGGCAGCAACGCCTTGCACGGTGAAGCAGGCGACGACCTGCTGATCGGGCTCGACAGCGATACCGAAGCAGAGCCGACGCCCGATGCGCTGTTCGGCGGCGATGGTGCCGACATTCTGGTCGGGGATCGGCTGGATACGATGACAGGCGGCGCGGGCAGCGATCTGTTCGTGGTTGAACGCTATGCCGACATGGAGACCGGAAACGCCGCAGACCCGGCCACCATCGTCGATTTCAACGCGATGGAGGATCTGCTCCACCTGGATCTGACCGGCTATGGGGATGCCCAGGTCGATATCATGGCCGACGAGAATGGCGATTCGATGGTCGTGGTGAACGGCATCGCCATGGCGCGTCTGTCGGGCATCGCGCCCGAGGATTTCCCCGTCGACCGGCTGACGGTGGACACGAACACCGACGATCCCCCCCAAGAGCCGGGAGTGCCTGGCAATGGTGACGATCTGCTGACCGGCACCTCGGGCACCGACACCATCTCGGGGCTGGCCGGGGACGATCAGATCTCTGGCTGGGGCGAAGATGACAGCCTTGCCGGGGATGTCGGGAACGACAGCCTGTGGGGCAACGAGGGCAGCGACACGCTTGCGGGCGGCGAAGGCCATGATGCCCTGTATGGCGGCGATGGCGATGACAGCCTGCTTGGCGGTGCCGGCGAGGATCGTCTGCTGGGCGGGGCTGGCGCCGATGTGCTTGTCGGTGGTCCCGAGGCCGATACGCTGATCGGCGAAGACGGCAGCGACACGCTGGTCGGTGGCCCGGACGATGTGATGACCGGGGGCGGCTCCGAGGATATATTCCTGGTCCAGTGGGGCGGCGGCGCCGAGGCCGGGGATCCGGCCATCATCACCGATTTCGATCGCAGCCAGGACTATGTGCGGCTGGAGCTGGACGGGTTCGAAACGGTGACGCCGCAAGTGACCGCCGATCCGGTCAGCGGCTATGCCCTGCTGTCGATCAGTGGCGTTCCTGTGGCGCTGTTCCATGGTATTGCGGCCGAGGACTTCAGCCTTGACCGTCTGACCATCGTGACGCCTGCGACGATCACGGGCACCGATGGCGACGACGGGCTGAACGGCATCAATGCGCCCGAACGCTTCGTTGCGCTGGATGGCAACGATCGGGTCTATGCCGGGTTCGGCGACGATACCGTGAGCGGTGGCTCTGGCAATGACAGCGTCTATGGCGACCCGGGGGACGACCATATCAACCTTGATGGTGGACATGATCTTGCCTACGGCGGCGACGGCGCGGATTCGATCTATGGCGGCGACGATGACGACACGCTTTACGGCGGCGAAGGCGACGATCTTCTGGTCGGCGATGCGGGCCATGATGTGCTGGGCGGCGGCGCCGGGGCCGATACGTTGCTGGGCGGCGGGGGCGAGGATCTGTTGATCGCGCATGGGGCCGACCTGATGACCGGCGGCGAAGACGAGGACATGTTCCACATCTATGATACCGGCGCCTATGGCATTGCGCGCATCACCGATCTGTTTGGCGACGAACAGGTTCTGCTGGTCTGGGATGATCAGACCGACCCGACGGCCGTTGAACCCGTGCTGACGCAGGTGCAGGTTGGTGACAATGTCGCACTGCAACTGGACGGCGATGTCGTCGCCCTGGTGGAAAACCGGCTGGCGGGCAGCCTGAACGTGGCGATTCAGCGGGCCAGCGAGCTGCTGCCGCTGGCGGCCTGATCGCGGCACCGCTGGACAAGCGAAAGGGGCGGAAGGATCACCTTCCGCCCCTTTGCGCTGACGGCCGTTCGGGCGTGCCGACCGGCCTGTGGTCTTCCGATCACATCGCCGCCTTGAGCGATTCGTCCAGATACAGCTCGCGCAGGCGGGTGGCGACGCGGCCGGGCTTGCCGTCGCCCAGCTTCTTGCCGTCGATTTCCACCACCGGCATCACGAACACGCCGGCCGAGGTGATGAAAGCCTCGTCCGCCGCCTGGGCCTCCTCGATGGTGAAGGGGCGCTCGATGATTTCCATCTGCGCTTCCTTGGCAAAGCGGATCACCGAGGCGCGGGTGATGCCGTGCAGCAGATCATTGCTGAGCTGGCGGGTGATGATCTTGCCGTCCTTGACGATCCAGGCGTTGTTCGAGGTGCCCTCGGTCACGGCGCCATCCTCGACGAACCAGGCGTCATCGGCGCCGGCGGCCTTGGCAGCCATCTTGCACATCGACGGATACAGCAGCTGAACCGTCTTGATGTCGCGGCGGTGCCAACGCATTTCCGGCAGGCTGATGACCTTGAGCCCGGTCGTGGCCTGCGGGTTCTGCGCAAGGCCCGGCTTGGACTGGGTGAACATCACCACGGTCTGCGGCACCGGCGGGTTGGGATACATGAAGTCGCGGTCGCCCCCGTTGCCGCGCGTGACCTGCAGGTAGATGCTGCCGTCGCCGATGTCGTTGAGCCGGACGATCTCGTGGTGCAGGGCGAGCCATTCGTCATCGGTATGCGGGTTCGGCATGCCGAGTTCCTTGAGCGAGCGATCAAGGCGGCGGCAATGGCCCTCGAAGTCGATCAGCTTGCCACCCAGAACGCTGGTGACCTCGTAGACGCCATCGCCCATCAGGAAGCCGCGGTCAAAGACCGAGACTTTCGCCTCTGCCTCGGGCAGCCAGTCGCCGTTCAGGTGGACGATGCGGGTCATGTCGGTCTCCTGTGTGGTCTCAGCCCCAGAGCGCGGGGTCAGGCGGATAAAGGGTGGCGCCCTGCACGCGCATGGGCACCGGCCGGTCTTCGGACAGAAGCAGCGGCGCGTCAAGGTCGACGTAGGGCGCGCCCTGCGCCAGCAGGA
This sequence comes from Gemmobacter nectariphilus DSM 15620, assembly GCF_000429765.1. Lineage (GTDB taxonomy): Bacteria > Pseudomonadota > Alphaproteobacteria > Rhodobacterales > Rhodobacteraceae > Wagnerdoeblera > Wagnerdoeblera nectariphila. The sequence goes on along the minus strand of NZ_KE386949.1, from coordinate 242,071 downwards.
AGGCCGGCGCCATGGCAAGGCTGGATCCGACCATGCAGCCGACCATGATGCCAAAGCCCATCGCCTGTGCCTCGGCCCGGGTTGCCAGGGCTTCGGTCAGCCCGCCGGTCTTGTCGAGCTTGATGTTGACCAGATCGTATTTGCCGCGCAGTGCGGCAAGGCTGGCGCGGTCGTGGCAGCTTTCGTCGGCGCAGACGGGCAGGGGGCGGGCGATTTCGGCCAGCATGTCATCCTGCCCTGCCGGCAGCGGCTGTTCGACCAGCGCAACGCCAAGGCGCAGCAGATGCGGGGCGAGGTCGGTATAGACCTCGGCCGTCCAGCCCTCGTTGGCATCGACGATGATGGTGGACTTTGGCGCCCCGCGCCGCACGGCTTCAAGCCTGGGCATGTCGCCCTGGGTGCCAAGCTTGATCTTGAGCAGCGGGCGATGGGCGTGCTTGCGGGCCTCGGTCTCCATCCGCTCGGGGGTGTCGAGGGAGATCGTATAGGTGATGCCCAGGGGCTGCGGCGGGGCAAGACCGGCAAGGCGATGGACGGGCGTGCCGCCGTGCTTGGCCTGCCAGTCCCAGAGCGCGCAGTCGACGGCATTGCGGGCCGCGCCGGGGGGCAGCAGGGTTTGCAGGGCCAGGCGGTCGATGGTGTCCGGCAGGGCGGCAATGGTGGCGGCAACCGAGTCGAGGCTTTCGCCATAGCGCGGATAGGGCACGCATTCGCCCATGCCGGTCGCGCCGTCTTGCGTGACGCGGACGGTCAGCACCCGCGCCTCGGTCCGGCTGCCGCGGCTGATGGTGAAGGCCTGTGCAAGGCGGAAGGCTTCGGGGGTGACGGTCAGGCTCATGGTCTCTCCTGTCGGGGGCCGCCTCGGGGGGCATCGAGCCCCCGCTCGGCGGCGCTGCCGCGGGGGGCGGGGGCCGGGCGCATTGTCCGGGCGCTGTTCGGGCGGTGCGGTCGGCTGCCTCCGGCGGGGATATTTGGATCAAGGCGAAGATGGAAGCCGATTTGCGGGTGCCGCAGCGCCGCGCCAACTGCTGCGCTGCAACATTTCCGGCCTTGCGGGAGTTTGCGCAATAATATAACTGGATCGCAACCATCCCGGAAATATACTTGCGAGGCCGCCATGTCCTTCCGCCTGCAACCTGCGCCTGTCGCCCGCCCCAATCGTTGCCAGCTGTTCGGGCCCGGATCGCGCCCGGCCCTGTTCGAGAAGATGGCGGCAAGCGCGGCGGATGTCATCAACCTGGATCTGGAAGATTCGGTCGCGCCGACGGACAAGGACGCCGCGCAGGCGAACATCATCAAGGCCACGCATGAGGTGGACTGGGGCAACAAGCTGTTGTCGGTGCGCATCAACGGGCTGGACACGCCGTTCTGGTACAAGGATGTGGTGGAGCTGCTGGAGCAGGCGAGCGAGCGGCTGGACCAGATCATGATCCCCAAGGTCGGCTGTGCGGCCGATGTCTATGCGGTGGATGCGCTGGTCACGGCGATCGAGGCCGCCAAGGGCCGCAAGAAGCGCATCAGCTTTGAGGTCATCATCGAGTCGGCGGCCGGCATTGCCCATGTCGAGGAAATCGCCGCCTCGAGCCCGCGGTTGCAGGCGATGAGCCTGGGAGCGGCGGATTTTGCCGCCAGCATGGGGATGCAGACCACCGGTATCGGTGGGACGCAGGAGAACTACTACATGTTGCGCGAGGGCGTGAAGCACTGGTCGGACCCGTGGCATTGGGCGCAGGCCGCGATCGTGGCGGCGTGCCGCACCCATGGCGTTCTGCCGGTCGATGGCCCCTTTGGCGATTTCAGCGATGACGAGGGCTTCCGGGCGCAGGCGCGGCGGTCGGCCACGCTGGGCATGGTCGGCAAATGGGCGATCCATCCCAAGCAGGTGGCGCTGGCCAACGAGGTCTTTACCCCGTCCGAGGCCGCCGTGGCCGAGGCGCGCGAGATCCTTGCCGCCATGGAGGCTGCCAAGGCCGCCGGTCAGGGCGCGACGGTCTACAAGGGACGACTCGTTGACATTGCGTCCATCAAACAGGCAGAAGTGATCGTGAAACAGGCAGAGATGATCTCTGCCGCCTGAACCCTCCGGTCGCTGGGGAGAGGAGGCCCCGGCGATCACGACGGGAGGAACGCCCCGGGCCCGCTTGCCCGGGGCGTTGGCATTTGATGGCCTTGGTGCTTGACCTTGGGGCGGGGGCGGCCGACATCTTGCACCGCAAGGAGATGGATGATGTCGCAAAGCCCCGTTCTGGATTTTCTTCTGACCCGTCGGTCCCGCCCGGCCAAGCTGTTGTCGGCGCCGGTGCCGGACCGGGCCGCGCTGGAGGTGCTGCTGACCGCTGCCGCCCGGGTGCCCGATCATGGCAAGCTGGAGCCCTGGCGGTTCATCGTGCTGGAAAAGCCGGCGTTGATGCGGATTGCCGCCGCCGTGCCGGCCCGTGCCACCGAGCGCGGGATGGACGCCGAGCAAGCCGCCAAGGGGCGCAGCCAGTTCGACGACAGCCCGCTTGCGGTTGCGGTGATTGCCAGCCCCAAGGGGTTCGAGCGCATCCCCGAGATTGAACAGACGCTGTCGGCCGGGGCGGTCTGCCTGTCGCTGGTCAATGCCGCGCTGGCGGCGGGCTGGGGCGCAAGCTGGCTGACCGGCTGGGTGGCGCATGACCGCGCCTTTGCGGCGGCCCAGCTGGGGCTGGCGCCCGGCGAATGGGTGGCGGGCTTTGTGCATATCGGCAGCTGCGCCAACACGCCGCCCGATCGGCCACGCCCTGACATTGCCGCCATCACCACATGGGTTCAGGAATGATCCTGTCGGATTTTCTGAAGGCGCTGCGCCAGTTGCCCGACCCGCGCTTTCGCCGCGTGCTGTTGCTGGGGCTGGGGCTGACCGTTGCGCTGCTGGTGGCGGTTTATGCCGTGTTCCTGTTCGCCATCCAGTCGCTGACCCCCGATACGGTCGAAATTCCGCTGGTCGGGCCGGTCGGCGGGCTGGATACGTTACTGTCGGTGGGCTCGTTCCTGTTCATGATCGGGCTGAGCATCTTCCTGATGGTGCCGGTCGCCTCGATGTTCACCGGCTTCTTCCTCGAGGATGTGGCGCAGGCGGTCGAGGACCGGCATTATCCCTGGCTGCCCCCGGCGCCGAAGGTCAGTCTTTATGAATCCATCAAGGATTCGCTGAACTTCTTTGCGGTGCTGATCGTGGTGAACCTGATCGCGCTGGTGCTGGCGATCTTTGCAGGGCCGGCGATTCCGGTGGTGTTCTGGGGCGTGAACGGGTTCTTGCTGGGGCGGGAATATTTCACGCTGGCCGCGATGCGCCGACTGGGGCGCGAGGGCGCGCGGGCCCTGCGGGCGCGCTACACCGGCCAGATCTGGCTGGCCGGCGTGCTGATGGCGGTGCCGCTGTCGGTGCCGGTGGTGAACCTGCTGATCCCGCTGCTGGGGGCGGCGACCTTTACCCACATGTTCCACCGGCTGAACGGAACGGCGCGGCGGCCCTGAGCGTCAGTTGGCCGGTTGTTCCAGCGGGTGCATCCGGCCCATCACGTCGAAATCGCGCACGGTGATCCAGCCTTGGGTGATGATGACGAACAGGATCGTCCAGATGATCACGGCGGCAATCGTGGTGATCTTGGCCTTGCGTTTGACCACAGGGCCGGCCGGCGCGCTGGAGGGCGTGCCCGGCACGATCGATCCCGCCTCGCCCTGCGTGGTCAGCCGCAGGGGAAGCACGATGAAGAACACCATGAACCAGCAGACGGCGAACAGGACGATGGCGGCGGTGATGGTCATCAGACCTGCTCCAGTTCCACGAGGCAGCCGTTGAAGTCCTTGGGGTGCAGGAACAGCACCGGCTTGCCATGAGCGCCGATCTTCGGCTCTCCGGTGCCCAGAACGCGGGCGCCGCTGGCCTTCAGCTTGTCGCGCGCGGCCAGGATATCCTCGACCTCATAGCAGATGTGGTGGATGCCGCCGGCGGGGTTCTTTTCCAGAAAGCCCGCGATCGGGGAATTCTCGCCCAGGGGATACAGCAGTTCGATCTTGGTGTTCGGCAGGTCGATGAACACGACGGTCACGCCGTGATCGGGTTCGTCCTGCGGGGCGCGGACATGGGCGCCCAGCGTGCTGCGGTATTGCTCTGCCGCCGCCTCAAGGTCGGGAACGGCGATGGCGACGTGGTTCAGGCGTCCGATCATGGGCTGGCTCCGGGCTGGGTTGGTCCTCTTAGGCGCGGGTTATGGGCACGAGGGGGGCGGCTGGCAAGCGAAGAGTGCCGGACACGGACATTGCGTCGCGGCGTTAACCGGCTGGAAACCAAGCTGCGCTTCACTGGGCCCAGCTACAGGAGACAGCCGATGCCGCATGTTGATTCCCGCCCGCCCCTGGCAGGGCCGGTTCTGCCGATGCAGGGTCTGACGATTCTGGCGGTCGAGGACAGCCGCTATGCGTCCGAGGCGTTTCGCCTGATGGCGCAGCGATCGGGCGCGCGGCTTCGGCGGGCCGAGACGCTGCACGATGCCCGGCGGCATCTGGCGATCTATCGGCCCGATGTGGTGATCATCGACATGGGGCTGCCGGATGGCTCGGGCGCGGGGCTGATCCGGGAATTGACGCATGGGGTCACGGGCGGGCCGCTGGTGCTGGGTCTTAGCGGCGATCCCTTGCAGCGCGGGGCGGCGCTGTCGGCGGGTGCGGCCGGGTTCCTGGAAAAGCCGGTCGCGGGGCTGGCGGGGTTTCAGGCCGCCATCCTTGGCCATCTGCCGGATCGCGACGCGCAGGCCCCTGTCGGGGAGGTGCCGGAACCTGACCGGCTGGCGCTGCGCGAGGATCTGGCCCATGCCGCAGGTATTCTGGCGCGGGGGCCGGATGCGGGGCAGCGGGCCTATCTGGCGCGCTTTCTGGGCGGGATTGCACGCAGCACCAGCGATACCGCGCTTGCCCGCGCGGCCGAGGATCTGCCCTATGCCGATACTGCCCGTCTGGCCTATCTGTGCGGCCTTGTCGCCTTGCGCATGGGCGAGGCGCCGCGCCCCTTTGCCTGACCGCTTGTTCGGGGACCAAGCGCCATCGCGGCGCAGTGATTGCCGCAACGGGACCGGCGCGGGGGCCTGTTGCAACTGACGCATCCTGCGGCAACACGGCGCCGGCCCTGGCACGGCGCGCGGCAGCCCCTCTGGCCATGGGGCCATGGGCGGGCGCGACCGCGCGGCCCCACGTCGTGCGCCGCATCATGCGCGATCCGCTGTGCGGCGGCCGGCCCATCCGATTTCGGGGCTTCATTCCCCGCCAGCGCCGCCCGTGCCAATCAGGGCCGGTCACCTGCCAGGGCCGAAATCTCGGCGCCGATGCTGCAGAAGGGCGGCGGGGCGGTATGGGTCGGATCGGCCAGCCATTGCTGGCAATCGCAGACCCTGCCGCAGTCTTCGCAGCGGCTGACCATCCGGGCCAGCTCGCTGCGGGTCATCCAGCCGTCGACGACGGCCCGCGCAAGATGCACACCGCTGATGCGGGCCATGCCATGCGCCATCCACCAGGCGCGTTGCGCCTCGACCAATCCGATCATTGTTCCATGCCCGTTGCTGGGGCCGCTGGCCCGCTTGCCAGATGTCGGCCCATTGCCATGCAGACAGGCTGCGCCGCGAATCGACGCCGCGCCTTGAGACAGATCAAGGCGCTAAAGGGTGGCGCGGCGCGGCTGGCCCCCGGTCAGCGTGGCAACACGGTCCGAAAGCGCGCGCAGGGCCGCGATCTCGTCTGGCAAAAGGCCGGCAGCCGTGGCGCGCGCCAGGGCGTCGGCGCTGGCCCGGGCGGTCTGGGTTGCAAAGACCTGGGGCGCCATTTCGGCCAGCGCCAGAAGCGCCTTTTGCAGCCGCATCTGCACCTCGATCAGGCTGGCGCCATCGCGGGCGATGGGGCGAAAGGCATCTTCGATCAGATCATCGCTTCGGATCGGGGGCACATGCAGGCGCGGCCACAGCACGTCGGCCTCGGCCGGGTCGGTCCATTCGGACAGCACCCGGACAAGGCGCCCGATCACCTCAATGGCGGTGCCGGGGTCGTTGACCGCAGGCGACAGCGCGCGCGAGGCCGCCTCGGTCAGCGCGATCACGCCAAAGCGCGGATCCTGATCGTAGGTGCGCCCCTCGCCGATGCTGAAGGCGGCGCGGGCCTTGTCCGCCAGATCGTCTTCCAGTCCTGCCATATGCAAGAGCGGCGCGGCCGGATGCACGAAGGTGCCGGGAAGGGCGGCCAGATACATCTCGCGCCCGGCGATATCGGCCAGGGCCGACAACTGCGCCATGTCGATATGCTGGACATAGCCGGTCGTGTGCGCGAGCAGCGGGGTCGATGTCACCGGCGGCGCCCCGCGCAAGGGGTGCCCGCCCAGATAGGGCATCGCCATGCGGCTGCGCAGGGCGGCCGTGGCCGCAGCCTCGACCCGGCCCAGCGTATCCGACAGCCGGCCGAAATCCATCAGATGCGCGATCCAGCGCAGCAGCGCCAGGACGACCGCCGACAGCACGGCAATGGTGGCCACGAACAGCACCAGCCGCCCCCGGTCGCCGTAGACCCCGGTTTTCAGTGCGACAATGCCGACCAGCGCGAACAGGAAGGCGCCGATGAAGGTGGCCAGCACCTTTTGCGTCGTGGCATCCTGTTTGAGCAGCTCGATCGCGCGGGGGGTGGCGGTCGTGGTCACACCGCCAAAGGCCGTGACCATGATGGAGAGCGAAAAGGTCGTCACCGCCAGCATGGACGAGGCGATGATCCCGAGGATCTGGTCAACCGCATCGGCGCCGATCCTGGCGCCCAGATCAGCTGGCAGAAAGGGATGCACCGCACCAGCCGCCAGTGCCGTGACGATGCCCAAAAGGCCATAGGCCAAGGCCCGGACCCAGACCTTGCGCAGCACAAGCTGAAGGTTCCAGCGAAACCGGCCGATCATGTGCCCCCCTTTCCAATGGTCCAAGAGAAGCACGCGCTTTGCCGGGCGGCAAGGTCAGCCGATGCCGGGCTCCATCATCTTGCGGTTGGCGCAAAAGCGCGGCGGGTGGTCGGCACCGGCCGCGTTGTCGTCCAGCCAATCCTCGCAGCTGCCGGGATTGGGGCAATCGCAGCAGCGGTCCAGGGCGTCGGACCATTCGGAATCGCTCAGCCGGTCAAGATCGTCGCCAACCGTGCGTGCCATGCGCGTCATCAGCTGGATATGGGCCTGGGTTTTGGGATCTGCGAGCATCGGGACCTCCGTTGCGGGAACACGGGGGTCAGCATCGGTCGCGCTGGCGCGGGTCGCCTTGATTCAGGTCAAGCCTTAGCGAATGCGCCCGGCGCGCAGGGCGGCAACGGTGGCGTCCACGGTCTGGATGCGCTGGCCGTTCGGCGGGTGCGAGCCAAGAAAGCGATCGCCCGGATCGGGGATGCGGGTAAAGAACCCGGCCCCGCGTGCCGGGTCATAACCGGAGCGCCAGGCGATCACGGTGCCGATGGCGTCGGCCTCCAGCTCGAAATCCTTGGAATAGGTGCGCGCGCCGACCGAAGCACCAATGTCTTGCGCCGACCGGATCGCCCCGGCATCCGCCCCGCCAAGCGCCGCGATGGTGCCCAGCAGCACCGCCCCCGCCATCGCCGTATCGCGCGAGCGGCCGATATGGCCCGCGATATGGTGCGCGGCCTCGTGCCCCAGCACAAAGGCCAGCTCGTCTGCATTGCGCGCATCGGCGATCAGCGACAGGGTAAAGCCGATCAGCGGCTGGCCCGTCTGCGGATCCAGCGTGTGAAAGGCGTTGGACGGTGCCCCGGCGCGGTCGTCGATGACGATGCGAAAGTCGCAGTTCAGATCGGGGCGCTTTTCGTGGCAATAGCCTTCGGCCACCGGCTCAACCCGTTCCACCACCTGAACGAAGGTACGTGCGGCGGTCGGAAAATCGGGGGCGGGGGGCTGGGTGGCGGACGGCGGGGCCATCGGCACGGGGGGCGGCGCCATGGTGCAACCGGCAAGGCCGGCCAGCACCGCCAGAGCCAGCCCCACCCGTGTCATGCCTGCCCGTGTCATCCCGGCCTCGTTTCGTTGCGCCGGGGCAATTTAGCGATGGTGGCGGGCGGGGGGAAGCGGGCCGCGCGCGGCTGACGCGGACGTGAGAGGGTTTGCCCCCGCGCCTGCGCCGTGTCAGGATCGGCCCAAGCGGCAGGAGAGGTGCCATGTTCACCATCGAACACGAATTTGACGCGACGGTCATCACCCTTGTCGACGAGGGCGAGGCGCCGCTGCAAGAGGATATCACCATCAACGCCTTCGAGGATGGCGTGACGGTCGAGCAGCTGGACCCGCGCACCGAGGAGGTGCAGCGCATCGTCCTGAGCCCGACGCAGCTGCGCGATCTGGCGGCGGCGCTGAACCTGCCCGAGGGCATCTATCGCCGCGTTGGTGCGGGCAAGGAGTGAGCATGTTCCAACCCGGAGAGATCGGCCCCGAGGTGGCGGGCTGGCAGCCCCCGCCTGTGCCGCACGCGGCCCCGATGCAGGGCCGATGGGCCGAGCTGGCGCCGCTGTCGGCAGACCAGGCGCCCGCGCTGTGGCGCGCGATCCAGGGGCGGCCCGAGCTGTGGACCTATATGGGCGGCGGGCCCTTTGGGTCCGAGGCAGAGTTCGCGGATTGGATCGCCACTGTCGCACCGGGGGCCGATCCGCAGTTCTGGGCGATCCGCCCGCGTGGGGGGGACTGGCTGGGCATGGCCAGCTATCTGCGCATCACGCCCAGGGACGGGGTGATCGAGGTGGGGAACATCCTGTTTTCCCCGGCCATGCAGGGCACCCCGGTGGCGACCGAGGCGATGGCGCTGATGATGGCGCGGGCCTTTGATCTGGGCTACCGGCGCTATGAATGGAAATGCAACGCGCTGAACCTGCCCTCGCGCCGGGCGGCGCAGCGGCTGGGGTTTTCCTTCGAGGGCGTGTTCCGCCAGCATATGGTCATCAAGGGCCGCAACCGCGATACGGCGTGGTTTTCCATCACCGATGCGGAATGGCCGGCGCTGAAGGCGGCCCATGACCGCTGGCTCGCGCCCGAGAATTTCCAGGATGGGCGGCAGGTGGTGGCGCTGTCGGACCTGACGCGCGGTTTGCTGGCGGCGCGCGATCCGGCATTGTAGCGCCCTTGGGCGGCTGGCGGATGCCTCCGGCGGGGATATTTGGATCAAGGCGAACAACATGGTTGGCAGGATCATCGAGACCGAGGCCTGTGTGGCCGAAGGCGCGCTCTGGCTGGCCACGCGCGAGCCGCGCTTTGCCGAGGCGCTGGAGCTGACCGGCCCCTTGCCGCTGCGCAGGCGGGACGGCGGGTTTCACAACCTTCTGGGCGCCATCGTCTCGCAGCAGGTCAGCGTGGCGGCGGCGGATGCGATCTGGCGCCGGATGGAGGCGGCCGGGATGACGCGGGCCGAGGCGGTCGCCACGGCCACCGAGGAGGCGTTGCGCGCCTGCGGGCTGTCGCGCCAGAAGGTGCGCTATGCCCAGGCCCTGGCGGCGGCGGGGATCGACTTTGACGCGCTGCGCGGCCTGCCGGACGAGGATGTCGTGGGCACGCTGGTCGCCTTGCCGGGGATCGGGCGCTGGACGGCCGAGATTTACGCGATGTTCAGCCTGGGCCGGGCCGATGTGTTCGCCCCTGCCGATCTGGCGTTGCAGGAATCGGCGCGCCTCCTGTTCGGGCTGGAGGCACGGCCGAGCGAAAAGGCCTTGCGGGCGATGGCTTCCGATTGGTCGCCCTGGCGTGCGGTTGCGGCGCGGCTGCTGTGGGCCTATTACCGGGTGGCCAAGGACCGAGAGGGCATACGATGACGCGCAAGCTGAACGCCAAACGCAAGGCCCCGCAATCGGGCGATGTGAAATCGGCGGTGATCTTCCTGCATGGCTATGGGGCCGACGGGGCCGATCTGTTGGGGCTGGCCGATCCGCTGGCACCGCATCTGCCGGACACCGCCTTTCATGCGCCGGACGCGCCCGAGCGCTGCACGGGCAATCCCTTTGGCTATCAGTGGTTTCCCATTCCCTGGCTGGACGGGTCGAGCGAAGCCGCAGCCCAGGCGGGCATGGCGGCCGCGGTTGATGATCTGAACGTCTATATCGACAGCGTGCTGGAAACCGAGGGGCTGACGCCGGACAGGCTGGCGCTGGTCGGCTTTTCGCAAGGCACCATGATGAGCCTGCATGTCGCCTTGCGCCGCGATGCGGAACTGGCGGGCGTGGTCGCGTTTTCCGGCCGGCTTCTGGCGCCCGAGCGGTTGATGGCCGAGATCCGCGTCAAGCCGCCGGTGCTGCTGATCCATGGCGATGCCGATCCGGTGGTGCCCTTTGACGACATGCGCAAGGCCGCCGAGGCGCTGGTCGAGGCGCGGGTTGAAACCTATGCCCATGTGATGAAGGGCACCGGCCATGGCATTGCCCCCGATGGTCTGGGGGTGGCGCTGAACTTCCTGCGCGACCGTCTGGACTGATCTGTCACGCCTCTGTCACCTGATCCTGCCAGATTTCCCCCGTGATCGCAGATCGCGGGACTTGCCATGCTGCAAGCGCGATATATAGTCGGGGTGTCGGGGCGGGGCTCCCGCCCTGTCAGCAGGGCGAAGGAGGCACGGGTCATGCTTGACACAGCCGAAACCGAATTTCGAACCGGCTTTGTGCGCGATCCGGCATCGCTGAAGCATTTTCCGGCGCTGGTGCTGAACGCCGACTACCGCCCGCTGTCCTATTACCCGCTGTCGCTGTGGCCCTGGCAAGAGGCGGTGAAGGCCGTGGTCCTGGACCGGGTGCAGATCGTGGCCGAATATGAGGCCACGGTCCGAAGCCAGCGGGCCGAGTTCAGGATACCTTCGGTCGTCGTGCTGAAGGATTATGTAAAACCCCAGAAGCGCGTGGCATTCACGCGCTTCAATCTTTTTCTGAGGGACGAATTCCGCTGCCAGTATTGTGGCAGCGTGCATGATCTGACCTTCGATCATGTCATCCCGCGCTCGCGCGGGGGGACGACGTGCTGGGAAAACGTGGTCGCGGCCTGCAGCCCGTGCAACCTGCGCAAGGGGAATCGCTCGCTCAAGCAGTCGGGGTTGCGGCTGTCCCGTGCGCCGCGCCCGCCCTCGCCCGAGGATATGCGCAATGCCGGGCGCAAGTTCCCGCCCAACCATCTGCATGAAAGCTGGATGGATTACCTGTATTGGGATGCGGAACTCGAGGCCTGAGGGTCTGTCATAAAAATGTTACCTTTCGCGGCCCGGCCGGATAGTCTGGACCTTTCGGCTTGCGGAGGTGCCCATGCCCATCGGTCTTGTCGCTGCATCCATCAACATGGGAATCGCGCTGGGGTGCGGGGCCCTGATCGGCGCCGAACGCCAGATCCGGCAGCGCAAGGCGGGCTTGCGGACCAATGCGCTGGTGGCGCTGGGGGCTGCGGCCTACATGGTGTTCTCGATGCTGGTCGAGGGCGACATGAGCCCCAGCCGCGTGGCCGCGCAGGTGGTCAGCGGCATCGGCTTTCTGGGCGCCGGGATCATCTTTCGTGACGGGTTCAACGTGCATGGCCTGACGACGGCGGCCACCTTGTGGTGTTCGGCCGCGGTCGGGTTGCTGGCTGGCGGCGGGCACTGGCAGTTTGCGCTGGTGGCGACGGGCCTTGTGGTCTTCGTGAACTTCGGCTTGCGGCCCTTTGTGCAATGGATGAAGCGGCGCATCCGCAGCGGCGGTGCCACGGGGCGCAGCTTTCGGGTTGCGGTCACCGTGCCTGAGCCGCTCGAGGGCGCGGTGCGCGGGCTGATGCTGCGCACGCTGTCGCTTGGCGGGATGCATTTGACCGAGATCGAGATGCGCCGCGATGCCGAAGGTCAGGGCCTGACCCTGGCCGCCAGCGTCACGGGCGATGGGGTGACCGATGCGATGATGGATCAGGCGGTCCAGCGTCTGGCAGTCGAGCCGGGGCTGACGCGGGTCCGGTGGGAGGCGCTGGACGACGCCTGAAGCCATTCTTTCTGCCGTCGCACAGGGGTGCTAAGGTGCAGCGTCTCGCGCGCGGCTGACGGCCGGTGCAGAACGATGCAAGTGCCAGCGGAGGGCCCATGGTCTCGCGCGTCATTCCGGTCGAGCCGTTCGATCTGGTCGTCTTCGGGGCAACCGGCGATCTGGCCCGGCGCAAGATTCTGCCAGGGCTTTACCGGCGCTGGCTGGGCGGGCAGATCCCGCCCGAAAGCCGGCTGATCGGGGCCGCCCGCAGCGCAATGGCGCTGGCCGGGTTCCGCGACTTCGCCGCGCAGGCGATTGCGGAATTCGTTGCCGCTGACAAGCGCGATCCGGTGGCCGAGGCCGCCTTTCTGGATCGTCTGGACTATGTCGCGCTGGATGCCACGGGCGAAACCGGCTGGGCCGATCTGTCGGCCCGGATGCGCGGGGGCGTGGTGCGGGCGTTCTATTTCTCGGTGGCGCCGGCGCTGTTCGGTCCGCTGGCCGAGCGGCTGAAGCTGCATGGCATTGCCGATGATGACAGCCGCATCGTGGTCGAAAAGCCCTTCGGGTCCGATCTGGAAACCGCGCGGGCGCTGAACGCGACGCTGGCCCGGCATTTCCACGAGGCGCAGATCTATCGGATCGACCATTACCTGGGCAAGGAAACGGTTCAGAACCTGATGGCGGTGCGCTTTGCCAACATCCTGTTCGAGCCGCTGTGGAATTCCCAGTATGTCGATCATGTGCAAATCACTGTGGCCGAAACGGTCGGCGTGGCAGGGCGCGCGTCGTATTATGACAAGTCGGGCGCGATGCGCGACATGGTGCAGAATCATATGATGCAGCTTCTGTGCCTGATCGCGATGGAGCCGCCCTATCATTTCGACCCCGATGCGGTGCGCGATGAAAAGCTCAAGGTGATCCGGGCGCTGGATCCGGTGCGGCCGGCCGACATCGTGCGCGGGCAGTATCTGGCAGGGATCGGCCAGCCGTCCTATCGCGACGATGTCGAGAACCCAGAGAGCCAGTCGGAAAGTTTCGTCGCGCTGCGGGTGAACATCTCGAACTGGCGCTGGAAGGGCACGCCCTTTTACCTGCGCACCGGCAAGCGGTTGCGGGCGCGGGTGTCCGAGATTGCCGTGACCTTCAAGGAGCCGCCGCATTCGATCTTTGACGATGCACAGGGCTGGCGCGAGAATGTGCTGGTGATCCGCCTGCAACCTGACGAGGGGATGAACCTCAAGGTGATGATCAAGGAGCCGGGGCCGGGCGGGATGCGTCTGGTGCAGGTGCCGCTGGACATGTCCTTTGCCGAGGCCCTGGGCGAAGAAGGGTCGGACATGCCCGACGCCTATGAGCGGCTGATCATGGATGTGATCCGCGGCAACCAGACCCTGTTCATGCGCGGCGACGAGGTCGAGGCCGCCTGGGCCTGGACCGATCCGGTGATCGACCTGTGGGAAGGCGAGCGGCCCCAGGGCTACGAGCCCGGAACCAGCGGTCCCGAAGAGGCGTTGATGCTGATGCACCGCGACGGGCGGCGCTGGAGGGAGATCCGCTGATGGAATTCCGCGAATACCCGGATGCCGAGGCGCTGTTCCTGTCGCTGGCCCATGAGATCGCCGGAGAGTTGGGGCAGGCGCTGCGCGGGGCCGGTGCGGCCTCGTTGGCGGTGCCGGGGGGCACGACGCCGGGCCCGCTGTTCGATCTGTTGTCGGCCGTCGATCTGGACTGGCCGCAGGTCACCGTGATGCCGACCGACGAGCGGTGGGTGCCGGACAGCGATCCGCGGTCCAACACCCGGCTGATCCGCGCGCGCCTGTTGCAAGGTGCGGCGGCGGTGGCGCGGCTGGTGCCGTTCCATGCGCCGGACATGTCGCCCGAAGAGGCGGCAGGGCCGCTGGGGGCCATCGTGGCGCAGCATCTGCCGCTGACCTCGGTCGTGCTGGGCATGGGCGAGGACATGCACACCGCCAGCCTGTTTCCGGGCGGCGACCGGCTGGCGGCCGCGCTGGCCGCCGATGCCCCGCCGGTGCTGGCCATGCATGCGCCGGGCGCGCCCGAGCCGCGCCTGACCCTGACCGCGCCGGTTCTGGCCGGGGCGATCAACATTCATCTGTTGATCCTGGGAAAATCCAAGCGTCTTGCGCTGGAACATGCTCAGGCGTTGACGCCGGACCTTGCCCCGGTGCGCGCGGTGCTGGATAACGCCACCGTGCATTGGGCGGAGTGATTTGATGACCCTCGAGGCGAAGTGGACGGCACTGGCGGACCATCACGCCGAAGTCGGCGCGCGCAGCATTCTTTCGTTGTTCGACGCGCCGGATCGGGCCTCGCGTTTTTCCGCGCGGCTGGACTATGCGGACCGCGGGCAGGGCTGGTTCCTGCTGGACTATTCCAAGACCAACCTGGACGAGACCGGCTTTGCCCTGCTGATGGATCTGGCGCGCTCGGCCGGCGTCGAGGCGCGGCGCGAGGCCATGTTCACCGGCCAGCCGATCAATGAGACCGAAGGGCGCGCGGTGCTGCACACCATGTTGCGCGGCCAGCCCGATCCGGCCTTGCGCGCGCCCTGGGTGCAAGAGGCCGCCGCAACGCACGAGCGCATGGCCGAGTTTGCCCGCAAGGTGCGCTCGGGTGCCTTTGCGGGGGCAGGCGGGGCGTTCACCGATGTGGTCAACATCGGAATCGGCGGGTCCGACCTTGGGCCGGTGATGGCAACACTGGCGCTGGCGCCCTATCACGACGGGCCGCGCACGCATTTCGTGTCGAACGTCGACGGGGCGCAGGTGTCGGACACGCTGCGCGGGCTGGACCCGGCGACGACGCTGGTGGTCGTGGCCTCCAAGACCTTCACCACCATCGAGACGATGACCAATGCCGCCACCGTGCGCGACTGGATGCAGGCGGCGGGCGTTGATGCAGCCGCCCAGATGGTCGCGGTGTCTTCGGCGGCCGATCGCGCGGCGGAATGGGACATTCCGGCCGACCGGGTCTTTGGCTTTGGCGATTTCATCGGCGGGCGCTATTCGGTCTGGGGGCCGGTCGGGCTGGCGCTGATGCTGGCTGTCGGGCCCGAGGATTTCGACGCCTTTCGCAGCGGTGCCGCCGCGATGGACCGCCATTTCCGCACCGCACCGCTGGAGGCAAACCTGCCCGTGCTGCTGGCCATGGTCGGGGTCTGGCACGCGCAGATCTGCGGCTATGCGACCCGCGCGGTGCTGCCCTATGATCAGCGCCTGTCGCGCCTGCCGGCCTATCTGCAACAGCTGGAGATGGAATCGAACGGCAAGCGCGTCGCCATGGATGGCACCGAGCTGGCGCGCAATTCCGGTCCCGTGGTCTGGGGCGAGCCGGGAACGAACGGCCAGCACGCCTTTTACCAGATGATCCATCAGGGCACCCATGTCATTCCCTGCGAGTTCCTGATTGCCGCGCTTGCGCATGAGCCGGCATTGACCAATCACCACCGCTTGCTGATCGCCAATTGCCTGGCCCAGTCCGAAGCATTGATGCGCGGCCGCTCGCTGGAGGAGGCGCGCGCGATGATGGCGGCGCGCGGGTTGGCCGGCGCCGAACTGGAACGCCAGGCAAGGCACCGCGTGTTTCCCGGCGATCGCCCCTCCGTCACCATGGCCTATCGCCAGCTGACGCCCTGCACGCTTGGCATGATCGTGGCGCTTTATGAACACCGGGTCTTTGTCGAAGGTGTTGTGCTGGGGATCAACAGCTTCGATCAATGGGGGGTCGAGCTAGGCAAGGAACTGGCGCTGAAGCTGGAACCCATGTTGGCGCAGGGCGCCGATGACAGCGCCAAGGACGGATCGACGCGCCAGCTGCTGGGGGCCCTGCGCGGTGCCTGATTGCATCGCATGATTGCGTTGCGGCCCCCGTCCGCTATCATGCGCCACATTCTATGGCGCAAGGATTGACTGCATGGCAGGGATTTCGGTGCTTATCGCCGATGACCATCTGCTCTTGCGGGAAACGCTGGTGCATTTCCTGTCCAGAGAGCCGGGGTTTTCCGTCTCGACCGCCGGAAGTCTGGCGGAAACGCTGTCGCGGATCGCGACGGACGGGCCGTTCGACGTGGTGCTGCTGGATGTGGTGATGCCCGGAATGCAGGGCCTGCCTGGCGTCTCCGAAGTGGTGGCGGCGAATGCGGGGGGCGCCGTCGTCGTGATGTCGGGCAATGTCCAGCGCAGCTTTGTCGAAGGCGCCATGCAACGCGGGGCCAAGGGCTATGTGCCCAAGACGCTGCCCGCTCGCGCGCTGGCCGAGGCGATGCGTCAGGTCGCATCCGGGCGCAGCTATCTGCCCGTCGATCTGTATTCCGGCGTTCCTGCGCCGGCGCCCGAGGGGCTGTCTCATCTGTCCCCACAGGAGCTGCGGGTGCTGCGCTATCTGTGCCAAGGCCTGTCGAACAAGGAAATCGCACGCGAGATGGATATTGGCGAGGTGACGGTGAAAACCCACATGCGCGCGATCTGCACCAAGCTGGGCGCGCGCAACCGCACCCAGGCGGCGCTGATCGGAACGGCGCATTTTCGGGGCTGACGGTTGACTGCGGCATTGTGGCAGGGGAATCAGGTTGCGCGCCTTGATGCTGCGGTGCAGCATGGCAAGGGGCGAATCTGCCTGATCGAAGGGGGGCAGGATGCAAGCGTTCGGGGGCGTCATCACGGTGGCGCAGCAAAAGGGCGGCAGCGGCAAGACCACGCTGGCCGCGACACTGGCCGTAGGGTTCCGCCGCCTTGGCGCGCGGGTCGCGCTGCTGGACACCGATCCGCAGGGCAGCCTTGGCCGCTGGTTCATGACGCGGCGCGAGCGGCTGGGCGACGATCCGGCGCTGGAAATGTCGACAGCCTCGGCCTGGGGGGTCGGCTATGAATGCGACAAGCTGCGCCGCCTGTCCGACATTGTCATCGTTGACACGCCGCCCAAGGTGGACAGCGACTTGCGCCCGGCGCTGCGGGCGGCCGATCTGGTGATCGTGCCCGTGGCGGCCAGCCATCTGGACCTGTGGGCCACCGAAGGCGTGCTGGATCTGTGCGCGCGCGAAAAGCGGCCCGTGGCCATCGTGATGAACCGGGTGAAGGCGCGCACCCGTCTGGGGGCGGAAATCGCCGCGGCTGCCGCCGATCTGCATGCGGGCATCGCGCAGGCGCAACTGGGCTACCGGGTCGCCTTTGCCGAATCCATGGGCATGGGCCTGGCCGCGCAGGAATTGCCGGGCGCCACCGCCGCCCACCGCGAGGCGAATGCCCTGGTCGACGAGGTCGCAACCGCGCTTGCCCGCGAGGCATGATCCAGATCAATGTAACATGGCGCGAAAACAGGCAAAGTCCGGCTGCTTGAACAGGAGACCGTCATGTATACCAACATTCTCGTCCCCGTTGCGCCCGATCATGGCGCGGTCATTGCCAATTCGATGAAGGCGGCCCGCGCCTTGCTTTCGCCCGGCGGCAAGCTGACCGTGCTGACCGTGATCGAAGCGATCCCGTCCTATATTTCGCAGTATCTTCCGCAAGATCAGCAGGACCGCAATGTTGCGGAAACCAAGGATCAGCTGGCCGCCGAATTCGCCGGGCAGCCCGATGTGGCAACGCTGGTCAAGGTTGGTCATGCGGCCCAGACCATTCTGGATGTCGCCGAGGAAGGCAAGCATGACTGCGTCATCATTGCCTCGCATCGTCCGGGGATGCAGGATTACTTTCTTGGCTCGACCGCCGCGCGGGTGGTGCGTCATGCGCAATGCGGGGTCCACGTCCTGCGCTAGGACGATCGGCTTCGGCCCCATTCCGGCGTCAGCCGGTCTGGCCGATGTCGAAAAGGGGGGGGGGCTGTCTGCCCCCTCTTGACGCTTTCAGCGTCAATTCACCCCCGAGGATATTTGGATCAAGTCGAAAAGCAGCAGCGCGCGGGCGCCGGGTCGGTGCGCGGCCTGCCCGAGGGCAGGTGGTGTGGGAACATCGCCGCCCCTGCGCTCTGCCCGCAGTCTTTGCCTTTTTCCAAATACCCATCCCGGGCCGGGGCCGGGCGCCGCGGCCGGGTGACGCGCCTTTCGCCCCCGGAGTGGCCAAGGTCGCGCCGCGCCCCCTTTCCGCCGACTGCGGCATGGGCTATGCCTTGGCCATGAGGTGGACGGTTCCGAACATTCTGACAACCCTGCGCCTGCTCGCTGCGCCTGGCGTTGCGGTAATGTTCCTGTATTTCAACCGTCCCTGGGCCGACTGGTTCGCATTGGCGCTATTTGTCAGCGCCGCGATCACCGACTTTTTCGATGGCTACCTGGCGCGGCTGTGGAAGCAGGAAAGCCGCTATGGCGCCATGCTGGACCCGATTGCCGACAAGGCGATGGTGGTGATCGCCATCATGGTACTGACCGGCTATTCGGGCATGAACCCCTGGCTGATCCTGCCCGCAACGGTCATCCTGTTCCGCGAGGTCTTTGTGTCGGGCCTGCGGGAATATCTTGGCGACCGCGCGGGGCTGCTCAAGGTGACCAGGCTGGCCAAGTGGAAGACCACGGCGCAGATGATCGCCATTGCGGTGCTGTTCCTGGGCACCGGCCTTGCCTATGTCGAGGCGGGCAGCCCCCGTGCCGGCGAAGGCGGGGTTCCGGTGGCGGTGTCCCATGCTGCCGTGGCCACATGGATCGGGCTGGCGTTGATCTGGTTTGCCGCTGCGCTGACCGCGATCACCGGCTGGGATTATCTGCGCAAGGCTGCGCCCTATTTGCGGGATGCGCCATGATGCGGCTGGATGTGCTGTATTTCGCCTTTGTGCGCGAGCGGATCGGGTTGCCGCGGGAAAAGGTCGATACCAAGGCCGCGACGGTGGCCGATCTGGTGGCCGAACTGATGGCCCGCGAAGACCGCTATGCAGCTGCCTTTGCCGATCTGTCGGCGCTGCGGGTCGCGCTGGATCAGGAGCTGTCGTCCTTCGATGCGCCGCTGGAGGGTGTGCGCGAGGTGGCGTTCTTTCCGCCGATGACCGGGGGCTGACACATGGGCGTGCGGGTCCAGGCCGAGCCCTTTGATTTCGGTGCCGAGGCCAATGCCTTTGCCGCGCAGGTGCAGGGGGCCGGCGCGGTTGTCACCTTCACCGGGCTTGTGCGCGACATTCCGGGCGGGCTGTCGGTGATGGAGATCGAGCATTACCCCGGCATGACCGAACGCGCGCTGGAGCAGATCCGGGCCGAGGCGCTGGCGCGCTGGTCGCTGGCCGATGCGCTGATCATTCACCGCCATGGGCAATTGGCGGCCGGGGACACGATCATGATGGTCGCAACCGCCGCGCGCCACCGGGCTGATGCCTTTGCGGCGGCGGAATTCCTGATGGATTACCTGAAATCGCGTGCGCCGTTCTGGAAGAAGGAACATGGCGCGGCCGGCGCGCAATGGGTCGCCGCGAAGGACGAGGATGAAGCGGCGCTGGACCGCTGGCAGGCACCATAGGATTGCGGTGCAAGGGGTGTCGAGCGGGCAGGGGGCTGTCTGCCCCCTCTTGGCCTGACGGCCAATTCACCCCCGAGGATATTTGGATCAAGTCGAAAGATCAGCAGCGGCGCGGCCGCGCGTTGACGCGTTTTCCTTGAAAGGCTTGCCCGAACCGCCGTATACAGGGGGGCAGAGTGATTTTGTTTAACGTTAAACAAAACTCGGGAGGGGTGCGATGGACGAGGCTCGGCAAGAAAGTGCCCGGCAGCAGGCGCTGGATTATCACGAATTTCCCCGGCCCGGAAAGCTGGAGATCCGGGCGACAAAGCCCCTGGCCAATGGCCGCGATCTGAGCCGCGCCTATTCGCCCGGCGTGGCCGAAGCCTGTCTGGAAATCAAGGCCGATCCCGCCAATGCGGCCCGCTATACCGCGCGGGGCAATCTGGTGGCCGTGGTCTCGAACGGCACGGCCGTTCTGGGCCTTGGCAATATCGGCGCGCTGGCCTCGAAGCCGGTGATGGAGGGCAAGGCGGTCCTGTTCAAGAAGTTCGCCAATATCGACTGTTTCGATATCGAGGTGAACGAGGCCGACCCCTACAAGCTGGCCGATATCGTCTGCGCGCTGGAGCCCAGTTTCGGCGCGATCAACCTTGAGGACATCAAGGCCCCCGACTGTTTCATCGTCGAAAAGCTGTGCCGCGAGCGGATGAACATTCCGGTGTTCCATGACGACCAGCATGGGACGGCCATTGTGGTGGGGGCGGCGGCGACCAATGCCTTGAAGATCGCCGGCAAGCGGTTCGAGGATATCCGCATCGTGTCCACCGGCGGCGGGGCGGCGGGGATTGCCTGCCTGAACATGCTGCTCAAGCTGGGGGTGAAGCGGGAAAACGTCTGGCTGTGCGACATTCACGGGCTGGTCTATCAGGGCCGCGAGGCCGACATGAACCCGCAGAAGGCCGCCTTTGCACAGGCCAGCGACAAGCGCACGCTGGGGGATGTGATCGACGGGGCCGATCTGTTCCTGGGCCTGTCGGGGCCGGGGGTGCTGACGCCCGAGATGGTGGCGCGGATGGCGGTGAACCCGATCATCTTTGCGCTGGCCAACCCGACGCCCGAGATCATGCCGGACGAGGTGCGCAAGGTGGCGCCGGGCGCGATCATCGCGACGGGGCGGTCGGATTACCCGAACCAAGTCAACAACGTGCTGTGTTTCCCGTTCATCTTCCGTGGGGCGCTGGATGTGGGCGCCTCCGAGATCAACGATGCGATGCAGCTGGCCTGTATCGAGGGGATCGCGCAGCTGGCCCGCACCACGACCAGCGCCGAGGCGGCGGCCGCCTATCGGGGCGAGCAGCTGACCTTTGGCCCTGAATACCTGATCCCCAAGCCCTTTGATCCGCGCCTGATGGGCGTGGTGGCGGGCGCCGTTGCGCGCGCCGCGATGGAATCGGGCGTGGCGAGCCGGCCCCTGGCCGATCTGGATGCCTACAAGCAGAAGCTGGATGGCTCGGTCTTCAAATCTTCGCTCTTGATGCGCCCGGTGTTCGAAGCGGCCCGCACTGCGGCCCGCCGCCTGGTCTTTGCCGAGGGCGAGGATGAGCGGGTGCTGCGCGCAGCCCATGCGATCATGGAAGAAACCACCGAAGTGCCGATCCTGATCGGCCGGCCCGAGGTGGTGGCGATGCGCTGCGAACGCGCGGGGCTGCCGATCCGTCCGGACCGCGATTTCGAGATCGTGAACCCGGAATCCGACAGCCGCTATCGCGATTACTGGGAAACCTATCACGGGCTGATGGAGCGTCAGGGCGTAACCCCCGATACCGCCAAGGCCGTGCTGCGCACCAACACCACGGCAATCGGTGCGATCATGGTTCACAGGGGCGAGGCTGACAGCCTGATCTGTGGCACGCTGGGGCAATATCGCTGGCATCTGAACTATATCCGGCAGGTGCTGGCGCGCGGGGGGCTGCACCCCGTGGGGGCACTCAGCCTGATCATCCAGAACGAGGGCCCGCTGTTCATTGCCGACACCCAGGTCAATGCTGAGCCGACGCCCGCGCAGCTGGCCGAAACCGTGATCGGGGCGGCGCGGCATGTGCGCCGCTTTGGCATCGTGCCGAAAATTGCGCTGTGTTCCTCGTCGCAGTTCGGCAACCTCGACAATTCCTCGGGGCAGCGGATGCGGGCGGCGCTGGAGCTGCTGGACGCGCGCGAGCCGGACTTTGCCTATGAGGGCGAGATGACGGTGGATCTGGCGCTGGAGCCCGATCTGCGTCAGCGCATCTTCCCGCATTCGCGGTTCGAAGGGGCTGCGAACGTGCTGGTGTTCGGGTCCACCGATGCGGCAAGCGGGGTGCGCAACATCCTGAAGACGCGGGCCGGGGGGCTGGAGGTCGGGCCGATCCTGATGGGGATGGGCAACCGCGCCCATATCGTCACGCCGACGATCACGGCGCGCGGGCTGTTGAACATGGCGGCGCTGGCCGGAACGCCGGTCGCGAAATACGGCTGAGGGGAAGCGGTCCTGGGGGGCATCGAGCCCCCCGCGACCGCGCGGGCCATGGGCCCGCTGCACCGTCCGCTTGGGGATTTGCTTGTGCAAAGGGCTGTGCCAGAGTGCGCGGGCCGCGCCCGAGGCAGGGCGCCCCCAACCGCAACGGAGCCCGTGAATGAAGCTGTTCCATTCCCCGACCTCGCCCTATGTGCGCAAGGTGATGATCTTGCTGCAGGAAACCGGCCTGCTGTCGCGCGTGGCTTTGGTCCCTGCGACGGGAACGCCGGTCGATCCGGGGTCCATGCCGCTGGCCCAGAACCCCTTGGGCAAGATCCCGGCGCTGGAGCGGCCCGAGGGGCCGGCGCTTTACGACAGCCGGGTGATCTGCCGCTATCTCGACGATCTGGCGGGGGGCAAGCTCTATCCGCCCGCGCCGGCGCTGTGGGATGTGCTGGTGCTGGAGGCGACGGCGGATGGCATCATGGATGCGGCGATCCTGATGGTTTACGAAGGCAAGATCCGCCCCGAGGACAAACGCAGCCCCGAGTGGCTGGAAGGCCAGTGGGCCAAGATCGCGCGGGCGCTGGATGCGCTGGAATCGCGCTGGATCGCCCATCTGTCGGGGCATTTCGACATGGGGCAGGTCGCGGTCGCCTGTGCGCTGGACTATCTGGACCTGCGCCATGCCGACCGCGACTGGCGGGCTGATCATCCGCGCCTTGCGGCCTGGCACGCGAAAGTGTCGGAGCGGCCAAGCCTGAGGGCGACGGTGCCGCCTGCGGCCTGATCCGGCGCCGCATTTTGGCCACCTTGGGGTGAGAGGCTCTTGCCCTGGCAAGGGTTTCTGGCAGCAGGGCAGGCGTGCGGTCACGGCAACGGGCTGACATCGGGCGGAACGGGTGGCACGGGGCCGAGATCGGCCCCGAAGGCACCGCCTTTGTCACCGAAGGGCTGCTGGAGGGCACGCAGATCGCAACGCCCGAAGGCTGGCGCGCCGTGGAACGGCTGTCGCCCGGCGACCGGGTGCTGACCTTTGACGGCGGCCCGCAACCGGTAATCGCGGTGCAGTCCGCGCTGGTCGAGGCCGGACAGGCCGCCTGGCCGCAAGCCCATTGGCCGCTGGAGGTGCCGGATGGGGCGCTTGGCAACCGGGGGGTCTTGCGGCTGCTGCCCTGTCAGCCCGTGCTGCTGGAAAGCGATCTGGCCGAGGACATGTTCGGCGATCCCTTTGCGCTGGTGCCTGCCGCGGCGTTGGAGAACTGGCGCGGTATCGCGCGCGCAGCCCCGCGGCCGCAAGAGACCGCGCATATCCTGATCCTGCCAACGGATGCGGTGATCTATGCCGCCGGCCATGCCTTGGTCTATTGTCCGGCGGACAGCTCGGCTGGCCTGCCTGGCTTTGGCGAGGACCCGGCCGGTTATGTGCCGCTTTCTCTGGCCACGGCGCGCGAATTTGTCGCCTGCCTGATCGCCGAAGATATTGGCGCGGCCCTGCGAGGGGCCGCGCCGGATGGGTCTCAGGCGGCCTTCCGG
The DNA here is from genome assembly GCF_000429765.1 of Gemmobacter nectariphilus DSM 15620. Lineage (GTDB taxonomy): Bacteria > Pseudomonadota > Alphaproteobacteria > Rhodobacterales > Rhodobacteraceae > Wagnerdoeblera > Wagnerdoeblera nectariphila. The sequence goes on along the minus strand of NZ_KE386949.1, from coordinate 218,614 downwards.
GCGCTCTCGCCATAGAAGGTCTGGCCCTTGGCGGCCATGTCGCGCAGCATCTGCGGTGCCTTGAAGCGGGCGCCATGCTGCGCTTCCAGCGCGTCGCAAATCTCGACCGCCTTGGCCGCGCCGATGATGTCCAGCCAGCCGAAGGGCCCGCCCGTCCACGGCGCAAAGCCCCAGCCCAGGATCGCGCCGACATCGCCTTCGCGGATGTCTTCCAGCACGCCCTCTTCCAGCGCGCGGACGGCTTCCAGCGTCTGCACCATCATCAGGCGGTTCTGAACGGTGTCCAGATCAGCCTCGCCCTTGACGGGATACCTGGCATTGAACCCTTGCCAGTAGCCCAGCCGCTTGCCCGTCTCGTCATAGTCGAAGAAGCCGGCCTTGGATTTGCGGCCAAGGCGCCCCTCGTCCACCATCCAGAACACGACCTCGTCCACGGCATCATCGGGGTAGTCGTTGCCCATGGCGGCCTTGGTCGCCTTGGCGATCTTGGCCCCCAGATCCAGCGAGGTTTCATCGACCAGTTGCAGCGGCCCCACGGGGAAGCCCATCAGCCTTGCGGCATGGTCGATCATCGGCATCGGCACACCTTCTGCGGCCAGGCGCATCCCCTCGTTGATATAGGGGATGATGCAGCGGTTGGCGTAGAAGAACCGCGCATCGTTCACCACGATCGGCGTCTTGCGGATCTGGCGCACATAGTCCAGCGCCTTGGCGACGGCCCGATCGCCAGTCTTGGCGCCCTTGATGATCTCGACCAGCAGCATCTTGTCCACGGGGCTGAAGAAGTGGATGCCGATGAACTGCTCGGGCCGCGTGCTGGCGGTCGCCAGGCTGGAGATCGGCAGGGTCGAGGTGTTGGTGGCGAAAATCGCATCCTCGGGGATGACGGCTTCGGCCTTGGCGGTCACCTCGGCCTTGACCTTGGGATCCTCGAATACCGCCTCGACGATCAGATCGCAGCCGGCCAGCGCGGCATAATCGGTCGTGGCAAGGATGCGGCCCAGCACTTCGGCCTTTTTCTCCTCGGTCGATTGCTTGCGGCTGATCGCCTTGTCCAGAAGGCCGGTGGAATAGGCCTTGCCGCGATCCGCCGCCTCTTGCGCGGCGTCGATCAGCACGACCTGAATGCCGGCCATGGCCGACACATAGGCAATGCCGGCGCCCATCATGCCCGCACCCAGCACGCCAACCTTCTTGACGGTCTGATCGGGCACCGCTGGCCGGTTGGCGCCTTTTTCCAGCGCTTCCTTGTTGATGAACAGGCTGCGGATCATCGCGCTGGACGAGGGGTTCATGATCACATGGGTGAACCAGCGCGCCTCGATCTTGAGCGCGGTGTCGAACGGCACCATCGCCCCTTCGTAGACCGCCGAAAGCAGCGCCTTGGCCGCCGGGAAGGCGCCCCAGGTCTGGCCGTGCACCATGGCCGCAGCGCCCAGGAAGGTCTGGAACCCCTGCGGCGTATAGGGCGCGCCGCCCGGCAGCTTGTAGCCCTTCTGGTCCCAGGGCTTGACAATATCGGCGTCCTTGGCCGACAGCACCCAGTCCTTGGCGCGGGCCAGCAGTTCATCGGCGGGGACAACCTCGTCGACCAGACCGTTGGCCTTGGCCTTTTTCGGATCGAACATCTTGCCTTCAAGGATGATCGGCGCGGCCATCATGGCGCCCAGCTTGCGCACCACGCGGGTGGTGCCGCCGCCGCCCGGAAAGATGCCGACCTTGATTTCCGGCAGGCCGATCTTGGCCTTGGGATTGTCGGCGGCAAAGATGCGGTGGCAGGCCAGCGGCAGTTCCAGCCCGATCCCCAGCGCGGTGCCGGGCAGGGCGGCGGCAATCGGCTTGCCACCCTTGAGCGTCTTGGGGTCCATCCCCGCCCGCTCGATCTTGCGCAGGCCATGGTGCATGGACATGATGCCGTCAAAGACGCCCTTGGCCGGGTTGTCGCCCGCCTCGGCCTTCATCCGGGCCAGAACGTTCAGATCCATCCCGCCGGCAAAATCCTTCTTGCCGCTGGTGATGATGATGCCCTTGACGGCCGCATCCGCAAGCGCCTTGTCGACCAGGTCGCTCAGTTCCTGAAAACCGGCCATCGACATGACGTTCATGGACTTGCCGGGCACGTCCCAGGCGATCGTGGCAACGCCGTCCGCATCGACGGCATAGGTAAAGTCGGTCATCTGTTCCTCACACCCGTTCGATGATGGTGGCCGCGCCCATGCCCGAGCCGATGCACAGCGTGGCAAGGCCGGTGCCCTTGCCGGTGCGCTCCAGCTCGTCCAGCAGGGTGCCGATGATCATCGCGCCGGTCGCGCCCAGCGGATGGCCCATGGCGATCGAGCCGCCGTTGACGTTGACCACCGAGGGATCGACGTTGAACGCCTGCATGAAGCGCATGACGACGGCGGCAAAGGCCTCGTTCACCTCGAACAGGTCGATGTCGCTGATGCTCATGCCGCTGTCGCGCAGGATCTTTTCGGTCACCGGCACCGGGCCGGTCAGCATGATGGTGGGATCGGTGCCGATCTTGGCGGTGGCCTTGATGCGGGCGCGGGGCTTCAGCCCGTATTTCTCGCCAAAGGCCTTGTTGCCGACCAGGATCGCGGCCGCACCATCGACGATGCCCGACGAATTCCCGGCATGGTGGATGTGGTTGATCCGCTCCAGATGCGGATATTTCATCAGCGCGATCTTGTCGAAGCCCGGCATGACCTCGCCCCAGTCCTTGAAGCTGGGCTTGAGCGCGCCAAGGCTTTGCATGTCGGTGCCGGGCCGCATGTATTCGTCGCGGTCCAGGATGGTCAGCCCATTGATGTCCTTGACCGTCACCACGGATTTCGCGAACCGGCCCTCGGCCCAGGCCTGCGCGGCGCGGCGCTGGCTTTCGACGGCCAGGGCGTCAGCCTCATCGCGGCTGAAGCCGAATTCGGTGGCGATGATGTCGGCGGAAATGCCCTGCGGGACAAAGTAGTTGTCGATGGCGATCTTCGGATCGACCGCGATGGCGCCGCCATCGCTGCCCATGGGCACGCGCGACATGCATTCGACACCGCCCGCGACATAGGCCATGCCAGCCCCGCCGCGCACCTGGTTGGCGGCCATGTTCACGGCTTCCAGCCCGCTTGCGCAGAAACGGTTGATCGACACGCCAGGCACCGATTCCGCGAAATCCGAGGCCAGAACGGCGGTGCGGGCCAGACAGGCGCCCTGTTCACCCACCTGCGTGACATTGCCCCAGATCAGATCCTCGATCGCGGTGGTGTCCAGATCGTTGCGATCCTTCAGCGCGTTCAGAACCACCGCAGAAAGCCGCGCCGCGGTCACTTCATGCAGCGCGCCGTCGGGCCGGCCCTTGCCGCGCACCGTGCGGGCGGCATCATAGATATAGGCGTCTTCCATGGGTCCTCCTTGGATCACTTCGCGGCCCGGTCGGACGGATTGCCCGGCATCAGGTCGTAGGGATGCTTCCAGCCCGGCTCTTGCGACAGGCGCGTCAGCCAGGCGTCGATATGGGGCCAGTCTGCCCGCTCGAAGCCGTAGGGTTCCGGGTAATAGAGATAGCCGGCACAGGCACAATCAGCCAGCGTCGGGCCATCGCCCACCATCCAGCCGCGCCCGTCCAGATGGCGGTTCAGCGTGTCATAGACGGTCTTGAGCCGCCCCTGCAGGAAGCCGATCACCTGCTGGGGGCGCTTGTCCTCGGGCAGGAAGTTCATCAGGAACCGCGTCATGCCGGCCTGGCCCGAGAGCTTGTGGTTGTCCCACAGCACCCAACGCAACACCTCGGCCCGCTCGCGCGCATTGGCGCCCTGCAGCTTGCCGGTCAACTCGGCTATGTGGAACTGGATCGCCCCCGACTGGCTCAGCGTCAGATCGCCCTCGACGAAAACCGGCACCTCGCCCATTTCGTTGATCGCGCGGAATTCGGGGGTGCGGGTCTCGCCGTTGAAGAAATCAACATAGCGCGGCGTCCAGTCATAGCCGGCCAGTTGCATGGTCAGCGCGGCCTTGTAGGCATTGCCAGATTCGCCAAAGCAGTAAAGCGTTGCGGTCATGGGGCGCTCCTTTCAGGCGTTGCACGGGGGGAGAGCGGGGGATTTGGGTATTTGCAGAAAGGTGAAGCAGTATGCGCGGGCGCGAGGTAACCAAAGGTTAACCTTCCTCGCAGCATATTGGAGTTACGGTACAGGCTGGGGAGCCGATGACCGTGAAAGGTGAAGTCGCGCTGGCTCGATGGCTGGACATGTCCCCCTGCGGGCCAGCGCGCATCTTCTGATGTTTCATCTTTCCTTAAATACCCCCGCCGGAGGCACGGCGCGCGTTCCGCGCGCCGTCTTTGCCGTCCGGACGCTCCAACGGAGCGGCTGGACGGCTCCCCCCAAAGGGAGGCGCCGCGCTTGCGCGGTGCACGACCTGCGGGAGAGGCGCCCGGAAGGGAAGGGGCGCGGGGGAAGGTCACAGCGATCTCCCGATCAGTTCCTTCATGATCTCGTTGGTGCCGCCATAGATCCGCTGTACCCGCGCATCGGTCCACATCTCGGCCACCGCATATTCCTGCATGAAGCCGTAGCCGCCATGCAGCTGGACACATTCGTCGATCACCTGGCATTGCAGGTCGGTCAGCCAGTATTTGCACATCGCCGCCATTTCGACCGTCAGCTCGCCCTTGAGATGCGCCGAGATGCAGGTGTCGAGGAAGCTGCGCGCGACGAAGGCATTCGTCTTGCATTCCGCCAGCTTGAAGCGGGTGTTCTGGAAGTTGATGATCGGCTGGCCAAAGGCCTCGCGTTCTTTGCAATACTGGATCGTGCGCGCCACCGCGCCTTCAATCGCGCCGACCGCGCCGCAGCCGATGATCAGCCGCTCTTGCGGCAGCTGCTTCATCATCTGATAAAAGCCCTGCCCCTCGACCCCGCCCAGAAGGTTTTCCGGCGGGATCACCACATCGTCAAAGAACAGCTCGGACGTATCGGCCGATTTCAGCCCGACCTTGTCCAGCTTTCGGCCACGGCGAAAGCCTTCGGCGCCGTTCGCCTCGACCATGATCAGCGAGGTGCCCTTGGCCTTTTGCGTCGGGTCGGTCTTGGCGGCGACCAGGATCAGGTCGGCATGTTTGCCATTGGTGATGAAAGTCTTGGACCCAGACAGCCGGTAGGCATTGCCATCCTTGACCGCCCGCGTGCGCAGGTTCTGCACATCCGACCCGCCCGAGGGTTCGGTCATCGCCAGTGCCGCGACCAGCTCGCCGGTGGCCATCTTGGGCAGCCAGCGCTTCTTCTGCTCCTCGGTCCCATAGGCGGTGATGTAATGGGCCACGATCCCCGAATGGATCCCGTGGCCCCAGGAGGCCAGATTGGCACGCGAGCCTTCCATCAGGATCACCGCCTCGTGGCCGAAATCGCCGCCTGCCCCGCCGTATTCCTCGGGGACCGAGGGCAGCAGCAGACCAAGTTCGCCCGCCTGGTTCCAGGTCTCGCGGTCCATCTCGCCTTGCTGGCGCCAGCGGTCGAACTGCGGGGCCCATTCCTTCGCGATGAAGTCACGGGTCATTTCTTCGAGCATCTTGTGCTCGTCCGTCATCCAGGCGGATGCGATCATCGGAAAGGTCATGGGCTCCTCCTCCCTTGAGGCCCCCTTACCGCTTGCGGTCGTCGAGTTCCGAATTGAACAGGCGCAGGCGGTGGGTCAGGTTGTCCTTGTGGGTCACGCTGTCGAAATGTTCGAACAGGAACGACAATGCCTCGCCCTCGTCCAGGCCTGCCTCTTGCGCAAAGCGTTTGAGGCGGCGGTAGCCGTCCTCGGTCATGGCAACCGGAAAGCGGCGGGTCAGGCGAAAGCGTTTCGGCATGTGGTCCCTCGGGGTCCGGCTGGGGCAGGCCGTCAGTCTGCCCCCTCCGCTTGCGTTATGCCAGATCAGAACGCCCCGGCGTCCAGGGCCATCACCGTATCAGCCCCGCTTTCGATGCGGGCAAGGTGCATGGCGCAGGCCGGCAGCTGGCGTGCCATGTAGTAGCGCCCCGTTTCGATCTTCGTCTCGTAGAACGCTGCGTCAGAGGTGCCGCCGTCCAGCGCATCGAACGCGGCTTTCGCCATGCGGGTCCACATCAGGCCCAGGCACACATGCCCCATCAGGTGCATGAAGTCATAGGACCCCGCCAGCGCCGCATTCGGGTTCTTCATGCCTTGCGACATGAAGAACATCCCGGCCGCCTGAAGCTGTTTCGAGGCGGCTTTCAGCGGCTCGACAAAGCCCTTCATCCGCTCGTCGCCATCATGGGCCTTGCACTCGGCCTTGACCATCTCGAAGAAGGCCATGACATGCTTGCCGCCGTCCGAGGCCAGCTTGCGGCCCACCAGATCCAGCGCCTGAACGCCGTTCGCGCCTTCATAGATCATGGCGATCCGGGCATCGCGCGCGAACTGCGACATGCCCCATTCCTCGATATAGCCGTGCCCGCCATAGATTTGCTGGGCCTGCACCGCCATTTCAAAGCCCTTGTCGGTCTGGAAGCCCTTGATGACCGGGGTCATCAGCGAGATCAGACCTTCGGCCTCCTTGTCGCCAAGGCGATGCGCGCGGTCGATCAGCGTGGCGCCCCAGAAGGTAAAGGCGCGGGCGCCTTCGACAAAGCTTTTCTGATCCATCAGGTTGCGGCGGATGTCGGGGTGCACGATCAGCGGATCGGCCGGGCCGGTGGCGTTGACGGTGCCGGTCACGGCGCGGCCCTGCAGGCGGTCCTTGGCATAGGCGACGGCGTTCTGATAGGCGGCTTCGGCCTGGGCATAGCCTTGCAGGCCGACGCCGACCCGCGCCTCGTTCATCATGACGAACATGTGCTTCATGCCCTTGTGCAGCTCGCCCAGCAGCCAGCCGGTGGCACCGTCATAGTTCATCACGCAGGTGGCATTGCCGTGAATGCCCATCTTTTCTTCGATCTTGCCGCAGGACACCGCATTGCGCGCGCCCAGCGAGCCATCCTCGTTCACCAGGAACTTGGGCACGATGAACAGCGAGATGCCCCTGGTGCCCTCGCCGCCGCCGGGGGCCTTGGCCAGCACCAGATGGACGATGTTTTCGGCCATGTCGTGTTCGCCGGCCGAGATGAAGATCTTCTGTCCGGTGATCTTGTAGCTGCCATCGGCCTGGGGGTCGGCCTTGGTGCGGATCATGCCCAGATCGGTGCCCGCGTGTGGCTCCGTCAGGTTCATGGTGCCGGTCCAGTCCATCGAGACCATCTTTGGCAGCCATTTGGCCTTTTGCTCGTCGGTTCCGGCGGCCAGAATGGCGCTGATCGCGCCATGGGTCAGGCCCTGATACATGTTGAAGGCCATGTTGGCCGAGACCATCATCTCGCCCACCGCCGTGCCCATGACATAGGGCAGGTTCTGGCCGCCATACTCCTCGGGCAGGTCAAGTCCGTTCCAGCCGCCTTCCTTGAGCTGTTCGAACGCCGCCTTGAACCCGTCGGGGGTGCGCACGACGCCGTTTTCCAGCACGCAGCCCTGCTGATCGCCAATGGCGTTCAGGGGGGCCAGCACCTCGTTGGCCAGCTTGCCGGCCTCATCCAGAATCGCGGTGGTGAAATCGCGGTCGAGATCGCCATAGCCGGGCACGTCGGATTGCGCGATCTTCAGCAGATCGTGCAGCACGAACTGCATGTCCTTGGTCGGGGCGGTGTAGATGGGCATGTCTCTCTCCCTCTGGCGCGGGGCGCCGGTCTTTCAGATCATTCGGCAGCGGGGCGGCGGAACGAGGCAATCATCTCGGCCCCCCATTCAAGCTGGCTTTGCAGCTCGGTGATCGCTTCGTTCAATTCGTCGCGCTGGCGCACCATCTGGGCCAGCCGCTCGCGCGCGATGTCATAGGTGCGTTTGAGCTGTTCCTCTTGCTGGTCGCCCCGATCGTACAGGTCGAGCAGCTGGCGGATTTCCTCGAGCGCGAAGCCAAAGCGCTTGCCGCGCAGGATCAGCTTGAGCCGCCCGCGGTCGCGCCGGGTGAACAGCCGGCGCTGGCCATCGCGGATGGGAAACAGCAGTTCCTTGGATTCGTAGAACCGCAGCGTGCGCGGCGTGACATCGAATGCCTCGCACATCTCGCGGATGGTCAGCACATCTTGAGGTATCTTCTGGTTCGGCATGGCCTGATCCTTTGGTCCCCGACCCGGAATCACATGGGTTCTGCAGGACATGATACCAGATTAGCTTACGTTGACGTAAACGTAACGTGACGTCAGACCCATCTGTGACGCGCCGTCGCACGGATCAGCCCTGATGCGCGTCGAACAGCGCTGTCACGCGCGTCAGAAAACGGTCGCGCAGCGTTGCGGTTTCCATCAGAAGTTCGTGTTCGGCGCCGGGCACCCGGATCAATTCGCCCGCCGGCCAGCGGGCCATGCGCGCTTCTATCGCGTCCGGGTCAACGATCCGTTCATGCCCGCCGACCCCCGTCACACAGGGCACCTTGGGTGAGGGCAGAAGTGCCAGGGCCTGCATCTCGGCCATCGCCTCGGCCAGCCAGCCGATGGTGGGGCCAGCAATCACCAGTTCGGGGTTGGCACGCAACTGGCCCTGCATCCAGTCCCAGACCGCCGGGTCGGTGGTCAGGGTATTGTCCGCGAACGCGCCGGTTTCCAGATGGCAGATCGCGCCCGAGGCAGGCGGCGGCGCATAGCGCCCGCGCAGCCCGGCATTGGCCAGCGCCCCGAACAGCGCGCTGAACAGGCCGGTCTGGCCGCCTGGCACCTTCAGCCCCCACATCGGGGCGGAAAAGGCGGCAGCGGCCACGTCCAGCCCGCGGATCAGGCTGCGCAGGCCGATGCAGCCGCCCATGGAATGCGCCAGCAAGAACAGCGGCGCAGGCAGGCCGGCCGCCAGAACGGCGCCGCGAAACGCATCCATATCCAGCTGATAGTCGGAAAACCTGCCGACATGGCCCTTGCGCGGGTCGGGCAGCAGCCGGTCGGCCAGCCCTTGGCCGCGCCAGTCGATGGCGGCCGAGGCATAGCCCGCCGCCGCCAGCCGGGCCGCCGTGGGCCCGTATTTTTCGGCATGTTCGGTGCGTCCCGGCAGGACCAGCACCGTGCCGCGCGCCCCCGGATGCGGCCAGAGAACAACGCGAATGCGCACCCCGTCCGAGGTGGTCAGCCACAGCGCCTTGCCGCCACTGTAGCCATCCTCGAGACAGGGCGCCGGGGTCACGACAGGACCGAGGCCAGCGCCATGGCCTTGCCCATCGACCCGTCGATCTTCAGCTTGCCGGTCATGAAGGCCATGGTCGGGTTCATGTCACCCTCGAAGATGGCGCGGAACACGTTCAGATCGGCGCTGAGCGTGACATCCGCATCATCGTCGCCGGCGCGCACGCCGCTGGCATCCATCATCACCGCGCCCTCGCCGTTGATCACGAATTTCGCGGTGCCGGCAAAGCCCGAGGTGTCCTTTTTGCTCAGCTCGGCCACGATAGTGTCAATCACGTCGCTCATCGCACATTTCCTTGAATGGTCCCGCACAGCTTTTGCGTTTTGCGCGGTTCGCGTTACATTTGCCCCATGATGGTCCGGGTTCGTGACATTCTCAACAGTGCCGTGGCGGCAGTCTTGACGTTAACGGCAACTTCCGTGGCGGCACAGGATCAGGGCCGGCTGACGGACCTGCTTGGCCTGCTTGCGCAGCCCGACAATGCTGGCTGGCGGCGGGTGGAACGGCAGGTGGTGACCGAATGGTCGAAATCCGGCTCGCCCGCGATGGATCTGCTGCTGCAACGCGGCCGCGATGCGATGGGCGAGGGGGATACCGATGCCGCCATCGAACACCTGACCGCGCTGACCGACCACGCCCCCGAATTCGCCGAAGGCTGGAACGCCCGCGCCACCGCGCTGTTCCGGGCGGGCAAATATGGCCCGGCGATGGAAGATCTGTCCCGCGTGCTGGCGCTGAACCCCAGCCATTTCGGTGCCCTGGCCGGCGTTGGCGCGATCCTCGAGGAAACCGGGAACAAGAAGGCTGCACTTGCCGCCTACAAGGCCGCGCTTGCTATACATCCCCACCTTGAAAAGGTAAGTGAGGCCGTGAAGCGGCTGGAACGGGATTTGTCCGGTCAGCAGGTGTAAGGGGCGCCGATGCGCGAGAACGCAAGGGTGACGGCGGTCCTTGGGCCGACGAACACCGGCAAGACGCATTACGCCATCGAGCGGATGCTGGCGCACAGGACCGGGGTGATCGGCCTGCCGCTGCGTCTGCTGGCGCGCGAGGTCTATGACCGCATCGTCAAGGCGCGGGGGCCTTCGGTCGTCGCGCTGGTGACGGGCGAGGAACGCATCGTTCCCGAACGCACCGCCTATTGGGTTTGCACGACCGAGGCGATGCCGACCGAGATCGGGGCCGATTTCCTGGCGCTGGACGAAATCCAGCTGTGCGCCGACCCGGAACGCGGCCATGTCTTCACCGACCGTCTTCTGAACGCGCGCGGGCTGAAGGAAACGATGTTCCTGGGCTCTGACACGATGCGGCCCGCGATTGCGGCGCTGGTGCCGGGGACGACGTTCATCTCGCGCCCGCGCTTGTCCGAACTGACCTATACAGGTTCGAAAAAGATCAGCCGGATGCCGGCAAGGTCGGCAATCGTCGGGTTCTCGGTTGAAAATGTCTATGCGATTGCGGAACTGATCCGCCGCACCAAGGGCGGTTGCGCGGTGGTGATGGGGGCGCTGTCACCCCGCACGCGCAATGCGCAGGTCGCGCTCTATCAGAATGGCGATGTCGATTACCTGGTGGCGACCGATGCCATCGGGATGGGGCTGAACCTTGATATCAACCATGTCGCCTTTTCCTCGACGTCGAAGTTCGATGGCCACCGGATGCGCAAGCTGTTCCCGTGGGAGCTGGCGCAGATCGCCGGGCGGGCGGGGCGGCACACCAGCCCCGGCACCTTTGGCGTCACCGGCGAGGCGCGCCCGCTGGATGAGGAAACCATCGAGGCGATCGAGAGCCACCGCTTCTTGCCCGTGCGCAAGCTGCACTGGCGCAATTCCTCGCTGGATCTGGGCAACGTCGGGCGGCTGATTGCCAGCCTGGAAAAACACACTGGCAACGAATGGCTGACCCGTGCCCGCGATGCCGATGATCTGCTGGCGCTCAAGACCCTGGCCGAGATGCCCGAGGTGCGCGATGCCGTCACCTCGCCCCAGATGGTGCGGCTGCTGTGGGATGTGTGCCGGATCCCGGATTTTCGTGGGATCTCGGGGCAGGAACATGCCGGATTGCTGGCGCGGATCTTCGATTTCCTCAAGTCCGGCCCGATCCCGGATGACTGGATGAAGCGTAATGTCGACCGGATCGACCGCACCGATGGTGACATCGACGCGATTTCCCGCCGCCTGACCTTTGTCCGCACCTGGACCTATGTTGCGCAACGCAAGGGCTGGGTGGCCGACGAATCCCATTGGCGTGAGGAAACTCGCGCTGTAGAAGACCGCCTGTCGGATGCGCTGCACATGCGTCTGACCCAGCGTTTCGTGGACCGGCGCACCAGCGTGCTGATGCGGCGGCTCAAGCAGAAGGAGAGCCTCGTGGCCGAGGTGAACGACAAGGGCGAAGTGACGGTCGAGGGCGAATTCGTCGGCCGTCTGGAAGGGTTCCGCTTCCGTCAGGACGGAACGGGCAGCCCGGACGAGGCGAAAACCCTGCGGCAAGCGGCGTACGAGGCGCTGAAGCCCGAATTCTCCCTGCGGTCCGACCGCTTCTACAACTCGCCCGATACCGAGTTCGATTATACCGAACAGGGCGGGCTGATGTGGGGCACGACCGCAGTCGGCAAGCTGGTCAAGGGCCCCGAGGCGCTGCGGCCGCAGATCGAGGTGTTCGTCGACGAAGAGGCGGGCGCCGATGTTGCCGAAAAGGTGCGTCGCCGTCTGCAGCATTTCATCGACCGCAAGGTTGCCGCGCTGTTCGATCCGCTGATGGCTCTGCAACGCGATGAAACGCTGACCGGCCTGGCCCGTGGCTTTGCCTTCCGTCTGGTCGAGGCAATGGGCGTTCTGCCGCGCGAGCCGGTGGCCGAAGAGGTCAAGGCGCTGGACCAGGACTCGCGCTCGGCGCTGCGCAAGCATGGTGTGCGGTTCGGGCAGTATACGATCTTCCTGCCGCTGCTGCTGAAACCCGCGCCGACGCGGTTGCGGCTGGTGTTGTGGTCGCTGTGGGAGGGCTTGCAGGAATTCCCCGAAAGCCCGCCCCCCGGTCTGGTGACCATCCCGCATATCACCGAGGTGCCCTCGCTGCATTATGCGCTGGCGGGCTACCGCCCGGCGGGCAGCCGCGCCATCCGCATCGACATGCTGGAACGTCTGGCCGACCTTCTGCGCGCCAAGGACAGCCGCGCAGGATTCGAGGCGACGCCGGACATGCTGTCGATCACCGGCATGACGCTGGACCAGTTCGCCGACCTGATGGCCGGTCTGGGCTACAAGGGCGAAAAGGCCGAGCGGCCCAAGGCCAAGCCGGCTGCGGAAGCCCCGGCCGGGACCGGGGCGACGGCCGGGGCCGCGCCCGCCACTGACGCCGCCGTCGCGCCCGAGGCGCAGGCCCCGGCCGAAGCCCCGGCCGAAGCCGCTGTCGAGGCCGCACCGGACGCCGTGGCCGAGGCCCCGGCGGATGCCGCGGCCGATGCGCCCGCCGAAGCGCCGGCCGAGGTGGAAACCGAAGTCTTCTACACCTTCACCTGGGCCCCGCGCCCGCGTGGCGGTGCGCCGCGCGGCGATCGCGGCCCGCGCCGGGACGGTCAGGGGCAGCGCCCGCAGCGCCCGCAGCGTCAGGGGCAAGGGCAGGGCGGCGACCGCCCGCAGGCCGAACGTGGCCCGCGCCCCGAGCGCAAGGAAGGCGGCCCCCGCCCGGAACGCGGCGATCGCAAGGATGGTGAGCGCAAGGGCGGCGGCAAGCCTCATGGCAAGTCCGAAGGCCCGCGTGGCAAAGGCGGCAAGCCCGAGCACAAGCGCAACGAAGGCGCGCGCAGCTATGAGGCGCGCCCCCCGCGCGAGCAGAAGATCGACCCTGACAACCCCTTTGCGGCGCTGCTGGCGCTCAAGGGCAAGGTCTGAGGCGCGCGTGACGGCGCCGGGCGCGATCCGTCTGGACAAATGGCTTTGGCAGGCGCGGTTCTTCAAGAGCCGCAGCCTGTCGGCCGCCCAGATCGAAGAGGGTCGCGTGCGCGTCAACGGCCAGCCGGTGACCAAGATTTCCACCGCCATCCGCACCGGCGATGTTCTGACCTTTGCGCAAGGCGGCCGTATCCGCGTCGTCCGTGTGCTGGCCGCCGGCGAGCGCCGGGGGCCGGCCACCGAAGCTCAGATGCTGTATGTCGATCTTGACGCAGGCGAATCCGCGCCAGAGCGGCTTGCATGATCCGCCGCTGTGTCCTACCTGTCTGCCGAACCTGACGCCCGAGGCCGCCCATGACCTATGTCGTGACCGACAACTGCATCGCCTGCAAATACACCGACTGCGTAGAGGTCTGCCCGGTCGACTGTTTCTATGAAGGCGAGAACATGCTGGTGATCCACCCCGATGAATGCATCGATTGTGGGGTGTGCGAACCGGAATGCCCGGCCGATGCGATTCGCCCTGACACCGAGCCGGACATGGAATCCTGGGTCGAGCTGAACCGCAAATACGCCGAACTTTGGCCGGTGATTACCGTGCGCAAGGATCCGCTGCCCGAAGCAACGGACAGGGACGGCGAAAAGGACAAGCTTTCCAAGTATTTCTCGGAAGCTGCCGGCGAAGGCAACTAAGGCCGCGCAGGCATGGGTTCCTGTTGCGCCGCGTCCCGTGCCCGGGACGTGCTGCGCTGCCGCAGTTGGAATCGGGTCCGATTCGTGTTATGGTCCCGTTACAAGGAAACTGAAAGCCTGCCGCCCGCCTTGGCACTGCTCGGTCAAGGCGGTTTTCCGATGAATCGCCACCTGTGCGCCCGAAGCAAAGCCTCGGGGCAGGGTGGTCTGTCGTCGGCGACAGGGCTCTTACGAGGAAGCACCTGAATGACCAAGACCAAGAAGCCCGAGTTTCGCCCCAACGATTTCGTGGTCTATCCGGCGCATGGCGTCGGCAAGATCCTCTCGATCGAAGAACAGGTGATCGCGGGCATGTCGCTGGAGCTGTTCGTCATTTCGTTCGAAAAGGACAAGATGACCCTGCGCGTCCCGACCAACCGCGCGACCGAGATCGGCATGCGCTCGCTGTCGTCGCCGGATGTGGTCCTGAAGGCTCTGGAGACGCTCAAGGGCAAGGCCAAGGTCAAGCGCGCCATGTGGTCGCGCCGGGCCCAGGAATACGAGCAGAAGATCAACTCTGGCGATCTGATGGCGATTGCCGAGGTGGTGCGCGACCTGCACCGCGCCGACGACCAGCGCGAGCAAAGCTATTCCGAGCGTCAGCTGTATGAAGCCGCGTTGGAGCGTCTGACCCGCGAAGTCGCCGCCGTGTCGGGTGTCGATGAGGCCGGTGCGCAGAAGAAGGTCGACGAGGTTCTGCTGGGCCGCGCCGCCTGATCTGGCGATCAGGGCAAGATATCGGGGGCCGTGGCCGTGCGCTGCGGCCCCTTTCGTTTGCCGGGGCGCCCAAATTGCTGAACCGTGACATGGCCCCGGTGTGGGCGCGGAAGGGCGGCGCGGGCCGCCCCTGCGCGTGTCAGTTGCCGTTCAATTGACCTGCCAGGCCGAACGACTGGCCGATCAGGCCGAACACGGTGCGCGCGCTGCTGACGGGGGATTCGGTGGCCAGCACCAGATCGCCATGCGCAATCGGGAAATTCCGGGCCGAGAACAGACCATCGGCCGTCGTCAGATCCACGGTGAACACAACGCGCGGGCGGTCGGGGCCAAGCCCATCCAGCCGCACTTGCTTGCCGGCGTATTCGCGCAGGATCAGCACGCCCCGGGGGTCTGCGCGGCTGGGGGACAGGCCGCCGATCATCGTGACCGCATCCAGCGCGCTGACCTTGTCCTGCGTGAAGGGCATCGTGCTTTGCTTGCCGGAGGCGCCAAGGGCCAGGAAATAGCGCGAATCATCCTCGATGATGATCTTGTCGCCACCGACCAGCGAGATATCGCGTGTCGGCTCATCGAACAGCCGAGAGACCGAGATGCCATAGGACCGCCCGCCGCGCACCAGCTTGACGATGGGATTTTCCAGCGACGGGTTCACGCCGCCGCCCTGGCTGATCAGCGAGAGCACCGAATAGTTGCGATCGGGCAACGGATAGCTGCCGGGCTTGCCGACACCGCCGACCAGATCGACCGTGTTCATGCGTCCCTGCTTGACCCAGATCTGGACCTGGGCATTGGGCAGGACCTTTTCGACCCCTTCCTGCAGGCGTTCACGCGCCTGGTCGGGGCTTTGCCCGCGAACCGAAACCTTGCCGACATAGGGCAGGAAAACGCTGCCATCATTGCTGACGGTCACTTCGGTCAGTTGCACCGACTTCTGGGTCGTGGTGGCCAGCAACGAGTTTTCCTCGTTGTCCCAGATGGTGACGGCAAGCACGTCGCCGGGGGCAATGGCACTGCTGGCATGGGCGCGAACACCGCCGCCGGGCCAATCGTTGAAGGCCCGCTTGTCCTGATCCGGGCGAGGCCAGGCCGCAAGTTTGGTCAGGTTGGAGCGTGACACCGCAACCACCTGGATGTTGCGCGTTTCGCTGTCGGATTTGGACAGGATCTCGCGTTGCATCGGCGCACCGCGTGGCAGGCCACAGCCCACCAGTGCCAGCGCGAGCAGCGCGGGAAGGAATCGTTTCGGCATTCGTCGGACCTACGTGGCAGCGCAGCTTCCGCCGGGAATCGGCGAGCCTTGCCCGCCACCATACCGGCCACCCCTACGAGGTCAACGCCGTAGCGACCGCTGCGGCCGCGCATCTGCCCAAAGGGCGGAAATCGGGCAATAGCCCGCCATGCGCCGTCAGCTGTCAGGCACGAAATAGCTGCGCAGAACCAGCACCGGCCCCCCGCATGTTGTGTCATGTTCCATCCGCTCGCCCATCACGGTGACGCGGCCACCGGCGGGAATGCCGATCAGCCGTGTCCGCGCCGGCAGCATGATCGTTCGGCCGTCATCGGTGCGGATGGCATGGCACGGGGTGCCCGGCTGGTAGGTTCCGCTGACCGTGACAGCGGCGGGGTCTGGAAGGTCGGCGGATGAGGACATCGGGATCCCCCCTGTCAGCAGGACACCCAGCGCGGCGGCGCAACGTGAGGCGATGGACATTGCAAAGCTCCGGGCGCCTTGAAAGGGGAAATCTTGGCCGCAGGCGATGCATCGCGCAAGCCTGCCCGGCAACACGATGGCGCGAGGGCAAATGCAAACGGGCGGGGGAAACCCCCGCCCGTCTTTGGCTGTTTGCAGGGCAAGTCAGCCGCGCAGCGTGCCGCCGGTTGCCTTGGCGACCTTTTCGATGATCTTGGCAGACACCGCCTCGATGTCCTTGTCGGTCAGGGTGCGGTCGGTCGGTTGCAGGCGCACGGTGATCGCCACCGATTTCTTGCCCGCGCCCATCTGTGCCTCGGCCTTGTCGCCGGTGAACTGGTCGAACACCCGCACACTGTCGATCAGCGCCTTGTCGGCGCCCTGGGCCGCGTTGACGATGGTCAGCGCCTCGGTTCCCGCATCGACGACAAAGGCAAAGTCGCGCTCCACCGCCTGCAGATCCGAGATGGTCAGCGCGCCGCGGCTGGCCGATTTCACCTTGGGCAGCGGCACGTTGGCCGGCCAGACGGTGAAGGCGACGGCCGGGCCCTTGACGCCCATCTCGCGCAGCACCTTGGGGTGGATCTCGCCGAACACCGCCATGGTGTTGGGGCCAAGCGCAATGGCGCCCGAGCGGCCGGGGTGCCACCAGCCGGGCACCTTGCGGGTGATCTGCACGCGGGCAGGCGCGCCAAGGGCGGACAGCACTGCCTCGGCATCGGCCTTGGCGTCGAACACATCGACCGGGCGGCGGCTGGCCCAGGGATCGCGCGGGGCCGACTGGCCGACCAGCAGGCCCGCGGCCTGCACCGCCTGTTCGCCGGGCTCGCCACCCGCAAAGGCGGGGCCCACCTCGAACAGCGCCAGATCGCTGAACCCGCGCGCCTGATTGCGCGCGGCCGCCGCCAGCAGGCCGGGCAGCAGGTCGGGGCGCATATGCGTCATCTCGGACGAGATCGGGTTTTCCAGCCGCACGGCATCGGCGCCGCCACCGAACAGTGCCGCGGCACCCGCGTCGATGAAGCTGTAGGTGACGCATTCATTATAGCCAAGCGCCGCCAGCGTGCGCCGGGCCATGCGTTCGCGCTGTTGGGCCACGGTCAGGATCGGGGCGGGAACGCCAGAGCGGGGGCGGGGCAGCGGCTTGCCTTCCAGCTTGGTCAGGCTCGCGATGCGGGCGACTTCCTCGACCAGATCGGCCTCGCCCAGAACGTCGGGGCGCCAGCTGGGTGGGGCGGCCATGTCGCCGGTCAGGGTAAAGCCAAGCGCCTCCAGCGTGGCGCGCTGGGTGGCTTCGGGGATGTCCATCCCGACCAGGCTGACCACGCGGGCCGGGTCAAAACGATAGGCGCGGGCGGTGTCGGGCACCGCGCCGTCCAGCGTGATTTCCGAAGGCTCGCCGCCGCACAGGTCCAGCACCATGCGGGTCGCCAGGTCCAGCCCCGGCAGGGTGAAGGCGGGATCGACCCCACGTTCGAACCGGTAACGGGCGTCCGAATTGATCTTCAGCGCGCGGCCGGTGGCGGCAACGGTGATCGGATCCCAATAGGCGGATTCGAGGAAGACATCGGTCGTATCCTCGGTGCAGCCCGACAGCTCGCCCCCCATGATGCCGGCGATGGATTCGACCTGTGCATCGTCGGAAATCGCCATCATGCCCGGTTGCAGCGCATAGGTCTTGCCGTCCAGCGCAAGGATTTCTTCGCCCCCGGCGGCCGGATGGATGCGCAGGTTGCCCTTGACCTTGGCCATGTCAAAGACATGCAGCGGGCGATTGAGGTCGAAGGTGAAGAAGTTGGTGATGTCCACCAGCGCCGAGATCGGCCGCAGCCCGATCGCCTTGAGCCGCTGTTGCAGCCACTCGGGCGAGGGGCCGTTCCTGACGCCGCGGATCACCCGCCCTGCAAACAGCGGGCAGCCCCTGGCCTTGAGGGCATCGTCAATCGCCACGGTGACGGGCGAGGGGAAGGCGCCGGCAACCGGCTCGATGACCAGCGGCTTCAGCGTGCCAAGACCGCGCGCCGCCAGATCGCGGGCAATGCCCCGCACCCCAAGCGCATCGGGGCGGTTCGGGGTGATCTTGATGTAGATCATCGGGTCGTTGAGACCCTTCCAGTCGATGAACCGTTCGCCCAGCGGGGCATCCTCGGGCAGGTCGATGATGCCGTTGTGATCGTCCGACAGCTCCAGCTCGCGTTCCGAGCACAGCATCCCGTTGGAATCGACGCCGCGGATATTGCCGGGTTTCAGATCGACCCCGGTGCCGGGCACATGGGTGCCGGTGGGGGCAAAGACGCCGACAAGGCCGGTGCGGGCATTGGGCGCGCCGCAGACCACCTGCACCTCTTCCATGGCCGTGCCGGGGCCGCCCGGCCAGGTTGCCACGCGGCACACGCGCAGGCGGTCGGCATTGGGGTGCTGGACCGCCTCGATGACCTTGCAGATGCGGAAGGCGCCCAGTTTGGCCGCCGGATCCTCGACCTCTTCGACCTCGAGGCCAAGGTCGGTCAGCGCCTCGAGGATTGCGTCAAGCGGGGCATCGGTGTCGAGATGGTCCTTCAGCCAGGACAGGGTGAATTTCATCGCGGCGCCTCCTGCGGGTTTCGGCTTGGTCGGGTCGCCCGCGCTTAGCGCAAATGGCGGGAAAGGGGAAGGGTGCAGGCCGGGGCGCGGGGGGGCGGTGCAGGGGGGCCGTCTGCCCCCCTCTTGCCCGTTAACGGGCAATTCACCCCCCGAGGATATTTGGATCAAGGCGAAAGGCGTGTGGCCGGTCGACAGGGGCTGCGGGGTTTCGGATCGGGAAACGGAGTGTTCAGCGCGAATCCGGGCTTTGGGTTAGGTCGGACCCCGATTGTGGTGTAACTAAGGCCAGAGTTGGCAGGATTTTGGTGATGGATGACATTCTTGAAATTCCCGAAGGCCGCGCGGCGCTGTCCGCCGTGCAGATGAGCCTGATCATGGGCCTGACGATCCTGGCCCTGATCTATGCAATGTGATGGCCTTCAGCCCCGGTCGCGGGCTGCGGGATAGACGCCAAGGATTTTCAGCGTCGAGGTGAAAAAGCGCGCCTCGTCCAGGGCCAGTTTCACCAGCGGGTCATCGGGGTGGCCTTCGATGTCGGCATAGAATTCGGTGGCGGTGAAGCTGCCGCCCACCATGTAGCTTTCCAGCTTGGTCATGTTGATGCCGTTGGTGGCAAAGCCGCCAAGCGCCTTGTAAAGCGCAGCCGGAATGTTGCGCACCCGGAAGACGAAGGTAGTGACCATCTTGTCGGCGCGGCGGCTGTGGTCCGGGGTGCGGCTCATCACCAGAAAGCGGGTGCGGTTGTTATCGTGGTCCTCGATATGGCGGGCAAGCACGTCAAGCCCGTAGATTTCTGCCGCCAGTTCGCTGGCCAGCGCGCCGCGCGCCGGATCGCCGGCCTCGGCGCATTCGCGGGCGGCCTTGGCGTTGTCGGAGCTGACCACGCCGCGGATGCCATGGGTTTTCAGAAAGCTCGCGCATTGCGGGATGATCACGACATGGCCATGCGCCTCGCGTACCTGATCAAGCCGGGCGCCGGGGATGCCCAGCAGGTTGACATGGACCCGAACGAAGGCCTCGTCGATGATGTGCAGATCGGAATTGGGCAGCAGCGAATGCACGTCCGCCACGCGGCCATAGGTCGAATTCTCGACCGCCAGCATCCCGAGATCTGCCGCGCCGCTGCGCACGGCCTCGACGACATCTTCGAAGGTGGGGCAGGGCAGCACGTCCATTTCGGGCCGCGACTGGCGGCAGGCCTGGTGCGAATAGGCGCCAAGTTCGCCCTGGAATGCGATGAGACCGGCCATTTCTGCCACCTCTCCCCTGAATTTGACCCCAAAGGGCGTTTCGTCGCGCGTCTACACCTTGAAACGGGACAGGGGAAGCGGATATAGCCCGCCCAAGGGATAGCCAATCGGAGCCACGAGATGTTCGACACGATGACGGTCACCAAGGCTGGCGGCGCACTGTGCGGGTCGCTTCTTGTGTTCCTGCTGGGGAACTGGGCCGCGTCGGCGCTGTATGCGACCAACGCGGGCGGTCATGGCGGTGAAGTGCATCAGGCCTATGTGATCGACACCGGCGCCGGCGAAGAAGCCGCCCCAGCCGAAGAAGGCCCGGACTTTGCCACGCTGTTCGCCGAAGCCGATGCAGCGGCCGGCGAGAAGGTGTTTGCCAAGTGCAAGGCCTGCCACAAGGTTGATGGCGCGAATGCGACCGGCCCGCATCTGGACGGCGTGGTCGACCGCAACAAGGGCTCGGTCGACGGGTTCGGCTATTCGGATGCGATGAAATCGCATGCCTCGGAACAGTGGACGGCCGAGAACCTGAACGCCTTCCTGACCAACCCGAAAGCCTATATTCCCGGCAACAAGATGTCGTTCGCCGGTCTGCCCAAGCCGCAGGACCGCGCCAACCTGATCAAGTATCTGTCCACGCTGGGCGGCTGATCAATCCTGCCTCATGCCATCCAGGCGCCGCCCCACCGGGCGGCGCTTTTGTTTTGCCGCCCCCGCACCCCCGATTCACGCATTCGCAACTTGAGAGGGGGGCTGGCGGCGTTTAGGGTCTGTCCGACCAACGGCGGGGATCACCCGCGAGACGGCCGGGGAGACGGACATATGCGCGCATGGCGGACGGGACTGGCGGCACTGGCAATCGGGCTGAGCGCGCTGCCCCTGCGGGCCGAGGTGCTGGTGGGGCACGGGATCTCGACCTTTGGCGATCTGAAATATCCGGCCGATTTCCGGCATCTGGACTATGTGAACCCGGACGCCCCCAAGGGCGGCGAGATTTCGATCTGGGGCTTTGGCGGCTTTGATTCGATGAACCCCTATTCGGTCAAGGGCCGGGCCGCGGGGCTGTCGTCGATCTTCTACGAATCCTTGCTGGAAGGCGTGGCCGACGAGGTGGGCGCCTCGTATTGTCTGCTGTGCGAGACGCTGGAATACCCGCCGGGCCGCGAATGGGTGATCTTCAACCTGCGGCCCGAGGCGAAATTCGCGGACGGATCGCCCCTGACGGCCGAGGATGTGCTGTTTTCCTATCAGTTGTTCCTGGACAAGGGCCTGACCGATTTTCGTGCCGTGCTGTCCCAGCAGGTCGAAAGCGCCGAGGTTCTGGGGCCGCATCGCATCAAGTTCACCTTCAAGGCCGGGTTCCCGACCCGCGATCTGCCGCAGACGGTGGGCGGGCTGCCGGTGCTGTCCAAGGCGCAGTATCAGGCAAAGGGCCTGGATCTGGAGGAAGGGTCGATGACCCCGTTCCTGGGATCGGCGCCCTATGTGCTGGACCGGGTGAATGTCGGGCAAACCGTGGTCTACCGCCGCAACCCGGACTATTGGGGCAAGGATCTGCCCATTGCCCAGGGCCGCAACAACTTTGACCGCATCCGGGTGGAATATTACGCCGACTATTCGGCCGCCTTCGAAGGGTTCAAGGGCGGCAGCTATACCTTTCGGGACGAGGCGTCGTCGATCAGCTGGGCCACGGGCTATGATTTCCCGGCCGTCCAGAATGGCCATGTCAAAAAGGTCGAGCTGCCGTCGGGCACCATGGCCAGCGGGCAGGCCTTTCTGATGAACCTTCGGCGCGAGAAATTTGCCGATCCGCGCGTGCGCGAGGCGATCGGGCTGATGTTCAACTTCGAATGGTCGAACGAGACGCTGTTCTACGGCATTTATTCGCGGGTCAATTCGATCTGGGAAAACAGCTATCTCGAAGCCAAGGGCACCCCGTCCGAGGGCGAGATCGCCATTCTGAAACCGCTGGTGGATGAGGGGCTGCTGCCTGCCAGCATCCTGACCGACGAGGCCGTGATGGCCCCGGTGTCGGGCAACCGCCAGCTGGACCGCGGCAATCTGCGCAAGGCCAATGCCCTTCTGGACGAGGCAGGCTGGGCCGTCGGCAGCGACGGTCTGCGCCGCAACGCGGCGGGCGAGACGCTGAAGGTCGAATTCCTCAACGATTCGCAGACCTTCGACCGCGTGATCATTCCCTTTGTCGAAAACCTGCGCCGGGCGGGCATCGACGCGGTGATGACCCGGATCGACAATGCCCAGATGGAGGCGCGCGAGCGCCCGCCAAGCTATGATTTCGACATTGTCACTGGCAATGCCCGGGCCAGCCTGACGCCAGGATCAGAGCTCAAGCAGTTCTATGGCTCTGCCACGGCGGATGTGTCGGTGTTCAACCTGATGGGGCTGAAAAGCCCGGCGGCGGACCGGCTGATTGACCTTGTGATCGCCGCCACCACCCGCGAAGAGATGGAGACCCGCACCCATGCGCTGGACCGCGTGCTGCGCGCGCAGCGGTTCTGGGTGCCGCAATGGTTCAAGGCCAACCACACCGTGGCCTATTACGACATGTACGAACACCCCGATCCGCTGCCGCCCTATGCCCGGGGCGAGCTGGAGTTCTGGTGGTTCAACGCTGACAAGGCCGAGGCCCTGAAGGCCGCCGGCGTGCTGCGGTAGACCGATGGGCGGCTATATCCTTCGCCGGCTGGCGCTGGTGATCCCGACGCTGATCGGGATCATGGTCATCAACTTCTTCCTGACCCAGCTGGTCCCCGGTGGCCCGATCGACCAGATCGCCGCCCGGCTGCAAGGGCAGGGCGACGTGTTCCGCAACATCGCCGGCGGCGCCGAGACGCAGGGCGACACCGCCTCCAGCAGCTATCAGGGCGCGCGCGGCCTGCCGCCCGAGTTTCTTGACCAGCTCGAGGTTCAGTTCGGCTTTGCCCGATTCGTCTGTGCCGAGGGGTTCACCGGCAAGCCGTCTTCAAAGGCGCCGGAATGCGTCAAGGAGCCGATCCCGATGGTGGAACGGTTCGTCATCATGATGGGCCACTACCTGACCTTCGACTTCGGCGAGAGCTATTTCCGCTCGATCTCCGTGGTCGATCTGGTGATCGAGAAGATGCCGGTCTCGATTTCGCTGGGGCTGTGGTCGACGCTGATCGCCTATCTGGTCTCGATCCCGCTGGGCATCCGCAAGGCGGTGCGCGATGGATCATCCTTTGACACCTGGACCAGCGGGGTGATCATCGTTGCCTATGCGATCCCGGGTTTCCTGTTCGCCATCCTGCTGCTGGTGGTCTTTGCGGGCGGATCCTATGTGCAATGGTTCCCTCTGCGGGGGCTGACATCGGAAAACTGGGATCAGCTGTCACCCGTCGCCAAGGTGCTGGACTATTTCTGGCACATCGCGCTGCCGGTCACCGCCTCGCTGATTTCCAGCTTTGCAACGCTCACGCTGCTGACCAAGAATTCCTTCCTTGACGAGATGCGCAAGCAATATGTGATGACCGCCCGCGCCAAGGGCCTCACCGAATCCCGCGTGCTCTATGGCCATGTGTTCCGCAATGCCATGCTGATCGTGATCGCCGGCTTTCCGGGCCTGTTCCTGTCGGTGTTCTTTGGCTCCAGCCTGATCATCGAGACGATCTTTTCGCTCGATGGTCTGGGCCGGCTGGGGTTCGAGGCAACGGTTGCGCGGGATTATCCGGTGATCTTCGGCACGCTGTTCGTGTTCGGCCTGATCGGGCTGGTGGTCGGGATCCTGTCCGACCTGATGTATGTCTGGGTCGATCCGCGCATCGACTTTGAAGGCCGGGGGTAGGGCATGGCACTTTCCCCGCTGAACCAGCGCCGCTGGCGCAACTTCAAGGCCAATCGCCGCGCCTTCTGGTCGCTGTGGATCTTTTCGGTGCTGTTCGGCCTGTCGCTGTTCGCCGAGCTGATCGCCAACGACAAGCCGCTGCTGATCAGCTATCGCGGCGAGCTGCGCGCCCCCATGCTGACCTTTTACACCGAGCGCGATTTCGGCGGCGATTTCCAGACCGAGGCCGTCTGGCGCGACCCCGAGGTGCAATGCCTGATCCGCACCGGCGGCAAGGAGCTGTGCCTCGACGATCCCGAAGCCGCGATGGCCGAGGCCAAAGCCAGCGGCACGGTTGAGGGTGAGAAAATCGAACCTGGCTGGATCGTCTGGCCGCTGATCCCCTACAGCTACAATACCATTTCCGACCTTGGCAAACCCGCCCCCAGCGCGCCCGATGCCGATCACTGGCTGGGCACGGACAACACGGCGCGCGATGTGCTGGCGCGGGTGATCTATGGCTTCCGTCTGTCGGTCGCCTTTGCGCTGGTCGTGACCGCGATCTCCAGCGTGGTGGGCATCGCCGCAGGCGCCGTGCAGGGCTATTTCGGCGGCCTGACCGACCTGCTGTTCCAGCGCGCCATCGAGCTGTGGGGCTCGGTTCCCTCGCTTTACATCATCATCATCGTGGCGGCGATCTGGCCGATGAACTTCTGGCTGCTGGTCATCTTGATGACGCTGTTCGGCTGGACGGCGCTGGTGGGTGTGGTGCGGGCCGAATTCCTGCGGGCGCGCAACTTTGAATATGTCCGCGCCGCCCGGGCCCTCGGTGTGCCGGACCTGACCATCATGTTCCGCCACGTCCTGCCCAATGCCATGGTCGCCACGCTGACCATGCTGCCCTTTGTCGTGACCGGCACCATCGGCAGCCTTGCGGGGCTTGATTTCCTTGGCTTTGGCCTGCCGTCCTCGGCCCCGTCGCTGGGCGAGCTGACCTTGCAGGCCAAGCAGAACCTTCAGGCGCCCTGGCTGGCCTTTACCGCCTTTGTGACCTTTGCGGTGATGCTCAGCCTGCTGGTGTTCGTTTTTGAAGGGGTGCGCGACGCTTTCGACCCCAGAAAGACCTTCCGATGACCGAAAAGAACGTGCTGGAGGTCAAGGATCTGACCGTCCGCTTCCGCCAGGACGGCAAGGTGATCGAGGCGGTCAAGGGCGTCTCGTTCGCCGTGGCACGGGGCGAGACCGTGGCCTTGGTCGGCGAATCCGGGTCGGGCAAGTCGGTGACGGCGCTGTCCACCGTGGGCTTGCTGCCCGACAGTGCCGAGATTGCGGGCAGCGTGGTCTATGATGGCCAGCAGATGCTGGGCGCCGATCCGGCCAGCCTGCGCCGGGTGCGCGGCAATGACATCAGTTTCATCTTCCAGGAACCGATGACCAGTCTCAACCCGCTGCACACCATCGAAAAGCAGCTGACCGAGGCGCTGTCGCTGCATCAGGGGCTGGTGGGCGAGGCGGCGCGGGCGCGCGTTCTGGATCTGCTGAACAAGGTCGGCATCCGCGATGCCGAAAGCCGGCTGGGCGCCTATCCGCACCAGCTTTCGGGCGGGCAGCGCCAGCGCGTGATGATCGCCATGGCGCTGGCCAACGGCCCCGAACTGCTGATCGCGGACGAGCCGACCACGGCCCTCGACGTGACCATCCAGGCGCAGATCCTTGACCTGCTGATGGATCTGAAACGGTCCGAAGGGCTGAGCCTTCTGTTCATCACCCATGATCTGAACATCGTGCGCCGCATCGCCGACCGGGTCTGCGTGATGCAGCATGGCGAGATCGTCGAACAAGGGCCAACCGCGCAGGTGTTCGGCGCGCCGGAACACGATTACACGCAAAAGCTGCTTGCGGCGGAACCCAAGGGCACCCCCGACCCTGCCCCCGCAGACGCGGCCGAGGTGCTGCGCACCGACAATCTCAAGGTCTGGTTCCCGATCACCCGCGGTTTCCTGCGCCGCACGGTCGGCCATGTAAAGGCGGTCAACGGCGTGTCGATCACGCTGCGGGCTGGCGAGACGCTGGGCATCGTCGGCGAATCCGGGTCCGGCAAGACCACGCTGGCCCTTGCCATCCTGCGGCTGATCCAGTCCGAAGGCCCCATCGTCGTGCTGGGGCGCGAGATTTCCGGCCTGTCCGGCGCCGCACTGCGCGGCCTGCGGCGCGAGATGCAGATCGTGTTCCAGGATCCCTATGGCAGCCTGTCGCCCCGCATGACCGTCGGCCAGATCATCGCCGAAGGCCTGGGCGTGCATGGCGGCAGCGGCGATCCGGCCCGGCAGGTCGCCGCGATCATGGCCGAGGTCGGGCTCGATCCGGCCATGGCCGGGCGCTATCCGCATGAATTCTCGGGCGGCCAGCGTCAGCGCATCGCCATTGCGCGCGCCATGATCCTGCGCCCCAGGGTGGTGGTTCTGGACGAGCCGACCAGCGCGCTCGACATGACCGTCCAGGTCCAGATCGTCGAGCTTTTGCGCGGGCTGCAACGGCGCCATGGGCTGGCCTATCTGTTCATCAGCCACGATCTGCGCGTCGTGCGGGCGATGTCGCACCAGATGCTGGTGATGCGCGCCGGCGAGGCGGTAGAACAGGGGTCGGCCGCCCAGATCTTCGATGCCCCGCGCACCGAATATACCCGCGATCTGATGGCGGCAGCGTTTGATCTTCGGGCGGGTTCCGCCTAACGTGCCCCGGATTGCCGGAGGTTTGCATGAAGATCCTGTTCATCCACCAGAATTTTCCTGGTCAGTTCCTGCATCTTGCACCCGAGCTGGTGCGCCGCGGCCATGACGTGCTGGCCCTGACCGACGATCAGAACCAGCGCCAGTCCCCGATCCGCACGGTCCGCTATCGCCATACCACCGAACGCCCCGATCCGGCCGCCTGCCGGCTGGGCCGCACCTTCACCGAAAATTCCGACCGCGGCGTGACCGTGGCCCGCGCCGCCGCCACCTTGCGCCAGCGTCACGGCTATGTGCCCGATGTGATCTTCGGCCATTCCGGCTGGGGCGAGACACTGTTCCTCAAGGAAATCTGGCCCGAGGCCAAGCTGATCATCTATGCCGAATTCTTCTACAAGGCGCGCGGCGCCGATGTGGGCTTTGACCGCGAATTCAGCACGCCCAGCTTTGACCAGGCGCTGATCACCACCTCGCGGGCCGCGCATCTGGGCCTGTCGCTGCTGCATGCCGATGCTGCGCTCGCGCCGACGAAATGGCAGGCCAGCACCTTCCCCGACCGGCTGCGCCCGATGATCGAGGTGATCTTCGATGGTGTCGATACCTCGGTGATGACCCCCGATCCCGGCGCCCAGGTCACGCTGCCCGATGGCAGCATCATCCGCACCGGCGACGAGGTGCTGACCTTCATCAACCGAAATCTCGAACCATACCGCGGCTATCACATCTTCATGCGCGCGCTGCCCGAGGTGATGAAGGCCCGCCCGAATGCCAAGGTGGTGATCGTCGGCGGCGATACCGTCAGCTATGGCGCGGCCCCCAAGGACGGTGGCAGCTGGAAGGAGATCTTCCTCAACGAGGTGCGCGACAAGGTCGATCTGTCGCGCATCCATTTCATGGGCCGCGTGCCCT
The DNA here is from genome assembly GCF_000429765.1 of Gemmobacter nectariphilus DSM 15620. Classification (GTDB taxonomy): domain Bacteria; phylum Pseudomonadota; class Alphaproteobacteria; order Rhodobacterales; family Rhodobacteraceae; genus Wagnerdoeblera; species Wagnerdoeblera nectariphila. Next base: position 191,120 of record NZ_KE386949.1, on the reverse strand, counting down.
ATCCGGTCTTCGTCAGCCTGATGCAGGTCAGCCGCGTCCACGCCTATCTTACCTATCCGTTCGTGCTGTCCTGGTCGATGCTCGAGGCAATGGCGGCCGGCGCCTATATCGTCGGCTCGCGCACCGCCCCGGTCGAGGAACTGATCCAGGACGGGGTGAACGGGCGCCTCGTCGATTTCTTCGACGTGCCGGGGTGGAGCCGCGCCCTGATCGACGGCCTTGAAAACCCCGACAAGAACGATGGCATCCGCAAGGCGGCCCGCGCCACCATCGTGAACGGCTATGACCTGCGCCGCACCTGCTTGCCGCGGATTGCCGACTTCGTCGAGGCGGTGGGCAAAGGGGACTGGCGCCCCACGGATCGCCAGGCGCGGCCCGCCCCCCTTTCGACTTGATCCAAATATCCCGGGGGGTGGCCGTGCACCGGCCATCCCGCGCACCCCTGGCCATGGGGGCAGCGCCCCCCTCGTGCTACAGCCCAAGGCGGCGGTTGCGGGCGATCACCACCAGCGTCGAGATCACCGCGACCCCGGCTGACGAGGCCATCAGCACGATCAGCGGCAAGGCGCTTTCGCCCTTGCCCATCACGACCGCCGCCAGCGCCGACAGCGCCGCACCCCCGCCGATCATCAGCGCCCCGCCCAGCCCCGAGGCCGAGCCGATCAGATCGGGCCGCACCGACATCATGCCCGCATTGGCCGAGGGCAGCGACATCCCGTTGCCGACACCGACACAGCTCATCAGGGCAAAGAAGGCCAGCGGGCTCAGCCGGTCGGTCAGGCCCAGCACCAGCATCACGATCAGCGGCAGCGTCAGCATGATCGTGCCCCAGAACACCATGCGCACCGTGCCCAGCCGCATCGCCAGCCGGGCCGACAGGAAATTGCCCAGCATGTAGCCGATCCCGGGCGCCGCGAAATAGATGCCCAGCTCGGCCGGGGTCATGCCAAAGACCTGCGTGGCCACCGCCGGCGCCCCGCCCAGAAAGGAAAAGAACGTCCCCGATCCCGCGGCGGCCGTGATCGAATAGCCCCAGAACCGCCACGATGTCAGCAGCGCCGGATAAGACCGGATCTGATCGGCCAGCGAGGTCTGGCGCCGCTCGGACGTCTCGCCCAGATCGGCCCAGATCAGCGCCGAAATCAGCGTGCCCAGCACCAGCAGCAGCGCGAAATTCGCCTTCCAGCCAAAGGTTTCGTCCACCCATCCGCCGATGGCCGGGGCAAACATCGGCACGATCGCCATGCCCATGGTCACATAGCCGATCATCGAGGCCGCCTGCGCCTCGGGCACCATGTCGCGCACGATGGCCCGGCTGAGCACCATGCCGGTTGCGACCGCGGCCTGAATCATGCGGAAGACCAGGAACACCTCGATCGTCGGCGCGAACAGGCAGCCGATGGTCGCCAGCAGGAAGACCACGCAGGCCACAAGGGTGACCGGCCGGCGGCCATAGCGGTCGGCCATCGGGCCGATCACCAGCTGCAAGGCCCCTGACAGCCCCAGATACAGCGAGACCGACAGCTGCGCGGTTCCGTAACTGGTGCCATACCAGTCCGCGATCGCCGGCAGCGACGGCAGGAAGATGTTCATCGTCATCGCCGACAGGCCCGCCATCAGGATCAGCGTCGCCAGGTGCGGTGGGGTGCGGCGGTTCAGGAACCGGGAAGATGCGGGCGTCATGCCAATGAGCTAAGCCGCGCCGACGCGAATGTCCATGCCGTGCAGGGCCCAGCCCCGCGCCCGAAGGGACAGGGGAAATCACGCCCTGGGGCGAATGGCCCGATTCCGGTCAAAATTCGGCCAGACTCCGGGGCCACCTGTCAGACTGCCGCCGGTCCCTTCGTTCGATCGCGGCCTGTCCGTGTCCGAGGTGCTGCGATGTCTGTTTCATGTGCTCCATGCCGGCTTTTCTGTTGGCGGTTGGCGCGTCTTAACCTGTTGCCGCGATAGTCGCTGCGGCAGGCACTCACTTCGTTTTCGTTTGTAATCAGGAATTCGGCATCATGGCCACCGCGCAGCAGCTTCAGATCGACACCACCGCCAATGCGCTGGACATGGCGCAGGAAATGTTCGGCTCTGGCATCCAGATCGTCAGCGCCTCGTTTCAAGGCGATGCGGTGCAGTCCGGTATTTATACCGATGCGCTAAGCACAATTCCCGGCCTGTCCTCGACCGACTCGGGCGTCATCCTGTCGACCGGCAACGTCCAGAGCTTTGCGCCCTATACCTCTGGGGGGACGAACACCAATCAGGCGGCCAATACCTCGACCGATACGGCGGGCGGGGTGAATGGCGATGCCCAGTTGAACGCGCTGGCCGGGGGGAACACCTTTGACGGCGCGATCTTCAACGCGACCTTCGTGCCCGATGGCAACTGGATCACGCTGCAGTTCGTCTTTTCGTCCGAGGAATATCTGGAATATGTCTCTGGCGGCTACAACGATGCCTTTGGCGTCTGGGTCAACGGGGTCTATGCCCCTGTCACCGTCCTGAACGGCGGGGTTGCCGCCATCGACACGGTGAACACCACCCAGAATTCCAACCTGTTCCTGAACAATCCCGCCAGTGCCGATACCTACAATTCCGAAATGGACGGTCTGACGCGGGTGCTGACCGTCAAGGCCCCGGTGACCGCCGGGGCTGAAAACACGATCAAGATCGCCATCGCCGATGCTGGTGATGCCACCTACGATTCCAACGTGCTGATCATGGGGGATTCGATCCAGTCGGTCACCATCGCCTTCGAGGACGAGGTGAACATGACCATCAACAGCACGCGCACCATCGACGTGCTGCACAACGATACCGATGTGACCGGCGAAGGGCTGACGATCACCCATATCAACGGCACGGCGATTGTTGCGGGGGACACGGTCACGCTGCCGTCGGGCGACAAGGTGACGCTGAACGCCGATGGCTCGCTGACCATCCAGTCCGACGGCGACATGGGCACCGATGTCTTTACCTATACCGTCGTCAATTCCATTGGCGTCAGTGATGTGGGCTTTGTCACGCTCAACACCGTCTCGGGGCTTGGCCCAGACGGGATCGTCCAGGGCACCACGGGCGACGATGTGATCGACATGACCTATGCCTCGGACCCCGATGGGGACCGGGTGGACAACAACGATGCGCTGGGGGTCGGCGGCACCACGGGCGATGGGGATTACATCGTCGCCATGGGCGGCAACGATCTGGTGACCGGCAGTCTGGGCGCCGATCTGGTCTATGGCGGCAGCGGCAACGACACGCTGTCGGGCGGCGCCGGCAACGACATGCTGATGGGCGACAGCGGCGACGATGTGCTGATCGGCGGGGGTGGCAATGACACCCTGTCGGGCGGCGCCGATGCTGACCGTTTTGACCTGGCGGACGGGTTCGGCAACGATCTGATCCTGGGCGGCGAGGCTGCGAGCGAGACCTCGGACACTGACGTGATCGACGCCACTGCGCTGGGCGGCAGTGTGTCGGTCACCTTCACCGGGAACGAGGCGGGCACGCTGACCGATGGCACCAGCACCGCCACCTTCTCGGAAATCGAGGAGATCCGGCTGGGCGATGCGGGCAACACGCTGGATGCCTCGGCCACCGATTCGGGGGTGCAGGTGTGGTCGGGGGCGGGACATGATGCGCTGACCGGGGGCTTGGGCAACGACACGCTGCTGGGCGGCGCGGGCGCCGATACCCTGGCCGGGGGCGCGGGCGATGACCTGCTGGCCCTGGGCACGGCCGATGGTGCCCAGGACACGGTGATCGTCGCCGATGGCGGCGGCAGCGATATCCTGACCGGGTTCGAGGCGCCGGTCGCCAATGGCGATGGCACCTATACTGCGGGCGATCTGCTGGATGTGGCCGGGCTGACCGATGCCGATGGCCATCCGGTGAACGTGCATGACGTGATGGTCGGCGCCCAGAACGGCAACGCGGTGCTGACCTTCCCCGATGGCACCAGCCTGACCCTGATCGGCGTTGCGCCGCCCGCATCGGACCAGCTGGGCTGGCTGGAGGCGATGGGCATTCCCGCGGGCGGCCCGGTCGATGGCGCCGCAACGGCCGAGGTGATGGGTCCGGGCTATACCGATGCCGAGGGCGACCAGATCGACGGCAGCGATGGCGACAATGACGTGATCTATGGCAACGGCGGGGCCGATACCATCGACGCGGGGCAGGGCGACGATCTGGTCTATGGCGGCGATGCGGGCGACCGGATCAGCGGCAATGCAGGCAACGACACTCTTTATGGCGATGCCGGTGCCGATACCCTGGCGGGCGGCGCGGGGGATGATGCGATCCATGGCGGCGACGGCGCCGATGTCGTGACCGTCACGGTCAACGACGGGGCCGACACCGTCACCGGCGGCGAGGGCGGCACCGATTTCGACGTTCTGGATGCCTCGGGCGTGGCGGATGCGGTCACGGTCAGCTTCTCGGGGGACGAGGCCGGGACGCTGACAACCACCGGCACCACCGTGACCTTCTCGGAAATCGAGGGCGTCGCCCTGGGCGCTGGCAACGATACGGTGGACGGCTCGGCCACCACCTCGGGCTTTGCGGCCGATGGCAGAGCGGGGGGCGACGGGCTGACGGGCGGGGCGGGCGACGATACGCTGACCGGCGGCGATGGCAACGATACCATGACCGGCGGGGCCGGCGCCGATCTGATGTCGGGCGGCGATGGCGATGACTGGTTCGTGCTGTCCGACGATTTCGGCAATGACACGATCACCGGGGGCGAAACCGGCGAGGTGAACGAGGATTGGGTCGATGCCCGCCATATCACCGCCGACACCACGCTGACCTTCACGACCAGCGAATCCGGCACGCTGACCGATGGCGCCAGCACCATGACCTTTGCCGAGGTCGAAAGGTTCGGCCTTGGCACCGGCAATGATGTGGTGGATGGCCGCGCCGCGCTGAACGGGGTGCGCGTCCATTCGGGCAGCGGCGATGACACGCTGTTGGGCGGGATCGGGAACGACACGTTCATCGGCGGGATCGGGTCCGACCTGCACGATGGCGGCGGCGGCAACGACTTCATGGATCTGGGCACCGGCGGTCTGCATGGCGACGGCGCGTCGGACACGATCGTGCTCAAGAACGATTACGGGCAGGCCTGGGTCGCGAATTTCGAGGCGCCGGTCGACAATGGCGATGGCACCTATACCGGGGTCGATCTGCTGGATGTCTCGCAGCTTTACGATGCGGGCGGCGCGCGGGTGAACACCGGCGACGTCACGGTCAGCGATACCAACGGCGACGGGACCGGCCATGCGGTGCTGACCTTCCCCGATGGCACGCGGGTCACCTTGCAGAACGTGCCGGTGTCGGCGGTCAGTTCGGTCGATCAGCTGATGGCGATGGGCATTCCGGGACCCGACCATGTGGTCGAGGGCACGGCTGGGGACGATCTGATCGACAGCACCTATACCGGCGATCCCGAAGGCGACCGGGTGGATGCGGGCGACGCGGCCGACGGCTCGGACGATGATCTGATCGAGGCGGGGGCGGGCAATGATACCGCGCTTGCCGGCCTTGGCGATGATACCGTCCTGGGCGAGGCGGGCGACGATGCGATCGACGGCGGCGACGGCCACGATCTGCTGTATGGCGGCGATGGCGACGACAGCCTCAAGGGCGGCGCCGGCAACGACACGATCCGCGCCGACGCTGGCGATGACAGCGTCTATGGCGGTCTGGGCGATGACAATCTCTATGGTTTCACCGGCAACGACCTTGTCGATGGGGGCGAGGGCAATGATTACATCAACACCCGCGCCGAGCCTGGCGTCGGCGTGCCAGACCGGGGCTACACCGGCCTTTACCCGGCCGACACCGACCCGTTCAACGACCGTGACACGGTCTATGGCGGGGCGGGCAATGACACGATCCTGACCGGCGATGACAACGATCTGATCTATGGCGGCGACGGGGCCGACAGCATCGACGCGGGCTTTGATGACGATACGGTCCATGGCGATGATGGCAACGATACCATCCTTGGCAACGAGGGGCAGGATCTTGTCTATGGCGGCGCGGGCGATGACCTCATCTATGGCGGGCTGACGGCGGGCGACCTGAACGAGGTCAATGTGCCCGACGCAACCGACCTGCGGCCCGACAACAACACTGACACGCTGTTTGGCGGCCTTGGCAACGATACGATCTACGGCATGGACGATGCCGACAAGCTGGTCGGGGACGAAGGCAACGACCAGCTGTATGGCGGGATCGACAATGACAGCCTGTTCGGCGGCGATGGGGCTGACCTGTTGTCGGGCGATCAGGGCGATGATCTGCTGGACGGCGGGGCCGATGCCGATGCGCTGTTCGGGGGCGAAGGCCGCGACACGCTGGCGGGTGGGGCTGGCGATGACACGCTGGAGGGCGGGTTTGGCAGCGATGATCTGCGCATCACTGATACTGGCGGGGCCGATGCCATCACCGGGGGCGAGGATCCGGACGGCGCCGACTGGGATACCCTGGACCTTACGGCCGTCACCAGCGCGACGACCGTCAGCTATTCGGGGGCCGAGGCTGGCACGCTGACCCATGGATCGGGCAGCGCCAGCTTTGACCAGATCGAGCGGCTGACGCTGGGGTCCGGCAACGACAGCGTCACGGCACCCGGCGACGCGGGGCCGCTGAGCGTGTCGGGCGGCGATGGCACCGATACCTTGCTGGTCAATGGCGCGGCGGTGGACCCGGCGAACGTGTCCATCACGGATACGGCCAGCGGCACCTTCAGCCCTTCGGGCGGCGGGGCGGCGGTCAGTTTCGGCCCGGCCACCGGCACGCGGCTCAGCGATATTCTGGCGGGCGGGCAGGGCGGCACCGTCGCGATCAGCGGCGGCTCGCTGTCTGGCAGTATCGGGGATGTCGATTTCGATGCCTTCGAGAAGATCACCTTCTCGCTGGCGCCCACCATTGTGCCCTGTTTCGTGCGCGGCACCCGGATCAAGACCGACCGGGGCGAGATCGCCGTCGAGCAACTGGCCCAAGGCGACCGCGTGCTGACGCTGGACAACGGCTATCAGCCGATCCGCTGGATCGGGTGCGCCCGCCGCCTGGCGCAAGGGCGTCTGGCGCCGGTGTGCATTCGTGCGGGGGCCCTGGGGAATGAACGCGACCTTCTGGTCTCGCCCCAGCACCGGATGTTGCTGCGCGGCTGGCAGGCCAGCCTGATGTTCGGCGAGGCCGAGGTGCTGGTCGCGGCCAAGGCGCTGATCAACGACCGCACGATCCTGCGCCAGGAGGGCGGCGAGGTCGATTATTTCCACCTGCTGTTCGACCAGCACCAGATCGTCTTTGCCGAAGGCGCCCCCAGCGAAAGTTTCCATCCGGGGCGCGAGGGGCTGCGCGGGCTGGATGCGGCAACGCGGGCCGAACTGCTGGAGCTGTTCCCCGAACTGGCCAGCGAAGGCGCCGAAGACTACGGGTCCGCGGCCCGGCTGTCGCTGCGCGATTACGAAGGCCGGCTGCTGGCGCGGGCGCTGTCACTGGCGGCATGAACCGCCAGCCGCGTCACGGGATCGGGGTGATGGCAAAGCCCCGGCCCGCCAGCAGCGCCAGAACGCCGGTGTCCCCCGGCAGATGCAGCGCGCCAAAGGCGGCTAGAATCGGGCCATGGCGCGCGGCATCCTCCAGCACCGGCAACCAGCTGCGGTTGCGGCGCGTCACCAGCACATCGACCATCAGGTCGAACTGGCGCGTCAGATCCGCCCGGTCGGCACCCGGCTCGGCCAGCGCGCGTTCCAGCGTGAAATCCCACAGCAATTGCGAGCGCCCGGCGAAATAGGCATTGGCCAGCGTCACGGTCATGTCCTCGGGCCGGTCCGCCATGACCAGGGCGGCGCGCACCATATCCAGCTCGCCCTCGGGCGGCAGATCGCCGAACATGCGAAACAGCGTGTCAAAGGGCTCCAGGGCGCGGATCGGCAGGCCGCGGGCCTGCGCCTCGGCGATCAGGCGGTGATCCAGCCCCACCTCGCCCCGCCGCACCCCGTCGACCGCGCAAGCCGGGATCCCCAGCATCATCGCCACATACCACGGCCGCAGCCGCGAGGTGATGACCGTCGGCACCCCGCGCGCGCGCATCTCGGCTGCCACCGATTGCCAGTCGGCCTCGTCCAGCATCTCGGGCAGCGTCGGTCCTTGCGTGCGCATCATGAAATCGGGGCGCTGCGCGACCTCGGACTTGAGCCGCGCCTCTTCCTCGGGGCCCGCCTCGACCAGAAGCGCGGCAGCGCTGGACAGCAGCGGCCGGACCTTCGCCAGCATCGCCTCGTGGCGCGGATCGGGCAGGTGATAGGTGCCGACCAGAAAGATCGTCTCGGCCCCGCGTGTCGCCCGCCACAGGTTGCCGCGCGCATAGGGGCGCGCATCGACCGCCGCCTCCAGCCGGGCCCGCGTGTCCGCAGGCAGGGCGGCGATCAGATCCGCGCCATGGCACAGCGCAAGGCCGGGCGACGCGAAAAACACCCAGGATACAAGGGCGGACAACAACTTGAAAAGACGCATGACAGGCTCCTGACGCGGGCGGACCATCGCACGGCGTCCGGGCGGGACCAACCGGATTCTCTGCCGCGCCGGTGTTGACAGCGTGCCGAGTCTTGCCTAGATCACGGCCATTAGCACTCGGATCTGATGAGTGCTAACGAGACGCATCACGCTGAACTCAAGGGAGTGTTCACAGATGGCATTCAAACCGCTGCATGACCGTGTGCTGGTCAAACGCGTCCAGAGCGACGAAAAGACCAAGGGCGGCCTGATCATCCCCGATACCGCCAAGGAAAAGCCCGCCGAGGGTGAAATCGTTGCGGTCGGCGAAGGCGCCCGCAAGGATTCGGGCGAACTGATCGCGATGTCGGTCAAGGCCGGCGACCGCGTCCTGTTCGGCAAATGGTCGGGCACCGAGGTCACGCTGGACGGCCAGGAACTGCTGATCATGAAGGAAAGCGACATCCTCGGCATCATCGCCTGAGTCGAACGTCGCTCCATCACGAAACCAGATTTGAGGAGATAGCAGCATGTCTGCCAAGGAAGTCCGCTTCGATACCGATGCCCGCGACCGTATGCTCAAGGGTGTCAACATCCTCGCCGATGCGGTGAAGGTGACCCTGGGCCCGAAAGGCCGCAACGTGGTGATCGAGAAATCGTTCGGCGCCCCGCGCATCACCAAGGACGGCGTGTCGGTCGCCAAGGAAATCGAGCTCTCGGACAAGTTCGAGAACATGGGCGCGCAGCTGGTGAAAGAAGTCGCCGCCCGCACCAATGACGAAGCCGGTGACGGCACCACCACCGCGACCGTTCTGGCCCAGGCCATCGTGCGCGAAGGCCTGAAGTCGGTGGCCGCCGGCCTCAACCCGATGGACCTCAAGCGCGGGATCGACCTTGCGACCGCCAAGGTCGTCGAAGCGATCAAGGCTGCCTCGCGCCCGGTCAAGGACTCGGACGAAGTCGCTCAGGTCGGCACCATCTCGGCCAACGGCGAAGCCACCATCGGCCGCTTCATCGCTGACGCGATGCAGAAAGTTGGCAACGAGGGTGTGATCACCGTCGAAGAAAACAAGGGGATGGAGACCGAGGTCGAAGTCGTCGAAGGCATGCAGTTCGACCGCGGCTACCTGTCGCCCTACTTCGTGACCAACGCCGACAAGATGATCGCCGATCTGGAAGACGCCTTCATCCTGCTGCACGAAAAGAAACTGTCGTCGCTGCAGCCGATGGTCCCGCTGCTGGAAGCCGTGATCCAGTCGCAGCGCCCGCTGGTGATCGTGGCCGAAGACGTCGAAGGCGAGGCTCTGGCCACGCTGGTCGTCAACAAGCTGCGTGGCGGCCTGAAGATCGCGGCCGTCAAGGCTCCGGGCTTCGGTGATCGCCGCAAGGCCATGCTGCAGGACCTCGCGATCCTGACCGGCGGCCAGGTCATCTCGGACGATCTGGGCATGAAGCTGGAAAACGTCACCCTCGACATGCTGGGCAAGGCGAAGAAGGTCTCGATCCGCAAGGACGACACTACCATCGTCGACGGCGCTGGCGACAAGGCCGAGATCGAAGCCCGCGTGGCCCAGATCCGCGCCCAGATCGAGGAAACCACCTCGGACTACGACCGTGAAAAGCTGCAAGAGCGCGTGGCCAAACTGGCTGGCGGCGTTGCGGTGATCCGCGTCGGCGGCATGACCGAAGTCGAAGTCAAAGAGCGCAAGGACCGCGTGGATGACGCCCTGAACGCGACCCGTGCGGCCGTGCAGGAAGGCGTGATCGTCGGTGGCGGCGTCGCTCTGGTCCAGGCCGGCAAGGCGCTGGAAGGCCTGAAAGGCGCGAACTCGGATCAGGATGTCGGGATCGCCATCGTCCGCCGCGCGCTGGAAGCCCCGGTTCGCCAGATCGCCGAGAACTCGGGCGTCGACGGCTCGGTCGTCGCGGGCAAGATCCGCGAATCGTCCAGCACCTCGTTCGGCTTCAACGCCCAGACCGAGGAATACGGCGACATGTTCTCGTTCGGCGTGATCGACCCGGCGAAAGTGACCCGCACCGCGCTGGAAAACGCGGCTTCGGTTGCCTCGCTGCTGATCACCACCGAAGCGATGATCGCCGACAAGCCCGAGCCGAAATCGGCAGCCCCGGCAATGCCCGGCGGCGGCATGGGCGGCATGGACTTCTGATCGGGCCGACAGGTCAGGGAAAGGGCGCCTCCGGGCGCCCTTTTTCATTGCCCGCACGCTGGGGCGTGGATCGGCCAGCGCGGGTATCTTTCATTTCGCCTTGATCCAAATATCCTCGGGGGTGAATGGCCCGGGACGGGCCAGAGGGGGCAGAAGGCCCCCTTCCACCTGCCCAGACGTTCCGCAAACGGAAAGGGAAAAGGGGGCTGTCAGCCCCCTCTTGGCCTTGCGGCCAATTCACCCCCGAGGATATTTGGATCAAGGCGAAAGAAGGCGGCCCGTTCGATACTATTGTGCCGTCACGATATAGGTCGCGTAGCTGGCCAGCAGCAGGGCGCCGACGCCGCGGCCGATCACCGGGCGCCACAGCAGCAGGGCGGCCAGCGCCAGCGTTGCCGCCAGCAGAGCCGGCAGATCGAAGGTCAGGAAGCGCGGATCGACTGGAATGGGCGAGATCATCGCCGTGATGCCCAGAATGCCCAGCACGTTGAAGATGTTCGACCCGACGATATTGCCGACCGCAATGTCCGAATGCCGTTTCAGTGCGGCAGCGAACGAGGTCGCGAGCTCGGGCAGCGAGGTGCCGATGGCGACGATGGTCAGGCCGATGAACGCCTCGGAGACGCCGAAGCTGCGCGCGATGTTTACCGAGCCGTCGACAAGGAACCGGGCGCCGGCCAGCAGGGCGGCAAAGCCGAAGGCCAGCCAGAGCAGCGATTTCCACATCGGTGCGGCGGCCTGCGCAGGTTCCGCCTCTGCGGCGCCTTGCGAATTGCGGTAGGAGGTGACCAGATAGACCAGCAGCCCGGCAAACAGCAGCGCGCCTGCAATGCGTCCGACCTCGCCCAGCCAGAACAGCGGCACCAGCGCGAGGGTTGCCCCCAGCATGAAGCCGATATCCACGCGCAGCGCTGCCCCATTGACGCGGATCGGCCAGATCAGCGCCGAGATCCCGGCGATCAGCAGGATGTTCCCGATGTTCGATCCGACGATATTGCCGACTGCCAGCGCCGGGGCGCCGCCAAGCGCCGCCTGCGCCGAAACCAGCAGCTCTGGCATCGAGGTGCCAAAGCCCACCACCGTCAGGCCGATCAACAGCGGCGGCATGGCCAGTTTTTGCGCGACCCCGACCGCGCCGCGCACCAGTGCATCTCCGCCAAGGAACAGGCCCAGCAGCCCGATGGCGACAAAGATATAGTCCAAGTTCAGTCCTTTCCTGTCGGTTCGTGGTGGCGCCGTTGCCGCCAGCCCGTCCAGCGCCGATGCCACAGGGACAGCCGCCTGCGGCCGCGGATCAGCAAGGAGCTGACCATCGGGCGCAACAGCGGCAGATCCATCGCCAGCAAGATCAGCCCCAGCGGCAGCATCCAGATCCCCAGCACGGGCAGGAACGACAGTAACCCGCCAGCCACCAGCGCCAGCCCCAGCGGCAGGCGCACCAGCGCCCAGCGGCGGCGTTGAAGCCCGATCAGGAACGGGCGCAGCACCGGGATCCGTCCGGTCAGGGCGCGGATTTGCCGGTCCAGCCGCAGGCGCTGGCGGTCAGCCATGGCGGAATCGGGGGCGAAAGGCGGGCATCGGTCGTCCTTTGTCGGGCGGGCAAGGATCGCCCGGCGGTCCGACATCACGACACCATGTCGTCAGAGGGGCCCGGTCCGCCCTTGGCAGGTGGGGCGCGAGGGCGCAGCTTGCAAGGGGGCAGGTCCGGGCGCCGGCCTCAGGCAGCCAGCGCGACCATGTGGTTGTCCCATTGCGGGCCGCCGCTGCTGGCGGGCTGCAGCCCCGCATCCGTCACATGCCACAGCGCGCCCGAGCCGTCCGAGGCCAGAAAGCCGCTCCCGCTGGCCGCAACGCCGCAAATATCGGCGCGGCGGTGGGTGGCGACGGGCTGGCCGGCCGTGTCGAACAGCATCACCACCCCGCCCCGGGGCGAGGTGATGGCGATCCGCGTATCGGTCGCGGCGATGGACCCGGCATAGCCTTGCATGGCGAACATTGCCGCATCGCCCGGCGGGCACAGCACGGGCGCATTGCCCGGCTGCCAGATGCCCAGCTGGGGGACCGGACCTGCCGGATCGCCTTCCCATTGCATGGCAAAGGCGACGCCGCCGGGCACCAGCGCCAGATGCCGGATCGAGTTCTGGTGCAGACCCGCCAGTTCCGCCTGATCCAGCAGCGCGCCATCCGGGCCGATCAGCGACAGGTTGGGCCGCATGTCCGGCACATTCAGCTTGGTGCGGTCGCGCGGATCGGTGGCGATGCCGCCATTCGCGACCATCAGCGCGCCCGAGGGCATCCGCCGGATCTCGTGCGGGCCAATCCCGCCCGAGGACCATTCGCCGATCCGCGTATAGCTGGTGGCATCCCACAGGCCGATCCGGCCTTCGGAGGTCTCGGCGACCACCTCGGACGTCATCAGCAGCCCGCCATCGGCGGTAAATGCGCCATGGCCGTTGAACTGGTTCGCATCCGGCGGGGTCAGGCGGTGGTGCCCCGCGCCGGTGCGGCAGTCGATCACCAGCGCATAGGTGCCGGGGCGGCGGGCAAACGCCACGGCCTCGGGGCGGATCGGGTGGGCGGCGGCGGCATGGCCGCGCGCGGGCAGGGGCAGGGCGAACAGGGTGCTGCCGTTCTCGTCCAGCCCGTGCAGCACATATCCCTCGCCCCGTTTGCCGGCCGACAGATAGGCGGGAGTGCCTGCATCGGCCCAGCTGGGTTTGGGCATGGCGGCGGCGGCAAGGCCGGCCAGGAAAATGCGGCGCGTGGTCATCGGTCAGTCCCCGTCAAGCGCATTGAAGCCAAGGCCCACGCCCAATGTGGGCGCGATCTCCGACAGGATCGCGGCGCGGGCCTCGCGGATGGCATTTTGCAGGATTTCGACCTTCAGGCGGCCTTGCGCGGTGGCAACGCTGCCCAGGGTGGGGTCGTCCAGCCGATCGACCAGGGCAAGGGCCCTGGCAAAGGCGGCCTCGGTCTGCGGCGCTTCGGGGTGCAGATCCAGCGCCATGTCGCGGCTGGCCTTCAGCACTTCGACGACATTGCGCAGCGACCGGCCGCTGGCGCGCGCTTCGGCCCGTTCGGGGCGGGGCTGGTCAAAGGTGCCCATCGGGCGGCCAAGGCGCTGATCTGCGGTGAATTCCAGCGCGCTGGCAAGCTGTGTCAGCAGCGCCTGCGCGGCTTCTAGATCGGTCAGATAGGTGGTGTTGCCCGGCCCGCCCGGATAGGCCAGCTTGTCGGAAAACGCCGGCCAGTCGGCATTCACCCCGGCGGCCATGCGGGCAAGGTCATGGGTGGTCGCGCGGATCAGCGGGCAAGGATCGGCGGGCAGCGCCGCATCGGGGAACAGAAGCCGCTCCAGCCCGGAAAACCCGCGCGCGGCAACAGAGTGTTCTGCGAACCGCTCGGGGTCCAGCGCGGCCGGATCGCCGGTCAGCAGTGCCCGCTGCGCCTTGGCCCCCAGCGCCTTGGGATCGGGCCAGAAGGCAATGGCCAGCGCGCGGCCATCATCCTCGACCGGGCCGATGCGGATTTGCGCGACATGCAGCCAGGCATCCCAGGCGGTATCGAAGGCGGGTTTCAGACCCTCGCACGACGCTTGCGCCGCAGTATCCAGATCGGCCGTGGCGGCGGCAAAAGTCTGATAACCCTTGCCGATCCGGGCCAGCGCCTCGGGCACGCCGGCGTGCAGGGGCGTGGCGCTGAGCAGGGCGGCGGCAAGGATCCAGCGCATCAAAGGCTCTCCAGAAAGGCGATCAGGGCATCGCGGTCAGCAGCGGGCAGGGCGATCACGCCATCGCGGGCGGCCTCGGCCTCGCCGCCGTGCCAAAGGACAGCCTCGAGCACCGACCGCGCGCGGCCATCGTGCAGGAAATAATTGTGGCCGGAAACCAGTTTCGTCAGCCCGATGCCCCAAAGCGGCGGGGTTTTCCATTCGCGGCCTGTCGCGCGGCCTTCGGGGCGGTTGTCGGCCAGGCCCGGCCCCATATCGTGCAGCAGCAGATCGGTATAGGGCCAGATCAGCTGAAAGCTTTGCTCCGGCTGGCCGTCCAGACGGTGGGTCACATGTTTCGGCGTGTGGCAGGACTGGCAGTTCAGGCTGTGGAACACCTCTTTGCCCTGCAGAACCTGCGGATCGTCCACGCGGCGCCGTTCGGGCACCGCAAGGTTGCGCGCGTAAAAGGTGACCAGATCAAGGCTTTTGCCATCCACCTCCAGCCCGTCGCGGATGCCGGGTTCCTGCCCGTCCGGGGCGCTGCGGCAGGCGGCCTCGGCAGGGGTGCAATCGCCCCAGGGGTCGGGGTGCAGCACGGTCGACAGGCCCATATCGCCGGAAAAGGCCGCCGCCGATTGTTCCCTCACCGTCGGCGCGCCGCCCTTGAGGCCGAAGCGACCCAGCATCGGCACGCCGAATTCGACGGATGGCACGATCTGCGGCCGGCCCGAGATGCCATCGCCATCGCGGTCGTCCGGGTCGGCCAGCGCCAGGATGTCGGCGGCGGGGATTGCCTCGAGCAGGCCAAGGCCGATCATCTGCGGCGCCACGCGCGGGGACAGCATCAGATCGGGATGCGGCGCGCCATAGGCAGGGTCGGAAAACGCATAGGTCGGGGCGCGCAGCGACACCGTGGTGCCATCGGCAAGCGTGACCGGCTGTTCGGTATAGGACACGTCCATCCGGCCCTCGGCGGCATGGCCGGCGGCGGCCAGATCCTGCAATTGCCCGCCATAGATCGGGTCGGGCAGGGTGGCCAGCCAGCCTTCGATGTCTTCGGGCGTGCCGCCGGGGATCGACAGGCGCAGGAACATCGACACCCGTCCATCATCGGGCCCCTCGGGCGGATGGCCGCGACCGTCCTTGATGTGGCAATCCTGACAGGCGCGCGCATTGTAAAACGGCCCCAGCCCGTCCGAGGCCAGCGTCGATGACGGCGAGGCGACCCAGGCCTTGCGAAACAGCGCATTGCCCAGCTTGAAATCCATCTCGCGGGCAAAGGGCATGTTGCCCGACAGCTGCGAAAACGCATCGGCATTGCGCCGGGCGCGCACGGTTGCGGCGCCGCCGGGGTGGGTTTCGAACGGCTCGGGCTTCGAGAAATCCGTCGGCGGCGCCAGTATCGCCGCGATGCGGGCGGTTTCCTCGGCGGTGCGGGGGATGACGGCAAGGTGCCGGTCGTCCAGCGCCTGCGCGTTGGCAGGGATCAGGGCGGCGGCGGCGAAAAGCAGGGGGCGAAGAAGCATGGCTGCCTCCTTTCGCCCTTTCTATCGCGCCATTTTCCGACAAATTCAATCGGAAAAACGCGGGCCGCGATGCGCCGTCTCGGCCCGCGCGGTCGCCTTATTCGGCTTCGTTCGCGGGCAGGGCGTTCAGCATCGAATACCGCTCGTCGCCCAGCTTTTCCCACAGGCCCAGCTGGGTTTCCAGAAAGTCGATGTGGCCTTCCTCGTCGGCGAGCAGCTCGTCGAACAGGGCGCGGCTGACATAATCGCCCGCCTTGTCGCAATATTCCCGCGCCTCGATATACAGCTTGCGGGCATCGTGTTCGGCGGCCAGATCAGCCTCGAGCGTTTCCTTGACGTTCTGGCCGATGCGCAGCGAATCCAGCTTTTGCAGGTTCGGATGGCCTTCAAGAAAGATGATCCGCGCGATCAGCTTGTCGGCGTGGTGCATTTCCTCGATCGATTCGACGCGTGACTTGGCGGCCAAGCGGCCAAGGCCCCAGTCCTCTTGCAGGCGGAAATGCAGCCAATACTGGCTGACCGCCGTCAGTTCCGATCGCAAGGCGGCGTTCAGAAATTCGATGACCTTCTTGTCGCCCTTCATGGCGGCCTCCTTCGATGCTGGCAGGTGACGGACTGGAGAGATAACGACGGTAGGGCCGCCCGGTTCCCCTGTCCATGGAATTGAGGAGTTTTCTAGAATGATTCTAAACCCGGCAGAACCGCCTTGTCACGCGCGGCCACGGCGAACCGCGGCAGGCCGCAGGACGGGTGGCCGTTCCGGGGCGCCCGGAACGCCGAAGCCCTCGCACCTGCGCATCGTGTCCAGGAACAGCGGCATGCACCCCCCGCAATCGGCGCGCTTTCCCAGCGCGTGATAGATCTTGCCGGGTGTGATGATCGTGTCGGGATCGGCTGCGCGCATCCAGCCTACTGCGGCGCGGATGTCATGATCCGAGATGGACTGGCAATGGCAGACGATCATCTCGGCCTCACTTGAATACGGCGCCAGGGTTGTCGAGGCTTTCGGACCCCTCGAACGCGATCTTGGACAGACCCAGTGTGGCAACCGCCCGCTCGATCGCGCCGGTCTGTTTGACCAGCGCATCGACGGCGCCCATGATCAGCGCCTCGCCCTGGGCATTGCCGGGCTCGAGCATCATGTCATAGGCCAGGCCGCCCTCGGCCGCCGTGACAATGGCCTTGAGCGCCTTGACCGAGGCATCGAGATCGCCCTTCAGTTCGGCATCGACCCCGGCATCGCGGGCCGCGACCAGATCGGACAGCGAGGGGCCGGACACGATGCTGCCATCGACCCGCGTATAGCGACCCAGGTAGACGTTGCGAATGCCAAGGCCGTCGTAATAGTGGCTGTTGTGGGTGTTGTCGGAAAAGCAGTCATGCTCTTCCTCGGGGTCGTTCAGCATCAGGCCCAGCTTCATCCGCTCGCCCGCCTGTTCGCCATAGGACAGGCTGCCCATCCCGGTCAGCATGGTCAGAAGGCCGGCCTGCGGATCGGCCAGCACGGCATCGCGCCCTTCGCCACCCTTGGCCCAGGCGGCGGCCATGTCCTCGAGGTCGCGGACCAGAAGGTCGGTGGCGGCCTTCAGATAGGCGGCGCGGCGATCGCAGTTGCCATGGGTGCAGGCATCGCCCGCCGCGTAATCGGTATAGGGACGGTTGCCGGCGCCCGGTCCGGTGCCGTTCAGATCCTGCCCCCACAGCAGGAATTCGATGGCGTGATAGCCGCTGGCGACATTCGCCTCGATCCCGTCGGCTTCGTGCAAGATGCCCGAGATGAAATCGGGGGTGATCTCGGTCGCGTCGATCTCGACCCCGGACAGGGTGAATTTCGGCGTGGCGATCACGTTCAGCGCGGCCAGGTCGTTTTCCTCGTTGGTCGCGGTATCGGGGGCGACATAGTCGATCAGCCCTTCATCCAGCGGCCAGGAATTCACCCGGCCTTCCCAGTCATCGACGATGGCATTGCCAAAGCGGAACACCTCGGTCTGCTGATAGGGCACGCGCGCGGCGATCCAGGCGGTGCGGGCGGCGGCCAGCGTGGAGTCGGACGGGGCGGCGATCAGCGCGGCGACGGCGGCCTGCAGCGCCTGCGCGGTGGTCAGGCTGTCGCCATAGGCGGCCGCCGCGATGTCGGCATAGGTGGTGACGACCGCCGCCGGGTCTGCGGCCATCAGCGGCGTTGCGGTCAGGGCCGAGGTGGCAAGGGCAGCGGCAAGCAGGCGTTTCATCGGTTTGGTTCCTGAGGGGTCATTTGGTCAGGATCAGCTTGCCCGCACGCGTGATGCGCAGCGCGTAGGTCTGATCGTTCAGCCGGATATGGGCCAGCGTCCCGCCCTGGGTCAGCGCCGTTGCCTCATGGACCGGCGGTGCGGCCTGGGGCGTTTCCTGTGCGGGGGCTTGTCCTGAGTGCGTCATCGGTAGGGCCGGGTCCAGCGGTTCGGGTGAGGCGGAAAATCCGACAAAAAATATCAACTGTAAAGCCTGATTTTTTATATCGGAATTATTGGCCTTGCCTGAACCTTGGGGCCCGGCGATCCAGGCTGTCCGGGAAAACCACCTCAAGCCCATGGGCGCGCACCGCCGTTCCGCGGCCCCGCACGCGCTGAAAATGGACGGCAGCCTGATGAAACCTTCGTGTATCTGCGTGCCGCCACTTGATAATTCGGTCGAAGAGGGTTTTTTTGAAACAGCAGACCCTCAGACATGCTGCCGTCCGACAGAACCCGCCGCCTTGGGCCGGGCTGGTGCGGGCGGATTTCGCATGTCGGGCGATGCGACAACCACAAGACCGGCACAATACGGCGAAAGGCGGACCACGGGCAGATGATCGAACAGAACCTGATCCTGATCCTTGTCGTTCTGCCGTTCCTGGGGGCGCTGGCCGCGGCGACCCTGCCGGTCTATGCGCACAATGCTGCGGCCTGGGTTTCGGGGCTGGTGCTGGCAGGCGGTCTGGTGGCTTTGGCGCTGCTGCACGGCCCGGTGTCCGAGGGCGAGGTGCTGCGGGTCTTTGTGCAGTGGGTGCCTTCGTTGCGGCTGAACCTGCCGTTCCGGGTGGACGGTTTTGCCTGGTTCTTTGTCACGCTGGTGCTGTCGATCGGCATTCTGGTGGTGATCTACGCGCGGTATTACCTGTCAAGGACCGATCCGGTGCCGCGGTTCTATTCGTTCCTGCTGGCCTTTACCGGGGCGATGGTCGGGCTGCTGCTATCGGGCAACATCCTGATGCTGGTGGTGTTCTGGGAACTGACCTCGATCACCTCGTTCCTGCTGATCGGCTATTGGCACCAAAGCCAGGCCGCGCGCGACGGGGCGCGGATGGCGCTGATCGTGACGGCTATGGGCGGGCTGTGCCTGCTGGTGGCCATGCTGCTTCTGGGCCAGATCGTCGGGGCCTATGACATCGACCGCATCCTGTCGTCGGGCGAGGTGATCCGGGCGCATCCGATGTATCCGCTGGTTCTGGCGCTGTTCCTGATCGGGGCTTTCACCAAATCGGCGCAGTTCCCGTTCCATTTCTGGCTGCCGGGCGCCATGGCGGCGCCGACGCCGGTGTCGGCCTTTCTGCATTCGGCCACGATGGTCAAGGCTGGGGTGTTCCTCTTGGTGCGCTTCTCGCCCGCGCTGGGGGGGACGGAGCTGTGGTTCTTTGCCGTGACCGGCACCGGCATGGCCACCCTGCTGATCGGGGCGATGATCGCGCTGTTTCGCCATGACCTCAAGGGGTTGCTGGCCTATTCCACCATCAGCCATCTGGGGCTGATCACCGCGCTGGCCGGGATCGGCAGCCCCGGCGCCATCGTGGCGGCGATCTTTCACATCGCCAATCACGCGGTGTTCAAGGCCAGCCTGTTCATGGCCGCCGGGATCATCGACCATGAAACCGGCACCCGCGACATGCGCAAGCTGTCGGGGCTGTTTCGTGCCATGCCGATCACCGGCACGCTGGCGATTGTCGCCTCTGCCGCCATGGCGGGGGTGCCGCTGCTGAACGGTTTTCTGTCGAAAGAGATGTTCTTTGCCGAGGCGGTGGACTGGCACAACGGCACCTGGCTGGACGATGCGCTGCCCTATCTGGCAACGCTGGCCAGCATCTTTGCGGTGGCCTATTCGGTGCGCTTCATCGCGACGGTGTTCTTTGGCCCGGTGGCAACCGACCTGCCCAAGACCCCGCACGAGCCCTCGCCCTGGATGCGCCTGCCGGTAGAGCTGCTGGTGTTCGTCTGCCTTGCAGTCGGGATCTTGCCGGGGATCACGCTGGGGACGGTGCTACATGATGCGGCGCAGTCGGTGGTTGGCCCGGATATGCCGTATCACGACATCGCCATCTGGCACGGCCTGACCTGGCCGCTGATCATGAGCGTGATCGCGCTGGTCGTCGGCACCCTGATCTACGAGATTTTCGCCTGGCCCATCTCGAACGGGCCCGAAGGGCCGCCGCTGATCTGGCGGATCCGGGCGCAGCGGCTTTATGAACGGCTGTTGCTGAACCTGACCTGGCGGGTGCCGCGCCGCCTGCATGGGCTGTTCGGGACCGAAAGGTTGCAACCGCAGCTGCGCCTGCTGGTGCTGCTGGCGGTGGCGGTGCTGGCGCTGACGGTCTGGGGCGCGCTGACGCCGGTGCAAAAGCCGCTGGCGCGCACCACGGCGCTGCATCCGGCCTTTCTGCTGATGTGGGGCGTGGGCGCCGCCTGCGCCATCGGGGCGGCGTGGCAGGCCAAGTATCACCGCTTTGCCGCGCTGGTGCTGTTGGGCGGGGCAGGGCTGGTGACCTGTGTCACCTTCGCGTGGTTCTCGGCCCCCGATCTGGCAGTGACGCAGCTGCTGGTGGAAATCGTCACCACGGTCCTTCTGCTGCTGGGGCTGCGCTGGTTGCCGCGCCGGCGCGCCGAGATCCCCGAGGACAAGCTGCGCCCGGCCAAGATCCGCCGCCTGCGCGACCTGGGCATCGCGGTGGTGTCGGGCGCGGGGCTGTCGGCCATCGCCTATGTGGTGATGACCCGCCCGCTGATCCCCAATGTCGGCGACTGGTTCCTGCGCAACGCCTATTACGAAGGGGGTGGCACCAATACCGTCAACGTGATCCTGGTGGACTTCCGCGCCTTTGATACCTTTGGCGAGATCACCGTCCTGTGCATCGTCGGGCTGACGGTCTTTGCCCTGCTGCGCCGGTTCCGTCCGGCCAGCGAAACCGCCGGAACGCCCGAGCAGCAGAAGAACGCCGTGGCCGCCACGCTGAAGGATTACATGCTGGTGCCCTCGGTGATCATGCGCTGGATGTTCCCGGTGCTGATCGTGGTGGCGGCCTATCTGTTCTTTCGCGGGCACGATCTGCCGGGCGGCGGATTCTCGGCCGGGGTCACGCTGGCGATCGCGCTGTTGCTGCAATACATCGCCGCGAATGTCCGCTGGGTCGAGGCGCATATCACCATCCTGCCGATCCGCTGGATGGGCATCGGCCTTTTGATCGCGGGCACGGTGGGGGTGGGGGCCTGGCTGGTCGGCTATCCGTTCCTGACCGCCCATGCGCAATATGTCGACCTGCCGCTGATCGGCAAGGTGCCGGCCGCCACGGCGCTGCTCTTTGATCTGGGGGTCTTTGCGCTGGTCGTGGGGGCGACGGTCCTGATGCTGATCGCCATCGCGCACCAGTCGCTGCGCTCGGCCCGCTTGCGCGAGCAAGAGGCCGAACAGGCCGAACAGAAGGAGACCGCGTGATGGAGGCCGTGCTGTCCATCGCCATCGGCATTCTGGCCGCCTCGGGCATCTGGCTCTTGCTGCGCCCGCGCACCTTTCAGGTGATCGTGGGGCTGTGCCTTCTGTCCTATGCGGTGAACCTGTTCATCTTTTCCATGGGGCGGCTTTACCTGGGCGCGCCGCCGATCATGCCCAAGGGCGGGTTCGTCAACCCCGTCGCCTTTGCCGATCCGGTGCCGCAGGCGCTGATCCTGACCGCCATTGTCATCAGCTTTGCCACCACGGCGCTGTTTCTGGTGGTGATGCTGGCCTCGCGCGGGCTGACCGGCACTGACCATGTCGATGGCAAGGAGCGTGACCAATGATGGCGCTGTCGGACCATCTGATCATGGCGCCGATCCTGATCCCGTTCTTTGCGGGCGCGCTGATGCTGCTCTATGATGACCGGCGGCGGCGGGCCAAGTTGGTGATCAGCCTTGCCGCGGCGCTGGCCATGCTGGCCGTGTCGTTCGAGCTGCTGAACCGCGTCAAGGGCACTGGCCCGTCGGGCGGCACCGAGATCGGATTCTACCTGCTGGGCAACTGGGCGGTGCCCTATGGAATCGTGCTGGTCATCGACCGGCTGTCGGCCATGATGCTGGTGCTGACCGGGCTGCTGGCGGTGCCGGCGATCCTGTATTCCGGGGCGGGCTGGCACCGGCAGGGGCAGCATTTCCAGTCGATGTTCCAGTTCCTGCTGATGGGGCTGAACGGGGCCTTCCTGACCGGCGATCTGTTCAACCTGTTCGTGTTCTTCGAGGTGCTGCTGGCGGCGTCCTATGGCCTTTTGCTGCATGGCTCTGGTCAGTTCCGGGTGCGGGCGGGGCTGCATTACATTGCCATCAACCTGGCGGCGTCGCTGTTGTTCCTGATCGGGGTTTCGCTGATCTATGGGGTGACCGGCACGCTGAACATGGCGCATCTGGCAACCCTGATCCCCGGCTTGCAGGACGCCGACCGCCCGCTGGTCCATGCGGCCATCGCGGTGCTGGCGCTGGCCTTTCTGGTCAAGGCCGGGGTCTGGCCGCTGTCGTTCTGGCTGCCGACCGCCTATATGGCGGCCTCGGCCCCGGTGGCGGCAATGTTCGCCATCATGACCAAGGTCGGGGTCTATACCATCTTGCGCCTGTCGATGCTGCTGTTCGGGTCCGAGGCCGGCGCCTCGGCCGGTTTCGGCGCCTGGGTGCTGGTGGGCGGCGGCATGGCGACGCTGGCCTATGGCATGCTGGGCGTGCTGGCCAGCCAGGGGCTGGGGCGCATGGCGGCGCATCTGGTGCTGGTGTCCTCGGGCACGGTGCTGGCGGTCACGGGCTTTGCGCTGGCGGGGGCCGGGCCGGGGGTGCTGTCGGGGGCGCTTTACTACCTTGTCAGCTCGACCCTCGCGACCAGCGCCCTTTTCCTGCTGATCGAGCCGATGAGCCGCGAAGAGGGCGGCATCGCCGCCATGCTGGCCCTGACTGCCGATGCCTATGGGCTTGACCCCTCGGACGAGGATGACGAGGCCGAGGTCGGGTTCGCCATTCCCGGCACCCTGACGGTTCTTGGCCTGAGCTTCGGTATCTGCCTGCTGGTGCTGGCCGGAATGCCGCCCTTGTCGGGATTTCTGGGCAAGCTGGCGATGCTGGCCAGCATTCTGGGCGCGGGGGCGCTGCCACCGGCGGTCGCCTGGGGCTTTGTCGCGCTGCTGGTGCTGTCGGGGCTGGCCACGATGATCGGACTGGTGCGGATCGGGATCCAGACCTTCTGGGCATCCGATGGCGTCTCGCCGCGCGTCCTGGCGCTGGAGGTGGCGCCGGTGCTGGTTCTGGTGGCCATGATGGTGCTGCTGACCGTCAAGGCGCAAGAGACGATCCGCTATACCAGCGCAACCGCGCAGGCCCTGCATGATCGCAGCGTCTATGTCGAGGGTGTGCTGTCGGCGCCGCGCGTCGGCGTTGTCGAGGGTGGGCAATGAACCGGCTTGTTCCCCATCCGATCCTGATACTGGCGCTGGTGCTGATGTGGCTGCTGATGACGCGGTTTACGCTGGGCAACCTGATCCTTGGGACGGCCATCGCGCTGGTCGCGGGCTGGGCCCTGGGCGCGCTGGAGCCCGAGAGGCCGCGCATCCGCCGGTTCTGGCCGCTGATCCGCCTGGCCGGCATTGTCAGCCTTGACATCGTGCGATCCAACATCGCGGTGGCGGCACTGATCGTGACGGGCGGGCGCCATGGGCAGCGGCGCTCGGGGTTTGTCCAGATCCCGCTGCGGCTGCGTGATCCGGTCCCGCTGGGGCTGCTGGCGGTCATCATCACTGCGACCCCCGGCACTGCCTGGCTGGAATATGACGGCGAGAGCGGCGTCTTGCTGCTGCATGTCTTCGATCTGGTCGACGACGAGGCCTGGCGCCACCTGATCCGCGACCGCTACGAGGCGCTGCTGCTGGAGGCTTTCGCATGACCGAGACGCTGATCACCTGGGCGATCGCCTATGCGCAATTCGCGCTGGCGGTGGCGGCCTGTCTTGCCACGGTGCGTGCATTGCGCGGCCCGCGCGCACAGGACCGGGTGCTGGGGCTCGACACGCTTTATGTCACCGCAATGCTGCTGTTCGTCGTCACCGGCATCCGCGTCGGCACGCCGTTCTTTTTCGAGGCGGCCATGGTGATCGGCGTGATGGGCTTTGTCGCCACGGTCGCGCTGGCCAAGTTCCTCATCCGGGGCGAGGTGATCGAATGAAGCATCTGGCAGATTTGCCGCTGTGGATCGGCGTGCCGGTGGCGCTGCTTCTGGTGATCGGGGCCACGTTGACCTTGCTGGGCACGCTGGGGCTGGTGCGGCTGCGCAGCTTCTATGACAGGCTGCATGCGCCGACGCTGGGCACCAGCTGGGGCGCGGCGGCGACGCTGCTGGCCTCGATGATCCTGTTCAGCTGGACCGAGGTGCGCGCCGCGGTCCATGAGCTGGTTCTGGGCGTGCTGGTGATGGTGACGACGCCGGTCACGCTGATGCTGCTGGGCCGCGCCGCGCTGCACCGCGACCGGGCCGAAGGGCACAAGGATGTTCCGCCTGCGGTTGCGCGCGAGCGCGAGACGTCCGGGACGGACGGCCGAGCGGGGCAGGGGGCCAGCCCCCGTCCGGCTTTGCAGCCGGACTCCCCCGGGATATTTATGGACAGATGAATGGGTGCGCGGCGCTTTGCTTTTCATCTGTCCCCAAATATCCCGGGGGAGTCGCGGAACGCGACGGGGGCTGGCCCCCATTTTGCCGGTCATCATCTTGCGGCGCGGTCGAGGTCATGTGCTTTGGCGGCGCTTGGTCGGTCCCGCGTTCGCAGGGGCCGGCTTGGGTGGCGGCCTTGACCGATGAGGCGCCGGGGGCGCTGCGCCGCAGGTTTTTGCAAGTCGGGGCTGCGCGGTCGCATCGGTGAACCGCGATGGCGCGCTTGCAGCTGGCTGGTTCGCACGCCACGGTGCCCGCATCCGATGGACGCCCGGAGGTATCAGGGGCGGCTTTTCGGCCGCCCCCTGTCGTCAGTCCTGGCTGCCGTCCCAGCCAGAGATCGACTTGACCTCGAGGAATTCCTCGATCCCCCAGACGCCGCCTTCGCGGGCGCGGCCCGACATGCCGACGCCGCCAAAGGGGGCGCCTGCGCCGCGGCTTTCGCCGTTCATCTCGACCATGCCGGAATGCAGCGCGCGGGCCAGCCGGTTGCGGCGTTTGCCATCCCCGCTTTGCACATAGTTGGTCAGGCCATAGGGGGTATCATTGGCGATGCGCACCGCCTCTTCCTCGGTGTCGAAGGGGATCATGGCCAGAACCGGGCCAAAGATTTCCTCTTTCTCGATGGTCATGCCGGGCTTTACATCGGCAAAGACCGTCGGGCGGACGAAATAGCCCTTGTTCACCCCTTCGGGCAGGCCAAGACCGCCGGCGACCAGACGGGCGCCTTCCTCGATGCCGTTCTGGATATAGCCCTGGATCTGGTCCCACTGGCGCTTGTTGACGACCGGCCCGATATGCTTGCCGGATTGCGAGGCCGGGGCGACGGCGGTTTTCTCGGCCACCTCGCGGGCGATCTCGACCGCGCGGTCATAGGCGGCTCGTTCGACCAGCATCCGGCTGGGTGCGTTGCACGACTGGCCCGAGTTGTTGAACATGTGCCGCACGCCGCGTTCGACCGCCTTGTCGTCGGCATCGGCAAAGACCAGGTTGGCGCCCTTGCCGCCCAGCTCCAGCGTGACGCGTTTCAGCGTCTCGGCCGCAGCAAGGCTGATCGCCTTGCCAGCGCGGGTCGAGCCGGTGAACGAGATCATCTGCACGTCGGGGTGTTTCGACAGCTGGCTGCCGACGCCGGCCCCGTCGCCGTTCACCAGGTTGAAGACCCCGGCGGGGAAGCCCGCCTGTTGCACGAATTCGGCAAACAGCATGGACGACAGCGGCGCCTCTTCGGACGGCTTCAGCACCATGGTGCAGCCCGCCAGCAGCGCCGGAACGGCCTTGAGCGCCACCTGGTTCATCGGCCAGTTCCACGGCGTGATCAGGCCGACCACCCCGATCGGCTCCATCGCAATGCGGGCGTTCGGGGCATGGGGGCCAAGCGGGCGGATCCACTCGATGTGCGGAAAGGCCGTGATGAAGTTGCGGATATGGAAGCTGCCTGCCGGCGCCTGCGAGGCGCGGGCCATGTCGATCGGCGCGCCCATTTCAAGGCTGATGGCCTGGGCCATTTCCTCGTTGCGCGATTCATAGATTTCCAGCAGGCGCCGGACCAGCGCCAGCCGCTCGGCCGGGGGCGTGGCGGCCCAGGCGGGGAAGGCGGCCTTGGCCGCGGCCACGGCGGCATTGGTATCGGCCTCGGTGCCCAGCGAGATCACCGCGCAGCTGTCCTCGGTCGAGGGGTCGATGACGGCATGGTCCCGGGCGGTTGCCGGGGCGATCCAGGCGCCGTTGATGTAGAAGTCGCGTTTCTCGATCATGTCCGATCCTCCGTTGCGCGTTGCAGGGAAACTGGCACCGCCCGGCGCCGGGTGCAACCGGCATCCGGGGAATTTGCGACAGGTTGCCGCCCTGAGCGTTATGTGCCCCGCCGGGGGGTGCAACCGGATCGCGCAGGGGTTATCTGAAAGCCATCGCCCCGTTAGCGGAAGGAAATGACATGGCGCTGCGCATCAACGATATCGCTCCGAACTTCACGGCCGATTCGACCGAAGGCACGATCACGCTGCACGACTGGATCGGTGACGGCTATGCCGTGCTGTTCAGCCACCCCAAGGATTTCACCCCCGTCTGCACCACCGAATTCGGCGCCGTCTCGCGGCTGGCCGGCGAGTTCGCCAAGCGCGGGACCAAGGTTGCCGGGATTTCGGTCGACCCGGTCGAGCATCACCTGAAGTGGAAGGCCGACGTCGAGACCTATTCGGGTCAGCCGGTGACCTTTCCGATCATCGCCGATGACAAGCTGGAAATCGCCAAGGCCTATGACATGATGCCGGCCGAGGCCTATCTGCCCGATGGCCGCACCGCGAACGACACCGCCACCGTGCGCACCACCTTCATCATCGGGCCGGACAAGAAAATCCGCCTGATGCTGATCTACCCGATGTCGGTGGGCCGCAA
Source organism: Gemmobacter nectariphilus DSM 15620 (assembly GCF_000429765.1). Taxonomy (GTDB): domain Bacteria; phylum Pseudomonadota; class Alphaproteobacteria; order Rhodobacterales; family Rhodobacteraceae; genus Wagnerdoeblera; species Wagnerdoeblera nectariphila. Next base: position 163,879 of record NZ_KE386949.1, on the reverse strand, counting down.
CTTTGCGGAAATCCTGCGCTGCCTTGATGCGGTGCGCGCAACCGACGGCGTGCCCTTTGCAACCCCCGCCGACTGGACCCCGGGCGAGAAGGTGATCGTCGCCCTGTCGGTGCCGACCGATGAGGCCAAGGCCCGCTTCCCCGATCTGGAAGTGGTCCTGCCCTATCTGCGCAAGACCGGCCTGAACGGCTGAAACGACAAGGGCGGCCCCGATGGCCGCCCTTTTTCATTCCCCCGGCTGGCGGCTGGGGTCGGCCGTTTCGTCATAGGTGGACCAGCCGCAGGCGGCGCCGGTGGGCGGCACATCCTTTGGCTGCAGCTCGCGCAGCATATGGGCCTTGGCGATCAGGTTGGCCGAGATCGGCGCGGTCAGGAAAAGGAACAGCGTGATCATCAGCTCGTGAAAGCTGAACTGGTCCATGAACACCAGAAAATAGATCATCGAGGCGATCAGCACCCCGCCGACGCCCAGCGTGGTGGCCTTGGTGGGCGCATGCAGGCGCGTCATCAGCTCGGGCAGTTTCAGCAGGCCATAGGATCCGACCAGCCCGAAGATCCCGGCCATCACGATCAGGCCCGAGACCAGGATTTCCATGATCAGCATGAAGGTATCGGTCATTCGATGATGTTCCCCCGCAGCATGAACCGCGAATAGGCCACGGTCGAGATGAAGCCGGTCATGGCAAACAGCAGCGAGGCTTCGAAATACATCGCCGTGCCTTGCCAGATGCCATAAAGGATCATCAGCGCGATCACGTTGACGACCATCGTGTCCAGCGCCAGCACCCGGTCAGGGACGGTCGGCCCGGTGGCGGCGCGGTAAAGGTTCATCAGCAGCGCCAGACCGAAGCATCCAAAGGCGAACAGAAGCGCATAGCCGATCATGCGAAAATCTCCTTCAGCCGGGATTCGTAGCGGTCCTTGATCTCGGCCGCGACGCCCTCGGGGTCGGGGGCGTGCAGGCAATGGACCAGCAGTGCCTTGCCATCGGCCGAGACATCGGCGGTCACGGTGCCCGGCGTCATGGTGATGGTGCCGGCCAGAACGGTGATCGCCTCGGGTTGGCGCAGATCCAGCGGCACGGTGACCCAGGCGGGGCGCAGGGCCGCGCGCGGGGTGAACAGCACGATGCGGGCCACGATGAAGTTCGACTTCACGATGTCCCACAGCACGATCAGGATGAACTCGGCCATCTTCAGCGGCGCGCGGATGCGCGGGCGGTTCGGCCAGTAGGCGGCGGTTCCCAGCGGGATCGCGATGCCAAGGATCAGGCCCATGACAATGCCCCCCAGGCTGATCGCATTGGCCAGCGCCAGCCAGACCAGCGTCAGCAGCAAGGTCAGCCAGGGGTGGGGGAACAGCTTGCGCAGCATCAATTCGCCTCCGTCTCGCCAAGGCCAAGGACGGCGTCGATATAGGCGCCGGTATCGTGCAACTGCCGTGCCGTTTCTTCCAGCCAGCCGGTCAGGGGGCCTGCCAGCACGGTCATGGTGACCAGCGCGGCCAGAAAGCCGAAGGCGGCGACAAAGGCCAGGGGCATGGGCCTGACGGTTGCGGCCTCGCCAGGGGTGGCCCAGGCCTTCCAGAACACCATGCTGCCCGTGCGGCCAAGGCCGACGATGGCCACCAGCGAGGTGATCAGGATCACGCTCCAGGTCAGGGCCATGTCCGTCCGCTCGCTCAGCGCATCAAGGATCAGCAGCTTGCCCAGGAACCCCGACAGCGGCGGCATCCCGGCCATGGCGATGGCGGCGGCAAAGAACAGCGCGGCGATCAGCCCGTGCTGCGCCATGGGCGGCATCGGCACCAGCAGCGTCGAGCCGCGGCGTTCCAGCACCAGATCGGCCACAAGGAACATCAGCGCGCCGGCAAAGGTCGAATGGATCAGGTAGTAAAGCGCCGCAGCCGTCGACAGGTCGGTGAAATCCGACATGGCGATGAACAGCGTGCCCATCGAGCCGATGGCGGCAAAGGCGGCAACCCGCGCCAGCGAGCGTGCGCCCAGCACCCCGACCATGCCGACGATCAGCGTGACGATGGCCATGGGCAGCAGCAGGTCGGCATAGAAGCCGCCCGTCGCCTCGACCGAGGGGTTGAAGATCAGCGTGTAGAACCGCAAGATCGCATAGGCGCCCACCTTGGTCATCACCGCGAACAGCGCCGAAACCGGGCCGGGTGCAAAGGCATAGGTGCCGGGCAGCCAGAACTGGAACGGCACCAGCGCGCCCTTGACCGCAAAGACGATCAGCAGCAGCACGCCGGCCACCCGCAGCAGGGCGTCGTGCCCTTCGGGCAACTCGGCCACCTTGACCGCAAGGTCGGCCATGTTCAGCGTGCCGGTCACCGCGTAGATCGAGGCCAGAGCGAACAGGAACAGCGTGGACCCGGCAAGGTTGTAGACCACATATTGCACCCCGGCGCGCAGCCGGTCCTTGCCGCCGGCATGGATCATCAGGCCGTAGCTGGCGATCAGCAGGATTTCGAAGAACACGAACAGGTTGAAGGCATCGCCCGTCAGGAACGCGCCGCAGATGCCCATCAGCTGGAACTGGAACAGCGCGTGGAAATTCTTGCCCCGCGCGTCCCAGCCGGACCCGATGCTGTAAAGCACCACCCCCACCGCCAGCGCGGCGGTCAGCCCCACCATCATGGCCGACAGCCGGTCCAGCACCAGCACGATGCCAAAGGGCGCCTGCCAGTTGCCCAGCAGATAGACCTGCGGCCCCGAAGTGCTGGCCTGCACCAGCAGCACCATGGACACGGCCAGCAGCGCCAGCGTGGCCAAGACCGAGGCCACACGCTGCAACAGCAGATCCTGGCGCATCCCCAGCACGATCAGGGGCGCGGCCAGCGCAGGCAGCACGACCGGAACGATGATCCAGTGGTTCACTTGCCGTCCTCCGCGTCGGTCATTTCCACCCGGTCGTCACCGGCTTCCAGAAAGGCGCCAAGCGCCATCATCACCGTGACCGCCGTCATGCCGAAGGAAATCACGATCGCCGTCAGCACCAGCGCCTGCGGCAGCGGGTCGGTATAGCCGCCTGCATCCACCGACAGGATCGGCGGCATGTCGATGGCCAGCCGGCCCGAGACAAAGATGAAGGTATTGACCGCATAGGTCAGCATGGTCAGCCCCAGGATGACCGGCCAGGCCCGCAGGCGCAGGACCAGATAGATGCCCGAGGCCGTCATGAGCCCGATGGCGCTGGCAACCAGCAGTTCCATGTCAGCGCTCCTCTGTCTTGGGTTGCGAGGGGTCGGTATCCATCGGCTCCAGGTTCACCGTCTCGCCGGCCCGGATGGCGATGCGCGACAGGCTGGACAGCGCCAGCATCACCGCGCCGATCACCGTCAGGAACACGCCAAGGTCAAAGCCCATCGCGGTGGCCAGCTCGAATTTCTCCATCGGCGGGATGCGGAAATAACCAAAGGCCGAGGTCAGGAACGGCCGGTCCGCGAACCAGGCGCCCAGGCCCGTCGCCCCGGCGACCACGACCCCAAGCCCGATGAAGGCGTGATAGTCGATGCGCTGGCGCGCCTGGGTCCAGCCAAAGCCCGAGGCCATGAACTGCGTGACCAGCGCGATCGACACGATCAGCCCGGCGATGAAGCCGCCGCCCGGCTCGTTGTGGCCGCGCAGGAAGATGTAAAGCCCCACCATGATCGTCAGCGGCAACGCCAGACGCGCCGCAACCACCATCATCATCGGGTGGCGATCACCCGATTCCCGCTCGCCCTTGGGCCAGTCCAGCAGGCGCCGGTTGGCCGGGCCGCGAAAGATCGCCTCGGTCAGCGCATAGATCAGCAGGCCCGCGATGCCCAGAACGATGATCTCGCCAAAGGTATCGTAGCCGCGGAAGTCCACCAGGATCACGTTGACCACATTGGTGCCGCCACCGCCGGAATAGCTGTTGGCCAGGTGATAGTCGGCAATCGTCGGAAAGGCGAAGTCCCGCAGCATCAGCGCCAGCGCCAGCGCGCCTGCGCCAAGGCCTGCCGCCGCCGCGATCACCAGATCGCGCCCGCGCCGCAGAAGGCTGCTTTCCACCGGCGTCACGCGCGGCAGGAAGTTCAGCGCCAGCAGCATCAGAACGATGGTCACGACCTCGACCGAAATCTGGGTCAGCGCCAGATCCGGGGCGGACATGTAGATGAACCCGACCGAGATGATCAGCCCCACCACACCGATCACGACCAGCGACAGCAGGCGCTGGCGGTGCATCACGGCCACCAGCACCGAGCAGACCATCAGCATCAGCCAGGCGGCCAGGGCAAGGCCGGGCACCGGCAGCATCTCGCGCTCGCCCGGAATATGGCCGCCCGCGCGCCAGGCCAGCCAGCCGGCGCCAAGGACGGCCACGGTGAAAATCGCCAGATAGCGGGTCAGCGCACCATCGTGCAGGCGGTTGGTGAACCCGTCGGCCAGACGGGCAGCGGTAGTGACCACCGCTTCGAACATCGCCTTGGCCTCGGGGCGCGGCATGGCCAGCCAGATCGCATCCAGCCGCTTGTGCGCCGACAGGATCAGCGCGCCTGCCACAACCGCAATGACCGACATCCACAGCGCCGGCACGAAGCCGTGCCAGTGGCTGATCTTGACCGGCACCACCTCGCCGGTCACGGCACCAGCGACGACGGCGACCAGATCGCCCACCATCAGCATCGGCATCAGGCCGATCAGCACCACCAGCACCGCCAGCAGGGCAGGCGCCGCCCACATGCCAAAGCCGGGGTCATGCGGCTTGTGCGGGTAATCGCCCCGCACCGGGCCCAGGAACACATGCCAGATCAGCCGCAGCGAATAGGCGACCGAGAACATCGCGCCGATCGTGGCCAGCAGCGGGAACAGCCACGGCAAACCGCCCCAGACGGTATGCGTCGCCTCTTCCAGCATCATTTCCTTGGACAGGAAGCCATTGAGCGGCGGAATGCCCGCCATCGACAGCGCGGCGATGGTGACGATCACGAAGGTGACCGGCATCAGGTGCCGCAGTCCGCCCAGGCGTTTGATGTCGCGGGTATGGGTCTCGTGGTCGATGATGCCGGCCGACATGAACAGCGCGGCCTTGAAGGTCGCGTGGTTGATGATGTGGAACATCGCGACTGCTGCCGCCTCGGGCGTGCCAAGGCCCAGCAGCATGGTGATCAGGCCAAGGTGGCTGACCGTGGAAAACGCCAGCAGCGCCTTGAGATCGTCCTTGAAGATCGCGATCTTGGCCCCGATCACCATGGTGATCAGCCCGACACTGGCGACGATGTAGAACCACGCCTCGGTGCCCGCCAGCACCGGCCACATGCGCGCCATCAGGAACAGGCCCGCCTTCACCATGGTGGCCGAGTGCAGATAGGCCGAAACCGGGGTCGGCGCGGCCATGGCATGCGGCAGCCAGAAGTGGAACGGAAACTGCGCCGATTTGGTAAAGGCGCCCAGGAGGATCAGGATCAGCGCGGGCAGATACCAGTCCGACGCCTGGATCGCCTCTTTTTGCGTCAGGATGTCGGTCAGGTCATAGCTGCCCGCGATCTGGCCCAGGATCAGCATCCCGGCGATCATCGCAAGGCCGCCCATGCCGGTGACGGTCAGCGCCATGCGCGCGCCCTGACGCCCTTCGGGCAGGTGTTTCCAATAGCCGATCAACAGGAACGAAGACAGCGAGGTCAGTTCCCAGAACACCAGCAAAAGCAGGATGTTGTCAGACAGCACAATCCCGACCATCGCGCCCTGGAACAGCATCAGATAGGTGTAGAACTGCCCCATCGGGTCGGATTTCGACAGGTAGAACCGGGCATAAAGGATGATCAGCAGCCCGATCCCCAGGATCAGCCCGGCAAACAGCAGCCCCAGCCCGTCAAGGAAGAAATTCGCGTTCAGCCCCAGCACGGGCAGCCAGTCGAACCGGGCCTCAATCACCTCGCCGCGCATCACGGCGGGGGCGTTCAGCATCAGGCCCAGCAGCGCCAGTGCCGTGACCGATCCGGTCGCGATGGCACAGGCATTGCGCCCTGACCGGATCATCAATCCTGGCAGCAGCGCGCCAAGAAAGGGCAGGGCGGCAATCAGGGCAAGGGACATGCGCGTTCCTTCTGGCTCGGTCGTCTTACACGCCAACGCGGCCCGCAAGAGGCAGGCCGCGCCTGCCTTTACCTGTCGGAGGAGGGCAGGGAGTGTCAAGCAAAACCGGGGCAGTCCAGGCCGGTTTCAGGGGGCAAGGAACGGCGAGGCCCGCAGACAAGTGGCCCTGGCTGCGGCCTGTGGTCGCGCTGGCGCGCAGGGGGGCCAGCCCCCCTTGGCCACGTCGCGCCTGTGGCGGGGGCAATCGTGCCCCCCGGGGTATTTGCGGCAAGGTGAAAGGGGGCGGGCGGCGCAGATGCCCCGACGTTGCGGGGCGGCGGGGGGATTGGGGCCTTGACCCTGCGGGCACCGGCTGGCAGGCCGGGCCGACTTTGGGGACTTTCTGCATGTATCCTTATCTTCGCATGGGGCTGGAGCTCTATCTGGCCCGCCGCGGCCCGCGGCCTGACCCGCTGGCGCCGTGGATCAGCCATCATACCTGTCTGCCCTGGGATCTGGATCCCTGGCGCGAGCTGAACAATGGCCGCACGCTGACGCTGTTCGATCTGGGGCGCGTGCCCTTTGCCTATGCCTGCGGCATGAACGATGCGCTGCGGGCAGAAGGCTGGGGGATGACGGTTGCGGGCACATCTGTGCGGTATCGCCGGCGCATCCAGCTGTTCGACAAGGTGACGATGATCACCCGCGTTCTGGGGTGGGATGCGCGGTTCATCTATGTCGATCAGACGATGTGGAAGGGCCGCGAGTGCACGACCCAGGCGGTGCCGCGCCTGGCGACGGTCTCGGCCAGCGGGATCGTGCCGCCCGCGCAGTTGATGCAGCGGATGGGGGTGTCGCCGGTCAGCCCGCCGATGCCCGGCTGGCTGAGCGACTGGATCGCGGCCGATGCCGCCCGGCCCTGGCCGCCCGAGGCGGCGACGCTGCTGCCGCGCTGAGCGGGGGCTTTCCCAAGGGTCAGGGGACGGATCTGGCGCAAGGCCGGGCGGTTTCGGCCTGGGCCGGCCTTGGGAGGCCAGAGGGTGTCTGCCCCGCCTTGGCGGGGTGGCTGCGGGGGATGCGGTGACACTAAGCCGACATCGGGGGCTATGATGGTGCCAATTCCTGCGCATGGCTTTCCATATTCAAACATTACACCGGCCGGATGCTGGCCCGGCTCACGGGGCGTGCAAGGGAATGGGCCGCCCTTGGGTTGCTGCGAACACGCGGATTTGCGCGCGTGGGCTGCCGTCCCCCTTTCCCTGCTGGGTTCGCAGGGCTACAAGAACCCGCCCGCCGCTGAACGACTCGCGGGCATTCACGCTTGCACGGACAGGATCACCTCAGGATGTCGGTTTTCTCGGGCCTCTTTTCGTCGGACATGGCCATCGACCTCGGAACGGCGAATACGCTCGTCTACGTCAAGGGCCGGGGGATCATCCTGAATGAGCCGTCGGTGGTGGCCTATCACGTCAAGGACGGCAAGAAGCAGGTGCTGGCCGTGGGCGAGGATGCCAAGCTGATGCTGGGCCGCACGCCCGGCAGCATCGAGGCGATCCGCCCGATGCGCGATGGCGTCATCGCCGATTTCGACACGGCGGAAGAAATGATCAAGCATTTCATCCGCAAGGTTCACAAGCGCACGACCTTTTCCAAGCCCAAGATCATCGTCTGCGTGCCCCATGGGGCAACGCCGGTGGAAAAGCGGGCGATCCGCCAGTCGGTGCTGTCGGCCGGGGCGCGCCGCGCCGGGCTGATCGCGGAACCCATCGCGGCGGCGATCGGGGCGGGGATGCCGATCACCGATCCGACCGGCAGCATGGTGGTGGACATCGGCGGCGGTACGACCGAAGTGGCGGTGCTGTCCTTGGGCGATATCGTCTATGCCCGGTCCGTCCGGGTGGGCGGTGACCGGATGGACGAGGCGATCGTCAGCTATCTGCGCCGGCATCAGAACCTTCTGGTTGGCGAATCGACGGCCGAGCGGATCAAATGCACCATCGGCACGGCCCGGATGCCCGATGACGGGCGCGGTCAGTCGATGACCATCCGCGGGCGCGATCTGCTGAATGGCGTGCCCAAGGAAACCGAAATCAACCAGGCCCAGGTGGCCGAGGCTCTGGCCGAACCCGTCCAGCAGATCTGCGATGCGGTGATGCAGGCGCTGGAAGCCACGCCGCCCGATCTGGCGGCCGATATCGTGGACCGGGGCGTCATGCTGACCGGGGGCGGCGCGCTGCTGGGGGAACTTGACCTTGCGCTGCGCGAGCAGACGGGGCTGTCGATCTCGGTTGCGGATGAGTCACTCAATTGTGTGGCTCTGGGAACCGGCAAGGCGCTGGAATACGAAAAACAGCTCCGGCATGTGATAGACTACGACAGCTGAACGGGCCCCGCGCCCTGTCCTGAACGCAAGCAGAGGCGGCCTTGGCAAGGGACCGTGATCCAGAGCAATATTCCCGCCCGGTGCGCCGCATTCTGATCGGCGTGCTGGTCGTTGTGCTGCTGGGCGTCTTTCTGCTGTGGCGGATCGACAGCCCGCGGGTGGAACGTTTCCGCATGGCGCTGCTGGACCGGATCGTGCCCAGCATGGACTGGGCCATGGCGCCGATCACCTGGGGCGCCGGCGTGGTCGAGGGGTTTCAGTCCTACACCCGCGTCTATGAGCAAAATCAAGAGCTTCGCCGCGAGCTTCAGCAAATGAAGGCCTGGCGCGAGGCGGCGCTGCAGCTGGAACAGAAGAACGCCAAGCTGCTGGATCTCAATCAGGTGCGGCTGGACCCCAGGCTGACCCATGTGACGGGCGTCGTGCTGGCCGACAGTGGCAGCCCGTTCCGCCAGTCGGTCCTGCTGAACGTGGGTGAACGTGACGGGATTCGCGATGGCTGGGCCACGATGGACGGGCTGGGCGTTGTCGGGCGCATCTCGGGCGTCGGGCGCACGGTCAGCCGGGTGGTGCTGCTGACCGATGCCTCCAGCCGGGTCCCGGTGACGGTGCAGCCCTCCGGCCAGCGGGCGATCCTGTCGGGCGACAACTCGCCGCTGCCGCCGCTGGATTTTCTGGAAAAGTCCGATCTGGTGCGCCCGGGTGACCGGGTCGTCACCTCGGGTGATGGCGGAGTGTTCCCGGCGGGCCTGCTGGTGGGGCAGGTGGTGCAGGGGTCTGACCGCCGGTTGCGCGTCGCCCCGGCGGCCGATTACCTGCGGCTGGAATTCCTGCGCGTGCTGCGCAGCCACGAGGCCGAGCGGATCGACGATCCGGGCACGCTGATCCCCGCGCCCCCGCCGCAGGCGGCGGCCGCGAACGGGGGCGCCGATGGCTGAGGGTGCGCGCGACAATGTCTGGGTCTGGCGCGGGCTGTTCGTGCTGGCGGTGATGGTCATGCTGTTCCTGCGCATCCTGCCGCTGCGGTCCGAGGCGGGCAGCCTGCCGGGTCCCGATCTGCTGATGTGCCTGTGCTGCGCCTGGGTGCTGCGCCGGCCTGACCATCTGCCGGCGCTGCTGATCGCCGCTGTCGCGCTGGTCGAGGACATGTTGCTGATGCGCCCGCCGGGCCTGTGGGCGGCGCTGCTGGTGCTGGGCACCGAATTCCTGCGCAGCCGCGCCGCCTTTACCCGCGAGCTGACGCTGGTGTCGGAATGGGTCATGGTGTCGGTCGTGATGCTGGCGATGCTGCTGGCCTATCGCTTCATCCTGACGGTGACGATGCTGTCGCAGCCGGGGCTGGGGCTGACACTGGCACAGTTCGTGTTCTCGGTCATCGCCTATCCGTTCGTGGTGGGCGTTCTGCGCGTCGCCTTCGGTCTGCGCAAGCCCGCGACCGGCGAGGTGGACGCCCTGGGGAGGCGCCTATGAGACGCAGCGCCCGCGATACCGACGATGCCGCCCGCAAGGTCACGCGGCGCGCGCTGTTTCTGGGGGGCTGTCAGGCCGCCGTGGTCGCGGTGCTGGGTGCGCGTCTTCGCTACATGCAGGTCGAACAGGCCGATCAGTTTCGCCTGCTGGCCGAGGAAAACCGGGTCTCGATCCGCCTGATCCCGCCGGCGCGCGGGCAGATTTTCGACCGCGCCGGGGTTCTGGTCGCGGGGAACGAACAGAACTACCGGGTGTCGATCACCCGCGAGGATGCTGGCGATGTCGAGGCGGTGTTGCGCCGACTGGCCGAGGGCATTCCCCTGACCGAGGAAGACATCGAAAAGACCCTGCGCGAGGTCAAGCGGCGCAGCCCCTTTGTGCCGATCATCGTGGCCGAGCGGCTGAGCTGGGAACAGCTGAGCTGGGTGTCGGTCAACGCGCCCGCCCTGCCGGGGGTGCAGCCCGAGGTGGGCCTGAGCCGGGTCTATCCGCTGGACCAGGACTTTGCGCATTCGGTGGGCTATGTCGGCCCGGTGTCGGAAAGCGATCTGGCGCAGCTGGAAAATCCTGATCCGGTGTTGCAGATTCCCAAGTTCCAGATCGGCAAGGTCGGGATCGAGCGGCGGCTGGAAGATGCGCTGCGCGGCTCTGCCGGATCGCGGCGGATCGAGGTCAACGCCGCCGGCCGCGTGATGCGCGAGCTGGACCGGCGCGAAGGCGATGAAGGCGCGGATGTCGTCCTGACGCTGGATGCGGCGCTGCAGAACTATGCCCGCATCCGGCTGGGCGAGGAAAGCGCCAGCGCCGTGGTGATGGATGTGCAGACCGGCGATCTGGTCAGCGTGGTTTCGGCGCCCTCGTTCGATCCGAACCTGTTCGTGCGCGGCATCTCCAGCGCCGATTTCCGCGGCCTGATGGACAATGACCATCGCCCGCTGTCCAACAAATCGGTGTCGGGCGCCTATCCGCCCGGATCGACCTTCAAGATGGTCACGGCGCTGGCCGCGCTGGAGGCCGGCGTGATCACCCCGGAAACCACCGTGCGCTGCCCCGGCTATTACGAGGCCGGCGGGCGGCGGTTCCACTGCTGGAAACGCGGCGGGCATGGGGCGGTGAACCTCAACCGGAGCCTCTCGGAAAGCTGTGACGTCTATTACTATGACATTGCCCAGCGGGTCGGCATTGATGCGATTGCCGCGATGGCAGAGCGGCTGGGCCTGGGTGTGCGCCACGATCTGCCGATGTCCGCCGTTGCCGAAGGGCTGAATCCCAACAAGCAATGGAAGCGCGAGCGGCGCGGGCAGGACTGGCTGATCGGCGATACGATCAACGCTTCGATCGGCCAGGGCTATGTGCTGTCCTCGCCGGTGCAGCTTGCCGTGATGAGCGCGCGTCTGGCCACCGGGCTTGCGGTCCAGCCGCGTCTGGTCAAGGCGATCGGCGGGGCCGAGGTGCCGCTGACGCCCCCGCCGCCGCTGGGGGTCAAGCCGCAGAACCTGCGGGCGATCCAGCAGGGCATGTATTCGGTGACGAACATCCGCACCGGCACGGCCTATTCCTCGCGCTCGGACGACAAGGCGACGCTGATCGCCGGCAAGACCGGCACCAGCCAGGTGCGCAACATCACGGCGGCCGAACGCGCGCGCGGGGTGCTGCGCAACGATCAGCTGCCCTGGAACCGGCGCGACCATGCGCTGTACGTCGCCTATGCGCCGGCCGATGCGCCGCGCTATGCGGTGTCGGTGGTGGTGGAACACGGGGGCGGCGGATCGGGCGTGGCCGCCCCGATCGCGCGCGACATCCTGCTGTTCGCGCTGCATGGCGGCATTCCGCCGCTGTCCGCCTATCCGGCCGCACAGCGCAACCGCATCGAGACCCAGCACCGCACCATGCCGCTGCGCGATCCTGGCCAGCTGGCCGGAACGACGCGCACCCGGGCCTGAGGGGCAGCCATGAGCTATCTTGAATATTCCATCAAGCGCGTGCCGTCCGGCTTTCGCAAGCTGCTGCATATCAACTGGGCGCTGGCTGTCCTGCTGACGGCCATCGCCTCGGTCGGGTTCCTGATGCTGTATTCGGTGGCCGACGGGAATATCGAACGCTGGGCCGAGCCGCAGATGGAACGCTTCGGCTTTGGCATGGCCCTGATGCTGGCCATCGGTCTGGTGCCGATCTGGTTCTGGCGCAACATGGCGGGGGTGGCCTATGGCATCTCGCTGCTGCTGCTGATCGCGGTGGAAATAGTGGGCGATATCGGCATGGGCGCGCAGCGCTGGCTGGATCTGGGGGTGATGCGGTTGCAACCGTCCGAGCTGATGAAGATCGCCATGGTGATGATGCTGGCGGCCTATTACGACTGGCTGGACGTCAACAAGACCTCGCGCCCGTTCTGGGTGGCGGTGCCGGTTGTGCTGATCTTGCTGCCGACGTTTCTGGTGCTGCGCCAGCCCGATCTTGGCACCTCGCTGATGCTGGTGGGGTCGGGGGCGGCGGTGATGCTGGTGGCCGGGGTGCACTGGGCCTATTTCGCCAGCGTGATCGCGATGGGGGTGGGCGGCGTCGCCTCGGTGTTTCTAAGCCGGGGCACCGAATGGCAGGTGCTGCACGATTATCAATATCGGCGGATCGACACCTTTCTTGACCCCGGCTCCGACCCGCTGGGCGCCGGCTATCACATCAGTCAGGCCAAGATCGCGCTGGGATCGGGCGGCTGGGCCGGCAAGGGCTTCATGCAGGGCACGCAAAGCCGGCTGAACTTTCTGCCCGAAAAGCATACCGACTTCATCTTCAACACCCTGACCGAGGAATTCGGCTTCATCGGCGGGATCAGCCTGCTGACGCTCTATGCGCTGGTCATCGTGTTCTGCGTTGCCACCGCGATCCAGACCAAGGACCGCTTTGCCGCGCTGGTCACGCTGGGGATCGCGGCGACGTTCTTTTTGTATTTCGGCGTCAACATGGCGATGGTCATGGGGCTGGCGCCGGTCGTGGGCTCGCCCCTGCCACTGGTGTCCTATGGCGGCTCGGCCATGCTGGTGCTGATGATCGGCTTTGGCCTGGTGCAAAGCGCGAACGTGCACCGTCCGCGCTAGGCCGCCGCAGCGGCCATCGGGCGGCTCTCGCGCACGGGCAGGTGGACGATGGCGGAAAACGCGCCGACGCCGATGCCGATCCACCAGACCAGGGTATAATCGCCGGTGATGTCATACATCTTGCCGCCCAGCCAGACGCCCAGGAACCCGCCGATCTGGTGCGACAGGAAGATGAAGCCATAAAGCGTGCCCATGTAGCGCAGCCCGTAGAGATGCGCGACCAGCCCCGAGGTCAGCGGCACGGTGGCCAGCCACAGCCCGCCCATCACCAGCGAGAACAGCAGCACCGAGGCCGGGGTGATCGGCATCACGATGAACAGCACCGATGCCAGCGTGCGCAAGGTATAGATCCCCGCCAGCAGATATTTGCGGGTATAGCGCGCGCCCAGCCAGCCAGCGGTGATCGTGCCCACGATATTGGCCAGCCCGATCACCGCGATCGCGATGGCCCCAAGTGCCGAGGTGGTGGTGATCCCCAGCGCCGCCAGCATCCCGTTGGGCGCAGGCGCGCCGCACATTTCGGTCACCATGGCCGGGAAATGGGCGGTGATGAAGGCCAGCTGATAGCCGCAGGAAAAGAACCCCAGAAAGATCAGCGTATAGCTGGGGTCGCGGAAGGCGCGTTTCAGGACAGTGCCCAGGCTTTCTTCCAGCTCGGCCTTGCTGGCCATCGGGGTCGCCCGCAAAAAGGGCAGCGCGAACAGCGAGGCCAGGATCACGGCGGCGAAGATGAGGAACACGCCCTGCCAGGGGAAATAGCCCAGCAGGATTTCCGCAGCTGGCGCACCAAAGACCTGCCCGGCCGACCCGGCAGCCGTCGCGATGCCAAGCGCCATCGACCGATGCTCGGGGGCCGTTGCCCGCCCGACCACGGCCAGAATGACGCCAAAGCCGGTGCCGGCGATGCCGAAGCCGACCATCACCTCCAGGTTCTGCATGGCAAAGGGGGTGGTGGCAAAGGCCGTCAGCACCAGCCCGCCCGCATAGGCCAGCGCCCCCAGAATGATCGCCCGCCGGTCCCCGAACCGCTCTGCAATGGCGCCAAAGAACGGCTGGCCAAGGCCCCAGGCCAGGTTCTGGATGGCAATGGCCAACGAGAATTCCGACCGTGCCCAGCCAAATTCCTCGGCAATGGGGATCTGGAACACCCCGAACGAGGCGCGGATGGCAAAGCCGAACATCAGCACCACGCAACTGGCGATCAGCACCGGCGTGATCAGGGTGGCCTTGGACTGGGACATGGCAGGACTCCGGGAAGCGGGCGGCGAAGATGCGCCCGCCTCACGAAAGCGTCAAGGCCAGGCAATCAAAGGGCGTAGGCGCGCAGACGGTCGTAATGGGGCAGGGCGGTTTCGGCCAGCCGGGCATAGTCTTCCGGCAGATCGGGCAGCGGCCCTTCGGGATCCTCGAAGCCGGTGGATCGGTGAACGGCGCCATACCAATGCGGTGCCCAGACCCCGTCAAAGGGTTTGGGCCCGGCAGGCCAGCGCAGCATCCGGTCGGTGAGGGGAATGCCAAGCGCGGCGCACAGCCGGCCAAGGGCCCCGGCCGGATCGGCCCGAATGTCCGCGCTGTCGATCACCAGCGGCGCGCGGCCCATCCAGCCGGCCACCTCGTCGAACAGCTCGGCCTGCTGGACAAAGCCAATGTCGGCCAGCGTCGGCCCCTCGCGCTTTTTGGCATAAGAGGCGACGACCCGCGCCGGATGGCGGATCAGGAACACATTGGTGCAGGCCCGCATGAAGCCGCGATCAAAGGCGGGGATCATGTGCAGCGTCATGTGCTTTTGGTAGAAAAGCGGCGCTCCCCCGGCTGGCGGCGCCGCGCAACTCGCAGCCACGCGGGCCGGATTGACCTCATGCGCCGCGATGATCTCATCGCACATCGGGTGGTCGATGCCGGTGGCCGAAAGGTAGGCGGCATAGAACGGCTCGTCCCAGACCGCACAGTCGCCGCGCGCGGCAAAGGCATACATCATGGCGGTCGAGAGGTTCCGGGGGCCGGACCACATGGCGATGTTCATGGGGGTGTCTCTGGCTTGTGGCCGGGGAGCCGGGGGTTTTGCACCCCCGGACCCCCGCAGGATATTTGTGGACAGATGAAGCTGCAGCGGTTCATCTGCCAGTTAGCCGCTATCCGGATCAGCGTGCAAGCCGATCGGCGCAACACCTCAGTCCTGTGCGCGGCGCCCCCCTTTCATCTGTCCCAAAATATCCCGGGGCAGGCGCAACTGTGCCAGCCGCGTGACGGCTGCCAGGGGCAGAGCCCCTCGCGCTGTCGGTCGCCACAGGCGTCAGAGGCTTGCGGCAAGCCGGGCGGCCTGATCAATGGCGCGTTTGGCATCAAGCTCGGCCGCCACATTGGCGCCGCCGATGACATGGGGGGTGATCCCGGCCGCGATCAGGGCATCGGCCAGATCGCGGCGCGGCTCCTGCCCGGTGCACAGAACGATCGTATCAGCGGCCAGAAGTTCGGGGCCCTGGGCGGTGTCAACCTCGATCCCCTCGGGGGTGATGCGGCGGTAGGTCATGCCGCCGCGCATGTCCACCTGCTTCATCTGCAGGCTGGCGCGGTGGATCCAGCCGGTGGTCTTGCCCAGATGGCGGCCGGGCTTTTCGGCCTTGCGCTGGATCAGGGTGACCTTGCGGGCAGGCGGTTCGGGGTGCGGCCCCTCGGGCGCAAGGCCGCCGCGCGCCTCGGCCGGGTCGGCCACGCCCCATTCGCGCTGCCAGAGTGGCAGATCCTCGGTCGGGCTGGTGCCCTGGTGGACGAGGTATTCGGCGACATCAAAGCCGATCCCGCCTGCGCCGATCACCACGGCGCGGGGGCCGACGGGGGCGCCTTGCAGCACATCGACATAGCCCAGCACATGGGCGCCGGG
The DNA here is from genome assembly GCF_000429765.1 of Gemmobacter nectariphilus DSM 15620. Classification (GTDB taxonomy): domain Bacteria; phylum Pseudomonadota; class Alphaproteobacteria; order Rhodobacterales; family Rhodobacteraceae; genus Wagnerdoeblera; species Wagnerdoeblera nectariphila. Next base: position 148,001 of record NZ_KE386949.1, on the reverse strand, counting down.
ATCGGTGGGGATGGCAGGATCGCGCGGGGTGACGCCGGTGGCGATGACCACCTCGTCAAAGGGTTTCAGCGTCTCGACGGTGGCGGGGGTGTTCAGGCGCAGATCGACGCCGCTGGTGTCCAGCATGGTGGCGAACCAGTCGATCAGGCCGTGGAATTCCTCCTTGCCCGGCACCTGCCTGGCCAGGTTCAGCTGGCCGCCGACCTGCGGGGCGGCTTCGAACAGCGTGACCTTGTGCCCGCGCTGGGCCGCCGTGATCGCCGTCATCATCCCGGCAGGTCCCGCGCCGACCACCGCAACCGTCTTGGGCTTGGCCGCAGGCGGGTAGTCCAGTTCCGTCTCTGAACAGGCGCGCGGGTTCACAAGGCAGCTGGTCAGCCGGCCCGAGAAGGTATGATCCAGGCAGGCCTGATTGCAGGCGATGCAGGGGGCGATCTGGCGCGCCCGCCCGCTGGCCGCCTTGGCGACGAAATCGGGATCGGCCAGGAACGGGCGCGCCATGGAAACCATGTCGGCGCAGCCTTCGGCCAGAACGCTTTCCGCCACCTCGGGCGTGTTGATCCGGTTCGAGGTGATGACCGGGATCCCCACCTCGGGCCGCAGCCGTCCGGTCAGCCAGGCAAAGGCCCGGCGGGGCACCGAGGTGGCGATGGTCGGCACCCGCGCCTCGTGCCAGCCGATCCCGGTGTTGAGCATGCTCGCGCCCGCCCCCTCGATGGCCTTGGCCAGCTGGACCACCTCGGGCCAGGTCGATCCGTCGGGCACCAGGTCGATCAGCGAGATGCGGTAGATCAGGATGAAATCCTGCCCGACCGCCTGACGCACGCGGCGCACCACCTCGACCGGCAGGCGGATGCGGTTCTCAAAGGCGCCGCCCCAGCGGTCCTCGCGCCGGTTGGTGTGGCGCACGATGAACTGGTTGAGGAAATAGCCCTCGGACCCCATCACCTCGACGCCGTCATAGCCCGCCTCGCGCGCGCGGCTGGCGGCGGTGACGATATCGGCGATCTGCTTTTCGATCCCCGCCTCGTCCAGCTCGCGCGGGGGGAAGGGCGAGATGGGCGACTTGATCGCGCTGGCCGAGACGCAATCCTTGCCATAGGCATAGCGGCCCGCGTGCAGGATCTGCATGGCGATCCGCCCGCCGCCGTCGTGCACCCGGTCGGTGACGATGCGGTGGTTGGCAATGTCCTGCGGGGTGTAAAGCCCCGCGGCACCGGGAAACACGCCGCCTTCGCGGTTCGGGGCCATGCCGCCCGTCACCATCAGCGCAACCCCGCCCCGCGCGCGGGTGGCGTAGAATTCCGCGACCCGGTTCCAGTCGCCGGTTTCTTCCAGCCCGGTGTGCATGGACCCCATGAGGGCGCGATTGGGCAGCACGACATGGCCAAGGTCGAGCGGCGCAAGAAGATTCGGATACTGGCTCATGGCTGGTTCCTCCCTGTTGCGGGCAGGATGCGTCAGCCGGATGGGCTTGTCATCAGCGCCGGATCGCTGCCGTGGCGTCAGGGCCGGGCCGTGCCGCTGCGTCAGGGGCACGGCCCGGGCATGGCAGAGGGGCCGGGCGCCTAGTCGGTGACCTTCTTGACGAACTGCGACTTGAGGCCGATCTGCCCGATCCCGGGGATCTTGCAGTCGATGTCGTGATCGCCCTCGACCAGACGGATGCCGCGCACCTTGGTGCCGACCTTGATCACGCTGGACGAGCCCTTGAGCTTGAGATCCTTGATCACCGTGACCGTATCGCCATCGGCCAGAACATTGCCCACGCTGTCGCGCACCTCGGCGCCGGTCTCGGCCGTGCCGGGTGCCCATTCATGCCCGCATTCGGGGCAGACCAGCAGGGATCCTGCCTCATAGGTATAGGCAGAGCGGCATTCGGGGCACGGGGGCAGGGTCTGGCTCATGTGGGGCGTATAGCGGCTGGGCGCGTCGGGCGATAGGGGGGCGGCCCCCCTGCGGCAAGCTGTCCTGCGGCTGGTCGCCATGCGTGCGGGGGGATGGCCCGCCGCACCTTAGGGTTCTTTTAGCAATGGCACCCGGGGCTTGGCATTTTCTTAGCATGCCTGCGGGCAGGGCGGGCGCTAGATCCGCAGCACAGGGCGCCATTCCAGACGCCACCTGCCAGATGCCGCAATTCCCCCGGCCGTCCTGCCGCCTGCCCCGCGGGCGGCGCCGGCCCTGTCATGGATCGAGAAAATGATGACTTCACAGACGCTTGCCGTTTTTCCCCTTGCCGTTTTCGTCCTTGCCGCCGCATCCTTGGATGCAAGGGCCGAACCCGCCAAAGCCGATCTGGTGGCCCGCGGCGCCTATCTGGCCCGCATCATGGATTGTGCGGGCTGCCATATGCCGCGTGGCCCCGACGGGGCGCCGATCGTTGAAAAGGGCCTGTCGGGTGGCACGGTCGGGTTCGAGCTGCCAGGGATGGGCATCTTCTGGCCCAGCAACCTGACGCCGCATGAAACCGGGATCGGCAGCTGGACCGAGGCCGAGATCGCCACCGCCCTGACCACGGGCGTGCGCCCCGATGGGCGCGTCCTGGTGCCGGTCATGCCCTGGCCCGGATATGCCAGCCTGAGCAAGGACGATCTGGACGCGCTGGTCGCCTGGCTGCGCGCGGCCCCGCCGGTTGAGAATATGGTGCCGGGGCCGGTCGGACCGGGCACCCCCGCGCCTGCGCCGTTCTACCGCGTGACTGCGCCGGGGAACTGACGCGCCCGGCCAGGGCCCTGTGCCCCTGTGGGGCCCAGGGTCGCCCCGATGGTCAAGGGGCCCGCCTTGGGCGCATGTCCAAGAGGCTGCCGGTCAGGCGGGCCGATCCCCAAGGATGTCGCCCGACAGCTCGGGCCGCCCGTCCAGCACCAGACGGATCCGCCCGCGCCCGGCCGAGACCAGCCGGATGGGGGCGGATTTTTCCTCGAGCCGGCGGCGCAGCAGGATCAGCCGGGTTTCCAGATTGTCGCGGTATCCCGGCAGGCGCAGGGCGGGGGCCAGCCGGATTTCGCGGTTGGTGAACTCGTCGCGCTGTTCGGTCAGGTGACGCTGGATCAGATAGGCCAGGATGCGCCCTGCAACGCCCTTGATCATGTAGGCATCATCGACAAAGACGCTGTCGTCATAGGCATGGCAGCGCACCCGGATGATGCGGCTGTCCGCAGGCACCGGCGCGGACGGCGTGCGCGCCCTCGAAGGTGCGGCGGACCGGCCCTCGGCAAGGCGCACGGCCGTTGCCAGCAGCCGGGCAAGGATCACCGCCGCCGCCTCTTCGTGCCGACCAAAGGCAAGGCGGCGCCGCGATTCCAGAAACAGAACCCCGACAAGCTCGGAGCCGGCCCGCAGGGGAACCGCCATCTGGCTCAGCGCGCCGGCAAGGCCGGGCAGCTGGATGCGCCGGCTGCGGTCCTCGGGCTCGCGGCTGGCCTCGATGGCGGCGCCCAGCCGGCGCACGCGGCCCAGATCGCCGACGCGCATCACATGGTTCATCGAGGCCGCAAGGCCGATCACCCCTTCGCCAAAGGGCACATCCGCCCCGGCGCCGCCCTGATCATAGCCTCGGCCCAGAACCGCGACCAGCGCATCGCGGGGATGATCGCGCATCAGCACCATCGCGCCATCGGCGCCGATCAGCGTGGTCGCGGCATCCAGCGCGGCATCATAGGCCGCCGCCACATCGGGGGCGGCGCCAATCGCCTCGGCGGCACGGGCAAAGCCTGGCAGATCCACCGCAGGCGGGGGCGCATCTGCATCGGGGGCCAGCGTCGGCGTGGCCGTGATGGACAGCACCCGAAACACGTCGACGCCCTTCAGGCGCATCGGCAGCCCCATGCCGACCTGCGCCGAACTGGCGGCCAGCTGCGCCGCGACCAGATCGAACAGGGGCCCTTCGGTCCGGGAATGGGCGAACAGGGTCTCCAGCCGGAACTGCGCGCCGGTCCGGCCATCCACCAGAAGGATCGTGGCACAGGGGTTGCGGCGAAGGTTCTCGGCCGTCTTGCCGAAGAACTGGTTCGACAGGGCGATGTGATCGTCATCGACCCGCACCACATGCGACAGATAGGAAATGTTCGGTTCGGCATCGGCGCCGGCTGTGGCGATCACGGCGGGGATCACGCCTTCGAAACAGGTGTCCAGATCGGACAAGCGGATCATGTCATCCCCCCAAGGCGCTGCCCGGCGCGCGGGCCGGGTGTCTGCACAAAGACCGCGTCGGGGATCAGCGACACGACGACCAGATCGCGGGTGGCCTGCCAATGTTCGACCAGACCAGGCGCCACGCCCAGATCCATCAGGGCGGCCAGCGTATCGCGGCAATAGGCGCGGGCGATCGCGGCTTCGGCCTCGGCGGCGGCGCGCAGGCTGGCGCGGCCCTTGACCTGATAGGTCTCGTAATCCGACGGGCGCGAGAAGGTGGCCGCCGCGCGGCCCGTGGCGCGAATGTTGGCGATGGTCGCAGGCCATTGCCAGCCCGAGACCAGCAGCTCGACCCCGCGCGCATCCGGGGTGACGCTTACGCCGACGCCCCGCCCGATCTCGGGCCGTGCGGCCGGGTCGACCGTGCCAAGGATGATCATGACGGGCCGTTGCAGGAACCGGACAAGCGATGCGTCCACGTGGGTATCCCCCGATGTCGATGCGCCATCCTTAGCAGGATTTTAGCCGAAGTCCCGCCCGGTTAGCAGCCATTTAGCAAGCCTGACGCGCCGCGCCGCGCCATCAAGGCGCATCATCTGCAACGGAGAGCTTCATGACCATCGCATCCCCTGTCAACTTGCGCATTGCCATCATCGGCGCCGGACCCGCCGGCCTTGTCACCGCCCGCTGGCTGCGCGCCCGCGGCATGGCGCCAGTGATCTTCGAGGCGTCGGACGATCTGGGCGGCCAGTGGAACCCGAACGGGGGGCACAGCGCCACCTGGCCGGGCATGGTGACCAACACCAGCCGCATCATGACCGCCTTTTCGGACATGGATCACATGCCCGGCACCCCGACCTATCCCAGCCGCGAGGATATGCACGCCTATCTTGGCCGCTATGCCGACCGCTTCGGCCTGCGCCATGCGATCCGGTTCGGCGCCCGGGTGGATCGGCTGGCCGCCGCGCCGCGGGGGGGCTGGGTGATCCAGTCGGTCCGCAATGGCCAGGCCCAGGCCCAGACCTTTGACCGCGTGGTCATCGCCACCGGGCGGCACCAGAGCGGCGACATTCCTGCCGTTCCGGGCCTTGAGACCTTTGCCGGCAAGCTGGGGGTGAACCATTCCAGCCAGTATGCCGGCCCGGACCGGCTGCGCGATGCCTCGGTGCTGGTCGCGGGGTGTTCGATCAGCGCGCTGGAAATCGCCGTGCAGCTGGCCGGGGCGGGGGCGCGCGTGACCGTGGCCTATCGCCGTCAGCGCTATGTCCTGCCCAAGCTGATGGCGGGGGTGCCGACCGAACATGCCCTGTTCACGCGTGCCGCGGCCCTGGCTGGCGCGCGCCTGCCCATGGCCGAGGCCGGGGCGGCGCTGAAGGCGCAGGTGCTGAAGGCCTCGGGCTCGCCCGAGCAATATGGCGCCTTTGCCCCCGATCCCGACATTTTCGCGGCCGGTGTGACCCAGTGCCAGGGGTTCCTGCCCGCCGTGGCCGAAGGGCGCATCGCCGTGCGGCCCTGGATTGCCGGTGTGCGGGGGCGCGAGGTGCGCTTTGCAGACGGCCGCGAGGACCGTTTCGACGGCATTTTCTTTGGCACCGGCTTCAGCCTGTCCTTGCCCTGGCTGGACCCCGAGATCGCCCGGACGATCGAGCTTGGCCCGCAAGGCATGACGCTGTTTGCGGACAGCTTTCACCCCGAACTTGCGGGTCTGGCCTTTGTCGGGCTTTACGATCTGGTCGGGCCCTATCTGCCGGTGCTGGAGCTTCAGGCGCGCTATGTCGCGGGCTGCTGGGGCGACGAAGGGGCGATGCCGACGCGCGCCGAGATGCAGGCGGGCCTGATCGAGGCGCGGGCTGCGCGCAATGGCCCGCCCGCGCGGCCGATGAACATGGTGGCACTGGGCTTTGCCCGCCGTGCCGGGGTCGAGCCGCGCACAGAGACGCGGCCCGAACTGGAACGCGCCTTGCTGTTCGGCCCGCTGTCGGCGGTGTCGTTCCGGCTGGACGGCCCCGACCCGCTGCCCGATGCAGCCCGGCGGACGCTGGGCGCGGCCTCGGCCTTTGGCGCGATCCGGGGCGGCGACTTCACCGCCGAGGAAGAGGCCCTGCTTGGTCTGCTGTTCCGCCCCGAGGCGTCCGCCCCGCGCCAGCTGGTCGAGGGCTGACCGCCCTGTGACACGGCCCGCCCCGGACCGGGGCGGGCTGACACACTGGCAGCGACGGGCGCGGCGATCCCGGATCTGGACGGTCTGGCCACCATTTCGCGCGTTTGCCGCAGCGTATTCCTGCAAGTGACGTTGATGGCCGGACGGCGCCGGATCCCCGCGCCCAAGACCACCACAGGGCTGACGCCGGGCCGCAAAGCGGCTATGGGCTGCGGACCAGACAGCCCAAGGTGCGCTTATGCCAGATGTCCTTCCCCCGCGCGCGCTGATGATCCAGGGCACTGGCTCGAATGTCGGCAAGTCGCTGCTGGTGGCGGGCCTGTGCCGCGCCGCACGGCTGCGCGGGCTGCGGGTGCTGCCGTTCAAGCCGCAGAACATGTCGAACAACGCCGCCGTCACCGCCGATGGCGGAGAGATCGGCCGGGCTCAGGCGCTGCAGGCGCTGGCCTGTGGGGTCGAGCTGACGACCGACATGAACCCGGTGCTGCTCAAGCCCGAAACCGATACCGGCGCGCAGGTGATCGTGCAGGGGCGGCGGCTTGGCAGCTTTCAGGCCCGCGCCTACGGCACGCAAAAACCATTGCTGGCGGCGGCGGTGATGGACAGCTTCAACCGCCTGAAAGCGCAGGCCGATCTGGTGATCGTCGAAGGCGCCGGCAGCCCGGCCGAGGTCAATCTGCGCCACGGTGACATTGCCAACATGGGTTTTGCCTGCGCGGCCGGGGTGCCGGTGGTGCTGGCGGGGGACATCGACCGGGGCGGGGTGATCGCGCAGATCGTCGGCACCCAGGCAGTGCTGGACGCGCAGGACAATGCGATGATCGCAGGCTTTCTGATCAACCGCTTTCGCGGCGATCCGCGCCTGTTCGACGATGGCTACAGGATGATCGCGGACCGCACCGGCTGGCGCGGCTTTGGCGTGGTGCCCTGGTTCGACGATGCCCGCCTGTTGCCGGCCGAAGATGCGCTGGACCTGTCGGCCGCGGGCCGCGGGCCGGTCAAGATCGCCTGCCTTGCGCTGTCGCGTATCGCGAATTTCGACGATCTGGACCCGCTCAAGATGGAGCCGGGGCTGACCGTGCAGATGATCCTGCCCGGCCAGCCAATTCCGGGCGATGCCGATCTGGTGGTGATCCCCGGCACGAAATCGACGCGGGGCGATCTGGAATTTCTGCGCGCGCAGGGCTGGGACGGGGATCTGATCGCCCATCACCGGCGCGGCGGGCGCATCTTGGGGATTTGCGGCGGCTATCAGATGCTTGGGCGCAGCGTTGCCGATCCTGACGGGATCGAGGGCCCGCCGGGCACCACGCCGGGGTTGGGGCTGCTGGAGGTGGACACCGTGATGCGCCCGGACAAGCGGCTTGCGCGGGTCAGCGCGGTTCATGCCGCCAGCGGGCTGGCGGTATCCGGCTACGAGATCCACATCGGCGTGACCGAAGGGCCGGACCGCGCCCGCCCCTTTGCCCATGTCGAGGGTCGCCCCGAAGGCGCGCGATCCGCCGATGGGCGGGTCGAGGGCAGCTATCTGCATGGGTTGTTCGCGGAAGATGCCTTCCGTGCGGCCTGGCTGCGCGGCCTTGGCGCCGATGCGGGCGGCATCGCCTATGGTGCAGCGGTGGAGTCTACTCTGGACCGGCTGGCCGCACATCTGGAGGCGCATCTGGACGTCGGCGCCCTGCTGGCGCTGGCGCAGGCGCCGCGAGGGTGATCGCGGCGCCCCGCAGGGTCAGGCGCTTTTCAAAGAGGTCTCATGCTCGGCCAGCTTGCTGGCGTTCGAGATGGCATGGTCCAGCATTTCGGTGCCGCGCGGGCGGATCAGGAAGGTCTTGCGCACCGCCGCGCCCACCGAGATTTCGGGCTTTGGCAGCTTGTCGACGGCATAGATGTCGTCGAAATCATGCAGCAAGGTCGCGATCTGCGTCTCGATGACCCGCACGTCAGGGACGCGCATGTCGCCCAGGACCGCCACGAACACCCCGCCACCGGCATAAGAGATCAGCGCCTTGGACGATTTCAGCGCCGTCTCGATCGACACGCCCACATCATAGAGCATGTTCAGGAAGGCCACGCGCGAGGCCTGTTCAAAGATGCTGGCCGCATTGGTCACGCGGATCGCACAGACCGAGGCGCCATAGCTTTCCTTCATGCCAAGGCTGAGCAGATAGTTTTCCAGCGCGGAATATTCGATGATCCGGTCGAAGCCTTGCAGCATGATCCGGGTGTCCAGATCGAATTCCAGCTCTTCGGGCCGGATCGTGGTATCGGCGGCCTCGCTCATCAGGCCGATGCGCTGTTCCAGCAGCAGGTTGCGCGACTGCTCGCCGATCAGGCGCTCGACCATCTGCATCCGGGCGCGCAGCTCGATGGAATCGAGCGGCTTGGTCAGATAGTCAGACGCGCCGGCCGCGAAGGCATCGTCGATATACTGACGGTCCGTCATGGCCGTGACCATCAGGATCGGCACCCGCTTGTAGCCCGCAATGCTGCGGATCTTTCGGCACAGCTCGACCCCGTCCATCCCCGGCATGCGGATATCGAGCAAGATGCAGTCGAACGCCTCCTTGCTCATTTCCAGTTCCCGGAGCGCCTCTTTTGCCGAATAGACCGGGGTGACCTCGGCAAAGCCCTGTTCGTGCAGGGCAACCTCGAGCAGTTCGAGGAAGAGCGGCTCGTCATCGACAGCGAGAATTTTCATCGTACTACCCTTCGCCACTTTCCGCCTTTGTGTTCGCCTTGTCGGTTCATCCGCGACGCGGCAATTCAACCTTTTGGAAACCTTGTGTGGCGAACTTGGTCAAATATGGACGCGAATGTGGCGCCGGTTGGGTATCTGGCCTGGCGGGCCGCAAGGGTCAGGCGGTGGCGGTTTCCCGCTCGCTGGCCATGGGCAAGGGCAGCTCGACCCGGATGCAGGTGCCATGACCTTGCGCGCTGTCCAGCGTGATCTGCCCACCCATCAGGGTGACCAGCTCGCGCACGATGGACAGGCCAAGGCCCGTGCCGCCAAACCGGCGGGTCGTGCTGCCATCGGCCTGTTCAAAGCTGTGAAACACCCGCGCGCCTTGCTCGGGTGTCATGCCGACGCCGGTGTCGCGCACCTCGAAGACCACCGGCCGATCGCGGCGGCAGGCCACCGTCAGCGTGACCGCGCCCTGGCTGGTGAACTTGATCGCGTTGTTCATCAGATTGTGCAGGATCTGCTGGATGCGGTGCGGATCGCCAATGCGCGCCAGATCGGCGCCGGTCGAGGTGATCACCTCGAAGTCCAGGCCCTTTTCCTCGGCCTGAATGGAATAGACCGCGTCGATCTGTTGCAGCAGATCCTGCAGCACCAGGGGGACATTCTCGATCTCGATCTTGCCAGCCTCGATCTTGGACATGTCGAGGATCGAGTTCAGCACCGAAAGCAGCGTTTCCCCTGATTGCCGGATCGTCGCGATCATCCGGCTTTGTTCGGGGTCGGTGATCTGCATGCTCAGCACTTCGGCCAGCCCCAGAACGCCGTTCAGGGGGGTGCGGATCTCGTGGCTCATGTTGGCAAGGAAGACGGATTTCGACCGGCTCATGGCCTCGGCATGGGCCAGGGCCTCGCGCAGTTGCTCGGTTGCGCGCAGCTGTTCGGTGATGTCCCAGAACGAGACCACGGTGTTCTGTCGCCTGTTGCCCGTTGCCACCGGCGTTGCATTGCAGGTCAGCACCTGACGGCGCCCGTCGGGCCAGCGGATGGAAAACCGGATGTCGCTGACCAGTGCCCCCGCACGGCGGGCCAGGCTGCAGGGCCCCTCGTCATAGTCCAGCGGGTCGCCATCGAGGGTTTCCATCGTCCAGAAATCGCCCTCGGTCGGTCGGCCAAGCACCAGGCCAGGGCGCAGATGCAGCAACCGTTTCGCTTCCGGGTTGCAGTAGACCAGAATGTCCTGATCGTCATAGATGGCAAAGGCGGCGACGTTGCTTTCCATGGCCGAGGTCAGATAGGCATCGCTTTGCCGGACCTCTTCTTCCAGCCGCTTCTGTTCGCTGATGTCGATATCGACCCCCACGAACCGGATCGGCCGCCCGTCGGCATCGCGCGCCTCGATCCGACCGCGTGAGAGCACCCAGACCCAGTGTCCATCGGTATGGCGCATACGGAATTCGTGTTCGAACAGGTCGGGGGCTGGGCTGCGCGTCTGGGGGTCGTTGCTTTCCAGCATGGCGCGATCGTCGGGATGGACTAGATCCAGAAAATCGGCATGGCTGATCTTCCAGCAATCCCCGGTGTTCAGACCGAAGATCTGGGCCCATTGGCGACAGACGGTCACGATGCCCAGGTCCAGATCCAGCTCCCAGGTGCCGACGCGGGTGGAATCCATGATGTTGTGCAGGCGGCTTTCGGCCTCGGCGCGTTCGTGCAGGGCCTGCTGCAACTGGGTGTTCGCCGCATCCAGCGCCGCCATCTGGTTGTGGCGCGCCGTCATGTCGATGGCCACGGTGATCAGCCCGCCATCGGCGGTCCGGTTGATCACCCGGCGAAAATAGCGCCCGTCCCGAAGCTGGAACTCGTCGGCGTGATGGGCCTTGCCACGGGCGATGGCCATGGGATCGGCGGGGGGCATGTCGGCACCTGCCGTCAGCGGCGCGTCATAGAATCCCAGGGCCTGCGAATGCATCAGCAGTTCCCGCCGCGTGACACCCGGAACCATCAGCGGCGCAATTTCGGGGAAGGCGGCCTTTTGCGCCGGATTGCAGATCAAGAGCCGCTCGTCCGCATCAAAGATCATCACCCCGTCTGGTAGAGCGTTCAGCGCATTTTCCAGCCGGGACTGCGCCATCGCGGCGGCCTGTGCCAGCCGTTCCAGCGCGGCCTTCTGTTCCTTGATCTGGGTGACGACGGTTTCGACGCTGACAAATCCCTGGACCTCGCCTTGGGCATCGCGCAGCGGCAGGATGTTGAAGTCGACGTGGTAGCGATTGCCGTGCCGGTCCTTGTTGACCATCTGGCCACTGAACGGCAGGGCCTGCGCGATGGCCGCACTGACGCCCGCGACGACCTCGGGGTCGCTTTCCTCGCAGCGCACGAGGCCGGGCAGGGACTGGCCGCGAATCTCGTCCAGCGTCCAGCCGGTATGCGATTCGAAGGCTGGGTTCACCCATGTGATCCGCAGATCGGGATCGACGATGACCACCAGGTTGCTCATGGCCCGGGTGATGCTGCCCAGGCGGCCGAGTTCCTCTTTCATCGCATGGGCCTGCGTCACATCGCGGACCAGGAACACAACGCCGGGATCCTGCCCGGGCGAGGCCGCCGCCTTGCGCGCGCCGTTCGCGGCGAACACATGGCGTCCGTCCGGCAGGTCCAGCGCGAAGTGCAGGTCGTTGACGTGGCCATGTTCGAGCACCTCGCGCAAGGCCCGCCGCACGGTCACGGCGACGTCCGGGGGCATGACAGACCCGATCTCGCGCCCCTTGAACTCGCTGGGCTGCATCAGCAGCAGATGCCGGGGGCCGGCAGCAAAGCCGGTATAGATGCCGTTCGCGTCGATTTCGAACAGCAGATCGGGCAGGGCCCCCAGGATGGCCTCAAGCCGATGGCCGGTCTCGGCGCGGTGATGGTCGGTGCGGGCCTTGCGGATGATTTCGGCCAGCAGGCCGGCATATTCCCCGGCAAAGTCGCGGATGTCCGCATCCGGGGCGATCACTTCGCAGACCATGACCCCGACAGGGCCGTCCGCGGTGTTCATCGGGGTCACAAGGCAGGGCCCGGCGCCCTGATCTGCAAGATAGGCCCCGATGGTGGGCAAGGTTGCGGGCTGCGGCGCCACCATCGGTTGCGCCAGTTGCCGGGGCCAGCCGGGCGCCGCCGCGATCTGCCGCGCCGCCCCTTCGGCAGAACTGTCATGGGCATGGCAGGCAGTGCCGTCGGCGCCGGCCAGAAACACCCAGGCCCGCCCGCCGCCCAGCAGATCCGAAAGCCCCGCCAGGCCCCGCGCGATCCCGCGTTCGAGGTCAGAGGCATCTTGGGCAATCAGCGCGCGCAACGCGCGGGCCATGCGGGTTTGCACAGTCATCACGGCGTCCTTTCTGCATGGCGGGCAGAGACGATCTTTGGATCGGAACCGGCCGCCCGACATGCCACGCGAACCAGGTAATCAGCACACTGTGCAAGCAAGATTAACGTCCATCTTTCAAGTGTAAATTGCACGCAACCGGTCTGGCGCATCAAGTCTGGCGATCCCGGGAAATGCAAGATCTGTCTATGAGAGAGCATTCCCCGCACCTCACTACCCTGCGATGATATTGCGCCTCTGGCGCCGCTTTGGGCACAAGGCTGAATGCCGGGCAGGGTTTCGCCCGCGCTCTGGCAGTCGGGTTGTGTTCGTCCGCGCGGCGGTGCTATAGCTGCCAAAGACGTGTCGCATCCCCTTTCGCCCGTGTCTTGGGTCGGGCTGAATTCGGGCGAGAAGTGGACGGCGCACGCGTGGCGGACCTGATGTTCGTCGTGGTATGTGCGAGTTTGTGGCCGCTTTGGCGCCGATCCCCCGCTTTGGTGGGCAGCAGGAAACCGACCGTCGCAAGACAGCTTGGATCAGGGACGCACAGTGGAACGCAAGCCTTTCAGGCCTGTCGATGTTCTCCGCCGGCTTGAGGCGGTCTATGTGGCAAAGGCCGAAGCCGGGAACGGCGCGTTCGAGGCCTTCAGCAGCCTTGGCTGCGAGAACGGCCGCATCGGGGATCCCGATGCAATGTTTGCAATCCTCCAGACGATCCTGGGCAGCAATCCCTTTGCGGTGCCCGATTGCAACATCCGTCTCAAGCTGAGCGCCAAGGCCCTGAAACCCATCATCGTCGAGATTCAAAGCCCGCCAGGCGATCCGCAGCCCGATCCGGCACTTGCCGGGGTCGTGGAAGGGCTGGGCGGCACGATGGCCGTTTCGCAAGGGGCGCTTGGTCGGACCGTGCGGCTGACCTTGCCCTGGGCCGAGGCGGATATCGCCACTGATGCTGCCGACGCCGCCCCCCTGGACGAGGCGGAAAGCCTTGAGGGGATGCGCATCCTGATTGCCGACGACAGCCCGACCAACCGCCTGGTGCTGGAAGAGATGCTGGCCGACACGCGGGCCAAGCTGATCAGCGTGCAGGACGGCAAGCAGGCGGTGGACAGCTGGCATGCGCATGAGTTCGACCTGCTCTTGCTGGATATTTCCATGCCCGTGATGGACGGGGTGAGCGCGATCCGCGAAATCCGCGCGGCCGAACTGAAGCGTGGCATGGCGCCGACGGCCGCCATCGCCGTCACGGCGAATGCGCTGGTCAATCAGGTCGCCGATTATCTGGTCGCCGGGTTTGATACCCATCTTGCGAAGCCGTTTCGCCGCAAGGATCTGATGCACGCCATCCTTACGTTGAGGAAGTGATTGCATTTCCGGTCAACGGGCGTTTCTTTTCTCGATTGTATAATCAAATCAGGATATGTCTTGCATATTTCGTGTGGGATGGAAATTGGCCATGGATGATGGTGGCGACGCCGGCCCTGATGCAGGGACCGTTTTCGGGCGTGTTCAGATCCGCCCGCTGCGGATTCTTGTCGCGGATGACGATGAAATCAATCGGGCCATCGTCGAACATCTGCTGCAGGATCACCCGGCCACCGAACTGACCCTGGTCGAGGATGGCCGCCGCGCGCTGGAACTGGCGCAGACGCGGCGCTTTGATCTGCTGATCTTCGATCTGAACATGCCGCACATCAACGGAGACCGGCTGATTCGCCACCTGAAGGCCAGCCAGTCGCTGAACGCATCCTGCCCGATGATCCTGTTCACGGCGGCGGTCGATGGCTCGGGCGGCATTGCGGGGAACCGGGCCTCGATGCTGGCCGACATGATCTTGCCCAAGCCGATTCGCGCCGCCGCCTTTCTGGAGGCGATCAACCGGCTGACCGGGCGCTGAACGCATCGATTTCAAGCGGCAGGGTCACACGGATCGTGGTGCCTTCGCCGATCTCGCTTTGCACGTCGATCTGGCCGTCCATCAGCTCGACCAGCTTGGCGACGATCGCCATGCCCAGCCCGGTGCCGCCGAACCGGCGTGTCACGCTGCCATCGGCCTGTTCGAACGGGCGGAAGATGCGGTCGATCTGTTCGTCCGACATGCCGATCCCGGTGTCGCGCACCTCGATCACCACGGGCCGGCCAGCCGGGCAGGACACGGTGACCATGATCTCGCCGTCATGGGTGAACTTGATCGCATTGCTGACCAGATTTTGCAGGATCTGCATCAGCCGGTGCGGATCGCCGATGCGCTGGATGTCGGCGCGCCCGCTGGTATAGACCTCGAAGGACAGTTGCTTTTCATCGGCTGCGACCGAGAACAGCTCTTCGATGCGGGCGGCCAGATGGTCGGGGCGGAACAGCGTGGATTCCAGCTCCAGCTTGCCGGCCTCGATCTTGGACATGTCCAGCACGTCGTTCAGGATGGTCAGCAGCAATTCTCCCGAATGGCGGATCGTGGTGATCATGCGCTTTTGCTCGGGGTCCTTGATCAGCCGGTCCAGCACCTCGGCCATGCCCAGCACACCGTTCAGGGGCGTCCGGATCTCGTGGCTCATGTTGGCGATGAACTGCGACTTGCTGCGGTTCTCGGATTCCGATTTCGCCGCCGCATCGCGCAGGTTGATTTCCGTGCGGTGCTGGTCGGTCACATCGGCCAGCGAGACGACGACGCGCGCATCGGCTTCGGGGGACTTGAGCAGCGTCGCGTTCACGGAAATCACCCGCCGTTCGCCATCGCTGCGACGCAGCAGCGACAGCAGGCGATTGCGCAGCGGCTCCTGGGTCGCGATCAGCGCGGAGACGACTTCCCCCAGCCCGGTGGCGGCTGTGCCTTCGGGCCATTCGAACTGCCAGTCGGGATCGCGTAGGCTGATCTCGCGCACCGGCAGACCTTCAAGGCCCAGAACCCGCTCGGCCTCGGCATTGATGAAACTGATTGCCCCATGGGCATCGAGCACCAGAATGCCCGACATGCTGGTTTCCATCAGGCGCGACAGGAAATCCCGTTCGGCCTGCAAGGCCCCGGACAGAAAGCGCCGCTCGGTCGAATCGCGCAGGCGCAGCACCCATCCGGCGATCGAGCCGGTAGGCCCGAAATGCTGGTTGATCGGAAAGACCTCGGGGTCGAAATACCTGTTGCGCACGCTCAGGGTCTTGCGCAGCGGCTTGCCTGATGTCTCGATCAGATCGGCGATGAAATCCTGCAATTCGGTGCCCAGCCCGTCCGCCGCGGCCCTGGTCCCGAAATCGGGGCCGAACATGCGGCGTGCCTCGGGGTTGCGACCGACGGGATTGCCCTCGACATCAAGCACAAAGATCGGGTCGGGCGAGGTGTGGAACAGCAGATCCTTGCCGATGGCGGCGACATCCATCAGCCGGTTCTCGGCGACCATCACCAGCAAGATGAACAGGGTGATCGAAAAGGCGAAGGGCGTCGGATCCAGCCCTTGCACGCGAACGTCGTAGACCACGAACATCACATTGCTGAGCGCAGGCGCCAGGGTGACCAGAAACAGGCCCGCGTAAAAGGTCCGGTGCGGCGCGCGCGCCCGCAACATGCCGCCCAATGTCACCAGAATGGCGCAGGCCAGCGTCGCATAAAGATAGATCGAAAAGGCATAGAACAGCGGGCCGGGACGAGCGCCGCCGGTCAGGCCATCGGCAGGGACCGGCGTGTGGAACAGATGATGCAGCCCGTTCGTGCCAACCGTCACGGCCGCGATCAGCGGCCCTGCCATCAAAAGCGCGGTGCGCCACAGGCGCGGCCGGTAGCGCGCGCCATAGGTGTAGTCGATCAGAAACAGTGTCCAGGCCGTCGGCAACAGCACGATCGGCGGCCAGGCGGCATCGGACCAGAAGCTGCGGCAGACCGCATCCGTGGCAGAGGTCTGCATGAACACGGCGAACAGCCAGGCCAGCATGGCGACAAGGGTGATGACGAAATACCGCCTGCCAAAGAAATACGACTGGCTGACGCGGTAGAGCAGGTAAAAGATGGCAAAGCCGAAAAACAGCGTCAGGGAGCCTAGCGCGTCGACTTGCGATGGTTGAAAACACTCAAACATGGTCATCCCCGTCGGTCCCATCCGGCGATGGTCCGTCACATATGCGTTGATCGTGCCGAGGCGCGATCAGCAGGCGCCTTGGGCCACAGCGTCATTCAATGCAGTGTGGAACTGGCCGATCAGGGCGTCGTGTTCGGTCAGGTCCAGGTTGCCGTTCAGTTTCGCGCATGTCAGCGTGCCGTCCAGCCGTGCGGCCACATCGCCCAGCGGCGCAAAGCCCAGGGTTGCGGCCACCCCCGCCACCCGATGCGCGATCGAGGCAAGCTCGGACATGACCTCTGCGGCCTGCGCCGGATCGGCCGCATCTTCGCGCAGCAACTCGACCTCGATGACATAGGTTTCCACAAGCGCCAGAAAGCGCTGGCGAATGCCGGCAAGCGGATCGCGGATGCCCGGTGTCGTGCTGGTGCCAATAGCTGAAATCGTCATGCTGTCACCACCTATCTTACGGCCATCGCGCGGCGGGCGCTTTCGCGCGCGTCGCGGATCAGTTGTTTCACCGATGTGCGGCTGAAGAACCCGGCGTGCTGCGTTTCCCCCACGCACACGCGCGGCATGGGAATGCCAAGGGCGTCATAAAGCCGTGCATAGCGTTCGAGCGCACTGTCGATGGAATC
This sequence comes from Gemmobacter nectariphilus DSM 15620, assembly GCF_000429765.1. Lineage (GTDB taxonomy): Bacteria > Pseudomonadota > Alphaproteobacteria > Rhodobacterales > Rhodobacteraceae > Wagnerdoeblera > Wagnerdoeblera nectariphila. The sequence goes on along the minus strand of NZ_KE386949.1, from coordinate 130,993 downwards.
CTGGACCGTCGCGGTTTCCAGGCTGCACCGCTGCGAGATCATCGCGACGAATTCCCCCCGACCGGCAAAGGCGATCAGGTGATTGAAGGATTTCAGCGCCCCGTCGATGGCCGCCGCAACATTGGCCATCGTATCGACATAGCCGATGCCGTCGGTCGCAAAGAATATGCTCTCGGCATTGGTCACCTTGAAGCTGACGACCGTATGACCGAACAGCCGCAGGCGCCCCAGGGTCAGGGCATAGTTTTCCAGCGCCAGATATTCGATGGTGCTGCCGACCTCGTTGATGGCAAAGGGCTCGTCAAAGCTGACCACCACATTCGGCAGTCCGAAATCGGTCGAGATCCGCGATTCGACCGAAGCCCGGCGCCGCCGTTCATCCAGCAGATCGCCCACCATGCGCAGCCGGGTGCGGATTTCCAGCTCGTCCACCGGCTTGTGGACATAATCGTTGGCACCGGCGCGAAACGCGCCTTCGACATATTGCAGCGTTTTCATCGCCGTGATCATCAGGATCGGCGTGTCGCGGTAATCGGGCAGGGCGCGGATCCGGCGGCACAGCTCGATCCCGGTCATCTCGGGCATGTCGATGTCCAGCAGCAGGCAATCGAACCTCTGGGTGCGATCACGCAGCCGGGCCAGCGCCTCGGCGCCCGATCCGACGCAGTGCAAGTCGGAATAACCGATATCGCTGAGGATATGTTCCAGCAGCAGCAGGAATACCGGGTCGTCATCGACCGCAAGAATTCGCATCGGTTCCATTGTCTGCTCCGTTTATTCTTGCACGATTGATCACGGACGGAAAACACGCGCTGCAACCCAAAGAGGAAGAGACCCTGCAATAGTGGCGAAAATTTGTTCCAATTCGCTTGTCTCGGGGGCACTGTTTCGCAGGGCCGGCCCGAGAGCCTGCTCGGGGCGGGCGGGACTGTGCCGGGCCTGTGGTCAAGCCTGTGTGATCGGTCGGGGGCCTGTGCCAGGCTTAAGCCCGGGTTAAGGTTGGCCGCGCATCTCGCCGGACATGATGAGAACCGACCCTGACGCCCGCGCCCTGCACATGACCCGGCCCCCCTGCCAGTCGCGGATCGTGCGATGAATGCCATTGCCCTTGGCCCGCTGGTGCTGGACGCCCAACGCCTTGCGGCGGTTGTCGGCATGGCCTTGCTGCTGGTCGGGGCCGAGATCGCTGACCGCAGGCTGCGCCGCAGCGGCGGCGCCGGGGGGATCGGCGCGCTGGCAGGCTATCTGGTGCTTGTCTGGGTGCTGGCTGCGCGGCTGGCCCATGTGGTGCTGAACTGGCCGGCCTTCGCTGCGGCACCGCTGGATGTGCTGCGGGTCTGGCAAGGCGGGTTCGAACCCGGATGGGGCTTTGCCGTGGCCTTCGTGGCCCTGTTGCTGATGGGCTGGCGCGCGCCAGCCCTGGCGGTGCCGCTGGCAGGCGTTGCCGCGGTTGCGGCGATGGTGGGGCAGATCACGGCGCTTGCGCTGGACAGGCCGCCCGAGGTTCGCCTGCCCGATGTGACGCTGGCGACTCTGGCGGGGGCCGAGCTGCGCCTGTCCGGGCCGCTGGTGCTGAACCTGTGGGCCAGCTGGTGCCCGCCCTGCCGGCGCGAAATGCCCTTGCTGACCGAGATGGCCGCCGCCCCCGGCGCACCGCGCTTTGAGCTGGCCAATCAGGGTGAAGATGCCGCCCGCATCGTCAGCTACCTCGCGGCCGAGGGGCTTGCCGCCGATACGATCGTTCAGGATCGGGGCAGCGCGCTGATGCGGGCCCTGGGCGTGCGCGGGCTGCCGGTGACCCTGTTCTTTGCCGCCGATGGCCGGCTGGTTGCCAGCCACACGGGCGAGATTTCGCGCGCCGCCCTGACGCGCCGCATGGCCGAGCTGACGGCCGGCCAACCCTGACCTTTCCGCGCAACCAAGGAGCACACCATGACCCTTTCCCGCCGATCCACCCTGTTGCTTGGCCTTGGCGCGGCGGCCGGACTGATCGTGCCGGCCAGCGCCCGCGCGAGCGAGCCGGTGCGCCGCAACACCTCGATCTTTCGCGGGCAGGACTGGCGCGACCATTTCGACGATCTGGGCAAGGCGACCATCGTGGCCGATACCGTCTCGCGCGCCCTGCATTACTGGAGCGGGGATGGCAGCGATTACCGGATCTACCCGACCTCGGTGCCGATCTCGGACGATCTGACCAAGCGCGGCTATACCCGCATCGTGCGCAAGAAGGTCGGCCCGTCCTGGACCCCGACGCCTTCGCAGCTGCAGCGCTATCCGGACTGGAAGCCGATCCCGCCCGGCCCGGAAAACCCGCTGGGCACCCATGCGATGTATCTGTCCTGGCCCGCCTACATCATCCACGGCACCCATGACACCCGCAAGATCGGGCGCAAATCCTCGGACGGCTGCATCGGGCTTTACAACGAGATGATCGCCCAGCTGTTCGAGATCTGCCCGATCGGCACGCAGGTGCGCATCATCTGACAGGGCAGGGGGCCTTGCGGCAAAGTCCTGCAAGGCCCCCTGCGATGGTCCGCTGAAAATCTACGAAATGTCAGTCGGTTGCCGGGATGACCAGTTCAGCCTGCTCGCCGCCACCCTCGCGCGGCGACAGGTGCAGATCGCCCCCCATCCGCTCTATCGCGGCGGCAACGATGGCCAGCCCCAGCCCGCTGCCGCCCCCCGGCACGCTGGCCGTGCCGCGATAGAAGCGGTCGGTGACATGGGGCCGGTCCTGCGCGGCGATCCCCGGCCCGCGGTCACGGATGCAAAAGCGGATCCGCCCCGCGTGCAGGTCCATCCCTGCCTCGACCGTGGCATCACGCGGCGAGGCAAGGATCGCGTTTTCCAGCAGGTTGCGCAGCGCCGGGGCCAGCAGCGCCGCCTGGGTGGTGCGCCAAAGGCCCGAGGGTGCCTGAACCCTCAGCCGCACGCCGCGCGCCTGGGCAAGGCCGGCCAGCCCCTCGGCCACATCCGACAGGAGGCGCGCGCCATCCTGCGCCGGTCCCTGGCTGGCTTCGGCACTTTCGGCGACGCTCATGTCCAGCAGTTGCCGGACCATGCGGTCGGTCCGGTCCACCCCGGCGGCAAGCTGGGTCAGGGCGCGGGTGCGTGTCGCCTCATCCGGGGCGATGGCGGCAATCTGCGCCTGGGTCTTGAGGCCGGCCAGCGGCGTTTTCAGTTCGTGCGCTGCAAAGACCGTAAAGCTGCGTTCGCGCTCGCGTGCGGTGTGCAGGCGCTGGAACAGCCCGTTCAGGGCGGTGATCGTCGGCTGCAATTCACGCGCGGCGCCGCGCGCCTCCAGCGGGCGCAGATCGGTGGCCGGGCGGCGCGCCAGCGCGACGGCAAAACGATCCAGCGGGGCCAGCCCGCCGCGCACCGCCAGCCAGATCGCCCCGGCCAGCAGCGGCAGGATCAGCACCGCCGGGGCCAGCAGGCCCAGCACCACCCCGCCGACCAGCCGGTCCCGCATGAACCGCGCATCGCCCACCATGACGCGGATCCCCGAGGCCGCGTCCACATGGCTGTAGACGCGCCAGACCACGCCATCGACCTCGCGCTCGCTGAACCCCTGGGGGCCATCGGCCAGCTGCACGGCAGGCGCGCCATCCGAGCCGCTTTTCATCTTGCCGTCGATGCCCCAGACCTGACAGACCAGCTGGCGCGCGAAATCATGCGCGGCGCCGGGCAGGGCGGGCGCGTGGACCAGCGCGGCCGTGCCCTCCCCGACGATCCCGCCATTGCGGGCGATCAGCGAGGCAACCATCTGCGCCGACTCCTGAAGCCGGCGGTCCAGCACCTCGGCCACCTGCGCGCGGGTGGACTGCTGGATCCACACCACCGCCGACAGCCAGACAATGCCGGTTGCCGCCAGCAAGATCACGAACAGCCGGGCGCGGATGGATGTCATGGTGCCTCCGGGTCCGCCAGCCGGTAACCCGCCCCGCGCACCGTTTCGATGAAGCCCGCCCCCAGCTTGGCGCGCAGCTTGTGGACATGCACTTCCACGGTGTTGCTTTCGACCTCTTCCTGCCAGCCATAGAGCCGCTCCTCCAGCGCGGCCTTGGACAGGATCGCGCCGGGTCGTTCGATCAGGGCTTGCAAAAGGGTGAATTCGCGGCGCGAGAACGGCACCTCGCGCCCGTCCAGCGTGCCGCGCATCCGGGCCGGATCCAGCGCCAGCCCGTTCCAGCGCATCTGCGCCTCGGCCCGCCCGGCATGGCGGCGCAGGATCGCCCGCAAGCGGGCCGCAAGTTCCTGCAATTCAAAGGGTTTGCCAAGGTAGTCGTCGGCCCCGCCGTCCAGTCCGGCCACCCGGTCGCCCACCCCGTCGCGGGCGGTCAGCACCAGAACCGGCAGGTCCATCCCGCCCGCACGCAACCCGGCCAGCAGATCCAGCCCCGACCCATCGGGCAGCATCAGATCCAGCACCAGCGCCTGAAACCCGCCCAGTCCCAGCGCCGCCCGCGCATCGGCACAGGTGCCGACCGCCTCGGGCGAAAAGCCCGACAGCCGCAGCCCGACGGTCAGCCCGTCGCGCAACAGGTCGTCATCCTCGACAATCAGTATCCGCACGCGTCCGGCCTTTCACAGGGCGGCAGGCTGCGCCATCAACCTTAAGCCAGCCTTAAGCCGCCTCAGATCCACTTGGCCAGCGGCGGAAGGCTCATCAGCACGGCATTGGCATCGTGGCCGGTTTCCAGCCCGAACTTGGTGCCCCGGTCATAGACAAGGTTGTATTCGGCATAAAGCCCGCGGTGAACCAGCTGTGCATCGCGGTCGGCCTCGGACCAGACCTGACCCCGGCGCCGGTCGACCAGCGGCTCGAAGGCAGGCAGGAACGCCTCGCCCACGGCGCGGGTAAAGGCAAAGTCGGCGTTCCAGTCGCCAGTGTTCAGATCGTCGTAGAAGATGCCGCCGACCCCGCGCGCCCGGCCACGATGGGGGACAAAGAAATATTCATCGGCCCAGGCGCGGAATTTCTCGTAATAGCGCGGGTCATGGGCATCGCAGGCGGCTTCCATGGCGGAATGGAAATGGGCGGTGTCCTCGGCATATTCCAGCGCGGGGTTCAGATCGGCGCCGCCCCCGAACCACCAGGCATGAGGGGTCCAGAACATGCGGGTGTTCATGTGGACGGCCGGGCAATGCGGGTTGCGCATATGGGCCACAAGGCTGATGCCGCTGGCCCAGAAGCGCGGATCGCTTTCCATCCCCGGCACACCGCGGGCCGCCATCGCCTTTTGCGCGCGCGGCTGCAAGCTGCCGTGAACGGCGGACCAGTTGACGCCCACTTTCTCGAACACTCGCCCGCCGCGCATCACCGACATGATGCCGCCGCCGCCATCATTGGCCCGGCTGGTCGGGGTCACCTCGAACCGCCCGGCGGGAAGGTCCGATCCGGGGCCAGAGGTGTGCCGGTCCTCCAGCGCCTCGAAGGCGGCGACGATACGGTCGCGCAGCTTTCGGAACCAGCCGGAGGCGCTGGACTTGCGGTCTTCGAATTCGGAATCGAGCATGGCGGCCTCCGGCAGCTTTCCCCTTGCCATAGCAAGATGGAGCGCCGCTGGCCAGAGCGGTGCACGCGATGCGCAGCGGGGCCGCGCCCCCTCCCCTTGCCGGGGGAGAGGGCCGATCCGCCTTACAAGGTGATGCGATAGCTGGCGAAGCCGTCGCTGCCCGGTCCCACCAGGTCGATGTTCAGCCCGCGCTTGCGCACATCGTCCAGATGCGCCTCGGCCCTGGGGCCGGTCTGGAACAGCACCGAGGCCCCTGCGATCGGGGCAAAGGTCCAGTTCGCATCGGCCGCCGGGGCGATGGTGCCCTTTTCGACGATATAGCGCACGATGATGTCGCGGTTGGTGTCGGGCGCGCGCAAGATCACCGTGGACCCGTCGGCACCGGGGAAGTTGCCCCCGCCCGAGGCGCGGTAATTGTTGGTCGCCACGATGAACTCCTGTTCGGGGTCGACCGGCTTGCCCTGATACATCAGATCGGTGATCCGGCTGGCGCGCAGCATGTTGATCTCGCCATTGGGCAGGAACAGCGCGGGCTGCGACAGGTCGATCCTGTAGGTCACCCCGTCGATAACGTCATAATTGTAGCTGGGGAAGTCGGGGTTCAGCAGCGGCTGGTCGGCCTTGCCCGGCTCGATCTGGTTGAAGGCGCCGGCGGACCGCTCCAGCCAGCCTTTCAGCTGCTCGCCCGTGATGCGCACCACCTGCAAGGTGTTGGGGTAAAGGTAAAGATCGGCCACGTTCTTGATTGCAACCGGCCCCGGCGCGACATCGGTGTAATATTCCGGCCCGCCCCGGCCACCGGCCTTGAACGGCGCGGCGGCAGACACCAGCGGCAGCCCTTCATGTTCGGTGCCCTTGAGCAGCTGGGCCACATACCAGGACTGCGCCATGTTGACGATCTGGACCGAAGGATCGTCCGCCACCAGCGCGAAATAGGAATGCAGCGGGGCATCGGTCCTGCCGACCTCGGCGCGGACATAATCCAGCGTCTCGGCGTGAACCGCCGCAGTGGCCGCGATGGCGGGGGCATAGTCGCCAACCAGCGCTTTGACCTTGCGATCAGGCGTCCTTTCGCTGATCGGCCGCAGCGCGCCTTCGCCCGAGGCGACGGTCCAGCCATCGCCCGACTTCTCCAGCATCAGGTCGATGATCCCCAGATGCGAGCCCCAGAACCCCGCCATCGCCGCCGGAACACCGCGGATATGACCGTTCGAGGCATCAAGTTCCGCCCCCTCAAAGTCCTTGGCGGGCCACAGCTTGTGCTGATGACCCAGCACGATGGCATCCACCCCCTCGATCCCGGCCAGATGCCAGGCGGCGTTTTCCATCCACCTGGCTTCCTCGGCAGTGTCGATGCCGCTATGCGACAGCACGATCACGATATCGGCGGTCTTGCGCAGCTCGGGCACCCAGGCGCGGGCGGCCTCGAGGATGTCGCGCGCATGGTGGGTGCCTTCCAGATGCGCGCGGTCCCATTGCATGATCTGCGGCGGGGCAAAGCCGATGATGCCGATCTTCAGCGCATGGTCCGCGCCGCTGCCGTCCTTGATGGTCTTGTCCAGCACGACATAGGGCTGCACCAGCAGCTTGTCTTCCAGCGGCGTCGCGCCCAGTTCGGTCGCCACATTGGCGCAGACCACCGGGAAACCGGCGCCTGCATTCACCAGCGTCAGGAAATCGACGCCATAGTTGAATTCGTGGTTACCCAGCGTCCCGGCATCATAGCCGACCGCGTTCATCCCGGCGATCACCGGGTGAATGTCGCCTGGCTTCATGCCCTTCTTGTAGGCGATGTAATCGCCCATCGGGTTGCCTTGCAGATAATCGCCATTGTCCACCGTGATGCTGTTCGCGGCCTCGGCGCGCAACTCGGTCAGGATGGTGGCGGTGCGGGCCAGCCCGGCAGTGTCAACCGCCCGGTCGGCGTAATAGTCATAGGGCTGCACATGGCAATGCAGGTCGGTGGTCGCCAGAATGCGCAGATGCGCCTGACCGGCCTGCGCACGCGCGGTGAACGGATGCACCAGCATCAGCCCGCCAGCTGCGGCGGACGACAGGATCAGGCGGCGTCGGGTGATCATGGGCGACATGGCGGAAACCTTGGCAATGGGCCGCGCGGCGCGGCGGTTGGATTCGCAGGTGTTCAATCACGTCACTGTAACAGCCACGAGGCACGGTGGTAGGCCCCTTGCGTCACGCGCAGGAAGGCTTAGCCTGTTTCCACAGGAGTCCCGTCATGCGTGCATATGCCCCCCTTGCCCTTCTTGGATTGCTGGCCGCCTGCGGCACGCCGCAGGAACAGTGCATCCGCCTGGGCGCCCGCGATCTTTTTGTGATGAACCGGCTGATCGACGAAACCCGCGCCAACATTGCCCGCGGCTATGCGCTCGAAGAGGTCGAGGTCGACAACTGGACCTGGGTTCGCTGCGGCCCGCCGCCAATGGTCGACGGCAAACCTGCCGGCCCGCCCGAGATGTGCTTTGAAAACGTCCCGCGCATCGAGGTGCGTCCAAAGGCCATCAACCTGACCGAGGAACGCGCCAAGCTGACCAGCATGGAGGCAAAGCAACGCGAACTCGAACGCGCCGCGGCGCCGGTCATTGCCGAATGCAAGGCGAAATATCCAGAGTGATCGCGGCGACGGGCTGGCCCTCGGGTCATGGGCGCGGTCTCGAGACATCGCGCCCATGACAGCGGTCCCTGCCGCGCAAACGAGGCTCGCCTTGCTCTGCCCTCGCTGCTTTGCCTTTTTCCAAATACCCAGCGCGGCCGGGGCCAGGCGCAGCGGTTGACCGGGGGCGGGCGGCCTCAGGTCGCGCTGGCCTGCATGGTGATGGCCCCGTTCTGTGCGGCGGTCCACAAGGCCAGGCCATCGGGCGCGCGGGTGCCGTTGACGCTCATGCGCTGGCCATCGAACAGCGGCGCGACGCCGCGAAAGCGGAAGTCGCCAGGCATCCGGCCCAGCATCCGCGCCGCCATGGCCAGCAGATATGTCGCCTGCAACGGGCCGTGGACGACCAGACCGGGATACAGCTCCTCATCCCGGCAATAGTCACGGTCATAATGGATGCGGTGGCCGTTGAAGGTGACAGCCGAATATCGCGCCAGCAGGACAGGGCTTGCCGCGATCTCCTCGCGCCACTCGGCCGGGGCGATGGTGTCCGGCGCGGGCGCGGCCATGCTGGGGGTGATGTCGCGGTAGACGATGTCGTGCTGCTCGTTCAGCACCAGACCCGAGGGTCCGTGATACTCGTGCAGCACCGCGACAAAGCACAGCGCCCCGCTGCGCCCTTCCTTGACCTCGACCGAGGCGACGCGCGACAGGCGGTGGATCTCGTCCCCCACCCGAAAGGTGCCGTGAAACTGCAACCGCCCCCCGGCCCACATCCGGCGCGGCAGCGGCACCGGCGGCAGGAACCCGCCGCGTGCCGGGTGGCCATCGGGGCCAAGCCCCGACATGGGGGCAATGTCGGGCGAGAGACACCAGTGAATTCCGCTCGGCGCCACATCGCCCGGTTGCGGGGTGTCCTTGCCGTCCAGAATGGCGTCCAGACCATGCGCCAGCCGGGGGCTGATCGTATCGCGGCTTTCGCGCGTCGTGCCGACCCATTGGCGCAGATGGTCGATGTCCAGCGTGCTCATTGGGTGCCTTCAGTAGGAACGGGGCAGGCCAAGGATATGCTCGGCCACATAGGACAGGATCAGGTTGGTCGAGATCGGCGCCACCTGATACAGCCGGGTTTCGCGGAACTTGCGTTCCACATCGTATTCGCAGGCAAAGCCAAAGCCGCCGTGGAACTGGATGCAGGCATTCGCGGCCTCCCAGCTGGCCTTGGCGGCCAGATACTTCGCCATGTTCGCTTCCGGCCCGCAGGGCAGCCCGGCATCGAACTTGCGGCAGGCCTGCCAGCGCATCAGGTTTGCTGCCTCGACCTCGATATAGGCTTCGGCGATGGGGAACTGCACCCCCTGATTTTGCCCGATGGGCCGGCCAAAGACCACGCGGTTCTTGGTGTAATCGACCACCCGGTCGGTGAACCAGTAGCCATCCCCGATACATTCCGCCGCGATCAGCGCGCGTTCGGCGTTCAGCCCGGTCAGGATATACTTGAACCCCTGACCTTCCTGCCCGATCAGGTTTTCCGCCGGGATCTCCAGATTGTCAAAGAACAGCTCGTTGGTCTCGTGGTTGACCATGTTCAGGATCGGACGGACCTCCAGCCCCTTGCCGATCGCCTCGCGCAGATCGACCAGAAAGATCGACAGCCCCTCGGAACGTTTCTTCACCTGATCCACCGGCGTCGTGCGGGCCAGCAGGATCATCAGGTCGGAATGCTGAATGCGGCTGATCCAGACCTTCTGCCCGTTGATGACCCAGCGATCGCCCCGCCGCACGGCGGTGGTGCGCAGGTTGGTGGTGTCGGTGCCGGTGGTGGGTTCGGTCACGCCCATGGATTGCAGGCGCAGCTCGCCCGTGGCGATCCTGGGCAGATAGGTGCGGCGCTGTTCCTCGGACCCGTGCCGGATCAGCGTGTTCATGTTGTACATTTGCCCGTGGCAGGCGCCCGAATTGCCGCCCGCGCGGTTGATTTCCTCCATGATGACAGAGGCTTCGGCCAGCCCCAGCCCCGAGCCGCCATAGGCCTCGGGGATCAGCGCCGACATCCAGCCCTCGCGCGTCAGGGCCTCGACAAAGGCCTCGGGATAGGCGCGGGCCTCGTCCACCTTGCGGTGATACTCTGGCGGGAACTGGGCGCACAACGCGCGCACCCCTTCGCGGATTTCGGGATAGGCGGCCTGCATGTCGTAAGTGTCGGGCATGGGATCCTCAGGCAAGGTGGTCGCGGACAGAGGCGGCGCCGGGCAGGCTGGCCAGCCGGTGCAGCCAGTCATCGGCGCCCGCGTTCAGCACCGGCCCGGCCAGGGCACCGAACTTGGCGGCGCAGGCGCCCGGCGTCGGAAAGGTTTCAGGCTCGCCCGACGGGTCGGCAATGCGCAAGCTGTGGGTGCTGCCCCCGGCCGTCACCTCCAACGTGGCGCCGAACGGGTGGCGCAGACCTTCAAGGCTGGGGTCGTTCCACACATCCACCCGCGCCGCGATGGCCTCGGCCTGCGGATTGCCCAGCAGGTCGTAATCGTCCCAGCCAAAGCGCCCGCGCAGCAGCGCAACTGCAGCCGCAAAGGGCATCGAGAATTGCCCCTCGACCACGCTGCGGGCGCGCTGCTTGGCGGCCAGCGGCGCGCCGACCAGCGCGATGCCGTTGCGGTGCAGCCCGACGCGGATGGCCGACACATCCTCGGCCCGCCAGCCGTGCTGGCGCTGCAAGTCCAGCAGGCCATCCACCGCCGCATGGGTATAGCGGCAGGCCGGATAGGGTTTGACCCCGATCCGCAGCGTCTCCCACACTTCGCCCAGCCCGGCAATCGCGCGGGCCGGGTCGGCGCCATCGCTGTAGCCGCGCAAAAAGCCGTGCGTGCCTTCCAGCGCCTCGGCCGAACCGATGAAACCGCCCTGGGCCAGCGTGGCGGCCATCAGCCCCTTCATCGCGGCCTCGCCCACCTGATAACGCTTGTTCCAGGCACCATTTTGCAGGAACTGCAGCGACCCGGACGCCTGACTGGCCGCCACCCCAAAGGCCGAGGCCATGGCCGCCCCATCCAGCCCCAGAAGCCGCCCGGCCGCTGCTACGGCGCCAAAGGTGCCGGCGGTGGCCGTCGGGTGAAAGCCGCGCGCGTAATGCGCCGTCGGGTCCAGCGCCATGCCCAGCCGGCAGCAGACCTCGAACCCGATCACGATGGCGGCCAGCAGATCGGCCCCCGAGGCGCCGGTCAGTTCCGCCGCCGCCAAGGCCGCAGGCACCACCGGCGCGCTGGGGTGCAGCGAGCTGTCGGAATGCGTATCGTCGAAATCCAGCGAATGGCCGAAAGTGCCGTTCAGCAATGCCGCCGCCGCCGCACCATAGCGCCGGTTGAGGCCAAAGACCGTGCAGGGCCCATCCCCCGCCAGCCCCAGCCGGTCCACCATGGCCAGAACCGACGGCGTCGAATCCGCCTCGTTCGCCGCCCGGATGATGGATCCGACCAGATCGGTCATCAGTGCCAGCGCCCGCGCCGGCACCTCGGGCGGCAGGGCGTCGGTCGGGGTGCCAGCGGCGAAATCTGCCAGACGGCGGGTCAGCTGCATATCAGTCTCCTTGCGCGCCGGACGACCATGAAAGGTTGGGGGCATAATTTGAAATAGAGAATTGCTAGGGAAGGAATAGCGCGATCTTATGGCTGGCCATCGGTGCCCCTGCCTGTTGGCCATACAGAACTTCTATAGCGGATCGAGGAAGGTGTTATTTGAAGTGATGGCATCTTTGCCTGATCTTTGGGCACCAGGGCGCCCGGCCCGCATGTCGGCGGGCGGAAGGGGCCACGGGCGGGGGATGCGCAAGATGAGATGCCGGGATCTGGAAGGGCTGCTGGTCGTCTCGGTCGAACAGGCGGTGGCCGCCCCCTATCTGTCCTCGCGGTTGGCCGAGGCCGGCGCGCGGGTGATCAAGATCGAACGGCCCGAGGGCGATTTCGCCCGCGGCTATGACGGGCTGGTCATGGGCGAAAGCGCCTATTTCGTCTGGCTGAACCGGGGCAAGGAATCGGTCTGCCTCGATCTGCGCGATGCGGGCGCGCGCGAGGTGCTGGCCGGCATGGTGGCGCGGGCCGATGTGTTCATCCAGAACCTTGCGCCGGGCGCCATCGCCCGGCTGGGCTTTGACCCCGCCGATCTGCGCGCGCGCGACCCCCGGCTGATCACGGTGTCGATCTCGGGCTATGGCGATGCGGGGCCGCTGAAACACCTCAAGGCCTATGACCTTCTGGTGCAGGCCGAAAGCGGGCTGTCCTCGATCACCGGAACGGGCGACGACATGGCCCGCGTCGGCATTTCGGTGTGCGACATTGCCGCCGGGGTCACGGCGCATCAGGCGGTGCTGCAGGCGCTTTATGCGCGGGCGCAGACAGGGCAGGGGCGGCGCATCGACGTGTCGCTGTTCCATGCACTGAGCGACTGGATGAACGTGCCCTATCTGCAATTCGCCTATGGCGGCCGCGAAGCCGCGCGCAGCGGGCTAAGCCACCCGACCATCGCCCCCTATGGCGCCTATGCAGGCGGCGACGGGCGGCCGATCCTGCTGGCGGTGCAGAACGACCGCGAATGGCGCCGCTTCTGCACCGAGGTGCTGGGCCAGCCCGCCCTGGCCGACGATCCGCGCTTTGCCGGCAACGCGGCGCGGGTGGCCAACCGCGCCGCGCTGGGGGATCTGATCGCCGCCGCCTTTGCCCCGCTGGACCGCGACGCCATCGCCGCCCGGCTCGAGGCGGCCCAGATCGCCTATGGCCGGATTTCCTCGATGGCCGATCTGGCCAGCCACCCGCAAAACCGGATGGTCGAGGTGATGACGCCCGCCGGCCCGGTGCGGATGCTGGCCCCGGCAATCCTGATCGATGGCCAGCCGACCGACCCGGGCCCGGTTCCGGCGCTTGGTCAGCACACCGCCGCCGCCCTGGCCGAATTCGCGGGCGGCCAGGCCGGATAAACAACCGCCTGGCCGCGCCGCCCGATGCCGGCACCCATAAGCGCCGTCATTGTCATGGCCGCCACACGCCCCTCCGCCCCTCCTGGCCCGCACCGCGCGGCCTGCCGGGAACGCCCCCCGACCCCGCACCCGGCCTGCAGTCTTTGCCTTTTTCCAAATACCCATCCCCGGTCGGGGCCTGGCACGTCGGCCGCCCGATCGCGCGGCGCCCCTGCGGCCGGCCGGCGCTTGCGGCGGGGCGGTCGGGGGACTAGGCTGCCCGGACCCGGCAGGATTGATCCATGGACGCGCGCCAGCTTCGCTATTTCGTTGCCATTGTCGAACAGGGCTCGTTCTCGCGCGCGGCGGCCTTGCTGCGGGTGGCGCAGCCCGCCCTGTCGCTGCATGTGCGCAACATGGAGGCCGATCTGGGCACCCAGCTGCTGTTTCGCAGCCCCAAGGGCGTCCTGCCGACCGAGGCAGGGGCGATCTTGCTGCGCAATGCCCGCATCATCCTGGACCAGTTCGCCATTGCCGAAGACGAGATCCGCGGCCATGAAAACGACCCTTCGGGCGAGGTTCGGCTGGGCCTGCCCGGCACCATCGGGGAAATCCTGTCGGTTCCGCTGATCACCGCCGCCCATCAGCGCTATCCCAGGATCAAGCTGCGCATCGCCGAGGCGATGAGCGGCTTCGTTCTGGAATGGATGCGCGAGGCGCGCATCGACCTGGCCGTGCTCTACCGCGATGTCAGCGACCACGGCATTTCCACCGTGCGGCTGCTGGAAGAAGAGCTGATGTTCTTCGGCCCTGCACGCGATCCATTGCGCCCTGACCTGCCGCCGCCCGGAACGGCCATGCCCTATGACCAGATCGCGCGGTTGCCGCTGATCCTGCCTGGCGCGGCACATGGGCTGCGCGAGCTGCTGATGCGCCATGCGCTGGCCTCGGGGCTGGATCTGAACACGGTGATCGACGTCGATTCCTATGCCAACATCAAGGAACTGGTGCGCATCGGCTTTGGCTATTCGATCCTGCCGGAAAACGCGGTTGCCCGTGACATTGCGGCCGGCGCGCTGCGCGGCTGGACGATCGAGGGCCCGACGATCCTGCGATCGGTCCATCTGGCGCATTCGGTCGAGCGGCCGATGACCAATGCCGTCGCCGCCATCCAGACCCTGACCTGCGAGGTGCTGCGCGATCTGGCCCGCAGCGGCCGCTGGATCGGGGCCCAGGCGCTGACCCCCGAAGACAGCGCCGAGGCCTGAGCCCAAGGCCCGTCGGCCATCATGGCAAAGGACCGGGGCCGGTTGCCGCCCCGATTGACGGGGCTCGCTGGCCTTGGTCATAACATTGCACGATAGTGATGATCATTAAATTATAATTTCCGGTGATATCGGCCGCTGCTAACCTTTCCCGGACACCCCCGGAAGCACGCGGGGGGAGGCGCGACAGGAAACCGGCAAGCCCTCGCGGCGCGCCTCAATCCACCCCTTGGAGGAGGGGGGCGCGCGCCGAAAACTGGGCAACGTCGGCAGGGGGAACGCATGACATCCAAGGGCCTGTTCCGGCTCCTCAATCAGGAGCGGATCGTCTTTCTGTTGACGATCCTGCTGTTCGCGCTGTTCACCACATTGCTGCCCGGCTTCCTGTCGGCCAACAACATGCTGGCCCTGCTGCGCAGCGTTGCGGTGCTGGGCATTCTGGGCGTTGGAATGCTGGTCGTCGTGCTGGGTCGGGGGATCGACCTGTCGATGGTGGCGACCATGGCGATCTCGGTCGCCTGGGCGCTGCAACTGGTCAGCACGGGCACGCCGCTGGGCACGGCGCTGGTCATGGGCCTGGGCTTTGCCCTGATCATGAGCCTGATCACCGGCCTTCTGATCGCCTATGCCGATATCCCGCCGCTGTTCGCCACGCTGGCCATGGCCACGTTCATCTATGGCTTCGGGCGGTCGAACCTGATCACCGGCACCGATGTGGTCTACATGCCGAACGATATCGGCTGGATCAAATCGCTCGGGCAGGGCTATTTCCTGGGCGTGCCGATGCCGGTGGTGGTGGCGTTGATCGTGGCGGCGCTGGTCTGGGCCTTTCTGCGCTTTACCAAGCCGGGGCGGTTCATCTTTGCCATCGGGGACAATGCGGCCGCCGCGCGGATCACCGCGATCCCGGTTCGCCCCATGCTGGTCACGCAATATGTGCTGTCGGGCGGCATCGCCTTTCTGGCCGGGATCATCACCGCGACCTCTGTTGCCGCGATGAACACCCGCGTCGTCAATTCCAACATGATCTATGACGTGATCCTGGTGGTGGTGCTGGGCGGGGTCGGCCTGTCGGGCGGGCGCGGGAATGTGCGCAACGTGATCGTCGGCACCCTGCTGATCGGCGTGCTGATGAACGGCATGACCATCATGGACATTCAATACACCGTCCAGAACGTCATCAAGAGCCTGATCCTGCTGCTGGCGATCGTGGCCGACAGCATTCTCAACCCGCGGGACGAACAGACCGGGCAGCAGGGCGATATCTGACCCTGCCGCCGCCAGACCAACAATAACCAACGAAATTGTCAGGGAGGACAACAAGATGGGAACCATTCGCAAGCTGGGCCTTGGCCTTGCCACCATCGCCGGGATTACCGCCGGCGCGCTGTCGGCCAGCGCGCAGGACTTCAAGGATCCGTTCCGCGAACCCGCGATGGAAAGCCTCAAGGGCAAGAAGATCGCCTATCTGCCGATCTCGATCGGCTTTGACCTGGCGCAGGCCTGGGGCGGCGTCGTCAAGCAGCAGGCCGAAGTCTACGGGATGGAATTCACCTCGCAGGATCCGAACTGGAGCACGGACGCCATGGCGCAGGGCTTTACCGCGCTGCTGGCTGAACAGCCCGATGTGATCGTGACGCAAAACCCCGACATCCAGTCGCTGGCCCGCCTGATGAAGCAGGCGAACGCCAAGGGCATCGTCGTCGTGCAGATGAACATGGCCGGCGCCGTGCAGACCGATGCCGTCGTCGCCCCCGACCTGATCGGCATGGGCGAAAAGATCGCCCAGAAGGTCGTCGAGAAATGCGGCAAGGGCACCAACACCTCGCACAAGGTGTCGATCGTGCAGGGCGTGCTGACGGGCGGCGTCAGCTTCTATCAGGTGCAGGGCCTCAACAAGGTCTTTGCCGAGAACCCGGACATCCAGATCGTCTCCAGCCAGGCGGCGGACTGGGATGCGTCGAAGGCGCGGGCGATCACCGAAACCGTGCTGCAACAGCACCCGGACATCTGCGCCGTCATCGACGTGTGGGACGGGCAGGGCGTCGGCACGGGCGCCGCGATCAAGCAGGCGGGGCTGTCGGACAAGGTGTTCTTCATCACCTCGGGCGGCGGGGCGCAGTCGATGTGCGACATGCTGAAGGATGGCACCTTCACCGCCGCCTACAACTATGACGCCGTGGGCATGGGCCGCGATGCCTGGACCGCGATCATGGTCGCCTTGCAGAACAAGCAGGGCGGGGGCGCGATCAAGACGCAGATCTATTCGCCCTACCGCTACATGACCAAGGATGACGTCAAGGACGGCACCTGCTTCAACCCCGAGGATTACGCGCGTCTGCTGCGCTAAGCCACCACGCCGCGCGGTGCGCCGGGCCCGTCCCGGCCGCCGCCCTACCGGGGCCCTGCGGCCCCGGCCAATGAATGACAAGAGGTCGACGTGGCACGGGCAGGAACGCTTGCAAGGCTGAGATACCGCTTCATCCCCGATCATGTGATCGGTGAAATCCTGTCGAAGAAGTGGATCGACAACGCCATTCCCTTTCTGGTTCTGGTGGTGGTGATCGCAGCCTTCGGGATGCTGCTGCCCAACTTCTTTTCGGCCGGCAACCTGTCGATGACCGGGCGGCAGCTGGGGGAATTCGCCCTGGTCTGCCTCGCGATGATGACGGTGATCATCGTGGGCGGGATCGACCTGTCGGTCGGATCGAACTTTGCGCTGGGCAATTTCACCGCGCTGGCGCTGCTGAACCTGGCGGGCTGGCCGGTCTGGGCCGCGATCCCGGCGACGGTGCTGGTGTGCGGATCGGTCGGGCTGGTGAACGGGCTGCTGATCGGCTTTCTGCGGCTGAGGGCGTTTCTGACCACGCTGGTCACGCTGATCATCGTGCGCGCCATTGTCGACATGCTGCTGCTGAAATACGCGCAGGCCATGTCCATGAGCTTCTTCGACGATCCCTTCTGGGATCTGGTCGGCATGGGCGATGTGCTGGGCCTGCCGTTCAGCTTTGCGGTTCTGGTCGTGGTGGCGCTGGTCGGGCATATCCTGATCACCCGCTCGCGTCCCGGCTGGCGGGCGATGGCCATCGGCGGCTCGCGCCGGTCGGCGCATAACATCGGCCTGCCGGTGCGGGGCATCGTCTGTTCGGCCTATACGATCTCGGGCATGTTGTGCGGGCTGGCCGGCGTGCTCTACGCCGCGCGCCTGTCGGGCGCCGGTTCCGATACCGGCATGGGCCTCGAGATCATGGCCCTGACCGCTGCGGTTCTGGGCGGCAACAGCCTGGGCGGCGGGCGCGGATCGGTGGTCAAGGCGCTGATCGGTGCGGTGATCGTGCTGGTGATGACCAATGGCGTGCTGCGCCTTGGGCTGAATTCCGGCTCGGGTCCGATGGTGCTGGGGCTGACGCTGCTGTTCGCGGTGTTCATCGACGTGCGCTGGCTGAAGAACCGCGACAAGCTGCTGAACAAGGTCTATGTCTCGCCCACGCTGGTGGAGATGCCAGAGCCGCGCAGCACGTCCGAGGGTGCCTTTGCGGTGAACGACCGGCTGGCCGATGTGGAAATCATCGGCCTGGGCGAAATCGAAAGCCCCGAGGATGTGATCCTGGACGAGGATGACATCCTTTATACCGGCACGCGGCACGGCGATATCGTGCGCTTCTTCCCGCCCGATTACAAACGCCACGAGGTGTTCGCCCATGTCGGCGGCTCGCCCCTGGGCATGAGCTTTGACCGAGACAAGAACCTGGTGGTCTGTATCGGCGGCATGGGGCTTTACAAGGTCGCCCCCGATGGCACCGTCTCGAAGATGACGGATGAAACCAACCGCTCTCCCCTGTCGGTGGTCGATGACAGTCGGCTGCGGCTGGCGGATGATTGCGACATCACCCCCGATGGCAAGGTCTATTTCTCCGAAGCGACCGTGCGGTATGAAATGCACGACTGGCCGGTCGATGCGCTGGAAAGCCGTGGCAACGGGCGGATCATCTGCCACGATCCGGCCACCGGCAAGACCCATACCGTGGTGCGCAAGCTGGTGTTCCCCAATGGCGTGTGCACCGCGCGCGATGGCCAGTCGGTGCTGTTCGCCGAAAGCTGGGGCTGCCGGATCAACCGGCTGTGGGTCAGCGGCCCCAAGGCCGGCAAGGTCGAGGTCGTGGTGGACCGTCTGCCGGGTTACCCGGACAACATCAACCGCGCCTCGGACGGCACCTATTGGTGCGCCATCATGGGGATGCGCTCGCCCGCGCTGGATGTGGCCTTGCGGATGCCGGGCTTCCGGCGCCGCATGTCGCGCCGCATCGCGCCCGACCAGTGGCTTTACCCGAACCTCAACATCGGCTGCGTGATCCGCTTCAACGATCAGGGCGAGGTGCTGGAATCGCTGTGGGATCGCGGGGCAAAGAACCATCCGATGATCACCTCGATGCGTGAACACAAGGGCTGGCTGTATCTGGGCGGGATCACCAACAACCGCATCGGCCGCGTGCGGCTGAAGGATGCCGACCCGACCTGGTCTGCCTGGTCCGACTATTGGGGGAAAAGGGCATGATGGGCGCGTTGCGAACCCTGTCGGATCGACTGCTGGGCCGGGGCAGCGCCGCGCTGACCGTGCCGCCGCTGGATGGCGCGCTGAAGCCGAACAACCGGCTGGAAGATGCCGCGCCCGGCATTCCCGCCGGTGCCCCCCGCGCGCTGGTCGTGCAGGGCGGGCGCGTGCTGTGGGCCGAAGGCACGCAGGTTATGTCCGACTCCGGTCCGGTGGCCGAGACGGCGGGCATGATCACCGCGCTTGCGGTGATGCCCGATGGCCAGCTGGCTATTGCGGCCGAGGGGCAGGGCATTGCCATCGGCGGCACCGTGCCCCCGGCGCTGGCGGGCCTGTCCTGCGTGACCGCGCTGGCCTGCGATGCCTCGGGCGCGCTGTGGATCGCCGTTGGATCCACCGTGCATCCCTTTGCCGACTGGTCGCGCGATTTTCTGGAACTGCGCCGGTCGGGCCGCGTGCTGCGCTGGACGCCTGGCAGCGCGCCCAGGGTGATGGCCGATCGGCTGGGCTTTCCCAACGGCCTTCTGCCCCGCGCCGATGGCATGGTGGTCAGCGAGGCCTGGGCCAAGCGGTTGATCCGGCTGGACGACAGCGGCCGCCTGACCCAGCTGATGGAGGACCTGCCAGGCTATCCGGCCGGTCTGGCACCATCGGCAGGCGGCGGCGCGTGGCTGGCGCTGTTCGCGCCGCGCAGCCCGCTGCTGGAACTGGTCTTGCGCGAACCCGCCTATCGTCGCGCCATGATGGCCGAGGTGGATCCCGAATTCTGGATCGCCCCGGCGCTGCGGTCCGGCTATTCGTTCCACGAACCCATGCAGGGCGGCGCGCTGAAGTCGATGGGCATTCTCAAGCCCTGGGCGCCGACCCGGTCCAGCGGGCTGGTGGTCGAACTCGATGCCGGGTTCGTGCCACTGCAAAGCCTGCACAGCCGCGCCGGCGGGCAGCGCCATGGCATCACCTCGGTCCTGGAAACGGGCGGTGTGCTCTGGGCGGCCTCGACCGGCGGAAACGAAGTGCTGCGCCTTGATCCGGCGCGGGGGAGGGGCTGATGGAGCCGATCATCGAACTGCGGGGCGTCACCAAGGAATTCCATGGCGTTCCGGCCCTGAGCGACGTGAACTTCACCCTGATGCCGGGCGAAATCCATGCCCTTCTGGGCGAGAATGGCGCGGGCAAGTCGACGCTGACCAAGATCATCGCGGGCGTTCACAGCCCGACGCATGGCGAGGTGCGCTTTCGCGGCGAGGCGCTGGCCTTTTCCCGCCCTGCCGACGCGCTGCACAATGGCATTGCGATGGTGTTTCAGGAAACCTCGCTGGTGCCCTCGTTGACGGTGGCGCAGAACATCTATCTGGGCAACGAAGGGTTCCTGAACCGCCTGCGCGGCATCTACATTTCCGCCCAGCAGTTCCTGCAATCGCTGAACTTCAACGTCGATCCCACCATGTTCGTCAGCCAGCTGGGCGCGGCGCAAAAGCAGATGGTGGAAATCGCCCGCGCCGTTCACCACAAGGCGCGGGTCATCATCTTTGACGAACCCACCGCCACCCTGACGCCCGAGGAAAAGCACCATTTCTTTGGCCTGGTCGCGCGGCTCAAGGCCGACGGGGTGTCGATCATCTTCATCACCCACGCGCTGGAAGAGGCGCTGGCGATTTCCGACCGCATCACCATCTTGCGCGATGGCCAGCATGTGGTGACGGATCAGGCCAGCGCCTTTGACCGCGACCGCATCATCGGCCATATGGTCGGCCGCACCCTGACCGAGGAAATCTATCAGAAAGGCGCCCGCGCCCCTCGCCCCTATGGCGCCAAGGTGCTGAGCGTTCAGAACCTGTCGATGGGGCGGATGGTGCGCAACACCTCGTTTTCCGTCTATGCCGGACAGATCACCGGGGTGTTCGGCCTGATCGGATCGGGCCGGACGGAAACCGCCAAGATCATCGCCGGTGTCATCAAGCGCGACTTCCTGCATGGCGGCGAGGTGCGGCTGGGCGGGCGGTCGGTGCGCTATCGCACCCCGCGCCCGGCGGTCAAGGATGGCATCGTCTACGTCACCGAGGATCGCAAGCTGGAAGGCTTCTTCGAGACGAAATCCATTGCGGAAAACATCTATACCGGCCTGCTGGGCGCCGATCTGAACCGCATGCCCATCGTGTCCTACAAGGAGATGATGGATCTGTCGCAGGACTGGACCAAACGGCTGAACGTGCGCGCCATCGACGGCAATGCCAAGGTGATCGAGCTGTCGGGCGGCAACCAGCAAAAGGTGGTGATCGCCAAATCGCTGGTCCAGCGGCCCAAACTGGTGATTTTTGACGAACCGACTCGCGGGGTTGACGTGGGGGCGATTGCCGAACTTCATGCGGTGATCAACGAACTGGCCGACAGTGGCCTCGCCGTGGTTGTCATCTCGTCCTATCTGCCGGAAATCATGAACCTGGCCGACCGTGTGCTGGTCGCGCGGCAGGGCCGGGTGGTCGAGGAATTCGGCATCGACGAGGCCACCGAGGAAAAGATCATGTATGCGGCCGTCCACTAGGCCGCCGGAGGACACACCATGAAGATCACCGCCGCCGTTCTGGAAGAGATCGGCCGCCCCGGCCCCTATGCCGAAACCCTGCCGCTGACCGTGGGTCAGATCGACCTTGCCGATCCGCAGCGCGGCGAGGTGCTGGTGCGCGTCGCGGCGGCGGGCCTGTGCCATTCCGACCTGTCGGTCATCAATGGCGATCGGCCGCGTCCGGTGCCCATGGTGCTGGGCCATGAAGGGTCGGGCGTCGTCGAACGGCTGGGCGAAGGTGTCGACGATCTCAAGGTCGGGGACCATGTGGTCTTTGTCTTTGTGCCGTCCTGCGGGCATTGCGGTCCCTGTCAGGCAGGGCGCCCTGCGCTGTGCGAACCCGGCGCTGCGGCGAACGGGCGGGGCGAGATGCTGGCGGGTGGCACGCGCCTGTCGCGGGGTGGCCAGGTGGTGCATCACATGACGGGCGTGTCGTCCTATGCCAGCCATGCGGTGATCAGCCGCCGCAGCCTTGTGAAGATCGACCCGGACATCCCGCTGAACATTGCCGCGCTGATGGGCTGCGCGGTGCTGACCGGCGCGGGGGCGGTGTTCAACATGGGCGCGGTGCCGCCGGGCAGCCGGGCGGCGGTCGTGGGCCTTGGCGGTGTCGGTCTGGCCGCGATCCTTGGCGCGGCGGCGGCGGGGGCCGAGACGATCATCGCGGTCGACACGCTGCCTGCCAAGCTGGATCTGGCGCGCGAACTTGGTGCGACGCATTGCTTCGATGCCTCGGATCCCGACCTGACCGCCCGCATCAAGGAGGCAACGGGGGGCGGTGTCGATGCCGCGCTGGAATTTGCCGGATCCGCCCGCGCGCTGGAATCGGCGTTTTCCTTTACCCGGCGCGGCGGAACGACGATTTCGGCGGGCCTGACCAACCCCAAGGCGGTGCTGAACATCTCGCCCCTGACGTTGGTGGCCGAGGAACGCAGCCTGCGTGGCAGCTATCTTGGCTCGGGCGTGCCGGCGCGCGACATTCCGCGGTTCCTGGGGCTTTACCGGCGGGGCAAGCTGGCGGTGGACCGGCTGATGACCCACCGCATCCGGCTGGACCAGATCAACGAAGGGTTCGACCGCCTGCATCATGGCGAGGCGATCCGGCAAGTCATCGAATTTCAGGACTGAGACCATGCAGCAGCGCGACGACCGCATCCACGACTATCAGGTCTATATCGGTGGCCAGTGGGGCGGGGCGGCATCCGGGGAAACCTTTGACAGCCTCGATCCCTATACCGCCAAGGTCTGGGCGCGCATCCCGCGCTGCGGCGCCGCCGATGTGGACCGGGCGGTCACGGCGGCCCGCGCCGCGCTGGACAGCGGGCCATGGGCGACGATGCACCCGACCCAGCGCGGTCTGCTGCTGCGCCGACTGGCCGAGCTGATCGCCCGTGATGCCGACCGGCTGGCCCTGTCCGAGGTACGCGACAACGGCAAGCTTTGGGCCGAGATGCGCGGCCAGTGCGGCTATATCCCGCAATGGTTCCACTATTTCGGCGGGCTGGCCGACAAAATCGAAGGCGCGGTTCTGCCGATCGACAAGCCCGACATGTTCACCTACACGCGCCACGAACCCGTGGGCGTGGTGGCGGCGATCACGCCGTGGAACTCGCCGCTGCTGCTGCTGACCTGGAAGATGGCGCCTGCGCTGGCGGCGGGCTGCACCATGGTCATCAAACCGTCCGAATTCACCTCGGCCTCGACGCTCGATCTGATGCGGCTGGTCGAGGAGGCAGGCTTTCCCCCCGGTGTGGTCAACGTGGTCACCGGCTTTGGCCCTGAGGCGGGCGCCGCGCTGACCGCGCATCCGGGCGTTGACAAGATCGCCTTTACCGGCGGCGAGGGCTCGGGCCGGGCCATCGCGAAAACTGCGGCCGATACGTTCAAGCGGCTGACGCTGGAGCTGGGCGGCAAGTCGGCGCAGGTGATCTTTGAAGATGCCGTGCTGGACAATGCCGTGCGTGGCGTGGTCTCGGGGATCTTTGCCGCCAGCGGGCAGACCTGCATCGCCGGATCGCGGGTGATCGTGCATGAAAGCCTGCACGATGCCTTTGTGGAAAAATTCGTGGCCCTGGCCCGCACCGCGCGGATGGGGGATCCGCTGGATCCGGCCACTCAGGTCGGCCCGGTGACCACCCCGCCGCAATACCGCCGTATCCTGGATTGCATCGCCATGGCGCGTCAGGGCGGGGCGACCTGCGCCATGGGCGGCGAGCCGGCAAAGCGCCCGGAATGTGGCGACGGCTGGTTCATCGAACCCACAGTGTTCACGGGCGTGACCAACGACATGGCCATTGCCCAGACCGAGGTGTTCGGCCCCGTGCTGTCCGTCATCTCGTTTCGCGACGAGGACGAGGCCTGGCGGCTGGCGAACGATACCCCCTATGGGCTGGCTGCCGGGGTCTGGACGCAGGACCAGCGCCGCATGTTCACGGCGGCGAAAAAGCTGCGGGCGGGGATGATCTGGACCAATTGCTACCGGACCGTCAGCTACATGTCGCCGTTCGGCGGGTTCAAATCGTCGGGCATGGGCCGCGAAAGCGGGCAAGAGGCGATCCGCGACTACCTGGAAACCAAGGCGGTCTGGATGGATTACGGCGCAGAACAGGCCAATCCTTTCGTTCTGCGCTGATGCGTCGGTGGCGCGCGTCGAAAGGGGGGCCTTCTGCCCCCCTCTTGGCCTGACGGCCCGGCGCCGGTTGGTTCTCGAACCAATGGCGCGACCTGCCGGCACCCCCCGAGGATATTTGGACAAGTCGAAACGGCAGGGGCGCGGGGGGCGGATGGGCGATCCGGTCTAATGCGCCGGGTGGCGCACCGGGTCGATCAGGCTGCGTCCGCCATCGACCGTCAGGACCTGGCCCGTCACGAACCCCGCCCCGTCCGAGGCAAGGAACTGCACCGTCTCGGCCAGTTCCAGCGGGGCAGCGATGCGGTTCGCCGGGGTGCCGCGGCGGATGTCGTCGCGCCAGTCGGGGTTTTCCTTGAGGCTGGCCTGCAGGCTGGCGCTCATGACGCTGCCAAAGGCCACGCAGTTGACGCGGATGCGCTGCGGCGCCAGGGCCACGGCCATGGACCGGGTCATCTGTTCGATCCCCGCGCAGGCCATCGAATAGCCCAGAAGATCCGGGTGGGTCAGCCGCGCCGCGATGGACGACAGGTTGATGATGCAGCCGGCCGGGCCGGTGTCAGAGGATTTCTCGGCCTGAGCCACCATGCGCCGCGCGACATGTTGCGACAGGCGCAGCGAGGTCATCAGGTTCTGCGCCCACATTTCCTCGACCCCGTCATCTTCGGCGCAGAGCGGGTCAGACAGGCGCACGCAGCGATGGGCATTCACCAGCACATCCACCCGGTCAAAGGCATCGAGCGTGGCCGAGAGCAGGTTGTTGATGGTCAGCTTCTTGCGCAGATCGCCGCCGAACCAGCGCACCGGACCTTCGGCATGGGCTTCCTCGCCCAGGTCACGTTCCAGCGCATCCTCGTCCATGTCGGCGAACATCACATTGGCGCCGCGGTCGACGAAATGCCGGGCGATGGCGCGGCCGATGCCATGGGCGGCGCCGGTGACGATGGCGGTCTTGCCAGAGATCGAAAGCGTCATGCGAGGCGGTCCTTCAGGTCGGTCTGCGCGGGGCAGGGCGCGGCACGGGGCGGCTGGCGCGATAGAGGCGGAACCGGGAATCACCGCCCCGATCTTCGTGTTCGCGAAAGAGGTCGGCAAGCACGGGGTCATAGGGCAGGTGCCGGTTCGCCACCAGCCACAGCGTGCCCGAGGTGGTCAGCATGCCTGCCGCCGCCTTCAGAAAGGCGATGCCAAGACCGGGGTCGGCCTCGCGCCCGCTGTGAAAGGGCGGGTTGCAGACCACGGCGTCAAAGGCCCGATCCGGGCGAAAGCGCGTGGCATCCGCCCAGTGGAACCGCGCGCGCGGATCGGTGACGTTGCGGCGCGCGCAGTCCAGCGCCTCAGCCTCGGCCTCGATCAGATGACACTCGCTGACGCCCGCGCGGGCCAGAATGGCGCGCGCCAGATAGCCCCAGCCGGCGCCCAGATCGGCTACGCGGGGGGGCAGTTTCTCGGGCAGGGCGGCGGCCAGCAGGGCGGAGGCCGCATCCGGGCCATCGGCGGAAAACACGCCGGGGCGGGTGACAAAGCCGCCCGCGACCTGCAGGTCCTGCGCGGCCCAGGCGCCCAGGTCGACCCCGGCGGCAAAGCTGAAGATCTTGCCATGCGCCTTGGACAGCGGCGCCCCCGGCGCGGCCCCCATATCGCGCAGCTCGCGCCAGACCGATTCGATGCCGTCGGTCTTTTGCCCGTCCACCAGCACGGGCCCGCCAGGCACGACGCGCAAGGATGCCTCGGCCAGCAGCGCGCGGGCCAGATCGCGGGTGCGCGGCAGGCAGACCAGCGCGGCGGCATAGCCGCGATCCGGCGCGGTTGCCACGGCATAGCCCAGATCGGCAAAGGCATCATGGTCGGGCCGGAACCCTGTCACCACCTGGACCCGGTCCCGGCCCAGGGCGGACAGATCGTCCCCCGCACGCGGGCGCAACACCAGAATGCACCCCTCGGGGGGCAGCGACACGGCGCCATCTTCCAGCGCCAGGGAAAGCCGTTCGGAACGCATGGGCGGCCGCTTGCGGCCTTATTCCTTTTCCATGGTGCATTGCAGCGGATGCTGGTGGCGCCGCGCGAAATCCATCACCTGCGCGACCTTGGTCTCGGCCACTTCAAAGCTGAACACCCCGACCACGGCGACACCCTTCTTGTGGACCGTCAGCATGATCTCGAAGGCCTGGGCATGAGTCATGCCAAAGAACCGCTCCAGCACATGCACGACGAATTCCATCGGCGTGTAGTCGTCGTTCAGCAGCAGCACCTTGTAAAGCGGCGGGCGCTGCGTCTTGGGGCGTGTCTTGGTGACGACCGAGGTATCGTCGCCCGGTCCGTCCTTGCGGTCGGTCATGGTCCAGGCTTGGCGCATGGTATGGGGCCTCGTGTCTCGGATCGCGGAATGCCCGTCTATATAGACCATCCCGCCCCGGCAAAAAAGGCCCCCCGCCGGCCTTTGTCGCGCGGGGCCCTTTCATCTGTCCGCAAATATCCCGGGGGGACTTGGCGCGGCACGCGCCAAGGGGGGGCTGGCCCCCCGCGACAGATGCCGCCTCAGATCGCCTCGTGGCGCAGGATCGCGGCTTCCGAGGCGCTGAGGTTGCGCCGGGCATAGCCGCCATAGGCCGCCGGGTCCGGCAACAGCCCCATCAACCCCTGACGCTGCGCGGGGTCAAGCGTGTCCAGCGCGGCGCTCTGGGGGTGAAAACTCTCGCTCGGCACACCGTTGGCGAAAACGATCTGATGACGTTCCAGCAGGATATGCACATAGGTCACCTCGCGCAGGGCGGTATCCACCAGCACGCTATGATCGTTGACCAGATCCTGCGCGCGCACCAGCACTTCGGACGTGCCGAACAGCGCATCGGCGGCCGGGCCGCGGACCAGCATCCGGTGCTGCGGCGAGACCAGGAGATCGCCTTGCGGCCGCCCCTCGCCCAGACCAAGCGCGCGAATGCGCACCGGGCGCAGATGCGGCATGGCATAAAGCCGCGCCCCGGACATCCGCCGCTGACCCGACCACAGGATCTCTTGCGGGCCATCGTCGGCGGTGTCGATCCGGTCGCCGGGCCGCAGCGCTTCGATGGGGCGGGGGCCTTGCGGGGTGGCGATCAGCGTGCCGGGGGCAAAGCAGATCACCCCGCCCTCGGGTGGCAGGTCGCCGCCCAGCAGCCGGGCCGAGACATTCGATCGCACGATCCACAGATCCCGGCCCACGGGCGGCATCGGGCCGACGAACATCACCAGACGGGCGGCGCTGTCGGGCACGGGAACGATGGTGGCGGCCCAGGTCTGGCGCCCGTCGGTCAGCACAAAGCCCTGTTCGGGCGCCGATTCGGGGGCCTCTGGCGGCAGGACGCCATCGCGGGCCACCGCCGCGCCGACCAGGCGGCGCACCATCTGCGCCGCGCGCCGGTGCAGATCGTCCGCGCCCTCTGGCTGTTCCAGCAGCAGCGCTCCGGGGTGATCCACCCGCACCGCCTGACCCATCCAGCGCCAGCCCGCCCCCACCCGAAGCAGATCGGGGGCCGGCATGCGCAAGCCGTCGGCCTCGGTCTGAGACCACGAAATGATGTGAATGCCCCGGGTGCCCGGTGCCATGATGTTGCCCATTTGCCTGTGCGCGATTGTTGCGCGCTGCCTGCTCGATGGTGCTTTGCGCACCTGATTATGTCCGAAAGGTTAACAGGCCAGACGAAAGTATGCTAGGGCAGCCGGGCAACACCCGCCCGATAATCGCGCCGGGACAAGGCCTTGCCCCGGCTGCGCGGCCCGCTCAGGCGGACAGGACGATCAGGTCCGCCGCCGCCGCCGACAGCGTGACGGTGCTGCCGACCGCCGGGGGCGGGGTGTCGGGGCGGTTGAACAGATCTGCCGACAGCCGCTCGTGGCCCACATCCACCCGCAAGCGGATCACCGAGCCAAGGAAATCCACCTCGGCCACGCGGCCCGTCAGGGTCAATTCGCGCGACGGGTCGGCGCCCAGGCGCAACACCTCGGGCCGCAGGGCCAGGGCGACTGATCCGGCCGGCAGCGGGCGGTTCAGCCGGTGACGCGCGCCCGCAATTTCCACCTCGCCACTGGCGGGATCGACGACCCGCGCCTCGATCCGGCTGAGCTGGCCCACGAAACCGGCCACAAAGCGGGTGGCCGGCCGGTTGTAGATTTCGAACGGTTCGGCCACCTGTTCGGCCACGCCGCCGTTCATGACCACAACACGATCGGACATCGACAGGGCTTCTTCCTGATCGTGGGTCACGAAGATGGTGGTGATGCCCAGCTCGCGCTGGATCTGGCGAATCTCGGTGCGCAGGCTGACGCGGATCTTGGCGTCCAGCGCCGAAAGCGGCTCGTCCAGCAGCAGAACCTGCGGTCGCACCGCCAGCGCCCGGGCCAGCGCCACGCGCTGTTGCTGCCCGCCCGACAGCTGGAACGGATAGCGCGCGCCCAGATCGGGCAGGCCGATCAGCGCCAGCATCTCGGCCACCCGCGCCGCCCGCTGTGCCGAAGGCACACCGGCAACCTTCATGCCAAATGCGACGTTCTGCGCCACCGTCAGGTTGGGAAACAGCGCATAGGCCTGGAACACCATGCCGATGTTGCGCTGGTTGGGGCGCAGCCGGACCACATCCTTGCCGTCGATGCGGATCACGCCGGAACTGGGCGTTTCAAACCCCGCCACCATGCGCAGCACCGTCGTCTTGCCGCAGCCCGAAGGACCAAGCAGCGAGATGAACTCGCCCTTGTCCACCGCAAGGTTGAAGTCCTTGACGACCCGGTTCGTGCCGAAGGATTTTTCCAGATGTTCGATGTCGAGAAAGGCCATCAGCTCCGTGCCCGGTTGTGCTTGGAAAAGCGGGTGACAAGCTGGATCAGGCCCATGCAGGCCCAGGTGATCGCAAAGGCGATCACCGCCAGCGCCGCAGGTTCATAGGCGCGGTTGGCGCCCAGCACCTGCATGTAGGGGCCAAAGGCTGGCCGGTTCAGCAGTGCTGCCATGGTGAATTCGCCGATCACGATGGCAAAGGTCAGAAAGGCGCCCGACAGCACCGCCGTCAGCACATTGGGCAAGATCACCCGCGCCATGATGGTGATCCAGCCCGAGCCCAGCGATTGCGCCGCCTCGGTCAGCGTGGCCACGTCGATGGCGCGCAGCCCGGTATCCACCGCGCGATACATGTAGGGCAGCGAGAGCATGACATAGCCGCACATCAGCAAGATGTTGGTGCCCATCGCGCTGCCGGTCAGCGGCAGGAAGCTGGATGTGTTGTAAAGCCGGATATAGCCGAACACGACGACAATCGCCGGAATGACCAGCGGCAGCAGCGTCACGAATTCGACCCAAGGCCGCGCGGCAGGCAGCTTCAGCCGCACCCAATAGGCGGTCGGCACCACCAGCAGCACCCCTACCAGGATCGTCGCCAGCGCCATCAGCACCGAATAGCCGAAGGTCTGCTGAAACCGCTCGTCCGCCAGCACGACGGCATAGGCGTCCAGCGAATAGACGCCGCGCCGCATCCGCAGGCTGAATTCGGTCATGCCGATCAGCGGCAGGGCAAAGAACACGCAGCCGACCAGCAGCGTGCCCCAGGCGAACAGGCGGGTCATTTCAGCCACCTTTCGCTGCGCACCCGCAGCCAGATGTAAAGCCCGTTGGCAACGCCGGTGATCACGATCATGCCAAAGGCCAGCGCATAGCCCAGATGCGGATCGCCCAGCACGTCACCGCGGATCTGGGCGAACAGCTTGATCGGCACGATGTTCAATTGCGGACCTGTCAAGGCGAATGCGGTGGCAATGGCCCCGAAGGAATTGGCAAAAAGCAACGCAAAGGTGCCCAGCAGGGACGGGAACAGGATGGGCAGCGCCACCATGCGCCAGTATTGCGCGCCGGTTGCCCCCAGAATCGCCGCCGCCTCGCGCCATTCGCGCTTCAGCCCGTCGATGGCCGGGGCGATGATGAGGATCATCAGCGGGATCTGGAAGAACAGGTAAACCACCACCAGCCCCCAGAACGACAGCAGGTTGAACCCCATGGCGCGCAGGTTGATGCCGAATTCCTGCCGCAGCCACAGCGTGGCCAGGCCCACCGGCCCCAGTGTCGCCAGAAAGGCAAAGGCCAGCGGCACGCCGGCAAAGTTCGAGGCAACGCCCGAAAACGTCATCAGCGGCCCGCGCACGGCGCGGGGCAGCCCGCCCAGAATGACCGCCGCCGCCATGCCAAAGCCGACAAGGCAGCCAAGCGCGGCCGTGATCAGGCTCAGCTGGATCGACACCCAGTAGGACGACAGGATCGAGGGCGTGTTCAGCCCGCGGATATTGTCCAGTGTGAAGCTGCCATCGGGCGTCTGAAAGGCACCCACCACGATCTTCATCGTCGGCAGGATCAGGAACAGCAGCGCAAACAGCGCAAAGGGCACAAGGCCCAGCCAATGCGGATTGAACCGCAAGCGGCCGCCGGAGGAGGAGGATGGCATTGCCGGGCTCCGTCAGTCGGTCGCGGGGGCAGACGTGCCGCCCCCGCGCGCGCAGCCCGTGGGCCGCGCCTCAGATCGCATTACTGGACGTTCGCGCCGACGACGGAATCCCAGCCGCCGACCACGGTTTCCTTGTTGGCGCCCTGTTCCTCGATGGTCGGGAAATAGGCGTTGGCATAGGGTTCTGCCGGCGGCAGCGCATCCAGCAGCGCCTGCGGCACCTTGCCTTCGGCGACCATCTTGTTGAACCGCGCGGTGTGGCAATAGCCCTTGACGTAGCCGTTCTGGCCTTCGTCCGAGAAGATATGCTCCATCCACAGCTTGGCGGCGTTCGGATGCGGCGCATAGGCCGAGATCGCCTGAACATAGACACCGGCCAGCGTGCCCTTGGTCGGCACGGTCACTTCGACCGGCGGGTTGCCTTTCAGCGAATCGCGGGCGGCCAGGGCGTTATAGTCCCACATCACCATGATCGGCGTGGTGCCCTGGGCCAGCGTGCCGGCCTTGCCGATGACCGGAACGAAGTTGCCGGCATCGTTGAGTTCCTTGAAGAACTTCAGCCCGGCCTCGCCCGAGGCCTTGCCCGCAGCGGCGCCGCGCGCCATGCCGGCCGACAGAACGCCCAGGATCGCCTGGTTCGAGGCGCGCGGATCGCCTGCCAGCGCGACCTGTCCGGCATATTCCGGCTTCAGCAGGTCTTCCCATTCGGTCGGGGCGGTGTCGACCAGGTCCTTGTTGGTGACAAAGGACATCACGCCATAATAGGCGCCATAGTAATAGCCATCGGCGTCCTTGACGTTGTCGCCGATCTCGTCCCAGGTCGAGACCTTGTAGGGCGCGATCAGCCCTTCGGCCTTGGCCTGCGGGCCGAAGGCCAGACCCACGTCCAGCACGTCGGGCGCCTGCGGGCCCTTGTTGTCCTTGTTGGCGCGGACCGCTTCCAGCTCGTCGGCCGAGCCCGCGTCGGGGTTCAGCTCGTTCACGGTGAGGAAGGGGTATTTCGCCTTGAAGCTGGCAATGATCTCGCCATAGCCGCACCAGTCATGCGGCAGGGCGATCGTGGTCAGCATGCCTTCCTTCTTGGCGCCTTCGATGATGTCTTCCATCGACTGGGCGCTGACCATCGCGTTCGAACCGAGCAGGGCGGCAATTGCCAGGCTCGCGGTCATCATCCGTTTCATGTCTCTCTCCGTTGGAACAGGGCCGGATCGGCTGGCCTCTTGTAGAATCTGGTTTGCAACCGTTCTGTGACGGTTTTGCAGGTGGTTGCAGGCGATTGTCCGCCAGAAGGCAGACATAAAACCGTTACACTTGGCAAGCACGGAATTTGACCGGACGGGCGAAAAGCCACTTGACCGGCATCATGGCGCGGGAAAACGCGCCCGTCATTGCCCGGATGGCGCGCATTTGCGCGCAAAATCGCGCCTTTCGCGCCGCCTGCGCGCACCGCCCCTGCGATCAGCCGCGCGCGCGGGCGATCACCTCCAGCAGATGCGCGTGCACGGCGGGGCTGCCGGCCACGACCCGGCCGTCGGACCCGAATCCCAAGGGGTTGCCATCCCAGTCGGTCATCACGCCGCCTGCGGCCTGAACCAGCGGCAGGACGGGCAGATAGTCATAGGGTTCAAGGCCATGATCGACCACGCCATCCACCCAGCCGGCGGCCAGCTGGACATAGGTATAGCAATCCGCCGTCTCGCGCACATAGCGGGCCGCACCCAGCAGCGCATCGGCAACCGGCCGGTCGGCCAGCAGCACGCGGCGCAGCTCGTTGATGCAGACAAAGGCATCGGCAGGCGCCACGCCCTGCCGCACCGCAATCGGCCGGTCGTTCAGAAAGGCGCCGAAACCGGGGCCGCCAAGCGCCACCTCGCCCAGCACGGGCATCTGCACGGCGCCCATGACCGGGCGCCCCTGATACAGATGGCCCAGCAGCATGCCCCACAGCGGATGGCCCGAGATGAAGCTTTTCGTGCCATCGACCGGGTCGATGACCCACAGATGGTCATGGCCCTGGGTGTCGCCGCCGAATTCCTCGCCATAGATGCCATGGTCGGGGAACCGCGCGGCAATGGCTGCCCGCAGCGCCTGTTCGGCGGCGCGGTCGGCGCGGGTCACCGGGCTTTCATCTGCCTTGGCCTCGACCGCGATGCCCGCGCGGAAATGGTCCAGCGGGACATCGCGCGCCTTGGACAGGATATCGCGCATGGCGCCTGCCAGCGCCGTCAGATCGGGGGTCATGCCAGATGCTCGCGGAATTCGGCGACCACCTTGTCATAGACCGCGCGCTTGAAGGGCACGATGGCCGCCAGCATGTCATCGGCCTGCACCCATTTCCAACGGGAAAACTCCGGGTGCTCGGTGTCGATGCGGATCTGGTCGTCGGTGCCGGTAAAGCGGAACAGGAACCACTTCTGCCGCTGGCCGCGGAACTTGCCGCCCCAGACCTTGCCCAGCAATTCGGGCGGCAGGTCATACAGCACCCAGTCGCTCGTCTTGGCGACGAACTCGACCAGATCGCTGGTGACCCCAGTTTCTTCCCACAATTCGCGCAAGGCGGCCTTGCGGGGCTTTTCGCCCTCGTCAATGCCGCCCTGGGGCATCTGCCAGGCAGGGCTTTCGCTGTCCAGCCGCTGCCCGGCAAAGATCAGCCCGTCGCGGTTGACCAGCATGACGCCGACACAAGGGCGATAGGGCAGATCGCTCACTTGCCCACCGCCGCCGCGCCGCGCAGGATGTCGATGGCATAGGCCAGCTGATAGTCATCCGCCCGCAGCTTGGCCGAGGCTTCGGCGCGCGCGGCTTCTTCTTCCAGCATGCGCTTTTCGTCCTCGGTCATCGAATCGTTGGTCAGGCTGCCGCGCAGGCTGGCCTCGGTGCGGGTGCGGTCGGGTTTGGCCGCCGCCGTCTCGTCCACCGGGGTGCGGGGCGGCTGCTGGACCAGAATGTCGGGGTGAACCCCCAGCGCCTGGATCGACCGGCCCGAGGGCGTGTAATAGCGCGAGGTGGTCAGCCGCATCGCCCCGTCGCCGCGGAGCGGGATGACCGACTGGACGGATCCCTTGCCAAAGCTTTTCGTGCCCACAAGGATCGCGCGGTGATGGTCCTGCAAGGCCCCCGCCACGATTTCCGAGGCCGAGGCCGAGCCGCCGTTGATCAGCACGACCAGCGGCTTGCCCCCGGTCAGATCGCCGGCCGTCGCATTGAACCGCTCGCCATCGCCGGCCTTGCGGCCACGGGTGGACACGATCTCCCCCTGTTCCAGGAAGGCATCGGCCACCTTGATCGCCTGGTTCAGCAGCCCGCCGGGGTTGTTGCGCAGATCCAGCACCACGCCGTTCACCTTGTCGGCGCCGCCGGCTTCCTCGAACACTTTCTTCAAGCCCGATTCCAGCCCCGGATAGGTCTGGTCATTGAAGGTGGTCAGCCGGACAACCGCCGTGCTGCCTTCCAGCCGGGCGCGGGCGACGGTCAGCTTGATGGTGTCGCGGATGATCGAGACGTCAAAGGGTTCGGCCGTGCCCTGACGGACCACGGTGATCACGATTTCCGACCCGACCGGACCGCGCATCTTGTCGACCGCCTGATCCAGCGTCAGGCCCATGACCGATTCCCCATCGACATGGGTGATGAAATCGCCCGGCTGGATGCCCGCGGCCGCCGCCGGCGTGTCGTCCATCGGGGTCACGACCTTGACATAGCCGTCTTCCTGCGTGACCTCGATCCCCAGCCCGCCGAACTGGCCGCGGGTCTGCACCTGCATGGCGTCGAAGTCCTTTTTCGCCAGATAGGACGAATGCGGATCCAGCGAGGTGAGCATTCCGTTGATCGCCGCCTCGATCAGCTTTTCAGGCTCGACATCCTCGACATACTGGGCGCGGATGCGTTCGAACACGTCGCCGAACAGGTCAAGCTGCTGATAGACCGAGGCCTTGTTCGCCGCCTCTTGCGCCAGAAGCGGGCCTGCCAGCTGCGTGGCGATCACGGCTCCGGCGACAGTGCCCCCCAAGGCGGCCAGCACATATTTCCTCATGGCGTCGTCCTATTCCTTCGCTTCGGCGAACCAGTCGCCGGGGTCCACGGGCTGACCGCCCTGTCTGAGTTCCATATAGAGCGTTTCCGACCCCGAGGATCCAGAGGCGTTTCGCATCTCTTGCACAAGGCCATGGCTATCGTCCGTCCCGCCCATCAGGCCAAGCGGGGCGCCTGCGGCCACAACCTCGCCCACCTCGCCATACATCGTTCCAAGGCCGGCGAGCACCAGAAGATAGCCGGGACCGGGTTCCAGGATCATCACGTTTCCGTAGTCGAGGAACGGGCCAAGATAGCGGATGGTGCCCGACCATGGCGCGGTGACCAGGGCCTTGGGGCGGGTGGCCACCACAAGGCCGGGGCGTTCGATCCCGGCGGCGTCGGCCTCGCCATAGCGGCGCAGGATCTGGCCGACGACCGGCATGGGGATCCGGCCCATGGCGCTGGCGAAATCGGCAAGGCCGGTGTCGGCGGCGTTCAGGTCGGGCGCAAGGCCGGTCGCCAGCGCATCCAGCGTGTCGGCATCCTGGATCATCAGCTTCAGCCGTTCAGGATCGCCCGTGAAGCGCAGCGGCAGCGGGCCGCGTGCGGCGATGGCCTGGCTCAGGGCGGTGCGCGCCTCTTGCGCGGCGGTCAGGCCGCGTTGCAGCGTGTCGGCGGCGGCGGTCTGCTGGCGGCGCAGATCCGCGACCTCTTGCAGCTCGGCGCGCAGCTGGGTCACCTCGGCCTGCAGGGCAGGCGTCACCTCGGCCAGCATCATGCCGGACCGCGCCGTGCCCAAGGGGCCCGAAGGGTGCAGCAGCAACAGCGGCGAGGGATCGGTGCCCATGGCCGACATCACGCCGACCAGCCGGGCCACGCGGTCGCGCTTGGCCTCGAAGCGCATCAGCAGGGCGGCTTCGCGGATGGTGGCCTGGCGCAGAACCTCGCGCAGGGCGCCAAGGCCCTTTTCATAGGCGGTGATGGTGCGCGTCAGGGCCGCGACCTGATCCCTGCCGGCGGTGGCCTGTTCCAGCGCCTCGATCGCGGCGATCAGATCGGCGCTGGCCGCGCCCGCCTGTTCGGCCACCGTCGCGGCGCGGGCGGGCAGGGCGGACCCTGCCAGCATCAGCGCCAGAAGGGTGGCCCGCAAGATCATGCGATCAGGCTCTGCCCGGTCATTTCGGGCGGCTGCGGCAGGCCCATCAGCTGCAGCAGCGTGGGCGCCACATCGGCCAGCCGCCCATCGCGCAGCCGCACGCCTTCGGGCCCGCCGATCAGGATCACCGGCACCGGGTTTGTCGTATGCGCGGTATGGGGGCCGCCCGTCACCGGGTCGACCATGGTTTCGCAATTGCCATGATCTGCCGTCAGCAGCATTGCCCCCCCTGCGGCCGTGATGGCCGGGATCACCTGTTGCAGCCCGCGGTCCACCGCCTCGCAGGCCGCGATGGCGGCGGGCAGGCTGCCCGTATGGCCCACCATATCCGGGTTGGCATAGTTGACAACGATCAGGTCATAGCCATGGGCAATGGCTGCGAGGAACTTTTCCGTGACCTCGTCCGCCGACATCTCGGGCTGCAGGTCATAGGTCGCCACCTTGGGCGATTTCGGCATGAAGCGATCCTCGCCCGTCGCCGGGGTTTCCTGCCCGCCATTGAGGAAAAAGGTGACATGCGGGTATTTTTCCGTCTCGGCCAGTCGGAACTGGGTGCGCCCGTGCTTGGCCACCCATTCGCCCAGCGTGTTGACGATGGTCTGCTTGGGAAAGGCGGTGGACATGAACCTGTCGTGGTCCCTGGAATAATCCACCATGCCCAGCATGATCAGGTCGGGGCGCCCCTCGATGTCGAATTCGGCAAAGCCGGGCTGGCCAAGCGAGAGCAGGATTTCCCGCGCGCGGTCGGCGCGGAAGTTCAGGCAGAAGACCCCGTCGCCATCCTTCATGCCGGCGTAATCCCCGATCACGCGCGGCTGGATGAATTCGTCGGTTTCCGAGGCCTCATGCGCCATGGCGACGGCCTCGGCCGGGGTGGCGGCCGGGAAACCCTCGGCCTTGACCATCGCCTCCCAGGCGCGTTCGACCCGCTTCCAGCGGTTGTCGCGGTCCATCGCCCAGTAGCGGCCGATCACCGTGGCAATCCGGGCACCGGCAGGCAGACCCTGTTCCAGCGTCCGGATATAGCCAGCGGCCGAGACCGGCGCCACATCGCGCCCGTCGGTGATGGCATGGACCGCCACCGGAACGCCGGCGGCCGCGATCATGCGGACGGCGGCCAGGATATGAGTGATGTGGCCATGCACCCCGCCATCCGAGACCACGCCCATCAGATGCGCGGTGCCGCCGGTCGCTTTCAGCTTGTCGATGAAGGCCAGGATCGCCGGGTTTTGCTGAAAGCTGCCATCCTCGATCGCAAGGTCGATCTGGCCCAGATCCATCGCCACCACCCGGCCCGCGCCGATATTGGTGTGCCCGACCTCGGAGTTGCCCATCTGGCCGGTGGGCAGGCCGACATCGGGGCCATGGGTGATCAGCGTGGCATGGGGGCAGTTGGCCCAGGCGTCGTCAAAGGCCGGGGTCTGCGCCAGATAGGGGGCATTGGCGGTGGTGTCGGGCGACAGGCCCCAGCCATCGAGGATGCAAAGGACGACGGGTTTGGGATGAGTCATCTGGGGCCTCCGGCTTTGGGCGAGGTTTTAGCGGGGATGGCGGCGGGGGGCCAGCCCCCCGCACCCCCCGCCAAGGGGGCTGTCTGCCCCCTTTGGATACCCCCGAGGGTATTTCGAAAAAGGCAAAGCCTAATGCGGTTGTGCCGGTGGCGCGTCGTCGGGTTCGTCCTCGGCGGCCGGAATGGCGTAGCTGCCGTTCAGCCAGCGGGCCAGATCGACATCGGCGCAGCGTTTCGAGCAGAAGGGGCGGTAGTCCGCATGGGCGGGCTTGCCGCAAATGGGGCAGGCGCTCATAGCAGGGTGTCCAGTGCCGGGCGGTCGCGCTTGCGTTGCAGTTCAAAACAGCCCAGCGGGGTCCAGCCGGCAAGGGTGGTTTCCGCCGCCTCGCCCTTGAAGGCGGCGCGCAGCACCTGTTCGAGCGTGCCCCGGTCCTTCTTGGGCATTGGCGCGAAGTCGACGGTGATCTGACCGCCAAGGCCGCGCAGGCGCAGCTGACGCGGCAGATCGCGCGCGGCGGCGATGTTGGCCTTGATCCCGGCGGCCAGCGAGGTATCGGGGCCGGTGTTCACATCCACCGCGACCAGTGCGCGGGTCGGCTCGATCACCATCGAGGCACCGGCGGGCAGGGCGGCCACCGGGCTGCGCAGATCGTCGATCATGTCGTCGACCGCATGGGTGGCAAAGGAACCGTCGCTGTCGTCTACCTCGTCGGGAGCAGGGTCGGACCAGTCGCGCCAGGCGGTATCATGGGCGCCGGGCGCCTCGACCAGCAGCTCGGGTGCGCCGTCCAGATCGGCCATGACGGCAGCGGCCAGATCGCGCATGGCCAGAATGTCATCGGCAATTTCGTCATCGCCCGCGCCCTCGCAGGCCGAGCGCAGGATCAGCCCGTGGTCCGGCGCCGCGCCCGCCATGGCCTCGGTGGCAAGGGCCTGCAGATCCGCGCGCAGTTCCTCGTCGCGGATGCGGCGCGAGATGTTGAGGCCGGGCGCGCCAGGGGTGACGATGGCCAGGCGCGACTTGAACAGCACCCGCAGCGAGACCGGGGCGGCCTTGCCCGCCTCGGACGCGCCGGTGACCTGCACGATCACCCGCTGGCCCGGCGCCAGCCCCGAGACCTGGCGCAGAAAGCCCGACCCGCCGGGCAGCTTGACGAAGACGCCGCCCTGACCCTTGACCGGGCGGTCCACCACACCGCGCAAGATCGCGCCGGGGCGCAAGGGATCGTCGCCCTCGGGGTCGATGAGCAGATCCTCCAGCTGGCCATCAACGACCAGCGCGGCAGCCTCGCGGCCCTGCCAGCGGTCCAGAACGACAACGCGGCCTTTCATTCCATCCTCCAGACCGGCCATCCGGCCGCCTGCAACAGCGCGGCGGTTTCCGCCACCGGCAGGCCGACAACCCCGGTGAACGAGCCCTGCATCCAGGGCACGAAGGCACCGGCCAGCCCCTGAATGCCATAGCCGCCGGCCTTGCCCTGCCATTCGCCGCTGGCCAGATATCCGTTCAGTTCGGCATCCGACAGGCGCTTGAACTTGACGAAAGAGACCACCTCTCGCGTCCAAAGCCGCGTGCCCCGGCGCACGGCAACCGCGGTGATCACCTCGTGCCGCCGCCCGCCCAACAGGGTCAGGAAGGCGGCCGCCTCGCCAGCATCGGCAGGCTTGCCCAGGATGCGGCGGCCAAGCGCAACCGTGGTATCGGCGCACAACACGATATCATCGGGCCCCGCATCGACCGCAGCGGCCTTTTCGGCCGCCATGCGCGCACAATAGGGGCGCGGCAGTTCTGCCCGCCTTGGCGTTTCATCGATATCGGGGGGCAGGATGGCATCGGGCACGATGCCGAGTTGCGCCAGAAGTTCCTTCCGGCGCGGGCTGGCCGACCCGAGGATCAGCCGCATCACTTGAAGCGATAGTTGATCCGGCCCTTGGTCAGATCATAGGGCGTCATTTCAACCTGAACCCGGTCGCCCGCCAGAACACGGATGCGGTTCTTGCGCATCTTGCCTGCCATCGTCGCGATCAGTTCATGGCCGTTGTCCA
Organism: Gemmobacter nectariphilus DSM 15620; assembly: GCF_000429765.1. Classification (GTDB taxonomy): domain Bacteria; phylum Pseudomonadota; class Alphaproteobacteria; order Rhodobacterales; family Rhodobacteraceae; genus Wagnerdoeblera; species Wagnerdoeblera nectariphila. The sequence continues at coordinate 91,722 of NZ_KE386949.1, read as the reverse complement.
GCTCGACCTTGAACGTCGTGTTCGGCAGGAGTTCCTTCACGACGCCGGGGAATTCGAGCAGTTCTTCCTTGGCCATGGTCACTCCGATCAAAACGCCTGCGACAAATGCAGGCAAGCGTGGTAATGGGCGCGGCGCGCGGAATTTTCAAGGGGGAAAGGCCGCAAAAGCCCCCATCGCCGGGGGTGGATCGGCGCTTTGCCGGCACGGCGCGTCACTTCTTCGGGATTTCGCCTTGTCCAAATATCCTGCGGGGGGTCCGGGGGGCGCAAAGCCTCCCGGTCCGGCGCCAGGGATCAGCGCGCCGATTCCACACCGCGTGCCACACGTTCCACTTGTTCCGGCCAGTGACGAAAGCCCAGAACCACGCCCTCCGCCCGGGTGCGTTCGATCCGCGCGCGCGGGATTTCGGCAAAGGCCCAGCCGGGCAGGTCGGGCGCGGTCTCGGCCAGGATCCCGCTCTCGGGCCAGCCGTCATCCGGCGGGCCATAGATCGCGGCGGCGCCGCGGTTCTCCTCGACCCCGGCGCACCAGGGGGCGCTGCCGATCAGGGGAGCGTGAATCACGGGGCACTGGTTTTCCAGCGCCCGCGCCATGGCCCCGATCCGCACCCGCATGAACCCGGCCCAGGTCTCGGTGCAAGAGGGGGTCAGCAGCAGATCCGCCCCCGCCTCACATAGCGCGCGCGCAAGCAGGGGAAATTCGCTGTCATAGCAGATGATGGTGCCCAGTCGGGCAAAGGGCGTGTCCATGACTGTCAGCGGGCCGCCAGGCCGGACATCCCAGTCTTCGCGCTCGAACCGGGTCATGATCTGCTTGTCCTGATGCCCGACAATCCCCGAAGGGCCATAAAGCGTGGCCCGGTTGACAGGGCGGTCATCCTGCCACACCGGGCCTGATCCCCCAAGGACATGCACCCCATGCTGCGCGGCAAGCCGCAGGTGCAGGGCATCCGCCGCTGCCCTGTGCCGCGCCACCTCGCGCAGCGCGCCTTGCAGATCGGCCGCGACCGCAGCACCGCCAAGACTGGCCAGCTCCATCGCGGCATATTCCGGGAAGACCAGCAGATCGGCGCCGGTCGCGGCTCCATCGGCGATCCAGCGGGTCAGCTTGGCGGCATATCCGGCCCAGTCGTCGAACCAGTCCAGCGGATAGGCTGCGGCGGCAAGTTTCATCCTGGTCCTCCGATCATCGCGGCTTGAAGGGTAGTGTCACTGACCGGGCGTGCAAATCCCGCGCAGCGCTCCCGCACCCTTGCACCGGGCCAGTGGCCCGGCACAAGGCCTTGGGCCGGGCGCCGCGCGTTCCGCGCGGCGTGCCTCCGGCGGGGGTATTTGAAGCAAGGTGAAAGATGCAGGGCGGCGCCCCAAGGGGGGCGTCGCGGGCCGCCGATTGCCTTTCACCTTGCCTCAAATACCCAATCTTCTACATGCACCAGATGCCAAGGCGTGGTGCTGCCCCCAACTCCCGCGAGATGGGGGCAAGGCAAGACCGGCGATCATGGGTATCCTTTCGGTTCCGCCTTCCGCGGCAGCGCCGCCGGGCGGGGCTCGATGCCCCGCCCGGCGGCTGCCCCTTGCACCTGCGGGCCGGGGATGCGAAGCCCGGTTGGCAACGGAACGGGAGCGGGCCATGCAACCCTTGCGCGGGATCGGGTTCAAGATCGCCTCGGTGATCTTCTTCATCGCCATGCAATCGCTGATCAAGGCGACCTCGGACCATGTGCCGCCGGGCCAGGCGGTGTTCTTCCGATCCTTCTTTGCCATTCCGGTGATCGTCTTCTGGCTTTACCTGCGCCACGAGCTGCACCAGGGCGTTGGCACCGCGAACCCGCTTGGCCATTTCTGGCGCGCGCTGGTCGGGACCTTGGCCATGGGGCTGGGCTTTGCCAGCCTGGGTTTTCTGCCGCTGCCCGAGGTGACGGCGCTGGGCTATGCTGCGCCGCTTCTGGTGGTGGTCTTTGCCGCCATGTTCCTGGGCGAGAAGGTCGGCGTCTGGCGGCTGGGGGCGGTGGGGCTGGGCCTTGTCGGGGTGCTGGTCGTGCTGTCGCCGCGCCTGTCGGTGGGGGCCGATGCCAGCCATGCCCAGGCGCTGGGCGCGACCCTTGCGCTGGGCGGTGCGGTCTTCACCGCGCTTGCGCAGATCTTCGTGCGCAAGCTGGTCCAGAGCGAGCGGACCGCGACCATCGTCTTCTGGTTCTCGTTCAACGCCTCTGCCCTGTCGCTGGTCACGCTGCCCTTCGGCTGGGTGATCCCGACCTGGACCGAGGCGGCGCTGCTGATCGGCGCGGGGCTGCTGGGCGGGGTCGGGCAGATCCTTTTGACCTCCAGCTATCGCCATGCCGATGCCTCGGTCGTGGCGCCCTTCGAATATGCCTCGATGATCTTTGCGCTGGTGATCGGCTATTTCGTCTTCCGCGAGGTTCCGACCCTGACCATGCTGGCGGGCGGCGCGCTGGTGGTCCTTGCCGGCATTCTCATCATCTGGCGCGAGCACAAGCTGGGGCTGGAGCGCAGCAAGCAGCGCAAGGCGATGACCCCGAACGGCTGAGTGCCCTGTTCCCCCGGGAACAGCGCCGCGCGGCGCGACGGGGCAATCTTCTCTCATCACGGTGCGCCCCGCGCCGGTCAGAGGAGAGAACGACATGTCCCTGTTCGCGAAAAAAGGCACCAGCGGCAATGATTCCGGCGTCGGCGACGGCGCGCTGTCGGTGCTGGGCGATGTGATCTACGCCTATGGCGGCAACGACTCGATCGAGATTCATGGCGGCAACGACACCGTCTATGGCGGCAGCGGCAACGACTTCATCCGCGATGGCGAGACCTTCGGGGTCGGTTCGGGCAACGACTACATCTATGCCGGTTCGGGCAATGACACGATCCTTGGCGGCCAGGGCTTTGACCGCATCGACGGTGGCAGCGAGATCGACACCGTGGATTATTCCGCCTCGGACGCGGGGATCAGCCTGAACCTGGCGAGGGGCGCGGGCTCGGGCGGCCATGCCGATGGCGATCTGGTGCTGAATGTCGAGAACCTGATCGGCTCGGCCTTTGCCGACCGGCTTGAGGGGTCGGACGTGGCGAACAGGCTGGTGGGCAATGGCGGCAACGACCAGATCTTCGGTTTTGGCGGCAATGACACGCTGGATGGCGGCACCGGCGACGATCTGCTCGATGGCGGTCTTGGCCGGGATTCGCTTTATGGTGGCTCGGGCGCGGACAGCCTGTATGGCGGGGCGGATTTCGATTTTCTGGCGGGCGGATCGGGCAATGATCGCCTCTATGGGGGCGATCACGATGACGTCCTGACGGGCGAGGCTGGCAATGACACGGTTGATGGCGGCAGCGGGGCAGATCGGATCCATGGCGGAACTGGCTTTGACCTCATGTTCGGCGGCACCGGCAATGACGTCATGGAGGGCAACGAGGACAACGACTCGCTCTATGGCGGCAGCGGCGCCGATACGATCGACGGCGGCACCGGCAACGACCAGCTTTATGGCGGCGACGATGCCGACACCATCACAGGCGGCGATGGCAACGACCTGATCGACGGCGGTGCGGGCGCTGACCGCATCCTGGCCGGTGCCGGCAATGATCTGGTCTATTTGTCCGACGGCGATACCGCCTTTGGCGGCGAGGGCACCGATACGCTCAGCCTGGCGCGGATCATCGCTGGCGCCACGACGATCGACGTCAGCAACGGTCGGGTCGGCGGCGATGTCAGCGCGACCTTTGGCGAGTTCGAGCGCATCATCGGCACATCGGGCGCCGACACCATGTCGGTGCGGATGCAGAACATCCTGCTGGATGGGGGCGCGGGCAATGACGTGATCTCGGCCGAGGGCGGCACCGTTTCGCTGTTCGGCGGCTATGGCGACGATCAGCTGCGGGCCAACAGCATGGGCAACAGCCTGCTAAGCGGCGGCGAGGGCCATGACACCCTGATCAGCCAGGGCGGCAATGACCGTATCTATGGCGGCGAGGGGCGCGATTTCGTCTCGGGCGGGGCGGGCAACGATCTGCTGGATGCCGGCACGGGCGACGATCTGCTGTTCGGCGGCTCGGGCATCGACACGCTGTCGGGCAGCGAGGGCGCGGATCTGATCGAAGGCGGCGCGGGCGCCGACATCCTGACCGGCGGGGCAGGGGCCGATACCTTCCGCTTCTGGGCCAGCGACTCGACCCGCACCGCCTCGGACCGGATCACCGATTTCACGCAAGGCGAGGACGTGATCGACCTGCACCTGCTGCCCGGCACGCTGAGCCTGTCGAAATCCGGCGCCGCGGGGACGGTGTTCTATGACCACGCCTTGGGCCAGACCATCGTTCAGGCGCATCTGGACAGCGACGGGCTGGCCGATCTGCGGATCGTGATGGACGGGCTGTTCAAGCTGGGGGTGGACGACTTCCTGCTGTAGCGATCAAGGTTCCGGTTGCGCCGGACCAAGGCCCCGGCCAGTATCGGCGCAGCCGAAATTCATTCCGGGCCGAACGGCCGGCCCCTTGCAGGCAGAACAGATGTCCAGCATTTCCGAAAACCTTACCACGCTTGCCGACAAATACGGGTCGGACAAGGGCAGCACCAAGCACCGTTACACCGAACTTTATCACCTGCTGTTCAACCCGCTGCGCGAGCGCGAGATCCGCTTTCTCGAGATGGGCCTACTGATCGGCGGGCCGGAACTGGGCCATGACGCGGGCCGCAAGACGGCCGATCTGCCATCCATCCGCATGTGGCTGGAGTATTTTCCCAAGGCCCATGTGACGGGGCTCGATATTTCCGATTTCTCGTGGTTCAGCGATCCGCGCTTTACCTTCAAGCAATGCGACATGGACAAGCGCGAGAATATCGTTGCGGCTTTCGCGGACGAGGCGCCCTATGACGTCATCATTGATGACGCCAGCCATGCCTCGCACCATCAGCAATATGCGTTTCTGGAACTGTTCCCCAAGCTGAAACCGGGCGGGATCTACATCATCGAGGATCTGCGCTGGCAGCCCGAACCCTATGAGCGCAAGGGCATCACCAAGACGGCGGCGCTGTTCCAGTCCTGGCTGCATGGTCGCAAGTTCACCCATTCCGATCCGGCCCTGGCCGCCGAATTCGACGCGCTGTCGGCGGAGTTCTCGGGCGTCTTCGTGCATCAGGCGCTGTTCCAGAAGAAACGCCGGGATCAGGTGCTGGTGGTGCAGAAGAAATAGGGGGAGGGCGAGCAGCAGTCATGCGGACCGAGCCGACCGTTGATCGTGGGCCGAAGGCAGAAGTATCGCTGCTTCATCTCATTGGGACGCAACTTTGGTCTGCATTTCACTATTTTTGGTGTGTTGCAAGCCACTGCCTCCAATCGTCGCAGGCCTATCAGGGTCCCAGCTGATCAGGGGCCTTGCTTAAGGGTATCATCCAACGGAGTTTTCATGGCGCACTCCACCGCCGAAGTGGCTACCATCCAAGAAGTCCGACCCAGTGCAGCCCACATTATTCTTGGCGGTTTGATTTTTTCAGGATTAGGCATTGCAGTATATCCTGGCCAATTGTCCAGTCCTGTGGAAATTGAACAGGTACTTCGATTGCTGGTCGCGGGCCTTTGCTTTATAACAGTGATCGCCATCTTCATATCATCAGCCTTTGGGTGCCCCAAACTCCACTGGACGGAAAGCGAGGTTATCTTCACAAGCTTTCTTGGCAGGACAACTCGATTAAGACTTGCTGATTTTGGACCGGCCACGCCTTACATAACTTATCACGAGGAATTCAAGAATGGGACTTTTTTACTCTTCCGACCTATTTCGGGCGGGAAAGTAATCCATTTGGCTTTATCAGGTTATGGCTACACCGAAGCGCAACTCGCTGAGCTTGCCGATCGTATCAATAAGACACGAGGGATGCCGCCTGGTGCGACCGATGAGCAAGCTTTGATTGAGGCCCGTAACTCTAGGGGTCTGTCAATGCTCCTCATTCTGCTAGTCATTCCGCTGGTTTTCTTGCTGTACATCCTGTTTCTGAAAAAATTCTAAGGACGCACCAGAACCTGTTGTCGGTGGGCGTGCTCACGCCACTCTATTCGGATCTTGTGGAAAAGTTCGCAAAAGTCACCGAGATGCTATGGCATGCTTCAAGAAATCTGGCCGCAGAGGGCAAGGTCTGCGTATCAGATGATCGTCCGCAAGGGGTTCAAAGCCAACACCCGCCGATCTCCCACCCACCCCCAGAAACGCAAAAGGGCGCCCGAAGGCGCCCCTTTTCATCCCATGCAGCCGGGATCAGTCCTTCGAACGCTCGACATAGCTGTCGTCGTCGGTGTTAATCACGATCCGGGTGCCCGGCCCGATATGCGGGGGCACCATCACGCGCAGGCCGTTGTCGGTCATCGCGGGCTTGTAGGAGGACGAGGCGGTCTGGCCCTTGACCACCGGCTCGGTCTCGGTGATCTCGACCACGATCTTCTGCGGCACTTCGATGGCGATCGGCGCGCCTTCAAAGGTCTTCAGCCAGCAGCGCATGCCCTCTTGCAGATAGACCTTGTTGGCGCCCATGATGTCTTCGGTCACGACGACCTGTTCATAGCTTTCCGGCTCCATGAAGTGGTAGCCTTCGCCATCCTCATAGAGGAAGTCGTATTCGCGTTCGTCCACGGTGGCCTTTTCGACCTGATCGGTGGTCTTCCAGCGCTCCGACACCTTGGTGCCGTCCGAGATGCGGCGCATGTCGACCGAGGTGGTCGGGGTGCCCTTGCCGGGGTGGAAGTTCTCGGCCTTGAGAACGACATAGAGGCGGCCGTCCATCTCGACGACATTGCCCTTGCGAAGCGAGGAGGCGATGACTTTCACGTCTGCTATTCCTTGTGGTTTCCATGACGGCGGCCTATAGGCCCGCGCGATTGGGCTTGCGCCTAGCGCATCCGCCCGAAGATTTCCAGCCGAAAGGCGTGTCTGATGACCGAAACTCCGTGGTGGGATGCCGCCCGTCATGCCGACCGCCGCCCCGCGCTGCTGGCGCGCAACCGGATTCAGTCGGCCATGCGCCGCTGGTTCGAGGATGACGGCTTCACCGAGGTCGATCCCTGCGCGCTTCAGGCCAGCCCGGGGAACGAGGCGCATCTGCACGCCTTTGCCACCGATGCGATCGGCAACGATGGCGTGGCGCGGCGGATGTATCTGCATACCTCGCCGGAATTTGCGATGAAAAAGCTGCTGGCGGCGGGCGAGGCGCGGATCTTTGCCTTTGCCCATGTCTGGCGCAATCGCGAAAGCGGGGCACGGCACTCGCCGGAATTCACCATGCTGGAATGGTATCGGGTGGGGCAGGATTACACGGTTCTGATGCACGATTGTGCCGCCTTCCTGCGGCTGGCGGCCAGGGTGGCGGGCGCCGCGGTCCTGCGCCGGGGCGAGGCGGTCTGTGATCCCTTTGCCGAACCCGAGCGGCTTTCCGTGGCCGAGGCGTTTGCCCGCCATGCCGGCATTGACCTGCTGGCCACCATGGACCCGCAGGGCCGCCCCGACCGCGACGCGCTGGCCGCCCAGGTGGCTGCCGCCGGGCTGCGGGTGGATGCGGGCGATACCTGGTCGGACCTGTTGTCCGCCGTGCTGGTCCAGCGGGTCGAGCCGCATCTGGGTCACGGCCGGGCCACCATCCTGGACCGCTACCCCGCGCATGAGGCCGCCCTGGCCCGCCGCTGCGCCGACGATCCGCGCGTGGCCGAACGGTTCGAGCTCTATGCCTGCGGGGTCGAACTGGCCAACGGCTTTGGCGAGTTGACCGACCCGGTGGAACAGCGCACCCGGTTCCAGGCCGAGATGGACGAGAAGCAGCGCGTCTATGGCGAGCGTTACCCGCTGGACGAGGATTTCCTGGCCGCCCTGGCCCATATGCCCCCCGCCAGCGGCATCGCGCTGGGGTTCGACAGGCTGGTGATGCTGGCCACCGGCGCCGCCCGGATCGAGGATGTGATCTGGGCGCCGGTCGGAACCGCCGCTTCCTTGGGCTGATTCCCGCCCTGTTCGATTATTGAACGCCGCCGGAATGGGCAGATGCCCCGATTTCGCGCAACTCTTGGGCGGAATGTGACAGGCCCTGCCATCGCCTTGTCGCCGCATTTGCCGCATCGCAGCAAGGCAGGTTCACTGGGATCGCGGGGGAAAATCTGCCCCGTGACTGACGTGCGGTGGCAGCCTGATGTGGAAGTCCGCCACCACCGCACTGGGTGCAACCAAAGTTGCCGCCCGGATATAGGGGCTCTTGCCTGGCAAGAGAACCCCCGGTTCCGCATGGCGGCCCCGACACGGGGGAATGGAATGAGCAATCTCAAGGGACTCTGGCTGGCCGGCGCGATGGCGCTGACCGCAGGGGCGGCCACGGCGCAAGACACCATCAAGGTCGGCGTGCTGCATTCGCTGTCCGGCACCATGGCGATTTCGGAAACCACGCTGAAAGACACCATGCTGATGCTGATCGACGAGCAGAACGCCAAGGGCGGCCTGCTGGGCAAGAAGCTCGAGGCAGTGGTGGTCGACCCGGCATCCGACTGGCCGCTGTTCGCCGAAAAGGCGCGCGAGCTGCTGACCGTCTCGAATGTCGATGTGATGTTCGGCTGCTGGACCTCGGTCAGCCGCAAATCCGTGCTGCCGGTGATCGAAGAGCTGAACGGCCTGCTGTTCTATCCGGTGCAGTATGAGGGCGAGGAATCCTCGAAGAACGTCTTCTACACCGGCGCCGCGCCGAACCAGCAGGCGATCCCGGCGACCGATTATTTCCTCGATGAACTGGGCGTGCAGAAATTCGCGCTGCTGGGCACCGATTACGTCTACCCGCGCACGACGAACAACATTCTCAAGGCCTATCTGATGGGCAAGGGGATCCCGGAATCCGACATTTTCGTCAATTACACCCCCTTCGGCCATTCCGACTGGTCCAAGATCGTTGCTGACGTCAAGGCGCTGGGGGCCGATGGCAAGAAGGTGGGCGTGATCTCGACCATCAACGGCGATGCCAATATCGGCTTCTACAAGGAACTGGCCGCGGCCGGCATTTCGGCCGATGACATCCCGGTCGTCGCCTTCTCGGTGGGCGAGGAAGAGCTGTCCGGCCTCGACACCTCGAACCTCGTGGGCCATCTGGCCGCCTGGAACTACTTCCAGTCCGCCGACACCCCGGCGAATGCCGAATTCATCAAGAAGTGGAAGGCCTTCGCTGGTGAAAAGCGCGTGACCAACGACCCGATGGAGGCGCATCTGATCGGCTTCAACATGTGGGTCAAGGCCGTCGAGGCCGCTGGCACCACCGATGTCGATGCCGTGCGCAAGGCGATGTATGGCATCGAGGTGCCGAACCTGACCGGGGGCATTGCCAAGATGCTGCCGAACCATCACCTGACCAAGCCGGTGCTGATCGGTGAAATCCGCGCCGATGGCCAGTTCGACATCATCAGCCAGACCGAGCCGGTCGCCGGCGATGCCTGGACCGATTTCCTGCCCGAATCGGCGGTGCTGGACTCGGATTGGGCCGCGCTGGATTGCGGGATGTACAACACCCAGACCAAGACCTGCGTGCAGATCAAGTCGAACTACTGACCCCTTGCGGGGAGGGGGCATCCCCCTCCCCGTCTTGCCCTCACCAGACCGGGATCTGCCCATGCGCGCCCTTGCTGCCGCGATCTTCGCGGCCCTGCTGCTGCTGTCGCCACTTGCGGCACAGGCCCAGACCGCCGCCGACATCCTGACGGCCAACCGCGCGCTGGTCGAGAAATCCTCGCGCCAGACCATCGGCCCGGTCATCGAGACGCTGGCCGCCAGCGGCGATCCGCAGGCCGCCGCCATCCTGTCGGCCTGGGCCGACAAGGGCCTTGGCATCCGCAAATCCGATGGCGCCTTCCTGCTGATCTCGGCCTCGGGCGCAGGCTATGCGCTGACGTCGCTGGACGGCAGCGATGCTGGCACCGCGCCCAAATCCGACATCACAGAGCTGCGCCCCAATGCCGGCGTGCGCGGCCTGATCGCGACCGCGCTGGTGCAGTTCCAGCTGTCCGACCCTGACCGCAGCCAGCGCGAGGCCGCGCTGACCGCCATCGCCCGCGACGCCTCGCCCGATCATCTGGCCCCGCTGCGTGCCTCGATCCCGGGCGAACCCGACGCAGTGCTGCGCGCGCAAAAACAGCGGCTGGAGCGCCTGCTGACCCTGCGGTTCGACCCCGATAGCGCCGCCCGCGTCGCGGCAATCGAAAGTTTCTCGGGCGACATGGGGCTTGACCTGCGCGCCGCGCTGAACCCGCTGGTTGCGACGACCGTGATGGCGGTGGCAGGCGATCCGCCAGCCGGCACCAATATCGCCCGCACCCTGCGCCCCGGCACCGATCTGACCACCGACGAGGCCTATGCCCTGCTGGTCGCCGCCGGCCTTGCCCCCGCCCGCCTGACCCGCGTCGATCTCAAGGCCGCGCTGGCCGCCAATATCGTCGATGGCAAGGTTGCCGGCACCCCCGTCGCCAGCCTCAACACCCCCGAATCTCGCGACCGCGCCTATGACGCGCTGGAATCGGCGGGCCGCGTGCCCGCCGCCGCCACCGATGCCGAGGCCGCCGCCGCCGCCGCCGCGCACAGGTTCCTCGCCGTTTATGCCGAACCCGACCCGGCGGTCACCACCGCCGCCAAGGACCTTCTCGACAGCATCGAGCTGAAGCTGGCCACCATGCAGGCCGCCGATCTGGCACTGGATGCGCTATCGCTGGCCTCGATCTATTTCCTGGCCGCCATCGGCCTTGCCATCACCTTCGGCGTCATGCGGGTGATCAACATGGCACATGGCGAGTTCATCATGATGGGCGCCTATACCGGCTATGTGGTGCAGCAGATCGTCCCCAATTACACCCTGTCGATCCTGATCGCCCTGCCGCTGGCCTTTGCCGTCACCTTCGCGGCCGGCGTGGCGATGGAACGGCTGGTCATCCGCCACCTCTACAAACGCCCGCTGGAAACCCTGCTTGCCACCTTCGGCATCTCCATCGCGCTGCAGCAGCTGGCCAAGAACATCTTCGGCACCCAGGCCCGGCCGCTGACCGCGCCGTCGTGGCTCGATGGCGCGCTGGTCTTCAACGACATCGTCGGGATCAGCTATATCCGCATCGCCATCTTCGTGCTGGCGCTGGTGTTCCTCGGGGTCTTCCTGTGGCTGATGAAACGCACCCGCCTTGGGCTCGAGGTGCGGGCCGTCACCCAGAACCCGACCATGGCGGCCAGCATGGGCATCAACCCCGACCGCATCAACATGCTGACCTTCGGCCTTGGCTCGGGCATCGCCGGCATCGCAGGCGTCGCCATCGGGCTTTTCGCCAAGGTCACCTCGGAACTTGGCTCGGATTACATCGTGCAAAGCTTCATGACCGTGGTGGTTGGCGGCGTCGGCAACATCTGGGGCAGCCTCGCCGGCGCGGTGATGATCGGCACGCTGCAAAAGGGGATCGAATGGCTGAACCCCTCGAACACCCTGGCCGCGCAAACCTACATGATCCTCTTCATCATCCTCTTCATCCAGGTCCGGCCGCGCGGCATCATCGCGCTCAAGGGCCGGGCGGCGGGGGACTGACCATGCGCGCCGTGCTGCTTCATCTTTCCACAAATACCCCCCGGGGTTTCTCAAGGGGGCAGGCAGCCCCCTTGAGCGGGGGGGGCGCGGGGGGCTGGCCCCCCGCGCATCCGGCCGGAGACCCGCGATGACCCGCACCTTCCTTGCCCGCAACCCTTCGGTCCTGTGGTTCCTGCTGGCGCTCGCGCTCTTCACCCTCGCCATCACCCTGATGTCCGAGGCTTACGGCGCCGCCCTTGTCTCCACCTCCTTCGTCAAGACGCTGGGCAAGACGCTGTGCCTCTGCCTCGTCGCCCTCGCCATGGATCTGGTCTGGGGCTATGTCGGCATCCTCTCGCTTGGCCACATGGCCTTCTTCGCGCTGGGGGGCTACATGATCGGCATGTGGCTCATGTATGCCCGGACCGAGGAAATCGTCATCGCCGCCATGGCGAACGAGGCCCTCCCCGCCACCGCCGAGGAAATCCGACAGGGCATCGCCACGCAAATCTTCGGCGTCGTCGGCGCCTCGGAATTGCCGCCGATCTGGGCCTTTGCCCATTCGCTGCCCATGCAGCTTGCGCTGGTCGTGCTGGTGCCGGGGCTGCTCGCACTGGTTTTCGGCTGGCTCGCCTTTCGCAGCCGCGTCACCGGGGTGTATCTGTCGATCCTGACCCAGGCGATGACGCTGGCCGCCGCGCTATACCTCTTCCAGAACGACAGCGGGCTGCGCGGCAACAACGGGCTTTCGGGCCTGCAAAACATCCCCGGCCTTGGCGATGTTCCACAGGCTGACCTGTCGATCTGGTTCTTCTGGGCCTCGGCCCTGGGGCTGGGGGCGGTCTATGTCGGCCTGGCCTGGGTGGTCTCGGGCAAGTTCGGCTCGGTCATCCGCGCCATCCGCGACGATGAACAGCGCGTGCGCTTCCTTGGCTATTCGGTCGAGGCCTACAAGCTCTTCGTCTTCACCCTCACCGCGGTGATCGCAGCCATCGCCGGCGCGCTTTACTACCCGCAGGCGGGCATCATCAACCCGGCGGAACTTGCGCCCATCGCCTCGATCTATCTGGCGGTCTGGGTGGCGATCGGGGGCAGGGGGCGGCTTTACGGCGCGGTGATCGGCGCGGCGTTTGTCTCGCTCCTGTCCTCGTGGTTCACCGGGGGGCGGGCACCCTCGATCAACCTGGGTGTCTATACGGTGAACTGGGTCGACTGGTGGCAGATCCTGCTGGGCCTGTCGTTCGTTCTGGTCACCCTGTTCGCCCCCAAGGGCATCGGCGGGCTGTTCGACCTGCTTCAGGGCCTGCGCGCCCCGAACCGCCATGGCGATCCGATGGGTCCGGGCGATGGCGCGCTGATGGAAAAGGAGGCCGTGGAATGAGCGGCACATTGCTCGAGGTCTCGGGCGTCTCCGTCACCTTCGACGGCTTTCGCGCCATCAACAACCTCTCGTTTGCCATCGGCCCGGCGGAATTGCGCGCCATCATCGGCCCGAACGGCGCCGGCAAGACCACCTTCATGGACATCGTCACCGGCAAGACCCGCCCGGACGAGGGGAAAGTGGTCTGGGGCGAGATGGCGCAGTCCCTGCTGCGCCTCTCCGAGGCGCAGATCGCCCGCATCGGCATCGGCCGCAAGTTCCAGCGCCCCACGGTGTTCGAGGACCAGACCGTGACCGAGAACCTGACCATGGCACTCAAGGCGCCCCGCTCGCCCTTTGCCGTCCTTGGCTGGCGCGCGCGCCCTGCCGACATGACCCGCGTGCGCGACCTGGCCGCCGAGGTCGGCCTTGCCGACGAGCTGCCCCGCAAGGCAGGCGAGCTGTCGCACGGGCAAAAGCAATGGCTGGAAATCGGCATGTTGCTCGCGCAAGAGCCGAAACTTCTGCTGGTCGACGAACCTGCGGCCGGCATGACCCTTGCGGAACGCGAACATACCACCGCCCTGCTGGTGGAACTGGCGAAAACCCGCGCCGTCGTGGTGGTCGAACACGACATGGATTTCTTGCGCCGCCTGAACTGCCGGGTGACCGTGCTGCACGAAGGCTCGGTCCTGGCCGAGGGCAGCCTCGATCACGTCACCTCGAACCCGCAAGTCATCGAAGTCTATCTGGGGCGTTAAGGCCATGATCCGCACGGAAAACCTGACCCTGCATTATGGCGGCAGCCAGATCCTGCACGGCATCACCATGCAGGCAAAGGCCGGCGAGGTCACCTGCATCATGGGCACCAATGGCGTCGGCAAGACCTCGCTGCTCAAGGCGCTGGCCGGCACCCACCCCCGCTCGGGCGGCAAGGTGATCCTGAATGGGCAGGATCTGCCGGTCCTGCGCCCCCAGGACATGGCGCGCCAGGGGCTGGCGGTGGTGCCGCAGGGCCGGATGATCTTTCCGCTGCTGACCGTGCGCGAGAACATGGAAACCGCCTATGCGCTGCTGCCGCGCGCGCAGCACCGCATCCCGGACGAGATTTTCGAGCTGTTCCCGATCCTCAAGGATTTCCTCAACCGCCGCGGCGGCGATCTGTCGGGCGGCCAGCAACAGCAACTGGCCATCGCCCGGGCCATGATCATGAAGCCCAGGGTCTTGCTGATGGATGAACCGACCGAGGGCATCCAGCCCAACATCATCCAGCAGATCGGCCGCGTGATCGACTATCTCAAGGCCAGGGGGGATATGGCGATCATCCTGGTCGAACAGTATTTCGACTTCGCCTATGCCCTCGCCGACCGCTTCTACGTCCTCAAACGCGGCGCCGTGGCGCTAGAGGGGACGAAACAGGACCTCGCCAAGGAAACCCTGCGCGCCACCGTCTCCGTCTAGCTCCCGGGGCGCTGTCCGGCGCGCGCCAGGGCAGGCAGCCGGCCGCCGCCTTGCCATGGATCCGACCGGCGACTTGCCTGCGCCATTGCAGACCCGGTGCGCCCAAGCTCACCCGGTCTCGACCGCGAAAACCCGGCATGAACCTTGGAGGGCCCTGTCCTGCCAAGAAAACAGCGCAGGCGCGCCGCCGCGCAAGCGCCGCGCCTTCGGCTTCATCTTGCCTCAAATACCCCCGCCGGAGGCACCGCGCGGAACGCGCGGCCCGGCCCAAGGCCCTGTTCCGCGCCTGCGCGGTGCAGGGGTGCGGGAGCGCGCCGGTCACTGGCAACAGCCGGCGTGCAGCGCCCCGATCCAACCCGCCGGCCGGTCAGCGGCGCCAGGGGCGCCGGCAGGCAGCCCGCCCGATCAGCCGTTGAACAGGAAGTGCAGCACGTCGCCGTCCTGCACCTCATAGGTCTTGCCTTCCACGCGGAACTTGCCGGCCTCTTTCGCCCCGGCCTCGCCCTTGCCGGCGATATAATCGGCATAGGCGACCGTCTCGGCCCGGATGAAGCCCTTCTCAAAGTCGCCATGGATCACGCCGGCCGCCTGCGGGGCCAGTGTCCCCTTGGTGATCGTCCAGGCGCGGGCCTCCTTGGGGCCGACGGTGAAATAGGTCTGCAAGCCCAGCAGCGCATAGCCGGCGCGGATCAGCCGGTCCAGACCCGCCTCGTGCAGGCCCATTTCCTCCAGGAACATGGCGGCCTCGTCGGCAGGCAGTTGGCTGATCTCTTCCTCGATGCGGGCCGAAATCACCACCGTCCCGGCGCCTTGCCCGGCCGCCATCTCGGCCACGCGGGCCGACTGGCTGTTGCCGTTCGCGGCGGCCGATTCCTCGACGTTGCACACATACAGGACCGGCTTCGAGGTCAGCAGCTGCAACATGCGCCACTGCTTCAGGTCATCCTCGGACACCTTGACGGTGCGGGCCGGGCGCCCCTCTTCCAGCGCCTTTTGCGCCACCGCCAGCAGACGGTCCTGATCGGCGGCTTCCTTGTCGTTGCCCTTGAGCTTGCGGGCAAGGTTGGCGCGGCGCCGCTCGATCGATTCCAGATCGGCCAGCATCAGTTCGGTCTCGATGGTCTCGGCATCGGCCACTGGGTCGATCCGGCCCTCGACATGGGTGATGTCGCCATCTTCAAAACAGCGCAGCACATGGGCAATGGCATCGCATTCGCGGATGTTGGCCAGAAACTGGTTGCCCAGCCCCTCGCCCTTGGACGCGCCGCGCACCAGGCCGGCGATATCCACAAAGGTCATCCGCGCCGGAATGATCTGCTTGCTGCCCGCAATCGCTGCCAGCTTGTCCAGCCGCTCGTCCGGCACCGCGACCTCGCCGACGTTGGGCTCGATCGTGCAGAACGGAAAGTTCGCCGCCTGTGCTGCTGCCGTGCGGGTCAGCGCGTTGAAGAGCGTGGACTTGCCGACATTCGGCAGCCCGACAATACCCATCTTGAAACCCATCCAACCCTCCGGTGCCTGTGACCGCCCGCTTTTAGGCGCAGGCCCCAACAGGATCAAGCAGACAAAGCCTGACTGCGCCAGGGGGCCAGGACCATCCAGTGGGTGCCGAAGCGGTCCTTGACCATGCCAAAGCCATCAGCCCAGAACGTGGGCTGAAACTCCATGATGACCGTGCCGCCATTGGCCAGAACGGCAAAGATCTCGCGGGCGCGTTCGATGCTGGGCGCGGTATGGCAGATGCTGACGGCCTGTTGCGGGTCGCCGCCCATCCCCGGTGGGAAATCCGATGCCATCAGGCAGCGCCCGTCCGGCAGGGCCAATGTGCCGTGCATCACCAGATCCGAGGTCCGCATCGCCTCGGGCGTGCCCGGCGGCCATTCGGGGGCCGCCCGATAGGGCATCAGATCCAGCTTGCCGCCAAACAGCGCCTGATAGGCCGTCATGGCCTCGCGGCAGGTGCCCTGAAAATGGATGTAAGGGTCGAAACTCATGCTGTCCTCCCTATGGGCCGGGTCCAGCGTGCCACGGGATCGGCCGGCGCTCAACGGGGCTTGGTGCGGCATTGACTGCGGTCAATGACAGCCGGCGGCCGGCCGGTGCCTGCTATCAGCCGAGACGCGCGAAGACGAAGGACATTGCCCGACAGCCAAGACCCAAGGGAGGAAACGAGATGACAAGGTCTTTGATTCTGGTGGCGTCGTTGTTTCTGGCCATGCCGGCCGCCGCGCAGGCCCCGGATGTGGGAAAGCGCCTGTATGACGAATCCTGTGCCGGTTGCCATGGTGCCAGCGGCAAGGGCGGCGGCGAGATCGCGGGCCTGCTCAGTGTGCAGACCCCGGATCTGACGGGGCTTGCCAGCCGCAATGACGGCAAGTTCCCGATGCTTCAGGTGATCCACATCATCGACGGACGCACCGGGGTGCGCGCCCATGGCGGGCCGATGCCCGTGTTCGGCAGCCTGTATACCTCCAGCAGCATGGCCGGCCCCGACTCGTATGGCGCAGTCGTCGAGGTGCATGGCCGCATCCTCGCGCTGGCGAACTATCTCGAGTCGATCCAGCAGTAAGACCGCTGGCCCTGTCCAAAAGGGGCGGGGCCAGGGGCAAGGCGGCCGACGCCCATTGATTTCCACTGCCTTGCCGTGGCACATCCGATGCGAATTTCGGGGGATGCCATGACCAGGATCGACGATACCTTCGCAAGGCTGAAGGCAGAGCGGAAAAAGGCCTTTGTCGCCTATATCATGGGGGGCGACCCCGATGTGCAGACCACGCTGGCCATCATGCAGGGCATGCCCGCCGCCGGGGTCGACGTGATCGAGCTGGGGATGCCCTTCACCGATCCGATGGCCGATGGCTCGACGGTCCAGCTTGCGGGCCAGCGTGCGCTGGACGGCGGCATGACGATGGACCAGGTGCTGGATCTGGTCCGCGCCTTCCGCAAGGGCGATCAGGCCACGCCGATCGTGCTGATGGGCTATTACAACCCGATCTATTCGCGCGGCGTCGACCGTTTCCTGGCGGATGCGAAAGAGGCCGGGATCGACGGGCTGATCGTCGTCGATCTGCCGCCCGAGGAAGATGCCGAACTGTGCATTCCCGCTCAGGCGGCCGGGCTGAACTTCATCCGCCTGGCAACGCCCACGACCGATGACAAGCGCCTGCCGGTGGTGCTCAAGAACACCAGCGGCTTTGTCTATTACGTCTCGATCACCGGGATCACCGGATCCGCAGCCCCGCAGGCGATGGATGTCGCCCCCGAGGTGGCCCGCATCAAGGCCGCGACCGATCTGCCGGTCGTCGTGGGCTTTGGCATCACCACACCCGAGGCCGCGCAGGCAATTGCCAGCGTGGCCGATGGCTGCGTGGTGGGGTCCGCCATCGTCAAGCTGATCGGGGAAAAGCGCCCCGTGGCCGAGGTTCTGGCACAGGTGGCGGATCTGGCAGGCGGCGCCCACGCGGCCTAAGGCGGTGGGGCGGGTGAACCCCGCCCTGCGGCCCTGCGGGCGTATCCGGCGTGCAGATCGCGCGCCTGCCAACCTTCCGGCCCCGAACGGGGCAGCCGCAGCCTATGCCCCCGGCATGTCCTTGAACTTGATCGATTCGCCGCAGCCGCAGCTTTCGGCCACATTCGGGTTGCGAAAGCGGAAGCCGCTTTCCAGCAGCCCGGTTTCATAGTCGATCTCGGTGCCGATCAGGAACATCTGCGCCATCGGGGCAATCAGCACCCGGGCGCCATCCTGTTCGACCACCTCGTCCAGCGGGTTCACCTCGGACACATAGTCCATGGTGTATTCCATGCCGGCGCAGCCACCCTTCTTGACGCCGATCCGCAGCCCTTGCGAGCCATCGCGCGCCATCAGCCGCGAAATCTGCCGCGCGGCGGCCGGGGTGATCGTGACAGCCTGTTTGCCGGGAATGCCGAACATGGGTGCCCCCTACATGAAGCCCAGTTCCAGACGCGCCTCGTCCGACATCATGTCCATGCCCCAGGGCGGGTCGAAGGTCATCGCCACATCCACTTGCTTGACGCCGGGAATGGCATTGACTGCATCGGCCACCCAGCCCGGCATCTCGCCGGCCACGGGGCAACCCGGCGCGGTCAGCGTCATGGTGATGTCCACCGCATTCTCGGCGTCGATGTCGATCGTGTAGACCAACCCCAGGTCATAGATGTTCACCGGGATTTCCGGGTCGAACACCGTGCGGCAGGCCTCGACCACCGGCTCGTAAAGCGGATGGTCGGTCGAGGACGGGCGGATCAGCGGCGCGCCTTCGACAGGCGCAGAGATATCGGCAGTCATGTCGGGTCCGTCTGTTTTCTGAGTGAAGATATAGGGAAAACGGGCGCAGGAATCCAGTGGGCTTGCCGCTAATCGAACAGCGGGCCACGGGCGGACCTGATGGCGCAGCGCCCCCGATGCACGCCAGATGCGGTGGCGGCTTGGAACCGGCCGGCGATCTCGCCTATAAGGCGCCGGTTCCCCAAGGAGTTTGCGCCATGACCCAGCCCTTCCGCTTCGAGGTTTCCGCCACTTGCGGCGCGGCGCGGACCGGCGTGATCTCGACCCCGCGGGGCCAGATCCGCACCCCGGCCTTCATGCCCGTGGGCACCGCGGGCACGGTCAAGGCGATGATGCCCGAAAGCGTGCGCGCGACGGGGGCCGACATCCTGCTGGGCAACACCTACCACCTGATGCTGCGCCCTGGCGCCGAACGGGTGGCGCGGCTGGGCGGGCTGCACCGCTTCATGAACTGGGACCGGCCGATCCTGACCGACTCGGGCGGCTTTCAGGTGATGAGCCTGTCGTCCCTGCGCAAGCTGACCGAGGAAGGCGTGACCTTCCGCAGCCATTTCGACGGCTCGAAACACAAGCTGACCCCCGAACGCAGCATGGAAATCCAGCGCCTGCTGGGCTCGGACATCGTGATGTGCTTCGACGAATGCCCGGCGCTGCCCGCGACCGAAGACGCGGTGGCCCGCTCGATGCGCCTGTCGATGCGCTGGGCACAGCGCAGCCGCGATGCCTTTGGCGACCGGCCGGGACATGCGCTGTTCGGCATCATGCAAGGCGGCGTCTCGCCCGATCTGCGCGAGGAATCGGCGCAGGCGCTGCAGGCCATCGGCTTTGACGGCTATGCCATCGGCGGCCTTGCCGTGGGCGAGGGGCAAGAGGCGATGTTCGGCGTGCTCGACTATGCCCCCGGCTTCCTGCCGCAGGACAAGCCGCGGTATCTGATGGGGGTCGGCAAGCCCGACGATATCGTCGGCGCGGTGGAACGCGGGGTGGACATGATGGATTGCGTGCTGCCCAGCCGCTCGGGCCGCACCGGCCAGGGCTGGACGCGGCGCGGCTCGGTCAACCTGCGCAACGCCCGCCACGCCGAAGACCCCCGCCCGCTGGACGAATCCTGCACCTGCCCGGCCTGCCGCAATTATTCGCGCGCCTATCTGCACCATGTGGTGCGCACGGGCGAGATCATCGGTTCGATGCTGCTGACCTGGCACAACCTGCACTATTTCCAGGACCTGATGCAGGGCCTGCGCGATGCCATCGCTGCCGGAACGCTGCCGCAGTTCGTGGCGGCCTTCCACGCACAGCGCGCCGAAGGGGATATCGAGCCGCTCTGATCGCCCCCGGCATCCTCTTGCGAAAAATACCCCACTGGGGTCGCCGGCTGGTGCGCAACTGGTTCAAGACCCAGCGGGCGACGGGGGTGTGAAACCCCCGCGCCCACACCCGATGCAGGGCCCCGACGTCACCCCTGCGTGCGCAGGAACTCCATCAGGAAGGGGCGGGCACTGTCCTCGCCCCGGGCGATGGCGCCTTCGATCACGTCCCGGGCTGCGGACAGATCCACCTGCCGGATCAGTGACTTGACCGGACCGATGGATGCCGGACGCATCGACAGCGTGCGCAGGCCAAGCGCGGCAAAGGCCACCGCCTCGATGGGGCGGCCCGCATCCTCGCCGCAAAACGACAGGCGGGTATTGGTCTGCGCGCAGCGATCGACCACCAGGCGCAGGAAATCCAGAAAGGCGGTCGACAGCGTGTCATAGCGCCGGCGCACCCGTTCATTCTCGCGGTCGGCGGCAAAGAAGAACTGCTTGAGGTCATTGCCGCCGATCGAGATGAAATCCACGCTTTCAAAGAAGCTGCGCGGCGCAAAGGCCAGCGAGGGGGTTTCCAGCATCACCCCCACCTCGACCGATGCCGGCAGCGCGCGGCCCATGCGCTGTTCATGGTCCATCGCCTGGTCCAGCTGCGCGCGCGCGGCGGTGAATTCGCTGGCCTGCGCAACAAAGGGGAACATCACCGTCAGCGGCCGGCCATGCGCGGCCCGGATCAGCGCCTGCAACTGCATCCGCAGCACGCCCGGCTTTTCCAGCCCCACCCGGATCGCGCGCCAGCCCATGGCGGGGTTCGGCTCGTCCTGCGGCTTCATGTAGGGCAGCACCTTGTCGGACCCGATGTCCAGCGTGCGAAAGGCCACGCGCCGGCCATTGGCCGCGTCGATCACCCGCGAATACAGCGCCGCCAGCTCTTCGCGCCGCGGCACCTTGGAGCGGACAAGGAACTGCAGTTCCGTGCGGAACAGCCCGACCCCTTCGGCCCCCGACCCTTCAAGGCTGGGCAGATCGGCCATCAGCCCCGCATTCATGTGCAGCGACACCGTGGTGCCGCAGCGCGCCTGAGCCGGAAGGTTGCGCAGCGAGGCATATTTTTCCTGCGCCTTGGCCTGCATCGCCATCTTGTCGCGAAAGGCGCCGGCGACCGTATCCTCGGGGCGCAGGTGCACGATGCCCTGATCGCCATCGACCAGAATCCGGTCGCCGTTCAGCGCCTCCGAGGTGATGCGATCGGCATGGATCACCAGCGGGATCGCCAGCGCGCGGGCAACGATGGCCGCATGGCTGGCAACCGAGCCTTCCTCGAGCACGACGCCCTTCAGGGCGCGGCCATATTCCAGAAGTTCGGCCGGACCGATGTTGCGCGCGACCAGGATCGGATCGGCCGGCATCTGGGCGCCGGTGTCGCGGCCCTGTCCGGTCAGGATGCGCAGCAGCCGGTTCGACAGATCGTCCAGATCGTGCAGGCGGTCGCGCAGATAGGCATCAGGCACCTGTTCCAGCCGCGCGCGGGCGGCGGATTGTTCCTTTTCGACCGCGGCCTCGGCCGACAGGCCGCGTTGGACATCCTCTTCCATGCGGCGCGCCCAGCCCCGGCTTTGGGCAAACATCCGGTAGGCTTCCAGAACCTGTTTCTGGTCCTTGTCGAGGCTTTCGGCGGCCAGCAGGTCATCGACCGAAACGCGCAGCTGCCTGACCGCATCGCGCAAACGCTCGGTCTCGCGTTCCGGGTCGTCGGCAATCGGATTGGTGATGACGACGCGCGGCTCGTGCAGCCAGACATGACCTTCGGCAGTGCCTTCCTGCCCGGTGCCGCCGCGAAACATCATCGGGTTCACATGCAGCGCCCGCGTGCCTTCGCCCGCGCCGGTGAAGGAGCCAAGTTCGGTCATTTCCGCCAGCACCATGGCGACGACTTCAAGGCCATAGACCTCGTCTTCGGAATATTGCCGCGCGGCCTTGGACTGCACGACCAGCACGCCCAGCCTCTCGCCCACGCGCTGGATCGGCACGCCAAGGAAGCTGGAATAGATTTCCTCGCCCGTCTCGGGCATGTAGCGGAAACCCTTTTCCGAAGGCGCATCGCCCGTGTTGATCGGAACGCCCGTCCTGGCCACGCGGCCGACCAGCCCCTCGCCCAGCCGCATCCGGGTCTGGTGAACGGATTCCTGCTTGAGCCCCATCGTGGCGCACAGCTCCAGCGTCTCGGCATCGCGGAACAGGTAGAGCGAGCAGACCTCGGTCTGCATCGATTCCGCGATCAGCGCGACGATACGGTCAAGCCGGGCCTGTCCTTCGGCCTTCGAGGCCAAGGTATCGCGCAGGCGCCGCAACAGCTTGCGGCTCTCGGTCTCGCTGCGGTCGGGCATTCGGGTCGTCCTGAAATCGCTTTCCCCCTCTATAGGGGGGCCGGGCAGGGTGCGGAAAGGCAAAAGTCGCCGCAGGGGGGCAAAACGGCACCGGATCGGCGGGGCATTGCTGCCTGCGCAGGCAGTTCGGGTGCGGCGTCAGCGTCACGGCAAGGGGGGCCAGCCCCCCTGTTGCTGTCGCGCGGGCGTCCAGGGGGCGCCTGCCCCCCGGGATATTTGGATCAAGGCGAAAGGGGGCGCCGCAGCGCCCCGGCCTAGGCCCGCTGATCCAGAAGGCGGCGCAGTTGCGAGGGGAAGAGCTGCAAGAGCAGCGTCTCGCTTTTGGCGGCATCCTTCAGCCGGACAAAGGCGCGCAGGTCGATCGGCGTGTCGTCGCCCTCGGGCAGGGCCGAGAAATCCAGATCGAACATCGCGCGCCAGCGGTCGGTGCCGACGACCGGATAGACCGAGACATTGCCGATGCTGCCGATCGAGGTCGAGACGTCAAGGTCCACCCCGTCGCCGCGGCCCAGATCCTCGAGCCCGCGGTTTTCCAGATCGCACACCACCTTGACCACCCCGTGCGGGCGCGGCTGGCCAGGGACGCCGCCGATGCCCAGCCGGGTCGCGGTGAAGCGCGCGACAACCGGCGGCACGGGGCAATCCTCGAGCCAGCTCAGGCGATAGGCGATGTCATGGCTGGTGCCGGCCTTGGCGGCCGGGCCGGGTTGCCAGAAGGCGACGATATTGTCGTGGATCTCGTCATCGGTGCGCAATTCGACCAGCGTGACCGAGCCCTCGCCCCAGTTGGCTTGCGGCTGGACCCAGACCGAGGCGCGCTTTTCGTAAAAGACGCCATCGTCCTGATATTCCTCGAAATTGCGTTCGCGCTGCATCAGGCCAAAGCCTTGCACGCCGGGGGTGCCAAAGGTGTTGACCATGGTGCGCGGCGGGTTGTTCAGCGGGCGCCAGATTTTCTCGCCGGTGCCGGAATGGATTTCCAGCCCGTCGGAATCGTGGATCTCGGGGCGCCAGTCGCCGCCGGTGTGGCGGTTGTTCTTGCCATACCAGAACATCGAGGTCAGCGGGGCGATCCCCAGCCGTTCCACATCGCCGCGCAGCCAGATCGAGGCGGTGACATCCTGCACGATCCCGTTGTCGCGGTGCGAGACGATGCGATAGGCGCCGGTGGCGCGCGGGCTTTCCATCAGCGCATAGGCGGTGATGTCGCCAGTGTCCGACGGCTCCAGCCAGAAGCGGGTGAACATCGGGAATTCCTCGGGCCCGTTGATCGCCGTGTCCATGGCCAGCCCGCGCACCGACAGGCCGAACTGCCCCGAATAGCCCGAGGTCCGCCAGTAGGACGCGCCAAGGAAGGCCATCCAGTCGAGATGGGTTTTCGCATCCATCACGCGAAAGCCGGCGAAGCCCTTGGTATGGGTCAGCTCGCGGGCCGGGTTATCCTCGGGGATCTCGAAGAGGTTCAGATCGAACGCCATCTCGCGCGCCATGCCACCCTCGACGGCATAAAGCCGGACAGGCTGGCGGAAATAGGTGCCCGGAAAGAACGGTTGCACCGGCGTGCGCGCGCCCTGGTCCAGCCACAGCGTCTGGTCCTTGCGAAAGCGGATCTGGTTGTGGCGGTCATAGTCGATCCGGTCCAGCACGGCCGCATCCGGGATCTCGGCCGGCTGATAGGGCCGGGCCGCGATGGTGCGCGCCATTTCCTTGAGCAACTCGAAGGAAAACGGCTGTGCCTCGCCCAGGGCAGGGCCGGCGGCCTGTGCGATGCGCGGCAGCAGGAAAAAGCCGCCCGAGGCCAGCAGGGCACCCAGAAGGCTGCGACGATCAGTCTGGAAGGAGGTCACGGGAAGCTCCGCGAAGGGGGTGAGGGGGACGTTACGAAAAAAGGGCGCCGGACCCATCTGGGTTCGGCGCCCGAAAGCATCGGTCTGGGCGACGCGGCGCCGGGCGCTCAGGCCTTGTCCAGCTCGAAGACGTCGTGCAGCGCCTGAACCGCCAGTTCCATGTACTTGCGGTCGATCAGCACCGAGATCTTGATCTCGGAG
Source organism: Gemmobacter nectariphilus DSM 15620 (assembly GCF_000429765.1). GTDB lineage: Bacteria > Pseudomonadota > Alphaproteobacteria > Rhodobacterales > Rhodobacteraceae > Wagnerdoeblera > Wagnerdoeblera nectariphila. The sequence continues at coordinate 67,293 of NZ_KE386949.1, read as the reverse complement.
GTGGTGATGACCTTGATGTTGATGTTCTCGCGGCTGAGCGATTCAAACATCCTGGCCGCAACACCCGCATGGCTGCGCATCCCGATCCCGACGACCGAGACCTTGGCGACATCGTCGTCGATGATCAGCTCGTCATATTTGATCAGGCCCTGGGCCTTGGCATCTTCCATGGCCTTCTTCGCGCGGGCGACCTGATCGACCGGGCAGGAAAAGGTCATGTCGGTGACGGCGCCGGGGTGGGCCTCGTCATAGTCCTTTTCGCTGATGTTCTGGACGATCATGTCCACGTTCACCCCCGCATCGGCCAAGGGGCCAAAGATCGCGGCGGCGATACCGGGGCGGTCCTCGATGGTGAACAGCGTGATCTTCGCCTCTTCGCGCGAATAGGCGATACCGGCAACGGCCTTCGATTCCATGATTTCGTCCTCGTCGCAGACCAGGGTTCCAGAGTTCTCGTCGATCTCCTCGAACGAAGAGACCACCCGCAGCCGCACCTTGTAGCGCATCGCCAGCTCGACCGAGCGGGTCTGCAGCACCTTGGCGCCCAGGCTGGCCAGTTCCAGCATTTCCTCGAAGCTGATCTTGTCCAGCTTGCGGGCCTTTTTCGCGATGCGCGGATCGGTCGTGTAGACCCCGTCCACATCGGTATAGATATCGCAGCGTTCGGCGCCAAAGGCGGCGGCAAAGGCCACGGCCGTGGTGTCCGACCCGCCCCGGCCCAGCGTGGTGATCCGCCCCTCGGGCGAGACGCCCTGGAAACCGGCGACCACGGCAACCTTCATGCCTTCGGCGAACTTGGCGTCGATGTTGTCGCGCGGAATGTCGACAAATCGGGCCTGGCCATGCTGGCTGGTGGTCAGGATCGGCACCTGCCAGCCTTGCCAGCTGCGCGCCGGAATGCCCATTTCCTGCAGCCGCAGCGCCATCAGGCCGGCGGTCACGTTCTCGCCGCTGGCGACGACCGCATCGTATTCGCGCGCATCATAAAAGGGCGAGGTGTCATTCACCCATTTGACCAGCTCGTTGGTCTTGCCCGACATGGCCGAGACGATGACGATCACGTCATAGCCGCGGTCCACCTCTTTTTGCACCTTCTTCGCCGCATTCGCGATGCGGTCGAGATCGGCCACCGAGGTGCCCCCGAATTTCATCACCAGAAGCGGCATTCGGCCCTTCCTTCCGCCAGACAAACCGCGCGTCTGTTATGACATCGGGTGCTCGCGCGCAAGGACTGCTGCGGGGGCAGCCGCCGGAAATCCGATGTTGCGCCCTGCTGCGGCCCCATATCCGGCCTTGCCTTTTTGCAAATACCCTCGGGTGGGGTCCGGGGCGGGCAGACGGCCCGCCCCGGGCGGGGGGCACGGGGGGCAGCCGCCCCCCGTTTCCCCCTTTGCAGTCCCCGCCGGACCGTGCTAGGCGCGCGATCCGGTGACAGGGGGGACGGCGCAGGCGCATGTATCGGCTCGATGAGGAAAAGCCCTCGGATTTTCACGAGGTCGAGGCTCTTTACGACCTGTGCTTTGCCCCGGGCCGCACCGCGCTGTCCTCGTATCGGCTGCGCGACGATGTGCCCAAGGTCGCGGGCCTGTGCCTTGTCTTGCGCGACGACATGAACATTCTGGCAGCCGTCATCCGCTATTGGCCGGTCCGGGTGGGCGGCAAGCCCACGCTGCTGCTCGGCCCCGTCGCGGTCCACCCGACGCGGCAAGGCGAAGGGCTGGGGGGCCTTCTGATCCGCGAAAGCCTGGCCGAGGCCAAGCGCCTGGGCTGGGAGCGGGTGCTTCTCGTCGGCGATTATCCCTATTACCGCCGCTTCGGGTTCGAAAAGCGCGAAGGCGTGGAAATGCCCCCGCCCACCAACCCCGACCGCGTGCTGGGCATCTCGCTGCGTCCTGGTGCCTGGGACGGGGTAATCGGCAAGGTGACCAAGTTCACCGACCCCGCCGCCTGAGCTGCGACAAAGATTGAAAACGCGCGCACGCATGGCCATCTTTCGGGCATGACCTTGCCCGTTCCCGCGCCCCCGTTTCCCGATGCCGAAATCGCCGCGCTGGCCGTACGCCATGCGCGTGCGGGGCGGGGGGTGATGTCCTTGCTGAACAAGCTGGGCGGCAAGGTCGAAGGGCAGATGGCCCTGTTGCCCGCCCCGGTGCGGGACAAGGTGCTCTGGCTGACCCAATCCGCGCTCGAGCGCTCCTATGGGCTGGCCACAGCCAGCGGGCGGATCGGCCGGATCGGCGGCGGCGGGCATATGGCGCTGGCGGGACTTTCGGGCGCGGCGGGCGGCATGGGCGGGCTGCCGGCCGCGGTGGCCGAACTGCCGGTGACCATCACGCTGATCCTGCGCGCCATTCAGGAGGTCGCCCGCGAACACGGCTTCGATCCCGCCGACGAGGCGATCCGGCGCGAGACATTGCGCGTCTTTGCCGCTGGCGGCCCGCTCGAGGCGGATGACGGCGTCAACACCAGCTTCATCGGCGCGCGGCTGACGCTGACCGGGCCTGCCTTGCACAAGATGATCGCCACTGTCGCGCCAAAGCTTGCGGCAGCCCTTGGGCAAAAGCTGGCGGCCCAGGCGGTTCCCGTGCTGGGCGCGGTGGCGGGGGCCGGGCTGAACCTGGCCTTCGTCCGCTATTACCGCGAAATCGCGCATGTGCGCTTTGCCCTGCTGCGGCTGGCGCAAAGCCATGATCCTGAACGGGTCTCGCGCGCTTTTGCCCGCTCGGCTTCGGTCGCGCCCTTGTTGCGGGCCTGATCTTGCTGCATCGCGGCGATTCAGGGCGCTGGACTTCGCCCGGCCGCCGCCCCATGGTCGCCCCGATTGCCAGGAGCCGCCATGACCGCCATGTCCCCGCCCGCCCCCCGAACCATGGTCGCCGCTCTCTGGATGCTGGGGTCGATCTTCTCGTTCCTTGCCATGGGGGTCGCGGGCCGACAGCTCAAGGGCGCGCTTGATGTCTTCGAGATCATGACCTGGCGATCCCTGATCGGGGTGGTGATCGTGCTGGCGGTGGCGCGGGCCAGCGGGGCGCGGCGGCTGATGGCGGTGGATCAGCTGGGCTGGCACGCGCTGCGCAACACGGTGCATTTCGCGGGGCAGGGCCTGTGGTTCTGGGCGTTGATGTCGATCCCGATGGCGCAGCTCTTTGCGCTGGAGTTCACCTCGCCGATCTGGGTGATGCTGCTGGCGCCGCTGCTGCTGGCCGAGCCGCTGACGCGGATGCGCATGCTGGCGGCGGTGCTGGGCTTTGCAGGCGTGCTGATCGTCGCGCGCCCCGATTTCGGCCATCTGGAACCCGGCGTGATCGCCGCGCTGACCTCGGCGGTGTGCTTTGCGTGCAACGTCATCCTGACCAAGCGGCTGACGGGCAAGGCGACGATCCTGTCGATCATGTTCTGGCAAACCGCGATGCAATCGGTCTACGGGCTGATCTGCGCGGGCGGGGATGGCCAGATCACCGTGCCGGGACTGGCGGAACTGCCCTGGGTCCTGATCATCGGTGTCGGCGGGCTGGTCGCGCATTTCAGCCTGACCAAGGCGTTGTCGCTGGCGCCGGCGGGGGTGGTCATGCCGATCGACTTTGCGCGCCTGCCGCTGGCGGCGGTGGTGGGGCTGATGCTGTTCGGCGAGCCGATGGACATCGCGGTCGTGGTGGGCGGCGCGCTGATCTTTCTTGGCAATATCATCAACATCCGTTACGGGGCGCGGTAAGGCGCCCTGTGCCGGCCCGGCCCTTGCCGGGCGGGCCTTTCAGGCAATTGGCGCGGCGGATCGAGGCTTGATGATGCGGTTTCTTCCCCTGATCTATCCGACGGCGGCCGACTGGCTGGCCTGTTCGCAAAAGCGGGTGCTGCTGTTCGGCATGTCGGGGCTGGGCAAGACCCATGTCGCGGCCATGTTGCGCGGGGCGGGCGACTGGTTCCACTACTCGGTCGATTACCGGATCGGCACCCGCTACATGGGCGAGCTGATCGCCGACAATTTCAAGCGCGAGGCGATGAAGGTGCCGCTGCTGCGCGAATTGCTGATGTCGGATTCGGTCTGCATCAGCTCCAACATCACCTTTGACAATCTTGCGCCGCTCTCGACCTATCTGGGCAAGCCGGGCGATCCGGCGCGCGGCGGGCTGCCCTTCGCCGAATACCGCAAGCGGCAGGACCAGCACCGGGCGGCGGAAATCGCGTCGCTGCTGGACACGCCGCATTTCATCGAACGGGCCGGGGAAATCTACGGCTATCCGCATTTCATCTGCGATTCCGGCGGCTCGATCTGCGAGGTGGTGGACCCCGAGGATGCGGCCGATCCGGTGATGCAGGCGCTGGCGCGCAACCTGCTGATGGTCTGGATCGAAGGGTCCGAGGCCCATACTGCCGAACTGGTCCGCCGCTTTGATCGCGCGCCCAAGCCGATGTATTACCAGCCCGATTTCCTGACCGCCGCCTGGCACGACTATCGTGCTGATACCGGCCTTGATGAGGCTGCGGTGGACCCTGACGCCTTCGTGCGCTGGACCTATGCGCGCGCCTTGGCCCATCGCCAGCCGCGCTATGCCGCCATGGCGCGGCGCTGGGGGGTCAGCGTGACGGCCGACGAGGTGGCGGGCCTGCGCGATGCGGGGGATTTCGCCGCGCTGGTGGCCCGCGCCATCGACCGCGCCGCCTGATCCCCCTTGCCCGCTTGCCGCAAGCGGGCCATATCCATGGCCTCTTCGCCTTGAGGAAAATATCCTCGGGGGGTGCGGGGGGCAGACGGCCCCCCGCTGCGACACCAGCCCCGGGGCGCACCACAAAAGGACCGGAACCGACCCATGCCGATCAGATTGCCCGAAACCCTGCCCGCCTTTGACATCCTCGACCGCGAGGGCGTCATGGTCATGGGCGAGGGGCGCGCGGCGCGGCAGGACATCCGGCCGCTGCGCATCGGGCTGCTCAACCTGATGCCGATGAAGATCACCACGGAAACCCAGTTCGCGCGGCTGATCGGGGCGACCCCCCTGCAGATCGACCTGTCGCTGATCCGCATGAGCGATCACCAGTCGCGCCATACTGCCCCCGAGCATATGGAGACCTTTTATCGCACCTTTGCCGAGGTCGAGGCCACGGGCGAGAAGTTCGACGGGCTGATCGTCACCGGCGCCCCGATCGAGCATCTGGATTTCGAACAGGTCACCTATTGGGACGAATTGCGCCGGGTCTTTGACTGGACGCAAAGCCATGTGCAATCGACCTTTGGCGTGTGCTGGGGCGGCATGGCGATGGCCTGGCATTTCCATGGCATCCCCAAGCATATCCTGGACCACAAGGCCTTTGGCTGTTTCCGCCAGCGGGTTCTGGTGCCGACCTCGCCCTATCTGCGCGGGTTTTCCGACGATGTGCTGATCCCGGTCAGCCGCTGGACCGAGATGCGCCAGGCGGATATCGACAAGGTGCCGGGGCTGGTCACGCTGATCGGCTCGGATGAGGTGGGGCCCTGTCTGGTCGAGGATGCCGCGCATCGGTCGCTGTGGATCTTCAACCATTTCGAATATGACAGCGAGACGCTGAAGCGCGAATATGATCGGGACGTCGCGAATGGCACGCCGATCAATGTGCCGCAGAACTACTACCCCGACAACGATCCCAGCCGGGTGCCGCTGAACCGCTGGCGCAGCCATGCGCATCTGCTTTATGGCAACTGGATCAACGAGATCTACCAGTCGACGCCCTATGATCTGAACGAGATCGGGCGCGGCTGACGCGGGGTTTTGCATCTTGCGCATTTGCAATCTGCAATGCTTTGCGGATTGCGAATGTGTCAGTGGTGGCGCCGCCAGAGGGCGCGGGCCAGCAGCGCGGCCACCCCGGCCGCCGCGGCAAAGCCGGTCAGGTTGCCCATCAGGCTGCCCAGACGGTCGACCTGCGCGGCAAAGGCCCAGCCCAGCCCGACATACAGGGCAACCCAGGTCAGCTCTCCGGCGATCGAGCCAAGCGTGAAGCGGTGCCAGCGCAGCCCGGTTGCGCCGGCGGCAAGGTTCACCCAGGGGCCAAGCGGGCTGAACAGCCAGCGGGTCAGATAGACGGTGACAAGGTCATTGCGTTCCAGCCGGGACCGGGCGCGGGCCAGCATCTGCCGGCGCGCGGGCGAGGCAGCCACCCGCCGCAACAGGCCCGAGCCCGATCGGCCCACAAGCCAGCCCGCCTGATCGCCTGCGAGCGCCCCCACAAGCGCGGCCGAGGCAACGACCGGCAGCGACAGATCGCCCGTTGCCGCAAAGGCCCCGCCTGCCAGCATGACCAGCGAGGCGGGAACCGGCAGGGCAAGGCAAGAGGCAAAGGTCACGGCCCCCACCATGGCCGAGCCATATTCGGGCACCAGGGCCAGCAGGGTTTCGGTGATCGTCTCGGTCATTGCGCGGCCCGCAAGGCTTCGACCCTGGCGATCAGGTCGGGCAGGGGGATGCCGCGCTCGGCGGCAATGCGTTCCAGCGGATCGCGCCTGGCGGTGTGCGGGTCGATCCCCAGCACCTCGGACAGCTGGTCCGGCGCAAGGTCATAGACCCGCACCAGATAGCGCGGGGTCATCCAGCCCTCGACCGGGCGGCCCGGATGGGGGCCCCAGCCGGCCAGCACCAGAACGACGCGGATCAGGAACACCAGCGCCACAAGCCCCGCCACACCCGCCCCCGCGGTCAGCCAGCGGCGGCGGGTGCGATGCGTCACCGCCCGAGTTCCTTGATGCCGCGGGTCAGCCCGTCCAGCGTCATGGGGACCATGCGGTTTTCAAAGATCTGCCGGATCAGCCGCAGCGACTGGGTATGATCCCAGAACCGTTCCGGGGTCGGGTTGATCCACAGGTTGCTGGGCCATTGTTCCCGCGCGCGTTCCAGCCAGACCTGCCCGGATTCGGGGTTCCAATGTTCATTCGCGCCGCCCGGTTGCAGCACCTCATAGGGCGACATGGTGGCGTCACCGACAAAGATGCATTTCCAGTCGGGGCCATAGGTGCGCAGCACCTCGGCCGTGGGGGTCTGGGCGTCCCAGCGGCGGCGGTTGTCGCGCCAGACGCCCTCATACAGGCAGTTGTGGAAGTAGTAGTATTCCAGATGCTTGAATTCGGCGCGGGCGGCCGAGAACAGTTCCTCGACCACCTTGATATGCGGATCCATGCTGCCGCCGACGTCGAAGAACATCAGCACCTTCACGGCGTTGCGCCGCTCGGGCCGGGTTTTCACATCCAGCCAGCCCTGTTCGGCGGTGGCGCGGATCGTGCCGTCCAGATCCAGTTCCTCATGCGCGCCGTCGCGGGCCCATTTGCGCAGCCGCTTCATGGCGACCTTGATGTTGCGGGTGCCCAGTTCGACCTGATCGTCGAGGTTGCGGAATTCGCGCTTGTCCCAGACCTTGACGGCGCGGCCGTGGCGCCCCTCTTTCTGGCCGATGCGCACGCCTTCGGGGTTGTAGCCATAGGCGCCAAAGGGCGAGGTGCCGGCGGTGCCGATCCACTTGTTGCCGCCCTGATGGCGGCCCTGCTGTTCTTCCAGCCGCTGGCGCAGGGTCTCCATCAGCTTTTCAAACCCGCCAAGCGCCTGGATTTCCGCCATTTCCTCGGGCGTCAGGTGCTTTTCGGCCAGTTTGGCCAGCCATTCGGGCGGCAGATCCAGGGCCTCGATCACCTGCTGGGCGGTGATCGCATCCAGCCCAGAAAAGGCGGCGGCGAAGGCGCGGTCGAAGCGGTCGATGTGCCGTTCGTCCTTTACCATCGCGGTGCGGGCCAGGTAGTAGAACCCGTCGGTGTCATAGGTGACGAGGCCCGCCGACACACCTTCGAGAAAGGCGAGATATTCGCGCAGGCTGACCGGAACATTGTTTCGGCGCAGGGCCTCGAAGAAGGGCAGGAACATGGCTGCCTTCCCCCTGTCAGATGAAGCGGTCGAGAAGGACCGTCGCGAACAGCCCAAGAATGGCAAAGGCGATGCCAAAGGCCGCCGCATACTGGGCAATGTCAAGGCGCGAGCCCTTGCGTTTGCGCGCAAGCCAGCCGCCCCAAAGGGCCCCCAAAAGGAGCCCGGCCAGAATGATCATGCAACCCCCCGCGTGGTCGTTCGGTTAGCGGCTGGCGGTGCGGCGCGGGGCGAGGCGGAAACCTCGGACAGACGCGCCTGAACCTGAGCCTCGGAACCGAAGCCATAGCGTGCCCAGCCCAGACTGTCGAGACGGGCTGCTTGAGCCTCGGCGGTGCGGCCGGTGGCGGCCAGAGCCTCGGAGCGCAGCATCTGGAGCGTGGCGAGGACCGCGGCATTCTGTTCGCGGGTAACGGCCGGGGTGGCGCGCTGGGTCAGCGAGAGGACCTGATCATACTGGCCCGAGGACAGCGCAAAGGCGGCCATCTGCATGTCGACATGGGCCTGATGCAGCGCCCCGCCAGGAAGGCCGGCGTAATACCGCGAGGCTTCGGCGAATTACGACACGGCCTGATCGAGCTGCGAGCTCATGGACAGGCGGGCCAGCAGGAAATGGGCAAAGGCGCGACGGTTGTCGGACCAGCCTTGCGACTGGGCGATGGCCAGCGCGGTCTGGGCGCCGGCGCGGCGGGCGCTGTCGGACGAGCGGGGCGAGAGCGCGGTTTCCACCGCATTGATCCAGGCGCGCGGGGTCTGGACGCCGGCCGACAGGCTGACACCGCCCCCCGCCGGGTTCAGGCGGGGCAAGATGGCGGGCAGGCGGGCCGCAACCTCGGCCTTGGTCATGCCGCTGTGCAGCTCGCGCGCATAGGTGGTGCGCAGGACCAGCATGTCGAAGCCGGTCAGCACGGTGTTGAAATTGTCGTCGTTGAAGACCGAATCGGACAGGTGGTAGAGATCGTTCAGCGGCCCGAGCGCCTGGGCAAGCTCTTCGTGGAGGCAATCGCGCGCCTCTTGCGGGGCGACATCCGAGGGGATGAAGATCGCGGCGCGATCACGCTGGGTCAGCGTGGTCCAGTCGATCCTGGATGTGCCGCGGGCCGCGCGGAATTCATCCCACGAAGAGACGCGGGGCACGACGAAGCAGGCGGCGTTCGGCACGGCGGCCTGCATGGTCGAGCGCGGCAGGAACTGCACGGTGATATTGGCCGCGCCGCCAGAGGCGGGGCCAATGTCGATCCCGGCTTCCGAGCGCAGGCGGCCCAGCAGCGCCGAGAGATCACGCGCGGCGGTCGCGGGCACATTGCCGGTCAGGGCGACGCGGACCGGGCCTTCGAACCGGGAAAACACCGGGATCGCCCGGCCGCTTTCCATGCGGAAGCTGAGGTCGAGGAAATCCGCTGCCACCGACGTGTTGGATCGCGAGACCCGTGCCGGCCCTTGTGGGGCGAAGCTGCGCATCGGGCTGGTGTTCGGCATCACCTCGGCCGCGATGGCGCGGCGCTGGGGCACATCGGCCGACTGGGGCGAGACGCAGGCGCTGAGGAACAGGCAGGCGATGGCAGAAAGGCGCTTCATGGTGTCGGAACCCCGGCGGGCTGGGTAGGGGCGCAACTGCGCGGGGCACCGTTTGCGACTACGTCCGGGACAGCTTGGGTCATGGTCATCTGGCAATCCCGGGGATTCTTTGACTTCTCAAGTGTTATCCATGTTTGCCGGGATTCGGAAACCCCAAGAATGGAAACAAATTCCCGAAATGGTTGCGGATTTCGTGACTTGGACGAAACAATGGCGAAAGTCGGCTTGGCCTGTGGCCCCCCAAGGGGTAATCATGGCAAGGACAAGGCGCACGAGGTGGCAAGATGCGGATTTATACCTTCAACATCAACGGTATAAAGGCCAGGTTCGAGGCGCTGACCCGCTGGCTGGGCGAAGAGCGGCCGGATGTGGTGCTGTTGCAGGAAATCAAGACGGTCGACGAGGGATTCCCGCGCCAGCATTTCGAGGACATGGGCTATCGGGTCGAAACCCATGGCCAGAAGAGCTTTAACGGGGTGGCGATTCTGTCGCGTCTGCCACTGGAGGATGTATCGCGCGGCCTGTCGGGCGATGACGGGGACGAGCAGGCGCGCTGGATCGAGGCGACGGTCATGGGCGAGGCGCGGGCGGTCAAGGTGGTGGGGCTGTACCTGCCGAACGGCAACCCGGCGCCGGGGCCGAAGTTCGATTACAAGCTGGGCTGGATGGAGCGGATGCGCGCGCGTGCCGCCGAGCTGCTGGACAGCGAGGAGCCGGTGGTGCTGGCCGGCGATTACAACGTGATCCCGCAGCCCGAGGATGCCGCCAAGCCCGAGGCCTGGTTGGATGACGCGCTGTTCCGCCCCGAAAGCCGGGCGGCGTTTCGCAAAATCCTTGCGCTGGGCTATTACGATGCGTTCCGGCTGAAGGTGCAGGGGCCGGGGCAGTATTCGTTCTGGGATTATCAGGCCGGCGCCTGGGAGCGGAACAACGGGATTCGAATCGATCATCTGCTGCTGAGCCCTCAGGCCGCCGATATTCTGGAGGATGTGGGCATCGAAAAGGCCGAACGCGGCCGCGACAAGCCTTCGGACCATGTGCCGGTCTGGGTGCAGTTGCTGGCATAAGGTCGTTTGGTTTCAATGTGTTGCACGCAATTTCGCGGATGCGCGACGGGGTTTGTGGCTGTGAGGGGCGCAACCATGACGAAAGTGGATTGACTCTGCGAACGCTCTTTGGTAGAAAGAGTGCATGCTAGAAGAAGTGGGTCAGCGGCCCGGGGGAAACCCCTCGGCCGCTTTTCCGTTTCCGCTCGTGCGGGTGCATGAGAGGGCAGGTCACGACCACCATGACAATCCACACGCCGGTTTCGCAAACCGGGCCTTTGCGGAACGAAGCCGCTGAGGCCCTGGAACTGTTCGACCTGGCCAGCACGATCCTGAGGAAGCTTCTGGACGAGGCGCAGGCGGAAGCCTCGGCCCAGACGGCGCGGGAGCTGGCCACATATACCAAGGACGTCAGCGGCGCCCTGAAGGTGCTGGTCACGGAGAGACAGAATGCAGAGAAGCTTCGCCGAGACGCCGGAGAGCTGGCAGGCGGCCGGGAGTTCGATCTTGACGCAGCGCGCGATGAGATCGGGCGCCGCCTGGCTTGCCTCCGCGACGCCGGATCAGATTGACGCCTTTCTGGGGGGGCTGAGCGACCAGACGCTGGCCGCGCTGCCCTGGGTGTTCGAATTCTGGGCGCTGCCGCATCAGTTGCCGCCCGAGGGGGCCTGGAAAACCTGGGTCATCATGGGCGGGCGCGGGGCAGGGAAGACCCGCGCGGGCGCCGAATGGGTGCGCGCCGAGGTTGAAGGCGCGCGGCCCTGCGATGCGGGGCGGGCGCGTCGCGTGGCGCTGGTTGGCGAGACGCTGGATCAGGTGCGCGAGGTGATGATCTTTGGCGAAAGCGGGATCATGGCCTGTTCGCCCCCTGACCGGCGCCCCGAATGGCAGGCGGGGCGGCGGCGGCTGCTGTGGCCCAATGGCGCGGTGGCCGAGGTCTATTCGGCGCATGAGCCGGACAGCCTGCGGGGCCCGCAGTTCGATGCGGCCTGGGTCGATGAGCTGGCCAAGTGGAAGAAGGCCGAGCCGAGCTGGGACATGTTGCAGTTCGCGCTGCGGTTGGGGCGCCACCCGCGGCAGGTGGTCACGACGACGCCGCAGAATGTGGCGGTGCTGAAGGCGATCTTGCGCAACCCCTCGACGGTGATCACCCATGCGCCGACCGAGGCGAACCGGGCCTATCTGGCGGCGAGTTTCCTGGAGGAGGTGCAGACGCGCTATGCCGGCACACGGCTGGGGCGGCAGGAGCTGGACGGGGTGTTGCTGGAGGACGCCGAGGGCGCGCTGTGGACCAGTGCCGGGATCGAGGCGGCGCGGGTCGACGAGGTGCCCAGGCTGGACCGGGTGGTCGTGGCGGTGGACCCGCCGGTCACCGGGACCAACACATCGGACGAATGCGGGATCGTGGTCGTCGGGGTTCAGATGCAGGGCGCGCCGCAAGAGTGGCGCGCCTTTGTTCTGGAGGATGCGACGGTGGCGGGGGCGAGCCCGGACCAATGGGCGCGGGCAGCGGTGGCCGCGCGCGATCGCCACGGGGCGGAGCGGATCGTCGCCGAGGTCAATCAGGGCGGCGATCTGGTGGCGCGGGTGATCCGGTCGGTCGATGGCATGGCGCCGGTCAAGGCGGTGCGGGCGAGCCGGGGCAAGGCGGCCCGCGCCGAGCCGGTGGCCGCGCTGTATGAGCAGGGCCGGGTCAAGCATGTGCGGGGGCTGGCGGGCCTTGAGGATCAGATGTGCCGCATGACGGTGCAGGGCTATCAGGGCAAGGGCAGCCCGGACCGGGTGGATGCGCTGGTCTGGGCCTTGAGCGAGCTGATGGTCGATCCAGGCGGGCGGCCGCGCGTTCGGGGGCTGTAGGCGGCGCCGGGGGCTTCGCGCCCCCCGGACCCCCCGCGGGGTATTTGGGAAAAGGCAAAAATGGCAGGGGGCGGCGCCCCCTTTGGCCGGGGCGGCGGGGGGCTGGCGCGCTCGCCGGGTGTTGCAGGGCGTCTGTGGGGCGCGGGGGCAGGGGCGCGGAAGGGCGTGCGGCGTGGTTTGATGGCGCGCGCAGGTTTCGTGGCGCGGGCTTTGTGATTGCGGCCCTGGGGGCGGCGGTATCGCGGCGGGTGGACTTTGGTGATTTGCAGAAAACGGGGCGGGGCGCTGGTGCAGGTGCGGTTTTGGAAAGCCGGGCTTTGGACGCGCCTTGAGCGAGAATCAGGAGCGGCGGATGGTGTTCGATTTTCTCAAGCGTGGGGCGGCGCCGGTGGTGCCGGAGGTCAAGGCCTCGGCCACCGGACGGGTGGTGGCGATGGCCTCGGGGGGCGGGGTGGCCTGGAGCCCGCGCGATACGGTGTCGCTGACGCGGAACGGGTTTCTGGGCAATCCGGTGGCGTTTCGGGCGGTGAAGCTGATCGCGGAAAGTGCGGCCGCGCTACCTCTGGTCGTGCAAGATGGCGAGCGGCGCTATGAGGTGCATCCGGTGGCCGATCTGATCCGTCGGCCCAATGCGGTGCAGGGGCGGGCGGATTTTCTGGAAGCGGTCTATGGCCATCTGCTGCTGGCGGGCAATGCCTATCTGGAGGCGGTGCCAGGCGCGGCGGGTGTGGCCGAGCTGCATGTGCTGCGCCCCGACCGGATGGCGTTGGTGCCGGGGGCGGATGGCTGGCCGGTGGCCTATGATTACACGGTGGGCGGGCGCCGGCATCGGTTCGACATGACGGGCGAGGTGCAGCCGGTGTGTCATATCCGGGCGTTCCATCCGCAGGACGATCATTATGGCTTCTCGCCGCTGCAGGCGGCGGCGGTGGCGCTGGATGTGCATTCGAGCGCGAGCCGCTGGTCCAAGGCGCTGCTGGACAATGCCGCGCGCCCGTCGGGCGCCATCGTCTACAAGGGGCCGGACGGGGCGGGGTCGTTGAGCGGCGATCAGTATGACCGGCTGGTGGCCGAGATGGAGACCCACCATATGGGCGCGCGCAATGCCGGGCGGCCGATGTTGCTGGAGGGGGGGCTGGACTGGAAGCCGATGGGGTTCAGCCCCAGCGACATGGAGTTCCACCAGACCAAGGAGGCGGCGGCGCGCGAGATCGCGATTGCCTTTGGCGTGCCACCGATGCTGCTGGGGATCCCGGGCGATGCCACCTATGCCAATTACCAGGAGGCCAACCGGGCGTTCTTTCGTCTGACGGTGCTGCCGCTGGCGGCCAAGGTGACTGCGGCGCTGGCGCATTGGCTGTCGGGCTTTGGCTTTGATGCGGTGGAGATCCGGCCCGATCTGGACCAGGTGCCGGCGCTGGCGGCCGAGCGCGAGGCGCAATGGTCGCGGGTGTCGGCGGCCGAGTTCCTGACCACGGCCGAGAAACGCGCCCTGCTGGGCCTGCCGCCGATGCCGGAGGGCGCATGAGCGCGCGGCGGTCCTCGGGGGGGTCGCGGTTCCTTTACGACAGTTTCGACCCGGCCGCCGCGCGGATCGAGGCGAACGAGCGGGTTTCGGAGGAACGCTGGAGCGCGCTGGAGCGGCGGCTGGGTCAGATCGACGATGCGCTGGAGCGGCTGGAAAAGCGGCTTTGGCTGGGGGTTTACGGGGTGGCCGCGTTCCTGCTGGCGCAGGGCGCCGAGGCCATTCTGAAGGCGGCGATGAAGTAGGAGGCACAATGGGTTGGGATGACGGGGGCCTGGAGCGCAAGTTCCACCGGCCCGAACGGGGCCTGTCGGTTGACGAGGCGCACCGGATCGCGGGCTATGCCAGCCTGTTCGGCGCGGCCGATCAGGGCGGCGATGTGGTGCTGCCGGGGGCCTATGCGGCCTCGCTGGCGGCGCTGAAGGGGCGGGGCGCGGTCAAGATGCTGTGGCAGCACGACCCCGCGCAGCCGATCGGCGTGTGGGACGAGGTGCGCGAGGACGACCGGGGCCTTTGGGTATCGGGTCGTCTGCTGCCCGAGGTGGCGAAGGGCCGCGAGGCAGCGGCGCTGATCGCGGCGGGGGCGGTGGACGGGCTGTCCATCGGCTATCGCACCAAGCGGGCGGAAAAGGACGGCAAGGGGCGCAGGCTGCTTGCCGAGGTGGAGCTGTGGGAAGTGTCGCTGGTGACGTTCCCCATGCTGCCATCGGCGCGGGTCCAGGCCAAGGCGGATGCCGGGGTGGATCTGATCGGAATGCTCACCGCCGCCTTTGCCGAGGCGCGGCGCGAGCTGGCGGGCCGCTGAGGCCATAACCTGAAAAAGGAGCAAGGGATGACCGAGCTGAAGTCTCGGGCCGGGGAAGCTGTGCCTGGCGAGACGGCCCGCGGAGTGGCGGGGTTCCTGGAAGAGTTCACCGGCTTTCAGGCCGAAGTGAAGAAACGTCTGCAACAAACGGAAGAGCGTATGACGATGCTGGATCGCAAGACCATGGCCCATGGCCGCCCCGCCCTGTCGATGGCTGCCGAGGTGGAAGTGCCCCACCGCAAGGCCTTTGACGCCTATCTGCGCTGTGGGAACGACGATGGCCTGCGTGGGCTGGTCCTGGAGGGCAAGGGCCTGAACACCGCCGTCAATGCCGAAGGCGGCTATCTGGTCGATCCGCAGACCGCCGATACCATCCGTTCGGTGCTGACCACCACCTCGTCGCTGCGCCAGATCGCCAATGTGGTGCAGGTCGAGGCGATCAGCTTTGACGTGCTGGTCGATCGCGGCGATGTCGGCCATGGCTGGGGCACCGAGGCGGCCCCGGTGGCGGAAACCGGATCGGCGCAGGTCGAGCGGATCAGCATTCCGCTGCACGAGCTGAACGCGATGCCCAAGGCCAGCCAGCGCCTGCTGGACGATGCGGCCTTTGACATCGAGGGCTGGCTGGCGGGCCGCATCGCGGACCGCTTTGCCCGCGCCGAGGCGGCGGCCTTTGTCGGCGGGGACGGCGTGAACAAGCCGACCGGGTTCCTGGATCATCCGAAGGTGGCCGAGGGGACCTGGGCCTGGGGCAGCCTTGGCTATGTGGCCACCGGCGTTGCGGGCGATTTCGATGCCACCGATCCGGCCGATGCCATTGTCGATCTGGTCTATGCGCTGGATGCGGGCTACCGCGCCAACGGCACCTTCGTGATGAATTCGAAGACCGCCGGCGCCGTGCGCAAGATGAAGGACAACGATGGCCGCTTCCTGTGGGCCGATGGTCTGGCGGCTGGCGAGCCGGCGCGCCTGATGGGCTATCCGGTGCTGATCGCCGAGGATATGCCCGACATTGGCGCCAATGCCTATGCCATCGCCTTTGGCGATTTCAAGGCGGGCTATACCATCGCGGAACGTCCCGACCTGCGTCTGCTGCGTGATCCGTTCAGCGCCAAGCCGCATGTGCTGTTCTATGCCACCAAGCGCGTCGGCGGCGATGTCAGCGACTTCGCGGCGATCAAGCTGCTGAAGTTCGCCGTCTCGTGACGGGACGGGTCTGGCGGCGGGGCTGACGCCCTGTCGCCGGGCGGGCGCGCACCCTTGTTCGGTGTTGTCTAGCATACCCCTCCGCCCGAGCGGCGCCGGGGGTGCGCGCCCCCTTGGCGGAGGTTTGAGGAGAGCGGGACATGATGCTGACGGAAGTGGCCCCGGTGCCCGATGGCGCGCTGCCGGTGCAGGCAATGAAGGACCATCTGCGGCTGGGGACCGGGTTTTCCGACGACGGGATGCAGGATGCGCTGATCGCGGGTTACCTGCGGGCGGCCCTTGCGGCGGTGGAAGGCCGGATCGGCAAGGCGCTGATCGCGCGGCGTTTTTCGCTGGCGCTGGTGCGCTGGCGGGACAGGGCGGCGCAGGCGTTGCCGCTGGCGCCGGTCGGCCAGGTGGTGTCGGTGACGCTGGTGGACGGCGCGGGTGCGACCGCGCTGGCGGGGTCGCGCTGGCGGCTGGAGGCCGACATGCACCGCCCGAGGCTGGTGTCGGTGGGCGCGCTGTTCCCGGAGGTGGTTGAGGGCGGCCGCGCCGAGGTGGTGTTCGATGCCGGCTTCGGCGCCTGGGACGCGGTGCCGGCCGATCTGCGGCAGGCGGTGCTGCTGCGCGCGGCGCAGTATCACGAATTGCGCCACGAGACGGCTCAGGCCGCGATGCCGTTTGGCGTGATGGCGCTGATCGAACGCTGGCGCACCGTGCGGGTGCTGGGGGGCGGGGCATGAGCGCGCCGCGGTTGACCCGGCGCATGGTGCTGGAGGCGCGGTCCGAGGTTTCTGATGGCGCGGGCGGGCTGATCGTGGCGTGGGCCGCGCTGGGCGATCTGTGGGTGGCGGTCGCCCCTGGCACCGGCCGTGAAGGCGGGGCCGAGGCGGTGGCCCTGGGCGAGGTGCCGGTGAAGATCACGGTGCGAGGCGCGCCCGAGGGGGCACCCTCGCGACCCGTTGCCGGGCAGCGGTTGCGCGAGGGCGGGCGGCTGTTTCGCATTCTGGCCGTGGCCGAGGCGGATGCGGCCGGCCGCTATCTGACCTGTTTCGCCCGCGAGGAGGTGCCAGCATGAGCTATGCAGGTGCGGCGGCCTTGCAGGCGGCGGTCTATGAGCGGCTGGCGGGTTGGCCTGCGCTGGCCGGGGTGCCGGTGCTGGATGCGGTGCCGTCGGGCGTGGCACCCGAGACCTATGTGCTGATCGGGCCGGAGGAGGCGCGCGATGCGTCCGACACGAGCGGCGCGGGGGCAGAGCACCGCATGGTGCTGAGCGTGGTCAGCCGGGCCGCAGGGTTTGCCGGGGCCAAGGGGATCGCGGTTGCGATCTCGGACGCGCTGACGGGCGATGGCATGGTGCTGGCGCGTGGTCGGCTGGCAGGGCTGTGGTTCCAGCAGGCGCGGGCGCTGCGGCTGGACAACGGGGCGCTGCGGCGTATCGACCTGACCTTTCGGGCGCGAGTCGAGCTGTAGCGGCGCTTGACTTTTCTCGACATTCTGGCGGCCCGGCAAGGGTGTTGCGGCCGCATTCCCAGACAAATCGGAGATTTCCATGGCGGTGCAGAACGGCAAGGACCTTTTGCTGAAGGTCGATCTTTCGGACGATGGCCAGTTCGAGACGGTGGCGGGCCTGCGGGCGACGCGCATCAGCTTCAACGCCGAAACGGTGGATGTGACGAGCCTGGAATCCACCGGCGGCTGGCGCGAGCTGCTGTCGGGGGCGGGGGTGAAAAGCGCCTCGATTTCCGGCTCGGGCGTCTTTCGCGATGCGTCGAGCGATGCGCGGGCGCGGCAGATCTTCTTTGATGGCGAGACGCCGGATTTCCAGGTGGTGATCCCCGATTTCGGCATCGTCGAGGGGCCGTTCCAGATCACCAGCATCGAATATGCGGGCAGCCATAATGGCGAGGCGACCTATTCGCTGAGCCTGGCCTCGGCCGGGGTGCTGGAGTTCGTGGCGCTGTGAGCGTGAACCCCTGGGCAGGTGAGGTGGCGGTGGTGATCGACGGACAGCGCCTCCGGGCCAAGCTGACGCTGGGCGCGTTGGCCGAGCTGGAAGCGGCGGTCGGTGCGGGCAGTCTGATCGAGCTGGTCGAGCGGTTCGAGGCGGGGCGGTTTTCGGCCCGCGACGTGCTGGCGGTGCTGCTGGCGGGATTGCGGGGCGGCGGCTGGGCGGGCAGCGCGGCGGATTTGGCGCGGGCAGAGGTGGCGGGCGGGCCTGTGGGCGCGGCGCAGGTCGCGGCGCAGCTCTTGGCCCGCGCCTTTGCCATGCCAGAGGAGGCAGGATGCGGCGCATCGACTGGGCCGGGCTGATGCGGGTGGGGCTGGGGCGGCCAGAGGCAGGGGGGCTGGGGCTGACCCCGGCCGAGTTCTGGCGCCTCAGCCCGCTGGAATTGCGGATCATGCTGGGGATCGGCGAGGCGGAGGTGCCGGTCGGGCGTGCCCGGCTGGAGGCGCTGATGGCGGCCTTCCCCGATGGCAGGACAGGAGGCGAGGATGGCGGATGTTGAAAGCCTGTCGGAGCAGCTTGCGGCACTGGAGGCGAGCCTTGGCGGCGCGCAGGCCATGACCGCGGCCTTTGACGGCGAATTGCGGCGGATGCAGGAAAGCATGGTGTTCACCGGCCGCGAGGTGGGCAGCCTGACGCTGGGGATCGGCGGGGGCCTGCGGCGGGCCTTTGACGGGCTGGTCTTCGACGGGCTCAAGCTGTCGGACGCGCTGCGGCAGGTGGCGCAGTCGATGGTGAGCAGCGTCTACAACACCGCGATGCGGCCGGTGCAGAACGCGGTGGGCGGGGCGATCGCGAACGGGGTCAACTCGCTTTTGTCCGGGATGATGCCGTTCGCCAATGGCGGGGCGTTCAGCCAGGGTCGGGTGATGCCGTTCGCGCAGGGCGGGGTTGTGACCTCGCCGGTGGCCTTTCCCATGCGGGGGGGCACCGGGCTGATGGGCGAGGCGGGGCCCGAGGCGATCATGCCGCTGGCGCGCGGGGCGGACGGGCGGCTGGGCGTGGTGGCCAGTGGCGGCGGGCGGGCGGTGAATGTGGTGATGAACATCACAACCCCCGATGCTGCCGGCTTCCAGCGCAGCCAGAGCCAGATCGCCGCGCAGATGAGCCGGGCGCTGGCACGCGGCCAAAGGAACGGATGAGATGGCATTCCATGAGGTGAGGTTTCCCGCCAATCTGAGCTTTGGTTCGGTCGGCGGGCCAGAGCGGCGCACGGATATCGTGACGCTGGCCAGCGGCTTCGAAGAACGCAACAGCCCCTGGGCGCATTCGCGGCGGCGGTATGATGCGGGGCTGGGGCTGCGGTCGCTGGATGATGTGGCGGCGCTGGTGGCGTTCTTCGAGGCGCGGGGCGGGCAGTTGCACGGGTTCCGCTGGAAGGACTGGGCGGATTTCAAATCCTGCGCCCCCAAGGGCGTGCCGGGCGACATGGATCAGCTGTTGGGGCAGGGCGATGGGGCGCGCCGGGTGTTCGCGCTGCGCAAGGCCTATGAATCGGGCGGTCAGGTGTATTGGCGCCCGGTCGTCAAGCCGGTCGCCGGGTCGGTCCGGGTCAGCCTGGCGGGGCGGGCGATGGTGGAAACCGAGGCCTGGTCGGTCGATCTGGCGGCGGGACTGATCACCTTTGCCGATCCGGTGCCCGAAGGGGTCGAGGTGCGCGCGGGGTTCGAGTTTGACGTGCCGGTGCGTTTTGACACGGACCGGATCGCTGTGTCGGTTGCCTCGTTTCAGGCGGGGGATGTGCCTCAGGTGCCGGTGGTGGAGGTGCGGGTATGAGCGCACTGCTGGATCATCTGGCGACCGGCGCAACCACGGTGGCGCGCTGCTGGCGGCTGACGCGGGGCGATGGCGTGGTGCTGGGGTTTACCGACCATGACCGCGACCTGACCTTTGACGGCACGGTTTTCGCCGCCGGTGCCGGCCTGAGCGGAAGCGCGCTGAGCCAGACCACGGGGCTTGCGGTCGACAATATCGAGGCGGCGGGCGCCCTGTCGGATGCGGCGATCAGCGAGGCCGATCTGCTGGCCGGGCGGTTCGACGGGGCGCGGATCGAGGCCTGGCTGGTGAACTGGGCCGATCCGGCGCAGCGGATGATGAGCTTTCGCGGCACCATCGGCGAGGTGGTACAGGCGGGGGGCGCCTTTCAGGCCGAATTGCGGGGCCTGGCCGAGTTGCTCAACCAGCCGCAGGGCCGGGTCTATCAGGCGCCTTGTTCGGCAATTCTGGGCGATACGCGCTGCGGGGTGGATCTGACCTTGCCCGGCTATTGCGAGGAACGGGTGGTCGAAGAGGTCGAGGCCGGGCGGGTGTTCCGCTTTGGCGATTTCCTGGGGTTCGATGATCGCTGGTTCGATCGTGGCCGTCTGGTGGTGCTGGACGGCGCGGCGGCGGGGCTGGTCGAGGTGGTCAAGAACGACCGTCTGACAGGCCGCGCGCGGGTGGTCGAGCTGTGGCAGTCGCTGCGGGCGCCGGTTGCGCCGGGCGACCGGATCCGGCTGGAGGCAGGATGTGATCGGCGCGCCGAGACCTGCCGGTTGAAATTCGCCAATTTCCTGAATTTTCGCGGCTTTCCGCATCTGCCGGGCGAGGACTGGCTGGCGGCTGTGCCGCGCGCGGGCGAGGTGAACGATGGTGGCAGCCGTGCAGGCTGAGGTGGTCGCCGAAGCCCGGCGCTGGATCGGGACGCCCTATGTGCATCAGGCCAGTTGCCTGGGCGCGGGGGCCGATTGTCTGGGGTTGCTGCGCGGTGTGTGGCGGGCGGTGCTGGGGGGCGAGCCTTGCCCGGTGCCGCCCTATACGCCCGACTGGGCCGAGCCGGGCCGGCACGAGGTGCTGCTGGAGGCCGCGCGGCGCTGGCTGGTGGAAAAGCCGCTGGCCGAGGCCGCGGCGGGCGATGTGCTGGTGTTCCGGATGCGGGCGGGCAGCATCGCCAAGCATCTGGGCATACAGGCGCGGGTTGGGGCGGGGGCGAGTTTCGTTCATGCCTATACCGGGCATTCGGTGATCGAGAGCCCGTTGTCGGCCCCCTGGGCACGGCGGGTGGCCGGGCGGTTCGCCTGGCGAGGCTGATCGGGGGATTTCCACCCGGTCTGATCGGGTCTTCGACCCGTTGGGACCAGTGGCGATCCTCAGGGGAAATTCTGGACAGATGAAGCAAGGCACGGACTTGCGGGCTTGGGGGTAGGCTATGGCGACCTTGTTGCTGTCGGCGGCGGGCGCCGCGATCGGATCGGGGTTTGGCGGCACGGTGCTGGGCCTGTCCGGCGCGGTGATCGGCCGGGCGGTGGGCGCGACGCTGGGGCGGGCGATCGACGAGCGGCTTTTGGGGCGCGGATCTTCGCCGGTCGAGGTCGGGCGGGTTGACCGGTTCCGCGTCATGGGGGCTGGCGAGGGCGATCCGGTGGCGCGGGTCTGGGGCCGGGCGCGGGTCGGCGGGCAGGTGATCTGGGCCTCGCGCTTTCAGGAGGATGTGACGCGGGTGCGCGGCGGCAAGGGGATGCGCCGGCCGGTGTCGCTGGAATATTCCTACACGGTCTCGCTGGCGGTGGCGCTGTGCGAGGGGGTGATCGCGCGGGTCGGGCGGATCTGGGCCGACGGGCAGGAGATCGACCCGGAGAGCCTTGACGTGCGGGTTTACACGGGGACCGAGGATCAGCTGCCCGATCCGAAGATCGAGGCGGTCGAGGGGGCGGGTCTGGTGCCGGCTTATCGCGGACTTGCCTATGTGGTGATCGAGGATCTGGATCTGGGCCGGTTCGGCAACCGGGTGCCGCAGTTTTCCTTTGAGGTGATCCGGGCGGTGGGCGAGGGGCTGGAGGGCGCCGTTCAGGCGGTGGCAATGATGCCGGGGACCGGGGAATATGCGCTGGCAACGACGCCGGTGCATTATGCCTATGGTCCGGGGCAGTCCGTCAGCGCCAATGTCCATGGCGCCGGACGCCGGACGGATTTCGCCGAGGCGCTGGAGCAGCTGACCGGCGAGGCGCCGGGCTGCGGGGCGGTTTCGCTGGTGGTGAGCTGGTTCGGCGATGATCTGCGCTGTGGCAGCTGCCGGGTGCGCCCCAAGGTCGAGCAAGGCGAGTTTGATGGCGCTGGCCAGCCCTGGCGTGCGGGCGGCATTGCACGGGGGGCGGCACTGACGGTGCCGCAAGATGACAATGGCCGCGCGATCTATGGGGGCACACCCGGCGATGCGTCGGTGCTGGAGGGGATTGCCGCGCTGAAGGCCGCCGGGCAGGCGGTGATGTTCTATCCCTTTGTGCTCATGGAGCAGATGGCGGGGAATGGTCTGCCCGATCCATGGTCGGGTGCGGGCGTTCAGCCGGTCCTGCCCTGGCGCGGGCGCATCACCCTGTCGGTCGCGCCGGGGCGCGAGGGCAGCCCGGATCGCTCGGCATTGGCCGAGGCCGAGGTTGCGGCGTTCTTTGGCGCGGCGGCCCCGGAGCATTTTTCGGTCTCGGGCGGGCAGGTGGTCTATTCCGGTCCTGCGGGTGACTGGGGCTATCGGCGGTTCATCCTGCATTATGCCCATCTGTGCGCGCTGGCGGGCGGGGTCGAGGCGTTCTGCGTCGGATCCGAGTTGCGCGGGCTGACCCAGATCCGCGGGGCAGGAGACAGCTTTCCGGCCGTGGCGGCGCTGCGTCAGCTGGTGGCCGAGGTGCGGGCGATCCTGGGGCCGGAATGCAAGATCTCGTATGCGGCGGACTGGTCGGAATATTGGGGGTATCACAGCCCCGAAGGTGGGCGGTATTTCCACCTTGATCCGCTGTGGGCGGACCCGGAGGTCGATTTCATCGGGATCGACAACTACATGCCGCTGTCGGACTGGCGCGAGGGCGAGGACCATGCCGATGCGGGCTGGGGGACGATCTACAATCTGGACTATCTGAAGGCCAACGTCGCAGGGGGCGAGGGGTTCGACTGGTACTATGCCAGCGATGCGGCCGAGGCCGCGCAGGTCCGCACGCCGATCACCGACGAGGCGCATGGCGAGGACTGGATCTGGCGTGTCAAGGATTTGCGCGGCTGGTGGGAGAACGCGCATCACGAGCGGATCGGCGGTGTTCGGCAGGCGGTGGCAACGGCCTGGGTGCCCGGATCGAAGCCGTTCTGGTTCACCGAACTGGGCTGCGCGGCGATCGACAAGGCGACGAACCAGCCCAACCTGTTCCTGGATCCCAAATCGTCGGAATCGGTGCTGCCGCGGCATTCGACGGGGCGCCGGGACGATCTGATCCAGATGCAGTATCTGCGTGCCATGGCCGAGTATTGGGGCGATGCGGCGCATAATCCTGTGTCGGTGGCCTATGGTGCCCCGATGGTGGATATGTCGCGCGCCTTTGTCTGGGCCTGGGATGCGCGGCCGTTCCCGCAGTTTCCGGGCAATACCGGGCTTTGGGCGGATGGTGCGAACTATAGTCGCGGGCACTGGATTTCCGGCCGCACGACCAGCCAGCCGCTGGCCGCGGTGGTGGCGGATATCTGCGCTGCGGCGGGGATGCGCGACATCGACGTCTCGGGCCTTTACGGTGTGGTTCGCGGCTATCAGCAGACGGGCGGCGATACGGCGCGTGCGGCGTTGCAGCCCCTGATGCTGGCCTATGGGTTCGAGGCGGTCGAGCGCGATGGTGTCTTGCGGTTCCGCATGAGGACCGGCAAGCCGACCTCCACGCTGGCCAAGGGCGATCTGGCGGTGCAGTCCGAGACAGCGGGCGATATCGAGCTGACCCGCGCTGCCGGGGCAGGCGTTGCCGGGCGTGTGCGCGTGAATTTCATCGAGGCCGAGGGCGATTTCGAGGCGCTGACCGAAGAGGCGTCCTTTCCCGACGAGGCCAATCAGGGCACGGCCCAGTCCGAGATGCCGCTGGTCCTGACACGGGCCGAAGGGCGGGCGCTGGCACAGCGCTGGCTGGCCGAGGCGCGCATCGCGCGCGATGGGGCGCGCTTTGCCCTGCCGCCGTCCATGGCCGGTCTTGGCGCTGGGGATGTGCTTGATCTTGGGCAGGTGGGCCTGTTCCGTATCGACCGGGCCGAAAGTTCGGGACTGTGCATGGTCGAGGCGGTGCGGGTGGAGCCTGCGATCTATGTGCCCTCGGACGAGGCAGAGGAACGGGCGGTGCCCAGGGCCTTTGTGTCGCCTGTGCCCGCCTGGCCGGTGTTCCTGGACCTGCCCTTGCTGACCGGCACCGAGGATCCGGTCGCGCCGCACCTGGCGGTGACGGCCTCGCCCTGGATGGGGGCGGTGGCGCTGTGGGATGCGGATCAGGACGCGGGCTATGAGGTCAACGGCCTGATCTCGGCCCCCGCAGCGATCGGGATCACCCAGAGCCCGCTGCCCCGCGCGCGTCCGGGGCTGTGGGATCGCGGCGAGGCCCTCAGGGTGAAGATGATCCGGGGGCAGCTTGCCTCGGCCAGCGAGATGCAGGTGTTGAACGGCGCCAATGCGGTGGCGATCGGGGACGGCAGTGCCGATGGTTGGGAGGTGTTCCAGTTCTGCGAGGCCGTGGCGGTTGCGCCGGGCGAGTGGGATCTGTCGCTGCGCTTGCGGGGGCAGGCCGGGACCGATGCCGTGATGCCGGACAGCTGGCCGGTGGGCTCGGTCGTTGTTGTGCTGGATCGCACGGTCGGGCAGATCAGTCTTGCGCCGTCCAAGCGCGGGTTGGCGCGGCATTACCGCATTGGTGTCGCTGCCCGGGGATATGACGATCCGGCTGTGGTCCACCGGGTCGAGGCCTTTGCAGGCAACGGGTTGCGGCCGCTGGTGCCGGTTCATCTGCGCTGTGATCGCGTTGCGGGTGAGGATCGGTTCAGGTGGATCAGGCGCACGCGGATCGACGGGGACAGCTGGATTTCCGAGGATGTTCCGCTGGGCGAGGCGGCGGAAAGCTATCGGGTCCGGGTGCGCCAGGGTGCGGCCGTTCGGCGCGAGGTCGTGGTTTCGCAGCCCGAATGGGTCTATCCGGCGGCGCAGCGGCTGGCAGATGGCGTGTCGGGCGCGTGGAGGGTGGAGGTTGCACAAATCTCGGATCGGTTCGGGGCCGGGCTGTGGCGAGGTATGGATTTGCAGGACTGAAACTTTGCTGCGGCACTTCCCGTGGCGGCGGGGCGGTCTATCTGATAGACTGAATGCCTGTTACGGAGGCCTCCATGCCCGATCTTCTTGCCCGCCTGACCGCTGTCGATCCTGTCTGGGACCGCATCCGACGCGAATGCGAAGAGGCCGTTCGGCAAGAGCCGCTTTTGGGCGGGCTGATCCATGGCAGCATCTTGCACCATCCGACGCTGGAGCGGGCGCTGTCGTACCGCTTTTCGCTGAAACTGGCATCGGGCGAGATGAGCGAGCAGATCCTGCGCGAGATCGCCGACGAGGCCCATGCCAGTGACGATCAGCTGGGCCAGGCCGCGCGGGCGGACATGATGGCGGTCGTCGAGCGCGACCCCGCCTGTCATCGGCTGATCCAGCCGATCCTGTTTTTCAAGGGGTATCAGGCGATTCAGGCCTATCGCGTCGGGCACTGGCTGTGGCGCCGCGGCCGAACGGACATGGCCTATTTCGTGCAGATGCGGGTGTCCGAGGTCTTTGGCGTCGATATTCACCCGGCGGCACGCATCGGCAAGGGACTGATGATCGACCATGCCCATTCGATCGTCATCGGCGAGACCGCCGTGGTCGGCGACAATGTCTCGATGCTGCATTCGGTGACGCTGGGGGGCACGGGCAAGGAAGACGGCGATCGTCACCCCAAGATCGGCAATGGCGTGCTGATCGGGGCAGGGGCCAAGGTGCTGGGCAACATCCATGTCGGCCACTGTTCGCGCATCGCTGCCGGGTCTGTCGTTCTGAACGATGTGCCGCCGTGTTCGACCGTTGCGGGCGTGCCGGCACGGGTCGTGGGCGAGGCTGGATGCGCGCAGCCCTCGGTCACCATGGAGCATCGGCTGAGCGACGGCGCCTGAGCCGTTGACGCCCGCATCTGCCCCGCGTAGGAAGCGGGTGCGCGGAAGGCTGGATGACCGCGTGTTCGGCGAAGTCCGCAAGGAAACCGCCGGATGCGAGGAAAGTCCGGACTCCATGAAGCAAGGGTGCCGGGTAACGCCCGGCGGGGGTAACCCCAGGGAAAGCGCCACAGAGAACCAGACCGCCCTGCATGCAGGGTAAGGGTGAAACGGTGGGGTAAGAGCCCACTCGCGGACCGGGCAACCGGGACGGCACGGCAAGCCCCACCCGGAGCAATGCCGAATAGGGGCCTCGCGCGGGGCAGGTCGGGCAACCGATACCGCCGCAGGGACGCTTCAGCCCGAGAGGCCCGGGTTGGCAGCTTGATCCCGCCGGTAACGGCGGGGCCAGAGGAATGGTCATCCAAGGGGGAAACCCCCGGACAGAATCCGGCTTACAGGCCTTCCGCGCATTTGATTGGCTTCCCATATGTCTAAGTGCGCCGTCTCGGCTGCGCCGGGGGATTTTTCCCGCTGTGCCACGCCGATCCTGCGTTATGGTTTCACGAGTCCGGGCCGGTGCCCGGCGCCGCAGACAGGGAATCGCACCATGAGTTTCGTCCGCACGCTGGCCACGCTGGCCGTTGGGTTCGCCGCCGCCAAGGGCTTTGACAAATACAAGCAGATGGGCGGGATGGCCGGGGTTCAGGATGCCCTGAAGAAGAACCCGCAGACCGCAGGCATGGCGGCGCAGGCCGAGGCGATGTTCGGCAAGCTGGGCGGCGGCTCTGGCGGCGTGGCCGGCATTCTGGGGGCGCTGGGCGGCATGGGAGCTGCGGCGAGCGCCGGAATGACCGGGATGATCGACCAGATCACCGGCACGACTGCCGCGACCGACGCGGCCGAGACCAATGCCCGCCTGATGATCCGGGCGATGATTCAGGCTGCACGCGCCGATGGCCAGATCACCGACGCGGAACGCGCGGTCATCATGCAGCATCTGGGCGAATCGACGCCGCAAGAGCGCGCTTTTGTCGAGGCCGAGTTGATGGCGCCGGTGGACCCGATCGCGCTGGCCCGCGACACGGCGGATGCTGCCAAGGCGCAGGTCTATTCGGCGGCGGTGATGGCCGTGCAGACCGATACCCCGGCCGAGGCGCAGTTCCTGTCGACGCTGGCCGGTGCGATGGGGCTGGACGCGGGAACGGTCGCTGCCATTCATGCAAGCATGGGCAAACCGGCGCCAAAGGCCTGATCGCGCACATTCCGGCTTGACTCTGGCTTGCTGCCAAGGCAAAGGCGGGGCTCAGATTTTGCGGACCGCGCCCTGACGGCGACTGACCGCTGCCTCAGATCGCGCAGGAGAGAGACCATGGCGAAGCCGACCACCATCAAGATCCGCCTGAATTCCTCGGCGGGCACCGGGCACTTCTATGTCACCAAGAAGAACGCCCGTACCATGACCGAGAAATTCACGGTCACCAAGTACGATCCGGTCGTGCGCAAGCACGTCGAGTACAAGGAAGGCAAGATCAAGTAAGGCAATTGCCTTTCTGATCGTTTGCAGGGCCGCCCCGGTGGGGCGGCTTTTTGCATGTCAGGCAGTTGCAAGTGCCAGGCCATCGACCACGGCGGTGAAAACCTCGCTGCGGTGCAGGCGCGCGGCGGGGCAGGCGGCGCGGGCTTCGTCCTGCACCAGCGAGAGCAGGCTTGATCCGCCGACCAGCACGACAGTGCCCACCGACAGCGGATCGACCCCGGCCGAGAACAGCGTCTGCCGGATCGCCGAGGCCAGCGGCAGGCGGCTGTCTGCCAGCGCCCTGGCAAGGCTTGCCTGGCTGATTGGCGCGGCAAGTCCGGGGGCCACCATGCCCATGTTGATCATGGCCCGGGCGGTTCCGTCGTTCGCGGCGATCTTGCCGGCCTCGACCGCAAAGGCCAGATCGTGGCCAAGCTGATCGGTGATGACGGTGGCTAGTCGTTCCATTGCCTGTGCGTCCACGGCGTGCCTTGCCATATCCTCGACGAGCCGCTCGGTGTCGCGGGAGTAAAGGAACGGGATCATCGCCCAGGTCGACAGATCGACGTAGATCCCACGCGGCACAGGAAGCAGCCCGTCGGCCAAAGTGCGGCGCAACTGGCCGCCAAGGCCCAGCAGCGGCATGGCGTGATCCATCGACACGGCATGGTCGAAATCGGTGCCTCCAAGGCGAATGCCGTGGCTGCCCAGGATTTCCACGCTCTCGCCGCCCCGGAACACCGTGAAATCCGACGTTCCCCCGCCAATGTCGACGATCAGCCCGATGTCCCCTGCCGCCCCTGCATCGCGGCTGGCAATGGCGGCGGCTTCGGGTTCGAACAGGAAATCCACCGTCTCGAACCCGGCGGCATGATAGCAGGCGCGCAGGTCGGCCTCGGCCTGCTGGTCGCGGTCGGGCGCGCCGGTGTGGAACTGCACCGGGCGGCCTGACAGCACACGGGTGAAGCGGTGGCCGGTCTGGGCCTCGGCCCGCTCGCGCAGCGTGACCAGAAACGCGGTGACGATCTGGGCCAGCGTCCGGCGCCGTCCCGCGATCAGGCGCGGGTCATGGAACAGCGGCGTTCCCAGCACGCTTTTCAGCGCGCGCATGTAGCGCCCTTCCTCGCCCTCGATCAACGCGCGGGCCGCGTCAGAGCCAATGCGCATCTCTCCCCGCATCGGAAAGAACACGGCGGTCGGCAAGGTCTCGGACCCCGGCTCGATCTCCAGCCGGCGGAGGGTGCCGCCGTCAAGGATGGCGGCGGCGGTGTTCGAGGTGCCGAAATCGACGGCAAGCGTGGGCGCGGGCATGGCGGGCCTCGTGTTACGGCGGGGGCGCCGCCGTAGCGGATGCCGCCCGCCCGCGCAAGGGGATCAGGCCGCGACCTTGGCCAGAATTCGCGCCCAGCTGCGGATACCCTTGTGGAAACAGTCCAGATCATACTTTTCGTTCGGCGAATGGATCTGGTCGTCATCCTTGCCAAAGCCGATCAGCATGGCGTTCATGCCCAGGATGTCGCGGAAATAGCCCGCGATGGGAATGGACCCGCCACAGCCGATATAAGCGGCCGGGATCCCCCATTCCTCGGTCAGGGCTGCGCGCGACAGCTCGAAGGCGGCATCATCCACCGGCATGACCGAGGCGGGCGCCGCGCCATGATCGTGGAATTCCACCGAGCAATCGGGGGGCAGGTGGGCGCGGATGTGGGCACGGAACGCCTCGCGCAGCTTGAAGGGATCCTGCTGGCCGACCAGGCGGAAGCTGACCTTGGCATGGGCCTCGGACGGCAGGACGGTCTTGAAGCCGGCGCCGGTATAGCCGCCCCACATGCCGTTGATTTCACAGGTCGGGCGCGACCACAGCATTTCCAGCGGCGTGCGGTCCTGCTCGCCCGCCGGCACCGACAGGCCGACATCGCCCAGGAATTTCGCGTGATCAAACGCCAGCCCTTGCCATTGGGCGCGCAGTTCCTCGGGCAGTTCCGGCACATCGTCGTAGAAGCCGTCGATGGTGATGCGGCCGGTCTCGTCATGCAAGGACGCCAGCGCCTTGGCCATCACCCGCAAGGGGTTGATCGCCGCGCCGCCAAAGCTGCCTGAATGCAGATCCTTGTTCGGGCCGCGGATGGTGAATTCCTCGCCCAGCAGGCCGCGCAGCATGGTGGTGATCGCGGGAACCCGGCTGTCGAACAGGCCGGTGTCGCAGATCACCGCCAGATCGCAGCGCAGCTCATCCGCATTGTCGCGCATGAACGGGATCAGCGAGGGCGAGCCGGATTCCTCCTCGCCCTCAAGGAACACGGTGATCGAACAGGGCAGGGCGCCATGCACTGTGATCCAGGCCCGGAACGCCTCGACAAAGGTCATCAGCTGGCCCTTGTCGTCAGACGCCCCGCGGCCGCGGATCACGCGCCGGCCGTTTTCGTCCTGGATTTCGGGGTCGAACGGGTCGCGGTGCCACAGGTTCAGCGGATCCACCGGCTGCACGTCATAATGCCCGTAGAACAACAGGTTGGGCGTGCCCTCGGGCCCCTTGTGGTGGGCGACCACCATCGGATGGCCCGGCGTCGGGCATTTGCGCGCCTCGAACCCCATCGAGGCCAGATCCGCCACCATCCAGTCCGCCGCCCGGTCGCAATCGGTCTTGAAGGCCGGATCGGTGGAAATCGACGGGATCCGCAGCAGATCCATCAGCCGGTCCAGCGCAGCAGGCAGGTCGGCGTCGATCCGGTCCAGGACGGGTTGCAGGCTCATGGCGATACTCCTGATATTGCGCGGACGGGCCGCATCAACTCCACGCTAGACCCCGCTTTGGGGACTGTCCATGGCAGGCGGCGCGGTGTAGATGTGGCCTCCGATCCGGCAACTGGTGGAGCGTGACGATGAAGGGGTTTGCGACGGCTGTTCTGGCGCTTGGGGTGATCGCATCGCCCCTGCTCGCGCAAGAGGTGCCGGCCGAGGTGCAGGAACTGGGCAAGCAGCAGGTCACCGTGCATGTCCACCCCTTCCTGTCCGGCGAAGAGCTGAGCGCCCTGCGACTGGTCGCCACCAACGAACAGGCGCTGGCCCTGTTCGTCACCCGTCCGGGCCGGTTCACAGCGATTGCCGTGGCGCCAGGCGAAGGCTTCATCCGGGATGGGCAGCCGGTGCCTTCGGCCACCGCGCTTTCCGATCTGCCCGATGCGGAAACGGCGCGCGCCGATGCCACGGCCGCCTGCAACGCTGCCAAGACCAAGGGCCCCGATTGCGTCGTGGTGCTGGAGGTCGCGCCGGCGAAGTGACGCCGGCTGGCCGCGGATGTAATCAAGTTGTCAAGCCGCCCCGCTTTTGGCATGGTCGCCATGACGCAAAAATCGCCAGCAAGATCAGGGTCGCGGCAAATTGCCCACTTCCCGCGCATCTTTGATTGACGCATGTCAAGGCTGAAGCCCCCTGCAACGCGCTAGCCTATGCGTGTTGCAACGGAAGCCACGGGAGAAAACGGATGAATTACGACGCTCAGCTGGATGCCGCCCTGCAACGGCTGCACGACGAAGGCCGCTATCGCACCTTCATCGACATCGAGCGTCGCAAGGGCCATTTTCCCCATGCCGTCTGGCGCAAGCCTGACGGGACCGAGCAGGACATCACCGTCTGGTGCGGCAACGACTATCTGGGAATGGGCCAGAACCCTCAGGTGCTGGCCGCCATGCACGAGGCGCTGGATGCCACGGGCGCCGGCTCGGGCGGCACGCGCAACATTTCGGGCACCACCGTCTATCACAAGCGGCTGGAAGCCGAGATCGCGGATCTGCACGGCAAGCAAGCCGCGCTGGTGTTTTCCTCGGCCTATATTGCCAATGATGCCACGCTTTCCACGCTGCGGCTGCTGTTTCCCGGCCTGATCATCTATTCCGACGCGCTGAACCATGCCTCGATGATCGAAGGCGTGCGCCGCGGCAATGGCCCCAAGCGCATCTTCCGCCACAACGATGTGGCCCACCTGCGCGAGCTGATCGCTTCCGACGATCCGGCGGCGCCCAAGCTGATCGCCTTTGAATCGATCTATTCGATGGATGGCGATTTTGGCCCGATCAAGGAAATCTGCGATCTGGCCCAAGAGGTTGGCGCCCTGACCTATCTGGATGAAGTTCACGCAGTCGGCATGTATGGCCCGCGCGGGGCGGGGGTCGCGGAACGCGATGGCCAGATGCACCGCGTCGACATCATCAACGCGACGCTGGGCAAGGCCTTTGGCGTGTTCGGTGGCTATATCGCCGCCAGCGCGAAAATGGTGGACGCGATCCGGTCCTATGCGCCGGGCTTCATCTTCACCACTTCGCTGCCGCCGGTCGTCGCGGCCGGTGCCGCCGCCTCGATCCGCCTGCTCAAGACCGAGGAAGGCCAGAAGCTGCGCGATGCCCAGCAGCTGCACGCAAAGATCCTCAAGATGCGGCTCAAGGGCATGGGCCTGCCGATCATCGACCATGGCAGCCATATCGTGCCGGTGCATGTCGGCGATCCGGTGCATTGCAAGATGCTGTCCGACATGCTGCTGGAACAGTTCGGAATTTATGTCCAGCCGATCAACTTCCCGACCGTGCCGCGCGGCACCGAACGGCTGCGCTTCACGCCCTCGCCGGTGCACGATTCCGGGCAGATTGATCGTCTGGTGCGCGCGATGGATTCGCTCTGGTCGCACTGTGCGCTGAATCGTGCCGAGTTGACGGCCTAGAACAATTCCTCGTGTGTGCATCGCTCCGATCTGTGCTAGACGTTGCGCAGGGTTCAGCTAAAAGCCGAGTCGCACCGCCGGGGGCGACGGGCAGCAAAAAATTCGGCATGGGGCAGGCGGCATGATTTGGCGGAAGGGCAAACCTTCGGCGGAGGTCGACGAGAAGCCGAAAGGCTTTGACGATTACGACCTGCGCCTTGGCGACCTGATGCGGGGCGAACGGGCCACATTGGGCAAATCGCTTCTGGATGTGCAGCGCGAGCTGAAGATCAAGGCCACCTACATCGCTGCCATCGAAAATGCCGATGTCTCGGCCTTTGAAACGCCGGGCTTTGTGGCGGGCTATGTGCGCTCGTATGCACGTTATCTGGGCATGGACCCGGATGCCGCCTATCAGCAATTCTGCGCCGAGGCGAATTTCACCGCCGTTCCCAAGGGGTTGGCAACCTCTCCCGCGCCGCGCGCGCAGGCGGCGCGTCCGCGCCCGCGCGGGCTTGAGGCGCTGGCCGATCCCGACGCGCTGTTCGTCCCGCGGGGTGAGCACTGGGTCAGCCGGATCGAACCCGGTGCCGCAGGTTCGGTGCTGGTGCTGCTGCTGCTGATCGCCGGGATCGGCTATGGCGGCTGGTCCGTCCTGCGCGAGGTGCAGCGCGTTCAGGTGGCGCCCATCGAACAGGCGCCGTCGGTTGTCGCCTCGATCGACCCCTTGGGCAATGTCGGCGCCGGTTCGGCGCTGAAGGTCGCCGATGGTCAGCCCGAGGAAACCCAGCCCCTGGCCCCGACGGCCGAGGCGCTTGGCCGCCTCTATCGCCCGCAGGCGCTGGATGTGCCGCAGATGGTGTCGCGCGATGGCCCCATCGCCTCGATCCTGCCGGAACGCCCGGCCGCCGAGGCTGTGGCCACCGCCGCCCAGCCCGAGACCGAGGAACAGCCCGTCCGCGTTCTGGCCGACGCCGCGCCGGCGGTCGAGATCATGGCGACCCAGCCCTCCTGGGTGCGGGTGCGCGCGGCCGATGGCACGGTGCTCTTTGAAAAGATCCTCGACGCCGGCGATTCCTATGTGGTCCCGCAATCCGATGCACCGCCGACGCTGCGTGCAGGCAATTCGGGCTCGGTCTATTTCATCGTCAAGGGTCAGGCCTATGGTCCGGCCGCTGCCGGGGCACAGGTCGTCAGCAACGTTGCCCTCTCGCCCGAGGCGCTGTCAGACAAATATGCGCTGGTCGATCTGAAGTCCAAACCCGACGTGGCCCGTCTGGTGCAGGTCGCCCAGGCCAAGTATCTGGGCGCGGACGACGCGCAGGAGTGATCGGCTGGGCCTTGCCCGCTTCGGCAGGCAGGGCTATCTGATCGTGACCCCTGAACGCGGAGACCGGTCATGTCGCACAACCCCATCCGCCCGTGGCGCAACATCGATCGCCGCAAATCACGCCAGATCCGCGTAGGCTCGGTGCTGGTCGGCGGCGATGCACCGATCTCGGTGCAGACGATGACCAACACCCTGACCTCGGACGCCAGGGCGACCATCGACCAGGTGCAGCGCGCCGCCGCAGCCGGGGCCGACATCGTGCGCGTGTCCACCCCCGATGTCGACAGCACCCGCGCCCTGCGGCAGATCGTGGCGGAAAGCCCGGTGCCGATCGTGGCCGACATCCACTTCCACTACAAGCGCGCCATCGAGGCCGCCGAGGCGGGCGCTGCCTGCCTGCGCATCAACCCCGGCAACATTGGCAACGCCGCCAAGGTGCGCGAAGTGATCAAGGCCGCGCGCGACCATGGGTGTTCCATCCGGATCGGCGTCAATGCCGGGTCGCTGGAAAAGCACCTGCTGGACAAATACGGCGAGCCTTGCCCCGATGCGATGGTGGAATCGGGGCTCGATCATATCAAGCTGTTGCAGGACAACGATTTTCACGAATTCAAGATCAGCGTGAAAGCCTCGGACGTGTTCATGGCCGCCGCCGCCTATCAGCAGCTGGCCACCGTCACCGACGCGCCCATCCACCTGGGCATCACCGAGGCGGGCGGCCTGATGGCGGGCACGGTGAAATCCGCCATCGGCCTTGGCTCGCTGCTGTGGTTCGGCATTGGCGACACGATCCGCGTCTCGCTGTCGGCCGACCCTGTCGAAGAGGTCAAGGTCGGGTTCGAGATCCTCAAATCGCTTGGCCTGCGCACCCGCGGCGTGCAGATCATTTCCTGCCCCAGCTGCGCGCGGCAGGGCTTTGACGTCATCAAGACCGTGGAAAAGCTGGAAAAGCGGCTGGAACACATCAAGACCCCGATGAGCCTGTCGATCATCGGCTGCGTGGTGAACGGCCCGGGCGAGGCGCTGATGACCGACATCGGCTTTACCGGCGGCGGGGCCGGGAACGGCATGGTCTATCTGGCCGGCAAGCAAAGCCATCGCATGTCGAACGATCAAATGGTCGAGCACATCGTCGAGCTGGTGGAAAGGCGCGCCGCGGAAATCGAGGCAGCAGAAGAACCCGCCGAATAGCGGCTTTCAGCCCGGCCAACGCACGCCGCCCCTGCTTTCGCCTTGGTGCAAATATCCTCGGGGGTGAATGGCCCGGAACGGGCCAGAGGGGGCAGACAGCCCCCTTGCAACCCTGGCCAGACAGGCCAACCTTCCGGTCGTACTAACCGAAGAATTGCCGCGGCTGGCGGGGCAGCACGATCAAACGGCTGTCCTCGGCCAGATTGGCGACGATCCAGCGCAGATCGCGGCGCGAAAAGCCGATGCAGCCAGCGGTTGGCGCACCAGGGCGGCGCCATTGATGGATGAAGATCGCCGATCCCCTCCCGGCCACCGCCACGGGCCAGTTCCAGCCCGTGACCACCACCAGATCATACATCGGATCGGCGCGGCGCAGCTTTTCGTGGCTGGGCGCATAGGGCGCGCGGACATGCTGGTTATAGGCCGCATCCCCCGCATCGTCCGACCACAGGTCGCCCGGCCCGATCGGCATGGCGCCGGGGACGGGGCAGGGAATGCGGTCGGGGCGATACAGCACCGGGCCAATGGCATGAACCCCGGTCGGCGTGCCGCCATCACCCTCGCGCTTGAGGGCGGCATCCACCACCCCACCGCGCCCGACGGTGCAGGGGATCATCCGCCCCATGAACCGCGCGCCCATCGGTGTGATCACAATATCCTGCGGCCGTGCAACGATCATAGCAGATGCCCCGATTTGGCCGCCTTGGTCGCCAGATAGGCACGGTTTTGCGCCGTCTCGCCCACTTTCAGCGGCACGCGTTCCGTGACCTCCAGCCCCTGGGCCTGCATCATCGCGACCTTGGCGGGGTTGTTGGTCATCAGCCGGACCTTGGAAAAGCCCATCTTGCGCAAGATCCCCGACCCGATGCGAAAATCGCGCTCGTCATCCTCGAACCCCAGACGGTGGTTGGCCTCGACGGTGTCAAAGCCCTGATCTTGCAAGGCATAGGCGCGCATCTTGTTGGCCAGACCAATCCCCCGGCCCTCCTGGTTCAGATACAGCAGCACCCCCGCGCCTTCCTGCCCCATCTGCGCCAAGGCGGCGCGCAGCTGCGGGCCGCAGTCACACTTCAGGCTGCCCAGCACGTCGCCGGTAAAACAGGCCGAATGCAGCCGCGCCAGAACGGGGGCCGAACGGTCGGGCTGGCCGATCTCGATGGCATAGTGTTCGACCGTGCCATCCTCGGGTCGAAAGATATGCACCCTCCCGGCTTCAGAGGCGACCAGCGGCACACGGGCCGACACCACCGGCAGCAGGGGGCCGGCGCGGAACAGTTCGGGCTCGATCTCTGACACGGGCAGAAACGTCAGGCCATTGCGCGCCGACAGCGCCAGCCCGTCCGTCACCGCCACCGTCACCACCGCCGGCAACAGATGCGCCGACTTGGCAAGCGCAATCGCCGTGCGATGCAATGCCGCCGGACCCTCGCGCAGGCTGGCGAAGGGGCCTTTCATCGGCTTTGACAGATCATCCTTGGGGTCCGCGACCGATTGCAGCCAGCCCAGCCCCGCATCGCCCGGCACCACGATCCGCGCCAGATCGCCATCATAGGCGCGGGCCTTCAGCGTCTCGGCCCGCCGGGCGGTGATGGCCAGCACCGGGGCGCCAAGCGCCCGCAGATCGGCCAGGCGGTCGGCATCCAGCGCCTCGACCGCCGCCGCCAGGATCGCGACCCCCTCGCCCCCCAGCACCACCGGCAACCCCATGCGCAGGTCGGCGCGGGCGCGGTTCAGCCGTTCGGGCAGGGTGGGTGCAAGGGTCATGGCGGGCTCCTTGGTTCAGCGATAGACCCAGCGGCGCCGGGGGGCAAGGGGCCGCGCCGTCGACAGAAACTGAAACAATTCCCGCCCTTGCGACACGAGACCGTGAATCCTTGTTGCAAAACTTGAATTCGGCCGGGCCCGCGCTCACGTTCCCGATATCGGAACAAGGAGGCCCCCATGGCAAACCTGCGTAAAATCCTTCTGGTCGACGACGACGACGACCTGCGCGAGGCCCTGTCGGAGCAGTTGGTCATGACCGAGGATTTCGACGTCTTCGAAGCCGGGACCGGCGCCGATGGTCTGGACAAGGCCAAGGCGCAGCATCACGACCTGATCATCCTGGATGTCGGCCTGCCCGACACCGACGGGCGCGAGCTGTGCAAGCGGATGCGCAAGGCCGGCATCAAGGCCCCGATCCTCATGCTGACCGGGCATGATTCCGATGCGGACGCCATTCTTGGCCTGGATTCGGGGGCGAACGACTACATCACCAAGCCGTTCAAGTTCGCCGTCCTTCTGGCCCGCATCCGCGCCCAGCTGCGCCAGCACGAACAGTCCGAGGATGCGGTGTTCCAGCTTGGGCCGTATACCTTCAAGCCGGCGCAGAAGATGCTGGTCGATGCCAAGGAAAAGAAGGTTCGCCTGACGGAAAAGGAAACCAACATCCTGAAGTTCCTCTATCGCGCGGGGCAACAGGTGGTGGCGCGCGATGTGCTGTTGCATGAGGTCTGGGGCTATAACGCCGGGGTCACGACCCATACGCTGGAAACCCACATCTACCGCCTGCGCCAGAAGATCGAGCCCGATCCCTCGAACGCGCGGCTGCTGGTCACCGAAAGCGGCGGTTACAAACTGGCTGTCTGATCGTCACAGTGTTGCCGGAATTGGCGGTTATCCACAGATTCACAGGATGATCGTTTCCTGATCGGTTCCCCTGGCCGCAACGGGGTCATGTTGCGGCACCTCCCTGTTGGACCTGGCCCGGGCCTTGTGCCCGGGCTCTTTTTTGCAACAGTGACGTAACGTCATTCCGTTTTGGCGCGGAACCGCTTGCGAAGTCGCGCGTTCAGCCTAAAGTTGTAAAAGTGGAAACCTCCCTGTTGGACCTCGCCCCGACGCCACTGGCGCCGGGGCGTTCTTTTGCAGCGGCGTTCCCTTTTCGTGCTGGAAGCCGGGGGCAGGGGCGGCTATCGTGGCGGCCCGCCCAACCGGAGCCTGCCATGTCCTTCACCCTCGCCACCTGGAACATCAACTCGGTCCGCCTGCGCGAGGCGCTTGTCAGCAAACTGTTGACCGAGGAATCGCCCGATGTGCTGTGCCTTCAGGAAATCAAGTCGCCGGTCGACAAGATGCCGGTCGAGGCGTTTCATGCCCTCGGCTATCGCCACATCGTTGCGCGGGGGCAAAAGGGCTATAACGGCGTCGCCATCTTGTCGAAACTGCCGATCATGGATGCCGGGGACCGCGACTTTGCCAGCCTTGGCCATGCCCGCCACGTTGCGGCGCAGCTGGAAAACGGCGTCACGATCCACAATTTCTATGTCCCGGCAGGCGGTGACATTCCCGACCGTGACCAGAACGTCAAATTCGGGCAAAAGCTCGATTTCCTGGCCGAGATGCGCGACCACTTCCGCTGGGAACGGCCAGACCGTGCGATCCTTGTGGGCGATCTGAACATTGCGCCGCGCGCCGATGACGTGTGGAACCACAAGGCGCTGCTGAAAATCGTCTCGCATACCCCGGTCGAGGTCGAGGCCCTGGGCGATGTTCAGGACTCGGGCGGCTGGGTTGACATCACCCGGCAGGATATTCCCGAAGGCCCGCTGTTTTCCTGGTGGTCCTATCGCAGCCCCGATTGGGATGCGGCCGACAAGGGGCGGCGGCTGGATCACATCTGGGCCACCGCCGATATCGCCACTGCGGGCCATTCCAGCCGCATCCTGCGCGCCGCGCGCGGCTGGGACCAGCCCAGCGACCACGCGCCGGTGTTTGCCAGCTTCGATCTTTAACCCATCAGATCGCGCAGCGCGCCGGCCACGGCGCCTGCCAGCGTCTCATGGCCCTGGCATCGTAATGCACGCCGTCAATGGGGCTGACGGCGATCACCTCGCCCGCGTCCAGAAACCCAAGGCCCCGCGCCTTTGCGAAATCGCGATACAGCGGCGCCAGCGCCCGCGACTTGGCCGGCCCGCCCATGTAGTCGGGGGCCAGAACCCCGGCCTCTTCGACCGGCGGGGGGCAGATCAGCAGGATCCGCAGGCCGGGGTGGCGGGCGGCCATGTCGGGCGCACGCGCCATGTCGATCAGCGCGGCAATGCCGCCCAGGATTCGCTCGGGCGTCGCGCCATAGCGCAGCTTGACATCGTTGGTGCCCAGCATCAGCGTCATGGCGTCCAGCGGCCCATGGGTCAGCAGCGCGATGCGCAGCCCGATGGTGCCGTCCATATGCGCGCCCATCACCGGATCGGGGAACATCGTGGTGCGTCCGGGCAGCCCCTCTTCGGCCAGGTCCCAGTCCGGGCCCAGCAGGGCCGCAGCACGGGTCGGCCAGCGGATCTCGCGCCCATGGCGTTCAAAGACGCCGCGCGTGTGCAGCGGCAAGGTGCCATGGGTGTTGCTGTCGCCATAGGTCAGCAGTCTGGGCATGGGGCCTCCGATCAATTTGCCGCCATGCTAGGCGCCAGATCGGCGGGTGCAACCCCTTGGCAGGCGGCGGTGCGGCGCGCATATAGGACGCAATGGAATTGAGGAGGGCGTCATGCTCGGGTTTGGAGATACGAAGCCGAAGGCCCCGGCGGCCGGTCTGGTCACGGACGGCACCGAGGCGACCTTCATGCAGGATGTGATCGAGACCAGCCGCGAAGTGCCGGTCATCGTCGATTTCTGGGCGCCCTGGTGCGGGCCGTGCAAGACGCTGGGCCCCGCGCTCGAGGCGGCGGTGAACGCGGCAGGCGGCAAGGTGCGCATGGTCAAGATCGACGTCGATCAGAACCAGATGATCGCGGGCCAGCTGCGCATCCAGTCAATCCCGACGGTCTATGCCTTTTGGCAGGGCCAGCCGGTCGACGGGTTCCAGGGCGCGCTGCCGGCCTCGGAAGTGAAGAAATTCGTCGAACGCGTGGCGGCCGTGGCGGGCGATGGTGGCTTGTCCGAGGCGATCGCGGCGGCCGAACAGATGCTGGCCGAAGGCGCGGCGGCTGACGCGGCCGAAACCTTTGCCGCGATCCTTGAAGAAGAGCCGGGCAATGCTGCGGCCTTTGGTGGCCTTGC
The DNA here is from genome assembly GCF_000429765.1 of Gemmobacter nectariphilus DSM 15620. GTDB lineage: Bacteria > Pseudomonadota > Alphaproteobacteria > Rhodobacterales > Rhodobacteraceae > Wagnerdoeblera > Wagnerdoeblera nectariphila. The sequence goes on along the minus strand of NZ_KE386949.1, from coordinate 27,704 downwards.
GCGCGCCTATCTGGCGGTGGGGCAACTGGATCAGGCCGAAGCCTTCCTTGGCACGGCGACGCCCGAGCTTGCCCGCTCGAAAGAGGTCGAGGCCGCGCGGGCCCAGCTGGCGCTGGCGCGTCAGGCGGCGAATGCCGGCCCCGAGGCCGAGCTGCGCGCCGCCGTCAAGGCGGATCCCGCCAATCATCAGGCGCGCTTTGACCTGGCCAATGCGCTGCATGCCGCAGGCGATGTCGAGGGCGCGGTCGACGCGCTGCTCGAGCTGTTCCGGCGCGACCGCGACTGGAACGATGGCGCGGCCAAGGCGCAGCTGTTCACCATCTTTGATGCGCTGAAGCCGCAAGACCCCATCGTGCTGAAAGGGCGGCGCAAGCTGTCGTCGATGATCTTTTCGTGACACGAGGGCGAGGGGGGCCAGCCCCCCTCTTGGCCGTTCCGGCCAATTCACCCCCCGGGATATTTCCGGACAGATGAAGGGGCGGGCCGAAGGCCATGAAACATCCGGGCGATCTGCCAGAGGTGATACCGATCTTTCCGCTGACCGGGGCGCTGCTGCTGCCGCGCGGGCGGCTGCCGCTGCATGTGTTCGAGCCGCGCTATCTGGCGATGGTCGAGGATTGCATGAAAACACCCGAGCGGCTGATCGGAATGATCCAGCCGCGCGAGGTTCCGGGCGGCGAGCCGCGCCTGCAGGCCATTGGCTGTGCGGGTCGGCTGGTCTCGTTTTCCGAAACCGACGATGGGCGCTACATGATCACCCTGGGCGGCGTGTCGCGGTTTCGGGTGCGCGAGGAGGTGCCCGGCTTTACCCCCTATCGGCGGGTGCGCGCCGACTGGTCCGATTTCACCCGCGATCGTGGCGGCGCCGAAGAGGATCCGGGCTTTGACCGCGCCGCCTTTCTGCCGTTGCTGCGGCGGTTCTTTGCCGCGCGCGGGCTGGAAACTGACTGGGGCACGCTGGACGAGGCGGGCAGCGAATTGCTGATCAATGCGCTGTCCATGCTGTGCCCCTTTGGCCCCGAGGACAAGCAGGCGCTGCTCGAGGCGCCATCCTTGCAGACCCGGCGCGAGACGCTGGTGACGCTGATCGAATTTGCCCTGCATGCGGGCGAAGCCCCCGAGGAGCCGAAGCAATGACCACCGCCCCCTTTGATCGCAGGATGCTGGAACAGCTGGTCTGCCCGGTGACGCGCGCCCCGCTGTCCTGGGATGCCGAGCGGCAGGAACTGGTCAGCCGCGCTGCGCATCTGGCGTTTCCGGTGCGCGGCGGGATCCCGGTGATGCTGGTCGGCGAGGCGCGCGAGATCGACTAGCCGGCATCCATCGCCGCGAGCAAGGCGGCATGGCGGGCCAGATAGTCGGCGCGCACCTGGGCGGGGGGCTGCAGGCGAATCTCCAGCCCCTGGGTCAGGGCGAGGTTTGGGCGGCCGAACAGGCGGTTCGCCTCGGGCAGGCTGAAGCCGGCGATCTGCACGGCTTCCAGCCAGGCGGATACGCGGTCAGCGGCCTTGATCGCCTTCTTGATCGCGACCGGCAGGGCGGCTGGCAGGCCAAAGCGGATGTGGATCGCGGCGGTCAGCCGGGCGTCAAGGTCGCCATAGCCGGGGCCGACGGCGGTCTTGACCGGGCTGATCATGTCGCCGATCACATATTCCGGCGCATCGTGCAGCAGCGCCGCCATGCGCCAGCGGGCCGGCTGGCCGGGATTGGCGCGGGCGAACAGGGTTTCGACCAGCAGCGAATGTTCGGCGACCGAATAGGGCCAGTCGCCATGGGTCTGCCCGTTCCAGCGCGCGACAAAGGCCAGGCCATGGGCGATGTCCGCGATTTCAATGTCCACCGGCGTCGGGTCCAGCAGATCGAGGCGGCGGCCCGAAAGCATTCTTTGCCAGGCGCGGGGCTGTTTCATGGCATCTCCTCCGCTATGCGCGGATCGTCTAGCCCCGCCGGCCGCCCCTGTCAAAGCCCGGCGCGCTTGCGCAGCGCGCTTGCCGTGGCGGCTGCCACCACAAGCCCGCCATCGAACACCAGGTTGACGCCGCCCGCCCCGTCGCCTTGTGCCTCGCGCACCACGGCGTAATGCTCGACGTCCTGCACGCCCAGCGAGGCGCCGGCGGCAAAGCTTTCCAGCCGGAAGCTGTAGGGGCCATGTGCCAGCAAGGAGCCCGTGCTGTCGATCCCGTCCCATGTGATTTCAGCCGAGGAGACGGGCAGGGGCAGGCGCTGCACCTCGGTCCCGCTGGCGTCCAGCACGATCAGCTGCATCGTATCGGCCAGCGTGGGCGGGTTGGGCGACAGGGTCAGCGGCTGGCCCGTGAACTGCGCGGCGCCGCTGACCCGGGCCTCCATTCCGATCCAGCCGGAAAGCTGGGCCATGCTGGACAGGCCAAGCTGATCTGACAGCCCGGACAGCCGGTCATTGGTACGAATCTGCTGTTCGACCCCGGCAAAGGTCGCCAGCTGGGTCGCGAATTCTGTCGATTCCATCGGGTTCAGCGGATCCTGATTCTGAATCTGCACCGTCAGCATCCGCAAGAAGGTGTCGAAATCCGAAGTCAGGGCCGATGTGCCTTGCGCGCTGACGGGTGCGGGTGTGGCGGCGGTGCTGGTGGCGCCGATCATGGTCATCGTGGGCTCCGTTTCAAAGGCGAAGGTCAAGCGCCGCGCCGCTGCCTTGCAGGGGCGCGCTGCGGTGGGATGCGTGGGGGGCGGCGGTTTCAGGCGCACCTGCCTGCGGCTGGCGGCGGGGCTGGTCCCTGGATTGGTCGCCAAAGGTGAAACTTGTCCCCTCATACCCGGCCGAGCGCAGTTCGGCCGCCAGATCGCCCGTATTGCGGCGCAGAAGGTCCAGCGTGTCGGGGCGCTCGGCGTGGATATGAACCCGCATCACATCGCCATCCTGCTGCAGCGTCACGCGCACGCGCCCCAGTTCCTCGGGATCGAGGCGCAGGTCGATCTGGCCGTCCTTGGCGGTGACGATGGCTTCGGACAGCTGGGCCGCAGGCGGGGGCGGGGCGGCATGGGGTGGCGCGGGGCTGACAGGCGATGCAGGCGCGGCGCCCATCTGGTGAATGGTGGGGCTGGCAAGGGGGTGATCGCCGCTGGCCTCAAACGGGTCGGCAGCGGCCCATGGCCGGGTGGCGGGCAGATCGGACAATACTGGGGCGGGCGCACGAGGCGCCGGCGCAGCGTTTGGCGCCGATTCGGGCGTGCGGACGGCCGCGGCTGGCGGGCCCGACATCTGGTCGCGCTCTGGCGCCTCCGGGTCTTGCGCAATCAGGTGCGGGGCCAAAGGCGCGGGCGCCGCGATCGGTCCTGCCGGGGGCGTCGGACCATTGGCGGGACCTTCGCTGACAAGGCGAGTGACCGGAACTGTCCGGCCGCGCGGCGCAAGGGGCAAAGGTTCTGAAATCGAGCCTGGCTCGGGCGCCTCGACCATTGCGCGGGGCGCGTTCGGGCGGGGCACCGCATCATGCGCCGGACCTGCGGCATCGGTCGTGTCCCCTGGCGCGGGCATCTGGGTGTGCGAGGGCGTCGCCTGTTCGTCTGGGGCCAGAGTCGGGGGAGGAACGATTCGGAAGGCCACGGTGCTTTCGCGCGGCAATGGCAGGGCGAACTGGTGGGAATCGACCATCGGCCGCCCGGCGGCGGGGGGGGGGCTTGCTGCCAGGCCGCATCATGGCAGGGGCATCAGCCGCCGGCTTTGGGTCGGGGACGGCGGCCACCCTGTCATCGAGGGCTGATGGGGGGGGCATGGGGGCCGGTTGCCCCTTGATCGTGGCCATATCTGGCGCCTCTGTCCTGGGCGCGGCCGGCAGGGGCATGTTTGCGCCGGCTGCTGGTGCGGCCGGCCGGAATTCAGATGATGCGCTTTCGCCGCCCGCCACCGGATGTGTGGCGGGCGCCCAGGCCAGCGGCGGAGTCGCGGACGGCGGGGGCCGGGCGGAACCGGCCGGGGGACTGGGGCTATCTTGCGAACGCTCGGGGTATGGCGCGGGCGCCCCTGGATCGAGCGCGATGGGGCGGCGGTGAATGTCGCCCTCAGGCACGTGAATCCTGACGGTCTCGGCAGGCGAAGGCGGGATGTCCCGCTGCGTGCGGGCGGGGATGGGGGCGTCTGCGGGCGGCTGAGCGGGCGCGCCAGCGGGCATCCCGTTCCGGGGCTCCACCGTTTGTGTCCCGGATGGCGCTGTCGCGTCGCTGGGCCACGCGAAGGCCGGTGGTATCAAGACCGCGCGCGCCTGGCGATCTGCTGGCACCGGGCCGGCAGGTGTCTCGCTGTCAGGGGGCGAGGCAGTCTGCGCGGTGCGAGGCGCGGTGGGCGGTTCCATGGGCATGGGGGGCATCGTCGCCGCTGCAGGTTCCGGGCGCAGGGCCGGCCCTTGCAGCGCCCTACCTTGCACGGGGGGCGGCCCGGCCTGCGGCGCAGCAGCCGCAGTCGGTGCAGCCGAGCCGTCCGGGGCCGCGGCCTGCATCGTCCCGGTCGGCGGTGCGGGCATGGGGGGGGCAACGGGCACGGGCGCGTCAGGCGCGGGGCCTTCGGGGGCGTCCTTGGTCCGTGAAACCCTGGCCGGCGGATCTGCGGGCCGATCGCCTGCGCCGCTCTGGTCCCATGCCATCTGGAAGCCCTCGGCCCGCGGGGCCACGCCTGGGCCAAGGGTGCGTGCCATGGCAACCATGCTGGCAAAGACGGCTTCGATATTCATGCGACCCTCACGCGACTTCTGTCGGATCAGGGCAGCATGGCGCATCGGGGTTACCGATTTGTTTACCGCGCTGAAGCAAGATCGTTTCAATTCGACCTGATGCGGAGCTTGCCATGATCCCCCCCGTTTCCAGCGCCCATGCGCCCCCCGATCCGCGCGACACTGTCCTGCGCGCCCGCGCGCAAGAGCTTGAAGGTCAGTTTCTGGCCGAAATGCTGCGCCATGCGGGGGCCGGTGCGACGCCCGAAACCTTTGGCGGCGGGGTTGGCGAGGATCAGTTCGCCTCGTTCCTGCGCGAGGCGCAGGCCCAGGCCATCGTGCGGCGCGGGGGAATCGGTCTTGCTGAACATCTGTTCAACGCGCTGAAGGGGCGCGCCGATGTCGAGCCCCGCTGACCGTCTGATCCTTGCGCTCGAGGCGCTGCGCGAGGCGGCGCTGCGCGGCGACCTGGCCGCCTTGCCCGCCTTGACCGACCGCGTGACCGCCGGGGTCGATGCGCTGGAACCCGCTGCGCCGTCGCGCGCCAGTCTTGCCCGGATCAAGGTCCGCGCCGAAGAGGTTGCGGTGCTGCTGGACGCGACCGGGCGCGGACTTGCCGCCGCCCGTCAGCGTCTGGCCGAGATCGACCGCTTGCGCCGAACCCCCGCCACCTATGGCGGCGACGGGCAGCGCCATGCCCTGAGCCGGGACGGGGCCCCGCTGCGCCGGGTCTAGTGGATTTGCAGAAAATGCACGGCATTCGGCCGATGCGTCTTAGGAGGTTCTTAGAGATTGGACGGCTGAATGGCCTTGCATCCCGTGACGGGGTGGCGCGGCGATCCCCGCCGCAAGGGCAGAAGGCCAGGGCCGCCACCGCAAGTGGCAAGTAATCCGGTGCAAAGCGCCGGTTCCTTCAAGGAAAGTTCAACATGTCGTCCATTCTTACCAATACCAGCGCGATGGTTGCCCTTCAGACTCTGAAAGGGATCAACAGCAACCTGGAAAAGACCCAGCAAGAGATTTCGACCGGCAAATCCGTGGCCACCGCGCGCGACAATGCGGCGGTCTGGGCGATTTCCAAGGTCATGGAATCGGATGTGAACAGCTTCGAGGGGATCTCCAGCAGCCTCTCGCTTGGCTCGTCGACCATCGCGGTGGCGCGCTCGGCTTCGGAGCAGATCACCGATCTTCTGTCCGAGGTGAAGGACAAGATCGTCTCGTCGCAGGAAGAAAACGTCGACCGCGCCAAGATCCAGGAAGATATCGTTGCCCTGCGTGACCAGATCAGCTCGATCGTCGGGGCGGCGCAGTTCAACGGCCTGAACCTGCTGTCGAACAGCGAGGGCGGCGCCACCGTCGCCCAGATCGTCGGCAATACCGGCGCGGGCAAGGGGATCAAGGGCTCGGGCGAGGTGTCGGTCCTGGCATCGCTGGATCGCTCGTCCTCGGGCACCGTCTCGGCCTCGAGCATCGCGGCCAGCAAGGCAGACCTTGGCACCCAGGCGCTGACCTGGGGCACGGGCACCGATCTGGCCGCTGCGGCCATGACCGGCGCGGGGGCGATTGCGGCTGGCGCATCGGGCACGCTGACGGTCGTTGGCGATACGGCGACCGCAGCCCGCGGCGGCAATGCCGTGCTGGCCGGCGATGGCTATTCGATCGGCGGCCTGACCGGCATCACGGCCAACATCCGCTATGTGGCGCGCGATGGCGACACCCAGGCCGACATCGCCAAGGCGCTGGTCTCGCGCATCAACTATGAGGCGGAAAAGGCCGGCGTGAAGATCTCGGCCGAGGTGGACAGCAACACCGGGGTGAAGATCACCAACAACACGACTGCCGGCATCACCACCACCTCGACCCTGACCACGGGCGGCAAAGCCGGTGGGGGCCTTGCCCTGCTGGGCGAGCTGGACGTGACCAGCAGCGAAGGCGCCGCCGCGGCGCTGAGCGCGATCGAGGGGCTGACCCAGACGGCGATCAAGGCTGCCTCCGATTTCGGGACCGCGCAAAAGCGGATCGACATCCAGAACAAGTTCGTCGGCAATCTGGTCAACTCGCTCAAGGCCGGTATCGGCTCGCTGGTCGATGCCGACATGGAAGAGGCCTCGGCCCGCCTGCAGGCGCTTCAGGTCCAGCAGCAGCTGGGGGTGCAGGCGCTGTCGATCGCCAACCAGGCACCGCAGAGCATTCTGTCGCTGTTCCGGTAATGCCAGTTCCGGGGCGCGCAGTCCAGCGCGCCCCGGTGTCCTGACCTGCCGCAGCACCAGAAGGTTCCGCCATGAACACCGTCAACTTTGCCCATACCGCCTATGGTCAGCCCCGCGCGCCCATGCGTTCGCCCCGCGGGCTGGAATACGATCTGCTTGCCCGCGTGACGCAGCGCCTTCGATCGGCCTGGGAAGGCCGCAAGCAGAATTTCCCCGCGCTGGCGGTCGCCATTTCCGACAATCGTCAGGTCTGGTCGACCCTTGCGCTGGATGTCGCCCATTCGGGCAACGGACTGCCGCCGCCCCTGCGGGCGCAGCTGTTCTACCTGTACGAATTCACCGATCAGCACAGCCGCAAGGTGCTGGCCGGGACCGCCAGTGTCGAGGTGCTGGTGGATATCAACACCGCCGTCATGCGGGGTCTGCGCGGCGAAACCGGGGCCGGGCTATGAGCGGGCTTGTCCTCAAGCTTGCTCCGCACGAGCGGGTGCTGATCAATGGCGCCGTGGTCGAGAATTGTGATCGGCGGTCAAAACTGGCGATCATGACGCCGGGGGCACATATCTTGCGCCTGCGCGATGCGATCCACCCCGAGCAGGTGACAACGCCGGTGCGCCGCGTGTGCTATATCGCGCAGCTGGTGCTGTCAGGCGATGTCGATGCCGACGAGGCGCGGCTGCAACTGTTGCGCGGGATCGAACAGCTGAGCCAGGTGATGACCGATCACGACAGCCGATCGCTGCTGGCGCAGGCCTCGCAAGGCGTTGTGGACGGTCAGCCCTATCAGGTGCTCAAGGCGCTTCGCAGCCTCTTGCCGCGCGAGGAGCGTCTGTTCGCAGCGGGCCGGACATGAGCTATGTCCCCTCGATCGGGCTTGGCGGCTACGCGGGCTGGGCGGTGCTCAAGCGCACGGAGGCGACCCAGAAGGCCGCCTTCGACAATCAGAGCTCGGTCAAGCGGGACGAGGATTATTTCCGCGAAAAGATCGGTCAGGTCACCACGCCCGAACAGCTGGTCAGTGATCGGCGGCTGCTGAACGTGGCGCTTGGGGCCTTCGGGTTGGAAGACGATATCGACAACCGATATTTCATCCGCAAGGTGCTGGAAGACGGCACGCTGACCGAAGGCGCGCTGGCGCTGAAGCTGTCGGACACCCGCTATCGCGAGTTTGCAACCGCGTTCGGCTTTGATCTGGCGGTGCCCAAGACCAGATTGTCGGATTTCCCGGACAAGATCGTGTCGCAATGGAAAGACCGGCAGTTCGAGGTATCGGTTGGCACTGTCGATGAAAGCTTGCGCCTTGCCATGAATGCCGAACGCGAGCTGTCAAAGCTGGCCGGTTCGACGATGAGCGAGGATGCCAAATGGTTCAGCGTCATGGGACAAGGGCCGCTGCGCGCGGTGCTGGAAACTGCCTTCGGTCTGCCATCGGCCTTTGGCTCGTTGGATATAGACACGCAAAAGTCCATGCTGAAGCAAAAGGCCAAGGCGGCCTTTGGCGATGACAGCGTCGCCCAATTTGCCGAACCCGGGCGGATGGATGCGCTGGTGAAGCGCTATCTGTTGCGCAATCAGGTGGCCAACATGGGCAGCGGGCTAAGCGCCAGTTCGGTCGCGCTGACGCTGGTCAGCCAGACCGCCCTGGCGATGAAGCAATAGCGATCAGCGCGTGCCCAGAACCTGCGCCAGCTGGCCAAAGCTGGCGCGGGTGTCGCCCGGTTCATCTTCCGACAGGAAGGCATCCAGATCGGGCCAGATGCGGATCGCGGCATCGACCAGCGGATCGCTGCCCGCGGCATAAAGCCCGGCCTGGATCATCATCTCGGCCCGGTCCCAGGCGCCCAGCAACTGGCGGGCGCGGGCGATCAGGGCATTTTCCTCGGGGCTCGCAGCATCGGGCAGGCTGCGCGAGACTGACCGCAGCAGGTCGATCGCCGGATAGCGCCCGCGTTCGGCGATCTTGCGGTCCAGCACGACATGGCCGTCCAGCGTGCCGCGCAAGATGTCGGCGACCGGCTCTTCCATGTCGGACCCGGGCACCAGCACCGAAAAGACTGCGGTGATGTCGCCCGCGCCCTCGGGCCCGGGCCCTGCGCGTTCCGCCAGCGACATGATCGCATGCGAGACCGATGGCGGATAGCCGCGCAGGCTGGCCGTTTCGCCAGCCGCAAGGGCGATTTCGCGATGCGCCTCGGCAAAGCGGGTCACGGAATCGGCCAGAAACAGCACATGCCGCCCCTGATCGCGGAAATGTTCGGCCACCGCCATCGCCGTCCAGGCGCAGCGGCGGCGGATCAGCGGCGCCTGATCCGAGGTGGCGGCCACCACGACACTGCGCGCCATCCCCTCGGCCCCCAGCACATGATCGGTAAAGGCGCGCAGCTCGCGCCCACGTTCACCGATCAGGGCGATCACCACGACATCCGCCGCAACGCCGCGCGCGAATTTCGCAAGCAGGCTGGATTTGCCAACCCCCGATCCGGCGAACAGGCCGATGCGCTGCCCGCGCACCAGCGGCAACAGGGTGTTGAAAACCCGAAGCCCGGTTTCCAGCCGCCCCCCCAACCCGCGCCGGCCCGCCGCGGCGGGCGCGGCCCCGCGCAACGCCCGCGCAAGCGGGCCGCGAAACAGCGGCCGGCCATCCAGCGGTTGCCCGAACGGGTCGACGACGCGGCCGATCCAGCTGTCGTCCGGGGCAATGTCGGACCGGCCCGAAACCAGCACCGAATCGCCGATCCCCAGCCCGTCGGTCCCGCCATCGGGCAGAACGGTCGCCCGGTCGCGCGACAGGCCCAGCACCTCGCCGCCCAAGGTTCCATCGCGGCCGCAGATTTCCACCCGGTCAGCCAGGGCAATGCCTTGCGGCAGGCCCGACACCTCTATGACACCGCGCGACAGGGCCGCGATACGCCCCGCCCGCCGTGCAATGCGGATATTGGATATCTCGGCCCGAAGCCCGTCGAACACCGTTCCGGTCATTCCCGCAATCTCCCTGCTGGTCATTACGGTTTCTAAAGGAATCACCCTTAAGCCTTGGTGAAGCAGAGCCAGGGAGAATCCCGATGTTCGTCAACAAGGTCGAAGTTCTGAACATGGCACGGGCGATGGCCGTCCATGCCTCGGCGCGCCAGGGTGTCATTGCCCGCAATGTCGCCAATGCCGATACGCCGGGCTACCGCGCCCGCGATCTGACCAGTTTCGCCGATGTGTGGGACAGTCAGGGCACCGCGCTGCGCACCACCCGCGCCGGGCATGTCGGCGGCACGGCGCAGGCCAGCGTGGGCCTGATGCCAGACCGGCTGCACGCCAGCCCGAATGGCAATTCCGTCTCGCTGGAGGCGGAAATGGTCAAGGCCGCCGAAACCCGGCAGGCCCATGACATGGCGCTGGCGATCTACAGCAGTCTTTCGGGGAACATTCGTGCAACCCTGGGGCGGAGGTAAGCCATGGCCGACCTCTTGAACAGCCTGTCGTTGTCCGCCTCGGGGATGGAGGCACAGGCAAGGCGCCTGCGCCATTCGACTGAAAACATCGCCAATGCCGATACCCCCGGATATCGGCGCAAGATCACCGATTTCCGCACGGCGGCCGATGGCACGGTGGTGCCGGGTGCCGTGCGGCTTGACCCGTCGGATCTCGAACGGATCCACGAACCCGGCCACCCGCTGGCCGATGCAGCCGGCTACCATGATGGATCGAACGTCGACATGGTGGTCGAAATCGCGGACGCGCGCGAAGCGCAGCGATCCTATGAGGCGAACCTCAGGATGTTCGATCAGGCCCGGCAGATGACCCAGGGCCTGATCGACCTTCTGCGGCGCTGATCCCAGACAGGAGTTCCAGAATGGACATTACTTCCGGCCTTGCGGCCAGCGCCTATGCCCGCGCGCGCCCTGCCACCCGGCCCGAGCCGCAATCCAGCCCGCTTGCCGGCATGGCGCAGGAATTCACCGATGTGCTGAAGGCAGGCGAGGAGACCGCCATGGCCACCATGACCGGCCGGGCCGACCCCCATGCGCTGGTCCAGGCGCTGTCGGCGACCGAACTTGCTGTCGAAACCGCCGTCACACTGCGTGACAAGGTGGTCGAGGCCTATCAGGAAATCCTGCGGATGCCGGTCTGATGCTGCCGGACGCGGTCATTTACGACACGCTGCGCGCCGCCGTCTGGGTTGCCGTGACAATGTCGGCCCCCTTGCTGGCGGTCGCGCTGATCGCGGGTCTGGCCATCGGCCTGCTTCAGGCGCTGACCTCGGTCCAGGAGATGACATTGACCTTCGTGCCCAAGGTCGGGGCGATGCTGGTCGTTTTCTGGGCCACGATGGGCTTCATGACCGCAACGCTGACCGATTTTTTCACCAACCGCATCATTCCGCTGATTGCCGGAGGCTGAGACATGGAAAACGCGATCTACGCCGCCCTGACCCGCCAGTCGGGATTGATGCGCGAAATGCAGGTGGTGGCGAACAACCTGGCCAATATGGCGACCACCGGCTTCCGGCGCGAGGGGGTGGTCTTTTCGGAATATGTCAAGACGCTGGACGATGCGCCCTCGCTGTCGATGGCGCGGGCATCGGCCCGGGTCGTCGATCTGTCGCAGGGCGATATCACGGCAACGGGGGGGCAGCTGGATTTCGCCATCCAGGGCGATGGGTTCTTTCTGATCGAAACCCCCGATGGCGAACGGCTTTCGCGGGCGGGCCATTTCACGCCTGGCCCCGAGGGGGAGCTGATGAATCCCGATGGCTATCGCCTGCTGGATGGCGGCGGCGCGCCGGTTGTGCTGCCGCCGGGCGCGGCCCATGTCAGCCTGGCGCGCGATGGCACGCTGTCGGCGGATGGCACGCCTGTGGCGCGCATCGGCCTATGGCTGCCGGCCGACCCGACCAGCCTGCGGCACGAGGCGGGCACCCTGTTCTCCGCCGATGCCCCCGAGCCGATGGAAGAGGGCGGCACCGTCGTGCAGGGCCATCTGGAAGGGTCGAACACCGACCCCATCGCCGAGGTCGCCCGCATGATCGAGGTGCAGCGCGCCTATGAATTCGGACAGACCCTTATGGACCGCGAAGATCAGCGGATCCGCAATGTTCTTCAGACCCTTGGCCGATAGGAGTTTCCGATGAAGGCCCTTCAGATCGCAGCAAGCGGCATGGCGGCCCAGCAGATGCGGGTCGATGTCGTCTCGCACAACCTCGCCAACATGTCGACGACGGGCTACAACGCCCGGCGCGCCGAATTTGCCGATCTGCACTATGTTCAGGCGGCCCGGCCCGGCACCATTTCCTCTGAAAGCGGCACGATGCTGCCGACGGGGATCCAGCTGGGAATGGGGGTGCGGGGCGCCTCGGTCGCGCAAATCCTGGAGCAGGGAACGCTCAGCGAAACCGGGGGCGATCTGGACATCGCCATCGAAGGGCGCGGCTGGCTGGAGGTGACCTTGCCCTCGGGCCTGTCGGCCTATACCCGCGATGGCGGGCTGAAACGGTCGGCCGACGGGCAGATCGTCACCTCGGACGGGCATCAGGTTGCGCCGGGGATCACCATTCCGGCCGATGCCCGCAGCCTGTCGATCAATGCCGCGGGCGAGGTCTGGGCCTATTTCGCCGACCGCGTCGCACCCGAATTGCTGGGCCAGTTCAATCTGGTCGGCTTCACCAATGAACGCGGGCTCGAGGCGATGGGGTCCAACCTTTATCTGGAAACCGCCGCCTCGGGGCCCGCGATTGCCGGCACGCCGGGCGAGGATGGCCTGGGCACGTTGCGGCAAGGCTATCTTGAGGACAGTTCGGTCGATGCCGTGCGCGAGGTGACGGAACTGATCAAGGCGCAGCGCGGCTATGAGCTGAACGCCAAGGTCATCACGGCGGTGGACCAGATGCTGGGCGCCACCACGCAGGTGCGATGATGCGCTGGCTTTTGCTTGTTGCGCTGGCCGGTCCGGCGCAGGCCGAAACGCTGGTCGCCGCGCGCACGATCCGGGCGCAGGCCGTGCTGACGGCGCAGGATCTGGTCGTGATCCGCGACACGGTGCCGGGCATGTTGTCCGATCCGGCCCTTGCCATCGGGCAAGAGGCGCGGATCACCCTGTATGCCGGGCGGCCGATCCGGCCTGGCGATCTTGGCCCGCCCGCCATTGTCGAGCGCAACCAGATCGTCCCGCTGGCCTATCAGGCCGGCCCCCTGTCGATCCTGACCGAAGGCCGCGCGCTGATGCGCGGCGGGGCAGGCGATGTGATCCGGGTCATGAACCTTGCCTCGCGCAGCACCGTTTCGGGCCGGATCGGCGCCGATGGAACGGTCAGCGTGGGCACCGCAAACTAGAGGGACGCCATGCGCGCGAGCATTCTGTTGATGATCCTGGCTGCCGGCTGTGGCCGGCTGAACGAGGTGGGCCGCGCCCCCGGCTTCAGCCCATTGGAAGGCAGCCCCCAGCACTACGCCATGTATGCGGCGCCTTTTCCCGAAAATGCCGAACGGACGGCGCCGACGGATGCGGCCTCGCTTTGGACGGCCTCGACCCGGGCTTCGCTGTTTGGCGATCGGCGCGCGGCGCGGCGCGGCGATATTCTGACCGTGGTGATCGAGATCGACGACAAGGCCGAAATTTCCAATGCCTCGGACCGCTCTCGCAGCTCGGACAGCTCGATGGGCATTCCCCAGCTGTTCGGCATTCCGCAGCGGCTTGACCGCAAGCTGCCCGAAGGCGCCAGCATGGCCGAGGCGGTCAAGACGCAAAGCGCCTCGAGCTTTGCTGGTGACGGATCGGTCGCGCGCAAGGAAAAGCTGGCGCTTCGGGTTGCCGCGACCGTGGTCGAGGAACTGCCGAACGGTGTGCTGCGGATCGAGGGACAACAGGAGGTGCGCGTGAACTATGAACTGCGCGAGCTGGTGGTGGCCGGCTATGTGCGCCCCGGCGATATCTCGCGGCAGAACGAGATTACCTATGACAAGATCGCTGGCGCCCGGATTTCCTATGGCGGGCGCGGCCAGATCAGCGATGTCCAGCAACCCAGGTGGGGCCAGCAGATCACCGATCTGGTTCTGCCGTTCTGACGGGGGGTATGATGCGCAAGCTGTTGCCGCTTTTGCTGATCCTTCTGGGCGCGGGTGGCGGGGTGGCGGGGGGGCTGTGGCTGCGCCCGGCGCCTGTGCCGGAGGCTTCGGAGGCCGATCATCCCGCCGAACCTGTGGCCCGTGATTATGTCAAGCTGCCCAGTCAGTTCGTCATTCCGGTGATCGATGCTGGCCGCGTCGGATCGCTGGTGGTGCTGTCGCTGAGCATCGAGGCGCCGATCGGCGCCACGGATGCCGTGTTTCAGCGCGAGCCGAAACTGAGGGACGAATTCCTGCGCGTCCTGTTCGATCACGCCAATGTCGGCGGCTTTCGCGGCACCTTCACCGATGGCAGCAATCTGGTCGCGGTGCGCCGCGCGTTGCTGGAGGCGGCACGCAAGGTGCTGGGGCCCGAGAATGCCTTTGACGTGCTGATCACCGATATCGTGCGTCAGGACAGCTGAGCGCCTTCAGCGCCCTTTCGTCAGTCTGTCCAGGACCTGCGCGCGGCCAAAAGCCGCGCGCGCCACCGTTTCGGCCTGCAGCTTCAGCGCGGTCTGCGCGGCTAGCGTCGTGTTCAGCCGCGCCTTTTGCGGGGCAGCCCAACGGGAATGTTGCAGGGCAACCTGTTCCAGAATCTGGGGCGGCAGATCGCTGTCTGCCGCTGGCGCGGCGTCAAGGCTGGCAAGATGCTGGCGGGTCTGTGCGCAGGCGCGGGCATGGCGGGCCAGTTCGGCCTGCGCCTGATCGCGGATCAGGGCGGCGATCTGCGCCAGCCGTGCCAGCCGCTTGGGGTCGGTGCCTGTCATGTCGTGCCTCGTGATGTGCCGCGTTCCCTGGCCCGCCGGCGCATCGCCTCCGAAAAGCGGATGGCTGCGGCGACCGCGCGATAGTGTTCGGGGCGGATCTCCTCGCCCGGCTCGACCGAAGCGTAAATCGCCCGGGCGGTGGGGGGATCGCTGCGGATCGGCACCCCAGCCTCGGCCGCGCGTTCGCGAATGCGCGCGGCCATCGCGTCCACCCCTTTGGCCACGCACAGCGGGGCCCCCCGCGACTGGCGGTTCCATTTCAGCGCCACCGCATAATGGGTCGGGTTCACGATGACCACATCGGCTGTCGGCACATCCGCCAGCATGCGGTTGCTGGCGATTTCCATGGCGCGCTGGCGGCGCTGCGCCTTGACATGGGGATCGCCCTCGGACTGCTTCATCTCGTCCGTCATTTCCTTGCGTGACATGCGGTGCTGGCGCTGGAATTCCAACCGCTGCCAAAGCAGATCCAGCCCGCCGATCACGAATTGCAGCGCGGTCGCGATGGCCAGAAATTCGACCAGCAGCCGCAGCAGCAGCACCGTGACCTGAGCGGCCTCGAGATAAAGCGCGTGCAGGATCATCGGCGATCTGGCGGTCAGAAAGGCCGCAAGGATCGCGGATACGGCGGTCAGCTTGACGGCGCTTTTGACAAATTCGAACAGGCCAGAGCGGCCGAACTTGCGCTTGGCCCCCTGGATCATCGAGATTCGCGACATCTTGGGTTCCAGCCGTGCCGGGGCAAGGGTCAGACCCTTTTGCGCGATCAGTGCGACCAGGACGGCCGCGGCCGGAATGGCGAACCAGGGGGCAAGCGCTATGCCTAGCCGGATCGCCAGGGCCCCGGCTGGTGCTGGCTGGCCTGTTGCCAACTGCTTGGCCAGCGTGTCGGCTTGCCCAAGAAGGACGCTGCCGGTTTCGCCCAGCCGGATCAGCCCGGCGCCGCCGGTGATCGCGGTGACCAGCAGGCCGGCAAAGGCGGCCGCGGTCAGAAGATCACGCCCGATGGGGATTTCACCCTTGCGCCGCGCTTCTTCCAGCCGGCGTTCGGTTGGGGCGAATTCCTTTTCCTCGCCGCTGTCGTCGGACATGCCGTCACCTCGGGATCGAGAAAGGGTCTGCCAGCCAGACCGACCAGCCCGAGAGCCAGACGGCCAGCATCAGCGGCGCGGCAATGGCCAGCAGGACGAGGCCGCCAAACGTCAGCGCCGGCGCCCCGACGAATGACACCATCAGGGTCGGCATCGCCCGGTTGATCACCCCAAGCGCCGCATTGTAGAGCAGCCCGCCGATCAGGAATGGCGCTGCCAGCGAAAACGCCAGCGCAAAGCTGTGGCTGATCTGTGCAAGGCCCCATTCGGTCATGTCGGGTGCAGCGGGGAACTGGCCCATCGGCAGGACGTTGTAGGACAAGATCAGCGCCTCGGCCGCCCGCACATGCAGCCCCATGGTGAAGGCAAGGGACAATGCTGCCATGGTTAGCAGGGCCGAAATGGCCGATTGCGGCTCGGCCCCCGCACTGGCGAAGATTTGCGACAGCGAGGTTGCCTGCGCCGCCATGGCGCCCGCCGTTTGCAAGGCGATGACGAACAGCCGAAAGCCCGCCCCCAGCGCCAAGCCAGCCAGGGCCTCGGCCAGAATGGCAGCCGGGGTGATCGGCATGGGATTGGCGACGGCCGGGGCCACCGCAAGTGTCAGCGCCAGGGCAAGGCCCAGCCGGAACCGGGCCGGGACAGACTGTTCGCCAAAGGCTGGCAGCAGGGCCATGACGGCGCCCGTGCGCACAAAGCACAGGAACCCGCCCCAGAAGAGCGCAAGCCCATCCCCCTCCAGCCAGTCCAGCACTGCGCCTAGGCCGATCATGCCGGAACCATGCCGATCAGGGCGGGGCGGGCCTCGGTCCCGATCTCGTCATAGGACAGGACGGGCAGGGGCAGACCTCGCGCATTGACGACGCCGCGCATGAACCGCCTGCGCAGCGAAGACGTGACGATCGCGGCTGTAACGCCCTGTTCGCTGGCCCGCGCCGCCTGTGCGCCGATGGCATTGGCCAGCCGGTTGAATTCCGCCGGGGGCAGGGCGACGTCGTGCAGCCCCCGGTCGCCATCGATCTGATAGCGGGCAAAGGTCTGTTCCCAGTCAGGTGCCAGCTGGATCAGCGGGATCGTGCCATCCGACCGTTTCAGGTCGGCGATCAGCTGGAACCCCAGCCGGCGGCGCACATGATCGCAGATCGCTTCGGGGGCAAGCGAGGTGCTGCGCAGCTCGGCCATCGCCTCGAGGATCAGCGGCAGGTTGCGGACCGAGACGCGTTCCTCCAGCAACAGGCGCAAGACGGCAAGCAGCAGATCGACTGGCACCTTGTCGGGGATCAACTCGTCCAGCAGGCGACGGTTTGCCTCGGCCCGTGCCGGGTCCGTGGGGGTGGAAAAGGCATCCAGCAGGCGCCGCAGCCCGCGCAGCGTCAGAAGACGCGAGAGATTGGCCTTGAGCACCTCGAGCAGATGGGTCGCCAGAACCTCGGCCGGCGAAACCACGGTCAGACCGGCGAGCGCGGCGTCTTCCTGCGCGCTGGCCGCGATCCATCGGGCAGGCGCGCCATAGACCGGCTCGCTTACATCGTCGCCAGGCGGGCCGACATCCTGGCCGTTCGGCAGCAACATCAAGACCTTGTCAGAGGACAGCCGGTCCTGCACCACCTCGACCCCCTGAAGGCGGATGCGGTAGCCGCCAGGGGGCAGCGTGGCATCGTCGGTCAAGCGCATTTCGGGCAGGATGATCCCGTAGGTCGTGGCGACATGCGTGCGGATCGAGGCGATCCGCACATCAAGCCCGGTTCCGGGATCAAGCACCATGGCCACCAGATCGGGGGCGAATTCGACATGGATTTCATCAAAATCCAGTACATCGCCCATCGGCCGCGCCGTGACCGGGGGGGCATCTGCCGCAATCTCGGGCACGGCCTTTTCGCCCCGCCGGGCAAGCCACAGGGCGGCGCCGCCGAGCACCGCGGCCCCCACGACGAAGGGCAGGAACGGAAGGCCGGGCAGCACCGCAAAGACCAGCATCAGGCCCGCCACGGTCCCCAATGCGGCAGGATAGCGGCCAAGCTGGGCGGTCAGGGCGCTGTCCGCCGCCCCAGTGGCGCCGCCGCGGGCCATCAGCAAGGCCGCCGCGACCGATGTGATCACGGCCGGAATCTGGCCGACCAACCCATCGCCCACCGTCAGGATGGCATAGGTCTCAAAGGCTTGGCCAAATGGCATGCCATGCCCGACCAGTCCGACCGCCAGTCCCACGATCAGGTTCAGCAGCGTGATCAGCAGGCCGGCAACCGCATCGCCCTTGACGAATTTCGACGCCCCGTCGAGCGATCCGAAGAATGTCGTCTCGGCCAGTTCGCGTTCGCGGCGCGCGCGCGCCTCGGCGTGGTCGATCGCGCCGGCGTTCATGTCGGCGTCGATTGCCATTTGCCGCCCGGGCATCCCGTCCAGCGCAAAGCGCGCGCTGACCTCGGCCATGCGGCCGGCGCCCTTGGTGATGACCATGAAGTTCACGATCAACAGGACGCCAAAGATCACCAGCCCCTGAAGCACCGAGCCGCCCATGATGAAGCTGGCAAATCCCTCGATCACCGATCCGGCGGCGCCGGTGCCGGTATGACCCTGCGCGATGATCAGCTTGGTCGACGAGACATTGAGCGACAGGCGCAGCATCAGGCTGGCCAGCAAGATGGTGGGAAAGGACGAAAAATCCAGCGGGCGTTCGATGAACAGTGTCACCGTGAAGATCAGGATCGCCAGCGCAAAGGACGCAGCGAGCCCGACATCAAGTAGCCAGGCGGGCACCGGCAGGACCATCATGACAATGACGGCCATGAGCGCGAGGGCCATCAGGACGGTCGGGCGGAACAGGGCCGCGAGGGTCAGGCTGGGCATCATGTCATCCCCCGATCAGCGCTGCCGGCGCGCCGCGCAACAGCGGCAGCTGGGCAGGGCGCATGGGCACCAGAGAGCCGGCGGTCGATGGAGCCCCCCCTTGCAGAAGTGGAAAGGCATTGTGGCGGGCAGGGGGGGGCATGGGCCCACGGTCAGGTGGCAGCGCGGCAAGCAACGTCTCAAATCGGGTGCGGTAGCGGTCCGCAAGCTCGGGTGTGCGCGAATGGTAGGCGCCGGCTGCCAATGTCCAGTCGCCGGTTTCCGCATGAAGATCGGCAAGGAACGCTGCGGCCTGCCGGGCATTCTCCAGCGGATCGAACATCGCATCGAGTGACGGGAATTTCCCGCCATGCCAGCGGTGGTTCAACTGAAAGCAGCCAATGTCCAGATTGCGGCTGCCGGTCGCCAAGACGTCTTGCGCATAGGCGCGGGCGTCTTCGCGGGTCGGAAACCAGCTTCCCTTGCCTGCCGCGTTGACCGTCCAAGGCCAGGGGCGCATTTGGCCCTGATCGGCCCGCCCGGATTCGGCCAGTGCGACGGCGCGCAGCACGTTGGCCGGCACTGCGCTCTGCCGCGCAACGGTCTGGATCGCCTGCTCGCACAGGGACCATTCGGTGCCCGCGGCGGGTCCTGCAAGGCTGAGGGCAAGCACCAGCGTGGCGAGGGCCCTGCACAGGGCATGAAGGGAGGGCGGCTTCATTACCTGATCCTCATGTTCCGGCATTCTGCCTGATCTGCGTTTTGACGCGAACTGGTTGAGAATTGGTTGACGCCGTCAGGGAACTTCGCGCGCGGCCAAGAGCGCGCCAATCGCCGAGCGCGTGGCACCGCTGGAATCCAGCAACTGCCGGGTGCGCGCCAGTTGACCCGGGGCTGTATCGGCACCGTCTTCGACTGTCGTTTGCGCGGCGAGCAGGGGGGCGATTTGTGGATCGGCCGGGCCCAGTTCTGACCAGCGGCCCGCCAGGCGCAAGGTGCGCTCTGCCTCGGTCTGGTTGCCGGCGGCGATCCATGCGGCATGGGCTGTCGGCAGATCGCCCAGTTGCTCAAGCGCCCGCGCCCGCAGGCTTTCCGCCTCGGTCCCGGTATGCCCGGCAAGACTGCGCAAGCTGGCGCGGGCATCGCGAGTGGCCAGCGCGGCATGGGCCTGCAAGAGCACCGAAGCATCGTCCGTAAGGCCAGTCAGCCAGTTCGATGCAAGACCCGGAAACCCTGCATCGATCAGGCGCCTTGCGACCGTTCGCCGGATCGGGGCCGGCAGATCACGCGCGGTATCGCCGGCCGAGGCCGCCTGTTCGGCCACCGACATGTCGTCGCCATTCTTGGCGAGGAGCTCCCACAAAGAGGGAACGATGGTGGGATCTGCGGCCGCAAGTTGCCCAAGGGCCCGCGTTGCCTGCCCGTCAAGGACAAGCGCCTTGGCCAGCGCCCGTCGCAGCGCAGGCTCATCCACGCTGCCACGCTGTTCATGCAGCATCGAGTCGAGTTGCAGAATCTGCGCGGCATCCGGAGCAACCCCGCGCGCGATCTGGCTTTCCACCAGGGCGGCAAGCGCACGCGCGGCCATCGGGCCATCGTTGCCAACCACATGGTCGAGTTCCTTTTCTGCGGCCTCCGGTTCACCGGAGCGCAGGTGCAGCCCGGCGTCCAGGATTGCGAGCGTTTCGTCGGGGCGTTCGATTGCGCGTCCGATCCCGTCCCTGACCGATTGGGCGTCATCCGTCATGCCCGCAGCAAGAAGGCGGTCGGCCAAGGGCACGCCGACCTGACGGCGCAAGCCTAGTGGCAGCTCGGAAAAGGCGCGCACTACGGCAGCGCGGTCGGTTTGGGCTGGATCCGGCAGGGCCGAACTGGCCAGCACCGACCAGAGCGCCGCACGACCATTGCATCCGTGCATGCCGTCGAAAATGGTGGTGGCATGCCGACCGTCGACGATCGCGGCAAGACTGGTCAAGAGCGGGACGTCCGACCCGACCGGCGACCAGGCCCTCAGTTCAGCCTGCGCTTCAGCGCCAAACCCGAGGTGGATGTAAAGCCGTGCCAGCCCGATCACCTTGTCTGGATCGGGCTTGTCGAATTCGCCAAGCAGCCGGGCACGGGCCGACGCGATTTGCACGGCAGGCGGTTGGTCGTTGCCCCAGGCCGGAACATCAAGTCGATCATCGGAAATGCACGTCTGCCCGCTGTCCGAGAGGGCCTCTTCGGGGCCGCCCTGGGCCGAGTGCAGGCGCAGATGGGTTGCAGGCGCTGCTGGCTCGCTCGGGACGGGCAACAGTCGTGGGCCCGAGCTGTCCGGTTCAGTCGGCACGCGGATCGGCGAGGCGCTGGGCTCCAGCGCACCGGCTGCTATCCCGCGGGACAGTTCGCGCAGCAGGCGCGCCTGGAGATCGGCTGCCCTGGCATCGGGGAGCCGCAGCGCGGGCAGCCGGGTTTCGGGCCGGATCATGACGGTGGGCACTGGTGCTGGCACTGGCGGCAGGAAGTCGCCTGGACGCTGGCGCGGACGCAGTGTCGCTGGTGCCGCAACCGGGGGCATGCTTGCGCCCGCATTTGCGATGGCCTGCTCGTAAGGGGAGTTTTCGGGGGCTGGGCCGGGCTTGATGTCAACCACCACGATGCCGGCACGGAACGGCGTCGCGATGGCATGGCAGTCGCAGCCGAGGCCCATTCTAAGGGCACCGCTTTCGGGGTCGACCCATAGTGCCGACAGGCGGTCACGCGGGATCAGGTCGAATACGGTAGAGATATCATAGCGCCAGCGCGATGCCCGAGCCCGAAAGGCATAACCGTCGCCCGTACGGCCCAGATCCCAGCCGCCGGGTTCGGGAAAGGTGAGCACGAGCCGGGTGAACCCATCATGTTCCCCGGAGCGGACGGTGACGACCTGCGCCGCCGCGCTTGCGCCAAGGGCGAGCCAGACCAGCAGGATCAGCCGCAGCATGTCAGGCAGCCTCCTGCTTGAGGGCGCGCAACGCCTCTTCGAGATCGCCAAAGCTGGGGCGGACATGATGCGGGGTGTTCTGGCGGCCCACCTCGATGCAGATGTTGGCGGCATGGCGGTGAAGATTCGCGATCAGAACCTCGCGGATCAGGCTGTAGAAATGCTGGTCTTCCTCTACGGCGGCCTTCACCTTGGCGGCGAAGGGGCCGACGATGCCATAGGCAAGGAACACGCCCAGAAAGGTGCCAACCAGCGCCCCGCCAATCATCTTTCCAAGGATTTCAGGCGGCTGGTCGATCGACCCCATGGTCTTGATCACCCCAAGAACCGCCGCGACGATCCCCAGCGCGGGCAGGCCGTCCGCCATGGTCTGCAAGGCATGACTGGGGTGCAGCGCGTGATGCAAAGATGCCTCCATCCGCTTGTCCAGCACTTCCTCGACCTGATGGGGATCGTCATAATTCATCGATGCGGCGCGCAGCGTGTCCGAGATCAGATCGACCGCTTCATGGTCATGCTGGATGCGGGGGTAGCGGGAAAAGATCGCTGAGTCCTTTGGATTCTCGATATGTTCTTCCAGCGCGACGGGGTTGTCGCGGGCGATGCGGATCAGCTCGAACAGCAGGCAAAGAAGATCGCGGTAATCGGCGGGCTTCCATTTCGGCCCCTTGAACACCTTGCCGATGTCACGGATCGTTGCCTTGGCCGAACTGCCGTCATTGGCCAGCAGGAAGGCACCGATGGCCGCGCCGCCAATCATCATCAACTCGAACGGCAGGGATTTCATGATGATCCCCATCTTGCCGCCAGCAGCCAGGTAACCGCCGAAAACCATGACGAAGATCACGGCGATGCCGATGATTCCGATCATTTTACGTCTCTCCGTTCCGAATCCCTGGGTCAGCCTGGCAGCGCGGGGTTAACAATCCGTCGCCTTATTCGGTCGGCGCCCGCGCATTGCGGCCGGCGAGCAGCACCGACACTGCATAGGCGGTGTCAGAGGGCATTCCCGACAGGACGGCCGCTGCCGCCTCGGGCCGCATCCGGCCCAGGAAGCCTGCGGCGAATTCTGGCGCCATCGCGGCGAACAGGGCTGCGGCGTCCTTGGGCTTCATCGATTCGTAGACTGCGGTCAGCCGGGTAAGATCGCCCTCGGCCGCGCCATCGGCGCGGGCAAGGGTCGCAGACAGGCTTTGCTCGGCCGCCTCGAGTTGTTGCAGCCGTGCAGACACTGCCTGATCTGCAAGGGCAAGCGCCGCGAGCCGTTCCTCAAGGGCGGCTTCGCGGGTCGTGACCCGCTCTTCGCGCTGGCGCAGGGCCTCGGCCAGCGCGCGGGGCGGTGGATCGCATTGCATCGGCGGGGCGCTGGCCGCAGCGGGGGCCGGGACTGCCTGCGCCTCGGTTACGCCAAGACCGACGCGAATGATGCCCGAGGCGACCATCAGCCCCGACAGAAAGAACAGCACCCCGCGCACGGGTCCACGGCGACGCACCTTCATTGTGCGACCTCCGGCTCGCGCCGAGAGCGCGTGCGGACAACCCGCATCCGGCGTTCGGCGGGAAGATCGGCCCGGCCCTCGGCCTCGGGCAGGTCATGTAGCGACGAGACCAGCAGTTCCAGCCGCGTTGCCGTGGTGTCGGCCCGTGTCGTCAGCTCTTCCAGCCGCTCGGTGGACAGGCTGGCGGCGCCCTGCGCCGCGCCAAGGGCGCGCGACAGGTCATCGACCTGGGCCGAAAGCACCGCGATGGCGCCGCCCATGCCATTTTCAAGCTGCGTGAACTTTTTCAGGCGACGCTGGAGCACGAAGCAGTAGATGGCCGCCCCGAAAGCCCCCGAGGCCAGCAGCACATCGGCAATCAGTTCCATCCTGTCACTCCTTCAGTTGATGACGAATTCGGTGATGAGCAGATCGCGCACGCGCCCTTCGCCGGTGACGATCTGGATGCGCCGCAGCATCTGGGCCCGCAGCCGGATCAGCGCGGCCTGTTCTTCCAGTTCGGCAGCCGTGATCGCGCGCAGATAGCCGTTCATCAGGTCCAGAACGCGCGGGCGCAGATGTTCGACTTCGGTGCGATAGGCGCTTTCAACCTCCATCTGCGCGGCAAAGCGCAGGTGACGCACCTGCCCCTTGCCGGGCAGGCTGACGATGATCGGATCAAGCGGCACGAAGGCGATGTCCGGCAGATCGCCAACCGGCGCATGAGACGGCGCGCGAAAGTCGGGAATCAGTCCCGACCAGGCCGCATAGAACGAGCCGCCCCCTGCAAGAATGGCCAGAAAAACGCCAAGTATCAGGGCTTTGCCGCCCTTCTTGCCGGACTTGGGGGGGTCTTGCGGTGCAGCGATATCTGCCATCTTGGCCTCCGTTCTATGGGGAACGGTATATCCCGTCGGTCACTAACCGATTGTTAAGCCCGATCTGGGAAGCATCGGACATCAGGCAGAAGCCGATGGCGGAGAATCCGGTGCAACAGGTGCTTTCCTTCTGGTCCATGCTGGACCTTCGGCGACGGGTCGTCGTCGTTGTGGCAACGCTGGCGATGTTCGCGGCGATTCTGGCGCTGGCGCGGGTCGCGGCCTCGCCGTCGATGGCGCTGCTGTATGCCGGACTGGAACCCGCGCCCGCCGGTGACGTCGTGCGGTCGCTGGACCAGCGCGGCATCCCCTATGAGGTGCGCGGCGATTCGATCTGGGTTCCCGGCGATCAGCGCGATCAGCTGCGCATGGCGCTGGCGGCTGACGGGCTGCCGGCCAGCGGCGGCGCGGGTTATGAGCTGCTGGACCAGCTTTCGGGCTTTGGCACCACCTCGCAGATGTTCGATGCGGCCTATCTGCGCGCCAAGGAAGGCGAGCTGGCGCGAACCATCTCGACCAGTCCGTTCGTGCGCACGGCGCGCGTGCACCTTGCGGTGCCCGCCTCTCAGCCGTTCCGGCGCGATCAGCGGGCCACCGCAGCGGTCACGGTGACCACCTTGTCCGGCGCGCTGACGCCTGCGCAGGCCCAGGCGATCCGGCATCTGGTTGCCTCGGCCATCGCAGGCATGACGCCCGAGGATGTGTCGGTCATCGATTCGGCAACGGGCCTTGTGCCGCAGGCGGCCGACATGCGCGGCCCGGCCGATGGGCGGACCGAGGATTTGAAGCGGTCGGTCGAACGGCTTCTGGCGGCGCGGGTTGGGCAGGGGCGGGCGCTGGTCGAGTTGTCGGTCGATGTGGTGACCGAGCGCGAATCCATCACCGAGCGGCGGTTCGATCCGCAGGGCAGGGTGGTGGTTTCCTCTGAAACCGAAGAGCGGACCAGCTCTGCCAGTGGCGCGCCGCCCGGGGTGACGGTGGCCTCGAACCTGCCCGAAGGCGATGCGGCGCAAGGCGAGGGCAGCCGCAGCCAGGGCGCCGAGACGCGCGAGCGGGTCAACTACGAAATCTCCGAGATGGCGCGCGAGGTCTTGCGCACCCCCGGCGGGGTGCGGCGGCTGACGGTCGCGGTTCTGGTTGACGGCGAGCGGACGGCCGATGGTGGCTGGCAGCCGCGCAGCGATCAGGAACTGGCCGATCTGCGCGAACTGGTTGCCTCGGCCGTCGGGTTCGACGAGGCGCGCGGCGATGTGATCACGATCAAGTCGATGCAATTCGAACCCTTGCCGGGGGGCGAGCCTGCCGCTGCGGTTGCCTGGCTGTCGCAGATCGACCCGATGGCGCTGATCCAGCTGACGGTTATCGCGGCGGTGGTGCTGGCGCTGGGCCTGTTTGTCCTGCGCCCGTTGCTGCGCCCCTCGCGCCCGGAGCCGATGCCCCTGTCGCTGCCGCCGGCCAGCGGCCCCTCGGGGCTTCCCGTCCTGACCGGCGAGATCGACGACGGCGCCGACATGCCGGCAATGTCGATCGTCTCGCCGCGCGCCGAGGCCGAGCCCCCGCCCGATCCGGTCGAGCGGTTGCGCCGCCTGATCAGCGAGCGCCAGGCCGAATCGGTCGAGATTTTGCGCAGCTGGATGGATGAACGCGAGGAGACCCGCTGATGGCCCTGACGCTTGAGGAATTCGGCGGCGCATCTGGCGCCCCCGAGGCGCCTGCCGCAAATCCCGAGGCGGGCGATGCCAGCGAGGCGCATCTGGCAGGGTTCGATGCCGGCTACCGCGCTGGTTGGGATGATGCCGTGGCCGCTCAGGCCGATGCCGAGTCCGAATTGCGCGCCGAAATCGCCCGCAATCTGCAAGCGCTGGCCTTCAGCTATCACGACGCGCGCAGCCATGTCCTTCGGGCGCTGGGGCCGCTCCTGGCCGATGTGTCGGCCCGCCTGCTGCCCGAGATTGCCCAAGCGGCCTTGCCGCATCTGGTGGCCGAGGCCCTGGCCCCCTATGCCGACCTGGTCGCCGATGCGCCGGTCAGACTGTTGCTGCATCCGGCCTCGCGCCAGCAGGTCGAGGCGTTGATCGGCCCGTCGCCGGGGTTCCCGCTGGTGGTCCAGGAGGATCCGGCGTTGCAGCCCGGGCAGATCTGGCTCTCGCTGGGCGAGACCGAGACGCGGGTCGATATCGACGCCGCGCTGAGCACGATCCGCACCGCGCTTGATGATTTCTTCACCCTTTCCGCAAAGGAGTATCGCCATGGATGAGATGCCGGGCGCAAGCGGCGCGCATCCGTTCGATCAGGTTCCGATCGAGATTACCGTTTCGGTCGGCAAGGCCCGCCCGCAAGTGCGCGATCTGCTGCGCCTGCGCCGCGATGCCGTGCTGCCTCTGGATCGCCGGATCGAGGATCCGGTCGAGCTGTACATCGGCGACCGGCTGATCGCGCGGGGGGAACTGCACGAGGCCGAGGGCGATCAGCCTGGTCTGCTGGCGGTGCGGCTGACCGAGGTTGTCAACCTGCGTGGCGGATCGTGAGGCGTCTGCTTCTCGCCGCGCCGCTGGTGCTGCTGGTGCTGGCGGTCCCTGCCGCAGCACAGGAGGTCACGCTGACCCTGGGCGAAGCTGGGTCGCTGACGACGCGCACAGTCCAGCTGCTGGCGCTGGTCACACTGCTCAGCCTGGTGCCGGGGCTGGCGGTAATGATCACCTGTTTTCCCTTCATGGTGACGGTGCTGTCGATCCTGCGGCAGGCGATCGGGCTTCAGGCAGCGCCGCCGAACATGCTGATCATCACGCTGGCGCTGTTCCTGACCTGGTTTGTGATGGATCCCGTGCTGACCGAGGCGTGGACGGCCGGCATAGGCCCGTTTTCCGAAGGCCGAATGCCGCTGGAAGATGCCTTCGTGAATGCGCTTGGTCCGTTCCGGCGTTTCATGTCCGCACGCATGGACCCAGATACCTTTGCCGCACTGGCGGCCCTGCGCCCCGACCCGACGCCCGCCATCGGACCCGAGGCACCGCTGGCCCTGCTGGTTCCATCCTTCCTGCTCAGCGAAATCGAACATGCCTTCCAGATCGGCTTCCTCGTCTTCTTGCCCTTCCTCATCATCGACCTGGTCGTTGCCGCGATCCTGATGTCGATGGGGATGATGATGGTGCCGCCGGCGGTGGTCTCGCTGCCGTTCAAGCTGGCGTTCTTTGTGCTTGCAGATGGCTGGACCTTGATTGCGACCGCGCTGGTGCGAAGCTGATTGCGGCTGCCGGTCACATGCCGGGCGGGGCGGGGCAGCGGTAGTCGGCGAATCCGGGATCACTTTCTACGGGATTCGGCGACTCGCGCTGGACACGGCCTTGCGGGGATGGCGATTCTTCAGGGCGACTCGCCCGGCTTTGGGGTATTTTTGGTGTTTGTTGTGAGTTATCCACAGTTTGGGTGGTTTATCCACAGGTGTGATGTTGGGCGTTGGTGCTGAAATTTCCAACGAAACATGGGTTGGCGACAAAAAGATGACGGGGTGTGTTTTTTCCTCTTGCGCCCCCCGGCTGGTCTGACTAGAAACCGCTTCACCGAGACGACGGGGACGGAAGGAACCGGGACGGACGGTAGCTGAGACGGAACGGAGGGTGCGAGCCTGATGGGAAGTTGAGGTTGACAATGTGGACTGCACGGTCGAGTTGGCCCGGTGAGAATTGGGTCGGTTCGGTTGTTTGTTGTTCTGG